>NZ_CP092183.1:7500-2967500 GCF_023499255.1 Couchioplanes caeruleus
CCATCTGAACCTGAACCAGCTGCACTTCCTCGACCCGAGCGCGGCCGAGGTGATCCTGCGGACGGCGGCGAACCTGCCGGATCGCCGCCGGATGGTGGTGGTGTGCGCCGAGCCGGTCGAGCGGACGCTGATCGAAGCCGGTGCCGCCCGGGTGCCGGCCCTGCGGATGCTGGTGCGCCATGGTGAGCGCTGAACGGACCGGATCGACGCCCCGGCGAGCGGCGCAGAACCGGCCTCCCCGGGCGGCGGAGCGGCGCCCGGGCGGAAACGCCCCCCGGGTTCTGCTGGACCAGGATTTCCACGGCGGCAATCTGGCGGCTCTGCGGACCGCCGTTGCGGCCCTGGCCAGGGACGTCGCGGACGCGGGTACGGCCGAATCGGTCATCCTCGTCGCGCACGAACTCTCCAGCAATTCGGTACGGCACGGCGGCGGCAGCGGGCGGCTACGGATGTGGGTGGCCGGGCGCGCGGTGCACTGTGAGGTGAGCGATCACGGCGCCGGCCTCGCCGATCCCGACACCGTCGGGCGGGAGCTGCCGCCACACGCGGCGCCGGGTGGGCGGGGTCTGTGGCTGGCCCGCCGGATGTCGGATCTACACATCTCGACCGGCGACCGCGGCACGACAGTCACGGCGGTAGTCGCGCTGTGAGCGGGTACGTCGCTCCCGGCTACGAAGGTGTCCGGGATGCGTTCACCGATCAGGCGTGCGGCGGGTCGGCTCTGTGCGTGCTCCGGGACGGTGTGGTCGTCGTGGATCTTCACGAGGGCTGGCGGGACGGCGCGCGTACTCAAGCTTGGGATGAGCGGACTCTGGTTGACGTCTATTCGGTGGGCAAACCGGTGATCGCGCTGGCCGCTTTGCTGCTCGTGGAGCGGGGGCTGGTCGGTCTTGACGATCCGGTGGCGCGGCATTGGCCGGAATTCCGGACCGCTGCTTCCGTACGGCAGGTGCTGACGCATACGGCGGGACTGCCGACGTTCCCGGTGCCGAGGGACGCGTCCGCGTGGAGTGACTGGGAGCTGCTCTGCGGTGACCTGGCCGCCGCCCGGCCGGAATGGCCTCCGGGCACTGTCGCGGCCGAACACGCGCTCACCTACGGTCACCTGCTCGGTGAGCTGGTACGCCGGGTGACCGGACGCGACCCCGGCGCGTTCGTGGCCGAGGAGATCGCCGGCCCGTGGCGGCTCGACCTCGGCTTCGGTCTGAACGGCGGCGACCAGGAACGGTGTGCCGAGCTGGAGTTCCACGGGACGGACTGGCCGGACCGGACGGGCGAACCCGGCTCGGTGCACGAGCGGGCCGTCGCGAACCCGGCGGGTGCGCGGGACCTGACGGTGGTCAACAGCGCGGCGTGGCGTACGGCGGTCGTGCCGGCCGTCAACTTGCACACGACTGCCGAGGCGGTGGCGCGCTTCTATGCGGGACTGCTGGCCGGTGGCGAGCTCGACGGGCACCGGCTACTCAGCCCGGCTCTCGTGGAGGAGATGACCACGGCGCAGTTCACGGGACTCGACCTCTTCATCGGGCGCGAGACGACGTGGGGGCTGGGCGTACAGCTGGAGAGCGACGGCACGTGGGGCATGGGCGGTCTGGGCGGGAACGCGGGATGGGCTGATCCCGCGCGCGGCCATGCGATCGCCTACGTGACCCGGCGGCTCGGCGACTTCGAGCGGGTGGACGCGCTCGACACCGCAATCTCCTCGGTGCGACTTCTCAGCTGACCGGAGGCGCCGCCGATTCTGAACCCCCGCGGAAGAGGAACACCGAAAGGGGGCGGTCATGAGAGGACGATGGCAGGCAGGGCTGGTGTCTGCGATTCTCATGGCCGCCTTCGCACTGCCCGGGGCGTCGTCCGCGGGCAGCGCGGGCCTCACCGCCGCGCCGGCCGGCACCCGGGCCATGTGGCTCTGGGGTGCCGACCCGGCACCCGACGTCGTCGACTGGGCGGTGGCCAAGGGCGTCTCGGAGATCTTCGTGTACGTGTCGCCGGCCGTGCTCACCAACGGTGACCTGGCCCGGCTGCAGGACTTGAAGGAACGCGTCACGCCGCTGGGCGTCAAGCTGCGGGCGCTCGGCGGAGACCCGGGCTGGGTCACCGATCAGGCGGCCGCACTGGCGTGGGAGCGGGCCGTGGTGTCGACCGGGCTGTTCTCCGGCATCCACGTCGACGTCGAGCCGTACGCCACCGACGGTTGGACCACGGACCAGCGCGGCACGCAGACCGCGTTCCTCGCGCTGCTCGACAAGATGCGTACGGCCAGCAGCCTGCCGCTCGAGGCCGACGTGCCGTTCTGGTACGGCCAGTACAAGCTGGGCCGCAAGAACTTCGCGGACGAGGTGCTCCGCCGCGTCAACGCCGTGACCGTGATGAGCTACCGCGACACCGGCACGGGCACGAACTCCATGCTCGACGTCAGCCAGGACTGGTTGGCGCGGGGCAAGGCGCTGGGCAAGCGCGTCCGCCTGGGCGCGGAGACCGGTCGGCTGACGGACTGCACGTACTGCACGTTCGCCGAGGAAGGCGCGACGCGGCTCGACGAGGAACTGTCGAAGGTGGACGTCGCGACGCGCAGCACCGCCGCGTTCGGCGGGATCGCGGTGCACCACTACGCCGCTTGGCGGACGTTGCCCAGCTGAGGTTTCCGGCCTTCGCGCGGTGGGCAGGATGACGCCCGTCCCTGCCGGGTTCAGCGGGCAGGCGGCGCGGGTCCCGCCGGCCTACAACGGACGAACGCAACGGGCCGGCAGGACCCGCCCTCCGCCCGGCGAACCGGACGGAAGCTTCACGGCCTCAGCCACACCGCCTCGTCGCGGTGCGACTCCAGCGGTGCGGGGTAGTCCAGGCCTGATCGAACCGTATCGGGCAGGCGCCACGGTTGGTGCACGGCCTTCCCCGCGATCGATGTCAACTCCGGTACGTAGCGACGAACGTACACGCCGTCGGGGTCGAAGCGCTCGGCCTGGCGGATCGGATTGAACCGGCGGTAAGGCCTGGTGTCGTTGCCGGTGCCCGCCACCCACTGCCAATTGCCCGAATTGTTGGCCACGTCGCCGTCGTTCAGCCAGCGGAAGAACCACTTCACGCCGTCACGCCAATCGAGCCCGAGATGCTTGGTCAGGAACGCCGCGGTGATGAGCCGGGCACGGTTGTGCATCCACCCCTCCACCTGCATCTGCCGCATGCCCGCGTCGACGATCGGCACGCCGGTCAGCCCGTCCTTCCAGTGCTGCAGCGCGTCCTGGTCGTACCGCCAGCCGGTGTCACCGCTCGTGCGATACGCCTCCGTCGAGATCTTCGGGAAGGCATGCGTGACCTGGTAGTAGAAGTCGCGCCAGCCGAGCTGGCGCAGGAACGCCGCCGGTCCGGCGCCGTCGAGATCGCGCGCCCGGTTCGCCACGGTCAGCGGGGAGAGACACCCGAAGCGGAGGTACGCACTCAGCCGCGACGTCGCGTCGGCGGCCATGTCGTCGTGCAGATCGTCGTACGAGCCGACGTGGCGCGGCCAGGCCTTGAGCCGCCGCAGCCCCTCGGTCTCGCCGCCGTCGAGGGCCGCCGGCGAGTCGCCCTCGGGCAGGGGTGGCAGCGGGGCGACGGCCAGGTCGGCGGGGAGCGTGATCCGTGCGGGAGTCGCCACCTCGTCGCGCCACTTGGCCGACTCCCACGCCCGGTAGTACGGCGAGAAGACCTTGTAGTGCCCGTCCCCGCCACCGGGGCGCACCCCTCCCGGTGGCACCACGGTGGTGCCGGGAAACAGCCGCAACGAGATCCGGTGCCGTTCGCACTCGTCCTGCAGGCGGCCCTCGCGACGCCGGGCGTACGTGCTCACGTCCTGGGCGAGGGCGATCCCGTCCGCCTGCACCTCCCGTGCCAGCCGCATCGTCTCGGCCACCGGCTCGCCCTCCCGGACGATCAGGTCGCCACCGCGGGAACGCAGGCTCTCGCGCAGATCCGCGAGGCTCTGGTGCAGGAAGCGCGCCCGGTTGGGCGAGAGCTTCTGCAGGGGGGGGTCGAGGACGAAGAGCGGCACGACGGTCTCCGCGGTGGCGCAGGCGGCGGCCAGGGCGGGGTTGTCGTGCACCCGCAGGTCGCGGGTGAAGAGCACGATCGCGGTTCGCATGTCAGGCACGCACCAGCTCTTGCACCGGGGTGCCGGGACGGGTGAGCAGCGACCGGACGGCGACGCGCGCACGCCGCCGGTTGGGGACGGTCGCCCGGCGGACGAAGACGTCGTAGTCGGCGGCGATCACCTCGTCGAGGATGCCCGCGTACAGCTCGAAGGCCGTGCGCATGCAGGCCTGCGAACCGGGCGACAGCAGCGGGATGCCGGGTGCCGCGGCCGCGTAGTGCTCATCGGCGCGGGCGACTTCCGCCCGGATCAGGTCTTTGACAGCCGGGGTGGACCGTCCGGCGGCCCGAGCCGCGAACAAATCGTCACGGGTCAGACCGAACTCGGCGAGGTGCGCGTCCGGGAGATAGGTGCGGCCGCGGTCCAGGTCCTCGGCCACGTCCCGGATGAAGTTGGTGAGCTGGAAGGCCAGGCCCAGCTGACGGGCGGGCTCGCGGGCGGCCGCCGGGTCGGTGGAGCCGAGAATCGGCAGCATCATCGTGCCGATGACCGCCGCGGAACCCTCCATGTAGTCGAGCAGGTCGTCATATGTCGCATACGACGTGACGGTCAGGTCCATCGCCATGCTGCGCAGGAACGAGTCGAAGTCGTCGACGTCCAGGTCGAACACCGCGATCGTGTGCAGCACCGCGGGCAGCAGCGGGTCGTCGACCGGCTCGCCGCGCAGCCCGGCGAGGAAGCGCCCGGACCACTCGTTCAGCCGTTCCGCCCGCTCGGCCGGCGGCAGATCCTCGGTGCGGTCCACGATCTCGTCTGCATAACGGGTGAAGCCGTAGAGCGCGTGGACATGACGACGCTTCCAGGCGGGTAGCAAACGGGTCGCGAGGTAGTAGGTGCGGCCGTGGCTGCGATGCAGCCGGCGGCAGCGTTCGTAGGCGGCTGCCAGATCGGTCTCCACCGCTGCCTCCATCGCTGCCTCCATCGCATCCTCCGAAAACAAATCGACTCACGAATCGACGCAACACGCAGCCTACGGTACTGTCGTCCTCGTGGCCAACGACATCCTCGAGGGCAACCCGCGCTGCGGGACCTCACATCAGCCGATACCCATGAACGGCCTGGTGAATGCTGTCGAGGGGACGCTGGCCGACTTCCTCGCCAGCCAGATCGCCGCCCTCGACACGGTGGACCCGGCGCTGGGTTCCTTCGCCAGAACGACGCGCGACCTCGTGCTCGCGGGCGGAAAACGACTCAGGCCGACGTTCGCCCACTGGGGCTGGCGCGGCGTGGTCGGTTTCCGCGAGCCGGTCGACCCCGTGCTCCCCGCCCTCGCGGCGCTCGAGCTCATGCACACGTTCGCCCTCGTCCACGACGACGTGATGGACGGATCGGACACCCGCCGGGGGCGGCCCACCGCGCATCGCCTCTTCGCCGCGCAGCACGGCAGCGCTGGCCGGCTCGGCGATCCGGACCACTTCGGCGAGACCTCGGCGATCCTCGTCGGCGACCTGTGCCTGATCTGGGCGGACCAGTTGCTCGCGCAGACCGCACTGACCACCGCAACCCTCTTCGCGGTCCGGGCCCGCTACGACCGGATGCGCGTCGAGGCCGTCGCCGGGCAGTATCTCGACGTCCTGGGCGAGGCTCAGCCGCACGACTGGACGGTCGACCGCGCCCTGCTGGTGGCCCGCCACAAGACGGCGAGCTACACGGTGCAGCGGCCACTGCAGTTCGGGCTGGCCCTGGCCGGTCCGGTCCGGGAGGACGCCGCCGCCGTCGACGACGCCTACAACAGATACGGCATAGCGGTCGGCGAAGCGTTCCAGCTCCGCGACGACATCCTCGGCGTGTACGGCGACCCCGCGGTGACCGGGAAACCGGCCGGGGACGACCTGCGCACGGGCAAGCCGACCGCCCTTCTCATGCTCGCCCGCCAGCTCGCGACGCCCGCCCAGCGCGCCGAGCTCACCAAAGACCCCGCCGGAGCCGTCATCCCCGCCGACGGCTCCGGCGGTCCCCTCTCACCGTGGAGTCCGCGCGTGGACGAATCGTCGCGCCCGCTCGGATTCCCGTCACCCGACCACTCGGACGAGACGGTCGCCCGGCAGGCGGAGATCATCGTCGAGACCGGGGCCGTGGCCCGGGTGGAGGCGATGATCCGGCAACGGGTCGAGGAGGCGGTCGCAGCCCTGCTCGACGCGCCCATCGAGCACGAAGCCCGCGCCGCACTCACCGACCTTGCCGTCACGGCGACCCACCGCCCAGCATGATGGGGATGGCCGGGCTCCGGCACCCTGCTGCCGGGCCACACGAGCCGTCCCCGAGGAGCCGTCCCGACCCGGGACAGCCGACGATCGACTTTTCTCCGCGAGCCTCCCACCGGCGGCTCGCTGACCCCCTCTGGAGCTGGTGACGTGCGAAGAGTGACCGGACCGACCGACCATGTCGTCGTCGTCGGAGCTGGACTCGGCGGCCTGGCCTGTGCGCTGCACCTGGCCGCGGCCGGACGGCAGGTGACCGTCGTCGAGCGGGAGGCGGTGCCCGGGGGCCGGGCCGGCCGGCTGTCGATCGACGGATACGAGTTCGACACCGGCCCGACGGTGCTGACCATGCCCGAGCTGATCGAGGAGCCGCTCGCCGCCGTCGGGGAGAAGCTGTCCGACTGGCTGGAGCTGACGCCGCTCGACCCTGCATACCGGGCGTACTACCCGGACGGGTCGACGCTGGACGTGAAGACGGACACCGTGCGGATGGCCGCCGAGATCTCGCGCGTCTGCGGGCCCCGGGAGGCCGACGGCTACCTGCGGTTCGTGGACTTCGCCCGCGATCTTTGGCGCCTCGAGCGGGACAACTTCATCGACCGCAACCTCGACACCCCGCTCGACCTGCTCAACCTCAACCTCGTCAAGCTCCTCGGGATGGGTGGCTTCCGCCGGCTCCAGCCGAAGATCAACGAGTACTTCAAGGATCCGCGTACCCAACGGATCTTCTCTTTCCAGGCCATGTACGCCGGCCTCGCGCCGCACGACGCTCTCGCGATCTACGCGGTGATCGCGTATCTCGACTCGGTCGCCGGGGTGTTCTTCCCGCGCGGCGGCATGCACGCCGTGCCCAAGGCGCTGGCCGGCGCCGCGGAGAAGCACGGCGTGCAGTTCCGGTACGAGACGACGGTGACCGCTGTCGAGACCGCCAACGGCCGTGCCACCGCGGTGCGCACCGACACGGGCGAACGCATCCCCGCGGACGTGGTCGTGCTCAACCCGGATCTGCCGGTGGCGTATCGCGACCTGCTGCCGGCGAGCCGGCGCCCCCGCAAGCTCACCTATTCGCCGTCGTGCGTGGTGCTCCACATCGGATCGGACCGCACCTATTCGAAGATCGCGCACCACAACATCCACTTCGGCGCCGCGTGGCGCGGCACGTTCGACGAGGTCATCCGGCAGGGGCTGCTGATGAGCGACCCCTCACTGCTGGTCACCAACCCGAGCCGCAGCGATCCCGGCGTCGCACCGGCCGGCCGCCAGACGTACTACGTGCTGGCACCGACGCCCAACCTCGACGCCGCGCCGTTCGACTGGAACGGTGGCCTCGGCCGCCGCTACGCCGACGAGCTGATGCAGGTGCTGGAGCAGCGCGGGTACGTGGGCTTCCGAGACGGCGTGGAGGTTGAGCGGATCATCACGCCGGCGGACTGGGCGGCGCAGGGCATGGCGGCCGGTACGCCGTTCGCCTCGTCCCACACGTTCACCCAGACCGGCCCGTTCCGCCCCGGAAACCTCCACCCGACGCTGTCCAACGTGGTGTTCACCGGCTCGGGAACGCAGCCGGGCGTGGGCGTACCGATGGTGCTGATCTCCGGAAAGCTGGCGGCCACCCGGGTCGCCGGGCCGGCCGGGCAGCGGGGCGAGATCGTGGGGAGGACGACGTGAGCGAGACGCGCGGCAGCGAGAACGGCATCGGATCCCGCGAGAGCCACCTGGTCGAACTGGTCGACCCGGACGGGCAGGCCGTCGGGGAGGTGACGGTCGACGAGGCGCACACCGCCCCGGGCATGCTGCACCGGGCATTCTCGGTGTTCCTGCGCGACCCCGCGGGGCGGGTGCTGCTCCAGCAGCGGGCCGAGGTCAAGACCCGCTTTCCGCTGCGCTGGGCCAACACGTGCTGCGGCCACCCGCTCCCGGAGGAGTCCCTGCAGGTCGCGGCCGGCCGGCGGCTCGTCGAGGAGGTCGGGGTGGCCGAGGTGCCGCTGACCGAGGTGGGCGTGTATTCGTACTACGCGGAGGATCCGACCACGGGACGGGTCGAATACGAGTACGACCACGTGCTGCTCGGCGAGGTGAACGCGGACCTGCCCGTGCTGGCCGATCCCGACGAGGTGGCCGACGTGCGCTGGGTGCCGCTCGACGAGCTCGCGCAGGCGATCGCGCGCGAACCGCGGGCGTACGCACCCTGGCTGGCCGGCGTCACCGAAAGGCTGCAGCACTTCCTCGACCGTACGGACGCGGCGGAGTCATCAGGTGGCCGATGAGGCCCTGACCGCGGGAGCCGTGGCGCGCCGGCTCGGCGTCGCCGTCACCACCCTGCGCACCTGGCACCAGCGGTACGGGCTGGGCCCGAGCCGGCACGTGCCCGGCCACCACCGCCGGTACACCCCGGAGGACATGGACCGCCTCCAGGTGATGCGCCGCCTCACCGCGCAGGGCGTACCGCCGGCGGAGGCCGCCGCGTGGGCTCGCCGGGTCCCCGTTCCGATCGACATGCCCGAGACCGGGATCGCCGCCCCGCCGGACACCCGATCCGAGGGGCCGCCGGGCGAACCGCCCCCGCAACGGACGCGGATCGACGCGGTCTGGCCGGAGCTGACCGGGCGCCTGACCATCACGAGCCGTGACGGTGGCGGGCATGCCATCCGCACCGGGCGGGCCGGGCCCGCCGCCCGTGGCGTGGCCCGGGCCGCCATGCGCCTGGACGCCCCCGCGTTGCGCGACATCCTCGAGATGGCCGTGGTCAGCCGCGGTGTGGTCGCCACCTGGGAAGAGGTCATCATGCCGGTGCTGATCGGCATCGGCGACCGGTACGAGGCCACGAAACGGTTCGTCGAGGTCGAGCACCTGCTGTCACGCGGGGTGACCGAGGTGCTGAGCGCCGTACCCCGTCCTCCGAGCGGTCGGGTTCCTCGCGTTCTGCTGGCGGCGGCGGACGAGGAGCAGCACACGTTGCCCCTGGAGGCGCTCGCGGCGGCCCTGGCCGAGCACGGCGTACCGACCCGGCTACTGGGTGCCCGGGTGCCGCCTCAGGCCCTGGCTGACGCGGTGGCGCGTACCGGCCCGATCGCGGTGGTGCTGTGGTCGCAGCTGCCCGACACCGGAGACCCCTCGCAATGGGAACGGCTGCTGTCGTCCGGGCACGCCCCGCTGCTCGCCGCTGCCGCCGGGCCGGGATGGCCGGCCGACGGCCTGCCCGAGGGCGTCGTACTGCTCCACAGCCTCGGCGAAGGAGTCCGGTTGATCTCGGCCGCAGTGGCACCGGAGGCCGTGTGAACCCCGCACCGGCCCAGTGGCGCTCGGCACACCAATTACGTCCTCACTCCAGGCGAGCCGATGTTTCCGCTGGTCAAGGGCCTGCCACGGCAAGGGGGATACCGGTTTGGATGACGGCACCGCCATCACGTATGCTTTCCAAGCCTCAAGCGGGGCCGGTTGGGGCCCACACCGCAGGAGTTGCCGATGTGCAATGATGGCGGAGTTGCCCTCATCGTCTAGTGGCCTAGGACGCCGCCCTTTCAAGGCGGTAGCACGGGTTCGAATCCCGTTGGGGGTACGGACCACCTGGGTCAGTGCAGGTGGTAGAAAAGAGCAACATCAGCAAGGTCCTGTGGAGCAGTTGGAGTGCTCGCCGCCCTGTCAAGGCGGAGGTCGCGGGTTCAAGTCCCGTCAGGACCGCCACAAGCCCAGCCGCAAGCACCATCCGCGGCAACGGCCAGGTAGCTCAGTTGGTACGAGCGTCCGACTGAAAATCGGAAGGTCGGCGGTTCGACCCCGCCCCTGGCCACCAAGTCCTTCGCCGGGCTTTGAGCACCGCCCACCTGCGGAAACGCACGGTGGGCGTTTTGCTGTCCGGCCCCATCACACGTCAGTCGGGTCCGCGCCAGGCTCCAGCATGGACCAGACCCGCGCAGAAGGCGGCCGGGCGGCGAGGCATGGACCGCGACGCGCGGGAGGCCGCCAGCAAGCAGTGGGATCCGCGACCGCGACCCGCGCGGGAGGCGGCCGGCGGAGAGCGGGTTTCGGGACCGCCACTTACCCCGGAGGCGACCCGCGAGGACCCAGGTCCGTGGTGGAGGCGGTCAGCCATCGGGCCCGATGGGCGGCAAATGCGCGACGGGATACATGATCCGCGGGCCCGTAGGGCAACAGAGAGTCATGCCTTCACTCAGCGCACAGCTACCGCCGCCGATGACCGAGCTTCGCCGGTGGGTTCTGGACAGCCCCGCCCAGCTGAAGCTTCTGCGCGCGTCCCTGCACGAGGCCGTGACCGGGGAGGCGCTGGCCGAGGGGGCTGCCCTCGACGAGGTTCCGGAGAAGGTCTGTCTCGTGGCGACCGAGCTGGCCACGAACGCTCTGCGGCACGCGCTGCCGCCGACTACCGTACGGCTCGGGCGTTCCGGTGACCGGTACGTGCTCGACGTCGCCGACCAGGCACCCGACGTGGTGCCGCAGTACAGCGAGGGCCGGCCGCTCGGGCAGGGTGGGCTGGGGCTGCAGCTGGCGAAGAGGTTCGCGCTGGAGATCGGGTGGTATGTCGAGGGCGACAGCAAGCACGTCTGGGCCGAGTTCCCGATGCCCCGCTGACCTATGATCGCAGGACGATTGATCAAGTCAGAGGGTTGTCCGTGATCGAGCCGAGCTACCAGATCACCCGGGAGGCGGGTGCCGTCAGGCTGTCCGGCGATCTGGACATCAACGCCCGCCAGGAGCTGCGGGACGTGCTCGTGGCTGCCGCGCAGGAGGACGGGTCCGGCGCCGTCGTCGTGGATTTCGACGACACGGCCTTCCTCGACAGTGAGGCCATGGGCGCGCTGATCGAGGGTTTCCTCGCCGCCCGGTCGGCCGGGGTCAAGATGTCGATCGTCAACGCGCACGGGCTGGTGCACCGGGTGCTCGAGGTCTCCGGCGTCCTGGAGATGTTCGAGACCGGCCAGACCTGACCGCGCGGGGCGACGGGGCGCCCGCCGAGACGTCCGAGACAGGCCAGACCTGACCGGGCCCGGACGACGGGGAAGGCAGCCCCGGGCGGTCAGATGTTGAGGAGGTTGCCGGGGCCGGTCCAGCGCCGGACCACCCGGGTACGCGTCCGCAGCTCGCCGTTCACCCGTACGCGATAGGCCTGCTTGGTCTCCCGCAGCGTCATCCATGCCCGTACCTGTCGCTTCTCGCCGTTCGTCGTGACCGTGGTGGTCCGCAACGTCCAGAGGCGGCATTCCGTGCGGTGGCGCTCCTCGCCGTCAACCGTGCTCTTCGTGGCGAGGCAGCGGACCGCCCGGCTCATCCGGTACGGGTTGGGGCCGGTGTCGCCGGAGGTGCCGAACACGCGGGACATGCCCTGGTACCAGTTCCACGCCATCTTGGAGTAGCCGAAGTCGTTCGGGTGGTGAAGGTCGTGCAGGTCGATGCCGGCCACCGACGACTGGTCGACGACCGTGATGCGGTCGTCCTGCTTGTCCGCGACCAGCTGCGGGATCAGCCGGTTGTACGCGCGGTCGACGGCCGCCTCGCGGGGCACCCGGCTGGTGATGATCTGCGCGACGAAGATGTACGCGTCGGGCCGGTCCGTGCGGATCTGGTCGATCATCGCGGAGAGCTTGCGGGCCGTGGTCGTGGCCGAGTCACCCTGGGTGATGTTGTTGGTGCCGGCGTGCAGCAGGACGACGTCCGGGCGGTACTCGTCCAGCCAGCCGTCCAGCTCCTCGGAGAGCTCGTCGATGGACCAGCCGCCGTGGCCCTCGTGGTTGATGTCGCTGCCCGTGCCGTCCCGCTGCGACCCCACGTAGTTGATCTCCATGCCGCCCTTGAGCAGGCGTCCGGCGAGGTCCATCCGGTACGAGGCGCGCGTCGGTGAGCCGGTGCCGCGGGTGATCGAGTCGCCGAGCGGCATGACCCGGGTCGCTTCGAACGCGTCGGTGCGCGCGGTCGGGACGGGCATGGGCCGGGCCGGCACCGGCGCGGCCTGCTGCGCGGCGGGCCCGGACGGGTCCGCGGCGGCCGTGTGCGTACCGCCGACGCCCGCGACGAGGCCCGCGGCGAGCAGCCCGGTCATCGCCCTGACACCGAACCGGCCCGCACCGGACCATCCCTGCTCGCGTACGCCCACGACGTGCTCCCTTTGATCACCGGCGGCTCAGACACCCGAACCATCGGCGCCGTGGCGCGCGACACGATTTCCTCCCGGTAGCCGTGGGTTGTGATCACGGTGCACGAAGGCGGGCGGCCCGGGCTGCCAGGTAGCGCTGCTCCGGAACGCTGAGCGTGCGCCGGGCCGCGTCGAGGTAGACGGACCGGGCGGCGGCGAGGTCGCCGGTTCGCTCCAACAGGTGAGCCCGGACCGCGGCCACCCGGTGATGGCCGCCCAGCGCCGCCGCGTCGAGGTGCCGGAGCGCCTCGGCGGGTCCGCGTACTTCGGCGAGCGCGACGATGCGGTTCAGCGTGACCATCGGGCCCGGCGCGAGCGCCTCGAGGATCCCGTACAGCTGGAGGATCTGTGGCCAGTCGGTGTCCTCGGCGCGGGCAACCTCGGCGTGGACCGCCGCGATCGCGGCCTGCAGCTGGTACGGCCCGATCGGCGCCCGGGCCAGCGTCGCGGTGATCAACGCGATCCCCTCGCCGATCGCCGCGCTGTCCCACAGCGACCGGTCCTGGTCGGCGAGGGGCACCAGGGCGCCGTCGGGCCGCGTCCGCGCCGGTCGCCGCGCGTCCGTGAGCAGCATCAACGCGAGCAGGCCGGCCACCTCGCCGTCGTCGGGCAGCCGGGCCCGGAGCTGCCGGGTCAGCCGTACGGCCTCCGCGCTCAGCTCGACCCGGTGCAGCCGCGCGCCCGAGCTGGCGGTGTACCCCTCGTTGAAGATCAGATACAGGATCTGGCGTACGGCGACCAGCCGCGTCTCGAGCTCGTCCGGCGGCGGCAGCGCGAACCTGGCCCCGGCCTCCCGGATCTTGTGCTTGGCCCGGCTGATCCGCTGCCCGACCGTGGACTCCGGCACGAGCAGGGCCCGGGCTATCTCGGCCGTCGTGAGTCCGCCGACCGCGCGCAGGGTCAGCGCCACCTGAGAGGCAGTGGTCAGCGCGGGGTGGCAGCAGAGCAGCAGCAGCGTCAGCGAGTCATCGACGGACGGCACCGCCGGGGCGGCCGGCTCGTGGCTGACGGCGTCCTCGCGGCGGCGCCGGGCGGTCTCGTTGCGCAGCGACTCGATACGGCGCCGGGACGCGACGGTGATCAGCCAGTTGCGGGGCTGCGCCGGGATGCCCTCGACCGGCCACTGCTGCGCGGCGGCGAGCAGGGCCTCCTGGACCGCGTCCTCGCACGTGTCGAAGTCGCCGTACCGGCGCACGACCGCGCCCAGGACCTGCGGCGCGCACTCGCGCAGCAGATCCTCCAGCGCCACGGCCACGCTCAGAAGTCCCAGCCGCTCATGTCGAGCACGGGCCGCACCTCCACCTGCGTGTACGCGGCGTCCGGCACCTTGGCGGCCCAGGCGACGGCCTCGTCGGCGTCCGCGCAGTCGATCAGGTAGAACCCGGCGAGGTGTTCTTTGACCTCGGCGTACGGGCCGTCGGAGGCGATCGTCCGGCCGTCGCGCACCGACACCCAGGTGGCGAGCGACGGGTCGGCGAGCCCTTCCGACGCGACGAGCACGCCCGCCTCGGCCATCTCCTGGCTGAGCTTGAGGTGCCCGACCCCGAAGTCGGTGCGCTGCTGGTCGGTGAGCGTCTCCCAGACGGCGAGGGACCGCTCGTTCGACTGGATCAGGATCAGGTACTTCATTTCTTCCTCCTCAGGAATGGATCCTCCACCCGGGGACGTCGAAACCGCGTCCACCGCTTCGACATCACCGGTGACAGACCCGTACGCGAGGAGGAAATCGTGGAAGAGATCCGTACCGTCGTCTTGGAGCGCGCGGCCGCCGTGGCGGCGAAGGACCCACGGGCGATGCTGGCTCACAATGCGCCCGGCATCGTCGAGTTCACGCTCGCACCGCCGCTGCGCCAGCCGGAGAGCACCGTCGAGTCGGTGTCGGCGTGGCTGGCGACGTTCGAGGAGTCGATGAGCCTCGAGGTGACCGACCTTCAGGTGACCGCGGGCGACGACGTGGCGTTCTGCACGAGCCTGAACTGCCTGACGGCGACGCCCAAGGGCACGTCGGAGAGCTTCAGCCTGTGGTTCCGCGCCACGCTGGGCCTGCGCAGGATCGCCGGCCGGTGGGTGGTGACCCACGAGCACGAATCGGTGCCGTTCGAGATGGACGGCTCCTTCAAGGCGTCCATCGACCTGAAGCCGTGAAATCGTGACCAGGCAGTTTGACCTTTCTTGCATGCACCTAGCGCAACCGGCACCCGGTCCGTACTGCTATCCGTGAACCAAGTTCGCGGGAGGAACGACGTGCCGACATTCACCACCACGGAGGAGCAGGGCGCCTTCAATCTGGCCGAGGCGCTGAGCGAGAAGGGAATGGGGTGCATGCGCGAGGCCGAGCAGGCCGCGGAGAACTTCCGGCTCGGCAAGATGCAGATGCGGCGGAACTTCAAGGCGCGCGGGCTGTCCGAGGTGGATGCGGACATCCGGTGGTCGGGGATGACGCAGGCGAAGAAGGCGCTCGCGGACAACCAGTGGTACATGGCGCAGGCCTCGATGTACAACGAGGCCGCCGCGGCGCAGTACGCGAAGGCCCTGTACCTCAGAAGCTGCGACAGAAACTAGCGGGCACCCAGCGGGCGGCTGCCGCCCAGGTCGGCGGTGCGGCCGGCTGCGTAGCCCTGGCCGCGGCCGCTGCCGGCCAGGCGACGCGGTCCCAGCCGGGCCAGCTTCGGGTACGTCTCGTCGCGCCGGCGCTCCACCGCCGCGGTCCGGTCGACGAGCACAAGCTCGGCGCCCGGGGCCGAGGCGGCTGCCGCCTGCTCGGTCGCGGTGAGCCGGGCCCGGACCGCCTCGGTGAAGCCGACCAGCCAGGAACGCCGGAACGCCGCCGGGTGGTCGTAGCTCGGCACCGCCGCCGCGGCCAGGCCGTGGGCGGCCTGCACGAGCAGGGAGGTGAACAGCAGCTCGACGCGCTCGAGGTCGGCGCGGTGCCCGAACAGGTGGATCCGCGCGGTGCCGCGCCGCTCCAGATGCACCACCTTGCAGCGCAGAGCGATGGCGACGGCTCCGAGCAGTCCGGCCTTGTCCCTCGAGTACGGGGGCTCCACCGTCACGATGCGATCACCGACCGGGTCGAGCGCGGGATCGGCCTCCGCCAGCAAGGCCTGGTCGACGCCGTACTTGGCGATGAGTTCGGCGGCCTTGGCGGTGAAGGCTTCGGCCTCGGCCGGGGTGCACGCCGGGCTCTCCGCCTTCGCCAGCAGCTTCCTGACCCGCTCGAGGAGCCGGTCCGTCATGCGACCGCGCCGGCGAGGGCCGCGGTGGAGCCGCGGGTCATGCCGCGCGGTGGCGGAGCGTGGCCACCGTCGAACCGGCCAGCGCGAGCAGGCAGTCCGGGAGCTGGCCGTCGGCGATGGCGGCCCCGAACAGCGCCTCGCCCGTCGGGATGTCGCCGTTCACGTACGCGCTGACGAACCTGGCCACCCAGCGCTTGTCGTACCGGGCGTCGTCGATGCCCGGGAAGTCGAGGGTCCACGCGCCGCCCGTGGGCACGTTCTGTCCCACCATGGTGGCAGCGAGGCACCACGCCACGTCGTACGCGCCCACCACACCCGAACGGTCCACGACCGCGTCGAAGGTGCAGACCACAGCGTCGGAGTCGCCGCTGAGCGCGCAGTGCAGCACCTGCGCCGCGTCGTCCAATGCGTGCTGTGGTACGTCGGTCACGTCAAGAAAGGTACGCGGATTCGTCAAGAAACGCGGCTCAGGCCCCTCGAAGCAGGCAAGTCAGGCGGGCGGTGCACACCCGGTCGCCGTCCTCGTCCGAGATGACGATCTCGTACGTGACCGCCGTACGCCCGCGGTGCACCGGGGTCGCGACGCCCGTGACCTCGCCGGACCGTACGCCCTTGTGATGCGTGGCGTTGATGTCCACGCCCACGGCGAACGGCCGGTCGACCGTGGCACCGTGCAGCGCCGCCCCCACGGAACCGATCGTCTCGGCGAGCACGCAGGACGCGCCGCCGTGCAGCAGCCCGTACGGCTGGGTGTTGCCTTCCACCGGCATCGTGGCGACCACGCGCTCGGGGGTGGCCTCGATGATCCGGATTCCCATCCGCTCGCCCAGGGAGCCGCCCCCGTTGGCGAGGAGGGCCTGCATGCCGTCTGCCGCTGTACTCACGAGGGGCAACGTTACCGGCGAGTTCCGCTCGATCCAGCGACTTCCGTCACAGCCCGGGCGCCCGCCCGGGTCGCGGGGGTACCCCCTGGGCCCTACGTTGGTACCCACCGATCCGTAGTCCGAGCGAGGAGACAGTTCATGAGCGAGCCGCAGGAGATCGTCGAGACGCGCGGGGACGACCGGGTCGACCTGCTCGCCACCGACACCAACGGCGACGGCAAGCCGGACGTCTGGGTGTCGGACACCGACGGCGACGGCAAGGCGGACCTGTTCCAGTTCGACACCGACGGCGACGGCAAGGTCGACATCACGATGGTGGACCTCGACGAGGACGGCACCCCCGACACGGTGGTCGACGGCGACGGCGGCATCCCGCCGGTCGTCTGAGCCGGCGCCGGTCAGCCGCCACCCAGCGTGCTGACGGCCGCCCACAGCACCGCGACGGCCAGTGCCGTGGAGAAGACCGCCGAGGCGGTACGCCGCCACGGGCCCTTGCCCTCGGGCACGACCGCCTCCGGATGACCCAGCCGGTTGAGGATGCGGCGCTGCCGGCGTACCTCCCGGCACCAGCGGCCGAGGTCCTCGGTGCCGCGGCTCAGCTCGACCGCCAGCCGGGCCTGGGCGCGCTGCAGCCGCCGTACGGCAGCCCGCGCGCGGAACCCGGCCTGGACCCGGGCGTGCCACCGCGCGCTGGCCCGCCGCGACCCGGACTTGAGCGCCTCGACCTCGGCCGGCGTGATGAGTTCCGGGTCGTCCAGGGCGGCGAGCTGCTCGGCGTAGTAGTCGGCCTCGCGGTCGTGCGCCGAGCGGACGAGCAGCCAGATCAGCAGCAGCGGCGGCAGCCCCTTGAGGACGAGCACGGCGAGCAGGGCGATCGCGCCGTTGCCGAGCCCGTCGCGCAACAGCGGCGAGTTCCACAGCACGTGCGACGCCCACGCCCCGAGCACGCCCAGCATCGCCACGCCGATCCGCGTACGCAGCGTCCGCTCGCAGCGCACCACGAGGTAGCCGATGCCGGCCCCCGCCAGCGCGCCGAACAGGGTGTGGCTCCAGACGCCGGAGAGGAAGCCCCGTAGCAGGAACGTGGTGATGACCGGTTCGACGTGGTCACCCCGGCCGGCCAGGGCGACGGCGCCCATCGCGTACACGATGTCCTCGACGATCTGGAATCCCAGGCCGACCAGCGCGCCGTAGACGACGCCGTCCAGCACGCTGTTCACCTGCGCCCGGGCGACGAGCACGATGGCGACCACGCCGAGCGTCTTGGCGATCTCCTCGACGGTCGGGCCGGCCAGCGCGGCGCCCCAGTCGGCCGCGAGGTGCGGCGAGCCCAGCTTGGCGATCACGTCGTCGAGGGCGGCGCTGGCCGGGATGGAGACCGCGGTGGCGACCAGCCCGCCCCAGCAGAACGCCAGCACCCGCAACCCGAGCGGTTCCCGCTCGAGGAAGTCCAGCTCCGAGACGACGAACCAGAACGGCACGGCCAGCAGCGCGAACAGGCCGGTCGCGGTGAGCAGCGCGATCGGGTACGCGGCCGCGAACTGCGCCGCGATCATCGACATCCGTAGGGCGCCCACGGCCAGCACCGCCAGCACGATCCAGAACCCGGGCAGCCGCAGCACCCCGAGGTCCGGCGGCGATCCGGGCTGTACGGGCGCGGACCGGGCGCTGCGCAACCGAGGCTCCGCGGTCACCGGGCCGGCTCCGGCGCGGACCGCAGCGTCCGGGTGCTGGCGTCGATCGCCGGCAGCGTCCGCCCGAGGTCGAGGTCGGCGCCGCTCACCGTGACCTCGATGGTGTGACCGTCGGCGACGAACACCGCGTAGCGGCCGCCGCGACCCGGGCCGCTGTAGCCGCCCTGCAGCCCGGCGAGGCCGCCGGCGGTCGCGACGGTCAGCTCGGTGCCGGTCACCTGGTAGCCGGACGTGCCGGTGATGCGCTGCCGCAGCCGGGCGACCGCGGCCGGCAGGTCGCCGTTGAACGGCTGGACGCTGATGAAGTAGCGGACCGGCCCCAGCCGGAACAGCACGGTCCCGGACGTCTCGGCCGGCCGGGTCTCGGTCACGTCGACGCGCGCTCCGGGCGGGGGCATGACGGTCACCCCACCCCCCATCTCGTACGGGCGATCCACCGGCACCGAGCGCTCGGCCGGCAGCGCGTGGTTGAGAGCGGGCAGGCCGAAGGCGAGACCGCCCAGCGCGGCGACCAGGCTGAGCGCGCCGAGGAGGTTCGTCAGCTGACGCCGAGTAACGCTCCCCATACCTTTACGCTATCGGGCCGGGGGCACGGGCTCGCGGTGGAGAACGTTTTGTCCGTTTACTCCGAACGTTCGCGCAGATGGGCGGCGGGAACGGCGGCGGTCAGCCACACGCCGTTGGCGCTGCGATGAAAGACGTGCCCGGCCCGCGCCATGGCGGCCGCGTCGACCTCGAGGACCGCCACGTCGGACGAGCGACGGCGGCCGACCACCAGCGCGGTCGGTACGTCGGGAGACAGGTGCACGTGGTGGCGGCTCCTCGGGCGCAGACCCTCCCGCAGGATCGGGGCAACGTTGGCGCGCGGGGTGCCGTGGTACAGGACAGCGGGCGGGGCGGCGGGCGGCAGTCCGAGGTCGACGTCGACCCGGCGGGAGTGTCCCTGGCTCGCGCGGATCCGTTCGACGCCGTCCGCGCCGGTGGCGATCGCGAAACGCGACTTGTCGTTGCCGGCGACGACCACGTCCAGGTCGGCACGCGCGAGGCCGAGCCCCGTCAGCAGGTCGGCGACCGGCACCCAGCCGTTCGCGTCGAGTGTCAGCCCGGCCACCTCGGGACGGTGCCGCAGCACCAGGGACATGCGCCGGCTGATGCGTACCTGATCCTTCGTCAGGCTCGTCATGGTTGCAGCTCCATGACCGCAAGGTAGTAAGGACGGTCCTGGTCGTCGATCGATTTGAGGCGCCACCGCGTGCCCTCGAGCAGCCCTTCCAGTTCCGCCACGGAGCAGACCAGGTAGTCGAACCACTCGGTCGTGAGGCGCCGGTACCGCAGCCTGAGCCGGAGCTGGCCGCCGAGCCGTCCGCGCTCGCGGTTACGCCGGTGATAACCCGTATGGACAGGATCTTTCGTCCCGTACGGATCCGTGCCGTGCGCGACGATCCGGGCGCCGGGCCGGGCCAGCTCTGCCAGCGCGGCGAGGAAGGCCGGGGCGCGCTCGGGCCCCTCGAGCAGGCCGAGGTTGTTGCCCGCCATGAGGAACGTGTCGTAGCGGGAGGTCGCGCGGGAGGCGTACGTGTCGACGTCGGTGATCACGGTGTCCCGCAGTCCCCGCGCCCGCGCCACTTCGACGGCGCCGGGTGAGGTGTCCAGCCCGGTCACCGCCATGCCCCGCCGCTGCAGCTCGATCGCCGTACGCCCGGCCCCGCAACCGATGTCGAGCACCGCACCCCGGCACAGTCGCAGGGCACGATGGTCGTGGTGCTGCCACTGCTCGGGCTCGTCCAGGTAATGGTCGGCGGGCGCGCCGTTGATCAGGCCGTCGTCCCGCTCGATGATCTCGATGACCGGCCGGGGCAGCCGCCCGCCGGCCAGGGGCCGTGGGCCGATCCCGGTGCGCACCGCGTACGCGTCCCGGATCATCTCCCCGAACACTTCTCCGACGACCGGCTCTTCCACCGCTACTACTCTTGGTCCATGACGGCGCTAGGGCAACTCGGTTCGGAGAAGTACGTCCTGCTGACGACATTCCGCAAGACCGGCAAGGCCGTGCCGACCCCGGTGTGGGCCGTGCCCGACGGGGACGGCCTGGCGGTCTGGACCACGAACGACGCGGGCAAGCTCAAGCGGATCCGCAACAGTCCGCGGGTGACCGTGGCGCCGTGCGACGTCCGGGGCAATCCGAAGGGTGATGAGGTCGAAGCGGCGGCGCGCATCGGTGACGACGCCGATCGCGCCCGCGTACGCGAAGCCCTCAAGCGCAAGTACGGCCTCGCGGGTCGCCTGGTCCTGCTGGGCAGCAGGCTGCGGCGTGGCGCAGACGGCACGACCACGATCCATGTGTCCTGAGGACACCCGGAGACGAAGAAGGGGCGATCGCCTTCCCCGGCGTTCGCCCCTCTATCGATCTCTCGGTCGACTGCGGTCCGTTCAGTCGCCCTGACGCTGCGTGGGAATCTGTCCCTGCAGCAGGGCGCGAACCTCCGACTCCCGGTAGCGACGGTGCCCGCCCAGCGTGCGAATTGCGCTGAGCTTGCCCGCCTTGGCCCACCGGGTGACGGTTTTCGGGTCGACACGGAACATCGACGCCACCTCGGCCGGCGTTAGTAGCGGCTCAGGATCGTGCGTACGCGATGCCATCGGTCACTCCTCCACAGGTACCTAAAGACATCGGCCGGGGTCCCGCCGGCCGGTGCGTCTCTCATGGTCCGGCTAGTCCCCGATGTCCGACATGGGCCGAACGGCCGAACGTCCCTAGATAGACGGTTGAAGCATGCCCGATTTATACGAGTTTTCTACGCCAGAAAGTGTCTTGTTTGGACCGAAAATCACGCTTCGCGGACCCCTCGTTACGAAGAGTATTCACCTCGATAGGGCCCTCCGGGGCACCGTTCCATGCCCCTTCGTCCTGTTTCCGCAGCTCAACAGCATGATAATCATCGATCAGTTGCAGCGCTCCAGCAACTGCACCGCCCGCCACCGCGCGACGAGCTTCTCGTACGCCTCCGTGGCGTCATCGGCGTCCCCCCGCGACAGCGCGGAGAGGCCGGCCGCCACCAGCCCGGGAGAGTCGTCCTCCTGCAGGTCCTCGTCCTTGAGGATGCCGGTGAGCCCGCCGTAGTCGAGCTCGACGATCGACCGCGGGTGGAACTCCTCCAGCCACCGCGTGCCCTCCTCCACCGCCTCGGTGATCGGGGCGTCGCCGAGCGACTTGCGCAGCACCGAGACGCCGCGATGCGCCCGCCGGCGGGCCTTGGATATCTCCGTGCGGTAGCGCAGCACCCGCCGCCCGCCGGTCAGGCTGATCTCCCGCTCGTCCAGATCGACGAAGACGAACCAGCGCAGCGGCACACCCCACGTGGCGATCTGCTCGTGCACCCGGGGCACCCCACGCTCGAGCACCTTGGCTCCGCTGCGCCAGTCGTCGACCACCGCCTTCGCCTGGCCCGCAAGGACCGGCGGCACAAAGGCGTCGGCGAGCACGCTGGGCACGCCGTCGCGGGCGTTCAGCGCGGCCTCGGCGACGCGGAGCCGCAGGTTCCACGGGCAGACCAGCAGCGTGTCGCCCCACTCCATGACGTACGCCTCGTCGGGCAGGTCGGGCAGGCGGGTCCACCCCGCGCCGAGCGCCTCGAGCACCGCGGTGCGCTGCCGGACCGGACCCTCGACCGGTCCGAGCGCCCGGCCCTCCCGGGCATAGCGGCGCCAGAAAATCTGGCGGTCGCGGTCGAAGGCGGTCAGCGGTTCGTAAACCCGCAGGTACGACGCGAACAGTGACGGCACGGCGCGATCCTTTCACGAAATGGCCGCCGGTTGACTTCCCGGTCGCCTGCCATTCCGGCGGCATGGATCACGACTAGGCTCGCTGATGTCCGGCAAAACCCCGCCGGACCACCTCGGGCGCCCCACGAGGGCGTACCCACACACACTCGGGAGAGAGCAGCCATGGGCGTGTTCGTCAGCAGCGACGGCATCGACGCCGCCGGGCACGAGCAGGTCGTCTTCTGCCAGGACCGGCACACCGGCCTGAAGGCGATCATCAGTATCTACTCGACGGCCCTCGGGCCGGCGCTGGGCGGGACCCGGTTCTACCCGTACGAGAGCGAGGACGCGGCGCTCACCGACGTGCTGAACCTCTCGCGCGGCATGGCGTACAAGAACGCCCTCGCGGGGCTCGACCTGGGCGGGGGCAAGGCGGTGATCTGGGGCGATCCGGCCACCGGCAAGTCCGAGGCGTTGCTGCGGGCGTACGGCCGCTTCGTCGAGTCGCTGCACGGCCGCTACTACACCGCCTGCGACGTCGGCACGTACGTCCCGGACATGGACGTCATCTCCCGGGAGACGCGCTACGTGACCGGGCGCAGCCTCGAGCACGGCGGCGCCGGGGACTCCTCCGTACTGACCGCCTGGGGTGTCTTCCAGGGCATGCGCGCCGCGGCCGAGCACACGTGGGGCAGCCCGACGCTGGCCGGCCGCCGGGTGGGCGTCGCTGGCCTCGGCAAGGTCGGCAAGTACCTGGTGGGTCACCTGATCGAGGACGGCGCCTCGGTCGTCGCCACGGACGTCAGCCCGGCCGCGCTGGAGTGGGCGCGCACGACGTATCCCCAGGTCGATCTGGTCTCCGACACCCCGGCGCTGATCACCAGCGACATCGACGTGTACGCCCCCTGCGCGCTGGGCGGGGCGCTCGACGACGACACGGTGCCGGTGCTGCGCGCCAAGATCGTGACCGGTGCCGCCAACAACCAGCTGGCCCACCCCGGGATCGAGAAGCTGCTGGAGGAGCGGGGCATCCTCTACACGCCGGACTACGTGGTCAACGCGGGCGGCGTGATCCAGGTGGCCGACGAGATCGAGGGCTTCAACTTCGAGCGCGCCAAGCTCCGGGCCACGAAGATCTACGACACCACGGGTCAGATCCTGCGCCTCGCCGACGACGAGGGCGTGCCGCCGGCGGTGGCCGCGGACCGCCTCGCCGAGCGGCGCATGGCCGAAGTCGGACGGCTCCGCAGCATCTACCTGGGTTGAGGCTTTTGTACGCCGTCGCGCGTCGAGTCCACGACAAGCTACGACGCGCGACGGTGGTACACGTAACCCGAGGTGCCGAAGGCGGCATCGTCCATGTACCGTAAGACCCACGAGAGATGCCTGACGTCATCGGGGCCCGCCTTCGGGCTGCCCCGAATTCTGTGCGAGGGGGTCGAGCCATGGGGCGCGGCCGTGCTAAGGCCAAGCAGACAAAGGTGGCCCGGGAGTTGAAGTACCACTCCCCGAACACCGACCTCACCGCCTTGCAGCGCGAACTGGCGGGTGCTGGTAAGTCCGACCGTCACTTCGACGCCGACGACAACGAGTTCGTCGACGACGAAGACGACGATGATCTGGACGACGAGCACGACGCCTGGTCGCCTTCAAGGCGCTGACCCGTATTGCACAGAGCACGCGGCTTCCCGCGTGCTTCCGTGTGTCGCGGTCGTTCCGGCAGTTCATGATGCCCTCGCGGGTTGACCGCGCGGGCGTCGTGTCCTGCTCGTAGTCCCGCTCCCTCCATCGCCGTTGAAGCGAGGGTGACAGCCCGGGCGTCGTCATGCCGTCCGGGCGGTGTGGTGTGCGGTTCGCCGGACGGTGCTGTGCGTACACCACGTACGCTGATCATCTTCGGACACGGCTGGCTGCGCCGTGGCTTCCCTGGACTCGGGGGGGGCGGCGATCCCGGAGGTCTTCATGGACCGTCACGGGCCGGCCGGCGCGGCGATCGATGCCGCGCGGAATCGCCGGGCGGTTCGCCCTGCGGTGTCGGTGGTTGGCGCTCGCGTGGCCACCCTCGGGCTCCGGCTGTGATCGCTGGCCGGGCTTACCTCGCCGCGACCCGCGGCCCCGCTGACTCACTCAGGCGCGACCGGCCGACCCAACCCCGCCTACCTCATGCCGCCACAAACCGGCGATCAGATCCGCTGCAACCGGCGGCCGGGCCCGCTTCAACCGGCCAGGTCCGCTGCAACCGGCGGCCAGGTCCGCTTCAACCGGCGAGGTCCGCTGCAACCGGCGGCCAGGTCTGCTTCAACCGACGGCCGGGCCCGCTGCACCGGCGGCCAAGTCCGACGTGACCGGCGGCCAGGTCCGACGCGGCCCACCGGGTCCGACGTGACCCGCGGCCGGGCACGACGCGACCGAAGGCCAGGCCGGACGCGCCCCAAGGCGAGGCCGGACGCGACCCGCGGCCAGGTCCGACCCGACCGCGGCCGGGCTCGGTCCGGGCTCTGGATCCCGGGGTCAGCGGGGCCGGTTGTTCCAGTTGTAGAACGTCGGGATGTTCTCGAAGTGGTTCCAGGCGCACACCGCGGACCCGTCCCCGGCCGCCGCCTCCGCACGCCGCTCCCGCGCCTCCTCCGCCTCCTCGATCAGGGCGGCCAGGCCCGTACGGGTGTCGCGCACCCGCGCTGTCACAGGATCGGTCTCCACGCGGTCAGACGGCCGTGGGCTCGTGATCTCGGGCATGGTCCAGCACTCCCTCCAGTAGGCGAATCTTGCTGTTGCGGCAGTGGTCCGTCGTCGTCACGTCGAACCGGCCGTGCTCGAAGTAGCGGTTGGCCGCGTGCGCGCCGCCGCAGAAGCCGAAGTACGGGCACTGCGCGCGGCACGCTTCGACGCCGGTCAGGAACTCGCCGATCCAGGGTGTGCCGGCGGCGCCCGCGAGGATCTCCGCCAGCGGGGTGGTCAGCACGTTGCCGCTGCTGAAGTCGCCGTACCGGGGGTCGGAGAAGCCGGCCAGCTCGGGCGAGAGCAGGACCACGCTGCCGTCGTGCGCCACCGTCGGGATGGGGTCGAGGCGCCGGGGCAGGACGTCGTCCGCCGTACCGTCGAGCACCGCCGCCGCGTAGCGCAGCGACCATTCGACCTCGCGCAGGTGGATCCGGGGGTCCCGGCGCCAGGCGCTGACCAGCTCGGCCCAGAACGCGGTCACGTCGCGCTCGGGATGCCGGTTGACCCGGGTGTTCACGCCTTCCATCTCCTCGACGTTGATGCCGAGGACGTCACAGCCCAGCTCGAGGAAGTAGGCGTACAGCTCGGTGGCCAGCCCCGGCTCGGGCTTCGCCACCACGCACAGCGCGGAGAACGGGATGCCGTGCCGTTTCAGCGCTTCGACGCCGCGCATGATCCGGTCGTACGCCGGCTTGTTTCCCCTGGTCACCCGCTCGCCGTTGCGCGTCTCGGGGCCGTCGACGCTCACGCTGACCCGGATCCCGTGCTCGGCGAAGAACTCGCACCACGCGTCGTCGATCAGCGTCGCGTTGGTCTGCACGTGGTGCTCGACGCCTTCGGCGAAGGGCGCGATCAGGTCGGCGAAGTGCTCCCGTCCCGCGGCGAGCGGCTCGCCGCCGTGCCAGACCACCGAGAATCTTCCGGTACGGGCCCAGGGGCCGACAGACGCAGCAACGGCGCGGGCGACGTCGACGGACATCCTCCGGTCGACCCGCCGCAACGGAAGGTAGCAGTAGGAACAGTCGAGGTTGCAGAGCGTGGTGGGTTGCATGACGACGTACGTGGGAACCGTGGCGATGCCGCGCATACCGCTCCAGCCGAGCCCCACAGTCACCTCCCCGTCCACGCCGTCGCCGGCTCAGGCCAGGCTATGTGCCCGCGTCCACCCGAGTCTGCCCCGCAGCCGCATTCATGACGAAAAGATCCGCGCGTGCCGATCCATCGACACACGCGGATCATTTCACACGAAGCGCGAGAAATCCTCAGAAGCGGACCCCTCAACCGTCAGCGGGCGAAACGCCCCGGCCGCACTGCGCGGCCGTGAGCGCCCGACGAGGTCAGCCGCGGGTGTACTGGCCGACCATCTGCACCTGGCCGGTGCCCTCGATGACCTCGCCCACCTGCCACGCCTCGACGCCGCGGCCGGTGAGGTACGCCATCGCGCGGTCCGCGTCGTCCGAGGAGACGATCGCGAACATGCCGACGCCCATGTTGAACGTGGCTTCCATCTCGGTGTCCTCGATGCGGCCCTTCGCCTGGATCAGGTCGAAGATCGGCTGCGGGCGCCAGGACGAGCGGTCCACCACGGCGTCCA
Source organism: Couchioplanes caeruleus (assembly GCF_023499255.1). GTDB lineage: Bacteria > Actinomycetota > Actinomycetes > Mycobacteriales > Micromonosporaceae > Actinoplanes > Actinoplanes caeruleus_A. The sequence goes on from NZ_CP092183.1 coordinate 33,870, forward strand.
CGTGCTCGGGGAGGATGCGGACCAGGTTGCCCGGGATGCCACCGCCCGTGACGTGCGAGAACGCGCGTACGTCGGTCTCCTCGATGAGGCCGAGGCAGTCCTTGGCGTAGATCTTGGTCGGGGTGAGCAGCTCCTCGCCGAGGGTGCGCTGCTTACCGAAGTCGTCCACGACCGTGTCGAGCCGCATCCGGCCCGCGCCGAGCAGCACGTGGCGCACGAGCGAGTAGCCGTTGGAGTGCAGGCCCGAGGAGCGCATCGCGATGACCGCGTCGCCGATCTCGACCTTGTGGGCGCCGAGGATCTCGCTCTCCTCGACCACGCCGACACCGGTCGCGGAGACGTCGTACTCGTCGGGGCGCAGCACGCCCGGGTGCTCGGCCGTCTCGCCGCCCAGCAGCGCGCAGCCGGCGTACCGGCAGCCGTCCGCGATGCCGGCGCCGATCTCGGCGACCTTGTCCGGCACGACCTCGCCGCAGGCGATGTAGTCGAGCAGGAACAGCGGCTCGGCGCCGCAGGCGACCAGGTCGTCGACCACCATCGCGACCAGGTCGATGCCGATCGTGTCGTGGATGTCGAGCTGCTGCGCGATGACGAGCTTGGTGCCCACGCCGTCGGTCGACGAGGCGAGGATCGGGCTCTTGTACTTCTGCGTGTTGAGCTTGAACAGGCCCGCGAAGCCGCCCAGGTCGCCCATGACCTCCGGCCGCGTGGTCTTCTTGACCTTGGACTTGAGCAGCTCGACCGCGCGCTCGCCGGCGTGGATCGAGACGCCGGCGTCCGCGTACGTCACCGTGCGCTTGCGGCCGCTGCGGCCGGCCCCGGCCGACCACGGCTGGCGGTCGGCACCCTCGGCGCCGTTCGATCCGGCACTGCTGCGCTCGGACACGTGGGTCACGGTTCTCCCCTTTGATGGTGGTGCTGCTCGGCTGGGCCGCTGTTACGACGTCTGGCGTGGTGCGGTGGTTCCGTTGCGACCCTAAGGGCGGTGCAGGGCGTCGACCCCACCCGGGCTGCCGACCAGCGGTTGCGACCGTTCGCGCTCGCCCTCGGCGTACTGCTCATCCTCGTACTCGTCCTCGAGCCCCGCCACCGCGGCGGTCGCGGCCTCCGCCGAGGCGTCCGGCATCGCAGCGCGCTTGCCGACGCTCTCGAGGAGGTGCTTGCCGATCAGGTGACCGGCCGGGAGCTCGATCGGATACTGCCCATCGAAGCAGGCCATGCAGAGCCGTGTCTTCGGCTGCTCGGTCGCCTGGACCAGGCCGTCCAGCGAAACGTAGCCGAGGCTGTCGGCGCCGATCGAGCGCCGGATGCCGTCGATCTCGAGGCCGTTGGCGATCAGCTCGGCACGGGTCGCGAAGTCGATGCCGTAGAAGCAGGGCCACTTCACCGGGGGCGACGAGATGCGTACGTGCACCTCGAGCGCGCCCGCCTCACGGAGCATGCGGATCTGGGCACGCTGGGTGTTGCCGCGCACGATCGAGTCGTCGATCACCACGATCCGCTTGCCCCGGACGACCTCGCGCAACGGGTTGAGCTTCAGCCGGATGCCGAGCTGACGGATCGTCTGCGAGGGCTGGATGAAGGTGCGGCCCACGTACGCGTTCTTCATGAAGCCCGCGCTGTACGGGATACCGGACTCCTCCGCATACCCGATCGCGGCCGGGATGCCCGACTCCGGGACGCCGATGACCAGGTCCGCCTCGACGGGGTGCTCCTTGGCCAGCTTGCGGCCGACCTCGACGCGGGCGGAGTAGATGTTGCGCCCGGCGATCGTGGTGTCCGGGCGGGCAAGGTACACGTACTCGAAGAGGCAGCCCTTGGGCTCCGGCACCGCGAACCGGCTCGAGCGCAGGCCGTGCTCGTCGATCGCGAGGATCTCGCCGGGCTCCACCTCGCGGACGAAGCTGGCGCCGACGATGTCGAGGGCGGCCGTCTCGCTCGCCACGGCCCAGCCGCGCTCCATCCGGCCGAGCACCAGCGGGCGTACCCCTTGGGCGTCGCGGGCGGCGTACAGCGTGCTCTCGTCCATGAAGACGAAGCTGAACGCGCCGCGCAGGCGCGGGAGCACCTCCATGGCCGCGGCCTCGACCGAGAGGTCCGGGCGGCCGGCGAGCAGCGTCGTCACGAGCGAGGTGTCGTTGGTGGCGGCGTCGGCCTCGAGGCCGCGGTCGGCGACCTCCTTGGCCAGCTCGGCCGTGTTGACCAGGTTGCCGTTGTGCGCCAGGGCGATCGTCGTGCCGGCCGTGGTGGCCCGGATCGTCGGCTGGGCGTTCTCCCAGTTGGAACCGCCGGTGGTGGAGTAACGGGTGTGACCGATGGCGAGGTGACCGCGCAGGCTGGCCAGCGTCGGCTCGTCGAAGACCTGGGACACCAGGCCGAGATCCTTGTAGACCACCACTCCCGAGCCGTCACTGACAGCGATGCCGGCGGCCTCCTGGCCGCGGTGCTGCAGTGCGTAGAGGCCGAAATAGGTGAGTTTCGCAACCTCTTCCTCGGGAGCCCAGACGCCGAAGACGCCGCAGGCATCCTGGGGTCCGCGGTCCTGGGGGTCGAGATCGTCGGTCAACCGGCCGTCGCCTCGGGGCACGCGCTTGCTCCCTCATGCTGGTCTGCTCGGAGTTGGTGGGCTGTTCCGACGGCCCAGTGTACGCGAGATAACGGGCGTTCAGCTCGGGTGCACAGGGAGGTACGGAGTGAGATCAGTGCGTATTCCACTGGCCCGTACGCGCCCCGAATCCACCGCTTCGGCCCAGCTCAACCGGCCCGTTGCGACGAGCAGCCAGGTCATCGGATCGGTCTCGACCACATTGGGCGGTGTGCCGCGGGTGTGCCGCGGACCGGCGACACACTGAATCGCACCGAAAGGTGGAATACGGACCTCCACCGATCGGCCGGGCGCGGTCCGCGCGAGCTCCGCCAGCAGTGCTCGCACAGCGTCACGAAGCACGGAACGCTCCGGTTCGGCACCGCCGTCCAGCGCGTCCAGCGCGTCCCTCACCGACTCGGATTTATTGTGCGCAGGAGACACGTCGGGACAATACGACTCGGCGAAAGAGCACAAGGCGGCGGCCCTGGGTCGCGCGGACGTCGTCCGACAGGGCATAGTGGCCGACGGTGTGTACTCGTCGCGGGATTCAGGGGGCCGACTCGAAGGCAACTTGGGACCGTGCGACCGGAAGGCGGTGGACGTGACAACGCACCTACGAGCCCGGATGGTCCAGGCCGGTGCGTTCCTGGCGCTGGTCGTCGGCATCATCGCCGTGGCGCCCACGGCTGCATCGGCGGCGCCCCCGACGGTCACCATCAACAGCCTGTCGTCAGGCGACATCCCGTCCGGTGGCAAGACCACCCTGACGTACACCATCGCCAACCGGGTCCCGCCGACGCCGGACGCCGCGGAGACGGTCACCGTCGTGATCAACGCACCGGGCATGACCTGCGACCGGTGCAACTTCGACGACACGATCAAGCCCGGACAGAGCAAGCAGTTCACCGCGACGCTGACCGCGGGCAATGTCGACGCTGGACAGAAGCGCGACATCAGCGTCCAGATCAGCGCGACGATCGGTGAGGCGCCCGCCGGCGGCACCGGCAGCGCCAACCGGACGATCACGGTCCGCGGCGCCGACAAGCCCAAGACCGTCCGTGAGGTCAGCGGCCGGGTCCGGGACCAGGACGGCAACCCGGTGGCCGGCGCGGCGGTCGGCCTGCAGGACAGCGCCGGCCGCGCGCACAACACCACCTCGGGCAACGACGGCCGCTACTCGATCCCCGGCTCGGAGGGCGACCCGATCGCGGTGGGCCGGATCGTCGTGGGCGCCACCAAGCAGGGCTACAACACGACCACGGCCACCGTTCAGGGCAGCGCCGACAAGTCGATCAACGTCCCGCTGACCATCAAGCTGCTGGCCGCACCGACCTCGGCGACCCCGTCGGTCTCCGCCACACCCAGCGCGACCCCGACCGAGGACGTCACCGACGAGGCGACGGAAGCCGCCACGGAGGAAGACACCGCGGCCGCGGCCCTCGACCAGAAGAAGACGTCCGGCGAGGACGACGGCAACGGCTCGCTGCTGTTCATCATCCTCGGCGGCCTGCTGGTCGCTGCGGGCATCGGCGCGATCGTGCTGGTCCTCATGCGCCGCAAGAACGGCGACCCGGACGATCCGGACGGCGGCGGCCCCGGCGGCGGCGTACCGCCCGGCAGGGGCTTCGGCGCGGCGGACGAGACCCGGGTGGCGGCACCCATGGGCGGCCGGGCGAGCGACGCGACGATGATCGCGCCCCGCTCCGGCGCACCGTCCATCGCGGACGCCCCGACGATGATCCACCGCACTCCGGTGGTCGACCCGGTCGACGAGTTCCCGGACCCGTACGGAGCGCCACTTCCCCAGAACGGCGCGTACAACGCACCGGGTGGCTACGGCGCGACGGCCGCCGCGGGCGCGGCCGGCGCGGCAGGCGCCTACGGAGCGGCGACGCAGTACGGCGGCGCGCCGGTGCCGGCCCAGAGCGCCGGCTACGGCGACGACGACGGATACGGCGGCGGATACGACGACCCCAACGGGTACGGCGCCCAGGGCGGCGGCTACACCCCGAACGGCGGCCCGCAGCGCTACGACGAGCCCACCGGCATGTACCGCCCCGACCCGAACGGCTTCGAGGAGCCGGCCGGCTACGGCGAGCCCGGCTACGACAACGGCTACGGCCAGGGCGGCGGCCGGCCCGGCGCCGACGACTACGCCGACCCCGGCCGGGGTGGCGCGTACCAGGCCGGTGGCTACCAGGGCGGCGGCTACGGGCAGGACGGCGAGGACCAGGGCGGCTACGGCTCCTGGGACGACGCGGGCGGCATGGACAGCGGCAACGCGTACGGCCCTCCGGCCGGCGGCGGCGCGTACGGCGGCGGCGCCGGGGGTGGTGGCACCTATGGGGGTGGCGGCACCTACGGCGGCGGTGCTCCGGGCGGCGGTGCTCCGGGCGGCGGCACCTACGGCGGTGGCGCTGCGGGCGGCGCATACGGTGGCGGCGCGTACGGGGCCGACCAGGACGGCGCCTACGGCGAGGACTACGACCAGCGTGGCGGCGGCGCGTACGGCGGCGGCGGCGCGGCCTACGGCGGCGGGGCTCAGCCCGGCGGCGGCACGTACGGCGGAACCTACGGCGGCGGGGCTGCCGGAGGTGGCGCCGGCGGCGGCACGTACGGGGGCGAGCAGGGGCGGCGCGGGGCGCCACGACAGCAGCCGGACGGCCCGCAGCAGCCTGGCCCGCGGCGGCCCATCGACTGGATGGACGACTGACAGCCGGGCTGCCCGGTAGATCTATCTGAACCGGCCCTCGCCGATCATGGCGGGGGCCGGTTTTTGATGACTGCCGCGGGGTGGGGCTGCGACTTGCCGTCGTTGCTGCGGTCGGCCTTCGGGCTGCTACGGCTTCTCGACGCTGCCGTAGGCCGACCTTCCGGGCTGCTGCAGCTCTCGGCGCCGCTGTGAACCGGCCTTCGGGCTGTTACGGGCCCATCGACGCTGCCGTAAGGCCGACCTTCGGGCTGCTACGGGCTCTCGGCCTGCCGTGGGCCGGCTTTCAGGACGCTTCGGCTCCTCGTGGCAGTCCGGGTCTGGGCTACTCAGTGGCTGTCACCGTTCCGCGCTCCGCGCGACACACGGCGTGCGAATGCGGAACGCCGCGGCGAGCTGCTGCTCGTCGCGGCGTTCACTGCTTTGCTGCGTGGATCGGGTCAGGCCTTGGGCTCCGGCTTGTCGCTGCCCGTCCCAGCGTCCTCGGCGTCGGAGGAGGCCGACGTCGCGTCGGACTCCTTCGTCGCGGGGGACGGGGATTCCGCCGGCTTGGCGTCGATCGGTCCGCCCGGCAGCGACGCCGCCGGCTCGTCCTTGGCCGGCGCCTCAGCCTTGCCCGCCGGAGCATCGTGCGCCGTGGCACCGGATTCCGACGGCTCCGTCGGCAGCTCGGCAACCTCGGCCGCCGGCCCCTCAGCCGCCAGCCCCTCGGCCGCCAGCCCTTCAGCCCCGCCCGAAGTCGAAGCAGCGCCCGAAACCGAAGCAGGGCCCGAAGTCGCATCGTCCCGCGGCGCAGCCGGGTCGCTGATCTCCAGCGTCACCGACCGCCCCGCACCCTCCGCGGCGTCCACATCCGAAGGCGAAGCCGAGGACGGAGAAGGATCAACCTCGGGAGCGCGCGAAGCCGGGACAGGCGGCGGCACAGGCGTGTTGCCGCCCACCGACGTCGACACCGCCGGCTCCGCGACCGGCGAGACTGCCGCCGGGCGGGGGCCGATCTCCGCCGAGCCGCCGAACAGGGTGCGCATCGTCGAGGTGAAGGCCTCGCGCAGCTCGTCGAGCGGGATGGCGAACTGGCCCTGGACGTCGAGGACCGGGTCCTGCGACGTCACGCCGATCTGGGTGCACGAAACGCCGTGTTCCGCGGCCAGCGCGGCGAACGCCTTGTCGTGGCCCCGGGGCACCGCGACCAGGACGCGTCCCGCCGACTCGCTGAAGAGCCAGACGAACGGGGTGGTCGCCTCGTCCTGCTCCGGGAGCGTGACGCGGGCGCCGACGTTACGGCGCAGGCAGGACTCGACCAGAACCTGGGAGAGACCGCCGTCGGACAGGTCATGGGCGGCCACGACGTGCTCGCGCTCCGACGCCTGGGCGAGGAGCCGGCCGAGCCGCTGCTCGTGGGCCAGGTCCACGGCCGGCGGGCGGCCGCCGAGGTGGCCGTGGGTGACCCAGGCCCACTCGGAGCCGGAGAGCTCGCAGCGGGTGTCGCCCAGCAGGAACAGCAGGTCGCCGTCCGAGCTCGGGGGCGGCGGGAAGCCCATCGGTACGCGGCGAGCGACGTCCTGCAGCACGCCGAGCACGCCGATAACCGGGGTCGGGTGGATCGCCGCGGCGCCCGTCTGGTTGTAGAAGCTCACGTTGCCGCCGGTGACCGGGATGCCGAGCTGCTGGCAGCCGTCGGCGAGACCGCGTACGGCCTCGGCGAACTGCCACATCACGGACGGGTCCTCCGGCGAACCGAAGTTGAGGCAGTCGGTGACGGCCACCGGTTCGGCGCCGGTCACCGCGACGTTGCGGTACGCCTCCGCGAGGCCGAGCTTGGCGCCCTCGTACGGGTCGAGCCGCGCGTACCGGCCGTTGCCGTCGACGGAGAGGGCGACGCCGAGGCCGGTCCGCTCGTCGATGCGCAGCACGCCGGCGTCCTCCGGCTGGGCCAGGACGGTGTTGCCGAGCACGTACCGGTCGTACTGCTCGGTGACCCACGTCTTGTCGCAGAGGTTCGGCGACGCGATCATCCGCAGCACGGTCTCGCGGAGTTCGTCCGCGGTGACCGGGCGCGGCAGCGTCTCGGCGCGGTCGGCCTGCAGCAGGATCAGGTCGCCGGGCTCGCGGATCGGCCGGGCGTAGACCGGGCCGTCGTCGGCGAGCGAGCCGGGCGGCACGTCGACGACCACGTGGTCGTTCCAGGTGATGATGAGGCGGCCGGGCACGCCCGGGTTCTCGCTGGGGGTGACCTCGCCGATGGCGGTGGCCCACACGCCCCACTTCTCGGCGACCGCGAGCACCTGGTCGAGCTTCTCCGGGGCCACGATCAGCAGCATGCGCTCCTGCGACTCGCTGGCCAGGATCTCGGTCGGCGACATCGAGGCCTCGCGCAGCGGCACCCGCTCCAGCCAGACCCGCATGCCGGTGCCGGCCGCGGCGGCGGTCTCGGTGAGCGCGCAGGTCAGGCCCGCGCCGCCGAGGTCCTGGATGCCGACGACCAGGCCGGCGTCGTACAGCTCGAGGCAGCTCTCGATGAGCAGCTTCTCCATGAACGGGTCGCCGACCTGCACCGACGGGCGGCGCTGCTCGGCACCCTCGTCGAAGGTCGCCGAGGCGAGCACGGAGACGCCGCCGATGCCGTCGCGGCCCGTACGGGCGCCGAGCAGCACGACGACGTTGCCTACGCCGGCGGCCTTCGCGGTCTGCAGGCGCTCGACCGGCAGCACGCCGATGGAGAGCGCGTTGACCAGCGGGTTGCCCTGGTAGCACGGGTCGAAGACGATCTCGCCGCCGATGTTGGGCAGGCCGAGGCAGTTGCCGTACCCGCCGATGCCGGCGACGACGCCGGGCAGCACGCGGGCGGTGTCGGGGTGGTCCGCGGCGCCGAAGCGCAGCGGGTCCATGACCGCGACGGGCCGGGCGCCCATGGCGAGGATGTCGCGCACGATGCCGCCGACGCCGGTCGCCGCGCCCTGGTACGGCTCGACGTAGCTGGGGTGGTTGTGCGACTCGACCTTGAAGGTGACCGCGAGCTCGTCCGAGATCTGCACCACGCCGGCGTTCTCACCGATGCCGGCGAGCATGCGCGTGTTCTTCGGGGCCTTCTCGCCGAACTGGCGCAGGTGCACCTTGCTCGACTTGTACGAGCAGTGCTCGCTCCACATGATCGAGTACATCGCGAGCTCGGAGGCGGTGGGGCGGCGTCCGAGGATCTGGCGGATCCGCTCGTACTCGTCGTCCTTGAGCCCGAGCTCGGTGTGCGGCTGCAGCTCGTCCGGCGTGTCGAACGCCTGCTGGACGGTGTCGACCCCACCGAACTCGTTGACCAGCACGTCGGTCGCGGCGAACCCGCTGCGCGTGGCCGGCTGGTTCGGCACCCCGTTCGGCGCCGGTGCGCCGCTGGTCGCGGTGTCGGGCTGGGTGGTCATCGGTGGGCTCCCCCTGTGAGCTGCCCGCCCGCGGCCGTCCCGGCCAGGTGCCGCAGGGCGGAGGTGAAGAAGCCGAGGCCGTCGAGCGACGGGCCGGTCAGCGCCTCCACCGCGTGTTCCGGGTGCGGCATGATGCCGACCACGTTGCCGGCCGCGTTGGTGATCGCGGCGATGTCGCGCTGGGAGCCGTTGGGGTTGCCGCGGGTGTAGCGGGCGACGACCCGGCCCTCGCCCTCCAGCTCGTCGAGTGTCTTCTCGTCGGCGACGAAGCAGCCCTCCCCGTTCTTCACCGGGATCAGGATCTCCTGGCCCTCGCTGAAGGCGTTGGTCCAGGCCGTCGCCGTGGTGCCGACGCGCAGGTACTGGTCGCGGTTGCGGAAGTGCAGATGCTGGTTGCGGGTCAGCGCCCCGGGCAGCAGGTGCGCCTCGCAGAGGATCTGGAAGCCGTTGCAGATGCCGAGGACCGGCATACCGCCCCGGGCGGCGTCGGCGACGGTCTCCATGACCGGCGCGAACCGGGCGATGGCGCCGCACCGCAGCGCGTCGCCGTACGAGAAACCGCCCGGCAGGACCACGGCGTCGACGCCGTGGATGTCCTCGTCGCCGTGCCAGAGGCGGACGGCTTCACCGCCGGCGATGCGGACGGCACGGGCCGCGTCGCCGTCGTCCAGGGATCCGGGGAAGGTGACGATTCCGATCCGCATGGTCACGCGCTCGTCTGAGCGGCGGCGGGCTCGTCGACCCGGAGCGTGAAGTCCTCGATCACGGGGTTGGCGAGCAGCTTGTCAGCGATCTCGCGGGCGGTTTCGAGGTCGGCTTCACCGGCGAACTCGATCTCGATGCGGCGTCCGATGCGAACGGAGGAGACCTCGCTCACGCCGAGCCGCGGCAGTGCGTTCGCGACTGCCTGGCCCTGCGGATCGAGGATCTCCGGCTTGAGCATGACGTCGACGACGACGCGAGCCACGGGCACTCCTGACTGTAGGCGCGCAGTTGGGTGGCCCTCTAAGGGGCGAGCACGCGAAGCCTACCCTGTACGGCCGCCGATCGACCCATCGGCCGGTGTCGGCAGGCTGACGCCCAGCGCGCTGAGCAGGGCATCTCGACGGTGATCTCGAACACGCGCCCCGGACGGTACGCGACCAGGTGATCACCGCAAGCGACGACACCCCATCTCACGGTGATAGGTGTCAATTGAAGTCTTGTCCTGAGGCAGCGAGAACTTTAACGTTCGGTCACCACTTCGATGTATTCCCCCGCATCGATGACATCGGAAGGAGCCCGGCGTGCGCATCCGCATCGCTGTCGTCTCTCTGGCCACCGCCCTGACCGGCGTGCTGGCCGTACCCGCCGCCGCCCAGGCCGCCGACGACGGACCCCAGCAGATCATCGGCGGGAACACCGTCTCCTCGGCCCCCTGGGTCGCGGCCGTCTTCAGCAACGGCAGCTTCACCTGCTCCGGCACCATCATCTCGGCCGACTACGTCCTCACCGCCCGGCACTGCATCAGCGGCACGATGTCGGTGCGCGTGGGCAGCGTGAGCCGCTCGTCCGGTGGCGTGACGCGTACCGTCTCCTCCACGACGACCCGCAACGACCTCGCGCTGATGCGCCTCAGCAGCTCGGTCTCCACCTCTTACATGCCGCTGGCCAGCTCGAACCCGCCGGTCAACTCGACCAACTCGATCTACGGCTGGGGTCAGACCTGCTACAGCGGTTGCGGTGCCTCCGCGACGCTCAAGACCGCCACCGTCCGGGTGACCAGCACGAACGTCACCGACGCGTACGGCGGCCAGGCCATCCGCAGCACCGCGATCAGCGGCAACGCCTGGCGCGGCGACTCCGGCGGCCCCGAGGTCTACAACGGCGCGCAGGTCGGCGTCGCGTCGACCGCCGACGGCCAGAGCATCCAGAACTACGGCAGCGTCGCGTACAACCGCAGCTGGATCACGCAGGTGGCGGGCGTCTAGAAAATCAAGATCTTCATGTCGTAGCCCGGTGGGTGGTGCTGACCGCAACTCCCGTCGAGGCCGGGGCCGGGGCCCAGCATTCGCTGGCCCTGGCCCCTTCATTCTGCGTGCGTGGCTACAGGATCGGCGCGGGTGCGTAAGCCGCCGCCTCCGGGTGCGCGGCGACGATCTCCGCCACCCGCGTGGCCACGGCCTCGACCTGAGCGGGCGCCGCCCCGACGAATGCGGCCCGATCGGCGACCAGCGCGTCGATCTCGGCGCGCGACAGCTGCAGCCGCCCGTCCGCGGCGAGCCGGTCGAACAGGTCGTTCTCGGCGATGCCCTTCTCGCGCATGGCGAGCGCCACCCCGACCGCGTGCTCCTTGATGACCTCGTGCGCCACCTCGCGCCCGACACCCTTGCGCACGGCCGCGACGAGAATCTTCGTGGTGGCGAGGAACGGCAGGAACCGGTCCAGCTCCCGGGCGATGACCGCCGGGTACGCCCCGAACTCGTCGAGCACGGTGAGGAACGTCTGGAACAGCCCGTCGGTGGCGAAGAACGCGTCCGGCAGGGCCACCCGGCGGACGACAGAGCAGGAGACGTCGCCCTCGTTCCACTGGTCGCCGGCCAGCTCACCGACCATCGACAGGTAACCGCGGACGATCACCGCGAGCCCGTTGACCCGTTCCGACGAGCGGGTGTTCATCTTGTGCGGCATCGCCGACGAGCCGACCTGGCCCGGCTTGAAGCCCTCGGTCACCAGCTCCTGGCCGACCATCAGCCGGATCGTGGTGGCCAGCGACGACGGGCCAGCGACGACCTGCGCCAGCGCCGACACGACGTCGAAGTCCAGCGAGCGCGGGTACACCTGCCCCACGCTGGTGAGCACGCGCTTGAAGCCGAGGTGCTGCGCGACCTTGCGCTCCAGCTCGGCGAGCTTGCCGGCGTCGCCGTCGAGCAGATCCAGCTGGTCGGCGGCCGTACCCACCGGGCCCTTCACGCCGCGCAGCGGGTAACGGGCGATCAGGTCGTCGAGGCGCTCGTACGCGATCAGCAGCTCCTCGGCCGCGCTGGCGAACCGCTTGCCGAGGGTGGTGGCCTGCGCGGCGACGTTGTGCGACCGCCCGGTCATGACGAGGTCGCTGTGCTCGGCCGCCCGCTCGGTCAGCCGGGCCAGCGTGGCGACGACTTGGCCCCGGATCAGCTCGAGCGACGCGCGGATCTGCAGCTGCTCGACGTTCTCGGTGAGGTCCCGCGAGGTCATGCCCTTGTGGATGTGCTCGTGCCCGGCAAGCGCACTGAACTCCTCGATGCGCGCCTTCACGTCGTGCCGGGTGACCCGCTCGCGCTCGGCGATGCTCGCCAGATCAACGTCGTCGACGACCCGCTCGTACGCCTCCACGACCCCGTCCGGAACCGCGATCCCCAGATCCCGCTGCGCGCGCAGCACGGCGAGCCACAGCCGCCGCTCCATCCGGATCTTCTCCTCCGGCGACCACAGGGCGACGAGGTCGGCGGAGGCATAGCGGCTGGCGAGGACGTTCGGGATGCTCACGCGGCCAATTCTTCCATGAGCATCGCTGCCGGCTCCGAGGCGCTCGGCCGGGTGATGCCGCAGGCGGGGTACGTCACAGCCGCCCGGCATGGCGACCCTCCCCGCCACGACGAACCGGCGACACCCGCGGCAGCCTGCCTGCGGTGGCGCCTGATTCGTCTTCGCTGCGCCGCCGACGGTGAGACGGGGCTCACTTCCGAACCCTCGTACGGCGGTTGAGAGACTGCAGGGCGACGCGGTAATCGCTAGGGTTACTCGTGAGTAGGTCTGGCGCTCATCCCGAAAGGTCCACGATGACTGAATTCAGCCCCGAGTCGCTCGCCTCGATCGGTCCGAAGGAGTTCGCCCAGCTGGTGAAGTCCACCCCGGACTCGAAGATCACCGAGGTCATGGGCTCCGACAGCCGCAGCAAGATCCTGGACGAGGTCTTCGGCCGGATGCCCACGCTCTTCCGCGCGGACCGGGCCGGTGCCACCCAGGCGGTCATCCACTGGAACATCACGGGCGGACCGGGCGGCACCACGGACACGTACGAGACGGTGATCGAGGACGGTGCCTGCACGGTGACCAACCAGCCGGTCCGCGAGCCCAAGCTCGCCATGACGATGGACCCGCTCACCTTCCTCAAGGTGGTCTCCGGCGACGGCAACCCGATGATGATGTTCATGACCGGCAAGATCAAGGCGAAGGGCGACCTCGGCCTGGCGGCCCAGGTGGCCAAGCTCTTCGACATCCCGAAGAGCTGACCCACCGCAAGGCCTTCCGGCACGAGTGACCCCCGGACGCCGGCTCGGTCCGCCCCGCGGGAACGCGAGGCCCGAGCCGGTGTCCGGCGCGTTCAGCACCCACCCGAAGCCCGCGACCGGTCCGGTCGCACACCGAAGCCCCGCAGCTCAGCGCGAGCCCCGCAAGCTCAGCGCGCTCCGCATTTCGAGCCCGCATCCCGGCGCGCTCGGAGCTGGAGTCCGCGTTCGGCGCGCTCAGAGCTTGATGCGGCCCTCGACGGCGGCGAGTGCGATGTCCGTGCGGTGGTGCGAGCCCTCCAGCTTCACTCCCGCCACCAGGTCGTACGCCGCCGCGCGGGCAGCGGCCAGGTCGGCGCCGGTCGCGGTCACGCTCAGCACCCGACCGCCCGAGGACACCAGGGCGCCGTCCGCGCGCCGGGCCGTGCCTGCGTGGATCACTCCGGGCAGCTCGCCGCCCTCGATGACGTCGCCGGTCCGGGGCGTACCCGGGTAGTTGTGGCCGGCCACGACGACCGTGACCGCCGCGCCCTCGTGCCAGCGCAGGGGCGGGAAGTCGGCCAGCGTGCCGGTGGCGGCGGCGTTGAGCAGTTCGCCCAGCGGCGAAGCCAGCAGTGCCAGCACGACCTGGGTCTCCGGGTCGCCGAAGCGGGCGTTGAACTCGATGACCTTCGGGCCGCCACCGGTGAGCGCGAGCCCCACGTACAGCAGGCCGGCGAATGGGGTGCCGCGCTTGCGCATCTCGGCCAGCGTCGGCTCGACCGTCTCGGTCATCACCCGCTCGACCAGGTCGGCGGGCGCCCAGGGCAGCGGCGCATACGCCCCCATGCCGCCCGTGTTGGGGCCCTCGTCCCCGTCGGCGACACGCTTGAAGTCCTGCGCCGGCATGAGCGGGACCGCGGCCGTGCCGTCGGTGACCACGAAGAGCGAGACCTCGGGCCCGTCGAGGAACTCCTCGATCACCACGCGGCCGCAATCCTCGGCGTGCTGCGTCGCGGCCGGGAGCGAGTCGGTCACCACGACACCCTTGCCGGCGGCGAGCCCGTCGTTCTTCACCACGTAGGGCGGACCGAACTCCGTGAGCGCAGCGGCCACCTCGTCGGGTGTCGCGCAGGTGTGAGCGCGGCCGGTGGGCACACCCGCCGCCGCCATCACCTCCTTGGCGAACGCCTTCGAGCCTTCCAGCTGCGCGGCGGCGGCGCCCGGGCCGAAGCAGGCGATGCCCTTGCCACGCACGGCGTCCGCGACGCCCGCGACCAGTGGCGCCTCCGGGCCGACCACGACCAGGTCGGCCTCGACCTCGACGGCCAGCGCGGCGACGGCCGCGGGGTCCGTGGCCTTCACGTCACGCAGCGTCGCCAGCGAGGCGATGCCGGGGTTGCCGGGAGCCGCGATGAGCTCCTCCACCGCGGGGTCGGCGGCAAGGCCGACGGCGAGGGCGTGCTCACGCCCACCGGATCCGATCAGAAGTACGCGCACGCCGCAGATCCTACGGGCCGCCGTGGATCGAGCTGACGGTCGTCCACAGGTCCACTTTGCACGCGGCGCGACCCCGGGATGACGCCCTGTGGATAACCTGCACAGCCTGTGGATAACCGGTCCGACCTGTGGACAACCCGGCCGCGGCCTGGGACGGCGTCGCGTAAACTTCGGCAGTACCCGGGCCTCTCCGCGTACGACGTGTTTCAACGGAAGGCGTCATCAAGTGCCGGTGATCGTGTTGGTCGGCGCCCAGTGGGGCGACGAGGGCAAGGGCAAGGCGACGGACCTGCTGGGCGACCGGCTGGACTACGTGGTCAAGTTCAACGGCGGCAACAACGCCGGCCACACCGTGGTGATCAAGGGCGAGAAGTACGCCCTGCACCTGCTGCCCAGCGGCATCCTGACCCCCGGCGTGACCCCGGTGATCGGCAACGGCGTGGTGGTCGACCTGGCCGTGCTGTTCGAGGAGCTCGACGCCCTCCAGGCGCGCGGCATCGACACCTCCCGCCTGCGGATCAGCGCCAACGCGCACGTCATCGCCTCGTACAACCGGTCGCTGGACAAGGTGAGCGAGCGGTTCCTCGGGGCGCGGCGCATCGGCACGACCGGCCGCGGCATCGGCCCGACGTATGCGGACAAGATGAACCGCCTCGGCGTCCGCATCCAGGACCTGTTCGACGAGTCGATCCTCCGGCAGAAGGTCGAGGCGGCGCTGTCCTTCAAGAACCAGGTGCTGTCGAAGATCTACAACCGCAGCGCGATCAAGCCCGATGAGGTGATCGCGGAGCTGCTTTCGTACACGGAACGGTTGCGGCCGATGGTGAGCGACACCGCGCTGGAGCTGTCGCAGGCGATCGACGACGGCAAGGTCGTGCTCTGCGAGGCCGGCCAGGCGACGCTGCTCGACGTCGACCACGGCACCTACCCGTTCGTGACCAGCTCCAACGCCACGGCCGGCGGCGCCTGCACCGGCTCTGGCATCCCGCCCACCCGCGTCGATCGGGTGGTCGCGGTCCTGAAGGCGTTCACCAGCCGCGTCGGCGAGGGCCCGTTCCCCACCGAGCTGCACGACCAGACCGGCGACTACCTGCGCGAGGTCGGCCACGAGTACGGCACCACCACGGGCCGCCCGCGCCGCATCGGCTGGCTCGACCTGGTGATGGGCCGGTACGCGCAGCGCATCAACGGGGTCACCGACTTCGTGCTGACCAAATTGGACAATTACGACGGACTGGACGAGATCGAGGTCTGCGTCGCGTACGAGGTGAACGGCGTACGGCACGACGAGATGCCGGTCAGCCAGTCGGACTTCCACCACGCCGTGCCGATCTACGAGACGCTCCCCGGCTGGAAGAAGGACATCAGCGGCGCCCGCCACTTCGACGAGCTGCCGGAGAACGCGCAGCGCTTCGTCGAGTTCGTGGAGAGCCGCATCGGCGCCCGCATCTCGGTCGTCGGCGTCGGCCCGGGCCGCGAAGAGGTCATCGAGCGCCACCCCATCCTCAGCGAGGCCCGGCGATGACGGACGAGGGCTGATCGGTGTACGACGTGATTCTGCTCAGCCTCGCGGAAGGCTCCACCGGCGGCGGCGCGTGCGGTTCGGCGTGCGGCGGGTGCGGTTCGGCCGAGAAGGAAACCTGTGAGACGCCGCGTGTTCCGGTGCTCAAGTGCGCCGAGGCGCTGACGCAGGCGGGCGCGCGGGTCGAGACCGTCGTGGCCTCGTCCGACGCCGAGATCGACGCCGTCATCGCCCGGTTCGATGCTGAGGCCCGTACCGATGGATTGGCCTGGCCCGACGCGGACAGCAAGCTGCGCCTGATCGTCGCGACCGCGACCGACGGGCAGTTGCGGGCCGTCATGCGACGGCTGGTCCGGCGGTACGCGCCGCCGCCGAGCAAGCGGCCGGCCGACCTGGCGGACAACCGTACGGTCCCGGACCTGCCGCCGGTGGCGATCCTGCCGCTGGATCCCGGCAACACCGGGGACCTGGCCGCCCAGCTCGGGCTGCCCCGCGATCCGGCGGAGGTGGCCGCGGCCGTCCTGGCCGGCAAGGTGCGCCGCCTCGACCTGCTGCGCAACGACGGCGGATCGGTCACTGTGGACGGTGCGCTCGTCGGCGGGGTGGACGAGGCCGGACGCGCCGTGCCGTGGCGCGGACGGGTCGAGGTCGACGACGCGGTGCTGTCCGACGGTTCGGAGGGGATCATCGCCTGCGCGATCGGCAACGGCGGTGCCTACGCAGAGTTCGACGGGCTGCGGCTGCTCGCCGACGGCGATCCGACCGACGGCCGGGTCGAGGTCGCGGTGGCGGTCCCGGTCGTGGTCAAGCAGCGTTTCAGGAAGCCTCGCGTACGCGTGGAAGTGCGCCGTGCCCGCGGCCGAGCGGTGTCGGTGCTCCCCCGCGACGGCGAACTGCAGTTCCTCGACGACGGCGTGGGCGGATCGATGAACCGCAAACGTTCATGGTGGACCGAGCCCGGCGCCTGGGCGGTGTACGCAGCATGAGCGTCTGTGCGAGGCTGAAGTAGCACGCAGGTACGAGACCGTTTTACGGGGAGGTCGCATCCGTGGAGGACGAGAACGCCGACCGCGTCTACGTCCCGGGCACGAACGGCTCACCACCCGACCGGGACGTCGAACCGTTCTGGCCGCCGGAGGAGCTGAGCGCTCCGGTGCACGGTGGCAGGCCGGTGCCGCACGAGGCGTCGCCGGCATTCCCGCTCCCGTCACCCCCGGCGCCACCGCACCAGGGTGATGCCGCGGTCTACCGGCCGGTGGACCGCGCGCCCACTCCGCCGGACCACCCGGCACCGGCGAACCCGGGGCCGACACCCGCCCCGGCGCCGCGCCTGCCGGTGCAGCCTCCCGGCCCGGACGCCACGGGCCGGCCCTGGTCACAGACTGCATCGGTGCCCGGCCCGAGCGACGCCGGCCACTTCTCCGCATCGGCGTCCGTTTCGTCCGGCGCCGCCACACCCGGCCCGGCGCCGGCCGCCGATTCCCCGTCGAGCGCCGCAGGCCCGTCGAGTGCTGGTGCGGCATCGGCCGTGGCCGGTCCGGATCCCAGCTTGTTCCGAGGCGCGGTGGCTCAGCCGGGCCCGAACCTGTCCGCCTGGTCGGCGGGAGCCCGATCCGCGGAGGCCACGGTCCGGTCCGGTGACGCGGCCGACCAGAACGCCGTCCGGACCGGGCAGGACTCCGGCCCGGACAAGCAGGGCACGGTAAGCGGCACGCCGGCCGGACCACCCGCAGCTCAGAGCGGAACGCCCGCAGCTCAGGCCGGGAGGCCCGCAGCTCAGATCGGCACGCAGGCCGGGACGTCGGCAGCTCAGATCGGCACGCAGGCCGGGACGTCGGCCGCGCAGGCCGGGAGGGCTGGGGATGCCGCTCAGCCGCAGGCGTCGACGGATTCTCCGTGGGCACAGCCGCCGGCCCGGCCGACCCCGGCCGCGACGGACAAACCGGAGAAGGCCGACCAGCAGCCCACGCCATCCGGACAACTTCCCCAGCGCACGCGCACCAGTGGCAGCGCGAGCGTGCCGGCCCGGCAGAGCGCCAACGAACCCGAGCCCGACACCTCCGGGGCCGTGTACCGGCCGGGACCGGTCAACCCGGACACACCCCGCACGCAGGCGCCGAACCAGCCCGTCCCGCCGCAGTCCGGCCCCGCCATGCCACCACAGTCCGGCCCGGGACCGCACGTCGCACCGCCGGCGCAGCCAGGCCCGGGACCGCACGTCGCACCGCCGCAGCCGTCCGGCCCAGGACCGCACGTCGCACCGCCGGGCCCGGGACCGCACGTCGCACCGCCGCAGCCGCCCGGCCCGGGACCGCACGTCGCACCGCCGGCGCAGCCAGGCCCAGGGCCGCACGTCGCACCGCCGACGCAGCAGTCCGGTCCGGGCCCGCAGGTTGCCCCGCAGCAGCCCGGCCCCGGTCCCCAGGCCGTCCCGGCGCAGCCCGGTCCAGGGCCGCGTGCCATGTCGCCGCAGCCGGGACCCGGCCTGCACGCCGCGCCACCCCAGCCGGGACCCCAGCCGGGACCTCAGCATGGCGGTCAGCCCGGCGCCTACCCCGGCCCGCTGCCCCCGCAACCGATCCCTCCCACCCAGGGCCAGCCCCCGCAACACCCCGGCCCGCAACACCCCGGCCCGCAGCAGCCGAACCCGTACCAGCCCGGACCTCCGGCGCCCTGGACGGGCAACGGCCAGCCGCCGCGGCCCGTGGCAGGGCCGTACCCGCCGGCCGTCGTGCCGCCGCACGGCGCTGAGCAGCCGCCCGGGCCGAATCCGCCGCCGGTCGACCCGTACCAGCAATTGCCGTGGGTGTCCGACGGGACGCCGACCGCCGAGGAGTTCGCGCGGCGGCGGCTGGCGAAGCCGGCCGAGCCGGTGGCGACCATGGGTGCCCGGGCGCTGGTGCAGAAGGGCACGATGGGCCTGGTCCGGCTGGCGCCGGGCAAGCGGGAGCAGGAGTACAAGCAGGACGTCGAGATGGTCCGGCGCAACTTCGGCGGGCTGCGGCAGGTGACCGTGGTCAACCCGAAGGGCGGCGCCGGCAAGACGGTGGCCGTGCTCCTCCTCGCCATGACGTTCGGGCAGAAGCGCGGCGGGTACGTGCTGGCCTGGGACAACAACGAGACCCAGGGCACGCTGGGCATGCGGGCGCAGCAGGACTTCCATGCGCGTACGGTCCGCGACATGATGCGGGACCTGCACCTGTTCCGCGGGTCGCACGGGCGGGTCGGTGATCTGTCCCAGTACGTGCGGGCGCAGGGCGAGGGCATGTTCGACGTGCTCGCCTCCGACGAGTCCGCGACCGCCGGTGAGATGCTCACGGCCAGCGCGTTCGCCGAGATCCGGGAGATCGTCAGCCGGTTCTATAAGTTGATCTTCGTCGACACCGGGAACAATGTACGGGCGCAGAACTGGCAGGCGGCGATGGACGCCACCGACCAGCTGGTGATCACCATGTCGGCCCGAAACGACTCGGCGGAGACCGCGGCGCGCATGCTCGACCACCTGGAGCAGAGCGGCCGGCAGCGGCTCGTCCGGCAGGCGGTGAGCGTCGTGACGATGCCGCCGACCCGCAAGGACATCGACCTGCCGGCGATCCAGCGGCACTTCGCGGCGCGGACCCGGGCGGTGCTGCTGGCGCCGTACGAGAAGCTCATCGACTCGGGTGAGCCGCTGCGCTACGGGCAGCTCTCCAGCGGCACGCGCGACTCCTGGTTGAAGATCGCGGCCGCGGTCGCGGAGGGGTTGTAGAAGGGTCAGGCCCGGCCTGACCCTTCCACGGGGTCGGTCAGGAGAGGGCGTCGGCCGCGGCCGGGTCGCTGTCGCGCAGGAATTGGGCGCAGCGAGCCGCCTCGTCGGCCTCGCCGATCTCCGCTGCCGCCAGCGACAGGCTGTGCAGGCAGCGCAGGAAGCCCTGGTTGGGTTCGTGCGACCAGGGCACCGGGCCGTGCCCCTTCCAGCCGCTGCGGCGCAGCGCGTCGAGGCCGCGGTGGTAGCCGGTGCGGGCGTACGCGTAGGCGGTGACGGCCTGCTTCTCGGCCAGCGCGAGCTCGGCGAGGGCCGCCCATCCGCCGCTGTACGCCGGGAACCGCGCCGCCACCTCCTTGTACGCGTCGGCGGTGCCGGTGGTCGCCGCTTCGGCCAGCGCTCGGTCGGCTGCCTCGTCGGCGGGCAGGCGCGTCGCCGGAGGCTCGGGGAGGAGATTCTGCATGACCACATTCAACCCGGAGCCGCCGAGATCATTCCTGGCGGATCCCGATCAGTGCCGTACGCCGCCCCGAAGACCGCAGCGGCCGGCGATCAGTCCCAGGCGTCGCCCAGGGCGCGCAGCCGGTCGGCGTACTCGATGCGCCCGCTCCACTCCTCGGGCCACGCGGCCATGCCGAGCGCCGCGCCCGCGAATGCCCCGGCCAGACAGGCGATCGAGTCGGAGTCGCCGGACGAGGCCGCCCCGCGCCCGAGCACCGCCACCGGGTCGTCCGGCGAGATCAGGTAGCAGTACAGGGCCGTGGCCAGCGCTTCCTCGGCGATCCAGCCCTCGCCGGTGGCCAGGCACGGGTCCCCGCCCAGATCGCCGCGGCGCAGGGCCGTCTCCACCCGGGCCAGCGCGGCGTCCGTTTCTGCCCAGCCGACCGCGATGAACGCCGCCGGGCTCTCCGCGCCCGAGCGTCGCCACAGGTCACCGAGCCACTCTTCGCGGTAGCCCTGCCCCACGCAGCGCGCCCGGAGAGCCGGGAGAAGACCTTGAGGATCAAGACCGTCGGCGAGCCACCGTACGGCCAGAGTGGTCAGCTCGCTCGCCGCGAGCCCGGTCGGGTGCCCGTGGGTGAGCCCGGCCTGCAGCTGCGAGGCGCCGGCACGCTGGTCCTCGGTCAGCCCCGGCGCCAGGCCCAGCGGGGTGACCCGCATGTTCGCCCCGCACCCCTTCGAGTGGATCTGCGACGCGTCCTGCCACCGCTTGCCGTCGGCCAGCTCCGCGCACGCGCGCAGACACGTCATGCCGGGCGCACGATTGTTGTCCGGGCTGGCGGCCCAGTCGAGGAAGGCCTTCCGCAGCACCGGTTCGTAGCCGTCCGGGGTGAGCTCCGGCGCCGCGACCAGGGCTTCGCCGACCGCCAGCATCATCTGCGTGTCGTCGGTGACCAGCGCCGGGTCGCCCTCGAGCTCCCGCGGACCGCCGGGGCCGTGGCGGGCGACGATCGTCGCGTAGTCCTGGAACTCGGTGGGTTTGCCGAGCGAGTCCCCGTACGCGAGGCCGAACAACGATCCCGACGCGTTTCGCACGGTGGCTACCCTACGGTGATGTTCGGAGACCGTGCACACCCGTTCGACGCCACCGAGTTCGAGGTCGAGTCGCGCGCCGAGTTCGACGTCCACCTCGCCAAGCGGTCGCTCGCGGGCCTGATCGTGCTGGGGCTGCGGCTCGACACCGATCCGCCGGACTTCACCGGCATCGACGTCTCCGGGACGTTCTTCGTCGGGTGCCAGTTCGCCGGCGCCGAGGTCGAGGTGGACCTGATCCGCCGCGGGGCCCACCTGATCCCGCCGTTCGACGAGCGGCCGTACCCGACGCATCCGGCGCTGCTCTACACCGCCGAGGATCTGGCGGCCGGGTTCGCCGAGGGCGGCTTCGCCGGCATGTTCGACACCCGGATCTACCAGCACTTCCTCGACCACGGTGGGGCGACGCCGGACCTGCGCGAGGCGATCGCGCAGCGGCTGCACGACGCGGGCATCGACAACGCGCTGGGCAAGGCGCTGACGGCGTGGCTGGCGGCGAACGGCAGCCACGGCGCGGTGGGGATCATGGGCGGGCACGCCGAGCCGCGGGGCTCTGAGGCGTACCGGATGGCCGCAACGCTGGCGCACCGCCTGGCCGCGGCCGGGCGACTGATCGTGACCGGCGGCGGCCCGGGCGTGATGGAGGCGGCGAACCTCGGCGCGTACTTCGCGACCCGGCCCGAGGCGGAGCTCGCCGAGGCGATCGACATGCTCGCGCCGGCGCCGGTGTTCCTCGATCACGACCCGTACACGGCGGCGGCGCTGGCCGTGCGGGAGCGTTTCCCGGCGCCGGTCGCCGGTGCGAACGACGTGGTGGGCCGGCTCACGCACGGCGGCCTGGCCCTGCCGACCTGGCTGTACGGGCACGAGCCGGCGAACCTCTTCGCGGGTCAGATCGGCAAGTACTTCTCCAACGCGGTCCGCGAGGACTCGATTTTGCGGCTGTCCCGAGGCGGCATCGTGTTCGCACCGGGTTGGGCGGGCACGGTGCAGGAGGTGTTCCAGGCGGCCACGAAGACCTTCTACCGTACGGACGGCCCGTCGGGCGCCTTCGTGTTCCTCGGGGTGGCGCACTGGGCGGAGCTGCCGGTGGAGGCCCTGCTGCGGCCGCTGCTGGCGAAGTCCCCGCACGGCGACCAGTCGGACCTGCTGGTGGTCACCGACTCGCTGGACGAGGCGATGGCCGCGCTGAGCGCCCCGGTCGGCTGACAGCGCCGGCACCGGTCCCGCACACTGCGGTCATGGCGATGATCCTGTTCCTGGTGTTCCTGCTGGTGGTGGTCGCGGTGGCCGCGGCCGGCGCGCGCCGGAGCGGTGACCGGTCCCGGCGGGTGCACGGTGGCGGCTGGGGCGGCGGGACCGTGGGCGATGCCGCCTACGACGCGGGGCCGGCCGGCTACGGGCACCACGGCCACCACCACGGCCACGACGGCGGCGGGTGGGGCGGCGACGGCGGTTCGTGGGGCGGCGACAGCGGGGGTGGCGACGGCGGCGGTGGTGGCGGCGACTGAGCCGCTCAGGCGACGTGGACGCGGCGCCAGCTGGTGACCGGGAGCTCCATCTCCGGCACGTCGGTCAGGCCGTTCTCGTCCATCGCGTTGTAGATCGCCAGGCGGGCGCCGTCGAAGAGGAACTCGACCGCGTGCAGGAAGCCCGAGTGCCACTTCGCCGGCGTCGTACGCTCGATGATGTTGACCTCGCGCAGGATCCGGCCGCGGGCGTTGCGCAGCGCCGCGTGCGGATCGGCGCGCCAGTCCAGCTGGATGCCGGTCGCGTACCAGTCGATGGGCGCGGTCATGTCCACCTGGTCCCAGGTGATGGCGCACTCGTCGAACTTGCGGTGGGTGATCTCGACGTTGGTCCCGCCGAAGCCCAGGATCACCGGCCCGTCGGCGAACCAGCCGCGCTCGGACATGTCCCACATGAGCCAGCCGTGCAGCAGCTTGGTGCCGATGAGCCGGGTGAACCGTGCTCTGTGGACGGCGGCGAGCGCGACGGCGTCGTGGTGCCATTCCGGGTCGTAACCCTCGATGCCGAGCAAGATCACCGCCTCCGTGAACAGCAGACGACGATGGTACCCACGGCCGAGCGGGACCCTGCAACACGAGAGCGGCCGGCCCCCACGAATGGGGACCGGCCGCCGACGTGCTTACTTGGAGAGCGAGGTGCCGGTCGAGCGCAGGTGCTCGCACGCCTCGACGACGCGCTTCGCCAGGCCGTTCTCGGCCAGCTTGCCCCAGGCGCGCGGGTCGTACGCCTTCTTGTTGCCGACCTCGCCGTCGATCTTCAGCACGCCGTCGTAGTTCTTCAGCATGTGGTCGACGACCGGGCGGGTGAACGCGTACTGGGTGTCGGTGTCGATGTTCATCTTCACCACGCCGTAGTCCAGGGCGCCGTGGATCTCCGAGAGCAGCGAGCCGGAGCCGCCGTGGAAGACCAGGTCGAACGGCTTCTCCTTGCCGTACTTGGCGCCGACCGCCTCCTGGATCTCCTTGAGGATCTCCGGGCGCAGCTTGACGTTGCCCGGCTTGTAGACGCCGTGCACGTTGCCGAAGGTCAGGGCCGTCATGTAGCGGCCCCTCTCGCCCAGGCCCAGGGCGGCGGCGGTGGCCAGGCCGTCCTCGACGGTCGAGTACAGCTTGTCGTCGATCGCGGCGGAGACGCCGTCCTCCTCGCCGCCGACCACGCCGACCTCGATCTCGAGGATGATGTGCGCGGCCGCGGCCTGGGCCAGCAGCTCCTCGGCGATCTGCAGGTTCTCGTCGACCGGCACGGCCGAGCCGTCCCACATGTGCGACTGGAACAGCGGGGCCTTGCCGTTGGCGACGCGCTCCTTGCTGATGGCCAGCAGCGGGCGGACGTACCCGTCGAGCTTGTTCTTGGGGCAGTGGTCGGTGTGCAGCGCGATGTTGACCGGGTAGTTCTTGGCGACCTCGGTCGCGAACTCGGCGAGCGCCACCGCACCGGTGATCATGTTCTTCACGGTCGGGCCGGACACGTACTCGGCGCCGCCGGTGGAGATCTGGATGATGCCGTCGCTGCCCGCCTCCGCGAAGCCCTGCAGGGCCGCGTTCAGGGTCTGCGAGGACGTGACGTTGATCGCGGGGTACGCGAACGCGCCGGCCTTGGCGCGGTCGAGCATCTCGGCGTAGACCTCTGGGGAAGCGATGGGCATCGGTGCGCTCCTTGATTCTCTGGCATGAAGAGGGCAGGACCGCGCTGTCCTCCATCAGGCAGTATTCCGCAGCCGCGGGCGCCGGTGGTAATCACCCCGGTTTACGTACCGTCACGGCGGGGGACGGGGCACCATTGATGCTGCCCCTGACGGTGGAAGGGAGTTCGTCATGACGTACCCCGGGAACGACATCGACCTGGAGACCCCCGAGGTGGATGCGGCCGAGCA
The DNA here is from genome assembly GCF_023499255.1 of Couchioplanes caeruleus. Taxonomy (GTDB): domain Bacteria; phylum Actinomycetota; class Actinomycetes; order Mycobacteriales; family Micromonosporaceae; genus Actinoplanes; species Actinoplanes caeruleus_A. The sequence continues at coordinate 58,512 of NZ_CP092183.1, forward strand.
GGCCAGGGACGCGGCGCCGGCCTGGCTGGACGAGGACACCGAGGAGGCCGAGGCGCCGGAGGCGATCGAGGTCTCCGAGTGGGACCGGCAGGAACAGAGCCGCGTCGTCGAGATGGAGGACGACTACCGGTAATTTGCGTCGCGGCGGTGTGCGCGTCGCTGCGATCATCGGTCGGTGCTGCTCACTCTGACGACCACCCACCGGCCGGCGACCGACCTCGGTTACCTGCTGGTCAAGCACCCGGCGAAGGTGCACGCCTTCGACGTGCCGACGGGTACGGCGTACGTGCTCTTCCCCGAGGCGGCCGACGAGCGGTGCACGGCGGCGCTGCTGCTGGACGTGGATCCGCAGCGGCTGGCCGCCGGCCGGGGTGGTCGCCGGCAGCAGGCGGCGCCCGAGTCGTTCGCGCTCGGGCAGTACGTCAACGACCGCCCGTACGCGGCTTCCAGCCTGCTGGCCGGCGCGCTCGCCAAGGTCTTCCGCAGCGCGCTCCGCGGTGAGTCGAGGGACCGCCCGGAGCTGGCCGGCGCGGCGATCCCGCTGGAGATCCGCGTGCCGGTACTGCGCTGCAAGGGCGACGCCGCGGCGCTGTTCGAGCCGCTGGGCTGGCACGTGACGGTCACGCCGATCCCGCTGGACAAGGTGCCCGAGGGCCATCCGCTGGCCGGGGACAGCCCGTACGCGGATCTCACGCTGACCGGGACCCTGCGCCTGGCCGACGCGCTCAACCACCTGTACGTGCTCCTGCCCGTCCTCGACGACGCCAAGCACTACTGGGTCGCGCCGGACGAGATCGACAAGCTGCTGCGCGCGGGCGAGGGCTGGCTGGCCGCCCATCCGGAGAAGGTGCTGATCACCCGTCGCTATCTGGCGCACCGCCGGTCACTGGCCGCGAGCGCGCTGGAGCTGCTGGACCGGGACGACCCCGACACCGTGGACGCGCCCGCCGACACGGCCGCCGACGAGGACGCCGAGCTGCCCGCCGTACGCCGGCAGTCGCTCGCCGAGCAGCGCCGCGACGCGGTGCTGGCCGCGCTGGCCGGATCCGGTGCGACCCGGGTGCTCGACCTCGGCTGCGGCGGCGGTGCGTTGCTGAGCGCGTTGATCAAGGACAAGCGCTACACCGCGATCGTCGGTACGGACGTCTCCGCGCGCGCCCTGGACCTGGCCCACAAGCGCCTGCGCCTGGATCAGCTCCCGGAACGCCAGCGCGATCGGGTGACGCTGTGGCAGTCGGCCCTCACGTATCGCGACGACCGGCTGAAGGGGTACGACGCCGCCGTGCTGATGGAGGTGATCGAGCACCTGGACCCCCCGCGGCTGCCCGCGCTCGAGGCCTCGGTCTTCGGGCACGCCCACCCGGCGACGGTCATCGCGACCACGCCGAACGCCGAGTACAACGTGCTGTACGAGGGCCTGGCCGGCATGCGGCACAGCGACCACCGCTTCGAGTGGACACGCGCCGAGTTCGCCGAGTGGGCGCAGAAGACCGCGGCGGCGCACGGGTACGACGTGGCGCTCTCCGGCGTGGGCGAGCCCGACGAGACCCACGGAACCCCCACCCAGATGGCCGTCTTCACCAGGAAGGACCCGGCATGACGGACCGCACCGAACGTTTCCTGCCGGCGGCCGGCCACGACCTGGACCGTGAGGGCAGGGAGGGCATGCCCATCAAGCACAGCGTGACCGAGATCGACATCCCGGAGCTGGCCCTCGTCGCGCTCGTCGGCGTCTCGGGATCCGGCAAGTCCACCTTCGCGCGCACCCACTTCGCGCCCACGCAGGTGCTCTCCTCCGACTACTTCCGCGGCCTGGTCGCCGACGACGAGAACGACCAGTCGGCATCCTCGGACGCCTTCGACGTGCTGCACTACGTGGCCGCCAAGCGGCTCAGGGCCGGCCGGCTCACGGTCGTCGACGCCACCAACCTACAGCCGCACGCGCGCGCCGGGCTGGTCAAGGTCGCCCGGGAGCACGACGTGCTGCCGGTCGCGGTGGTCCTGGACGTGCCGGAGGCGCTGGCCTGGGAGCGTACGCAGGCCCGCGAGGACCGTACGTTCGGCCGCCAGGTCCTGACCCGGATGCAGCGCGACCTGCGCCGCTCGCTGGGGCAGCTGACCCGTGAGGGCTTCCGCAAGGTGCACGTCCTGCGCGGCGTGGACGAGATCGCCGCCGCGACGATCCGCTACGAGAAGCTGTTCAACGACAAGCGGGAGCTCACCGGGCCGTTCGACATCATCGGCGACGTGCACGGCTGCCACGCGGAGCTGGTCGCCCTGCTGATGAAGCTCGGGTACGCCGTGACCCGCGACAACGCCGTGCACCCGGAGGGACGTACGGCGGTCTTCGTCGGCGACCTGGTCGACCGCGGCCCGGACTCCCCCGGCGTCCTGCGCCTGGTCATGGGCATGGTCGCCGCCGGTACGGCGCTCTGCGTGCCGGGCAACCACGAGCAGAAGCTCGCACGCAAGCTGAACGGCCGCAACGTCCAGCTCACCCACGGGCTGCCGGAGACGCTGGCGCAGCTCGACGCCGAGCCGCCGGAGTTCGTGGCCGACGTGCGCGCCTTCATCGAGGGCCTGGTCAGCCACTACGTGCTCGACGGCGGCCGGCTCGTGGTCGCGCACGCGGGGCTCAAGGAGGCGTACCACGGGCGGGCCTCGGGCCGGGTGCGCTCGTTCGCGCTCTACGGCGAGACCACGGGCGAGACCGACGAGTACGGCCTCCCGGTCCGCTACCCCTGGGCGCGCGACTACCGGGGTACGGCCGCAGTCGTGTACGGCCACACCCCCACGCCGGAGCCGGAGTGGATCAACAACACGATCTGCCTCGACACCGGGTGCGTGTTCGGCGGCAAGCTGACCGCGCTGCGCTGGCCGTCGCGCGAGCTCGTCTCCGTCCCGGCGGCGCGGGAGTACTACGCCCCCGCCCGCCCGCTCGTGGCGGTCTCCACCAGGCCCGACGAGGGCCTGGACCTCGCGGACGTGACCGGCCGGCGGCACCTCGACTACGGGTACGGCCGGACGACGGTAGCCGCGGAGAACGCCGCCGCGGCGCTGGAGGTGATGAGCCGCTTCGCGCTGGCCCCGGAGACGCTGGTGTGGCTGCCGCCGACCATGGCGCCGTGCTCGACGGCCACGGTCGAGGGTTACCTCGAGCACCCCTCCACGGCGTTCGCTGACCTGCGGGCGGCCGGCGTCGGCACGGTCGTGTGCGAGGAGAAGCACATGGGCTCCCGTGCGGTCGTCCGCGTCTCACGGGACGGCGCCGGGGATGCCGTCTGGACGCGTACGGGCCGGCCGTTCTTCGACGCCGCCCGTAACACCGCGCTGCTGGACAAGGTGCGGGCGGCCGCCGTACGGGCCGGCGTGCTCGACGACGGGTGGCTGCTGCTCGACACCGAGCTGCTGCCCTGGTCGGCCAAGGCGGGCGGGCTGATCCGCGAGCGGTACGCGGGCGTCGGCGCCGCCGGGCGAGCCGCGCTGCCGGCTGCGCTGTCGGTGCTGGACGATGTCGCCGCGCGGGGGCTCGACGTGGCCGAGCTGCGGGAGCGGATCGAGCTGCGGTCGGCCGAGATCGACGCGTACTCGGCGGCCTACCGGGCGTACGTCCGGCCGGTCGACGGGCTCACCGGCGTGACGCTGGCGCCGTTCGCCGTGCTCGCCGCGCCGGGCGTGAGCTTCAAGGACAAGGACCACGGCTGGCACCTCGACATCGCGGACCGGCTCGTCGCGGCCGATCCGGAGCTGTTCACGCGTACGCGGCGGATCGTCGTGACCCTCGGCGACGCCGCCTCCGAGCGGGATGCGACCGACTGGTGGCTCGACCTCACCGCCTCGGGGGGCGAGGGCATGGTCGTCAAGCCGTACGCCGGCCTCGGCGCGACCGACGCCAAGGGGCGACTGGTGCAGCCGGGCGTCAAGTGCCGGGGACGGGAGTACCTCCGGATCATCTACGGCCCGGAGTACACCCGTCCCGAGCAGCTGGATCGGCTCCGGCAGCGGCAGCTGGGGCGCAAGCGTGGCCTTGCCCTCCGTGAGCACGGCCTGGGCCTGGCAGCGCTGGACCGGCTGGCCGAGGGCGCGCCGCTGTGGCGCATCCACGAGCTGGTGTTCGCCATCCTCGCGGCCGAATCGGAGCCGGTCGATCCGCGCCTGTAATACACAGCATTCATACAGGCACCCCCCGAGCGTGGGCCGGTACCCTTCCATGTCGTGACCTACCGTGCGCTGACCGAACAGCTCGCCCTGAACCCGATGGACCCGAAGGATCTGCTGCACACCTTCGGGCTCATCGGCGTCTGGGTGATTCTCTTCGCGGAGACCGGCCTGCTGGTCGGCTTCTTCTTCCCCGGAGACTCCCTGCTGTTCCTGGCCGGCGTCGCCGCGTCCCCGGTCGCCGACTCGATCTTCGGCGACGGCACCCGCATCTCGATCACGGGTCTGCTGATCGGGGCGCCGCTCTGCGCGATCATCGGCGCCCAGCTGGGTCACCTCCTCGGCGCCAAGTACGGCCGGCGCATGTTCGAACGCCCGGACAGCAAGCTGTTCAAGCGCGAGTACGTCGAGAAGGCCGAGTACTACTTCGAGAAGTTCGGTCCGGCGAAGGCGGTGGTTCTCGCCCGCTTCATCCCGATCGTCCGGACGTTCCTCAACCCGGTGGCCGGCACGCTCGGCATGCCCGCCCGCAAGTTCCTCATCTGGAACATCGTCGGCGCGATCCTGTGGTGCGACGGCGTGATCCTGGTCGGCTACCTGCTGGCCCGGAAGATCTACGAGACCATCGGCGACAAGATCGACCACTACATCCTGCCGGTCGTCGCCCTCATCGTGCTGATCTCGGTGCTGCCGATCCTCATCGAGATCCTCCGCGAGCGGCGGGCCAAGAAGCGGGGCATCACGCCCGGCAAGGGCTCCGGCGCGCCGATGGAGGACCCGGGACCGGCCACGGCGATCGGCGTGGTCGCGGCCGCGACGGTGGCGGGCATCGCCGAGGAGTTCGCCGACCGCGACGACGAGGACGACCACCGCCACCACCGGCCGCGTCACTCGGCCTGACGATCCCCCGCCCGGCCCGCCGGGTTTCTCCCCCAGCTTGACGATCCCGCCGCCCGGCCCGGGCGGCGCTGCGGCCGCCCCATCGGCCCTGCGCTCAAGCCCGACGACCCTGCGCTCAGACCCGGCGGCCCTGCGCCCAGGCCAGGCCAGGCGACGCGGCGTCCGTCACACGGAGACCGGCGCAGGGCCGGCCAGGCGGTCCAGGAACTGCTCCGGCACCTCGCGCAGATTGTCGAGGCGGCCCAGCGTCAGCGCCCGATAGGTGAGCTGCGCGGCCTCCTCGAGGTTCCGCGCGCGTTTGTGCGCCAGCTCGACGCTGTCGGCGAGCACGACGCAGCCGTGCTGGCTGAGCACCAGGCAGTTCGTACCGTCCGCCGCCATGGCCGCGGTCAGCGCCGCGACCTCCGTGCTGCCGGGCATCCGGAACGGCACGGTCGAGACCCGGCGCAGGTAGTACGCGTGGTCCGTGGTGATGATGCGGATGTGCTCGCCCAGGGCGTCGAGCAGCAGCGCGGTCTGCGGGTGCAGGTGGACGATCGCCTTCACGTCCGGCCTGGTCCGGTAGATCGCCAGGTGCAGCGCGATCTCACTGGTCGGCTCGACCCGCGGCGCGGGCAACCCCCCGCCGCCCAGCGACGCCGGCGCGCCGTCGAAGATCCGGATCGCCGCGAAGGAGTTGCGGCTCAGCCGCTCCAGCCAGGCGCCGCTCGCCGTGACCCAGCACGCGTCCTCGTCCGGGATGCGGGCGGAGAGGTTCCCGCCCGAGCCGCAGACCAGGCCGGCCTGGACCACGTCGTAACCCACGTGCGCGAGCTGGTCGCGCAGATCACCGGACACGTAGTTCAAGAGTCGCTCCTCGGGTCCCGGGGGTGGATCCTGATGGAGGTGTCCCGCCTGGCGTCACGTCAGCTTCGGTGACGCCAGGCACCTTCCCGCCGAAGCGGGCGTCCCGTCACCCGCGCTCATCCGCGCGGGCCCTGCCGTTCACCCGCTTCGCACGGGTCTCACGTCGCACCGCGCCTGTCGCGCGGGTCCTGCTTCACCGACCGGTTGGGGCGGGCCTGCCCGTGGCCCGCCCGGTCTCCAGCGGGCTTCTTGTGCACCCGGCCCGAGGACCGAAACGGTGCTGCGGCTCCCGGACGGGCCGGGTGCCGTTCCTCCTGACCTACGCCTGTCTCAGCGCGCCTTCTTGGTCGCGCGCTTGCGCGGCGGGGTGAGCAGGTCCGCGATCGTCGCGATCGCCGTCGGGACCAGGCGGTAGTACGCCCACACGCCCCGCTTCTCCCGCTCCAGCAGCCCAGCCTCCGTGAGGATCCGCAGGTGGTGGCTCACCGTCGGTTGCGACAGCCCGAGCGGCGCGGTGAGGTCGCAGACACACGCCTCGCCGTCCGTCGCGGACTGGATCAGGCTGAGCAGCCGGAGCCGGGCCGGGTCCGCGAGTGCCTTCAGCACCCCGGCCAGCCGCTCGGCGTCGGCACGTTCAATAGGCTCGCCGGCCAGCGGCGAGATCTGAGGCATTGTCATTTCCGCCAACGCAGTTCCCACGATCTCCATCCTTCCACCAACTGCATCGATTCTCCTGCATGTGCGCAGGAACGAACCGGCTGACTTTCAGGCCGTAAGGCCGAAGTCGATCGAACGGTAGGCCGATCGGTACGTCTGTCCGGCACCCCGCACGGCAGCGTCCGCACCCCGATCGACCATTCCCACCACACCGACTTCGGTCTCTGCCTCCTGCAACGCCTCAGCCGCCGTCTGGTCGCTGTCCAACGCGGTCGAGCTCCTCGATCCCCGCCCCCGGAGTGAGCCGTCCCACATTTCCATGTCGCGATCAGTACGACGACCGCCCGGCACCCGCCCGGTCGCCGGAACCGCCGTGTCCTGCACCGTCACACGGCGTAGGGCGACGTCACAGTCAGCTTCACGACCCGATGAAAGCACGGCACAACGCTGCGCGACGGGCAATTCAGTGATGAATTTACGCAGGTCGTCGTGGGCTTCCATGACATCGAGAGTACTGGCTGGACGAAAACCGGAACCTTCTGCCCTGGCGGGGCGGAAAGGAACTATTGACCCTCGCCTAAACGTGAGCGCAACAGGAAATATTGTTAACTGAAGCACACCTCGCAGCCCCTTTCGGGGACACATAGACGCAGCTCAAACCACTTCTCCCGTGCGCGGGCACCGGGCTGCGACTCATGGACGGTCATCAAACGCGTACGCACTGACACCGATGTCATCGCGACACGTCTGGCCGTCTTCCGGAAAAGCCGATCCGGAAAGCGAAGGCAGGCAGACCCTCGGCCACCAACGCTACCCGTTCGGGTGACGTACGACCATCGATGTCCCGTCCCCCGTCAGCTGGACGGACGGGCAGAGAAACCCTCGTCCGTGTCACGCTCCGGAGACCCGTCCGGGTGACGGCCCGCGGATGTCCGGTGGGCGCCGGGCTCCGCAGGGCCGGGCTGGTCGACGAGCGAAGCGCTGACGACTCCGTCCTCGGTGACGGCCTGCGGCTCGGCCTCCTGGGCCGGGACGGGCTTCCACGCTGCTGGCGGCTGCATCGCTTCCTGGACCGGCGGCGCGGACTCTGGGCTCTGCCCGACCGCCGGCATGTTCTGCCCGACCGTCGGCGCGGAGGCCGGCGACGGTGCGGCCGGCGAGGGTGCGGCCGGGGCGACCGGACGGGGCGGCGCCCACGGGCTCGGCTCCTCCGGGTGCGCCGGCGCCGGCGCCGGGTAAGCCGGTGAGGGCGCCATCGGTGCCGACGGGTAGGGCGCGCCGTACACGGGCTGGGGTGGGCCGTAGTAGCCCGGCTGGGCGTACCCGGCGGGCGGGAGCTGGGAGTTCACGGCGAAGGGGTCCGGCGGCGCAGGCTTCGACGGCCGGCCGAAGAACTCCCGCGGCGCCGCGAGCAGCAGCGCCCCGACCAGCACGTACCCGGCGATCTGGGCGATGGCGAGGCCGATGTTGAGCGGGATCCACGACGCCGGGTACGCGTCGGTCAGCGCCGCGCCCAGCGAGCCCGGTACGGAGTCCCCGCTGCGCTGTATCCCGACCGTCGTGGCCGAGGCGCAGCCGGCCAGCAGGCCGAGCGCGCACACCACCAGCGTGGCGATGCGGAAGCCGTTGCTGCCGCGGCGCAGACCGAGGGCGAGCACCACGTACAGGGCGAAGAGGAGCACGGCCAGCACGGCGGCCAGGGCTGCGCCCATCCACACCACGGTCACGTAGCCGTCGACGTCGTCACCGGCGCCGGCCGCGGACCGGAAGCGGTCCACCGTGCCGGGGGCCGTCGCCAGCGTGGCCACCGCGTACGCGAGACCGGCCACGGCCATCACGATCAGCAGCACCGACGCGAGCGCCACCGAGGTGGGACGGCGTGGCGCGGCGGCCGGTGGGGGCGCGGCGGCGAGCGGCGGCTGAACTGCGTACGACATGACCGTCTCCCGGGTGATCCGTTGCGGACGAACCTACCTGGACGCGCGACGCGCCGCCGGGGTTACCCGGCGGCGCGTGACGGGACCGATGTCAGGCGGGGTCGGTCGGCGGCCGGCCCGGCTGCTCCGGCGGCGAGGACGGCGAGGGCGGCGTGTCCGTGCCCGAGGTCGGCGGCGTCTCGGAAGACGGAGGAGACGACGGCTGGGCGGGTGCACTCCACGGATCGGTCGCCGGGACGCTGCCGGTGTGCGGGTCACCACCCGGAGGGGTCGCTCCCGGAGGCGTGGCACCCGCAGGCGTCGCGCCCGGCGAGGCCGGCCCGGCGGGAGCGGTCCCCGGATAGGTCGGGAAGGACCCCGGCGCCGGGTACTGCGGATACCCGGGCTGACCCCCGTAGCCGGGCTGGGCGGGATAACCGGGCTGAGCGGGATAACCGGGCTGGCCCGGGTACGCCGGGTACGGCATCGACGGGTCCCAGGTCTGCTGCGGCTTGCGGAAGTACGCGTTCGCGGCCGGCAGCATCAGCAGGATGATCGCGGCGAGGACGGCGAGGACCAGCAGGATGCTCAGCGTCGTCGTCACCGGCTTGTACCAGGACGGCAGCGCGTCGTTGAGCCGCTGCTCGACCTCCCGCGCGCTGGGCCCGGTGGTGCTGCCCGTGTCGAAGTTCATGCCGCTGGTCGCCGCGTTGCCGATCAGGCCGAAGCCGAAGCAGCAGAGCGAGATGCCGCCGATCACCCAGGTGGTGATCCGGGAGCCCTGCCGGCCCCGGTTGTTGAAGATTGCGAGGACCGCGAGGCCGGCCGCCAGCAGGAAGTCGATGCCGATGCCGACGGCGCTGGCCCCGACGATGACGCTCTCCATGCCGCTGTTGGAGGTGCCGGCGTACAGGTCGGTGTAGACGTCGGAGATCGTCGAGATCGTCGTCAGTGCCATCACCGCGTTGAGCACGATGAGGGCGGCGCTGAGATAGAGCAGGTACGACGAGACGGTGACGACCGTGGGGCGTGAACGCGGTGCCGGTGCTCCGGGGTACATCGGCGCTCCCTCCTAGATCCACTCACGGTATCGGGTGGCTGCCAGAAGCGCGGACCGGCGGACACCGGCCCCGACACTGTGGCAACATCGCCCGACGTAGGACGAAATCGGATGAAATTGGTCGCTCGTTCAGGGGGCGACAGACGTTGAGCCCGGCCCATACACTTCCATCTCGTGGCGCGCCGCAGGCATCGGAGTCCGACGGCGCCGCCCTGTGCCCATCCGAGTCGCCGCCCCCGCCCACCCATGGCCGGGGCCCGGGCAGACCGGATCCGGGCGCCATCCCGATTGCGCAGGCCGCGTGACCACGCCGCGGCTGCCCCAGACCAGTTAAGGACCGGTGAGTCCCATGCCGCATGCAGACACCCTGACCGTCGTTCACCATGACGACTCGAGAACCAGTTACGAGGACGTCCGGTATCAGCTCCACCGCGACGGGATCAGGATCTGGTCCGACGAGGGCGAGCACGCCCTGACGGACATCCTCATGACCCACGCCTACCGGCAGCGGGAGGCGAAGGCAAGCTGAGCGCCAGAAGGGCCCCGAAGGAGAACCTCGGGGCCCTTCTGCATGTCCGGGCTCAGGCGCGGGCGACGCGCAGGCCGTCCTTGTGGTCGTTCAGGCCGACCACCACCGTGTCGCCGTCGACGATCTCGCCGGCGAGCAGCGCCTTGGCGAGCGAGTCGCCGATCGCCGACTGCACCAGCCGCCGCAGCGGCCGGGCGCCGTAGATCGGGTCGTACCCGTGCTCGCCGAGCCACTGCACCGCCGCCTCGGTGACGTCGAGGCTCAGCCGGCGGTCCGCCAGGCGGGCCCGCAGCCGGCCGAGCTGGATGTCGACGATGGCCGCGAGGTCCTGCGCGGTGAGCGCGTGGAACACCACGATGTCGTCGAGGCGGTTGAGGAACTCCGGCTTGAAGTGCGACCGGACGACCGCCATGACCTCCTCGCGCCGCTCCTCCTCGCCGAGGGTGAAGTCGGAGACGACCGACGAGCCCAGGTTGGAGGTGAGCACGAGGATCGCGTTGCGGAAGTCGACCGTACGGCCCTGCCCGTCGGTGAGCCGCCCGTCGTCGAGCACCTGCAGCAGCACGTCGAACACGTCCGGGTGGGCCTTCTCGACCTCGTCCAGCAGCACCACGCTGTACGGGCGCCGGCGTACGGCCTCGGTCAGCTGGCCGCCCTCCTCGTAGCCGACGTAGCCGGGCGGGGCACCGACGAGGCGGGCGACGGAGTGCTTCTCGCCGTACTCACTCATGTCGATGCGGACCATGGCGCGCTCGTCGTCGAAGAGGAACCCGGCCAGCGCCTTGGCCAGCTCGGTCTTGCCGACGCCGGTAGGGCCGAGGAACAGGAAGCTGCCGGTGGGGCGGTCCGGGTCGGCGACGCCCGCACGGGCCCGGCGTACGGCTCCGGAGACGGCCGCCACGGCTTCGGCCTGGCCGACCACCTTGGCCTGCAGCGACTCCTCCATGCGCAGCAGCTTGGCGGTCTCGCCCTCGAGCATCCGGCCGGCCGGGATGCCGGTCCAGGACGCGATGACCTCGGCGATGTCGTCCGCGCCGACCTCCTCCTTGACCATCGGCGGCTCGGTCTTCTCGTCCTCCGCCTCGGCCGCACTCTCGATCTCGCGCTCGAGGGCGGGGATCTCCTGGTACTGCAGGCGGGAGGCCTTCTCCCACTCGGCGTCGCGCTGGGCGCGCTCGAGCTCGGCGCGGGTCTCGTCGAGCTTCTTCTTCAGCTCACCGACGCGGTTGAGGCCGCCGCGCTCGCGTTCCCACCGGGCGTTGAGGGCGGTCAGCTCCTCCTCGCGGTCGGCGAGGTCGCGCTCAAGCCGCTCGAGCCGGGCGATCGACGCGGGGTCGGTCTCCTTCTCCAGCGCCAGCTTCTCCACCCGCATCCGGTCGACCTGCCGCTGCAGCTGGTCCAGCTCCACCGGGCGGGAGTCGATCTCCATGCGCAGCCGGGAGGCGGCCTCGTCGATGAGGTCGATGGCCTTGTCCGGCAGGAACCGGTCGCTGATGTAGCGGTCCGACAGCGCCGCGGCGGCGACCAGGGCGGCGTCGGTGATCTGGACCCGGTGGTGGGCCTCGTACCGGCCCTTGAGGCCGCGCAGGATGCCGATGGTGTCCTCGACCGTCGGCTCGCCGACGACGACCGGCTGGAACCGCCGCTCCAGCGCCGGGTCCTTCTCGATGTGCTCGCGGTACTCGTCGAGGGTGGTCGCGCCGACCATGCGCAGTTCACCGCGGGCCAGCATCGGCTTGAGCATGTTGCCGGCGTCCATCGAGCCCTCGCCCTTGCCGGCACCGACGACCGTGTGCAGCTCGTCGAGGAACGTGACGACCTGGCCGTTGGAGTTGCGGATCTCCTCGAGGACGCTCTTGAGGCGCTCCTCGAACTGGCCGCGGTACTGCGCGCCGGCGACCATCGCGCCGAGGTCGAGCGAGACGAGCTTCTTGTCGCGCAGGGTCTCCGGGACGTCGCCGGCCACGATGCGCTGGGCGAGGCCCTCGACGATCGCGGTCTTGCCGACGCCGGGCTCACCGATCAGGACCGGGTTGTTCTTCGTCCGCCGCGAGAGCACCTGCACGACGCGGCGGATCTCGGCGTCCCGGCCGATCACCGGGTCGATCTTCCCCTCCCGCGCCTGCGCGGTGAGGTCGACGCTGTACTTCTCCAGCGCCTTGTACGTCTGCTCGGGGTCCTGGTTGGTGACCCGGCGTTCGCCGCCACGCACCGACGGGAACGCCGCGACCAGCGCCTCCTCGGTGGCGCCGACGTCGTGCAGGACCTTGCCGACCGCACCGCCGACGCGGGCCAGGCCGGCGAGGAGGTGCTCGGTGGAGACGTACTCGTCGCCGAGCGGCTTGGCGATCAGTTCGGCCTCGCCGATGGCGTTCACGAACTCGCGGGACAGGCTGGGCTCCGCGGTGCTGGAACCCCGCGCCGAGGGCTGCTGCTCGACGGCGCGTACGGCGGCGCGGCGGACGTCGGCAGGGTTGGCGCCGACCCCCCGCAGCAGCGCCGGGGCCGTGGAGCCACCGGTGTCGAGCAGCGACAGGAGCAGGTGCCACGGCTCGACCGTGGCGTGCCCGCGCTGGCTGGCGTTGGCGACCGCGCCGGTGATGACCTCGCGGCTCTTGGTGGTCAGACGTTCGGCGTTCATGAGCTCCCCTGGTCGGATCTTCGGCGACAGCATCCGAGTGGTTCAGCACTCTCAGACTTGAGCGTATTCCACTCAACTCTAGGTCGGCGAGTCCACCGGCCGGAAAGAGACCTCCGTAACCGGTATCTCCGTGGGCAAAGCCCCCGGACGGCCCGTAGCGTCGCGGCCATGGCCCTGGACACCCCGCGGCGTACGCCGCAGCTTGCTCGTGCGCTCCTCCCCCTGGGCCTCGTCTTCCTCGCCGTCGGCATCTCGACCGCCCTGGTCGGCCCGTTCCTGTCGCTCTTCCTCAGCACGGACGTCGACGCCGGCCCGCTGCAGGTGACGGTCTTCCTCGTGGTCGCGCCGCTGTCCGGCGTCCTCGGCTCCACGCTCATCGGGCGGCTGTCGGACCGGCGGCCGATCCGGCGGGCGCTGCTCATCGGCGGTGCGCTGGCCGGCATGACCGGCTGCGCGTTCACCGCCGTCGTGCGGGACTACTGGGTGCTGCTCGGGCTCACCGTCACGGCCATCGCCGTCGCCAACTCACTCTTCCCGCAATCCTTCGCGTACGCCCGTCAGGTGCTCGAACGTGACGCGCCGGAACGGTCGGCGATGGGCATCAGCGCGCTGCGTACCGTCTTCTCCCTGGCCTGGGTGGCCGGGCCGCCGCTGGCCGCCTTTCTGCTCGACGCCGGAGGCTTCACCTGGGTGTACGGCGGCGCCGCCGTCATGTACGCCGTCGCCGCCGCGGTCGGCCTTCTCTGGCTTCGCGAGGTGGGGCCGCCCGCCGCCACGGCCACCGAGCCCTCCGGCGACGGCACCGACCCGGAACCGCTGGAGACGCCCCGGTGGACGCTGCTGCTCACGGCCACCGCGTTCACGCTGATGCAGACGCCGCTGACCCTGGCCGTGCAGGCGCTGCCGCTGTTCATCAGCACCGACCTGGGCGGGGACGTCTCGGACGCCGGCCTCGTCCTGGGCCTCTGCGCGGCGCTGGAGATCCCGCTCATGCTCGGGGTCGGCGCCCTCTCGACGCGGCTGCCGCTGCGGCTGATGGTCTTCGCCGGTGCCGCGTTCGGGGTCGTGTACTACGCGACGGTCGCGGTGAGCACCAGCGTGTGGTGGCTCGTCGGGGCGCAGCTGTTCAACGCGCTGTTCATCGCGGCGGTGGGGGCGCTCGGGATCACGTACATGCAGGACATGCTGCCGCGGCACCCCGGGCGGGCGACGACGCTGTTCACCAACTCGTTCCCGCTGGGTGCCATGCTCGCCGGGCCGCTGTTCGGCCTCGCCCAGCACTTCGGCTACCGGCTCGCGTACTGGATGTGCACCGGGCTGTGCGCGGCCGGGTTGCTCCTGCTCGCCCTGGTCCGGCAGCGGCGGGTCACGGGCGCAGCCGGGTAGATCCGTTACCGTGGAACGGTGCGCGTACGGGTAGAGCAGACTCCACTTCCGGGCATCGGCGTCCGTCACGACCTGGTGACGTCCTCGGGCCGTACGGTCGGCGTGGTCTCACATCGCAACGGCCGCCGCGACCTGGTGCTGTACGACGTCGACGACCCCGACGCGTGCCTCGCCGCGATACCGCTCACCGACGACGAGGCGGAGGCGCTCGCCGACGTCCTCGGCGCCTCGCTGATGCTGGGCCAGCTCTCCGGCCTGCGTCAGCAGGCCGCGGGCCTGCTCACCGAGCAGGTCGCACTGCCCGCGGGCTCGCCGTTCGTCGGCCGCCGCCTGGGTGACACCAAGGCCCGTACCCGGACGAGCGCGTCGATCGTCGCGGTCCTGCGCGACCGCGAGGTCATCGCGTCGCCGGGCCCGTCGTTCGTCTTCGAGGCGAACGACGTGGTGGTCGCTGTCGGCACCCGCCAGGGCCTGGACGGCGTCACCGCCATCCTCGCCGGCGACCACGGCGACTGAGCCGGCTTGTGCACGGCACGACGATTCTCCTCATCGAGGTCGGCGCGCTCCTCTTCGCGCTGGGCATGCTCGGCCGCCTGGGCCGGCGCGTCGGGCTCTCCCCGATCCCGCTGTACCTGCTCGCCGGGCTCGCCTTCGGGCACGGCGGCCTGATCCCGCTCTCGGCGAGCGAGGAGTTCATCGAGATCGGCGCCGAGATCGGCGTGATCCTGCTGCTGGTGATGCTCGGGCTGGAGTATTCGGCGAGCGAGCTCGTCGGCAACCTGCGCTCGGCCGCGCCCGCCGGCCTCATCGACGCGCTGCTCAACGCGGTGCCGGGCGCCGGCTTCGCGCTGCTGCTGGGCTGGGGCTGGCAGGCGGCGCTGGTGCTGGCCGGCATCACCTGGGTCTCGTCGTCCGGCGTGATCGCCAAGGTGCTCGCCGACCTGGGCCGGCTCGGTAACCGCGAGACGCCGGTCATCCTCTCCGTGCTGGTCATCGAGGACCTGGCGATGGCCTTCTACCTGCCGCTGGTCACCGCCGTCCTGGCCGGCGCCGGCCTGCTCGGCGGGGTGAAGGCGCTGGCGGTCGCGGTGCTCACGGTGATCGCCGTCCTGGTCGCGGCGATCCGGTACGGCCACGCCATCTCGAGCTTCATGTCGGTCAAGGACGCCGAGGCGCTGCTGCTCAGCGTTCTGGGCCTCACCCTGTTCGTCGCGGGAGTCGCCGCCGAGCTGCAGGTCTCCGCCGCGGTGGGCGCCTTCCTGGTGGGCATCGCGCTCTCCGGCGAACTGGCGCACAGCGCCGTCCAGATGCTCTCGCCGCTGCGCGACCTGTTCGCCGCGGTGTTCTTCGTCTTCTTCGGGCTCTCCACGGATCCCGCCGCGATGCCGCCGGTGCTGCTGCCCGCCCTCGGGCTCGCGCTGCTCACGATGCTCACCAAGGTCGGCACCGGCATCCTCGCCGCCCGCCGGTCCGGTATCGCCCTGCCCGGTCAGGTCCGCGCCGGGCTCGCCCTGATGCCCCGCGGCGAGTTCTCGATCGTCATCGCGGGCCTGGCCGTGGCGAGCGGCGTCGAGCCCGGGCTGGCCCCGCTCGCGACCGCGTACGTGCTGATCACCGTGGTCAGCGGGCCGCTGCTCGCCCGGCTGCCCGACTACACCTGGTTCAAGAAGTTCGTCCGGCGGCGGATGGCGGTCAGCCGTACGGCCGAGCCGCTGCCCGCAACCGACTGACCAGGCAACTTCCAGACTGCTCAAGGTTACTGACCAGTATCTGAAAGTGATACACCATCACTTCCGCCGGCTCGTGGATCGCGCTAACGTGTCGCCGCGACAACATCGTGTTATCGGGGCGACCAGCGACGCGGCGGAACGAGGGGGCTCTCCACCGCAGGCGCGGGCCCGGTGCCGGAGGAGGACGGCGAATGAATCAGCGTGACGAGGCGGCATCGTGACCGTGCGCGAGTCGACGTTCTTCGGGTTCACGAACCCGGTCGACCCGAGGCCGGAGGAGCTGCAGGCCTGGGCGTACCACCCGGAGGCCGTGCCGCTGGACAGCATGCCGTCCGACTGGGACCTGCTCATCTCGGGTGACGTGCTGGCGCCGACGCTGTTCGAGCTGGCCATGGACCGGCAGTGCCCGGCCCGCCGGTTCGCCCAGCACTGCATGTACATCTACGCGGCGGACGGCGTCCGCCCCAACGCGTCCTCGCAGCGCAAGCGCCGCCTGAAGAAGTACGTGGAGCGCGCCGAGGAGGTCGGCGACGAGCCGATGTCCATCTGGGCGCACAACTGCCGGGTGCTGATGACCCGGCCCGAGCTGTTCGACTACGAGGACTGGATCGAGGGTGGCCTCGTCCGGCACCCGCGCCGCCTGGCGCTCTTCGGCCGCCGCTGAACCGCTGAACGAGGCCGCCGGTGCTCGCGAGCACCGGCGGCTTCTACTTGTCCCCTGAGCGGCGGGGTCGCCACACCACGAGAGCCGTCGACGGGCGGTCCTGGCGGACCAGGTCGCGGCGCGGGTACGGCCCCACCGCCTCGAGCTGAGCGATCCGCCGGTACGCGTCGTCGAGCTGGGACTCCAGCCGGGCGACCCGCTCCTGCAGCTCGCCCACGAGCTGCTCGAGGCCGATGATCCGCTTGATCCCGGCGAGGTTGACGCCCTCCTCCTGGCTCAGCTTCTGCACCTCGCGCAGCAGGGCGACGTCACGCTCGCTGTACCGCCGGCCCCCGCCGCCGGCCCGCCCCGCCTGCACCAGGCCGAGCCGGTCGTACTGGCGCAGGGTCTGCGGGTGCATCCCGGCCAGCTTCGCCGCGACGGAGATGATCAGGACCTTCGCGTCGGAGGCCCGCTCCACCGAGATGTTGATCTCTTCGTACATGCCACCTCCCGAAGGTGTCCCGTGCGGGCGATTATCCCCGGCGCAGCCGCGCCTCGATACGCCCGCGCTCCGCCTGCGGCGTCAACTTCGCGAACTGCTCGAGCGCGTCCCGCGCCTCGCCGGAGACGCCGGCCGGGACCTGCACCTCGACGGTGACCAGCAGATCGCCGGCCTGGCCGTCGCGGCGCTGCACACCCTTACCCCGGGCCCGCAACTTGCGACCGCTGGGCGTGCCCGGCGGCACCCGCAGGGTCACCGGCGCGTCCAGCGTCGGCACCCGCAGGTCAGTGCCGAGCACCGCCTCCGCGAACGTGATCGCCACCGTCAGCGTGATGTCGTCGCCGACGCGGCCGAACAGGTCGTCCGGGCGTACGCGGACCTGCACGTACAGGTCGCCGGCCGGACCACCGCGCTCACCCGGCTCGCCCCGGCCGCTGAGCCGGATCCGCTGTCCGTCGGCGACGCCGGCGGGGAAGCGGACGTTGATCGTGCGGTTCTTGGTGACCCCGCCCGTACCGCGGCACTCCGGGCACTTCTCGTCGACGATCGTGCCCGCGCCCTGACATTCCCGGCAGGGCTCCGAGAAGCTGAACGAACCCTGGTTGCGGGAGAGCAGGCCCGAGCCGTGGCACTGCGGGCAGGTGCGCGGCTGGGTGCCGGGCTTCGCCCCGTTGCCGTGGCAGGTGTCGCAGACGCCCGGCGAGCGCAGCGTCAGCGGCAGGGTCGTGCCCTTGACGGCGTGCGCGAAGTCGAGCGTCACCTCGGCCTCGACGTCGCGGCCCCGCTGCGGCCCGCGACGCCCCGGTCCGCCGGCGCCACCGCCGGAGAAGATCGAGCTGAAGATGTCGGAGAAGCCGGCGCCACCGAACCGGCGGTCGCCGGCACCCGAGCCCGCTCCGGCGCCGCTGAACCCGCCGAACAGGTCCGACGGGTCGAACTGCGCCCCGCCCGGGCGGGCGCCCCGGCGGAACGCGCCCGAGCCGAACAGCGAGCGCATCTCGTCGTACTCTTTGCGCTTCTTGTCGTCGGAGAGCACGTCGTACGCCTCGGACGCGGCCTTGAACCGCTCCTCGGCCTCGTTGTTGCCGGGGTTGCGGTCCGGGTGGTTCTCCCGGGCCAGCTTCCGGTACGCCTTCTTGATCTCATCGGCGGAGGCGGACTTGCCCACCCCGAGAACGGCGTAGAAGTCCTTCTCCAGCCAGTCCTTCGAACTCATCCGCCCCACCTCCTCCTATGGATGCAACGCCTGTCGAGTCCTGTCCTGGGCGGCGGGTGGAGCGGTCGGACGGGAGTCCCGCCCACCTGCCGGTGGGCGGGACGGGACATCGTCATGCGGGGTCGGCGACCGCGACCATCGCGGGCCGCAACAGCCGCTCGCCGAGGGTGTAACCGCGGCGCATGACCTCGACGCAGGTCGGCTCGGTGACGTCGGCCGCCGTCAGGTGCGCGACCGCCTCGTGGCGGGTGGGATCGAACGCGTCGCCCTTCTCGCCGAAGGCCGCCAGGCCCAGCTTGCCGACCACCGCGCCCAGCGACTCCGCGACCGCGG
The DNA here is from genome assembly GCF_023499255.1 of Couchioplanes caeruleus. Lineage (GTDB taxonomy): Bacteria > Actinomycetota > Actinomycetes > Mycobacteriales > Micromonosporaceae > Actinoplanes > Actinoplanes caeruleus_A. Next base: position 77,032 of record NZ_CP092183.1, read on the forward strand.
CGAACGGCCCGACCAGGTCGCCGTGCTCGCGCGCCCGGTCGATGTCGTCCAGCACCGGCAGCAGCGCGGTGAGCACCGCGCCGGTCGTCTGCTCGGCCGCCGCGCTGCGGTCGCGGTCGACGCGCTTGCGGTAGTTCGCGTACTCGGCTGTCACCCGCTGCAGGTCGCGGGTGCGTTCCTCCAGCTCGGTGCGTAGCGCCTCGAGCTCGGCGCCGAGACCCGGCGTCGTGTGCCCCTCGTCCTCCGGCTCCTCGGCGGCGCGGTGCGCGCCGCCCCTGGACTCCGTCGACTCCCGGGGCTGCTCGTCGGCCTGCTCCTCGGGCTCCTTGGCCACCGTGGTGTCCTCACCGTTCATGTTGATCTTGCGGCGATTCCGGATGACGACGCGTTCGGTCGCCTGAGCGTCCCCGTCGTCCGTCCGGCTCACTTCTTGTCGTCCTCGACGATCTCGGCATCCACGACGTCGTCAGCGCCACCCTGCGGACCCGTGCCCGTGCCACTCGCACCGGCCGCGCCGCCGGACGCGTCCTGGGTGCCGTCCGGGCCCGGCGCACCCTGCGTGCCGTCCTGCTGCTGCTGCGCGTAGAGCAGGGAACCGGCCTGCTGGGAGACCTGGGCGAGCTTCTCGTGCGCGGTCTTGATCTTCTCGATGTCGCTGCCGCCCAGCGCGCCGCGCAGGTCGCCCAGCGCCTCGCTGATCTGGTTGCGGGCGTCCTCGGGAAGCTTGTCGCCGCTCTCGGCCAGGAACTTCTCGGTCTGCCACTGAAGCTGCTCGGCGAGGTTGCGCGTCTCCGCGTCCTCCTTGCGCTTCTTGTCCTCGTCGGCGTGGTCCTGGGCGTCGCGCATCATGCGCTCGATGTCGTCCTTCGGCAGCGCGGAGCCGCCGGTGATCGTCATCTTCTGCTCCTTGCCGGTGCCCAGGTCCTTCGCGTGGACGTTCACGATGCCGTTCGCGTCGATGTCGAAGGTGACCTCGATCTGCGGCACGTTGCGCGGCGCCGGCGGCAGGCCGGTCAGCTCGAAGGTGCCGAGCTTCTTGTTGTACGCCGCGATCTCACGCTCGCCCTGGAAGACCTGGATCAGCACGGACGGCTGGTTGTCGTCGGCCGTGGTGAAGACCTCGGAGCGCTTCGTCGGGATCGTGGTGTTGCGCTCGATGAGCTTGGTGAAGATGCCGCCCTTGGTCTCGATGCCCAGCGACAGCGGGGTCACGTCGAGCAGCAGGACGTCCTTGACCTCACCCTTGAGCACGCCGGCCTGCAGGGCGGCGCCGACGGCGACGACCTCGTCCGGGTTCACGCCCTTGTTGGCCTCGCGGCCGGTCAGCGACTTGACCAGGTCCGAGACGGCGGGCATACGGGTCGAGCCGCCGACCAGGATCACGTGGTCGACGTCGGCGACCTTGACGCCGGCGTCCTTGATGGCCTGCTCGAACGGGCCCTTGCAGCGGTCCAGCAGGTCCTGCGTCATGCGCTGGAACTCGGCGCGGCTCAGGGTCATGTCCAGGTGCAGCGGGCCCGACGGACCGGCCGTGATGTACGGCAGGTTGATGCTCGTCGTGGTCGCCGCGGACAGCTCGATCTTGGCCTTCTCGGCAGCCTCGCGGAGGCGCTGCAGGGCCATCTTGTCCTGGGACAGGTCGACGCCGTGCTCGCCGCGGAAGGTCTTGACCAGGTGGTCGATGATCCGCTGGTCCCAGTCGTCGCCGCCGAGGTGGTTGTCACCGGAGGTCGACTTGACCTCGATGACGCCCTCGCCGAGCTCGAGCAGGGAGACGTCGAAGGTGCCGCCGCCGAGGTCGAAGACCAGGACGGTCTGCTCCTTGGAGCCCTTGTCCAGGCCGTACGCCAGCGCGGCGGCGGTGGGCTCGTTGACGATGCGCAGGACGTTGAAGCCCGCGATCTCGCCGGCCTCCTTGGTGGCCTGGCGCTGCGCGTCGTTGAAGTACGCGGGAACGGTGATCACCGCGTCGGTGACGGTCTCGCCGAGGTAGGCCTCGGAGTCACGCTTCAGCTTCATGAGCACCCGCGCGGAGATCTCCTGCGGGGTGTACTTCTTGCCGTCGATGTCGATGGACCAGCTGGTGCCGACCTCACGCTTGACCGAACGGATCGTCCGGTCGGGGTTCGTCACCGCCTGACGCTTGGCGACCTCGCCGACGAGCACCTCGCCGTTGCGCGCGAAGGCGACGATGGACGGAGTCGTCCGGGAGCCCTCCGCGTTGGCGATGACGGTGGGCTCGCCGCCTTCCAGAACGCTGACGCAGGAGTTCGTGGTGCCGAGGTCGATGCCGACCGCTCGTGCCATGTTCGCTTCCTCGCTTCTAACCGGGTCCTTGCTGGTGTGATGCAAGCTTCGGGTCTCAAGTTGAGTGGACCGGACTCAATGATGCCACGGGATCACCAGTCCGCAAGTCGAACTTGAGTCAACCCGGCGCAACTTGTGCGTCGAAGGTCCCTGTCCGGTCACGACGGGTGGGGTACCTGTTGTCTGCGATGCATAGATCGGGCACGCTTTACCCGTGACGACGCACGGTGACGCGGTCGGTCCGTCGGCCACGCCCGCCGTAGCCGACACCCCGCTGACAAAACCGCAGACCAACGCCGGTCCGGCCGCTGCCGGGACGAGCAGATCCACGGGTACGCCCACAGCGTCCCCGACCGCACCACCACCCGGGCCGGATTCCATGGCAGAGACAGGCGAACCCGAGGAACGGGGCACTACCGCGCCCTCCGAGCCCCCGGAGGCGGAGCCGGCGCCCGACCCGGCCCCGGCCGCCGCCAGGAAGAAGCGTCCCGCGAAGGCGCCCGCCAAGAAGCCGGCGGAGGCGGAGGCCGAGAAGGAGCCGGCCACCGAGGCCGAAGCTGAGCCCACCGCGGAGGTCAAGCCCACCGTGGAGCCCGCCACCGCAGAGGCTGAGCCCACCGCGGAGGTCGAGCCCGCCACCGCAGACACTGAGCCCACCGCGAAGGTCAAGCCCGCCGCGGAGCCGGCCGCTGAGAACGAGGCCGCGGCCCCGGTCGACGCCGAGGACGACCCGGAGCCGGCCGCCGAGGCGAAGCCGGAACCAGCCACGGACCCCCAGCCGACCGCGGAGGTCAAGGCCGAGCCCGACGGCGGGACCGGGACGCCCGAGTGGCCGCCGCCGGCCGCGTCCACCAGCGGCAACACCGTGACCACTCAGGCGCGGCCGCAGACCCTGGACGATCTCGCGCCGCTGCCCACCAGTCCCGCCCCCACGTCGGCGGGCGCTGCCGCGCTGGAGGCCGTACCGCCGGTGGAGGCGCCGGCCGAGGTGGGGCGGCTCGCCACTGCTCTGTCCCAGCTGCGGGCGACGATCGGCGGGACCGCGTACCCGTTGGTCATGCCCTCGGCCGACGAGGCCAAGCGCGTCGGCGACGCGCTCGTCTCCCAGCTCGACGACTACCTTCTGCCGCGCCTGGCGCGGCTCGACGCGCCGCTGCTCGTGGTGGTCGGCGGTTCCACCGGCGCCGGCAAGTCGACGCTGGTCAACAGCCTCGTCCGCGCGCCCGTGAGCGCCGCCGGGGTGCTGCGTCCGACGACCCGCTCACCGGTGCTGGTCAGCCACCCGTCGGACTCGTCGTGGTTCCGCAAGGGCGAGCTGCTGCCGGGGCTGACGCGCACGGCGGAGTCCAGCACCGACCCGCGGACGTTGCAGCTCGTCGCGGCGCCCGCGCTCGGGCCCGGCCTCGCATTCCTCGACGCGCCGGACATCGACTCCGTGGTCGACCGCAACCGGCAACTGGCGGCGCAACTGCTGGCCGCGGCGGATCTGTGGCTGTTCGTCACGACCGCGGCGCGCTACGCGGACGCCGTACCGTGGGAGCTGCTGAAGACGGCTCGGCTGCGCGGCACCGTCATCGCGCTGGTCCTGGACCGCGTGCCGGCGGACGCCGCGGGTGAGATCTCCGCGCACCTGGCCGAGATGCTCACCGAGCACGACATGGGTGCCGCGCCGCTGTTCGTGCTGCCCGAGACCACGCTGGACCGTCAGGGGCTGCTGCCCGAGGACGTGACGGCGCAGCTGCACGACTGGTTCGCGCAGCTCGCCGCCGACGCGAGCGCGCGCGCCGCCGTGGTGCGCCAGACACTCGACGGGGCACTGACCGCGCTCGGGCCCGCCGTCGAAGGGCTGGCCGCGGCCGCCGACGAGCAGGCGGTCGCCGCGAAGGCGCTGGACGAGCGGGTGACGGCGGCGTACCGGACGGCCCGCCGCACCATGGAGAACGGTCTGCAGGACGGCCGGCTGCTGCGCGGCGAGGTGCTGGCCCGGTGGCAGGAGTTCGTCGGGACCGGCGAGTTCCTGCGCACCCTCGAGTCCCGCGTCGGACAGCTGCGCGACAAGGTCGTCGCGGCGATCACCGGACGTCCCGCGCCCGGCCGCAACCTGCAGGTGGCTCTGGAGTCGCAGCTCGTCACGTTGCTGCGGGGCGTCGCCGCCGACGCGGCCGAGCAGGCGTACGCGGCGTGGCAGGCGCATCCCGCCGGGACCGGGCTGCTCGAGCCGTCCCTGCAGAAGCCCTCGCCCGACCTGCCCGAACAAGCCGAACGCGTGGTCCGCGACTGGCAGCAGTGGGTGCTGGACCTGGTGCGCCAGGAGGCCGGCGACAAGCGGATCGTCGCGCGCGGTGCCGCGTACGCGGTGAACGGCGTCGGCCTGGCCGTGATGATCGCGGTGTTCACGTCGACGGCCTTCATCCCGACCGGCGCCGAGGTGGCGGTCGGCGCGGGCACCACCGTGGCCGCCCAGAAGGTGCTCGAGGCGGTCTTCGGCGACCAGGCCATCCGTACGCTCGCCGCCCGCTCCCGCGAAGAGCTGCTGGCCCGGGTCAACGTGCTGCTCGACAAGGAGGCGGCGCGGTACACGGACCGTACCGCCGCGGTGGGCCTCGAACTGGAACCGGGCGCTACGCTGCGGCAGGCCGCCGCCGACGTGGAGCGCGCCAGGGAGGAACTCGCCTTGACCGGGACGCCGTCATGAGCCTCGTCGAGAAGGTGAAGCGCGCCCTGACCGGCGACGACCGGGTGGACGCCCAGCAGCTGGTCGAGCGGCTGGAGGCGCTGCAACGCTTCCTGCGGGTCACCGACCCGTACCTGCCGGACAACGACCTGGTGGCCGCGCACACGCTGGTCGAACGCGCGGGCAGCCGGCTCGCCCTCTCCCAGGACCACACCGTCGTCGCGCTCGCCGGCAGCACCGGCAGCGGCAAGTCCAGCCTGTTCAACGCGCTGGCCCGGCTCAAGCTGTCACCCGTCGGCGTCCGCCGCCCCACCACCGGCGTCGCGCACGCCTGCGTGTGGGGACCGCTGGAGACCGCCAACCCGCTGCTCGACTGGATCGGCGTGCTCCCGCGGCAGCGCTTCGTCCGGGAGAGCGCCCTGGACGGCGACGACGAGGCGGCCCTGCGCGGGCTCGTCCTGCTCGACCTGCCGGACTTCGACTCGGTCGAACGCGGGCACCGGCTCGAGGTGGACCGCCTGCTCGGCCTCGTCGACCAGGTCGTCTGGGTGGTGGACCCGCAGAAGTACGGCGACCGCATCCTGCACAACGCGTACCTGCGGCAGTTCCGCTCGCACACCGACGTGACGATCGTGGTGCTCAACCAGGCGGACCGGCTCTCGCCCACCGACACCGAGATCGTGCTGACCGACCTCAAGCGCCTTCTCGACGAGGACGGGCTGACCGGCGTGCCCGCCATGGCCACCTCGGCGAAGCAGCCGGGCATGCTCAACGAGCTGCGCGCCGCCCTGGAGAAGACGGTCGCCGAGCGGCAGGCCTCGCTGCGCCGGCTCGCCGGGGACGTGGACGCGGTCGCCGAGCAGCTCGCCGCGACGATCGGGCCGCCGGCCGCCGAGGACGAGATCGACCGCGCGACCGTACGCCAGCTCAGCGAAGCCCTCGCCGCCTCCGCCGGGGTTCCCGCCGTGGCCGCCGCGACCGAGGGCGCGTACCGGCACCGGGCGATCGCGAGCACCGGCTGGCCGCTGATCCGCGGTGTCCGCAAGCTGCGCGCCGACCCGTTGAAGCGGCTGCACCTGAGCACGGACAAGACGGAGACCGCCGAGCCGTCGAAGGAGCTCGTCCCGGTCTCGCGTACCTCCCTGCCGGAGGCCGACGCCGCGCAGAAGTCGGCGGTCGGCCTGTCCGTGCGGGCGGTGGCCGCCCGGGCCGCCGCGCCGATCCCCGACGTCTGGGCCCCGGCGCTCAACACGGCCGCCCGGTCCCGGCTCGGCGACCTGCCCGACGCGCTCGACCGGGCGGTGGCCAAGACCGATCTCGGGATGAGCCGCAAACCGTTCTGGTGGACCGCCGTCGGGCTGCTGCAGTGGCTGCTGACCATCGCCGCGGTCGTCGGCCTCGGCTGGCTCCTCGCCGGGTACGCGGTCCGTGTCCTCGGCCTGCCGGCGTTCGACAACCCGAAGGTCGGCGAGGTGCCGCTGCCCACGTTGTTGCTGCTCGGCGGCCTGATACTGGGCCTGCTGCTGGCCGTGGTGCTGCGCCCGATCGTCAACGCGGGAGCCCGCCGCGCCGGGCGCCGCGCCGAGCAACGGCTGCGCACATCCGTCACCGAGGTCGGCCGCGAGTACGTCGTGGCGCCGGTGCGTGAGGTGCTCAACGGGTACGCGCAGGCCCGCGAGGCGCTGACAGTCGTCCGTTCGGAATAGGGTCTGCCCCCTGCCGTGCCGGTAGGCTCGGCGACATGGCCGCACCTCAGACTCCGTACGACGCGGTCCTGCACGCGGCGCGTGACGTGGCGAAGCTCGACTGTGCCCTCGACGCCGAGATGCTGGGCACCGCGCTGCTGGGCAGCGTCTACTCCGTGGCCACGGCCGACCGCGCGGCGGCGGTCCGCGAGTTCGTGGGCCAGTTCCTCAGCGCCACCGCACGCCGGCGCACAGCGTCCGCCACGACGATCCGCGAGGTGTTCGCGGCGCTCGTACCGGACGCCGAGGGCGCCGCGGACGTCCGGGCCGGAGCACAGGCCCCCGCCTGGACCGTCCACCTGGGCCGGGTCCGCCCGACCGGCTGCTACGCGTACGGCGACGTGTACGGCGACCAGACGTCCTACCTGGTCACCTTCGCCTACGACGACACCGAGGAGGGCGGCCCGGAACACGCGGTGGTCGCCCTCGTCGACCACAACATCGGCATCACCAAGGACGTGTACGTCGGCGGTCCGGCGGAACGCATCCTCGGCCAGGTCCGCGAGATGTGTGCCGGCGACGAGCTCACCTGGTTCCGCGAGGAGGACCCGGCCCGGCTGCGCACCGAGGTCGACCGCCACCTCGAGATCACCGACGACCTGGGCGACCTGCCGCAGGACGGCAACCTCGCCACCGACCGGGCCCTCGCCGTCGCGCGCCTCGCGCTGCTGCCCCGGTCGACGGTCCCGGCGCCCGCCGAGCCGCCCGAGCTCAGCGGGCCGGACCGCGAGCAGCACGTCCGCGACTTCCTGTCGTCACCCGAGGCGGCCCGCTTCGGCCTCGACGCCGTGTCCGCCGACGACGAGCTGGCGTCCCTGCACTTCTGCCTCAGCCTGCTGCTCGACCACGCGGCGAGCCTGCCGGACACCGACCCGCTGCGCTGGAGCCCCGCCGTGGCCGGCCTCTTCCTGCTCGACTGGGTGCACCGCCGCGCGGTCCTCGACATGGACGACGCGGCGATGCTCCCGCGCGTCACCCGGGCCTGGTCGGCGTACGCGATGCGCAAGAAGGGCCTGCCGGCGGCGGCGGCGGAACAGACCGACGGGATCGTCGAGGAGATGATCCCCGAGTTCGCCCGCCTCTACGCGACCGGCGAGAAGCGCAGCCCGGCGACGGCGGCGGTGGCGCAGCTGATCTCGGAGGGCGTCGACCCCAACGATCCGGACGCCATCGACGCCTGGATCGAGACCAACCGGCACCGCCTCTCCGACGACACCTGAGCCCGCTACCGGCGCTCGTGGTGGTGACCGCCGGTCCGGGAACTGCGGTCCGCGGCGGGCGTACGGTCGTCCGCCCGGTGACTGCCCCGGTACGGACGGGTCGCGGCGTGGTCGGCGTCCGGCGCCCAGCGGTAGCGGTGGCTGTTGTGCGTACGGGCCGCCGTGGACGGGGAGCCGAGGTTGTGCGGGCGGTCGGTCACGGCTGCTCTCCGGCTGGTGTGGGGACGACGGGCCGGCTCGGCCGACCGGTGGATGACGATCTTCTTGAGGCGGGTCGGGATGTGGTGGGCGGCCGGCGTGCGCTTGCGGTCGGCACACCACGGGGGACGCCCACCGCCGCCATCGTGATCGCCGCCATCGCCGTGACCGCCGCCATCGCCCTGATCGCCGCCATCGCCCTGATCGCCGTGGCCGCCGCCATCGCCTTGATCGCCGCCGCCGTCGTGGCCGTTGCCGCCGCCGTGATCGCCGCCGCCGTGATCGCCGCTGTGGTCGCCGTCGCCCGGGTCCGGGGAATCGCCCGGATCGCCGTCGTCGCCCGAATCGCCGTCGTCCCCCGGGTCCCCGTTATCGCCTGGGTCAACCGAATCCCCCGGGTCGACCGAGTCGCCCGGGTCACCCGAATCCCCCGGGTCGACCGAGTCGCCCGGGTCCGGGTCGCCCGGGTCGGCGGGGTGGGTAGGGACGGGCGGTTCCGATTCGTCCGGGTCCGGGTCCGGGCCGGGGTCGGCCGGTTGGCGGTCCGGCAGGGTCGGGCGGTGCGGTTTCAGCACGCCGGTCCAGCCGCCGCCCGCGGGCGCCGGGCGTACCGGGCCGGGTGGGGTCGACCTTTCGGAACGGTCGTGGGCCGGGGTGCTGCCCCTTGGGGCGGGACTTGCCGTCGCGGCAGTGCGCCGGGGACGCCGTGAATTGTCCGATGCGCTGTCCCCGTACTTTCTGATTTTGCGTTTCTGGGCCTGGCCGTGCACGGGCCCGGCGCCGGGCGTCGGGGCGCCGCTCGGCGGGGTCGGCACGCGGACCGGGCCCGACGAGGCCGGCGGGATGAACGGCACGTCGGTGACCTTGGTGTCGCCGCCGGCGAGCTCGTCGGAGCCGGCGGTGATCGCCGCGAGCGTCGGCAGCGACGCCAGGCCCACGAGCATCACGACGAGCAGCACGTAGCGGCGGGTCGGTCCGGTGAAGCCCTCCGCGCTGTAGACGCCGTTGAGGCGCTTGCGCAACACCTTGATCGGTGGCACGAGCCCGTCGTCGTTCGGCTGCTCCGGCACGGCCGGCACCCTCCCCAGAGTCAAAGATCCAGATGGATCCGTCGGCTGCTGGGGTGAACGACGGACGCGGCGTTCGGGAGCGGCGCGGATCGTCCGTTCAGACGGAAGTGACGGTACGAAAACCGCTTATTCGGACAAACACCTCTACCGATGGCTCGGCAAGATTTCGGATCTGTGATCGACCTGACCTGTGGCGACACTCACGTTCTCTGCGAGGATGGGGGCGACGGCACCGCCGCCGTCGCCCTCCGCCCACCAGCGGGGCGCGGTGGGGGTCGTCACTCCCCGGCGGGGTCTGCGACCTCGCCGACCAACCGCGCGGCAACCTCACCCGGGCCAGGCGCGGCGCACGAGCGGTCCGCCGCGCGGACGGGCAACACCCGCCGTGGGCGCAGAGATGAACAGGGAGACACGGATGGCGAACGACGAAAGTCAGCCTGGGCTCGATGCCCCGGCCGGCGGTTTCGTTCAACTGCTGACCCCGGACGGTGAGCGCGTCGACAGCGTCACCACGGCGGAGGGCGTCACGTACTCGGTCGACTTCACCGACGACGAGTACCGCGAGCTGTACAAGGACCTCGTCACGGTCCGCCGCCTCGACGCCGAGGCGACCGCCCTGCAGCGGCAGGGCGAGCTGGGCATCTGGGCCAGCCTGCTGGGCCAGGAGGCCGCGCAGGTCGGCTCCGGCCGCGCGCTGCGCCCGCAGGACATGGCGTTCCCCACCTACCGCGAGCACGGCGTGCTCTACACCCGCGGCATCGACCCGATCATGCCGTTCGGCCTGTTCCGCGGCGTCGACCAGGGCGGCTGGGACCCGAACGAGTTCAAGTTCAACACGTACACGATCGTCATCGGCTCGCAGACGCTGCACGCCACCGGCTACGCCATGGGCATCACCATGGACGGCAAGACCGGCAGCCCCGAGGGCGAGGCCGTGATCGCGTACTTCGGCGACGGCGCGACCAGCCAGGGCGAGGTCAACGAGTCGTTCGTCTGGTCCGGCGTGTTCAACGCCCCGATCGTCTTCTTCTGCCAGAACAACCAGTACGCGATCTCCGAGCCGCTCGAGCGGCAGACGCGCATCCCGCTGTACCGTCGCGCCGCCGGCTACGGCTTCCCGGGCGTACGGATCGACGGCAACGACGTGCTCGCCACGTTCGCGGTGACCCGGGCGGCGCTGGACAACGCGCGCAACGGCCAGGGACCCACGCTCATCGAGGCGTACACGTACCGCATGGGCGCGCACACCAGCTCCGACGACCCGACCCGCTACCGCATCGCCAGCGAGGTCGAGTCCTGGAAGGCCAAGGACCCGATCAGCCGGCTCAAGGCGTTCCTCACCAAGCAGCAGCTGGCCGACGACACGTTCTTCGGCGAGGTCGACGAGAGCGCCCGCAAGCTGGCCCTCGACCTGCGCGAACGGGTGCTGGCCATGCCGGACCCGCAGCCGGTCACGATGTTCGACAACGTCTACCCCAACGGCTCGCCCGAGGTCGACGCCCAGCGTCAGCAGTTCGCCGATTACCAGGCGTCGTTCGAGGGGAGTGGGCACTGATGGTCGAGAAGATCACCCTGGGCAAGGCGCTCAACCACGGCCTGCGCCGGTCCCTCGAGAGCGACTCCAAGGTCGTCATCATGGGCGAGGACGTCGGCAAGCTCGGCGGCGTCTTCCGGATCACCGACGGCCTGCAGAAGGACTTCGGCGAGGACCGGGTCATCGACACCCCGCTCGCCGAGGCCGGCATCGTCGGCACCGCGGTCGGCCTGGCCATCCGCGGGTACCGGCCGGTGTGCGAGATCCAGTTCGACGGCTTCGTGTTCCCCGCGTACAACCAGATCGTCGCCCAGGTCGCGAAGATGTACTTCCGCTCGCTGGGCAACGTACGGCTGCCGATCGTCATCCGGATCCCGTACGGCGGCGGCATCGGCGCGGTCGAGCACCACTCCGAGTCGCCCGAGGCGTACTTCGCGCACACCCCCGGCCTCAAGGTCGTGACGTGCTCGAACCCCGCGGACGCGTACGTCATGATCCAGCAGGCCATCGCCTCCGACGACCCGATCGTGTTCTTCGAGCCGAAGCGTCGCTACTGGGAGAAGGGCGACGTCGACCTCGACGCCGGCCTGGCGGGCGCGTACCCGCTGCACGCCTCCCGCGTGGTGCGCGAGGGCAGCGACGCGACGGTGATCGCGTACGGCCCGATGGTCCGGGTCGCGCTCGACGCCGCCGCTGCCGCCGAGGAGGACGGCCGCAGCCTCGAGGTCATCGACCTGCGCACGCTGTCGCCGCTCGACCTCGGGCCGGTGTACGACTCGGTCCGCCGTACCGGCCGCGCCGTCGTCGTCCACGAGGCGCCGGGCAACCTCGGCATGGGCTCGGAGATCGCCGCGCGGATCACCGAGGAGTGCTTCTACTCCCTCGAGGCGCCGGTGCTGCGCGTGACGGGTTACGACACCCCGTACCCGGCGGCCCGCGTCGAGGAGGAGTACCTCCCGGACCTGGACCGGGTCCTGGACGCCGTCGACCGTTCCTTCGGCTGGTGACGCCGATGTCGCGGATCAAGGAGTTCACCCTGCCCGACCTCGGCGAGGGCCTGACCGAGGGCGAGATCCTCGCGTGGCTGGTCGAGGTGGGCGACACCATCGAGCTGAACCAGCCGATCGTCGAGGTCGAGACCGCGAAGGCAGCGGTCGAGATCCCGGCGAAGTGGGCCGGCGTCGTGACCCGCATCTTCCACGAGGCGGGCAGCACCGTGGAGGTCGGAGCGCCGATCGTCGCGATCGACACCGAGCCTTCCGCGGGCCCGCTGCCGTCCCCCGGGGATGCGCCGGCCGGGTTCTCCGGCCCGGTCCCGTCAGCGGAATCGCTGGCCGCGGTCGAGGTCGCGCCGGCCGAGGGGGCGGTCGAGCCCGGCCTGATCGGTGGTCCGGCCCCGGGCGGCCGCACGGCCGTGCTGGTCGGTTACGGTCCGCGGACCGTCACCGCCAAACGCCGATCCCGCATCGGTACGCCCACAGGGTCAGCAACCGCAGCACCGGCCACCCCGCCTGCGGCGGCTCCCGCACCGGCCCCGGCGCCGGCTGCGGCTGCTCCGGTGGCGGCGGCCCCGGCCACTCCCGTTGCGGCCGCTTCCGTTGTGGGGACTGCTTCTTCGGCTCGGGGCGGCGTGGTTGTTCTCGCCAAGCCGCCGGTTCGCAAGCTGGCCAAGGACCTCGGCATCGACCTGTCGTCCCTGACCGGGACCGGTCCGCTGGGATCGGTGACGCGCGACGACGTGCAGCGGGCCGCCGCGGGCCAGGTCGCCTCCACCGCGGCGGCTCCGGCTGCTGCTCCGTCCACGTCGGTCAACGGCACCTCGGCACCCGCCGCGGCCGTCCCGGCACCGGCGATGTTCGACGCGTCGCGCGAGCAGCGGATCCCGATCAAGGGCGTCCGGAAGCTGACCGCCGAGAACATGGTGGCCTCGGCGTTCAGCGCCCCGCACGTCACGGAATTCCTGACCGTCGACGCGACGCGGGCGATGAAGACGCTGGAGCGGCTCAAGGCGCGCCCGGAATTCCGGGACGTCCGCATCTCTCCGCTGCTGCTCGTGGCCAAGGCGGTCCTGCTCGGCATCAAGCGGCACCCGCTGATCAACTCCACCTGGTCCGGCGCGACGAACGAGATCGTCGTCAAGGAGTACGTGAACCTGGGCATCGCGGCAGCGACCCAGCGTGGCCTGATCGTGCCGAACGTCAAGGACGCCGGCCGGCTGTCACTGCGGGACCTGGCGGAGGCGCTCAACAAACTGGTCCAGGTGGCCAAGTCGGGTAAGACTCCCCCGTCGGACATGTCGGGCGGGACGTTCTCCATCACGAACGTCGGGGTCTTCGGGGTCGACACCGGCACCCCGATCCTGCCGCCCGGCGAGTCGGCGATCCTGGCGTTCGGGGCCATCCGGCCCATGCCGTGGGTCCACAAGGGAAAGATCAAGATTCGCCAGGTCACGACCCTCGGCCTCTCGTTCGACCACCGCATCGTGGACGGCGAACTGGGGTCGAAGTTCCTCCGCGACGTGGGGACCTTCCTCGAGGACCCGGAGGGCACTCTCCTCTCCTGGACGTGACTTTCGTCGGCCAGACGGAGTCATGACCTACGATTCGTAGGCGGGTAAGCGAGATCACCCCCTGAAACGTTGGCTGCCTGTGTTTCGGTGCGGTTTAATGGTTACAGCGCCGAAACACAGGCACGACGCCAAGAAGGCCCACAAGGCCGCAGGGGAGTGAGCACCACCATGAGCACCATCGAGCGCATCCGCCACCGCCGCCAGGTCAAGCGCGAGGCCCGCGCCATCGAGCGCGCCTGGAAGGCCGCGCCGACCCAGGCCATGCGCGACGAAATCGCCATCTTCGCCCAGCACCGCGTCCTCTGACCCGTCCGCCGACGGGCCGCACGCCGGGTTCCGCCGCCGTCCCTCCGCGCGGAACCGGGTCGCCAGCTGCGACGCCTCTGCTGCGCGAGACCCGGGTCGTTCGCTGCTTCTCTCTGCAGCGGCGCCGGGTCAGCTGAGCAATCTGTTTCACCGCCGCGTCTTCCGATCGCCTCCCGATCGACGCGGCTCACGAGACCCAGGCCGGTGCACCGGCCTGGGTCTCGTCATGTCCCGGGCCTTCCGTGGGTGACATCCGGCCTTCCGCCGCCGGCGGCCTTTTTCCGTCTGCCGGTATCGGGCTTGTTCCGTCTGCCGGTATCGGGGCTTGTTCCGTCTGCCGGTATCGGGGCTTGTTTCGTCTGCCGTATCGGATCGTGGGAGTCGGCTCCGCACCGAAACCTCTCGATCACAGCGCGCGATTTCGAATCCGGGCTTGGAGTGATTTGTCCGGCGTAACCATGATCACGTCGAGTGGTTTCTGCGCCGTTCCAGCGCTCAGCGGGGCGTACACCGGGATTCCGAGTGTCGGCGGCGACCGGTACGGTTGGGCACGGTCACCCGCCCCGGCTCGGCCGGTCGGGGAAGTGATCAGGGTCATGCCCAGCTCTGCTACGTCGGCCGCGTCCGTGCATAAGCTGGCACGGCCGACAGTCATGGAGGAGGCGGATATGACGTCCGAGGGCCAGCAATCCGGCCGGCAGCCGGGGGCCACGTCGGGCGGCGGAGCCGAGCCGTTCGGCACCGACGGTTTTCCGCCGGACGCTTTCCCGCCGGACACGCACGGTTCCGCGCCGCCCGACCGCGCCCCGTCGTACCCGCACGCGCACGACTCGTTCCCGAGCGCGTACGCCCCACCGCCGCACTCGACCCCGAACGGCGGCTCGCCCTTCGTGGTCCCCGCCGTGCCGCCCACCGGACAGGTCTCCGCGCAACAGGGCCCCACGTTCGGGCCGGGCGCCGCGAAGTTCACCTCCGCCGGCTCCGCGCGTGTACCGTCCCCGGCCGCTCCCGAGGCCCAGGGCTCAGCCCGCCCGCCGGCCTTCCCGCAGGACCCGAGCGGCATCCCGGAGCCCGTACGCGCCGCTGCCACGCCCCCGGAACCCCCCGCATTCGCGCCCCCCGCCGCAGGCCAGGCACCGGCCTTCCCGCCGCCCGCACCCGCAGGTCAGGCGTCCGCCGTGCCGCCGGCCGCAGCCCAGCCGCCCCCCTTCCCGCCGCCCGGCAGCGGGGCCCAGGCCAACACGTTCCCGCCACCCGGCGGCGCAGGGCAGGCTCCCGCGTTCCCGCCGCCCAATGGAGCTGCGCAAGCTCCCGGCTTCCCGCCGCCCGGCGGCGCAGGCCAGGCTCCCGCGTTCCCGCCGTTGCAGGGCGCCGCAGGTCAGGCGCGCGCCGCGGTGCCGCCGCCCCGGGACGCCGGCCAGCAGGACGATGGCTTCCGCGGGCCCGACGACGAGCAGCTGCCCGCCCGGCGGCAGTCGACGCTGGAGCCGGCCGGCCAGCCGTCGAACGCCGCCCAGCAGGACGAGTCTGCGCACTCCATGTGGGCCCCGCCGGTCCCGGGCCGGCCCTCCGCCGACGAACGTAACCCCTTCGAGCCGCGGCAGGCGCAGAGTGCCGGCGAGCTCCCGCAGC
Organism: Couchioplanes caeruleus; assembly: GCF_023499255.1. GTDB lineage: Bacteria > Actinomycetota > Actinomycetes > Mycobacteriales > Micromonosporaceae > Actinoplanes > Actinoplanes caeruleus_A. Next base: position 92,287 of record NZ_CP092183.1, read on the forward strand.
GCTCGCCGGGCGTCGCCGGCGGTCCGCTGTCCGGTCCGGTCGGCGAGTTCAACGGCTTCACCCCGGCCCGGTCCGCTCCGTCGCAGCCGGAGGGTCCGCGTCGCATCGGCGGACCGTTCGACCGCGAGAGCAGCCCATTCGAGCGCGAGAGCAGCCAGTTCGACCGCGAGGCCGGGCAGTTCGACCGCGAGAGTGACCCGTTCAATCGCGACAGCGCCCCCTTCAACCGCGAGAGCGGCCAGGTCAATCACGAGAGCGGGCAGGCCGACCGCGAGGGCGGCCCCGCTGACCGCGAGAGCTCACCCGCCGACCGCGGGACCTACGACGGCTCCTTCGACCAGGGCGGACCGGGCCACAACGGCGACCAGGCTTCCGGTGGCCGGCCGCCGGGCGTCTCCGCCTTCGGTGACCAGCGGGTGCGCGTGCCCGGTGCCACGTTGACCGGCCTGCCGGACGGCCCGGCGTCCCCCGAGGACGGTGGCGCTCTTCCGGCGCGCGGCGGGGCGTCCGACAGCGGCGGTTTTCCCGTACGCGGCAGAGCGCCCGAAGGTGCCAGTTTCCCGCTGCGGGGCGGTTCCCAGGGTGACGGTTCGCCGTTCGGCCCCGATCGCCAGTTCGGAGCCGAGGAGCGCCCGGAGGACCCGTTCGCCCGGCAGACCGACGACGCGTTCGCTCAGCAGCCGGGCGACCGGTTCGCCCGCCCGAGCGATGATCCCTTCGCCCGGCCCGCCGACGGTTCCTTCGGCCGTCCCGGGGCCGATGCGCCCCGCGACGCGGCGGAGCCGCCTTTCGGGCGTACGGAAGGATCCCGGGATGAGGGCGACCGGCCCGGCGGCTATCCGCAGCGCGTGCCCGGCGCGTCCTTCAGCGCGCCCGACGCGGGGCGACCTCCCGTACCCGACTCCGCGCCGCCCGGCCTGGGCGGCGACCGGCCCAACGCGGCCGGCGGCAGCGGCTACCCGCAGCGCGTGCCCGGTGCGTCGTTCGGTGCCGGCGGTGTTCCCGTCGTCGCGGATCCGGTGATCGCCGAGCCCCGCAGCGCCGCGTCGGTTCCTCAGCCCCGCGACCCGGCCGACGTCTCCGACCAGTCCGAGCCGTCCGGTGCCGCCAAGGGTTCGGCGCGCCCGGTCTCGGCCAGCGCCTCGGTGCCGGTGGCCAGCCGCGCCCCGGTCGAGGCGGACGAGATTCCGCCGCCGGCGCCGGCACCGCAGTCCCGGGTGTACGGCCGTGCCGCCCCAGCCACCGAGCCGGCTCAGGACGAGGACGGCTCGGAGCGCCCGTTCGGCGCCCGGTCCGGCGAGAACGCCTCCGACGACGACCGCATGTTCGGATCGGGCCCGACGTCGGGTCCCGCCGCCGCCCCCGCGGGGACGTTCGGCGCGGCACCCGCCGGGACCTATGGCGCGGCGCCGGGCGGAACGTATGGCACGGCTTCCGGCGATGGACCGTTCGGAGCCCGTCCGGCGTCCGGATCGCCCGCTGACGGTCCGGCTCGGCCGCCCTTCGACGGTGGCCAGCCCGGCGACTCCGGCTTCGGACCGGCGGACGGTGGCCGTCCCGCCGATGGCGGCCGGCCGGCCGGCGGTTCCTACGCCGCGAGCAGCGCCTTCGAACCGGCTCCCCGCCCGACCAGCGGCGGCTTCGGTGGCGAGCCGGGCGCCGACGAGCAGTCCGGACCGGACCGGTTCGGCCCGCCGCCGAGCCGGCCCGGCACCTACGGCACCCCGTCCTCCGGCGCGGCATCCGTCAGCGGCAGCACGGCATCGGTCAGCGGTGGCGCGGCGCCCGGCGGTGGGCCGGCGCCCACGTCCGGCGGTCCCAAAGCTGCGGGACGGGCGACCGCGAGTGCCCGGGTCAGCCCGCCCGGCCAGCCCTTCGCGCCCTCGGCACCCGGCTCGCCGGCACCCGGGGCGTCGCAGGACGGGCCCGACCCGGCGGCTTTCAGCGAGTTCACGTCCGACCTTGCCGGGCGGGGACGGCCGGGACAGCCCGGGCATCCCGGTCCGGTTCCCGGCAACCCGGCGAGCCGCACCACGCCGCCGGACTACAGCGAGCACACCACGGACGTGTCCGGCCGCGGCCATGACCAGTCCGACCACCCGTACGTGCCGGCGCCCGCCCTGCCGACCATGCACGCCCGGCCGCCGCTGGAGAACGGCTTCCCGCCACCGTTCGGCGAACGGGAGCCCTTCGGCGCCCGGCAGCCCGGCGGCCAACCCTTCGGGGACGTGGGCCAGCGCGGCGAGCGGCCGCCCGCCGACGCGACCGCGCAGTTCGGTGAGGTCCTGCCCGACGACCCGAACCAGCCGTTCGGCGCCCGGCCGCGGGACGGTGTGGTCAGCCGCGCCACGGTCACGCCGCCGCCCGACCCGGACCGGACCGCGAGCTGGCCCGGCACCGGTGGCCATGACGATCAGGACCGGTTCAACTCGTTCCAGCCGGAGATGCAGCCGGCCTCCGACGCGGCCAAGCCCGAGACCCCGCACGTACGGATGCTGCCCGTGCTCCTCGGCGTCATCCTCGGCGCCGGTCTGCTGGTGGGCCTGACGTTCGGGATCACCTGGCTGATCGCCCGCGGGTCGGATTCCGGTGGCTTCTCGGTGAGCACGGGCGACTGCGTGAAGCGTGAGGGCAACGAGGCGGTGACCGCGAAGTGCGGTGATCCGGGGACGTTCGAGGTCACCTCCATCGTGGACACGAAGGAGCAGTGCTCGGACCCGGGGCAGCCGTACGTGCTGAACCCGACCGGGGACAACAAGACCAAGGTGCTGTGCCTGAAGCCGCGAGGCTGAACGGTCGCGCGCCGAGGGAGGTGTGCCGCGTCGCACACCTCCCGGAGCCGGATCGGCGCTGCTGATCGGGCACGATGGGCGGCATGAGCGCGCGCGTACGGGCCCCCGAGTTCCGGGGCCGGGGCTGGCTGAACACCGGCGGGAAGGACCTCCGGCTCGCCGACGTCCGGGGCCGGATCGTCATCCTCGATTTCTGGATTTAGACGAAGAAGCTTGCAACTCGTGTCGCTGACGCCCTAGCGTCGTCGGCATGTCCCACCACGAACACCTAGCCGACCTCTACCTCCGGCTTAGCCTGGACCGCGAGGGCAAGACGGCGATCGAGCGGCAAGAGGCTGACTGCCGCGCGTGGGCCGCGCGGAACGATCTGGAGATCCGTACGGTTCATATCGACCGCGGGCGGTCGGGCTTCAAGGCCGTCGATCGCAAGGGCTTCGACGCGGCTATCTCGGCGCTGACGACGGGCACCGTCGGAACACTGATCGTCTGGAAAGTCGACCGCCTCTCACGCCGCGGAATGGGGCAGGTCGGGCAAGTCCTCGACGACGTCGAGAAGGCCGGCGGCCGAATCGTCTTCGTTCAGGACGGCCTCGACACCTCGCAGCAGCAATCGCGGCTCGTGCTGGCACTGCTCTCCGAAGTGGCGCGAAGCGAGTCGGCGAACATCGGTGTCCGCGTCGCCTCGGCGAAGGCCCACCTTCGCAGCCTGGGCCGGTGGATCGGCGGGCAACCGCCGTACGGCCTTGCGGTGGGCACAGATGGCCGCCTCGATCACGATCCCACCACGGCGCCGACTGCCCGCGAGATAGCCGATCGGGCGCTCGCCAACGAGCCGCTCGTCCGCATCGCCCGTGACCTCAACGCCCGCAAGATCCCGTCGCCGCGTGGCGGCGCGTGGGGCGTCGGCACGCTGTCACAGCTTCTCAAGGCGCCCGCCTTCGCAGGCCTCCTCCCCGAGACGATCAAGCGAGACGGCAAGTACACAGGTCAGGTCGTGCCCTGGCGCTCACCGGAAACCGGCGAAACGGTCGAGATTGGCCGGGGAATCATCACGCCTGCCGAGCAACTCCGCATCGTCAGCCTTCTCGGCGAGCGCGCCGCGCTGGACCGCACGGGCCACAACCGCGGGGTACGCGCAGAGACGTCGCACCTCTTGACCGGCTTTCTTCGGTGCGGCGGGTGTGAAGGCCGCATGTCGGCCGCTGGACGGTCGTACGTATGCCACGCGCGCCGCCTCGGCCGCCCTTGCCCTGCGCACACGACGGCCTTCATCGCCGCCGTCGATCGGTCGGTGGTCGACGGCTGGGTCAGCCGCCTTGCCGCCGCCGAGCCCGGCGACCGCCTCCTTGAAGCCGTCGCCGAGCGCTGGGTCGCGCAGCACGACCCGGACATCATCCGTGAACGAGCCACGATTCAGGCCGCGCTCGACGACGCAAGCGCCGCTCTCGTCGACCTCGAAGACGCCCGGTATCTCCGCGGTGAGTTCCAGGGAGCCGACGCGGTGAAGCGTTGGGAGCGCCTTCGCGAGCGCCTGTCTGGCCGCGTCGAGGGCCTGCGCCGCAACCTCGCCGACTTCCCGCTTCCCGAGGCGGACATCAGCCCGCTACTCGACCCGGTGCAGACGCGCGAGGCGTGGGAGGCCGCCAAGGTCGACGAGCGACGGGCGCTTCTCGCCCTGGCGCTCGACTACGTGACCGTTCTGCCCGCCGCCGGACGGCGGGGCGTCCGGTTCGATCCGGCGGCGAGGCTGCGTTTCGCCTGGGCCGACGAGTCCACGCCGGCCACCGCCGACTGACTTACAACCCCCAAGAAGCAGGCCCCGGGCACGCGCTTGCACCGCCGCCCGAGGCCCCAACGGAGAAGGAGCCTCCGCTATGCACAACCCTACCCACGTCTACGTGACCGGCACGACCACCCAGCCCGGTCAACTGCACCGCGCCGTGTCGGCGTTGGTCGCCGCCGGCTGTCTGGTCACGATGTCGACCGTCGCCCCGGCGCACAGCGCGGCTGAGATCGTCGCCAACGCCGCAGAGGACCTGGACGCCGTCGCGGCGGCTGACGTCGTCGCGGTATTGCCGGGCGCCGAGGCCACGTTCGAGGCCATCTTCGCCGGCGCCTGGGGCATCCCTGTCCGGGCGTTCGCCGACGTGCTGAACGCGGCGGCCACCCGTTGACCGCGCCGACGATCGCCCGCCCGCTCGGCGAGCTGATGCCCGAGGCTCGCGACCTCGCCGAGGCGCTGGGGTATGTGCCGTCGCGTAACAAGATCATGGCGACGCTACGCGTCGGTGCGCCGAAGGCGAGCGCGCTCCGGGAGGCGCTGATCGCCGAGGCCGCCGAGTCGGACACCCGGCCGGACCGGTGGGCGCTCGCCGAGCCCGCTGCCGCTCTCGCCCCGGTCTCGCCGGCACCGGCGGGTGTCCCTGCGACGGACCCGGGCCCGCCCGCCAGGGTCGGCACGGACCCGGGCGCGGAACCGGCACAGCCCGGGGCGCTCCCCGTGAGCCGTGCGGGTGCCGTGGCGCCCTCGTCCGACACGGCCGAGAGTCCCGCCGGGGTCGCCGCCATTACGCCCGTTACGGCGTTTCCGCAGGACAGCACCGCCGGACACCCGGGCACCCCGGCCGTCCGTTACGCGGCGCGACGGGTGTCGGTGTGGCCCGTGCTGCTGATCGCCCTCCCGGCGGCGGTCGCCATCTGGTCCGGGTGGGTCGGACTCGGCGAACTCGCCGGGTTCGGTGTCGTGCATCCGCTGCCCGGTATCGCGGACGGGGTCGCGCTCAACACAGCGATCACGCTGCCGGTCGGGGTCGAGGCGTACGCCGCGTATGCCCTGCGCGCGTGGCTTTCCGGCCGCGTGGTCGGCGAGCGCGCCCGCCGCTTCGCGAAGTGGTCCGGTATCGGCTCGCTGTTGGTCGGCGCCCTGGGGCAGGTCGCGTATCACCTCCTCGCCGCAGCCGGGGTGACGGCGGCGCCATGGCCGATCACGACCGCGGTCGCCTGCCTGCCGGTCGCGGTCCTGGGCATGGCCGCCGCGTTGGCCGACCTCATGCGCGCCGAGAACGGGGGCTATGCGATGACGTCGCAGACCCCGGCCGCACGGACGGCGGTCACGGCGACGTAGAGGAAAGGGAAGCGGCCCGGCCCTCGCCCGCGAGAGCGAGGGCCGGGGCCGCAGCTCGAATTACAGCGGGGACGTGGCCTGACCGCTACCGGGGCAGCGGTCACGACTGCCCTGCGCCTGATGCGGAGGGCACGACGATCCGGGCGGGACGCCTACGCGGGCACCGCAGGCTGAGCATTGACTACCGGGTGCCATTCCTTGACTCCTTCGGGGATGCGGTAATCGGGATAGGGATCTTCGGCTGGATCTCTGACGTCACCGCCCGTGGCCGTTGCCCTGAGCTGGGTCGTCGTGCCGTCGGCACCGACGATGCTCAACCCGAAAGGCATCGTGCCGCGCTCCGACTCAAGGCCGAGGCTCGGGAACGCGAGCAGCGTCCACGATCGGAAGATGGACGGTCGGGCGACGTCGAGAAGCTGAGCCGCAAAAATCGCGATACGCGGCGCTCTGCGCGCCACCGTTGGCATGACCTCGGGGACGGGTACCGGAACTCCTCCCGGCTCGTTCGAGCCCCAGAGCATCGCCGTTGCGCCCGAGGGGTACTTCACCCGTACGCCTGCATACGGCGGGACACCGGCCACCGCGTCAGTCTGTCCGTACCGGCTGATTTCCACGATCTCGGGGTGCTCGCTTGCTACGAACAGCCCCTCCAGGACGTCCAGGATCTTGACAAGTTGCATGGTGCGCTCCGATTGTCTCGCCTGTTCAGAGTCGTCGGGGAGTCTAGCCGCGGGCGGGCCGCGCGCCCGCGCTGCGTGAGCGTCTGTCACGGCGACTCGGCTTCGCTGTGCTCCGCGATCTGTTCGAGCAGCTTCTCGGCATCGGCGCCGTAAAGGACCGTCTTATCCCACGAATAGCGCCCCGGCCGTTCCGCGTAGAAGCCCTCCGGAGATAGGAATCCTGGGATCACGTTCTCGTGGCGCCAGCTCACGGACCAGGCGGGGAAGGCGTCCTCGATCCGCTCGCACGCCTCGACAGCACCCTCGGGCCACCCGGTGCGCTTTGCGATGAGGCGGCGGTTGCGCCGGCCCAGCTCCGGGCCGGTCGGCGGCAAGGGCTCGCTCATGCGCGACCTCCCAACCAGCCGAGGAAACGCCCATAGGTGTCCGCCGGAGGGAGCGCCGTCGCCCTGGCGAGATCCTTCGTGTACTCCAGCATCTGCGCGGCGAGGTAGGTCGCCAGCAACGCAACCCCGTCGAACTCCTCCGTCAGCTCGACGCGGCTCGCCGGGCACGGCCACGGGTCGCCGCACTGCCGGCAACGCCAGTCCGGACGGCACGGAAGGTGTTGACTCATCGGCGCGTACGGAACAGCCATCAGCAGCCCGCCCGCCACTGCTGAGCCGGGGTCAGCGCCCCCGCACGGCCGATCGTGTTGAGCGGCATCGTTGGCTCGGCCCATCCGGGGCGGTACGGCGGAAGCCGGCGCTCGCCGTCCGGGATTGGGGCACCGTCAGGCCACCCGGCCGCGTCCGGGCACGGCCACGAGAGGCCGCAACGGCATCGGCGAGCACGGAACAGGCTGAAGGAGCGGCGTCGGTGTCTCATGCGGACCGACGCTAGGCGCGCCGCGTCTCCGCGTGATCACCCGTGGTTATATCGACTTACGCCACTCCTACGCGCGCCGCGAGGCCGCGCAGCGTGTCGCCCCCGGCGTCCGCCCGTGCGCGCCGCAGCATTGCGCCGACGGTGTCGCGGACGACCGGTGACAGCCGTACGCGCTGCGGCGCTACGCGCTCCGCGCGGATGAACTGCGTCAGCGCCTCGGCGTCGTTGCGCCGCGACGCCGCGAGCGCACTCCCAACGTCGATGTGGAACGCCGTCACCCGCGAGGGCGAGAGGATTGCGTCAGGGTGGATTTCGCGGGACAGCTCGACCGCGCGGCCCGGTTCGCCGGCCTCCAGCGCGAGCGACATGCGCCACTGCGCGACGTTCGTTGGGCCGAAGTTCATCTGAGCGAAGCCGCCGTCGATCGGGTCCGGGCCGATGCGGTCGGCGACTTCCGCCGCCTCGTCGAGGTGCGAGCGGGCGGCGTCGAGGTCACCGGCGAGGGCTTCCGTCCATGCCGTTGTGAGGTGCAACATGCCGTACGCCTGCATGACGGCGGGCGAGGTCAACTCGTGCGATAGACGATCGGTCGTCGCGGCGGCGAGCTTGCGGCCCACGGCCCGCGACTCCGGCGGAAGCGTGTGCAGGCGGGAGTATTCGGCGAGTCCGACCCACTCCGGCGCGCACAAGTCGCGGGCGGCGTCGTGGCACCGCTCGGCGGCGGCGAGTGACAGATCGACGAAGCCGAGGTACTTCAGCACGAAGGCGGCGTTGTGCGTCGTCAGCGCCAGCAAGCGCAGCGCGGCGGGGACCTCCTTCGCCCCCGCGGCGTACGCGGTGGCGCCGAGATCACGCACGAGCGGGGCTATGAGCTGGGCCGCGTCGGCGTACTCGCACAGGCGTCGGCACCGCATCAGCTCGCCGACGGCGGCTTCCAGCGCGGCGAGCGGGCGCGAAGGCTTGGCCGGTATATCAAGGTAGGCGAGGCCGACGAGCGCGGCGCGGATTTCCGGGACGGCGGCGAGCGCGCGGGCGTGCTGCGGGTCGTCCGGCGCGTAGGGCTGGCCGACAAGCTCGGCCACCGAGACTTGCAGGGCGTCGGCAAAGTGGACGAGCGTCGAGCGACGGTCGATCTCCTTGAGCCCAGCCTCGACCTGGGACACGAAGCTTTGGGAGACGCCGGCCAGTCCGGCGAGGGTGCGCTGACTGACGCCGCGCTTGAGTCGCCAGTACCGGATGCGGGCGCCTACGAAATCCTCGGCCATGCGCTCCACGGTACCCGCGACCGCCGAGGCTCAGTGAACACCAGCGCGGGCGGTGGCCCACGTGCGAGGGCGGCGGCCCGGCAGGGCGGGCGCCGGGGGGCGAGGGTGTGCAAAAACGTCTCACGTGACGAAGTTCAGTCACTCTCACATCTTTTTCTAGAACTCCTCCTCCTCTTCTTTGAACAAGTAAGGGAAAGTGACTGTTTCTCGTCACGTGAGACGTTCTTGCACGGCACCCCAGCCGAGCGGCGCGGAGCCCTCCCGGCGCCTCCCCGGCGCTCCGTCCCGCGCTGTGAGTGATCGTCTACCGCCGTTCTGCTGGCCGCGTCGAAGCCCTCGCCGCCGCGCCGTCGCGTTCGTACGCGACACGCAGTCCAGGCCAACTACCTGTTTGTAGGCCGGAACCGGCCTCTGCTGTGACCGCCGCGACGACAGGGACAACCTCATGACGTGTGCCCGATGCGGCAAGCCCTTGCCCTCGACCGCCCGCAAGCACCGCCGCTTCTGTGATGCCACGTGCCGTGCGGCCCAGCACCGCGCCGACCGCGCCCGGGTTGTTACCGAGCTACGCGCCGAGGTGGCACGCCTACGCGGCACGCAGAGCTGACCCCGCGTTTCCGCTGGCTGAAATTTCCTGGCGTGCCGGCGAGCAGCGACTCCAGCCCCGGCCAATTACCCATCTATCCCCGGCGGTTCGCCCGCCAGCACCCTGACAGGGAGGAATAGAGCCGTGTCGCACGACGCCGGCCGACCACCAGCCAAGGCCGCCTCTGCGCGGCCTGATGACGCCCTCGCCACTCTCCGCATCCCTGTGCGCGTCCAGTCGCCGCACGATCGCCCCATGCGCCTCAAGCTCGACGCCGGGTACGCCGTCGAGCTGCCCGCCGCACGCACCCTCGCCCGCGTCTGGGCACTGCCAGTTCTAGAGACAGGCAGCGAGGTATACAGGAGCGGTTCCGCGTTACTTCGCCGACCACACGGCGGGACTGACGACCCCGTCCCCGCAGACTTCCGCCAGCTCGCGGACAAGCTCGCCGACCGTCTCGCCGCCCTGCCGGACCGCACCGACGCCGGAGCCGTCTACCGCGCACTTCGGATGTGCGGAGTCGAAGCCGACCGCGCTTGGTTTGCGGGCGTGTATCTGCTCTCCGTCCTCCGCGCCGTCCGCGCCGCCGCGCGGGCGTGGAGGCCGCCGAGCGCGCAGCGCCGCCGGGACGCCTCACCGCTGACCGCCGCCGAGCGCGCGCGTCGCTCGCACGCCGCCCGCCTCGCGCGTGAAGCGGAGGTCTCCGCGACGTGGGTACGCCGCTGGCTAGTTACGGCCACACCGGGTGAGCGCGTCCTCGCCCGCGCACTCTACGACGCTGCGTGTGCTGAGCTTGAGGGCGACCTCCCCGGGCTGAGGGTCTTCTACCGTGCCGGTGATGATCTTCTCGGCCGCCGGACCCGCACCGCCGCTGGGTACTCGTACCGCGTACCTGACTCCGCGACCGCCGACGTGCTGCTCGACGAGATTGCCCGCGTGGCGCTCGACGAGGCTGCCTCGGCCATCGGCAACTACCTGACTTCGAACAAGACCGATACGGAAGCCAGCGAAAGGCGGGTTGCGTGAGCGAGCAGGAGAAGGAGCTATTCGCCCAAGAAATCATTCGGCGGGTGGCGGCCCTTGCCTGGGAAGAGCAGCGGGCACACGTACTCGCGTACTTGACCAGTGCTCGCCCCGCCACGGCAACGACCGCAGCGCCCAGCGCCGGCGGCAACGTCGTCGACCTCGCGGCGCGTCGGGCGCGGCGTCGCGCGGCCTGACCCCTGACTGCGAGCGCCTTACCGACCCCCTCCGGTAGGGCGCTCGCGTGTGCGGCCTTCGGCGTGGGCGATGCCGGAGGCGAGCAGCGCTCCGGCGCGCTCCTGGACTGGCCGCGCGTCTCACCTCTCGGCGCGCGGCCGGTTCAGTCGTCAGCCCTCTCAGATCGACGCTGGCGACCGATTTACCTAAGCCCTACTGCTCCCATCGATCGAGAGGAAAAGCCCTCCATGGCAGGCTCAGGCCGCCCGCTGGGCCGCCGCCAGACATCGCCCCACGCCCTGCCCCCGGTCATGACCGTCGTGCAGGCGGACGCCCTCGTCCGCGCCGTCGCGACCCTCTGCCTCGACGCCTCCGGCCAGTGGAGCGGCCCCCGCGGGGAGTTGCGCGACGCTCTCGCCGAGATTCTGCCGCCTCAGCACCCGTCGCTCTCCGGTGACGAGATCGCCATGTCGGCAGCGGTGGCGGTGCGCTCGGCCCTGCGCGACGAATACAACTGCGCACTTCTGACTTCACGCGGTCCGCGCGTGAAGATCAAGTTGATTCCCGCCAGGCCACCCACCACGTAATCCCTTACGTCCCAACGGATTGGCCGCCTGCCACGCCCGGCATGGCGGCATCGCCCAACCCTCGAAGGAGCCAGCCATGGCCCGCAGTATCGGTGACCGCGTCGACCCCGACTTCGGAATGCCTGACTGGGTACTTGCCGATCCGACGTGCCCGCCCGCCGTTCGCGAGGCGCGTGAAGTCATCGACGCCGCCAACGCCGCCACCGCCGACGAACGCGCCAAGGTAGACGCCATCCGCGACGGCGCCGACGACAACGCCTCGGCAATCCGCCGTGCCATCCGTGATGGGGCAGAGCCGCCGGCACCGATCCCCGCCGAGGTCACCGCAGCTCGGATCGATCACGCTGAGACCTTCGTTCGCTCGGCGATGAGCCGTGCTTACGTCGCCGCCCGAGCGTGCGAGGCCGTAATCCCGCAGCATCGGGCCGAGCTGCGCGCAATCCTCGCCACCCGCCTGCCCGAGGCCGCTGCCCTGGCCGCGAAGAAGCACGCCGAGTATCTGGCGGTGGCTGAAGCCCCGCGCTCCATCGCGGGCACCATGGAGAACCTCGACCGCATCACCGTCACCCGCACGGGGACGCCGGCCCAGCGCGCGGCCGTCGAGAGCCACTACGAACAGGCCCACCGGCGCGACCCGTTCAACTTCCCGGGGGTCGAGCGCCGTATGCCGCAGGCACGCAAGGACATGGCGGCACACGCGACCGGCCTGCCCGTCGACCTCATCGTCCCCGACCCGATCGCCGAGGACGCTGCCGCGTGAACGACGATCTAGCCGAGCGCGTCCGACGCGCTCTCGCCGAGACTGCCGATAGCGCGGACAGCGGCCCCCGGCCCGCCGGCACCACCCCACCCTCCACCCGGGTCCTCGGTCACGAGACGCTCGACGTCGACGCCTTCGACCCGGCCGATGTACTACGCCATGTTCGGTGTCACGACTGAGCCGAACAGACCACGACACACCCCGGCCGTGCCTGCCCGCGTGGCCGGGGTGTGCCGGACGCCGCGCCGGCACGCGCTCGGCAGGAGAGGGCCGACGCCACACCGGCGCCTACGAGTGTCGCCGTGATCAGTCGCGCGCCCTGGCGACGAGCGCCGGACATCGGCACTGACTACGACGCGAGAGCATCGAGCGCGCGCAAGACGGCGGCGGAAGCGGCTGCTGCGCGTCGACCGCGCCCGACCCAGCGCCGCACCACCGAGGCGCACCCCGGCGCGCTCTGACCGCGGCTCGCTTGACGGTCACTCAGCGTGACCCCTGGGGGGCGGCCCCCTCCCCCGCCGGCCGCCCCACCGAAGCGGCATAGCTCCTCCCGGTGCGCGCAAGTCTGGGGGTCGTTCCCGGAGCAACGCTCTGTGACCCTCTACCCTGGACGTGTGGTTAGAAAGATCGCTGATCTCCGCGCGGCAACCGACGACGAACTGATCGCCGAGCACGACGAGAAGGCTGGCAACACGCACGTTGGCACGGCGTACTTCATGGAGGAGCTGGACCGGCGCGAGCGCAACCGTGCCATGGCGGCGACTGAGGCGCTCGCCCGCGGCGCCTACCGCCTCACCTGGACGAACACCGTCCTTGCAGCCGTGGCCGCCGTTGCAGCGATCATCGCCCTGTTTAGGTAGCCAGCGCGAGGAGGCCCCGCAGAATGGAGCGCCCATGCACAGTGATCCACTGACACGCGCGATGTGGCGAGCACACGACGCCGCCGAGAAGCTCGAAGGCACGGCACCGTCGCCCGAAGCGGTCGAGCAGATTGCCAAGGCCGCGGTCGCCGGCTACCTCGACGCGCTCGCCGCAGAGAACAAGGTACGGACGGGACATACCGCCGGCATCGACGGCGGCGATTCGTGGGCACACCGCCCCATCTACTCCCCCGACTTGGCCCGTTACGCGGAGCAGGCGGCGCGAGCGCCGTTCATCGGCCCATCGGACGAGCCGTTCGGTTGGTAGCACAACGAAAGGCCCCGGCCCGGATCTACTCCGGCGCCGGGGCTTTTTCGCGTATCCGGCAGGATGAACGCATGGACGCGCGCGTACGAGCGCCCGAGCTTCGCGGGCGAGCCTGGCTGAACACGAACGGTGAGGCTCTCACGTTGCCGCAGCTCAGAGGTAGCTGTGTCTTACTTCACTTCTGGACGTTCTGCTGCATCAACTGCCTGCACGTCCTGGACGAGCTGCGCCCGCTCGAGGACAAGTACGGCGACGCGCTCGTCGTCATCGGCGTGCACTCGCCCAAGTTCGAGCACGAGCGTGACCCCGAGGCGCTGGCCGCCGCCGTCGAGCGGTACGGCGTGCACCACCCCGTCCTGGACGACGCCGACATGGTCATGTGGCAGCAGTACGCCGCCAAGGCCTGGCCGACACTGAGCGTGATCGACCCAGAGGGGTACGTCGTCGCGTCGATGGCGGGCGAGGGTCACGCCGAGGGCCTGTCCCGCCTGCTCGACGAGCTCATCGCCACGCACGAGCGGAAGGGCACTCTGCAGCGCGGCGACGGGCCGTATGTGCCGCCCGCCGCGGAGCAGACGCTGCTGCGGTTCCCCGGCAAGGCCATCGAGCTGCCGGACGGCAACCTGCTGGTGTCCGACTCGGCGCGGCATTCGCTGGCCGAGCTGTCCCCGGACGGCGAGCGGCTGGTCCGGCGGATCGGCACCGGCGAGCGGGGGCGCACCGACGGTCCCGCCGGCCGGGCGAGCTTCTCCGAGCCGCAGGGCCTCTGCCTGCTGCCGGACGGGCGGACCGTGGTGGTGGCCGACACCGTGAACCACCTGCTGCGCGGCCTGGACCTGGCGACCGGCGAGGTGTCCACCCTCGCGGGCACCGGGCGGCCGTGGCGTTCGGCCGAGGACGACGGCGTCTCGTTGTCGTCGCCGTGGGACCTGGCCTGGTACGAAGACCGCGTCATCATCGCGATGGCGGGCATCCACCAGCTGTGGTGGTTCGACCCCGAGCACGGCACCACGGGCGTGTACGCGGGCACGACCGTGGAGTCGCTGCGGGACGGCCCGATCCCGGACGTGTGGATGGCCCAGCCGTCGGGCCTGTCCGCGTACGGGACGAAGCTGTGGATCGCCGACAGCGAGACGTCCGCCCTGCGCTGGGTCGAGGGCGGCGAGTTGCACACCGCCGTCGGTCAGGGCCTCTTCGATTTCGGGCACGTCGACGGCGCCGCGAAAGGGGCGTTGTTGCAGCATCCGCTGGGCGTCGGCGCGCTCGCGGACGGTTCGGTGCTGGTCGCGGACACGTACAACGGGGCGGTCCGGCGATTCGACCCGGCGAGCGGGGAGGTGTCCACGGTCGACTCGGGGCTGGCCGAGCCGAGCGACATCCTGGTCACCGACGCCGGCGACGTGTTCGTCGTGGAGTCGGGCGCGCATCGCCTGGTGCGGCTCGCGCCCGGCGCGGTGAAGACCGTCGAGGGCGAGCGGCATCGCACCGAGCGGCCGCCGTCACGGCTCGCGCCCGGCGAGGTCACGCTGGACGTGGTGTTCACCCCGGCACCGGGTCAGAAGCTCGACACGACGTACGGTCCGTCCACCCGCCTGGTGGTTTCCGCCGCTCCCCCGGAGCTGTTGCTGGAGGGCGAGGGCACCGGCACCGACCTCTCCCGGCGGCTGGTGCTGAACCCGGCCGTACCGAAGGGAATTCTGCAGGTCGTGGCGCAGGCCGCGACGTGTGACGCCGACGTCGAGCACGCCGCCTGCCACCTCACGCGTCAGGACTGGGGCGTGCCGATCGTGATCGACGGCGACGGGCCGAGCCGGCTGCCGCTGATTCTTCGAGGGATGGACATCTGAGGGACCAGGATCACTACTCACTAGTAACCTACGGTGTCGTAACCTGAGAGGCGTGACGACCTCGACCCCGTTCCGGATGAAGCCTGCCGATGTCGGCAAGCCGCGGTTCCGCGGCCGGTTGCACCAGTACGCGTTCTTCGTCGCCCTCGCCTGCGGCATCGTGCTGTGCTCGATCGCCGCGACGCGTCCGGGCTGGTCACCTTTCGTCAGTTGCCTGGTCTACAGCTTCACCGTCTGCGGCCTCTTCGGCATCAGCGCGCTGTACCACCGGCGGGTCTGGAGCGAACGCGGCTACCAGATCATGCGCCGGATGGACCACTCGATGATCTTCATCTTCATCGCGGGGACGTACACGCCGTTCTGTGTGCTGCTGCTCGACGGTCGCAAGAGCACCGTGATGCTGAGCCTGATCTGGGTGGGTGCGCTGGGCGGGGTCGCCCTCAAGAGCATCTGGCCGCACCTGCCCCGCTGGGTGGGTGCGCCGCTGTACCTGGCGCTGGGCTGGGGCGCGGTCGCGATCCTGCCGGACGTCGTGCGCAACGGCGGCGTCGCCGACCTGGTCCTGCTCGCGGCCGGCGGCGTGATCTACAGCGTGGGGGCGGTGTTCTACGCGCTGCGCCGGCCCAACCCGTGGCCGGAGGTCTTCGGCCACCACGAGTTCTTCCACGCCTGCACGCTGGTCGCGGCGATCTGTCACCACATCGCGATCTACTTCGCGCTCTATGCGTGAGTTCCGGGTCGGGTCGCTGCACGCGTACGACACCGGCGGCGACGGGCTGCCGGTGCTGTGGCACCACGGCACCCCCAACATCGGGACCCCGCCCGGCCCGCTGCGCCGGGCCGGCATCCGGTGGATCTCGTACGACCGTCCCGGGTACGGCGGATCAGCACCGCAACCGGACCGCGGCGTGGGGGACGCGGCCGGCTGGGCGACCCGGGTGGCGGACGCCCTGGGCATCGACCGGTTCGCCGTGGCAGGTCATTCCGGCGGTGGCTCCCACGCCCTGGCCTGCGCCGCCCAGCTGACCGATCGGGTCCTGGCCGTGCTGAGCATCTCGGCGCCGGCCCCCTTCGCCGCCGGAGGGCTCGACTGGTTCGCCGGCATGGGTCCGGCCGGGGAGGCGACGCTGCGCGCGGCCGCGGCGGGGCGGGCGTACCACGGCGACGGTGTCGACTTCATCGCGGCCGACTGGGCGATGTTCGACGGGCCGTGGTCATGGTTCTCCGAGGTCGTCGAGCCGGCCGTCGCGGGTGGCCCCGAGGCGCAGGACACCGACAACCGGGCGTACGTGTCCTCGTGGGGTTGTGACCCGGCGACGATCACCGCACCGACCCTGATCCTGCACGGTGGCCGGGACCTCGTCGTGCCGGGCGCGCACGGTGAGTGGCTCGCCGACCGCATCCCGGGCGCGGAGCTACGGCTGGGCCCGGAGGACGGGCACATCTCGATCCTGGGTCACGCCGACGCGGCGATGGATTGGCTGGTCGCGCGCGCGTCGTAGGCCTCGCGGGCGTCGACGACGTCGCCGATGTGCGTCTCCGCCCACTCCTTCAGGGCGTCGACCAGCCCCAGCAGGCTCTGCCCGAGCGTGGTGAGCGCGTAGTCCACCCGCGGCGGGACGACCGGGTGGACCGTACGCGTGACCAGACCGTCGCGCTCGAGCCCGCGCAGGGTCTGGGTCAGCATCTTCGGGCTGACGCCGGGTATGCGCTGGGCGAGCTCGGTGTAGCGCAGCGAGCCGCCCTTGAGCGCGCCGACGATCAGCACGCTCCAGGCGTCGCCGATCCGGTCGAGCACCTGCCGGCTCGCGCAGTCCTTGGCGTACACATCCGGTTCCACCTGCACACTATCCCCCAGGTGAGTACTGCACTTCAAGGTGCTCACTCTCTATCGGGAAGTGCCGGTCGACCTGCGTCGTTGTGCTCGTACGGCGGTCGACCGGCCGCCGTACGAGCACTCAGGGAGTTGTCATGACCATCGTCGTCACCGGGGCCACCGGACATCTCGGCCGGAACGCCGTCGAGTCGCTGCTCAGCCGGGGCGTACCCGCCGACCAGATCGTGGCGATCGGCCGCAGCGTCGAGAAGATCCAGGACCTCGCGGACCGCGGTGTGATCGTCAAGCGCGCCTCGTACGACGAGCCCGAAACGCTGCGCGCGGCCTTCGCGGGCGCCGACAAGCTGCTGTTCGTCTCCGCCAGCGAGCCTGGCAAGCGCGTCCCGCAGCACCAGAACGTGATCGGCGCGGCCAAGGACGCCGGGATCAGCAAGATCGCGTACACGAGCATCGCGCACGCCGACACCTCGGACCTGCTCCTGGCGGCCGAGCACATCGCGACCGAGCGCGCGCTGACCGAATCCGGCATCCCGACGGTTTTCCTGCGCAACAGCTGGTACCTCGAGAACTACGACCTCAAGAGCGCCGTCGAGCACGGCCTCTACGGCGCCGCCGGCGAGGGCAAGCTCAGCATCGCGACCCGGGCGGACTACGCGGAGGCTGCCGCGGCCGCCATCGCCGCCGACGGCATCGAGCAGCAGGTGTACGAGCTGGGCGGCGAAGGCGTGACGCTGAGCGAGCTGGCGGCCGAGGTGGGACGGCAGTCCGGCCGCGACGTCACGTACACCAACCTGACTCCGGAGAAGTACACGGAGTTCCTGGTCGGGGTGGGCGTACCCGAGGGGTTCGCCGCGGTGCTGGCCGACTCTGACCGGGGGGCTGCGGAGGGTGCGCTCCACACCGGCACCGAGGACATGGAGAAGCTCCTCGGCCGCCCGGTCACCCCGCTCGCCGACTCGGTGCGCACCGCGCTCGCCTGAGAAACCCGGCCCGGTGCGCGCCGCGCTCGCCTGAGGAAACGACGACGGCGCCGCCCCCTTCGCCGGGGGCGGCGCCGTCGGTGTGCTTACGCGCCGTACCCGGGCGGCGGGGGCGGCGGGGCCTGGCGCCGGGTCTCGCGGTACTCCTGGACCACCTGACCGTCGTCGCGGACGACCGGGCGCTGGTCGACCACCGTGGTACGGCGGCGGCTGTTCCAGAACCAGATCGTGATGATGAGTCCGACCAGGCCGGCCAGCATCAGCACGTAGCCGACCACGTTGATGTCGAGACCGCTGATGTCGGCGTTGACGGCGAACGCGAGGATCGCCCCCAACGCGAGAAGGAAGATGCTTCCGCCGATGCCCATCGAGGACCTCCCTGGCTCGTGGCTGCCGCACCGAGCCGCGGCAATACGTCGATGAGGGTGTCTACCCAGCCGCGGGAAAACTCAATCAGGCATGCTCAACGGTATGACCGCGCGAAAGCTCGTCCTGCTCCGCCATGCCAAAGCCGAGACGCCCGGTGAGCTGCCCGACTTCGAGCGTCAGCTGACCGAGCGCGGCCGGGCCGACGCCGGGGCCGCCGGCGCCTGGCTGGCCGCCCAGAACCTGAGCCCGGACCTCGTGCTCTGCTCGTCGGCCACGCGCACCCGGCAGACCTGGCACGGCGTGGCGGTGGCGCTGTCCCAGGCGGCCCCGGAGGCGCCGGCGCCCGAGGTGCGCTACGAGGGCGGGCTCTACCACGGTGGCCGTACGGAGGTCGTCGACCTGCTGCGGGCCGTACCCGAATCGGTCGTGACCGTCCTGGTGATCGGGCACAACCCGACCATCTCCGACGTCTCGCTCCTGCTGCGCCCGGACGCGGACGCGGCGGTGACCGACGGCCTCAAGACCGCGGGCATCGCCGTCCACGAGGTGGACGACTGGGCGTCGGCCGAGCCGGGCTCCATGCCATTGATCGCCGAGCACACCGCCCGGGCCTAGACAGAAAGAACCGGCGGACGCCCTTGTCCGCCGGTTCTTGGCCTACTCCGGGAGTCGGAGCCTCAGAACGCCTCTTCGGGCAGTTCCATCAGGTCGAGCGTGGTGTTCTCGATGATCCGCCGGTCGGCGCCGATGCGGGGCAGCACCTCGCGGGCGAAGAAGCGAGCCGCGGCGATCTTGCCCTCGTAGAACGCCTTGTCGGCGGCGCTGAGCTCGGTGCCCAGCTGCTTGAGCGCGACCTCGGCGCCGCGCAGCAGCAGCCACGAGACGACGACGTCGCCGAGCGCCAGGAGCACCCGCCGCGAGGTCAGGCCGACCCGGTACAGCTCCCGGGTGTCGCCGCCCTGGACCGCCTGCAGCCAGCCCATCTGCACGCCGAGGATGGCCTGCAGCTCGGTCAGCGCCTTGCCCAGCGCGAGCCGCTCCTCCTTGAGCCGCCCGTTGCCGGCCTCGGTCTCGACGAAGGCCTGCATCTCGGAGGCCACGGTCGCGAGCCCGACGCCCTGGTCCTTCACGATCTTGCGGAAGATCAGGTCGAGGCTCTGGATCGCGGTGGTGCCCTCGTACAGGGTGTCGATCTTGGCGTCCCGGACGTACTGCTCGAGCGGGTAGTCCTGCAGGAAGCCGGAGCCGCCGAAGGTCTGCAGCGACTCGTGGCCGAGCAGCTCGTACGCCCGCTCCGAGCCGACGCCCTTGACCAGCGGGAGCAGCAGGTCGTTGACCCGCGCCGCCGTCTTCGCGGCCTCGGTGTCGCCGGCCGCCTCGGCGATGTACACCTTGTCCTGCCAGGTGGCGGTGTAGATGACCAGGGACCGCAGACCCTCCGCGTACGCCTTCTGCAGCATCAGCGAGCGGCGTACGTCCGGGTGGTGGGTGATCGTGACGCGCGGGGCGGCCTTGTTGCTGTTCTGCACGAGGTCGGCGCCCTGGACGCGGTTCTTCGCGTACTCCAGCGCGTTGAGATAGCCCGTCGACAGGGTGGCGATCGCCTTGGTGCCGACCATCATGCGGGCGTACTCGATGATCATGAACATCTGCCGGATGCCCTGGTGGACCTCGCCGAGCAGCCAGCCCTTGGCCGGGGTGCCGTGCTCACCGAAGGTCATCTCGCAGGTGTTGGAGACCTTGAGGCCCATCTTGTGCTCGACGTTCGTGGCGTAGACGCCGTTGCGCTCGCCCAGCTCGCCGCTCTCCGGGTCGAAGTGATACTTCGGCACGATGAACAGCGACAGGCCCTTGGTGCCCGGGCCGCCGGCGCCCTCGACACCCACGGGCCGCGCGAGCACGTAGTGGATGATGTTGTCGGTGAGGTCGTGCTCACCCGAGGTGATGAAGCGCTTGACGCCCTCGATGTGCCAGGAGCCGTCCGGCTGCGGGATGGCCCGGGTGCGGCCGGCGCCGACGTCGGAGCCCGCGTCGGGCTCGGTGAGGACCATGGTCGAGCCCCACTGCTTCTCGACGAAGAGCTTGGCCCATTCCTTCTGCTCCGGGGTGCCCTCGACGTGCACGACGTGCGCGAAGGAGGGTCCGGACGAGTACATCCACACCGGGGCGTTGGCGCCCAGGATCTGCTCCGCGATGGCCCACCACATGGCCCGCGGTGCCAGCGTGCCGCCGAGGGCCTCGGGCAGGTCGAGGCGCCAGAACTCGGAGGCCATGAAGGCCGCGTACGACTTCTTGAAGGACTCGGGCAGCGGCGCGGTGTGCGTCGCCGGGTCGAACCGCGGCGGGTTGCGGTCCGAGTCGGTGTAGCTGGCCGCGAGGTCCTCCCGGGCGAGCCGGTTCACCTCGGCGAGCACGTCGCGCGCCGTGTCGGCGTCGATGCCGTCGAACGGCGCCTGGCCGAAGGCGCGATCCGCCCCGAAGACCTCGAAGAGGTTGAACTCGAGGTCGCGCAGGTTGCTCTTGTAGTGAGTCATGTGGTCTGGCCCCGATCTCCGGACGCGAGTTACCCGTCAGTAACCAACACTGTATTACCCATCGGTAGGGACCGACAAGTCACCTGCGATCAACGGTTGCGCGCTCTCTGGGGGGCTAAACCCCTCCGATCGGGTGGGAAAAGAGACAGCCGTTCGGACATTTGCAAGCCGCCGCGCCGCGGGCACGTATCGACGTGTGCGCCGCCTCGTTGCTTCGTGTGTACGCGCAGGACGTACGCAGACCCGGGGAGGTCACTCATGTTCGCGACGATCAAGAGTCTGATTCCTGAGCCTCGCCAGGCGGACCAGCCGCGCCACTACGTCGGGCGGCACCGGCAGCCGGAGACCGTCGCCGCGCGCGCCGCCGTACCGGTGATCCCGGCGCCCGCGTCGGCCCCGGAGGCCGACCCCGCCGAGCCCTCGGCGGTTCCGGATGCGCCGGCGGCGACCGGGCCGGAGCCGGCCGGGCCGGGCTCGAAGGCCTAGCTGTACTGACCCGTGAGGTTAGGGACGCGGTTGGCGGGTGGTAAGCCGCCGAGTGCGGTGTGTCCGCGGTCGTGATTGTAAAAGTGGATCCAGCCGGGCAGGGCTTGGCGGCGTTCGGTCTCGCTGGTGTAGACGCGGGCGTAGGCCCATTCCTCGAGCATGGTGCGGTTGTAGCGTTCGACTTTGCCGTTGGTCTGAGGCCGGTAGGGCCGGGTGCGTTTGTGGGTGATCCCGGCCTGGGTGAGGGTGTCGCGCCACAGGTGTGAGCGGTAGCAGGCGCCGTTGTCGGTCAGCACGCGTTTGACGGTGATGCCGGCTGCGGTGAAGAACGCGTGGGCGCGTAGCCAGAAGCCGGTTGCTGTTTCGCGGGTCTCGTCGGCAAGGATTTCGGTGTAGGCGAGCCGGGAGTGGTCGTCGACGGCGTTGTGCAGGTACTGGTAGCCCAGGTTCGGGCGGTTGGTCAGCTTGCGGGGCCGTTGCGGGTCTCGGTGCGCCGAGCGGCGGCGTTGTCCAGCGGCGCGGCCGAGCATCTTGTGGCCGCCGCCGTCGGGGATGTTGCCCAGCTTCTTGATGTCGACGTGGACCAGCTCGCCCGGTGCGTGATGTTCGTAGCGGCGCACCACCCGGCCGGTGGCCCGGTCGAGGTGACTCAGGCGAGCCAGCCGGTAGCGGGTCAGGACCCGGTGAACGGTGGCCGGGTTCAGGTCGAGAAGGTAGGCGATCCGGGCCGGGCCCCAGCGGCGCAGAACCCGGATCTTGATGATCCGGCGTTCGGTGCGCGTCGGCGTCCGGGCCGGGCTGTGGTGCGGGCGTGACGAGCGGTCGGTCATGCCCGCGAGGCCGTCGGCGCGGTAGCGGTCGGCCCAGCGTTTCGCCGTTGTCGCGCTGACTTGGAAGCGTTCCGCGGCCCGGCGCAGCGGCCAGCCATCATCGACCACGCAGCGGGCCAGGCGCAGCCGACCGGTCTCGGACAACGGTGCATTACGGTGTGGCATGAGGGCCTTCCACGGTTCGGGGTAGGACGTCGCAATCCACACCGAACCCGAAGGCCCTCACCTATTACAAGATCTCCACGTCACTAACGTCCGTGGTCAGTACACCTAGCTGCCGGCCGCGCCGACTTCCCAGCTCGGCATGGGTACGACCGGCCCGCCGTCGGATCCGGCGTACTCCAGCAGCACCAGGGCGATGTCGTCCTCGAGCCGGCCGTGCACCCAGTCGACCAGGGCCGTCTCCAGCGAGGCCAGGCCGTCGCCGACCGTGCCGTGCCCGAGCAGCCGCCACGCGCGATCGGTGGTCGGGAAGAACTCGCCGTCGCGGCGGGCCTCGCCCAGCCCGTCGGTGAAGAGCAGCAGCCGGTCGCCCGGCTCCAGCCGTTCGACGCGGGGCCGGGCGACCGGCATGAAGCCCAGCGGGGGCGCCGGCGCCGGCGGGTCCAGGGCGATCACCTGACCGCGGCGCAGCAGCAGCGGGGCCGGGTGTCCACAGTTGACGATCGTCAGCGTGCCGCCGCGCTCCTCCACCAGGGCGGCGGTCACGAAGTCCTCGTCGCCCACGCTGCGGGCCACCGCCCGGTCCAGGTCCGCGACGATCGCGCGCAGGTCGGACCGCTCGTACGCTACGTGCCGGTACGAGCCGAGGACGATGCTGGCCAGGCGTACGGCGTCGAGGCCCTTGCCGCGCACGTCGCCGATGATGATGCGGACCCCGTACGGGGTGTCCAGGGCCTCGTAGAGGTCTCCACCGATGTCCGCGGCGGCCGACGCGGAGATGTAGCGGCCGGCCACCGCGAGCGAACCGACCTGCGGGCCCAGCGGGCGCAGCACGGCCTGCTGGGCCACCGCGGCGAGCCGCAGCAGCTCGGCGATCCGGTGCGCCTGGCGCTGGCGGATCGTGGCCACGGTGGCGGCGATGCCGGTGGCGAGCACGATGCCCAGAACGTTGATCATGTCGACCGAGCCGAACGTGCCGTCCGCGGTCGCGAAGGCCGTCCCCGCGCCGGCCGCGACGGCGCCCACGGCCAGCACCGTCGGCCAGTAGGCGAAGACCGCGGCGAGGAACGGCACGGCGGCGAAGAGCCCGACGTAATTGGCCTGCTTGCCGTCCGACAACTCCAGCCCGGCGACGGCGGTGAGCAGCACGAGGGCCGCGCCGAGACCGGCGCGGGAACCAGGACTGAGCGGGCCGCGGCCCGACGGCGACTTAGGCATGAGTACGCCGAACAGCATGCCTGATGGAGGCCTGTGGCTGCATCAACTTGGCCCCTAATCCGATCGCGTTCTGCCCACTCGGTGGCGCAGGGCCGGGACGCCGGTGACACGATGTCGACGTGCCGTCAGATCTGCGTGACCTGCTGCGGAGCGAGTTCCGCTGGACCGAGCCGGAGCCGGGCAGCGGGCTGCTCGTCAGCGACCGCTCGGGATGGTGGCGCGACTCACGGATCCTCGACGACCTCGGGCCCGCCCTGGCGGCACTCTTCCCGGACGCCGCCGCCACGGTCGTCGTCTCGCCGGAGGTCACCGGGTTCCTCGTCGGGCCGCTGGTGGCCCGGGCCCTCGGGGCGGGGTTCGTGGAGGCGTACCGGATGGGTGCCCGCCGCCCGATCGCCGAGCCGATGACCTGGGCCGACGTCCCGGCCGACCACCGCGGCGACGCGCAGCGCCTGGGCGTACGCACCCGCTTGATCGGTACGGCCGACCGGGTCCTCGTGGTGGACGACTGGGCGGTGACCGGCGCTCAGGCCCGCGGCCTGTACGCCCTCATCGCCGAGCTCGGCGCGACCGTGGCCGGCACGGCGGTGATCGTGAACGAGTGCCCGCCCACGGTCGCGGCCGAACTGGACATCCGGGGGCTGCTCACCGGGACCGATCTGAGCTGAGTACCCGGGCCCACCTAGGTAGCGCTACTCAGGAGGCCGGCGCGGAGCGTCACAAGGATGGTCCGCATGACCAGATTCCTCTTCGGCAACTGGGTGACGCGGATCTATCTGTTCGCCGTCGCGACCAGCGCGGTGATCCTGCTCGGCGGCAACCTCGCCACCGGCGACCACGAGCCGTCCGCCGCGGCCGCCTACCTGATCGGGCTCACCGCGCCGGTCTCGGTGATCTTCGCCCCGGTCTTCCTGCTCGGCGACGGCTGGCTCGCGATCGCGATGCTGTGGCTGAGCGTGGCGGCCGGGGTCCTGCTGAACACCCTGCTCATCAACATGATCGTCGGGCAGGCGGGCCGGCTGCGCCCGCACCGCGTCCGATGAGGACAGACAGCGTCACACCCCTGCCCTAGAGTCAGTGCCACCAGATCGGCACTCTTGGATACGGGGACACGCATGACCAAGCATGTACGCCGCTCAACCCTGCTCGCGTTCGCGTCCGTCGCGGCCGTCGCGGGCACCCTCCTGGCTCCCGCAGCCGCCCAGGCCCAGCCTGTGAGCTCCGGCTCCTTCACCCTCTCCGGCGACCCGGGGGACTACATCTCCCAGGGCCGCGACTGGAGCTACAGCACCGAGGCCGGCGACCGGCTCTCGGTGAACGGTTCGGCCGACGGCCGCGTCGTCAGCCTCAGCATCGACGGCGCCAACGGCGACTGGTGGTACGCCGACTTCTCGGCGCCCGCCGGCGAGAAGCTCGAGCCGGGCACCTACACCGGCGCCACCCGATACCCGTTCAACGACGACGGACCCGGCCTCGACATCTCGGGCGAGGGCCGCGGCTGCAACCAGCTGACCGGCACCTTCACCGTCACGGAGGCCACGTTCGGCCCGCAGGGCTACGTCGAGGACTTCGACGCCACGTACGAGCAGCACTGCGAGGGCGGCACGCCGGCGGCCCGTGGCCGCGTCCAGGTGCACAACGCGCCCGCGCCGGAGCAGCTCGCCGTCTCGCTGAACACGTCCACCGAAGGCACCTTCGACCGGCTGAACGGCAACGCCACGGTGCACGGCACGGTGACCTGCACGGCCGACGTGCCCGTCCACGTCAACGGCGACATCACGCAGGTCAAGCGCAAGACCATCATTCGGGGTACGTTCGCCGCCACGGTCGACTGCGTCGCGGGCGCGGAGGTGCCCTGGTCCGCCACGGCCGAGCCGAACGGCACCACCCCGTTCCAGCTGGGCCGCGCCGAGGTGAACACCACGGCGAGCGCCACCGACCCGGTGTACGGCAACTCCGTCACCGACAAGGAGACCGTGACGGTCGTCCTGACGCGCGCCTGAGCGGATGACGGCGGCCCCGGCCGGCACCGCGCCGCCGGGGCCGTCAGGCCTTGCTCGTCCAGGTGGCCAGCACGCCGCGGCTGGGCTTCCACCCGGTCGCCTTGTACTCGGCGAGGCCGCGCTGCACGTACGGGTCCTGCGCGATCAGCTCCTGCGCCTCCTGCTCGGAGTCCACATCGAACAGGATCACGCCGCCCACCGGGGGCTCCTGCCGCCCGGCGGAGACCACCAGCCCCCGCTCCTCCAGGCCGGCGATGAACGCCAGGTGATCCTCACGGGCCTTGTCCACCTCGTCGAGCGGCGCGAGGTAGGTCGAGATCATCAGATACACGTGGTGTTCCTCTCAGGCGGGAAGCTCGCGGCAATCGTACGATCCGAAGAATGAACGAGATGGGGCGCTTCGGACTGTGGATCAGCGGACGGCACTGGCCGGCCGACCCGGCGGCCGTCGCGGAGGCGGCGGCGGAGATCGAAGCCCTCGGGTACGGGTCGATCTGGATCGGCGGCAGCCCGGCGGATGACCTGGCGCTGCCCGAAGCGGTCCTCGCGGCGACCACCCGTCTCGTCGTCGGCACCAGCATCGTCGACATCTGGCGCAGCGACCCCAAAGCCTTGTCGGCGAGCACCGCGCGCCTGCGTTCGGCCTTCCCGGGCCGGTTCTACCTCGGCCTCGGCATGGGACACGCGCCGGCGGTGGAGGCGACGGGCCAGCAATACGTACGCCCGCTGAGCAAGCTCCGCGCGTTCCTCGCCGACCTGGTCGACGTACCCGTCGAGGAACGCCTGCTGGCGGCGCTGGGCCCGAAGGCGCTGGAGCTGGCCTCGACGTCGGCGGCGGGCGCCCTGCCGTATCTCGTGCCGGCGGCCCACACCGCCGACGCCCGCCGGATCCTCGGCCCGGGCAAGCTCCTCATCCCGGAGCAGAAGATCTTCCTCGGCAGCGACCCGGCGACCGCCCACACGGTGGGCCGCCGCGGCACGGCCATGTACCTCGGCCTGCCCAACTACACCACCAACCTGCGCCGGTACGGCCTGACCGACGACGACTTCGCCGGCGAAGGCAGCGACCGCTGGGTGAACACGCTCGTCGCGTGGGGCGATGAAGAGATGGTGCGGGCCCGCGTGGAGGAACACTTCACGGCTGGGGCCGACCATGTGGCGCTGCAGGTGCTGTCGGCCGACCCGACGCCGCAGCTACCGATGCCGGAGATCCGGGCGACCGCGCGGGTGTTCCTGGCCTGACCCGCCCGGCCTCTTTCCTGGCCGGTCCACGGCCTTGGTCGCGTCGCCTTCTCTCAGGCAGTCGGCCAGGTGCGGAAGTTGTGCGAGCTGCGGCTGGGCGTCGGCCCGCGCTGGCCCTGGTAGCGGGACCCGTAGACCGCCGAACCGTACGGGTGCTCGGCCGGGCTGGACAGCCGGAAGATGCACAGCTGGCCGATCTTCATACCGGGCCACAGCTTGATCGGCAGGTTGGCCACGTTGGACAGCTCCAACGTCACGTGCCCCGAGAACCCGGGATCGATGAAGCCCGCGGTCGAGTGGGTCAGCAGGCCCAGCCGGCCCAGGCTGCTCTTGCCCTCCAGGCGGCCGGCCAACTGGTCGCCCAGCGTGATCACCTCGAGCGTCGAGGCGAGCACGAACTCGCCCGGGTGCAGCACGAACGCCTCGCCGTCGGCCACCTCGACCTGGGCGGTGAGGTCGTCCTGTCGCTCGGCCGGGTCGATGTGGGTGTACAGGTGGTTGTTGAACACCCGGAAGAAGCGGTCCAGCCGCACGTCGATGCTGGACGGCTGCATCAGCTCCGGCTCGAACGGCTCGAGCGCGAGGTTGGCCGACTTGATCTCGGAGACCAGGTCACGGTCGGAGAGCAGCATCGGGACACCATACCGATCACGACATCCCAGCTCACCACCTGGTCACCTCAGCCGCGAACCTGCGCGCCGCCTTCCTGACCCGCCCCGCGCGCCTCCTCCTCTGCCGCCCTTCCGACTCCCCGCCTCCCCTGCTGGGCCGCCCTTCGTGCTCCCCGCTCTCCCTCGTCTCCGCATTCCCTCCTCTCCGCTCTCCCTCCTTCCCGCTTTCGCTCCTTCCCGGACGCGCGCGCCCTCCTCCGCGCGCCCTCCTCCGCGCCCTCCTCCGTGTCTTGCCTCCGGCCCTTCACCCGCACTGCGTGGTTGCCGCGACACCCACCGTGACCAGGCGTTCCACCCGTCACCCGATCCGTGCTTTCTGGCGCGTCGAGTGGCCCTCTCGTACATATGTTCGATATGATGTTGCCATGGCTTCCTGGTCCGAATTCACCGCCGCCGAGCCCGACCTGGCCGCGGCCGTCCGCGCACTGCTCCAGCAGTACGGCCCTGGCATGGGCTACCTCGCCACCGTGCGCGCCGACGGCGGCCCGCGCGTGCACCCGGTCTCGCCGGTGATCACCGACAAGGGCCTCTACTGCTTCGTGGTCGACTCGGCCAAGCGCCGCGACCTCGAACGCGACGGGCGCTACGCCCTCCATTCCTACCCACCCGAGGAAAGCGACGACGAGGCGTACGTGACCGGTCGCGCCCACCTCGTCACCGACCAAGCGGTCGTGGCCGAGCTCGCGGACGCCCTGCGCGCCTCGCCCCGAGTCGACTGGCGCCTCTTCGAGTTCAGCATCGAAACCGCCATGCTCCGCCGCCACGGCCCGGCGGGCGCTCTCCCGCTGGCGATGAGCCTCCGCTACCCACCCATCACCCTCAAGTGGCGCGACCCGGCGCTCGGCTTATCCACCCCCGCCTCGGCCACCGCACCCCTCCGCGAGTCCTCGGCCACGGTCACCCTCACCACCCCGACCCGCGACCGCCCGACACCCCACCCGCCCCTGCCCCCCATTCCCGACCTCAACCCCCGTAGCGCCCCCCTCGGCATCCGCCTCCAAGACCTAGCCACGGCCACCACCAGTTCGTAGGCGCCGGCCGGACACCGCCACCTGCGTACGCGGGGCGCTGCCAGGCCTGGAGGGAGCTGGGCCGCGCCACGTCCGCCGGCGCCTACTTCACGAAAACACCCCACCGCCCCGCACTCGAGCGACCGCGCCCGGCCGCCCAAGTGCGGGGCGGCCCCGCCACAACGCCCGTCGATCGGGTACAGTGAGGCCGCTCGCGGGTGTAGTTCAATGGCAGAACATCAGCTTCCCAAGCTGACAGTGCGGGTTCGATTCCCGTCACCCGCTCCAAAGTTCTCCCTGCTCAGGCCGCATTTTGACGGGCTTATCTATCGTTACTGATCGATCTCTGACGACCGTTTGTTGGGGAACGAGCCGCGAAGGCTGCTCGAAACCCGGCGCAATCTCGGCCAACGGCCGTGCACAAACGGCCTGGTATTCGGGCAAGGCGGGCGCGATCAGAAGGCAACAAGTGGCACTGTCAGATCGGAAATCTGACGCTACTGCGGTGGCGTCCGTTCTGGGCGGTTCCGCTCAAGTGCCGCATCTCGGCTTCTCCGTGCCTCCATCGCCCGCGCGGCGGTCGCCCTACGGGGATCACCCCCGCGCGCCACAAGGCGGGCCGGGCACCGGGCGCCGGTCACCGGGGTAGGACAGCGCGGCGAGGCTCCCGGTCGAGGCATCGAGTTCCGGCCCGATGCTGTCCTACGTGGAGATTCGCCCTCATCGACCAACGCCCCCTGCCGACCAGAGCCGACCTGCAAGATCACGTTCGAAAATTCTCACTGGCATAAGACCGACGCCTGGCGCGGAGCGGGCTCGGACGCGGGCGTGCGTACGATTGGCGGCGACGACAAGCGGCATTCGGCCGCCAAAGGGAGGCTGAAGACGTTGAACGCTTTGCCGGTCGTGGACGTCGATCGCATCGACGGGAAACCCCGCACCGTGCGCGAGCTGTTCACCTCGCGCAAGTACAGCGTCGACTATTACCAGCGCGAATATGCGTGGACCCAGGCGAACGTCAATGAACTTCTCGACGACCTTGCCGGCAGGTTTCTCGAGGCATGGGATGAGCGCCACGAACGCCAAGAAACTCTCACGTACCGCCCATACTTCCTCGGGCCTATCGTGACGAACAACCGCGGCGGGACGCTGTTTCTCGTTGACGGGCAGCAGCGGCTGACGACGCTCACACTCCTGTTGATCTACCTGCTTCATCTCCAAAAAGCCCGCCCCTCTCACGACCAGGTGGACGTCAGGCAATTCATTGCGTCCACACGGGTGGGTCGATGGAGCTTCAACCTCGACGTCGAAGACCGCCGCGCCTGCATGGAATCGCTGCTTGAAGGCAAGCCCCCTCCGGTTGCCCCAGGGGACGACTCAGTGGCCAACCTCTGGGCCCGGTACCAGGACATCGAGCAACTCTTTCCGCAGGAACTGAAGGACCACAAGCTCCCGTACTTCATCGATTGGTTCCTCGAGCGCGTCGCCGTCGTGGAGATCACAACCTCCGACCAAGAGATGGCGCTCGAGGTGTTTGAGACGATGAACGACCGCGGTCTCCGGCTCACGACTACGGACATGCTGAAGAGCTATCTGCTCGCGATGATCCAAGAGCCGAAGGAGGTCGAGGCGGCGAATCGGCTCTGGCGCGGGCGTGTGGCGGCGCTGAGTAACCTTGTAGACAAGGGAGATTTCGACTTCATACGCAACTGGCTGCGGTCCAAGTACGCGGAGACGATTCGCGAGCGCAAGAAGGAAGCCGTCCCGGGCGACTTCGACGTCATCGGCACAGCGCCACATAAGTGGGTGCGCGATCACCGGGAGGAGATTGGGCTTCGGAAACCGGGCGACTTTGCCGCGCTGATCGAGCGCGACTTCGACCGTCTTTCTGGCCGTTACCTTCAGCTTCTCAAAGCGTCACAGCAGTTGACGCCGGGCTTCGAGGAGGTCTTCTACAACGCGTGGAACGGGTTCACGTTCCAGTACCCACTGATCCTCGCCGCACTATCGCCGTCCGATGATGACGAGACCTTCCGGCGCAAGACGCGGATGATCGCCGGATGGGCCGACATCTTCGTAGCCCGGCGCATCGTCAACTACCGCAACTTCGGGTACTCGACCGTCGCGTACACGATGTTCAACCATGTCAAGGACATCCGGGACCTCGACGAGGCGGAGCTCGCCCAGGTGTTGGGCGACAAGATCGCGGAGATGGACGACGGGTTCGACGCCGTCGCCAATCTAGGCCTGCACCAGCGCAACGGGAACCAAATCCGCTACCTCCTCGCCCGAATGGCGGCCTGGTTGGAGGACCAGTGTGGCGGGGCACTGACCTTCGCCGACTTCGTCAGTCGCCAGCGAACGCACCCGTTCGAGATCGAGCACATCTGGGCCAACCATCCCGACGAGCACCCTGAGTTGGCCACGGACCAGGCTTTCTCCGACCAGCGCAACAAGTTCGGCGGGCTTCTCCTACTACCCAAGGACTTCAACGCGAGCTACGGGGACAAGCCGTATGCCGAGAAGTTGGAGCACTACTACGGGCAGAATGTGCTGGCGAAGTCGCTCCACCCAAGGTGCTACGAGAACAACCCAACGTTCCTACGGACGCGCGCCGCACACGGCTTGCCGTTCGCCCCGGTCCCCGAGTTCACAGTGTCGTCATTCAGCGAGCGGCAGGAACTGTACCGGCGACTATGCGAAGTCGTCTGGGATTCAAGCAGACTAGGCATCGACGTACCAGATAACGTTGCGCGGTTGACGGAAGAACAGCAGCCAAAACGGCACTACGGCGTCACGCTGAAGGATCTGCTCGCTGCCGGCCTGCTGCGCGACAGACAGGCACTGGTGGGCGTCAGGAGTGGAGTGACTTACAACGCGACCGTGACGGCTGAGGGTCGGGTCGAGCTCGACGACGGCCACCTCGAGGAGTCACCTTCCACGGCCGGTGCTGCCGTACTGGGAGCCAAGTCCTGCAACGGGTGGACATTTTGGCAGACCGACACCGTGCGAGGGCTTGTCCGTCTAAGTCGTGTGCGAGACGAGTACCTGGAACGGCGAAGGCCATGACGTGACCCAAGTCAAGAGCGTACCCCTGTCCATGCGCGGCCAGTCACTGGATGGATCAGCCTGAGCCGCGGCTCACCGCCGCGGTGACCTTGACCGCGCGAAGCCAACGGCGGTTGATTCCACCCACGCCAAGCGCTGGCAATCAGCGACAAGCGATGATTACCTCATGAAGGCGTTTGTGCAGCTCAACGCCCACGAATGACAACCAACGACGAGCCCGGAGCCGCGACGGTCGGTGAGAAGACGTTCTGGTAACTAATGACAAGCCATGACGACGGCTCTACAACAGCGAGTCGTCGGTTCAAGTTGCCCTCCGCTCGGAAGCTGCTAGACCGAGAGTTGTTCATCGCCCATCACCGCTGCAAGACTAAACGGCCAGTCATGACGTCGGGCGCGCGGTGGGGTTGGGTGCTGGATACGGCCAGGTTTGAACCCGAACCATCACTGGCCGGCTCTCGCGCGCGATGTCTAGCTTCAGTTCGATCCCCGGCGGCCACTCTCGCAGCAGCTCGACGACGTCGGTCGCATGCATGACCGCGCCGCCGGCAGCCGAGACGATGACATCGCCGGGTAACACCCCGGCGCGGTCGGCTGCGCCGCCTGGCGTGACCGCCGTGACGACCACGCCAGCCGGCCGGTCGGCTAGCGTCACGCCGATGGAGGCCCGTGGCGGCTCCGGCACGCGTGACTCTGTGGGGCGGGGAGGCCGGCCCAGCGCCTGCCCGATCTCGAGGACTGGCCTGCCCATGTAGAGGATCGTCATCGCGGCGACCGCAATGGCCGACCAGCGCATCCAGGGCAGATACGTTTCGTCCAACGGCGCGGCTTTCTCAACGCCGGCATCGACCATAGTTCCGTGCAGGTCTTCGTAGAAGTCGGCGGTGCGCCCATGCAGGACGCGAGCTATGCCTCTCAGGTCTGTGTGCTGCGGTCCGATTGCCACCTCAGCGATACGATTGAGAAGATCGGAGCCGTCGGCCGCGTAGTTGCGGAGCCATTGTTCGGCTTCGTTGTCGTCGAACACCAGCGCCAACAGAAGCGTTTCCGGCCGGATAAGTTCGTGTCCCAGATGCTCGGAGAGTGCGTCGGCTCGGCGGAGCGTGGCGGCCAGGTCGGCCGAAATCAAGACGTCGGTCTCGTCGATCGTCAACGTGACTGTGCCCTGGCTAGCCTCCCGGCCGAGGAGATCCGGCGGCACCGGCCCGAGCCCGGCCTGGCCTAAGCTTCCCCAGGTCCCGGGATCACCGTCCAGGACGGCGAGGAGCGTTTGGAGGGTGCCCAACGGTGTGTGGTCGGTCGGAGTTCGGACCGACCTCAGACGACGGCTGAGCGCGGGCTCAACGGGGAGTCGGAGCGCGAGTCGCGCGCCGACCGGTACGTCCGTGGCGGGCAGCCCGTCTAGGCCCCAGTGTGTCGGTCCATGAACCTCCTGAAGGGCAGGCCCGGCAACGGTCGTCCACACCGCGAACGACGCCCAAAGCGCCGCGGGTACCCGGCGGCCGGTCCGGCGCAGCTCGGCCAGGACGCCTTGCTGCGTCGCCGACACCAGGGATGCGCCCACCGGTAGGCCGGCCAGCACCGGGGCCAGGACACTCGCCGCGTTCGTGTCGGCGACAGGTGCGATGCCGCCGATCACGGTGGACGCACCACGCATGAGACAGGCCATTGAGAAGCCGGTCGACTCCTGCCCTGAGCGCACAGCCATTGAGTTGATCCAACAAGCGCCGAGCACTACGGTAGGTGGCCAGCGAAGGCCCAGTGCCGAAGCGGCGGTCACCACTGATCCGTCCCGAAGCCGCAATGCCTGATCGAGGCCGGTGCTGCTTCCGGCGCCGTGCACTGAGATTACGGCGGCGTCCGGCCTCGGCTCCGCGTCGAGCGCCTCACGCAACTCAGCGAGATCAGCGCACGAGCGGACGGTCATGGCCTCTCTGAGCGACTCCCACTGCCGCCTCTCGGCCGCCGTCGCGTCGAGTTCGTCGTCGAGGTGCACGACGGCGACCCGCGGCCGATAGGGGTCCTTGGCCGGGCGAGCCTCGGACAGCATCGACAGGGCCGGAACGAACGCGACGGCGGCGTGTTCGGCGAGCACCTCGACTCTGTCCCCCGCTACCCGTACCGGCAAGCCGGACAACGGCAGGCCGGCGATCGGCCCGTCAGGCACGATGAGCAGCTCAACGACGGAACCGGACCGGCTAGTGTCCCGCAGTACCTCGGTCAGACCGGGCGGGAAGACCGCCCGTGCAATGTCCCTCCAGCAGTCGGCGTCCAACGGGAGCGCGCCGTAGATCCACTTCAGCGGAGAAGGGTCAGCCTCTGCCATGGCGTCGAGGATGCCCACCGGTGACAGGAAGGCGGCCTTGTCCCGGCCGTCCGGGTCCTGGTCTATCCGGGACCGGTGCAACGTCACCCCGGATACCGGCGACATCAACGCGGTGTGGAAGACCCAGCCGAACTCGTCGCGAAAACAGTGGTACAGCAGAGCCACCCGGTGGCCGACGCGGCGCAGTATCGTGTCGTAGTCGACAGCAAGCATCACGACCGACTCCCGGAGCATGACGAGCGTGTCGGCCACCGCGGTACGAGTCTTGCCGGCGGCCTTCCTCAGCTCCATGCCGATGTCCTCGACAGCGTCCGGAGCCACGCGCATCTGCTGTTCGATTTCGGCCAGCGCGGTGATGTCCGCCTGCAGCTGCGCGATGGTTGGCACGACGTCACCGCTGATCAGCGCGGAGGCCGCCGTACGATGCACCGACTCGATCAGCCAGACGCCCAGCTCGCCGGCCTTCGCCGGGTTGCTGCGTACGCCGGTGGTTAGCAGCGTGAACACTCGGGCGTGCAAGCGGTGGTCTGCTTGTACCCACTGCGCGCGGGATG
Source organism: Couchioplanes caeruleus (assembly GCF_023499255.1). Classification (GTDB taxonomy): domain Bacteria; phylum Actinomycetota; class Actinomycetes; order Mycobacteriales; family Micromonosporaceae; genus Actinoplanes; species Actinoplanes caeruleus_A. The sequence continues at coordinate 126,471 of NZ_CP092183.1, forward strand.
CTTCCTCCGGCAGCGTAACCCGATATTCTTCGAGGGCGTGCAGCCCGGCTCGTATGATGTCCAGTGCGTGGTTCTCCTGCCGCGGCTCTGAGTAACCGGAGGCGACGGCGTTCGCGAACCCGCGGACCAGGCTGCGGGTGGCCCGCCGGCGGTCACCGATATCCATCAACAGGTCATGTGCCTCTAGGAATGCGCTCGCCGCGTCGGCCGGCCGCTGCCTGTTTTCGAATAAGTGGCCCGCCACCACCAAGGCGTGACCCGCCGCCTGGGACATGCGCAGCACCTCCGTGACCGAAATACGGCCCGTCGGCAGCGTGCCTGGCAAACGCTGCGACAGCCCCACCACCGCGTAGGCCAGCCCAATCGCGTCGGGCTCGGCGCTGGCGGCGACCGCTCGCGCCTCCGCGACGAGGCTGAGAAGGGCCGCCGCCGGCTTGCCGCGCCACACGGCCGCCGCCCTTTGCCGGTCGCTGCCCTGGAACGCTGTCGGCGTTTCGCCGTCGCGGGCATCCGGGTCGAACGCGATCTCGATGATCAGCGACGTCAGGTCCGCGGTCCTGCCCCGGGGCCGGGCGAGCGCCTCGTTCAGCAACCGCAATGCCCCGGCGTGATCGCCGATGACCCGCAGAAACTGAGCCCGCGCGCTCAACACAGCCGACTCTTGCCGCAGAACCGGGTCGTCCATCGCCGTTCGGGACCGACGGCCAGCCTCCACCAGTGCCCCGTTGCGCAACTCGAACTCAATGGCTCTGGCCGTGCAGTACGCGGCGGAGACGACATCGTCGCTGGCGCGGAACAGTGCGATGGCCTCATCGAACCATTGCTGCGACATGTTGGTGGCGACACCGGGAATGCCGACGTCACCTAAAGCGCAGTTGCGCAATGCCACCCAGCCGCGGGGACGCAACGACGCCCGAAGAGCCGGCCGGTAACCCGCCACGGTGGGTCGGCGGTGCTGCCGGTGTGCCCGGGTGTCACGGCAATGCAGCCGATGTGCGGTCACAACCGCCAGCAGCAGCGGTCCATACCGCCCCGGCACGGTGCCTGGGATCCCAGCCAGGTACCAGCCCGATCCGACGACGCACGCTGCACGGACCAGCATCGGCACCACGGCGTCCGACCAGTCCGCGTGTGCGGGCGTACGAGCTGGACCTCGCCCCACACGCCGAACGGCCACGTACGCAAACGCCGCGACCAGCAGCGGCAGGTAGCGCCACGCTCCGGACTCCGCCGCCCATCTGGCGTCGCCGCCCAGACGCCGGACCAGTGCAGCCGGAATCTCGTACCGGTTGAATGCCCGGGTCCAGCAAATCCCCGCAAGCGTGAGAACCGCCAGCGCAATTAGGTCATCGACCGCGCTGCGCGCGGCAGTGATAGCACGAAATGCGAACGGATGCACAAAGACCGACAGGGTGGCATCGATACCCCGAACGGAGGATATTTTCCGAGTCACCGTTGCAGGTCCTGCGCCACTTCGCGCCGCGGACTGTACTGTCCTGCCGGACGTCCGTACATCGAAGGGTCCGCCACATGCCGTCCGATTCTCTGCAGACTCGGATCTTCGCGTGGGATCAGGGTCATCAGTGCCTCTTGTTCTTCGGCAGCGAGCCCGGGGAACTCCCGGACGACAAGGCAAGCGCAGAGATCTCCGTGGTGACGTCGGCCGTTGCGGTCGGGCCAACCCGCGGCGCCACCCAGGATCTCGTTCAGGAACTGGCTTTAGGTGTCCTAAGTAACGCCGCGTGGACCGGGCTGCTGGGGTCGCTGACCGCAACCGCCGCATATCTCGCCCGTCGGCGCCGCCAAGCCCCTCCAATGCGTCAGCCGTTCGAGGTCATCGAACGGCTGGAGGCGGCGGGACGTGCGGCGGTCGGCGCCGAAGCGGTGGACCCCGCGTATGTCGACATCGCCCTCCAAGCGGACGGCACGTGGCGGGCCGAGGTCACCTGGCACGACGCCCGCTGGATAGCCCGGTGCGACGCCGCAGGAACCGCGATGCACCTCACCCGATCGCCCAAGCCGGGCGGAAGCGATGACAACGGACTATCCCCCGTACCGTCATGACGAACGCTGCGCGAGAGTGGGGAACCGTCGATGGAGGAAGCGACCGCGATACGGCTGGGACCGACACAGCCGCGGTAAATGATCAATCAGGTTGCCTGCCCTGGTCGCTGATCAGCCTGCTGCTCGTGGGTCTACTCGTCGTGGGCGGCGCTTCGCTCAGCCATGAGCGCTTCCAGCAGGCCAGCCGGCTGCGGCAGGCCGCGCTGTCGCTCGTCGAGGGCAACGACGACGCCGCGGCGAGACTATGGATGGGCGTACTCGACGACGGCCACCGGATCGCCGACGCCTCCGCTGGCGCGGCTTGCGCGCTGTGGAACCTCGGCTACCAGGACCAGGCGCTGCTCTACTACCGCGACGCCATGGTGACCGCCGGCCGTGCCGGGCCGACGCGGCGATCACGGTGCTTCTTCACCGACCTCGCCGCGCACCGCATCAAGATCGTCCGACTCGACGCCACCTACACCGTCCTCATGGCCGATACGGGGGCGGCAGCGCCGCTGCTGCGTGGCATCGTCGAGGGTTCCGCGCCGCCGGGCGCCGCGTCCGCATTCGCGGAGGCCATCGCTCCCTACCGGGAGCCCGACATCGCACAACGGCTGTTGGCCGCCGCGTGCCTGGCGGACCTGACCGGACTGAAACTAATGGCCGCAACGTACCTCAACCTCGCCACCGTCGGCACCGTTCGCAGCGCCGGCGCCCTCAAACAGTGCGCGTTCGACATGGTCGGCGCTTACGTGACCGCGAAGGTGGACGGGCGGGAGGTCTTCCAACCCAAGGACCGCGCGCGACGCTGGTACACCCCTGGCAAATCACCGGCACCCGCGCCAGCCGACCTCGCACGGACCCTGCCGTGACGGACGGCCCCGTAATGGCCGAAGACCCGGAAGCCGGCGGCGCTCCAGAAATCGATGGCGGTCCGGAAACAGTTGAAGACCCGATCCTCCCGGTGATCACCGGGCTTACCGAGGTGGCTCGGGGCGCGGTCGCAAAGGCACGGTTCAGAGGCGGTCGGCGGGTCAGCGACCTGCACCTGTTCCAGGAGCTGCTGGAGCACACCGGCGTGGTGGACCTCCTCGAGGCGCTGGACGTCGAGGTGCCGGAGCTACGCCGCCGGGTGCAGCTGCGTTCGGGCTTCCGCCCGCCCATCACCACGGACTCGCCTGACGGACGGATGACCGCACAGCCAATCGTCTGGAACGCATTCGAGCTGGCGGGCGAAGGTGCCCGACACGCGGGACGAGCCGCCGAAGCAGCCGACGTCCTGGAAATGCTGCTGCACCTGCCCCCAGGCGACGCCCATCTCATGCTCCGCGAGGCCCGGGTTAACCTGGCCGCCCTGACCGCGTGCCGCGGCGACGATGCGCTTGGCGTCGGCAAGCTTAGCCACGTCGACCACCGGCACGTTGGCGACATGCCCTTCCGGCGCCGCATGGCGTGGACGACGTGCCACCTGCCGCTGCTCGCCGTGCACACAGTGCTCGTTGCCGTCTCGCTCATCCCCGCGACCGTCCTCGGCGGTGTGTTCTTCCGGCTCGCGGCTGTGGTCGTCGGCGCTCAGGCGCACACGACAGCGTCGGCCTCCTTGGGATGGAGCCGTGACTTATTACTCCTCCGCAAAAGCGACGATCCGGCGATTCGCCACGCTCTCGCACACCTTCTGGCCCGGACGCTCATGCTGCTGTCCGCCATCGTGATGCTGATGCCTACGGCGGTGCAGTACGCCGTACTGCACGAGGCTCCGCCCATGCTCTTCAACGCATTGAAGATTTTCTGGGTACAGCGCGAGGGCGCGCTCGGCCTCCTGATCATGTCACTGCTGGACCTGCCGTACCGCGAAATACTGCTCGTCTGGTGTGGATTGGCATTTGCCTACGCCGCGGTACCGCCGACTTCGCTGCTAGACCTGTTCCGGGGCGCGTTGTCCACCGCCCCCCGCAGGGCGGGGGTGACACGTCGCGTGCTGCTGGCGATGGTGACTCCTCTGTGGCTGCTGGGTCGGGCGTGTGACACGCTGCCCCGGTGGACCCTGGTGCAGCGCGGAGTGCCGCTCGGACCCGGCTGCGTGCTGGTACCGGCGCTATGCATCGCCGGCTGGGCGAGTCTGGCGCTGTACGCAGCTTGACCGTCTCGACCGGGTTGAGTAGGGCCCAAACGAGACGCTAGGCCTAGCGGTGGCCGGCTTGGCCTGCGGACGCGTCTGATTCAGGATGGTGAGGAGTCGGCGGAGTCTAACCAATGACACTAAGAGCTGGCACATACACAAGAAGGCCTCGGCGCGGAAACGGATCCGGGCCAGGGCCTTGGTGGTACTACCAACCAAACGGTTCGTCCGACGGACCGATGAACGGCGCTCGCTCCGCCTGCTCTGCGTAACGGCTTAGGTCTGTTGAGTAGACGGGGCGATGCGACCACGAATCGCCGCCGTCGATACCTGCGGTATGCCCAGTCCGAACCTTGTTCTCGATTGCAAGTGCGTTGAGGTATCCAGCGATCGCAGCCTTGGCGATGTGCTCGACCGCTTCGGGTGATGGCGCCGACCCTTCAAGCTTCTCCGCCGCGCTATGTGCTCGCCACATCGCGCGTGTCAGCGGGTCACTGTGCATGCGGATCTCCAATCTGCGGAGCCTCTCCTGCTGGCTACTTGATTAACGCGATGATCGCGGCAACGGCGGCCACGGCCGCAAGGACAGTGTTCGCCCAAGTGAGGCGATATGCGCCGCGGGCGAGCGCCTCCGTCGCTGCCATGGCGCGATTGCGGTCGCGCCGGTCGAGCTCCTCCATGTAGTAAGCCGTGCCAACATGCGTACTCACGGCGTGCCCGTCGTGCTCGGCAATCAGTTCTTCGTCGCTTGCCGCGCGTAGATCAGAGATCTTCCGTACCACGCGTCCAGGGTACGGCTTGACTGGCACCGCAGCGCTTGACGGCGCCGAGTGTCATCGACCGGCCAACGACAAGGACGCGAGCCGGCTGCTTCGGGATCAGCGGCTCGATCCAGGCCCATAGGTGGGGTTGCTGCACCGACAGCATCACCACCTCGACCAGCACAGGCATCGTGCGAACTCCCCCCGTTTACCCCCCGGAAACCCCTACCAACCGTTGACAAACAGCAACCAGCAACGATCAACCCACGGCGGCGTTTATGCAGGCCATCGGCAAGCTCTAGGGACCGATGACAACAACAAGATCGTCACGGTCGGTAAGAAGAGGATGTCGGTTCAGTCAGACCACGCACCACTCGCCCTGCTTGACGGCGACGCACTCTTCAAGTCGACTAATCGGCGCCCGTCCACGTGCGGCATGCCGTGGCATGGCACGGCTCAGGTGGGCTTGCGCTGGGGATCTTGTTGGGGAACCGCTCGGGACTGGCCGTCCGAATCCGGGATGCTTCGGGATACGGCTGAAACGTATGGGCAGGTCAGCAGGACTGTCCGGCATCGAACGACACTGGGTGGGACGGTTCACGCGTTGTTCCCAAGCTGACAGTGCGGGTTCGATTCCCGTCACCCGCTCCACGTACGGAAGCCCTGGTCAGGACCGATGGTCCGCCAGGGCTTCCGTCATTCTGAGTGACGCTGGATCAGGCACGGGCCATGAGCTCGTCCAACGTTGTGTCACATGGATGCGGTCGTGGCGCTACTGATCGTCGTCGGCAGTCTCGTCGCGATCTTGGCTGGGCTCGTCTGGCTCGCACGTCGTATCCGGCGTAGTGGCGCGGGCGCGAGGCTGATGGGTCCAATCGACGAGATCTACAACCCGGGCGCCCACCGTTCTCGGCAAGAGGTCCAGGTACAGGACCAGCGCATGGAAGCTCCCTCGTCAGCCGACGATCAGCTTCGGCGTGATTCCCGGCCGACGACACGATCTGATCAGGCCGTCGATCCGTCGCCCGGGCCAGCGGGGGTCCTTCAGCGACTGACGGGCGCCTGGCGGAGGCCGGTCAGCGAAGCGGACCGGGTGGTAGCCCCTGAGCTGCGCGGCACTGAATCGGTGATGGGTACAGCGGGGCAGGTCGTCGGCGGCCTGGTCGATGACTCCCCTGCAGCGAGTCGGCCTACCTTCGGCCGAGACCCATGACGTCCTTGTAGACCACTCTGCGGCGGCTCCAGACATCCTGCGACGTACCAGTGATACGTACGCCGGCTCGGCTGAACTTGAGGAGGCCAAAGAGCACGACCGCCAGATAGGCGAGCCAGAGCATTATTTCGATCCCGCGCGGGAGGAAGGACAGGGCGATGTTCGGCACAAGCACGGCTGCGAGCACCAGCATTGCCCGGAACGCCCAAATTCCTGACCGGTATTCGGGCTTGGTGCGTGCCGCCGCGAGGGCCTCTTCGGAAGTTGACACGGGGGGACCCTAGCGGGCCAACGGCACCGCCACTGCCCCCAAAGTTGTTGCCGGGCACGGAACGGGCTACCCGAGGGACCGCCCGCTGTGGTGTCACACTGGGCGCGTGCGGCGGTCTCTCGGCGGTGGGTGGTCGGTCGAGTTTTCCGCTGGTTGGGCGCCCGAACGCTGCGAGGACGGCGTCTCGATCTGGCGCGGGCCTGGCCGTATGGTGCGGGTTTCGTTGGGACCTTCGTGGCGGTGCGCCGACGGGGCCGACATCATCGCCTTTCTGGAAGCCGAGCTGCCGCCGGATCCCGCGGGCAGGGTCGGTGAGGGTGGCCGGGGTGGGGTCGGTCATCGGGCCGCCTGGTTGTACCGCCGGGACGGGGATGTCCAGTTCACGCTGTACGGGTACACCTTCGTCGTGGAGGCGTACCTGGAGACCGTCTTTACCGGCGTGGACGGAGCGGGCCCGGGTTGGGCTTTCGATGCCTGGCGTTCGGTGGCTCGATCGGGGCCGTTACGGCGGGGGCGGTCGGGCGCCGGGGATGGCCGTGCCGTTGGCGGTGATGCGGCATAGAGTGCCTCATGACTTGGCCGGTGGTGCACGTTCGCATGCCGGCACGGTCGTGCTTGCGCCGCCCATGCCGGCGATCAGCCCCGCATGAATGACGAGAGGCCACATCATGACAGCGGTACCGGACCAGCGGCCGGTTGCCGCCGACTCGGCCGAGGTCGGGCAGGCGGCGGAGGCGGATCTTCGGGCGTTGTTCGGGCAGTCCACCGCCGTTTTCGCGTCGCTCGCCGGTCCGGGGCACGTGCTGGAGGCGGCGAACCCGGCGTTCTTCGCGACCATCGGTGAGGATCGGGCTCGCACCGGGGTTCCGGTCGCCGAGCTGGTGCCTGAGCTGGCCAGCCAAGGTTTCACCGAGTTGCTGGACCAGGTGTTCCGCACCGGTGAGGCGTACACCGGCCGCGATGCCCGGGCCGTGCTGGGTACGGGGGCGCACGCCCGGGAGGTGTATTTCGACTTCACCTATGAACCGCGCCGGGACGCTGACGGGTCCGTGGTGGGGATTCGGGTGCTCGGCGTCGAGACGACGCAGGTCAAGCAGGCTCAGCGGTTGATGGCGGGGCACCGGGCCGTGCTGGAGCAGATCGCGCGGCAGGCGCCGCTGAGCGAGGTGCTCGACGGGATGGCTCGCTGCATCGAGGACCTGGCGCCCGAGGGGGTTCTGGTCTCCGTCCTGCTCGCCGACCCCGACGGCCGGCATCTGCGCCACGGTGCCGCGCCCAGCCTTCCCGGCTTTTACAACGAGGCCATCGACGGGATCGCAACCGGCGAGGGCGTCGGCTCCTGTGGCACCGCCGCCCACCGGCGCGAGCCCGTCATCGTCACCGATATCGCCACGGATCCCTTCTGGAGCGACTTCCGGGAGCTGGCCGGCCGCGCCGGGCTCGCCGCCTGCTGGTCCGTGCCGATTCTGGCCCGTGACGGCGATCTGCTGGGCACCTTCGCCATGTACCACCGCACGCCGCGCGTCCCGCAGGACACCGACCTCGCCCTGATCCGGGTCTTCGCCGGCACCGCGGCGCTGGCGATCGAACGCCACCACATCGAACAGGCCAGGGCCACTGCTGAGGCTCGCGCCAAGCAGGCGCACGAGGAGCTGGCCAAGGCCGTACGCGCGGAGCAGCACCTGCGGGCCCAGGCCGAGGAGCGTGCCGCCGCGGCCGCGGAGATCGCCGCGCAGATGCGCGCCGCAGCGGCCGCGCAGGCCGCCATGCCGCACCCCGAGTCCTGCCAGCTGGGGGGCGCTTCGGGATGCGCCGCACCGGCCGAGATCAAGATCGCGGACTCGTGGGGCGACTCGGCGTGGGGCTGCCCCGCGCACGTCGAGGAGGCCATCATCAACGTCCGCTCGGTGTTCATCGCCAGCGAGGAGCTTGGCGGCCTGGCCGCCTACCGCCACCGCGCCTGACGGGCCGCCGCCGGCTCCCCGCCCCGCAACAGGGCCGCTCCGCAACACCGGCAGTCAGGGTACGAGCGCCACAAAGCCGAGGCCCGTCGTGCGTTCTGCCAGCTCCAGGGCGGCCGCCGGGTCATCCAGCCCCACCGTCAACACCTCGACCGCGGACAGGTCCAGCAGCCCCGAGCGGACCAGGTTCCACACCGTGGCCACCGTTTCGTCGTCGCTCATCCAGGAGCCGCGCACGGTGAGCCTGCGGTGCATGAGGTCGCCGTACGGGATGGTGAGGTTCTGGCGGACGCCGCCGATCAGCGTCAGCGTGCCGCCGCGGCGCAGGCTGTCGTAGGCGGCCATGGTGGCGTCCGCCGTCGGTGTGGCGCCGAGCGCGTCCAGCGCCACGTCGGCCGGGCCGATTCCCGCCGCGTCCGTCGCGCGGTCGCCGGTCAGTTGGTGGGTGCGTACGCGGGGGCCCAGCTCCGCCAGCCGGTCGAGTGCCTGCTTGTTGCGGCCCACCGCCGTCACCGTCGCGGCGCCTTCAGCCAGCGCGACGAGGACCGCCGCGCCGCCCAGCTGGCCCGTTGCGCCGATCACCGCGACGTCACGGCCGGCCAGGGAACCTGCCGTGTGCAGCCCGGTGGCCGCGATGCAGAGCCATGGGAGGAACGCCAGGTGCGCCGGCTCCGGGTAGTGCTCGGCACCGGGCAGCTTGACCATCGTCTCCTTGGCGCACAGGGCGTGCTCCGCGAAAACGCCGTCGTGCCACACCGTACGCATCTGATCCGTACGGTCGCTGCCCCCGCCCGGACCGCCCAGGCCGACCCAGCCGACCAGGATCTGGTCGTCGCCGCCGGCGTCGAGCAGCGCGGTGTCCAGAACGATGTCGCCCGGGGCGACATGGAAGACGTCGGGCGCGACGTCGATGACGCGCCCGACGCAGGAGGGGCCCAGGATCAGGGGGACCGGCAGGGCGCCGCGGTTGCCCTCGACCACCATTTTCGTGTACGCCGGCAGGTGCGCGGCGAGCACCTCCACGAGCACACCGCCACCCCGCAGAGCGGGCGTCGGCACCTCGGAGAGGCGTACGTCGTCATCGTGTTCAGCAACCGTCCAAGCTCGCATGGGACCAGCCTCGCGCCGCCTTAGACTGGTATCCAGAATCGCTTTATTCTGGTACTGGAGGTCCTAGGGTGAGCGCCGAGCTCGGGACGTTCCTGCGCAGCCGCCGGGAACGGATGACACCGGCCGACGCCGGCCTGCCCGTCACCGGCCGCCGCCGCACGCCCGGCCTGCGCCGGGAGGAGCTGGCCCTGCTGGCCGGCATCAGCGCCACCTGGCTCACCTATCTCGAGCAGGGCCGCGACGTACGTCCTTCCGGTCAGGTGCTCGACGCGTTGGCCCGGGCGCTGCGGCTGACGAACGCCGAGCAGGAGCATCTGCGCCGCCTCGCCGCTGGAGGTGCGGCGCCGGACGAGGACGAACCCGAGGAGGTGGCGCCCGAGGTCGCCGGCGTCCCCGCCTTGCTGGGCGACAATCCCGCGTACGTCACGGGCATCTGTTACGACGTGCTCGCGCACAACGACGCCGCCGCGGAGCTGTTCCAGGGCATGGAAGCGGGCGGCAACGTCGTGCGGTGGATGTTCACGGAGCCCGCCGCCCGGGAGGTGCTGGTCGACTGGGAGGCCGAGGCCCGGAACATCCTCGCCCGGTTGCGCGCCATCGCGGGGCGGCACCCCGGCCACCCTCGCGTGACGCGGCTCGTGGCCGAGCTGACCGCGGCCAGCCCCGAGGTACGCGAGTGGTGGCCGCGGTACGACATTCAGTTCAGCCACGCGGGGCACAAGCGCTTCCGGCACCCGCGGCTGGGCGTCGTCACCGTGTCGCACGCCGCCTTCCACGTCGCCGAGCGGCCCGAGCAGACGCTGGTCGTCTACCACCTTCCGGGCCGGCCCGGCGAAGCTGTGGGCTAGACGTACTTCTCGATGTAGTGGCCGGTGCGGAGGTCGCCGCTGCTGCAGTACACCGTGTTGCTGAAGGTCCTGGCCGCGGCCCACACGCCCGTGTTCGAGTACGCGGTCCCGGTCGCGGCACGGCGGCACTTCACGACCGGGCGGTGCTTGGTGGTGTCGCAGAACGACAGGGCGCCGTTGCTGCCCGAGTTGATGGAGTAGCAGTCGGCCGCCTGGGCCGGCGCCTGCAGTCCGATGAGTCCTCCGGCGAGGAAGACACCGGCCAGGACGATGCGGGTTGCGCCACGCATGTGCACCTCACGAGCTTGTGGGGCGCAGGCGTACGACGCCGGCCGCGTGGTCGCGGACGACTGAGTGCGCTGACCGCCCCGTTTCGGTCATCGACGTTGGGGAATCTATCAGGTTTGTTTACCGCCGTCAGGGCGTCGAGCGCCCGCCTCCGGCACCTATGCTGTTGGCGTGAAGCCCGAGGAGCTCAAGCACCTGCGGCGGGCGCGGGACCTGATCGACCGGGAGTACGCGCAGCCGCTGGACGTTCCCGCGCTGGCTCGGGCCGCGTACATGTCGCCGGCGCACTTCTCCCGGCAGTTCCGCGCCGCGTACGGGGAGTCGCCGTACAGCTATCTGATGACCCGGCGGATCGAGCGGGCCAAGACGCTGCTGCGGCGCGGCGACATGAGCGTCACCGACGTGTGCATGGCCGTCGGCTGTACGTCGCTCGGATCGTTCAGCACCCGGTTCACCGAGCTCGTCGGGGAGAGTCCGAGCGCGTACCGGGCGCGGGACCACGACGAGCTCGCGCCCATCCCCGGCTGCTGGGCGAAACTCGTGACGAGGCCGAGCAGATTTCGAGAAGCGCAGGTCAGCCCCGCCTCGTAGCGTTCCGGGCATGGATCTTTCGCTGAAGTACACGTTCCTGGAAGTCGACGACCACGAGGCCGCGCTGGCCTTCTACCGCGACGCCCTGGGCTTCGAGGTGCGCCAGGACGTCTCCATGGAGGGCGCGCGCTGGCTGACCGTCGGGCCGCCCTCGCAGCCCGAGCTCGGCATCGTGCTGCAGACCGCGGGCGTGGCCCGGCCCGCCGACGACGCCCAGGCGCTGCGCGAGCTGCTGGCCAAGGGGTCGCTGTCCGGGCTGGTGCTCGAGACCGACAGCGTCGACGAGACGTTCGAGTCGGTGCGCGCGACCGGCGCCGAGGTGCTGCAGGAGCCGATGGACCAGCCGTACGGAACCCGCGACTGCGCGTTCCGCGACCCGGCCGGCAACCAGGTACGCATCAACGAGCGCGCCAAGTCCTAGCCGGGCGCCGCGTTTCAGCCGGCCGTTTCAGCCGATCGAGAGGAAGACGTTGTCGATCTGGCCGGCGTACTGGTCGTTGCCATTGTTGGGGCCCTTGCCGCCGACCCGCAACGGCTCGGCGTTGGCGATCGACAGCGTCGCCGGCACCGGCACGGACGCGCGTTCGGTGCCGTCGATGCTGATGGTCAGGCGATCTTCCGTACGGGCGCAGAGCAGGTCATGCCAGTTGCCGTCGGCGACGTCGACCGGGGGTTCGGCGCGGTAGATGCGCGTACGGCTGGCGATGACGCAGCTGGGGTGCCCCTCGCGGTGATCGACCTGCAGCTTGAACTGGCTGACGCCGCCGACCGAGTAGCCCTTCTGCACCACGTTCGCGCCGTCCGCCAGGTCGTCGTGGGTCATGAGGATCGAGGCGCCGTACTGCATGGGGCGGGTGCCCGGGTTGAGGCTGTCGTCGCGGGTGCCCTGGAGGATCGCGCGGGGGCAGTCGCGCTCGCGGGGCAGGGTGCAGCGAGCCGGGTACCGGACCGCGAGGCCCGCGCCCTGCGGTACGAGGGCGAGCGTGCCGCCGTTCTGGCCGAGGGGGCGCAGTTCGAATCCGCCGTGGACGTCCGTGATGGGCTCGGTCACGCCGCCGTCGAACGTGTAGCGCACCGTCACGGGCGCCGCCGCGACGCCGATGCGACCCGGGTCGGGCGGGGCCTCCCGGGTGGAAGTGGCCATGGGCAGCGCGCCGGCCGACGCGCGCGGCAGCACCAGCGGCGTGAGCCGGGGTGCGGCGTCGCTGCGCTGGGCGAAGTGGGCGGCGACCAGCAGGCCGGCACCGAGCGCGGCGGTGGCCGCCAGCGCGCCGACGGGGGTGAACCAGGACCGGCGGGTGTCGAACATGCGGCTATTGTCCAAAAGCGGGCGTCGACTTGTTAACTACAAACTCCGAGACGGCGCAAAAGTGGGCTAAAGCACCCGAATGAGGTCGGCCAAACGGCCACGCTCCCACCCGGTCCGGCGCAGCCGCGCCGCCGCAGCGGTCACAGACGGCGTCACGAAGCTGCGGCGTGGTGGACCGCGGCCGGATGGCCGCCCGGCTAGCTGACCGGCCGCCCGGCCGGCTCGCCCACGACGGCGTGCAGCACGTCGTCGAGTGCGATCACCCCCAGCGGTCGCCTGCCCTCGCTCACCAGCACGATGTGCCGCCGGTCGCGGCGCATGGTCAGGAGGAGGTCGGCGAGGTTGCGGTCCGGCGGGACCACCGCGAGCGGGCGGATGATCTCCGCCGGGATGGGGAGGCGGCGCTGCGCGCCTTCGTAACCCAGGACGTCCTTGACGTGTACGAAGCCCAGCACGCGCCGGGATTCACGCTGCACCACCGGGAACCGGGACCGCCCGCTGCGCGTGGACAGCGCCTCGATGGTGGCCGGGGACGCATCGTCCGCCACCGTCGTCACGCCCGACCACGGGCGCAGGGTGTCCGCCGCGGTCCGGTCGTTGAGGCCCAGCGCGGCGTGGATGCGTTCGTACTGTTCCGTGCCGAGCAGGCCTTCCGAGCGGGCCTGGGTGACCATGCCGGCGAGTTCCTCCGCCGTGAACACGGTCTTCACCGCATCCGTCGCCTCGACCTTCCACAGGCTGAGGACCGTACGCGCCGCCCAGCGCATCGCCGTCAGGATCGGGCGGGTCGCCGTGCAGAAGGCCAGCATGAACGGGCCGAGGATGAGCGCCGAACGCTCGGGACCGGCCAGCGTGATGTTCTTGGGGACCATCTCGCCGACCACCGTGTGCAGGAAGACCACGATGCCCAGCGCGACCACCAGCGCCACCGGGTGGACCGCGCCCTCGGGCAGGCGGGCCGCGGCGAAGGGGCCCTCGAGCAGGTGGGCCACCGCCGGTTCGGCGATCGCGCCGAGGCCGAGGGAGCAGATCGTGATGCCCAGCTGCGCCCCGGCGATCATGAGCGGGATCTGGTTCATCGCGGACAGCGCCCAGCGGGCCGGGCGGGAGGTCGCGGCGAGCGGTTCGAGGGCCGTACGCCGCGACGCGATCAGCGCGAACTCGCCGCCGACGAACAGGGCGTTGCCCAGCAGCAGCGCCACCGTCACGAAGAGCTCAGTCATCGGCCGGCTCCGGCGCCACCACGCGTACCTGTTCGACGCGGTGCCGGTCGACCTCCATGACGGTGAACTCCCAGCCGTCCTCCTCGAGCGACTCGCCGGGCACCGGGATGTGGCCCAGCCGGGCGAGCAGGAAGCCGGCGAGCGTCTCGTACGGGCCCTCCGGCAGCCGGAAGCCGGTCTGTTCCGCCACCTCGTCCTCGCGCAGCAGCCCGTCGACCAGGAACGTCCGGCCGCCGTCCGGCGCGGTCAGCTCCTCGCTGGCAGCCTCGCTGACGTCCAGGTCGTACTCGTCGGCGATCTCACCGACCAGCTCCTCGATGAGGTCCTCGACGGTGACGACGCCGTCCGTGCCGCCGTACTCGTCGACCACGATGGCCAGGTCGGCGTCCGCCTCGCGGAGCGCGGCGAGGACCTTGTCGAGGCCCAGGCTCTCGGGGACGTAGATCGGTTCCCGGGCCACGGCCGACACCGGCGTGGAGGCGCGGCGGTCCGGTGGCACGCCGAGCGCGTCCGGCACCCCCACGACCCCCATCACGAGGTCGAGCGTCGACTCGTACACGGGGAAGCGGGTGTGTCCGGTCTCCCGCGCGACCTTGATCAGGTCCGCGACGCTCGCGGTGGTCTTCAGGCCGACCACGTCGACGCGCGGGGTCATCGCCTTGGCCGCGCGTTTCTCGCCGAAGCGGATCGTGCGACGCAGCAGCGTCGCAGTCTCGGCCGGCAGCGCGCCCGCGCGGGCGCTGATCGCGGCGAGCAGGCCCAGCTCCTCGGGCGAGCGCGCGCTGGCGAGCTCCTCCTGCGGCTCGATGCCGAGGCGGCGGACCAGCCAGTTGGCGGAGCCGTTGAGCGCCCCGATGAGCCAGCCGAACAGCTTCGAGAAGGTCCGCAGCGGGGCGGCGGTGGCGAGGGCGACCCGCATCGGGCGGGCCAGGGCCGCATTCTTGGGTACGAGCTCACCGAAGAGCATCGACAGGACGGTGGCGAGCACGAGCGCGAGCAGGTGCGTGATCGTGTCGGTGTTCCCGCCGGCGACGGGCTCGATCATCGGCGTGAACAGCCGGGACAGCGCGGGCTCGGCGAGGTAGCCGGTCAGCAGCGTCGTCAGCGTGATGCCGAGCTGCGTACCCGAGAGCTGGAAGGACAGCTCGTGCAGCGCGTGCCGCACGGTCCGGGCCCGGCGGTCGCCGCCGTCGGCCCGCTTGTCGATCTCGGCGCGGTCGACGGTGACCAGCCCGAACTCGGCCGCCACGAAGAAGGCGTTGCCCGCCGTCAGCAGCGCGAAGGCCACCAGCGGGAGCACCGCGGTCAGGAGCAGGCCGGCCATGATCGGTTCACCTCGGCCCTCATTGTGCCGGAACCGGGCATCGGGCACATGCACGCGGTGGGTCGGACCCTGGACCGGCTCGTCGAGGCGGGGGTGCTGACCAGGGAGGAGAACAAGGTGCTGCGCTTCTTCCCCCGCACCCGCTATCCCGCCCGGGACGGCGTGGAGCCGGCGGAGGAGTCGGCGACCCGGCAGCGGCTGCTCGCGGCCGTGTCGGGTGAGGGGCCGGTGGAGCCCCGTACGGCTGCCCTGTGCGCCCTGGTGACCGCGACCGGCATGGACCGCAAGGTCTTCGCCGGCCAGGACCGCAAGCAGGTGAAGGCCCGGCTGAAGGAGATCTCCGCCGGCGCCTAGGCCGCGGCGGCCGTCAAGAAGACGATCGACGAGATCCAGGCCGCCGTGGTGGTGGTCGCGGTCGCCGCGGCCGCTGCGTCCTAGGCGGGCGCCTTGTCGCCCTTGATGCTGCGCAGCAGGACGCTGGCCACGTCGATGACCTCGACGTTGTCCTGCTCGCCCTTGCCGGTGACGCCGTCGCCGATCATCGTGTAGCAGAACGGGCAGCCGACCGCGATGGTCTTCGCGCCGGTCGCGAGGGCCTCCTCGGTGCGCTCCACGTTGATCCGCTTGCCGATCTTCTCCTCCATCCACATGCGCGCGCCGCCGGCGCCGCAGCAGAAGGAGCGTTCGGAGTTGCGCGGCATCTCCACGACGTTCGCGGCCGCGCCCAGGACCTCGCGGGGGGCCTCGAAGACCCGGTTGTGGCGGCCGAGGTAGCAGGGGTCGTGGTAGGTGACGTCGCCCTCGATCGGCTGGACCGGGGTGAGCTTGCCCTCGGCGACCAGGTGCTGCAGCAGCTGGGTGTGGTGCACGACCTCGACCTTGAGGCCCAGCTGCTCGTACTCGTTGCCGAGCGTGTTGAAGCAGTGCGGGCAGGTGGCGACGATCTTCTTGACGTTGGCCTCGGTCAGCGTCTCGACGTTCTGTTGCGCGAGCATCTGGAAGACGAACTCGTTGCCGATGCGCCGGGCCGGGTCGCCGGTGCAGGTCTCGCCCTCGCCCAGGATCGCGAAGTCGACGCCGGCCTCGTGCAGCAGCGTGGCGACCGCGCGGGTGGTCTTCTTCGCCCGGTCCTCGAACGCGCCGGCGCAGCCGACCCAGAACAGGTACTCGAAGTCGTCCTCGCCGACCCGCTTGATCTCGAAGTCGAGGCCCTTGGTCCAGTCCTCGCGGGTGTTCTGCGGCGCGCCCCAGGGGTTGCCCTTGTTCTCCAGGTTGCGCAGCATCACGCCCGCCTCGGCGGGGAAGCTCGACTCGATGAGCACCTGGTAGCGGCGCATGTCGACGATGTGGTCGACGTGCTCGATGTCGACCGGGCACTGCTCGACGCAGGCGCCGCACGTCGTGCAGCTCCACAGCACGTCCGGGTCGATGACGCCGTTCTCCGCCTCGGTGCCGATCAGCGGCCGGTCGGCCTCCGCGAGCGCCAGCACGTCGACGCCCTTCAGCTGCTCCTCGGTCGCCTTCTCCTCGCCGGTCAGGTCCTTGCCGCCGCCGGCCAGCAGGTACGGCGCCTTCGCGTACGCGTGGTCGCGCAGCGACAGCACCAGCAGCTTGGGCGACAGCGGCTTCGCCGTGTTCCAGGCCGGGCACTGCGACTGGCAGCGGCCGCACTCCGTACAGGTGGAGAAGTCCAGCAGGCCCTTCCAGGTGAACTGCTCGACCTGGGCGACGCCGAACTGGTCCTTCTCCGGGTCGGCCTCCTCGAAGTCCAGCGGCTTGCCGTCGCTCATCATCGGCCGCAGCGGGCCCAGGCCGGACCCGGCCGGCTTCTCCGGGTTGCGCTTGAAGAAGATGTTGAAGAAGGCCAGGAAGCGGTGCCAGGCCACGCCCATCGTCACGTTCAGCGCGATGGTGATCAGCCACGCCATCGAGATGAGCAGCTTGACCAGCGCGACCCAGGTCGGGCCGTCATCGGCGGCCGGGAGCAGCGCGCCGACGCCGTGGCTGACCGGGGTGGCCCACGTGGGGAACTCGAACGTGTCGTTGGCGACCTTGAAGCCGCGGATCAGGAACCCGCAGATCAGCACGCCGAGGATGACCGCCTCGACGAAGTAGCCCTGCCACATCGTGGAGCCCAGGAACCGGCTCCGCTTGGCCCGGCGGTCGCGCTGCCGCTTGTAGATCAGGTACAGGATGCCGAGCAGGCCGAGCACGGCGACCCACTCGGTGACCAGGCCGTACACGGTCCAGTGGCCGACGATCGGCAGGCCGCCGGTGGGGTCCACGACCTCGAAGTACGCCTCCACGACCAGCAGGAACAGGATCATGAAGGAGACCATCACGAACCAGTGGGCGGCGCCGACGGTGCTCCACTTCAGCATCCGGGTGTGCCCGAGCGTCTCGACCAGCATCGTCCTGGTCCGGGTGCCCTTGTCCGTGAAACGCTCCGGCGCGGGCTGACCCTGCCGGATCACCGCGGTCATCGTCATGACGGCACGCACCGCGAGGACGACCGCTACGAGCGTGACGACGCCCGCCAGGACGGTGGCGACGATCTGCGCGATGCCCATCTGCGTTGTGCCTCCTCGGTCGGGTGGCGACCATGTTACCCACGAGTAATCAGTGTGCGCGCCGCAGATCGCGGTTGGGTTCGTCTCAGCGACGACCGGGCCCGGTCAGCCGAAAGCGCACCTTGCGGCCGGGAGGGCCGGCAGGGTGCGCGGTCGGCGGATCAGACTCTACGGCCGGTTGCGCCCACGGGCCTCCGTTACGGCCGCGAGCAGCGCAGAAGGGTACGGCGATGCAGCGCCACCGCCCCGAGGGCAACGGTGACCGACGGGCGTGGGGCGGTCAGCGCCAGCGCGACAGGATCGCCAGCGAGGCGACCATGCAGCCGAAGCCGACGAGCAGGTTCCAGTAGTGCCACGCCTCGACCGGGTACTGCTGCTCGGAGAGGTAGTACACGACCAGCCAGGCGATGCCGAAGATGATCAAGAAAACCGCCGTGGCGGGCAGCCAGACCGGACTCGGCTTCTTGGACGCGGCCGTCGCTGCCGGACGGATGTCCGTCGGCGGCGTGTAGACCTTCTTCTTGCGAACCTGTGACTTCGGCACGGCGCTCTCCTGAGGGCAACAAGTGGTGAACAACCCACCCCTGAGCGGCTCCGGGGACACCGAAAGCTGCCCGTGGCGAATACTGTTCGATAGCTAGCGTAGTCAAGGCGGCGCGCGCACAGGCACCCGCCGGTGGGTTTTTCGGACATCCCGGGGAGGAAGACCGACGTGGAGTACACCACGGGGACGCCCTCGTGGCGACTTGTCATGCGCCGGGCCCTCGGCGGACTCCGCCCCCGGCGCCGCGGACAACGGCAACGGGGCTGGTCGGTGGGCGTACCGCTGATCGCACTGGCCGCCGGACTTCTCTTCACCACCTCGGCCACCACGGCCGACGGCACGGCGCTGCGCGACGACCGGCGCCCACAGCTCGCCCAGCTCATCGCCGACAAGCGCGCGCGTCTGGAGCAGCGGGAGAGGCAGGCCGCGGGGCTGCGTACGACGGTCGACCAGGACGCCGCCCGCCTCGCCGACGTGGACACCCCGGTCAAGCAGGCCCGGGAACGGGCCGACGCGATGCGCGAGCCGGCCGGCTTCACGGCGCTGCACGGGCCCGGCGTCACGGTCACCCTCAACGACTCGTCCCGGCGGCCCACCGACACCGGCGGCGACGTCCCCCAGAACGATGATCTCGTCGTCCACCAGGGTGACGTCCAGGCGGTCGTGAACGCCCTCTGGGCTGGTGGGGCGGAGGCAATGTCGATCATGGATGTCCGCGTCATTTCGACCAGCGCGGTACGCTGTGTCGGCAATACGCTGCTGTTGCACGGCCAGGTCTTCTCGCCGCCATTCAAGATCACGGCGATTGGCGAACCCACAGCTATGCACCGAGCGTTGGAGTCCGCAGAGGGAGTCCAGCAATTCCGGGCAGCGGTCGCCGACTTCGGCCTCGGCTACACGGAAACCGTCGAGAGGAACGTGACTGTGCGGGCGTACGACGGGTCGAGTGACCTCCGATCCGCCGAGGTCACGAAGTAATGGCATCGCCGGAGCCGCCGGGCGGCGCGCCGAACTCGGGCCGGCACCGCGCCCCCGACACCGACGCGCAGACCGCCTTCATCCCGCGCGTCACGGACGCCACGCCGGGCGGGGTGCCGGGCGGACCGCTCGACCCCCCGGTCGGCCTGGGAAACCCGGCCTGGCCGTCGGCCACCGGCGCGGCGGTCCCGGCCCCACCCTCGGCACGTCCCCCGGCTCCGCCCGCCGCGGCGGCCCCGGTCCAGCCTCCCGTGCCTCCGGCCGTGGGCATGCCTGCGCAGCCCACCGCGGCCCTCCCCGTTCACTCCCCCGCGCCTGCGCCCACGGGCGTTCCTGTGCAGCCCCCCGCGCCTCCGGCCTTGGGCGTTCCTGTGCAGCCCCCCGCGCCTCCGGCCTCGGGCGTTCCTGTGCAGCCCGCCGCGCCTCCGCTCGGAGGTCCGCGTCCCGTTGCGGGTGCGACGGTTCCCGCTCCGGGGGTCGCTCTGCCGAATCAGGCGCCGGCCAAGCCGGTCAGCGGGTCCGCCGCCGCCGTGCCGGCCGACGCCGCGGGGGTCGACCCGCTCGTGGCCCGTGCCGCTGCTGCCGCGCGGGCGCGCTCGGACGCCGCCCCGGCAGGCCCCGGCGCGACACCCGGCGGGCCGGGTGGCTTCGACTTCTTCGCGACGGCCGGCGGAGGCCCCGCCGCACCGCGCAGCCCCGGCAGCACCGGCACGGACAGCCCGGCGATCCCGCAGAGTCCCGCCATCCCGCAGAGCCCGGGCAACATCCGGGCCGACGGCCCGGGCATCCCGCCCAACCAGGCCGGCCCACCCAACCAGGCCCGCCCGCACAGCACGGCCGGCCCGCACAGCACGGCCGGCCCGCACAACCCCGCAAGTCCGGCCATCCCGCACAGCTCAGCCGGCCCGCACAGCCAGGCCGGCTCGCAGAACCCGGCCGGCCTGCAGAACCCGGCCGGCCTGCAGAACCCGGCCGGCCTGCAGAGTTCGAGCAGCGTTCCGGGGCCGGTCGCCGGCAGTGCGGTCAGCCGGCAGCAGGGCACCAGCGGCTACGACACCCTGAATGAGGATGACCGGTGGCGCGGCGGGCGTCGCCGGGCGGCCGAGGGTGGTGGCGGCACCGGGTGGCAGAGCGGCACGGGTTCGACCAGCACCGGGTGGGATCACTCCGAGACCGGCGCCTGGATGAACAGTGCGGCCGGCAGCGCCTGGGAGGAGCTGGTCGAGCCGCAGACCGCCGAGGAGCCGTCGCGGGGCCGGTGGGGACGCCGGGACGAGCGGCAGGCCGCGGAGGCAGCGCCGCGGGGGCGGTGGGCACGCCGGGACGAGCCGGCGGCCGCCGACATTGCGCCGCGGGGACGCCGGAACGAGCCGCAGATTGCCGAGGCGGCGTCGCGAGGGCACCGGGAGGAGTCACCGGCCGCCGGGGCTGCGTCCTCGGGGCCCGGGGAGGCGGCTGGCGCCCTCGGGCAGGATCCTTCCGCCACGGCTGTCATCCGTACCGCCGATGCGCCGACCGGGTTGCTGCCCGCCGTACGGAAGAAGACTCCGCCGCAGGCGCCTGCCAAGCCGGCGCGGCCCCGCGGCAAGGACGACGGCGTGGTCGGTGCGGCCTCGGTGGCCGCTGCCGCGGCGGCGGCCGAGCGCGAGCCGGATGTCGGGCCCGCGGAGGAGCCGAAGCCGAAGCGCGGCGAGAAGGTCGTCAAACTTCGGCCCGAGCAGACCGGCGAGGGCTACAAGAGCGTGTATTCCGAGTTGACCCGCCCGACGCTGGGCTCGCGGATCCGCACCGGCGTCCGGGTGTCCGGCGAGCTGATGATCACGTTCGGGCTGATCATCCTGCTGTTCGCCGGGTACGAGGTGTTCGGCAACTCCGCGAAGGTGCAGGACGAGCAGGACAGCCTGGCCAACCAGCTCGACCAGGAGTGGAACGACCCGACCGTCGCGCCCAGCGCCGGGCCGACCAAGGCCGCGCCCGCCGCGCCCGGCAAGAACCTCGTCGGGCGGCTGTACATCCCGAAGCTCGGCATGGAATGGGTCGTGGTCAACGGCGTACGGCCGCAGGACATCCGGTACGCGCCGGGGCACTACCCGGACACCGCCCAGCCCGGCAAGGTCGGCAACTTCTCGGTCGCCGGGCACCGCATCCGCAAGATCTTCTGGCGGCTGGACGAGCTGAAGCCCGGTGACGTGATCGGCGTGGAGACGCGCTCGAGCTGGTACGTCTACAAGGTCAGCTACAGCGAGGTGGTACGGCCGTCGCAGGTCGAGGTCGTCGCGCCCGTACCCGGCCAGCCCGGCAAGAAGCCCACGAAGGCGATGCTGACGCTGACCACCTGCAACCCCAAGTTCAACAACTACCAGCGGCTCATCGTGCACGCGGAGCTGGTGGACACCCTCAAACGGGACCCGAAGCTGCCCGACGCCGGCCGGCCCGCAGAGATCAAGAAGGCGTAGGGAGGGCCCGTGTACGCGTGGATCTGGCGCAAACTGCCCTTCGGCCTGTGGGGCAAGCTGACGAGCTCCGTCGTGCTGGCCGTGACGGTCGGCGCGCTGCTGTGGTACGTGGTGTTCCCGTGGGCGACACCGCTGCTGCCCTTCGACGACGTGCAGGTCGGCACCGGCACCGAGCAGAGCGGCCCGGCGCAGCAGAACCCGGACGCCGTGGTGCCCGGCGGCGATGACGCGCAGCTGGGGCCGGACGAGATCCCGTACAACGAGCACACGAACGAACCCGAACCCTCCACGAGCACCAGGTGATCCCCGTGCGCATCCTCGTGATCGACAACTACGACTCGTTCGTCTTCAACCTGGTGCAGTACCTCGGCCAGCTCGGCGCCGACTGCGAGGTGCGGCGCAACGACGAGATCTCGGTCGCCGACGTCGCCGCCTTCGGCGCCGCGGGGGTCCTGCTCTCCCCCGGACCGGGTACGCCCGAACGCGCCGGCATCACGATGGACGTCATCTCCGCGTATGCCGGGAGACTTCCGATGTTCGGGGTCTGCCTGGGCCATCAGGCGATCGGGGCGGCGTTCGGCGCGACGGTCACCCGGGCCCCCGAGCTGCTGCACGGCAAGACCTCGTCGGTGCAGCACAAGGGCGCGGGCGTGCTGGCCGGCCTGCCGGACCCGTTCACCGCCACCCGTTACCACTCGCTGGCGGTCGTCCCGGAGACGCTGCCGGACGAGATCGAGGTGACCGGCTGGACGGAGTCCGGCGTGGTGATGGCGATGCGGCACCGCACGCTGCCGATCGAGGGCGTGCAGTTCCACCCGGAGTCGGTGCTGACCGAGGGTGGCCACACCATGCTGGCGAACTGGCTGGCGTCGTGCGGGCTGCCGGCGGCTCTGGAGCGGGCCCCGGAGCTCGCCGCCGAGGTGGAGACCCGCCGGCGGTCGGCGTTCGCCACCGCCTGACGGCCAAGACGAAAGCCCGGGCTCCCGTTGGGGAAGCCCGGGCTTTTCGCTGTGGCTGAAGGCTAGTTGCCGAAGATGCCGCCGACGCCCGTACCGGTGCCGGTGCCGTCGCCCTCACCGCCGCCGGTGCCGTCGGGCGGGGTGGAGCCGTCCGGGTCCGGGGTGCTCGGGTCGGGCGTCGGCTGGGAGATCACCGTCAGCGTGATCTTGGTCGACACGCTCCGCTTCTGCTTCCCGCCCGGGGTCTGCTCGATCACCGTGCCGGGCGTGCCCTCCTGCTGGGACTCCTGCACCTGGATGTTGGTGAAGCCGCGGTCCTCGAGCCGGGCCTTGGCGACCTCCAGGCTCTGCCCGGTGACGTCCGGGATCTCCTTCAGGTTTCCCCGGGAGACCTTCACGGTGATCTTGCTGCCGGGGGCGACCTGCTTGCCCTCGTCCTCGACGTCGAGCACCTCGCCCTCGCGGGCGTCGCTGTCCACGCGGTCGATGACCGGGACCAGACCCCGGGCCTGGAGCGCCTGCCGGGCCGCGTCCTCCGTGCCGCCCCTGAGGCCGGTCGGTACGGGCACCTTCGACGGGCTCTTGCACATGGTGATCGTGATCGTCGTGTCCAGCGGCTGCGTCGAGTTGGCGTCGGGAGACTGGCTCTCCACCTTGTTCTCGCAGTCGGACGTCTCCTTCGGCGTGCCCGACGCGATGTTGGTGAAACCGGCCTGCTTCAGCCGGGTCCGGGCGTCGTCCTCGGAGAATCCGGTGACCTTGGGGACCGTGGCCTGGGCCGGCGGCTTGTCCTTGTCGTCGTTGTTGTTGGCCAGCACCAGGCCGATGCCCAGCGCCACCACCGCGAGCACGCCCAGAGCCGCCAGGACCGCCATCACCCACGACGACGTCTTGCGCTCCGGCGGCTGCGGGCCGCGCGGACCGACGGCCGCGGCCGGGATGGGCCGGGTCGCCGCGGTGGGCGCCTGGCGCATCGGGCCGGTCATCGCCATCGTCTCGGCCTCGGTCATCACCGGGGTCGCCATGACGGGACGGCCCGCTACCGCGCGCAGGGCGTCGGCGCGCATCTCCTGCGCGCTCTGGTAGCGGTTGAGCGGGTTCTTCGCCAGGGCCTTGAGGACGATCGCGTCGACGTCCGGCGGCACGTCCCGGTTGATGTCGCTCGGCGCCTTGGGGTCCTCGCGGACGTGCTGGTACGCCACGCTGACCGGGCTGTCGCCGACGAACGGCGGGTGGCCGACGACGAGTTCGAAGAGGACACAGCCGGCCGCGTACACGTCGGAGCGGGCGTCGACCGACTCGCCGCGGGCCTGCTCCGGGGAGAGGTACTGGGCCGTGCCGATCACCGCGCTGGTCTGCGTCATCGTGGTGGCGCCACTGGCCAGGGCCCGGGCGATGCCGAAGTCCATGACCTTGACCTGCCCGTTCTGCGTGATCATCACGTTGCCGGGCTTGATGTCGCGGTGGATGATGCCGTGCCGGTGGCTGAACTCCAGCGCCGCGCAGATGTCGGCGATGATCTCGAGGGCGCGGCGCGGCTGCAGGCGCTGCTCGGCCGCGAGCACCTCCTTGAGAGTGCGCCCGTTGACGAACTCCATGACGATGAACGGCTGCTTCTCACCGGCGGGCGAGGTCTCCTCGCCGGTGTCGTACACGGCGACGATCGCCGGGTGGTTGAGGGCGGCGGAGTTCTGCGCCTCGCGGCGGAACCGTTCCTGGAAGGTCGCGTCGCGGGCGAGGTCGGACCGGAGCATCTTGATGGCCACGTCCCGGCCGAGCCGGAGGTCGCGCCCCCGGTGCACCTCGGCCATGCCGCCGTAACCGAGCAGCTCGCCGACCTGATACCTGCCACCCAGCAGGCGGGCCTGCGCCGTCATAGCGTCTGTCGTCCTTCGGTCGCGGGGATGAGGCCGTGCGGTGCACCAGCCTGCTTCGTAAGACGGTACGACGCCGTCGCCGCGCGGTGATCGGCCGCGCCCAGCGCTGTCGTGTTCCCCTCCTTGAGCAGGAACGAGATCACGCCCGCGCAGAGCAGGACGAGTAGCGCGAGGACCACGGCCAGGACGATGAGGATCTGCCGGCCACCGGAGTTGTCCGCCTGCTTGCCGGGCGCGATCACCGGGTGCTGCATCGGCGGCGCCGACGGATGCCGGTACGGCTGCTGCAGCGGCGGCACCGAGGCGGCACCCCGCGCGCCCTGCCCACCGGAGACCGGGCGGGGCACGGGCGGGTACGGCGGCCGGGCCTGCCCGCCGTTCGGGTGCCCGGGCGGGCCGGACGTCGGCGCGCCGGAGTGCGGGCGGTTGCCCACCGCGGGGCCACCGGAGTGCGGCCTGTTCGGCGCCGCGCTGCCCACCGGACGTCCCGCGTTGCCGGCGCCGTTCACGGCCGGCTGGTGCACCTGCGTGGTCAGCGACGACGCGGCCTGGCGGGCCACCGACGCCATCGCGGAGGCGGTGGGCCACCGGGCGTTCGGGTCCTTGGCCATGGCCCGCTCGACGATCGCGCGCACCGACGGCGGGATGTCCGCCGGCAGCGGGCGCGGGGAGTCCCGGACGTGCTTCATCGCGATCTCGATCGGCGTGGCGCCGTCGAACGGGCGGTGCCCGGACAGGCACTGATACGCGACCACGCCCAGCGCGTACACATCGGAGGCGGCCGTCGCCACCGCACCGGACGCCTGCTCGGGCGAGATGTAGGAAGCCGTACCGAGCACCGAGCCGGCCACGGTCAGCTGGCCGACCAGGGCGGACCGGGCGATGCCGAAGTCGGTGAGGACCAGCGTGCCGTTCGGGCGTACCAGTAGGTTGCCGGGCTTGACGTCGCGGTGCACGATCCCGTTCGCGTGCGCGGCCTGCAGCGCGTCCGCGGCCTGCGCGACCAGCGCCATCGTGCGCGCCGGGGTGAGCCGGCCGACCCGGCTGAGGGTGCGCGAGAGCGCGTCGCCCTCCACGTACTCCATCACGAGGAACGCGAGCTGCTGGTCGCTGCCGTAGTCGTAGACGTCGACGACCCCGGGGTGGTTGATGGTGGCCATGGTCCGCGCCTCGCCGCGGAACCGCTCGGCGAAGCCCGGCTCGTCCAGCAGGGCCGGCAGCAGGATCTTCACGGCGACCGTACGGCCGAGCACCTCGTCGGTGCCGCGCCACACGTCGCCCATGCCGCCGCCCGCGATCCGCTCGTCCAGGCGGTACCGCCCACCGAGGGTCACCCCAGGGCTGATCATCTCAGTCCCCTCCCCCGCCGGCCGCGGCCTTCATGATGAGCCCGGAGATGCGGGCAGCCTCGGCGCTCGCGTGGCCGCCGGACACGTTCTCCAGCATGACGCACACGGCCGAGACAGGTTCACCCTTGTCGTTGAAGGCGAACCCGACGAACCACCCGTGCGGGTCGGCGCCCTCGGCGTTCTGCGCCGTACCCGTCTTGCCGCCGACCTGGAAGCCGTTGATCTGCGCGCGCCGGCCGGTGCCGTTCTCGACGACGCTGACCATCATCTCCCGCAGGTCGCCCGCGACCTGGCTGTTGATCGGCGTCCGCAGCACCTCGGGGTTGGCGTTGTAGATCGCCCGGCGGTCCGGGCTCAGCTCCTGCTTCACCAGGTACGGCCGCATCTGCCGCCCGCCGTTCGCGACGGTGGCGGCCATCAGCGCACCCTGGACGGTGGTCATCCGGACGTCCTTCTGCCCGATCGACGACTGCGCCAGACCGGCCTGGTCGGTGCTGCCGTCCGGGTTCTGGATGTCGCCGGTGTGGCTGGGCGTGACCGGCAGGCCGCCGTCCTTCAGGTTGCCGATCGTGAGGTCGTCCTGCTCGAAGCCCCACGCCTGGGCTTCCTTCTTCACCTTGTCGCCACCGAGCTGGACGCCGAGCCGGGCGAAGCCGGTGTTGCAGCTGTCGGTCAGCGCTTCCTTCAGCGTGACGCGCGCGCCCGGGCAGGTCTCGGCCTCGGCGTTGTGGATCGGCGCGCCGGAGCCGGGCGCGACGTACTCGGAGCCGGCCTGGATCTCGGTGCTCTGGGTGAAGCCGTTCTTCAGCGCCGCCGCCGAGATGATGACCTTCATCGTGGAGCCGGGCGGGTACGTCTCCGACGTCGCCCGGTTGAGCAGCGGCTTGTCCTTGTCGGCGTTGAGCTCCTTGTACGCGGCCGCGGCGACCTTGGGGTCGTGGCTGACCAGCGGGTTCGGGTCGTAGCTCGGCATGGAGACCATCGCCTGGATCGCGCCGGTGCGCGGGTCGATGGCGACCGCGGAGCCCTTCTTCGCGCCGCGCTCATTGTTCGTGAGCTGCTTCCAGGCGGTCTCCTGCGCCTTCGGAATGATCGACAGCACGACGTTGCCGCCGCCCGGCTCGTCACCGGTGAACATGGCGCTGACCCGGTCGGCGAAGAGCTTGTCGCTCGCACCGGAGAGGAACTCGTTCTCGCTGCGCTCGATGCCCACCTCGGCGCCGCTCACCGGCTTGTAGCCGATGACGGGCGCGTACCGCTTCGCGTCGGGGTAGACCCGCAGGTACTTGAGCGTGCCGTCGGTGGCCTTGCTCTCCGCAAGCGGCTGGCCGCCGGCCTCGATGACGCCGCGGGGAATTTCGTACTCGGCGACCTGCACCCGGCCGTTGTAGTCGCTGGTGCGGTAGTCGTCGGCCTTGTACGCCTGCACCCAGTTCAGGTTGGCGAAGAGCAGCGCGAACAGGACGAGGATGACCACGCCGGCCCGGCGCAGAGGGGCGTTCACGGCTTGATCACCTCCGTCATGGCGCCGTGCAGCTGGGCGGGTGGTTGTTTCGGACCGGCCTGGGCAGCCGGTCCACCCGTCACCGGCCCGCGCGCCGCGTCGGAGATCCGCAACAGCATGGCGATGAGCAGCCAGTTGGCCATCAACGACGAACCACCGGCGGACAGGAACGGCGTGGTCTGACCGGTCAGCGGGATCAGGCCGGTGATGCCACCGAGGATGACGAACACCTGCAAGCCGAGCGTGAAGGCCAGGCCGCCGGCGACCAGCTTGCCGAAGGAGTCGCGTACGCCCAGCGCCGCGCGCAGACCGCGCTCCACGATGAGCAGGTAGCAGACCAGCAGGGCAGAGAGGCCGAACAGGCCGATCTCCTCGCCCAGCCCGGCGAAGATGAAGTCGGTACGCACCTCGGGCACCAGCCACGGCGAGCCCGCACCGGCGCCGGACCCGAACAGCCCGCCCGTGCCGAGGCCCAGCAGACCCTGCACGAGCTGGTAGCTGCCGCCGAACTCGCGGTTGTAGAACTTCGGCGCGAACGGGTCGAGCCACACCGAGGCGCGGTCGTAGAAGTTGGCGAACGGGCCGCCGACGGACGCGCCCAGCAGGTACGCCACGTAAACGCCGCCGAAGAACATCAGCAGACCGATGATCAGCCAGCTCGCCCGCTCGGTGGCGACGTACAGCGTCACGACGAACAGGCCGAAGTACAGCAGCGCCGTACCGAGGTCCTTCTCGAAGACGAGGACGAGCAGCGAGAGCAGCCACACCGTGACGACCGGGCCGAGGTCGCGGCCGCGGGGGAAGTCGATGCCGAGGAACCGGCGGCTCGCCAGCGACAGCACCTCACGCTTCCGCACGAGGTAGTACGCGAAGAAGGACACCAGCGCCAGCTTCGCGAACTCACCCGGCTGGATCGAGAAGGCACCCAGCTTGATCCACAGGCGCGCGCCGTTGACCTCGGAGATCGACGGCGGCAGCACCGCCGGGATCATCACCAGGACGATACCGACCAGGCCCAGCGTGTACGCGTACCGCGAGACGACCTTGTGGTCCCGGATGACCAGCAGGAGCACCGCCGCCAGGATCAGCGCGAACAGCGTCCACATCAGCTGGCGGCCGCCCGTGCCGGCGAACATGCCGGGGATCGGCTCCTTGCGGGCGATCGCCCGTTCGATGTCCATCCGCCGCAGGAAACCCACGCCCAGGCCGTTGATCAGCGCGACCGTGGGGATGAGCACCGGGTCCGCGTACGGCGCGGTGAAGCGCACGACCAGGTGCAGCCCCAGGAAGAGGACGCCGAGCAGGGCCGCCTGCACCCAGAACGTCGACGTGATCTTGTCGAGCTGATTGGCCTCGGCCGTGGCACCGAAGATCGCCACGATCGCCATCGCCAGCAGCAGGAGGACGAGCTCCGAGTTGCGTCTCGTCTTCGTGCCCGGGACACGCGGCATCTCACCCGTGGACGCGGGTGTGGGAGCCGGGAGGGCGGGCGCGGTCAAGAGGAGATCCCCAGACGTCGGTCGGGCGGCGCTCAGTCGACGGGCCGGCACCCGACCGGGTCGCTGTTGACCGGCGGGGTCGGTTCCGAGGGCAGAGCGTCCGGCGTGGTGGCGGGCGCGAGATCGGGCACCGAGGTGGTGGTGCTTCGGGTGGGAGCCGTGGTCTTCCCGGCGGCCGGCGAGCCCGAGGGCCTCGGCGGCGGCGTGGTGGACGGAGGCGCGCTGCTCGGCGTGCACACCGGCTTCAGGTTGGGGTTCGAGGCGTCCTCGCTGGTCAGTTCCGACAGCCTGCGCTGAGCGTCGGGCCTGCTGTCCGCGTGGATGCCCTGCTTCACCCGGTCCTGCGCGACCGTGGTGAGGTCGTCGAGCCGGGCCGGGCTGGTCTCGGCGACGCTGGACAGGTCCAGACCGGCGATCTGCCCGGGCACGCCCTGGAAGATCGCGAGCTGGCCCTGATCGGTCGCGCCGACGTAGTACTGGTCCTGGGTGTACCGCCAGCCCATCCACAGGCCGCCGCCGAGGACGGCCAGGAGCAGCAGCACCAGCAGGCTCGTGCGTACGGGGTGCCGCTTCGGCTGCTCGGGCTCGTCCCGCTCGTACGCCGCGCCCTCCGGCTGAGCCGGCCGCGGCGGGGCCTGCAGCGCGGCCGCCCGGGCCGCGGCACTGGAGCTGTCGGCCACGGTCGAGTTGCCGCGGTCGCGTGCGGCGGCGCCGCCCACGATCGGCGCCTGCTCCATGATGTCCGCGTCGGTCGCGTCGGCGATCACCACGGTGATGTTGTCCGGGCCGCCGCCGCGCAGCGCCAGCTGCACGAGGCGCTCCACGCAGGCCTGCGGATCCGGGATCTCCCGCATGGCGTCGCCGATGGTCTCCGCGCTCACCACACCCGAGAGCCCGTCGCTGCAGATCAGGTAACGGTCGCCTTTGAGCACCTGGCGTACCGAATACTCCGGGTCGATGTCGCGGCCGTCCAGCGCCCGCGTCAGCAGCGAGCGCTGCGGATGGCTGCTCGCCTCCTCCGGACTGATCCGGCCCTCGTCGACCAGCATCTGGACGTACGTGTCGTCCTTGGTGATCTGCGAGAACTCGCCCTGGCGCAGCATGTAGGCGCGCGAGTCGCCGATGTGCACCATGCCGATCTTCGTGCCGGAGAAGAGCACCGCGGTCAGCGTCGTGCCCATGCCCTCGAGTTGCGGGTTGGCGTCGACGGTGTCGCGCAGCTGCTGGTTGGCCGTGCCGACCGCGTGCCGCAGGGCGTCGACGAGCGCGTCGCCGGGCACGTCCTCGTCCAGCGGCGCCATGGCGGCGATGACGATGTTGCTGGCGACGTCACCGGCGGCCATGCCGCCCATGCCGTCGGCGACGGCAAGCAGCCGCGGTCCGGCGTAGACGGAATCCTGGTTTCCGTCACGGATCAGACCGCGGTCGCTCTGGGCGGCATAGCGCAGGGTGAGAGTCATGGCCGTAACTCGAGAGAAGTGCGGCCGATCCGGATCGGCACGCCAAGCGGGACTGGAGTAGGTCCGGAGACCTTACCGCGATCGAGATAGGTGCCGTTCGTCGAGCCGAGATCCTCGACGAACCACTGGCCGTCGCGCGGAACGAGCCGGGCGTGCCGGGCCGACGCGAAGTCATCGGTGATGACCAGCGTGGAATCCTCGGCGCGCCCTATCGTGATTTGTGCCTCACCGAGCGTGATCCGGGTGCCGGCGAGCTGACCGGCGGTCACGACGAGCTGTCGCGCCGTCTTGCCGCGCTTCGCCTTCGCCGGCCGGCCAGGAGCCATCACCCCACCCACCCCGCGAGGTGTGGCGACGATGCTCTTGGACCGGACGCCGGCGAAGAGATCCTTCCGGATCACCCCCACCACCGTGAACACGAAGATCCACA
The DNA here is from genome assembly GCF_023499255.1 of Couchioplanes caeruleus. Classification (GTDB taxonomy): domain Bacteria; phylum Actinomycetota; class Actinomycetes; order Mycobacteriales; family Micromonosporaceae; genus Actinoplanes; species Actinoplanes caeruleus_A. The sequence goes on from NZ_CP092183.1 coordinate 157,161, forward strand.
GCAGGATGAGGAAGCCGAAGCGGGCGACGGTGAGGACGAATTCGGGCAAGGTCGCTAGCCGTCCACTCGGAACGTCAACGTGGTGGTGCCCAGCTGGATCATGTCGCCCGGGTTGAGCGCCACGGCCGACACGCGCTGGCCGTTCACCATCGTGCCGTTCGTCGAACCCAGATCGGTCAGCACCACCTGGCTGCCGTCGTAGTCGAGCCGGGCGTGCCGGCGCGAGATGCCGACATCCGGCAGGCGCAGATTGGCCTGGTCACCCCGGCCGATCACCGTGGAACCCATCTGCAGCGGGTACGTCCGGCCGTCACCGGACACCAGGCCCACGTTGCGGCCGTTGTGCCCGTGCTGCTGGTAGCCGCCCGGCTGCTGGTCGTACGGCGAATACGCGGGCTGCGCGTCATAGGCGGGCTGCTGCACCGGGGCGACCTCGCCGCCGGTGTACACCTCCGCCGTGACCCGGAACATGCCCGTGTCCAGCCCGTCGCCCCGCTCGATCTCGACGATCACGTCGCCGTACACCGTCCAGGCCTGCTCACCGATGAACTCCGCCTGCGACTGGGCCAGCTCCTGGGCCAGTGCAGCGGCGTACGGCGCCAGCCGGCTGTGGTCGTACGGCGAGAGATCGATCACGTAGCGGTTCGGCACGAGAGTCCGGCCACCAGCGAGGATAGCCTTGTGCGCCTCGGCCTCCCGCTGCATGGCATTCAGAATCTCCACCGGGTGCACGACACCCTTGAACACCTTCGCGAAGGCCCCCTCGACCAGGCCTTCCAACCGCTTCTCAAAGCGCTGCAGCACGCTCACCGGCTCCTCCTCGGGTTCCGAGGACATGATGGTATCCGGCCGCCGCTTCCGCATCTCTGCGGCGAGCGGCCGGTCGCTCCTGACCCTCGTATAACGGCCCTCGGCGCCGTGCTAATCTTCCGTGGCGTCGAGGGCAGTACCTGCTCGCGATGTAACGAGGGACAGCGTAGTCTGTTCCGGCTAACGCAGTGCCACGGGGATGTGGCGGAATGGCAGACGCGCACGGTTCAGGTCCGTGTGTCCGAAAGGACGTGGGGGTTCAACTCCCCCCATCCCCACGAGCGACCGGGTGACCCCTGTCCGCGGAATACGCGGACCAGGGGTCGCTCTTTTTTGTCTGCTCCGGGGGCCGAGCCCCCGGAAACCCCACGGTGCGGTGGTTGCGCTGGGTGGCGGTGGTCGCGCTGGGTGGCGGTGGTCGCGCTGGGTGGCGGTGGTCACGGTCGGTGGGGGGCGGTCGCGCTCACTCCGTTTTGGGTACGGGTAGTGCTCCGTGACCGACATCGCTTCGCTCGCCTCGGCTTTTCGTCTCGTTCGGGTGAATCGGGGTGGGCGGGCGTGGGGGCGTTATGCTCTCGTCTGGTTTTTCGCTGCCGAGGCGTCTGGAGAGTTCACTCGTGGCCGTTGCTCTGGTAACCGGATCAGGTGGTCTCATCGGGTCGGAGGCGGTTCGGCACTTCGCCGGGCTCGGTCTTGACGTGGTCGGGATCGACAACGACATGCGGCAGGAGTTCTTCGGCGCCGAGGCCTCGACGGCGTGGAACGTCCAGCGGCTGAGCGCCGACCTGGGTTCCTCGTACGAGCACCACGGCGTGGACATCCGGGACCGGGATGCGGTCGCGCGGATCTTCAACAAGTACGGCAAGGACATCGCCGTGGTGATTCACACCGCCGCGCAGCCGTCGCACGACTGGGCCGTGCGAGACCCGTACACGGACTTCGATGTGAACGCCGGCGGCACGCTGACGATGCTGCAGAACACGCGCGACCACTGCATCGAGGCGCCGTTCATCCACTGCTCCACCAACAAGGTGTACGGCGACACCCCCAACCGGCTGCCGCTGATCGAGCAGGAGACGCGCTGGGAGCTCGACCCGGCGCACCCGTACTACAACGGCATCACCGAGGACATGTCGATCGACAACTGCCTGCACTCGATCTTCGGCGCCTCGAAGGTGGCCGCGGACGTGATGGCGCAGGAGTACGGCCGCTACTTCGGCATGAAGACCGCGATCTTCCGCGGCGGCACGCTCACCGGGCCCGCCCACTCCGCGACGGAGCTGCACGGCTTCCTCGGGTACGTGATGCGCGCCAACATGGAGCGGCGCACCTACCGGATCTTCGGCTACAAGGGCAAGCAGGTCCGCGACGCGATCCACAGCCACGACGTGCTGAGCGCGTTCGAGGCGTTCTTCCGCAGCCCGGGCTCGGCGAAGGTCTACAACCTCGGCGGCGGCCGTCACTCCAACTGCTCGAACCTCGAGGCGTTCGCACTGGCCGAGAAGATCAGCGGCACCCAGATGATCACCGAGTACGTGGACGACAACCGCATCGGCGACCACCAGTGGTGGATCGGCTCGATGGCCGCCTTCCAGGCCGACTACCCGGACTGGAAGCAGGTCTACGACGTGCCGATGATCCTCCAGGAGATCTACGAGGCCAACGTCGACAAATGGGTCCCCGCGTCATGATCGACGAGGGCAAGCGCAACGTGCTCGGCGTCCTCGTCGACGCCGTGGACTACGACGCCGCGACGGCGAAGATCATCGAGGCCGCCCGGGAGCGCCGGCACTACGCGGTGACCGCCCTGGCCGTGCACGGCGTCATGACGGGCGTGCAGGACAAGGCGCACAACGCCCGGCTGAACTCCTTCGACCTGGTGACCCCCGACGGCCAGCCCGTCCGCGGCGCGCTCAACCTGGTGCACCACGCGGGCCTGACCGACCGCGTCTACGGCCCGGAGCTCACTCTGCGCGTCCTGCGCCAGGCCGCGGCGGAAGGCCTGCCCGTCTACCTGTACGGGTCCACCGAGCCGACCCTCGAGAAGCTGGTCCCGGCGCTGGAGCAGATGTTCCCGGCGCTCAAGCTCGCCGGCGTCGAGGCCTCGAAGTTCCGCAGCAACCGCCCCGGCGAGGAGGCGGAGATCGCCGACCGGATCAAGGCGTCGGGCGCGCGGATCGTCCTGGTCGGCCTGGGCTGCCCCCGGCAGGAGATCTGGGCGTACGCGATGCGTCCGCTGCTCGACATGCCGCTGCTGGCAGTCGGTGCGGCGTTCGACTACCACGCCGGGCTGCTGAAGAACCCGCCGGCGTGGATGCAGAAGTACGCGCTGGAATGGCTGTGGCGGCTCGGCCTCGAGCCCAAGCGGCTGTGGAAGCGTTACGTGCTGCTGAACCCGGCGTACGTGTCGCGGCTGGCGATGCAGAAGGCCGGCTTGTGGAAGGCGCAGCCGCCGGCACCGACCAGCGAACCGGTCACGTCCTTCGCCGTCTGAGCTCCCCGCCCACCCGGGTGGTGCCGGGACCCCACCGCGGATGCGAGGGATCCCGGCCGACCTCCCCAGGTCGAGCCCGTTCGCCCGGGTGTGCACCGGCGATCGCCCGCTACGGACAAACCGCCGATGCATCGCGGGACGTCTGGCACCCGACACTAGGACAAGGGTCACGGCCGCAACAGGGGCCAATGTCCACTTCGCCCGTTGGAATGAGAGCGCACAGTAGTACGGCGCTCACATGGCGTTCTGCGATCACCCCTAGGGGACCCGGCTCCGGTGATATCCCGGTTTTGCGGGTTGCGCGACAGGTGAAGTCTGTCGATGTGAACACCACGACGGACCTCATCCTCGTCGGCGCCCTGGCCGCGGTCTGGCTGACCGCCGGGCTGCTCGCCGACACCCTGCCGGCCGCCCGTACGGCCCGGGAGCTCCGGCGGCGTGCCGGGGTGCTGTCCACGATGGTCGGTGCCGGCGTCGCGGTGTTCATCGCCGTACCCGTGCTCACCGGCCTGCTGCCCGGCGAGTCGGCGGCGCCCACGGCGGCTCTGCTCCCCGCCGTGCCGGCGCTGGTCGTCGTGACCGTGACCGCGCGTCGCCTGACCCAGCTCCGGCGCGGCGCGGGCACGTTCGCCGCCGCCCCGCTCACGCCCGTCCCGCCGGCCCTGCGCGCCGCGGCGGCGCACCCGCTGGTCGCGACTCCTCTCCAGGTGACCGGCCTGGCCACGCTGATCGGCATCCCGATCGCGGCGGGCATCGTGGAGGTGCCCGGCGCGGACATCGCCGGCGTCGCCCTCACCGTGGCCGGCTTCGCGGTGCTGGCCCTGGCCATCCGCCACGCGGTCCGGCACAGCCGGCTCAACCTCGCGGTGCTGGCGCCCATCGGACGGCGGCGGCTTCGTCCGCTGCCGGTCGCCCAGCGGCGCGCCGAGACGTACGCGGCCCTGCCCGCCGAGCCGCGCCCGGCCGCCACCACGGCGGCACACGAGGTCGACCTCGCCGCCTGATCGTGCCGGGCCAGGCGCTACGAGTGACGGCTCGGACCCCCTGGTAGCCCGGCTGGCGCCTCGCGACCGGCCGCCCGTCCGACCTACTGCCCGCGCTTGGCTTCCTGGACGTAGAGCAGTTCGAGGATCGAGCGCGCCGCCTCGAACCAGCGGTCGAGCCAGTCCGACGCGGGCATCGTGCCGCGCGCCGGCAGTTCGAGCAGCAGGCCACGCAGCAGCGGGTGATCGGCCATGGACTGCGAGGGGCCGGCGTCGACCCAGCCGCCCGACGGGAACACCGGCTCGGTCAGTCCCTGCAGATCCAGCGACGGCAGCTTGGCGGCACGGTCCAGGGCGCTGGTCGGCTCGATGGGCGTACGGGTCGGCAGCCCCGACGAGGACAGGCTCGGCCCGCCGCCGCGGGGAACCAGCTCGCCGTCCCCGTTGTCGGTCAGCGCCGCTTCACGCCGGTTCTGCCGGTACGCGCTCACGCCGCCGCTGAACCGGTCCTGCGCGCTCGGTGATCCGTTGCTCAGGTTGTCGGAACCAATCGTCATGTTCTCGCCTTGCCTCGCTCGTTGAGTCAGCCCTGCCCGCACCGTCACGAGGGGGACGGTCAGCCGTACGGGCGACGGCAGTTCGCCGGCGCGGTCCGGTCCGCGCTTAAGGCGTTCAACGATGCGGGTCGCGGCGGGCGACGGTACAAATCCGGCGAAAATGGGACGGGCGCTGTTCGTCGTCGATGACGCGAGCCTCCCGGACCGCAACGCGGATCGACCCGCCCACCGGGTGCCACGTCCGGCCCGGTGGGCGGGTCGGTCGGGTGGCGTACGGGGAGCGGGTCGCCGTTCCTGTTCTGTTCCGGCCGCTTCGTCGGGCTGCAGGGATCCGGTCCTACAGGTCGAACTCGCCGTCCTTGGCGCCGCCGACGAACGCGTCCCATTCGTCGGCGGTGAAGATCAGCGCGGGTCCGGTGGGGTTCTTCGAGTCGCGCACCGCGATGGCCTCGTCGACGAACGCCACCTCGACGCAGTTGTCGCAGTTCGGGCCGCTACGGGTGCTCTTGAACCACTGCGCACGGCTCAAATCGATCCGGAAACCCTTGGTCTCGACTTCCACAATGGCTCCTCTGCCAGCATTGCGATCATGTTCCTGGACTCCTCCGGTGAGAGGGCCGTCGCCCGGATGGTCTCGAAGATGGAGTTGTACTTGCGGAGTTCGTCGGTCTTCTCCAGAAACAGCCCGCCGGTCGCGTTCTCCGCGAACACCACGTCCGGGTCCTCGACGTCGGGAAAGTCGAGCATCGCGAACGTGCCGTCCATACCGGCGTGAGCGCCCACCGCGAACGGCAGGATCTGAAGGGTCACGTTCGGCAGCTCGCTCATCCGGGCCAGGTGGACCAATTGGTCCCGCATGACCTCGTCGCCGCCGACCGGCCGGCTCACCACCGCCTCATCGAGCACCACCCAAAGATCGATCGGATCGTCCTGAATCAATAACGCTTGGCGAGCCATCCGGACTCGTACCCGCTGCTCTATTTCTTGGTCGGTGTCACCCGGTCGGGCGGCCCGAATCATCGCAATTGCATACCTGTCGGTCTGCAGAAGTCCGGGCACCACCTGCTGCTCGTACGCCCGGATCGACTTAGCCGCGGCCTCGAGCCCCACATAGGCGCCGGTGAGCACCGTGCTGAACGGGTGCCACCATCCTTTTTGCCGCGCTTCCTTGGCAATCTGAACCAATTCTTCGGCTTCTGTGCCATGCACGCCGTAAATGTCCAACATGTCCTGTACATCGCGTGGCGTCGCACTGGTGTGGCCGGTCTCGATCCGGGACACCTTGGACGGTGAACATCCGAGCCGATCGGCGACGACTTCGATCGTCACGCCGGCGCCGTCTCGATGTCTGCGCAGTTCAGCACCGAGGCGGCGGCGGCGGATGGTGGGGCTGCGGCGGGGATTCACGCTCACCTCCGGTGCGACGGTGGAAACGGCGAGATGCTCCGCCGTACGGCGTTTGTCGGTTCCAGTCTCTCTGGTGATCTCTTGATCCTTCAAGCGTCGACAGTGATCACTTGGTCACGTTCGGCTGACGTGCAACTTGCATCGATCCTCGGGGTGGTGCAATCTTTGCGTACGGCAGGCATCACTCAGTGTTCTCGGGTGACGCGGCCCAGCCCGACCCATCGCGAATAAGCGACGCCGATGCGGGGGTCGGCTCCAACCAAATGTCCTTCGTGGACTGATCAAGTCACGGGGTCCTGGCGGGGGCCGACGGCGACGTTATGGCACCGTTGTGATGATTGGCATCTTCGCAACCTTGCCAACGCGTTTAAGCCGGGCACACTGGAGCATCTGTGTTCACTGTGCGGCAAATCGGTGTTTGCCCCGAGACTGGGTTCAGGACAGGAGTTGACGTGCTTCCTCGATCCGGCGATGTCATCCACGTGACGAAGGCGGCGAGCGTCCAATTCGCATCGCCGATGCTTTTCCGGGTCATCCGCGTCCACGACTGGCCGACGTACGAGGGCTGGATCTGGCTGGACGGCTACGAGCTCAACACCTCCGGCGACGCCGTGGAACGCCGCTCAATCTTCGTGCAGGTCAGCGGCCTGCGCCAGGTCGGCAAGGCGCCCGACCCGCGCACCCGCAACGCCCGCCAGCCCGGCCTGACGTCGGGCCCGATCCCCGCCCGCGCGCTGCGTACCAACCGCTGACGGTCCCGGCAGCGGACCGGAATCCCGGCCCGCGGCCGGACGGCCGGAAGCACGTCCCGGCCGTCCGTCACCGAGCCGCGAGCCGCACCACCCACCCGACCGACACCCCCCGGCCGACGCCGCGACCGACGCGGGCAACCGACGCCGCGCGATCGCCCGCCGGCCGCAGCATCGCCGGCCGCCGGCCGCGCACGTCATCGGCCGCCGCACGGTCAGGCAAGTGCCGCCTGGCCACCGCATCGCCCGGCACTCACAGCGCCTGCCCGGCGTTCCAGCGCAACCCGGCTCCCCAGCGCAACCCGGCCTCCCGGCGCAACCCGTGCCCCCGAGCGCTGCCCGGTCTCCGAGCGCGGCGGCCGATCACGCGGACCCACCCGGTCCCGGCGCGGGATCGTGAAACCCCTGGTCAGTTCTCGTCCGGACCGTCGGCCGGCTCGGTCGCCGGGGTCGTCGGCGTGGTCGTCGGCGCCGTCCGTTCGGCGGCGATGATGAGGTTGACGACCGTGTCGTCCGGAACCTGCTGACCCTCCGGCGGATCGCTGTCGATCACCGTTCCCGGGGGCGCCTCCGTGCTCTGCACATATCGCAGGCGATAGTTCAGGCCGCTGCGGTTCAACGCGGCCCGCGCCTGCTCCAGCGACAGCCCACGCAGCGCGGGGATCGTGATGTCGCTCGGCGACGTGGGGGGCGTGGTGGTCGGCGGGGTGGTCGTCGGCGCGGTGGACGTCGGGGCGGTCGTCGGCTCGGTGGTCGGGGGCGCCGCCGGGGAGAAGGTCGCCGTCGGGGCGGGGGTCGGCGTACCGCTGTCGTCGTCGGTGGACTGCAGGATCAGGTAGACGCCCCAGGCCAGCAGGCCCAGCAGGATCAGCCCGACGATGCCCACGACGATCGGCGTCCACCAGCGGCCGCGTGGCTCGTCGGCCGCCACCGTGGCCCAGTCCGTGACCTCCTCGGCCGGTCGCGGCGCGCGGACCCCGGCGCGGCCCGCCCAGACGCCGTCGTCATCGGCCCAGTTCGCGCCGGCCGGCGTGGGCGGGTAGACCGAAGTCGCGTCGGTGCCGCGGGCCGGGGGAAGGACCGCGGTCGGATCGCCGGGCGCCGGCTCGTCGACCGGCGGCATCATCTGCGTACGGTCACCCGGCAGCACCCGGGTCGAGTCGTCGGCCGCGGGCAGGAGCGCCGTACCGTCCGGATCGGTCTGTGAGTGCGGCATCTGCTGGGTGCGATCGAGTTCGGGGTCACCCGGACGCGTACCCCCATTCGGCTGATTTCCTCCCTCGCCGGGGGGTTCGTCGCCGGAAGGGAAGGACTCGCGGGTGTCGCCGGGCATCGCCGTATCGTCTCCCTCGCCTGGGGCCTCCACCGTCAACCTAACCAATCTTGAGGCATCCGCTCATCGATTCGCAGCCATAGCCGGGTCCGGCTACAGTGCCCCGCATGGCCGCGAAGGGCTGGACAGGGCAGGTGGTAGCCGCGGCCGGAGCAGCCGCGGGGACGGGCGCTGCGCAGCTCGGCCTGGGGTACGGGCTGGGCGTGGTGGTCTGGCCCGCCGCGGGTACGGCCGACGACAGCGTCTGGCTCGGCAGTCTGGGCTGGGCGACCTGGATCGCGGCGAGCGCGACGGTGTTCGGCGCGGTGATCGGCGCACGGTTCGGCCGTGCCCCCGGTGGACCGTGGCGCTTCGCGCTGGCCGCCTCCGCCGCCGTCGGTGCCCTGCTCACGGTGCTGCTCGTGGCCCTGCCGGCGCGTGCGGCCGTACGCACGGACACCTTCTCGCCGCAGACGATCGCCGCCGGGTACGCCGCCATCGGTGTCGTGCTGGGCCTGCTCATCGCGTACTGGGCGGTGGTCTCCCGGCCGGTGGCGACGAACCTGCTCGTGACCGCGGGCTGGCTGTGGGCCCTGGCCGTGGCGGCGGTCGCCTCGGACGTCTTCTGGAACCGCCCGTCGGCGGCGTACCCGTCGAGCTGGCAGTTCGCCGCCGGCGACGGTGACACGTACGGGACGATCTATTGGCCCAGCGCGCTCCTCACCCTGCTGGCGGCCTTCGTCATCGGCGTCCTCGGCGCCTGGCCGTCGGCCCGCCGCGGCAACCTCGGCGTGGGGACGGCGAGCTCCGGCGCGGTGGGCCCACTGCTGGTCGCGGCCGCCTTCCTGGTGCTCGCACCGCAGCTGACCCGGTCGCTCGGACCGCTGGAGTCGGCCTACCTGATCGCGCCCTACGCGGTTCTGGCCGGTCTCGCCGGGTCGGCGGCAACCGTGGCGCTCGGCCAGCGGAGGGAGGCACGCGGCGCCACCACGGCGGCCGGCCCGACCGATGCGGCGGATGCGACGGGGGTCATCGCGGTTCCGGCGCAAAGGCCGGCTTCCTCGGAGAAGGCAAAGCCGGCGAAGGAGCCGGAGCGGCCGGCGAAGGGGCGGGCCGAGCCGGAGAGGACGGACCCGACCGACGCGCGAGGCCAAGCGACGGCGGAACTACGAGGCGGAGCCGTAGCCGCGAGCAAGCCGGCAGCAACTGCCGGTCCGGGCACACCGCCCTCCTTCGCCACCGGCCGGGCAAAACCTCGCCCACCAGCCAAAACGACCGACCCGGCCAAGCCCGCCGGGACGAGGCCGGCCGAATCCGGGCCAACCGAGGCCAGGCCGACCCAGGCCGGACCAACCGAGACGGGTCCGACCCGAGCCAAGCCGACCGAGGCCCGGCCGACCCAGGCCAGGCCGACCCAGGCCAGGCCGACCGGTGCCGGACCGGCTCAAGGCCGGTCGGCAGACCCCAAGGCGGCCCAGCCGGCCGACGCCAAGCCGGCCGAGGCGCGGTCCACGGTCGCGCGGCCGCCGGCGGCCCCGACGGTCGCGCAGATCAATCCCGGCCGGACCGGGAGTGTGGCCGCCAGGAAGGCGGGCGGCGCGACCCCGGCGAAGAAGGCCGGCGGGTCGAAGCCCGCACCCCGACAGGACGGCCAGGACGGTTAGTCGATCGGCCAGGTGTGGACCGGCTCGTTGGTCTGCTGGTGGACGCTGTACCGGAGCAGCATGTCGTGCAGGGCGGCGGAGCGGTCGAGGTTGCGGTGGTGCTCGGCCGACCACACCGCTTCCGTCTGCCAGGTGGCGCCGTTGCGGCCGGTCCGGCAGCGGCCGTCGATGATGCCGAGCAGGCGGTCGCGGTGGCGGCGCTCGACGCCGAACATCGCCAGGCCTTCGTCGGCCTGGGGGAGGAGTGTGTCGCGGACGAGGTCGGTGACGGCGCTCTCACCCGTACCCGGCCAGAGGATTGTGGCTTCTATGCCCCGACGGGCGGCGACGTGAAAATTGTCCTCGGCCACCGGGAAGGCCAGGCGGCTCCAGACGGGGCGTTCCTCGGACGCGAGGCGGTTGGTGAGTCCGAAGTAGAAGGCGGCGTTGGCCAGCATGTCGACGACGGTGGGACCGGCCGGCAGGACGCGGTTCTCGACCCGTAGGTGCGGGCGGCCGCCCATGACGTCGTAGACCGGGCGGTTCCAGCGGTAGACGGTGCCGTTGTGCAGGCGTAGCTCGCCGAGGTGCGGTACGCCGCCCCGCTCCAGCACCGCGACCGGATCCTCGTCGTCGATGATCGGCAGCAGCGGCGGGAAATACCGGACGTTCTCCTCGAAAAGGTCGAAGACCGAGGTGATCCAGCGTTCGCCGAACCACACCCGGGGCCGTACGCCCTGCGCCTTGAGCTCGTCCGGCCGGGTGTCCGTGGCCTGCTCGAACAGCGCGATCCGGGTCTCCGCCCACAGCTGCCGCCCGTGCAGGTACGGCGAGTTCGCCCCGACCGCCACCTGGATCGCCGCGACGGCCTGGGCGGCGTTCCACTGGGCGGCGAACCGTTCCGGCGGCACCTGCAGGTGGAACTGGACGCTGGTGCACGCGGCCTCGGGGGCGATGGAGTCGTTCGCGGTCTGCAGGCGTTCGACGCCGCGGATGTCCACACTGAACTGTTCGCCGCGGGCGCCGGCGATCTGGTCGTTGAGCGCGCGGTAGCGATCGTTCGCGGACAGGTTGGCGAGCACGAGGTGATCCGGGGTCAGCGTGGGCAGGCTGCCGATGAGCACGATGGTCGCGTCGGACTTGGCCGCCCGGTCCGCGGCCCGGCCGAGGCTCTCGAGCAGGTCGTCCTCGTAGTCGGCGAAGCCGTCGCCGCTGATCAGCCGGGGTCGGGCATTGAGCTCGAGGTTGAAGCGGCCGAGCTCGGTCTGGAATGCGGGGTCGGCGAGGTCGGCGAGCACCTCGGCGTTGCGCATGGCCGGTTCGCCGTCGGCGTCCATGAGGTTGAGCTCGATCTCGAGGCCGGTCCGGCGGCTGTCGCTGTCGAACGCGGGGCCGCACTGTCCGCGCCGGTCGAGCATCAGCGCCAGCACATCCAGGCAGCGCCGGACCTTCTGCCGATAGTGGACCCGGTCCTCGGTCGAGAACGTCGTACCGGACAGGTCCTTGCCCATCGATCCTCCTGGCACGTTCGCATGACGCTCTCACGGTATGTGGACCCGCTAACGGAGGCCAGGGACGAAACGGACGTACATCAGCTCTGGGTAAGCGCTCGGAAGCGCAGGGTCCACCTTGGCAGACCATGGCGGCCTTCGCCAGCGGACCGGAAACGAGAAAGCGCCACCCCGTCCGGGGCGGCGCTTTTCGATGTCGACGTGTGGCGGGGCGGCGGTCAGGCCTGGCGGATGGCCTCGCCCTCGATCTCGATCTTGACCTTCTTGCCGATCATGACGCCGCCGGACTCGAGGGCCATGTTGTAGGTCAGGCCCCAGTCCTCGCGGTCGATCTCGGTGGTCGCGCTGAAACCGAAGAGCTGCTGACCGTACGGGCTGACGGTCGCGCCCTCGAACTCGACGAGCAGCTCGACCGGCCGGGTCACGTCCTTGATCGTGAGCTCACCGGTGAGCACGAACTCGTTGCCGTCGAACGACTTCACCCCGGTGCTGCGGAAGTCCATGGTCGGGTACTTCTCGGCCTCGAAGAAGTCGCCGGTGCGCAGGTGGTTGTCGCGGTCGGCCTGGCCGGTGCTGACGCTGGCGGTCTTGATGGAGGCGACGACCGACGACTCGAGCGGGTTCTCGGCGACGGTGACGGTCGCGGTGGCCTCGGCGAAGTTGCCGCGCACCTTGCTGACCATGAGGTGACGCACCACGAAGCCGACCCGCTTGTGCGCGGCGTCGAGCTCGTAGGTGCCGGCGGCCGGAATCTGGAGACCCTGGAACTCGCGGGTACCAGTGGCAGCGGTGTCGGTCATGACGGGTCCTCTCGAAGGCGTGCCTGTATTTGTCTGACGTAGCAACTATACACTGAGCAATATTCCCCGTGTCAATAGGGGCTGTTAGCATGGATGGCGTGGGAACCAACTTCGATGACCCCCGGTTCACCGCCTACGGCCTGTTCGCCGAGGCGTTCACGGGCCTGACCAACCGCTTCGCCGCCCAGTTCGAGCAGCACCGGCTCTCCAGCGTCGAGTTCGAGGTGCTGCTCCGCCTCGCGCGCTCGCCGCAGCACCGGCTGCGAATGACCGATCTCGCCGGCCAGACCTCGCTGTCCACCAGCGGAGTCACCCGGGTCGTCGACCGCATGGACCGCGAGGGCCTGATCCGCCGCGAGGCCTGCCCCAGCGACCGCCGCAGCTCGTACGCGGTGATCACCCCGGCCGGCGTGCAGCGGCTGGAGGAGGTGATCCCGGGCCACCTCGAGCTCATGCAGCAGTGGTTCATCGGCCAGCTCGGCCCGGGGCAGCTCGATCAGCTACTGGACGCGCTCCGGACGATCCGTGACGCGGTCAACCCGTGCGCGACGGCGGGAAGCGGGGAGAACAGCCCGGAGTCGGCCGCGCCGAGCCGATCCTGATCCCTGCCGCGCCGCCGTCGGGCTCGTCCCACGCCGGTCGCGGCGTCCGTTCGTGTGCGGCCACCACTTGCCCGCGGCAACGGGTCACCGGCAGTCCCGCGCCGGGCCGGAAGCATCGACGCCGGGCCGGAAGCGCATCGACGACTCAGCGCCCGACCGGAAGCGCATCGGTTCGGCAACCGCTGAGTGAGCGCCCGCGGGCCTTGAGTAAGCGCTTCCCCGGCACCGCCGCCACGGCCGGGTGAGGAACCGGCAGAACTACCGGCAGAACCGCCCGGGTCCAGGGTTCAAACGCACCGATCTACGCATATCAGCCGATCGCCCCCGCTAGGGTGATCACGGCAGGGGGACGCGGCGCGGCCGAGGCCGAGGCGGGGCAAACGGGGGAGCCATCGTTCTCGCCGCGTACCGGGGCGTTGCGACGGCCGGCGTTGTGGGGGGCACGGAAAACGCCGGTCGTCCACGCCCCGAGCGGCCCCCGGCCTACCCGATGAGCTCCCGCTCCCGCGGCAACAGCGTGATCCCGGCCGTACGGCAAAGCTCCGTCAGCCGGTGCACCGCCTTCGCCCGGCGGTCGGCGTCCCGGGTGCTGCGGATCAGCCCGATCAGCGCCTCCACGGTGTCGCGGGGATCGTGCCCGCCGTCGTACGCCTCGATCGCCGCGGTGAACGCCTCCGCCGCGCGGTCCGCGTCGCCGCGCTGCAGGGCCACCGCGCCCGTCACGACGGCGGCCGGGCCGTCCAGCGGCGCCGTCGATCCGGGCGGCCGCAGCTCCTCGAGCACCACCTGCGCCTCCTCCGCGAGCCCCGCCTCCGCCACCGCCAGCCCCACCGTGGCCAGGACGCGGCGGCGATGGCCCGGGTCGCCGACGTCCTCGAGCTCGGCAATCGCGTCGCGGCCGAGGCGGGCCGCCTCCTCGACGTGGCCGTCCAGGCGTTCGATCTCCGCGAGGTTCGCGACCGCCACCGCGCGCAGCCGGTGCTCGCCGCAGCGGCTCGCGAGCCGGTCGACCTCCGCCAGGCGGGCGCGGGCCGCATCGAGGTTGCCGGCGCGGACCTCGTGCCAGGAGAGGTTGTTCTCGGCCACGGCCATGTCGCGGATGCGGCCACTGTCGCTGGCCAGTTCGCGCGCCGCCTCGGCATGGTGGCGGGCACGGTCGTAGTCGCGGGTCGTCATCCGCAGCGCGGCCAGCTGAGTGTGGGCGATGAGCTGCCCGGACACGTCGCCGAGCCGGGTGAACCCGGCGAGCGCGGACTCGGCGGAACTGATCTCCTCGGCGCCGGCGCCGTGCTCGAGCGCCAGCTGCGCGAGGCCCACCTCCGCCCAGGCTCGCGTCGCGCGTGCCGCGTCGGCCGTACGGGGGTCGGCCAGCAACCGGCGCAGCCACTGCCGGCCCGTCACGTCGCGCCCCCGGAACCGCCACCAGCGAGGAAGGCAGGCGGCCAGGCGCAGCGCGGTGTGCGGTTGCTCGCGGGCGGCGTACGTGAGCGCGGCGCCGAGGTCTCCCGCCACGTCGTCGAGGCGGGCGGCCGCGTCGGCCAGCCGGGCCCCTTTGAGTTCGGCCGCGATGCTCATGGCCAGGTCGGCGATCACCTCGGCGTGCCGTCGCCGGGCGGCCGGGAGGTCCCCCTGCACCGCGGCCTGCTCGAGGGCGTAGTCGCCGACCACGTCGAGCAGGCGGAAGCGGAACGCCCGGGCGCCGCGGGCACTCAGCAGGCCGAGTTCGAGGAATCTGTCGAGCAGGTGCACCACGTCGAGGTCGGGTTGCGGTCGACGATCCGCTCGGCCAGGTCCAGCGACCAGCGGTTGCGGAAGGTCGCCAGGCGGTGCAGGGCCATCTGCTCGTCGGTGGACAGCAGGCGGTAGCTGGCCGCGACGGCTTCGCGCACCGACACGACGCCGGCGTCCGCGGGCCGGCCGGACAGGTCCCGCACCGGCAGCACGCCGCCGTCGGCGGGCCGGCCGGACAGGTCGAGCACGCGGTCGCCGTACCGGTCGAGGATCTCGGGGATGGTGAGCACCCGGCCGCGGGCGGCGGCCAGCTCGAGGGCGATCGGCAGGCCGCCCAGGCGCCGGACCAGGGCGGCGAGCGCGGTCGCCTCGGCCGGTTCGACCGGCGCCTCGCGGACCCGGGCGAGCCGGTCCATGAACAGGGCGGCCGCCGGATAGCGGGCGACGTCCTCGGGTCCGGCGTCGGCGGGCGGCGCGTCCAGCGGAGCGACCGGGCGGACCCGTTCGGTGGGCAGCCCGACCGGGTGGCGGCCGGTGGCCAGGAACCGCAGCGTCGGATGCTGGGCGAGCAGCCGGCCGAGCGCCTCGGCGACCGCTTCCGGCGACCGCTCCACCGCGTCGATCAGCAGCAGTGCGGACCGGCCGGAGAAGCGCGGCGCGAGGTCGTCGGGGCGGCCGACGCCGAAGACGGCCGCGACGCCGCCGAGCACCTCGCCGGTGGTGGAGCCGTCGGTGATGACGATGCCCGCGACCCCGCCGGGGTATGCCTCGGTGACCCGGTGGGCGACCGAGAGCGCGAGGCTGGTCTTGCCGACCCCGGCCAGGCCGACGAGCGTGATCCCCCGGTTGCCCTCGGCGGCGCGGTCGCGCAGGCGGTCGACGAGCTCGGCGACGTCGCCGTCGCGGCCGATCAGGTCGCCCGGCGGAGGAAGGCGTACGTAGCGGGGCGGCGACGCGGTCTGCGAGGCCTGACCGCGGGCCGCGGCGAGGAAGGCGAGCCGGTCCGCGCCCGCCAGCCCCAGCGCCGCGGCGAGCAGCTCCACCGTGGTGCGTTGCGGGCGGGACGCGCGGCCGCGTTCCAGGTCCCGTACGGTGCGGACGCCGACCGCCGCCCGGGCCGCGAGCTCTTCCTGGGTCAGCTTCGCGCGCAGCCGATAGCTGCGCAGCACGGCGTCGAATCCCGGACCTTCCTGGTCCGCCCCGTGATCGGCCGTCATGGCATTGAACCTAGGCAGACATGATGATGAATGCCGAGTTCAGACGGCGGATTGTCGACTAACCGACGCAACCGCCGTCGGATTTATCGCGGATCCTGCCCGGGAGTCCAAGATCTACTGGCCGAGCCGCCGGGCCCTACAGGCCGAGCCTTCGGGCGATGATCATGCGCTGCACCTCGGACGTACCCTCGCCGATCTCGAGGATCTTGGCGTCGCGGTAGAACCGGCCCACCGCCGACTCGTTCATGAAGCCGTAGCCGCCGTGCACCTGGGTGGCGTACCGGGCGTTGTCCATCGCGGCCTCGCTCGCGTACAGCTTGGCGAGGGCGGCGTGGTGCTTGAAGTCCTCGCCGGCGACCAGCCGCGACGCGGCGTCGTAGTACGCGAGCCGCGCGGTGTGCGCCCGCATCTCCATGTCCGCGATCATGAACTGGATGGCCTGGTTGGCGCCGATCGGCTTGCCGAACGCCTGGCGCTCCCGGGCGTACTTCACCGACTCGTCGACGCAGCCCTGGGCGAGACCGGTGGAGAGGGCGGCGATTGCGATGCGCCCCTCGTCGAGGATGCGCAGGAACTGGGCGAAGCCGCGGCCGCGCTCGCCGAGCAGGTTCTCGGCGGGTACGCGTACGTCGTCGAAGGCCAGCTCGTGCGTGTCCGACGCGCACCAGCCCACCTTGGAATAGCCCGGCGCGACGGTGAAGCCGGGGGTTCCCGACGGCACGATGATCGCCGACAGCTCCTTGGAGCCGTCCGGGTTCGTGCCGGTCACCGCCATCACGGTCACCAGGCAGGTGATGTCCGTACCCGAGTTGGTGATGAACGCCTTCGAGCCGTTGATCACCCACTCCCCCGTGGCGTCGTCGAGCACCGCGCGCGTCGTGGTCCCGGCGGCGTCGGAGCCGGTGCCCGGCTCGGTGAGACCGAAGGCCGCCAGGGCTTCCCCACTGGTCAGCTGCGGGAGCCAGCGGCTCTTCTGTTCCGGCGTACCGAACAAGTGGATCGGCATGGCACCCAGCGAGACGGCCGCCTCCAGGGTGATCGCGACGCTGCTGTCGATCCGCGCCAGCTCCTCCAGAGCCAGGCAGAGCGCGAAGTAGTCGCCGCCCATCCCGCCGTGTTCCTCGGGGAAGGGCAGCCCGAACAGCCCCATCTTCCCCATCTGGCGGATCAGGTCGTACGGGAAGGTCTTGTGCTCGTAGTGCTCGGCGATGACCGGGGCGACCTGCTCACGGGCGAAGTCCCGGACGGTGTCCCGCAGCGCCTCCTGCTCCTCGCTGAGCCGGAAGTCGACCATGGCGTGTCCCTTTCGGAGGGTGGATCAGACGGGCGTGACGCCGTGGCGGCGACGGGAGAACGAACGGTCCTTGCCGCGGGCGGCGGCGAACCGGCGGACGAGCTCGCCGCGCAGGTCACCGGGCTCGACGACGGCGTCGATCACGAGTTCGCTGGCGAGGCGGAGGATGTCGATGTCGCGTTCGTACTCGGCGCGGCGTTCGGCGATGAAGGCGGCGCGGTCCTCCTCGGGCAGCGCCGCGATCTTGTTGGCGTAGACGGCGTTCACGGCCGCCTCCGCGCCCATCACCGCGATCTTGGCGGTGGGCAGGGCGATCGTCGCGTCCGGGTCGAAGCCGGGGCCGGCCATCGCGTAGAGGCCGGCGCCGTACGCCTTGCGGACCACGACACAGATCTTCGGTACGGTCGCCTCCGAGATCGCGGTGATCATCTTGGCGCCGTGCCGGATGATGCCCTGCTTCTCCACCGCCGAGCCGACCATGAACCCCGGCACGTCGGAGAGGAAGAGCAGCGGCACGTTGAAGGCGTCGCACAGCTGCACGAAGCGGCTGGCCTTGTCGGCGGAGTCGACGAACAACACCCCGCCCTTGAACATCGAGTTGTTGCCGACGACGCCGATGACCTCGCCCTCGAGCCGGGCGAAGCCGATCGTCAGCTCCTTGGCCCACAGCGCCTGGATCTCGAAGAACGACCCGGTGTCGACGATGCCCTTGATGTAGCGGCGCATGTCGAACGCCTGCCGCTCGCTCTGCGGCACCAGCGCGCCGAGATCCACATTGGCCGGCTCACCGGCCTGCGCGGACGGCGGCTGCTGCGTGTAGTTCGCCGGAAGGTAGGACAGATACGAGCGGACGACGTCCAGGGCCTCCTGCTCGGTCTTGCACAGGAAGTGCCCGACGCCGGACTCCGCACAGTGCACGCGGGCGCCGCCCATCGCCTCGAGCGTGGTCTTCTCCCCCGTGACCATCTCGACCATGCGGTCGGAGCCGAGGTACATGCTGGCGTTGCCCTCGACCATCGCGACCACGTCGCAGAAGGCGGGGATGTAGGCCCCGCCGGCGGCGGACGGCCCGAACAGCGCGCACACCTGCGGAACCGATCCGGAGGCGCGCACCTGCGTGTGGAAGATCTTGCCGGCTCCGCGCCGGCCCGGGAACAGGTCGACCTGGTCGGTGATGCGCGCGCCCGCGGAATCGACCAGATAGACCATGGGTACGCCGGTCGCGTACGCCCGCTCGATGATCCGGATGATCTTTTCAACGGTACGGGCGCCCCACGACCCCGCCTTCACGGTGGAGTCGTTGGCCATGACGCACACCTCGCGCCCGTCGATGCGGGCCGAGCCGGTGATCACTCCGTCCGCGGGAAGCCCCTCCGCGAGGGTGTTGGCGTAGAGGCCGTCCTCCACGAACGAACCGTCGTCGACGAGCAGGGCTATCCGCTCGCGCGCGAACAGCTTGCCCTTCGCGGCGTTCGCGGCGTGGTACTTCTCCGCGCCGCCGGCGACCGCACGCTTGCGTGCCTGTGCCAGCGCTTCCTCGTCGATTGCCACGTGCCCCCCTCGGCCACTGCCTGAACGATCGTTAGGTTAGCGCATCTTGCACGTGGGGGCCATACGCGCCTGGTCCGGGCCGGCCACCTTTCGGCGACCGGAGCCGCCGCGTTCCCGCCGCCCGGGCCGCCCGCCTCCTGCCGGCCGGGACAACGCGAACGGGAGCCCCCGCAGGCTGCGAGGACTCCCGTCCGATGGATGCCGGTGCTGTGGAGGAGCACCGGTTTCTTTTTCACTGCCCGGCGCCTCGCGGCGCCGTACGGGTCAGGCCCGGGACCGGCCCGACCCGCGTCTACCCGTTCCTTACTTGAGCAGGCCCGTGACGTCCAGGCCGCCCACGTTCAGGCCACCCGCGTTGCTCAGGTTCTGGGTGAGGCCGTCGACCGGGGTCGCCTCGGTCTTGCTGGCGGCGTGCGTACGCGGGTGCTCGCCGTACGAGTCGTCGCCGCCCTGCGAGCCACCGTCGCCGTCGACGTCGTCACCGTCGTCGTAGCCGCCGTTGTCGCCACCGTTGTCGCCGCCGTTGTTGCCACCGTTGCCGGTGCCGTTGCTGCACGCCGCCGACGCGTTGGCCTCGCCCAGGATCGCGAGCGCGTTGCCGCAGACGTTCACCGGCACGTTGATCGGCGCAGCCACCTGCGTACCGTTCAGCACGCCGGTGTTGCCGCTGCTGTCCTGCTTGATGCCGCCGCCCTGGTGGCCCGACTCGTTCGCCGAGGCACCGGCCGCGTTGGCCTCGCCCAGCACCGACGCCGCGTTGCCGGTGATGTTCAGCGGGACGTAGACCGGCGCGGCGATCTGCGTACCGTTGCCGATCCCGGTGTTGTCCGAGCTGTCCTGCTTGACGCTCTCGGTCTTGTGCCCGCCACCGTTGACGCACACGGCCTGCGAGTTCGCCAGGCCGAGGATCGCCAGCGAGTTGCCGCAGACGTTGACCGGCACGTTGATCGGCGCGGCCACCTGCGTGCCGTTCAGCACACCGGTGTTGTCCGACGAGTCCTGGTCGACCTTGGCACCCTCGGTACGGGCGCTCTCGGTCTTGTTGACGCCGGAGCCGGCCGCGTTGGCCACACCCAGCACGGACGCCGCGTTGCCGACGACGTTCACCGGCACGGTGACCGGCAGCAGCACCTGCGTGCCGTTGAGCACGCCGGTGTTGTTCCAGCTGTGCTGCTTGTACTTGCCACCCTTGCCCTGCTTGCCGCTCTCGACCCAGTTGATGCCCTGGCCCGCGGCGTTGGACTCGCCCGCGACACCGATCGAGTTGCCGACGACGTTCAGCGGCACGGCGACCGTGGTGAACACCTGCGTGCCGTTGGCGATGCCGACGTTGTCGGACGTCGCCTGGGTGACGTCGGCGTGCGCCGCACCCGGGGCGAGCAGGAGGGCGCCCGCGGCCAGAACGCCGGCGCTCAGAGTCTTACGAACCCAAGTCTTCATGAGAAGAAACGTGCCTTTCGCAATTGTCGAATGGTGAGTCGCATATTCAATTGAATGGTGCTCACGGGCGCAGCGGTGCCCTGGCGCAATTTCGGATGCCCTGACCCCGCTCGTCGACGTGCGCCCTCGTGGTGGCGCCTGCGCATGCGGTGACGTGATGACCCGCGGCCATGCCGTTGATTCGCCGCTTGTTCGCAAACGGTTTCAGGAATCGGACCGGATCGTCACTGAACCCTCTTCGGCCGGGCATCGAGCCCGACGGCGCAGACCCAGCGGCCTCGCCATGCCGAAGAGAAGTCCACTAGTCAGGTGAGGCGGTCGGAGCCTCGGCGTCGTGGCGCCGGACCTCGACCTCGGTGGCGATCGGCAGCCGATGGCAGGCCATCGTGCTGTCGGCGATCGCCGACGGAAGGACGGCCGCGGAAGGGCCGCCGTCCGTCGCAGTCCCCGACCCGGAGGCCGGGGCACCGTTCGCTGCCCCGAGGCGGACCTGTGCGGGTCCCTCACCATCGGGTGTCTCGCGGACCGTGTCGCGCGCTCCGGCAGACGCGGCCGTCGCGAGCTTCTTCCTGCCCAGCGGCACGTCGGCCCGGGGCTCGTCGGCCTCGCCCAGCACCACGTCCATGCCGTCGGTCACGGCCGCGGCCGGTTCGGTGACCTGGGGCGATGCCCCGGTTCCCGGCTGCGACCGGTCCTGCTGTGGCTGGCCCTGCTGCGGCTGGTCCGTCCGCGGCTGATCTTGCTGCGGCTGGTCCTGCTGGAGCTGGTCCCGCTGCGGCTGATCCTGCTGCGGTGCGTCCTGCTGCGGTGCCTGGACCGCCGGAACGATATGTCCGATGTCTACCGCCTCGCCGGTGAGGCGAACAGGGGCGGCCAGATCACGGACGGCCCCGCCCAGGGCGGAGCCCGCGTCGCCGGCGACCTCGCCCACGAGCCGCTTCGGGATCGTGGTCACCGCGCCGAGGTCGTGCCGGTCACCGGAATCCAACGGCTGGACGGCCGTCGTGAGGATCCGGTCGATCAGATGTTTTCCCTGCTCACCGGCACCGCTCAGGGCGCCGGCGCCGGGCTTGCCGGTGAGGTGCTCGCCGGTGCCGGACTTGCTGGTACCGGGCTTGCCGGTGCCACTGCCGGCGCTGTGCGGCGCCGCCGTGATGTCGTGCACCACGGCGCCGAGCAGCCCGGTCGCGGGGTCACGGTCGTCGGCCTGGGCGGCGGCCCCGGAGAGCAGCCACGCCGCGCCGGCGATGCCGCCGACGACCAGGACGCGCAGACCCCAGGGGGATCCGGTACGCCCGGACCGGCGCCGCTGCCGCTCCGCCCCCTGGCTGGGAGGCGGCATGGGCGCGGAACCACCGGTGGGCGAAACGACCGACGGACGGCACGCCGGGCGCGACTCGCGCTCGACCCCCCACCCCGTCATCGGATCCGCCCCTCTGTCGTCGGCTCGTGACCGGCGGCCGAAAACATCGGCCGCTCGGTATTGGTAACGAAGCGACACAGTCAGGGTCACGCAGACGAATGGAGAAAAGTGATCGTCCGCTTTCCGCACCTACCGAAGAATGAGTCAGGCAGAGGCGACCAATCTGGTACGCGGCCCGGCCCGAAGAACACCCGACGGGAGTGTGCGCCCGAGCAGACCCTCGGCGAGTTCCGCCACCCGGATCAGCTCGTCGAGATCTATTCCCGTGTCAATGCCCATGTCCTCGAGCATGTGCACCAGTTCCTCGGTCGCGATGTTCCCGGAGGCGCCCGGCGCGTACGGGCACCCGCCGATCCCGCCCACGCTCGCGTCGAACTCCGTCACCCCCAGCTCCAGGGCGGTCAGGACGTTCGCCAGCCCCGTACCCCTGGTGTTGTGGAAGTGCAGCAGCTCCGGGCGTACGGCCGAAAGCAGGTCGCGGACCCGGCGCGGGGTCGCCATGCCGGTGGTGTCGCCGAAGGCCACCCGGTCCGCGCCGTCGGCGCGGACCCGCTCCACGATGGACGCCACCCGGTCCGGGGCGATGTCACCCTCGAACGGGCACCCGAAGCTGGTCGCGACGATGACCTCCAGCGTCGCCCCGGCTTCGTGCACCAGCGGGATCAGGCCGGCGATGTCGTCCAGCGAATCCCCGGTCGACCGGTTCAGGTTCCGGCGGTTGTGGGTGTCACTGGCGGAGACCACGACCTCGATCTCCCGGAAGCCGGCCTTGATCGCCCGCTCGGCGCCGCGCGTGTTCGGGATGAGCGCCGAATACCGCACGTCCGGGTTGTGCCACGCCCGCGCCCACACCTCGTCGGCGTCGGCCATCTGCGGGATCGCCTTCGGATGAACGAAGGACACCGCCTCGATCCGCCGTACCCCCGTCCGGGACAGCGCGTCGATCAGCCGGACCTTGTTGTCGGTCGGGATGGGTTCCTCGTTCTGCAGCCCGTCGCGCGGAGCGACCTCCCGCACCGAGACAGCCGTCGTCGTCATCGCCGTCACCTCATCCGCGCCACGATGCCGGTGTCGTAGTCGCCGCTCAGGAACTCCTCGTTCTCCAGCAGCTCGGCGAAGAACGGCAGGTTGTTCTTCGGCCCGGCGATCTCGAACCCGGCCACGGCAGCCCGCGCCCGCTCGATCGCCTCCGCCCGATCCGCGCCGACGACGATCAGCTTCGCCATCAGCGAGTCGTAGAACGGCGTCACCGTGGTGTCCGGCCCGTACCCGGAATCCACCCGGACCCCCTCGCCGGCCGGCTCCACCCAGGTGGCGACCTTGCCCGGCCCGGGCAGGAACCGCTTCGGATCCTCGGCGTTGACCCGCAACTCGATCGCGTGCCCGCGGGTGGTGAGATCGTCCACGTCGAACGTCGGAGCCTCACCCGACGCGATCCGCAGCTGCTGCTCGACCAGGTCGATGCCGTGGATCAGCTCGGTGATCGGGTGCTCGACCTGCAGCCGGGTGTTCATCTCCAAGAAGAAGAACTCGCCGCTCACGGGGTCAAGCAGGCACTCCACGGTGCCGGCGTTGCGGTACTTCACGGCCTCACCGGCCAGCACGGCGGCGGCCAGGAACCGCTGCCGCAGCTCCGGGCTCACGGCCGGGCTCGGCGCCTCCTCCAGCAACTTCTGGTTACGCCGCTGCACCGAACACTCCCGCTCGCTGAGCGCGATCACCCGGCCGTCGGCCAGCCCGAGGATCTGCACCTCCACATGCCGTACGCGGGGAAAGTAGCGCTCGATGAGCACCGAACCGTCACCGAACATCCGCTCGGCGAACGCGCGCACCTTGTCGAACTCCGCACGCAGCCCGGCCTCGTCGTTCGCCACGGCCATGCCCATCCCGCCACCACCGGCGGCAGCCTTGACCATCACCGGGAACCCGATGGCGGACGCGGCCTCCAACGCAGCCTCCACCGAGGTCGCCGGATCCTGCGTACCCGGCGCCACCGGCACGCCGGCGGCGGCCATCAGATTCCGAGCATTGATCTTGTCGCCCATCGCGCTGATCGCCTCGGCGGACGGCCCGACCCACACCAGACCGTTGGCTTCGACCGTACGGGCGAAGTCGGCGTTCTCACTCAGGAAGCCGTAGCCGGGGTGGATCGCCTGAGCCCCGGTCTGCTTGGCCGCGGCGAGAATGGCGTCCGTGTTGCGGTAACTCTGAGCCGGGTTCGCGGGGCCGACACACACCGCCTCATCGGCCTCGAGCACGAACGGCATGCCGGCATCCGCCTCGGAGTGGACCGCGACCGCCCGGATGCCGAGACGCCGGGCCGTACGGATGATCCGGCGGGCAATCTCGCCCCGGTTGGCTATGAGCAGCGAGTCGATCATTTCGCTCCTTGTGTGGAGGGTGGGGTGGGGTCGGCCTTGGGTGGGCCGTGGGGTGGTTCGTGGCCGCGGGGGTGGGGGCCTGGTGGTTGGGGGCCTCGTTGGACTGGGGCCTCGCTTGGCGGGGCCTCGGTTGGCGGGGCCTCGGTTGGCGGGGCCTCGGTTGGCGGGGCCTCGGTTGGCGGGGCCTCGGTTGGCGGGGGCCGATTGGGCCTGGGCCGAGGACGGTTGACCGACGGCTGATTCGCCGCAGGCCGAGGCATATGGGCGGCGGCTGATGGCCGCGAGCCGAGGATCGCCGGCTCAAGGATGGTTGGCCGCAGGTCGAGATGGGCTCGCTCGACGTCGGCGGCGTTGCGAAACGCCAAGCCCGGGGGCGGCAGACCCGTGCGCGGCGGCAGACCTGGGGGCGATGCGTCCGTAGCGGATGGCCGGTGGGTCGGCTGGCCCGTAAGCATGAAGCCCGAAGCCAGCCGGTCGGAAGCCGACGGGCCGGCAGCAGCCGGTGGACCGCAGCCAGCCGTCCGGCCCGGGGCGGCGGGCCTGGTGGCGGGCTCGGCGGCGACCATGTGCTCGATGTGCCGGCCGGTCAGCGGCCGATCAGTGCGTGCATGGTCGCCTCGCGCAGGAGGGCGGCCCGGCGTTGGCGGTCGACCTCGCCGCCCAGGAAGGGCGTCGAGTTCATCAAGCCGAATGCCGAGTGTGCCAGTACCCGCGCCTCGCCGGCGTCCAGCTCGGGACGCAGCGTGGACAGCACTCCGACCCACTCCTCCACGTACAGGCGCTGCAACCGCCGGATCTGCCGCTTCGGCTCATCCGGCAGCCGGTCCAGCTCGTGCAGGTGCAGCGCGATCACCGCGGGGTTGGCCAGCGCGAACTCGACGTGGAACTCGATCAGGTCGGACAGCGTGGCCTGCGCGTCGCCGGAGCGACGCCCGACCCGCTCGCGGCCGCCGTGGAGCAGGCTCTCGCTGACCGGGATGAGCGCGGCGACCAGCATGGCCTCCTTCCCGGCGAAGTGGTGGTACAGCGCCGGACCGGTCACCCCGGCGGCGGAACCGATGTCATCCATCGATACGCCGTGATATCCGCGAGCGGCGAAGAGGCCGACCGCGATCTCGAGGATCTCGTCCCGGCGCGACCGGCGGCGAGGGGCCGGCGGTCCAGGACGCTGGTGCTGATCTACCGTCACCTGGCCACTCTAACCCGCTGTCAAGCCGAGTACTTAACGGTCGTTCAGGCAGTGCGGTCCGGCACGTCAGCTGTTTCCGGCGGGACGCTTTGTCGGCTATGCCGCGGCAGGTTCTCGCCGACCGGCGAGGAACGCGCCCACCATGGTCGCGAGGCCGCAGCAGCCAACACGGCCCCGAGGGTATTGACGAGCACGTCGTCGGCGCTCGACACCCGGCCGATGGCGAGCACCCACTGGAGGGTCTCGACCACGCCCGAGGCGACGACTGCCACGGCCGCCACCCGCCACAGGGAGGCGAAAGAGACGAACCGCAGCGGCAGGAAGAAGCCCAAGGCGGCAAGCACGAGCAGATTCCCGACAATCTGAGCCGCCGCGGTGCCCGGGTCGCCCGCCACCCAGGACGGCAGGTCGTGCAGCGGTACGAGATCGACCGAGCGCGGAGCGGGCTGCGGCGTGAAGAGCATGACGGCCCAGGGCACCGAGCCGGCCACCATCCCCACCTCGGCGATCGCATGCCGGCGACTCACGCTGTGCCGACGCCACCGGTACGCCAGGAGGCTCGCCGCGGGAAGGACAAGGAGCGCGACGACGATGGTGACGCCGTGATCCCGCCAAGCCGCACCCACCGCCGCAAGGTACGCCTCCCGGCCAAATCGACGCCGCGTCCGAACGGTCGCGCAATCGATGGCTCAGGTCATGATTCCCCTACGAGGTCCGTCGTCTTGGCACCGGAGCGTTGCGGCAGGCGCCATGGCCAGACCTCCCGGTTCGCGAGCACCAATGCCGCGGCTAGGACGGGCAGCATCGGCAGCCACCAGTCGTGGGCCGAGTCCCACTGCGGTTGACCAGGCAACGGCCATGCCGAGTACTTGGCCGGCAGGAAGAGCGTGGCGACCATCAGGCCACCCTGCGTCGCCGGACCGGCCACGGCGGCGGTCAGGGAATGCCCGCGTCGGGCGGCCACGGCCGCACCCACCAGCCCGGCCAGCCCACACACGGCTGCCTCCAGTGCGAGATCCCGGGACGGGAGCCGGCCAGGAGCCACGCTCGCGGCGGCGGCCCGATACAGAACTGCCCATATCGCTGCGGCCGGCAAGGCGACGACGGTGAGGCGCAGCCATTGCCGCAGCCAGCGAGGGGTCGGCATCACCGACAGCGGAGCCATCGGGTCGACCATGGCGAAGCTCGCGCCCGCGCCGAGGACAACAGCAGCGATCCGTACGCCCCAGATCTGGCTCGCGGGTGCGGGCGCGCCGGCGAGTGCGGGAAGGAGGGCGAGCACTGAGACCGCGGTCGCGGCGGCGACGGGGATCCACGGCACGAGGCGTACGACCGGCGTCGTGAGGAGGAGCACCTGCCGAACCCTCACGGGCATGCGGCCTCCTCGTCGACGACCGGCAGGGTGGCCACCCCGAACGGCGCGAGCAGGTCACCGACCGGCGCCGCCGACCGCATCGCGTCCCAGTTGTCGACCACCATGGCGTTCAGCCTGTCGCGGGGTGCGTCGAGCAGGCGCTTCGCGGCCTCGATCTCTGCCTCGCCGACGTCTACCCGGCCGAGGTGGAGTTCGTTCGGATCGTTGAGGAGCGCACGGCCGTCTTCGCCGGACTGGGCGAGCAGCCACAGGGCGATGACGGTGCGCAACTGACCTGCCCCCGAACATCTCGGTCCGGTGCTCAACTCCACCGAGCCGCCCGGAAGCACTGCCCTGTTGCGCTCGGGAAGACTGCCGGGCCCGGGCCGGCCGGCGAGCTGATCCGGCATTCTGAGGAGCACGCGAACGTACTGCACGGTGAGGTCGGTGCGGCTGGTGCGTGCCCATGAGCCGTGCCGGCCCCAGTGCTGGTCGACGATCACGCTGGTCGCGGGCCCGACGCCCTGCCGCACGCTCGGCAGGTCGGTGAGGCCTGCGGGCAACGCCGAAACCACCGGGTCGACCGCTTCCTCCCACAGCGAGATCCAGCGCCCGTACCCGTACAGCGCGCAGTAGGTGACCCTGTTTCGTTGTTCGCAGTGCTGCGCCGACTCGTCGAGATAGGGCTGCGCCGCCTCAGGGCCGGCCGGAAGCCGCTCGTCCTGTTGTCGCTGCACGGCGGCCACGGCGACCACGAGCGCGACCGCCATGACGGTCGAGGCGAGGGTCCGCCCATGCCGGAGAAGCGCAGCGGCGATCACAACGACGAGCAGGGCGACCAGGTAGATCAGGTGGGCGCCGGTCGGCCGGGGCATCGTCGGCGCCACGTTCTCGTCGACCACTACTGGGAACAGCAGCCAGGCCAGGGCGTCCGCGCTGGATCCCAGCACCGGCAGCATGGCCAGCACCGCCGCGAGACCGAAGAGCGTCAGCGGACCAGCAGCCGTCGACGGCAGCCACCGACCCACCGCGACGCCCACGGCTGCACCGATCATCGGGGTCACGACGGCTACCGCCATCAACCACGGGTCGAAGGCGCCCGCAGGCCATGACGGGAGCAGCAGAACCAACTCGACGCCCACGGCCAGCACGGCCACGAGTCCGGCCGTCGGCACGAGCGCCAGCAGCCCCACCGTCCTGCGGCGCGCCGGGCTGGGCAGCGTACGCGCGGATTCCGTCGCGCCGTGCCGATGATCCCGGGACGCTGCCAGGTGCCCGATCAGCACGAGGAAGCCAGCGAGCACCAGGGACGCCATGCCGGAGTTCGCCGTGAACACGTCCCAGCGCGGCTCGGTCGTCCAGCCCCACGCCGTACACAGGGCCACGGCGAGGACCACGCCGGTCCACAGGGTCGACATGCCGAGCAGCAGGCGTGCTTCCTTGAGTGTCAGCGACCTCGTTGCCACCCCCGCCGGAGCTCGCACGGGCTGCATGAGGGTCGCGCTCATCGGACCGCCACCTCCGGGCCCAGCAGCATCAGGTAGCCGTCCTCGATCGAGGGCTTGACCGGTGTGCCGTTCGGCGGCTGCGGCCCGAGAGTGCGGAACTCGCCGTCGGAGTTGCGCCAGTACAGCGGGTTGGTCTCCGGCGGCTCGGCGGACAACCACACCTGCCCGTCGGCCTGTTGCGCGAGGCCTCGGGGCGTGCCGTCGTACACCGCTCGCCCCTGCTTCATCACCACCACGCGCCCGCAGAGCGCGCCGACGTCTTCCGTCTGGTGAGTGGAGAGCAGCACCGTACGCGTCTCGCCGAGCCGGGAGATCAGGGCGCGGAAGAGCATGCGCTGCTCGGGGTCCAGTCCCACCGTCGGTTCGTCGAGGATCAGCAGATCTGGCTCGCCGAGAAGCGCTTGGGCGAGGCCTAGGCGCTGGCGCATCCCTCCGGACAGCTTCCGCACCTTCACATTGGCGCGGTCGGTCAGCCCGACCTCCTCCAGCACCCGGCGCACCTCGGCCCGGCGGCGACGGCCGTCCGTCATCTCCTTGAGCACGGCGACGTAGTCGAGCAGCGCCGCGGCCGAGAAGTTGGGATAGAGCCCCGGGTCCTGCGGCAGGTAGCCGAGGCGACGGCGCAATGCGGTCCGTTGGGTGGCGACGGCCGGATCCAGCCCGTACGCCTCCACCCGCCCCCGATCCGGCGCGAGCGCCGTCGCCAGGCAGCGCAGCAGCGTGGTCTTCCCGGCGCCGTTGGGACCGAGCAGGCCGGTCACGCCGATGCCGATGTCCAGGTCGAGATCGTCCACCGCGGTCGTGGATCCGTAGCGCTTGCCGAGCCCTTGAATGCGGACGGTGGTCATCTCGTCTCCCCCGGGTCGAGGCGGCGGTGGCGCACGGCGAGAACCGCGGTTGCCAGGAGCGCCGCGGCGAGGTAGCCGGCCTGGGTTACCGGCCCGAAGAACAGCGTCTGGACGGGCGAGCCGGCGATCGCCACCCCGCCGACGACGATCAGCCAGAGTCCACCGAAGACGCCGGCGGCCGCGGCGAGGGGCAGCGCTGTGGCGAGCGCCAGGGTGCTGACGCACAGCAGGAAGGCGGGCAACAGCCACGCGCCGGCCAACCATCCCGGCCCGGGAAGGAGGAGGGCCGCGACGGCGCCCATGGCCATGGACACCCCGACCACTGCCGTCGCACGCCAGAGCACCAGGGACGGTCCCGCCATGGGGGTCGCCGAGGTGATCTCGTGCATCGGGTCCGCGGGAGGGCCGTACGCGGTGGCAACCGCCAGCACAGGAAGCACAGGGGCGAACACGAGGAACAACAGCAGTGTCGTGCGGGCGCCCGCCTGCCCGGTATACGCAGCGGCGACGCCGAACCCGAGCACCGCGGCAGTGGCCAGGACCCACGACCAGCGCAGGGCGGGAGTGGCAGCCAGCAGCCGCACCCGATGCTCGGGAAGGCCGACGCTGCCCAGCGCCCGCTCCACCCGGCTCTGCCGAGCGGCCTGGAGGACATCCGTCACCTGGCCCCAGTTGCGCTCGAGCCAGGCCATGTCGGTCGGCACAGCCGCCCGGCAGAGTGCGCACGCTCGCAGGTGCGCGTCCACCGCCATCACGCGACTGGGAGTGAGCCGGCCAGTCGCGTACGCATCGAGAAGTTCCGCGTCGGTGTGCCAGGCGGCGGTTTCCTTCGAGGTCATGCCAGCAACTCCCGTAGCCGTGCCCGGGCCCGCATCAGCCGGGTCTTCGCCGTGCCTTCCGCGACGCCGAGACAGCGCGCCGCTTCCTTGACCGTGAGGCCGTCGATCGCGGTCGCCTGAATGACCGCGCGCAGTTCCGGGGAGAGCCGGTCGAGGGCCTTGCCGAGATCGCCGTGCTCGACCCGGAGGAGCACCAGGTCCTCTGCCGACGGCACGGTCTCGACGTCCTGCTCGGGGATGCCGCCCACCCACCGGTGACCGGGCCCGCGGAGGTTGCCGACCAGCCGCCGGATCGCGATGGTCCAGATCCAGCCGGCCGGATCGGCGCCGGTCTCGCGATACCTCCGGGCATCCCGCCAGATCGCGACGAACGTGTCCTGGATCGCGGCGTCCACGACGTCGGGGTCCGCGCAGCGGCGCGTCAGCCGGAACCTCAGCCAGGATGCGTGGCGGCCGTGCAGCAGATGCAGGGCCTCCATGTCCTCCGCCGCGACGGCGCGCAGCAGGTCGGCGTCGCTGCTGTCCTGGGTCACCGGCCGGACCGGTGTCTGCCTTCTGCGCCTCACACAAGGACTATCGCGAAGCGAGCCGAATTTGGTTCACGCGGCGAGGAGGACCTGTGGAAAACCTTGGTGGCGGATGACGACGCAAAGAAGACGCCGCCCGGATGTCCGGACGGCGTCAGCGGTGAAGGGGCAGGTCAGGCGAGCCCGCCGGGCTCCGCCCCCTTCGCGATCGGCGCCCGGACCAGGTTGCCCCACTCCGTCCAGGAACCGTCGTAGTTGCGCACCTGCGGGTAGCCGAGCAGGTGGTGCAGCACGAACCAGGTGTGACTCGACCGCTCGCCGATCCGGCAGTACGCGATGATGTCGTCGCCCGTCTCGAGGCCGAGCTCGTCCTGATAGATCTTCGTCAGCTCGTCGGCCGGCTTGAACGTGCCGTCCTCGTTGGCGGCGGACTTCCACGGCTTGCTGACCGCGCCGGGGATGTGGCCGCCGCGCAGCGCGCCCTCCTGCGGGTACGCCTCCATGTGGGTCAGCTCACCCGTGTACTCCTGCGGGGAACGCACGTCGACGAGCGGACGACCGCTCGAGATGTGCGCCATCACCTGGTCACGGAAGGCGCGGAGCTGGCTGTCGTCGCGCGCAGGAACCGGGTACGTCGCGGGCGGGCGTACCGTCTTCTCGCGGGTCATCTCCCGTCCCTCAGCCACCCACTTCTGCCGGCCGCCGTCGAGAAGGCGCACGTCGCGGTGCCCGAACAGGCTGAAGACCCAGAGCGCGTACGCGGCCCACCAGTTGAAGTTGTCGCCGTAGAAGACGATCGTGTCGTCCCGGCCGATGCCCTTCGCCTCACACATCGCCGCGAACTGGGCCGGGTCCAGGTAGTCCCGGGTGAGCTGGTCGTTCAGCTCGAGGTGCCAGTCGACCTTCACGGCACCCGGGATGTGGCCGGTGTCGTAGAGCAGGACATCCTCATCCGACTCGACGACCACCAGGCCGGGTGTGTCGAGGTTGGCGGCGAGCCAGTCGGTGGTGACCAGCTTCTCAGGGTGGGCGTACGCCTGCAGGGACGGCGCCGGGTCGTTCGCAACGGACATGTCACTCACGCTATCGCGTCGATGGGGGCAAGCCGGGGCCGCTTCGCCGTGACCTCGTCACCAGAGGAGGCGCCGACGAGCCGCCGCTTCAGCCAGGGGGCGAAATGCTGCCCGGCCCAGCGCAGGTCGGCGCCGCGGGCCAGGAGCCAGGGCGTCGGCGCGGGCATCGGCGGAACCAGCATCCAGTCCTCGTCGACACCGACGCCGAGCGTGTTCAGGACGTGCGCAGCGACACGTCGATGACCGGCGGCCGACAGATGCAGGCGGTCGGCACTCCACATCAGCGGGTTGCGGAAGGCGTCGTCGGCAAAAAGATCTATGAGGTACGCGCCGTGGCGCTGAGCCAGCTCACGTGCGCCGTCGTTGAGCGCCGCGGCACGGGGACCGACGATGCGCTGGCCCGGCAGGTGCACGGTGACGTCCGCGAACCGGAACAGGATGACGTCGGCGCCGGCGGCGCGCAGCCCGCCGATGACCGGGTCGATCCGGTGCACGAGGCCCCACGGGTCGACCTTGCGGCGCAGGACGTCGTTGCCGCCCGCGGCGAAGCTGACCAGGTCGGGCCGCATCGCCAGCGTCGGCTCCAGCTGGTCGGCGACGACCTGATCGAGCAGTTTGCCGCGGACGGCGAGGTTCGCGTACCCGAAATCGGGGCCCGCCTCGACGGCCAGCCGGGCCGCCACCAGGTCTGCCCACCCGCGGTAGCTCCCGTCGGGATAGCCGTCATCCATGCCTTCGGTGAAGCTGTCACCCATCGCCACGAAGCTCTTCCAGGTCATGCCCCCGCCCCCTGAACGTCTCCTCAGTCGCAGATTCACAGCGAGTTTTCCACCGGCCGGCGACGAACGGCAGAGTGACGATGGCGACACTGAGGAGGCCCGCGATAACGGGATGTTTCTGTCGGTGGGCCTCCCTAGGCTCTCGGGCATGCTCACGCGAATGTCCACGATGCTGCTCAAGACCCTGCGCGAGGAGCCGGCGGAAGCGGAGGTGCCGAGCCATCGGCTGCTCCTGCGGGCCGGCTACATCCGCCGCGCGGCGCCGGGCGGACACACGTGGCTGCCGCTCGGCAAGCTCGTCCTCGACCGCATCACGGCGATCGTCCGGGAGGAGATGGCCGGCATCGGCGGGCAGGAGGTCAGCTTCCCGGCGCTGCTGCCGCGAGAGCCCTATGACGTCACCGGGCGCTGGACTGAGTACGGCGATGACATCTTCCGGCTGAAGGACCGGCGTGGGGGCGACTACCTGCTCGCCCCGACCCACGAGGAGATGTTCGCGCTGCTCGTCCAGGACATGACGAGTTCCTACCGCGACTTCCCGCTGATCCTCTTCCAGGTGCAGACCAAGTTCCGCGACGAGGCGCGCCCCCGCGCGGGCTTGCTGCGCGGCCGGGAGTTCCTGATGAAGGACTCCTACTCGTTCGACCTGTCGGAAGAAGGACTGCGCGAGGCGTACGCGAGGCACCGGGCGGCCTATCAACGCATCTTGGAACGGCTCGGGCTCGAACACACCATCGTGTCGGCCGTTTCCGGGGCGATGGGCGGCTCCGCGTCCGAGGAGTTCCTCGCCATGTCCGACGTGGGAGAGGACACCTTCGTCGGCTGCACCCGGTGCGACTACGCGGCGAACACCGAGGCCGTGGTGACGCCCGTGCCGCCGCCGGACAGCCGCGAGCACGGTGCGCTCACCGTCCACGACACTCCCGCGACACCGACCATCGCAGCCCTGGTCGACCTGGCCAACGCCCGCGCGCTCGACGGCCGCACCGACTGGACGGCCGCGGACACCCTCAAGAACGTGGTCGTCTCCGTTCATCACCCCGGCAAGGAGGACGAGCTGCTGGTCATCGGCGTTCCCGGCGACCGAGAGGTCGACATGAAGCGCCTGGAGGCAGCTATCGCCCCCGCCACCGCGACGATGTTCGACGACTTCGCCTCACGACCCGACCTCGTCCGCGGCTACATCGGCCCGCAGGGTCTCAAGGTGCGATACCTCGCCGACCCGCGCGTGGTCACCGGGAGCGCATGGCTGACCGGCGCCAACGAGCCGGGGAAGCACGCCACCTGTGTCGTCGCGGGACGCGACTTCACGCCGGACGGCACGATCGAGGCGGCGTACGTCCGCGCCGGCGACCCCTGCCCGCGGTGCGGCGAGGGCGCGCTGACCATCCGCCGAGGCATCGAGATCGGGCACATCTTCCAGCTCGGCCGCCGCTACACCGACGTGTTCAAGGTCGATGTGCTCGGCGCCGACGGGCGACCCGTACGCCCGGCCATGGGTTCCTACGGCATCGGCATCTCCCGCGCGGTGGCCTCCATCGTCGAGCAGCACCACGACGACCGCGGCATCATCTGGCCCGACGAGGTCGCTCCCGCCGACGTGCACGTCATCGGCGCCGGCAAGGACGGGCAGATACCGGCAGCACTGGAGCTCGCGTCGCACCTGTCGGCCGCCGGGCTACGCGTGCTGGTCGACGACCGGCCGCAACTGTCGGCCGGCGTCAAGTTCACCGATGCGGAGCTGATCGGCATCCGACGCTGCGTCGTGGTCGGCCGCCGTCTGTCCGAGGGGTACGCGGAACTACGCGATCGCCGTACGGGTGAACGCCGCGACGTCGCCCTGCCGGAGGTCGTCGATGCCGTCACCGGCTCATCGGCGGCCGGCCTCGGCGATCCCCCGCCCGAGGGGCACGGGGTGTAATCGATGAGACGGTCGGGTACCCGCTCGCGTAACGGGCGGGTACGAGCGCGGGGAGGTACAGCCATGGCTCGGACGGCAGTGGCGGACGTGATGACCCGGAAGGTCGTCTACCTGCCGGGCGACACGATGCTCGACGAAGCGGCCCAGGTCATGCGCGACCAGGGCATCGGCGACGTCATCGTGACCAACGGCCCCACCATGTCCGGCATGGTCACCGACCGCGACATCGTGGTCCGGGCGATCGCCGAAGGACTGCCGCCGCACTCGACGACACTGGCATCCATCGCGACGGTGGAGCTCATCATGGTGGAGCAGGCCGCGACGGTGGAGGAGGCGGTCCAAGCCATGCGCGAGCGCGGCGTACGCCGGTTGCTGGTGTGCGACGCCGACCGCAAGGTGGTCGGAATCCTGAGCCTGAGCGACGTCGCCCTGGTCCCCACCTCGACGCCGGCCTGACCCGTCCGGCACAAGCCACCGCCTTGACCGGACCCTGCACGAGCCGCCGACCCAGACGCCTCCGCGACGAGCCACTGCCCGGACCGGTCCCGGCACAAGCCGCCGGCCCGGACCGGTCCCGCCGCGAGCTGCCGGCCCGGACCGGAGCCGTCCTGCACGAGCCGCCGCTCTGACCTGTTTCGGGCGAGCCGCCGCCATGAGCTGTCCGGCCAAGCACCGCCCAGCCTCGCCGGCACAAGCTGTCGGCCTAGCCGGTTCTGCACGAGCTTTCACGCCGGCGCACCGTCGGGCGAAGGTCAGCCGGTAAGGCTTGTTGATGCGTCGGCTGGTCGTCGCGGGCACTTGGCCACATCCAACGTGGCCATCGACACCCGGCCGGCTGGTCGGCGGGACCGGCGGAGGGTGCTTGCGCGACGTAGGGTCACAACCGTGAGCGACATGCCGCCGAAGCTGGCCGAGATCGTCGACGAGTTCTCCTCCGCGCCTCGCGAGGTCGTCCTCGAGATGCTGTTGGAGTTCGCCGACTCGGTGCCTCCCCTGCCCGCCGAGCTCAAGAACCACGAGGGCATGGAGCAGGTGCCGGAGTGCCAGACGCAGTTCTTCCTCCGCGCCCAGGTGCAGCCCGACGAGACGGTCACGACGTGGTTCGACTGCCCGCCCGAGGCACCGACCACGCGGGCGTTCGCGGGCATTCTGTCGGAAGGGCTCGAGGGCGCCACGGCCGGAGAGATCTTGACCGTGCCCGACGACCTGTACAGCAGGATGGGCCTGGCCACGGCGATCAGCCCGCTGCGCATCCGGGGTGGGACGGCGATCCTGGCTCGGCTCAAGCGTCAGATCCGCGAGCAGGAAGAGGCACGCGAGCAGGAAGAGGCACGATCGTGAACATCGAAGTGTGGTCGGACGTCGTCTGCCCGTGGTGCTACATCGGCAAGCGGCGGCTGGAGACGGCGCTCGAAGGGTTCACCGGCGACGTGACCGTGACCTTCCGGGCGTACCAGTTGGATCCCAGTCCCGTGCCGCAGCCCGTGCCGACGAAGCAGGCCCTGGCGGAGAAGTTCGGCGGCGCGCAGCGCGCCGAACAGATGTTCTCGCACGTCACGGCGATCGGTGCGGCCGACGGGCTCACGTTGGACTTCGACCGGGCGATCAACGCCAACACGTTCGATGCGCACCGGCTCATCGCGTGGGCGGCCGGGCAGGACCTCCAGCTGATGATGACCGAGACGCTGCAGCGGGCGCACTTCGAGCAGGGCGTCGACATCGGCAACCATGCCGCCCTCGCGCGGCTGGCAGGGTCGATCGGGCTGGACGAGGAGGCCGCGCTCGCCTACCTCGCATCGCCCGCGGGGACGGACGCGGTGAACGCCGATCTGCTGGAGGCGCGCGAGCTCGGCATCACCAGCGTTCCGACGTTCGTGATCGACCGGAAGTACGCGGTGCAGGGCGCGCAGGAGGTCGCCGTGCTCCGGCAGGCCCTCGACGAGATCGCCCGCCGCGAGGCCGTCGACGTGGCTCAATGATGTTCCACGTGAAACCAAGCTAGACCGGTCGCCGGCCACCCTGATGATGGCGGCGACCCCAGCGGAGCAGCGCCTGACCCTGATAGATCGCCGCTCCGTCCAGTCGGCCGCTACACCTCGCGGGCCAACCCTTCGATCACTTCAGCCCCGGGCAGCGCCCCCAGCGCCGGGCCGGCAATGGCAATCTTGCTGTGCCGTACGCCCGACCCGATGATCACGTGCGGCATCGCGACCACCCGCGAGTCGACCAGCACCGGCCACGACTTCGGCAGCCCGATCGGGGTGATGCCCCCGTACTCCATGTCGGTCAGCCGTACCGCGTCGTCCATCGGCGCGAAGCTGGCCTTGCGTACGTCGAGGTGACGCCGCACCACGCCGTTGACGTCCGCGCGTGTGGTGGCCAGGACGACACAAGCCGCATACCTGGTCACCTCGCCGCGGCGGCCGGCCACGATCACACAGTTCGCGGACTGCTCGAGCCCCACCCCGTACGCCTCGCAGAAGGCCGCGGTGTCGGCCAGCTCGGCATCGATCGGCGCCACCAGCACCTGGTCACCGTCGATCGGCGCGTCCGCCGGCCACACCTCGAGCGCCGCCGCGACCGGCCGGGCGAGCAGGTCGAGCCGAGCGATCGCAGGCTCGAGCTTCAGAGATCCCATCACGCCCGTCATCCTGCCCGGATTCCGACCGGCCAACCACTCAGGTCCCCCGTCGGCGTCCAGCTGTGTCCCGGCTGCCTCCACACCTGCCCGACCCGCCGGGTCACGCCGCCGGGTCACGCCGCCGGGTCACGCCGCCGAATCGCGGTCAATCGAAGAGACCGCCGCCCACATCGAACCAAACCACGAACCCCGCCGCCCACACCGAGCCGACCCGCGCACGCCGCCACCCACACCGAGACCGTGTCCCACACCGTGGACGCAACCAGCCACCCACCAGGCGTACCCATAACAAGACCGACCCCCCGCTCAGTCCGACCCCGATCCTGCCGACTGTCACTTGATGTGGGGGAGAGACGCGGCGCACGGGTCGGTACCGTCAGCGGCCTCGCCCTGCTCACCGGCGGCATGGCCGTCGCGGCCGTCGCCGGTGGAGCGCAATCGATCTTCGCCAGCGTGCTCCTCGGGCTGCTCGCGCTCGGGATGGGCCACGCGCTCCTGACCGAAATTCATCGCCAGGCCCGTCGCCGCACCACCCGGTGGACGGCGCACGACACCGCCAACACGACGCTCCTCGCGATCTGGTCGGTGGCCGCGCTCGCCGTCGCGCTTCCGGCCGTCGTCCCGCTGAGAGTCCGGGCCGTCGGGCTCCTTCTGACTGTTGGGTACGCCCTCAGCAGCGCCTACTTCGTCACGGAACGCCGCCGCACCATCAGCCGCACCCCGGCCTCCCCGAAGGATCCGGCTCCGACGAGCGGGCCGCCCATCCCGGGCGCGGCGCTACCCGACTCGGAAACGCCGGCGTCTCGGCACCGGGACTGACCGAGGGCTCGGCGCGCCTACTCCAGCCGCATCGCGATGATCATCGGTGGAATCGGTACCAGGCCGCCGGCGCCCGGTTCCACATCCGGCAGCGGCACCCAGGCCAGCCCGATCGGCTCCGGTCCGCCCAGGTGCGGGCCCAGCTCCGGCTCGCCGTCGCCCACCGTGCAGGCGAACACCGAAGTCATGCCCGACGGGTACGGCACGTCCTGCAGGTACCGCGCCTCCTTGACGACGAGGCCGACCTCTTCCACCACCTCACGCCGTACGGCGTCCTCCGGGGTCTCGCCCGGGTCGATCCCGCCCCCCGGCAGCGTCCACCATTCGCGGCCGCCGTCGCGCCGGCTCCGCTCGTGCACCATCAGCACTCGCCCGTCCCGCACGATGATCGCCGCGGCTCGTTTCCGTCCACTCACGAGTGAAGGCTACTCACGATGAGGCGGAGCCCGCGCGAACGTAGAGGCACGCACACGCGAACGAAACTCCGTACCCGTGGCTCGGAATGGGGTCGCGCAGCGTGACGGGGTGACCTAGCTTGGGCGGAATGCGCTACCGCTCCCCCGACGAGGACAGCGCCCGCTGGGACGGCTTCCCGTTCCGCCAGGGCGACATCGTGATCAGTACCCGGTCGAAAAGCGGCACGACGTGGGCGCAGATGATCTGCGCGCTGCTCGTCTTCCAGGACCCTGAGCTCCCCGCGCCGCTCCCGGAGCTGTCGCCGTGGCTGGACTGGCTCATCGTCCCCCGCGACGAGGTCTACGCCCGCCTCGAGAAGCAGCAGCACCGCCGCTTCATCAAGACCCACACGCCGCTGGACGGAATTCCCCTCGACCCGAGAGCAACGTACGTCGTGGTGGCCCGGAACCCGCTCGACATGGCGGTCTCCCTCTTCCACCAGGGCGACAACCTCAACCGCGAGCGCATCGCCGAGCTCCTCACCCCCGGCCAGGCCCCGCCCCCCGCGGCCGAGCCCGTACCGGTGGCCCGTCCCCTGCACGACTCCCTCGTCGACTGGATCAACGCGGAGGTCGCCCCGGCGGAGTCGCTCGATTCCCTGCCCGGAGTCATGTGGCACCTGTCGGACGCTTGGCGCCGCCGCCACGACCCGAACGTCGTCCTGCTGCACTACACCGACCTGACGAACAACCTCGAGGGTGAGATGCGACGCCTCGCGGACCGGCTGGCGATCGACGTACCGGAGGAGCGCTGGCCGACGCTCGTCGAAGCCGCCACGTTCGCGCAGATGAGGGCCCGTGCCGACCGCCTGGCTCCCGACCCGGCCGGCATCATGAAGGACCGCAACGCGTTCTTCCGCCGAGGGACCTCCGGCGCCGGCCGCGAACTCCTCACCCCCGAAGAGCTCCTTCGGTACGAGCACCGCGCAGCCGAACTGGCACCCGCAGACCTGCTGGCCTGGCTGCACCGCTGACGGCTCGAGCGCCCGCGGGCTCTCCCGTGCGGCGATGGCAGTACGGCTTCGCCACAGGGACCGGCCGGTACCCATGCGTGGCGCACCCGGCGGCGGGGCCGGGCCGGGCAGCCACGACCGAGTTCGCTGACGCCTCAGCCGGGCTTTGGGCTCAGACGCTGCGGAGAACGCGCTCGAACTTCTCGGGCCGCATCGGCCGCGCGTGATCGGCCCGGCTGGCGGCGAAGGCAGCCAGCACCCGGCGACGCTCCGCCTCGGTGAGGATGCCGGCGAAGGGTGAGGCGGTTCGAAGCTCGACGGCGTACTCGGCGGACGAGGTCAGCGCCTCGAGAACCGCATCCACGCCCTGGTCCAGTACGGCGTCCCAGCGGTCGAGCCACTCCCAGTCCCGGCCCTCGGGGTGCAGGCGCCGCAGCCGACGAAGAGTGATGGCAGCCGCCGCCATGATCGCGCCGGGGTCCTGCACCAGCCGGCCGGCGACCGCCCGGTGCAGCCACAGCACCTGCAGCTGCTCCCGCGTCATCCCGGGCTGGATGAACGCCTCGACGTCGCACCGCCGGATCCGCCGCTGCCCCTCGATCGTGACGTACGGCAACAGCCCGCGCAGGCATAGATCGACGACATGAGCCCGCGACGACCGCAGCAGTACCGCCGCCTCGCCCGTGGTCATCCAGCTCCGTGTGCGCATCGTCACAGGTGGATATTGACGCGGTGGCTGACCTGATGCAACAACCGAACGGCCGATGGCTCTTTCATACCCGGCGGTGAAAGCCTCCCGGTGAGCGCCACGGCCAGGGACGAGGCCGAAACCGACCCGGCGCCAGGACCGAGAGGGCCCGAGAATCGACGCGACCCAGGGACAGCGCGACCCAGAACCAACCGCGGCCCAGGGACCAGCCGCGGCCCAGGGACCGACACGGCCCGAGGACCGACACGGTCGAGAACCGGCGGCGCCGGAACTGACGTAGCGCGA
Source organism: Couchioplanes caeruleus (assembly GCF_023499255.1). Classification (GTDB taxonomy): domain Bacteria; phylum Actinomycetota; class Actinomycetes; order Mycobacteriales; family Micromonosporaceae; genus Actinoplanes; species Actinoplanes caeruleus_A. Next base: position 196,966 of record NZ_CP092183.1, read on the forward strand.
GAACCCGCAGCGCCAGAACTGACGTAGCGCGAGAACCCGCAGCGCCAGAACTGACCGTAGCGCGAGGGCCAAAGCTGCCCACAAACCAGCGCGGCGCGGCGACCAACGCGGCCGGAGGGGGCAAACCGTGGCCGGGAGGCAACCAAGGCGCGGCGATCAGCGGCGGCGCGAGGCGCCACGTGGCCCGCCCAGCGATGCCGGCGGCTGGGCGACCGAGGCCGGCGCATGCGGAGAAGCGGAGGGCCATACGCGCATGAAGAAGCCCCGAGGTCGCGAGAACCCGGGGCCGAAGAGGAAGCGGATAAGTGGAGCCCAGGGGACTTGAACCCCTAACCCCCGCCTTGCAAAGGCGGTGCTCTGCCAGTTGAGCTAGGGCCCCCAGATCGGGAAATCTATCGCAGGTCGGGTGCCGTCGTGGCTTCGTGCCACAGGGCGCGCTCGTCGCTGGAGGCCTTGACCTTCTTGACCACCAGGGCGGCCGCGCCGACGATGCCGGCGACGAGGAGGAGCTTCTTCAGCATGGGCCTGGTCCCCTTTGAGTCTTCGGCGGAGGACGTGCGTGGTGGGGCTAGCTGGAATCGAACCAGCGACCTCAGAGTTATCAGCTCTGCGCTCTAACCGACTGAGCTATAGCCCCGTGACAGCGACACGAAGGTTACCGTACCCGGTTCCGGTGGCCCAAATCGGGGCCGCCGCGCCGTCACCGGTGTCATTACGAAAGCAGGCCGGGACGGCCGACGCCAGCAGATTAACGCGGTGGCGGGTCACGTCGCCCGCTATCGACCGGGCACTCCCCGAGCGTCAGGCCGGTTGACGAGGTGCTAGCGGCAGAACTCCCGGCGGCACGGCACGACGAAGCGTCCCCGAGCATCGGAAAGGTCTGGCCGAGAGCCGAACCACCCGTGCCCGCTGACAGAACCGGCCGCCACGCGAACGTGACGGCCGATCCCACGCGCTTTCAGCGGCGCCACGACCCCGGTCCGGGATCCGGCGCCGGTCGGGTCAGTCCCGCTCGGCCAGCGTCAGCTCGACGCCTCCGACCAGGTCGGCGCAGACGTTGTAGATGAAGGCACCGAGGGTGGCCAGCGCCGTGAACAGGACCACGTTCACCGCGCCGATCAGCATCGACGTGCCGATGACGCCCCAGGCCGTGATGCGGAAGCCGCCGCCCGAGGAGCCGTCCGTGCCGCCCGCCGAGTTCACGAGGCTTTCGAGGCTCTTGTTGACCTCGCCCCACACCCCCATGGCGTCGAGGGCGAGGTAGAGCACCGACGTGGCCACGACCACGACGATGAACAGGACGATGGAGACGGCGAAGGCGAACTTCATCACGGACCAGGGGTCGATCCGCTTGAGGTTCAGCCGGGCGCGCCGGGGACCGCGGGCGGCGGCCGACGACACGGTGTTGCGGGCGGAGCGGACGGTCTCCGAGACCCGGGCGGCACCCACGGCGGCCGAGCCGGCGGCGGTGCCGCCGGACGGGCGCTTCGGGGCCTCGCCGGGCCGCTGCGGGGCCGTGGCGGGGTTCGCCGGAGGTGGCGCGACCCCCGCGCGTGCGGCCGGCGCGGCCGGGGCCGTGCCACCGCTCTTGCCCTTGGTGACGATCGGCACAGTGGCCGAGCCCTTCACCGCGCCCTTGGCCCCCGGGCCGGCCGGGCGCTTGCCGTCGGCCTGGCCGTCGCTGTCGGCGGGCGGTTCGCCCGGCGGCGGGGCCATGCCCGGCGCGCGGGTGAACTTCGGCGGGGACGGGGCTTCGGCGGGGACCGCCGCGCGACCTGCGGCCTCACGCCCGGCCGGTGCGGCACCGTCCTTCTTCGGCTCCGCACCGGCGGGAGTCGCCGAGGCCCCCGGACCTCCCGACTTCGCCTGTGTCTCCGGCATCAACTAGTCCTGTTCGTCAGGCTCGTCGGCATTACGAGCAAGCGCCACGATGGTTACACCCTCTGGGAGGTCCATCAGCTTGACCCCCATTGTGTTCCGATCCCGCGTGCGCCGTACAGGCTTCACGGGAGTCCGGATGACACCACCATTGCTGGTGATGGCAAACAGTTCATCCTCCGGGTCGATCACGAGCGCTCCGACGAGGCCACCACGACGCTCCGTGATTTTCGCCGTCAGTACACCCTTGCCACCCCGCCCCTGCACGGGATACTCCTCGATCGGCGTCCGCTTCGCATACCCGCCGTTGGTGGCGACCAAAACGTCGAGGCCCTCGCGCACGACCTCCATCGCGAGCAGCTCGTCGCTGTCGCCGAAGCGCATGCCGATCACACCGGACGTGGCCCGCCCCATCGGCCGCAGCGCCTCATCGGTCGCGTTGAACCGGATGGCCTGGGCGTTCTTCGACACCAGGAGCAGGTCGTTCTCCGGAGCGGCCAGCGTGGCGCCCACCAACTCGTCATCCTCCCGCAGGTTGATGGCGATGATGCCACCGCTGCGGTTGGAGTCAAATTCGGTGAGGCGGGTCTTCTTCACGAGGCCATTCTTGGTGGCGAGCACAAGGTACGGCGCGACCTCGTAGTTCGGGATCTGGATGACCTGCGCGATGTGCTCGTCCGGCTGGAAGGCGAGCAGGTTGGCGACGTGCTGGCCCTTCGCGACGCGGTTGGCCTCCGGCAGCTCGTACGCCTTCGCGCGGTACACGCGGCCCTTGTTCGTGAAGAACAGGATCCAGGAGTGCGTCGAGATGACGAAGAAGTGGCTGACGATGTCGTCCTGACGCAGAGATGCGCCGCTCACGCCCTTGCCGCCGCGCTTCTGCGAGCGGTAGAGGTCGACCTTCGTGCGCTTCGCGTAACCAGTTCGTGTGATGGTCACCACAACGTCCTCGCGCGCGATGAGGTCCTCCATCGAGACCTCGCCGTCGAACGGGATGATTTGGGTCTTCCGCTCATCGCCGAACCGGCTCACGATCTCGGCGAGCTCTTCCGAGACGATCGCCCGCTGCCGCTCCGGCTTGGCGAGGATGTCCTTCAGATCCGCGATCTCGATCTCGATGCTGGCGAGCTCGTCGATGATCTTCTGCCGCTCGAGGGCCGCGAGGCGCCGCAGCTGCATGTCCAGGATCGCCTGGGACTGCACCTGGTCGATGTCGAGCAGCTGGATGAGGCCCTGGCGGGCGTCCTCCACCGTCGGCGAGCGCCGGATCAGGGCGATGACCTCGTCGAGCGCGTCGAGGGCCTTCACCAGGCCGCGCAGGATGTGCGCGCGTTCCTCGGCCTTGCGCAGGCGGAAGGCCGTCCGCCGGCGGATGACGTCGATCTGGTGGTCGACGTAGTAGCGGATGAACTGCGCCAGGTTCAGCGTGCGGGGCACGCCGTCGACCAGCGCCAGCATGTTCGCGCCGAACGTCTCCTGCAACTGGGTGTGCTTGTAGAGGTTGTTCAGCACGACCTTCGCGACCGCGTCGCGCTTCAGGACCAGGATCAAGCGCATACCCGTACGGCCGGAGGACTCGTCCCGGATGTCCGCGATGCCGGTGAGCTTGCCCTCCTTCACCAGCTCGGCCACACGCTCGGCGAGGTTGTCCGGGTTCACCTGGTACGGCAGCTCGGTGACCACGAGGCAGGGCCGGCCGCGCTGGTCCTCCTCGACCTCCACGACGGCGCGCATCCGGATCGAGCCACGGCCGGTGCGGTAGGCGTCCTGAATCGCCTGCTGGCCGACGATCAGCCCCCGGGTGGGGAAGTCCGGTCCCTTGACGATCTCCAGGACCGCCTCGAGGGTGGTGGCCTCATCGGCGTCGGGGTGGTCGAGGTACCACTGGACGGCCCCCGCGATCTCGCGCAGGTTGTGCGGCGGGATCTTGGTGGCCATGCCGACGGCGATGCCCTCGGAGCCGTTGACGAGCAGGTTGGGGAACCGCGCCGGCAGGATCGTCGGCTCTTTGGTCCGGCCGTCGTAGTTGTCCTGCATGTCGACGGTGTCCTCGTCGATGTCCCGCAGCATCTCCATGGCGAGCGGCGAGAGCTTCGACTCGGTGTACCGCATGGCGGCCGGCGGGTCGTTGCCCGGCGAGCCGAAGTTGCCGTTGCCGTCGATCAGCGGGTACCGCAGCGACCACGGCTGGCCCATGCGGACCAGCGCGTCGTAGATCGACGAGTCGCCGTGCGGGTGGTAGTTGCCCATGACGTCGCCGACGACGCGGGCGCACTTGACGTACCCGCGGTCCGGGCGGAAGCCCGAGTCGTACATCGCGTACAGGATCTTGCGGTGCACCGGCTTGAGCCCGTCGCGGACGTCCGGCAGCGCGCGGCCGACGATGACGCTCATGGCGTAGTCGAGGTACGACCGCTGCATCTCGACCTCGAGGCCGACCGGCTCGACGCGCTGGCCCACGCCGCCGCCGGTGTCGTCCTGCGGCTCCTCGGCGGGGATCTCGGGAGTATCCGTCACAGTTAACCCTTACTTACGGTCAAACCCGACAAACGGGTATGAGCTGCGCAACTAGCTGTGGATAACGCTGTGGAAAGCAGTGGAACGCTGTGCATAACCCGAGGTGAGCGGCGTCTCGCGACGCCGCTCACGACGGATCAGATGTCCAGGAAGCGCACGTCCTTGGCGTTGCGCTGGATGAACGAACGGCGCGCCTCGACGTCCTCGCCCATGAGGACGCTGAAGAGCTCGTCCGCCACGGCGGCGTCGTCGAGGGTGACCTGACGCAGCGTCCGGGTCGCCGGGTCCATCGTCGTGTCCCACAGCTCGCGGAAGTTCATCTCGCCGAGACCCTTGAACCGCTGGATGTCGTCCGGCTTGGCGTTGGGCTTCTTCTGCTGCCGCAGGGCGATGAGACCGTCACGCTCCCGGTCGGAGTACGCGTACTGCGCGTCGTCGCCCCGCTTGTTCCACTTGATCTTGTAGAGCGGCGGAGCCGCCAGGTAGACGTGGCCCACCTCGACCAGCGGCCGCATGAAGCGGAACAGCAGGGTCAGCAGGAGCGTCTGGATGTGCTGGCCGTCGACGTCGGCGTCCGCCATCAGCACGATCTTGTGATAGCGCAGCTTGGCGATGTCGAAGTCGTCGTGGATGCCGGTGCCCAGCGCCGTGATCAACGCCTGGACCTCGTTGTTCTTCAGCACCCGGTCGATCCGGGCCTTCTCCACGTTGAGGATCTTGCCGCGGATCGGCAGGATCGCCTGGATCTGGCTGTCGCGGCCCTGCTTGGCCGAGCCGCCGGCCGAGTCGCCCTCGACGATGAACAGCTCGGAGACGCGGGGGTCGGTCGACTGGCAGTCGGCGAGCTTGCCCGGCATCGAGCCGGACTCCAGCAGCGACTTGCGGCGGGCCAGCTTGCGGGCCTGCTGCGCGGCGATGCGGGCGCGGGCGGCCTGGTCGGCCTTCGTGATGATCGCCTTCGCCTCGGCCGGGTTGCGGTCGAACCAGTCGGCCAGCTGGTCGTTGGCGACCTTCTGGACGAAGCTCTTCATGTCGGTGTTGCCGAGCTTCGTCTTCGTCTGGCCCTCGAACTGCGGGTTGGCCAGCGTCACCGAGATGATCGCCGCCAGGCCCTCGCGGATGTCCTCGCCGGAGAGCTTCTGGTCGCTCTTGAGCAGCTTCTTCTCGATGCCGTACCGGTTGACGATGCCGGTCAGCGCGGCGCGGAAGCCCTCCTCGTGGGTGCCGCCCTCATGGGTGTTGATGCGGTTGGCGAACGTGTAGACCGACTCGCCGTACGACTCGTTCCACTGCATCGCGATCTCGACGGCCATCCGCGCCTCGTTGTCCTCGGCGCTGAACTCGACCACCGTCTTGTGGATCGGGCTCTTCGTGGCGTTCAGGTGGCGCACGAAGTCGGCGATGCCGTTCTCGTACATGAAGGTGACCTGGCGAGGCTTGCCCTCGTCGTCCACGTGCTCCGGCCGCTCGTCGAGCAGGTTGATGGTCAGCCCCTTGTTGAGGAACGCCATCTCCTGCAGCCGGCGGTAGATCGTCTGAAAGTCGAACTCGACCGTCTCGAAGATCGTCGGGTCCGGCCAGAACTGCACCGTCGAGCCGGTGGTGTCGGTCGGCTCGCCCTTCTCCAACGGCCCGGGCTTACTGGCGTTGTACTTCTGCCGGTACACGTTCCCCGACTTGTGGATCTCCAGCGCCATGCGGGTCGACAGCGCGTTCACGACCGAGACACCGACGCCGTGCAGACCGCCGGAGACCGCATACGCCTTGCCGTCGAACTTGCCGCCCGCGTGCAGCACCGTCAGCGCGACCTCGACGCCCGGCTTCTTCAGCTTGGGGTGCAGGTCGACCGGGAAGCCACGGCCGTTGTCGGTGACCGAGACGCCGCCGTCGGCCAGCAGGACCACGTCGATGGTGTCGCAATACCCGGCGAGCGCCTCGTCGACGGCGTTGTCCACGACCTCCCAGACCAGGTGGTGCAGGCCGCGCTCACCGGTCGAACCGATGTACATACCGGGACGCTTGCGGACCGCCTCGAGGCCTTCGAGCACGGTGATGGACTCGGCACCGTATTCCTGCTTCTTCTCTGCCACCCTCGGCCACTTTCTCGCGCCCGGTCCCCCGCGCGGAGGCCCGGCCACGGATTTGGCGGGCGACCGGTGGGCAGCCAGCGGGCACGGCGGACCACAGGCGAGCGAGCCGCGGGGAGGAGGCGGACCACCGGTGGAGCCGAGCGCGCCGGTCGCCGCGGTCGTCCCGCGGATCGTGATCGGCTGGAAAAATCGCGTAGCGTGACGGATGGCCCCTTGCGAGGTGAACAGCTCTGCAAGGTTGAACAGCCCTGCAAGGTTGAACAGTCCGTGACGGTTCGCGACTTCCCGGTCTCCGTCGATTCTACTCCGTCCGGGCGAGTTATCGGAGGTCCGGCACCCTCGTACGGGCACCTCAGATTGCCGTAGCGCCCCGGAGGGCCGTTCCCACGGGTCCCCCTACACGGAATGAGCTCCGCCCGCAACGGTGAACGCGTCCGGTGGTGGACGGCGGGGCGCGCCTGCACCGGGTCGGCGACACGCGCTGCGACACTGCCTCACAACGCCGGGCGGAAGTGTCGTAACCTCGCCCGCGCGGACCCGTGCGCGGCCGGGCGGTCCGCACGCGGCGGGCACAGTTCCCGCCGGACGGTCCGCAGCCGGCAGGTCGAGGAGAGGTGGTCCGCCATGGCGCACGACAAGGGGCTGGACAACGTCGCCGTGCACTGGCCCCGGACGAACCGGTTCTACGACCCGGTCGCCCCGGCCGAGTTCGTCGACTTCGGCGCCGTCGCGGACGCTCCCGACATCGCCGCGCCCACCGGTGCGCTCGCGCTGCACATCGCCAAGACGGGTACGGTGCGCGCCACGGCGTACACGGAACTGGTGGATCTGTTGCTGGGGCTGGAGGGCGTCCTCTACGCGACCGACGCCGCGGCCGAGGACGAGGACCCGGTCATCGACCCGGACGGCTGCGCGTGGATCGCCGGCGGGCTGGAGCGCTTCGTCGAGGGCCACCAGCCGTACGGGGACCTCGTCACGTTCGACAGCGTGGCGAAGGTGATGCGCGAGGCGGTCGCGGCCGGGCGGCTCGCCGAGCAGCAGCTGCGCTGGCTGGACCAGCGGCTGGCGGCGCTCCGCGACGACGCCGGCAACGCTCCGCACTGGAGCTTCGCGCGCACCGAGCTCGCGATCCTGGCCGGCTTCTACCGCCGCTGCGCCGACCGCGGGTACGCCGTCTTCGCGGACTACTGAGCACCGCCTGCTGAGCACCGCCTGCTGACAGCGACTACTGACAGCCGACTACTGACAGTCGGCTGTCAGCCGTACGTGTCCCGGGGTCCGCGGCCCTGCACCCGGCGCGGCCCTCTGTTCCAGGACGGCGCCGCGGGGCCGTGGATGTTGAGCCGTTTCACGACGTTGTGGCCGACCTCGGCGGCGATGCTGCGCAGCAGGGTCGCCGCCAGCAGGCGCAGCTGGGTCGCCCAGGCCGTCGACTCCGCCTCCACGGTCAGCACGCCGTCGTCGAGCTTCACCGGCCGGCTGTGCTTGGCGATGTCCGAGCCGACGACCTTCTCCCAGGCACCGAAGACCGTCGCCTCGGCGGCCGGCTTCTGCCAGCCGCGCTGCTTCAGGATCCGCTCGAGGACCGCGCCGAACAGCTGCGGATCCCGGGGATCCGGGCCCGGGCCGGAATAGCCGCGCAGCCGTCGTCCCTCACCCTCGCTGGGGGTACGCCGGCGCGGCGCCTGCTGGGCGGCCCGGCGCTTGGCGAGCGCGGCGTCGAGAACGGCCCGGGCGAGCTGCGGGCCGGCCACGCCCTCGGGAGCGGGAGCGTCGCTGGGCGTCGAGGGACCTGAGGCGGCCGCTGAGCCCTTTTCGGGGCGATCCTCAGACACGGGTCACCGTTCCTGGTCCGACGTCGTAGCGGGCGCCCTGAAGGGTCGTCGGCACATCCTCCGGCACGGCGCAGGTGACCAGCAACTGGGCGGCGTCGGCGACCAGCGTCGCGAGCCGTTGCCGCCGGCCCGCGTCGAGCTCGGCGAAGACGTCGTCGAGGATCAGCACCGGCTCGATGCCGTCCGTGCGGAGCAGGTCGTACGCCGCCAGCCGCAACGCCAGCGCGAACGACCAGGACTCGCCGTGGCTCGCGTACCCCTTCGCGGGAAGGTCTCCCAGCGACAGCGTGAGGTCGTCGCGGTGCGGTCCGACCAGCGTGACGCCACGCTCGATCTCCGCCTGACGGCGTTCGGCGAGCGAAGCGAGCAGGGCTTCCTCGAGCGCCGGGCGGTCCGGCGGGAGGCCGTCGCCGAGGCGGGACGCGTACGCGATGGCAGCGGCCGTCCGCCCGGCAGCCACCGCGTCGTACGCCTTCGTCAGGTGCGGCCCGAGCGCGCCCACCAGCTCGATCCGTCCGGCGAGGAGCTCCGCGCCGTGGTGCGCGAGGTGTTGGTCCCAGACCGCGAGCGTCGACAGATCCTGCCCTCGCGTGCCACCGACCTTGCGCGTCAGGTACGCCGTGCGCAGCAGTGCGTTGCGCTGCTTCACCACGCGGTCGTAGTCGGAGCGCACACCGGCGTACCGCGGCTGGCGCGCCACGAGCAGGTCGTCCAGATAGCGGCGGCGCTCGGACGGATCCCCACGGACCAGCTCCAGGTCCTCCGGCGCGAAGAGCACCATGCGCAGAGCGCCCAGAACTTCGCGGGACCGGCGTACGGGAGAACGGTTGAGCCGCGCCCGGTTCGCCTTGCCCGGGACGATCTCCAGCTCGACCAGCAGCTCACGTCCATCGTGGACGACCGCGCACCGGATCACCGCCGAACTCGCGCCCGCGCGGACCAGCGGGGCGTCCGTGGCGACCCGGTGACTGTCCAGCGTGGCCACGTAGCCCAGTGCCTCGATGAGGTTGGTCTTGCCCATGCCGTTCTGGCCGACCAGGACGCTGACGCCCGGGTCGAGGTCGACCGCCACCCGCTCGTACGAACGGAAATCGGTCAGCTCGACCCGGCGCACGTACATGGATCAGCGCTTGACGGCGTGGCCGCCGAACTGGTTGCGCAGCGCCGCGACGGCCTTCATCGCCGGCGAGTCCTCCTGGCGGGACGCGAACCGGGCGAACAGCGACGCGGCGATCACGTTGGCGGGCACGGCGAGGCGTACGGCCTCGTCGACCGTCCAGCGGCCCTCGCCGGTGTCCTCCGCGTACCCCTTGAGGTTGGCCAGCTCCGGGTCCTCGTCGAGGGCGAGGTCGAGGAGGTCGAGCAGCCACGACTTGACGACGGAGCCCTCGCGCCAGCTCTTGATGACCTCGGGGACGTTCTCGACGAGCTCCGAGGCCTTGAGGATCTCGTAGCCCTCGGCGTACGCGTGCATGAGGCCGTACTCGATGCCGTTGTGGACCATCTTGGCGTAGTGACCGGCACCGTGCGGACCGGCGTGCGCGAAGCCGAACTCGCCGGCCGGCTTGAGCGCGTCGAAGATCGGCTGGCAGTGCGCCACGATCTCGGCGTCGCCACCCACCATCAGCGCGTACCCGTTGGTGTTGCCCCAGATGCCGCCCGAGACGCCGCAGTCCAGGTAGTGGATGCCCTTCGCCTTGAGCCGCTCGGCGCGCGGGCCGTCGTCGGTGAACTTCGAGTTGCCGCCGTCGATGATGATGTCACCCTCGGAGAGCAGCTCGGCGAGCTCGTCGATCGTCTTCTCGGTGATCTGGCCGGCGGGAACCATCGTCCAGACCACGCGCGGCGCGGCCAGCTTCTCCACCAGCTCGGCGAGGCTGGCGACGTCGGTGGTCTCCTTGTGGTGGTCGTAACCCACCACCTCCTGGCCGGCGGCGCGCAGGCGGTCCCGCATGTTGCCGCCCATCCGGCCCAGTCCGATGAGGCCGAGCTGCATGATGTTCCCCCTAGGTTTGTGACTCTTCCAGCCCAGTATCAGCGGGTTACCCGGATAGGCATGATCAGATAGCGGTATCCGGGCACGATTTCGCCGTCTTCGGCTGCGGGGGAGATCACAGCAGGCTTGAAGGCGTCGACGAACGACAACACGGCCGTCGGGGCGCCCAGGTTCTGCAGACCGTCGATCAGGTACTGCGGGTTGAAACCGATGGTGAGCGGCTCACCGGTGAAGGTGGCCTCCATGGCCTCGCTGGCCCGCGCCTCCTCGGTGCCGCCCGCCTCGACCACGAGACCGTCCTCGCTGAAGCTCAGCAGGACGGGCGTGGTGCGCTCGGCGACCAGGGCGACGCGACGGACCACCTCGACCAGGGCGGAGACGGTCACCCGCGCTTCGGCGTTGTGGCTCGCCGGGAACAGGGACCGCACCGGCGGGTAGTTCGCACCGTCCAGCAGCCGGCTCGTGGTGCGCCGGGTGCCACCCGCGAAACCGATCATGCCCTCGCCGGCGTTGCCCTGCGCGAGGGCGAGCGTGACGGCGCCGCCGATCGGGCCCAGCGCCTTCGCCGTGTCGTTCAGCGTCTTCGCCGGCACCAGGGCGTTCAGGCTGATGCCGGGGTCGTCCGGGTTCCACTCCAGCTCACGCATCGCCAGGCGGTACCGGTCCGTTGCCAGCATCGCCATCGTCGAGCCGTTCAGCTCGATCCGTACGCCGGTCATCATCGGCAGCGTCTCGTCCCGCCCGGCCGCGACGGCCACCTGCGCGACGGCGACGGCGAACGCCTGGGCGTCGACCGTGCCGGCGCTCGACGGCATGTCGGGCAGAGTCGGGTAGTCCTCCACCGGCATCACCGGGAGGGTGAAGCGTGCACTGCCGCAGACCAGCTCGAGGTGCGAGCCCACCGCGGCGATGTCTACCGGCTTGGCCGGGAGCGCCTTGGTGATCTCGGCGAGCAGCCGGCCGGAGACGAGCGCGGCACCGTCGGCGTCCGCCTGCACCTCCACGCTCACCTGGCTGGAGACCTCGTAGTCGAAGCCGGAGACATGCAACCTGCCGTCGGTCACCCGCAGCATGACGCCGGCCAGGACCGGCACCGAAGGACGGCTGGGGAGGCTCTTGGCCGTCCACGCCACCGCGTCGGCGAGTGCGTCTCGCTCCACCCGGAACTTCATGCCATGCCCTCCGCGTCACTTTCCTCGACGAACCAGCTTGAGATCGGACCCAGCTTCGGGAGCTGGACCGGCTTGTGCACCAGAGCAGCTTGTACGCCGGACCGGTTGTGCACCAGACCGGCTCATGTACCGGACCAGCTTGCGCACCGGACCAGTTTGTCTGCTGGGCCGGCTCGTGCGCCGGACCAACTTGTTGTGTGTTGGACCAGCCCGTGTGCCGGACCGGCTTTGTCGTCTGCTGGGCCGGCTCCTGTGCTGGACCAGCTCGTTCTGTGCCGGACCCGCTCATGAGCCTGCCCGGCTGTGGGCCGGAACTGCTCACGGGCTGAACCAGCTTGTGGGCTGTGACGGCTCGTATGTGCTGGACCAGCTTGTGGGCTGGACCGGATCGTGCACCAGACCGGTTGGTGCGCCGACCGGGTTGTGTGCCCGACCAGCTCACGTGCCCGACCAGCTCGTGCACCGGACGCGCCGGTGAACGGGACCAGCACTCACCTGGGCCGGCTCGAGAACGGACCAGCTTCGGATGTGCTGATGGAGCCCACTGAACTCTATGGCGCGGGTGGGCGTGACGTCCGCCCGGCCCCCGATGCTGAGAAGACCTGCCCGGGGTGGATCGGGCCGCGAGCGGCTCGTCCACACCTTCCCCAACGCTGATGATTGGTTTTTGGATTTTCGGCAGAGAGATATCAGTCGTAATCATCGGGCCTGTGCACACTGTGGAGAACTCACGTTGTCGCAGGTCAGCAGGTTATCCACCGGTGATTCACATGTGGGCAACCGGGGTATAAACCCGGGTCCGCGTCCACAGCTGCGGACGAGACGGCGGTTGTCCACCGTTGTCCACCGGCTGTCCACCGCTTATCCACCGGGTTTGTCCCCGGGTCTGGGGATAACGCTGGGACGCTACCGGCTCGTCGTCCCCAGAACCTTCAACAGGAAATCCACACGCGTCCACAGGGTGTGGGCAGCCTTGTGACGCTCTGTGTCTGTCCACATCGATTTCCCCAGGAGTTCTCCACATCTGTGCGGAACGGGGCGCGAAGTTTTCCACCGTTGGGGACAGGGCCTGTGAAGAGCTGTGGATTAGTGTGGAAAACGTTGGCACGAAACGGTTCCGTCCCGACGTTGACATTTCGCCGCGGAGGTGGGTGTGGCTCTTCGGGGTTGGTGCGGGCTTTCCGGGCGGCATGGGGATGAGCCTGTGGGTAGACCGGTGCAGAAGCTGTGGACAACCTGGTGAAAGCGCTGGTCACGGTTGGTGGGGCGTTGGGTCGGGGTGGAATTGGCCCAGGAGAGCTTGGGTGGCGAGGCGGATGCGCGGCGAGCTGTGGGTGGGGCGGCTCGGCGGTGGTCGGCGTGGTGTGGCGTTGCCTTGGAGGGCAGGGTCGGGGCGTCGCCCTGGACGATCGGATGCGGCATGTCGCCCTTGCACGATCGGATAGGGCACGAGCGGGCCGGCCGGCATGAGGGCTCATAGGACCGGTCGGCTTGTGCTGCTTCCTGACAGGCCGGCGGGCGCAGTCCGGTAGGTCGCGCGGCAGGGCTGTCCGGGAGGGCGACTCGGGAGGGCGACTCGGGAGGGCGGCTCGGGAGGCTGCGGTGCTCACCGTCGCGGCACACACCACGTCGACCCGGTGGGGGCAACCGGGGAACGCGGAGGACGGCGACCCGGGGGACGAACTGGCGAGTCAGGGCGGCCGTTCAGCCCGTGCAGGTTGTGTCAGTAGGTCGGTCCGGGACGGCGGCCCGGCAGGTCAGCCCGGCGGCGGGCGACGGCCTGGAGGGGCTACGGCTTGGTGCACGTGAGGGCTCCGGCCACGGTGGTGCGGTTGTCCGGGGTGCGGCCGTACCGTCGAAACGGTTTTGATCTAAGTGTTCTGCTTGATGCGGTTCGTCAGCTCGGCGATCTGGTTGTAGAGGCTGCGGCGCTCGGCCATGTGCTGGCGGATTTTGCGGTCCGCGTGCATGACCGTGGTGTGGTCGCGGCCGCCGAAGGCCTGGCCGATGCGGGGCAGCGACAGGTCGGTGAGCTCTCGGCAGAGGTACATGGCGACCTGGCGGGCGTTCACGAGGACCCGGGAGCGCGAGTGGCCGCGGAGGTCTTCGAGGCTCACGCCGAAGTAGTCGGCGGTCGAGACCATGATCTGGTCGGCCGTGATCTCCGGACCGGCGCCGTCGGGCATGAAGTCGCGGAGGACTTCCTCGGCCAGCGAGAGTTGCACCGCGCTGCGGGTGAGGCTGGCGAACGCTGTCACCCGGATGAGGGCGCCCTCGAGTTCGCGGATCGAGTTGGAGACGCGGGAGGCGATGAACTCGAGCACGTCGTCCGGGGCGTACATGCGCTCCTGAGCGGCCTTCTTCTGCAGGATCGCGATGCGGGTCTCGAGGTCCGGCGGCTGGATGTCCGCGAGCAGGCCCCATTCGAAACGGGTACGCATGCGGTCCTCGAGCGTCGCCAGCTGTCTCGGGGAGCGGTCCGAGCTGATGACGATCTGCTTGTTGGCGTTGTGCAGGGTATTGAACGTGTGGAAAAACTCCTCCTGCGTACGCTCGCGGTTCTCCAGGAACTGGATGTCGTCGATCAGGAGGATGTCGACGTCGCGGTAGCGGCGCTGGAACGCCTGGGTCTTGTCGTCGCGCAGGCTGTTGATGAAGTCGTTGGTGAATTCCTCGGTCGACACGTAGCGGACGCTGCGGGCGTGGCCGAGCGTGGTGGCGTAGTGACCGATCGCGTGCAGCAGGTGTGTCTTGCCGAGCCCGGAGCTGCCGTAGATGAACAGCGGGTTGTACGCCTTCGCCGGAGACTCCGCCACCGCGACCGCCGCGGCGTGCGCGAAGCGGTTGGAGGAGCCGATGACGAAGGTCTCGAACATGTACTTCGGGTTCAGCCGGTTGCCGTCGTTGCCGCCCGGACGCCCGGCGGCGGGGCCGCGCAGGTCGATCGGGGCGCGGCCGGGACCGTTGTCGCCGCCGTGCCGCATCTGCATCGTGTCGTCGCGACGGTCCTGCGCTCGCTCGTCGTGGTGACGCTGATTCTCGCGGAGCTGCGCCGGCTCGGTCGCCATCCGATGCCCGGTGGAGTCGTTCGGCGTCTCCGTGTAGTGCGGTAGCTGCCGGGGCGGCTCGGGCGCCGGCTTCTTTTCCTCCGCGATGGTGGATTTCGCCGGCTCCGGCTGGCCCATCGGCAGCGGTGCGGCGAACAGCGCGTCCTGACCGTCGCGCGCCGCCGGCACGCCGCGCGTGAAAGGCGCCTGCGCCGACCCGGTCGGCGCGTCGCTCTGGTCATAACTCTCGCTGTAGGCGGGTGACTGCGCATAACGATCCGGGTACGGCGGGGGCGGTGCGTCCGAGTAGTGCGCGGGCGGTTCGGAGTAGTGCGCCGGCGGCTGGGTCGCCGGCTCGGGCGGCGGGGTGCCGTACACGGTGCCCGGTCGGCCGGTGCCGTCCTCGGGCGGGCGGACCGTCACGGCGACCTGGATCGGACGGCCGAGCCGGCGCGACAGGGCCTCGGTGATCGCCAGGCGCAACCGCGACTCGATCACGTCCCGGGTGTACGTGTCCGGGACGGAGAGCAGCGCGGTGTCCTCCACGATGGCGCGCAGGCGGGTCAGCCGCAGGTACGCACGCTGCTGAGCGGACGCGATCTCGTCCGCCAGCTCGTCCGTCGCCGCAGCCCAGACCCCGCCAAGGTCGACCGTATCGGCCACCGCCGCGCCACCCCCATCGCCACCGGACCCCCGGTGGCCTTGTTCGGCTTCCGCCTTGCCTGCCGTCACCCGTACGGGCGACGGACCGGCTCCCCCCAACCCAGCACATCCAACGTGCTGAACATGCACGGCGCCACCGGCTGTCCACAGGTTATCCACAACCTGTGCACGCGTCGGCGGTCGCACCCCGGCCGGACGGTCGGCAGACTTCCCGGAGCCTGTGCTGGCGCGGGAAAACAGGCTCACCGTGCCGAACGATTCACCGCTCCGTCGGTTCCTCTGCGGTTCCGTCCCAGCGGTTCCGTTCCCCGATGGTCCGTTCCCCGGCGGTTCCGAGGGCGGCTCCGTGAGGTGGCTCCGTGAGAGGTCCCGGCGAGGGCGGTTTGCGAACAGCGCTGAAGACCAGCAAACGGGCACGCTAACAGCGCAGGCGCGTCCGCATCAACCGGCGGTACCCGACCCGGGGCACACGTGGCACGAAAAGATTCACTCCGTACGCGTATAGACCGGCCTGGGTGACGGACCGTGCGGGGCTTGCCTGGGTTGTCCGGTCCGATTCCTCCGGATCCTCAAGCCTTGTCGTCCTCTGCCGCCCGGCCTGATCGTGTCTTTGTCGGAGGGCCGCTCTCTTCCGTCTCGGGACCTGGTGGCCGGGTTCCGCTCGGTCCGGCGACCGCTTGGCCGGGGGTCCGCTGAGGCTGGGGGTCCGCTGAGGCTGGGGGTCCGCTGAGGCTGGGGGTCCGCTGAGGCTGGGGGTCCGCTGAGGCTGGGGGTCCGCTGAGGCTGGGGGTCCGCTGAGGCTGGGGGTCCGCTGAGGCTGGGGGTCCGCTGAGGCTGGGGGTCCGCTGAGGCTGGGGGTCCGCTGAGGCTGGGGGTCCGCTGAGGCTGGGGGTCCGCTGAGGCTGGGGGTCCGCTGAGGCTGGGGGTCCGCTGAGGCTGGGGGTCCGCTGAGGCTGGGGGTCCGCTGAGGCTGGGGGTCCGCTGAGGCTGGGGGTCCGCTTGGCCCGGGGGTTCGTCTGGCCGCGGGGTCCGCGCTTCCCCGGACCGGCTGGAACGCTGCTCGACCGGGCCTGGCCTGGGCGGGAACCTTGGCGTGCCGGGCCCCCGGTGGTTGACCGCCCGTGGAGCCCTGCGTAGGGTCGAGCGGTTGCTCCGCCGCGCTCTGCTAAAGTGGCGTCTTGCAGCCTGATGCCCCCTGGACGTAGTACGAAGACGGAGTTCTGACGTGAGCAAGCGCACCTACCAGCCGAACAACCGCCGGCGCGCCAAGACCCACGGTTTCCGGCTGCGCATGCGCACCCGGGCCGGCCGCGCCATCCTGGCCTCCCGCCGTGGCAAGGGCCGCAAAGAGCTGTCGGCCTGAGCCGACCGCTGGTCGGGCCGGATGCCGGGTAGTCGTGCTGGCCGCGGAGCAACGACTGCGGCGTAGTACCGACTTCGCCGCAGCGGTTCGTGGTGGCCGCAGGGCGGGCCGCGGCACCGTGGTCGTCCACCTTCTTCTCGATGAGCCGGCGCAAGCCTCTGAGGCGCGCGCCGGCTTTGTCGTGTCCAAGGCGGTCGGCAACGCGGTGGTCCGCAACAAGGTGCGCCGCCGCCTGCGCCATCTGGTGCGTCCACGGCTGAGCGAGCTGCCCGCGGGGACGTCCCTCGTCGTGCGCGCCCTGCCCGCCTCGGCGTCGGCGTCCTTCGAGAGGCTCGGCGCCGACCTGGACGCCGCTCTGGCTGCCGCTCAGTCACCCCGGCGGCGCCGATGACACCGCTTGCCCGGCTGCTGACCGCGGCGATCGTCGCGTACCGTCGTTACGTGAGCCCGGCTCTGCCGGCTCGCTGCCGGTTCTACCCTTCGTGCAGCGCGTACGCCCTCGAGGCAGTCGCGAAACACGGAGCGCTCCGCGGGACCGGACTGGCGACCTGGCGGTTGCTGCGCTGCCACCCCTTCCACCCTGGCGGGTTCGATCCGGTTCCCGACCCGATCCGTCACCGTCCTGCCGATGTGACTGGAGCATGAATTGAGTCTCGACTGGATCTACTACGGCATTTCGTGGATCCTCCTGCGCTGGCATGCCCTGTGGGACACCATCGGCATCCCTGACGGACCGGTGCTCGGCACCAACTGGTCCTGGATCCTCTCGATCGTCTTCCTGGTGGTGACGCTGCGCGTCATCCTCTTCCCCGTCTTCGTCAAGCAGATCAAGTCCCAGCGGGCGATGCAGGCGCTGCAGCCCAAGGTCAAGGAGCTGCAGGAGAAGCACAAGGGCGACCGGGAGACGCTCCAGAAGGAAATGATGGAGCTGTACCGCGTCGAGAAGGCCAACCCGCTCATGGGCTGCCTCCCGATGTTCCTGCAGATCCCCGTCTTCCTCGGCCTGTTCCACACCCTGCGCCGGCTCAGTCCGGACAACCCCCGGCCCACCCTGTACGGCTGGACCGCCGAGCAGTTCCACTCGGCGACGCACTCCGCCCTGTTCACGGCTCCCCTGCCGGCCAAGTTCGGCTCCTCCCCCGCCGAGCTCGCCGCCCTGGACGCCGGCAGCGGCGCCACGGTGAAGATCATCGCCGGTGTGCTGGTCCTCATCATGATGGCGACCACGTACCTCACCAGCCGCCAGATGATCCTCAAGACCGGCTGGGCCGAGGACCCGCAGCAGAAGATGATCCAGCGCCTGATGCTGTACGGCATCCCGCTGTCGCTGCTCGTCTCCGGCTCGCTGTTCCCCATCGGCGTGGTCATCTACTGGGTCACGAACAACCTCTTCAGCCTCGCCCAGCAGCAGTGGGTGCTCCGCAAGTTCCCGCCGCCGCAGATGGCGGGCAAGTCGGGCTCGACCTCCGCCCGCCCCGCGAGCAGCGCGACCGCCGGCAAGGGCACCACGAAGAACCCGGTGCAGCCCGCGACCCGTGGCCTCTTCGGCCGCAAGCAGGCCGAGCCGGAGCCGACGACCCCGGGCGTGGACACCAAGGCGCTCGCCCCGAAGCCCGGCGCGAAGCCGGTCAACCCTAAGAAGGGCGCCCGGCCCGCGAACAAGCCCAAGGGATGACGCAGCAGCGGCCCGGGCTACGTCCGGGCCGCGCGCGCCCCCCGGCGAGGGCGGCGACACAGACCTCCCCGCGCACCGGCGACGGATCCGGCCGGCGCGGGAAACAGCGGACCGAGCAGGTCCGGCCCGAGAGTACGGAGATGAGACCGTGACCGACACCAGCACTCCCAGCGCCGAGGAGACCACCGCCACCGCCGCGGAGTCCGCCGGTACGGAGGAGACCAAGAAGTCGGAGAGTGTGGCCTCCGACTCCGACCTGTTCCGGCAGAGCGAGATCGCCGCCGACTACGTGGAGGGGCTGCTCGACATCCTCGACTACGACGGCGACATCGACGAGCTCGTGTCCGCGGGACGGCCGATGGTCGAGGTCGTCGGCGGCCGGCTGCAGCCGCTCGTCGGCCAGCGCGGCGCGACGCTGGAAGCGCTGCAGGAGCTGACCCGCCTGGCGATCTTCCGCGCCACCGGTTCCCCCAGCCGCCTCCTGCTCGACATCGGCGGCTACCGCGCCACCCGCCGCAAGGAACTCACTGCAGTCGCCCGCAACGCGGTGGAGAAGGTCAAGGAGCACGGCGACGCCGTACGCCTCGAGCCGATGTCCGCCTTCGAGCGCAAGTGCGTCCACGACGTGGTCAACGCGATCTCCGGCGTGGAGAGCGAATCCGAGGGCGTCGAGCCGAACCGCCGCATCATCGTCCGGCCGGCCGACTGATCGCGCGACATGACTGACCCACGCTCCGGCGCGGGAGACGGTGGCCCGGGCGCTGTGATGCCTGGGCCGTCGTCGTCTTCCGCCCCGTTCTCAGCTGTCGGCTCGTCGCCGTCCTCCGCGATGCCGTCCTCTTCCGGCTCGTCTCCGTCACCGTTGCCGGTTGCGTCCTCCGGCCCGGTCGCGTCTTCCGGTTCGGTCGCGTCTTCCGGTTCGGTTGCGTCTTCCGGTTCGGTTGCGCCTTCTGAGTCGGTCCCGCCTTCTGGCTCGGTCCCGCCTCCCGGGAAGACTCCGTCCTCTGGCTCGGGGTCGTCATCCGGGGAGTCGTCGTCCTACGGCACGGACCTTCCTTCGATGCCGGCCCCGCCGGCCGGCGGTTCCCTCTTTGATCCGCCGGCCGAGCATCGCGACGCTGCCGAGCGGGTGTTCGGCGAGCGTCTCGAGCTGGCCGGCCGGTATGCGGAGCTCCTCGGCACCGACGGCGTCATCCGCGGTCTCATCGGACCGCGGGAGGCGCCCCGCATCTGGGAACGGCACCTGATCAACTGTGCCGTTATGGCTGAGATGATCCCTATCGGCGCTTCGGTGATTGACGTGGGGTCTGGTGCCGGTTTGCCCGGTATCGTGCTGGCAGTGGCCCGGCCCGATCTCACGATCACCCTGGTCGAGCCGCTGGCACGACGTACCGCTTTCCTGACCGAAACGGTGACAACGCTCGGACTCGACACGGCCGTCACGGTCGTCCGAGGACGCGCGGAAGACCTCGCCGGTGGACCCCCCGCCCCCGCCGATGTCGTCACCGCCCGCGCGGTGGCACCGCTCGACCGGCTCGCCGGATGGTGCCTCCCGCTCGCCGCCGTCGGCGGCCGGCTGCTGGCACTCAAGGGTGCCTCGGCCGAGGAAGAAGTCGCGGAACACCGTCAGGCGGTCACCCGCCTCGGCGGCGGCGAACCGGTCGTCCGGCTCTGCGGAGGCGGCCTGATCGACCCGCCGACCACGGTCGTCGAGATCGTGCGGGAGCGCGACGTCGTGGCACCACGGCCGAGGCCGTCCAAGCGGGCGGCCACCCCGGGCCGCTCCGCCGACGCCGGCGGACGCGGCGCCGGGAAGAGGAGATCGCGGAGGGGATAGATGGGCAGGCGGGGCGCTCGGAAGCGTACGGGGAAGATTCCACCCTCGCCCAGACCGGCGGTCTCCGCGCCGCCGCCTTCTTCCGAAGCGTCCCTGCCTCCTGGAGCTTCCGTGCCTTCTGGAGCTTCCGTGCCTTCTGGAGCGTCCCTGCCTTCTGGAGCGTCTCGGCCTCCTGCTGAATCCGTGCTGCCTTCTTGTGGATCGGAGCTGCCGGATTCCTCTGGTCGTGCCGCGCCGCTCTACGTCGGCTCTGATCGCTCAGCGTGTATCGGATCAGGCTTCGATGAGCTGGCCGAACCTGTGCTGGTTGCAAGTGGTCTTCTGCGCGGCGAGGTGGCGGCTGCTCGGATGGCACCGGAGGCCGTGTCGATCGACATGGGGGCTGTATCAGTCCCGGGCTGCAATGCGATGGAGTCCCATTCCACGGGGGGCCTCCCCGCTCCCGAGACCGCGTTGCGCCGTGCTCCCCTGTGGCCGGTTGTTTCGACTGCGGCTTCGGCCTCTTCCGGGGGTTCCGCTCGCACTCCGATTGCCTGGGCCAGCCCCGGCTCCGGCGCCAATTCTGCTGCCGGCGGTGCTACTGCTGATGCGGCTGCAAGCGCTGAGGGATCCGGTGTCATCCGCACCTCTGCCGCTGCTACCTCTAACTCTGCGGCCGTCATCACCGCCTCTACCGGCTCGGTGACCACCGGCTCTGTGACTACCGGCTCGGCGGCCAGTGGCTCGGCGGCCGGCGGTTCTGCGACCCCGGGCTCGGCGACCAGCGGTTCTGCGATCGCGGGCTCGGCGCCCAGCGGTTCTGCGATCGCGGGCTCGGCGCCCAGCGGGTCTGGGCCGATCGCCTCCACCGCCTCCACCGCATCAACCGCCTCCACCGCCTCCTCAGCTTCCTGGGCCACCGCGGACACCAGCTCCCAGTCTGCTGTGACCGCCTTGGCCGCCTCCGCGACTACCGCCTCCGGGTCTGCGGTGACCGCCTCCGCGGTCTCCGCGGCCACCGCCTCCGCGGCCACCGCCTCCGCGGTCTCCGCGGCCACCGCCTCCGCGGCCACCGCCTCCGCGGCCACCGCCTCCGCGGCCACCGCCTCCGCGGTCTCCGCGGCCACCGCCTCCGCGAGGACCATTGCCGCAACGGCCGCGGGCGTCGGTGCCGATCCTGCAGGGAGCCCTCCGGCCGGTTGCGAGGACGGTCCTACTGCCCGCCCCGGTGCGATAAGCCCGCTGCCATGCGACGAAACGGTCGGCCCGGGCGCGCCGGCTTCGCTGGCTGCGCAGGAAGCCACCGCCGGCCCGGCCCGAGGAAGAAGGTCCCTCTCCGGGGTGGGCTGGCCTGACCAAACTCGGACGTACGGGGCGACGCTTCGGCTCGTGCCCGGATTCATGACGTTCGAGGTGGCGCCGATTCATACGGTGTGGACTCAACAGGCGGACAACCGTGGCATGGCCCGCCCGGCGGCCGTAGGCTGGCCGCGCGTCGATAGTGTGGACCGGACGGCGGGCGCACCGGATGCGCCGCCGTTTCCTGCCGGACCGCACGCTCGCGGTGCCGACCCAATCCAACCAGGCAGGGATAAAACGGTGCATGAGTATGGCAGGGGCCCCGACGGTGACCCCGGCTGGGACGGTGTTTCACGTGAAACCGATCCGTACGCCGGTCCCGATCGGAGTGTGAGCTTGAGCGTCACCTTCAACAGTGGGGAGCAGGGCGTGCCACAGCCGCGTACGGGGAACGGCGGTCAGGTGTACGGCACCCCGGTCAGTCCCGACGTGTCTCCTCCCGACCCTCGTCGCCCCGCCCCCGCGCCGCGATCCGGCCCGCCCGCCTCTTCGGTCTCCGCCTCTGCGGCCGTACCGTCCTCTGGCGCCCCGGCCATGCAGCAGCATGAGGTGGAGTACGCAGCTCAACCCGCGTCGGCGCCTCCTGGCTCGGCTCCCCCGGAGTCGTCGCCGTCTTCGGCGACGGCGGACGGCCGCCTCATGGCGGACGGCCGATCGGCGTCCGATGGGCCGGCGGGTGAGTTCGTCGCTGACGGTGGCTCGACTGCTGAGAACACGGCGACCGTGGCTTCGGCCGATGGCGCCTCCCCCGAGGATGTTTCACGTGAAACGCCGGGCCGGGATGACGACGATCCACCGTTGGCCATGGAAGCGTTGCGAGCTGTGCAGATTCTCAACCCGAGCGGCGAGATCACCATGCCGCGACCGGATCACCCCCGGGTGCTCTGTGTCGCCAACCAGAAGGGTGGCGTGGGCAAGACCACCACGACGGTCAACTTGGCGGTGGCCCTCGCGCTGCACGGCAACCGCGTCCTCGTGGTCGACTTGGACCCCCAGGGCAACGCCTCCACGGGCCTCAACGTGCCACATCACGCCGGCGTGCCGGACGTGTACGACTGCCTCATCGACAACGTGCCGCTCGCCGAGGTTGCGCAGCCCGTCGAGGGCATTCCCAACCTCTTCTGCGTACCGGCGACCATCGACCTCGCAGGCGCCGAGATCGAACTCGTCTCCGTCGTCGCCCGGGAGTCCCGGCTGGCTCGAGCCATCGCGGCGCACCCGGAGAAGTTCGACTACGTCTTCATCGACTGCCCGCCGTCGCTCGGCCTGCTCACGGTCAACGCGCTGTGCGCGGCGCAAGAGGTGCTCATCCCGATCCAGTGCGAGTACTACGCGTTGGAGGGTCTCAACCAGCTGATTAACAACATCAACCTGGTCCGGCAGCACCTCAACCCCACGCTCGACGTGAGCACGATCCTGCTGACCATGTACGACCGTCGCACCCGCCTCGCCGACGCCGTCGAGCAGGACGTGCGCAACCACTTCGGCTCCAAGGTGCTCGAGGCGGTGATTCCCCGCAACGTACGGGTGTCGGAGGCACCGAGCTACGGCCAATCCGTGATGACCTACGATCCGGGATCGCGGGGCGCCACGAGCTACTTCGAGGCTGCTCTGGAACTCGCAATGCGCGGAGTCAACACGGGAGGCGCGGCATGAAGAACCGTCCACGGGGTGGCCTCGGCCGCGGCCTGGGGGCATTGATCCCCACGGCGCCGCCGGCCGCTGCGACGGTAGCCGCCGAGGCGCCGCCGGCCGCTCCCCCGGCTCCGGCACAGTTCTCCGGTACGACCACGGAACAGCCGCCGGCCGATACCGTGGCCGCCGCACCGGAGCCAACCGACGCCGCGGTCCCCGAGTCCTCGCCTTCGCCGTCCGAACTGCCGGCGGAAGATGATGGTGGGCTCGCGCCGGTGCCCGGAGCCAGCTTCGCGGAGCTTCCGGTCACGGCGATCGTGCCCAACCCCAAGCAGCCCCGACACGTCTTCGACGAGGAAGCGCTGGAGGAGCTCAAGACCTCCATCCAGGAGGTCGGCTTCCTCCAGCCGATCGTCGTCCGCAACATCGGCGACGGCAAATACGAGCTGGTCATGGGCGAGCGCCGCTGGCGAGCGGCTCAAGCGGTCGGCAAGGAGACCATCCCCGCGATCGTCCGCGAAACCCGCGACGACGCGATGCTGCGGGACGCCCTCCTCGAGAACATCCACCGCGCCAACCTCAACCCGCTGGAAGAGGCGGCCGCGTACCAGCAGCTCCTCGACGAATTCGGCGCCACACACGAGGAACTCGCCCGGCGCATCGGCCGCAGCCGCCCGCAGATTTCCAACACGATCAGGCTGCTCAACCTGCCGGCTCCCGTACAGCGCCGCGTCGCGGCGGGCGTTCTGTCGGCCGGCCATGCGCGGGCCCTGCTCAGCCTGGAAGACAACGACCAGCAGGAACAACTCGCGCTGCGCATCGTCGCCGAAGGCCTTTCCGTACGCGCAACCGAGGAGCTCGTCTCCCTCGCCATCGCGGACGGCCCGGCGAAAAAGTCGACGCCCACCCGACGCGCGAAAGTACACGCCCCCGCGCTGAACGACCTGGCCGAGCGGCTCTCGGACCGGTTCGACACACGAGTGAAGGTCGACATCGGCCGGAACAAGGGCAAGATCACAATCGAGTTCGCGACCGTGGACGATCTGGAACGGATAGTCGGCATGATCGGCGTCGAGGACGAGGGTACGAGCTCAGGAGACTGATCTCGGAAGCCGTCGGGCCGGCGGCGAAGGACGAAGACCTGCGGGCACGTGATTCTGGCGGATCACGTGCCTTCTTCATTGCCACGGGTGGCCTTGGACCGAGGCATGGTGGCGGGCGGCTGATTCGGTTCCGTGAGGCGGTGGCTCTCCGCTCCTCCGCCGTCGAACGAGGCCGACCCATCCGCGGTCGTTGCCTTATCCGGTTGGCTCCATCGGCCGACATGTCGAAGCCTGACACGCAGCCTTGTTACGAAGGAACTGGGTGTTCGTGCGCTCTGGTCCGACGACGTGATTCGTGAGGTTGACCTAGATTTTGGGGCCTCGAGCGGTTCTGTCAGAACGATTCTCCTGGGATTTCGGTGTCGCCGGTTTTTCGCTGACGAGCGAATTTGGACGCCCCTCGACGACGATTTCGAACCCTGATGTTGTTGTTCCGAACGGTCGGGCGACCGCGCGGCCGCCAATGCGATAGTCCCTCACGTTTGGGCTGCTCTGCTGTAGCGGTGCGGCGCTGTACCCAGCCGGAGCGAGGGCAGAGATGGCTCGGGGTTGCTGATCGCCCATGTGCTCTCCGGGGGGCCCGATCGGCAGTAGCGCGGCGTCAGCGAAAGGCCGGTACGCCCGCGTGCGACCGCCACCGCCACCGCCACCGCACTGCTCTGCTCTGCCAGAACGTCGCGGAACTCTGCCGCGTTGGAGGTTGCGCTCAATTCCGCACGGCGCCGATGACGTCTTGAACACGCCTCCGCATCGTTGGCATTCCGGCACCAGGTCGTCTCGGTGCGCAGAAGTGACGAGTTGGAGACGTCGTTTGATAGCTATAGAGGTCCTGCCTTTGTGGAGCCCGTGGTTCTAGTACTGCGGGATAATCGGAGACGAGGCTCGCAGGCGCGAGTATGAATGTTGCACTTGCGCGCACCGTCGAGTTTCCCTACTTGCTGCGGTGTGGTGACGTCGCATCAGTTGTGCTGTGCGAACGGCGGCGCTTGGCTGGCTGTCGGTGACAGGCGTTCTTCTTGTACTGATCGCGTTGGTGGCTCCGTCGGCTGACCCCCAGCCCACGTTGGTGGGCCGCTCATGGTGCCGCTTCTGCAGTTGAGTTCCGGGAGTGCTTCTCGAGCCGGTTCGAGGCGCCGCTCGTCTGCCGTTTCACGTGAAACGGGCGACAGAGCAACGGTGTAAGGGTCGTGAGTGTGGACACGTGGCCAGGTCTTGCTGCCGACTCTGCGCCCATCAGGCGACGCCCTACGTCGTGGCAATTCGGTCCGACTGCTGTTCGCTGGCTCAGCCCGATGGCTGGGGCACAGGCGAGGGGATACCCATGCGCTCGGGGCAGCCGCAGGCGCTTCCCTCGATACGGGAGCCACTTCTCCTGTGCCCCCCCTGTTAGCTTCTGGCGGTTGTCTTGCGGAGCGACGGTCAAGCTTCTCGGCCGGCCGGGCAACCCTGGGTGGGCCGGAGTCGGTAAGTGGCGTCCCCACTCGTAGCGGCGTGGATGCTCGGTACACGGAAGTTGGCGGTAAAGGCGGCCCTGATCGGAAGGGCGCAGCTCGGAATGGGGAACCTACCGACGCCAGCTTTCTTGATCAACGCAGGACCGATGAGTGGAAGGCGTGAGCCGACGGCAACAACCGACGTGGAGCAGGGATGGTTGCAGAGAAGCCGGTGAAGTCGGCTCGCTGTTGAAGCCCGCGCTCGGCCCGGGTCCGGTGTGGCGGTTCCGGCGGAGCTGACGGCGCGGCTGGGGCGTACGCCGGCCCCGACGGAGCTGGCGGCGAGCCCGCGGCGATGAGCCGTGCATGACGTCGTAGCGAAACGGACCGACCCGCAAGTGTGCTGGATAAGCAGGTGGGGCTGAGCGAACCGTCGTTTCACGTGAAACGGTCCGCCGATGTGTGGCCGCGAGCCCCGAAGCGCCGGGCGATCCCCAGATCGTTCCCGCGTGGGATACGTCTTTCGTCAGCGGCTCGAAGCGAGAGGAAAGCGGGCTCCATCAGCACATCCGAAGCTGGTCCGTTCTCGAGCCGACCCAGGTGAGGAGGTTCCTGCTCGCCCCCACTCTGGCCCGGCGACGCCGTGGCACCACGCCAACTTAGTTGCAGCTCGGACCAGGCCGCCGCTCCGCTTGGTGGTTCCGAACCGGCGGCTGAGGCCATCATTTCCGAGCCGGATTCTGCGTCGGCGTTGTGGGCCAGTTCGCTGTCGGGTGGCGTCAGGGAGGTGCGATTCTGGCGGGGTTTCCACTCATCGGTTGCGGTAGAGGCGCACCTTTAAGTTGAGTCCATGACCTACGGCGACATGCTGCCAAGCCGCGCACGATGCTGCTGGTGGGCGCACGCCACGCCAGATCTGGCATCTCCGTTAGCCGCTCGGGTGGATTCCGGCTCGACGCTCGTTCGGGCCCGACCTAGGCGGCTGTTGAACAGCTCGGCCGTAGCAGACCGAGTATGCAGCGGGAGCTGTCGTTTCACGTGGAACCGCCGCGTGGATCAGTGTGGCTTCCCAGCCTGATTCACCTCGACCGAGGCTCAGCATTCGCCTCACACCAGACCCGACGATCGAGTTTCACGTGAAACGGCGCGACCGTGCGTCGGCTCCCTATGGTGAACCTGCAGAGCTCGAGCGAGGCGCTGCTGGAAGGATGCCGTCCCGCCCGCCAGGCCCGGCTAACGACCACCGGAGATGGCGTACCTTGCGCGAGGGCGCCCAACCGCCCGCGTCTAGCTTGTTCCTCGCGACTGCTAGAGCGATGCCGGAGAAGTCCTCACTGACCAAACCGCGTTCAAGACCTGGATGAATTGTTCGACCATGCTCCTCCGGCTGTTGGGTTCTTCTCCGCCGGCTGCCCGCCCTGCGGCTGCGAAAGGCGTGTCACGGGCCGACACGAAGAAGCGCGATGGCCGACTCTGCACCACGGGCATCCACATGTTGGTCTCGCGCCCTGCCCCTAGCGGGTTGTGGACTGGGTCGCTGAGACGACGCTCGAGACCCACGGCGATGCCTGCGATTGTGCGGTCTATCGCCACCAGACGGTACAGCCGGCGGGACTTTCTCCCAGAGCCGTCACATCGCCAAGACCGGGTGGCCACGGAGTACGAGCGTGCGTTGGCGTGTACCCAGCGTGGGCC
This sequence comes from Couchioplanes caeruleus, assembly GCF_023499255.1. Classification (GTDB taxonomy): domain Bacteria; phylum Actinomycetota; class Actinomycetes; order Mycobacteriales; family Micromonosporaceae; genus Actinoplanes; species Actinoplanes caeruleus_A. Next base: position 224,243 of record NZ_CP092183.1, read on the forward strand.
GCTACATCGGTCGGCGACAGTATCCACAAGCTGTGTGTGACCTTGTTGACAACGATCGGGACCACCGTTTCACGTGAAACGGCGCCGATGGGCGGGAGTCCTTCCACCGCGGTATCCACAGGGTGCACAGGCCTGCGACATGGCGTTTCACGTGAAACCGGCGAGCCTGTGGATAACTTCTGTGGATAACTTTGGGGTCGTCGGGACGTTAGCTGGCGGTGACGTTCGTCGACGGGTGTCGGGTGGCTGAACGTACGAGGGGGCGGTGGCGAGTTCGGTGGGAAATTGACCCGGGACAGTGCCGTGTCGCCTGCCGTAGGGTCAGCGGCGTGCCTGAGTACAGCCCTTCGCTCCCCGAGTTCACGCGGTGGCCCTCGTTCCCTTTTGAGGGCGACATGCGGGTCAAGCGCCTGGCCGACCCCGTCGATGTCGAGCCCCCGCGGAGCGGTGAGGATGCCGGGGACTGCGTCGCCTGCAACACCTCTGACGAGTCGTACATCTGGGTCAGTGAGCGGTGGCGGGTGCGGGCGATGGACCGGCCGACCGGGCTGCCGATGGTCCTCATCCTGGAGTGCCGATCTCACCTCGACCTCGGCGACCTAACGAACCTGCTGGCCGCCGAGTTGGGGGTCATGACCGTACGCCTCGAGCGTGCGATCCGCTCACTTGACGGGGTCGCGCGAGTCCACGTGAACCGTTGGGGTGATGGCTCCGCGCACCTGCACATGTGGTTCCTGGCGCGGCCCTACGGACGACTCCAGCTCCGTGGCACTTTCCTGTCGCTGTGGGACGACATCCTCCCCGTGATTCCCGAGGAGCAGTGGCGCGGGAACCTGGCCCTCGTGGCAGCGTGGCTCGCTGAGTTCGGCGGCCGTGCCATTGCCGAACCACCTCACATCCACTGGGAATCGCCGTCCACGTTCAGCAACGACGCCACCCTCTCCGGGGCTACGCGGAATCAGGATGCGACGGACCCGGCCGAGCCGGCCGGCCAGAGCGACGCAAAAGGCACGACCGAGATACATCTCTCGAATGCTGCCGGCGAGATGTCCCAGGGACGGCCGCAGACAGAAGGCGTGGAGGCGGCCGCCGATGAGCAAGCCGCAGGCGGAGATGCTGCGGCCAGGGGAAAGGTAGTCGAAGACGGGAAGGGAGTCGGCAATAGCCAACGCGGCGTCGGCGAGACCGAAGGTCGGAGTGCGTCGGCAGCCGGAACCGCGACCGAAGGTGGAAGCGTGCCGGGAGCCGGAAGCGCGACCGAAGGTGGGAGCGCACCGGAAGGCGGAGCCAGGGCCGAAGGTGGGAGCGCGCCGGGAGCCGGAAGCGCGGCCGAAGCTGGGAGCGCACCGGAAGGCCGAGCCGCGGCCGAAGGTGGGAGCGCCGGGGAAAACGGCAGCGCCGACGAGCCTGGCATCTCCGCTCGAAGCGACGAAGCCGGAAACAACAGAACCGAGGCGGAGAGGGAAGATTCCGGCGAGGGAAGACCGGCGGGACAGGTTGGCCCCAACGAGCCGTCGAACCCCGGCACATCGCTTGGCCCGGCATCCCAGGACCGAGACACGGCGGATCTCACCGACTCCGCTCGCCGTACATTCGACGAGGGTCAGACCCAGAACCTGACGGCTTACGCGAGGAACTTGAACCACCCCACGACGCCGGTCGCTCGTCCGGCCGAGCAGTCCGCATCGGCTACCGCTTCACCGGACCGGCCGACCGAGCTCTCCGCCGGAGACGACGGCGCTCAAGTCAGCGACGCCTGAGCGCATACGCCGAGGTCCGTGCCGCGCGAGCCGGGTCGCGCCGGCCGGTTGATGTCCTCAAGATGGGGACGCTCAGCCCGAGGAAGCTCGGACCCCGCAGGCTCAGCCCGCAGAAGCTCAGCCCGCTGAGGTTCGGACCGCGCAGGCTTGGCCTGCGGAGGCTCTGACCGCGGAGGTTCAGCCCGCGTAGGCACCGCCCGCGAAAGCTCAGCCCGTGGAGGCTCAGCCCGTGGAGGCTCAGCCCGTGGAGGCTCAGCCCGCGGAGGTTCGGACCGCGCAGGCTCAGCCCGCGCAGGCTCAAATGCGGGGATTCAAGGCGGGGAGGCTGAGACCGCGGAGGCTCAAGTCGCCGCCGCTCAAGCCAGCCAATCTTGATCCGCCCGGCTTGAGCCAACGACACCCGAACTCAAGAGACCCCACCAACCCCGGAAACAGTGAAGGGACAGCGCAGCCAGAGCCGAAGCTCAAGCAGCCCTACCCCACCACCCACGACACCCCGCGCCGGGATGACTCACCCGCACCCACGGGCAATGGCCAGACCCACAACCTGAGACAGAACCTTCCCCAGGTCCAATCCCCCAGCCTGTACCGCCAACGGAAGCAGCGAGGTCTCCGTCATCCCCGGCGACACGTTCACCTCGAGCACATGCGCCACCCCCTCCGCGTCGACGATCAGATCGACCCGCGAGAGATCCCGCAGTCCGAGCGCCTCGTGCGCCGCCAAGGCCGTACTCGCCACGGACGATGCCACTGACGGAGACAGCCGGGCAGGCGTGTGCCACGTAGTCAGCCCGGCCGTGTACCGGGCCGCGTAGTCGTACACCCCGTTTCTCGGCACGATCTCCACGGCCGGGAGAGCGATCGGGCCGTCGCCCAGGTCGACGATCGAGACCGCGACGTCCATGCCCGCCACGTACTTCTCCACGAGCGCCGTCGAGTGGTACGCGAAGCAGCCGACCATGGCCGCCGGGAGGGCCGTCGCCTCGCGGACGACGGATGCTCCCAGGCCGGAGCCGCCCTGGGCCGGCTTCACCATCAGGGGCAGGCCGAGGCGGTCGGCGATCCGGTCGAGGACTGCCACCGCGCCGAGTTCCGAGAAGCGGTCGTGGGGCAGGGCCACCCAGTCCGGCGTACGGATGCCCTTTTCGCGCAGCATCGACTTGGCCGAGGGCTTGTCCCAGGCGAGGCGCGATGCCGACGCCGAGCAACCGACGTACGGCACCCCGCACAGATCCAGCACGCCGCGCAGCGAACCGTCCTCGCCGGTTGCGCCGTGCAGCGCGATCACCACCGCGTCCGGAGGGTCCTCCTGGAGCGTCGGCAGCAGGGACACGTCCGCGTCGCGCATCTCCGCGGAGAGGCCCACCGCGCGCAGGGCGTCGAGGACGCGGCGGCCCGAGCGCAGGGAGACGTCGCGCTCGTACGAGAGGCCACCGGCGAGGACGAGGACATGCGGTTCTGTGGACGTACCCATGGATGTGATCATGCCAAGTCGGGACCGGGAGCGTCCGCGCCGGCCGGGCCACGACGGCGGTGCGGGGTCGTCGGGCCGAAGACCGCGCGCATCGCGAGCTCCTGCTCCATCACCCCGGCCAGCCGGCGTACGCCCTCGCGGATGCGGTCCGGAGCCGGGAACGAGAAGTTGAGCCGCAGATTCTCGGTGCCCGTGCCATCGGCGTAGAAGCCCGTGCCCGGCACGTACGCGACCCGCGCGGCGATGGCGCGCGGCATCATCGCCTTCGAGTCGAGGCCCTCGGGGAGCGTCGCCCACACGAACAGGCCGCCGTCCGGCCGCGTCCAGGTGGTGCCCGCCGGCATCAGATCCTCGAGCGCGTCGAGCAGGGCGTCGCGGCGCTCGCGGTAGATCTCGCGGTACGTCTTGATCTGCTCGCGCCACGGCATGGTGGACAGGTACTGCGTCACGGCGCCCTGGGCGAACGCGCTCGGGCACAGGATGTTCGCCTCGGACGCCATGACCAGCTTTTCGCGTACGGCATGGGGAGCCAGAATCCACCCGACCCGCAGCCCCGGCGCGAAGGTCTTGGAGAACGTGCTCAGGTAGAACACGCCCTCGCGGCGGCGGGCGCGCAGCGGCCGCGGCGCCTCGCCCTCGAAGCTGAGCATTCCGTACGGGTCGTCCTCGACCACCAGCAGCCCGTGGCGCTCGCAGATGTCGAGGATCTGCTCCCGGCGCTCCTCGGTCAGCGTGACGCCGGCCGGGTTCTGGTACGTCGGGATGGTGTAGAGGAACTTGGCCCTCCCACCTGCCTCTGCTATCGCTGCCTCCAGAGCAGCCGGCACGAGCCCGTCGGCGTCCATGGCGATGTGCCGCACCTGTGCCTGGGCGGCCTGGAACACGCCGAGTGCGCCGACGTACGTCGGCCCCTCGGCGAGCACCACGTCGCCCGGGTCCAGGAACAGCCGCGCCACCAGGTCGAGGGCCTGCTGACCGCCGACGGTCACCACCACGTCGTCCGGGGATGCGCCGTTCGAGGCGTCGATGCCGGAGAGCGTCATGACCTCGCAGATGCGTTCACGGAGCTCGACCGTGCCCTGCCCGATGCCGTACTGAAGGCTGGTCGTGCCCATGTCGGTGGCAAGCTTGCTCATCATCTCGCCGACCGCGTCCAGTGGCAGCGCCGCGATGTACGGCGACCCGCCGGCCAGCGACACCACTTCGGGACGGCTGGCGACGGCGAAGAGGGCGCGGATCTCGGAGGTCGTCATCCCGCGGACCCGTCGCGCATAGCGATCGGTGTAATCGTCTTGGGTCGTGCCGGTCATGGAGCTTCACCTCGTCCGGTAGCTGGGCACATCGGCGTCCATGCTAGACGCGGGACTCATGGGACAGCTGTTTCTATTCACAGCGCGGGACGGCTTGCGTCCACAGCGCCGGCCCGCCGCGGCCGCGGCCGCGGTGTTCACTCACCTCGGCCACCCACCCGATGGAGTCCGATCCGCTCCCGTTCAAGCCGATTGCGGCGTAGGATCCGTCCGGGGGCGCGGACGAGCACGTGAACAGGACCGTGCCGCGGAGTCCGGAAACGCTCATCGACACCATCAAGGGGTCCCGCCATGTCGCGACGCCTGGTCAATCTGACCCTCGACACTCTCGAGGACCTGCCCCGTCCGTGCCGGGCCTGCGTCTACTGGGAGCTGGACCCGGTTTCCGCCGAGCGCGCCTGCGCCTCCGGTGATCCGGCGCTCGAGAAGGAAGCCTGGGTGTCGCAGACCCTGCTCGAGTGGGGGTCGTGCGGCAAGCTCGCGTACGTCGACGGCATGCCGGCCGGCTTCGTCATGTTCGCGCCACCCGCGTACGTCCCCCGGTCGATGGCGTTCCCCACCTCGCCGGTCAGCGCCGACGCCGCCCTGCTGATGACCGCGCACGTCGTGCCCGCGTTCGCGGGTGGCGGGCTGGGCCGGATGCTCGTGCAGGGCGTCGCCCGCGACCTGACGAAGCGGGGCGTGAAGGCGATCGAGGCCTTCGGCGACGCGAAGTTCGGGGAGGCCGGCGAAGGTGAGGAAGGCTGCGTCGCGCCGGTCGACTTCTTCCTGTCGGTCGGCTTCAAGACGGTACGCCCGCATCCCCGGTATCCGCGGTTGCGGCTGGAGCTGCGTACCGCGCTGTCGTGGAAGTCGGACGTCGAGTACGCGCTGGAGAAGCTGCTCGGGTCGATGAGCCCGGACGCCCTCCTGCGCCCGGTCCGCCCGGCCGCAGCGACGCGGTCCACCCCCAGCTGAGTCTGGCGAACGCTTCCGGCTCACCACCCGAGCAGACGGCGCCAACCGCGCGCCGAGTAACCCGAGCCGGCCCCGCCGAGACGGACCGAGCCCGCCGCCGCCGAGGCGGACAGAACACGCCGCTGCCGAGGCGGACAGAGCCGGCCCCGCCGAGGCGGACAGAGCCGGCCCCGCCGAGGCGAACCGAGCCCGCCCCCGCCGAGGCGAACCGACCCCGGCGGACCAAGCCCCTCGCGCCGACGCTGACCGCCCCAGGCAGCCCAAGCAGCCCACGCCGAGGCGAACCGGCCCCGGTGGACTGAGCCGCTCACGCCGAACCGAACCGGCCCCAGCGGATCGAGCCGACTACTCGAAGGCGGACCGGCCGGGAACAGACCTGACGAACCGCCCCCTTGAGCGGACCCAGCTGATCACCCGGCTGACCGCCCCAAGGCCGACAACGACACGAAAACGGCGGCCCCGTCCGGGACCGCCGTTTCACATGAAACCAACGTCGTCAGGAATTGCGGGACGCCAGCGCCAGCCGCAGCTGCCGTACGTCGATCGACCCGGTCGGGACGTCCGCCTCCACCGGGTAGTACATGCGCTGCACCGCCGCCAGCACCGCCTCGACGATCTGCTCCCGGAACAGCGGGTCGATCAGCCGCTCCCGGTCGACCGGCGACGTCAGATAACCCAGCTCCACCCGCACGGCCGGCATCCGGGTGAACCGCAGCAGCTCCCAGGTCTTCGCGTGGATGCGGCAGTCGCGCATGCCCGTACGGACGACGACCTCCCGCTGCACCAGGTTGGCGAGCCGCTCCCCCACCGTCGACGTGACGCCGTTGCCGGTGCCGTAGTGGTACGTCGCGACGCCATCCGCGGCCGGGTTGTCGTGCCCGTCGAGGTGGAGCGAGATGAGCAGGTCGGCGCCGAGGCTGTTGGCGAGGGCCGCGCGTTCCTGGCCGGTCATCGACTGGGCCGGGGACGGGCCGCGGGTCAGGTGCACCCGCATGCCGGCCGCCGCGAGCCGGCCCTCGAGCCGGGTGGCGATGTCGAAGGCCAGGTCGGCCTCCGTCCAGCGGAGCTGCCCGTCGGGCACGACCACGCCCAGGTCGTCGGGGCCGCCGTGGCCGGGGTCGATGACGATCGTCTTGCCGACCAGGCTGGAGCCGGACTGGCGGAACGCCTCGGCCTCGCGCAGCCAGTTGGGACGGCCGCCGACGACCTTGCGGCCGAGCCGGCGCAGCGCCTTCATGGTCTGCGGGCCGCAGGAGCCGTCCGGGGTCAGGCCGACCTCGCGCTGGAACTGGGCGACCGCCCGAGCCGTGCGCGGACCGTAGATGCCGTCGGCGCGGCCGGTGTCGAAACCCATCTCGAGCAGCCGCTCCTGCAGCGTCCGGACGTCCTCGCCGACCAGCGACGTCGGCACGGAGTGGAAGAGGGTCCGCGCCCCGAGCTTCCACCGCGCCCCGTCCAGCGCCGACCAGGTCTCGGGGCCGACGAGACCGTCGACACCCAGCCCGCGGCTCTGCTGGAAAGCCCGTACGGCGGTCTCGGTCGCCGGGTCGAACTCGGTCCCGCCGGTGTCCAGCAGGTCGAGCCCGACCAGGATCGAGCGGATCTCCTCGACGGCCGGTCCGGTGTCTCCACGTCGGATCGAACGCACGCGCGGCTCCCTAACAACTGAGGGGGGTAGTGCTGAGGGCAACTCCCGGAGCGTACTCCCCGGGGTCTGACTTGGCCCGGCGGCGACGGGCGCTCCGTGCGGGGAATCACGCAGGGGTGGAACGACAAAGAGTGACGCCCCGCATTCCGATGAATGCGGGGCGTCATGCCGCCTGCGTCAGAGCGCGGACTCGATGAAGGAGACCAGCGCGCCCTTGGGCTTCGCGCCGGCGACCGAGTTGACCGGCTCGCCGCCCTTGAACAGGGTGAGGGTCGGCACCGACATCACCCGGTAGGCCCGGGCCGTCTCCGGGTTCTCGTCGATGTTGACCTTCACGATCTCGACCTTGTCACCCATCTCGGTGGCGATCTCCGCCAGCAGCGGGTCGACCTTCTTGCACGGTGCGCACCACTCGGCCCAGAAGTCGACAAGGACGACCTTGTCGGACTGCAGCACGTCACTGGCGAAGGTGGCGTCGGTGACGGCCTTGGTTGCTCCCACTAGGACCTCCTGGTTTACAGCTCGACGAAAGATGCGATGAAGCGCTCGGCGTCCAGCGCGGCCGCGCAGCCGGTGCCGGCGGCGGTGATGGCCTGACGGTAGGTGTGGTCGACGAGGTCACCGGCGGCGAACACGCCGGGGACGTTGGTGCGGGTGCTCGGGTGGTCGACCTTCACGTAACCCTCGTCGTCCAGCTCGACCTGCCCCTTGAACAGCTCGCTGCGCGGGTCGTGGCCGATCGCGACGAACACGCCGGTGACGTCGAGCACCTTGGTCTCGCCGGTCTGCACGTTGCGCAGCCGGGCGCCGGCCACCTTGCCGTCGGCGCCGAGCACCTCCTCGACGACGGAGTTCCACTCGACCTTGATCTTCTCGTTGTTCATCGCGCGCAGCTGCATCACCTTGCTCGCGCGGAACGAGTCGCGCCGGTGCACGATCGTCACGGTCTCGGCGAACCGCGTCAGGAAGGTGGCCTCCTCCATCGCGGAGTCGCCACCGCCGACCACGATGATGTGCTGGCCGCGGAAGAAGAAGCCGTCACAGGTGGCACAGGACGAGACGCCGTGGCCGAGCAGCTCCTGCTCGCCGGCGACGCCCAGCGGCCGCCACGCGGAACCGGTGGAGAGGATCACCGCGCGGGAGAAGTACTCCTTCTCACCGACCCAGACGGTCTTGAGTCCCTCGGTGCCGGCCTCGGTGGGCTTGTCGGTCAGCTCGACCCGGGTGACGTCGTCGGTGATGAACTCGGCGCCGAACCGCTCGGCTTGCTTACGCATGTTGTCCATGAGCTCGGGGCCCATGATGCCCTCGGGGTGTCCCGGGAAGTTCTCCACCTCGGTGGTGGTCATGAGCGCGCCGCCGGACTGCACGCCCTCGATGACGAGCGGCTTGAGGTTGGCCCGGGCCGCGTAGAGCGCCGCGGTATATCCGGACGGTCCCGAGCCGATGATGATCAGGTTTCGGACCTCGTCCACTGCCGACTCCTCAGTCTGGGTTCGCCGACTCACCGGCGACATCGCACGCTAGAACGTCATGGTAGGAGAGCAACATTCCCCGGCGTCACAGCCTTGTGGGCCGCGGCATAGTAAGGGTGCTCACGCTCCCCGGATGTGCGCTCAGCCTACCTTCACAGCGGCGAGCCGGTCAGCGCCGGAGCCGTCCAGTCCGCAGTCCGCGCCGGTCGCCCAGACCCACGTCCCGTTGCCCGCGGCGAACTGCACGACGAGCGCCGGAGCACCCTCGAACCGGGCATAGTCGACGGCCTGCGCGGTCACCGGACCGGCACTGTTCTCCCGCGAGATCGCATCGAGGCACGCGAGCAGCGACTCCTGTGCGCGCAGCCGGCCGAGCGGGTCAGCCCGGTCCGCCATCACGCCGGGGCCCGGAGCGCTCCCCTTGCCCTGCGCCTCACCCGCATCGGCGGTCTGCGGCCCGCGCTGCTTCCCGGCATCCGCCGCCGCCGCGCGCGAGGCCACCTGCGTCAGCGTCTGCTTCGTGTAGTCGACTCCACTGGACACCGCCTCGGCAGGACCTGCCGGCAACGCGAGCGTCCGCTCGGGCGCGTTCTGCTCGGCGGCCGAGCCGGCCGCCGACGTGGCGTCGGAGGAGTCGGCCGCATCCCACTGCTGGATCCCGAACCCGAGGAACGCGAGCACGCCGGCGGCGATCCCGATCGGGGCGGCCCACTTCAACCGCCGGGTCCGCTTCCGGGCCGTTGCGGGTCGCTCCCCATCACCGGGTACGGCGACCAGATGCCGAGCAGGAGCAGCACCATCGCTACCCGGCTCCATGCGCCCGCGGCGCTCCGTGACACCGCCCGCGCCGGCACCGGACGTGGCGAGCCCGGCGTCCACCCCGCCGGCACCGTCGTCGTCGGCGAACCCGTCCGCCGACGAAGAACCGGACGAAGAAGCGGACGCCGAGCCGGAGGTGGAAGCGGAAGACGACACGGAGGCGGAGGTCGAGGCGGAGGCGGAGGGCGACGCGGAGGCCGAATCGGAAAGCGAGGCGGAAGAGGAGGGCGACGCGGAGGCCGAATCGGAAGGCGAGGCGGAAGAGGAAGGCGACGCGGAGGCCGAATCGGAAAGCGAGGCGGAGGCGGAAGGCGACGCGGAGGCCGGACCGGGAGGCGAGGCGACAGTGGAAGCGGATGACGTGGCGGCGGAGGATGACGCGGACGCGGAGGCGGGCAGATCTGTGGCGGCGAAGGCGGACTCCAGCCGCGCCATCACGTCGGCCGGCATGGGCTCCGGTTCGGCACCCCAAGCCGCCAGCGCCGTGGTCACCGCCGCGGTTCCGCCGGTGAGCCGGACGTATGCGGCGCGCCAGGCCGGGTCGTCGGCGACCAGTGCGGCCACCACGGCCTCGTCGGGTGTGCCGTCCAGCGCGCCGCCGACGTAGTCGGCCAGCAGGTCGGGATCGACCCCGCTGAACTGTGCCCCGGTCACGCCTGGTCCCCTCTGTCGCCGGAAGCCCTTGACGGGCCCGCGGCCGGGAGCCGTACGGATGCTCCCGACCCGGATGGGACGCGCCCGGCATCCCCGGGGTTCCCACGGTGACCCTGCTCTCCCCCGGCCCGGACCGGTTTTCCGCCGCGGGCCGGCCCTTCCCCGGCCGCCGGACCGTCGTCGCCGGTACGGAGGTGGCCGAGCGCCAGCGCCATCCGGGCCCGTCCGCGCGCGCACCTGCTCTTGATGGTGCCTTCCGCGACGCCGAGGATCTCCGCCGCCTCGACGACCGGATACCCCTGGACGTCGACGAGCACGAGCGCGGCCCGCTGCTCCGGCGGCAGAGCGGCGAGGGCGGCCCGTACGACCAGGGCGGTGTCGTGGTCCTGGACCGGCGCGGTGGGCTCGGTGCGGCTGCCGGCGCCGCCGTCGTCGGTGTGGGTGCCGTCCGGCAGGGGCACGGTCGGGTGTGCCTGGCGACGACGGATCCGGTCGAGGCAGGCGTTCACGACGATGCGGTGCAACCAGGTGGTGACGGCCGAGTCGCCCCGGAAGCGGGCCGCGGCCCGGTGCGCGGACAGCAGCGCGTCCTGGACGGCGTCCGCCGCCTCCTCACGGTCCCCGATCGTGCGGAGCGCGACGGCCCAGAGGCGGTCGCGGTGCCGGCGGACCAGCTCGTTGAAGGCGTGCGGGTCGCCCTCGACGTGGGCACGCAGCAGGTCGGCGTCGGCCCGTCCGGGACCGTCCGCGTCACCGAGAGCGCCGCCGGAAGTCACGCCAGCAATCTAGCGGAGCGGTACGACAGGACCCCACCCGGCGACGCACCAAGCGCGCCTGGAGCAAACCCGATCACTCACCACCGGCCGCCCGGAACCCGGCGGTCAGTTGCCCCAGACCTCGACCTTGGAGATCTCGACCCGGTACTTGCCGTCGTTGTCGCGCGGGAGCTCGGTGATGAAGACCATCAGGTACTGGTACTTCTGGCTCTCGCCGACCGGGATGACGGTGTTGGTGCCCGTGGTCTTCTTGACCTCGCCCTTGCCGCACTGCTGCGGGGTGGCCACGGCGTCGTCGGAGTCGTCCGCGTCGCCGGTGCTGAGCTGCTTGTACGTCTTGACGATCTGGTCGTCGCCCTGGCTGCTGTTGCCTGGGTCGGTGGTGCCGGTGCACAGCGTCATCGCCACGCCCGGCGAGGAGGCCTCGACGCGGACGTCGCTGATCGAGTGCGGGGAGCCCAGGTTGATCAGCAGGCCCATGCCGGGCTTGTTGTAGAACTTGGCCTCGTTGAAGCCGGACGTGCGCCACGCGGTGTCGTTGTCGTCGTCAACCGTGTACTTGGCCTCGCCCTCGTCGGTGCGGCCGCCGTCGGGCGGGTCGACGATGCGGACCATGTCGGCGGTCAGCGCGAGCTTCTTCGGAGCCTCGTTGGGCGTACCCGTGCCGGGGTTGGCGGGGTCACCCGTGCCGTTCTGGCCGGTCTGCTGGTTGGTGCCGGCCTGGGTGGTGCCGGTCGGCTTGTCGGAGCTGGAGTTGCTGATCGCGCGGATGCCGAAGATGAGGCCGAGCACCGCGATGACGGCGAGCGCCCCGATGCCGATGACGATCTTGCGGGTGCTGCGGACCGGCTCGGCGGACGTGCCCTGGGTGAAGCGCAGCGGGCCGACATCCTCGTACTCCTCCTCGGCGGAGTCGAGGCGGGCCAGTTCGGCGGCGAGCGCGTCGGCCTCGGGGGCCGCGACGCGCTTGTCCAGCAGGTCCATCGTCAGGTCGTCGAGGTACGCCGGGACGCCCGCGCGGATCTGCCGCGGGTTGGCGATGGTGCCGTTGCCGTCGCGCATGGCGTCGGGCAGCGACGACGTGCGGCCGATCTCTGTCTGTGGCCAGTGACCGGTGAGCGCGTAGTAGAGGATGCCACCCACGGAACGCACATCCGACTCGGTGCTGTCGGAGTTGTCGGCGCGCGCGTCGGCCAGGACCACCCGGCCGTCGTCGCCGATCAGGGTGGTGCCGGGGTGCACGTTGCCGTGGACCATGCCGGTGGCGTGCACGGCGGCCAGCGCGTCGGCGATCGAGTGGGCGATCGCGGTGGCGCGGGCCGGGTCGAGCGGGCCCTCCTGCGTCACGAGCTCGCGCAGCGCCTCGCCGTCGACCCACTCGCGGACCACATACGCCCGCTGGGCCTCGTCGATCGCGTCGTAGACGCCGACCAGGTTGGGGTGGATGACGCGGCTGGCGTCGACCGCCGCCTGCAGCATCTCCGTGGCGGAATCGCCGCCGGGGTGGCGCAGCACGACCGCGACGGGCCGCCGGAGGATGACGTCGATGCCGCGCCAGACCTGCCGGCCGGCGCTGTCGTTGTTGACGTGCTCCTCGAGCTGATACCGCTCGGCCAGGATCTCACCGACGGTGGGGACACCGAAGGTCATGACCGGTCCGGCCTCGTCGGCCGCGGTGCCGTGGCCTTCGCCGACCTGGGTCACCCGTCCTCCCTCGGTGGGTCCGCACGTGTCGCCCCCGACCTTACCCGCCCGGGACCAGAGTCTTACAGGTCAGCCCTGGGCGCGGCACCCGTCAGGGTCCGCTCGTCGGGCCCGTCCGGGCCGGTCGGTGCGGGGAAAATAGCTGTTCAGAGGGTTATCCACATGTTGTCCACAGGCGTCAGCGCCCGAGTTTGCGGCGCACCATCCCGACGACTTGACTGACTTCGTGGACCTTCAGCAGCGTAGCCGCCACCAGGTAGGTCAGCATGATCACCCCACCACCCGCGATGACCTGAATCGCGGCGGCGACGCGCCCGGGCGTGTCACCGCCGGGCAGCACCTGCCGGATCAGCAGGCCCGCCACGGCCGCCACCGCGGCGGCCACCACCACCTTCACCAGCGCGGCGGCCACCGACCCGAGGTTGAGCCGGCCGATCCGGCGGCGCAGGACCGCGAGGGAGACCACCGCGGACAGCAGGTAGGACACCGCGTTCGCCGCGGTCATGCCGGCCGCGGCCAGCGACTCGGACAGCACGGCGGCCAGCAGGAAGTAACCGGCGATGCGGACGGCGACGACGGGCAGGTTGATCAGCGCGACCGTCCTGTTGCCCTGCAGGGAGTAGAAGGCATACGTGCACAGGTAGCTGATCGACAGCGGGATCACGGCGAACGCGGCGACGACGAGCACCCGGCCGGTGGCGAACGCCTGGTCGTAGGAGAGCGCCCCGCCCTGGAAGAGGGTCACCGCGATCGGCACGCCGAGCACGCCGTAGGTGACCGCGATGGGCGTCAGGGCCGTGGTCGTCAGGCGGATGCCGCGGCTGAGGTTCTCGCTGACCTCCTGGAACCGGCCGTCCGCGGCGGCCGCGCTCATCCTCGGCAGCAGCGCGGTCATGACGGAGACGCCGATGATGCCGTGCGCCATCATCGTCAGCAGGAAGACGTTGTTGAAGGCCAGCGTGCTGGCGTTGCGGTCGTCCCCGGAGACGCCGCTGAGCACCCGCACCACCAGGAACACCGCGACCTGGTTGGCGGCGACGTAGCAGAGCATCCAGCCGGCGAGCCGGCCGATCTCGCCCAGGCCCAGCTCCCGCGGCGCCCAGCGCCACTTCCAGGCGAAGCCCACCTTGCGCAGGGCCGGGAGCAGGCCGAGCGCCTGCACGACGATGCCGAGCAGCGTGCCGCCGCCGATGAGGGCGATCTCGCCGGCGCTCATGTCCCCGGGCGTCGCGCCGGCCTTGCCGAAGAAGAGAAGGAAGACGCCGCACGTCGCGATGACGACGAGGTTGTTGAGGATCGGCGCCCACATCGGCGCGGCGAAGTGCCCGCGGACGTTGAGCACCGCGCCGATCAGCGCGGACAGCCCGGTGAAGAAGATGATGGGCAGGATCAGGTACGCCAGCAAGGTGACCAGTTCCCGGTAGTCCGCGGTGGTGTCGCTGCTGGACTGGATGGCTGTGATCACCGGCGCGGCGACCGTGACGAGCACCGTGGCGATGCCCAGCGACACGACGGCGAAGGTCAGCAGCCGCTGGGTGAACAGCTGGCCGCCGTCCGGGTCGGCCTTGCGGCGCCGGACCAGCAGCGGGATGAGGACGCTGGAGAGGATGCCGCCGAGCAGCAGCTCGTAGATCTGGCTGGGCAGGAACTGCGCGCTCGTGTACGCGTCCCCGACGCCCGCGCCCAGCGTCATGCCGATCAGCATGTTCCGGACGAAGCCGATGACCCGGCTGACCAGGCTGCCGGCCGCCATGATCGCGCTGTTGCCGGTGGTGCTGCGCTCCTCGGAGCCACCTGTCGGCGCGACGGGCTCCGCAGCCGCATCGGGGGTCGCACCGGCGGACGCGCTGCCGTAGACGGTGCCGCTGCCGGACGACTCGACGACCGTGGGCGGGATCACCTCGGGCGGCAGAGCCTGGTCGGCCGCGGCGGTGGGAATGGTGCCGGTGTTGTCGACGGAGATGAGCGTCACGCCGTCGGACGCCTCCGGCTCACCGTCGGGCGCGGCGTGCGCGCTGCGGTACAGGCCGCCGCTCACCAGAACCTCCCCAGGGGTACGAATACAGACGACACCCTAGCCACTGGGGTCAGGGGGTGTTCCCTACACGTGCCGGCGTACGAGGGTGCCCGGGACCGCGCCGGCCAACGTTTCCACCATCCAGCACGCCTCGAGGGGCACGAGCGGCTCGCTCAGCGCGTCGAGGACCGTCGGGTGGTCGCAGCCGGCCTCCGTGAGCACGCCGAGCAGAGCGTTGACCGGACCCAAGTCGCCCGTGTCCGCCATCTGCCGCGCTAACGGGCGGACCTGGGCGTACCACTGTTCGTCCGGGAGCTGGGACAGTCGCTTTGCTGCGTGCCGTACCAATTCATTGAGGCCCTCGTGCGGGAAGCGTGAGCCGCCGCGGACCTGGAGGTGGGCCGGCGCGGGGGCGGTGTAGGCCGCGATCGCGGCCTCGTCGAGAACCTGCGGCGACGGCTGTTCGGGCTGGGGCCACCAGTCGGCGCCGGCGAACAGCGGCAGCGGCGTCTGCTCCGGGCCGGCCGGCTCGACGGCCGGGACGTCGCGGCGCAGCGACCGGTACGCCGCCTCGCGCACCGCGGCGATCGTCGTCTCGTCGTCCTCCGCGGTGGCCGGCGCGAACGGTCCGAGCAGCGCCACCACCAGGCCGGGGTGCGGCAGCGTCGGATCCTCCAGCGCGATCACCCGAGCGCACAGCTCGAGCTCGTGCCAGCGCAGCGCGGCCGGATGGGGACGGCCCGGCGCCGCCCAGCCCAGCTGCACCGGTTCGCTGGTCGCGGGCTCGCGCAGCCCCAGCGTCTGCTCGCCGGTGACCAGGTCGAGGTCGAGCACGAGACCGTAGCCGCCGGTCACGGGGAGGCTGATCCGCAGCTCGGCGGGCTCGGCGTCGGGATCGGTGGTCGCGCTCTCGTCCGCCCGCAGGAGAGACCAGAAGTCCGGATCCTCGCTGAGGCGATGCAGCGCCTCGGGTACGGGCACGCTCCCATCCTGCCCCATCCGACCGCCCCGCCCGCCACCCACGACCGGACTGAAGGCTGCCGTCCGACCGCCCCGCCCGCCACCCACGACCGGACTGAAGGCTGCCGTCCGACCGCCCCGCCCGCCACCCACGACCGGACTGAAGGCTGCCGTCCGACCGCCCCGCCCGCCACCCACGACCGGACTGAAGGCTGCCGTCCGACCGCCCCGCCCGCCACCCACGACCGGACTGAAGGCTGCCACCCACAGCGGGGGCTGATGCCTCCGATACCCTGGTCGTCCCATGTCTGTGTTGAATTCGGCCCAGCGCAACGCCGTCCAGGAGCTGCTGCGGGTCTCCCCCGTCGCCGACGAGCTGGGGCGCCGCTTCGGTGCCGCCGGCCATGAGCTGCACCTGGTGGGCGGCTCGGTGCGGGACGCGCTGCTCGGCCGCCTCGGCGACGACCTCGACTTCTGCACCGACGCGCGGCCCGAGCAGACCCTCGCGGTGGTCAAGGGCTGGGCGGACGCGATCTGGGAGACGGGCCGCGAGTTCGGCACGATCGGGGTGCAGAAGGACGGCCTGCGCCTGGAGATCACCACGTTCCGCGCGGAGGCGTACGACGGGGTGACCCGCAATCCCGTCGTGGAGTACGGCGACAACCTCCTCGACGACCTGCGCCGCCGCGACTTCACGATCAACGCGATGGCGGTCAGCCTGCCGGGGCACGTCTTCACCGACCCGTACGGCGGGCTCGAGGACCTCGCCGCGGGCCTGATCAGGACGCCGGCGCGGCCGGAGGAGTCGTTCGGCGACGATCCACTTCGGATGCTGCGTGCCGCCCGTTTCGCGGCGAAGCTCCGGTTCACTGTGGACCCTGGCGTCCTGACGGCCATGCGGGAGATGGCGGCCGATCTCGACCGGATCACCGCCGAGCGGATCCGCGACGAGTTCACCAAGCTGCTGTGCGGCCTCGACCCGGTGGGTGGCCTGCGGCTGCTCGTCGACACCGGGCTCGCCGACCGGTTCCTGCCGGAGCTGTCCGGCCTCAAGCTGGAGATCGACGAGCACGCCCAGCACAAGGACGTGTACGAGCACACGCTCATCGTGGTCGCCAACGCGGTCCGCCTCGAGGGCGACGCCGGGCCGGACTTCGTCCTGCGGATGGCCGCGCTGATGCACGACGTCGGCAAGCCGGCGACCAAGGCCGTGGGCCGCGACGGGCGGGTCAGCTTCCACCACCACGAGGTGGTCGGCGCGCGGCTGACGAAGCAGCGCATGAAGGCGATGAAGTACCCCAAGGACGTCATCTCCGACGTGGTCGGCCTGGTCGCGCTGCACCTGCGCTTCTACGGGTACGGCCGGGGCGAGTGGACCGATTCGGCCGTACGCCGCTACGTGACCGACGCCGGTCCGCTGCTGCCCCGCCTGCACAAGCTCACCCGTTCCGACTGCACGACGCGGAACAGGCGCAAGGCGGCGGCGCTGGCTGCCGACTACGACGCGCTGGAGGAGCGGATCGCGCGGATCCAGGAGGAGGAGGACCTCGCGCGGGTCCGCCCGGACCTGGACGGCAACGCGATCATGGAGCTGCTCGGGGTGCCGCCGGGGCCGATCGTCGGACAGGCCTGGCGGCATCTGAAGGAGCTGCGGCTCGACCGGGGACCGCTCTCCCGCGACGACGCCGAGGCCGAGCTGCTGCGCTGGGCGCGCGAGCACGGCCACATCTCCTGATTGTCGTACCCCGGGAGCACAATCGAGGCGTGCGGACGCTTCTGGAGACACCCATCGGCCCGCTCGGCGTCGACCTCGACGGCGAGACGGTGATCGGCGTCCGGTTCGGTGCGTCGCCGGCGTGGGCGTCCGCGCCCGGCGATCCGGCGACGGAGCGGGTGCTCGCCGAGCTCGGCGGCTACTTCTCCGGCATGGTCACGGAGTTCTCGGTGCCGGTGGAGATGCGCGGCGGGTCGGATTTCGAGCGCGCGGTGTGGACCCAGATCGCTTCGATTCCGTACGGCGAGATGCGCACGTACGGAGCGATCGCCACGGCACTGGGTGACCCGGGGGCGGCCCGTGCGGTGGGGACGGCGTGCAACCGCAATCCCGTGCCGGTCATCGTGCCGTGTCACCGGGTGGTGGGCGCCGGCGGGAAACTCGTCGGATTCGGCGGCGGGCTGCCCCGGAAACGGCAGTTGCTCGAGCTGGAGGCCCGGGTCGCGCTGGAACGCGCCTGGAGCTGAGCGGACGTAATTCCGGGAATGGAAATAATCCCGGGGAGCGGCGGCCCGCTGAACCAGTCGGACCACCGCACCCCGGAACCGATCAGATAGGCCGGATGTTGCTGGCCTGCGGGCCCTTCTGCCCGGGCGTGACGTCGAATTCGACCCGCTGGTTCTCCTCGAGGCTGCGGTAACCGTCCGCCGCGATGGCCGAGAAGTGGGCGAATACGTCGGCGCCGCCACCGTCCTGGGTGATGAAGCCGAAGCCCTTGTCGGCGTTGAACCATTTGACGGTGCCAGAAGCCATGTCGTCTCCTTCGAAGGCGATGGGGACCCCGCACCGTGCGGGATCCCGTGTCGTCGAGTTGATCAACCGCGTCCGGAGAGACGGGAACGCAAAAAAGCGCCTCACGGGTTCGGATACCCATCAGGCGCTGGCAACGTCTACGGAAATCAAAACTGCAACGAGGCCACCGTAGCACCGTTTCTCACCGGTGGCCGGGCGGCGGCTTATCTGTCCCGGCGTCACCGGAAATGACGGACAGGCGAATTCCGCTCGCGGTCTCTTCCACGAGAAACCGTTCGCTGAGCCCATGACCGGGCAGCATGGCGTCGTAGAGCTCGGTGTTGGCGACCTCGATCGTGCCGCCGGCGCGGTCCACCAGGACGGCGAGGACGGCTCGGAGATTGACATCGCTCAGGTACGGCATGGTGACCTCTTTGTCCTGATTTAGCGTCCGTCGACCGAGCCGTCCGAGCGCGGTGACCTCGACTCTTTCCACCCTACGGGCGCTTTCGGCTTCCGGGAGGTGTGGAGCGGGACTTTTGTTCCAGGCGTACAAGAGTGGGAGCCAGATTTACTTCGGCGGGTCAGGCGATTGTCCGCCCGGTGCAGGACGTTTGTTACGTGGCTGTTATCAAAGCGCTCCGGACCGGCGCGCATCGTGCCGTGGAACTGATCACGGCGCCGCTGGTCCCCGCCGACTACCTCGACGCCGTGGCCCCGCTGCGCAACCCGCGGGTGCTGCGCGCCCGCGTCGAGGCGGTACGGCCGGAGACGCCCGACAGCGCCAGCCTCCTGCTCAAGCCCGGCGTCGGCTGGACCGGGCACGTACCCGGCCAGTACGTGCGGCTCGGGGTGGACGTCGACGGCGTACGGCTGTGGCGCTCGTACTCGGTGACCAGCCGGGCCGGACGCCGCGACGGGCGCATCTGCATCACCGTGAACGCCGTACCCGGCGGCGCGGTGAGCACCCACCTCGTACGCCGGGCCCGGCGCGGCATGCTCGTGCACCTGGACCGGCCCACGGGCGAGTTCGTGCTCCCCGCTCCCCTGCCGGCCAAGACGTTGTTCGTGACGGCGGGCAGCGGCATCACCCCCGTCATGGGCATGCTGCGCAACCACCTGGCCGAGCTGGACGACGTGGTCGTCGTGCACTCCGCGCGTACGCGGGAAGCGGCCGTCTTCGGCGCCGAGCTGCGCGCCCTGGCCGGCCGCGGCCGCATCCGGCTCGTCGAGCGGCACACCGCGGCCGACGGCCGGATCAAGCCGGCCGACCTCGACGAGCTGGTGCCGGACCTGTTCGCCCGGCACACGTGGGCCTGCGGGCCCAACGAGCTCCTCGACGACCTGACCACCCATTGGGCCGACGCCGACGCGGCGCACCTGCTGCACGTCGAGCGCTTCCGCCCGGCCGTGACCACCAGCGGCGAGGGCGGCACGGTCACGTTCACGCATTCCGGCACCGTCGTGGAGACCGACGGGACCGTGCCCCTCCTGGACGCCGGAGAGGCCGCCGGCGTGCTCATGCCCTCCGGCTGCCGCATGGGCATCTGCTTCAGCTGCGTGCTGCCGCTGCGCGAGGGCGCCGTGCGCGACCTGCGCGACGGCCGGCTCACCGTCGCCGAGCCCGGCGACAGCATCCCCGTGCAGACCTGCGTATCGGCCGCCGCCGGTCCTTGCCAGATCGACCTGTAGAAGAAGAGGACCGCCCGTGACCACGATCCAGCACAAGAAGTCCAACCCGATCGCGCACCTCACCCCCGAGGACATCGAGCAGATCGGCATCGAGCTCGACGCGATCCGCGACGAGGTCATGGGCAGCCGCGGCGAACGCGACGCCGCGTACATCCGGCGCATGATCAAGATTCAGCGCAGCCTGGACGTGGGCAGCCGGGCCGTCCTGCTCTTCTCGCTGTTCCCGCCGGCGTGGCTGGTCGGCACGGCCGGGCTGTCGATCGCCAAGATCCTGGACAACATGGAGATCGGCCACAACGTCCTGCACGGCCAGTGGGACTGGATGCGGGACCCGAAGATCCACTCGACCACGTGGCAGTGGGACTTCGCGTCCCCGGCGGAGCAGTGGAAGCATGCGCACAACGAGCTGCACCACACGTACACCAACGTGGTCGGGCGCGACAACGACCTCGGGTACGGCATCATGCGCGTCGATGAGGACCAGCCGTGGACGCCGGCGTACCTGGGCCAGCCGTTCTACAACTTCCTCAACGCGTGCCTCTTCGAGTACGGCATCGCCGCGTACGACCTGGAGCTCGGGCACAACCTCGCGACCAAGGAACGCCGCCGGGACCCGAAGTTCCGGGCCGCGCTCAAGACGGTCCGGCGCAAGATCGGCAAGCAGGCGCTCAAGGAGTACGTCATCCACCCCGCCCTGTCGGGGCCGTCGTTCCTGCACACGATCGCGGCCAACGCCACCGCCAACCTGATCCGCAACCTGTGGAGCCACTCGGTGATCATGTGCGGTCACTTCCCCAACGGGGTGGAGACCTTCGAGAAGACGTCCATCGAGGGCGAGACGCGCGGCGAGTGGTACCTGCGGCAGATGCTCGGCTCGGCCAACGTCAGCGGCAGCAAGCTGATGCACATCATGACCGGCAACCTGTCGCACCAGATCGAGCACCACCTGTTCCCCGACATGCCCAGCAACAGGTACGGCGAGATCGCGCCGAAGGTACGCGCCCTGTTCGAGAAGTACGACCTGCAGTACGTCACCGGCCCACTGCCCAAGCAGGTGGCCTCGGCGTGGGCGAAGGTCATCCGGCTGTCCCTGCCCAACCGGCGCAAGGACGAGGCGGCCCGCACCGGCGCCCCGTTCCCGGCCAAGGCGCGCGCCACGGCTGAGCGCTGGCGGCGTACCCCCGTCACGGCGGCCGCCCCCGTCACGACCGTGAGCTGACCCACCGACGCGAAAGGCCGGACCGTTGCCGGTCCGGCCTTTCGTGCGTTCGAGCGTCAGCGCTCGATGTCGCCCTTGATGAAGGCCTCCACGGCCTCCTTCGCGTCGTGGTCGTTGTACTGCACCGGCGGGCTCTTCATGAAGTACGAGCTGGCCGAGAGGATCGGGCCACCGATGCCGCGGTCCTTGGCGATCTTCGCGGCGCGGACCGCGTCGATGATCACGCCGGCCGAGTTCGGCGAGTCCCACACCTCGAGCTTGAGCTCCGCGGTCAGCGGGGTGTCGCCGAAGCTGCGGCCCTCGAGCCGGATGTAGGCCCACTTGCGGTCGTCGAGCCACGGCACGTGGTCCGACGGGCCGATGTGCACGTCGCTCTTGACCATCTCGTGCGGGATCTGCGAGGTCACCGACTGGGTCTTCGAGATCTTCTTCGAGACCAGGCGGGTGCGCTCCAGCATGTTCATGAAGTCCATGTTGCCGCCGAAGTTGAGCTGGTACGTGCGCAGCAGCTCGACACCGCGGTCTTCGAACAGCTTGGCGAGCGCGCGGTGCACGATCGTCGCGCCGACCTGGCTCTTGATGTCGTCGCCGACGATCGGCAGGCCAGCGTCCTCGAACTTCTTCGCCCAGACCGGGTCCGAGGCGATGAAGACGGGCAGGGCGTTGACGAACGCGCAGCCGGCGTCGATCGCG
Source organism: Couchioplanes caeruleus (assembly GCF_023499255.1). Taxonomy (GTDB): domain Bacteria; phylum Actinomycetota; class Actinomycetes; order Mycobacteriales; family Micromonosporaceae; genus Actinoplanes; species Actinoplanes caeruleus_A. The sequence continues at coordinate 245,907 of NZ_CP092183.1, forward strand.
GCCTGCGCGTAGAACTTGTCGGCCTCCTCGGAACCCACCGGCAGGTACGAGACGACGACGTCGACCTCGGCGTCCTTGAGGGCCTTGACGACGTCGACCGGCTCGGCCGACGACTCCTCGATGGTCTCGCGGTAGTACGTGCCCAGACCGTCGAAGGTCGGTCCACGCTGGACGGTCACCCCGGTGGGCGGCACGTCGGTGAGCTTGATCGTGTTGTTCTCGCTGGCGACGATCGCCTCGGCGAGGTCCATGCCGACCTTCTTGGCGTCCACATCGAACGCCGCGACGAACTTCACGTCATTGACGTGGTAGTCGCCGAAGGTGACGTGCATGAGACCCGGAACGCGGTCGTTCGGGTCGGCGTCGCGGTAGTACTCCACGCCCTGTACGAGGGACGAGGCGCAGTTACCCACACCGACGATGGCGACGCGGACGGAGCCCATCGCGTTTGCCTCCTTGTTCATCACGGCCGGTCCTGATGCGGAGCCGGTTCTTCGGGGGGTGCTTCCACGACCGGTTCGGCCGCGGAATCGGGTGTGCCGCCAGTCGCGACGGACGGGGCACGGCCGGAGCGCTCGTTCGTGATGAGCTCCTCCAGCCAGCGGACCTCGCGCTCACACGCGTCGAGTCCGTGGCGCTGCAGTTCGAGGGTGTACGCGTCGAGCCGGTCCCCGGCGCGCGCCAATACGTCCCGCAGCCCTTCCCGGCGTTCCTCGATGCGACGACGGCGACCCTCGAGGATGCGCAGCCGGGTCGCCCGGTCGGTCCGGGAGAAGAAGGTGAAGTGCACGCCGAAGCCCGCGTCGTCGTACGTCTCCGGGCCCGCCTGGGCCAGGAGGTCGGCGAACCGCTCTTTCCCCTCGGCAGTGATCTTGTAGACAATCCGGCCCCGTTTGCTCGTCATCGGCGGGACGATGTCGGTCTCGGTGGCCTGCTCACTGATCCAGCCGGCGGTGTGCAGCCGTTTGAGGGTGGGGTAGAGGGTGCCGTAGCTGATCGCGGCACGGATCGTGCCCAGCTTGGTGGCGAGCTCTTTGCGCAGCTCGTACCCGTGCATCGGGGCTTCCTGGAGGAGGCCGAGGATCGCCAGTTCCAGCATCGGGCCACCTCCTTCACTGCGATGTATCGGGCCGATACATCGCAACCGTAGGTCGAGGCGAGGCTTATCGCAAGGCAATGCGTGTACCGCAGTCGCCGCGCCACGCTGTGTGATGGCTGTCGCCGTTCCGGACCGGACCGCGTACTCTCTTCGCCATGCGCACGCAGCGGCAGGTCGTCGACTACTCGCTACAGAAGCGAGCGCTGCTGCGTGACGTGCACAACGGCAAGGTCGGGACCCTCGAGGTCTGCGATGCCTCGCCCTACCTCAGAAACGCAGCCCGGTTCCACGGTGAGCCGACCGACGAGCGTTGCCCGGTCTGCCGCCGCGACAACCTCACCTTGGTGCACTACATCTACGGCGACGAGCTGAAGCAGTCCGCCGGCCAGGCCCGCAAGCTCGCCGAGCTGCCGGTCCTCGCGATGACGCTGCGTGAGTTCCAAGTCTTCGTGGTCGAGGTGTGCCAGTCCTGCGCGTGGAACCATCTGATCGAGCAGTACCTGCTCGGCAGGGACGCGCTGAAATCCGACGAACTGGACAACGGCGCGGCCGCAGCCGCCGCGTCCGCCTCGGGCCGCCACCGCGAGACAGGGTCGTCGTCACATCGCCGGGAGGGCAGACAGTGATCGCCCTCAACGTCGCTAACGTTGACGCGACCCCGACCGACACGGGCATCCAGCGCCGCAATCGGTCATTCTTGACATCCGACAGGGCGGCTGCGGGGATGCAGCCCAGAATGTCCGTACGTGGCCCAGCCGGCGGGAGCCCCTCCAGGGCTCCCCGGGCGCGCCACCGCGACCGGTAGGTGTAACCGAATGAACTCGTACGGCGATCCGCAGTCTGCACGCGCCCGGGCCCGAGTGCCCGGGCCGTCCGCTGCTTCCACGCCTGACGACGACCAGTCCGGCTACGACGAGCGCCCCGGGCCCGACGCCTATCGGCGTCCGGCCGGCGGTCGTGCCTCCGTCAGCGGCTCCGTGCCCCGCGGCGCGGCCTCCGTCGGATCGGCCTCGGTCGGCGGGCGTGCCCCCGCGGGCGCCGGTCGGGCCTCCGTCGGCGCCGGCACCGGCGCTGTGGGCGCCCGCGCCTCGGTCGGCGGCCGCGCCTCCGTGGGCACGCCGAACGCCGCGGGTGCCGGCGGACGGGCCTCCGTGGCCCGCGCCGCCGTCCGGCCCGTCTCGCCCGCGGTCGGCGGGGGCGGCAACATCGACCTCGGCGACCCGTCCGGCAACGGCAAGCGTGGCAGCGCGCAGAAGATCCTCACCAAGGCAGCCAGGAAGCGCCGGCGCACCAACATCCTGACCGCCGCGGCCGCCGTCCTGGTGATCCTGCTCGGCGCGGGCGTCGTCGGTGGCACGTACCTCTGGGACGACGTCGACCTGCCGCCGCAGAAGACCGAGGCGCAGACGAACGTCATCCTCGACGAGTCGGGCAACGTGCTCGCGCGCCTCGGCGACCAGAACCGCACGATCGTGCCGCAGCCGAAGATCAACATGGTCGTGCAGCACGCCGTCGCCGCGGCCGAGGACAAGAACTTCTACCACCACAACGGCATCGACATGAAGGGCATCGTCCGGGCCGCGTGGAACAACTTCACCGGTGGCAGCACGCAGGGCGCCTCGACGATCACCCAGCAGTACGCCCGGCACGCCGCGGATCTCAAGGCGATCAGCTACAACCGCAAGCTCCGGGAAGCCGTGCTCGCCCGCAAGCTCGAGGGCAAGTACGACAAGAACCAGATCATGGGCTTCTACCTGAACTACATCTACCTCGGTGAGGGCCGGTACGGCATCGAGGCGGCGGCGCAGGGCTACTTCGGCAAGTCGGTGATGACGCCCGAGGGCGACAAGAACGCGATCACGCCGTACGAGGCGGCCGTGCTCGCCTCGATCATCAAGCAGCCCGAGCCGGACCCGTCGGGCGGGCACAAGGGCTTCGACCCCAACTACAACCTCCAGGCGGCCAAAGACCGCTGGGAGTACACGATGAAGAACATGCTCGAGGAGAAGTGGATCTCTCCCGAGGTGTACGCCGCTCGCAAGTACCCGAAGGTCAAGCCGCCCTCGAAGGGCGGCTGCAAGACGTGCGCCGCGGACAAGCCGGTCGGCATGATCATGCGCCACGTCAACGCCGAGCTGCGCGAGATGGGCATCAGCGAGACCGAGTTCCAGCGGGGCGGCTACACGGTCACCACGACCATCAACCCCGAGGTGCAGAAGGCCGCCGAGGAGGCCGGCTCGCGCAAGAGCGACGAGTCGCCGATGCACGGCAAGCCGAAGTCGTACCAGGCCGCGGTCATCGGCATCGACCCGACCAACGGGCGGGTGCTCGGCTACTACGCCGGCGACGACCCCAACGGCACCGACTACGGCAGCTACATGAACGGCGACGGCACCGGCTTCAGCGGCCGCGGCCAGTCCCCCGGCTCGACGTTCAAGATCTACACGCTGGCCGCGGGCCTGCGGGAGAACATCTCGTTCGACACGATCTGGGACAGCACGAAGAAGCGCGAGGGCGGCCGGGAGATCAACAACGCCGGTGCCGACCCGGGCTCGATCTGTGGCGGCAAGACCCGGAACTGTGACCTCGAGACGGCGACGATCAAGTCGTACAACTTCCCGTTCTACTGGATCGCCGACGGCATCGGCCGCGACAAGGTCATCGCGGCCGCGCGTGACGCCGGCATCCAGCACATGTGGCCGGACAACGGTCCCATGGTGGACCTGGACAACACCCAGGCCTCCACCTGGAAGAAGAACTTCGACAACGAGGTCGCGTTCGGCCAGTACCACGTGGTGCCGCTCGAGCACGCCGAGGGCGTCGCGACCATCGTCAACCAGGGCATCCGCAACAAGGTGCACTTCGTCAAGTCGGTGAAGGCGGTCGACCCGGACACCGGCAAGAAGAAGGTCGTGAAGTCGGAGAAGCTCGCGCCGAAGCGGGTCTTCGACAAGGACCAGATGTCGAACCTCTCCGGCGTGATGGCGAAGATCCCGGCGCACGCCGAGAACACCCTGCGCAACGGCCGCCCGGCGATCGCCAAGTCCGGCACCTGGGAGTTCGACGACGGCAAGGACAACCACACCGGTAGCGGTGACACCTGGTTCGTCGGCGGCATCCCGCAGCTCGCGGCCACGGTGTGGGTCGGTGGCGCCAAGAACAAGGTCGAGCTCAAGGACGGCAACTCAGACATGTTCGGCTCCGGCACGCCGGCGGCCATCTGGGAGAAGTTCATCAACACGGTCACCCGTGCGCTGGACATGAAGCAGGAGAGCTTCCCCACGCGGGTTTCCACGGGTGACCCGAACAGCCCGTACGCCAACGGTGTGGCGCCGCCTCCCCCGCCGCCGACCCAGGAGCAGCAGCCGCCGGACCAGAGCCTCATCTGCCGGATCGCGCCGCAGCAGTGCCAGAACGGCAACGGGAACGGCAATGGCAACGGCAATGGGAACGGCAACGGCAACAACGGCGGCAACAACGACAACGGCGGTACGAACGACGGCGGTCAGAACACGCTGCCCGGCGTACCCGGCGGTGGTGGTACCGGGCCCGGGGTGGGCGGAGGCCAGACCGACGGCGAACAGAACGACGGCGGCTGACCGTACGCGAATCCGAACGGACCGGCGCTCACCCTCCACGGTGGGCGCCGATCCGTTTTTCCGGGGTGTCGGCGAGCCGCACCGGTCCGGCGTTCCCGCCCGTTTCTCGCCCGGACGGGACCGTCACTTCGGAACCGGAATGCGGCATGATGCGGAGTCATGAGCGCGACTTCGCCGTCGGACACCGACCGGACCGACCTGCCCGCCGAGTCCGACGGCTTCGTCCGAGGGCTCTCGCAGGCCATCGGCGGGCCCGTCGGGGCACACGCCGTCCGGCCCGGCGCCCGCCGCGGCGGTTTCTGGACCGCCCAGCGGATCATTCTGGCGCTGGTCTGCCTGACGCTCGCGTTCAGCTGGGTGCAGAAGTCACCCTGCCAGGACGGCGACTGGCAGAAGAACGTCCAGTACACGCGGTTCTGCTACACCGACGTGCTGGCCCTGTACTACGCCGAGGGCCTCAACGAGGGCAAGGTGCCGTACCGGGACCACCCCGTCGAGTACCCGGTCGTCACCGGCTACTTCATGGGTGCGCTCGGTCTGCCCGTGCACGCCCTCGGCCAGAAATACCCCGAGATCAACCAGGGCAAGTGGTTCTACAACGCCAACGCGCTCGTGCTGTCGATCCTGGCGGTCGCGTCCGCGGCGGTCCTCCTCGCCCTGCGCCGCCGCCGGCCGTGGGACGCCGCGATCTTCGCCCTCTCCCCGATCCTGCTCGTCACCGCGACGGTCAACTGGGACTTCCTCGCGATCGGCCTGGCGATGTTCGGGCTCCTCGCCTGGGCCCGGCGCCGGCCCTGGCTCGCCGGGCTCCTCCTCGGCCTCGGCGGCGCGGCCAAACTATGGCCGCTGTTCATCCTCGGGCCCATCTTCGTGCTCGCCCTGCGCTCCCGCCGGCTCCAGGCCTTCTGGGCCGCCGTCGCCACGGCGGTCGGTGCCTGGCTGGTGACCAACGTTCCGATCGCGATCCTCTACCCGGACAGCTTCGCCAGGTTCTTCGACCTCAACCGCACCCGGCCCATCGACTGGGGCACGCTCTGGTACATCGGCCGCTACCTCGACACCAAGTGGAACAGCGGCGGCGCCGGGGACCAGGGCCCGTTCCAATGGCTCAGCGATCACGTGCCCGCTCTGAACACCCTGACGTACGCGCTGACGATCCTCGCCTGCCTGGCCATCGCGGTGCTCTGCCTGCTGGCACCCCGGCGTCCCCGCCTCGCCCAGGTGGCGTTCCTCGTCGTGGCGGTCTTCCTCATCTTCAGCAAGGTCTGGTCCCAGCAGTACGTCCTCTGGCTCCTCCCGCTGATCGTCCTCGCCCGCCCCCGCTGGGGCGCGATCATCGCCTGGTCGGTCGCGGAGATCGGCTACTTCACCGCCTTCTACGCCGAGCTGCTCGGCGCGGGCGGCAAGCCGGTGATCCCGGAAGGGACGTTCGTGCTGGCCTCCAGCCTGCGGCTCATCACGGTGGCGGTGCTGTGCGGCCTGGTGATCCGCGAGATCTGGCACCCGGAACTGGACCCGGTCCGCCGCACGTACGAGGACGACCCTGACGGGGGCGTGCTCGACGGGGCGGAGGACGCGGGATGGGTGGCGTCGCTGCGACGGGTGTTCCACGTGGAACAGCGGCCGGCGACGGCGGCGGTCGAGGCGGGGGATGCGTCGCCCACGCCCGTGGGGTGAGCGGCGGGTCCGCCGCCTGCGCGGTGGTTGCCTGCGCTGTTTCGGGCGCCCGGCGCGCTCGTGACCGGTGCGGCCCACCTTGCCGGGGGCCGCGGGACCACCTTGGCCCGTGCCCGCCGGCCCGGTGCGGCCCGTGGCTGCCGGCCCGGTGCTCAGTGCTTGCCGGGCTGGTGCGGCCAGCGCTTGCCGGGCTGGTGCGCCCAGCGCTTGCCGGCCTGGTGCGCCCAGCGCTTGCCGGCCCGGTGCGGCCAGCGCTTGCCGGCCGCGTGCCGGTGGAGCGCTTCGGGTTCGCCGCCGTGCCGCTGTCAGCTGAGGCGGAACAGCACCGAGTTCTCGTCGAGGTCCTCGCGGGTGATGCCGAGGCTGTCGACCGGCAGATCCCCCGCGCGCTCCCACGACGTACCCGCGGCCTGCGAGCGGAGCAGCAGGACCGTGCCGATGCCCTGCGTGCGCAGGTACTGGACGCTCGTCGCGTCCGGGAACGTGGCCACCGAGCGGCGTAGCTCGGCCTGGCGGCGGGCGGCGAAACCGCCGCTGCCGTTCGCCAGCTGCTGGAAGCGGGTCGTGGACCACAGCATGACGGTCTGATCGGTCAGCGCCGTCGTGGGCAGGACCAACATCGGGCCGGTCACCGTACGCATCGCCGCCGGCTGTTCCGGCACCACGGGGTGCGCGGTCGCGTTCCAGGATTCGCCGACGACGAGGAGCAGCGGTACGAACGTCGCCAGCCGCAGCCACGGCCCGGGCCACGGCGGGATCCGGGACGCGGCCAGGTGCTCGGCGCGACGCACGAACTCGGCGACCGCGCCGGCAGCCAGGATCACCAGGAACAGGGTCACCCACAGCATCAACCGGCCGGGGATGCGTACGCCGAAAGAGCCCGGCAGATGGCCGAAGAGCGGGAGGTAGGTCCAGCGGCCTTCGAAGAAGGTCGTGCCCAGCGTGAACACGGCGCTGACCAGGACGGCGGCCAGCAGGATCAGCCGTTGCCACATGCGCCAGACCGAGAAGACCAGCCCGACGAGGGCGAGGGCGTACAGGACGAACCCGGGCAGCAGGCTCATCTCCGCCGGCCACGCCAGCGACTGCCGGGCCACGGCGTGCGGCGCGCCCCAGATGCGCGACTCCGCGGGGCCGATCAACAGGCTGCGTACGGGTGGCGAGAAGAACGCGATCTCCGTGCCGGCCGGCCCGGTGTCCGGCACGCGCAGGTACGGGACGGCGATGAGCGCACCGACCCCCGCGACGATCAGCGCGCCGAGCAGATCGGTGACGAGCAGGCGCCACCCCAGCACCGGTACGGGCGACCGCCGCCGAAGCCTCCGCACCAGCACGGCACAGCCGACGACCAGGATCAGGCCGGCCAGCACGTACGCGAACGGCAGCCCGAGCGGGAACCCCAGGCTGAGCTGCCACGTCGCCACCACCCAGCCGGCCGCCGCCCATCCCGCGTGCCGGCGGCCGGGGCGGAACCCGTACCGCAGCGACCAGCCGTGCCCGCGCGCCAGCATCGCCAGCGCCAACGGGATCGCCCCCGCGGAGACGATGTCGAGGTGCCCCTCCTGCGCCAGCCGCCACGGCGCGTACGCGAACGCGACCGCCCCGACCACCGCCCCGGTCCGCCCGGCGCCGAGCTGCCGCACGAGCGCATACCCGCCGATGGCCAGCAACGCGTGCGCGAGCACGAACAGGATGTTGTACCGCAGCGTCGCGACGAGCGGGCCCTCCCCGAGCATCCCGGCCGGCGCGTACCCGAGCAGGCTGCTCCCGAACGCGAAGCTGTACCGCTCGGGGAAGAACGCGTTCGACTGCCACAGCCGTGCGGGCTCGGTGATCAGGACATGACCGGCCCACGACACCTGCCACGCCTGCCGCGACGGATCCCAGGTGTCCTGCGGGACGGTGTGCAGCGGATAGCGCAGCGTGGGCCACGTCAGGAGTACGGCCAGCAGCAGCGAACCGTAGACGACCAGGGCGTACTCGTGGATGAACGCCCGGCCGGCCACCCGCAGGGCGCGACGGAGGCGGCCGGGCTGGCGCTCGGTGGTCTCCGCGAAGGCGGTCCAGGGGTCCGGCGGGGCGCCCGGCGGACGGGTCGTGGGGAGTGCGGGCTTGCGCCGGCGGAAGCGGCCGGTGGGGGGCTCGTCCTGCTTGGAGGTGGGCTCGCCGGGTTGCTTCTGCGACTCGGCCGGCTCGGCGGTGGGCTGGGTTGTCTGGTTCTGCGGCTCGGCGGTGGGGGCTGTCTGGTCCTGCGGCTCGGCGGTGGGCTGGGCCGGGTCGATGGGCTTGTCCGTCGCCGTTCCCGGTTCGGCGGTCTTCTTCTGCGGAGTCGCCGGGGATGAGCCCGGGGTGCCAGGCCCGTTCGCCGGACCGGGCTGGTCTGCCGGAGCGGGTTGCGGCGGCACGGCGGGCCGGAGTCCGCGGTTGGCGCCGGTCCGCTCCCCCGCCTTGGCGGCGCGGCCGCGCCGCAACCCCGCCCACCGACGGATCTTCGGCTGCTTCGCCTCGTTCGAGATCGACGCGCTGACGGCGCCCGGCTGAGCGGGGGCGGTCTGCGCGTCGATGGCGCCCGGCTGAGCGGAGGCAGCCTGCGCCGCGGGCGGGCCGGGCTGACCGGCGGCAACGCCGGGCCTTCCGGCGGCAGCCTGCGCCGCGGCTGGGCTCGGCTGGCTGGCGGCGGCGCTCGGGTTTCCGGCCGCGGCCCCGGCCTGCGCCGCGGCTGGACTCGGCTGTCCCGCGGCGGGCGGGATTTCCGCGGCGTCCGGCTCGCCAACGGCACCGGCGGATCCCGTCACGGCTGCGGATCCTGGCACGCCCGTCGCTCCGGCCGTGCCCGCTTCGCCTGCTCCGGACCCATCCCGGGCGCCGACCTGCGGCTGCTCGGTCGTCATTCCGCTCCCTCGTGCCGCCGGTTCAGCTGCCCGTTCGCTCGCGCTTCAGAGCTTCGCGCGCAACAACGCGATGTCGGCGGACTGGCCCTCGGCGCCGCCGGGGGTTTCGACGATCGCCGGGGCGCCCGCCGCACGGATGGCCGCCACCACCAACTCAGGGTCGATCTTGCCATTGCCGAGGTTGTCGTGCCGGTCTCGGCCCGAGTCGAAGGTGTCCTTGGAGTCGTTGGCGTGAATCAGGTCGATGCGGCCGGTGATGGCCTTGACCCGGTCGACGATGTCGAGGAGCTCCTCGCCGCCGGCGTGGGCATGGCACGTGTCGAGGCAGAAGCCCGCGCCGAACTCGCCGACCGCGTCCCAGAGGCGGGCGAGGTTGTCGAAGCGGCGGGCCATGGCGTTGTCGCCACCGGCGGTGTTCTCGATGAGGATGGGGAGCGGGAGGCCACCCTCCTTCTCCGCGTACGCGAAGGTCTTGCGCCAGTTGTCGAATCCGACCGCGACGTCGTCACCCGCATTGACGTGTCCACCGTGGACGATCAAACCGCGGGCGCCGATCGCGGCGGCCGCGCGGGCGTGGGTGAGCAGCAGTTTCCGGCTCGGGATGCGGATGCGGTTGTTCAGCGTCGCCACGTTGATCACATAGGGCGCGTGGACGTAGACGTCCACGTCGGACGCTTGCAGCGCCTCGGCATCCGGCCGGGCCGCCGGTGCCTTCCAGCCCTGCGGGTCGGCCAGGAAGAACTGGACGGCGTCGGCGCAGCGGGCGGCGGCTGCGTCTAGGGGATCGGCGGGATCGACATGGGCTCCGATGCGCATGGACCGAGCCTACGACGCGGGTACGACGCTCACCTTCCGTCGCCGCCGGGCCGCCGGGCGCGTCGCCGCCGGGCCACCGAGCGCGTCGCCGCCGGGCCACCGGGCGCGTCGCCGCCGGGCCGCCGGGCGCGTAGCCATCAAACCGTCGTCACGCCGCCGAGCGCATCGCTGCCAGGTCGCCGAGCGTCGCAGCCTGACCGCCGGGCGCGTCGCCGCCAGGCCGCCGGGCGCGTCGCCGCCGGGCGGTCAAGCGTCGTCGAAATGCCCCGGGCGCATCGTCCCCGGGCCGCCGACCGCGTCACCGGCCCGGACAAGACGTCGTTAATCGAAGGATTGCACGACGAATTGGGAGATGGTGGCATGTCGCGGCAAGTCCGACACCGGGTGACGGCGATCGTGGTAGGCGGGTTTCTGCTGGGCGCGGCGGTCGTCTCCACGGGTACGGCGAACGCCGAGCAGGTCGAGGGAGGTGGCCGCCAGGTCGTGTTCGCCGGCGGCGGGATGCTCGGCCTGTCGTGCGAGTCCACTCCCTCGGTGGGGTCGATGACCGTGCCGGCGGAGAGCACCGTACGGGTGGTCAACCGCACCGGGCGGCATGCCAACCTGATGCTGAACGGCGACTCGAAGGGGTCCATTCCGGACGACGGGTCCACCGAGGTCGTGTTCCGCAGGGGTACGACCGCCGTCACGCTCAACCCCAACTGTGCCGTCGCCGATCGCGCGACGCCGGTGCTCGTCACTGCCACGCCGTCCCCGTCCGCGACGCCGGATCCGACTCCTGTGCCTCCGACCGGCGGTACCGACGGGGCGACCTCCACCCCGCCGGGGCCGACGTCGCCCGCCACTTCGAGCGGCGGTGCCTCCGCGCCGGGGTCCGGCCCGGCGACGACTCCGCCGCAGCGTCCGTCGAGGCCGGGGCCGGCCACCGCGCCGGCGGGCAAGTCGCCCGACACGGTGATCGTGACTCGCGGGCGAGGGAATCAGGCCATGCCGCAGGGCGGCGCGGTGTCGCGTTCCAGGACCCGGACGACCACGGGTACGACGGGAGCGAACGTTCCCGCGTTCTCGGGGATGCCGCCGGGCGAGGACAAGAAGGTGCTCGCGGGCGTACCCACGGTGGATCTGTCGTCGACCGCGACGCAGGCGACGGCGGCCCAACCGGCCGGACCGGCGACCCAGATGGCCGCGGCGGAGCCGGTCGCGGCGATGGAGCCGATGGCCGACTCCAAGCCGCTCGGCTTGCTCACGGTGATTGCGTGTATCTGCGTGGTCGGCGTCGCGACAGGGGCAATTCGGGCAATCGTGTCGCAACGTGCATCACGGACAAACATGGCGTAGACTGTCGCCCAGAAGCTCCGCGGGGCGGCCGTTCCAACCTCATCGGTGTGGTCGTTCCTCCCCAGGTCCCACCCAGCGAATGCGGACCGGACGCCCCGCGGCTCCACGAGGAGAGCCCCGTCGCTCAGACGGGGCTCTCTTTTTGGTTGCCCAGCTCGGCGCGGGTATGCTGGCTCGGTTCGCAGTGACTCGCCGTGGGAGACAGTGCCCGCGGTTTCTTTCTGCGATCGACACAAGACCTCCTGCCACGGAGAGACCGTGGCCGCTAAGCCCACAGGAGGTGAGAACGTCTTGCGTCATTACGAACTCATGGTGATCCTCGACCCCTCGCTCGAGGAGCGCACCGTCGCCCCGTCGCTCGACCAGTACCTGAACGTGATCAGGACCGCGGGCGGCTCGGTCGAGAAGCTCGACGTCTGGGGCCGTCGCCGGCTCTCGTTCGAGATCAACAAGAAGTCCGAGGGCATCTACGCCGTCGTGGACCTGCAGGCGACGCCCGAGGCCGTGGCGGAGCTGGACCGTCAGCTGCGGCTCAACGAGTCCATCCTGCGTACCAAGGTCATCCGGCCGGAGACCCGCTGACCCTCGTTTTTGTCGTAGGGCTCTGAGAGCCTGTGCGCGAACGAGAGAAGCGGCGAGGAGAAGATCATGGCAGGAGAAACCACCATCACGGTCGTCGGCAACCTGACCGACGACCCTGAGCTGCGCTTCACCCCTTCGGGTGCGGCGGTCGCCAAGTTCCGCATCGCCTCGACGCCGCGGACCTTGGATCGGCAATCGGGCGAGTGGAAAGACGGCGAGCCACTCTTCCTCGCATGCAACATCTGGCGTGACGCCGCCGAGCACGTCGCCGAGTCGCTACAGCGTGGCGCTCGGGTGATCGTGCAGGGCCGGCTGCGCCAGCGGTCTTACGAGACCCGCGAGGGCGAGAAGCGCACCGTCTACGAGCTCGAGGTCGACGAGATCGGCCCGTCCCTGCGCTACGCCACGGCGAAGGTGCAGAAGATGAACCGGTCCGGTGGCGGCGGAGGCGGCTTCGGTGGCGGCGGCGGTGGTGGCAGCCGGCAGCCCAGCAGCGGTGGCGGCGGCGGTGGAGGCGGCAACTCCTCCTCGTTCGACGACCCGTGGGCGACGGCGGCACCTGCCGGAAACAGCCGCTCCGGCGGCGGCAGCTCCTCTTTCGACGACGAGCCTCCCTTCTAAGCCCCGCAACGGGCTTTCTTGAGTTCAGGAGTTAGAGCAATGGCCAAGGCTGCGGCACTGCGCAAGCCGAAGAAGAAGGTGAACCCGCTCGACAAGGACGGGATCACCTACATCGACTACAAGGACACCGCCCTGCTGCGGAAGTTCATCTCGGACCGCGGCAAGATCCGCGCTCGGCGGGTCACCGGCGTGACCTCCCAGCAGCAGCGGCAGATCGCCCGCGCGGTCAAGAACGCCCGCGAGATGGCGCTCCTGCCGTACACCGCGACGGCTCGCTGAGGGGAGGCACGACAATGAAGATCATCCTCACCCAGGAGGTGTCGGGCCTCGGCACCCCCGGCGACATCGTCGAGGTCAAGGACGGCTACGGCCGCAACTACCTGCTGCCGCAGGGCTTCGCGATCCGGTGGAGCAAGGGCGCCGAGAAGCAGGTCACGGTCATCAAGCGGGCCCGCGACGCCCGCGAGATCCGCGACCTGGGCCAGGCCAACGAGGTCAAGGGCCAGCTCGAGGGCCTCAAGGTCACGCTGTCGGCCCGTTCCGGCAACGGCGGCCGCCTGTTCGGCTCGATCACCCCGGCGGAGATCGTCGACGCGGTCAAGGCCGCCGGCGGCCCGTCCCTCGACCGGCGCCGCCTCGAGCTGCCCGGCCACATCAAGACCACGGGCTCGTACAAGGTCCAGGTCAAGCTCCACCCCGAGGTGACCGCGGCGTTCCCCGTGAACGTCGTCGCCGCCAAGTAAGACCGCGCCACGAAAGCGCGCCACCCAGCCGGGTGGCGCGCTTTCCGCATTCCAGGGGCTTTCCCGCGGGGTTTGCTTCTGCGCGGGGTCCGGCTTTGCGCTGGTCCGTCTTTCATCCAGTTACGGCGCCAGAGGCGAAGCCTTCCGCAGCGGGGCCGGATGCGTGCACGGACAGGGACACGCTCCGTGGCACACCCAGCCTGTCCCGCCGGCTCACTCCGCGGGCTCGCCTTGGACGCCCGCCAACTGTTGGACCGACGCGAACCGGTTGCCGTGCGAGCCTGACCCGTGCCGTCCCGCCGTGCTGCTGCCGTGCCAGCGTTGGGGCTGTCGCTCCCCGTGCCAGCGTGGGGCTGTCGCTCCCCGTGCAAGCGGGTTTGCCGGTCCGGTGCCAGCGGGGGCTGCCGGTCCTGTGCCGGCGCGGTGCTGCCGCTCCGTGCCATCGCGGGGGCTGCCGCTGCCGTGCCCCAGCGCCGTGCTGCCCTCCCGTGTCAACGCCGGGCTGTGTTCCCGCGCCGCGGTGCTGCGCTACGGTCCGCGCTGCCCGCGCGTCGCGATCCCCGCGCATCGCGCTGTCCCGCACGGCGCTTCTCGCACTCCGCGTTACCCGCACTCCGCGTTACCCGCGCTCCGCACCACCTTCGCGTAGCGCTCCCTACGCTCCCACCACGCGTCGGCGTGTTTTTTGCTCGTCAGCTGAGGGATTGGCCCGTGATCGCCGACGTCAGCACCGTGGCCAGCCCGCCGCCCATCACCGCCGCCGCCAGCCCCACGCTGGCCGCCTTCCACGATCCGCTCGCCCAGCGCAACCCCACCGCCACCAGCATGCTCAGCACCAGCGAGAGCCCGAACTGCGGCGCCGCAGCGGCCAGGGTGCTCAGGGCGTGTGCCTGCTGGGCGCCGTTGAGGACCAGCATGTACAGGACGAACAGCACGACCGGTACGCCGTACCAGACAACGGTGTAGCCGACCGCCGCCAGGGGGCCGCCCGTGTCCTCCTCGAGCTCCTCCTCGGGTTCGAGGAGGTCGTTCTGGCGTGCCGCCGCCGACGAGAGGGTGCTCACCGGGCGGCGTTCGTACGTGCCCGCCGGGGAGGTCATGACGGCGCCGCGGGGCGGCCATTCCGTGTCCGGCGGGTCCTGCCAGCTGGCGCCCGTACGGATGATCTCGGTGGCGCTCGCGGAGGCCGAGTTGGCGGCCGGCACCTTGACCGACGCGGAGGCGCCGTTCTTCGACGGGGGCCGGAACGGGACGAAGTCGCTGGTGCCGAAGCGCCTGGATTCGCCGTCGGCGAGGTCGCTGGACTCCTTGAGTTCGCGCCGCCAGTCGGCCGTGCCGGCCTCACGGTAGGGGGCCGTCTGCTCGCGGCCGCGCTGCTGCCAGGGTGCGGCTTCGGCGGCCGGACGGATCTCCGTGGCCGCTTCGCCGGGGGCGGGACCTGCGGCGATGCCGTCCTCAGCGCGCATCTGGCTGCGCCACGCGTCGGTGCGTGCGGCCGCCTCGCCGGGGGCCGGGTCTGCCGCGAGGCCGCTCTCGGCGCGCATCTGGCTGCGCCACGCGTCGGTGCGTGCGGCCGGTTCGGTGGGTGCGGGTCCTGCGGCGATGCCGTCCTCGGCGCGCATCTGGCTGCGCCAGGAGTCCGTGCGGGCCGCCGCCTGCGCCTCGGGCCGCCATGCGCCGGGCTGGGAGGACACCGGACGGGTGGGCGTGGAGGACACCGGGCGGGCCGGTGTCTGGCCGGGACCTGGCTGCGACGACACCGGGCGTACGGCGGCCTGGCCGTATCCGGGCTGCGTGGCCGGGCCGGCGGGCGGGGACGAGACGGGTGGTGGCTCTCGGCGGTCCTGCTGCCAGGCCGTGGGTGCCGCGGACACGGGACGGTCATCGGGTACGGCGGAGACCGGACGATCCGCCGCCACGTCCCAGCCGCCCGGTGCCGCCGCCACGTCCCAGCCGCCCGGTGCCGCCGAGACGGGACGGTCGGTGGGGGCGGTGTTCGGGCGGTCGGCCGGCCCCGCGTCGCGTTGCCAGGCGGCCGGTCCGGGTTCGAGCTCGCGGCGACCGCCCAGGATCGGCCGGGTGGCGGCGTCGCCGTCCCGGCGGTAGACCTCCGGGTCGAGCGGTGTCTCGGGGGCGGCGCCGAGCTGCAGCGGGCCTTCCGGGGCGCGCCGGCGGCCCACGCCCGGGCGGCCACCGCCCTGGGGAGCTGAGCCGGGACGGTCGTCGTCTTCAGTGCGGCGGCGGCGGCGGGGCTCGCCGCTCTCGAGCTCGAGCGGGCCGCCCGGGACGTCGTCGCGCGTACGGGACCGGGGGCCGCGGCGGGGTCGTCCGTCGTCGTCCCGGTCGTCCTCGTCGTCTTCGTCGTCCTCGACCTCGGCGCGATGCCACTGGCCGGTGTCGCTGTCGCGCAGCCAGACGTCCGACTCCGGGTCGCGGTGCCAGGCGCCGGACTCGAGCTCGCGGGTCCAGCTGGTGTCGGGCTCGCGCCTGCGGGCGTACGCCGCCGGCCCCTCGCGTCGCGGAATGCCGGCGCCGCGCTGGGCGTCCAGGCCGCGACGGGGCTCGCGTTGCGTTTCCGGGCCGCGCGGGCGGGCGGCACGGCGTCCGCGGGTGCCTTCCGCCTCACGCTGCCAGGAGCCGGTGTCGGTGCGGCCGCGCGGTTCGTCGTCGCGCCGCCAGGAGCCGGTGTCGGAGCGGCTGTCCGTACGCGCCTCGTCGTCGGGCTGCCACGAGCTGCGGCGGCCGCCGCGCTGCCGCGTACCCGTGTCCGGGTCGTCGTCGTCGCGCTGCCAGGAGCCGGGCTCCGACCGCGCGCCGGATTCGATCTCCCGCTGCCAGGAGCCGGTGTCCGTACGGTCGGCCCGGCTGCGCCGGCCGCCGTCGCCCGGCCGGGTGCCGGTGTCGCGCTGCCAGGAGCCGGTGTCCGTACGGCTCTGCCAGCCGCCACCGTCGCGCTCGCGGGGCTGCAGCGGCAGCGGGATGACGCCGGTCTCCGACGCGCTCTGCGCCCACGGGTCCGAGGCGGGGCCCGGCTCGGGGTCGCGCCGCCAGGAGCCGGTGTCACGCCGTCCGTCGCGGGTCTGGTCGCCGCTGCGCCAACTGTCGGCCGGCGGCTCGGCGGAGCGCCGTCCGTCGCGGTCGGGGTCCTGAGCACGCCAGCCGGTGCCCGTCTCGTCCACGCCACGGCGGCTGCCGGTCGTCGGGGCGCTGCTCTGCCAGCTGTTCGTGGTCGAGGTGGTCCGCCAGCTGTCCGGCTGGTCGTCGGCGTCGCGGCGCCAGCTGGGACTGTCCGCGACCGGGTCCTGGAACGCCGGGATGCTGCCGGTGTCGGTGTGCCCGGCCCAGTTGTCGGCGTCCGAATGGACCGTCCAGCCGGTGCCTCCGCTCGTACGGGAACCGGGCTCGGCGGCCCGCCGGCGACCCACCTGGCGTGACCCGTCGTCGAACCCGCTCTGGCGACGCCACTGCGCGCGGTCGTCCTCCCGGACGAGGTGGCGGCCGTCGTCGAAGGTGCCCGGCGCCGACCGGGTCCCGGTGTACGCGGTCGGCGGCTGCGGATCTTGCCAGCCGGGCGAGCTTTCTGCCGGCCGGTCCGCGGGCGCCTCCCGGCTCGTACCGTTCTCCCGCCGGGACGAGCGGCCGGTGTCGGTGAACTGCTGCCAGCTCGGCCGGCCGTCCCACGACGGGCGCGGCGCGTCGGCCGGCTGTTGCCAGGTGGGCGTGGGAGGGGGCGGGGTCGGCGGTGTGGCGGACGGCGCGGCGAACTGCTGCCACGACGGGCGGTCCTCGGCGGCCTGCCAGCTCGGCGCCGCGTCGGCGGGCCGCTGCTGCCAGCTCGGCGTGGCGTCTGCGGGCTGCTGCTGCCAGGCCGGAGCCGCGTCGGCGGGCCGCTGCTGCCAGGTCGGCGCCGGGTCCGCCGGTCGCTGCCAGCTCGGGGCGGCGTCGGCGGGTCGTTGCTGCCAGGTGGGCGGCGGGTCCTCGGCGCGCTGCCACGACGGCGTCGGGTCGGCGGGACGCTCCCACGGCGGTGCGGCGTCGGCCGGTCGCTGCTGCCAGCTCGGCGTGGCGTCGGCGGGCTGCTGCCAGCTCCGTGCGGCGTCGGCGGGCTGCTGCCAGCTCGGAGCGGCGTCGGCCGGTCGCTGCTGCCAGGACGGGCTTGCCTCCGGGGCGGACCGGTCGCGTCGCCAGCCGGGAGTGTCGTCGGGGGTGGAGGGCTGCTGCCAGCTCGGCGTGGGCGGGTCGCCCGACTCGGGAGTCGGCCAGGCGGTGCCGGAGATCGCCGGGAGCCGGGTGGGCGGCTCGACCGGCGGGACGAAGCCGTTGGCGTCGCCCGACTGCCACGCCTCGGTCGTCGTGCGCCATCCGTGCGTGCCGGACGCGGAGCGCCATTCGGTCGTCTGACGCCAGCGGGCGCTGTCGGTGGACCGCCACTCCGCTGTCGACGTACGCCATCCGACGCCGTCGGCGGGAATCGGCGGCCGACCGGTCGCGGCGACGTCGGACCAGCGGCTGACCGTGCCGGATCCGGACCGCTCGACCGCCTGGTCCTCGTTCTGCGCCCACGCCTCGGCGCGCAACGACCAGGCGACGGCCTCCGGAATCGGCTGCATGCTGCCGGTGTCTGCGACCGATCCGGTGCCCCACACGGGCGCGCCGGGCTCGACGATTTGGGAGGAATCGGGACTTTCCGGGCTCTCACGGGTGGACCAGGGCTCCGCGGCGCTCCTCTCCCGCGGCAGGCGGGCGCCGTAGTCCCACTCCCGTTGGTCCACCTGAAAAGCGTGACGTGCGTTCCCCGGATCTGCAACGCCCTGGGGCGATGGCTTCGTCACGGGCCGCACCTTTTTATTCCCTCCACACGCTGGGGACATCAAAAACCCAGGTCACCGGGGTACGCCGGGCAGCATCCCCAAGCGTTGTACACAGGCTGTGCACAGGGCTGCACACAGGTTCGGGGGCATTGTCCACAACTTGTCCCGAGGCTCGTCCACCGGCCTGCTTGGGCCGATGACGTGCAGCTTCGTATGGTTACCCGCGCCGGATCACGCCTCAGGGCCGACCCGGTCCGCGCCAAGCGACGTTTCGGGCGGTTCGGTGGGATGGATCACCCGTCGGTGGGCGCGCTCACCCGAAAGTGTCGTACCGGGGTTGTTTGATCGACTCAGGAGGCGCAGGGTGGGTCGGTTTGCGCGGCCCGGGTCGGGTGGACCGGGCGCCGCAGGCACGCGACGCCGAGCCCGGCGTTGCACCACGACGGGGCGAGCCGGGCGTTGCACCATGGCGGCGAGCTCGGCGCTGAACGCGAGGCCGCGCGCGGCGTTGCAGGACGGCGCTGAGCTTGGCGTTGCAGGACGGCGCTGAGCTTGGCGCTGCACGTGGGGTCGCGCTCGGCGTGGCACCACGGCGCCGGGCCGGACGCTGCACACGAGGAGGGGGAGGTCGGAGTGTCGATCACCGATGACGCACGGCCGGAGTCCCGGCAGCAGTCGCCCGGCGGCGGGCGACCGGCCGGTGGCGGGCGCCCTCCCGGTGGTGGCGGACCCCCGGCCGACGGCGGCTTCGACAAGACGCCGCCACAGGACATCGCCGCCGAGCAGAGCGTGCTCGGCGGCATGCTGCTGTCCAAGGACGCCATCGCCGACGTCGTGGAGATCCTGAAGACCCACGACTTCTACCGTCCGGTGCACGCGACGATCTTCGAGATCATCCTCGACCTGTACGGGCGCGGAGAGCCGGCCGACGGCGTCACGGTCGCGGCGGCGCTGGCCGACTCCGGTGACCTGCAGCGCATCGGCGGGGTGCCGTATCTGCACACCCTCATCGAGAGCGTGCCCACCGCGGCCAACGCCGCGTACTACGCGCGGATCGTCTCCGAGCGGGCCGTGCTGCGCCGGCTGGTCGAGGCGGGCACGAAGATCGTGCAGCTCGGGTACGGCGCGAACGGCCACGGCGGCCGGGACGTGGACGACATCGTCGACCTGGCTCAGCAGGCCATCTACGACGTCACCGAGAACCGGGTCAGCGAGGACTTCGCCACGCTGGGCGACATGCTGCAGCCGACCCTCGACGAGATCGAGGCCGTCGGCGCGTCGGGCGGCATGATGACCGGCGTACCCACCGGCTTCGCCGACCTGGACCGGCTCCTCAACGGCCTGCACCCCGGCCAGCTGATCATCGTGGCTGGGCGTCCCGGTCTCGGCAAGTCGACCGTGAGCATGGACTTCGCCCGCAACGCGGCGATCCGGTCCAACTGCGCCAGCGCCATCTTCTCCCTCGAAATGAGCAAGATCGAGATGGTGATGCGTCTGCTCTCCGCGGAGGCGCGCGTACCGCTGCACTCGCTGCGCTCCGGTCAGCTCTCCGATGACGACTGGACCAAGCTCGCCCGCCGGATGGGCGAGATCAGTGAGGCGCCGATCTTCGTCGACGACACCCCGAGCATGAACCTCATGGAGATCCGCGCGAAGGCCCGGCGCCTCAAACAGCGCCACAACCTCAAGCTCCTGGTGATCGACTACCTCCAGCTCATGACGTCACCGAAGAAGACGGAGAGCCGCCAGCAGGAGGTCTCCGAGCTGTCCCGAGGCCTCAAGCTGCTGGCCAAGGAGATCGAGTGCCCGGTGATCGCGGTGAGCCAGCTGAACCGAGGCCCGGAGCAGCGTACGGACAAGCGCCCGCAGCTGTCCGACCTGCGTGAGTCAGGCTCGATCGAGCAGGACGCCGACGTGGTGCTGCTCCTGCACCGCGACGACTACTACGACAAGGAGTCGCCGCGGGCGGGCGAGGCGGACTTCATCGTGGCGAAGCACCGAAACGGCCCGACCGACACGGTGACGGTGGCGGCGCAGCTTCACCTGTCCCGCTTCGTCGACATGGCGATCGTCTGACGAGGTCAGCCGTTCGGCTCGACCTCGGCGGGGAGCTGACGGCGGCCCGCCGGGCTCAGCCAACGGTTCCGATGCCCAAGACGGCATCACACTCCGAGGTGCCCGCGATGCGCGCACGGCCGTGTCGCCGGCGCGCACCGCGGAGCGACACCTCAGTCGAAGAGCTCGCCCAGGAAGCTCTTCCGACGCCGGTAGTGCCCGTGATATCCGCCGTGCCCGTGCCGGTAGTGGCCGTGGTAGCCGCCGCCGTGGCCGTACTGCGGGGCTCCGTACGCGGCCGCGGCCGGCGGGTAGGCGGGCTGGCCGTATCCCGGCTGCGGCGGGGGCGGCGCGGCGTAGCCACCACCCGGGGGCGGCGGGGGCGGCGGGGCGTACCCGCCGGGGGCCTGCGCCGGGCGCGGGGGCGTCGCCGGGGCCGCCTGACGGCTGTTCCAGTTGGCCTCTGCCTCGAAGAGCTTCTCCAGCTCACCGCGGTCCAGGAAGATTCCGCGGCACTCGGTGCACTGGTCGACCGTGACGCCGCTGCGCTCGTACACCCGCATCTCGCCGTGGCACTTGGGACAGGTCATCTGCATGTCACAAACGGTACAAGCCCGGGTCACGGCGTGGTGCGCTCGTAGCTGTGGGTCTGCTGAGGACCCGCGGGTCGCAGCGCCGGGGACCACACCAGCAACGCCAGCGGGTACAGCAGATAGCCGAACCGGGTGGTCGGCATGAGCAGGATCGCGGCGAGCAGGCCGTACCCGCAGAAGAGCGCGGCGGTCGCGGCCGTGCGCGGCGGACGGCGGACGAGCAGCACCGCGATCGCCAGAGCGGCCGCCACCAGCAGGGCCGCCGCGACGTAGCGGCCGCCCGGAACCGCCTGGGTGATCAGATAGCCGGGGAACGGGGACTGGGCCGGGCTGGTGACGAGGCCGTGCCCGAGCGGGAAGCGGATCACGTTCTCGGCGAAGGCGTCGCTGTCGACGGCGGCGGGAAGCAGGGCGATGAGGGGTACGCCGAGAGCGAGAGGCGCGAAGCGGCGCAGGTTGCCCGAGGTGTACGCCAGCACCAGCAGCACGGCCAGCACCGGCAGGGCGAAGAGCTTGAGCGCCGCGGCCACCCCGATGGCCAGGCCGGCGGCGGTGAACCGGCCGGACGCGCAGCACGCCAGCGCCAGCAGGGACAGGGCCAGCACGGGCAGGTCGTCTCCACCCGTGGCCAGCGTCAGGGCGCAGATGGGGAACACGGTGGCGAACTGGACCGCCCGTACCGGATGGGAGCGCAGCAGGCGGACGGCCGCGACCAGCGCACCGGCCGTGACCAGCGCGAACCAGACCCGCGCGTCCGTCCACCAGACGTCGCCGAAGGCGGCGCGGGGCAGACCGAAAACGGCCATTCCCGGCTGGTACGGGGCATAGCCCAGCAACTGCTCCCCCGGCGGCAGCGCGCTGATCGCCTCCGGCCCGAGATAGGGCGTTCCGGTGTCGGCGAGCCGCTGGCCCATGTGCTCGACCACGAGCACTTCCTCCTGGGCCCGGTCGGCGCGCCCGCCCGCACGCTGCACCGCCTGCATGACGAGCGGCAGCAGCGCGACACCGGCCCATGCCACCCACGTCAGAGTCATCCGGTGGGCCGGCCGGCGCAGGAGCAGCTGAGCACCGGCCACGAGGCACGCGGCGAGGTAGGTCCACGCGGCGACCGCACCCCACGCACGGTGCGGCAGGAGGGTGGAGGTAAGTGCGGTGACCAGGGCGAAGGCGGCCGAGAGCCCGTAGAGCGCCACGTCCGCGACCAGGCCGCCGGCGGCCCGGTCGAGCCGCGCCACGGGGCCGGCCCGCCGCGGGGTGTCCGGACCGTCCCCGGCCCGGGTGGTCTGCGCCGGCAACCTCACGCGGGCAAGTGTGGCAGAGACCTTCTCGGTGGCCGGCGACGTGGCATGCGGACGACCGAACCGGTGGTGTGCAGCGGCTCGGCGAGCGCCCCGGGCCGGCCGCCGGAGCCGCGCTGCAGGGCGGCCAGGAAGCGTGCCGCCGCCATCGGGCGCGCGAAGAGGTGGCCCTGGCCGGCGACGCAGCCGATCTCCCAGAGAGCGTGCCGCTGCGGCTCGCTCTCGACGCCCTCCGCGATGACGGTGAGGTGCAGGCTGCGGGCAAGGTCGACCGTCGAGCGGATGACCGCGGCGGCCTCCGCAGACGTCTCCACCGCCACCACCAGATCGCGATCGATCTTGAGTTGGTGCACCGGGATGCGGGACAGCACGGGCAGCGACGACACGCCGGTGCCGAAGTCGTCGAGGACCAGCTTCACGCCGGCGTCGCGCAGCTCGCGCAGCGCGCGGTCGACGACTTCGAGCTGGCTGAGCGTCAGGGACTCGGCCAGCTCGAGCACGAGCCGGTCGGGCGGTACGCCGAGCGCCGCGAGCCGGTCGAGGACGCCGGCCGGGAAGGTGGGGTCGAGCAGGCTCCGCGGCGACACGTTGACGGCGACGGAGAGGTCGAAGCCCGCCTCGCGCCACGTACCGACCGCGGTCAGGGACTTCTCCAGGACGGCGTCGGCGAAGGCGGGCAGGTGGCCGGAACGTTCGACGGTCTCGAGGAACTGCAGCGGGGTGAGGTCGGTGTGCTGGGGGTGGTGCCAGCGGGCGATGGCCTCGGCGGAGACCACCTCGCCGCTGCTGAGATCGGCGATCGGCTGGAAGTCGACGACGAACTCGCGCCGGGTCACCGCCCGGGTCAGCTCGCCGCCGAGCACGAGCCGGCCGATGTCCGCGGTGTCGCGGGAGTGCGCGTACGTCGCCGTGCGGCGGCCACCGCGTTTCGCCTCGTACATGGCCACGTCGGCGCGGCGCATCAGCTCCTGGACGCCGCCGCTGCCGGGCGCCAGCGCGATACCGCCGGCGGCCTCGACGGTGAGCTGCATGCCGTCGACCTCTATCGGCGGCTCGAGGGAGGCGAGCAGGTCCGTGGCCCGGTGGGTGGCGACCGCCGGGGCCGGCAGGCCGGTGAGCAGCACGGCGAACTCGTCGCCGCCGAGCCGGGCCACCAGGTCGCCGGGACGGGCGGCGTTCTCCAGCCGGTGCGCGACCTCGCGGAGCACGTCGTCGCCCGCGGTGTGGCCGAGGGTGTCGTTGACCTCTTTGAAGTGGTTGAGGTCGATCAGCAGCATCGCGAACATGCCGTCGGCTGTGCGCCGGCCGAAGGTGCGGGTGGCCTGGTCGAGCAGCTCACGACGGTTGGCCAGCCCGGTCAGCGGATCGTGGGAGGCGGCGTACGCGTTCTCGGCGTTGATCCGCTTGAGCTCGGCGTACGCCCGCGCGTTGCCGATCGCGGTGCTCAGCGAGGAGGCGAAGGTCTGCAGCTTGTACTGTTCGGACTCGTTGAGCTTCACGGGCTTGCGGAACCGCAGCCGGAGAACCCCGAAGCGGCCGTCCGGGTTGTCCAGTCCGGCCTCGATCGTCCAGCTCTCGGCCTGCGGCGAATCGGCCAACGGCCCGTCGTAGCTCAGGCGTCCGGCGGAGCCGCGGACCAATCCCGGCTCGGCCACGTCATCAAGCTGGATCTCCGCCTCGTCGGCGGAGAAGAGGTCCGGTGCGAGGGTGACCGCGGCGTGCAGGACGGAGGTCAGATCGGTGACGTTCAGCCGGTCGGTCGTGCTGGCGAGGCGGTGCCACGCCTCCTGGTCGGAGCGCTGGCGAATCTTGTTCTTGGCGACCAGCTGCAGCGCGATCACCGTGGGCACCATGGTCATGATCAGCAGTGGCTCCTGCGTGATGACCAGGAAGGTGAGCAAGGCCAGGACGACGTTGACGACCCGGATACGGACGGCCACGTCCAGGTTCTGACGGGCGACCTGGCGCCACGGCGTACGCGTCGCGAGGGCCATCACCGTCTTGCCCAGCAGATCGTCCACGACGGCGTAAGCGACCGCCGCCGCCGTCAGGCCGAGGATGAGCACCGGGAGCGAACCCACCCGGATGTCGAGGTCCGGTGCGGGGCGCACCCCGATGAAGAAGGCGACCGAAGCGGCGGCCGTGGCGGCGACGACGTCCTTCGCCACGTTGTACACGATTTTGATCGGCTGCTTGATGACCATCTTGGACGCCAGCACACCGAGCGCCGTGCTGATGACCACCCAGGGCAGGGGCACGGTCGCGATGGCCAGCAGGATGGAGGCCGAGGTCGCCGCGAAGACCCGGCTTTCGGAGCGGATACGCAGCTTGATGAGGGGGCCGCTGGCGAAGCCGATGATGACCGTCAGCGCGGCGAGGAACAGGAGCTTGCCCGCTGGGACACCGGTCGCGGAGGTCACGGAGGTGGTGAGGCAACCGAGCCCCACCAACGCGACTAGACCGACATACAGCTCAAGCCGCTTGTCGGTCCTCGCGTCGTTCACCGCGGGCTCCCCATGTCCCCATGGTCCCTCGTTGCCCGCACTGTCTGTCAATGGCCCGTCGTCGGTCGGTAGCGATCCGACACCCGTGAAGTCAGCTCCAGTCGAAGTCACGCATCTCGCACCTCGCTTTTCGTGAATGGAGTCGTTCATTACTTCCCAAGCCGGCGATCTAATCGACTTGACTGCCGCCGGTTCCGTTCTCTGGCACGAGGTTAGGAAAAGAACGCCGGCAACGGAAGAATGATTTGTCGCTCGTTTCACAAAATGCGAGCATAACACCTTTTGTACCGAATCCGTGACCATGCAATGACGCTGTGCAGCGGCGATATGCCCCGTTCTGGTACTGATAAACAGTGGATCACCTGCTGCTACTCGCGCAGAGCGGGTTGAATGTACGACGACTCCGGTCGTCCGGACTAATCCGGTGGTCGGTGTACGGATCAATTCGTCGCGTAGAACGGATTGCGTCTTGAAATCGCTACGGAAAGTGGAGGGATGCTGACTATCCGCCATTGCCGGGCGCGGCGAATTCCAAGACCATCGGGGCCGGCGATACCCTGGCCGATGTGACGAACGCAGCGAAAATGACTCATGTCGACGCCGCCGGCGCCGCCCGCATGGTGGACGTGTCCGCCAAGGACATCTCCGCCCGGCGGGCCATCGCCGCCGGCCGGCTGGTGACCACCGGCGAGGTCGTGGCCCTGCTGCGCGGCGACGGCCTGCCCAAGGGTGACGCCCTGGCGGTGGCCCGGCTCGCCGGCATCATGGGCGCGAAGAAGACCCCGGACCTCGTCCCGCTGTGCCACCCCATCGCCCTGCACGGCGTCACCGTCGACCTCACCGTGACGGACACCGGCGTCGACATCGTCGCCACCACGAGGACCGCCGACCGCACCGGCGTGGAGATGGAGGCGCTCACCGCGGTCGCGACCGCCGGGCTCGCCCTGATCGACATGGTCAAGGCCGTCGACCCCGCTGCCAGCGTCGAGGCCGTCCGTGTCCTGCGCAAAGAGGGCGGCAAGACCGGGGATTGGGTACGCCCGGAGGACCGTCCGTGATCCGCGCGCGGGTGATCGTCGCCTCCAACCGGGCCGCCGCCGGCGTGTACGAGGACACCAGCGGCCCCCTGCTCGTCGCCGGCCTGCGCGACCTCGGCTGCGAGGTGGATCCCGCGCCGGTCGTGGTTCCCGACGGTGAGCCGGTCGCGGAGGCGCTGCGTACGGCCGTGGCCGACGGCGTGCACGTCGTGCTGACCAGCGGCGGCACCGGGGTCACGCCCACCGACCGCACACCCGAGGCGACCCGGCCGCTGCTCGACTTCGAGGTGCCCGGCATCGCGGAGGCGATCCGCGCGTACAGCCGGGACAAGGTGCCCGCCGCCGCGCTGTCCCGGGGCCTGGCCGGGGTGGCCGGTCGCACGCTGGTCGTCAACCTGCCCGGCTCCACCGGCGGCGCCCGGGACGGGCTCGCGGTCCTCGGCCCGATCCTCGTCCATACGGTGGAGCAGATCGGCGGCGGCGACCATAGGCTGCACGGGTGAGCGCTGACAGCATGCCCGTCGACTGGGACAAGGCCCGCAGCCTGGCGTACGAGGCCGGCCGGGCGGCCGCGGGGCCGATGGAGCAGGTGCCGCTGACCGGGGCGGACGGCCGTACGCTCGCCGAGCCCCTCGTCGCCGTCACCGATCTGCCGGCCTTCCCCACCTCGAGCATCGACGGCTGGGCGGTGCGCGGCGCCGGTCCCTGGCGGCCGGTGGGCCGGGTGCTGGCCGGCAACACCGCGGAGCCGCTCGCCGAGGACGGCACGTGCGTCGAGATCGCCACCGGCGCGATGGTCCCGGCCGGCACCGCGGCGGTGATCCGGGTCGAGGAATCGACGCGGGACGCGCAGGGCCTGGTCAGTGGCGCGCCCCGGCCGCAGCCGGAGTGGCGCCTGCCCGGCGACGAGGCGCGGCGTGGCGAGGAGCTGCTGCCGGCCGGGACGCCGGTCGACCCCGCTGTGCTCGGCATGGCCGCCACCTGCGGCTACGACACGATTCCCGTACGGCCCCAGCCGCGCGCCGCGCTGCTCGTCTTCGGCGACGAGCTGCTGACCAGCGGGCCACCGGGCGACGGGCGCGTCCGTGACTCGCTGAGCCCTCTCGTCCCGGCCTGGCTGCGCCGGTACGGGGCCGCCGTCGACCCCGCCGCCGTCCAGGGGCCGGTGCAGGACACCCTCGAGGCGCACGTCCAGGCGATCGAGCGGGGCCTTGCCATGGCGGACGTGGTCTGCACGACCGGCGGCACGATGCACGGGCCGGTCGACCACCTGCACCCCGCCCTGTCCCGCCTCAACGCCGAGTACGTGGTGAACACCGTGGCCGTCCGGCCGGGCTTCCCCATGCTGCTCGCACGCGTACCGGGACCGGGCGGCCCGAAGTTCCTCGCCGGGCTGCCGGGCAACCCGCAGTCCGCGGTCATCGCCCTGGTGTCGCTGGTGGCGCCGCTGCTGGCCGGCCTGCACGGGCGCGACCTGCCGGCGCTGCCCCGGGTCGAGCTGACCGCACCCGTGCCGGGCCGGGGCGGCTTCACCCACCTCGCCCTGGCCGCCCTGGACGCCGACGGGCGCCGGGCCACGCCGGCCGGCCACGTCGGCTCGTCGATGCTGCGCGGGCTCGCCCGGTCCCACGGCTTCGTCGTCGTACGCCCCGCCGGCCATGCCGAAGCCGGAGGAGCCGCGGCCGGTGACCTCGTACCCTTCCTGCCCCTTCCGCTGTATTCCGGGGACCGCTCGTGACCGAGAGCGCCCATCGTTTGTTCATCGGAGAGCGACCATGACCGAGAGCGTCCGTATCGCCGAGGTGGGCGACGTCGCCCTGGACCTCGCCGCGCACGAGAAGGCGGTCGCCGACCCGCGCGCCGGGGCGGTCGTGTCGTTCCAGGGCGTCGTCCGCGACCACGACGGCGGCCGGGGCGTCACGCTGCTGGAGTACGAGGGTCACCCGACCGCGGCCGCGGTGATCCGGGAGGTGGCCGAGGAGATCGCCGCCGACCCGGACGTGTACGCGGTGGCCGTCTCGCACCGCGTCGGCACCCTGCAGATCGGCGACGTGGCCCTGGTCGCCGCGGTCAGCACCGCGCACCGGGCGGCGGCGTTCGCGGCGTGCGCGCGGCTGGTCGACGAGGCCAAGGCCCGGCTGCCGATCTGGAAGCGCCAGGTCTTCACCGACGGCGCCGAGGAATGGGTCAACTGCCCCTGACCAGCGGTTCCCGCGGTGGCGGGATCGTGGCCGTGGCCGGGCGCCGGTTCTGCCACCGGTTCACCGGGAAGGCCGGCGCCGCGGCGGGCCGCCACGGCAGCGCGTTCACCAGCACGATCATGGCGAGCGCGTAGGAGTTGCGTGAGAACGCGTCGGTCAGGCTCCACATCGGAGCGAGCACGAGCAGCAGGTACGTGAGCCCGGCGGCAGTCGCCAGGCCCGCCCCGGGAAAGCGGGGGCGCCCCGGTAGCGCGCCGCGTGCCTCCGCCCGTCGCCGCGCCGCGGTGTCGACGAGCACCAGCATCGCGGGGAGCATCCACAGCACCTCGTGCGTGCCGGTCACCGGGCCCGTCCCGGCGGCGGTGAGCCCGACCAGCGTGAACGCCGTGACCTCGTCGCCGTCCGCGTGCGCCGAGCGGGCCCGGATCAGGCCGACCGCGACGAGCAGCATGGCGAACGAGAGCCAGACCAGCAGCGGTGTGCTCGCCGAGTCGTACAGCCGCGCGAACACGCCGCCGAGCGACTGGTTGCCCGGCGCGTCGACGGGCCCGGTGCGGTCGAGGCGCCACAGCACCTCGCCGAACCAGGCGGCGCTCTCGTGCGGGGTGACCAGCACCGCCGCCGTCGCGGCCGCCGCCGTCGTCGCCAGCGCGGTCACCGCCGGTCGCCACTGCCGGGTCAGCATCAGGTACGCGATGAAGAACGCCGGGCCGACCGTCAGCGCGGTCGCCAGCCCCACCCCCACCCCGGCCCAGCCGCCGGTGGCGCGCAGGCGGTGCAGCGGCGACCCGGCGAAGGGCCGGTGCCCGGGCCACCACAGCTCCCGGCTGCGCGCCCAGGCCCCGCGGCGCAGCGCCACGATGTCGGCGGTGACCAGCCCGAACGCCACCAGGTCCAGGGTGCCCAGGCCGAGGGAGGCCCGTACCGGCTCGATCGTCAGGGCCAGGGCGCCCACGGCGAGCACCACCGGCCAGCGCCTCCGGCCGTACCGGCGGGCGACCGGGCCGGCGAGCGCGACCAGGGCCAGCCCGAGCGCGGCCAGCCCGGCCAGCGCGAGCGCCCAGCCGGCGACCGCGAGCGGCAGGAAGGCGGCGGGGGCGGTCAGCACGGCCGCGGGCGGGGGCAGGGCGGTGCCCAGGTGGCTCACCGGCGACCGGTACGCGTACAGCCCGTCGCCGCCCAGCCAGCTGCCGGCCGCCGCGCGGTCCAGGTCCAGGGTGCTGAACCCGTACCGCTGGGCGATCGTGGTCATCGCGGCCAGGACGCCGACGCACACCAGGGTGACCACCACGGACCGTGCCGTCCCCGGGCGTGCCGGTGTCCGCATCGCGGGCATGCCCGACCTCCCGTGGCTCGTCCAAGGCGCTCCGATGCGCTTAACGGCGGGACGGCCGGTTTGGTGATTGCGTCACGGGAGTCGACGCACCGCAGGTCAGCGCCCTGCCGTGCCGATCAGCCCGACAGGACGCCGCAGGTCAGCGGCCCGCCGTGAAGATCAGCCCGGGAGCCGACGGGCGACCGCGGCGGAGGCGGCGGCGATCTTCGCGTCGCGCTTGGCGGTGCGCACCGCGCGGCGCGCCGATCGCGTCGACCGGTCGACGGCGCGGCTGACCGAGCGCTGCGAGCGGTCCAGCGCGTGGCTGGTCCGGTACTTCAGGCCGGGCTTGCCCTGCGTGTCGGCCGCCGCGAGCAGCAGCCCGCCGAGCAACCCGAGGTTCTTCAGGAAGTGCGTCTCGTGCTGAGCGCGCTCCTCCTTCGGGTACGCCCAGAACGGGTGCCCGGCGAAGGTCGTCGGCACCAGTCCGGCGGCGAGCACCACGGCGGCCGGACGGGTGAGGCGGCCGGTGGCCAGGAGCAGCCCGGCGGCCACGTCGGCGCCCGCCTTGAGCTGGACGAGGGCCCGGGCGTCGCTGGGCAGCCGCGGGTCCATCCTCTCGATCATCGGTGCGACCTTGTCGGTCACCCGCTTCGCGGCGGGGACCTTGGAGTCGGGGTTGAGCACGATGCGAGCTCCGCTGACGACGAAGATGGCACCGAGCATGGCGCGGGCGGCGGCACGTACGGGCTTCATAGCCTCGTTATACCCGCGTGGGCCGATGTCCACCGGCCAACTACGGCTGGGTACGCAGGTAGCGCCCGAAATGGGGCACGGTGAACGCCACCGTGCCCCGCTCGCCCGAGTAGATCAGCCCTTTCTTGATCAGCGCGTCGCGGGCCGGTGACAGGCTGGCCGGCCGCCGGGACAGCGCCGCGGCGATCTCCGAGGTGGGTACGGCGGCGTCCATGTCGTTGCCGGACTCGCCGGAGAGCGCCGCCATGGCCCGCATGTACTCGCGCTCGGCCGGGGTGGCCCGCTCGAACCGGGAGCCGAAGAAGCCCACCGCCAGCTCGGCCTCCGCCTCCGGGGCCGCCACCCGGACGTCCTCCGCGGTG
Organism: Couchioplanes caeruleus; assembly: GCF_023499255.1. GTDB lineage: Bacteria > Actinomycetota > Actinomycetes > Mycobacteriales > Micromonosporaceae > Actinoplanes > Actinoplanes caeruleus_A. The sequence goes on from NZ_CP092183.1 coordinate 276,205, forward strand.
ATCGGCGAGGCCGGCGCGTGGTCCCAGGTGGCCTTCCCGTACGCCTGCACGAAGTACGGGTAGCCGCCGGACTTCTCGTAGAGCAGGTCCAGTGCCTTGGGCTCGTACTCGACGTCCTCGCGGGCCGCGGGCGCGCCCAGCGCGAGGTCGGCCGCGATCCGGTCGAGCCGGTCGATGCGCTGGTAGCGGAAGAGCCGTTCGGAGTACGACTTCGCCGCCGACAGCACCGCGGGCAGGTGCGGCAGGCCGGCGCCGACCACGATCAGCGGGGCGCCCAGCTGCGACAGCTCGTGGCAGGCGGCGCAGAGCGCGGACACGTCGGCCGGCCCGAGGTCCTGCATCTCATCGATGAACAGCGCGATGCCGGTGCCCACGTCGGTGGCCAGCGACGCCACGTCGGTGAAGAGCTCGACCAGGTCGATCTCGATGTCGCCGGAGTCGGCCCGGCCGCGCGCCGGCGGCACGTCGATCCCGGGCGTCCAGCGGTCCCGGAGCTTCGCGCCGGCGTCGTTGGCCCGCAGCGCGAAGGCCTTGAGCACGCCGAGCACCTCGTCGACCCGCTCGGGGTTGCGGTGGTGCGGGGTCAGCTCGCGGATGGCCATGTGCAGCGCGGCCGACACCGGGCGCCGCAGTGACTGGTCGGGCCGGGCCTCGATCTTGCCGGTGCCCCACAGGCGGCCGATCGCCGCCGACCGCAGCGTGTTGAGCAGGACGGTCTTCCCCACCCCGCGCAGCCCGGTCAGGACGAGGCTGCGTTCGGGCCGGCCCCGGGCCACCCGCTCCAGGACGACGTCGAACGCGTCCAGCTCGCGACCGCGCCCGGCCAGCTCGGGTGGGCGCTGGCCGGCGCCGGGAGCGTACGGGTTCCGCACCGGATCCACGGATAGCACCGTATCGGGCTGTCTAGCCTGAAAGCTAGAGTCGGCTATTCGAGGCGCCTATAGCACTCTCTAGGGATATCCCTAGATGACGCTAGTTGCCTCCATACTCGCGAAGGCAGAGCACGAAGTCGAGGCTGTCCAGCTCGCTGTCGTAGAAGTACCACTTGGTGTACTTGGCCACCTTGCCGCACTTGCTCTCCGCGTCCGCCTCGCCTGTCGTCCGGCCGTCGACCCGCTTGAGCACCTCGTACGTCCCGCTGGCGCACGACACGATCTTCAGGTCGGGACTGTCGTCGGCGTTGCCCTCGTTGCGCACGCACTGGCCCTGCTTCACGAACCGGGCGCCCTCGCTCGTCTGCGGCTCCGGGACGGCCACGTCGTTGGTCACCCGCGTGGTCGGGGTCACCGGGCCACGCGTCCCGTTCGCGTCCGGCGTGCCGGACCGCGACAGCAGCACCGCGGTCGTGCCCAACCCACCGCAGACCAGCAGCCCGAGCATGACCAGCAGGGCCACGATCGGTCCGTTGCGGCGCTTCGGCGGCAGCGGGACCGGCGGCTGGTGCCACGCGGGCGGCGGCGTGTTCAGCGGCGCGGACTGATACGGCGGTGGCGTGTATCCCGGCTCGTGCGGCGGCACGGACATCGGCTGGCCACCCCACGCGGACTCCGGCGCCGGATGCGTCGCGGCCTCGCCCCACGGGTCGGCCGGCTCCGTATACGGCTCCTCGGCGCCCTGCGAACCCCCGGCCGACCAGCCCTGGCCGGGGTACGGGCCGTTCTGCGACATCGGATTTCCTCCAGGCGGGGTTCGCTGAGGCAACCGTAGCGTGGACCTCTGACGCGATCCCTCCCGGAATCGCGCCGACCATGGTCTCAACGCGGTGACAGCCGGGGACACCGCCGCAACTGTCGGCAACAAGACGCGCCGGGCCCGCATCCGGCGGATACCGTTCCTGCCCATGTCCCTCTGGCTCGTCCTGTGCTCGGCGGTCTTCGGCGCTGCCGCGGCGGCCTTCGTGCCGCGCGTCGCGCACCGCCTGGCCGTGCCGCGGGGAACCCCGGCCCGCGCGGCTTGCGCTCACTGCGACACACCCTTCACGGATTGGGTACGGGTGGGAGCGGCATGTTCCTGTGCCGGGGCGCCGGTGTGGACAGTCGCCGCCGGGGCACTCGCCGCGGGCCTGCTGGGCGCCGCGATCGGCCCGTCACCGCTGCTGCTCGTCGTGCTTCCGGCCACGGTCCTCGGGGTGCTGCTCGCCGTGATCGACATCCGGTGCCTGCGCCTGCCCGACCGCCTCGTGGCCGCGCTCGCGGGTGTCACGGTGCCGCCTCTGGCCGCGGCGGCGCTGCTCGCCGGGGAGCCCGGGCGGCTCGGGCGGGCGGGCGTGGCGGCGGGGCTCAGCGCCGCGGCGTACTTGATCATCGCTCTGCTGCCGGGCCGCGGCCTGGGCCTGGGCGACGTGAAGCTGGCGACGGTCCTGGGTTTCGTCCTCGGCTTCGCCGGCTGGCCGGCGACGGCCGTCGGGCTGCTCACGCCGCATTTGATCAACGGACCGGTCGCGCTGGCGCTGCTGGCGTCCCGTCGGGCGGGCCGGCGCACCGCCCTGCCGTTCGGACCCGCGCTGCTCGCCGGCGCGCTCCTCGCGCTTACGCTGTGAAGAAGCGCCGGCCGGCGCTGCGGGACGCCGCGGCTGACGCTGCCGGAACGCCGCGGCCGGCGTTGTGGAGACGTGCGGCCGGTGTTTCAGAGGAGCCGGAGCTGGCGGTCCTTGGGGCGGGCCGGGACGGCGTCGCCCATGCGCTCGAACAGTCCGGCGTCGATCGCCTCCAGGAACGGCGTCGGCGACTGCTCCCGTTCGGTGCCGTGCCGGAACCGCCGCGCCGCGTGGCTCACGTAGAGGCGGTCCTGCGCGCGGGTCAGGCCCACGAAGAACAGCCGGCGTTCCTCCGCGGTCTCCTCGTCGGTCGGCGTGCCGCCCGGCCAGCGCAGCGGCAGCAGCCCGTCCTCGCATCCCACGAGGAACACGACCGGGAACTCGAGGCCCTTCGCCGCGTGCAGCGTGAGCAGGTTGACGGCCTCCGCGCGCGGATCGAGCGCGTCCACCTCGGCGCCCGTCGCGATCTCCTGGAGGAAGCGCGGCAGGTCGTCACCGATCCGCTGGGCCAGCGGCATGAGCAGGTCCGCCGCGGTCCAGATGTCCTCCGGGGCCAGCTGCTCGGCGTCCAGCGTGGGGGCCGCGTACCGCTGGGCGAGGATCTGCGCGCTCACCCTGACCCGCGCCGGCAGCGACCCGCCGGGCGCGTCCGCGTGCCGCAGCTCGCGCGCGATGACCTGCACGCCGGGCCGGTCCCGCAGGCGGTTGTGCGACCGCTTCTGCACCGGTACGCCCGCCCGCGACAGCGCGTCCACCACGGCCTGCGCCTGCGAGTCCGTCCGGTACAGCACCGCGATGTCCGAGAAGGACAGCGTGCCCGGCGCGACCGCCCGGGAGTCGACGCGCCCGGAGTCGAGAGACCGGTGGGAGAGCCCGCCGACCAGCTCGTCGACCGTACGCACGACGAAGTCAGCCTCGTCCGCCACGCTGGCCGCGAAGTACCGGCCGATGAGCGGCGACTCGGGATTCACCCGGGCCGGGTCCAGCCGCCGCCCGCTCACCAGCGAACTCGGCGCGATCGCCTGCACGGCGGCCGCGAGGATCGGCGCGGACGAGCGGTAGTTCCGGGTCAACCGGACCAGCCGCGCGTCGGTGAAGTCCTCGGCGAACCGCAGGAAGTACCCCACGTCGGCGCCGCGGAACGAATAGATCGCCTGGTCGGGGTCCCCGATCGCGCACAGGTTGCCGTCCGCCGGGCTGAGCAGCCGCAGCAGCTCGTACTGGGTGTCGTCGACGTCCTGGTACTCGTCCACGAAGATCCACTGCCACTGCCGCCGGTACCGGTCCACCAGCGCCGGGTCGTCGCGCAGCAGCGCGACCGGAAGCGTCAGCAGATCGTCCAGGTCGACCAGGTCCTGCTGGCGCAAGAGCTTCGTGTACGAGGCGTCGTCGTCGCCGGCCTGCTCCCGCGCGGCGGCCCGCTCGGCGTCGTCCGCGATCCGCCAGCCCGCGCCCAGCCCGGCGGCCTTCGCGTTCTCCTTCAGGATCGTCAGGCCGACGGCGTGGAACGTACCGACCGTGATGTCCTCGGCGGCGTCACCCATCAGCGCGTCGAGCCGCGCCCGCATCTCCTCGGCGGCTCGGCGGGTGAAGGTGATCGCCAGGCAGCGGTGCGGGAACACGTTCATCTCCGCACACAGGTACGCGATCCGGTGCGTCAACGTCCGCGTCTTGCCGGTGCCCGGACCCGCCACGATCAGCAGCGGCCCGCCCGGCGCGGACGCGGCCACCCGCTGCATGGCGTCGAGGCGGTCGAGCAGCCCGGTGCCGACCTCCTCCATGCCGGCCAGCATCGGCTCGAACGGCTCGTGCGGCGACGGCGGCGGAGGAATGGGCGGCACGGTCTTGCGGACCGGCTCCTTCGCCTTGGGCACGGTGGCGCGCCCGACCGCCGGCTCACTGCGCCGCTGCTGCGGCACGGGCACGGGCGCGATGTCGAACAGCGTCTCGGCCTGCGGGGCGCTCTGCTTCGTACGAAGCTCGCCGGGCTCGAACAGCGTGATGACGCCGTACTCCCCGTCGTATCCGGCAACCCGCCGCACCGCACCGCGTCGCAGCCGGGTGATCGCCTCCCGCAGGTTCTCCCCGCCGTGCCGCCCGATCTCGTCGACCGGCACCGTCCGCAGAATGTCCAGTTCAGAGCCGAGATTCGCGACGAGATGGTGGAGCTGGCCGTCGACGGTCTTCGACTTCGGACCCACCCCGTTGATCTCCCCGAGGATCTCGGCGAGCTGGATCAGATGCTCCACGGACTGCTCACGCGGCGCACCGACCTCCCGGTCGGCCAGGTCCTCGACCCGGCTCAACACCCCGACGGTCAACGGCTTGCCGCACTCCGGGCACCGCCCACCGGCCTCCCGCGTACGGGCAGGCTCCCAGTTCACCCCGCATGCCCGATGCCCGTCGGCGTGATACTTGCCCTCCTCCGGGAAGAACTCGATCGTCCCCGCGAGGGTCCGCCCGTCCTTCACGGCGAAGTAGTCGGGCGTACCGGAGAAAAGCGTCGCCTCCCGGGCGAGCGCACCCGGGGAATGCGCGTCGGAATTCGAGACCAGCCGGTACCGGTCCAGGCTCGACACCCGCCAGTTCATCTCCGGATCGGACGACAACCCGGTCTCGACCGCGGTGATGTGCCCGGCCAGGTCGGCGTAGCAGTCGGCAATCGCATCGAACCCGGACTTCGAGCCGAGCGTGGAGAACCACGGCGTCCAGATGTGCGCCGGCACGAGATAGCCGTCGGGACTGGCCTCCAGCACGATCTCGAGCAGATCCCGCGAATCCAGCCCGAGAATCGGCCGCCCGTCGGCGGTGAGGTTCCCGATCCGGCCGAGCGCCGCATTGAACCGTCCGGCGGCCTCCAGGTCGGGCATGTAGATCAGGTGATGCACCTTGCGCGTACGGTCGTCCCGCTTGTAGATCGTCGAAATCTCGACGCTGAGCATGAACCGCGCCGGAGCGCTCGCCTGGAGAGAGCCGGGGAGGCGGCGGGTGACGTCCTTCTCGGCCTCGGGGGTGAGGCGGAAAAGGCCGGGTTCCGAGGCGGGACGAAGGGCCTCGCGGAGGTGATCGAACCAGGCCGGATGGGTGAAGTCGCCGGTGCCGAGGACGGCGATGCCCTTGCGGCGGGCCCACCAGGCAAGGTTCGGCAGGGTGAGGTCACGGCTGCAGGCGCGGGAGTAGCGGGAGTGGATGTGCAGGTCCGCGACGTAGGTGTCGAGGTGGGGGGTGGCGGTGACAGGCTCAGTCACGACGTCACCGTTCCGGTCGCAGCTGCGGTGCGGTTCGCGGTCCGGCCGCGGGTGGTCACCGTGTCACCGCCGTCGCCGGCAAACCGCAACGGCGCGACGTCCGTGTCCGCGGCAACCGAGGACCCTGCGCTGTCCGAGGGCACGCTGCATCCTGTCACGACGGCGCGGCACGCATGAAGCCGCCACGCGCGAAGTGACATAACCGATCCACGATTGAATCGTGCGGAGGTGATGATCGTGGCTCGGTGGAACGGCGCAAGATTCACTTCCAAGGGGTACGCGGAACGGCCGGGTCGCAGCCATGCCGGGGTTGTGTGACGTGCGGCGTCCTCGCCGCGTGCGGAGTCTTCGACCGGCGCGGGGCGTCCTCGGTCAGGGGGTGGCATGGGTGAAGCGTGCGGTGTCCTGGTCAGGGGTTGCAGCGTCCTCGGCCGGGGCTGGGGCGTCCTGGGTCAGAGCTGGGGCGTCCTCGGCCGGGCCTGGGGCGTCCTGGGTCAGGGCTGGGGCGTCCTCGGTCAGGGCGTGCGGAGTTCGATGAGGGTGACCTGTGGGGGCGCGCCGACCCGGACCGGCGGCCCCCAGAACCCGGCGCCGTTCGTCACGTACACCGGCACCCCGTCGACCTTGCCGTAGCCGCTCACGACCGGCTGCTCCAGCTTGACGAGAAGGTTGAAGGGCACCATCTGCCCGCCGTGGGTGTGCCCGGAGACCTGCAGGTCGACCCCGTACTCGGAGACGTGGCGCGCGACCACGGGCTGGTGGGCCATCAGCACGACCGGCCGGCCGGTGTCGCGGTTGCCGAGCGCCCGCTCGTAGTCGGGCCCGTCGCCGAACTCCGTCCCACCCAGGTCGTTCACACCCGCCAGGTCCAGCCCGTCGAGCTCCAGCCGCTCGTTGCGCAACGGCCGCATCCCCAGCCGCGCCACCTCGTCCACCCACTGCTTGTACCCCGAGTAGTACTCGTGGTTCCCGGTGACGAAGTACGCCCCCCGCCGCGAACGGATCCCGGCTAGCGGAGCGGCGGCCCGCCCCAGCTCGGCGACGCTCCCGTCCACGAGGTCGCCGACCACGCACACGACGTCGGCGTCGACGGAGTTGATGAGGTCGACGATCCGCTGGGTGTGCCGTACGCCGGTCAGCGGCCCGAGATGGATGTCGGACACCACGGCCAGCCGCGTGCCGTCCATCGCCCGTGGGAGCTTCGCGATCGGGATCTGGACGCGGTCCAGGCGCGGGCCACCGAGCGCGGTCTTGACGCCGTACCCGGTGATGCCGGCGGCAGTGAGGCCGGCGAAGATCGCGGCACCGCGGGCGAGCACGAGCCGCCGGTCCACGCCCGGTTGCCGCTCCGCTCCCGCGGCCGAGGTCTCGGAGCCGGCAGGAACGCCCGAATCATCGGCTGTCGCAGCACCCTCGCCCGCAGCACCTCGGCCCGTCGCGGCTCCGCCCGTAGTGCTTCCGTCCGTCGCGGTTCCGCCCGTAGCGGTCCCGGTCGTCGCACTCTCCGCCGTCGTGGTTGCAGCGGTCGCAGCTACTGCTCCCGATGTGGCAGCCGTTGCAGCCCGCGGCACGTCGCCGAGGCGCGCGTCCCCGTCGCCCTCGGTCCCGCGATGACCCGAGACATCAGCACCGCCATCGGCAGGCACGGTCCGCTTCGCCCGGGCCCGCAGCCACAGGTTCGCGATCAGGCGCGGAATCTCCAGCACGGCGAGTACGACAAGCAGATAGAACATCAACGCCAGCCACAGGTAGCCCGGCCAGGCGAGCCACTTCGCGAAGCCGGCGCGCGTACCGATCAAGGTGGCAGGGATCAGCAGCGCGAGCACGACCGCCGCGGCGGCGCCGATGCGGGAGGCGCGGCCTCTGCCGAAGGGGTCCCGGACGAGGCGTTTCCACAGGTAGAGATGAATCAGGCCGATGACGACGAAGACCAGCGCGACTAGCCCGAACAAGCTCAGCCTCCGGCAAAGGGCGGCAGGACGTCGACCGTCGCCCCGGCGGGCAGCGCCGCTTGTCGATCATGGCAGGCGAGGCCGTCGACGAGGAAACTCGCGGCCTTGAGGACGACGGCGAGTCGTTCCCCGTGCCGGGCGGTCAACTCGGCCACCAGCTCGTCCACTGACGTCGCGTCGGCGGCTTCCTCGCGTACACCCCCGGCTGCGGCGCGGGCGCCCGCGAAGTATCGGATCTGAGGCATGCCGCTCAGCCCCCGATCGCCGACATCGGGCGGACAGGCTGGAGGAAGGACGGGTCATCGATCCCGTGGCCGGCCTTCTTGCCCCACATCGCCGCCCGCCAGGCGTCGGCGACCTCTTCGTCGGAGGCGTCGCCGCGTACGAGCCCGCGCAGGTCCGACTCCCCCGTGGCGAACAGGCAGTTGCGCACCTGGCCGTCGGCCGTCAGCCGCGTACGGTCACAGTCCCCGCAGAACGGCCTGGTCACACTGCCGATGACGCCGACCCGCGCGGGGTTCCCCGCAGCGTCCACGTACCCCGGCACCAGCCAGGTCTCGGCCGGCGCTGTTCCACGTGAAACCGGATCGGGCATCAACCCGTACGGCTCCAGCGACTCCAGGATCGCCGCCGCGGTGACCATCTCGTGCCGGTCCCACTTGTGCTGGGCATCCAACGGCATCTGCTCGATGAACCTCAGCTCGTACCCGTGTTCCAGCGCGAACTGCAGGAGAGCCGGCGCCTCGTCGTCGTTGATGCCCCGCATCAGCACGGTGTTGATCTTCACCGGGGTGAGCCCGGCCTCCGCGGCGCCGGCCAGGCCCTTCAGCACGTCGGCGTGCCGATCGCGGTGCGTGAGCTGCTGAAACCGGGCCGGCGACAACGTGTCCAGCGAGACGTTGACCCGATCGAGCCCGGCGTCTCGCAGCGGGCGCGCCAGCCGCTCCAGCCCGATCCCGTTGGTGGTGATCGACAGCCTCGGACGGGGGAGCAGCTCGGCTGCGGCGGCGACGATGCCCAGCATGCCCCGCCTGATCAGCGGCTCGCCGCCCGTGAACCTGATCTCGGTGACGCCCAGCTGCTCCACGGCGATCCGCAGGAGCCGTCCGACCTCGCCGTCGGTCAGCTGCTGCTCCTGCGGCATCCACGCGAGCCCTTCCTCGGGCATGCAGTAGGTGCACCGCAGGTTGCAGCGGTCGGTCAGCGAGACGCGGAGGTCGGTCGCCACCCGCCCGAAGCGGTCGGTGAGCATCCCACCGCGCCCCGGACGGTGCGGGACGGACGGCGGGAGCTCAGGCATGCCTCCGTGCTCGGACGCCGGCTGCGGAACGGCAGGTACGGCAAGCTCGGTCACTGCTCGAACCTAGCGCCTGGATACGACAATTGCCGCTGCCCGATCCGTACTGCGGTGCATGTCATGCGGCTCCGCGGAGGCCCTATCCTCCGAGAACGGAGTTCGCCGCCGAGCGCACTGCCCCGCGGTACGCCGCTCCGAACGCGGCCGTGTGCACGAGCAACAGGTGCAGCTGATGCAACGCGACACGGTCCCGCCACCCCTCGCTCAACGGCCACACCTCCTCGTACGCCGAAAGGGTGGTCGCCAGGTGCGGCGCTCCGCCGAAGAGCGCCAGCTGCGCCAGATCGGTTTCCCGGTGCCCACCATGCGCGGCCGGGTCGACGAGCCAGGCGCGCCCGTCCGCCGCCCACAACACGTTTCCCGGCCACAGGTCGCCGTGCAACCGCGCCGGCCGCTCGTCCCCGCCGTACGAGTCGATGCGCTCGATGATCCGGTCGACGGCCGCGACATCGTCCGGTGACAGTGCGCCCTGATCCGCCGACATCCTCAGGTACGGCCGCAGCCTCCGCTCGCCGAACCACGAGCCCCACGGCCCCTCCGAGGGCGTGTTGTCCTGCTGCAACGGGCCGATGAACCCAGGCCATGACGCACCGAAACTGTCGGCCCCGGCGCGATGCATGCCGGCGAGGTCCCGCCCGAAGCGCTCCGCCGCGGCCGCCGTGGCTGAGCCCGGTTCCACCCATTCGAGGGCGAGCATCTCGTCCATCGCCACGAACACCTCCGGAATCGGAACCGTGCCCGCCTCCCGAAGCCACGACAATCCGGCTGCCTCGGCGCCGAAGAAGTGTTCCGGCGGCCTGCCGGAGGGCCAGGTCTTGGCGAACAGCGAGAAGCCGTCGTCCAAGGTCAGGCGCGATGCGGTGCATACGTGACCCCCTCCGACAGGCGTCTCACGTATCCGCTGGTGCGTGAGAAATGTCGGGAGGTGCTGCGGGTGCGCGCGTAGGTACGGCAGATCCACCGCCTTATCTTCCACTTCGGGTTACGGCGCCTCCCAATCGGAGTCAAAATGTCGGCATGACACCTGTCGCTGTGCGTTCGTACCGGCCGAGCGATCACAGTTCCGGCCGCCGCCTGTGGGCGGAGCTGTCGGCTCAGCACAACCAGATGTACGGCGACGCCTCGGACGACGGCGGCGCGGGCTTCGAGGAATACCTCACCCGGTTGGACCTGGGCGGGCTCTGGGTCGCCGACCACGCGGACGACGGAGTGATCGGGCTCGTCGGGCTGATCATGCGGGGGCGTGCCGGTGAGGTGGAGCCGGTGGTCGTCACGGCTTCGCACCGCCACAAGGGTGTGGGCCGCAAGCTGCTGCGCCACGTCGCGCAGGAAGCGAAGAAGCGCAACATGCTCTCGCTCACGATCTCGCCGGCCTCCAGGAACGTGGACGCGATCCGCAGCCTGCACGCGGCCGGCTACGACGTCGTGTCGTCGATCGAGCTGACGATGGACCTGGACCGCCACACGCACGAATGGCAGCAGGACGGCCTGGAGCTGCACGAACTTCAATTCCGCTCCTGACTCTCGTGACGCACGGGACAAAGATCGAGTTGGCTGCGTAGGCGGGAGCCGGCGGCGCCACCTCTGCCCGGGCAGCCTGCCAGGCCCGGCGGACTCCTCGCCGGTTGTCCACATCAGGGCTTCCCGCCTGTCATGATCTTGGAGTTATCCACAGGCCGGCCGATTCGGCACGCGGCGTCCGGGCGCTCTGGGCCAGGCTGCCCGGCATGACGAAGCTCAAAGTCCGCACGCCGGCCGAGTTGATCACCGCGGTTCCATACCTGATCGGTTTCCATCCGTCGGACAGCCTGGTCGTGGCCGCGGTCAAGGAGAGCCGCCTGGCTTTCGCGGCCCGCATCGACCTGCCGGAAGCCGGCGTCCCCGACACCGAGGCACGCGCCCCGGTGTTGCACCTCGCCACGGTCGTGGCAGAGCAGGAGCCCGAAGGCGTCACGATCATCGGGTACGGGGACGGCGAGCGGGTGACGCCGTCCGTTCAGCATCTCGCCCGCGCGCTGACCGGGGCGGGTGTGCGGATCCTCGACGAGTTCCGGGTGGCTGACGGGCGCTACTGGTCCTACCTGTGCACCAAGCCGGCCTGCTGCCCGGCGGAGGGCAAGCCGTGCGACCCGCCGGACAGCGTGCTCGCGGCGGAAGCGACCTTCGCGGGGGCGGTCGCTCTGGCAAACCGCGGGGTGCTCGAGCAGAGGCTGGCCGCGGCCACGGGCGACGAGCGGCAAGCAATGGACGCAGCGGATGCACGAGCGCTGTCCCGGTTCCGGGAGCTGAAAGGTGCCGGACCGGCGAAGCATGACGTCGAGCTGGTACGCGCCGGCCGCGCAGCGATCCGGCACGCCGAGCGCACCGCCCGGGCCGGTGGACGCCTCACCGACGACGAGGTCGCCTGGCTCGGCTACCTCATGACCTCCGTGCGGGTCCGGGACTACGCGTGGATCCGCAGCGGTACTGCGGACCGGGACGTATCGCTCTGGTCGGACGTGGTTCGCCGCGTCAACCCGCTGCGGGTCCCGGCGCCCGCGTCTCTGCTCTCTTTCATCGCGTGGCGAGCGGGCATGGGCGCCCTCGCCACCATCGCCGTCGAGCGTGCCCTGGACGCCGACGACACCTACTCGATGGCCCTGACGATGATCAGCACCCTGCACGCCGCTGTCCCGCCGTCGGCGTTGGCCGGCTGGCCCAAGCGTCTGCGCAGGCTCGAAGGCAGTAAGAACGGTGGCGGGAAAGCAGGTCGCCGCGAGACACGCGTCAAGCACAGACCCGACGACGGGTCGGCAGCCCGCAAGGCTCGTTACCGTTCCCGCCGCCGGGTCTGACGCGATGGCACCCCGTTGGTTGTCAGGGGCGCTCGGTCTCCTGCCGTACGGTCGCCGCGCCCAGGTCACCCGCGCGCAGGGCGGAGGTCGAGCCGCCGGGCGTCGGGTCGTCGGCGGTCTGGTGCAGCCCGGGCACCCGATCCTCGATGACGAACGTCGCCCGGGTGTGCGCCGGCGCGCCGGCACGGCTCACGTACGGCACGACCCGGAAGTCGGCCGTCAGGGAGTCGGGCGTGATCGTCGTGCGGACGTACCCGCGCTGGTTGTTGTAGAAGCGAAGGTGCGGGTTCCAGGCCGCCCAGGGGTGGGCTCCGGGCGCCACGTCCGCGCCGTCGCCCGTGGAGGTGATCGACGAACACACCAGCTCGGTCCCGACCGTCCGCGACGTCGGGTCGGTCCAGTCCAGCTTCAGCTCGTCGGCCCAGTGCGCGTGGACGTCGCCGGTCAGCACGACCGGGTTCCGTACGCCCGCGTCCACCCAGCCCCGCGTGATGCGGTCGCGCGACGCGGCGTACCCGTCCCAGCTGTCCATGCTCACCACCTTGGCCGTCCCGGAGTTGTTGTCGCGCTGGCCGAAGAAGACCTGCTGGCCGAGCACGTCCCAGCGGGCCGACGAGCGGTGGAACCCGTCGATCAGCCACGCCTCCTGCCGCGCACCGGTGATCGAGCGGGCCGGGTCTGTGGCGGCCGGGCAGTCCTTGTACCCGTCGTCGCACCCCTGATCGTCGCGGAACTGCCGGGTGTCGAGCATGTGGAAGGTGGCGAGGCGTCCCCAGTGCAGGCGGCGGTACAGCTGCATGTCGATGCCGCGGGGAACCGAGGTCCGGCGCAGCGGCATGTTCTCGTAGTACGCCTGGAAGGCCGCGGCGCGACGGGCGAGGAAGTGCGGGTCCGGCTGCTCCGGCACCTCGTCGGCCCAGTTGTTCTCGACCTCGTGGTCGTCGAAGACCACCGCCCACGGCGCCACGGCGTGCGCGGCCTGCAGGTCCGGGTCGGACTTGTACTGCGCGTGACGCTGGCGATAGTTGGCGAGGGTCACCGTCTCCGGGCCGGCGTGATCACGCGGGTTGCCGGTCGGCGCGTTGTAGGTGTGCGGCGCGTACTCGTACTGGTAGTCGCCCAGGTGCAGCACCAGGTCCGGCTGGTCTTCCGCCAGCCGTCGGTACGCGGTGAAGTAGCCGTGCTCGTACTGCGAACACGAGACGAACGACATCGCCAGCGCCTTCGGGAACGCCCAGCGGGACGGGGCCGTACGCGTCCGGCCGACCGGCGACACGTACTTCTCGGCCTTGAAACGGTAGAAGTACTCCCGTGCCGGCAGCAGCCCGTTCAGCTCCACGTGAACGGTGTGGGCAGCCGACGCGCGCGCCGCGGCGACGCCCCGCCGCACGATCTTGCGGAAGCGCGCGTCCGCGGCGACTTCCCAATGCACGGGCACGTCCCGCGACGGCATTCCGCCGAGCCCGTCCGCTGCCAGGGGTACGGGGGCCAGCCGGGTCCAGAGCACGAAGCCGTCGGCGTCCGGGTCGCCGGACGCGACGCCGAGGGTGAACGGATCACTGCGCAGAGGACCGCGGTACGGGGCTGCGGATGCGGCCAGCGGCCAGCTCGTGGCGGCGGTGGCCGCGCCGACCGCCGCGCCGCTGAGCAGGAGGGTACGTCGCGACAGTGCCATGTCAGGCTCCCAGCGATTCCGAGGGTACGGACGCTGGACAGCCTCATGACCGTGAATGTCCGGGCCGGGTGGCGCAGATTAATGCCCGCCGAAGACGGAACGAACTCAGACGGTGACCCGCTGTGTTCCGGTGTAGACGTTCATCGACGACCCGCGCAGGAAGCCGACCAGCGTCATTCCCGCCTCGTCGGCCAGCTCCGCGGCGAGCGTGCTCGGGGCGGACACCGCCGCCAGCAGCGGAATGCCCGCCATCCACGCCTTCTGGGTGAGCTCGAAACTGGCTCGCCCGGAAACCATCAGGACGTGCCCGGCGAGCGGCAGCCGGCCGTCCCGCAGAGCCCACCCGATGACCTTGTCGACCGCGTTGTGCCGCCCAACGTCCTCCCGGAGAACCACCAGGTCGCCGTCGGCGGTGAAGAGCCCGGCCGCGTGCAGTCCGCCGGTACGATCGAACGTCCGCTGCGCGGCCCGCAGCTTGTCCGGCAGCTCGGCCAGAACCGCGGCGGCGACCATCACCTCGTCGGCGGACACGTCGAACCGCGACCGGGTGCGCACGGCGTCGATGCTCGCCTTCCCGCAGACGCCGCACGAACTGGTCGTGTAGAAGTTGCGGCTCGGGTCGGTGTCCGGCGGCGGCACGTGGGCGCCCAGCACGACATCCACCACGTTGTAGGTGTTCGGCGTGTCCGTCCCGGCGCACAACTGTGCGGTGACGACGTCGTCCGCGGCGTGGATGATGCCCTCGGTGAGCAGGAAGCCCATCGCCAGGTCGATGTCCTGACCGGGCGTACGCATCGTGACGGCGAGCGGCTCCCTGCGCAGCCGGATCTCGAGCGGCTCCTCGGCTGCGAGGTCATCGGACCGCCGCCGAGGCGCGCCCGACCCGTCCAGGTCGATCTTCATGACCGGTCGCCGGTTCATCGTGCGCGCCATTCGTCGAGCGTAGGCCGGTGCGCCCGATTGCACCGGGTGGCGCCGACGGCCGCCCACCCGGCCGCACTCGCGGTGAACCTGCACAGTGGCCCAGAACACCCGCGACCAGCACGAAAGCCCCTCGAAGTTCCAGGCCCCCGCGGTGTCGGGCTCCGCACAGTCACGCTCGACGGCTCGGCGGGATACGGTACGTACGTGGGGGGATTCGCGGCGGTGGTGCTGGCCGGCGGTGCAGCGCGTCGGATGGGTGGAGCGGACAAGGCTGCCATCCCGGTCGCGGGGCAGTCGATGCTGACCCGGGTGCTCGCCGCGGTGCACGACGCCGACCCTCAGGTGGTCGTCGGCCGCGTACCCCCCGACCTCCCCGTCCAGGTGGCCTCGACCACCGAGGACCCGCCCGGCGGTGGGCCGGTGGCGGCCACCGCGGCCGGGCTCGCGCTGGTTCCCGAAGGCGTCAGCTTCACGGCACTGCTCGCCGCCGACCTGCCGCTGCTCACCGGCGAGGCGATCGACGTCCTGCGACTCACGGTGGAGTCCGCGCCCCTGCAGGGCGCGGTCTACCGGGACGCCGAGGGCCGGCGGCAGACGCTCTGCGGGGTGTGGCGTACGACCGCCCTGCGCGAGGCTGTAGCCAAGCTCGCCGAGGAGCGCGGCGGCCTGCACGGCGCCTCGATGCACGCCCTGCTGGACCACCTGCGCTTCATCGAGGTGTCGTGGCGCCGGCCCGGGCCGCCGCCCTGGTTCGATTGCGACACCGACGACGACCTGCGAACCGCGGAGGAGTGGGCCCGATGAACGTCCTCGAAGGGTGGATCAAGCTGGCGTCCGCGGAGCTGGGCCTCTCCCCTGCCGACCTGGACCAGCAGGCGGTGCTCGACGTCGCCCGGGACGTCGCGCACAACGTCGTGCGCCCCGGTGCGCCGGTCACGGCGTACCTGATGGGCATCGCGGTCGGTCGCGGCGCGGACCCGGCAGCGGCCGCCGCCCGCCTGAGTGAGCTCGCACTCAAATGGCCGAGCAACCACACAGACTGACGACCGCCCCGGGCGACAGGGCTCGCCACCGCCCGCAGTGACAAGGCACGCCAACGCGTGCGACAGTGCGCAATCGCCCACGACCAGGCTCGCATCCACCCGACGCAATCCCTGCGGCCGGCCGCGAAGATTTCGAGCATCGGACCGCTGAGGGCACCCCTCGAAAGCCCCCACAACCGTCGGGAATGAGACGCGGCCGGTGGGCGTACGGTTCGCTCGATAGGGTGGCGGGGCGGAGGTGACGATCATGACGGCGGAGAACATGGCCGAGCAGCCGGAGGGTGTGCTGCTCGATGAGCCGACCACGGCCGACCTACGGGCCAAGGTGACCGAGGCTTGGCGGGAGTTCGCTGCGGCCCTGGCCGGGTTGCTGCCCACCCTCGAGCCCGGCGCGCACGTCGATCTCACCCTTGATCCGACCGCGTCCGGGACCGGCACCGCCGTGTACTCGGTGAGCATCCGGGTGCTGCCCGACGGTGTCATCGAGGCGCTGGCGGTCGGCAACGCGGGCCTGCCCGAGGGGTACAGGATGGATCGCGCCTCCGTGGCGGGCCTGGTGGCCCTGGGCTGGTCGCCTCCGGGGGTGCTGCCCGGTTCCGGCGACTCGTTCGGCCTGCGGACGACGGCCGGCGCGGCGAAGCAGCTCGCGACCGTCGTCTCTCGCACGCTGCGTGACGTGTACGGCGCCCCGCACCCGGCCTTCCTCGTCTACCTGGTGCACGACGAGGAGGACGAGCCGATCGAGACCGCTCCCCTGGCCACGGCCCGGCACGAGCCCTCGATCGACGAGGAGCTCAGCCTCGACGACCTCGACGAGGACGGCGTGCTGTCCGAGGCCCTCGCCAACGCCGCCGACGAAGTGGTGCCGTTGGAGGAGCGCGTCCGCACGGTCGTCGCGACCATGTCCAAGACCACTGTCGATCAGCTGCAGGTCGACACCGACGGTGACATCGGCATCCGGGCCGGCTCGGCGATGGTCTTCGTGCGCGTCCGCGACAACCCGCCGCTGGTGGACGTCTTCTCGCCGATCCTCACCGAGGTCGAGCCCACCGAGCAGCTGTACGTGAAGCTGTCCGAGCTCACCAACCGCATGCCGATCGGCCGCCTGTACTGCGCCCAGGACACGGTGTGGGCGTCCATCCCGGTGTTCGGCCGCAACTTCCAGGCGACGCACCTGATGCTGGCCGTCCAGGTGATGACCGGGCTCGCGGACGAGCTGGACGACCGTCTGCACGGCGAGTTCGGTGGCAAACGGTTCTTCGGCGAGGGCGACAAGCCCGCCCCGGCCAAGGCGGCCACGGAACCCGGCGACCACCGCCCCGGCATGTACCTGTAGCCCGCGAACACCCGGGCCCGCCGAACCGAACCCGGAAAAGCGAGCCCCCGCCCGGGAGCGCCGAGCCCCGGGAGGCCCAAGCCCTGGGAGCGCCGAGCCGCGGAAAGGGCCGGCCCTGAGAAGGCCGGCCCGAGAACCCCCAGAACCTAAGCGTTCGGCAACCAGGCCACCCGTTCCATCGTGGACAGCCGCGACCCCCGCAACCCGTCGTCCGACAACGTCCACAGCACGTCTCCCACCACCAGGGACCGCCGTACCGTTGCCTGATCGATCATTCCGATCTCCTCGAGCCCACTAGCCGTCACCCGCAGCGCCACGGCGCCGCCCGTGGGCGTGCCTCGGTCGAACGTCGGCCAGGCTGTCAGCGGTACGACCAGCAGGTTCGTCGCCGGCCACCAGAGCAGCGCGTGCGGGTCGTACTCGGCCTCCGACTGTCCGGCCGGGATCTGATGCTGTGCCAACCGGGCCGGGTGCGTCGGGTCGGACACGTCGAACAGGGAGATCTGGGTGCCCTGGATGCGGCCGTTGCCGTCGGCTTCCTGCCCGACGCCGATCAGTCTGTTCTCCCCGGCCGGCTGCAGGTGCGCCGAGTACCCGGTGATCTTCAGTTCGCCGGTGGCGCGGGGGTGGGCCGGGTCGCTGAGGTCGAGGCTGTAGAGCGGGTCGGTCTGGCGGAACGTCACCACGTAGCCGCGCGGGCCGATGAAGCGTACGGAGTAGATGCGTTCGCCCTTGCCGAGGCCGTCGACCTCCCCGGTCTGCACCAGCCTCCCCCCGTCCTGGCGGAGCACGCGTACGGCGGACTGGCCCTTGGTCTCGTCGGTCGTGGCGACGCGCAGGTGCCCGTTCCATTCGCTGAGGGCGTACTGATTGATCAGGAAGCCGGGGACGTGACCGGCCGCCGCGTAGACGGGAGGCTGGTTGCCGGTCGTGGTGAAGCGGTAGAGGTCGGTCTCCTGGCGGACCGGCTCGGCGGCGCGGCCCTTGAACCAGTCGAGCCGCCAGCGTTGGTCGCCGGCCAGGTAGAGGCTGTCGCCGGTGGCGTAGACGGTGTCGCCGTCCGCGACGACCGTGACCGGGTCGCCGGTGCCGAGCGCGGGCCGGGTCAGGTCGAACGTCAGGATGCTGACCATCGAGGCGGCGGAGTAGTCGGTGGGCCGGCTGACGCGACCGCAGTCGACGGTGCCCTTGCTGGTCGTGCCGTCCGTGGTGATCTCCCAGGAGGGCAGCCAGGCGTCGGCGGGGGCGGCGTCGATGGCGGCGCGGTTGGCGCTGATGCGGTCGGCGTCGTCGTCGGTCGGCCGGTTCAGCGGGAAGGTGATGCGCGGCGACGTCTTCAGGACGACGCGGGCCGTGGTGCCGGTAAGCCGGGCGTCGACCAGCGTTCCTTCGCCCTTGTAGCGGCTGATGACGCGCGGTGGTCCGCTGATGTCGACCGACAGCAGCTGCGGCCCGGTGGATCCCGGCGTTCCGTCGTCGGCGCCGTACCGGGTCATGCCGCCGGACGCGAGCACCAGCGCCACGTTGCCGGAGAGCAGCAGGTCAAGCTGGTTGCCGGCGAGCGGCAGGCCCAGGTCGAGCTTGCCGATGAGCCGCTGGGTCGCCGCGTCGAACAGCCGCAGCGTGCCGTTCTGGACCGTGACGATCCGCCGGCCGTCGGTCTTCACTATGTCCGGCTCGTCGGCGTCCTGCTCGTGGTTGTTCGTGCCCGAGAAGGCCGGTGCTGGAGCCGCCGCGCCGGCGCTGTCAGCCATCGTGCGGGCCCCGCCGACGGCCACCGCCTCGGGGACGGCGGCGCTGCCGGGGAAACCGTACGGTCCGACGCTGGCCTTGGCCGCCCGTTTGAGGTCGGCGGCGAGGCGTTGACACGAGTCGAAGGCGACGAGCTGCATCGCCCCGGACGAGACGGGGGCGGGTGGCGGCAGCGGCTCCGGTCCCGGGTCGGAGGTGCATCCGGCGAGCGGGAGCGCGACGGCGAGGGCGGCGCAGAGCAAGGAACGGCGCGACATGGGGGTGGGACGGCCCGTGCCCACGCCGGGTTCCCCGAACTGCAGAGGATCAGCTCGGCGCGGGCACCGGGGTGGGCGTCTCGACCAGCCGGGACAGCACCACCATGCTGCGCGTCGACGTCACGAACGGCTCCGCGCGCAGTCGCTCGAGGGCCTGCTCGAGATGTCCGATGTCCGCCGCGCGCAGGTGCACGAGGGCGTCGGCCTCGCCGGAAACCGTGTAGGCACCGACCACCTCGGGATGCCGGCGCGTCGCCACGGTGATCTGCGCCGGGGTCGTGCGGCCCGTGCAGAACAGCTCGACGAACGCCTCGGTCGTCCATCCCACCGCCGCGGGCTCGATGACGGTCGTGAATCCCTTGATGACCCCTTCGGCGCGGAGCCGGTCGACCCGTCGCTTCACCGCCGGCGCGGACAGGGAGACCTTCGCGCCGATGTCCGCGTACGACGAGCGCGCGTCGGCCACGAGCAACGCAATGATTCGCTGATCCACCGCGTCCATGCGCAACGATTAGCCTCTCGCGGACAAGGGATTGAGCTGTTTCCTGCGTGCCAGCGTACCTACGCTTTACCTCTATGAGCCACACGGAACGCTTGCCGCGAATCAGGACATACCTCATGTGTCCGCCTGAGCACTTCACGGTCGAGTACGCCATCAACCCGTGGATGGACACCACCGTCCCGGTCGACCCGGCCCTCGCGCTCAAGCAGTGGCAACTGCTCCGGGACACCCTGACGGATCTCGGCCACACCGTCCACGTCCTGGAGGCGCGCCCCGAGCTTCCCGACATGGTGTACGCCGCGAACGGCGCGTTCTCGGTCGACGGCAAGGTGTACGGGGCTCGTTTCGCGTACCCGCAGCGTGCCGCCGAGGCCGCGGCCCACCGCCACTTCTACGTCTCCGGCTCGTGGGAGTTCACCGACCCCGAACACGTCAACGAGGGCGAGGGCGACTTCGCGTACCTGCCCGACGCGTACGGCGGCCTGATCCTCGCCGGGTACGGCTTCCGCACCGAGCCGGTCGCGCACACCGAGGCGCAGGAGGTGCTCGGCCGTCCGGTGATCTCCCTGCAGCTCGTGGACCCGGCGTACTACCACCTCGACACGGCGCTCGCGGCGCTCGACGACCGCAACGTCAC
Organism: Couchioplanes caeruleus; assembly: GCF_023499255.1. Classification (GTDB taxonomy): domain Bacteria; phylum Actinomycetota; class Actinomycetes; order Mycobacteriales; family Micromonosporaceae; genus Actinoplanes; species Actinoplanes caeruleus_A. The sequence continues at coordinate 296,258 of NZ_CP092183.1, forward strand.
GTACTTCCCGGAGGCCTTCTCCCCCGCGTCGCAGCGCGTCCTGGCCCAGCTCTTCCCGGAGGCGGTCATCGCCGACCGGGCCGACGCGGAGGCCTTCGGCCTGAACCTGGTCAGCGACGGCCGCCATGTGGTGCTCAACACGGAGGCCACCGCGATGGGCGAGAAGGTACGCGCGGCCGGCTACACCCCGGTGCACGTCGAGCTGGGCGAACTCAAGCGCGGCGGCGGCAGCGTGAAGTGCGCGGTCGCCGAACTCCGCCCCTGACACAGGGGGCCTGGGAAGGCAGCGTGGACCATGCGAGGGAAGATGGTTCGCATGACCGACGAGACCCGTACCGCAGACAACCAGGACGACGGCTCCGTCATCGTCGTGGGCCCGGACGGCCGCCCCATGGGCACGGTGGAGGCCGACGGCACGATGAAGGCCGAGGAGCCCGGCAATCTCATCGAACAGCCCGCGAAGGTCATGCGGATCGGCAGCATGATCAAGCAGTTGCTCGAGGAGGTCCGCGCGGCGCCGCTGGACGAGGCGAGCCGGGGCCGGCTGCGGGAGATCCACCAGCGTTCGATCAAGGAGCTGGAGGACGGCCTCGCGCCCGAGCTGCAGGAGGAGCTGGAGCGGCTGTCGCTGCCGTTCGACTCCGAGACACCGCCGAGCGAGGCGGAGCTGCGCATCGCCCAGGCCCAGCTGGTCGGCTGGCTGGAGGGGCTGTTCCACGGCATCCAGGCGGCGCTGGTCGCGCAGCAGATGGCGGCGCGACTGCAGCTGGAGCAGATGCGCGGCGGCCAGGGACGCCCGGCGCTGCCGATGGGGCCGAACGGGATCATCCCGGGGATGCCGGGGCAGGGTGGCGACGGCAGCGGCCGCACGGGCCAGTACCTGTGAGGCGCTAGAGCTCGAACAGCTTCTCCAGGTAGACGGCGACCCCGTCCTCGTCGTTGGTGAGCGCCACCTCGTCGGCGACCTCCTTCACGGCGGGGTGGGCGTTGCCCATCGCCACGGAACGGCCTGCCCACGCCAGCAGGGGCAGGTCGTTCGGCATGTCCCCGAACGCCACGACCTCGCCGGCCTCGATGCCCTCGCGCTCGCAGAGCCAGGCCAGGCCGGCCGCCTTGGTCACCCCGGCGGCCGAGATCTCCACCAGCGCCGACGAGGACGAGTGGGTGGCGGTCGCCAGGTCGCCGAGGGTACGGCTGACCAGCTCCGCGAACTCGTCCGGCTCGTGCCGCGCCGACCGGGCCAGCAGCTTCACCGCCGGTACGCTCGTCAGCTCCTCCGGCGTGGAGAGCGCCCGTACGGTGTGGTGCTCCCCGTCCCAGTGCAGCGGCCACTTCTCCTCGTACCAGAAGCTTCTGCCGTCATCGACCTCGACGGCAAGGGTGACGTCGGGCACGGCCTCGCGCAGCCGCTCGGTGACGTCGAGCAGCAGCTCGGTGGTGAGCGGGGCGGCCCGCAGGATCTCGTCGGTATCAGGGTCGTAGACCACGGCGCCGTTGGCGCAGACGGCGGGCAGCGGCTCGGCCATCTGGTCGTAGAGCTGGCGCAGCCAGCGCACCGGCCGGCCGGTGACCAGCACGGTGGGGATGCCGCCCTGCTGGAGGCGGTCGAGGGTCTCGATGGTACGAGGGCTGAGCGAACCGTCGCCGCGGATCAGCGTGCCGTCGATGTCGGAGGCGACGAGGCGGAATGGCGCATGCATCACCTCGACAGTAGCCGGTCGAGGAACACGGCCACGCCGTCCTCGTCGTTGGTCAGCGTGACCTCGTCGGCGACCGCGAGCAGCTCCGCGTGTGCGTTGCCCACGGCCACCCGTCCCCAGCCGGCCCAGGCGAACATCGGCAGGTCGTTGGGCATGTCGCCGAAGACGAGCACGTCCGCGGGGTCGACGCCGACGGCCTGCGCGACCACGGCCAGGCCGGTGCCCTTGTCGACGTCCGGCGGGCAGATCTCGACGTAGTTCAGGCCGGCCTGGGTGACCGATGCCACGTGCGCCGGTACGACCCGGCGGGCGGCCGCGAGCAGGTCGTCGACATCGCGGTCGAAGGAGCGGGCGAACGCCTTGATGACGTCGCCGGTCAGGCACTCCGCCCGGGCACGCCGCTCCAGGGTCACCGGGTAGCGCCAGGTCGGGTCGTAGTCGCCCCACAGCGGGGAGTCCTCGTGCTCGAGCGCCTCGACCATGACGGAGAGGGGGCCGACCTCGGCCTCGAGGTTCTCCAGTGCGATGCCCAGGTCCCGGCCGGGCAGCCGGGCGCTGCGCAGCACCTGCGACTCGTTCTGGTCGATCACCCAGCCGCCCTGGGCGAGCACGAGGAAGTCGGCGGCCCGGATGTCGTTGCGGGTGAGCTCGGTCAGCCGTGGCCCCCGGCCGGTGGCGCCGACGATGCGGATGCCGGCGGCGCGGACCCGGTCCAGCACCGCGTGGGTGTAGTCGGACACCGTGTCATCGCTGCGGACCAGCGTGCCGTCGAGGTCGGTCGCGATGAGCTTCGGCAGACCGGGCTTCGCCATGGGAACCTCCGTGGGTCACGAGACCCCCGCGGAGGGCGGAAGGAAAACGTTACACCGGCCCGGCGACCAGCGGCTATGACTTCTGGTAGCCGGGCGGTGTATTCACCGTTAGCGAACAGGTTCGAGAATGTCGCGGCCGCCGAGGTACGGCTGGAGCGCCTTCGGTACGCGCACCGAGCCGTCCGGCTGCTGATGGTTCTCCAGGATCGGGATCAGCCAGCGGGTCGTCGCGAGCGTGCCGTTGAGCGTCGCCGCGGTCTGGGCCTTGCCGTCGGCGTCCCGGTAGCGGATGTTGAGCCGCCGCGCCTGGAACGTGGTGCAGTTCGACGTCGAGGTCACCTCGCGGTAGCGGCCCTGCGACGGCACCCACGCCTCGCAGTCGTACTTGCGGACCGCGCTGGAGCCGAGGTCGCCGGCCGCCACGTCGATCACCCGGTACGGCACCTCGACCTTGGCGAGCATCTCCTCCTCCATGGCGAGCAGCCGCTGGTGCTCGGACTGCGCCTCCTCGGGCCTGCAGAAGGAGAACATCTCGACCTTGTCGAACTGGTGCACGCGCAGGATGCCGCGGACGTCCTTGCCGTGCGAGCCGGCCTCCCGGCGGAAGCACGACGACCATCCGGCGAACCGTTCCGGGCCGCCCTCCAGGTCGATGATCTCGTTCGAGTGGTACGCCGCCAGCGGCACCTCCGACGTGCCCACGAGGTAGAGGTCGTCGGCCTCGAGCCGGTACACCTCGCTCGCGTGCGAGCCGAGGAACCCGGTGCCCTCCATCGCCTCGGGGCGGACCAGCGACGGCGTGATCGACGGCGTGAAGCCGCGCTCGACCGCCTGGGCGATGGCCATCTGCAGCATGCCCAGCTGCAGCAGCGCGCCGACGCCGGTGAGGAAGTAGAACCGTGACCCCGAGACCTTCGCGCCGCGCTCGGTGTCGATCGCGCCGAGCGCCTCACCGATCTCGAGGTGGTCCCGCGGCTTGTCGATGGCGGGACGTTCACCGACCTCGCGGAGCACGACGAAGTCGTCCTCGCCGCCGGGCGGCACGCCGTCCTCCACCAGGTTGGGAATGGCCAGGTGGGCCCGGCGCAGCGTCTCGTCGGCCGTGCCCGCCGCGGCCTCGGCGGCCTTGACCTCGGCCGCGAGCTCCTTGGTGCGGGCCAGCAGCGCCGCCCGTTCGTCGCCCGAGGCCTTCGCGACCTGCTTGCCGAGGGACTTCTGCTCCGCCCGTACGGCCTCGAAGCGCTGGGTGGCCGATCGGCGCTGCTCGTCGGCGCGCAGCAGCTCGTCCACCTTGTCGGCGGACTCGCCGCGCAGCCGCTGGCTGGCACGGAACAGCTCGGGGTCCTCGCGGAGCAGACGCAGGTCAATCACGATTGATGAGCCTACCGGCGGCGCTGTCCGATCTTCACCCGGATATGCCGGGGTCCGCCTTGTCGCGGCTGTCGTCCGAGGCGGTCCACGGCTTGACCGGCGCGACGGTCAGGTCGAACGGCGCGTCCGGGGTCTCGTCCTCGGCGGGCGGGCGCCGCCACGACCACACCGGCTCCGCGGGCTCCCCGGCCGCGCCGGCTGCCGGCGCCTCCCCCGGGGCGGCAGCGGGCGCCGGAAGCCCACGCCCGGCCAGCCACGCCGCGAGCGTGACCAGCGCGACGCCGACCCCCGCGCACCACACTCCCCGCCCCACCGACACCTGCATCTGGTCGTCGTCCAGGGTCATCGCGTCGATCTGCCCGACGATCCGGCTGGTCTCCCCCAGGTACGACCACAGCGTCACCACCACGGCCAGCAGCAGCCCGCCGGCGCTCAGCGCGGTCAGACGCGCGTACGCCCGGCCCGCGGCGGGGCCGAAGAGCGTGAGCACGGTCGCGGCCACCAGCAGGAACAGCCCGGCCAGGTAACCGCCGCCCCAGCCGCCGAGATCGGCGATCGTGGTCGTGAACGGTCGCTCGCCGGTGTCGGCCCCGCGCAGGATCGTCGCGTCGATGGCGGTGATCTGCCACTCCGAGATCAGCGAGCCGAAGAGCGCGAGCGCACCGAGTGCCGCGGCGACCGGCACGAGCCGGCGGTCCCGGAGGGTCCCGGCGAGGAAACCGCCGATGCCGGTGCGGCGGCGCGGCGGCCCGTCGTCGCCGGCGGGGCCGAACTCGACCACGGCTTCCTGGCTCTGCGACATGCCACCCATCATGTCCCGCGGGCCGTCCGCCGACCAGCGACGCGAGACATGGACTAGCGTCGTCGGTATGCCTATTCGCACTGCTTCCGCCCGCTGGTCGGGCAACCTCACCGAGGGCTCCGGAACCGTCAAGACCGGAAAGGGCGGGTACGAGGGGAACTACTCCTTCAAGTCCCGCTTCGAGGAGGGCGAGGGGACCAACCCCGAGGAGCTGATCGCCGCCGCGCACGCCGGCTGCTTCTCGATGGCGTTCTCGAAGGCTCTTGCGGACGCCGGTTTCACCCCCACCTCCGTCGACACCACCGCCAAGGTGCACCTCGACAAGACCGACGCCGGCTTCGGCGTCACCCGCATCGAGCTGGAGACCGTCGGCGACGTGCCGAACGTCGACCCCGACACGTTCCAGAAGCTCGCCGAGGGCGCGAAGGAGAACTGCCCGATCTCGCGGCTGCTCTCCCCCGGCGCCGAGATCACCCTCAGCGCCACCCTGGCCTGACGCACGCGCGTACTCCGCCCGCCTTCCGGGCGGGCGGAGCCCGCGCGGGCACCGCGGGCCGCCCGCGATGGAGCACAATGGGCGGCGTGCCGGTCGAGATGAGCCGTGAACGCTTCGAGGAACTGGTCGGCGAGGCCCTCGACGAGGTGCCGGCCGAGCTGCTCAGGACGATGAACAACGTGGTGATCCTGGTCGAGGACCTGCCGCCCGACGGCAGCATGGACCTGCTCGGGCTCTACCAGGGCATCGACCTCACCCGGCGCGGCTGGGACTACGCCGGCGTGCTGCCCGACACGATCACGATCTATCGCCTGCCGACGCTGAACGTCTGCGAGACGGAGACCGACGTCATCGACGAGGTCGCCATCACGGTGGTGCACGAGATCGCCCACCACTTCGGCATCGACGACCACCGGCTGCACGAATTGGGATGGGGCTGAACGTCCGAGCCCCCGCCGTTGCTCTCCGGCCCTACCCTGGTACTCCACGCTTACAGGAGGACCTTCATGCGCAGCGAACTGTTCTCGGCGGAGAACCTCGAGAAGGAGTCGGCCCAGCCCGGTCTCCGGCTGCAGAATTCGAAACTGCTCAAGGCGGAGCTGAACGGCGAGTTCATGGCCCGGGTCGGCTCGATGGTCGCGTACCAGGGGCAGGTGCAGTTCGAGGCGCTGGGCTCGGGCGGCATCGGCAAGTTCCTCAAGCAGAAGCTCACCGGCGAGGGCGTACCGCTGATGCGGGTGTCCGGCCGCGGTGACGTCTTCCTCGCCGAGCGCGCCGCCGACATCCACCTGATCGACCTCGAGCCCGGCGACGCCCTGTCGATCAACGGCGCGAACGTGCTGGCCTTCGACTCGTCGCTCACCTACGACATCAAGATGGTGCAGGGCGCCGGCATGATGTCCAACGCGGGCCTGTTCAATTGCGTCTTCTCCGGCCACGGCCGGATCGCGGTGACGACGAAGGGCACGCCGGTCGTGCTCACCGTCGACCAGCCCACCTACGTGGACCCGCAGGCGGCGATCTGCTGGTCGGCCGGCCTGCAGACCGGCTACCACCGCGCCGAGCAGCTCGGCCTGGGCACGCTGCTGGGCCGCACCACCGGCGAGCGCTTCACGATGAGCTTCGCCGGCCAGGGCTTCGTGGTCGTGCAGCCGTCGGAGGAGCCGCCGGGCGGCCTCGCCGGCGCCGCGCAGGGCCAGCAGCAGCAGGGCGGCATCCTCGGCAACCTGCTGGGCGGCTGAATCCAGATCAAGAGCTTGATGTCGTAGCTCGGTGGGTGGTGCGGACCGTCGCTCCCGCCGAGGCCGGGCCGGGGCCCAGCATTCGCTGGCCCTGGCCCTTCATTCTGCGTGAGTGGCTCAGGAAGGCTCGCCGGCCCGCAGCCGGGCCAGCCACGCCGAGCTGTCCGCGAAGTCCGCATTGGTCAGTCCCGGCTGCGTGGGCAGCGGCTCCTCCTGCGCCTGCCTCGACCAGCGGTGCCGCGGGTACGACCCCAGGAAGCGCACCTCCGCGCAGATGCGGCGCAGGCCCTGCAGCGCCTCGCCCAGCCGTGGCTCCGCGACGTGGCCGGTGCAGTCGAGGAAGAAGACGTACACGCCGAGCTGCTCGCCGGTCGGCCGGGACTCGATGCGGGACAGGTTGATGCCCCGGACCGCCAGCTCGGTGAGCACCGACAGCAGCGCGCCCACCCGGTCGTGCGCGATCATCACGGCCAGCGACGTCACGTCGTCCCCGGTCGGCGGCGCGGGCGCGGCCGGGCGGGACAGCAGCGCGAAGCGGGTCACCGCGTCGGCGTGGTCGGCGATCTTCTCGGCCAGCACGGTCAGGTTGTTGCGCGGAATCCCGATCGGTGCGCAGATCGCCGCGTCGTACTCCCCCGCCGCGGCGGCCGCGGCGGAGGCGGCGTTGGACAGCATGTCGACGACCACCGCGTCGGGCAGGTTGGCGCGCAGCCAGTTGCGGCACTGCGCGGAGGCCTGCGGGTGCGCGGCGACCGTACGGATGGCCGCGAGCGGCGTCAGCGAGGCCGATCCGAGCACGAACTCGACCGGCAGCACCACCTCGCGGGTGATGACCAGGGGGCTGCCCGTGCCGAGCTCGTCCAGCGTGACCGGCACGGCCCCGCCGACCGAATTCTCGAGCGGCACCAGAGCGGCGTCGGCCTCCCCGGTGCGTACGGCCTCCAGCGCCTCGGGGACGCTGCGGGCCGGGGTACGGATCCCCCGTTCGGCCGCGGGGATCGTCCGCAGCGCCTGCTCGGTGAAGGTCCCCTCGGGACCGAGGTAGACGAATCGGGTCGGTGGGGTGCCGGGCATGCCACCACCCTATGGCGAACCGTCCCCCAGCCGCCGCACGCGGCCACCGCGCCGCTCGGCCTCATCCGCCCGCAGGCGCACGGCACCGCTCGCCTCAGCGGCCCGCAGGCGCCCACCGCGCCGCTCGCCTCACCCGCCCGCAGGCGCGCCGCGCCGCTCCGCCTCAGGCGCCGCAGGCGCGCACCCGGATGCCCGCGGGAGCGTCGTTCTGCACCTGCTGGCTGCATACGTCGGTGCCGGCCTCGACGAGCCGGAGCGCCGACGGCGTGCCGGTGGACACGACGAACAGCGGCTCGTACTTCTGCTCGGAATGCCGGGCCACGATCTCGATGGTCGAAATTTGCCACGTACCCGAGCAAAAAGGTCCGTCGATGACCTTCAGCTCCCGGTCCGGGATGCCGGGCGTGCCCTTCACCACGGCGATCACCTGCGCGGCGCTCGGACCGGCGGTGCACTTCGGCGCCCCCGGCGGCCCGGACGTCCGCGGCGTCGTGGTCGCCGGCGTGGCACCCCTGGTCGCCGGCGGCGTAAAAGGCGTGTACGGCGTGTACGGCGTGTACGCCGGCGGCACCCCACCGGTGGGCAGCCCCGCCGTGGGCAGCCCCGTCGTCGGCACGGTGGGCACCACACCCGGCGCGTACGCCGAAGCCGACGCCGCGGCGCTGGAGCTGCCGGTCGGCTCGGGCGGGGAGCTGGACGGCGGCGCGGGCGGCTCACCGCACGCGGCGAGCGCCGTCATCACAGCCACGAACGGCAGCAGCCGCCGGGCGGCCCGGCGTCGAACATCCCGCAGCACGCGCTCATGGTAGGTCGTCCGGGGCCCGGACAAAGGTCTCGATCCGGTCGCGGTGCGCGGACCGTCAGACTGTGATGCGGTGACCCACGGCTGAGAGCGTGTCGATCGCCTCGCTGAGCCGCACCCGCGGCACCAGCAGATAGTCCGTGTCGTACGTCGAGAAGGCGATGATGTTGACCCGGGCGTCGGCCAGCGGGGTCACGAGCGAGGCGAGAACTCCGGTCAGCGCCAGGTCGAGCGGGCCCACCACGCGCAGGCACCGCCAGGCCGCCTCCACCGTGGCGCCGTCGGGCACCCGGTCGCTCGGGCAGATGATCGACATCTCGTCCGGCGCCCAGGTCACCGAGATGACGCTCTTGTCGTCCGGACCGTTGCTCAGGGAGGCGGGCAGGGGGGAACCGGCGGGCAGCCGGCACACCGCGTACTCCTCCGGGAGCAGGTCGAGATCGAGCATGAGGGAAGACTACGGTCCGAACCCCCGTCACCCCAATGGGTGATGGGTGCGGTGATCACCACATGGGTGACCGCGGGTCAGTACCGGATAGCGGAGAAGAACGTCAGCGAGGCGACGACCCGGCCGGTCTCGGAGATCGGCGTGGCGATCGCGTCGACGGTGACGTGCCGTTTCCCCTTGGGCGGCTGGATGCGCATCAGGCCCCTCGCGAGCCGCTCCGAGGTCAGCGCCAGCAGCGGCGGGATCTTCTCGATCTCCTGCTCGCTGAGGTCGCCCCCGCCCGCCGTGAAGTCGATGAGGCGCAGCGCCCCGTCGCCGCCGAGCAGGGGGCGGCCGACGACCTCGGCGCCCTTGGCCAGGCCGAGCAGGTCGCTGGCGGACGGCGACACGGCGACGATGGTGGAACTCACGTCGAGCACCAGGCACGGCTCGACGGCCTGCCAGACCGTCGCGGCCCACCGGTCGATGTTCGAGACGAACTCGGATTCGACCGGCGTACGCGCCTGCGGCACGAACGCTCCCGAGAGTGAGAGCTCGACGTGCGCCACCCGCACCTCCCTGATCTGCGTGCCGTCCGGCGGACCCGACTCCGGCCGGACCGCGAGGGCTCGAGACTCCAACGGTCTCACACCTCGAGTGTCCGGCCGGCGTCGCTCGCGTCAAGCCTCGACGGCGAGCGGTGCACTGCAGGGAACGTTACCGGCGGGTTGCCCGCTTGTCAGCGGCCGTTTGGCTGCCCGGGTACCAGCGGTAGTCGCCGGCCGGCCGGTACGGCGCGTTGGCCCAGGTGGCGGGGTGTTGTGCCACGGCTGACAGTTTGCTGGCGGTGGCCGGCGAGATGCGGGCGCCGCCGGCGATGAGCAGCCGGTCGAGCTCCTTGTGGGTGGCCACCAGGCAGTCCTTCGGCAGGCCGTGCACGCTGATCACACCGGAGCCCACGAAGGCCAGCACGGGCGTGACCGGCACGGTGATGCCCACGGCGGAGCTCATCGCCCGGCCGGCGCGCTTGGCGTCACGGCGGGCCTCGGACACGTACGCCGGGCGCTTGCCGTTGATCTGCACCACGTCACCGGCGATCAGCACGCGGGCGCGGCCGTGGTCGGCGACGGTGACGGCGTACACGCCGCCGGGGCCGATCGCCAGGAAGCCGGCGCGGTTGTCGCTGGGGTCGTACTCGTACGTCTGCGAGTCGGTGCGCGGCCAGTCGACGATGTGCCACGCGGGGCCCAGGCGGTCGAGGCGGGTCAGCGCGCGGGCGCCGGCGGCCTCGAGGCGGCGTGCGTCACGTTCGGCGCGGCGGCGGCGGGCCCACTCGACGGGGCTGGGCCGCACCGGCTCCAACGCCGCGGGCGGTGCGTCGCGACGGGGTTCCAGAGCGGGGGGATAGCTGCGGTGCGGAGCGGGAAGGGCGGGTGGGCGGGCGGGGAAGACAGTCACTGCGACCTCCGGCAAAAGGTCCATCGGGCTCTCTTTCCACTACGGTAAGTGTTGGACCCGGTACTCAAGCAACCCGTGGGACAGGAGAGAAAGCGGAATGAGTGGGGATGAATGCCGCATTCACGCACAAGCTCTTTTTCCGTATGGTGCATCACGCGACCTAGGGCTCCCCTGCGATCCGAAACGTCCTCCGTCAAGTTAGCCGACCCTTAGCAGGTCTGCATCCGTCTCCCGGATCTTGGCGCTATGTCACAGGACGGATGCGGACAGTGGAGACAAAATCGGCTCACCGCGCTGGATCCGGCCGCAGGATCTAGGCTCGACGGCGTGGCCCCATACGTCGACAGCGAGGTCGGCCGCCTCGCCACCGTGATCCTGCACCGGCCCGGCGCCGAGCTGGCCCGGCTCACCCCGCGCAACAACGACTCCCTGCTCTTCGACGGCATCCCCTGGGTCGGCCGGGCGCAGGAGGAGCACGACCGGTTCGCCCAGGCCCTGCGCGACCGCGGGGTGGAGGTCCTCTACCTGGGCGGGCTGCTGGAGGAGACGCTGGCCGTGGCCGAGGCCCGGGCCGAACTCACCCGCAGCGTCCTCGAGTCGACCCGGCTGGGCGACACCCTGCGCGAGCGCGTCGCCGCCCACCTGGCCGACCTCGGCCCGCGCGACCTGGCCCACGTGCTCATGGCCGGCCTGGCGCACGAGGAGGTCAAGCCGGGCCCCGGCCGGACCGGCGGCCTGGTGTACGAGCTGATGGACCGGCACGACTTCGTCATCGACCCGCTGCCGAACCTGCTGTTCACCCGCGACTCGTCGGTGTGGGTACGCGACAAGGTGGCGGTCACCAGCCTCGCGATGCCCGCGCGCAACCGCGAGACCACGCTGACCCGGGCGATCTACACGCACCACCCCCGGTTCGCCGGCACCGAGCTGCTCTACACGCCCGGCCTCGAGCACGTGGAGGGCGGCGACGTGCTGCTGCTCGCCCCGGACGTGCTCGCGATCGGCGTGGGGGAGCGCACCACGCCCGCGGGCGCCGAGCGGCTGGCCCGCCGGGTCTTCGCGGCCGGCCTGGCCGAGACGATCCTGGTGGTGCCGATCGCGCAGGAGCGCGCCACGATGCACCTCGACACCGTCTGCACGATGGTCGACGTCGACGCCGTGGTGATGTATCCGAACGTCGCCGACGCGCTGCGGGCGTACCCGGTGACCAGGGGTTTCGATGGTGAACCCGTCGTCGGGGAGGGCCGGCCGTTCCTGGTCGCCGCGGCGGAGGCGATGGGCATCGACCGGCTGCGCATCATCGACACCGGCCTGGACCCGGTGACCGCCGAGCGGGAGCAGTGGGACGACGGCAACAACACGCTCGCGCTGGCCCCGCGGCTGTGCGTGGCGTACGAGCGCAACGTCGAGACCAACGCGCAGCTGGAACGCGCCGGCATCGAGGTCATCGCGATCAGCGGCTCCGAGCTCGGCTCCGGCCGCGGCGGCCCGCGCTGCATGTCCTGCCCGGTCGAGCGGGCGCCGCTCAGTCCCCCCGCACGTGCGGGGGGATGAGCGGCGGAACGGCCGCCGGACCGCCCGGCTCCTCCGTGGCGACCAGCAGATCCTCACGGAACGGCTGGCCGCCGACGGAACTGCCGACCGGCCCGGAGAAGCTCGCGCTCTGCACCGCCGAGACCCGCAGCGGCCCGGCGTGCGTACGCTCGCACCCACAGCCCCTGCTCCGGCGGGATGCTCAGGGTCAGTTCGCCGTCGCGCACCCGGTAGGTGGCCGCCGACGCCTCCCGCGGAGCAGCCACACGTCCCGGCCGAGGTCGCTCCCGCCGAACGAGTCCTCCATGGCCGCGGGCGTCAGCGCAGGGTGAGCTGGCGGCCGACGAGGCCCTGCTTCGCGCGCCGGGCGGCCCCGTCCAGCGGCGCCGTCTCGGCGAGGGTGTCGGCGTACCGCTTGGCGAAGTCGGCGAGCGGCGCCTCCCAGTCGCCGGCCTCCGGCTCGCCCGGGACGTCCCACACCGGGACGAGCAGCCCGTGGGCGCGGAACATGCCGGCGAACTTCGTGTCCTCGCCGAGCAGCAGGTCACCCGCGGCCGACAGGCGGGCCAGTGCGTCCAGCGCGGCGTCCTCCGGGTCGGGCAGGACCCAGCGCACGTGCGCCTTGTCCGGTACCCGGCACCAGTACGCCGCATGCGCCGCGGACATCCGTACGGTCGGGTAGATCGACGCGTTCGCCCGCTCGAGGGACGCCTTCACGTTGGCGTCCTCGGCCTGCTCGGCGTCGAGCCAGTACTCGAAGCCCTCGTGCATGCTGATGTCGAGCGGGCCGTCCTCGAGGATGTCCTGCAGGCGGGGACCCTCGCCGGGCAGCGCGGGAACCGCGACGGTGTCGCCCGGCTGGGTACGCAGCGCGCACAGGACGGCCTCCGCGACATCCCGGGACACGTCACCGGACTGCAGGTGGCGCTGGAGGCCGACGAAGACCCTCCCGTCCTGGCGGGTCATGGCCGGCCACGCCATCGGCAGCACGGTGGAGAGGGTGACCGGGCGGTCGCCGTACTCCTCGATGATCTCCGGCTTGAGGGTCAGCGGCGCGGAGGCGGCCGGGACGAGTTCGCGCAGCGCGATCCACTCGGTCTCGTCGGCCAGGCCCTCGAACGGCCGGGCGACGAAGACGTCACGCACCTTCTGGCGCTTGGGCGCCGCGTCGGCGGCGGCTCGGGGGTTCTTTCGACGCTTGCTCACGACGAACCACCCTAGGCGGTACCGGGCCGCCGCGGGTGACGCGGGCCACCGTGTCCGGGTGGGAGTCAGGCGCGGGGCAGGCTGACCTCGGCAACCGTGCCGCCGCCGTCGCGCGGGCGCAACGACACCCAGCCGCGCTGTCGTTCCACGATGCGGCGGACGAGGTACAGCCCGAGGCCGGCGCCCGGGTTGCGCCCGTCGGCGTCCGGGTCGCCCTGCCAGTAGCGCTCGAACGCCCGCTCGACGTGCTCCGGACCGACGCCGATGCCCCGGTCGGCGACCCGGAACGTGACCGTCGAGTCGTCGGCGGCCGCGGTCACGGTCACCTCGGTGTCGGGCGGCGAGTACTTGTCCGCGTTGGTGGCCAGCTCGGTGAGGATCGTGGCGAGCGACTCCCGGTCCCCGAAGGCCTTGGGCAGCTCGGCGGGCAGCTCCGCGACGAGCCGGGGGCGCAGGTCCGCCGGGAGCTCCGCCACCGCCGCCCGCAACGCGTCCACGAGGTCGAACGGGCCGGGCGGGGAGCCACCGGTCCCCCCGTCGTCGCTGGTGGCCGAGAGCAGCCGGTCGACCAGGCGGGCGAGCTCCCCGGCGCGGGCGCCGACGACGCGTACGGCCTCGCGACGCCCCTTTTCGCCGAGCGACTCCCAGTGGTTGGTCAGCGTGTCCGCGTACCCCTTGATGACCGTGACCGGCGTCCGCAGCTCGTGGCTGGTCACCGCCACGAACAGGTCGCGGTCCTCGTGCGTGCGTTTCCCGCCGGTCGCGGATTGCTGACCGCCGGCCGGGGTGAGCCAGGCGCCGGTCGCCTCCGGGCTGTCGCCGTGGACGGGCAGGCCGGCGCGGTCGCCGTACAGGTGGGCGGCGTGCGCGGCGAGGAGGTCGAGGACCGTGTGGTGCTCGGGGCCGGGCGCGTCGTCGGACTCGGCGTAGGCGACGTACAGGAAGCCGATCAGCACGTCGCCGACCGCGCAGCGCGTGATGAGCAGGTGGTCCGTGCCGGTGCCGTCGTCGGTCGGCTCGACGGGCAGGTAGACGGCGTGGTCGTCGGTCAGCCGGTCGTGGTCGACCCGGCGGCCCAGCGCGTGTTCGCAGACGCCGGCGCCCGCGATGATGCGGCCGTGCCCGGCGCCGCACTCGGCGAAACCGGCGCCGCTGCCGCCGAGCACCTCCAGCGCGAGCCGGACGAGGTGCTGCAGGGCGGCGAGGCCGGTCTCGCCCGTGTCGATCCGTCTCAGGAGCGCGAGCTGCCCCCGCGCCAGCGCGGTGTAGTCGGGTCCATCCGGCATGTCTGCGAGTGTGCCTCGCTTCCGGCGGTTTGGGCAGAGCGGAGAGTGTGGATCTTGTCGCTGATCGGGCTCGGAGTGTCCCGTGTCACACCGGTCGTGCGCTTTCCAGGCGTTCGATCACGAACCCCGGGCGGTCGGTGATGATGCCGTCCGCCCCGGCCGCGAGCACCATGTCGAGATCGCGCTCCTCGTTCACCGTCCAGACGTACGTCTGCAGCCCCGCCGCGCGCAGGGTCGGGATGAGGTTGCGGCGCGACCGGACCAGCCCGACGCCCGGCCCGGCGATGCGGGCGCCGAACGGCAGCCGCCCCCGGCTGACCCCCGGAGGCAGGATCTCCAGGAGGTAGACGGTGGGAATGCGGGGGGCTAGCGCGCGGATCCGGCGCAGGGCCAGCGCGGCGAAGGACATGACGGTCACCTGTACGGGCGAAGCCGGCGACTGTTCCAGCAGCCCGTGCCGGCGCAGCGTCTCCACCAGCTTGCGCTCCACCTCGGCGCCGTACCGCGACGGGTGTTTCGTCTCGATGAGCAGCCGGACCGGGAGGTTGCGCTCACACAGCGCCTCGAGCAGCCGGTCGAGGGTCAGCAGCCGGGTGTGCTCGACCAGCTCCTCCTCGGCGACGTCCGCCGCGGCGGCGTGCCAGGAGCCGAAGTCGAGCTCGTCCAGCTCGGCGAGGGTCTTCCTGCTCACCCGGCCGGTGCCGTTGCTCGTCCGGTTCAGCCGCCGGTCGTGGACGCAGACCAGATGCCCGTCACGGGTCAGCCGGACGTCGCATTCCACGCCGTCGGCGCCGTCGGCAAGTGCCCGAAGGTACGCGGCCAGCGTGTGCTCGGGCAGCGCGTCCGCGCCGCCGCGGTGTGCGAAGACCAGGGGACGCGGGGGTCTCACAGCACGCGGGCCGGCTGACCGTTCTCGCTGACGACCTCGCGGCCCTCGGCGGCCCAGGCCTGCATGCCGCCGTCGAGGTTGCGCACGTTGTCCCAGCCGTTGCCCATGAGGTAGGAGACGACCTGGCCGGAGCGGCCGCCGGAGCGGCACACCACGACGACCTCGGTGTCGGCGGGGATCTCCGCGATCCGGGCCGGCACCTCCATCATCGGGAGGTGGTGGGCGTGCGGGGCGTGACCCGCCTGCCACTCGTCGGGCTCGCGCACGTCGAGCAGATAGGCCGACGGCTCGACCTGCGCCGGGGTCACGCTGGGTACCTGAGGTCCGAACACGCCACCAGGGTAGAACTACTTCTCGTTGGCGACGACGTCCGGGTTGGCCAGGATGAACTGCGAGAGCTTGTCCTGCCGGACCGCCTTGTACATCTCCATGCTCTTCGGCGTGATCGTCTCGCGGCCGTTGCCGTTGCCGGCGAAGGTGCCGTTGTTGGTACGCAGCAGCACCATGTCGTTGGCTGCCACGCCCTTGAGCGCGAAGATGAAGTCGATGACCGGGACGTTGCCGGTGTCCAGCACGAACGCCTTGCCCGCCGCCTTGATGAGGCTGTTCACCTTGAGCGGGTTGGTCAGCACGCCGCTGCTCGCCGCCTTCTTGGCGATCGCCTTGATCAGCTGCTGCTGGTGGCGCTGGCGGTCGTAGTCGCCGTTCTTGAGGCCGTACCGCTGGCGGGCGTAGTCGAGGGCCTCCCAGCCCTCCATGTCCCGGCAGCCCTTCTTGTGCACGACCGGCTCGTGGGTGCCGGCGGTCTTGCGGGCCTCGGCCAGGTACATCGGCTTGCCGTTGACGATCTGCATGTGGTGCGACTTGACCTCCTGGTCGACGCACATGTGTACGCCGTTGAGAGCGTCGATCACGCTCTTGAAGCCGTTGAAGTCGATGATCGCCGCGCCGTCGAAGGTCATCCCGGTGTTGGTCTTGATCGTCTGCGCCATGAGCTGCGCGCCGCCCGCCCAGCCGCCGCCGTTCTGCGCGCCGTGGAAGAACACCTCGGTGGCCTTCGCCGTGCCGCCCGGGTACTTCGCCTTGGGGAACGCCGGGACCTGCATCTCGGTGTCCCGCGGGATCGACACCAGGTACGCCTGGTCGTGGCTGGCCGGGATGTGCAGCGCGATGATCGTGTCGGAGCGCAGGTCGTCGACCGCCCAGCGCTTCCGCGCGTCGACGCCCATCAGCAGGATGTCGATCGGCCCCTTGATGTCGCCGCCGCCCTCGGCGGTGCCCTTCTGGTTGCCGCCGAGCAGGTTGTCCTGGGTGACCGCGTCGGTGGCGTTGCTGACCAGCCACTTGGTGCCCGCGATGCCCGCGCCGCTGCCCATCATCAGCACCGCGCCGAAGACGACGGTGAGCTTGGCCCACATCGGGTCCTTGCGCTTCCTGCGCTTGGGCGGCGCCGCCGATGCGGACGGCCGGGTGCTGTGTGGGGGAGTGCGACTGCCGTCCCGCTCCGGCGACGAGGGACGCCGGGTGGTCTGGACGGTCATGTGCTCTCCCAAGCGCGCTAGGGGCCAACGGCGGATGTCACTGTACGTTCAACTTCGATCTCGTGCGAGGCCTTGAGAGTTTCAGGTCGGTGACACCCTGCGTTCATGCAAACGGCGCGGGTGGCGATTGCACCGACCCGCGCCGTTTGACCGATTCCTAGGGGTTCAGCCGCCCGCTTGCGCCGATTTCGGGTTGTTCGCCGCCATCCACTCGCCCATCTTGTCGGCAGAGATCGCCTTGTACATAGCCAAAGCCTTCTCCCGATCGGAGACGACGACGCTCTGCCCGGCGATGGTCGCGCTGCCCTTGTTGGGGCTGGTGATGAAGGTGAGGTTCTCGCCGCGCAGGCTGCGGAACTGCAACGCCATGTCGGTGAGCGAGAAGTCCTGGTCGGCGGTGACGGCGTTGGTGACCGCCTTGAGGAAGCTGTTCAGCTTCGCCGGGTTGGTCAGCGTGCCGGTGCCGGCCGCCTTGTCCATCAGCGCCTTGAGGAACTCCTGCTGGTGACGCATCCGGGCGAAGTCGCCCTGCGGGAACTGCTTGCGCTGACGGATCCAGTCGAGCGCCTCGGTGCCGTTCATGTGCATGGTGCCCTTGGTGAACGTGCGGTGCGGCTTGTGGATCGAGGTGATGGACTGCTCCACCTTCAGGTCCACGCCGCCGAGGGCGTCGGTGACCTCCTTGAAGCCGCCGAAGTCGATCGCGAGCACGTGGTCCAGGTGCACGTCGGTCATGCACTCGACCGTACGGACGGCGCGGGGCAGGCCGCCGAAGGCGAACGCGGCGTTGATCTTGGCTCGGCTACCGCTGCTGCAGTCGGCGTCGTTCGCGGACGGGATCTGCACCCACAGGTCACGCGGGATCGACACCAGCTGGGCGGATTTGTGGTCCGCCGGGATGTGCATGATGATCAGCGTGTCCGCGCGCCAGGCGTTCGTCGTCTCCTTGGAAGCGTCCGGGTCCCGGGAGTCGCTGCCGACCAGCAGGATGTTCAGCGCGCCGTCGACCGTCTTGACCGGCCGCCCCTTCGTCAGGTCGGCGAAGGCGTCGGTGCGCTTGAGGTCGCCGTTGAGCCCGTTGGCGTAGCCGTACAGCGAGATGCCGGCGACCAGGCCGAGCACCAGCACGGCAGCGCCGGCGACCAGGGCGATGCGGCCCCAGCGCGGCTTGCGCCGTCCCTTGTACGGGCGCCCGCCGGGCCGTCCGCCACCCGGTCCCCGCGGCGGTCCCGAGGGGCCACCCGGTCCGCCCCCGGCGCCGCGCGGCGGCCAGTCGTCCACGCCGTCGCTGTACGAGCGTCCGGCGGGCCGATCACTGCCCCCGTACGCGCGGCCCGCGCCGGCAGCGGGGCGGTCGCCGTACGTGCGGCCGGAGCCGGGACGGCTGGTGCCCACTCGACCGGAGGAGCCGGGCATCGAGGCGCGGTTCATGGCGCCCGGAATACCCACCGGACCCGGCACCG
The DNA here is from genome assembly GCF_023499255.1 of Couchioplanes caeruleus. Classification (GTDB taxonomy): domain Bacteria; phylum Actinomycetota; class Actinomycetes; order Mycobacteriales; family Micromonosporaceae; genus Actinoplanes; species Actinoplanes caeruleus_A. The sequence goes on from NZ_CP092183.1 coordinate 314,359, forward strand.
AAGCCCGGCCGGCGGGGCTACCCCAAGGGGACGAGATCGCAGACATGAGTTCAGATTACGAGCCGTGATCGACGCAAACCGTGCATCCACACCGGCTCGGCACGAACGTGGGAGACAATTACCGTTCGTGAAACGTTCACTACTGCGGCGGATTGCTCACTTCGCGAAGAACTCGATCGTCCGGCGCAGACCCTCCTCGGGACTGACCTGCGGCTCGTAGCCCAGCAGCGTACGGGCCAGCGTGAGGTCGGGGCGCCGCCGCTCCGGGTCGTCGGCCGTACGCTCGAGCAGCTCGATGCGCGACTCGCTGCCGGCCAGCTTCACGATCAGCTCGGCGAGCTCCAGCATCGTCAGCTCGTGCTCGGTGCCGCAGTTGATCGGCCCGGTCTCCGTCGAGTCCAGCAGCAGCAGGATGCCGCGGACCAGGTCGTCGACGTACGTGATCGAGCGGGTCTGCGTCCCGGTCCCGTGCACGGTGATGGACGCGTTGCGCAGCGCCTGACTGATGAAGGTGGGGATCGCCCGGCCGTCGTCCGGCCGCATGCGGGGGCCGTACGTGTTGAAGATGCGCACGATGGCCGTGTCGAGCCCGTGGAAGCGGTGGTACGCCATGGTGGCCGCCTCGGCGAAGCGCTTGGACTCGTCGTAGACCGCGCGGACGCCGATCGGGTTGACGTTGCCCCAGTAGCTCTCCGGCTGCGGGTGCACGGCCGGGTCGCCGTACGCCTCGGAGGTCGACGCCATCAGGAAGCGCGCGTGGTCGGCGACGGCGCGGTCGAGCAGCGCCAGCGTGCCCGCCGAGCCGACCTTGAGGATCTCCACCGGCAGCTTCGCGAAGTCGGTCGGGCTGGCCGGGGACGCCATGTGCAGGATCGCGTCGAAACGCTCGGTCATCGCGGGGTGGGCCGGCAGACCGGCGGTGACGTCGGCCTCGATGAGCGTGAACCGCGGCTCGGTGGCCAGGTGCGCGACGTTCGCGGCCGAGCCGGTGACGAAGTTGTCGACGGCGACGACGGTGCAGCCCCGCGCGAGGAGGGCGTCGACGAGATGCGACGGCACGAAACCGGCCCCGCCGCTGACCAGAATCCGATGTCCCTCGCCGAACCGCTGCTGCACTGACATGCAGGCCACTTTAGGCGAGAGGGGCCGACACGCAATTCGCGCGTCGGCCCCTCGGCGTTCACTTTCGCCCGTACGGAACCTCGGTGAACTTTTCAGTGGGCGCCGTGCCCGGTCAGCGACCGGACCTCGAGCTCGGCGTACTTGTCGGCGTCCGACTCCTTGGAGAGCATCGTGCCGATCCAGCCGCAGAGGAAGCCGATCGGGATCGAGATGATGCCCGGGTTGGAGAGCGGGAACCAGTGCCAGTCGCTGTCCGGGAACATCGCGGTGGGCGAACCCGACACGACGGGCGAGAAGAACACCAGGAACACCGCGCTGATCAGGCCGCCGTAGATCGACCAGAGCGCGCCCGAGGTGTTGAACCGCTTCCAGAACAGGCTGTAGAGGATCGCCGGCAGGTTGGCGGAGGCCGCCACCGCGAACGCGAGCGCCACGAGGAACGCCACGTTCAGGCTCTGCGCGAAGATCGACAGCACGATCGCGATCGCGCCGATGACGAAGGCGGAGATGCGGGCGACCCGTACCTCGTCCCGCTCGCCGGCCTGGCCGCGCTTGATGACGCTGGCGTAGAAGTCGTGCGCGACGCTCGACGACGAGGCGAGGGTCAGGCCGGCCACCACCGCGAGGATCGTGGCGAACGCGACCGCCGCGATGATCGCCAGCAGCACCGCGCCGCCGGTGTCTCCGCCGAGGTAGTCGATGCCGAGCTTCTGGGCGAGCTGCGGGGCGGCCGTGTTGCCCGCCTTGTCCTGCGCGGTGATCTCCTTGCCGCCCACCAGGGCCGCCGCGCCGAAGCCCAGCGCCAGGGTGAAGAGGTAGAAGGTGCCGATGATGCCGATGGCCCAGAGCACGCTCTTGCGGGCGATCCGGCTGGTCGGAACCGTGTAGAACCGGGTCAGGATGTGCGGCAGGCCGGCCGTGCCCAGCACCAGCGCGATGCCCAGCGAGAGCAGGTCCATCTTGCTGTAGAAGGTCTTGGCCGCGTCGCCCGCCGTCTCGACGCCGTACCGCAGGCCCGGTTCGAGGAAGGCGGAGCCCTTGCCGGACCGCGCCGCCGCGTCGCCGAGCAGGGACGACAGGTTGAACTTGTAGTGCGCGAGCACCAGGATCGTCATCACGAGCGCGCCCGTCATCAGCAGGAACGCCTTGACGATCTGCACGTACGTGGTGCCCTTCATGCCGCCGACCACGACGTACACGATCATCAGGGCGCCGACCAGGATGATCGTCGCGATCTTGGCGGTGTCGGCGTCCATGCCCAGGAAGGTCTGGCCGGGCTTGATGCCGAGCAGCAGGGACACGAGCGCGCCGGCGCCGACCATCTGCGCGATCAGGTAGAAGATCGACACCACGATGGTGGAGACGGACGCGGCCGTGCGTACCGGGCGCTGCCGCATGCGGAACGCCAGCACGTCGGCCATCGTGTACCGGCCCGAGTTGCGCAGGAACTCCGCGACCAGCAGCAGCGCGACGAGCCACGCGACCAGGAAGCCGATCGAGTAGAGGAAGCCGTCGTAGCCGTACAGGGCGATGAGGCCGGCGATGCCCAGGAAGGACGCCGCCGACATGTAGTCGCCGCCGATCGCCATGCCGTTCTGGAAGCCGGAGAACTGCCGGCCGCCGGCGTAGAAGTCGGTGGCCGTCTTGGTCTGGCGGCTGGCCCAGATCGTGATCGCGAGGGTGATCGCGACGAAGACCAGGAAGAGGGAGATGGTCAGCGTGCGGCTGGTCGAGGTGGTGGCCTCGGCGGCCAGCAGGGAGTGACTCTGCATTACTTGGCCGCCTCCGGGTCCGTGGTGGTGGTCGTGGCCGGGGTGGTGGCCGCCTCCGGAGCGGTGGCCGCCTCCGTGGTGGTGGCCTCCGTGGTGGTGGTCGCGGCCGGGGCGGTCGTCGTCGCCTCCGTGGTGGTGGTCGCGGCCGGCTCAGCCGAGCGCCGGGTGAGGGCGCCGTCCAGCTCGGCACCGATCTTGTCGGCGGTCGGGTCCAGCTCCCGCGCCGCGTAGCGCGAGTAGTACCAGGCGATCAGGAACGTCGAGAGGAACTGCAGCAGCCCGAACAGCAGCGCGACGTTGATGTTGCCCAGCAGCTTCACCGACATGAAGCCACGGGCGTAGGCGGACAGCAGGACGTACAGGGCGTACCAGACGAAGAAAGCGATCGTCATGGGAAAGACGAAGTTGCGCAGCTTGCGGCGCAACCCCGCGAACTCTTCGGAACGCTGGACCTCGAGATACCTGTCGGTCGAAGTCGTTTCGGTTGTCAACGTGGCTCACCACCTTCGTAGGGGCGGGTCTTTCCGGCACCGTACGAAGCAGTGGCGTCGATCACTGGCCGCCGGTCGCAAGGTGCGCCGAGCGGCAGTCAGGGTGCGCTCACCGGTCGAGTGATCGATAGCGGCCCCGGAAATGCATCAGGGGTCCGGCGTCCGCCTCGCCGAAGCTCACCGTCTCGATGGTGGCCTCCACGAGCAGGGCCCAGCCGTACGGCCGCTCGCCGTCGAGCCGGCAGCCCGCCCACGTCCCGGCGCCGGCAGGCACCGGCCCGTAATCGGTCTCCACCCAGTCCCCGCTCGCGAAGAGTCCGCCCGGGGCGGGCATCAACCCGGCGAACTTGTCCGCCAGCTGCTGGTCGCCGGGGCGCAGCGGCGTGACCGTGAAGCGCTTGGCGGTGGCGACGGCGTCCCAGAAGTCGCTCTCCTCGTCGACGAGGCCCAGGACACGGCCCGGATCGCCGTCCGCCACGAGCATCGAGGAGACCGTGAGCCCGGCGGGTCCCGGGGTCGTCCACAGCGTGACCGGCGCGGCGAGGCGCCCGCGGAGCCGGCGTACCGGGGACTTGTCCCGGTCGGGCGTGGCGAACGGGTCACTGGAGTGGATGTGCGCGCCGGGCTCAGGATTCACGTGAAACATTCTGCCGCCGCCCGCGCCGGACGGTGCGCAGCCGGACCACGGCGTACCGGACGGCGAGCGCGATCCAGACCGGCGACGCGGCCGCCGCCCACGATTCCGGGGCCCGGAGTACACCGCGGAGGATGAGGATGGCTGCGCCGACGAGCACCGCAAGGACGGCGTACGTGTCCCGGCGCGTCCACGCCGGGTCGTCACGGCGGGAGTCGGTCCGCAGCATCGCGGCGGCCACGGTGACCAGAACCACCGCCGCCCCGAGGAGGGCCAGACCCATCAGTTCGCCCCGCCCCAGCTTCTCCAGGGCGGACGCCGCCGCCCACGCGCCGAACCACGACGTGAGGAAGAGCCGCCCGGACCGCTCCGCCGGAGAATCCGGATCGGTCACCGACATGCCCACACGGTATCCACGCACGGCGAACCGGGACCGTGGATATGCTGGACCCGTGAATTCCGCGCGCGTGCAGAGCTGGTGGCCGTCCTAGAGGACGGCTGACCCCACGCGCACGGGCCGTCCGACCGGACGACCCGCTTCTGTATCTCCCTCGGGGCCGTCCACGACACTCGAGGAGAACAGATCATGACCACCACTACGAGCACGCTCGAGGATCGGATCGACGCGGCCCCGCAGGACTTCCGCGTGCTCACCGGCGACCGGCCCACCGGCCCGCTGCACCTCGGCCACTACTTCGGGACGCTGCGCAATCGCGTACGCCTCCAGCAGCGCGGGGTCGACATGTTCGTCATCGTGGCCGACTACCAGGTGCTGACCGACCGCGACGTGGCCGAACGCCTCGGCGAGACCGTGGACGGGCTGCTGCTCGACTACCTGGCCGCCGGGATCGACCCCGACCACGCCACGATCTTCACGCACAGCTCCGTGCCGGCGCTCAACCAGCTGCTCCTGCCGTTCCTCAGCCTGGTCAGCGTGCCGGAGCTGCAACGCAACCCGACCGTCAAGGACGAGATCGCACACTCGCGGCAGAGCACGGTGAGCGGGCTGATGTTCACGTACCCGGTGCACCAGGCCGCGGACATCCTGTTCTGCAAGGGCAACCTCGTACCCGTGGGACAGGACCAGATGCCGCACATCGAGGTCACGCGTACGGTCGCCCGGCGCTTCAACGAACGGTACGGCCCGGTGTTCCCCGTACCCGAAGGGCTGTTGAGCATCGCCCCCGTCCTGCCCGGCACCGACGGCCGGAAGATGAGCAAGAGCCGCGGCAACGCGATCGCGCTCTCCGCCACCCCCGAGGAGACCGCGCGGCTCATCAAGGGCGCGACCACCGACCCCGAGCGGACGATCACCTATGACCCGGACCGGCGCCCGGGCGTCTCCGGCCTCGTCCAGCTCGCGGCGCTCTGCCTGGACCGCGACCCGCACGAGGTGGCGGCCTCGATCGGCGACGCGGGCGCCGCAGCGCTGAAACGAACCGTGACCGAGGCGGTCAACGAGTTCCTCGCGCCGATGCGGGCACGCCGGGCCGAGTACGCGAAGGACCTGGGGTACGTCCGGGAGGTGCTGCGCAGGGGCAACGCGCGCGCCAACGCGATCGCGGACCAGACCCTGCAGGAGGTGCGCGCCGCGATGGGCACGATCTACTGAGCGGCGCTCACGGTGGCGAGGAGCTCGGGCATGCGGCGGTCGAGGCTGCGGCCGGCCAGTCGCAGCCCGAGCAGGAAGCCGGCCGCCCCGTACGCGGTCCCGACCGGAAGGCCGGCCCACAACCAGACGTCGTGGAAGAAGTGGGCGCCGAGCTGCAGCGGCAGGGTGGCGAGCGCGGCGGCGATGATTGCGACGAAGCTGAGCAGGCCCTTCGCCGTGCCGCCGCCCGAGGACATCGCGAACGGGTTGGCCGTCTCCGGCAGCGCGTACGCGGCCCGGACCGACATCGAGAGCACGGCCGCCAGGGCCATCCCGTAGCCCGCGACCAGCGCGCCGAGCGCCGCCGGGATGGCCACGGGCCGGTTCGTCACGACGCCGACGACCACGGCGATGGCGATGAACGCGGGGCCGACGTACGCGGAGAAGCCGGCGACCCGGGAGGCCAGCTCGACGCGCCCCGGGACACCGGCCACGACGTTGGCCGCGTAGGCGCTGCCCTCGAAGCCGAACTGGTTGGCGAGGCTGACCGCCGCCAGGGCGCCCACGAACACGAGCATGCCGGTGGGGAAGCTGCGGGAGCCGGAGCTCACCGTCAGCATGACCGGGAGGAAGACGCCGATCACGCTGAATGTGATCAGGCTGGCGCGCCGCCGGGACTCCCGCCACCAGTAGCGCATCTCGCGGGCCGTCAGAGCGCCGAAGCGCGTGGCCGGCAACCAGCGCGGGACCAGCTGCTCGACCGGCGGCCGGTCCGCCGCCGACCGCTGCCGCGCCCGGCCGTTCCCCGCGGTGCCCAGCATCGCCCGCTCCAGCGTGGCCGCCCACCAGCGGAGCAGCAGACCGATCGAGATCAGGACGATCGCGAGCTTGACCGGCACCGCCCACCACCGGCCCGCCACCACGTCCGGACCCATGCTGTACGGCGCGCCGAGCGGCGTCCACGCGACCACGTCGGCCACCCGGGCGACGCCTCCCCAGTCGGCGCGCTCGGCACCGGCGAGGGCGGCGAGCTGGAGCGGGCCGAGCAGGGCGGCGGTGACGGCGAGCAGCACGGTCGCCAGGTCACGCGCCCGGCGGCTGCGCAGCGCTGTCGCGAAGGCGCTGGTCACGGACCGGCTCAGCGCCGCGCAGAGCAGCAGGCCGGTCACCACGCCGACGACCTGGACCAGCGCGGCCGCCGGACCACCCAGCCGGGCCGCCGAGTGGACCGTGCCGAGCGTGCCCACGAACGTGGCCACGGCCGGCACCCCGACCAGCGATGCGGCGAACAGCCCGCCGATGAGCGTGCGGCGGGGCAGCGGCAGCAGGGCGAACCGGGCCGGGTCCAGCGACTCGTCGACGCCGAAGAACACGAGCGGCAGGAACAGCCAGCCCAGGACGACGACGGCGCCGCCGAGCGGCAGCACCACCTCGGCCGCGCGTTCCTCGCCGAGCAGACCGGCGACGCTGAAGGCCACGTACCCGCCGACGGCCGCGATCGCCGCGAGGACCGCGCCGAGCACGAACAGCGCCACCCGCCAGGACTGACCGCGCAGGCCGTTGGCGGTCAGGCGGAGCTTCAGCCGTACGAAGTGCCGGATGCTCACAGCCACGCGAGCTCCGAGCCGGTTGCCGTCCGCCCGCCGACCACCTCGACGAAGACGTCCTCGAGCGAACGGTCGCCGCGGACCTCGGCCAGCGTGCCGCGGACCCGGATCGTGCCGTCCGCCATGATCGCCACGTGGCTGCAGAGCCGTTCGACCACCGCCATCACGTGGCTGGAGAAGACCACCGTGCCGCCACCGGACACGTACCGGTGCAGGATGTCGCGGATCAGCGCCGCCGACACCGGGTCGACGGCCTCGAACGGCTCGTCCAGCACGAGCAGCCGGGGCGCGTGCAGCATCGCGCAGGCGAGACCGATCTTCTTCTTCATGCCCGCGGAGTAGTCGACGACGAGCGTACGGTTGCCCGCGCCCAGCTCCAGTACATCCATGAGCTCGGCGCTGCGCTGGTTCACCACGCCGGCGTCCATGCCGCGCAACAACCCGTGGTACGCCAGCAGCTCGCCGCCGGTGAGCCGGTCGAACAGCCGGGCTCCGTCGGGCAGGACGCCGATTCTCGCCTTGGCCGCGGCGGGGTCCGTCCACACGTCGTACCCGAGGATCCGGGCCGTGCCCGCGTCGGGCCGCAGCAGGCCCACGGCCATGGAAAGGGTCGTGGTCTTGCCGGCGCCATTCGGGCCGAGCAGGCCGAAGAAGGAGCCGGCCGGGACATCCAGGTCGATCCCGGCAACCGCGACCTTTGTCTCGAATCGCTTGACCAGACCGTGCAGCGCGAGCGCCGGATCCGGGCTTACGCGCTGGTGGGGGACGGTCATGCCCCTGAACCTAGTGGGTGGCGAGCGGCCCGGGCCACCCCGTGTGGGGCCCGGGCCGTTCGGCTTGTACGGCTTCTCAGCCGACGCGTTCGATGACCGCGCGCCGGATGAGGAACTTGCCCGATTCGCGTACCTGCTCGAAGGCCGCGTTGTTCAGCAGCACACAGCTGCCCGACGGGGTGGCCACCTTCACCGTGATGCTCTTGTTGTTGTCCAGGTTGGTCACCTTGAGGGTGGTTCCGATGGGGAACGTGCCGCTGGACGCGGCCGGGGCGCCGCCCTCGCCGGAGAGCGTCACGGTGCTGCCCTTGCAGACGACCTCGCCCGCGCCGGCCTGCTGCCCGCCGCCCTGCTGAGCGCCGCCCTGCTGGCCACCGGCCTGCTGCCCGCCTTGTTGCCCGCCGCCCTGCTGGCCGCCCTTCTGGCCGCCCTGTTGCGCCGGGGGCTGGGCCGGGGCCTGCTGCGCGGGCGGCTGGGCCTGGACGTTGCCGGTGCAGCCGGCGGCCGCGCGGCGCTGGTTGATCAGGTCGACGACCGCCTGGCGGTTCGCGATCCGCGCGTCGGAGAGGGCGTCCGGGTTCGCCTTCTGGCCGGCGATGAAGGTCAGGTTGTTCTGCAGGGCGGTGTCGAGCCCGGCGCAGCTCTCGCCCGCGCTGCTCATCCCGGTGCTGACGGCGAAGGCACCGCCCGCGAGGGCCGCCGCCGCGACGCCGATGATCACCTTGCGCGTCCGGCCGGTCAGTCTGCTTCTCCGGTACATGCACCGCTCCTTCGGGTATCGACGAGCTGCGACGTTGCAGCATCGTTATCTACGGAGCGTCCACACCGAAGGGTTCAGGTAACTTTGCTAAAAATTAGAGCCGGAGCTCCTCGGGCGCGTGCAGCCGCAGCATCGTCGCGCCGATATCGGGCGGAATCCGCCGCTTCGTCACCAGGGAACCGACGATCATCACGACGAATGCGAGCGGCACGGTCCACGCGGCGGGCTGGGCGATGAGCTGCGCGTACCAGCCGTCCAGCGGTGGGCCCATCACCGTGAGTAGCACGGCGACCATGGCCGCGCCGCCCCCGGCGAGGATCCCGGCAGCCGCGCCCACGTCGGTCAGCCCGCGCCACCAGATCCCCAGGACGAGCAGCGGGCAGAAACTCGAGGCGGCGACCGCGAACGCGAGGCCGACGACCCGGGAGACGTCCATGTTGGACACGTAGAGGGACAGGCCCAGCGGCAGGACCGCCGCGAGGACGGTGGCCAGCCGGAAGTCGCGGACCGACCCGCCGCGCTCGGCGTGCAGGATGTCGGTGAAGACCACCCCGGCGACGCTGGTCAGCAGGCCCGACGAGGTCGACAGGAACGCGGCCAGCGCGCCGGCGGTGACGAGCGCGCCGAGGAACTGCCCCAGGTGGCCGCCGCCCAGCGCCGCCTCCGGCAGCAACAACACCACCGCGTCCGTCTGCCCGGTCATCAGCAGTTGCGGGGTGTAGACCCGGCCGAGGACGCCGTACAGGGTGGGCAGCAGGTAGAAGAGGCCGACCATGCCCAGGACGACCAGGGTGGTCCGGCGGGCCGAGGCGCCGTCCGGATTCGTGTAGAAACGCACCAGCACGTGCGGCAGGCCCATCGTGCCGAGGAACGTCGCCAGGATCAGCGAGTACGTGGCGAACAGGCTCGCGTCCCCGCCGGGCAGCAGCCACGCGGCGCCCCGGTTGTCGTCGACGGAGCTGACCTCGGGCACGCGTTCGCCGGCCGCGAAGCTCAACTCCTCCCCGGCGTGCACCTCGGTGGTGCCGTCCAGCACGGCGTCCTGCTGCACGACGACGGTGGTCGAGGTGGTGAACACCGAACCGGTCGGCGGCGTGACGGCCGGGCGGCCGTCGGACTGCCACTGCAACACCAGGAAGATGACGGGTACGGCCAGAGCGGTCAGCTTGAGCCAGTACTGGAACGCCTGCACGAAGGTGATCGCCCGCATCCCGCCCAGCGCCACGTTCGCGGTCACCACCACGCCGACCAGCAGCGCGCCCCACTCGTACGGGGCTCCGGTGACCGTGGTGAACGTCAGGCCGGCGCCCTGCAACTGCGGCACGAGGTAGAGGCAGCCGATGAACACCACGAACACCGTGGCGAGGCGGCGCAACAGCGGCGACCGCAGCCGTACCTGGCAGAAGTCGGGCAGCGTGAACGCCCCGGACCGGCGCAACGGCGCTGCCACGAACAGCAGGAGCGCCAGATAGCCGGCGGCGAACCCGACCGGGTACCAGAGCACGTCGACGCCGTACCGCAGGACGAGCCCGGCGACGCCGAGGAATGACGCGGCGGACAGGTACTCGCCGCTGATCGCCGCCGCGTTCCAGGTGGGGCTGACCGAGCGGGAGGCGACGAGGAAGTCCGACGTGGTCCGGGCGAAGCGCAGCCCGTACGCCCCGATGCCGATCGTGACCAGCACGACCACGACCAGGCCGGGAACGACGTACGGGTTCACGCTTCCGGCCTGCGGATCACGGCGGTGAAGTCCTGCTCGTTGCGTTCGGCCCAGCGCACGTACGCCCACCCGACGCCCAGCAGGAACGGGAAGGAGAACAGCCCGAGCAGCAGCCACGGCAGGTTGACGCCGAGCACCTTCACCCGCCCGACCGCGGGCGCGACCGCGAAGAGCAGCGGCAGGGCGCCCAGGCCGGCCGCGACGACCAGGCTGAGCCGGATCGCGAGGGCGAGCTGGGCCCGGACCAGGCCCTTGACCAGCGCCTCGCCGACCGGGGTCTGCTCGGCCAGGTCGGCGCGCACGGGATCGGGCGAGGCCCGCCGGGCCGCGGCGGCCTCACCCAGCACGACCCGCGTCCGCAGCGGCGGCGACCCGGCCGCGCCGCCGGGGCCGGCGGCCGGTCGCGGCGGCCGAGCGTCGCCGGGAAACGACGCCGGTCGCGGCGGTCCGGCCGCATCGCCCGTGACCGGGGCTGGGCGTGACCGCCCGGCGACATCGCCCGCGACCGGGGCTGGGGGCCTAGGGGTGGCCGCCTCGCCCGTGTCGCCGTTCATGACCGGCAGTCTTGCCGCTCGGCCACCAAAGTCAAGGCATCAGCACCGGTAAGGGCGTGCCGGACCCGGCCTCGGGGAGCGTTCGGGTCACCGGTCGCCGCCGAAGAGGCGCCGGCAGGTGAGCGAGAACGCGGGCGGGTTCTTCGCGAGCACGTCGCGGGCCTCCTCCCGGCCGAGGCTCCAGCCGCGCCAGTCGTCGGGGTGCTGGTCGAGGCGCCGGTTGATCGGTTCCAGCGCGCAGTCGCGGTGCGACCCGTCGAGGCGGTTCAGGGCCGGTACGGCGTCCGCCGACAGGTTCGACAGGTACGCGGTGTCGATCCGGTGCGTCTGTTCGTACCGGGTCACGTTGCGGTCGGCGATGAGGCGGTCCGGGTTGACGGCGGCGAGCCCGAGCAGCGCGAGCACCCCGGCGGCGACGACCGCCTGGGGCAGCCACGGGGCGCGCAGCCGTACGCCCGCGACCAGCACCAGCAGGAACACCACACCCAGCCACAGCTCGCAGAGCGCCACGAGCACGCGCATGCGGGTGAGGCCGTACGTGTCGGAGTAGACGTTCATGCGGTGCAGCGCCGACGCGACGATCACCAGGGTCAGCACGGCCAGCGCCCCCAGCACCGAGCGGATCAGCATCCGGTCCGTACGCGTCTCCCGCGGCGCCCACCGGGCCGCTCCGGCGAGGACGAGCAGCGTGAGGCCGGTGACGACGAGGAGCTGCCAGAAGCCGCTGCGGGCGTACTGGGCGTAGGTGAGGCCGTCGGTGTCCAGCACGTGCCGCGATCCTCCGAAGAGGACGGTCAGCTGGACGCCGACGAACAGGCCGAAGAGCAGCACCAGCAGGGACAGCGGGATCGCCCATTCGAGCCGGGCGACCCGGCGGTTCCCGGGACCGTCCAATCCCGACATGTCGGGCGTCGAGGCTCGCAGGAACGCCGCCCCGCCGAGCACGAAGACCGCGGCGCAGAAGACGAAGATCCAGCGGGCGATCGTCGCGACGTCGATGTCGGGGACGACCGAGGCGACCAGGCCGGCGAAGGCCGCGTCGGCGGAGACGAAGAGCGAGCCGAACACCACCAGCAGCGCCACGGACACCCCGACCGTTGCCGTCACCCGCAGGCCGCCCCCGGCCCGGCGGAGCACGGAGGCACCGCGGGCGAGCCACGGCAGCGAGCGCATCCCGGCGAACGGCGCCATCAGGGCGGCCAGCGCCACGCCCCGCCCGGACCGGCCGCCGGCCACCGCGAGGGCCCCGGTGAGCAGGGCGGTCAGCACGCAGAGCACGAACAGCCAGCCGGCCGCCCGGACCGCGCCGACGCTGAGCAGCGCCGCGGTCGCCGCGGACCAGCCGAACCGTTCCGCGCCCAGGGACCGGGGCTGCCAGGGCACCCGCGGCGCCGGCCCTGCGTGCCGGCTCGGAACGACCCGGGCGGCGATCATGGCCGCGATCCCGGCGACCGCGGTGATCGCCCACCCGACGCCGCCGCGGTCGAGCGGGACGCTGAGCGCGGCGATCACGCCGGCCGCGCCGACGGCGGCCACGGTGGCCGGCGAGGCGGGCCGGCCGGGACCGGGCCAGCGGCGCCCGAACAGCGAGACGTCGGCCCACGGGCCGTGCAGCGGTGTGGTTTGCCAGGCGCCGGCCGGGGCGGGCGTGTTCACCCGTTTCGGCGCAGCAGCGTTCGTCGAGACCATGTCGTCCCCCGTACAGATCAGGCCGGTTGCAGCGGCAGGGTCACGTGGATGTGGCAGCCCGTCCGCACGCGGACCGCGGCGGGACGGGTGGCGCCGTCGTCGAGGAGGAGGGGCGGCGGGTCGACGACGGCGATCGTGCCGCGGTGCAGCTGGACGACCCAGTGGGCGATCGCCAGGCCGAGGCCGGTGCCGCCGCCCCGGGCGCGGTCGCCGCGGGTGAAGCGTTCGAAGACGCGTTCCCGGTCGGCGGGCGGGATGCCGTCGCCCTCGTCGGTGACGGCGATCCGGACGTGCTCGTCGTGGCGTTCCGCGCGGAGCGTGACGGTGCCGCCGGGCGGGCTGTGCCGGGCCGCATTGTCCAGCAGGTTGGCGAAGACCTGGTGGAGGCGCTCGCGGTCACCGGTGAGGCGGATCCGCGGGGAAGCCACCTCGAAGCGCACGTCGTGCCCGGTGCCGTCCGCGTTGACCCGCGCCTCGCGGACCACGTCGGTGAGGAAGTCGTGCAGGTCGATGGGGTCGTGCGCGAGCGGCACCACGCCCGCGTCCAGCCGGGACAGGTCCAGCAGCTCGGTGACCAGCCGGCCCAGGCGTTCGGTCTGGGCCAGGGCGGTGCGCATGGTGTCCGGCTCGGCGCGGGAGACGCCGTCGACGATGTTCTCCAGGAGGCCGCGCAGGGCCGTGATCGGCGTACGCAGCTCGTGCGAGACGTTGGCGATCAGCTCGCGGCGCTGGCGGTCCGCGGCGGCGAGGTCGGCGGCCATCTGGTTGAACGCGGTGGCGAGCTCACCCACCTCGTCGCGGGACGTCGCGCGCACCCGGCGCGTGTAGTCGCCGCGCGCCATGGCCTTGGCCGCCACCGTCATCTCGCGCAGCGGCACGGTCGCGCCGTGCGCCGCCACCTGCAGCGTGACCAGGCCGAGCGCCACCGCGATCGCGAACCAGGACAGCTCGACGCGCATCCAGTCGAGGCTCCACCAGAAGATCAACAAACCGACGCCGCCGGCCAGGCCGAGCGCGACGGAGAGCTTCGCCTTGATGGACCGTACGGGGTCGAGCGGCCGGGGCAGCCAGCCGAGCATCCGGGCCAGGAAGGTCACCGTGCCACCTCCAGCGCGTACCCGACCCCGTGCACCGTGCGGATCAGGTCGGCGCCGAGCTTGCGCCGCAGGCCCTTGATGTGGCTGTCCACCGTGCGCGTGCCGGAGGCGTCGGCCCAGCCCCACACGTCGGCGAGGAGCCGCTCGCGGGGCAGGACCGTGCGGGGGCGCCCGGCGAGGTGGACGAGCAGGTCGAACTCGGTCGGGGTCAGGTGCGCCTCGCGGCCGCCGCGGTGCACCCGGCGCTCCGCCAGGTTGATCTCCAGGTCGCCGAGCCGCAGCGTCTCCGGCGCCGCGGGCGCCGTCGTCTTGGCCACCCGGCGCAGCAGGGCGTGCACGCGGGCGGTGAGCTCGCGCATCGAGAAGGGCTTGGTGAGATAGTCGTCCGCGCCGACCGCGAGGCCGACCAGCAGGTCGGTCTCGTCGTCGCGGGCGGTGAGCATCAGCACCGGCACCGGCCGCTCGGCCTGGATGCGGCGGCAGACCTCCAGCCCGTCGAAGCCGGGGAGCATGACGTCCAGCACGACCGCGTCGGGCCGGTCACGCCGGGCCGCCTCGACCGCGGCGGGGCCGTCGTACGCGAGGAAGACCTCGAACCCCTCGGCCCGCAGCCGGGCCGCCACCGCGTCCGCGATGGTCCGCTCGTCCTCGACCAGGAGGATCCTGCGCGCCGCCGTGCCGTTCATCCGTGCCTCCGCGATGCCGCCGACCCCGCATCGTGCTGGTCGGACGCAAGGGAGCCTATTGATCCGGCGTGCAGGCGCGGGGGTGGAGTTGTGGACAACTCGTGAAGATCGACGGCCTGTGGATAACTCTGGGGACAACCCTGTGGACCTGTGGACAACGCTGTGGATTCAGCGGGTCCAGTCGTTCTTCGCGGCCCGGATCAGCTTGTCCTTGAGCTCGCGCGTGTGCCGCCGGCTGACCGGCAGCTCCGCGCCGTCGATCGTCACCACGTACCCCGACTGGGTGAGCCGCAACTCCGCGACCAGCCGCAACTGCACCAGGTACGACCGGTGGATCCGCACGAAACCGGCATCCGCCCAGCGCTCGGCCAGCGTCGCCAGCGACACCCGGACCAGGTGCGAGGCGTCGGCCGTGTGCAGCCGGGCGTAGTCGCCCTGGGCCTCCACCCAGCGCACCGACGAGCGCGGCAGCATCTTCGTCGTGCCGGCCAGCTCGACCGGGATCGTCGGCTCGTCCTCGCGTTTCGCCGGCGCGGGCGGCGGGACGGCGCGCAGGCCGGCGACCCGGCGAAGCGACTCGCCCAGGCGCTCGGCCCGGACCGGCTTGCGGACGTAGTCGGTCACGCCGAGGTCGAAGGCGTCCACCGCGCCGTCGTCGTACGCGGTCACGAACACGATCGACGGCGGCCGGGCGAACCGGCGCAGGATCCGGGCCAGCTCCATCCCGTCCAGCCCGGGCATGCGGATGTCCAGGAACACCGCGTCGACCTCGGTGTCACGCAGCACGCGCAGGGCCTCGGTCGCGTCGCCCGCGCGGTGCACGTACGCCACCCGGGAATCGGCGTTCAACAGGTACGCGAGCTCGTCCAGCGCCGGCGGCTCGTCGTCCACAGCAAGCACGACGAGACTCACGCTCGTACCCCTGGATGGAATTTCGGCACCCGCATGCTCACTTTCGTCCCCGCTCCCGGCGCCGTCTCCACCACCAGGCCGAAATGGTCGCCGAACACCGAGCGCAGCCGCTCGTCGACGTTGGAGAGGCCGACGTGCCGGCCCGCGTCGTCGCCCTTGCCGTTGGCCGCCTCCGCCACCCCCTCGGCCAGGGCCGCGGGGTCCATGCCGACCCCGTCGTCCTCCACCGTGATGTGGCACTCGGCGCCGGCGTCGCGCGCCTCGATGCTCACCATACCGACGCCCGGTTTGCGGGACAGGCCGTGCCGGACCGCGTTCTCCACGAGCGGCTGCAGGCACAGGAACGGCAGGCCGACCGGCAGCACCTCGGGCGCGATCTGCAGCCGGACCTGCAGGCGGTCGCCGAAGCGGGCCCGCTCGATGGTCAGATAGCGGTCGATCGAGCGCAGCTCCTCGGCGAGCGTCGTGAACTCGCCGTGCGCCCGGAACGAGTAGCGCGTGAACTCGGCGAACTCGAGGATCAGCTCACGGGCCCGCTCGGGGTCCGTACGCACGAACGACGCGATCGCGGTCAGCGCGTTGTAGATGAAGTGCGGGCTGATCTGGGCGCGCAGGGCGCGTACCTCGGCGCGGGCCAGCCGTTCACGGGACGAGTCGAGCTCCGCGAGGGCGAGCTGCGACCCGGCCCACCGGGCGGTCTCCATCGTCGCCTGCACGAGCCCCGGCGCGGGCTGATCCTCGGCGACCGCCACCAGCGCCCCGAGCGCCCGCCCGTCCGGGCCGGTCAGCGGGGTGATGACCGCTCCCCGCACCACGCAGTCCATCCGGTCGCACGGAAGCTCCGCCATGCCCAGCACGATCGAGCGGTTGTTCGTGGTCGCCCGCCGGGCCGCCGCGACGAACTGGTCCCCGTGGTGGCCGCCGCGGCCGTCGAAGGCGAGGCAGCGTTCCCCGTCGGAGACGGCCAGGCCCACGGCGCCGACGAGCCGGCGCAGGTGGCGGGCCGATTTCGCCGCCGTCGCCGCGGTCAGGCCGGTGCGCAGCGGCTCGGCGGCCAGGGAGGCCGAGTGCAGCACCTCGTACGTGGCGCGCTGACCGGCGGTCGCGATGCCCCGGCGGGCCCGCAGGCGCAGCACGGCCACGACGGCGCCCGCCAGCGCGGCGAGCACCGCGACGACGGCGAGGATGCTTCCGGCCTGACCGCTCACGCACGCATCCTGACCGCAAGCGCCCCGGAACGCCAGGCGCGGGCGAGGGTCAGTAGGCGCCCTTGCGCTTGAGGACCACCCCGACGGTGCGCCACAGGATGCTGAGGTCGTACGTGAGGGACCAGTTGTCGACGTAGTAGAGGTCGAGCCGCACGGCCTCGTCCCAGGACAGGTCGGAGCGGCCGGACACCTGCCACAGGCCGGTGATGCCGGGCCGGACCAGCAGCCGGCGGCGCACGTCGCCCAGGTAGTCGCCGTCGTCGGCGGGCAGCGGGCGCGGGCCGACCAGCGACATCTCGCCGAAGAGCACGTTGATCAGCTGCGGCAGCTCGTCCAGCGAGGTGGCCCGCAGCTTCTGCCCGAAGGAGAAGATCCGCGGGTCGTTCTTCATCTTGAACAGCATGCCGTCGGAGTCGTTGAGCTCCTCCAGGCTGGCCTTGCGCTCCTCGGCATCCACGTACATGGTCCGGAACTTCCAGACCCGGAACGTGCGGCCCTCGTGGCCCACCCGCGGCTGGCGGAAGAACACCGGCCCGGGGTCGGACAGCCGGATGCCGAGCGCGATGATCCCGAGCACGGGCGTGAGGAAGAGCAGGCCGAAGAAGGCGACGACCCGGTCGAGCAGGTTCTTCGCGAGCCAGCCCGGCCCGGAGAGGGTCGGCTCCTCCACGTGCAGCAGCGGCAGGCCCTCGATGGGCCGGATGTGCACGCGCGGGCCGGCGATGTCGGTGAGCTGCGGCGCGACCACGAGGTCCACGCCGGTGCCCTCGAGCTGCCAGGCTAGGCGGCGCAGCTCGCCGGGCTCCGCGCTGGCCGAGCCGCAGACCGCGATGGTGTCCGCGCCGACCTCCCGGACGAGGGTCAGCACGTCGCGGGCCGCGTACACGGGGACCGGGGTCTCGATGCCCCGGGAGGCCGCGTAGCCGTCGGTGATGTGGATGGCCACCGGGATGAGGCCGGCGGCGGGGCTGCGGGTGACCGCCGTGTAGACCTCGAGGGCCTCGGGCAGCGTGCCCATCAGGATCATCCGGTGCGCGCCGTAGCCGGTCTTCTTCCGGGCCACGTGCAGGATCTGCCGGGCCGAGTAGCGGCAGAACAGGATGAAGATCAGCGAAGCGGTCGTGACGTACGCGATGGTGACACGCGACAGCTGCGTCTTCGTGGCGAACGACAGCAGCGACACGCAGGCCACGACGGTGACGAAGCCGCGGACGACCCGCTTGAACTCCTCGCTGCCCAGGCCGAGGTAGCGGCGGTCGTAGCTGCCGTTGCCCCAGAGGACGATCACCCAGCCGAGCGGCAGGCCGACGAACGCGACCAGGTAGAAGATCGTCCGCTGGCCCTGGAAACCGGAGATCGCCTTCTCGATGAAGGTGACGGCCAGCCAGCTGGCGAGGACGGCGGAGAGCAGATCCAGCAGGACCAGGATCGCCGTGTACGGCCGGTGCCACGTCGACAGTCGGCGGTGCGATCGGGTCCACGCGGACCGGGGCACGCCGTTACTCGGCGGTGGCGGCTCCTGCTGCCACTCGAAGCTGTCGTACGGCATGCCGCTCCGGCTCCTGCTGGTGCTGGACGCCGGGCGATGGAGGCTCGTGGTCACCTCGCCTATGTCCTCCCGCATCACGTACCGCCCACACCGAGAACATTACGCACCGCCACGACCCCCGGGCATCTTGGCGGGTCGACGGTCCCCTGCGCACCGCGGGCGATGCATGGGACCGGGCCACTATACCGATGGAACGACGGAGAAGAAGGTGACGTTGTGGCCGCTTTCCCCCGGGAGACGGCCCGCCTACGCTCGGTGATTATCGGATCAGCTTGGACAGGCGTCGATCCGCCAGCGGCTTGCCGCCGGTCTGACAGGTGGCGCAGTACTGCAGGCTCTTGTCGGCGAACGAGACCTCGCGCACCGCGTCGCCGCAGACCGGGCAGGGCAGCCCGGTGCGGGCGTGCACCCGCATGCCGGCCCGCTTCTCGCCCTTCAGCTCGGCCGCCTTCTGCCCCACCGACCGCGCGACGGCGTCGGTCTCCACCTGCCGGGTTGCCTCGTACAGGGTGGTGATCTGCTCGTCGGTCAGCTTGCTGGTCAGCGCGAACGGCGACATCTTCGCTACGTGCAGGATCTCGTCCGAGTAGGCGTTGCCGATGCCGGCGAGCACCTCCTGATCGGTGAGCACGCCCTTGATCTGCCCGTTGCGGCCGCGGATGCGCTCGGCGAACTGATCGCGGTCCACCTCCAGCGCGTCGGGGCCGAGCCGGGCCACGCCGGGCACCTCGGCCGGGTCGCGCACCAGGTACGCCGCCAGCGACTTCTGCGTGCCGGCCTCGGTCAGGTCGAAGCCGGAGCCGTCGTCGAGGCGTACCCGCAGCGCGATCGGCCCGCTCCCCGGCTTGAGCGGCGCGGGCGACTTGAACGAGTCGCGGTAGTGCAGCCAGCCGGCCCGGGCGAGATGCACCACGAGGTGCAGGTCGACACCGATGGACACGTCGAGGAACTTGCCGTGCCGGCCGGCGTTCGTGATGGTCTGACCCGCGACCGAGCTGGGCGGCGGGTCGTACGTCTTCAGCGCGCTGAACGAGGACACCTCGAAGCGCTCCACGGTATGGCCGACCGCACGCTCCCGCAGGTACGCGGCGAGCGCCTCGACCTCGGGCAACTCGGGCACGATCTCAATGTAGCGTTTGTCGCCGTGAAGGTCGTCGTTGCGCACAACCGGTACCGCGAAGCGATCCCCTCGGGGGAGAACGTCATCGTGGACACCGAGATCGCCCAGCTCACCGCGGCGGGCATCGAGGTGCTGCCGTTCCAGCGGTCCTCCGACTCGATCGGCGACCTGCCGCTCGCGCAGAAGGCACTGCTGCCCGTGTCGCCGATCTGGGGGCGGGCGGCGCAACGGGACCTCGCCGAGCTGCTGTCCCGGGAGCGTCCGGACCTGCTGCACCTGCACAACCCGTACCCGCTGCTCTCGCCGGCGGTGATCCGCACAGCGCACGCCCACGGGGTTCCGGTCGTGCAGACCGTGCACAACTACCGGCAGGTCTGCTCGTCCGGGCTGTACTTCCGCGACGGCCACAATTGCCACGACTGCCGAGGAAAAGCCTTCGGCTGGCCCGCCGTGCAGCACAAGTGCTACCGCGGCTCGGCGGCGCAGAGCGCGCTGATGGCCACGACGCTCGCCGTGCACCGGCCGACGTGGAAATCCGTGGACCGCTACATCGCGCTCACCGGGCGGATCGCCGCGCACCTGCGCGACTACGGCATTCCGGACGACCGCATCGTCATCAAGCCCAACGGCCTGCCGGACCCTGGCGAGCCGGCCCCGCTGGGCGACGGTTTCCTGTACGGCGCCCGCCTGTCCCCGGAGAAGGGTCTGGCGCTGTTGCTGGATGCCTGGCGGCGGCATCCCGTCGGCGCGCTGGGACAGTTGCGGATCGCCGGGGACGGGGAACTGCGGCCGCTGGCCGAGCAGGCCGACCGCGAGCGCGCCGACGTGACGTACCTCGGCGCCCTGGACCGGGCCGGGATGGAGGCCGCGCGGCGCGGCGCGTCGGTCGTCGTGGCGGTGCCCACCTGGAACGACGTGCTGCCCACGGTGATCCTCGAGGCGATGTCGGCCGGTCGGCCCGTGCTCGGCACCGACGTCGGCGGGATCCCGTACCTGCTGGGCCTCGACGAGCCGGTCGCACCGGCCGGCTGGGCCGTGCCGCCCGAGGCCGGCGCGCTCGCCGCGGCGCTGCCCGTCGCCCGGGCCGAGGCCGCGCGCTTCGCCGGGGCGGCCCGCGACCGGTACCTGCGGGCGTTCCACCCGGACGTGGTGACCCGGCAGCTCATCGACATCTACACGGACCTCTCAGCGAATTCCCACGCGACACCTAGGTAGACGTCGGTCGAAGTGGGGAATGCTGCTCGCCATGACCTCTCGTCGTACCGTGCTGCTCGGAATCGGAGGCGCCGCGGTGCTGACCGCGGCGGGCGGAGGTGTCGGCTACGCGATCGGGCACGCCGACGACCCCGAGCCCGTGGCGGCACCCGCGGCCCCGGCCGGACCGGCCAAGTACCGCTCCCGGCCGGACCTGCGCACCCTGCCGGACGTGACGATCACGACCCCGGCGAACGGGACGGCGCCGGGCTACATCTACCTCACCCCCGCCTCCGGGACCGGGTTGTGGGGGCCGCTCATGGTCGACGACAAGGGCTCGCCGGTCTGGTTCCGCAAGGTGCCCGACCCGGCGACCGTCGCGATCGACTTCAAGGCGCAGCAGTACCGGGACGAGCCGGTGCTGACCTGGTGGGAGGGGACGATCGGAGGCACCGGCGGGCAGGGCGTCGGGCAAGGCGAGTTCGTCATCGTGGACAGCGCGTACCGGGAGATCACCCGGGTGCGGGCGTTCGGGACGGAACAGGCCGACCAGCACGACTTCGTGATCACGCCGGACGACACCGCGATCTTCTGGGTGTACGACCCGGTCCCGTACGACCTCTCGGCGGTCGGCGGTCCCACGGACGGCGTGCTGCACGACTGCGTGATCCAGGAGCTGGACATCAGGACGGGCAAGCGCCTCTTCGAGTGGCGGGCCCGGGACCACGTGGGCGTGGACGAGTCGTACGCGCCGCTGCCGGTCGGCGAGTCGGCGCACCTGCCGTACGACTACTTCCACGCCAACTCGATCGGGCTGGACGCGGACGGGAACCTGCTCGCCTCGTCGCGGCACACCTGGACCACGTACAAGATCAACCGAAGGACCGGCGAGCTGATGTGGCGTCTCGGCGGGAAGAAGTCGGACTTCGCCGTCGAGGACCGCGCGAAGTTCAGCTGGCAGCACGACTTCCGGCGCCGCCGCGACGGCTCGTACAGCGTCTTCGACAACGCCGCCGGCATCACCAAGGACCGCGAGCAGTCCCGCGGCCTCGTGTTCAAGGTCGACGAGCAGGCCCGCCGGGTCACGTCCGTCCAGGAGTTCCTGCACCCCGGCAAGCTCTCCGCGCCGACGCAGGGCAGCTTCCGGGAGCTCGCCGACGGCGGGTCGTTCATCGGCTGGGGACAGATGCCCTACTTCACCGAGTACGCCCCGGACGGCACCGTGCGCCTCGACGGGCACCTGCCGCTCGACAACCAGTCGTACCGGGCGTACAAGGCGGAGTGGGCCGGGGCGCCGCTCGACCAGCCCGCGATCGGCCTGCGCGCCGACGGCGGCAACGTGGTCGTCAGCGCCAGCTGGAACGGCACGACCGGGGTGGCGAAGTGGCGGGCCCGCGCGGGTGGGCAGCCCGGTGCGCTGAACCAGTCGGTGGAGGCGCCGCGGACCGGCTTCGAGACCACGCTGACCGTGCCGGGCACGCCCGAGTACGTGGTCGCCGAGGCCCTGGACGCGGCCGGCAAGGTGCTGGGAACGTCCTCGGCCGTGCCGGTCCGCGTGTGAGGACCCCTCAGCCGCGCAGGGCCTCGCGGCCGGCGAACGCGATGCTGGCCGCCAGGAACGCGCCGTTGATCAGCGTGAACGCGCCGACCACCCAGATCGTCCACTGCGGTGCGACGGTCAGGACCACCCCGGCCAGGGCGATGACCGCGCCGTAGTCGCGGACCAGCTTGACCACGCGTACGGGCAGTGAGCGGCTGGTGACCATGCTGGCCGCCTGTGAGCCGGTCTGCATCACCGACGTCACCAGGTTGACCATCCAGGTGCCCGCGAACGCCGCCAGCAGCCATGCCGGGGTGGCCGGCACCTGCGCCTCGGCTGTCGCGGACAGGGCTGCCACCAGCGCGATCTGCGCCGCCACGTCGCAGAGCACGTCAACCCGGCCGCCTGCCGGGCCGGCCTGGCCGGTCACCCGGGCCAGCTGCCCGTCCGAGCAGTCCAGGGCGTACGCGAACTGCCAGCCGAGCAGCGCGAGCAGCCCCACCGGCCACGCCCACACCCGGCCGTCGGCGATCGGCTGGGCCGCCGCCACGACGACGAACGACACCAGGCAGCTGAGGCCGAGGTTGGCGACGGTGAGCACGGTCGGCGCGAGCCGGCGCTTGTGCGCGAAGACCGCGATGCGTGCGCCGATGCGCTGGCTGACGGCCTCGCTGAACAGCCCGCCGCCACGGTTCACGGCGTAGTAGTCGGCAGCGGTGGGCGCCGCGCCCGCCACGGTGGTGGCGTTCGGGCCGGGCCTGTCCGAGGGACCGGGGCCCGCCGGTCCGGGTCGCCCCGGGCCGGGCGCGGAGCCGCGGGGGTCAGCGGCCGGCGACGGCATCGACATACTCGGCCAGCTTCCTGCGGATCTCGTCCGGCGACATGGCGAGGTGCTCGAGGATCGTGTACCGGTCCGGCCGGGTCTTCGGCGCGAATTCGACGATCTCCACGAACTGCTCCGCGTCGAGGCCGACGTCCGCCGGCGTACGCGGCAGCTGGTGCCGGACGAGGCAGTCCGACATCTGCTTGAAGCGCCGCTCGTCGCCGCGCAGGAAGGTGCAGAACAGCGCGCCCATGCCGGCGAGCTCGCCGTGCGACGCGGTGCCCGGGAACAGCGAGTCGGTCGCGTGCATGATCTCGTGGCAGCCGCCGCTCGAGGGCCGGCTGCTGCCGCACACCGCCATGGCGAGCCCGCTCGAGATCAGCGCCTCGGCCAGCACCGTGACGAAGGCGTCGTCGGTCATGTCGCCCGGCATCGTGAGCACGGCCTCCGCGCCCATCCGGGCGAGCGAGGCGGCGAGCCCGTCGACCGGTTCGCCGCGCACCTCGCGGGCCAGCTCCCAGTCGGCGAGCGCGCTGATGTTGCTGATCACGTCGCCGATGCCGGAGCGGTTGACGCGCTCCGGGCCGTTCTCGACGAAGTCCAGGTCGACGATGACGGCGATCGGGATGTGCACGCCGTACGAGCCCTTGATGCCGTCGTGGATGAGGCTGGCCACCGGGGAGGCGACGCCGTCGTTGGCCAGGCTCGTCGCGACCGAGACCATCGGCAGCGCGTACCGGGTGGCGGCGTACTTGGCCGTGTCGACCGTCTTGCCGCCGCCGATCGCCACGACCGCGTCGTACGCCCGCGACCGCAGCTTGTCGCCCAGCTCGATGGCCGCGTCGAGGGTGCCGCCCGTCGTCATGTAGACGTCGGCCGACCGCAGCGACGGCCGGATCAGCTCGGCGATCTTCTCGCCCTGGCCGGGACCGACGACCACCGCGACGTCGCCGCCGGAGGAGATGCGCCCGTCGGCCAGGATGCTCCCGAGATCCGCGACCGCGCCCCGCCGCACGTCGATGTGCAGGGGCGTCTGGACGCTGCGGGCTAGTAACGGCATGCGATGTCCCGCGCCTTGGCCAGGTCCTCGTGGTTGTCGACCTCGACCCACGGGATGTCGCCGATCGTGGCCGCGCGGATCTCGCCGCCGCGGTTCGCGTACTCCTGGTAGCCGTCCTCGTAGTACAGGTTCGGGTCGCGCTCCCAGGTGGTCTTCAGTGCGTCGGCCAGGTCGGCGGCGGCGGACGCCTCGATCACGGTGGCGCCGATGTACTCGCCGAACGCGTCGGCCGGGTCCATCAGCTTCGTGATCTTCGTCAGCCGGCCATCCGCCGAGAAGATGGTCTTCATCTCCTCGTCAGCCAGCTTCTTCACATTGTCGACAGCGAGGAGAATGCCCGGTCCACGATTCGCGAGGAGGGTCTGCTCGACACTCACCGGGTGCACGGTGTCGCCGTTGACCAGCAGCGCGCCCTCGGCGAAGCGGTCACGCGCGAGCCACAGCGAGTACGCGTTGTTCCACTCCTCGGCCTTGTCGTTGTGCACGAGGGTGATCGTGACGCCGTACTTCTCCTCGAACGCGTCCTTGCGCTCCTCGACCGCGCCGGCGCAGTAGCCGACGACGATCGTCACGTCGGTGAGCCCGGCGGCCGCGAGGTTGCGCAGGGAGATGTCCATGATCGTGGTCTCCCCGTCCACGGGGACGAGCGCCTTCGGCAGCGTGTCCGTGTACGGACGCAGCCTGCGTCCGGCGCCGGCGGCGAGTACCAGACCGATCATGGGGTGGTTCCTTCCGAATCGAGGGGGGTGCCAGCCGAGGATAGCGGTGCGTTCACATTGCGGGAGCGGAGCCGGACCGGCCGGCACCCGCCGATGCTCGGATGTCCGGAAAGTCCGGTCGGCGGGCCGTCCGGTAAAGCTTGCGCCCGGCCGAGCCGCGACGGGGAGAAAATCCGGCCGCCGCCGTGCGGAACAGGAGCACCGGCGAGCCGCAAGGGCCGTCGGGTGCACGGAAAAATGATATAGAGCCTGCTCGTAAGCTTGTGGCATGACCGCTGAGCAGCTGATCTCATTCGCAAGAGGCGCCCCGTCCCTGGACATCGTCGACGTGGAGGGCCTGAAGGCCGCGGCCGCCAGGGCGTTCGACGCCGATCCGGCCGGTGTGACCGCGTACGGCACGTCGGTCGGTTACATCCCGCTGCGCAAGTGGATCGCCGAGAAGCACGGGGTCGCCCCCGAGCAGGTCATCGTGACCAACGGTTCGCTGCAGGCGGACGCGTTCCTCTTCAACCACCTGGTCCAGGCCGGCGACGACGTGGTCGTCGAGAGGCCCACGTACGACCGCACGCTGCTGGGCCTGCAGAACCTCGGCGGCAAGGTGCACCAGGTCACGATCCAGCCGGACGGCATCGACGTGGAGGAGCTGCGCGGGCTGCTCGAGTCGGGGCTGCGTCCCAAGATCGCCCACATCATCCCGAACTACCAGAACCCGGCCGGTGTCACGCTCTCGCTGGAGAAGCGCCGGGTCCTGCTCGAGCTGGCCGCCCAGTACGGCTTCATCATCTTCGAGGACGACCCGTACGCCGACATCCGCTTCCGCGGCGAGGCCCTGCCGTCGATGTTGTCGATGGACGAGAACAACTCGGTCGTGCACGCGTCCAGCTTCACCAAGACGGTGTGCCCCGGCGTCCGCGTCGGCTACCTGGTCGGCCCGGCGGCGCTCATCGACGCGATCGCCAAGAAGGCCACCAACCTCTACATCTCGCCGGGCATGGTGTCCGAGGCGATCGTGCACCAGTTCTGCGTCTCCGGTGACATCGACCGCTCCATCCGGACGGTCAGCGCGGCGCTCTCCGAGCGGGCCCGGGTCCTGGCGGAGTCCATCCGTACGCACATCCCCGGCGCCACCTTCACCGAGCCGGACGGCGGCTACTTCCTCTGGGTCGACCTTCCCGAGGACGTCGACGTGGACCAGCTGTTCCCGGTCGCCATGAAGAAGGGCGTCGCCATCGTCAAGGGCAGCGACTTCCTGCTCGACGGCGGTAACCACTCGGTGCGGCTGGCGTACTCGGCGGTGACGGTGGACCAGATCGACGAGGGTGTCCGGCGGCTGGCCGAGGCGATCGCCGAGACCCGCGCCTGATACCTGCCCGACTGTCGGATTCCCGACAGATGCGGCCTCGTGCCGGTTCTGGGTTTCCCCCGGAACCGGCCCACGGCCCACAATGCTTGCTGCGTCAAACTGCATGACCATGCGGTGTGACGCGTCGACACCCACCCCCGCCCCCCGGCGCCGGGCGGGCCGCTCGCACCCTTCACCCCCCGAAATGCGGCCGGTCCGTCCGGCGCCACCTTGCCGGCGGCGCCGCGTCGTCGGCCGCGGCCCAGCGGCGCCGCCGTCCCCGGCCGGGCATCCGGGAACGCCCCTTCCGCCGGGGTGAGGGCCGGCCGAGAGAGTGAACGTCCCGGTGCCGGCGCGAGCGCCGACGCTCGGCGTGAACAGCATGCTCATGCGCCGCGAGGCTTGTGGCGCGTAAGGACTGGGCAACCTCGCAGGCGTAGCCTCGGGCGGGCCCGCCACCGCGGTCCGGGCCGCGATCACCCCTGGGGGAGGCAGTCATGAGCGACAGCAGCGTGCGCCGCAGCAGGTCCACCGGGGTGAACCGGTCCTTGTCGCGAGCGTGGACCGCCCCCGTACGGGCGATGAACCGCTTCCTCGGCACCGCCGACGGCCGGCAGCCCGGCACCGGCGAGGAGTTCCACGGCAGCGCCGTCGTCGACTGCGGCGTGTACGTCGACGGCAAGCGCGAGCCCGGTGACTTCACCCCCGACGAGGCGCTGCGCGAGGCGTGCAGCCGCGAGAACGCGTTCGTCTGGCTGGGCCTGCACGAGCCCACCCAGGCGGAGATGACAGCCATCGCGCACACGTACGGCCTGCACGAGCTGGCGGTCGAGGACGCCGTCAAGGCCGAGCAGCGGCCCAAGCTGGAGCAGTTCGGCGCCGTGCAGTTCCTCGTGCTGCGCACCGCCCGCTACGTGCCGCACGGCGAGCTCACCGAGAACTCGCAGATCGTCGAGACCGGGCAGATGATGCTGTTCGTCGGCGAGCGCTTCGTGATCACCGTCCGGCACGGCGACGCCACCAAGCTCGCCCCGGTCCGGGCCGACATGGAGGGCCGCGGCGACCTGCTCGCCCAGGGACCGTGGGCGGTGGCGTACGCGGTGACCGACCGGGTCGTGGACGCGTACATCGAGGTGGCCGACCAGGTGGAGGCGGACCTCGACATCATCGAGGAGGGCGCCTTCTCCCGGGACCGGGGCGCCCCGGTGCAGGCGATCTACCAGATGAAGCGGGAGATCGTGGAGTTCCGCCGGGCCGTCGTGCCGCTGCAGCGCCCGCTCGCCACGATCACCGCCTCGCAGAGCCGGCTCGTCCCCAAGGAGATCCGCCGCTACTTCCGCGACGTGCAGGACCACCTGACGCGGACGGTCGAGCAGGTGTCCTCGTACGACGACCTGCTGAACTCGATCCTGCAGGCGCGCCTGGCGCAGGTCACGGTCGACCAGAACAACGACATGCGCAAGATCGCCGCCTGGGCCGGCATGTCGGCGGTCTGGACCGCGATCGCCGGCGTGTACGGGATGAACTTCGAGTTCATGCCGGAGACGAAGTGGCAGTACGGCTACCCCGCCGTCCTCACGATCATGGTCGTCATCTCGGTGCTGCTCTACCGGGCCTTCCGCCGCAACGGCTGGCTCTGACCGGCCCCCCATCGTCCGCCGTCGACCTCTACAGTGAGGCGGACACACCGGGGAGGGAAGTCGCGTGCCGTCTCGGCAGGATCAGCTGCACTCGTACCAGTACTCGCAGCAGCGGGTGGTGGCCGCGCTGGTCACGCACGACCCCGACCCGCACCGCTCGCCGCTGCGCCGCGCCGGGACGACCGTACTGATCAGCATCGTGGTCGCCGCGCTCGCGGTCGGCGGCGCCGCCGTCTACGGCCTGATCAAGGGCCGCAGCAGCGTCGAGCCGCGCAACGAGTCGGTGGTGTTCCTGGAGAAGGGCACCGGCGCCCGGTACGTCTACCTCAAGTCCGACGACAAGATGCACCCGGTGCTGAACTACACGTCGGGTCTGCTCGCCGCCAACGCCCCGGCACCGGAGATCAGGAACGCGTCCCGGGAGAGCCTCGCGAAGGTGCCGCTGGGCGACCCGCTCGGCATCCCGGGCGCGCCCGACTCGCTGCCGACGGCCAAGGGCGGCCTGGTCAAGAGCCTGTGGACGGTCTGCTCGCAGGTCGCCGACAGCGAGGCCCCGCAGAGCGTGCTGGCCGTCGGCACGCCGGTCTCCGGTGGCACGCCGCTGCCCGTGCCGCGGGCCGACACCCCCGCGAGCGAGCTGCGCGGCCTGCTGGTCAGCGACACCGCCGACCGCACGTTCCTGGTCTACAACAACAGGCGCTTCCTGATCCCCGCCGCCCGGCTGCAGCAGACCCGGGTGTGGTTCCGGTGGACCCAGGCGCCGCTCTCGGTCTCACCGGCGTGGGTGAACGCGGTGCCGATCGGCCCGGACCTCAAGTCGCCGTCGATCCCGGACTTCGGGGACCCGTCGGCGGAGATCAACGAGTTCGAGGTCGGGCAGGTGCTGCGCATCCACAGCGACGGCAACACCGCCGACCAGTGGGGCGTCGTCCTCAGCGACGGCGTGGCCGACCTGACCGACGTGCAGGCCGCGCTGATGCAGGCCGACCCGGAGGCGTACAGCGTCCGGGAGATGGACCTCACCCTGTACGGCAACCTGCCCCGGTCGAAGACCCAGCTGGTCAGCGCGGCCAACGCCGCCGGCCTGCCGCCCGCCGTACCGGTGCTGCTCAACGGCCCGGAGAGCGTCTGCCTCAGCTATGACGGCTCCGCGCCCGGGGGCGGCGTCAGCATCAGCATCGGCCCGTCCGTCCCCGCGGGCACGGCGGTGGTGGGCGAGCCGGCGGCCGCAGGCGACGACCAGGCCGACCGCGTGTACGTGCCCCGCGGCAAGGGAGCCCTCGTGGTGTCGATGGCCTCACCGACCGCGCCTGCCGGCACCGGGACGGTCAGCATCGTCACCGACACCGGCCGCAGCTATCCGCTGGCCAACCGGGACGTGATGGCGAAGCTGGGCTACGGCGGCGTGCAGCCGCAGCAGATCCCCGGCCAGCTGGTCGACCTGCTGCCGGTGGGACCGGCGCTGGATCCCGCGCGGGCCAGGCTGTCCGAGCCCGGCGTCGCGCAGAATCCGTAACCCGCTCAGCGCAGAACGGCGGACGGACGCCCGGTAGGGGATCGTCCGCCCGCCACGTGCTGCAACCGGGGGTCAGTTCTTGTTCTTGCCGTTGGCCATCCGGGCCACCTCGGGGCTGTGCAGCGCCGAGTCGGTCTGGTCGCCGGTCGGCACGAGCTCCGGGTCGGAGTCGGCGGCCAGCAGCGGGTCACCCGCGCCCGAGCCGACGGCCGGGCTCTTCGCCCCGGCCGGCGTCACGAACCCCGACGGGCCGGAGAGGTCCGCCGGTTCGAACGCGGCATCCTCGGCGGGCGCGGTGGTGCTCACCGGGCCGCTGGGGTCGTACTCGTCCCACTGGTCACTGCGACGCTTGCGCAGAACGTACGCTCCCGCCGCACCGACGACGGCGCCGGCCAGCGCGAGCTTCGCGAGCTTGCCGCCCGTGCTGCCCTGCTTGCGGCCGATCGCCTTGTTCGCCCGCTTCTCGAGCTTCTTGGCGTTCTTCTTGTTGGCCTTGGCGGCTTCCTTGTTGGCCTGGACGGCCCTCTTGTTCGCCTTCTCGGCCTTCTTGCCCGACTTCTTCACGTTCTCGCTCGCGGCCGCGACCAGCGGGCCGAGCGTCGACACGGCCGAACCCCAGCCGGTGGACGCCGCACCCTTGGCCTTGGCAGCCGCCGGCTGCACCCGGTCGCGAGCTGCGGAGAACTTGGGCCCCACGGTTGCGCTGGTCTCCTGTGCGGCGAGTGAGGCCGCCCGCCTGAAGTGATCAACGCTCTGGCTGAGCTCGTTCTTCATCTTCGCGTTGCGGTTCTTCCGTCGCATGGTTGCGAACACCAGTGCCCACCTCCTGTGGATCAGTCCCGAGTTCAATGCTGCCTCCTTGGGGTACCCCAGCGGAGGCGGTTCAGACACATGGGGGAGGATCCGAACCGTAAAGAACTGTCCAGCGCCGGTCGCGACCCGCGGACCGGCGACCGCGACACCCGTTAGGAGTACCCGTGGCTGAGACGCTCTACGCCACCCTGCACACCAACCACGGTCCGATCCGGCTCCAGCTCTTCCCGGACCACGCGCCGGCCACCGTGCGCAACTTCGTGGAACTCGCGGAGGGGACGAAGGACTACGTCGACCCCCGGACCGGCCAGAAGGGCAGCGGCCCGTACTACGACGGGACCATCTCCCACCGGGTCATCGCCAACTTCATGGTCCAGATGGGCGACCCGACCGGCACCGGCCGCGGCGGGCCCGGCTTCCAGTTCGCCGACGAGTTCCACCCGGAGCTGCAGTTCGACCGGCCGTACCTGCTCGCGATGGCGAACGCCGGCCCGGGCACGAACGGTTCGCAGTTCTTCATCACGGTCAGCCCGACCCCGCACCTGAACCGGCGGCACACGATCTTCGGCCAGGTCGCCGACGAGCAGTCGGCCAAGGTCGTGGACTCCATCGCCACCACGCCGACCGGCCCCGGCGACCGTCCGCGCGAGGACGTCGTCATCGAGCGCGTGGAGATCGAGCGGGTCGCCGGGTAGTCACCCCTCCCGGGTACCTTTGAACCATGAGTGAGTCTCCGGTGACGGCGCCCGTCTGCTATCGGCACCCGTCCAAGGAGACCTATGTCCGGTGCACCCGCTGCGAGCGGCCCATCTGCCCGGACTGCATGAACGAGGCCTCGGTCGGCCATCAGTGCCCGGAGTGCGTCGCCCACGGGCGGCGCACGCAGCGGCCGGCGCGCACCGCTTTCGGCGGGAGCGTGGCCGGCCGCGCCGGGACGGCCACGAAGGCCCTCATCGGCATCAACGTCGTCGTCATGCTCGTCTCGATCATGTCCGGCGGTTCGAACGCGGTGGCCGGCGGCGGCTGGGGCGGCCTGCTCGGCAGCGACACCCCGCTCACCCGGTGGGGCGCGGTGCTCGGCCGAGCGGTGTACGGCCCGCTCGGTGAGCCGGCGATGCACGGCATCGCCGGCAACGGCGAGTGGTATCGCCTGGTCACGGCGATGTTCCTGCACTACGGCATCCTGCACCTGCTGATGAACATGTACGCGCTGTGGATCCTCGGCCGCGAGCTGGAGCGGGTGCTCGGCCCGATGCGCTACGTGGCCCTCTACGTGCTCGCTGGCCTCGGCGGCAACGTCGCCGCGTACGTCTTCTCGGCGCCCAACCAGATGACGGCCGGCGCCTCCACCGCGGTGTTCGGTCTGATGGCGGCGATGTTCGTGTTGCTGCGCCGGCTCAACCTCAGCGTCGCGCCGATCCTCCCGGTGATCGTCATCAACGTGGTCTTCACGTTCGCCGTGACCGGCATCTCCGTCGCCGGCCACCTGGGCGGTCTGGTCACGGGCTTCATCGCGGCGGCGATCCTCGCGTACGCGCCGGCGCGCATCCGCAACGTGGTGCAGGGCGTGGGGTTGGCCGCGGTGTTCGTCGTGCTGCTGGTGCTGGCGGTGCTACGGACGCTCTCGCTGAGTTAGGGCGTTCGTTCGCAGGTCGTTCAGGGCCTCCGCGACCTCGTACGGGTCCGTTCCCAGCTCATGCGCGCTGAACAGGTGCAGGCTCTCGCCCGCGTCGATCTCCAGCAGCTCGTTGCGCAGGCCGCGACGGGTGCGGCTGTCGACGCGTACCCGTTCGATCCGCGCCCACGGCAGGTGCCGGCGGGACGCGAAGCCGCTGACCACCGTGACCCCGGCGGCGTCCGCGGTGAGGCGTACCGGGCGGATCAGGTCGCGGACGGCCCAGATCGTCAGGCCGGCCGCCGCGGCGAGGGCCAGCACCCAGCGCACCGGATCGCCGGCGCCGAACGCCACGACGAGCACCACCAGGGCGGCCGCACCCAGCAGTTTGGTCACCGGCAGCACGGGTTTCACCCGCCACTCGAGAATCGGCATGGGCACCACTATGGCAGTCCGGCGTACCGTCGGCAGTATGCGAGATGCGGTGATCGTGGGGGCGGTGCGGACCCCCGTGGGGCGGCGCAACGGCGGGCTCTCCGGCGTACACCCGGTTGATCTGGCGGCCGGGGCGCTGCGGGCCCTGAGCGAACGGTCGAAGCTCGACCCGGCCGACGTCGAGGACGTCTTCTGGGGTTGTGTCTCGCAGGTGGGCGAGCAGTCGTGGAACATCGGGCGCAACGCGGTGCTGGCCGCCGGCTGGCCCGAGTCGGTGCCCGCCACCACCATGGACCGGCAGTGCGGCTCCAGCCAGCAGGCCCTGCACTTCGCCGCGGCCACCGTGCTGTCCGGCCAGGCCGATCTCGTCGTCGCCGGCGGGGTCGAGTCGATGAGCCGGGTGCCGATGGGTTCCAGCGCGGCCGGGCAGGACCCGTACGGCGAGTCGATCCGGGAGCGCTACGGCACCACCACCTTCAACCAGGGCGTCGGCGCGGAGATGATGGCCGCGCGCTGGGGTTTCTCCCGGTCGCAACTCGACGAGTACGCCCTGGCCAGCCACGCAGCCGCGGCGAAGGCGCAGGACGCCGGCGACTTCGACGCCGAGATCGCGCCGGTCGGGGAGGCGGCCCGCGACGAGGGCATCCGGCGGGACACCACGCTCGAGAAGCTCGGCGGGCTCAAGACCCCGTTCAAGGAGGACGGCGTCGTCACGGCCGGATCGGCGTCGCAGATCTCCGACGGCGCGGCCGCGCTCGCCGTCACGACCTCACGCTGGGCGGCCGCGCACGGCCTGACGCCGCTCGCGCGGATCCACACCGCGGTCGTCGCGGCCGACGACCCGGTGATCATGCTGACCGCGCCGATCCCGGCCACCGCGAAGGCGCTGGCGAAGTCGGGGCTCACCCTGGACGACATCGGGGTGTACGAGGTGAACGAGGCGTTCGCGCCCGTACCGCTGGCGTGGCTCGCGGAGACCGGCGCGGACCCGTCCCAGCTCAACCCGCGCGGCGGTGCGATCGCCCTCGGCCACCCGCTCGGCGCGTCCGGGGCCCGGATCATGACGACGATGCTGCACCACATGCGACAGACCGGCGTGCGGTACGGCCTGCAGACCATGTGCGAGGGCGGCGGAATGGCCAACGCCACGATCGTCGAGATCCTGTAATTCGATATTCATCGTGACATGGCCGCGCCTTCCCCTGGGTGTCGCCGTTAAACGCCACATGGACGTGTTCTCCCGTACGTTCCTTCCCGCCGCCGCCGAAGCCGGCGTGGCCATCGCGACCGTCAGCCGGCACATGCCCATCTTCCGGCGCTGCGTGGAGCCCGACGACTCCACCGTCCTGGTGACCCGGTGCGTCAACCCGGACCGCCCGCTCGCCGGCGAATACCTGATGCTGCTGACGTACCGGCGGCTGGTCATCACGCAGGAGACGCGGGTGCTGCACCGGCTGCGCCTGCACCTGAACGCCAACCTGCGCCACCTCAGCGAGGTCACGTGGAACACCGACCTCCGGCTCGCCGCCGTGGACGTCGCGGCGACCGCGGTGGACGGCGTCCGCGAGCGCTTCCGCGTGCGCGTCGGCGAACCGGACCGGGTCTGGCACTTCGACGCGCGGTTCAAGCAGGTCTTCCGCGAGCGCCGGCCGGGCCTGCAGATCGCCGCCTAACCCAGGAATTCGGTGATCGACCGGCGCAGGCCGGCAGCGTCGAGGCCGTGCCGGCGGGCGTGGTCGGCCGGCGTGCCGTACCGCCGCTCCTCGGTCCGGCTCACGCCGAGGTGCAGGGAGCGATGGGGTACGTCGGACAGCGCCGCGGCGATGATCCGGCTGGAGGTCCCCTCGAGGTAGGGCTCCACCATCACCACCTCGGCCGGTCGCAGGGCACGCAGCCCGTCCGTGTCGAAGGGCCGCGGCGTGTGCGTGTAGGCCACGGTGACGTCCAGGTCGCGGGTTGCCTCGAGCGCCGCGTCGAGCAGCGGGCCGACCACGACCACCACCGCGCCGGTACGGCCACGCCTGATCACCTTCAGGTCGGTGCCGGGGTGGGCGCGGCCGTTCTGCTGCGACGACAGGCGGACGTACACCCGGTCGTCGTGGTGCGCCGCCGCTCGCAGCAGGCCCGGCACCTCGTCCGGATGCCCCGGCACGTGCACGGTCCAGCCGTCGAGCGTGTCGAGCAGCGCCACGTCGCCGGGTGACTGGTGGGTGTAGCCCTCGGCCGACGCGTCGTACGAGGCGCCGATGCTGACCAGCACCGCCCCGGCGTCCTGGTGGCCGAGGTCCAGCTTGATCTGCTCGTACGCCCGGTCGACGACGAAGGGCGCGTACGAGTGCACGTACGGCCGCATCCCGGTGAGCGCGAGCCCGCCCGCGACGCCGGTCATCAGCTGTTCCCGGATCCCCACGTTGATCACCCGGTCCGGGTGCCGGCGCATCGCCGGCGCGAAGGCGTCGGCGGAGATGTCGGCGAGGACGACGGCGGTCCGCGGATCCTCCCCCAGCAGCGCCGTGGTCGTGGCGACGAAGGTCTCTCGCATGGTCAGCTCCCCTTGGGCTCGACGACGGCGATGACGACGTGCGGGCGGTCGCGGCGCGGCAGCAGGGCCGCCTCGAGCGCGGCGTGGTCACGACCGTCCACGACGGACACGCCCCAGCCGACGAACCGGCTCGCGATCCCGCCCGGCCAGCCGTGCGTGGCGGACTGGTTGTCGACGACGATCGCGGTCAGGGGCAGCCCGGTGGCCGCCGCGTACGCGATCGCCTCGTGGTTCGATCCCTCGTCGAGCTCGGCGTCGCCCAGCAGCACGAAGGTGCGCGCTTCGTCGTACCCCTGGGCGCGCAGGCCGAGCGCGGTCCCGGTCGCGAGCCCGAGTCCGTGCCCGAGCGACCCGGTCCCGATCTCGACCCCGGGGATCAGTACCCGGTCGGGATGGTGCCCGAGCCGGCTGTGCGGCCCGGCGAGGTCGTCGAGCCAGGTGACCGGGAAGAAGCCCTTCGCGGCGAGGACCGCGTAGTAGGCGGCGGGCCCGTGCCCCTTGGAGAGCAGGAACCGGTCCCGGTCGGGCTCGTCGACGGTCTCCGGCGACACCCGTAACACGCGGTCGTAGAGCACCCACAGGATGTCGAGCGTCGAGTACGCGCTGGGCGAGTGTTTCTCGTCCCCGGTGATGCGGGTCAACAACTCTGGTTCCACGGCGGTGACGGTCATAGGCTCAGCCTGCAACCTAAAGTTCACTTCAACTCAAGAGGTACCGGTGTGGAGCTCCTCACGATCGGCGACATGGCAGCGCGCAGCGGCGTCGCCCCGTCCGCCCTGCGCTTCTACGAGCGCGAGGGGCTGATCCAGTCCACCCGTACGGGCGGCAACCAGCGCCGCTACGAACGGCACGAGCTGCGCCGGGTGGCGTTCATCCGGATCGCTCAGCAGGTCGGGGTGTCGCTCGAGGAGATCCGCGAGGCACTGGCGGCCCTGCCGGAGAACCGGACGCCGACCAAGGCCGACTGGGCGCGGCTCTCGGCCCGGTGGCGGCGCAAGCTCGAGGACCGGATCGCGATGATGGAACGGCTGAGGGACCAGCTGACGGGCTGCATCGGCTGCGGGTGCCTGTCGCTGCAGCGGTGCAACCTGATCAACCCCAAGGACCGGCTGGCCGAGCGCGGTCAGGGCGCGCAGATGGTCGTGAACCCGCCGGCCTGACACGCACCGCCCGCCGCGGGCTGCGGCGGGCGGTGCCCGACTGACCTCAGGAGAGGGTCACGTCGGTGTAGTAGTGACGCAGGATCGTCTGATAGCCCTTGCCGGCGTTCGCGAGATCACGCGAGCCGTACTGGGACAGCCAGTCCCCGTCCACCCAGCCACCGCACGCCGTCGTGGTCGAGCAGTAGTGCGCCTGCAGGACGTTGCCGCTGCGGGTCATCCGCGCCGGCCACGTACGGTCCACTGCGGAGGACGTCGCCGCCTGGGCCGACGACGGCCGGTAGACCTGGTCCGCGGTGTCGTCACGGACGTCGTAGCACTGACCGCCGGAGGTCTTCCGGGTGGAGTGCAGCGCCCAGTACCAGCCGTAACTCTTCACGGCCATGGCGCCGGCCTCGAGCGAGGCGTCCGGCCAGCCCGGCACCCACTCGTTCGGCAGGACGTTCTTGACGTAGGTCTTGAAGTCCACCCGGTCGACCCGCCCGAGACCCACCCGGTAGACCAGGATGGTGCTGGGCAGCTTGCCGTTCGTGCCGTCGGTGCTGCAGCCCGTCGGCCCGCCCGAGCTCAGCAGCTCGTGCGAGGCGTTGTTGTTCTTCAGCGTGGCGTTGAGGTTGCCCTTGGCACCGGCCGGGAAGTCCTGGCTCGCCCCGGCGAAGTTGCTGTTGAAGAAGACCCGGACGGTCTTTCCCGTACGGTTCCAGACCGACGCGGCGTTGTTCTTGACGCAGATGCCCTTGCCGGCACCGTCGCCCTTGAACTCGTAGCACGACGGCTGGGTGGCGCCGTAGTCGTCCAGGGAGTCGGTGAAGTCGGAGACCGCGCCGGCCTGGTTGCTGTTGTAGTAGTAGCAGAACTCGCCGCTGTCGCAGGCCCCGTCCCGGTCGGCTGCCGACGCCGCGCCCGGAGCCACCGTCACGCCGGCGAGCGCCGCCACGAGAATCGCCAGCACCGCCGGGATTCTTCTCAGCCCGATCATCGCGGTCACCAGCTGCTCGGGACGTACGCCCAGCCCAGGTAGTCGTCGCGCTGCCGGAACGTGTTCGTCTGGTAGACGGTCGGGCCGGTGCTGATGGCGCTGTTGCCGCCGATCGACAGCATGACGTGCCCGGCCGAGGTGGTCGAGGTGAAGAACACGGCCGTTCCGGCGGGCGGCACCGAGCCGGTGTGGATGCGGCCGTTGTCCTTCTGCCACTGGTAGTGCGTACGCGCCGTGGCGAACCGGCCGCTGGTGCCGAACGCCCGCTCGACGAACAGCTCGCACTCGTTGTTCCAGTCGGTGTGCCCGAGCCTGGCCTTCGCGAACGCGACCGCCTCGGACGCCCGCGGGTCGGCCGGGAACGTCCCGCCACCGGAGCCGCCGATGTCGTGCGAGGCGTTGTTGTTCTTCAGGGTCGCGTTGAGGTTGGCCTTCGTTCCCGAGGCGAAGTCCTGGGTGGCCCCGGCGAAGTTGCTGTTGAAGTAGACCCGGACGGTCTTGCCCGTACGG
The DNA here is from genome assembly GCF_023499255.1 of Couchioplanes caeruleus. Taxonomy (GTDB): domain Bacteria; phylum Actinomycetota; class Actinomycetes; order Mycobacteriales; family Micromonosporaceae; genus Actinoplanes; species Actinoplanes caeruleus_A. Next base: position 351,532 of record NZ_CP092183.1, read on the forward strand.
TTCCAGACCGACGCGGCGTTGTTCTTGACGCAGATGCCCTTGCCGGCGCCGTCGCCCTTGAACTCGTAACAGGACGGCTGGGTCGTACCGTAATCCTCGATCGACTCGGTGAAGTCCGAGATCGACCCGGCCTGGTTGCTGTTGTAGTAGTAGCAGAACTCGCCGCTGTCGCAGGCCCCGTCGCGGGCGGCGGCCGACGCGGGCGAGGCGAAGCTCAGGACGGACGTGCCCATGGCGAGCGCGGCGCCCACGACGGCGAGACTCTTGCGGATGTTCATGGTTTCCCCTTGTGAACCGTGAGTGATGTGGGTGGTGCCGGTCTGCGGCGGGTCACTGCCCGCGCTGGTACTGCTCCCAGGTCTTGATCGGGACCTGGGGACCGTCGTCCGGGCCGCGGTTCGCGAGGCCGTTCATGCCGAGGTGGTAGTCGCCGACCTGGTGCTGCGCCTGGCTGGACAGGTCCGTGTCGTTGATCGCCGCGGCGTGGATGTGCCACGGCCAGTCGCCCTGGCTCGGGTCCCGGACCCAGGCGGCGAAACCGACCTGGCGCAGCGCGCGGACCACGGTCGTGCGCCTGGCCGAGGTCATGCCGGCGACGGAGACGTCCACCACGCCGCCGCCGTCGTGCGTACCGGCCGAGGTGGGGTCGCCGCCCGGGTTGTACGAGCCCTGCTCGAGCACCAGCGCCGAGCCGAGCAGCCGCTGGGCCTCGGCGAGCATCGCCTGCGTACGGGCGTCGACGACGTACCCGTCCCGCGGCACCTTCGCGCCCGGGCCGATCGGGTTGCCGACGGTGTACCGGTTCTGCCCGAGCTTCGTCAGCGACGTCGTGCCGGGCAGCCCGTTGGCGGCCAGCCCGGTGTAGCCGAGCGAGCGCTGGTACGCCGCGTACGCCGCGACGGTCTCGGTGCCGAAGTAGCCGTCGACCCACTGCGCGTCGAGCAGATTCCGGTTCTGCAGCGCCTGTTCGACCGCGAGCACGGAATTCTTCGCACCCGGGGTCAGCGTGTGGTCGGCGCGGCGGGGGTCGATCTGGGCGGCCAGGACGGTGGCTTCCATGTCCACGACGGGCCGCGCGGCCGCGGTGGCGGTCCGCTGTGCCGGTGGGCCGGATGTCGCGGCCCGGGCGGGGGCCGGGATGCCGACGGCCACGCAGAGCGCGGTGAGCCCGACGACGGACCAGGGATGGCGCATGGCCGATCCTCCTCGTAGGTGGATGTCGCGTTCGGAACGGACATCACCCTGCGAGGAGGGGTCCCGTGTTCGGTACCCCGTCGTACTGTCAGATCCGTCAGGTGACCGCTGACCTGCGCGGACGTGATGTTGTCAGATGGTCAGGCGGTGACCGTGACCATGAAGTACACCGGCCGCCGGCTCGGGAAGAACGGCCGGCCGTGCTCGTCGACCATCTTCCAGCTGACCCAGCACTTGCCCGGACGCTTCGGCGCGGTCACCGGAACGCTGATCATCACCTGCTCGCCGGGCGGCGTGTCACCGATCGCCACCCGATCCGGCACCCGGCACCCGTCGCCGTCGGCGGTGGGGTTCATCCGCTCGAGGAAGCGGTTGTGCCAGTCGACCGTTCCGACGTTCGCCAGCGCCCACACCTTCACGAAGTGGGAGTTCACCTTCACGCGCGTACCGTCGGGGATCGTGACGTCGGCGACGAACCTGCTCGCGTCGCCCGGTATCAAAGAGTCCGAGAACGCCGACGGTGACGGCGACGGCGTTCCCGTCGCGCCGCCGACGCCGTCCGGGGACGACCGGCCGCGGACGGTGAAGGCCGCGGCGACGACCGCCACCGCGGCAACCGCGGCCGCGGCGGCGAGCCACGGCAGCCGGTGCCTTCGCGTGCCGACGACTTCCTCCGCCGCCCGGGGTTCGTCCGGCGCCGCCTGCTGCTCCGCGGCGGTCGGCAGGGGATGCTGAGCCGCCTCCCACCGGCGCCGCCACTCGGCCTCGTCCGCGTCGCACGCCCGGACGAACTCACGCGTGGTCTCCCACGAGGGGAACCTCGTTCCCGCGGCAGCCTCGTGCAGTGTCGTGTGCGAGATCCGGCCGGACCGCCCCGCCATCTTGCGGAAGGACGGGTTGCCCACGTCCGCCCGCAGCACGCCCAACTGCTCGGCGAACCTCCGCGCGGCCATACCGTCCGCCGTCGACTCCTCGGCAGCACGCTGGTCCATCCGTCCCCCATGTCAGAAACCGTCGGCAGAGCGGATTAGAGGGTACAGAAAGGGCTCGGCGATCATCGATGTGTGCCGTCCCGGGCCGCCCTCGCGGGGGCCTCCCCGGCTCCATGGCCTGCGGTATCGTGGTCGCCTTGCGACGGGGGTCGATGCTTGGTGACGGGGGAGGTCACGATGCCGCACAGCGGTGATGAGCTCGGTGCTGACCTGGTGGATCTGTGGGAGGCCGGGCAGTACGAGCTGAAGCCGGTGGCAGGGCAGATCCGCGAGGCCGCGGGCGCGCTGCTGCTGGCCGACAACAGCGGCTACAACTGGTACCGCGACGGCAAGCTCGGCGGTCCGTACGGTCCGGCGAAGCCCGCCTGGGAGAGCCTGCGCGACGACTTCTTCGAGATCCTGCGGACCACGGCGGAGAACCTCGACCTGACCGGCGACGCGATGGTCCTCGCCGCGGACGAGTACGCGAGCACCGACTCCGTGGCGGGGAAGAAGTTCGAGGAGCTCAAGCCCGCGGTCGAGGCCGCGCACGCCCAGGACGGTGTGCCGCAGTGAGCTACGAGCAACTCGCGGACCACGCCGCGAAGTTGGAGACCTCCGCCATCGAGATGGATCTCAAGCAGCGGGGTTTCACCAAGAGCCACGGCAAGTGGTACGGCGGTTCCGGCATCACCGACGAGACGATGCAGACCGTGGTCGACACGACGGCCGGGCGTTTCGCCGGGGTGGCCGAGATGTTCGCGCCGTTCCTGAACATGCCGGACCCGGCGGGGTTCGAGCCGGCGATCGCCGCGGTGACCAAGACGGCGTCCAAGCTCAACAACGGCACGGCCCCCGACGTGGTGAACAACGTCGGCGTGACCGTCAACGAGGCGCTCGGCGGCATGGACCGGGTGGGCACGCTGGTCGCCGACTGGCGCGGGCCCGCGGCGGCGGCGTTCCGCAACAACTACCTCGACCGCTTCAAGGGCGTCACGGCCAACCAGTACGCGATGGCGCTGACCCTCAAGGGCGGCCTGGAGGCCGAGCGGGGCCTGTGGAAGGCCGCCCGTGAGAGCGTCGACCAGCTCGCCCACGCCGCGCAGCAGTCGCTGGACGCGATGCTCGACTGCAACCCGAAGGAGACGGCCTGCCTGCTCACGGTCGTCGGATCGATCTTCGCGGTGGCCGCGGCCGTGCCCAGCTTCGGCGCCTCCCTGGCGATCACCCTGACCGTGGTCGGCGAGGTCGCCTCGTCCGCGGCGTCGATCCCGATGGAGGACCCGAAGCCCGTACGGTTCAACGGCAAGAACGCCATGGCGATCGTCGAGCAGATCCGCAAGGGCCTCGAGGAGCTGGCGAAGGACATCACCGAGAAGGAACGCGTGATCGCCGACGCGATGGCCTCCTCCCACTCCGTGCTGACCGGCAGCCGCGAGAAGTTCATGTCGAACCGTCCCGCGCTGGCCGACGCCACCGCCGCGACCGTCACCGGCAACGGCCCCAACGGCCTCGGCACGGCGGAGTGAGGATCTGATGGGCGAGCTGGCCGACCGGATCGACAGCATGCGCGTCCGTGCCTCCACGCCGGACGGTGCCATCACCGCGGAGCTGTACGACCGAAGCAGGCTGACGCTGACGTTCCTGCAGGGCTGGTACGACCTGTGCGACGACAGCGACCTCGAACGGCGGCTGGCCACGCTGGCGCAGCTCCTCTGGGTCGCGCGCACCCGCGAGTACTGGCGTACCTTCAGCGACGTGGCGGGCGAGACCGTCACCGGTGAGGACACCCCGGTGAGTTCCCGTGACCTCGACTGGCGCGAGGAGCGCGACGCGCTGGTGGCGCGCGGATACTCGGCCGACGGCCGGATCGCCGTCAAGGCGGTCGGCATGCGGCAGTGGGAAGTGCACATCAGCCCCGGTACGGTACGGGCGCTGTCGGAGCGGGAGTTCGCCGAGGCGGCGGCGCAGGCGGCCGGTGAGCTGATCAACGACCAGCTGGCGAAGATCGCCGCGCTGTCCAACAAGTACTACGGGTACGACCGGTAAAGAGCGAGGGAGATCCGACCAGTGCGAGGCAAAGTATGGCTGGCCGCCGGCGCCGCGGTCGTGGTCGTGCTGGCGGTCGTCGTCGTGGTGCTGCTGGTCCGCGGCGGCAGCGACTCCCCGCAGGCGCAATGCCGCCTGGCCACCCCGCCGTCGACCGCGCCGGTCGACGACACGAGCACCGTCCGCATCGCCGAGCAGGGCTACACCCGGGTCGGATCGCCGGCGCTGTCCACCGTGACCATCGGCGCGGTCCTGGAGAATCCGAGCGACCGGGTCGCCTACCGCACCCGGGTCACGTTCGACGTCCTCGGCCCCGACGGGCGCAGCGTCGTCACCGACTCGTTCCGCCGCTTCCAGGTCCTCGAGGTGCCGATCATCCTGCCCGGCGCGAAGATCCCGGTCGGCGACTCCCTCGCCGCCACCCGCCTCGCCGAGGTCGGCTCGGTCACGATCAAACCGGTGGTGAGCCAGTGGCTGCCGGCCGGCGACGGCAACGACGGCCTCGCCCCCGTGACCACCACCCTCGTGCCGGACAAGACCACCCGCGACGCCGAGGGCAGCGGCGTCATCACGTACGACGCCCGCTCGGCCAACTGCACGGACCTGGTCTCCCGCGGCTCGTCGTACGTCCTGCGCGACGCCGGCGGGAAGATCATCGGTGGCGGGCTGTCCGACGAGGCCGAGCCCTCGGGCTGCGACATCTCCGAGAACCGCTACCCCAACAGCTTCAACACGGCCCTGCGGAGCATTCCGCAGGGGGCCGAGCTGGCCAGGACCGAGGTGGCATCCCTCTGCGACCTCGGCCCCCGCCCCGCACCGACGGGCTCCGGAGCGCCCATCAACTGAACGCCCGGGGAGCAGCTCAACACGACCTAGCCCTGCTTCTCCAGCCCGATACGCAGCACGTCCGCGGCCCGCCGCACCTCCGCGCGTACCGTCGCCGGTTTGCCGGGATGGCGGCGCAGGCTCTCGTACTGCACGCGCCACAGGCCGAGCAGGGCGGCGGCCGTGATCTGCGGTTCCGGATCGGCCGGGTCCACTCCGTCACGGGCCGCAAGGGCCTCGGCCGCCACGGCGACGAACCGGTCCATCATGTCGTTGCGGTAGGCCCGCAGCGACGGCGCCGCCTCCAGCAGCTCGCCGAAGCGCCGGTAGCCCTCCGGGTTGCCGGCGAACCCGTCGAGCTCAGCGTCGAGCAGGCGCAGCGCGGCCTCGATCGGCGTGTGTCCGGTCGACGCGAGCGCCTCCCGCAGGGCCGTGGTCGTGCCTTCGAGCCGGTCGAGCAGCAGCGCCTCCTTGGTCGGGAAGTAGTTGAAGACCGTCTTCTCCGACACCCCGCACGCCCGCGCCACCTCGGCCACCCGTACGCCGTCGAACCCGCGCTCCACGAACATCCGGGTCGCCGTGTCGGACAGTCGCTGCCGCATCTGCCGCTTCTTCTCCTCGCGCAGGCTCATCGGCCGATCTTACTGCTACTGTATTTTTACAGCCACAGTAAAAGGAGACGGTGATGAGCGAGTTCCGGATCACCCGCGACTACCCGCACCCGATCGAGCACGTCTGGCGTGTGCTCACCGACCCCGAGCTGGTCCCGCGCTGGACCACGACCGGCCAGGGCGGCCGGCCCCAGGGCTTCGCGCCGGTCGCGGGTACGAAGTTCCAGTTCATCGCCAAGCCGATTGCCGGCTGGCGCGGCATCGTCGACTGCGAGGTCCTCGAAGTGGACGCGCCGGCGCTGATGCGCTACTCGTGGATCGGCGACGAGGGGGCCGCGCCGAGCTTCGTCACCTACCGCCTCCAGCCGATCGCCGGCGGCACCCGCTTCACCTGGGAGCACACCGGCTTCGCCGGCATCGGCGGCTTCTTCATGTGCCGACTCCTGCGGTCGGTACGGGCCAGAATGCTGACCGTGGCGTTACCCGCGGTCCTCGACGATCCCAAGCTTCCGGCCTGATCACCCTTCCCGGCCCGCTGCCGGCTGCCAGCGCGTACGCCGCGGTCCGCGCGCCCATCGCCGAGGGTGGCGGCTGCGCGTGGTTCGCCAGCCGGGGCATCGGCCGCCCGGTAGCCGAGTCGCTGAGCGAGAACCGACCGATATCAATGATGCGAAACCCCACTCGGCTGCGTCGGCACAGCTCAGCGGAGGAACGGTCGAGCGGCATGGCGGAGGGCGTGGGATTCGAACCCACGGAGACGCGGAACGCCTCACCGGTTTTCAAGACCGACAGCCGCGACCATGCTGAGCAGGCCAAACGCCTTTGGCGCTCGGTGCGTTGCCGGACCCATGCCGTCGATACGGTCAGCGAGCGGAACGGAACCGCGACCCGCTATAGCAGCCTTACAACACCATCCGCTGCCTCGTGCTGGCTACCGGCAAGGCCGTAGAGGGGTTTGCGGTCTGAGGGGAGGGCTGGCCAACGGGCGCCGATGGCGGCCAACTGGTTACGATCGACGACATCGCTGGCTAATACCGAGGCGAGTAGTTCGGCCTGAGCGGGTTCCAGCTCGACCAGGCGGGTCAGGACGGTTAGCAGGTCGACTAACTCGCTGGTCCAGCCCGGCTCCCAGACGTCGACATGGACATCGTCGAGAGGAGATCCTCGGCGCCCGCCTGGTTCCTTCTTGCGGTAGTTGAACCAGGACTTGATGATGTTCCGGCCGCCGACGGCGTAATTCCAGACGCCCGCCCGGACGGGGCCGAACTCACCTTCCCCGACGGTGATTACCTGGCGTTGTAGGTCGTAGCTGATCGTCTCAGGCATCCGGGTGACCGGGACCAAAGACAGCGGCTGGCGCGCGTCGCCGGAGGAGAATCGAATCGATCCGGTCGGCCGCTCCGGTGCGACGGATGCTTCGCCGTAGGTGTGTAGCCAGAGGATCTGGCGGCCGATCTCGACCGCAGTACACCACAGCGTGGCCTCAGCGGTGATGGGTACCCGGATGCCGGGAGTAGTCAGTTCGTCCGCGAAGGTGGCGGTGAAGGCCGGATGCGCCGTGATCCCAGCGATGTAGGCGAAGACGTCGGCTGCGGTGATATCTACATTGAGCCGTTCCGCCAGCGCATCCAGCAGCCCTGGGGCGAGATTCGGAGTACCGCCTGGGTGTAGGTGGGGCAATACTCGGCCACCTTCCGACCCCTTGAAGAAGTGGAAGTCGGGAATTAAGGCCGAGAATGCAAGTCCGGGACCGGACTTGATGGCATTGCGGTGCAGCTCGACTGCGAAGACTTGGCCCGGTACGCGGGCTGACCAAAGGTCACGGCGAGGCATGTCCATGAGGCGCGGGTCGGCAAGGATCCACTGGCGGTCGAAGGCTCGGTAACCAACCCGCACGCTGGCCGCGTTCGGCTCGACTTCGTCGATCACGGGGATGCCCGGGTTCGGGTGCGTGTCGTCGCCGGGAAGGCGAGGCTTGACCTTCACCAGGTTGGCGTCACGGCCTTCCTTGAACATTTCGGCTTTTCGCTGCGGGTCCGTCTCACCGACCAGCATCGCCCAGCGCCTGCTGAGCACGTCCCGGCTGGGTGCGTAAACCCACGTTCGAGTCGGGAACAGACCTGGCGAATACCAGGGCATCAGATCGTCGAGCGCGGGGTACGTGTCCCAACTGCCGGCTGCGGCGGGTGTGAGCGGGGCATCCCATTCAGTCCGGCAGTCTCGCCAGGCGTCGTCGTCGAGCTGCATCTCTGCCATCGCGGCAAGCTTGTCCGCTCTTCGGCCGGTCAGGCTGCGGTGATGGATCAGCGCTGGCTTGTCACGGCTGGTGCCGGCAGCTCGAACGAAGATGCCGATGGCGAGCGGCTGCCGAACGCCGGGGAAGATCCGCGTTGGGATGTCCGGGGTCTGCCCCTCGGGTGTGAGATCGATGATCCAGCCCTCGGAGGCGTGCCGTCGGAGATATTCACGCATGCCGGTGAAGGCGGGACCCGCCAGGTAGCCGGAGGTAGTAACGAAACAGATCACGCCAGCGTCGCCGTCGTTCGGGCCGAGGGTCGACTCCCATACCTTCCACGTGGCCCAGCGCCAAAAATAGACATAAAGGTTCTTGAGCTTCGCCTTGAACCGTGCGATTCCGGGGTTATACCAGTCTTCTAGCGGCGCCGAGGCGCCCCGCGTGCTGTCGAGACCGGTGGTGCCGTTCTCGACCCAACCGCCCTCGCCGTTAGCGAGTTCTGCGTACGGCGGATTGCCAATGACCACGGTGACATTAGCGCGGGCCTTGATGGCGTTGGCCTTGCGCCGAGCCCGGGCGATGAGTTGCAGCCCGGAACCGAGCTGGACGTCATTGGCATGTGGGTCGTCGAGCGTGTTGGTAACAAAAAGCTTCATACCCTCCGCTGGAGGGGACGCCCCGTGCGTGGCTAGCAGGTCCGCGGCGCGAAGCTCGGCCACCGCATACGGTCCCATCTGCAGTTCAAAGCCGATCACTCGTTCAGCGGCCAGCTTGACGGCGCCGGCAACTGCACCCGGACCGTCGTGAGCCTCGGCGACCTTGGCGATACGTTCGAGAACGGTTTGCAGGTAAGTGCCGGTGCCCATCGCCGGGTCAACGGTGAGCACGTTGGGATCGGCGAAGCCACGTGGCTTGCCGAGCCGGGACACGAGGACATCCTCAGTAAGCCGAACCATCTGTTCGACCAGCTCGACCGGGGTGTAATACGACCCGGACGCCTTCCGCAGTTCGGGATCGTACTCGTCGAGAAAATGCTCGTAGAGATGCAGGTAGGTGTCGCGGCGGCCACGCCGAACCCTCGGCCAGTCCACAACGTCGACAAGTCGGGCGAGCAGATCGAGGGTTACCTTGAAGTCGCGCGCGAGGTCATCGGTGAGGAGTTGCAGGGCCCGACCCATTAGCGAATGTTCGGCACGAAGCTGCTCACCGATGGTGTGCAACGACTGACCCGTAACTTTGATCGAGTCGGTACGGGCCAGCAACAGCGCGAACGTCACCGTTTGCGCATACCCGTCAGCGAACGTTGCGTCGTCAGCCTGCGGAAAGAGCATCCGCCGCCAATCCTGCGCTAGTCCCAGGAACGGCTGCACCTCCCGCTCGGCACCTGACCGGACCGCCTTCCGCTCGGCGGCGAGCTGATCCAGAACCTCACCCCGCAACAGCCGCGTTAGAGGGGCGACAGCGCGCACCAGCGCGCCAACGCTCGTAATCGGCGCCGGTTGCCACCGCAAGAAATCCGTCAGCAGTTTCTGAAACGCTGGCGGGGCACTGACACCGCCGCTGTCAAGATTGCCGGAGAAGCGGACCGGCGCATCGACCAGCTCGCCATCGCGGTAAAGCCGCCATTCTGTGCCGTTGGTGTAGAGCAAGTTCGGCAGGTCGCGTTGGCGCTCCCACTGGACCCGGTCGTGACCGCGCAGCCCATTGGGATCGATGCTCTTGCCAGGCGCCTTGACCTCTACATAGCCAGTGATCGCACCACCAACGCTGACTCCGTAGTCGGGCCGGACCTGCCGCTCAGTGTCGCGGACCTCATCGTGAAAGACAGCCGTCACTCCCAACTGTCTTCCAGCGGCTCCGAGAAGTGTCTCGATAGGGCTGCGAATCGCGGCCTCGCGCTCGCCCGGGCCGGCCAGCTTCGAAGCGCAAGCCGCACTGAAGTCGCGGACCGCAACGTCCATCCAATTCTTACTCCCCGGCGCCCTTACCTCCGCCGAGGAATCCTGGACTCGATCTTCCTGCCAAGAAACCGGATGCACAGTCCTACAACGACGGCGTACCCGGCTGCGGTTACGTCCCGTAAGGACGACCTATTACTCTGCCCCCGCCCTCGGGGGCCACGTTAAGAAGACCTGACATGAACACGGGCGTGGGCGGTCCGACGATGGTCTGCTCGGCTCCACCCCGGCCGTCGGCGGGCAGGACAGCCCTGCGCAACCACCCTCCCGGTACCGCTCATTACCTTCGGCTCTCCGCCTTCGACGGCCATGTAAGTTTGACGCCTGCCACGCCAGCTGACGGGGCGTGTTCACTCCGTCTCGTGCCAGCCGGCCTCCAGCGCGATGCGGCGTACGGCCTCCTCTTTGGTGAAACGGCCGATGGGTCGGCCCGGATCGCCGACCCTCGGGCCGCACGCGTAGGCATTCCATCTATCGCCGATGCTGGCGTGCAGCCAGCCGATGAGGTTGTCGTTCCAGAGAACTGCCACTCCGCCTATGGTGGTGCGGGCCACCCTGACCCTGTCGGGGTTAGGGCCGCGTCCGGACTCCACGGGCGATCACCGGATCCAGCCGAAGAAGCGTTCGTGCAGGTCAGCAGGTATCGGCCCGGATGCAGCGTGGTCGTTGAACGCCTCCCAGTGCTGTATGCCGAGATACAAGAGGAGAGCCGATCGACCGCCGAGGTACTCGATGGAGAGATTGACCTTTGCGACAGCGCAGGGCCACGCCTCACCGCACTTGCCGCAGTCCCAGGAAGGACGCTCGGGAAGGTGTTCTTCCATGATATGCCTTTCATGCTTGTACAAGCTTGTTCTTGGACGTACAAGAATGTGGTTAGGAGTATTCGGTCGATGACAGTCGTTTAGCTTGAGGAGGTGATCGAACCGGATGGGCCCGTACCGCCCTATCTGCAGCTCGCCGAGATTCTCGCCGGGCGGATCGAGCGTGGGGACTGGCAGCCGAACCGACCGATCCCGTCGGAACTTCAGTTAGTGCAGGAGTTCGGTATCGCGCGGGGAACGGTCCGCCGTGCGGTTGCTGTTCTCCGCGAGCGCGGCCTGGTCTTCACCGTCCCGCAGCGCGGCACCTACGTTTCCCCGCCGGCCGAGGCTGTCGCCGAATAGTTCGGGCTCCTCGCCATCGCATCGCGCGACGAGCGCTTCGGCGATCGGCCCCATGCTGGTGATCACGACATCCGCTTCGGCCGTGCGGAAGGCTTCGAGCTTGGCTGGGCGGTTGGCGTAGGCGATGACGCGTACGCCGGCTCTTTTGGCGCCCTCGATGTCTGACAGCGAGTCGCCGACAAGAACGCTTCGGGCAGGCGAAACGTCGAGCATCCGCATAGCGCGGGAGATCGGCTCCGGGTTGGGCTTCATGCGTTCCGGTTCGGCGTACGCACGGCCGATGACGGGCGAGACGTGCCCGGTTAAGCGGTGCGCGGCGAGGTATGCGCTCACAGCGCCGGCGGAGTTGTTACTCACCACGGCGACGGGCAGTCCCGCTTGTCGCGCCGCGACGATCACTTCACGCCCGTACGGCGTGGGTGCGGCCGACTCGACAGCGCGTCGCTCTGCCTCACACAGGGCATCTTCCACTAGGCGCGTGATGCGCTGGTCCGTGGCGGTCCCGGTCCACCGCAGGACTTCGAGCGGGTCTCGCTCACCGGCAAGGTGGGACGGCACGTGGATCCCGTGGCGGTGCAGCAGTTCCACCAGCTCGGCCGCGACGTCGTGGGCGGGATAGCCGGCGAAGATGCTGCATACCGGGCCGTCGAAGTCGAGTAGGACCGCGTCGACGGTGTCGAGCAGGCTGGCTACGTCTGCGCTCATGCTTCGTACCGGTAGGCGATCGTCGACCACACCGAGTCGAACCACTGGCGCGACGCCTCCACGAACTGAGTGCCGTGGGAGCTTTCGTCGTCTGTGACGGCGTAGTGGAACAGCGGGACGTCCTTGCCCATCAGGTCATAGATCGCCATGGGTTCACCCTTGACAGAAACCGTTCGTTCGACGACGGGGTAGAAGCCGTAGAAGACCTCTTCGCCGTTGAGGATGTAGAGCTTGAACAGAGGCGAGGCCCGGTGCATGCGGACTTCGACGGTGGTGGAGCGGATGAGTCCGAGGTCGCCCAACTCGGCGACCTGGTCGATGATGCCGTCAGCCGCGCGGCGGGTGATCCGTTCGGCGCGTTCTCGGACGGCCGGATCGTCGGACTGGGTCTCCGCGCGTGCCGGTAGGGCCATGGGCGCGGTCATGTCGGAGATCAGAACCCGTACGGCGATCGTCTCGGGGGCGAGCCGGCCCACCCGGACCTTGTCCAATGCCTCGGCGAGTGCGTCTCGCAGTGTCTCGCCGGAGAAGCCGGCGAAGTCGATGGTGACGTGTGGGCGCTCGAATGATGCTTCGATGTGCGGGCGCAGCTCGACTGCGCGCTGTGTCTGAGCGCGGACGAACGCGCCGCTTCCCTGACGGGTAACGATCAACCGCTCGGCCCGCAAGCTCTCCAGCGCGCGCTTCACCGTCTCCCGCGCAACTCCGTACCGGCTCGCGAGGTCCGGTTGGGATGGCAGCTTGTCGCCTGGCTGAAGGCGCCGGGTGAGGATCGCTGCTCGCAGCTTGTTGGCGATCTGCTGCGACGCCTGCTTCGGGTCGTCGGGATCGAGCTTGCCCAGGAAGTCAAGGTCTTCGGCCACCTCCACAGCGTAGCTCTGACTAGCCAAGTTGGGGAAGTTTCAGTTTGAGGGTTGACCTGACTAGCCATGCACGCCTACGTTGATCTCAAGCCACCTGGCTAGCCAGGTAAGCCAAGAGGTCGGTAGGACGGGTACGGCGGCACGCGTTGCCGCACGCCATGACACCGCCGCGCCGCACGTTCTCTGACAACTGGATACGTGATCTTTCGGGGTTGCCACGGGTGTTCGGCCGTTGACCTGTCCGGCCGGCTAGACCTGTCCGCTCGATGGCTCAACGTGGCGTGCTGGGCAAGCGCGTCACGCCGCACCTCGGAAGATCACGGGACCGCGTGACAGCGGTCTGCTCTGCCTCCGCACACATCCCTTTCCGCTGGTCGGCGCGGCTCCGGTCGCGCCGACCGCTGTCCTCGGAGGACTTCCCGTGAGCAAGGTTCACCGTATTGACGAGCCGTCGCCGGCTGAGCTGGACGCGATCGAGGCTGAATGGCCGCTGATCGCCGCCGAGCTGGACGTGTTGGACGCCGAGATCGCCATCATCAACGCCGCTGACCGCGGCGGTCCGGCGCCACTGGACTGGCGCCGTCTCCGCCGGGCCGAGGCCCGCGTGACACGGGTCGCCGCGGAACTGGCCGGGCGTCCGGCCGTCCGGAAGGCGGTCGCCTGATGACCACCGACCTTCACCGTCTCAAGCGGCTTGGATGGGCTGTCCGGGCCGTGTTCACCCTCGGCATCGCGGCGTCGCTGGCCGGGAACGTGCTGCACGCCGAGAACAACGCGATCAGTCAGGCGATCTCCGCATGGTCGCCGTTGGCGCTGCTGCTCGCCGTGGAGTTGATCAGCCGGGTTCCGCTACGTCGAGGCGCGCAGGCGGTCGCCCGGCTCGCCGCGACAGCCGTCATCGCCGGCATCGCCGCGTGGGTGTCGTACTGGCACATGGTCGGCGTGGCGGTGCGCTACGGCGAGTCCGGCGCGTCGCCGTACCTGATCCCGTTCAGCGTGGACGGCCTGATTGTGATCGCCTCGGTCTCCCTGGTCGAGATCGGCGGCCGGATTCGCCGGCTTCAGACCGAACCGGCTCCGGCAGCCGCGCCCGTCCAACCGGCCACGGTATCGAAAGCACCCACCACGGCGGCGCAGGTTCCGCCGGCCAACGAGTCGGACGCCGACGTCGAGCCGGTTCCGGTGACCGAGGTTCGACCGAAGCGGCTCACACCGCGTCCCGCGTCGGCGGACAAGGTCGCCAAGGTCGCGGCGAAGATGCCCGGCGCGTCGGCCGCTGCGATCGCCGCCAAGGCGGGTGTCTCCCCGTCGACCGCCCGGCGCCATCTCGCCGCGTTGCGCGTCACCGGCGCGTCACCATCCGCGCCTGTTCCTGCGGAAACTCCCGCACTCGCCGCCGCCTGACCACAGACCCGAGGAGAGACCCATGACTGACCAGGCCAGAACAGGCGCCAGCTTGACCGCCCTACAGAACAGCCTGCGCTCGCTGAGCGACTGGGCGGATGACCGCCTCAACGAGGACTTCGACCGGCAGTACATCGCCGAGCACATGACCGAGGCCATCGACGCGCTGCTCAGCGGCGAGCCGATGCCGCCGCGTCCGTTCTGAATTCGCCCGGCGGCACAGCCCCAAGCCTGCCAGCCATCGTGCTGTGCCGCCGGTTCCTCATCCCGATCAACCGCACCGCGATCCCACGGGAGAGAACCTGATGGTCCCCCACAACCCGACACCTGACGAGAACCACTTCGACTGGCGCGCGGCGGAAGCCGATGTCGCCGACGTTGTCGACCTGGACACGGCCCGCACCCGCCGGACCGCCGAGGCCGCAGGAGATACCCACTTCGAGGTAGCCCTTGACGAGGCACCGACGCGGGGCGGGATGCCCGTCGATCCGCCACCGTCCGGGCCGTCCGGGCGGGTGCCGATTGTTCCGGTCGGCTGGTCGACGTGGCCGAACATCAAACACAGCATCCGTCAGACTCTCGCGGTCACCGGCTACCGGTGCGGGTTTCATGCGCTCCGCTCGCCGAAGTACGCGATCCTCGCCGCGTTCTGGGCGGTCGTCGGCATGTTCCGGCTGACCGGTCGGCAGATCAAGTGGTGGTGGGTCACCGAGCAGTACGGGCTCCGGCAGGCCGCTGCCGATGCCAACGACCCGGCGATGTGGCTCAAGTTGCACCGCGAGGTGAAGGCCACCCGTACGTGGCGGTTCGTCGTCCTGTGCGCCGAACTGCTCACCGTTGCGATCGGTGGACCGGTCCTGTGGGCCACCGCCCCGTGGTGGGCACTCGCCTTGATCAGCGCGGGTGGGACGGCGTTTCTGGCGCATCTCGGCCGTCCCGATGACCGGCCGATCATCACCCCTGCCACCGTGGCCGGCCGGTTCCGGCGGGTCAACCCGGACATCATCCTGCGCGCCTACTACGCCGCTGGGCTCGGCCACCCTGACAAGCCACACCAGCAAATATCGTTCGGCTCGACCATGGCGCGTGACCCGTCCGGCACGGGCTCGCAGGTGTCCATCGATCTGCCGTACGGCAAGACCTTCGACGAGGCCGTCAAGGCGCGCGGCGCCATCGCGTCCGGCCTGGACGTCGCGATCTCCCAAGTGTTCATCACCCGCGACCCCAGCTCGCACCGCCGGCACACGCTCTGGGTGGCCGACCGTGATCCGCTGTCGGTTGGTGCCGGCCGAACGCCGCTGCTGCGGTGCAAGCCCACTGACGTGTGGCAGCCCGCCCCGTTCGGCCTCGACGAGCGCGGCAACAAGGTCAGCGTCGACCTGCTCTGGAACTCGATTCTCATCGGTGCACAACCCCGGCAGGGCAAGACGTTCGCCGCGCGACTTCTTGCGCTGTACGCGGCGCTGGACCCGTACGTGAAGCTCACCGTGCTCGACGGGGGCGGTAAGCCGGACTGGCGCAAGTTCTCCCTCGTCGCCGACCGGTACGCGTTCGGCCTGGCGATGACCCGCGACGGCGACCCGGCGGAGATCGTCCTGGAAGCGTTGCGCGAGATCAAAGCCGATGTGCAGGACCGGTACGAGCGGCTGTCCAAGCTGCCCGTCGATGTCTGCCCGGAAGGCAAGCTGACCCGGGAGATCGCCCGCGATCCGAAGTACAAGATGCCGGTACGGCTGGTCGTCCTCGACGAGTTCCAGGAGTACTTCGATCTCGGCGACATCAGCAAGGAGATCGCCTCCCTGCTGGTCTACCTGGTCAAGGTCGCCCCGGCAGCCGGTGTTGGGTTCGTCGACGCCACGCAGCGGCCGTCCGGCATCGGAGGTGGGCAGGTCGCGCAGCAGTTCATCAGCTTCCGCGACAACCACCAGGTCCGGTTCTCCCTGCGTACCGGGTCGTGGCAGGTGTCCGATCTGGTCCTCGGGTCGGGTGCCTACTCGGAGGGGTACGACTCGTCGACGCTGCTTCCCTCGTACAAGGGGGTCGGCATCCTGCGGGGAGCCTCCGACAACACCCCGACCGTCCGCACTTACCTCGCCGACGGCGACGACGCGGAGAAGATCCTCGTCGCTGCGCGGAAGCTACGCGAGCAGGCCGGAACGCTGTCGGGCATGGCGGCCGGCGAGGACATCGCCCGTGAGGTGCGCGACGTCCTGGCCGACGTGCGGGGCGTGATCGAGCGGGGCGAGACCGGCGCTCAGTGGGAGGAGATCGCCTCCCGGCTCTCCGGCCGGCTACCCGAGGCGTACGCGGACGTAACCGCCGAGTCGATCTCAGCTCAGGTCCGTGCGTTCGGTGTACGCAGCGTAGACGTCAAGCGGTCCGGCAAGGCCCTCAAGGGTGCCAAGGCGGACGACATCGACGCTGCGATTCAGCGTCGCAAGGCGGCCTGACAGGTCGCGGCTCGGCCGCGACCGGTCGCGTTGACGCGACCTTCCCCGCGACCGGCCTGGTCAGCGCATATCCGGGCCGGTCGCGGGTCGCGCCAGCACCACTCCCACCCGGCGAAACGCCTTCTGGAGGCATTCGGTGACCACCCTCGCCGCAACCGCGACCACCTACGGCACCCTCGCTGGGCTGCTCTGTCCCCTACTGATGATCGCTACACTGTGTTACGGCGTCGGCTGTTGGCTCTGGCCGTTCGCCACCTGCCGCAAGTGCTCCGGCACGGGTAAACGACGCTCCCTGTTCGGCCGGGCGTTCGGGCTGTGCCGTCGCTGTGCCGGTGACGGACGTCGGCTCCGTATCGGTCGGCAGATCATCAACGGCCTGCGAGAGCTGCACGACAAGGGCACACGCTGATGGCGCGCACGATGGCCCGGCTCACCCGCCGGCAGACCGACCACACCCCTTGGTGCGCCCGAGATCACCGCTGCGGCGTGGCCGAGCACCGGTCGGCGGACATCACTGCCGCCGGCATCGGCGGTCGGGCATGGCTCACCCGCGTACAGGCCGGAGACGTCGCGTACATCGAGGTGCGTGCCCGGATTCCGTTACACAGCAACGAGAAAACGGCCCGCGTCCAGCTTGCGACCGCGCTCAACCTCATGCGTGACCTGCTCGCCGAGGTCGCGCCCCGGCTCGGCCGGGTCACCGGCCGGACGTACCCGGCGATCGGACGCCGCACCACCTGACTTCACTCCGCCTACCGATGGAAGGGAGCCGCGATCGTGACTTCCGCCGGGTACGACCTGGCCGCCGAGCAAGCCGTTATCGGCGCCGCGTTACTCGCCCCCGCTGTGATGGCCGACCTGGCCGCCGCCCTCGCCCCGGACGACTTCGGCCGGCCGGCACACCGGGTGCTGTGGGAAGCCATGTGCGGCATGCACGCGGCCGGCACCCCGACCGACCCGATCACCGTCACCGCTCATCTTGCCGAGACCGGCGACCTCGGCAAGATGGGCGGGGCGCCCTACCTGCACACCTTGACCGCCGACGTGCCGACAGCGGCAAACGCGGCCCACTACGCGGGCATCGTCGCCGACCTCGCGAAGCGGCGGAAGGTTGCCGACCTCGGCGCCCAGCTGACCCAGCTCGCGACCTCAGGCGCCGACCCAGCCGAGGTAGTGGCCGCCGGCCGCGCGATGCTCGACGGCGCGGCCGTACCGGGCGGTTGGTCGCCGCTGATCCCCCTCGGCCGAGGTCGGCACCTGCCGCCGTTCCCCGCCGAGTTGCTGCCCGGCTGGCTGGCCGACCACGTGGCAGCGGTCGCGGAGTTCACCCAGACCCCGATCGACCTCGCCGGAAGCCTCGCTCTTGCGTGCCTGTCGACGGCGGCCGGCGGCCGGGCCGAGGTCGAAGTACGCGGCTCGTGGCGAGAACCGACGAACCTGTACACGGTCGTCGTCCTACCGCCGGGCTCCCGCAAGAGCGCCGTGTTCGCGGCGATGGTCGCCCCGATCCTCACCGCGGAAAAGGCCCTCATCGATCGAAGCGCACCCGCGATCATCGAAGCCGAACTGTCCGCCAAAGTCGCTGGGAAAGCGGCGGAAAAAGCCGCTCTCGCCGCAGCGAACGCCGACGCAACCGGACGGGACACCCTGATCGCCGAGGCAACGGCAGCAGCGATGAACGCCGACGCGATCACCGTTCCTGTGAAACCTCAACTGGTCGCCGACGACGTCACGAGCGAAACCGCCGCATCGCTCCTCGCCCAACAGGGCGGCCGGCTCGCCGTCCTCTCTCCCGAAGGCGGCATCTTCGCCACCATCGCCGGCCGCTACTCCGGCACACCGAACCTGGAGGTATTCCTCAAGGGCCACGCCGGGGACATGATGCGCGTCGGCCGGCTGTCCCGCGACGCTGAACACGTCGACAAACCCGCCCTCACCATGGGACTCGCTGTACAGCCGGAAATCCTGCGCGACATCGCCGGCATGCCTGGCTTCCGAGGACTTGGCTTGCTCGCCCGCATCCTGTTCGCCGTTCCGGAGAACACCGTCGGATTCCGCAAGGTCGGCGCAGACCCCATCCCCGCCGAAGTCGGGGCGACCTTCCACGCCAACCTTCACGCCCTGGTCCTCACCCTCGCCGAATGGACCGATCCGGCCGTTCTCGTCCTCACTCCCGAAGCGAACGATTTAATCCTGGACATCGAACGGCAGGTAGAACCCCGGTTGGCGCCGGGCGGGGCGTGGGCACACATCGTGGACTGGGGATCGAAATACACCGGCGCTGTTGTCCGTATCGCTGGCCTGCTCCACCTCGCCGAACATCTGCACGACGGGTGGGGTAGACCCGTCGATGCGGAAACCGTCGACCGGGCCGCGCGAATCGGGGAGTACTACGCGGCTCACGCCCTGGGCGCGTTCGACGACATGGGCGCCGACCAAGCGACCCGCAATGCCCGAGCGATCCTCGCCTGGATCGAACGTACGAACACCAGCGCCTTCACCAAACGGGAAGTGTTCCGGGCGCTCAAGTCCTCGCAGATCCCGACGGCGGCCGACTTCGACGCGCCGCTGTCCGTGCTCGAAGCACACGGCTATCTCCGCCAGCTCGACCCGCCCGCGCCGAAGCGGGCCGGCGGCCGGCCGGCGTCGCCGAGCTTCCTGGTCCATCCCGACGTCCACCAACCGGCCGCGACCGTGCATCCCCTCGTCGCGCGCCGAGCCTCGTAAGCCGTCTGCCAGAACTGCCACAACCGCCACAACCCCTCTGCCGCCGAGGTTCTGGCAGTTGTGGCAGTTCTGGCAGACGCATCCCGACCGCTGCGACCCCGCCAGACCATCACCCTCGCCAGGAGGCGGAATCCGTGCCCAGCGACTTTCTCACCCTCGATGAGTTCCTTGCCCAGATGGCCGTGCCCCGCTCGACGTTCTTCCGCTGGAAGGCCATCGGCTTGGCGCCGCGCCACTACAAGATGCCCAACCGATCGATCCGCATCCGCCGGGCCGACTTCGAGTCCTGGCTGTCCGCCCGAGAGGAGCCGCAGGCCGCATGAGTACCTACGACGTGAAGGTCTGGGGAATCCAAGAGCACAAAGGCAAGGATCGACGGACCGGCAAGCCGCAGAGCAGCTATCGCGTTCGGTGGGTCGTCGCCGGAAAGGTCTTCGGGGACCGATTCCAGACCAAGGCACTCGCGGAGAGCTTCCGCGCCAAACTGATGACAGCTCAGCGGGAGGGCATCGCATTCGACGAGGCGGCCGGCCTCCCCGAGCCGATGGCCCGGCAACGCAACAGCCGATCCTGGTACGACCACGCGGTGGCGTTCGTCGACATGAAGTGGCCCCGTGCCGCAGGCAAGCACCGGAAAGGCATTGCTGAAGCGTTGGCTACCGTCACTCCCGCGCTTCTCAAGACCACACGCGGCGCGCCGGCTGACGCGGAGATTCGCCGGGCGCTCTACGCCTGGTCGTTCAACAAGGCTCGCCGTGACGCAGGTCCACCGCCTGACGATCTCGCCCCGACAGTCCGGTGGCTCGCTACGAATACCGTCAACCTCAACGATCTCGAGGACTCGGCGCTTGTACGCAAGGCGCTCGACACGCTCTCGCTGCGCATCGATGGCAAGCAGGCCGCTGCGACCACGATTTCCCGCAAGCGGGCCGTGTTCTACGGCGCGCTCCGGTACGCGGTAGAGCTACGGCTCCTCCAAGCCCACCCGATGGACCACGTCCAGTGGGTGACGCCAAAGTCGGATGACGAGGTGGACCGCCGTTCCGTCGTCAACCCAAGCCAGGCGCTCGACCTGCTCGGCGCGGTAGCCGACCGGCATCCTCGCCTGGTGGCGTTCTTCGCCTGCCTGTACTACGCCGCGTTGCGTCCGGCCGAGGCGCTTCACCTGCGTATCGAGGACTGCGAGCTTCCCGAGGATGGTTGGGGGATGCTCCGTCTCTCCGGCTCGACTCAGCATGTCGGGCAAGGCTGGGGCGACGACAGCCAGGCCGTACGGGAGGACAGAGAGCTTAAGCACCGGGCGAAGACCGCCATTCGCCCGGTGCCGGCCGCCCCGCCGCTTGTACGGGCGTTGCGCTGGCACATCGCGGAGTTCGGGCATGCGGCCGACGGCCGGATCTTCGTGACGCAGGGATACGGCAGCGGCCCGGTGTCGAAGGAGACCTACGCGCGGGTGTGGCGAGCTACTCGCCGAACTGCTTTGACCCCGACACAGCAGAAGTCGCCGCTAGCTCAACGGCCTTACGACCTTCGGCATGCGGCCGTGTCCCTCTGGCTGAATGAAGGAGTGCCGGCAACACAGGTCGCCGAGTGGGCGGGACACAGCGTGCACGTCCTGCTTAAGGTCTACGCCAAGTGCATCGAGGGGCAAGACGAGGCAGCACGCCGCCGCATCGAGGCGGCGCTGGGCGAGCCGCGCATAACCTAAGCTTCGTGGCTGCGACATTTCGGATAAGCCCCGCTGTGGAGTACGGGCAATAATGGCGCTCTGCGAGTCCAGGACTCCCGCCGATGGTTCGGGCTCACGGCCTCACGGCCTTGCTGCAAGCCCTTCACACTCGGATCGGCGTCAGCCGTGAACCCCGATCAAATTCGAAGGGCCATCAAACTGAGACCAGCACCCGCACAAGTGACGCAAACCTCCAAAGCAAGATGCCTAGAGTCACACTCAGAATAGCAGAAGTTATGAAAGTTACTGTGGTGGACCTAATCCCTCGCTGCCTCAGTAGGTAGAACGCTGCCAGGGCTGAGAACACGATTGTCAGGAAACCCGGCTGCACGAATTGAACCCCAAAATTATGCAGATGCTCCCGCAGAGAGGTTCGAAAGATCATGGCATCAAAGCCGTCAGCAGAAAACAGTCCGAAAGACGCAGCGACGAGGATCGAGCTTTGACGTTCGCTGCCAACCTTTATCTTCCAGCCGATCACTCCGAGGACAGGGCCAGCGCACAGTGATGCCATCGTCCAGAGAGCCGCAGCGCGACCAACTGAGAGCAAACCGATGTAATCGGCAGAGCTGCCGTCCTGAAGGCTTCCGCCGCGCCACCGTTGGCTAATCCCGAGGATCATTGCATAATAAACTACTGTAGCGATGATGAGAGTGGCCGTGCCGGCAAGAGCGGCGGCTCGCCAATTGTTTTGCCTAAAACCCAGAAATAAGGCAGTCATTCCCCACGCAAACCCGCTACTCGTCAGTGTCAGTAGGATGGCTCCGAGCGTTCCAGGAACTAAGTCGCTGAGAAATGCGGCTATGCCGAGGGCCGCGGAAGAGAGGAGTACCGCACGACCGTTATACCTGACTGCTCTAGCCGTGATTCCTGTATCGACCGATCGTGTAGCAAACATGTCCGCCTCTCGTTATTCGATTACGCGCCGCTCTTGATCGTGCAAACTAGCTTTTTGGTGGGCAGTTCGATTCGATAATATCACGAAGTTGTTCTGTGTGTCCTGATTGGGCAAGGGCGATGACTCTATCGCGTGGACCCTTGTCTTCTGGGGCCAACCCGTAGCGATAGAATGCAGAGTCCTTAAGCCGTAGGACCTGCTGAAAGTCCGCATGTCGCTCAGTGGATGACGTGGCATCAAAATAGTTGCGAGCCCAAGTACAGTGCCAATACCAGGCGGCATCGACCCTGCCGGTGTTGACGCCGTAAACCATCTCCTTTCCGTCGGGCGCATGGCTTTCATACAGTTTGCCTTGCGGCCATTCCCATTTTGGTGCGAGAGTAAGGTTTCGAGCTTCGTCCTTGTATTCAAGCTCTGCCTGCTCCGCCGAAATCCAGTCAGCCCGGTCAGATGGAGGGTCCGCCTGTGTGTGGCTGGCTTGGCAACCTGACGCGACTAGAGCAGCGAGTAACGTACTTACAACCCTACGCCGGGCACGTCGTCTATTGATTCTTGTAGAAGATAGAGAAGTCATGCACAGTCGCCAATCCCGAACGTCGAAAGCAGGTCGCTCGTCAAGAGGCGGTGAGGGAGCGAATGCTCCTCCACCGCCTCCTTCTCTTATGCTTCTAGTAGTACTCCGTACCATCGAACGTGTGGCGGCAATTAGTAAAGCAGGCGTGGCCGCGCGCGAAAGCATTCCGGAACTGCCTACCGTTGGACAGGGAGGCTATCGTCACCGTTTGATTGCGATCGATTCCTGTCGTGTAGCTTCCGCTGATCACGCTGCCGTCTGGGTTCAGGAGTTGCCACTTCATGTCGTCATATGTAGAACATTTGCCATTTCCGTCGAGCCAGCAGGGTGTTGTGGATAGATTGACCTGAACGTTTCCGGAGCCCGACTTTGTGCGAACGTTGGTGGAGTTGTACCACTTATTCGAGTCACTCCAAGTCTCCCCAGAAATAGAGTGATTAGAAGCCGCTTGGGCGACTCCAGGGAAGGCTAGCGTTGCGGCGACCGCCGCGAATCCGAGTGCTGCGATCGTACGGCGAATCAGTTTTCCGAGTGAGCTTTTTCGCACTCTGGGTGCCTTTCTTGGGAGCCTGACAGATGTTGCGCTTTAGCTTCACAGTCATACTTCATCCACTGCCCTCTCCTGCGTGTCGTCATATCGCTACATGCGCCTTGGAGCACGGAGCAGATAGCGCATTGTTGCGATCGGCAAGAATGAAGATTCCGCGAACGGACGCGGTTGGGCATTGTTGGCTGTGAGTAACAACGGCTGCGCACGTCGAACGTTACATAAGCGCTGCTTTCTGGTCAAGAATATTTACAGACGTGATTGTGGGAACGAACGCTTGCGCCGCAACTTCTCGCCGAACTTCCCTCACTGCACGTGGCGACGCTGGCCGCACTCTGAACAGGGCCTCGTGGACTGACGGTCGGGCAGAGATCCTGGTGAAGGGTCTCCAGCTGGGCGGAGCAACATTTCGGCCTGCTGGAAGTGCGAGCTCGCACCCACTACAGAATGTGATTGGAAGATGGGGTGAATCACATCTGATTGGACCGTCTAGGCGGAGGAGGAGAGCTTGATCCGCACGCAGGAACAGGGATTCAGCAAGGGTGGTGATATGACCGTTGTGGGCTGTTGGGTGCGGACATTTGCATTCATGGCGGTCTAGAGGCGAGTGCGGCCTTTCGGTAATCATCAGGTGTCGGACCCAGGAAGATCAAAGTGACTCCTCGAAGTTGAGCGGGGTTCACGGCCGACGTTGACCCGGGTGCGGAGGGCTCACAGCTCAGTGAGTGTTTGAGAAGGTCCCATATAGACGGTGTGGAAGCATGACAGCTCTTCTGGAGTGGGCGGGGGGTCTGGGTGTCATCGCGCCGTGGCTACCCGTCTGACGTGACCGACGCCCAGTGGTTTGGTCAAGGACTTGCTACCCGAGCCGAGCGGCGGCGGTCGACCTGAGAAGCACCCGCGGCTCGAGACAGTCAACGCGGTCCTCTACCCCGGTCCGCTCGGGCTCTACGTGCCGGTACCTACTGACAGATCTGCCGCCCTGGCAGACGGTGTACTAGTACTTCACCCACGGTGGAAGACGCCGGCGTCACGGAGAACTACTCGCCGCGTTGCGAGTCAAGACCCGCATCGCGCAGGGCCGCGGACCCAGCCGTCGGCTGCAGTCCTCGATTCGTAGAGGGTCAGGGGCGCCGACACCGTCGGACGGGACTCGCGGGGCTACGACGCGGGCAAGAAAATGAACGGCCGTAAGTGGTTCATCGTCACCGACGCCGCCGGCCTGCTGATCACTGTCGCCATCCTGGCGGCCACATGGCAAAACCGCGACGGCGGCAAGGCCGCCCTGCTCGGCGCGTGCCTGACGATGTCCCAGCGCTGTCTGTGGACCAGGGGTTTGTCTAGTTCCCTCGGGCGATGCTCGTAGTCGCGCTATGGTCGGGACGAGTGAGATCGGGTGGTTCCCGGTGAGATCAAGTGAGACTGTCGATCAATCGACTGAAACCCCCGTTGGGCTGCGCACGCGCAGCTCAGCGGGGGTTTCTGCTGTTCGTCTGGCGGAGGGCGTGGGATTCGAACCCACGGAGACGCGGAACGCCTCACCGGTTTTCAAGACCGGCGCCATCGGCCACTAGGCGAGCCCTCCCGAGCTACAGCGGCCAGTCTGCCAGATCGACTCACGAGCCGCGGAACGGACACCGCTGCCTCGGGTCGCGCGCGCGGTCGGACGGGGTCCGGCCGGCGCGCCCCCGCGCCGACCGGGCCCCTGTTCCTGGGGGACAGCGACCTGTCCAGCAGTGTGCGCCTGCATAAAACCGCAGCTCAACGGTGCTAATGAAGGCGTAAGGAAGACGAGCGGGCCGGGTGGAACCGGTGGCCGAACGGATCGACTGTGCCCGGTTTCCGTTATCGGTTGCCGAACCGCTTAAGCAAAACTTTTTTCAATCCTCGTATCATGCCTCTGGGCTGCTGAAACACGGTGATTGACGGTCTCGTGGGCGGTTGACAGGCGATAGACCGCGCTGGTTATTGTTCGCTTCCTTACCTGTCCCGGTCAGGCCCCCACCTGCCGTCAAGGGAGTCCCCATGCCCAGAGCCAGAAGGACAGTCGTCCTCGCGGGCGCGATGAGCGCCGCGCTGCTCAGCGCCGGCGCCGCCGTGACGCTCGCCCCCTCGGCGTTCGCCGCGAACGAGCCCGTCCAGATCTATCTCACCACCACCAGCGACAGCGGCGGGCGAACGGTCACCCGCGGCCTCCAGCAGCAGACGCCGGTCTCGTTCGCGTCGAGCACCGGCAGCGCCAATCAGACCATCACGGTCAACGAGAACACGACGTACCAGCAGTTCGAGGGCGGCGGTGCCTCGTTCACGGACACCGCGGCCTGGCTGATGAACGGCAGTGGCGCGCTGTCGGCCGCCACCCGCAACGACGTCATGACCAAGCTTTTCAGCCCCAGCAGCGGCATCGGGGTCAGCGCGGTGCGCAACGTCATCGGGTCGTCGGACCTGGCTCGGTCCAGCTATTCGTACGACGAGACGTGCTGTGACGTGAACGATTTCTCGCTCAGCCGCGACACCGACGTGATGGCGCTGACGAAGCAGGCGCGTGGGCTCAATCCCCAGCTCGCGCTCTTCGCCTCGCCGTGGTCCGCGCCGTACTGGATGAAGGACAACAACTCCTACAACCAGGGCTACCTCAAAGCCGAGTACTACAAGGCGTACGCGCAATACTTCGTGAAATACCTGCAGGCGTACGAGGCTCAGGGCGTACACGTGAATTACGTGACCGAGCAGAACGAGCCCGGATGCTGTGCCGGATATCCGTCCATGCAGTGGTCCGTCTCGGGGCTGCAGTCGTTCGCCAAGAACGACCTGCTCCCGGCCCTGCAGGGGGCCGGCCTGAGCACCAAGCTGCTCGTGCACGACTGGAACTACAGCGATTACGACACGTGGGCCGCGCCGCCGGTCAACGACGCGACGATCCGCAACCACCCCAACTTCGGCGGCGTCGCCTGGCACGGTTACGGCGGTGATCCGAGCAAGGCTTCATCGGTACGCGCCCAGTACCCGTCCATGAATCAGTATTTCACCGAGCACTCGGGCGGCACCTGGGTCGGCAATCAGCACGCCGAGGACATGAACAACCTCATCGACTACACCCGCAACTGGGCGCGGTCGTGGACCAAATGGAGCCTCGCAGTCGACCAGAACATGGGGCCGCACAACGGCGGCTGTGGCACCTGCACCGGCCTGATCACCGTGCACAACGGCGACGGGCGCAGCGGACAGGTCGACTACACCGTCGAGTACTACACGATGGGCCACCTCACCAAGTTCGTGAAGCCGGGCGCCGTACGCATCGACTCGACCGCGAACAGCACCGTGAAGAATGTGGCGTGGAAGAACCCGGACGGGTCGAAGGCGCTCATCGCGTACAACACCAGTGGCAGCACCCAGAGCGTGAAGGTGAACTGGGGCAACCAGTCGTTCGTCTACAGCCTGCCGACCCGTACCTCGGCGACCTTCACGTGGACGGGCAGCCAGGGCACCGGAGGCGGTACGCCCTCCGGCCGCACCGGCGCGATCGCCGGCCTGGGTGGCAAGTGCCTCGACGTCACCGACGGCTCCACCGCCAACGGCAACCTGCCGCAGATGTGGTCGTGCGTCGCCGGCTCCACCAACCAGACGTGGACGATCGGCACCGACGGGACCGTACGCGGCCTCGGCAAGTGCCTCGACGTGGCGAACAACGCAACGACCGACGGCGCCACCGTGCACCTCTGGGACTGCATCGACACCGTCGGTACGCAGAAGTGGCAGATCTCGAACGGCGCGATCGTCAACAGCGCCTCGGGCAAGTGCCTCGACGTGAAGGACAACAACACCGCGAACGGTGCGAAGCTGCAGATCTGGGCCTGCACCGGGGCCGCCAACCAGCGCTGGACCGTACCGGCCTGAGCATGGCGCAGAGGGCTCGCGGCCACTCCGCGGGCCCTCTCCCTGTCCAACCACCCCGCCGCCACCCACAAACGGACTGAAGGCCATCCCGTTTTCTGTCACACCCCTCGGGCAAGCTTCATCCCATGCACGCCATCACGATCGAGAAGCCGGGCGGACCCGAGGCGCTCGTCTGGGCCCGGGTCCCGGATCCCGAGCCGGGTCCCGGGGAGGTCGTCGTCGAGGTCACGGCCGCGGCCGTCAACCGCGCCGACGTGATGCAACGACAGGGCCACTACCCGCCGCCGCCCGGCGCCCCGCCGTACCCGGGCCTGGAATGCTCCGGCGTGATCGCCGCGTCCGCGCCCGACGTGACCGGCCACCACGTGGGTGAGCGGGTCTGCGCCCTGCTGGCGGGCGGCGGCTACGCCGAGCGCGTCGCCGTGCCGGCCGGTCAGCTGCTCCCGGTGCCGCAGGGCATGTCGCTGCAGGAGGCGGCGGCGTTGCCCGAGGTGGCCTGCACGGTCTGGTCCAACGTCGTGGACATCGCCCGCCTCCGCAAGGACCAGACGCTGCTCGTGCACGGCGGTGGTGGCGGCATCGGCACCTTCGCGATCCAGCTCGGCAAGGCACTCGGCGCCACGGTGATCGTGACCGCCCGCGAGGCGAAACACGAGCAGCTTTTGGCGCTCGGCGCCGACCTCGCCGTCGACTACACCACCGGCGACTTCGTCCAGGCGACCCGCGACTTCACGGAAGGCCACGGCGCCGACGTCATCCTCGACATCATCGGCGCGAAATACCTGGCCCGGAACATCGAGGCGCTCGCCACGGACGGCCACATCGTCACGATCGGCATGCAGGGCGGCCGCAAGGGCGAGCTGGACTTCGGCGCCCTGATGGCAAAACGCGGCTCGGTGGCCGCGACGACGCTGCGCGCCCGCCCGGCCCGCGACAAGTCCCGCATCGTCCGCGGAGTGCGCGACCAGGTGTGGCCGCTCGTGGACGCGGGCGCCATCCGCCCCATCATCGACCGCACCCTTCCGATGCGCAACGCCGCGGACGCCCACCGCCTGATGGAGGCGAGTGACCACATCGGCAAAATCGTCCTGCTCCCGTGAGCGGTTCGGCGGGCGCGGTCTTGTGAGAGCCGGCGGCGACCGCCGGGCGGAGACAGCAAGCGGCCGGCCGGCCCGAAATCGCCCGAGCCGACCGGCCGACGTCTTCTGGAGGGGCTCAGACCTGCACGTTCTCGATGCCGGAGAAGACCCGCACCCGCCAGCTGCAGTTGATCCACGTGCTCACGTCGAAGTAGCCCGTACGCGCACCGGCGTGGCCGTTCAGCGTCACCGTGCCCGCGGACGTGGAGGCGTTCGCCGACTCGTAGCCGGACGGGTTGCCGTTCCAGGCGACGAAGAGGAAGCCGTCCTCCTCGCACGTGTAGTTCGCGATCACCTTGTAGTC
This sequence comes from Couchioplanes caeruleus, assembly GCF_023499255.1. GTDB lineage: Bacteria > Actinomycetota > Actinomycetes > Mycobacteriales > Micromonosporaceae > Actinoplanes > Actinoplanes caeruleus_A. The sequence continues at coordinate 379,779 of NZ_CP092183.1, forward strand.
CTTGGTCGGCACCCGCAGCGTCGGGCTCTGCCAGGTGCTGGACGTGCCCTGCCAGTCGGAGATCACCTTGGAGCGGCGCTGCACGACCTGGACGGCGTCGAGACGGGCGGCGTTCTTGCGGGCCGCGGTGCCGGCGAAGACAGCCTTCCACGTGCCCGTGGTGTCGGCGACGTAGCGGCGGGTGAAGGTGCCGGCGTCCGTCGTGGTCGCGTAGCCGCGGTAGGTGAAGGCGGTCGCCGCGGTGCCGGCCTTGCGGAAGTAGAAGCTGACCCGGCCGCGGTTGCCCGTCGCGCCGATCCACACGCGGCCGGTGAGCGTGACGGTGGAGCCCTTGAGCGCCGGCTCGGGCGTCGCGTTGAAGGTCATCTTGACGGCGACCTGCGCGCCGGGCGCTGCCGCAACCGCCGACGAACGCGACGCTCCCGCAGCCGTCGACGCGGCGGCAGCGGTCGACACGCCTGCAGCGGCCGGAGCCCCGGGCGCGACCGGAGCGGCCGGGGTGGCCTGGGCCGGGGCGGCCATGGTTGCGGCGAGGGCGGTCGCGGCGGTGAGCAGGGTCAGGAACAGGGACGGCTTGCGGCGCATGAAGACGGGTAGCCTTTCGGGCTGGTTCACAGTGGTATGTCCGAAGTGTCCCAGCCTCGCGCGTGCCCGTCGAGGGCGCCGCCGGAAGACCACCGTGTCCGGTTCGTCCGAATGGGGTCAGTCACCGATCAAGCGGCGCGGACCCGCACCCAGTCGGCCCAATTCGTCGCCCGGGTTGATCAGTGGGCAGCGGTCGATCGACATGCAGCCGCAGCCCACGCAGCCGGTGAAGTCGTCGCGCAGTTGCTGCAGGTGGCGCATCCGCCGGACGAGTTCGGCCTGCCAGCATGCCGACACCCTGGCCCAGTCCTCCCGCGTCGGGGTGCGGCTCTCCGGCAGCACGGCGAGAACCGCCGCCACGTCCTTGAGCGGAATGCCGACCCGCTGGGCGATCCGGATGAACGCCACCCGGCGCAGCGCGTCGCGACGATAGCGGCGCTGGTTGCCGGCGGTGCGCGTACTCGTGATGAGGCCCTGCCGCTCGAAGAAGTGCAGCGCGGACACCGACACGCCGCTGCGGGCCGCGAGCTGGCCGACCGTGAGCTCCATCCCCCGTGCCCCTTCGTAGGTTGACCTCAACATTAGTTGGGGTTTTAGCGTCCCGGGCATGGACACCACGCCGCTTCGCGTCGCAGTCATCGTCGGCAGCACCCGGGAGGGCCGGTTCGGGCCCACCGTCGCCGCCTGGATCGCCGGCCTGATCAGCCGGCGATCCGACCTGAAAGCCGACCTCATCGACCCGGCCGCGACCACCCCCACCGCCCGCGTCCCGGCCGAGGACCGGACCGTGACTGAGGCGCTCGGGCTGGCCGACGCGTTCGTCGTCGTCACGCCCGAGTACAACCACAGCTATCCCGCGCCGCTGAAGGCGCTCATCGACGGTCACTTCGGCGAGTGGCGGGCCAAGCCGATCGCCTTCGTCTCGTACGGCGGGTTGTCCGGCGGCCTGCGCGCGGTCGAACACCTGCGCCCCGTTTTCGCCGAACTGCATGCCGTCACCGTGCGGGACACCGTCAGCTTCCACGGCGCCCGGCAGTGCTTCGGCGGGGACGGGCTTCCCGTCGACCCGGGCAGCACCGTCGCGGCGGAGCGGATGCTCGATGGGCTCACCTGGTGGGGGAACTCCTTGAGGGACGCCCGCGTGCTGCGCCCGTACCCGATGGGAGCGTGAAAGTGCAGATCAGTGACCGGATTCCGGACCCTGCGCGAGACGAGGCTCGGTTTGTGCTCTCGGGCGAGTGGCAGGCGCGCGACAGGGAGGCGTCGGCGGTGGTCGATGCCTGGAGGGCTGAGCCATGGCCGGAGGGCCTGCTCTCGTATTCGATCTACCGTGATGCCGATGGCGGCCTCGTCCGGGACTACTCACAGTGGACCGACCGGCCGTCGAACCGTGATCTGCCCGGCATCGTCCGCCACGATCAGACGGAATATCAGCTGTATCGCGGCTCGCGAAAACCCGGCACGCCCGGCGCGGTCGTCGTCGTGCGCGTCGATACGGACGGTGCCGACCTCTCCCGCACCTGGGTCGATGCGGTCTTCGATGCGCTGGCCCACGACCGGCATCTGCCCGCAGGTGGCATCGGCGCGTTCTTCCACGTCAGCACGGACGGCACGCGGGTGCTCAACTACGCGGAGTGGGAGAGCGCGGAGGCCCACCGCCGGGCCGTCGCGGCGACCGGCCGCGGCATTTCGAACGGTCCGTTGTGGGACAAGGTCCAGACGATGCCGGGGGTACGCCCGCGGAGCGTCACCCGTTTCCACCTGTACGCGACCCTGACTCCTTGACGAGGTGGAGCGCGACGGCGTCGCGGACCGCGGCCTCATCGGGCATGGGGATGCCCTGCTGCGTGGCGAGCTGGCGCAGCGACGTCATCGCCACGTCGGTGAGGCTGCACGCGACGAACGAGTCGAACACCGACAGGTCCGGGTCGATGTTGAGGGCGAAGCCGTGGCTGGTCACGCCGCCGCGGATGCGCATGCCGATGGAGACGAGCTTGCGGCCGTCCGGGGTCCAGACGCCGACGAGGCTGGGTGACCCCTTCGGCGTGTCCCGGCGCACGGTCTCGAAGCCGAGGTCGTGCAGCGCCGCGACCAGGTCGTTCTCCAGCCACCGCACCACGTCGCCGGGGCCGCGTTCGCGCAGGTTGAGCACCAGGTAGCCGACGAGCTGGCCGGGGCCGTGGTACGTCGCGTGACCGCCGCGGTCGGCCGGGACCGCCGGGATGCGGGACAGGGCGCCGGGCAGGTCGGTGACGGGTGTCGTGTGCCCGTACGTGATCACCGGCGGGTGGCTGAGCAGGAAGAGCCGGTCCGGCGCGGCCCCGGACCGGCGCTCCTCGACCCAGCCGGCCATCCGTCGCATCGCGTCCTCGTACGGGACCTCACCCAGGTCGACTCGTTCCATCACCCCAGTCTGCGCCGCGGCCGGCGAGCAGGTGCCGGCGTTCGGCCTCGTTCTGCGTGAGTTGCGCCGCACGCTCGTACTCGAGCGCCGCCTCGGGTGCCCGTCCGAGCCGGCGGAGGAGATCGGCGCGGACGGCGTGCAGGACGTGGTACCGGTCGAGGTCGAGCCCGTCGACGATCTCCAGCGCGGCCGCCGCACCGGTGACCTCGGCGACCGCGACGGCGCGGTTCAGCGCGACGACCGGCGTCGGGGTGAGCACCGTGAGCTGGTCGTACAGATGCAGGATCGCCGGCCAGTCGGTGGCCGCTGCGGTCGGTGCGGCGCTGTGCACCGCGTTGATCGCCGCCTGGAGCTGGTACGGGCCCGGCCTGCCCCTTCCCGCGACGGTGAGCCCGGCCGAAACCGACGAATTGAACCGCCGCACACACGCCCGCACGATCCGCTGACCTTCGGCGATCAGCGCGGCATCCCACCGGGTCCGGTCCTGGTCGCCGAGGCGTACCAGCTCACCGTCCACGGTGGTGCGAGCGGGCCGGCGGGCGGCGATGAGCAGTTGCAGCGCCAGCAGCCCGGACACCTCCGGCTCGTCCGGCATGAGGGCCGCCAGCATCCGGGTGAGCCGGATCGCCTCGGCGCACAGGTCGTCGCGGACGAGGGCGGGGCCGGCGCTGGCCGCGTACCCCTCATTGAAGATCAGGTAGAGCACGGCCAGGACCGGTCGCAGCCGGTCCGGCAACTCCGCTTCCCCCGGCACCCGGTACGGGATGCCCGCGTCGCGGATCTTGGCCTTGGCCCGCACGATGCGCTGCGCCATCGTGGCCTCCGGCACCAGGAAGGCGCGGGCGATCTCGGCGGTGGTGAGCCCGCCGACGAGCCGCAGGGTGAGCGCGACCTGTGCCTCCCGGCGCAGCGCGGGGTGACAGCAGGTGAAGATGAGCCGCAAGAGGTCGTCCTCCTCGCTCGTCCGGCCGGCGTGCAGCCGGAGGGCTTCCGCCTCCTTCACGCCACGGACCGCCTCCCGGCGGAGGCGGTCGACGGCCCGGTTCCGGGCGGTCGTGATGATCCAGCCGGCCGGGCTGGGCGGCATCCCCTCGCGCGGCCAGCGGTCGGCCGCGACGGCGAAGGCGTCCTGCACCGCCTCCTCGGCGAGGTCGAGGTCGCCGAGGAAGCGGGTCAGGACGGCCACCGCGCGCCCGTACTCCGCGCGGTAGACCTCGGTCAGCCCTGGAATGGCCGGACCTCCACCGGCAGCGTGGTGATCGCCGCCATCCGCCGGGCCCAGTCCAGCGCGCCGTCGAGGTCGGCCGCCCGGACGACGGTGAAGCCGCCGAGGTGTTCCTTGCCCTCGGTGAAGGGGCCGTCGGTCAGCATGGTGTCGTCGTCGCGTACGCGCACCACTGTCGCCGTGTCGGGCGGGCAGAGCCCCGCGGTGAACACGAATGCTCCGGTGTCGTGCATTTCCTGAGTGAGCTCGGCGAGCCCCCGCATGATCGGTTCCAGGAACTCGGGCGGCGGCGTCGGTCCGTCGGGCTGATACACGCTGAGCAGGTACGTCTTCACATCTGCCTCCCTGGAAGAACTGCTTTCACGCCCTACACGAACGGCGGTCCCCCGGCATCGACAGCGGCGCGGGATGGATTTTGCCAATTCCGCCGGACCGGGTCCCGAATGTGTGTTGGCATGGTCGGCGGAATGACCAATACGTCCGGGTTCCCATTGTCGCTGCTCGACGGGTGACGAACCGGTCGGCGGCAGCGACGCCCCGCCCGGCTGGGATGCGCGTGAGTGCCCCGGGCCGAGTTCGGAGGCTCCTGCTGTCCCGTCCGACCACCGGCCGCGTGCTGGCCGCCGGCGCCCTGGCGCTGGCCGTGAGCGCACCGGCCCTCGAACCCGTCCACTTCGCCGCCGAAGCGCGGCCCTCCCCGGTCCTCGCCGTCGCCCCCGCCGCGGTGGCCGACGCGACGCTGCAGGCCCGCTCCCGTGACCGGGTGGCTTCCCGGGCCGCGGCCCGCCGATCCGCCACGCGCCCCGCCGCGACGGCGCTTCGTGCGGCACAACGTCAGATCGCGACCGTACGGCGGGCAGAGAAGTCCCGCCACGCCGCCGAACTCCGCGCGGCCGCCGAGCGTCGCGCGATCGCCCGGCGAGAGGCCCTGGCCGCCGCCCAGCACCGGCGCTCCCTTGCCGCCCAGCACCGGCGCTCCCTCGCCGAACGGCGGGTGCGGGCCGTCCGAGCCGAGCGCCGGGCCCACGTGCGTCCCACGGGTCACGCGGTGAGGCATCGCGCGAAGCAGCGCACGCGCCGCAGCGTGCCGGCGGGGATGTCCGCGGTCATCGCCTTCGCCCGGGCCCAGGTCGGCAAGCGCTACTCGGCAGGCGCGGAGGGCCCGAACGCCTTCGACTGTTCCGGGTTCACCAAGCGCGCGTACGCCCGCGCCGGAATCCGCCTGCCGCACTCGTCGGGAGCGCAGGCGGCCCGGGCCCGCTCGATCTCCCGGTCCGCGGCCCGGCCCGGCGACCTGGTCGTCGGCGCGGGGCACGTGGGCATCTACATGGGCGGCGGAATGATGATCGACGCCGGCAACCCGCGTACCGGCGTCGTCTACCGCAGGATGTACGCCGGCCTGCACATCGAACGGCTCTGACCCGGCGCCCGCCGGCTGATCATGGCGCCGGGCCGGAACCACGGCCCGGCGCGTGATGTTCCGCTGGTCAGGTACTCGGATCAGGTCCGGCGGTGCCGATAACGAAGGTCATGGGGAGCAAGTCCGCGTCGACGCGTGCCGGCGACGAGGGCTTCACGTTGATCGAGCTGCTCGTCGCGATGACCGTCATGGTGGTGGTGATGTCGATCGCCACCGCGGGGATCGTCTCGATGTACCGGTCGGCCGGCGAGGTCGACGCCCGGTCGGCGGCGCAGGCGGAGCTCGGGCTGGTGCTGCAGCGGCTCGACCGCGAGGTGCGTTACGCCCGGGGCGTCTCGTCGACGCCGGACACCGGCGCCTCCGCCGTCGACTTCCTCACCATCCAGGGCACGCACGAGGTCTGCGTCCAGCTGCGGGTCGTGAACGGGGTGCTGTCCCAGCGGACCTGGGCGTACGGCGGGAGCGGGATCAGCCCGACGGAGTGGAAGCCACTCGCCTCGGGGCTCACCCTCGCCCGGCCGTTCACGTACGTGCCCCCGGACGACTCGCTCGGGCACCAGCGCCTGCGGATCGACCTGCGCCGGCAGCAGGAGGGCAACCAGGCCACCTTCACCGCGCTCAACACCGACCGGAGCAGCGGGAACGACTACTGCGCGGCAGGCCGTACCCCCTGATCAGGGTTTCGGCAGGATGATCCGGACGGTCGTGCCGATGCCGAGCTCGCTCTCCACGTGGATGCTGCCGTGATGGGCGTCGATGATCGAACGGACGATCGCCAGCCCGAGGCCGGGCCCGGGGGCCGCCATCGCGTCGGCCGCGGTGCTGCGGAAGAAGCGGTCGAAGACGTGCGGCAGCTCGTCCGCGGGGATGCCCACCCCGGTGTCGGTGATCACGACCTCCGGTTCGTCGCCGGCGGTGGTGGTCACCGAGATCTCGCCGCCGGCCGCGGTGAACTTGACCGCGTTCATGATCAGGTGGTTCAGGGCCTGGCTCAGCCGCTTGGCGTCCCCGCGGGCGGGCACCGGCTCGGCGCAGCGGATGCGCAGCTTGACCTCGCGGTGCTCGGCGAGCGGCCGGCACGACAGGGTGACGTGGTGCACCAGCTCGGCCAGGTCGATCTCGGCCAGGTCCAGCTCCACCGCCTCGTCACTGAGCCGCGCGACGGTCAGCAGGTCGTCGATGAGCCGCAGCAGGCGGTCGGAGTTGCGTTGCATCACGGTCAGGAACCGGTGCGAGGTCTCCGCGTCGAAGTCGTCGTCGAGCAGCATCTCCAGGTAGCCCCGGATGGCGGACAGCGGGGTCCGCAGCTCGTGGCTCACCGAGGCGAGGAACGAGTCCTTCATCCGGTCGAGCTGGCGCAGCCGGTCCACGATCTCGCCGGCGTGCCGGGCGTACCGGCGCAGCTCCAGCTGCACCGCCGCGTGCCGGGCGAGGCTGCGCAGGGCGCGGCGCTGCTCCTCGGTCAGCTCCCGCGGCCGCCGGTCGACCACGCACACCGTGCCGATCGGGTGGCTCCCGCCGAGGACGACGGGTGCGCCCGCGTAGAACCGGACCTGCTGACCCGCGAGCGCGGCGGTGTCCGGGCCGGTGTCCGCCACCTCGACCATCTGCCGGGACTGCACCACCCGGAAGCAGTACGGCAGCTCGCCACCCACATCGCCCCGGGCCACCCCGGCGGCGGCCTTCACCCACTGCCGGTCCCGGTCGACGAACGTCACCAGCCCCACGGGGGTCGCGCAGATCTCCGAGGCGAGCAGGGCGATGTCGTCGAAGTCCTCCTCGGCGGCCGTGTCGAGGACATGGGCGTCGTGCAGGGCGGCGAGACGGGCGGCCTCGTCGTCCGGCAGCGGAGCTCTCACGACAGTGATCGTCTCATCGCCGCGCCCTGGCCAGGGCCGGTTTGCGGCGGGACAGCAGTCGGCGCCCGTCCCGTGGGACAGGCGCCGACTTGCTGGCCGCGGCGTCGTTGCCGGACGACCGATCACCACCGGGCGCGGGGATCTCCTGCCGCTCACACCCGGTCGGATGTCTGACACAACTATTGCCCGCGTCAAGCGATTTGACGCGCACCAGCTGTGCGTTTGTTCATTTTCCTCGGCACAGGTCATCAGCTCGAAAGGCCGCTGACATGTCTGCCGGTTACTCTCGGCTGCACCTGGGCAGTCTGACTCGGACCGAGCACAGCTGGAAGGACAACGAGTATGAGCCTGGAGCGCGCCGAAGCACCGGATCCGTACGACCTCCTGCCGCCGGTGCCGTCCTTCACGGTGACCAGCACGGACCTGGCCGACGGGCAGCCGCTCGACGAGCGGTACGTGCACACCAGCGTCGGTGGCAAGAACCTCTCCCCGCAGCTCGCCTGGTCCGGATTCCCGGCGGAGACCCGCGGCTTCGTGGTGACCTGCTTCGATCCGGACGCGCCGACCGGCAGCGGTTTCTGGCACTGGGTGCTGGTGAACCTGCCGAAGTCGGTGACCGACCTGCCGCGCGGCATCGACCCGCTCCCCGAGGGGGCGTTCACGATCCGCAACGACTACGGCGAGGCCGGTTACGGCGGTGCCGCCCCGCCGCCGGGTGACCGCCCGCACCGGTACGTCTTCGCGGTGCACGCCCTGGACGTGGACCGCCTCGAGGTCGGCGCGGACGCGACGCCGGCGTACGTGGGCTTCAACCTCGCGTTCCACACCCTGGCCCGGGCGACGATCCGCCCGACCTACCAGGTCAAGGGCTGAGAACCCGCCGTACGCGAAAGCCCGCCAGGTCGATGGACCCGGCGGGCTTCGTCGTCAACTGCTCAGGGGCAGGTCAGCCGGGGACCTTGGCGACCACGAAGACCGACTGGCCGAACGGCGGCTTCACGATCTTCTCGGCGGCCTTGGTGACCGGCAGCACCACGCTGTCGTAGACCTTCACCATCGGGCCCTCCTTCGGGGCCAGCTTGAAGATGCTCGTCGCGCCGTAGTAGCCGATGAGGCCGAGCGCGTTCGCGTAGTGCAGCTTCTCGATGGTCAGGCCCGCCTCGGTCATGGCGGCGCGCATCGTCTTCTTGGTGTAGCGGCGGATGTGTCCCGTCGCGATGTCGACCTGGCTCATCGCGAACATGAACGCCGGCACGATGAGGATGACCCGGCCGCCGGGGCGGACCAGCTCGGCCATGCTGCGCAGGGCGCCGACGTGGTCCTCGATGTGCTCGAGCACGTTGTACGACACCGCGGCGCTGTACTCACCGGCGGCGTCGGCCGCGGGCAGCAGCATCTGGCGCACGTCGATGTTGGCGTGGTCGGCCAGGCGCTCCTTGAGCAGCACGAGCCGGTCGGGGTCCGCCTCGGTGGCGGTGAAGTGCGGAACGTGCTCCGCCCACTCCAGGGCGTAGTCGCCGAGACCGCTGCCGATCTCGATCGGGTTCTCCCCCAGGTAGGGGAGCGCGAGCTCGACGAACCACCGACGGTGGTTCACCGCCATGGCGAGGCCTTCGAGCACTTCGGACTGGATCCGCTGGTCTCCAGTGATGTCTGCCATAAGTAGGTTCCCTCGTCTTGCCGATCCGAGCTGACAGCGGGACCGGAAGAGTTAACCATCCGGTGCGTCCTGCCGAAAGTTGAGCAGGGGGTGGGCGCTCTATTTTTGCCTGATTGAGACATTGCCCGGCGGGTACCCGGGGTTGATACCCATCATGCCCGACGGGTGCCGACCGCGTCTAAAACGCGTCTTCATATCGGCTCGATCACGCATGGGCCGCCCGTCACAACACTGTTATCAACCTCGGTTAGGCTCGCCGATGCTATGACGATTACGGGTATTGACTCGACAGGCCAGTCGCCCGGCGGGAACCTTCTGCCACCGCCCCGCGAGGCCGCCGCCGACGACCTGGATGCGGAGCTGATCGCGCTGGAAAGCGAGGTCGCCGCGCCGATCTCCGTCATACCCGCAGATCGCACGGCGCCCGCCGGTGAGCCGCAGGTCACGCCGCGGCGCCGCTGGTGGCGGTCTCTCACCTGGCGAGATGCGCTCGCGATTACCTCGTTCATTGCGGTAGCGCTCTTCGTCACAGCTCCGTTGTGGCTCAACCTTGATCATGAGTTGCGCGACGATCCACAGGACCAAGCATTTTTTGAGTGGATGTTGGCGCACGGTGCACGCGTGCTCACGGATGGCGTTTATCCGTTCTTCTCGGATCGCATGAATTACCCCGATGGGGTGAACATGATGGCCAACACCTCGGTGTTGGCGGTTTCGCTGCCGATGACGCCCGTCACTGCCATCTTCGGGCCGCATGTGGCGTTCAACGCGTTTCTCACCCTCGCGTTGGCACTCACCGGTATCTCATGGTATTTGGTGCTCTCTCGCCACTTCGTGGCATCCCGGCTCGCGGCGTGGGTCGGCGCCCTCGTCGCCACCTTCGCGCCGAGCATGATCTCGCACGCCGGCGGCCACCCGAACATCGTCTCGCAGTTCCTGGTCCCGTTGATCATCTGGCGCACCCTCGCGCTCCGGACGCCCGGCCGGGTGGTCCGCAACGGCCTCGCCCTCGCGGGCCTGCTGGTCTGGCAGGCGTTCATCAACCTCGAGGTCCTGTTCATGACCGCGGTGGGGCTGGGCGTCTTCTGCGTGGTCATGGGGCTCGTCCGGCGCCGCGGTGGCCGGGCCGAGGCGCTGACGTTCCTGCGCGGCCTCGGCATCGCGGCCGCCGTCACGGTGGCGCTGCTGGCGTACCCGCTGTGTGTGCAGTTCTTCGGCCCGCAGAGCTACCACGGGCTGCCCGAGTTCGTCCGCTACTTCGGGGCCGACCTGGGATCCTTCACCGCGTACGCGCAGCGCTCGATCGCCGGCAACAGCGAGACCGCGGCGCGCCTCGCCCAGAACGCCTCCGAGCAGAACGCGTTCTTCGGCTGGGGCCTGGTGATCCTGTTCTTCGGCCTGGTGGCGTGGATGCGCCGCAGCGCCGCCGTCCTGACGCTGGCCGGGATCGCGCTGCTGTTCGGCGCGATGTCGCTCGGCCCGCAGGTCCGCCTCAACGGCGTCGACACCGGCGTCTCCGGCATCTGGTCGCTGCTGCACAGCGTGCCGGTGCTGAACTCGGCCGTGCCGACCCGCTGGGCCATGGCGATCGCGCCGGTCGTCGGCATCGTCCTCGCGCTGGGCTGCCAGAAGGCCTCGGACCTGATGAAGGCCCAGCCGGGCGCGCGGGGCCCGGTCCGGGTCGCGATGATCACGGCCGTCGCGATGGCGCTGGTGCCGCTCGCGCCGACCCCGCTCGAGACCGTGAAGATGGACCCGGTCCCCGAGTTCGTCACGTCCGGCGCCTGGCGGCAGTACGTGGACGACAACCACACGATGGTGTCGCTGCCCCTGCCCGACAGCACGTACCCGGACCCGCTGCGCTGGAGCGCGTACACCGGGCTCGACATGCGCATCGCCAGCGCGTACGCGTTGCTGCCCAGCCAGAACCCGCTCGACCCGGGCGACCGGACGGCTCTGTTCTCGCCGCCGTGGCGGCCGACCAGCGGCCTGATGACGTCGATCAAGCAGGGCAACCCGATCCCGGAGATCACCGACACCCGGCGCGAGATGACCCTGGCGGACCTGCGCTACTGGAAGGCCGGCGTCATCGTGCTCACGCCGCAGGTGCGCGACATCGAGATGCTGCGCGCGATGACCGACCTGCTCGGCTTCCAGCCCACCTGGACCGGCGGTGCGTGGGTGTGGGACGTGCGGAACCTGGTGGACGACCCGAAGGCGACGCTGGGCTGAGGCCCGGCGGCCGCCTCGGGGCGGTCAGGCCTGCTTGATGCAGCAGCCCATGCACACCTTGGGCTTGGGCAGCGTGAACGCGAGGCAGCACGTCTTGCGCTGCACGTCCAGCTTGCCGGCGCGGCCGGGGACCAGCTCGATGAGGTCCTCGACGCCGAGCGCGGTGAGCAGGGTGTCGATGGTCTGCGCGGACGAGCCCGGCATGACGTCGGCCGAGCGCAGGACCGCGTACGCCACCCCGGAGGCCAGCGAGCCCATCAGCGTGCGCTTGCCCAGCCGTACCTTCGCGTGGATGGCGTCGAGCAGCGGCGTGAGGTGCTCATCCAGCAGCGAACGGCGCAGCTCCTCCAGGAGCGCGGCCTCGTCCGCCACGACGCGTACCTCCGGCAGCCCGCTCAGCGCGAGCGGGTCCGACGGCAGCACTGCCACGGTGATGTCCGGGTGCAGGCCGAGCGTGACGAGCGGCCGCGGGTCGTTGAAGTGCATCAGCACGTCCGTGCCGGTCAGCAGCGGCACCCGGCGCGCGGACGCCCAGCCCAGCACGGCCGGCAGCGCCAGCCAGTACGTGTACGCCTTCCAGGCCAGCGCGGCCGCGGCGTGCGGCTGGGCCTGCCAGCGGTGCTTCGACGACTCCAGGAGCACGTCCAGGGCGCTGCCGGCCAGCTCGGCCGAGGGCACCCAGCCCGCGGTGTCACGGATCAGGAGGTCGGGCGCGAGGCCGGGCAGCTGCGTGGAGGTGCCGAACATGGCGCGCAGGCTCGCGGTGACCGGTGCCAGAGGGGCGTCGGCGAACGATGCGTGACCGGGGGCGTGGTCCAGGGTGGTGGTCACCGGCTGCCGCCGGGCCCGGGGGAGCAGGGGCTCCACTGGATCACCGTGCTCACCTCGCTGTCGCTCAACCTCTGGGGTCACTCACCGTACCCCGTTAAGGCTAGCCTAACCATGCCACCCCCTGCGCGCCCGGACAGGTGTTCTTCTGCACGAATACCCCCAGCAAGGGTCACCTAACGGAACGTTGCGCCGTTGCCGGAGTCGTCAAGGTATCTGTCGGCAACGCGCTACTAGCCCCATGCGGACACCGGAAGACATGGACACTGAAATTCCTGTCGCAAAGGGGACATCCGTGATGACCACCTCGCCTGTCGAGAGGGCCGCCGACCAGTTCGTGACGGCGCTCGCGCAATGGCGGGTCGAGCGCGGGATGACGAAGAAGCAACTCGCCGCCCGGATGGGCTTCGACCCCTCCTACGTCAGCCACGTCGAAGGCCGCCGGCACAAGCCCACCGAGGACTTCGCCCGGCGTGCCGAGGCGGTGCTGGCCGCCGGCGGCGCCATCTGGCAGAGATTCCAGGAGTACGACGAGCTGCGGCACGCCCGGGGCGCCACGCTGCACCGCGACCCCCCGGTACCCGTGCAGTGGATGCCGCCCGGCACCGGGCTCATCGTCGAGCGTGAGGTGGCGGAGCTCACGTACACGCAGGGGGCGTACCGGTGCCGGATCCGCCGGGCGCTCTACAACGCCGGCGTCGAACCCGTCACCCGCTACCTGGTGAAGATCGCGGTCGACCGCTACCCGCACGACCCCGCCGGCTCCAACCGCCACCACCGTACGCACCCGCTCAGCTTCGACGAGATGGACCTGCACGCGGTCGCGGGCGAGGGCGACGCGGCGGAGCCGATGCACTGGCGGCTCAAGCTCGACCGGGATGCCGCCAAGGAAGTCTGGCTGCTCTTCGCCAACGACCACGGTCAGTTCCCGCTCTATCCGGGAGAACGGACCACGATCGACTACGCGTACACGGTGGGCGAGGAGAAGTGGGGGCAGTGGTTCCAGCGGGCCGTGCGCCTGCCCACCCGCAACCTCACCGTACGGCTGGACTTCCCGGTCGAGTTCGAACCCCAGGTGTGGGGCGTCGAGACCTCCCTCGCAGCCGAGGTGCCGGTCCGTACGCCCCTCGAGCGCCACAACGACGACAAGCGCGCCGTCTTCGAGTGGTCGACCGACGCGCCCCTGCTCAACGCCCGCTACCGCCTCGAGTGGCGGTTCCGCGGGCAAGCCGCACCCACCGTCGGTGACGACGCAGTCCCGCGACCGGAAGCCGCGGCGGCACCGCACGGGGACACACCCCAGCGGGCCACCAACGGTCACGAGCTGAGAGCGAGCCAGCGGATGCGCGGAATCGGCATCGTCCAACGCGGCGCGGACCTGCTGCGCCAGCGCGCCCGTCACTTCCAGCTGCCCCGCGAGGAGGTGGTCGCCCGCGAAGCCGTGGACGCGCTGCGGACCACGCTGGACCGGCTCGAGGGCGTACACGACTTCAGCAAGGGCGTCGGCCTCGCCGCCCCGCAGATCGGCCTGGCCGCCGCGGCGGCCGTCGTCCGCCCGCCCGAGCGCGGCGCCGAGCCGGTCGTGCTGCTCAACCCGCGGGTGGTCGACGAGTCCGGCGAGACCGACGAACAGTACGAGGGCTGCCTGTCGTTCTTCGACTACCGGGGCCTGGTCCGGCGGCCGCTGCGGGTCGACGTGGAACACGCCCGCTTCGACGGCACCCGGGTGATCACGTCGTTCGAGCGCGCGATGGCCAGGCTGGTCAGCCACGAGATCGACCACCTCGAGGGCCGCCTGTACGTGGACCGCATGGCCGCCGACGCGACGCTGGTGCCGGTCGAGGAGTACGGCCAGACCGGCCGGCCGTGGACCTACTGACGCCTAGGGGTGTCCCGCGGATCATGACGGCCTGCGCCGGGCCCGGCTTCCGCCTCGGCGTCGCCATGATCCGCGGGACACCCGCCTAGGTCTCGGAGAAGCTGTCGTACTTGACGCGGATCGACGGCACCTGGAGTTCGGCGAGCGTCTTGAGCGTCGCCCGCACCATCGGCCCGGAGCCGGACACGAAGAAGTCGTGCTCGTTCCACGGGCCGTACCGTCCGACGACGTCCGAGATGTCGCCCTGCTCGCCGGGGAACGTCGGGTCGTCGCTGCACGCGGTCACCACGGACAGCCACGGGTAGCGGGCGGCGAGGCGGTTGAGGGCGGCCAGGTCGTACAGGTCGTCGCGGGTACGGGCGCCGAAGAACACATGCACCCACCGCGTTCGGTTGTAGCGCGTCAGCTCCTCCAGCAGGGATTTCACCGGTGCGAGGCCCGTACCGCCGGCCACGAACACCGCGTCGCGGGTGGACCGCCGGTCCAGGCTCATCGACCCCATCGGCGCCGCGAGGCGGAGCATGTCACCGACCTGCAGGCGGCGCACCAGCGCGCTGGAGACCCAGCCGGCGCCGAGCGCGCGGACGTGGAACTCGATCGAGTTGTCCCGCCGCGGCGCGTTCGCCGGTGAGTAGGTGCGCCACAACCTCGGCTGGAAACGCGGGCACTCCAGGCTCATGTACTGCCCGGCGCGGAAGTCCAGCGGCTGCATCGGCATCACGGTGAAGACCGCGATGTCGTGCCCCCGGCGCTCGTGCGCGGTGACCTCGGCGTACCAGTACGGCGGGTTCGTGTCGGCGTCGGCGCCGGCCATCATCTTCGAGGCGATCACCGCGTACGCGTCGGCCCAGGCCTGGTCGTACTCGATTCCCCACTGCTCCCCGGCGTAATGCCGCATCGCCTCGATCAGCGCGCCACCCACGACCTCGTAGTGCTTCGGTTCCACGTGGAACTTGCGATGATCACGGCCCAGCGACCGCAGATAGTCGTCGAACCGCTCGGGATCCTCCAGCGTCTGCACCGCGGTGACGATCGCCCCCAGCAACCGGGCCCGCTGCACGTCCATGTGCACGGGGAAGAGCTCCCGGAGATCGGGATGCGACAGGAAGATCCGCGCGTAGAAGTACCCGGCGACCTTGTCCTGATGCTCCTCGACGAGGCTCCAGCTCTCCTTGAGCAAACGCGCGAGGTCTCCCATGCCCTAAGCGTGAGCAGCGAAGACGCTGATGCATCGCACGCAAGGTGCGACGCGGACGGCACAGATTCCCGACAGTCGGCGCGTCGCTTGCCCGATACGCCGCAATTATGTCGACCTATGGCCGGTGGGCGTGGGTGATCGGCGCTCCTCGCTGTTCGCCCGGCGCGAACGCGGTCGCGGCCGGCCGGCTGGTCGCGGTCGGCTGGATGATCGCGGCCCGCTGGGTGGTTGCGGTCGGCCGGGTGGTTGCGGCTGGCCGGGTGGGTGCGGCTGGGTGCGGCTGGCTGGGTGGTTGCGGCCCGCTGGGGTTGCCGCGTTCGCGCCGACGATCGTGCCGGCGCGCGCTCGAGCTGGGCGGCGACCAGCGGGGGCGACCGACCGCCCCTTCGCGGCCCATCGTCCTGTCTGCGATCGATCGCCTGTCTGCGGTCGACCCGCTCTCCGCGGCCGTTACGCCGCGGCAGCCGTCCGGTAGAACAGAGTCGCCCGGGCGGCCACCGTGCTGGCGGCCGCGCGGCTGGTCAGGACCGCCGTGAGCAGGCTGGCGCCCGGGAAGAACCGATTGAGCCCGCGCAACACCGTCCAGGCGCCGGCGTGGACGGCCACCATCCGGCCGAGGCGCCAGAGCGCATCCGTGACGCCGCCGCCACCCTCGTACGAATGCTCCCGCGCAGCGGTCAGCGCAGCCTCGGCATCCTCCCGGGTGGGATGCACCCGGGTGAGAAGCAGCAGGTCGGCGGCCCGCGCCGGGTCGGCCGGATCAACGCCGTAAGCGGCGGCGACATGCAGGGAAAGCTCGGCATGCGCGAGCGCGGCGGCCCCCAGCAGCGTGAGCGGAGCGTACGACCCGGCGACCGCGCCGAAGACGCTGCCCACGGTGCCGAACCGCACGAACTGCTGCGCGGCCAGCCGGGCGAGCCCGTCCGGCGTCGCACCGGGGTACGCGTCCCGCATCCGGTCCGCCCACTCCTGCGCCTGCGGGCCGAGCGTCTGCACGGCGGCCAGCGCGAGGAGCTCGGGGGAATGGCCGGGGTCCGCGATCAAGCGCGCCCAGGCCTCGGTGTGAGTGGCGGACTCGACGGGGTGGCTCTGCGCCGGAGCGCTGGGAGTCGGCGCCGACGACTCGACGGAGGCGTTGGCCGTGCTTGCTGATGTAGGCGCGTCCGAGGCCGGCGGCGTGGCGGTTGCCAGCTCCCGGCTGGCGGCGGTTGCCAGCTCCCGGCTGGCGGCGGTGGGCTGCTCTGCGGGGGTGGTCTGCTCGTCGGGGACCGTTGTCATGTCGGGTTCGACGAGCGCGGGGGCCACCTCGGCGGCCGCTGCTTTGAGGGTGTGCTTGAGCGGGGCCGCCTTCTTGGCGGGGGTCGCCTTCTTCGCGGGTGCCGCGGCGTTGCCCGCGGGGGTCGCCTTCTTGGCCGGCGTCGCTCCGGCCGGCGTGACCTTCGCGGGTGTGGCCTTGGCGGAGGTGGGGCCGGTGGCTTCCGGGGCCGCTTTCTTGGCCGGACCCGCCTTCTTCGCCGCGGTCGTCTTCTTGGCCGGCGTGGGGTTCGTCACCGCCTTGGCCGGGGCCGCTTTCTTGGCCGGACCCTCCGCGCCGCTGTTTGCGCCGCTGTTCGCGGCGCTGGGCGTGCGCTTGGCGGGCGGTTGGTTCGCCGGGTTGCGCCTCGAAGCGGGCTGCTGCCTGCGCGGCGGCGCGGCCGGGGTCGAGCCGTTGACCTGGGCGGACTCGTCTGCGGTCGGGTGGTCTGCGGCCGTACTCTTCCCTCGATCAACCGTGGGACCCGGCGGCCGGAACGTGATCGGCGGCGGCGTGGCCGGCGGTTTCCGGGCCGGCGGCGCGGAGGATTCCTGCTGGTCAGACGTGCTGAACGGCGCCCGGGGCGACCGCGGTCGACGCGGCGGCGGCTGGTTCTCCTCCATGCCGTCGGAGCCTAGCCTGACCAAGCCGGTTTCACCTGTTGGAAAGCGGTGTGGCCGATTTTCGCCCGCACTCCGCGGCCCGCCCGGGCCGCTCCGACCGAGGCAACGCGCGGAGGGGCGAACCTCTTTGCCGGGCCGTCGGAGGGTCCGGTATCCTCAACCGTCGGTGGCCTGCAAGCCACCGAGGAGACTTCGCCTAGTCTGGTCTATGGCGCCGCACTGCTAATGCGGTTGGGGGCTTATACCCCCTCCCGGGTTCGAATCCCGGAGTCTCCGCGTGTGAAGCCGGTGTGTATGCTGGCGAAGCACCGAGCGCCCGTAGCTCAATGGATAGAGCATCTGACTACGGATCAGAAGGTTAGGGGTTCGAGTCCCTTCGGGCGCACTTCCAGAGAAGGCCTCCACCAGCCGAAACGGCATGGTCGGAGGCCTTTCTCGCTTTCACAGGCCGCATTCACCGGTCGTGACGTCGGCTTGGCGAGTCACCGAGCCGGCTCGCCACCGGCCGAAACCATTGGCGAACGGAGGGTGCCGGCCATGGCTGCCTCGATCGGAATTTGGGCCCAAGGCGATCTGGCCGGTGAGCGGGTTCTGTACCGATGGGAGGCCGGCCAGGACAGTGGCTTCGTGTCGTTCGAGGTGGCGACGCGCAGGTTTCGTCCGGCCGACGTCGGTGGGCGGCCGATCGGAGATCTGGTGCTCGACGTGGTCAGCGGGGACGTCACCGGGGCGGCCGATGGGGTCGGTAGTCGGTTGCTCAGCCAGGTAGCTGCGGCGATCCTGCGCGGGTACGCCCGTGTCGGTGGGCCGCCGGCCACGGCACATGCCTACTACCACTGACCGAAGCCCGGATCCGGTCGTGAGGCAACCCCGCCGAGAACTGGACGCGTTATCCCGGCCATCCGATGGCGTCGAGGAAATCCCCGGTGGCGGCGACAACATGGCTCAGCACCGCGACCGAGTCGGTGAGCGGGCCCGGTACGTACATGCCGTGGTTCGCGCCTCTCACCTCCAGCACATGAGGTGACAGCCGCCGGGCCAGGTCACCGTCCCACGTCTCGTCGGCCGTGCCGCCCACCAGCAGGAACGGCGCCGTCGCTCGGCTCAGCGCGTCGGCCACCCACGGCAGGGTGAGCAGGGGCGTCAGCCATACCGCGGGCAAGGATCTCTGTGCCGTGAGGGTGGCCGCGTTGGTGCCGAGCGATTTGCCGATGAGCAGCGGGCGGCCGGCGACGGAGTCGATCAGCGGAGCGACGTCAGCGGCGACCCAGCTTTCGATCTCCGGACGGTTGGGCGGCGGGAACTCGTGTGACCAGGAGTGGCGGTGGACCGTCGCGCCTCGCTGTTCTGCCACGTCTCCGGCATACATGAGGAGCGGGGCGTACGGTCCGAACCGACCGCCGGGGATCACGACCGCGTCAGCCATGCGGACGACCCTACTCACGCACGGCCAGGTTCCGATCCTTCGTGGACGGGCTGGAGGACGACCGGCTGGAGCACGGCCGGGTCGCCGGGGAGCGGCAGTTCGTGGTGGTGGAGGCGGGCGGAGTGGTGGCCTGGCCGAGCGGGCGGGGAGACGGGTCGTATCCCGCCTGGATCGGGTACGACGATGCCGGGTCGGTGGCGTGTTTCGTGGCGGACATGCGGCTGTGACGAATTCGTGCGAGTGAATTCCGACCCGCTGAGCGGGCCAACCGAAATGTCCCCTGGGCGAGTCGGCGAGACGACAGATACCGCCATTGACCTGCGGCGAGAAGAACCTGAAGATCATCGCGACATCGATCGATCCGGTCCCGGGGGTACTGCGGGACAGGGGTTCTGAAGCGGGGAAGTTTGTTGATCAAAAGATATGGCTGGATCAGTGCGGCGCTCTCCCTGATCTGTGTTCTGGGCGTGACACCCACCGTGGCGCGGGCGGACGAAGCCCCCGCACCGACGTTGACCGGGACCTTGCGTACGCCGGAGGGAAAGCCGATCCCGGATGCGGTCATCACCGTTTCCGTCGAGCCCACCGCCGACCAGATGCTCGCGTTGCCGGCCGGCTCGGAGGTCCACCCGACCGACGTGGGCTGGGGTTACAGCTGGGACGACGGGTCGTTCAGCACCTGGATCGCCGATCCCACGACCCTCGTCGGCGCCCGTGACGCGGACGGCCTGATCAGCCTCGTGCTCACCGCGCCCACCGACGAGGGCCAGGTGTTCTACCGCAGCCGGGTCACGCTCGGCGATGACGGCGTGCTGCGGCCGTTCGCCGACGACGTCGCCGCCGACTCGGATGCGGCGGACCGGCAGGCCGGCCTCTCCGCCATGGCCGTGGCGCCGAACGGCCGCCCGGCCTTCGACCTGGTCGCCACCCAGGTGACGCCCACCGAGAGCCGCGGCACCACGACGGTCGCCGAGGGGCGGGACTGCCCGGCAACCATGATCTGTGCGACCGGGTCGGTTCTGAACGAGTCGGAATCCGCCCGTACGGACCGGCCCGCGTACGACGCGGCGGTGGCAGCCGGTAACGCGCAGAAGTCGGCCTCGGGCAAGACCTTCGACCCGGACGTCTGGTGCGGAGGCAACCACTGGTACCTGAAGAAGAGCGGCGACGTCTCGAATCGCAACGTCACCATGGCGGACCAGTCCACCGGCAAGCACAGCACCGGCACCTTCGAGTACAAGACGACGAAGAACACGAGCCTGGAGATCGGCGTGACGAACCGGGCCGGAGCGCTCGTCACGACCCTGGGCATGACCAAGGGGACGAACGTCAACGCCACCATCAAGGGCACCATCGGCAAGAACGTCAACGCCGAGTGGTGGGTGAGCTACGGCCTCAACATGTACGACGTCATGTGCCAGAGCAACACGACCTACAAGAAGTGGTGGTCCGGCTATACCCAGTACCGCGCGAAGGGCTTCACGGGTAGCTCGAACCGGCGCACCTGGACTCCGTTCTCGTGCAACAGCGGTTACCGGAACACCATCGGTCCGGACATGGAGATCAGTGTCGC
The DNA here is from genome assembly GCF_023499255.1 of Couchioplanes caeruleus. GTDB lineage: Bacteria > Actinomycetota > Actinomycetes > Mycobacteriales > Micromonosporaceae > Actinoplanes > Actinoplanes caeruleus_A. Next base: position 399,985 of record NZ_CP092183.1, read on the forward strand.
CAAGGAGAAGACGACGACACGCAGCGGAGCATTCGGCGTCGGCAACGCGACCAGCGGCAACCTGAAGGCGACCCAGACGTGGAGCAGCTCGGTCGGGATCGGCTACAAGTCCGACGGCACCGGGTTCGACATCTGCGGCTACAAGGGACGCTGGTACACCGGGGTCACGAAGACCCGGGAGGTGGCGTGACCGGCGCGGTCGCTGGTGCGCCTCCTGTCTCGGGCGTGAGGCGTACCCGCCGCCTGCTGATCGTGGCCGCGGCTGTGGTGGTCGCCGCGGTGGTCGCCGGTCTGTGGGTGGTCGGGAGACTGCCGGGTGTGCCGCTGCGGGACGGACCGCTCGAGGGCACGAACTACGAGGAACTGTGGCAGAAGACCAAACCCACCGACACCGGAATGCTGTGGGGTTCGCTGGTGCTGCACAACTCCACCAAGAGCGACATTGTTCTGGTCGACGTGGCGCTGGCCGACCCGGACGGAATCGTCCCCTCCGCGGGACCGTACATCTGGGGTGAGGACCGCGTCGCAATGATCGGCTCGGCCGCGGTCAGCGGGTACAAGTTTCCGTTGCCGGCGGAGTGGAAGATTCCGCCGAAGCATGCGGTTGCGGGCTACCGCATCCGGCCGCAGGCGGAAAGCGACAGCGTTGAAGTGCTGTATGAGCTTCCCGTGCCGCGCAGAACCAGCACGATCCGCGGCATAGCCGTTCGGTATCGCACCGCTGGCATCACCTACCGTCGGACCTTCGACGTGATCCTGACCATTTGCGCGCCGACGGAGCCTGAGCGTTGCGACAACCATTGACGCCGCGGATTGCGGGCGTGCGGTAGGAGGGATTCGAACCCTCTCAGCGATGCACCTGCTTTACAGGCAGGCCCGACTCTCCCGCGTCGGCGCTACCGCTTGCGGATTGCGTACCCGGGGAGGGATTCGAACCCCAATCCTTCCGACCCTGAATCGGACGCCTCTGCCGTTGGGCTACCCGGGCTCGTGCTTGCCGCCGGCGGTTTCGGCGGCGGTTTGGTGCGTACCCTCGGCGGGATTCGAACCCGCACCGGCGACGTCCTCAACGTCGTGCCTCTGCCGTTGGGCCACGAGGGTGGACCGCACCGCGTCGGGGCGGTGCGGGGCGTCGGCGGGCCGGCGGGGGTAGCGGTCCCGCCGGCCCGGCCGTGGCCGGGCGCGTACCGCGCACCGGGCCGGGGAGAAAGTCGATATGAGAAAAGCCGCCCGGTCCTCGGATCGAGGGGGCGGCTCGGATGGGTACGCTGCTGCGTTACCCGCTCCGCCGCTCCGGCGAATAGGTGAGGTCGGACAGGAGTAGCTGAATGGCCCGCCGCGTCATGTCGGTTCAACTCCCCTCGTCCTTGCCGGTGTTGCGATCATCCTGTAGGACCGGGCCGTAGTGGTAAAGGCATTTATGGGCCGGCCGGCGCCGCGGGTGCGGCGCCGGCCGGAATGCGGTCAGGCGGGCGTACAGGTCGGTGTCATTGCGGCGCTCGTGCCGGTGGCCTGGAAGCCGAATTCCGTGGCCTGACCGGCGGTCACCCGGCCGTTGTACGAGACGTTGGCGAACTGCACGGCTCCGCTCGCGCCGGTACGGGTGGTGTTCCAGCTGCTGGTGACGGTCGCGCCGGCCGGCAGGGTGAGGCCGACTGCCCAGCCGTTGATGTCCGTGGCGCCCGCGGTGACCTTGACGGTGCCGACGAAGCCGCCGTTCCACGCGTTGACCGAGATGCTCGCGGTGCACCCGGCGGAAGCGGGCGGCGGGTCCGAGGGCGGCGGGTTGCTGGGCGGCGGGTCGGAGGGGCCGGGGCCGGACGGCGGGGTGCTGGGCGTGCCGGTGCTGAGGGCCGGGGTCTGCCAGTCGCGCCATTCGGCGAGGTTGCCGGCCGCCTTGCTGGAGATGCGCATGGTCCCCGCCGCGTTGCCCGTCTTCAGCAGGAACTTCTGGATGTTCTGCTGCAGCGGCGTACGCCATTCCGGCCGGTTGGCGCAGTGGTTGCCGTCCTGGATGTCGGACCAGTAGGTGATGTTGTCGCCCACGCCGAGGGCCTTGTAGACCTCGGCGCCGCCCAGGGCTGCCACGCTCGCCGACTTCGGGCCGAGGTTCACGATGTGCGGGTTGTCCATGATGAACAGGCCGCGCGGCGCGACCATGGCGACCATCTCGTGGGTGTCGACCGGGAGGCGGGCCGGGCTGCTCGTGAAGGAGCCGAACGCGTCGCCCAGCCAGGGCTGTTCGCCGTACGCGCTGCTGAGGCTCTGTGCGCCCTCGCCGGGGATGCCGCGGAAGATCGGTACGCCACCGCTGCCCGACTCGATCGGCATGGTCAGTGCGATGCGCTGGTCGAAGGCGCCGATGACGAACGCGCCCTTGCCGAAGCGGGAGCAGCCGGTGACGCCCGTCGCGTCGGGGCGCAGGATCGTGCCGCCGGACTGCTCGATCACGTCGATGATCCGGCTGACGCCCCAGGCCCACGCCATGAGCAGGCCGGTGCTGCTGGACGAGCCGTAGATGCTGTAGAACGCGCCCTGCTTGTTGCTGCGGGGCGTGCCCTCCTTGCCGACGGCGTACGGGTCGTAGGTGATGACCGCGGCGCCGGCTGCCTTGATCGTGGCGGTGTCGGCGCCGAACCCGCCGAGCACGACGACGGCCGGGAACGGGCCGGAGCCGCCGGGCAGCTCGACCTTGGCGGAGAAGCTCGAGCTCTTGCCCTGGTGCGACACGTTCACCGTGATGTTCGTGCTGGTGACCGTACCCGTGACCGTCTGCGGCTTTGCGGGCTTCTCGCCGTACACGTATCGCTCGGCCTGCTTTTTGATCTCCTCCCGCCGGCAGGTCCACTCGGATCTGGTCGCGATGCGGGTCCCGTCGATCTTCTTGAACGGGTCGGGGAGCTTCGCGACGGTGGGCAGCGCGCCGGTGTCGGGCAGGGCGGGCACCGGGCAGCCGGCGCCCTCGTCCTCGACGCCGGCGGCCGCCGTGACGACGTCCGCGGTGGCGATCCGGGGAATGGCCGCCACCGCGGCGCCGACCGTGAGCGCTGCGGTGAGCGCGACCACGGTCGAGCGGATCGCCGAGCGGCCCGGGATTCTGTTCACGGGCTTCTCCTTCCGGGGCGTGGGAGCGCTCCCGAGTTGATGCCCCAGTGTTGGCGGACTCATTGAACCGAGTCAATACAACGCAGAAAGTTCCGGTCATCTCGGCAGCCGGCACGAGTACGACCAGCGAAGACGTCCATCCGAGATCGATATGGACGCGCCGAAATTATCGGAGTGAGGGCAGCATGCGTGCCGCGGGGCCGTGCAAGTTCACGTCGGCCACCGGGTCCAGGGCCGTCGGTTGTGGATTGATCTGGATGACCGCGGCGCCGGCGCGGGCAGCCACGTGCGGCAGCTCGGCCGCCGGGTACACCAGCCCGGAGGTGCCGATGGTCAGCATCAGGTCGCAGGCGGCCGCCACCTCCACCGCGCGCTCCAGCGCGGCCTCCGGCAAGGCCTCGCCGAACCACACCACGCCGGGGCGTACGGGCCCGGAACAGCGTGCGCACCGCGGTGGCGGCAACCGCCGTCCCTCCTCGGGCTCGTCGGCCGGGTCGGTGGGCAGCGGCCACGGCTCCCCGCAGTCGGCGCAACGCGGCTCGAAGAGGCTGCCGTGCAGGTGCACCACGTCCGCGGAGCCGGCCCGCTCGTGGAGGTCGTCGACGTTCTGCGTGACGACCACAGCTCCCGGGATGCCCGCGACGGCGTGGTGCGCCGGATTGGGGTGTGCGCGGCCGACGAGCGTGCGGCGCCACTCGTACCAGCCCCAGACCAGGGCGGGGTCGGTGCGGAACGCGCGCGGGGTGGCCAGCGCCCGGGCGTCGAAGCGTTCCCACAGGCCGGTGAGCGCGTCGCGGAACGTCGGGATGCCGCTCTCCGCGGACACGCCCGCGCCGGTGAAGACGACGACGCGGCGGGCGTCGGCGAGCAGGCCGCGGGCCCGCTCCCCGGGCGTCACAGCCACCTGAGCCAGTCGTCGGGCAGCAGGGTGTAGCCCACGAACGCGGCGATGTCGAGCAGGCTGTGCGCCACGATCAGCGGCATGACCCGGCCCTTGCGCAGGAAGAACAGCGCGAACACCACGCCCATGACCGCGTTGCCGACGAAGGCGCCGAAGCCCTGGTAGAGGTGGTACGAGCCGCGCAGGACCGCGCTGGCCGCCACGATCCAGCCCAGCCGCCAGCCGAACGAGCGCAGCCGGGTGATCAGGTAGCCGACCACGATCACCTCTTCGAGGATCGCGTTCTGCATCGCGGCGATGATCAGCACGGGGATCGCCCACCACACCGGCTTCAGCGCCGCCGGGATGATCTGCGCGTTGAGGCCGAGCTGCGCCGCCGCGTACACCAGGAGCAGGCCGGGGATGCCGATCGCCGCCGCCAGCCCGGCGCCCCGGCCCAGGTCCGGGCCCGGGCGGCGCAGGTCCAGGCCGAGCGTGCGGACCGGCTCCAGCCGGTCGCGGTGCAACAGATAGAGGGCCAGGAGTACGGGCACGAGCGCGAAGAAGATGCCCAGCAACTGGTACGTCAGATCGAGGTACGGCCGCGGCGACTGCGACGGGTTCAGCGTGGCGGTCTGCTGCGACAGCGGCTTCCCGGCGGTGAGCTTCGCGACGAGGGACACGACGGCGTACACCGCCGACTGACCGAGCGACAGCAGCAGCACGACCGCGATCTCGAAGCCCGTCTCCCGCCGCGTGGCCGCCGGGCGATCGACCGTGGCCGTCACGAGCCGACCTCGCTGACCTCGGCGAACGGTTTTCCGGCCTGCCACACCACGTGCACGATGAAGCTGTGGTTGACCTCGTTGAAGTAGACGGCGAGGTTGTCCGCGGTGTTCTGCACGGTCGCCACCGAGAAGCCGTCCGCCGGCGTGGCCGTGACGAGCTTGATGACGCCGTCGGCCGCCCGGATCACGGTCTGGCCGCCCTCCATCCGGAACGACCGGACATAGGTACGGTCGCCGTCACCGTTCGTGGTGACGGTCCAGCCGTCCTCGACCGTCGTCGTCGAGTCGTCCCGGGCCGGCGGCGAGGTCGTCGTCGGGGTCCGGGTCGCCGGCGTGGAGCGGGTGCGTGACGGGCTCCGCGCGGCCGAAGGCGAGCGGGGCTTCTCCGGCGCCGGGGAGGTGACGCCCGGCGACGGCGGTGGCGGGGCCGGCGTGGGGCTGAACACCGTCGAGTCGCGCAGTTGATCGACCGACACCAGGGCGCTCTCGTCCGCGGTGGCCGTACGCAGCACCGGCAGCATCGCCACCGACGCCAGCGCGACGCTGGTCAGCGTGGCCGCGCACCATCCGAGCACCGGGAACCAGCTCCGCCGAGATCGCACGTGGCCATGCTCTCACCTACCCCTATGGTTGTGCCCATGGCGTTGATCCTGCTGGTCGAGGACGACCGCAACATCACCGCGGCGCTGACCCGGGCGCTGACGGACGCGGGCCACGTCGTGCGCCCGGTCGGGCAGGCCGCCGAAGCCCTGAAGATCCTCACCGAGGAGCAGCCGGACCTGGTGATCCTCGACCTCGGGCTGCCGGACATCGACGGCACGGACGCGCTGCGGATGATGCGTTCCGTGTCGGCCGTACCGGTCATCGTCGCCACGGCACGCCGCTCCGAGGCCGACATCATCACGTTGCTGAGCGACGGCGCCGACGACTACGTGACGAAGCCGTTCTCCAGCGGTCACATCCTGGCTCGGATCACCGCGGTGCTCCGGCGTACCCGGGCCGCCGTCGACACCGCACCCAGCGTGATCACCGTCGGGGAGCTGGAGATCAATCCCCGCCAGCGCCGGGCCGCGCTGCGCGGGCAGGCCCTGCAGCTGACCCGGCGCGAGTTCGATGTGCTCACCTACCTGGCCGAGCGCGTCGGTCAGGTCGTCAGCCGCCGGGAGCTGCTGACCGAGGTCTGGAACCAGTCCCGCATCGGCGAGGAGCAGACCATCGACGTCCACATCTCCTGGCTGCGGCGCAAGCTGGGGGAGACGGCGGCGGCGCCGCGGTTCCTGCACACCGTACGCGGGGTCGGCGTGATGATGGTCGACCCGCAGTGAGATGGGAGCTGAACCGGCTGGCACTCGCCATCACCTCGATGGTCGCGCTGGCCTTCCTCGTGCCGCTGATCTACGCCACCGGGAAGATCGCCCACGACCGGGCCATCGGTGACGCCCGGCAGCAGGCGGCCGCGATGGTCGCGGCGCTCGCCGTCAACGCCGACCCGCAGTTGCTGACCAGCGCGGTCGCCAGCACGGTCGCGGGCAGCGCGGGCCGGCTCGCGGTGCACCTGCCCGGCATCGCGCCGGTCGGCCACAGCCACGTCAGCGACGCGGAGGTCGCGCAGGCCAACCTCTACCGGCGACCGGTCACCGCCGATGCCGCCGGCGGGCTCGTCTACCTGCAGCCGAGCGTGCTGAGCGACGGGCGGTCCGTGGTGATCGAGGTCTTCGTGCCGGACGAGGAGATGCGCCGGGGCGTGTGGCCGGCGTGGCTGGCGCTGGGTGGCCTGGCGATCGTGCTGGTCGCCGGCTCGGTGCTGTTCGCCGACCGGCTCGGCGGCCGCCTGGTGCGCGCCACCCGGGACCTGGCGGGCTCCAGCCGCCGCCTCGGCGCCGGTGATCTCGCCGTGCGCGTCGACCCGTCCGGGCCGCCGGAGCTGCGGGACGCGGCGAACGCCTTCAACGCGATGGCCGCCGACCTGCGCCGCCTGCTCGACGCGGAACGGGAGCTCGCGGCCGACCTCTCGCACCGGCTGCGGACGCCGCTGACCGCGCTGCGGCTGGACGCGGAGACCATGCCGCCCGGACCGATCGGCGACCGGATGCGGCAGGCGTGCGACATGCTCGACGAGGAGCTCGAGGCGATCATCGCCGGCGCCCGCCTCGGCGTGGAGGCGCGCGGCAACCAGCAGTCGGACCTCGTGGAGGTGCTCGCCGACCGGCTGGCGTTCTGGTCGGCGCTGGCCGAGGACCAGTTCCGGCCGTGGGAGGTCGTGGGCGGGCAGACCCCCGTACCCGTGCCCTTGCCGCGCAGCGAGCTGATCCTGGCCGTGGACTCGTTGCTGGGCAACGTCTTCGCGCACACGCCCGAGGGGGTGGCGTTCCGGGTGACGGTCTCGCCGGCCGGGCTGCTCGTCGACGACGCCGGGCCGGGCATCGCCGACCCGCAGGCCGCGGTGCAGCGCGGGGTGAGCGGCGCCGGCTCCACGGGACTCGGCCTCGACATCGTGCGCCGGGTCGCCGAGGCCGCGGGCGGGCGGCTGGAGATCTCCCGGGGGCCGCTCGGCGGGGCGCGGATCGGGCTGGTGCTGCCTGTACGCGAGGAAGCGCCGCCGCCCCCGCCGCCGCGGCCGGCCGCCCGGCGCCGCCGTACGCCTTCATGATCCTTTCTGGTGCTGTTAAGGCTGCTTTATGGAACGCGTCGTTACGGTCCTCGCCGTAAGAACCGGACGACACGTTGGGAGCCGCAAAGATGCGCAGGTCGATCGCCTATCCGCTGGTGACACTCGGGGCAGTCGTGGGGTCGGCAGCGGTGGTCGCGTCTCCTGCGCTGGCGCACGGCTACGTCTCCGCCCCGCCCAGCCGCCAGGCCCTCTGCGCGAGCGGTGCGGTCAAGGACTGCGGGCAGATCCAGTTCGAGCCGCAGAGCGTCGAGGCGCCCAAGGGCCAGCGCTCCTGCAACGGCGGCGTGGCGCAGTGGTCGGTGCTCGCCGACGAGAGCCGCAACTGGCCCGCGAAGGCGGTCGGCAAGAACGTCACCTTCACGTGGGTCATGACGGCCCGGCACCGCACCAGCAACTGGGAGTACTTCATCGGTGGCAAGAAGGTCGCCACCGTGGACGGGGGCAACCAGCAGCCGGACGCCGTGGTCACGCACAACGTCGACCTCAGTGCCTTCCCCGGCCGGCAGACGGTCCTCGCCGTCTGGAACATCGGTGACACGGCGAACGCGTTCTACAGCTGCGTCGACCTGAACGTCGGCGGCGGTGGTGGCGGCTCGGCCACGCCGACGACTCCTCCGGCCGCACCGACGACCCGGCCCACGACGGCCGCGCCGACCGCTGCGCCGACGACCGCTGCGCCGACGACGAACGCGCCGACGACCAGCGCTCCCGGTGGTTCTGCGAGCGGCTCGTGGGCCGCGGGTGTGGCGTACAAGACCGGCGACGTCGTGAGCTACGAGGGCAAGAAGTACAAGTGCCGCCAGGCGCACTCGTCGATCCACAGCTGGGAGCCGTCGATCTACACCCTCGCCCTCTGGCTGCCGCTGTGAAGCGCCTCGTCGTAGCGGTCTCCGCCGTACTGCTGTTGAGCGCGTGCGGTACGGCCCCACAGACCCAGGCCACCCAGGTCGATGCGAAAGCCGTCGTGCAGGCCGAGGGCGAGCACAACGACACCGACGTCATGTACCTGCAGATGATGGTCGCCCATCACGAGCAGGGGCTCGAGATGGTCCGGCTCGCCGAGAAGTCGGCCAGGCGGGACGAGGTCAGGACGCTGGCCCAGGCGGTCGACGCGACCCAGTCCGACGAGGTCACCATGATGAAGTCCTGGCTCACCTCGTGGAAGCAGCCCACCACGGTCGATCACGCGCCCAGCGCGCACGCCGACCACGGCGGCCTGCCCGCCACCGGTCCCGAGGAGATCGCCGCGCTGAGGAAGGCGAAGGGCAAGGCGTTCGAGACGGCGTTCCTCAACCTCTTCGTCGCCCACCAGCACAACGCGGTCGAGATGGCGAACCTCGAGGCGGCCGACGGGGTCAACGCCGAGGCCAAGGCGTTCGCCCAGCGGGTCAAGCTCAGCCGTACGGACCAGATCAAGCAGATGCTCAACATGATCAACAACTGACGGGCTCACCCCGACCGGTATCCCCCGCGCCGAAGGCGTGACGGTCGGCACAGACGGGCGCTTCGGTCTCCCCCTTCATGACCGGCAGAGCCCGGCACCTCCGGCCGGTCCGCGAACCCGCGGGCCGGCCGGAGTCTGTTCTTCCCCGACCCTCAAGAGGGCGTTCCGATTGCCGATCAAAGGGCCAGTCGGAACTCCCGGGGGAAAGAGATAGTCATGGTCGTAGGCATTGTTGCCGCAGTTGTCGGGCTGGTCGTCGGATTCTTCATCGCGCGCAGCATGCGTCGTCAGGACCCCATGGTGGAGGTGCTGGAGCGGGCGGCGGCCGGCGATCTCACCGTACGGGTGGACGAGGCGGGCCTGACCCCCGCGGGTGAGAACCTCAACAAGCTCCTCGACGAGTTCGCGGAGATCGTCCGGGTCTCCGAGACCACCAACGCCCGGCTGACCGGCTCCACCGAGCGCCTCACCGCGCTGGTCGCCGACATGGTCGCCGGCGCGCAGGGCTCGGTGCAGTCCGCGGGCGAGATCCTCCGCGCCTCGCAGGAGGTCTCCGAGAACATCGCCAGCCTGGCCGCGGGCGCCCAGCAGATGGGCGCGAGCATCCAGGAGATCTCCCGCAGCGCCAGCGAGGCGGTCACCGTCGCCGCCGACGCCATGGAGGTGTCCTCCGACGCCAGCCGCACGATGACCAAGCTCGGCGACTCGTCCGCGCAGATCGGCGACGTGGTCCGGGTGATCACCGCCATCGCCGAGCAGACCAACCTGCTCGCCCTGAACGCCACCATCGAGGCGGCCCGCGCCGGCGAGATGGGCAAGGGCTTCGCCGTGGTCGCCAGCGAGGTCAAGGACCTGGCCCAGGAGACCGCCAAGGCCACCGACTCGATCACCACCCAGGTCGGCACGATCCAGGCCGACACCACCGGCGTGGTCGACTCGATCACCCAGATCGGCGAGGTCATCGGCAAGGTCAACGGCTACCAGACGACCATCGCCTCGGCCGTCGAGGAGCAGCACGCCACCGCGGACATGATGGCCCGCAGCATCGTGTCTGCCGGCACCCAGGCCGCCCAGATCGCCGAGAACATGAGCCGCATCTCCGAGACCCGCGCGCAGGCCAAGGCGGCCGTCGAGCAGACCGACGAGGTCACCCGGGAGCTGCGCGAGGCGGCCAAGGAGCTGGCCACGGTGCTGCGGGCGTACCGCGCCTGAGCAACCGCCGGGGTTGCGGTTGCGGTGTACCGCACCCCAGCCCCGAAGCACCCCGTGAGCACATCCCGATAGGGCAGGTGGCGCCGATCCCGGCGTCACCTGCTTCTATCTGTGGAGGTGCCGCCACCGTGGCCCCGATGCTCGCACCGCTCCGAGAGCGCAACTACCGTCTCTGGGCCACCGCCGACCTGGTGTCCGTGGCGGGAACCTGGATGCAGGTGCTGGGGCTCAACTGGCTCATCCTCACCGCGACCGGCTCGGCCGCCACGATGGGCGTGGTCGTCATGCTGCAGGCGCTGCCCGTCCTCCTCCTCGGCGGCTGGGGCGGCGCGCTCGCCGACCGCCTGCCGGCCCGCCCGACGCTCATCGCGCTGCAGACGGTGCGGGCCCTGCTCGCCCTCGCGCTCATCGCCGGTACGGGCCACCTCTGGCCGATCTACGCGGTCGCCCTCGCCTCCGGCGTGATCAGCTCCCTCGAGGGCCCCTGCCTCGGCCGCTTCGGCTCCGCCCTGGTCCCGCCCTCCGCGCTCGGCTCGGCACTGGCGCTCGGCTCCGTCCTCAGCTCGGCCGGCCGTATCCTCGGCATGTCGCTCGGTGGCGTGCTGGTCGGCATCACCGGCGTGTCCTCGCTGTTCGCCCTCAACGCCCTGTCGTACGGCGCGGTGATCGTGGCCCTGGCGGCCATGCGCCCCGGCTCGGTACGCACGCTCGCCACCGCGGCACCCGGCGACGGTGGCGTACGGGCCGGCCTGCGCTACATCGCCCGCCAGCCCGTCGTGCTGGTCGTGCTGGCGCTCTCGTTCGTGCTCGGCTCGCTGGGCCGCAACTACCAGGTCACCATGGCCGCGATGGTCGCCGGACCGCTGCACGCCGGCTCCGCCTCGTACGGAATGCTCTCGACGGTCTTCGCGGTCGGCGCGGTGGCCGGCGGCATCGTGCTGGCCGGCAGCGGCCGCTCCACCCTGCGCGTGCTGCTGGCCGCCGGCGCCACCATCAGCGCCCTGCAGATCGGCGCCGGCCTCGCGCCGACGACCCTCGGCTTCGCGGCGTTCATCCTGCCCATCGCGGCCGGCGCGGTCATCTTCGACACGGTGGTCTCGACGCGCATCCAGCTCGACACCCGCGAGGACATGCGCGGACGCGTCCTCGCCACGGTCGGCATGGTCTCCTCACTCTCCGGCATCGTCGGCGCGCCGCTGATCGGCTGGATGTGCGACACGCTGGGCGCCCGGGGATCCCTGGTCTCGGCCGGCGCGGTCGCCGTGGCGGCGGCCGTCGCGGGCACGGTCGTGCTGGCCCGGCTGAAGGGCGTCCCGGTGCTGGCGGCGTTGCCGCTGGTGGGGCGCCGGCCGGCCGAGCAACTCGCCTGAACGGCCGCGCCGGCGGTTCGATAGCGTGACCCGCAACGAGCCGGTGTGGTGGAGGGACGAACGTGGAGCTGTTGCACTCGGGCAAGGTCAGGGACGTCTACGCCGACGGGGACGACATCCTGCTGGTCGCCTCGGACCGGGTCTCGATCTACGACGTGGTGCTGCCCACCGCCATCCCGGACAAGGGCAAGATCCTCACCCAGCTGTCGCTGTGGTGGTTCGACCAGCTCGCCGACGTCGTACCGAACCACATCATCTCCGCGACCGACGTGCCCGCCGAGTGGGCCGGCCGGGCCGTGCGCTGCGAGCGGCTCGAGATGGTCATGGTCGAGTGCATCGCGCGGGGTTACCTGGCCGGGTCGGGGCTCAAGGAGTACGAGAAGGACGGGGCCGTCTCCGGCGTCGCGCTGCCGCCGGGGCTGATCGAGGGCTCGAAGCTGCCCGAGCCGGTCTTCACGCCCACGACGAAGGTCGCGCCGGGCGAGGGCCACGACGAGTTCATCACGTACGCGGAGGTCGAGACGTCGGTCGGCGCCGACGTGGCCGCCGAGCTGAAGCGGATCACGCTCGAGGTGTACCGGCGCGGGTCGGAGATCGCCGCGCGCAACGGCATCATCATCGCCGACACGAAGCTCGAGCTGGGCTTCGCCGGTGGCGTGCTGAAGCTGGGCGACGAGCTGCTGACGCCCGACTCGTCCCGGTTCTGGGCGGCCGACGAGTGGCAGCCCGGCGGCACGCAGCGCTACCTGGACAAGCAGTTCCTGCGCGACTGGTCGGCGCAGTCCGACTGGGACCGGACCGCGCCCGGGCCGGAGATCCCCGACGAGGTCGTCGAGGCCACCCGCAACCGCTACGTCGAGGTGTACGAGCGCCTGACCGGCAACCGCTGGAGCTGAGGCCTCAGGCGTCCCGGGTCTCCCCGGCGGGCGCCGAGTCCGGGGTGCGGGCGTCGTCATCCGTGGCGGCGTCGTCGTCACCCTGGATGCCGTGCGCCGCTTGGAGGGCGTCGTCGTTGCGGACGATGTCCGCCGCTTCCTCGGTGCTCATCTGCGAGCCGTCGGTGTCCGGGTTCGTCATGCGATCCTCCTGAGGGTGCCGGCGGCGGTCAGAGCGAGGCGCCGGGGCGTCGGTGCCGTGCCGGGTCCGCGGCCCCGGCGTGCGGCTGTTGCCGGTGGCGCATGAGGTGGACGCCGTACGCGCCGCCGACCACCGCCATGATCGCGCCGGTCCAGCCGCCGAGCACGATGCACATCGGTGCCAGCGTCCACAGGAGAACGGCGAGGACGAGCCGCGCCGTGCCGTGCGGGCTGTCGAGCTTGCGTATCCGGCGGATGAAGTCCGGATCCTCCGCGCGCAGTTGCGACACGATGGCGTCGAACGTGGGATCGGGCACCGGGACCACCTCCACCAGCGGCGTGCCGACGCTCCCCTCTACCCGTCCGCAGTGATCCGAAACACAACGCTCACGCGAAACCGGCGATCTGGAAACCCAGGAAGCCGAGGAGAGCCAACGGTACGGCCACAGCCGCGCCCAGCCCCCGCCGCCGCCACGTCCGGCCGGCCAGCAGCACCACGGCCACCGCCAGCACCGCCTCGATGATCGCGGTGGCCGGCTCGTCCCGGCGTGCCAGCCGTACCGCCTCCGCGAGCAGCACCGCCGCGGGCAGCGCGACCCCGACGACGCCCCGCCATCCGCCGTCCCGGGCCCACGCCGCGGCGACGCCGAACACGGCACCGGCCAGGACGCCGAAGAACATCCACAGGAGCGCGGTCGACGCCCACAGGTTGGCGACGTCGTCGTGCTGGACGACCGTGGCCGTCAGGTAGTACACCGGCACCGCGACGACCAGCATCACGATCGCCGCACCGACGGACCGGAGGACGCCCCCGCGCAGCCGGTACGCCATCGCGAAGGCGAGCACCGCCCACACGGCCGACGAGTTGGCGAGGTTCGCCCACGGGTACGGCAGCAGCTTCTGCGCGGCGAGGTCCACGGCACCCAGCGCGACGCCGCCGAGGAGCGGAACCGTCGCGTGGCGGTCAATCGTTGCCATCCACGTCCTTCAGGTGTTCGGCCCAGCGCAGGGCGAGGTGGGCGTCGGCGGGTGGGCGTACCTGCTGGCCCGAGGCGAAGATGTGGTTCCAGTGGTGCCCGGGCACGTCGTGCAGCAGCTCCGCGACGGGCAACCGGTCCCGAACCGGCAGCACCCGCTCCCACAGCACGTCGGCATAGTAGGTGACCCGGTCCGCCCGGCCGGCCCAGTGCGGCGCCGGGAAGATCACGCCGTCGGCGAGGCGGCCGCTCGCGATGATGCCCCGGGCGGTGTTCTGCCGGAGCAGGAAGACGAGGTCGCCGGGGGCCGTACCCGATCGGCGCGAGCCGAAGCTCCACCGGCCGCGCACCCGGCGGCCGGCCGCGGTCGCCGCGATGTCGTTCTCGTGGTTGGTCCGGAAGTAGCCGGTGTCGCTTCCGTCCCAGGTGAGGATGAAGGTGCTCACGCGTGGGCGCGCCTTTCCAGGTCCCCGGCGACACGGGCGCCGATGTGGTCGATGAGGCGGCGCAGGTCGGCGCAGTACACCGACGGATTGCGGAAGCCGCCGCCGGGCCGCCACCGGTGCGCATAGTGCCCGGCGCCGCAGATGTCGTGCACCGGGCAGCTCAGGCAGGACGCCGCCAGCGCGGTGAGCCCGGACTGCCGGGCGACGATCCCCGGATGCCGCGTGGCCGCGTCGAGGTCGTGGTCGAAGACGTTCAGCCCGGTCGCGGCGGCGCCCGGATACGTGGCCTTGAGCGAGTCGACCTGCTCGATCGTGCCGTCGGACTCGATGACCGCGACCGCCACCGGGCTCAGCCCCACCTGGTCGGAGCGGCTGGGTCCGCCGAGCACCAGGCTGATCACCTCCTCGAAGAGGCGGATGCCGGTCTCCCGGCGCGGGGCGTCGTACCAGCGGTCGAAGACGGCGATCAGCCATTCCGCGGTGCCGGGTGCGGGCAGCGCCCCCCAGTGGGCGTGCGGCAGCAGCAGGTCGATCCTCGGCGGGCGGTGGTCCAGGAGGGATTCGTAGACCGCGACCGGGTCGGTCGCCGGATCGACGGTGCACAGGATCCCCGCGTACGCCGGGTGCCCGGCGAGCAGCCGCAGCGCCCGGTCGGCGAGGGCGTGGCTGCCCCGGCCGTCGCGGTGGCGCCGGTGCCGGTCGTGCTGCCCCGCGGGTCCGTCCAGGCTCACTCCGATGCGGACACCCAGGCCGGCCAGCGCATCGAGCATGCGGGCGTCGAGCAGGGCGCCGTTGGTCTGCGTGCTGAACCGGGCGGCCGGCACGACGCTCCGGAGGTCGCCGACCAGCCGGGTCAGCGACTCGCGGCCGGCGAGCAGCGGCTCACCGCCGTGCAGCACCACGTCGACGTGGTCGAGGCCGTGGCGGCTGACGTGCTCACCGATGCGGTACGCGGCTCTGCGCCAGACCTCCGGCGACATCGCGGGCGGACGGTCGCGCCAACTCTGGTCGGCGAGCTCGTAGACGTAGCAGTAGTCGCAGGCGAGGTTGCAGCGTTGGTGCACCTTCAACACGAACTCGCGGAAGGCCGGCACGCCTCAAGTCTGCCTCACCCGCACGCGTACGGGCCGGACGCTAACGCTTGTCGAGGCTCAACTCGGGCTCGCGGCGGCGTGGCCAGGCCGCTTTGCTGCCGCAGGAGTCGCAGCTGAGCTGTTCGCCGCAGTGGGCGCACCAGTCGTTCGTGCGGCGCAGATACCAGCCGAGGGCGACCCCGGCGAGGAGGCTGGCGAGGCCGATGAGGGCGGCCAGCGCCACGGCGCCGGTCACCGGTGCGGTCCGCCCATCGCCGAGGCGCCGTCGCCACCGAGGCGCGGCCGGCGGCAGGCGAGGCCGTTCGCCTGGCGGTGGTCCAGCGCCGGGTCCTCGTCGGCGCGGGAGGTCACGTACGGGGCGGTGAAGGTGTCCACGCCCGTGCCGACGTGGGTGCCGGGCCGGTACGTGACGGTGACGGCGCGCGGTGACGCCGCCTCGATCACTCCGGCGCGCCAGCCGTCGCGGTACACCCACACGGGGTCCGCCTTGTGGTAGCTGTCGGCCGGCGCCACCTCCGCCGGATCTCGGTGCGGTGGGGCGATGGTCGGGGTCGACATCGAGAGCCTCCTGGATCCCGGGACTCGGGTCGTCGGTCGTCCACGGGGCGCCGGCCGGGCCGTGACAGCGAAAAACGTCATGCATATCAGCACGCTGTGTCAGCGACCAGGCAACCGCCTGTCAGCTATCATGCTCGGCATCCAGTGCGTTCGCAAGGCCGGATGCACGTGCATCCGTAGCGTGCGAGTGCGAGGGAAGGTAGCCGAACGTTCGGTTTTCGACGGAGCGGCGGCACCCTTAGGATGCATTGGGCGACGGAGCTGCAACTTGCAGTTCTGGGGGACGAACCGGACGGGAGCGACGTGACCACGGGTACGCAGGAGGACGGGCCGAACAGCGGCCCTACCGTGCTGCGCATCCTGCTCGGTGCGCAGCTGCGACGGCTCCGCGAGACCAAGCAGATCAGCCGTGAGGACGCCGGCTACGAGATCCGCGCCTCCGGCTCGAAGATCAGCCGGATGGAGCTGGGCCGCGTCAGCTTCAAGGAGCGCGACGTCGCGGACCTGCTCACGCTGTACGGCGTCAAGGACCCGGCCGAGCGCGAGGCGCTGCTGGGGCTGGCCCGGCAGGCCAACAACCCGGGCTGGTGGCACCACTTCGGCGACATCATGCCGTCCTGGTTCCAGTCCTACCTGGGCCTGGAGGCGGCGGCCACGCTGATCCGGACGTACGAGATCCAGTTCGTGCCCGGCCTGTTGCAGACCCCGGCGTACGCCCGTGCCGTGATCATGCTCGGCCACGCGGGCGCCACGGCCGACGAGATCGACCGCCGCGTCGAGCTGCGTCGTCAGCGCCAGCAGCTGCTCAACCGGGTCGAGGCGCCGCAGCTGTGGGCGGTGATCGACGAGGCCGTCCTGCGCCGCCCGATCGGCGGGGTGGACGTGATGCGCGGCCAGATCGAGGCGCTGATCGAGGCGGCCAAGAAGCCCAACGTGCGCCTGCAGATCATCCCGTTCAACGCCGGCGGCCACGCCGCGGCGGGTGGACCCTTCGCGATCCTGCGGTTCCCGGAGCCGGAGCTGCCCGACGTGGTCTACGTCGAGCAGCTCACGAGCGCCATCTATCTGGACAAGCGGGACGACGTCGACCAGTACGCGATCGCCATGGAGCGCGTCTGCATCGACGCCGAACCGCCCAGCCACACCCAGGAGATCCTCGGCAAGCTGTTGCACGAGGTCGGCCGGCTCACCTGACTCCCGGGTCCACACATCGCCCGGTGATCCACGGCAGGTGTGCCCGGCAGGCCCTGCCGTCCGGGCCACAGGGGCGGCACCGCTCCGGCCCCTGGGTTGCATGGTGCTTACTCTATGTAATTAACCCCTGAGGGTGACACCCCCGTCGCGGGGCCGATTCACCCGAGCAGGTGATCGAAGTCCCCGTCGCGGACGCCGCCGAGGAACGCCTCGATCTCCGCCGGCGCGTAGATCAGGGCCGGGCCCTCCGGGTCGCGGGAGTTCCGCATTGCGACGCTGCCGTCCGGCAGTGCGGCGCACTCGACGCAGTTGCCGCTCGGGTTGCTCCGGGCACTCTTTCGCCAGGTCACACCCTGCAGCTGCCCAGCGGGCATGCCGTTGAAAATGCGCGTCATTACTAGGCTCCCTAACGGTGAGACCGGTCCGGGGACCGGCGATGTGTGTCCCGCCGGCTACCTGCTGTGCAGATGCACGTGCATTTGGCCTTGCGTTCTCACATGATTGTGAGCATGATAACGCACGTACCCCACTGAAAGTGGGTCACGGAGGGTGACATCTTTGAGTGACGGGTCGGTCGCGGAAACGGCCGCTGCGGCCCTCGACGCGAGGCTCTCTGGCGGGAGCGTCCGAGCGGGAGGAACACAATGTCCGTACCCAACATCGGCCCGGAACCCTTCGAGACCAACGACATCGACGGTGTGGACACCCACCGGCGCGGCAACCCGGCGCCGGTCCTGCGCGACGAGAGGCTGACGGACTGCATGGAAGCAGCCACGACGCGCGCGACCACGGTGTCCCACCGGTTCGGCGGGGTGCGCTACGCCCTCACCCGGCACGACGGCGTGCTGCCGGACGCCGGCCCGGACGCCGGAGGTGATCCCGACGAGAGTCACTGAACACCTGCCCTGTGCCAGCCGGCGCCGCCCGGACGAGACGCTCGGGCGGCGCGCCTGGTCGCTGTCCTCCCCGATCCTGCGCCGGGGGCGGCTGCAGCTCAGCATCGCGCGCTGGCCCGTACGCGTCTTCCAGGAACAGGACTACTGCTACGGCGTCGGCCCGCTGGCGCTGCGGGTCGCCCGCGTCGGCTGGACGTCGCCGGTGCCGTACGAGGGCGACACCTGGCTCGAGGTCGAGGGCACGGTGATCGACCGCCGGACCGGCGAGGAACGGCAGACCCGGCAGGTGCTCGTACGAGCGTGCAGACTTCCCGGACCACCGCACCGCAAGCGCCCACGGTTGCGGCCCTGACAACGTCATAGAGAGTGAGCGGCGTCGCGCAGACGCCGTTCGACGCGCGTCCCGGCAACGGGACGCGCCGCCCGGATCCCGGCCGGGCGGTCCGGTTCCCCCGTGCTGGATCGCTCGGCCGGCCGGCCCGGCTGTCGCGCGACGGCCGACCCGGCACCACGCTTACGGCTTGCGAGCGACTCCGGCCCAGTAGTAGGCGGTCTCCGGCTCCACGTCCGCCGCGTCCGGGCGCCACGCCGACACCGGCACCAGGCCCGGCTCGAGCATCTCCCAGTCGCCGAAGAAGCGGGCCACCGCGTCCCTGGTGCGGGCCACCAACGTCATCCCCGCGTCCGTCGCCGCTGCCACGGCCTGCCCGACCGCCTCCGGGCTGAAGTCCGCCGTCGGGTGGGTGATCGCCAGAACGCTGCCGGACGGCATGGCGTCGCGGAGCCGGCCGACGAGGTCCCACGGGTCGTCCTCGTCCGCGAGGAGCATCAGGATGGCGATCAGCGTGAGGCCGACCGGCCGGGTGAGGTCGAGGGTCTCCTGCAGCACCGGCTGCTCGAGAATCTGCTCCGGGTGGCGGATGTCCGCGGAGATGTACTCCGAACGGCCCTGCTCGCTGCTGATCATCAGCGCGCGGGCGTGGACCAGCACGATCGGGTCGTTGTCCACGTAGACCACCCGGGTCTCCGGGGCGCTCCGCTGGGCGATCTCGTGCAGGTTGGGCCGGGTCGGGATGCCCGTGCCGATGTCGAGGAACTGCCGGATACCCTCCTGGCCGACCAGGTCGCGGGCGGCGCGGTGGACGAACTTGCGGTTCTCGGCGGCCATGGCGCGCATGCCCGGAATCGCCTTGAGCATCGCCTCGGCCACCGCCCGGTCGGCGGCGAAGTTGTCCTTGCCGCCCAGCCAGTAGTCGTAGATGCGGGCCGAGTGCGGGATGTTCGGGTTGACGCCGGGCGGCGCCACCTCGACCGGCGCGGACGTCTCGCTGCCCTGTGTCACTGTCGACCGCCTCCTGCTCAGGCCACCCCTGGCCGAAAAGGACACCGGCCGCCGTGGCCGGTCCCGTGCCGGCCGCGAGCGACCGGCCGGATCCCGCAGGGCCGCCCGGGCAGGGCCCGTCGCCACTCGAGGCCGGTCGCGAGCCCGCGCCGGTCGGGAGCCGTGGCCGCCAGCCTAGCCGCAGGAGTTGATCAAATTGAGTCGCGTCGCTCGATCGGACCGGCCGCTCGACAGAAGGGGCGGATGTCCGATCTAGCACGGAAAAACGGTGATCAGACCGCGTTCGCACCGTCCTGCTTGGACGGCTCGAGGATGATCAGGCCGCGTTCGCGCCGTTGCGGTAGGAGGCCGCCCGGCGGTCGCGGGAGCCGGCCACCACCTGGTTGCGGCCGGCGTGCTTGGCGACGTACAGGTTGCGGTCCGCCGTGGACATCAGGCCGGACTGCGTGGCCGCGGCCGCGTCGGAGAGGCCGGCCACGCCGATGCTGACGGTGACCGGGAGGCCGCGGGTCAGGGCCGTCCAGTCGTACGAGCTGATCGCGCGCCGGATGCCTTCGAGCTGGTCGGTGGCCTGGGGGACGTCCGTGCCGGGCAGCGCGATGAGAAACTCCTCGCCGCCCATGCGCGCCACGAAACCCTCGGGCGCGACGGCCGCGAGCTCGGTCTCCAGGAGCTTGGCGACCAGCACGAGCACCTGGTCGCCGACCTCGTGGGAGAGCTGGTCGTTGATCCGCTTGAAGTGGTCGAGGTCGACGATCGCCACGGTCAGGCGGTCGCCGTCGGCGACCAGCGCGGGCAGCTGCTCGTCGAGGTAGCGCCGGTTGCGCAGGCCGGTCAGCGGGTCGCGCCGGGCCTGCTCGCGGAAGCGTTCCGCTTCGCGTCGCGCCTCGGTGGTCTCGAACATCGCCTGCCGGGTGCGGGCCTGTGCCTCCCGCTGCGACGAGTGCAGCGCGTTGTGGGCGGCGAAAAACTCCTTGTGTACGGCGAAGGCCTCCGCGTACTCGCCGCGGGCGGCGTGCAGCTCGGCCTGCTCCTGGTGGACCCGGACGAGCACGTCGCCGAGCTCGCGTTCGAGGCAGAGCGTGCGGGACGCGTCGAGGCTGACCTGCGCCCGGTCGGTGGCGCCCAGGAAGCGCTGGGCGCGGGCCAGCGTGAGCATGTACTCGGCGAGCGCGTCGGCGTCCTCGTACCCGCCCTCGTGGTGCCGGGCCACCGCCAGCCGCAGCGTCTCCTCGGCCTTGAGGTAGCTGCCGTTCTCGATCTCGATCGCGCCGATGGTGTCGAGCACCGCCGGGTCGAGGACGAAGCCGTGCTCCTCCGCGACCTCCTGCAGGCGCTGGGCCACCGCCTCGGCGCGGGCGTGCTCGCCGGCGGCGAACTCGGTGTAGGCGTAGTTGTTGAGCATGCCCATGAGCAGCCGGGGCAGGCCGAGGTCGACGGCCAGCTCCTCGGCCTGGGCGTACTGGTCGCGGGCGGCGTCCATGGAGCCGGCCGCACCGAGGGCGTCGGCCAGCTTGGCGCGGTGCCAGACGCGCATGTGCGCGGTGGCTGTGTCGTCGAGCAGCTCGACGGCGAGCAGCGAGTGTTCGAGGGACTGGGCGGCGTCGCCGAGGTGGCGGTGGATGTTGGCCCAGACGAGGTGCGTACGCGCCTGCACGAGGTGGTCGCCGTGCTCGGTCGCCCACTGGTGGATCTTCCAGATGCGCTGGGCGGCGCCGGAGACCTCGCCCTTGCGCATGAGCATGTTGGCCTGCAGCAGCCGGGCGCGGGTGGCGAGCCGCTCGTCGCCGAGCCCGAGCGCCGCGGCCTCGTAGGCGGTGGCGGCCTCGAGGGTCGCGTCGGCGTCCCAGAGGTACTGGTCCTCGTGCTGCGTCAGGGCAGCCGACAGCTGCTCTGCGTCGCGTACGCGCCCGTCCATCCGGCTCACCCCTTCCGCTCACGCGAATCATCGTCACGAAGAGCCCGCGCTGAAGAACAAATGCGCTGTGTTCCCGAAGGTTAGCCCTGAGTGACCACTGTGACCCAGTGTCGCGCGCGTGATCCAGCTCGCCGTCATCCGAGGTCGCACACGTTGTACGTCGTACAGTTGGGAGATGGCCAAGCGGAGCGTGCGTCTGTCCCGGGATGCGATCGTCGACTGCGCGACGGCGCTCGCAGACGCCGAGGGCCTCGAGGCGGTGACGATCCGGCGGCTGGCCCAGGAGAACGGCGTCACGCCGATGGCCATGTACTGGCACTTCAACGACAAGGACAGCCTCCTCGACGGGCTGGCCGAGCACCTGATCGCCTCGGTGAAGCTGCCCGAGCCCGGCGACGGTACGTGGGACGAACAGCTGCGCGCGATCCTCGTGGCCTTCCTGGACGCCATCCGGCCGCATCCGGCGCTGGCCGGCCTGGCGCTGCGCCGCATCCTGGTGGCCGAGCCGGGTCTCCGGCTCGCGGAGCGGGTGCTGGACCTCCTGCGGCAGGCCGGGTTCTCCCCCGAGCAGGCGGCCGAGGTCGGCACGTTCCTGCTGTGCGCGGTGATCACCCTGGTCGTCGGTGATCCGATGGCGGCCAAGGCGGCCGCCGGCGGCGATGTGGCCGCGGACATGCGGCACAAGCAGGCGATGCTGCAGGCCCTCGAGCCGGGGCGCTATCCGAACCTGATCGCGGCCGCTCCCGCGCTGGTCAGCTGCCGCGGGCAGGACGACTACTTCACCGTCAACATCGACCTCCTGGTCCAAGGCGTCCGCGGCAGCCGCCGCAACTGATCTTGGCTCCACCCCTTGACGCTCCTCTACGCCGTACATATACGTTGTACATGTACGGCGCATAGGACGCCGCGTGGAGGAGGTACCGATGCACCGCAAACCGTGGTCGGCCCTGGCCGTACTGGCGCTCGCCCAGTTCATGGTCGTGCTCGACGTGACGATCGTGAACGTGGCGCTGCCCGACATACAGCAGGATCTGGGGTTCAGCGCCTCGGGGCTGCAGTGGGTCGTCAGCGCGTACACCCTGATCTTCGGAGGTTTCCTGCTCCTCGGCGGCCGGGTTGCCGACCTGCTCGGCCGCCGCCGGGTCTTCATCGCCGGGCTGCTGCTGTTCGGGGTCACGTCCCTGGTGGCCGGCCTCGCGCAGAGCCCCGAGCAACTCGTCGTGCTGCGGGCCGTGCAGGGGCTCGGCGGCGCGCTGTTGTCCCCGGCCGCCTTCGCGATCCTCACCGTCACGTTCGCCCACGGCCGGGACCGCAACATCGCGATGGGGGTCTGGGGCGGCCTCGCCGGGCTCGGCGGCACCCTGGGTGTCATCGCGGGCGGCCTGCTCGTCGACTCGCTGAGCTGGCGCTGGGTCTTCCTGGTCAACGTGCCGATCGCCGCGGTGCTCGTGCTGATCGTCCCGATGTTCGTCGCGGAGAGCCGGGCGTCGGCGGCCGGCAAGCGGACCTTCGACGTGGCCGGTGCCCTGCTGAGCACGGGCGGCCTGCTGGCGATCATGCTGGGCGTCATCCGCGCGGAACCGCTCGGCTGGTCGTCGGCCGAGGTCGTGGCGCTGCTGGCCGGTGGGCTGGCGCTGCTGGGGGCGTTCGTGCGGGTCGAGGCGCGGTCGGCTGCTCCGCTCGTACCGCTGGCGTTGTTCCGCTCCCGCGGGCTGAGCACGTCGATCCTGGCGCTGGCGCTCAACGGCGGGGCGTTCCTCGCGATGTTCTTCCTCACCGCGATCTTCCTGCAGCAGGTACGGGGCCTCACCGCGCTGGAGACCGGCGTGCAGTTCCTGCCGATGGGGATCGCGGCGATCGCCAGCGCCCTGGTGGCCTCGCAGCTCGTGACCCGGTACGGCACCAAGCCGGTGCAGATCGGCGGGGCGGTGCTGAGCGTGGCGGGGCTGCTGCTGCTCTCCGGCGCGGATGCCACGGGCTCGTACGCGCTCACGATCATGCCGGGCATCGTGCTGTTCGGCATGGGCATCATCGGTACGTCCACGCCCGCCTCGATCGCCGCGGTGGCCGACGTCCGGCACGAGCAGGCCGGCGCCGCGTCCGGCGTGGTGAACGCGGGTTACCAGGTCGGCGGGGCGCTCGGGCTCGCGGTGATCACCACGCTCGCCACCTCGCACGTCGAGGACCTGATCGCCGGCGGGGAGCAGCCGGGTACGGCCCTGGTCGACGGGTTCCAGCGCGGGCTGCTCTTCGCGGCGATCTTCGCGGCCGCCAACATCCTGACGGCGATCGGCGCCCCGCGGCTGCGCCCGACGTCGGAGCAGCTGGCGGAGGCGGCCGTCGCCGCCTGATCCGGAAATGCGAACGGCGCCCGGGGTCAGCCCCGGGCGCCGTTGCGGTGAACCGTTCTACCGAGCCGCGGGAACCGGCGCTTCGTCGGCCTTCCGGGTGGTGGCGAGGTCGATGGTCGAGCGCAGGGTGATCTGCCGGAACAGCAGCGCGGCGATCACGCCGACCACCGCGATGCCCGCGGAGATCAGGAAGATGTGACCGGTGGCGTCGCCGTACGCGGCCCGCACGATGTGCTGGATCGTCGGCGGCAGCTCCGCCAGGTTGAGGCTGCTGGTCTTGCCGCCGCCGCTCGCCCCCGCCGGTACGCCCGCCGCGGCGAGCTGCGAGGTGATCGAGTCGGTGACCCGGTGGGCCAGGACGGCGCCGAGCACCGAGACGCCGATCGTGCCGCCGAGCGAGCGGAAGAAGGCGATCGTCGAGCTGGCCGAGCCGATGTCCTTCAGCGCGACGGAGTTCTGCACCGCGAGCACCAGGTTCTGCATCGACATGCCCACGCCGATGCCGACCAGGGCCATGCCCACGCCGACGTACCAGAGCGGGGTCTGGTGGTCCAGGGCCGAGAGCATCGCGAAGCCGGCGACGAGCACGATCGTGCCGGTCACGATGTACGGCTTGACCTGTCCGGACTTGGTGATCATCCGGCCGGCGACCGTCGACGAGACCAGTACGCCGGCCATCATCGGGATGGTGAGCAGGCCGGCCTCGGTGGGGCTGTAGCCGCGGCCGATCTGGAAGTACTGGCCGAGGAAGACCGAACCGCCGAACATGGCCATGCCGACCGCGAGGCTCGCCAGGATCGCCAGCGCCGTGGTGCGCTGCCGCACGATCTGCAGCGGGACGACCGGCTCGGCGGCGTGGGACTCGACCCAGGCCGCGACCGCCAGCAGCGCCAAGCCGGCGCCGACCATGGCGAAGGTCTGCCAGGAGACCCAGCCGAACGTGCTGTTGACGAACGACACCCAGATCAGCAGGACGCTGACGCCGGCGGCGATGAGCGAGGCGCCCGCATAGTCGATCTTCACGTTCGCCCGCCGGATCACCGGCAGGTGCAGCGTGCGCTGCAGGACGATCAGCGCGATCACGGCGATCGGCGCGCCGATGAAGAAGCACCAGCGCCAGCCCAGCCCGGGGGTGTCGACGATGACGCCGCCGAGCAGCGGGCCGCCGACCGTGGCGAGCGCCATGACGCCGCCGAGGTAGCCGTTGTAGCGGCCGCGCTCGCGGGGCGGGATCATCGCGGCGATGGCGACCTGGACGAGCGCCTGCAGGCCGCCCATGCCGATGCCCTGGAACGCGCGGGCGGCGATGAGCTGACCCGCGGACTGCGAGAAGCCGGCGACGACCGAGCCGAGCACGAACACGACGATGGCGATCTGGACGAGCAGCTTCTTGCTGTACAGGTCGGCCAGCTTGCCCCAGATCGGGGTGCTCGCTGTGGCGGTCAGCAGGCTGGCCGTGACCACCCAGGTGTACTGGGTCTGACTGCCGTTCAGCGCACCGATGATCTTCGGCAACGCGGTGGAGACGATGGTGGCGCTGGACATCGCGACGAACAACACGAGCAGCAGACCGCTGAGGGCCTCCAAGGTCTCGCGGTGGCTCATCGCGCCCTGTTCGGCGCGCGTGGTGGTGGGTGCGCTCATCGCGCGGCCTCCAGCGGTTGGTCGTAGCGGGACGTGAGGTCTGTCGAGAAGCGCCGCATCAGCGCGGTGAAGGTGGCGATCTCGTCGGGGTGCCATTCCTGGAGGGCGTCGGCGAGGCGGTCGTCCGCCCAGGCCGTGACGTCGTCGAGGGTCTGCCGGCCGAGCGGGGTGAGGCTGAGCACGC
This sequence comes from Couchioplanes caeruleus, assembly GCF_023499255.1. Lineage (GTDB taxonomy): Bacteria > Actinomycetota > Actinomycetes > Mycobacteriales > Micromonosporaceae > Actinoplanes > Actinoplanes caeruleus_A. Next base: position 425,135 of record NZ_CP092183.1, read on the forward strand.
TGGCCCGGCGGTCCGCCGGGTCGGCGGTCCGCCGCACCAGGCCGGAGCGCACGAGGGTGGCGACGGTGCGGCTGATCGTCGACGGGTCGAGCGAGCAGCGGGCGGCCAGCTCCTTGCCGTGGCATCCCGCGGGTGGCCCGGCCGCCATGGCGTCGATCATCGAGAGCACGCTGACCGTGCCGAAGGGCACCGCCGGGTGCTGCGCCGGCAGCTCGTTCTTGAAGAGGCGTACGGCCCGGAGCATCTCGCGTACGTGGCTGAGCAGCTCGCGCGGAACCGAGGTGCTGCCGTCCATCTGCCACCTCCCGGAGTGGTTGTCACATACAACTATCGGCGCGAATTGCCCACTGTGCAACTTTGCTCATTGGGAACTGAGTCACAGTCTCGGTACGCTCGAGGCATGACCGCCGAAGTCCGTGTACCCGAGCCGGGGCTGCGGGAACGCAAGAAAGCCGCGACGCGTCAGGCGCTGCACGACGCCGCCGTCCGCCTGGCGATCGAGCACGGCGCGGACAGGCTCACCGTCGAGGCGGTCGCGGACGAGGCCGGCGTCTCCCGGCGCACGTTCTCCAACTACTTCGCCAACAAGGAAGAGGCGCTGCTGCACGGGGACCGGCAGCGCATGGCGTTGCTCATCGACGCCGTGCGCGCGCGTCCCGCCGCCGAGGGCCCGTGGACCGCGCTCAGCCGGGCCGCGCGGGAGGCGTACGAGCAGATCGGCGAGCTGGACCCGCACTGGGTGGCGCAGACCCGGCTGCTGCGCAGTGAGCCCGCGCTGCTCGCCCAGCAGGTCAGCACGTTCGCGGCGCTGGAGCGGGAGCTCGCCGCCGCGGTGGCCGACCGGCTGCCGGAGGAGCAGCGGTCCGGGATCCGGGCGCGGCTGATGGCCGCCACCTTCATGACGGCCACCCGGGTCTCGCTGCACATGTGGCTCGAGGCCCCGGCGGAGACGCCGCTGGCCGAGCTGGTGCAGCAGTCGCTGGCGGAGGCCGGCCGAGGGTTCGCCGAATAGACGTGGGCGCGGCGCCGGGAGGGGTGCTTCCCGGCGCCGCGCTGGTGGGGATGGTGGAACTTCGGGGACGGTACGGCCGCGGGGACGGCCGGTCGCTCAGCCCTGGAAGCCGGCGAAGATCTTGCTGAACTCGAACGGCGACTGGGCCACGTTGGTGCACTGGAACAACGCGCCGTTGCAGGCGTTGCGGTCGCGGTTCGCCTCCCAGAAGGAGACGAAGCCGATGTGGTTGCTGTTCGCGAAGGCGACCAGGTCGCGGGCGTCGCTCTGGTTGAACGTGCCGTTGTCGTCGTTCTTGCCGAGCATCGGGGTGACGCCGACCATCTTGAAGGCGGCCGCGTCGCTGTTGCCGTAGATCGACTTGAGCTGGTCCTTGGTCGACTTCACCGCCTGGATCGCCAGGTCGCCGTAGTCCTGCCCGGAGCGGCCGTAGTCCATCGCCATGATGTTGACCAGGTCCAGGTCGACGCCGGCGTTCTTGGCCGACTTGACCACGTTGAGGCCGTCGTTGGTGAGGCCCTCGGGCAGCACCGGGAGGGTCAGCGAGATCTTCAGGCCCGGGTTGGCCTTCTGCAGCGCGGCCAGCGCGGTGGAGCGGCGGGCGATCGTGGTGGGGTCGGCCACGGCCGCGCCCTCGATGTCCAGGTCGATGTACTTCAGGTTGTACGCCGACACGACGGCCTGGTACTCGGCCTGCAGCGCCTTCACGTCCGTGCAGGCCTGAGCGAGCTCGATGCCGGTCGCGCCGCCGAAGGACACCTTCACGTCACCGCCGGAGCGGCGCAGCGCGTCGATCTGGTCGCCGAACTGCTTGCTGCGCGGGTCGAACGCGTTGAACCAGCTCGCCTTGCAGCCGGCGCTGGTCACGAACGCCAGCGAGAACGACTTGACGTTGCCGCTGGAGGCCAGCTGGGAGAGCGTCGTGCTGCCGTTCGAGAGCAGGCCCATGTCCACGTACGGGGCCACGCGGACGTCGCCGCCGCCGGAGGCCGGGGGAGCCGTGGTGGCCGGCGGCCTGGTCGTCGCGGGCGGCTGGGTGGTCGGTGCCGTGGTCGGCGGCTTCGTGGGCGCGGTCGTCGGCGGCTTGGTGGCCGGCCGGGTCGTCGGGGCGGTCGTGGGGGCCGGGCCGCCGCCGGCGCAGGGCGCGCCGTTGATCGTGCAGCTGGTCGGGGCGCCGCTGCCGTTGACGATGAAGCCGAACTCGGTGGACGCGCCGGCCGGGATCGTCGCGTTGTAGCCGCGGTCCTTGGCCGTCGACACGGCGCCGGAGGTCGTGACCGCGGCGTCCCAGAAGGTGCCGAGCTTCGCGCCGGACGGCAGGCCGAAGGCGAGCTGCCAGCCCGTGACGGCGGAGCCGCCGGAATTCTTGATCGTGTACCGCGCCTGGTAGCCGGTACCCCAGTCGGAGTCCTTGGTGAACGTGGCGGTCAGGCCGCCGGCCGCCGGACCGGTCGCCGCCACCGCGGCGATCGCGCCTCCGCCCACGGCGACGAGGGCCGCTCCCAGGTAGATGGACAGGCGTAGACGGTTGCGTGCCATGTAACGACTCCGATCGTGGGGCTGCCGAACGGGGTCGATCGTGATCCGCTGGGGCTTAAAGGGTTCTGCCAATTTCCTTAAGTCTGCTTCAAGTCGCTGACAGCGGGCCCGTTGATCACTACCGGTGAGCATGCGCGGGATGACGTCCGGCGGGGGATACGGTTCGAGGCATGCACAAGACCACCGTGGACATCACCACCGACGACGGGGTGGCCGACGCCTGCCTCGTCCGGCCCGACGGCGAGGGGCCGTACCCGGCAGTGCTGCTCTTCATGGACGCGTTCGGCCTGCGCCCGCGCATCGAGGAGATGGCCGGCCGGATCGCCGAGCGGGGGTACGTCGTCCTCGCCCCCAACATCCTGTACCGCGGCGGCCGCTCGCCGCTGATCGACCTGAGCGCCCTGTCCGACCCGGCGGCCCGGGAGTCGGTGTTCGGCAAGGTGATGCCGATGGTCATGGCGCTGGACACCGACCGGATCGTCCGCGACTCGAAGGCGTACCTCGACTTCCTCGCGGCCCAGGACGGCGTCGCGCCCGGGCCGGTCGTGGCCACCGGCTACTGCATGGGCGGGACCAACGCGGTCAAGGCGATCGAGGCGTACCCGGACCGGATCAAGGGTGTCGCCAGCTTCCACGGCGGCCGGCTCGTCAACGACCAGCCGGACAGCCCGCACCTGCACGTCGGCGCGGTGACCGGGGAGCTGTACTTCGCCCACGCCGACAACGACCACTCGATGAACGCCGAGCAGATCGCCACCCTCGAGGCGGCCCTGGACAAGGCCGGCGTGCGCTACACCTCCGAGGTGTACGAGGGCGCGCCGCACGGGTTCACGATGTCCGACACCGCGGCGTACAACGAGGCGGCCGAGAAGCGGCACTGGGAGAACCTGTTCGCGTTCCTGGACCGCCTCCGCTGACCCCTCGCGGTCAGTCCGTCTCGGCGAGGCCCGCGAAGTACCGGGCCAGCGCCACGAGGTCCCACGCCTGGCGGACCTCGGTGATCCGGCCGTCGGCGACCGTCAGGAACTCGGCGATCCGGACCGTCCCGAACGGCGCTGCGCAGTCGTAGATCAGGACGGTCCGGTCGCCGGCGTGCACGGCGGAGACGACGGTGACCGAGTCGGCGAACGAGGCGATCCGGTGCAGGGTCTGCACCAGCTCCTCGTCGTCGACCGGGACGCCGAGGTTCCACTCGATCCCGGCGTCCGGTGCGATCAGCCGGCGCACCGCCGCCCGGTCCCGGGAGACCCAGGACCGGGCGTAGAAGTCGGCCACCTCCATGTCAGTTGGCGACCATCGAGTCGCCGGTGACGAAGGTGTAGCCCAGGTTCTTGATGCCCGGCACCAGCTGCTTCAGGTGGTCGGTGCCGAGGTACGGGTGGTAGAAGAAGCTGGCCACGCCGTCGCGGACGACCAGGTTGCGCTGCGCCGAGGCGAGCAGGTCGGCGGGGAGCCGGGCCGGGTGGTTGTTGAACGGCAGGGGCTCGACGTTGCCGATGTTCTCCGGGATGACCACCGAGCCGTAGACGTCGCGGACGGCGTACGGGAAGAACTGGCCGAACTGGCGGGTGTAGTCGATCTTCCCGCCGCCGAGCACGCCGGGGAAGTACAGGCCCCGGTCGTAGCGCTTGCCCAGCACCGAGTTCACGGTCTGGTAGTCGACCGCGCTGCCGGCGTAGTGCGGGAACTCGAACGTCGTCGGCACGCCCAGCCCGGCCAGCGCGAAGGTCAGCCCGGAGGAGGCGATGCGGCTGGCGGCGAACGCGGCGGAGTCACCGGCGACCGGGCCGTCGTAGATCACGCTGTCGTTCGCGTCGACGTGCGCGGCGTAGAACTCGAAGTCGTTCGCGCTGACGCCGTCGTACGGGTTGGGCGCGGAGCCGTACTGGTGGGTGTAGCCGTGCATGAGCAGGGTGCCGCCGCGCTGCTGCATGTAACGCAGGGCGGAGACGACCTTCGGCCGCTGCAGCAGCGTGTAGTCCTGCGCCTTGCCGTTGTTCTGCACGCCCTTCGGGTCGCGGTAGCGCGGGTAGACGGCGACGCTGAACGGGACCTTCTGGGCGTACAGGTAGTCGGCGATCGCGCGCAGCTCGTCGGGGTCCGAGTCGGGGCCGACGTCCTCGATGCGGGCCAGCGCGCGGTGCCGCTCCCGGGACACCCCGGTGTCGCCGAGCGAGTCGAAGAGCAGGTCGGCGAAGGCCAGGTAGCGGTCGTCGTGGGCCACGTACGCGTACGGCATCTCGCCCACGTACGTGAGGTTGCCGGACTGCACCGCCCACGGGAAGGACGTGCCGTCGGGGCGTACGGCGGAAGCCAGGGTCCTGACCTTCGCCCCGTCGGTGATCGACAGGTTCATGATCCCGGACTTGTTCACCGTGTCGCGGGTGAGCTTCGTGCCCTTGTAGTCGACCTGGGCCACGTCCGAGAAGTCGAACGCGCCGCTGGTGAAGCCGTGGGCCGCCGCGAACGTCGCGTCCCGCGAGGCGAGCTGCCAGATGTTGTCGAACACCCAGGTGACCGGCTTGGTGGTGGCGGCGACGTCGTCCAGGAACGCGGCCGGCAGCGGCTCGTCGTACGTCGAGCCGAGGTAGACGACCGCGGTGTACGCCGACAGGTCGTTCGCCTTGTAGCCCGCCACGGGCGCGGCGGTCCACGAGCCGAAGTGCGAGGCCAGGTTGGCGGTCTGGGTGGCGTAGACCTCGCCCATCCAGCCGTAGTCGCCGGTAGTGTCGTACAGGACGAGCGTCCTGGCGGTGCCGCCGCCCGGCGCCGCCTTGCCGGACTTCGCGGCCGGCGTCGTGGTCGCGGTGCGTTCGGCGGCGTCGGCGTTGACCACGCCCAGCCCGAGGGCGGCGGTCGCGGTGAGCGCGACGGTCGCGCCGAGCAGGACCCGGCGGGAGAACTTCGGGGTACGCATCAGAACGCTCCGTACGTGGCAGTGGCGGGGGATTCCAGGGCGGGCATCGGTGCGGGAGCCTCGGCGAGGCCGAGCAGTGCGGCGGTGGCCTGGGCGGTACGGGCGGCCGCGAGCCCGTCGCCGTACGGGTTGCCGCCCGCGGTCATCGCGTCCCGGCGCACCCGGCTGTCGAGCAGCACGGACGCCTCCTTGACGATCAGCTCCGGGTCGGAGCCGACGAGCCGGGCGCAGCCGGCGTGCAGCGACTCGACCCGCTCGGTCACGTCCCGCAGCACCAGGGCCGGTACGCCGAACGACGGCGCCTCCTCCTGGATGCCGCCCGAGTCGGTCAGCACCAGGTACGCCTCGGACAGCAGGCGCGACAGGTCCGGGTACGGCAGCGGGTCGGTGACCGTGACCCGCTCGATCCCGGCCAGCCCGGCCTCCACCTGGGCGCGGACCGCGGGGTTCGGGTGGCTGGGCAGGATCACGTCGATGTCCGGGTAGCGGGCGACGAGCTCGCGGACCGCGGTGAGGATCCGGTCCAGCGGGGCGCCCCAGGACTCGCGCCGGTGGGCGGTGACGAGCACGAGGCGGTTGGTGCTGCCGGCCCGGGTGGCGGCGACCTGCGGGTTCTCGTACGGCATCCGCCGCGCGGCCACCGCGAGCGTCGCGTCCACGACGGTGTTGCCGCTGATCAGCACGTCGGTCGTGGCGATGTTCTCGTCGAGCAGGTTCATCGCGGCCAGCGGCGTCGGCGCCAGGTGCAGCGCGGCGACCTGGGCGACCAGCCGCCGGTTCGCCTCCTCGGGGAACGGCGAGTCGAGGTCGCCCGAGCGCAGCCCGGCCTCGAGGTGTACCACGGGGATCCGGCGCCAGAACGCGGCCAGCGCCCCGGCGAGGCTCGTGGTGGTGTCGCCCTGCACGATCACCGCGGCCGGCGTGCGGACCTGCCACAGCTCGTCGAGCTGCCGGATCATCGCGGTGAGCAGCTCGGCCTGGCCGCCGGTGCCGCGCTCGACCTGGAGCGTGACGTCGGGGGTGAGGCCGAACGCGGCCAGCGCCTGCCCGACCATCGCGGGGTGCTGGCCGCTGGCGACCAGGACCGGGGTGAGCAGGCCGGCGTCGCGCATCGCGAGGACAACCGGGGCCAGCTTGACGGCTTCGGGACGGGTACCGCCGATGAGGTGCACTTCGGGGAGCGAGGGGAGCGAGGGGAGCGACATGCCTTTGTCTCCAGGTTCGGGGGGAAAACCTTCAGGCGGCCAGGGCAAGGGATGGAGCGTGTTCGAGCGGCTCTTCGGCGAGCCGCTCGGTCTTGGCCCAGGACTGCTGTCCACGGGCCTGCCGGGCAAGAGCGCGGTACGTCGCGACGAGTCCGAGGAGCAGGAAGATCGGGTACGCGACCGCCGCGGTGAGCAGCCGGCGCAGGGACTCGTCGCGCAGCCGGTAGCGGTGCACCAGCGCCCAGATGAAGCCGGGGAAGAACGTGACCGCGAACCACATCCCGGCGCTGTCGGCGAGGGCGTCCCAGGACCGCAGGTACGGCATCGGGTGCCCCGCCACGAGCCCGGCCGCGGCGACCGACACGCCGGCCACGAGGGCCACGGTGACCAGCGCGTTGAGCCACGGGGAGACCAGGTAGTGCAGCATCTCCAGCAGCGAGGTGACGCCGATCTGCCGCGACGCGAACAGCCGGCGCAGGTAGCGGGCGCACTGCAGGTTGCCCTGCGCCCAGCGGGTGCGCTGACGGGTGAGCCGGCGCAGGTCGACGACGGCCTGCTGGGTGACCGAGGCCCGCGACGTGTAGCGGATGCCGACGCCGCCGAGGTGCATGCGCAGCCCCAGCTCCAGGTCCTCGACGAGGCAGGCCGACCAGGGCGCGTCGCCGAGAGCCAGCAACGCGGAGAGGCGGGTGAACTGCCCGTTGCCGCCGAGCCCGACGGTGTCGATGGTGTCGCGCAGGCTCTGGCAGGCGTTGACGATCGCGCCGAACTCGAGGTCCTGCACCGCGCCGAGGAGCTTGGTGCGGTTGCGGATGCGTACCTGGACCTGGGCGGCCCCGACGCGCGGGTCGCGCATCATCCGGGAGATCTCGAGCAGGATGTTGCGGCTGCCCTGGCCGTCGCCGTCGATGATGCCGACGACCACCCTGGCCGGGTCCACACCGGACTCGGCGGTGCGCTCGGCGATGTAGCGGTACGCCGCGTTCAGCGCCTCGCCCTTGCCCTTGCGCGCCTCCGGCAGCTCCCGGCGCAGCACCCGCAGCCGCGGGTGGTCGATGGCCGCGAGCACGTCGGGCGTACGGTCGTCCGACCCGTCGTCGACCACGAGCACCCGGGCGAGCGTGCCCCCGGGGCCGCCGAGGCTCAGCGCCGCGTTCACGGTGTTGCCGACGACGACCTCTTCGTTCAGCGCCGGCACGATGATCCAGAAGTGCTCGGGGGTGCCGTCACCGTGCGCGAGCGACTGCTCGACGACCGTACGGCGGTGTGACGCGGCGTACCGGACGGCGAAGCTGACCAGCGCGAGCGTGGAGACCGGCCAGGCGAGCAGGACCGCGTACCCGGTGACCACGAGGAACCAGCTGTCCGCTGCCGTCATCGCTGCCCTCCCTGCTGTGACTGACCGTGTTGTCGACCGGGTAACGCTTGCCGCGCTCTCGGACGTATCAGGACATTAGGGTGCTACGTAGCGTGATACAAGGGCGGCGACCGGAGCGACGGCCCGAACTGACTGTTCGGCCCATCTCAGACATCTCAGGCGGCGCAATACGGGCAAAATCGGGCCAACTGCCTATGTCGCGCCGGCGAATCGGGCGGATCGGCGGCGGCGCCGACAGTGACTTTCCGTGATAGCGGCCGTTACGCAGCACGCGCGCTCCTGGCGGCGGTTCCTGTGACTCTGGGTGAGGTCTATGCTGCGTGCGTGAACCGGATCCTGGTGCGGGCGCTGATCGACCTGGCAGTGGCGATCGAGCTGTCGAGCGACGACGAGATCGACCCCCGTACGGCGACGACGCTCCTCGACGACCTGGCGGCCACCCTCGACGACCTCTCGGACGCCGACCGCGACGAACTCATCGACTACATCGAGGAACAGGCGGACCTCACCCGGGACCCGGACCGCCGGGAAGTCCTCCTCGAGCTCCCCGACACGCTCGCCCTCACAGACGACTGACCCGGTACGGCCTCCCGCGATCTTGTCCTGACGGGGGAGGGACCCGCTTGAACGGGCCTGTCATCATCGACGTCACCGCAGGAGATCGATCCGGCGGCTGTGTCACGGGGGCGGGGCTGATTCATGGGTGGGTTCTTCGAGGCTGCGCTCAGCTTCCCCACCGTCGTGCTCACGCCACTACTGGTCGTCGTCATCGGGTACTGGCTGGTCGTCGTCGTGGGCGGCGCCGACCCCGATGGTGACGGCGCCGGCGGTGAGGGCGGCTTCCTCGGGTTCCTGGGGCTCGGCGGGGTGCCGGCCTCGGTCGTCATCTCCCTGCTCGTCGTCTTCGCGTGGTTCGCCACGCTCGCCGGCTCGCAGCTGCTCGGGGCCATCCCGGCCGCGCTCGTGCTGGCCGCCGCCGTGGTCGTGGCGTGGGTCGTCGCGCGCCTGGCCGTCGTGCTCATCAGACGCTTCCTGCCCGCCGGTGCAGAGCCGTCGCGGGCCGACTTCCTCGGGCTGACCTGCGTCGTGCGCACCGGGCGGGTCACCCGCACGTTCGGGCAGGCCGAGGTGCACGCGCCCGACGGCTCCTCCGCCATCGTGCAGGTCCGCCAGGCCGGCGACGACGACCTGCGTGCCGGCACGGTCGCCGTGCTCTACGACGTCGACCCCGACGGCGACTTCTTCTGGATCATCCCCGCCGACATCGCCAGCAATTAGCGCCGACAATCAAAGGACATCTGCATGGACGTGGTCTCCACCGGTATCGGTGTGCTCATCGCCGTGGTGCTGCTCATCGCGCTCGGCGTCGTGTTCTTCATCAGCCGCATGTTCCGCAAGGTGGAGCAGGGCAAGGCGCTGATCGTCAGCAAGGTGCGCCGCGTCGACGTCACGTTCACCGGTGCGGTCGTGCTGCCGGTGCTGCACAAGGCCGAGGTCATGGACATCTCGGTGAAGACGATCGAGATCTCGCGGACGGGGCGGGAGGGGCTGATCTGCCGCGACAACATCCGCGCGGACATCCGGATCACGTTCTTCGTGCGGGTGAACAAGACGACCGAGGACGTCATCAAGGTCGCGCAGGCGATCGGCACCACCCGGGCCAGCAGTGAGCAGACGCTGCAGGAGCTGTTCAACGCGAAGTTCTCGGAGGCGCTGAAGACCGTCGGCAAGCAGCTGGACTTCGTCGACCTCTACACCAAGCGCAACGAGTTCCGGGACCAGATCATCGAGGTGATCGGCACCGACCTCAACGGGTACAGCCTCGAGGACGCGGCGATCGACTTCCTGGAGCAGACGCCGCTGGTGTCGCTCGACCCGAAGAACATTTTGGACGCGCAGGGCATCCGGAAGATCACCGAGCTCACCGCGATCGAGTCGGTCCGCACCAACGACTACCGGCGCAACGAGGAGAAGGAGATCACCCGGCAGAACGTGGACGCCAAGGAGGCGATCCTCGAGCTGGAGCGCCGGCAGGCCGACGCGGAGATCAAGCAGCGCCGGGAGATCGAGACCATGCGGGCCCGCGAGGAGGCCGAGATCGCCCTCGCGCACGCCCAGGAGCGCCTCCGCGCCGAGGGTGCCCACCTGCAGACGGAACAGCAGCTCGGGGTGCAGCAGGAGAACAAGGCCCGGGAGATCGCGGTCGCCGAGAAGAACCGCGAGCGGGTCATCGCGATCGAGACCGAGCGCATCGAGAAGGACCGGATGCTCGAGGTCATCGGCCGCGAGCGGGAGACGCAGCTCTCCACGATCGCCAAGGACAAGGAGGTCGAGGCGGAGAAGCGCTCGATCGCCGAGGTGATCCGCGAGCGCATCGCCGTCGAGAAGACCGTCGCCGAGCAGGAGGAGAACATCAAGCGGCTGCGCGTCGTCGAGGAGGCGGAGCGTACCCGGCAGGCCGTGATCATCAACGCCGAGGCCGAGGCGCAGGAGGCCCTGGTCAAGGACATCAAGGCCGCGGAGGCGGCCGAGGCCGCCGCGAAGTTCAAGGCCCGCGAGGAACTGGTGCTGGCGGAGGCCCGCCAGCAGGCCGCCGAGCTGGACGCCCGCGCGAAGATCCGGCTGGCCGAGGGTACGCAGGCCGAGGCGGCCGCCGCGGGCCTCGCCGACGTGCAGGTGCGCGAGCGCAACGCTGAGGTCGTCGAGAAGACGGGCCGCGCCGAGGCCGCCGTGGAGCGGGAGAAGGCGCTGGTCGCCGCCGAGGCGATCCGCGAGAAGCTCAAGGGCGAGGCCGAGGGCCTGCACGAGAAGGCCGGCGCGATGGCGGCGCTGGACGACGCCAGCCGCGGGCACGAGGAGTACCGGCTGCGGCTGGAGATGGAGAAGGAGATCCGGCTCGCCGGCATCCACGTGCACAAGGACATCGCCGAGGCGCAGGCCACGCTCATCGCCACCGGGCTCGAGAAGGCCGACATCGACATCGTCGGGGGCGACTCGGTGTTCTTCGACAAGCTGGTCGGCTCGATCACGCTCGGCAAGAGCATCGACGGCTTCGTCCAGCACTCCGACGTCGTGCAGGGGCTCGGCGCGCGCTACCTGGACGGCTCGGCGAACTTCGCCGACGACCTCAGCCGGGTGGTCGGCGCGGTCAACACCGGTGACGTGGCGAACCTGACGCTGTCGGCGTTCCTCACCCAGCAGATCAAGGCCGGCCGCGAGGACTCCGGCAAGCTGCGTGAGCTCCTCGCCGCCGCCCAGGAGATGGGTCTCGCCGACGCGAAGGTGCCGGCGTCCCGGTGACCGACGCGACCACGGGGACCCTCGACGCGGGCACCTACGAGGTCCTGCGCGGCCGGCTCGGGGCACAGGCCAAGGAGCTGGCCGCGCGGGCGGAGGTGCTCAACACCCGCCGGATGGAGACGTTCGGCGGGCAGCAGATGCGGCTGCTCGGCGCGGAGCGGATCCGTACGGAGAACAACTGCGTGCCGCGCGACGTCGTGCAGGTCGGCGGCGCGATGCTGTTCGGCTACAACGTGTTCATCGGGCTGAAGACCGAGACCACGGTCGCCGACGTGTTCGCCGTGCACGGGTTCGCGGACGGCAAGTTCCACGAGACGACGCTGCCAGGGCTGCTCGACGATCCGCAGTTCCTGCGCGACTTCGCGGAGCTGTACCGCTACTACCGCGAGACGCATCTGCTGCAGCTGCGCCGGTTGGAGGGTGTGCTGCTGGCCGTCTTCCAGACCGGCGCCCGCGCCGACGACCTCAAGGTGCTGCGCTGGCGCGTCGGCACCGACGGGGTGTCGTACGTGGACAACCGCGGCGAACGCGACCACGTCTTCCCGCCCTCGCACGACTTCGAGTGGCGCCTCACCACCCGTGAGCAGCACATCCTCGGCCGGCACCCGCACGTGTCGATCGAGGACGAGGTCTTCGTGGAGACGGTCGGCGGGACGCTCACCGTCAAGATCGAGAACAACACCGAGGACGGCGAGGGCATCTTCTCCGAGCCCGTCGACGAGCCGCTGCAGAGCCTCGCCGACGGGGAGATCGCGTACGCCCGGATCGGCGCGCTGATCCTGCTGCGGGTGCTGCCGTACAAGGAGACCCAGCACCGGTACCTGGTGTTCAACACGCGTACCCGTGACGTGGTCCGGTTGGACGGGATCGGGCAGGCGTGCCAGCGGCTGCCCGAGGACCAGGGCGTCATCTTCCCCGGCGGCTACTACCTGTCCACCGGCGTCGCCAAGACGTTCGACGCCGACGTGGCCGACCTCGAGTTCGAGCGGGTCGTGCGGTCGGTCAACGGCGAGGACGTGCTGTACGTCTTCCACGCCCGGGCCGCCGGACGCTACCTGCTGCTGCCGTACAACGTGATCCGCAAGGAGGTCGCCACCCCGATCGCGTGCCACGGCTACTCGCTGTTCGACGACGGGACGCTGGTCGCCTTCCGGGCCGGGTCCGACGAGCCGACCCGCGTGCACCCGATGCAGGTGTGGCAGACGCCGTACGTCTCGGACACCTTCGCCGCCGCCCAGCCGGTCGGCGAGGGTCCGCTGGAGCGCGTCGGCAATGCCGACCTGGTCCGCGGCATCGCGGACGCGCTGTCGGTGGCCCGCATGGTCGAGGAGATGAGCCCGTCCGGGCCGGTCTTCGAGGCGATCATCGCGGCCTGCACCCGGCTCTTCGACAACTACCACTGGCTCACCGAGGCCGAGCTGGAGCAGCTCAGCGCCCCGCTGTCCGAGGTCCGCGCCACCGCCGAGCAGGTCCTCGACGAGTTCGAGTCGGTGCAGGAGCTGACCGCACAGGCCGCCGCCGCGGTGGACGACGCGGCCGCGGCGACGACCTCACTGATCCGCCGGGCCCGCGGCGAGGTGCCCACCAGCACCGACGCCTGGATCCGCCAGCTCGCCGCGCTCCGGCAGGCCCAGGGCCGCATCGTGACCCTGCGCGAGATGCGGTACGCCGACACCGCCCGGCTCGACGCGCTGGACACCGAACTCACCGCCGAGGTCGACTCCACCGCACGCCGGGCCGTGGAGTTCCTCCGGCGCGACGACGCGTTCACCGGGTACCAGCAGTCGGTCGAGCAGCTCGTCGCGGACGCGGCGGCCATCACCACGGTCGCCGAGGGCGCGCCGGTGGCCGGACGCCTCACCGAGCAGGCCGACGGGCTGCAGGTCGTCACCGAGGTCGTCGGCGGCCTCGACATCGCCGATGCCACCGTCCGGGTGGCGATCCTCGAGCACATCGGCGAGATCCTCGGCGGGGTCAACCGCGCCCGGGCCACGCTGGACGCCCGCCGGCGCGAGCTGGCCGCCGCCGAGGGCCGCGCCGCGTTCGCCGCCGAGTTCGCCCTGCTGGGCCAGTCCGTGACCGCCGGGCTCGCCGCCGCCGACACCCCCGAACGCGGTGACGAGCAGCTGGCCAAGCTGATGCTGCAGGTCGAGGCGCTGGAGTCCCGGTTCGGCGACTTCGACGACTTCGCCGACCAGCTGGCCGCGAAGCGTACGGAGGTCTACGAGGCGTTCGCGGCCCGGCGGCAGGCGCTGCTGGACGAGCGGGCCCGCCGCGCCGACCGGCTGTTCGGCTCGGCGCAGCGCACCCTGGCCAGCGTCCAGCGCCGGGTCGCCACGCTGGGCACGGTCGACGACGTCAACACGTACTTCGCCACCGACCCGATGGTGGCCAAGCTGCGGCAGGTCGCCGAGGAGCTGCGTACGCTCGGCGACACCGTGCGGGCCGAGGAGCTGGACGGGCGCGTCAAGGCCGCGCGGCAGGAGGCCGGCCGGGCCCTGCGCGACCGGCTCGACCTGTACGGCGCCGACGGCACCACCATCACGCTCGGCCGGCACACGTTCGCGGTGAACACGCAGGCGATCGACCTGACGCTCGTGCCCGACGGGCCCGAGCTGGCGTTCGCCGTCACTGGCACCGACTTCCGGGCGCCCGTCCGCGACGAGGCGTTCCGGGCCACCCGGCAGTTCTGGGACCAGCCGCTGATCTCGGAATCGCCGGAGGTCTCCCGCGCCGAACACCTGGCCGCGGCGCTGTTCGCCGGCGACCCGGCGGGCGCGGCGGCCGCGCTGGCGGACGGCACAGTGCGTGATCTGGTACGCCGGGGAGCCGAGGCCCGCTACGACGAGGGCTACGAACGCGGCGTCCACGACAGCGACGCCGCCCTTATCCTCGGCGCCGTGACCCGGCTGCACGCGGCGGCCGGCCTCCTGCGCTTCCCGGCGCCCGTGCGGGCCGCCGCGCAGCTCTTCTGGGCTGCGCTCCCGGCCGACCAACAGTCGTCGTGGGCTGTCCGCGCCGGTTCCCTCGTCCGGGCCCGTGAGCTCTTCGGCGCCGGTCAGGACCTCGCGGACCTTTGCGCGGCCCTCGCCTCCGCCGCGGACGCCGAACCGGCCGTCGGTGAGTACCTCGTGGAAGAGCTGGCGAGCGCCCCCGCCGGGTTCGTGACCAGCGCCTCCGCCCGGACATTCCTCGACCGTTTCCACCGCGCGCTGTCCCCCGAGGCGGCGCGGTCCTTCGCGGAGGATCTCCGCGCGCTGGAGGCCGACCCCGGTTCGCGGCGGCAGGTCGTGCACGCCTGGCTGTCCGCGTTCCACCGGGCGCACCCGGACGCCGGTGACGCGAGCGACCTCGTCGAGGCCGTGGCGATCGAGCTGACCGGGACGGCGCTGACCCGGTACGACTCCGCGGCGGCGATCAGCGAGACCGTCGAGGGGCTGCTGTCGACGCACCCGCGGCTGGCGGGCGGGCGGCTGACCGTACGGCTCGACGAGTTCCTCGCGGCCACCCGGCGGTTCCGGGAGGAGCGGATGCCGGCGTACCGGGCGTACCAGAAGCAGCGGACCGCCCTGGCCGCCGCCGAACGCGACCGCCTGCGCCTCGACGAGTACAAGCCCGGCGTCATGTCCGCGTTCGTGCGCAACCGCCTCCTCGACGAGGTCTACCTGCCGCTGATCGGCGACAACCTGGCCCGCCAGCTCGGCGCCGCCGGCGACGGCAAGCGCACCGACCAGTCCGGCCTGCTGCTGCTGATCTCACCGCCCGGCTACGGCAAGACGACCCTCATGGAGTACGTCGCCAACCGCCTCGGCCTGGTCTTCGTCAAGGTCAACGGGCCGGCGCTCGGGCACGGCGTGACCTCGCTCGACCCGGCGGACGCGCCCGACGCCACGGCCCGCCAGGAGGTCGAGAAGATCTCGTTCGCCCTGGAGATGGGCAACAACGTCCTGCTCTACCTCGACGACATCCAGCACACCTCGCCCGAGCTGCTGCAGAAGTTCATCTCGCTCTGTGACGCGCAGCGGCGGATGGAGGGCGTCTGGGACGGCCGGACGCGCACGTACGACCTGCGCGGCAAGCGGTTCGCGGTGTGTATGGCGGGCAACCCGTACACCGAGAGCGGCACCCGGTTCCGGATCCCCGACATGCTGGCGAACCGGGCCGACGTGTGGAACCTCGGCGACGTGCTGTCCGGGCGCGAGGACGCGTTCGAGATGTCGTACCTGGAGAACGCGCTCACCTCCAACCCGGTGCTCGCGCCGCTGTCCGCCCGCGATCGGGGCGACCTGCCGCTGCTCGTGCGCCTCGCCGAGGGCGACGACTCGGTACGCCCCGACCGGCTCAGCCACGCGTACTCGGCGACGGAGCTGGAGCAGGTGCTGTCCGTGCTGCGCAAGATGCGGCGGGTGCAGCGGATCGTGCTGCGGAACAACCAGACGTACATCGCCTCGGCGGCGCAGTCGGACGCGGCCCGCACCGAGCCGCCGTTCAAGCTGCAGGGCTCGTACCGCAACATGAACAAGCTGGCGGAGCGCATCGTCCCGGTGATGAACGACGCCGAGCTCGATGCGGTGGTCGACGACCACTACCGGGGCGAGGCGCAGACGCTGACCACGGGAGCGGAGGCCAACCTGCTGAAGCTCGCCGAGCTGCGCGGCCGGCTGACCCCCGAGCAGGCCGCCCGCTGGGAAGAGGTCAAGGCGGCCTTCCGGCGCGAGCAGGCGCTGGGCGGCGCGGAGGACGACCCGATGACCCGGGCGGTCGGCGCGGTGGGCCTGCTCGCCGACCGGGTCGCCGGGGTGGAGCGGGCGATCCTCGGACGCGATCAGTCCTGAGCGATCAGTCCTGGGCGCGCAGCAGCGTCGGGTCCTCGCGGAGCAGGGCGGCCAGGCGCCGGGCCGCCATCTCCGTCTCCTCCTCGCTGACCCGCAGCGGGACCGGCTCGGGCAGCGGCGTCGGCATGCCGCGCGGCGGCTCGGGGGCGCGCTCGGCGGCGCTCGGCTCCTGCGGGGCCCGGTGCTGCTCGGGATGGATCGGCCGGGTCGTCTGCGGGGGCACTTCCGGCGGCGGGGTGGCCGCGAACGGGTGCGGCGGGGGCTCCTCGTAGCGGTGCGAACCCGTCGGCTCGGGCTCCACGACCGGCGAGACGACCGGCGAACCGAACGTGTAGCCGTTCGGCGGCGCGTACGGCTCCGGCTCGGCTTCTTCGACGAGGTCGATGTCGATGTAGTCGTCGCGGCTGGGCTCCGTCGCGCGCTGCGCCACCGAGTTGTCCGCGCGCACCTGCACGATGCCGTCCTCGACCCCGAAGTGCAGCAGCACCGGGTCACCCGCGCCCTCGACACCGACGGTCACGGCGAGCTCCGGGTTGCGTCCGACGACCGCGGCGATCGCCTCAACCAGCTCCGTCACGGCCGGCGGGGTGCCCGTGGCCTCGCCCGCGGCACGGCGGCGCAGCTCGTCCCGGCGCGCCAGCCTGTCGAGCGCGTCGTCCAGTCCGCCTCGCACGTCACCGTCCTCCCGTCACACGCGGTCGCCCCGTATCACTGTGCCCGCTCGGAGGGCGGTTTGTGAACCGGGCGACCAGCGACTCGGCGCACACCTTACGACGATCGCATCCGCATGGCCTTGTCGAGGGCCTGGTCGAGCACCACGAGCAGGGCGTCCCGGACGGACCCGCGGAAACGGGCGTCGAACTGCAGAACCGGCACGTCGTCCCGGACGGCGAGCGCCCAGCGCACCTCGTCGAGGTTGTAGCCCGTCTGCCCGTTGAACGTGTTGACCCCCACGACGAACGGGAGTCCGGCGCGCTCGAAATAATCCACTGCGGGATAACAGTCGTCGATCCGGGACGTATCGACCACCACGAGCGCGCCGAGGGCGCCGCGGACCAGATCGTCCCACATGAACGCGAAGCGGGACTGGCCCGGCGTGCCGAACAGGTACAGCTTCAGCGTCTGGTCGATCGTGACGCACCCGAAGTCCATCGCGATCGTGGTGGTGGTCTTGGCCGTGGCCTGCCCCGGGTCGTCGACGCCGACCGACTCCATGGTCATCTCGGCCTCGGTGGTCAGCGGTGAGATCTCCGAGATGGCGCCCACGGTGGTCGTCTTGCCGACGCCGAAGCCGCCGGCAACGATGATCTTGACCGGCACCGGCGGTGCGGTCCGCTGCGGCGCGCCCGGTACGCGCGCGGTGCCGACGACGCGGCTCTCAGGAAATGGATCGAAGTCCACGGATCACTCGCATGATGGTCTCGGGGTCGGGGAAGTCGTTCTCCAACACGTGTACGTCCAGGTGGCCGGCGGCCCGCAGATCACCGACCAGGATCCGCGTGACGCCGAAGTGCAGCCGGAGCCGGGCCGAGATCTCGGCCACCGACAGCGGCTCACCGCACAGGTGCACAATGGCCCGCTGCTCGGGTGACAGCCGCGCGGACAACGCGCCGGGGTGCGCGCTGACCTGCGTCTCCAGCCCGATGGCGGGATCGACGGCCGCGACCCGGCCGGACGTGATGACGAACGGCCGCAGCGACGTCGTGTGCTCGCCGGGCGGCTCCCCGGGCGCGGGGCCGGGGGCCGGGGCCGGCGCAGGTTCGTACCGCACGCCGGGGCCCGTGTTGCGCAGGAACGGCCGGACACCCGTTGTCGCCGGGTGGTCCGGGTCGTCGGGGTCGGCCGGGAAGCTCATTGCTGAACGGCGTTCTTCAATTCAGCGATGAGGCGCGGGCTGAGGGCGCCGCCGGCCCGGGTGGCGAAGAGCGTCATCTCGTACGCGAGCGTGCCGAGGTTGGCCGAGCGGTCGGCGATCACGCCGAGCACCGAGCCGGCGCTGATCGCGGTGACCAGCAGGTACCCGTCCGCCATGTCGATGATGACCCGGTTGAGGCTGCCCAGCGCGTACCAGCTGGCGGCGCCGCCGGCGAGGCTGGTCAGGCCGGAGACCACCGCGGCGAGGCGCTCGGCGTTCGGCCGGTCCTTGATCGCCGACATCGCCATCAGCAGCCCGTCGGAGGACACGGCGATGGCCTCGACGACGCCCGCGGTGCCGGACGTGAACGAGTCCAGCAGCCAGTTGAAGGTCTTCGCCTCCGCACTGAGCTGGGATTGCGCGTAGTCGCGCCCGTTGCCGGTGTCGGTGGAGTAGGGGGAAGTCATCGCGGTTGTCCCTCGGGTTGTGGCTGGCTGTCCTGCAGTGCTCGGGCTACGCCGTACTCGAACTGCTCCATGAGCGCCCGGGCGGCGTCCGGATCGAGCGGCTGGGCTGATGCGGTCGGTGGGGCCGGCATGGGTTCGCTGACCGGCAGCGTCGCGCCGGGCACCCGCCGGGTCAGCGGCGGGTGACCCACCGCCGGCGGCGCCGACATGTCCTGCTCGATGACGTCCCACTTGGCGCGGGACACCCCCGCCTCGAAGGCGTCGAACGCCTCCCGGGCCGCGAGCGCGTCGTCCGAGGTCGGCGGCGCGGCGGGCAGCTTCGGGCCGGTCTCGGCGGGCAGCTGGCTGCCGGGCACGCGCCGGCGCAGCGGGGCGGCCGTGCCGTTCCGCGACTCCGGGCTCGTGCGGGGCTGCGGCACGACCGCCGGGGGTACGGGCGTCGAGCTCACCGGCGTCGGGCTGACCGGTGCAGGCGCGGGCGCGGGCAGCCGGAAGTCGGCCACCGGCTGCGGACGCTGGTACAACGCGTCCATCGGCGCCTCCACCACGGGACGCTGCGGTTCGGCGTACCGGCCGGCCGCGGGCAGCTCCGGCAGCGCCGCCGGGAACCGTCCCGCCACCGGCGTCGCCTCGAAGACCTGGTGGTCGGTGGGGGCCGCCTCCAGCTGCGGCCGGACGGCGAAGGCGTTCCAGCTCCGGGCCGCCTCCAGCGTGCGGGTGGCCCGGGTCAGCACGTTCGGGTCGAACGGCTGGGCGCTGCCCGGCACCGACCGGACGGAACCGCCGGCGATCAACGGGGCGAACTCGCTGTGCTGACTGGGCACGGTCGCGTGGATCGGCGACACCGGTACGGGCATCGGCTCGGGCCGCGCCACGAGGTGCGCCGGCTTGAGGTCCACCCACGCGGTCACGCCGCCCTCGGGAGTGTCGGTGAGGGTGACCTCGACGCCGTGCCGCCGGGCGAGGCGGCCGACCACGAACAGGCCGAGCACCTCACTGGGCACCAGGTCGAGGCGCTCGCGGCGGGTGAGCCGCGCGTTCTCCTCGGCGAGGCGTTCCGGGGACAGGCCGAGGCCGTGGTCGATGACGGCCAGCCGGGCGCCGCCGTGCAGGTCCGTGGCGCTGACCGTGACCCGGGTGTGCGGCGGCGAGAACGACGTGGCGTTCTCCATCAGCTCCGCGAGCAGCAGCGTCAGGTCGGCCACGACCGCGGGTACGACCACGATCTCCTCGGGCACCTCGACGTCGACGCGGGTGTAGTCCTCGATCTCACCGAGGGCGAGGCGTACGACGTCGGACAGCGGCAGCGGTGCCATGTGGTCGTTCGCGCCGGCACCACCGGAGAGCACGACCAGCGCGCTCGCGTTCCGCCGCAGACGGCTGGACATGTGGTCGAGCCGGTACAGCTCGCCCAGGCGGTCGGTGTCGGTCTCGCGGCGCTCGAGGTTGTCGATCAGGGCGAGCTGGCGGCCGACCAGGTTCTGCGTACGGCGCCCGACGTGCCCGAACATCTGGGCGACGTTGCGGCGGCCGAGCACCTGGCGTTCCACCAGCCGGGCGGCCGTGGTCTGCACGCGGTCGAACGCGCGCGCCAGGTCGCCGATCTCGTCGCGGGCCTCCACGTCGACCGGGTCGAGGCGGATCGGCCGGGACGCCTCGTACTCGTCGTCGGCCACGCGTTCCAGCTCGGCCTCGGCGGTGCGGGCGATCCGTTCCGCGGAGGAGGTCAGGCGGCGCAGCGGCCGGGCGACCGCGCGGGCCATGAACAGCGACAGCGCGACCACCAGCAGCAGCAGGAGCAGCGAGCCGCCGCCGACCAGCGCGGCGGTGCGCAGCGCGTCGTCGCGGTTGCGGGTCACGACCGTGTCCACGTCCGCGGCGACCCGCTTCTCCACGAAGCCGCCGAGGACGATGACGGATCGCAGCGACGGGAACAGCGTCTGGATGCCCAGCTGCTTGATCGCCGCGTCCGGGTCGGTGGCCGCCTCGACCAGGAAGCGGGTGCCCACGCGCGAGGCGAAGGCGTCCTGGGCGCCGAGGTAGAGCTTGTACTGCGCGTCGGTGAAGTACGGCTGCGCGTTGGTGATGATGAACTGCAGCTGCAGCAGCGTCGAGTAGAACAGGCGGACCAGGCCGGCGTTCTTCGTGACCACGGCGGAGGTCAGGTAACCGGACGCCTCGCTGATCAGGTTGTCGCTGCGGAGCGCCTGCTCGAGGGCGTACATCTGCCGGCCCGTAGAGGTGGTCAGGTCCGCCTTCTGCGACAGTCCGAGCGCGTTGATGATCTGGTTGATCACGGCGCTGAAGTCGCTGACGATCAGGTCCGGCCGGATGGTCCGGTCGAGCACGCCGGCCCGGGTGCCGGTGAGCTTCGAGATGTTGTCGACCGCCTTGGTCATGTCGGCCGACAGCGGCTCGTCGAGGTGCTTGAGCCCCTGGATGCGGTCGGTCGCCTTGGCGGTCTGCACCGCCAGCTCCGGTTCCTGGACCAAGCCGAACAGGTAGCCCACCGACAGCAGGCGTTCCTCCTGCAGTTCCTGGACGGCCGAGCCGACCCGGGTGGCGAGCTGGACGGCGTCGGAGGTGCCCTGTGCGTCGCGCGCCACGTCGACGCGGTTGATGACGATCGGCACGGCGAGCGCCACGACCCCGATGAGGGGTACGAGCACCAGCAGCGTGAGCTTGCCGAGGATGCGGAACTTACCGAAGAGCACCGGATCGCTCCCGCCGTGTCGGGGTGGCGTCGCCGTACGCCGGCATCTGACCACCGGGCTCGACCCCGCCCGGTCCGACCGTCATGTCGCGGGTGGACTCGCCGGGAGTCCGCGCGGACGGGGACGGCCCGGCGGCGCCGCGGCGGCGGCCGGTGAGCGGCAGGATGATCGCGGCGAGCGCGAGCAGGAGCGCGGCGATGCCGGCGGCGAGCGTCTCCAGGGTGCGGTAGCCGAGGCTGTCGAGCCGGTCGTCCAGCAGCCGCGTCATCTCCCGCGTGGTGATGCCGGCGAGGTTGCCCAGCGACACCTGCAACCGGGTCTGCGCCGTGGCGATGGTGGAGGCGTTCGGGGCGCCGGTGGGGTTGGCGCCGCGGGTGAGCAGCTCGACGCCGCGGCGGAACGCGTCCAGGCCGCTGACCAGGTTGCCGCTCAGCGTCGGGCTGCTGGTGTCGTCGACCGCCGCCTGCAGGTTGTCGGTCAGGTCGTTGACCGAGGTGTTCACCTCGACCACCGCGGCGCCGAACTGCGGGCCGAGCTGGGCCCGTTGCTGGGCGTCGGCCTTGGCGACGAGCTGGCTGAGGTCGCTCATGCGGCTCATCTGCACGACGGCGGCGGGCAGGTCGTCGGCCACCGCCTGCTGCAGGTGCGAGATGTCGTTGTCCGGGTCGCGGGCCAGTTCCGAGTTGTTGCGCACCGCGTCGTACAGGGCCAGCGTCAGGTCGGCGACCTCGACGTGGGCCTGGTAGACGGCGAGCGGTCCGCCGGTGGCCTTGGGGAGCAGGTCGATGCGCTGCTTCAGCCCGCTCCACCGGTCCCGGGTCCGCAGCTCGGCGCCCAGGCGCTGGTCCACCGCGGAGACGCCGGCGACCGCGGAGGTCAGCGAGCTCGGCGGTGTGGCGACGCCGGACAGCGCCGAGGACTGGGCCTCGGTGAGCGCGCTGACCAGTGGGCCGAGGGCGGTCAGATATTCGACGCCCTTCTGCTCGAGCCGGGTGCTCTCCTTGCGGTCCGAGACGTCGCCCCAGGCCCGGGCGAACAGGATGCCCGCCGGCACGAGTATCAAAAGCGTCAAAACAGCCGCGAGCACGGACCGCGTCCGGACTCGCCGGTTCTCCACCGAGACTGACATCGCCAATTCCTCCACCATGCGCCCGCGATAGACCGTTTCGGCGGCTACCCTCCGTAGCCGTGCAAGCGCACCGATCCGGGTCAATCTATCCGAGAAAAAATCATGTGACCCCTTTCCTAGGGTCAGTCTTGGCTCGTCTGATCGGAGGATGGACCGCGGGGGCGGGCAGGTCGTAGGCGGTTCCGGAACCAGTCCCACCAGCGCCGTCGCCGCCGTCCGGGCCGAGCGCGACGCGCGCTGGGCGCGGTTGCGCGGACGCATCGGCCCGGGGAACCCGGTTCAACCGAAACTTCCACAATGGAGTACGCTGCTTTGCCCGATTCTTGTTACTCAGCGGTAAAGACTGCATCACGTAGCGACACTTGATCGCTCTGAGTAGTCGTACAGATACAGCTCTCGTCTCACGTACCGGACGAATTCATGAGAAAACCCGCCCGGTGGAACGCCGGACGGGCCTTCGGATCTTCGCCGGAGACGAACGGGGCGCTAGGCGTCCGTCTCCCGGGCGAAGCGGTCCAGGACCTTCAGCAGGGTCTCGCGGCTGTCCCCGAGCTGCTCACCCGTCCACCGCTCCTCCACCGCGATGACCGTGCCGTCGTGCATCCGCAGGTCGGCCCGCACCGGGGTGCGCTTGGTGACGGCGGCGCCGCGTACCTCCTCGAACGGCACGAACCGGTGCCGCGCCGCCAGCTGCTCCACCGGCGCCGACCCGAGCAGCTCCTGCAGCCGCTTCTTGCCGTGGTCCGTCGACTTGGGCCCGGGCACGAACAGGAACCCGCGGTCCAGCAGCACCAGGTCGGTGTGCGCGCCGTCCACCTTCAGGTTCGCCATCGCGGCGATCACGTCCGAACCGCTCGCCGACGCCTTGCGCTCCATGATGCCGGCCGCCTCGACGTGCACGCCCCGCTCCGCCAGCCGGGCCCGCGCCTCGTCGATCGTCGCGGGCGAGACGGCGAGCTTGGCGATCTCCTCGAAGTCCAGCTCCGCGCCCTGGGCGTCGGTCAGCCGGGCCGGGCCCGACCACGAGTGGCGCCAGAACGCCGTACCGGAGCGGACGGCCGCCAGGGCGAACAGCATGTCCATCGGCCCGGCGAACCTCAGCGCCGCCTCCTTGCGCGTCGCCCCGGGGAAGAACTCCTCCGCCAGCTCCCCGAGTCGTCCCGCGGCCACCAGGTCGAACAGCGTGCCCAGCCCCGGGTCCGGGGCGCCGGTGAGCCGGCCCAGCGACCGGAAGATGCGGTCGGCGTTGCGCTGCAGACGGGCGGTCGCCGCGGCGGCGGTGAACTGCGGCCACGGCAGCACCTGCCGGTTGCCGACGTCCACCACCTCACGCTGCAGGGCGATCCCCGCCTCCCGGACCGAGGGCAGCAGGGCGGCGGCCGGTCGGCCGTCCACCGGGTGCGCCACCTGCGGCGCCGTACGCATCACCGCGATCCGCTCGGCCGTCGACGGGTGCGTGTCCCAGCGCGACCGGTGCTCCTCCGGCTCCTGATCGCGCAGCTCGGCCAGCTCGTCCCCGCGGGCGGCGAAGAGCTGCCCGAACCCGCCGAAGAAGTCGTCCGGCGCGTACCCGGCCTCCCAGCCCCCGGCCACGTACCGTCCGAAGTAGAAGTCCCACGCCGCGTCGACGACCGGCAGCTCGCGCAGCGCCGACATGGCCACCTCGGGGCCCGCGACGCGCACCGAGGCGCGGTCGGCGTCCAGCTCCTGGCGCCGGGAGGCGGCGTTGTCGACGAGCAGGTACAGCCGGGCGTAGCCGCGGAAGATCATGCCCACCGGGTTCCACCTGCCGATGCGGCTGACCGTGCCGCCGATCGCCAGCCGGCCGCGGTACGCCACCGCGCCGAGCCGCGTGTGCCGCCCCGAGTAGTGGCCCAGCTCGTGCGCGACGACCGAGCGCATCTGATCCACCGACAGCGCCTGCACCAGCGGCATGCCCAGGTACAGCCGGCGCCGGCCGCCGATGAGGCCCAGCAGCTTGGTGTCCTCGCTGACCGCGGCGTTCACCTCGGGCACCAGGCGGATCTCGTCGGGCGTACGCGTGCCCACCTCGGCAGCCAGCGCCCGTACGGTGTTCCACAGCTCCGGCGCCTGCTCCGGCGAGACGACCAGCCCGTGCATCGGCTCGGGGCGCGTACGGATGGCCCGCCACAGCCCGACCACAGTGGCGCCCACGGCCAGCAGCAACGGGAAGCCCAGCTTGATCCCGACGCCGGCATTGGCCTCCAGCGAGACCCACACGACGAGCGCCAGCACGGCGACCAACTGGATCAGAGCGACCACATAGAAGCCGAGCAGCATCACGACGGATGCGGCAGCACGAAACATCTCCGGTGTTCCTTCCCCCGTGACACCGCGCGATCCAGCCGCGGTCCCGCGGGCCGGACCGGCCGCGCGGCGCGAGGAAGATACCGACACCGATCTTTGCCCGGCAACCCCGTCCGCCGCCCGGCGCGGGCGTTCACGCAGGCCAAGGACGACGTTCGGCGAGCGGGAGGGCGGCGGTGAGCCCTACGCTGGGCGGCATGCCAACCCGTGATCCGGTCGCCGACCTGCGGCGCATCGCGTTCCTGCTGGAACGGGCCAACGAGGCGACCTACCGCGTCCGCGCGTTCCGGTCGGCGGCCGCGACGGTCGCGGCGTTGCCCGCCGCGGAGCTTGCCGAGCGTACGGCCGGGGGCACGCTGGCCAAGCTGCCCGGCGTCGGGGACGTGACCGCCCGGTGCATCGCCGAGTCGCTCGCCGGCGAGGAGCCGGTGTACCTGCGCCGGCTCGAGACCACGGAGGGCACCGACCTGAAGGGCGCGGCCGCCGCCCTGCGCCAGGCGTTGCGCGGCGACTGCCACGCCCACTCCGACTGGTCGGACGGCGGCTCGCCGATCGAGGAGATGGCGCTCGCCGCGGTCGAGGTCGGCCACGAGTACCTCGTGCTCACCGACCACTCCCCACGGCTGACCGTCGCGCGCGGGCTGACCGCCGAGCGGCTGCGCAAACAGCTCGACTACGTGGAACGGCTGAACGAGGCGCTGCCCGACGGCTTCCGCATCCTCACCGGCATCGAGGTCGACATCCTCGCCGACGGTTCGCTCGATCAGGAGGACGAGCTGCTCGCCCGCCTCGACGTGGTGGTCGGGTCGGTGCACAGCAACCTGCGCGAGGAGTCGCCGAAGATGACGCGCCGGATGCTGGCCGCCATCGCCAACCCGCACCTCGACATCCTCGGGCACATGACCGGGCGCAAGGTGTCCGCGGGCGGCGAGGGGGACCGGGCGCACCGCGGCGGGCGCACCCGGCCGCCCAGCACGTTCGACCTGGAGAAGGTGCTCGCCGCCTGCGTCGAGCACGGCAAGGCCGTGGAGATCAACTCGCGGCCGGACCGGCTCGATCCGCCGAAGCGGATGCTCACCGTCGCGGTCGAGGCCGGGTGCCTCTTCAGCATCGACACCGACGCGCACGCGCCGGGACAGCTCGACTGGCAACGGTACGGGTGTGAGCGCGCGGCGCTGTGCGGCGTACCGGCCGACCGGGTCGTGAACACGTGGTCGGCCGAGCGCCTGCTCGAGTGGACGGCGGGTCACCCGGCGGCGGAATAGGTCCAGCAGATTGTCGGGGGTCTCCCGTAGGGTCGGCGCGTGGGACAGATTGATGACCTCGCCAACCGCTACGTCGACGAATGGGCGCCGCTCAACCCGACCGGCGCCACCTTCATCGGGGTGCCCGGACACGACCACGAGCTGGACGACCTGTCGCCCGAGGGCTTCGCCGCCCAGGCCGAGCTCGTCCGCCGCACCCTCGCCGAGCTGGACCCGATCGACCCGGAGACCGAGGCCGAGAACGTCGCCAAGGACGCCATGCAGGAGCGGCTCGGCCTCGACCTGGCCCGCTACGAGTCCGGCGACACGGCCAGCGAGATCAACGTCATCTCCAGCGCGGTGCACGGCCTGCGGATGGTCTTCGACCTGATGCCGGTGCAGGGCGAGGAGGCGCTGGCCAACATCGCCGCCCGGCTCGGCGCGTTCCCCCGTGCCCTCCAGCAGTACGAGCGCACGCTGCTCGAGGAGGCCCGCCGCGGCAACGCCAGCGCGCGCGTCCAGCTGCTCGAGGTCGCCGAGCAGTGCGCCGCGTGGACGGACCCCCAGCGCGACAACTTCTTCCACAACCTCGCCGACGGGCTCGGTGCCGAGGGCGCGCTGCTGGCCGACCTGCAACGCAACGCGGCGGCGGCCACGGCGGCCACGGCGGGTTTCGGGCAGTTCCTGCGCACCGAGCTGGCGCCGTACGGGCGCGACAAGCAGGCGGCGGGACCCGAACGGTACGCCCGCGCCTCCCAGTACTTCCTCGGCGCGAAGGTCGACCAGGAGGAGACGTACGCCTGGGGCTTCGAGGAACTCGCCCGGCTGGAGCGCGAGATGCGCGCGGTCGCCGCCGAGATCGCGGGCCCCGGCGCCACGGTGGACCGCGCGGTGGAGGTGCTCGACGCCGACCCCGCCCGGCGGATCCCGGGCAAGGAGGCGTTCCGCGACTGGATGCAGTCCGTCGCCGACAAGGCGGTCAGCGAGCTCAACGGCACCCACTTCGAAATCCCCCCGGCGGTCCGCACCGTCGAGGCGTGCCTGGCCCCCACCAGCGACGGCGGCATCTACTACACCGCGCCGAGCGAGGACTTCAGCCGCCCGGGCCGCATGTGGTGGGCGGTCCCGGAGGGTCAGACCGAGTTCTCGACCTGGCGCGAGACGTCGACGGTCTACCACGAGGGCGTGCCCGGCCATCACCTCCAGATCGGCCAGACCATCCAGCGCGCCGACCTGCTCAACCGCTGGCAGCGGCTGCTCTGCTGGTGCTCCGGCCACGGCGAGGGCTGGGCCCTGTACGCCGAACGCCTCATGGACGACCTCGGCTACCTCGCCGACCCGGGCGACCGCCTCGGCATGCTCGACAACCAGGCCCTGCGCGCCACCCGCGTCATCGTCGACATCGGCATGCACCTCGAGCTGGAGATCCCCCGCGACAACCCGTTCGGCTTCCACCCGGGCGAACGCTGGACGCCGGAGCTGGGCTGGGAGTTCCTCCGCCAGCACTGCCGCATGCAGGAGGACGTGCTGCGCTTCGAGTGGAAGCGCTATCTGGGCTGGCCGGGCCAGGCGCCGTCGTACAAGGTGGGCGAGCGCATCTGGCTCCAGGCGCGCGAGGACGCCAAGGCCCGCAAGGGTGCGGCGTTCAACCTCAAGGACTTCCACCGGGATGCGCTGAACCTGGGATCGCTGGGCCTGGACCCGCTGCGCAAGGCCCTCGCCCGCCTCTGAGCGGACGCCCGGGCGAGCCCCCGGCCGCGGGCTGGGCGGGGTGGCCAGCCGGGTGCCGGGCGGTTGGTCGCGCCGTGGGCCGGGCGGTTGGTCGCGCCGTGGGCTGGGCGGTTGGTCGCGCCGTGGGCTGGGCGGGTGGCCGGGCGCGGGCTGGGCTTGTGGGCGGCCGTGGGGTGGCCGGCCGCGGGCGGGCGGCGCTGTGCGGTCGTTGCCGTCGGCGGGTCGATAGGCTGCGGCGCATGCGGACCATTGACTGGGTGGACGGGGCCGTCGAGCTCATCGATCAGACCGCTCTCCCCGGTGAGCTGCGTATCCTCCGCGTCACCTCGGTCGCCGACCTGGTCGCCGCGATCCGGTCGTTGGCAGTGCGGGGTGCCCCGGCGCTCGGGGTGGCCGGCGCCTTCGGGGTCGTGCTCGCGGCGCGGGAGTTCGCCGATGACCCGGCGGGGCTCGCCGCGGCCGTACGCGATGTCGAAGTGGCCCGGCCCACCGCCGTGAACCTCGCCCGCGGGGTGCGCAGGGCCGCCGCGCGGCTCGAGGACGGGTTCGACGGCGTCCTCGCCGAGGCGTGCGCGGTGCGCGACGAGGAGATCGCCGCGTCCGCCGCGATGGCCGCGCTCGGCGCCGACCTCATGGTGGATCTGTGCGGCGGGCCGCCCCGGGTGCTGACCCACTGCAACACCGGCGGGCTGGCCGCGGTGGTCGGCGGGACCGCCCTCGGGGTGGTGGTGGAGCTGCAGCGGCGTGGCTCCCTGGCCGGGGTGATCGCCAGCGAGACCCGGCCGTTGCTGCAGGGCGCCCGGCTCACCGCCTGGGAGCTGGAGCAGGCCGGGATCGAGTTCCGGGTCGCGGTGGACTCGGCCGGCCCGTTCCTGCTGGCCCGCGGGGAGGCGGACGCGGTGATCCTCGGCGCCGACCGTATCTGCGCCAACGGTGACGTCATCAACAAGGTCGGCACGTACGCCCACGCCCTCGGCGCGCGGCGTGCCGGTGTGCCGTTCGTGGTGGTCGCGCCGGAGACGACCGTCGACCTGGACACCCCGGACGGCGCCGCGGTGGAGATCGAGGACCGGGGGGCGGCGGAGGTGACGGCGTACTGGGCGGCGGTCAACCCGGCGTTCGACGTGACCCCGCACGACCTGGTCACGGCGATCGTCACGGACCGGCGGGTGATCCGGCTGGACCGGGGCGAGAAGCCCTGACCCACGGAAAGCGCGGCCCGGCTGCGGGAAGCGCGCGCCGGCTGCGGAAGGCGCGGGCGACGGAAGGTGCCGGCTGCGGGAATCGGGGGCCGGCTGCGGAATGCGCGGGCGACGGAAGGCGCCGGCTGCGGGGAGCGCGGGTCGCGGGCGGTGCCGGCTGCGGGGAGCGCGGGCGGTCCCGGCTGCGCGGGGAGCCCGGGTCGCGCGGGCGGTGCCGGCTGCGGGCGATGGAGGCCGCGCACGGCGGGGCGGCGCGGGCCGTGGATCAGTTGGCGAGGCGGCGCCGGTTGGCGATCAGTTCGCGGATGCGGGCGCCGCGCAGGCGGTGTGGCTGGCTCAGCTCGCGGGCCGACTTCGCGTCTGCCAGAGCCGCGAGGAGCTCGAGCCGGCGGCGGCGACGGTCGGGGTCGAGTCGCTGCGGTACGTGGGCCATGGGCCGAGAGTGCCCAAGCCGCTCGGCCTTCGTCAAGGGCGAGTGCGTTGCGCCACCGTAGCCGTACGGTTCGTCAATGACAGACCGCCGCAGAGCTGGACATTCACCACAGCGGCCAGTCGTTCGTAGTGATCCACCTCGCACCGACGACACCGGCGGTTATCGATAGGCCGACGCCGCTGGCGAGGGCCACGCCGACGGCCACGCCGCGGTCGCCGAGGATGGTCAGCACGGCCGCCGCGATCCACGCCGACACCGCCGCGCCGATGGTCCACCATGCGTAGCCGAACAGATCCCGGCCGAGGCTGCCGAAGAGCGTGAACCAGAGCGCCGCCGCGCCGGCGCCGCTGAGCAACGGGGCCGTGCGGATGCGGTGCGTCTCCCGGTACGTCGGGCGGGGCGGCAGGCCGGGCAACGCCTCAGGCGGGCGTACGGGCGGCAGCCATCCCGCCGGCGGCGTCGTCCCGCCCCATCCCGCGTGCTCGCTCATGCGCGCCCTCCGTCGTCGACAAGGTGCCTCCCCGAACCCTATCCACCGGCTGCGGGTCTGCGGGCGCGGACAACTTCTGTCAGGATGGCGCGGTGCTTTCCCTGCGTACCCTCTCGGTCTTGACCGTCACCGCGCTCTCGCTCGCCGCCTGCGGCACGCCGGGCGACGGGCCGTCGACGGCCGCGACGCCGCAGTTCGTGGAGCCCACTGCGACCACCGCGGCGCCCGTGGAGTCCGCGGCCCCGCCCGCCGCCGCCGGTAAGGTCGTCACGCCCGCGACGCCGTCGAAGACGCCGGCCAAGCCGCGGGCGACCGCCCCGCTGAGCGTGAGGTACGTCTTCCCGGTGAAGGCGTCGAACGTGGCGTACCACCCGACGCACTCGAAGTATCCGGCGACCGACATCTTCGCCGACTGCGGCGAGAAGGTCGTGGCGACGACCAGCGGCGTGGTGCTCGAGATCAGCCTCAAGGACGAGTACGTGAAGGGCCGCCCCGACGGTCCGCTGAACGGCGGCCTGTCGGTCTCGCTGCTCGGCGACGACGGCGTGCGCTACTACGGATCGCACCTGAGCAAGGTTCTGACGGGCATCAAGAAGGGCGTCCGGGTCAAGGCGGGCCAGCAGCTCGGCAAGGTCGGCCACACCGGCAACGCCAACGGCGTCTGCCACCTGCACTACGGCATCTCGCCGCCGTGCGCGCGGGTCGGCGACTGGAAGGTGCGCCGCGGCGTGATCTGGCCTGCGCCGTACCTGGACTCCTGGCGCAAGAACGGCAACAAGAGCCCGGTCGCGAAGGTCAAGGCCTGGAAGAACGCCCACAACTGCCAAGCCTGAGGGTACGGGCACAGGGCCGCGACAACCGCAGGGCCGGGGCGGAACGCAACAGGGCCGCACCCGTCGCCCGAGGATGCGGCCCTGTCCTGCGGTGAGGCTCAGCGGAACTGCGCGAGGCGTTTCTGGCTCACGCCGTTGATCGTGGTGAAGGCGCCGCCCGCGGCGAACGCCCCGAGCCCCGGGTTGACGGCCATGGTGAGCACACCCTCGATGCCGTTGGCGTTGGCGGTCCAGTCGCGCAGGTGGCCGTCGGCGACGTCCAGGGCCGCGAGCTTGACCCGCGGGTCCGAGCCGTCGAGGCAGACGCCCTGGGTTCCGGTACGCGCGGTGCGGCACGCGTTGTCGAAGTGCCCGCCGACGTAGACGGTGTCGCCGAGGCTGGTGATCGCCTGAGCGTCGCCGTCGAACGTCGCGCTCCACCGCTTGCCGCCGCTGAGGGTGTACGCGGTCGCCGTACCGCCCTGGCCGCCGTGCGCGGTGTAGACGCTGTCCGCCGTGACCGCGATGCCGAACACGATGACGGCCGGCTTCGGCTTGAACCCGGTGACGATCGCGCCCGACGTGGGGTTGAGGGCGACGAGGCGGTCGTACCCGCTGGTGCTGTTGACCTTGTGGAACTTGCCGCCGACGTAGACCCGGCCGGACGCCGTGGCGAACGTCTCCACCTGGTCGTCGACCGTCGGCTTCCAGCTGCCGTCCAGCGCGCCGGTGAGCAGGTCGAAGGCGGCGAGCCGGGTCCGCACCTGGCCGCTGACCTTGGTGATCGTGCCGCCGACGTACAGCCGGCCGTTCGCGGCGGCGAGGGCGTACGGCTTGCCGTCGATCGCGTGCTTGAACGTGCTGGAGACCGCGCCGCTGGTGGCGTCGAGCCGGGCGAGGCTGTCCCGCTTCTGCCCGCTGACGTACGTGAACTCGCCGCCGATGTACACACTCGACCCGCTGACCGCGATCGCCTTGACCCGGGCGTCCGCCGTGGGCGCCCACGGCAGGAGCTCGCCGGTGTACGCGTTCACCGCCGCCAGCCGGGTCCGGGCGATGCTCTTGCCCTTGACCACCGCCGACGTGAAGTCGCCGCCCACGTAGATCGTGCCGCCCGAGTACGCGACCGCCCGTACCGTCCCGTTGAAGCCGGGCACCACGTCCGAGGACTGCGACGGCGCGGCCTGCGCCGGCCCGGCGACCGTGGTGACCGCCACGACCAGCGCCCCGAGTACCATCATGCACTGCTTGCGAAGTTTGCCCCTGTACGTCACGTCCCGAACGTAACCGTATTGACGTGGGTTATCTAGTGACGAAACGGACTAAAAGGCACACGTCCGTACGGCTGATGTGTCGCAGGGATGTGCGAGAGTCACCGGCGTGAACGTCGCGGTCATCGGTCTCGGTCTCATCGGCGGCTCCCTCCTGCGCGCCCTCGCGGCCCGCGGCCACCACGTCACCGGCTATGACGTCAGCGAGGCGACCCGCCACGCAGCGGCCGAGGCGGCGGCGGAGCCGGGTGCCGACGGGCTCGGCTGGCGCGTCGCGGCTGACATCCCGGACGCCGTCGCGGACGCCGAGCTCGTGGTGCTCGCCGTGCCACTGCCCGCGCTGCCGGTCGTCACGGCGGATCTCGCCGGGTTCACCGGGCTCATCACCGACGTCACCTCGGTCAAGGGCCCGGTGCGCGACCTGCTGAAGGGCCGCCGGTACGTCGGCGGCCACCCGATGGCCGGCAAGGAGTCGTCCAGCTTCCTCGCCTCCGACCCGGATCTCTTCGACGGCTGCGCGTGGGTCCTGTGCCTGGAGCCGGGCGAGACGGAGCTCGACGACTGGCTGCGCCTCGCCGCCCTGTACACCTCGATCGGGGCGCGGGTCGTGCCGGCCACGGCGGACGAGCACGACGAGGCCGTGGCCCGGATCAGCCACGTGCCGCACCTGCTGGCCGCCGCGCTGAGCGGCCTGATCGAGGGCAATCCGCTGGCCGGGGCGCTGGCCGCCGGGTCGTTCCGGGACGGCACCCGGGTCGCGGCGACGCGCGCCGAGCTCATCGCGGCCATGTGCGGCGGCAACGCGGCGGCCGTACGCCGGGTTCTGGCCGAGGTGCTCGATCGCCTGGAGGCGTGCGACGCCGAGCTTGCGTCCCCGGACCCCGTGGCCGCCCTGACCTCGTCGTTGCGGCGGCCCGGTGAGCTGCGGCGGGCGTGGCCGGTCGCCGGTGGCGTGACCGTGCGGGTCGACCGCGAGGCCGGCGCCCTCCTGAACCTCGGCCGCGCGGGCGGCTGGCTCACCGATGCCGGCCCGGACCTCGTCGGGCAGCGGCCAGGAACTGACCGCAATGACTCCTAGGGTGAGGGCGTAACCGCGAAACGAACGGGAGACAGTCATGCCGGGTCAGGTCGGAGCCATCAGCAACGAACGCGAGGGTCTGCTCGCCTACCTCGCGCACATGCGGTACGTCCTCAAGCTCACCGCGTACGGCCTCACGCCGGAACAGCTCCGTGCCACGCCGGCGGCCGGCACCCTCAGCGTGGGCGGCCTCATCAAGCACTGCTCGGCCACCGAGGAGGGCTGGATCGACACCGTACGCCGGCAGCCGCAGAAGGTGGACTACGAGGCGTACAACGCGAACTTCCACCTCGCCGACGACGAGCCGATCGAGGCGGTCCTCGCCGAGTACGACCGCGTCGCGGCGAAGACGGAGGAGACGGTCGCCGGCATCGACGACCTCGGGCAGGCGGTGCCGGTGGACCACTCGGTGCCCTGGAACCCCAAGGACCTCGACAACTGGTCGGTGCGCTGGGTCCTGCTCCACCTCATCCAGGAGACGGCCCGCCACACCGGGCACGCCGACATCATCCGCGAGGCGATCGACGGCGGGACGGCGTACCCGATCATGGCGGCGGCGGAGAACTGGCCGGACAGCCCCTGGATGCAGAAGTGGAAGCCGTCCGGCGACCAGCAGGCCTGAGCGGCCTTCCCGTCGTCACCTGTGCGGCGCGAGTCCGACGAGGGCCGGACGGCGGCGTGATCCCGGCCGGGACGGCAGCGGCCGGGCGTGTGCCACTCCGGCTCTGCTGTGGCCGTACCTGAGGAAAAGCGGGACCACCCACGGCCGGTCTTTGTCTCCTTCGGGGCGTGGCGCTGCGCTGCGGCCGATGCAGGGGCTACCGTCTCTCGCTGAGAACACATGTTCGTGGGGGGATTCGTGTCGACTTTCGCTGCCGCCGTCGCCCGGGGCAAGAACGGCTGGACGGCGTCCGAGGTGGAGCTCACCGGGGCGGCCGACATCGAGGAGGTCGTGGACCGGCTGCGTGACGCCGAGCCCGACGCCGAGCTGTCGCTGCTCTTCGTCGAGGCCGACGATCAGTATCTGGTGATCCTGCGGCTGGACGAGGGCGAGGATCTGCGGATCTTCGGGTCCGACTCGGCGTACGCCGACGAGTCGCGGCTCGGGGCGCTGCTGCTCGCCGACGTGGAGGCGCCGGCGTTGGAGATCGACGACCTGGCCGCGCCGCCGGCCGGGGACGACGACGAGGACGACCGGCCCGCCGCCGACCCCGACGCCGACCCGGTCGGGGACGTGGAGCTCCTCGCCGACCTCGGCATCAGCTCGCACCGGCTGCTGGCGCTCTGCGGGCTCGAGGGCATGATGCCCTCCGACGTGACCGCCGAGATCTGCCAGAAGCTCGGCTGCGGGGACGAGCTGGAAGAGCTGCGCGACGCGTGAGGGCCCGTCCTCTGCATGAGGCGTGGATGCGGCGGGCCCTGTCCGCCGCCGCCGCGTCCCCGGAGGACGTGCCGGTGGGCGCGGTCGTCTACGACCCGTCCGGTACGGAGCTGGCCGCCGCCGGCAACGAACGCGAGGCGGCCGGCGACCCGACCGCGCACGCGGAGGTCCTGGCGCTGCGCCGGGCCGCCGAGGTCGCCGGCACCTGGCGGCTCGACGGCTGCACGCTGGTGGTCACCCTGGAACCGTGCACGATGTGCGCCGGGGCGCTGGTGCTGGCCCGCATCGACACGCTCGTCTTCGGCGCGTGGGAGCCGAAGACGGGGGCGGTCGGGTCCCTCTGGGACGTGGTCCGCGACCGCCGCCTCAACCACCGGCCCGAGGTGTACCCGGGCGTCCTCGAAGCGGAATGCTCCGCCCTGATGCGCGACTTCTTCCGCGGCTGACGACCGACCGCGACCGGCCGGCCGGTCGCGCCGGCTCAGGCGATCGCGGTGTCCAGGCCGATCTGCACCATGTCGGAGAAGCCCTGCTCCCGCTGCGCCGCTTCCATCTTCTCGCCGCGCTTGATGTGGTCGCTGACGGTCAGGATGGTCAGCGCCTTCGCGCGGTACCGGGCGGCGATCGTGTAGATGGCCGCCGACTCCATCTCCACGGCCAGCACGCCGTAGTCGGCCAGCGAGTCGTACAGGTCGGGCCGGTCGGTGTAGAACGCGTCCGCGGCCAGGATCGGACCCACCCGCATGTCGACACCGCGCCGCTCGGCCACCTCGGCGGCCGTACGCAGCAGCCCGAAGTCGGCCACCGGCGCGTAGTCGACGAGCCCGTCGAACCGCACCCGGTTCATGTTCGAGTCCGTCGCCGACCCGATCGCGGCCACGACGTCACCCAGGTGCAGATCCTCGGCGAGCGCGCCGCACGACCCGATCCGGATCACGGAGCGGACGCCGTACTCGTTGATCAGCTCGTGGGTGTAGATCGAGGCGGACGGCATGCCCATGCCGGACCCCTGCACGGAGACGGGCACCCCCTGCCACGTGCCGGTGAAGCCCAGCATGCCCCGCACCTGCGTGTAGCAGACGGGGTCGGTCAGAAAGGTCTCGGCGATCCACTTCGCCCGCATGGGATCCCCGGGAAGCAGAACCCGCTCGGCGATGTCGCCCGGCTGCGCGCCGATGTGCACACTCATTCGGAAGATCCTGCCAGGCGCGCCGCGCGGAGGCGGCACGACCTGGCACTTCCCGGCCCGGGAGCCCGCCCGGGCACGCTCCGGCGCGACTCGCCGGGGGCTTGGGGGTGACCCGGCGGCGGAGCCCGGCAGCGGTCGGGTAACCTACTTCGCGGTGGTGTGTCCGAGCGGCCTAAGGAGCACGCCTCGAAAGCGTGTGAGGGTGCAAGCCCTCCAAGGGTTCAAATCCCTTCACCACCGCCAGCTTGCAGGGCAGACGCCCGGCCCCTCCGAGAGAGGGGCCGGGCGTCTCTCTGTGTGGTCTCAGTTTTGGTCTCAGTTGACCTGCGAGGGCTCCGCTAGTGCTGCCACCCGTCTCGCGGCGCCCTCGGCGTCGACCGCCCGGGCAGCACGCCCATCCCAGGAGCGACGTCACGGCGCATCGAAGTGACACTCCGATCGATCCATCCGAGGACCGGACTTCCTGTCCGTTCTCGCATTCAGCTAACGATTGATCATCAGGATCATGGATCAGCGGCTCTCCTTCCGACTTGACCTCTTTCTTCAAGGTGGCACGCAGCGACAGCACATGGGAACCTTGTACCTCCCAGAACGCTACGCAGGTGGTGACGTCTCCTTCGGCGGGCAGCACTTCGCCGTCGTGTTCCGCGCGGAGTCGCCCGACGGTGACTCCATCAACGTTGTGCCCGCGGCGTCCCGTAGCCTCGAGACCGTTTAAGGCGGGTCAGTTACTCAATGACAGACTTCTGGATAGCCGTAACCGCAATCGCAGGAGTTGTCACGGCAGTCGGCACTGCCGTGATGGCCGTTGCAATCATCTATACCGCAGTCGTCGCCGTGCGCACCTTTGAGGCGTCCAAGAGTGACAGTCGCGCGAAGGCGCGACCAGTCATCATCGCCGAGTTGAAGCGCGAATTGCTTTCGCATGGCACGATCATGCTAGTTTTGAGGAACTTGGGGGCTTCTGTGGCTTCCAATGTGAGGGTGACATTCGATCCCAAGCCACCCGAGGACCTGAGTCAGCTGGGCAGTGCTGATATGTTCAAATGGATCTACGAACGATACGCTCGGCCGATTACGACATGGGCCCCAGGGTGGAGTTTGAGTAACGTAATCAGAGCTGGTCAAGACGAACTTCTGCCGGTAAATGTTACGATCTCTTATCAAGGCCCCGACGGCACTTCGTATTCGGATAGTTATTCTCTGCACCCAGACCATATTCTCAAAGACACTATGTCTACCCCGAGCAAGACTGACGATCCGATCAAGCTGGAGCAGCATAAGCTTGCAGCCTTGCAAGCACTTGTTCGCACTATCCGCTCGGACTGACTCAGGTGGCTGAATTGGGGCGAGGCGGGCGACTCATAATGAGTACCCACCCCGCATGCGGCCGTTGCGGCGACCGGCAACGCCGTTGCCCTAACTGTGGCGATCGCGGTCGTACTCAACGAAGCCAGAGTCCTGCTGGTATGCCGCCGCGATGCCGACCCAGGCGGGCTCTCATGGCAGTTCCCCGCCGGGATCGTCAAGCCCGGTGCAACCCCCGCAACGATTGCGATCCGCGAAACCCTCGCGGAAACGGGCGTCCATTGCTCCGTACGCGCTGAACTCGGCAGTCGCGTCCATCCGGTGACCGGCGTAAGCGCGATGTACTTCTTCTGCGACTACCTCGCCGGCGAGGTCGAGAACCGCGACGTCATCGAGAACACGGATGCCCTGTGGGCTCCGGCGGCAGACGTCACCCGATTCATCCCGAAGCAACGCATATACGCGCCGATCCTGCGCGTCTTGGAAGGGGAACAATGAGCGACGCCACGAACGTCGAACGTCCAGCCATCGCGACGGCCATCATCGTCAAGGATGGTCAAGTCCTAATGGTCCACCGTCGGGTGAAGGAAGGGCAGCTCTCCTGGCAGTTCCCGGCAGGGTGGTTTAGCAGACTGACCAAAGCGACTTGCAACTGTCGATTGACTGCATGTGGTCACACTCCGGACACCTAAATTTATTGTCGCTCGAAATGATCAGACCGTCGCAGTTAGAGCAGATGTATAGGTAGTTGTCGAGTACTAGTTCGAGATCGAATCCTTCACAACAAGCGATAGCCACCCGGGGATCTCGTACGGAGTATACGTGCAAGGGCCTGTTAACGCGGTTAGGTCGTTCATCTACTTTGTGTACCAAGCCAGCGTCTTGCCACTTCTGAACCTTACTTCGAGCAGCATTCTCGCTAACGTTGAAGACGTCGCTGGCCAACTGGTTAATGGTGAATGTGACGGCCCCAATCTTTCGAAGTTCCGGGAGGCGACCCGCACACACCAAATCTGCATATTCTCGCGAGAAAGACCGAACGCCGTCAAGTACATGGCTTAAATGAAGGCCATTTTCAGGCGCCGAAATTCTCGTTCCTTCATCAATGATTGCCTTGCAGATCCTGACCATGTCGCGAGGTGAGCCAGCCGCGAGATTGACGACGAGCGCCTCCACATCGAGGGCGACATTGGGGTCAAGGAGATAGTTCAAGTTACCGACCTTGCCCGTCGAATAGGCCGACAGTCGCCTTCGCAGCATCGTGGTCAACTCTGCAGTAGACCATTTGAGCTCGTAGGTGCGAACTCTGTCCGGTCGCCCACCCTCTGCCAAGAAGTGCTCACGTAGTTGGTCCCAGAGGAAGAACTTGAAGCCAACACCCTTCGTTTCAAGCACTGGGAGATTTACTAGCAGGTCTTGCACTAGTCGCCAGGAGGCCTGACTGTCCTGCGCTGTCGAGACCAGCTCGTCAACTCTGTCCACGAGAACATATGTCGACCTGTATCCCAGGGCCTGAATGATGCCAAGCAGCTGCTTGAAGAGGTATTCAATAGAATCTTCTCGCTCAAGGCTCTTGTTTAGTTCAGAGGGGATTGTTAGGCCATCCAGATGCACCTTCTTGAGAAGGGCTGTAACGACGTTCGCCACGAGGCCACCGTAGCGATTCCAAAACTCACCTGCTTTATCTTTAAGTGTTTTTACGGAGGTAAGCGCTTCCTCGTATTGCTGCTGTGTCAGCTTTCCCAGAAACCGGCGAGAAGAGAATAGTAGGACTTGCTTTTGGTGCGGATTTAGAGCCCTTATGCGATTAGGATCGCCACCCAGCTCGGTTAGAGCAGCGATTGTAAGCCGAGTGCAGAGATTCGCGAGATGTGACGCTAGGCTGACTTCGTCTAGCTGTTTCTTGCTAGCGACCCAGAACTCGTCATACGTTACGCAAAGGAACTCTTTGTGTACTTGACTCCGACGCTCGACTGAGATCCGCTGGGCAGTTTTGCCTGTCCCTCGCGGCGCGAAAACAGCTATGGGCACTGGTGCGCCGGGATCGCCTAGGACGCCACTGTAGAACGGCGGCGGGACGAAGTACTCGTCAAGGAGCGGCTCGGAGTCCGAGTTGGTCAGCTGGAACGGATCACTCTCGAACCCGTACCTGTACAGGAAAGTCTCTGCCTCTGATCTTGTGGCGTGACCACTCATGCACACATGGTAGCGGCGGCCGTGGTGCCTGATGAGCGGCGCTCCTCATCCGCTCATGACGTACCCAACGGTCGGGGCGGTTCCTTCGGTGGCCTTCGGTGATATCCGCCAACGGCCGGCTATGACCCCGTGGCCCGGCTCAGGACTGTTACCGAGCGTCGGCGACACATCAGCGCGGACTTGGAAAGCGGGCGAGGCTGCCGTCGCGCGTTGGTCTCATTTCTGGTCTCGTTCACGGCCGTACGGGGGCGCTCATCAGGGTCTGCCGCTACGCTGCGCCCCTGGCCACGGACGGTGCCAGCACAAGCCGAACCCGGGATCGCAGACCTCGAAAGCGTGTGAGGGTGCAAGCCCTCCAAGGGTTCAAATCCCTTCACCACCGCCAGCTTGCAGGGCAGACGCCCGGCGACCCCGAGGGGCCGTCGGGCGTTCTTGCGCCTGGTCTCAGGCAGGGTGCTCTACGGACACGTCGTCCGCTGGGTCGCCCGTGACTGACCCCGGCATCTGCGCTAGTTGCGAGGCGAGCAATGGTGGAGCCGCCCGGCTCTGGCGGATCGGTAGAACCGCCAGCGAACCGAAGTTGAGGCGGGTACCCGCCGCGTCGGTGCGCCCCTTGGCCCCGCGGTAAGCGCGCCAGACCCGCACAAGCTCGTCCTGATGTTTTTTGTCGAGCAGCGGCAGTAGGCCTTCTTCTTGGCCGTAGCTCAGCGCCTGTAGGTGCCCCGACGCGGGCAGAGGCGGCGAAGGCGCGCCTGCGTCTGCCTCATCGGTCAGACGCCACACCCAGGTTGCCGGCACTCCGATAGCTGCGCCGCCGCAGCAGAGGACCAACGTGGGAACCACCACGAAGAGACCCCACCGTGGGCCCGTTGCTGTACCTCCGAGCTGCTCGGTGCTGCCACCCGAGGTAGCGATTTCTGAGCCTGACCAGCCGACGCAGCAGATGATCGATATCAATGATCATCTGTGCACGATAAGCAGCAAGGTCAACTTGTGTCGACTTCGCTAGTGATGAGGGCTCGTGGCATCGCGGCGTGGAGTGCCGCTCGCAACGTCCGGTGCGCCTGGTGCGCTGTCGCTATGCGCGGTCCGAGCTGCTGGGCGTACAGCGAACAGCGTCGACTCGATCAGCTGTAAAACGCCCGGCAGCTCAGTGAGCTGCCGGGCGTTCACTTTGCGGTTTATTCGGGTCAGGCCGATACCTTGCTGGTCCAGCCGCCACCGTGTTCGGCGGTAAGGTTCAGCTTCACTCCCACGGTCTCACTGCCGACTGGCTCGTACGAGCGCTTGTACGATCCCTGAGCAATGCACTGCCCGGTGTAACCGTTCGCGCTCCGCGTAATGTACTCGAGCTTGTCGTTGGAGAAGCTGCCTACGCCACCGTGAGCAAGTCCACCAATGGAATCGATGTAACAGCCGTACGAGGGGCCCAGGTAGTACTTGTAAGCCGCAGTGAAGCTTACACTCCAAGTGGCGGCATCCCATCCAACCTTGCAGTTCCGCCAAGCCTTCGCGCCGGTCACCGAGTAGCTTTGGCAGCCGGAGATTCCCATAGCCGAGACCTCGGGCGAGACCTCGGTGGGGATTTCGACAGTGCTGACGTTGACGGAGCCATCCAAGTAGCGGTAGATGGTTCGTTCAGCCCCACCGACTTGGTCGACTTCGGTGGAGACGGGCGCGGCGCCGCTCTCTGAGTCCCAACGCTCGCCCCTGGCGAAGGCGCTGAGGAGCGAATTCTGGCTTGTCGGGGGTACCCCGTACTTGACCAGGGCAGCACGAACGATCTGGAGATCCGTCTTCGACACGGGCGTGGCGGCCGAGGCCGGCGCACCGCCGAACGCGACCGCGCTGAGTGACACAGCCAAGGCGAGAGTTGCTGCCATGATGGATTTGCGGAACATCTTTTCCCCTCGTGAGAGCAGAGCTGGAGCTAACTTCGCTCGTTGCGCCCGTCCTTGAAAGCCTTAACCAGCCGAGAGATGAAGATTGCCATGATGACCACGATGACAAGAACTGCAATGTGCCACGGCTTTATATCCACGATGCTTTCCTCTCGCATTCTTGGCTTGACCGAGCCGCCGCGGATCATCGTGCCTCATCGCTCGAGGTCCAAACGTAATAGACGCACCCGAATGGGTCAAGCCTGAATTCTGTTGCCGAAATAGATCAATGTTACCGACGAAGGAACGGACAAGAACGGCTATAGCTGGTACCCTATCGCACCCCTTAATTCTTAATTCGGGCCTCCATTGTGAATAATGGTCACCGCTTGTTAAAGATTACGCTGTACTGCGTCGTGCTACTGCAAGCCGCACGGGCGGGTCTCGCATCCCTGCCATCCGTTGGGCTTGCGGGTCGGCTACCGCCGCCCCCTTCTTCCGTTACGCAGGGCGAGGCCCTGGGTGGTCTCTCCTGGGGAGCCCACCGTTGAAGTGGTCGTGTCAGCCGCCTCTGTACCGCTGGGCCGGCGCGTCTCGCCTGCAGCCGCCACGCGTGGCTCGTCTCAGGGTCCGTCTCTTTCAGGCCCGGCGGGGGCCGACATCCGGTCGCGCCCGTCGCGACTGCACCGGGGCAGCCCAAGGGGAACACGCGGTCCCGTACCAACTTGGTCACGCGACTTGGAAAGCGGGGTCGGCGCTCGGGGTCCGTGCGGTCTCAGTTCTGGTCTCGTTCATGGGGTAGTCGCTGCGCTGGTCATGGACGGTGCCAGCGCTGGCCGAACACAAGGTCGCAGACCTTGAAAGCGCGTGAGGGTGCAAGCTCTTCAAGGGTTCGAATCCCTCCACCACCCAGCTTGCAGACGCCCGGCACCTCGAAACGAGGGACCGGGTGCCGTCTGTTGCATGCGGTGCCATCCGAGATATGACATCATTGTTGTCATGTCCGTCGACCGGGGCGCCGCGCTGTACGGCCTGCTGCGCCACGTCCGCCCGCTCACGCTCAACTCCGCCCGGGTGGTCGAGGCGGCGCTGCGGCCGTACCAGCTGACCGTCGGCATGCGGGCGGTCCTGGAGGTCCTGTCCGAGACCGGCCCGGCGACCGTACCGGCCATCGCCGCCCGGCTCGATCTCGCGCGGCAGGGCGTTCAGCGCCACGTCGACGATCTGATCCGGCTCGGACACGTCGAGATCCGCCCCAACCCGGCCCACCGGCGGTCCGTCCTCGTTGCCCTCACCCCGCCGGGCGCCGAGGTCTTCGCCCGCATCCACGCCGACGACCTGCGCCACCTCGCGGCGATGGCGCCGGAGTGCACCCCCGACGACATCGCCACCGCGGCCAAGGTGTTGCAGGCACTGGGTCGCGACGTACGGAAGCGGGCCGCCGAATGACGATCTTCGAGATGACCACGGCCAACCGCCGGCTGATCGCCGACGTCCTCGACTCCCTCGACGAACCGCAGTGGGAGCATCCGACCCTGTGTGCCGGGTGGACGGTGCGGCACATGGCGGCGCACGTCGTCCAGCCCATGCTGATCGGATTCGGCCGGTTCCTCCTCACCGCGATGCGCTACCGCGGCGACACCGACCGGACCGTCGACCACATCACCCGGCGCCTCGCGCGCCGGCCGCGCACCGAACTGGTCCGGCTGCTGCGCGAACACGCCGGCGACCGGGTGGTCCCGCCCCGCGTCGGGCCGATGGGACCGTTCGCGGACACGTGCCTGCACCTGCGCGACATCGCGCGGCCGCTCGGCCTGGACGCCGACGTGCCCGTCGAGCACTGGCACGTCCTGATGGACTACCTGACCTCGCCCTCGGTCGCGCCGGCGCTGGTCCGGCCGGGCCGGCTGCGCGGCCTGCGCCTGGTCGCGACCGACACCGGCCGGGCGTGGGGGTCCGGCGCCGAGGTGGCCGGGCCCGTCGAGGCCCTCGCCATGGCCGCGGCCGGGCGGTCGGTCGCGCTCGCCGATCTGCGCGGTCCAGGCGTCGGAAAACTGACCATTTGAGGACGGCCGCAGCAAGCGCCCGTGACCCACGCCCCGGCGATGCCGTCCCGGCCCCTGCGCGCCGCCGTCCGGCCGGTTCGGTGGAGACCTCTAGCATCGCCCGCATGCTGCGCAGCCGGGCGGTCGCCCTCGTCGGTGCCGTCCTGATCGTCGGGCTGGGGCTCGCCGTCCGGGCCGGGGGCGGCGGGGCGTTCGCACAGAACGCCGGCACCGCGCTCTACGCCTCGATGGTCTACGCCGGCGTCCTCGTCCTGCGGCCGGCCACAGCGCCCCTGCCGGCCGGCGTCGTCGCGGTCGCGTTCTGCTGGGCGGTCGAGGCGTTCCAGCTCAGCGGCGTACCGGCCGGGCTCTCCGAGCGCAGCCTGATCGCGCGGCTGGTGCTCGGGTCGCACTTCGACTGGGCCGACGTCGCCTGGTATCCCGCGGGCGTCGTACCGCTGGTGGTGGCGCACATGCTCCTCAGAGCGCGGACCGCAGCCACCGCGGATCGGGGTTGACGTGCGCGGTGCCGGCCAGGATCACCGTCGGGACCGTTTCGTTGCCGTCCGCGACCGCCCGGACGGCCGCCGCGCCCTCCGGGTCCTGCCAGATGTCGACCCAGTGGGCCCGGCGTGACCGCAGGCCGAGCGTGGCGCGCAGGCGGAC
Source organism: Couchioplanes caeruleus (assembly GCF_023499255.1). GTDB lineage: Bacteria > Actinomycetota > Actinomycetes > Mycobacteriales > Micromonosporaceae > Actinoplanes > Actinoplanes caeruleus_A. The sequence goes on from NZ_CP092183.1 coordinate 468,740, forward strand.
GCAGAACGGGCAGCCGGGCCGCCAGTAGACGATCGCCCTGCCGTCGGCGGCGCTGCGCCGCTGGGCTTCGGCGGCCTGGACGGACCGCGGGAACAGCAGCGGGGACGCCACCAGCGCGAGCAGCGCGAACACGACGAGGAAGGGCCATCCCGACGTCACGGCGAGGATGCCGCCCAGCGCGAGCAGGACGGCGGCGAGGAGCCATCGGCGGAGCATGGTTTCGACGCTACGCGATGCGGGCACCATGGGCCGCTTGTGATCACCGTGGCCTCGCTCGTCCTGCTGGTCGGCGTGCTCGGCTTCGCCGTGGCCCGGCCGCGGGGGCTTCCCGAGGCGGTCGCCGCGGTGCCCGCCGCCGTCGTCGCCGTGGTGGCCGGGCTGGTTCCGTGGCGCGACGCCGTCAGTGAGCTGGCCGAGCTGGGCCCGACGGTCGGCTTCCTGGCGGCGGTGCTGCTGCTCGCCTACCTCGCGGACGAGGCGGGGGTCTTCCGGTACGCCGGCACGATCGCCGCCCGGTGGAGCCGCGGGTCGCCGCAGCGCCTGCTCGGGCTGGTCTTCGTCATCGCGTCCGTGGTGACGGCGGCGCTCAGCCTCGACGCCACCGTCGTGCTGCTGACCCCGGTGGTCTTCGCCACGGCGTCGACGCTGGCCGTACGCCCGCGGCCGCACGTGTACGCCTGCAACCACCTGGCGAACTCGGCCTCCCTGCTGCTGCCGGTGTCCAACCTCACGAACCTGCTCGCGATGTCGGCCGCCGGCCTGTCGTTCCTGACGTTCGCCGGGTTGATGGCCCTGCCGTGGCTCGCCGTCATCGCGGTCGAGTACCTGATTCTGCGCCGCTTCTTCGCCGACGACCTGGGTACGCCGCCGCGGCCCGCCGACGTGCCGGTGGAGCGGCCGCCGCGGTTCGCCCTGGTCGTGCTGGGGCTGACGCTGGCCGGGTTCGCGATCAGCGGGCCGGTGGGCGTGCACCCGGCGTGGGTCGCGCTGGGCGGTGCGCTGGTGCTCGCCGTACGCCAGAAGGAGCCGGTCGGGACGCTCGTAAGCAGAGCCAATCCGGGTTTCTGTCTCTTCGTTCTGGCGTTGGGCGTCGTGGTGCTCGCGGTGAGCCGCGGCGGGTTCGGCACGATCGTCGACCGCGTGGCGCCGCACCGGCCGGACCTGCTCGGCCTGCTGCTCATGGCCGGCCTGGCCGCCGTGCTGGCGAACCTGCTCAACAACCTGCCCGCGACGCTGATGCTGCTGCCGCTCGCCGCGCACTCCCCGGGGCTGGTGCTCGCGGTCCTGCTGGGCGCCAACATCGGGCCCAACCTCACGTACGTGGGTTCGCTCGCGACCCTGCTGTGGCGGCGGATCCTGCACCACCGTGGCGCTCCGCCGGTGACCGGGGAGTTCCTGCGGCTCGGTGCGCTGACCGTTCCGGCCTGTCTGCTCGTGGGGGTGGCGTCGCTGTGGCTGGGTCTGCGAGTGTCGGGACTGTGAAGATCCTGGTGTGGCTCGACGAGGGCACGTGGGAAGCGTGCATCGACGCGGCGCGCGACCTTCCCGGCGAGGTCACCCTGCTGCACGTCTCGGACGTGGGCACCGAGGCGGCGCTGAGCGGCTCCGCCGGGCTGCTGGGCCGGGTCGCCGGCGCCGATCCCGCGGAGCTGCTCGCGGCGGCCGAACGCCGGTTGCTGGGAGCGGCCGCGCAACGGCTCGACCGGCCGGCCAAAATTCTCACTCTGCGTGGTCGTCCTGAACACGAAGTGCTGGCCTCGTGTGCCTCCGCGGACCTCTTGATCCTGGCCCGTGACGGTGATCAGCGACGGCTCGGACCCCGGAGCCTGGGACACCGTACGCGTTTTGTGGTCGATCACGCACCGTGCCGAGTTCTTCTCGTCTGGCCCGGCTCGCCGCCGCCGCTCGGCTCGATTCCATGATCAAATGCGCTGGTGAGATGACACGCGCGTGTCGGTACCGTTTCGTCGAATCGAGCGCGAACGTCCGACCTGCGACAACTACTGAGAGTGTCTGTTAAGACGCCGCCCTAATATGTCGCCGTGACGCAAGGTATCAGGCGGAAAACCACCGGATCGGACAACTCGCTCCGGCCGCCCGGCGAAAAACTTTCGCAGATTCGCATCGCGCAGAGTTGTCTATGTCTGTCATAAAGTTGACCCGTGAGAGTTGAGCAGCACTGGTGGAATGGTGACGTCCGGCTCGCGCGCCGGGACGTCTACGTCCGCACCGACGGAGAAGTCTGGGAGGTCGAGGCCCAGATGGGCGGCCCCCAGGGCAAATCCAAGGTGCAGCAGTGTCCGGGTAAGGCCTCCGCGCTGATCCTGGCTGACGCGTGGCGGGGTCCACGCTGGCGGTGGCGTCAGATCTGACGCCAGGAGCCGCCGGGCTGCGCCGCATCTGACTTCTCTCGGCCAGCCGTTGACCGGGCCGGACCCCCCGCGGGTCCGGCCCGGTTCTGTTACACCGTTGGCATGCGTCCAGCCGCCGGCCAGGCCGAGCCGTACGTGTGGGCTCTCGACGCCGAGCAGGCGCCCTCCTACTGGTTCCCCCGCGACTGCCCGCGGGTGCTGGCGTGGCCGGGACCGGACACTGTGGACACCGACCGCCGCCTCCTCGGCGCGACCCGGGTGCACGCCATCGAGTACGGCTGGCTGCACCGGATGCAGACCGCCCGGGTGTATGCGTACCGCTTCGACGCCGCGCCGTTCCGTCCGATCGGGACACCGCGCCCGTACGCGATGGTCGCCACCGAGCCGGTGGAGCCGCTCGGACCGCCCGAGCCGGTCGGTGATCTGCTGGCGCGACACGCCGGCGCGGGCATCGAACTGCGGCTCGTGCGGCAGCTGTGGCCCCTCTGGGACCGGTTCGTCGCCTCATCGCTGCAGTTCAGCGGCATCCGCCTGCGCAATGCGGATCCTCGTTCGTAAACCGGACGGACGCGGTGTGCGCCATCTGATGATCAAACCGCTCTAGATTGAGGAGCCGCGCAACCAGGACGAAAGCGATCCCATGCAGGCCACCGTGACCGATCACCGCACCGACGTCGCCGTGCTCCGCCTGAGCGGCGAACTCGATGCGGGCACCGCCCCGAAACTCCACGACCTCATCGCCGGCCTGCTCGAACGCCCGGTGCCGCGGATCGTCGTCGACCTCTGCGACCTCAAGTTCTGCGACTCCGTGGGGCTCAGCGCGTTCATCACCGCCAAGCAGGTCATCGTCGCCCGCGGCGGCTGGCTGAGCTTCGCCGGCGCCAACCCCTTCGTCGCCGAGCTGCTCGACACGGTGGGGCTGAGCCGCTACTTCGCGATCTTCCCGGAGGTCGACGACGCCATCGCGGCGGCTCGCATCTAGACCGCCCAGGGGCCGCAGCGGTTGCTCCCGCCAGATGTGAGAGATTACTCTCGAGACATGTCTCTCACGAATCCGTTCGGCGATGTGGAGATCAGCGACCCCCAGGCGATGCGTGCGCTCGCTCATCCCGTACGCCTCGCGATCCTGTCGTTCCTGCAGCGCAACGGGCCCGCGACCGCGACCGGGCTGTCGGCGCACGTCGGTGCGACGCCGTCCGTGACGAGCTGGCACCTGCGGCACCTCGCCGGCTTCGGCCTGGTCACCGACGCCGACCCGGACGAGGTGCCGGGCGACCGCCGGCAACGCTGGTGGAAAGCCGTCGCACGCGGCTTCTCGGTCCGCATGGGCACCGATCCCGACTCCCAGGCCGCGGGCCGGGCCCTCGGCGAACAGCTGATGGTCACCGCCCAGGAACAGGTGGCCGCCTGGACCGCGCAGGTGGCGCCCACGCTGCCGCCGGAATGGGTGCTGCACGCGGGCGTCTCCAACACCACCGTGCCGCTCACCGTCGACGAGCTCGCCGATCTGGCCGCGAAGATCGACAAGCTGATCGCGCCGTACGTCCACCGCGCCGGGGCCGACGCGCCCGACGGAGCGCGCAAGGTCCGGATCCTCCGGCACTACCTGCCGTCGTGACCCGCTTCGGCAAGCTGTGGGCGGGGCAGACGATCTCCCAGTTCGGCGACCGGATCACCGAGCTGGCGCTGCCCGTCATCGCGGTGGTCACCCTCAGCGCCGGCCCGACGCAGGTGGGACTGCTCACCGCGGCCATCTGGACGCCGAACCTGTTCGCGGTCCTCGTCGGCCCCTGGGTGGACCGCCGGCCCGACCGCCGGCGCCTGCTGATAGCCGCGGACCTGCTGCGGGCGGCCGCGCTGATGAGCCTCCCGGTCGCCCACTGGCTCGGCGCCGTCACGCTCACCCAGCTCTTCGCGGTGGCCCTGCTCGCCGGCGCCGGCCAGGTGCTCTTCTCGTCGGCGTACCCGTCGTTCTTCGTGGCCCTGGTCCACCGCGACCGGTACGTCGATGCCAACAGCAAGCTCAGCATCAGCCGCTCGGCGTCGTTCGTCGCCGGACCGGCCCTCGGCGGCCTCCTCATCCAGGCCCTGACCGCCCCGGTCGCCCTGCTCGCCGACGCCCTGTCGTTCCTGGCCTCGGCCCTGCTGATCACCCGGATCAAGGTCGGCCCGGCGCCGGTCGCGGCCTCGTCGTCGGCGCTGTCCGGCTTGCGGTACGTGCTGCGGCACGAATACCTGCGCGCCGGGCTGGGTTGCGTGACGACGGTCAACTTCTTCGGGTTCGTGGCGCAGGCGCTGCTGGTGCTGTTCGCCACCCGTACGCTCGGCCTCCCGGTCTCCCTGCTCGGCCTCGCACTCGGCGTCGGCGCGTTCGGCGGGCTCGCCGGGGCGGCGCTGGCGCCCCGGCTGTCCCGGCGGTTCGGCGTCGGCCGGACGATGGTGCTCGGCGCCGTCCTGTTCCCGGCGCCGACCGCCGCGATCGCGCTGGCCGCCGGCCCGCCATGGCCGGCCGCGACCGTTCTCGCGGCGGCCGAGGCGGTGGCGGGCTTCGGCGTGATGCTGATGGACATCAACCTGAACTCGGTGAATGCCGTGGCCATGGCGGACGAGATGCGCAGCCGGGTCGCCGGCGTCTACGGCACGATCAACTACGGCGCGCGGCCGGTGGGGGCGGTGGTCGGCGGGTTGCTCGGTGACCTGCTCGGGCTGCGGCCCACGCTGCTGCTCGCGGCCGTGGGCGGAGTGCTCGGTTCGCTCTGGTTGATCCGGTCACCGATGCCCCGGGTGCGGACGATGGAGGACGTCACCCCCGTTCCGGTGTGACCTGCAGGCTCTGCCGGAGGCGGCGGTACTCCACGTCGGTGCCGATGGCGGCCCGGAAGGCGGGCTGCGTGACGTAGTGGTGAATCGCCCGCGACAGGAACCACAGGTCGACACCGGTCACGGTCATCTGCTCCCGGCCGCGCGGAAGCCCCCGGCGGCGCACCAGCTCGGGATTGCGGTAGGCGAACGCCACCTGGCCGGGCTTGCCGGTCGGACACGCGGGCCGATCCAGGGCGAACGCTTCCCAAGGAACGAACAGCGACCCGGCCACGGAACGATCCAGCATTCCGTCGTGCCGCAGCTCGAGACCCGGGCTGATCCACAGGGTCCGTACGAGCAGAAGGAGCGCGACCCCGTAGCAGACCAGGGAGGCCAGGTCGAGCTGCCACAGATCCTCGCGATCCGCGAGGTCGCGCAGGCCCGAACCGATGTTCGAACTCGCGATCGGCACCCACGCGCCCAGCAGGAAGACGGTGCCGGGGCCGGCCGGTGTCACGAACGCGCGCAGGTCAGGCGCGACTTCGAGGGTCCTGGGCCGCCGGTTGAACGCCGCGATCGCCAGAGCACCGCCGAGCAGCGCGACGCCGATCTCCCACGGGAAGAGCGTCCGGATCACGTCCGCACGCCGGGCGTTGAGCACGACCAGGACGACCGCAACGGCCAGCTCGACGGCCACGATGAGACGCCGGTGGCGGGCAGTGGCGTCCATCAATCGGCTGAGCATGATCAAAAGGTACGCGGTTCGCGCCAGCGCCGCCGTCCCCTCAGCGCCGCCGATTCTTCACCATCAGCGTCACCAGGGCGGCGGCGATCGAACCGACGACGATGAGGCAGACCAACAGCAGGAAGATGTGCCACGGCTTGATAGCTCCCATGATCGGACACCGTAGCGTGGCCGGACATGGGAAAGGCCGGACCCGCGGGTCCGGCCTTTCAACGTCTGCCTGGTGAGGCTGGCGGAGGATACGAGATTCGAACTCGTGAGGGTGTGAACCCAACACGCTTTCCAAGCGTGCGCCCTAGGCCTCTAGGCGAATCCTCCGTCCGACAGGATACAGACCCCGTCGTCCTGGTTTCCCCGGGACCACCCCGTGTCCGCCCCGAGCCGCCGGGTACCCTGTTCAGCAGCCCCTCGTGCGGCGCGTACCCCGTGAACCTCCCCAGGGCCGGAAGGCAGCAAGGATAAGCGGGCTCTGGCGGGTGCACGAGGGGTCCTTCACTTCTGGGGCACGGCGTTTGTTCTTGTCACACCCTCGACGGAGAATGGCGCGGTCGTCCAGAGGAGGCAGGAGTGGCACTGGCCCTCTACCGCAAGTACCGGCCGCGTACGTTCGCCGAGGTCATCGGGCAGGAGCACGTCACCGAGCCGCTGTCGCAGGCGTTGCGCAGCGGGCGGTTGCACCATGCGTACCTGTTCTCCGGCCCGCGCGGGTGTGGCAAGACCTCCAGCGCGCGGATCCTCGCCCGGTCGCTGAACTGCGAGCAGGGGCCGACGCCCGAGCCGTGCGGCACGTGCGCCTCCTGCCGGTCGCTGGCCAACGACGGCGCCGGGTCGATCGACGTCATCGAGATCGACGCGGCCAGCCACGGCGGCGTCGACGACGCGCGTGACCTGCGGGAGAAGGCGTTCTTCGCGCCCGCGAGCAGCCGCTACAAGATCTACGTCATCGACGAGGCGCACATGGTCTCGTCGGCCGGCTTCAACGCGCTCCTCAAGCTCGTCGAGGAGCCCCCGGAGTACGTGAAGTTCATCTTCGCCACGACCGAGCCGGAGAAGGTGCTCGGCACGATCCGGTCGCGGACCCATCACTACCCGTTCCGGCTGATCCCGCCGGCGACGCTCCGGCCGTACCTGCAGCAGTTGACCGAGGCCGAGGGCGTCCACGTCGACCCGGCGGTGTTCCCGCTGGTCGTGCGCGCGGGCGGGGGAAGCGCCCGGGACTCGCTGTCCGTGCTCGACCAGCTCATCGCCGGCGCCGGGCCCGAGGGCGTCAGCTACCCGCGGGCGGTCGCGCTGCTCGGTGTCACCGACGTCACGCTCATCGACGAGATGTGCGACGCGCTGGCCGCCGGGGACGGCGCCGCGGCGTACCAGACGATCGACCGGGTGGCCGAGGCCGGCCACGACGCTCGCCGCTTCGCCTCCGACCTGCTCGAACGCTTCCGCGACCTGATCATCCTGCAGCAGGTGCCCGACGCGGTCACCAAGGGCCTCATCGACGGCCCCGCGGACCAGCTCGACCAGATGGCCGCCCAGGCCACCCGGCTCGGCCCCGCGACCCTGTCCCGCTGCGCGGACATCGTGCACAACGGCCTGGTCGAGATGCGCGGCACGACCGCCCCGCGGCTGCTGCTCGAGCTGATCACGGCCCGCATGCTGCTGCCCGGCGCGGACGACTCCAGCGGCGCCCTGCTCCAGCGTCTGGAGCGCATGGAGCGGCGGCTCACGCTGACGACAGACGCCGATCCCGTACGCCACGAGCACCCGTCCCCGCAGCCCACGACGCCGATCGCGGCTGATGCGGCAGCTACCGAGGCGGGAGCCGGGGGTGCGGTGCCGGCCGGGTCCAGCGGTGGGTTGTCCGCGGCGCGTGCGGCGGCCGCGGCGGCTGCGCGGCGTACGGGTTCTCCCGCGGCCGCTCCGGGGTCCGCTGCTCCGGCGGCTGCTCCGGCGTCGGCCGCCGTTTCGCCCGCTGATGATGTGCCTGCTTCCGCCGGTGTCGTCTCCGCCGAGGCCGACGCGGTTTCCGACTCCGCCTCGACGCCTGGTCCGGTTGAGATGCCGGCCGCTGACCCATCTCCGACGCACGACGCCGCCGGTCCGGGCGCACCTACCGATCCGGTGGAGCCGTCTGCTGGTCCGGCGGAGTCCGAGCCGGTCGCGCCGACGTCCCCCGCTCCGGCGCGCGCACCCGAACCGCGGCGGGCCGAGCCGGCCGGGATCATGCCGGACGCCCCCGACGAGCTGGGCAGCGCCGCCGACGCCGCGGTGCCCGGCCAGCTCTCCGCCGCCGCCATCCGCGAGGTGTGGCACGAGATCATCGGCACGGTCGGCCGGAAGAGCAAGAAGATCGCCGCGCTCGCGCAGGGCGCCACGGTCCGCGACCTCGACGGCCAGACCGTCGTCCTGACGTTCCGCTTCCCCGCGCACGCCCGCATGGTCGCCGCGGAACCGCAGCTCATCGCCGACGCCCTGTACGAGGCGCTCGGCGGCCGCTGGCAGATCCGCTGCGACGTCGCGGGCGAGAGCGGGCCCTCGCAGGGGACCAGCCGTGGACCGCAGGGCGGCTCAGCTGTGCCGCCCGGGCGCGGAGCCACCCGCGCCGATGCTCCTCAGCAGGTTGCGCCGGCTCAGGCGCGTACGGCGTCGACGCGTGAAGCGGTCACCACGCCGCAGGCCGCCGCCGAGGACGACGACGACGGCGGCTGGCCGGAACCGGCCCGGCCCGGCGGATCGGCCGCCGCTGTCCCGTCGGCTGCCTCCCCGGCCGTCGCGGATGACGGCGAGGACGACGAGTGGCCCGAGCCGGTCCGGCCGGGCGGCAGCGCGCCGGTCGTGAGCCGAGGGGCCGACCCCGGGGACGCCCCGAGCCCGGCCGTCCGCAGCGGTCCGGCGGCCGTCAATGGATCGACCGAGGCCGGTACGGCGCCGGACGCCGCTGTGGCAGCGTCCTCGAGCGGTGGCCCCGCGCCGGTTGCCGCTGGTTCCCCGACCGTGCCCGCTTCCGATGGCGACGCGTCGACGTCGGCCGCCAGGTCTGGAGCCGGTCCGGTCGGCGGGTCCGGGCCCGGTTCAACGGTCGGCTCCGGCACCGCGGCGGCAGCGGCCAGCCCTGTTGCCGCGGCCCAGCAGGCGGCGGCCGCACCCGCCGCAGCCGCCGTTTCCCCGCCGGCTCCCGCGAAAGGTCGCCTGGGTGGCGGTCCCGCGCCGAGCAGCGGCTTGGCCGCGGCCCGAGCCGCTGCGGCCCGCGGAGCCGGGGCCGTGGCTGCCGTACGCACCGCGCCGGGCAGCCCCGCTGCGCCCGCCGGTGGCCCCTCCGCGAAACCCGGCACCGGCCCGGCGGACTCCTGGTCGGACGGTTCGCCGACCGAGGAAGCCCCGTACGACCCCGAGTACGACGGCCCGCCGCGCGCCGCCGACGGGGCCGCGTTGGAAGGGTTCGATCCGGGGGACGAGCCGCTCGACGACGTGATCGACGAACGAACCGCGCGCCAGAGCAGCGAGCAGCAGGCCGTGCAGTTGCTGCGGGAAGCCTTCGGGGCGGAGAAGATCAGCGAGTCCTGACCCGGATCCCGGCCGCACGGGCCGGGCGGGGATCAGCGAGTCCTGACCCGGTTCCCGGCCGCACGGGCCGGGCGGGGATCAGCGAGTCCTGACCCGGTTCCCGGCCGCACGGGCCGGGCGGGGATCAGCGAGTCCTGACCCGGTTCCCGGCCGCACGGGCCGGGCGGGGATCAGCGAGTCCTGACCCGGTTCCCGGCCGCACGGGCCGGGCGGGGATCAGCGAGTCCTGACCCGGTTCCCGGCCGCACGGGCCGGGCGGGGATCAGCGAGTCCTGACCCGGTTCCCGGCCGTGTCGGCCGGGCACGGGACAATGGATCCGACCACCCCCTGACAGAGGAGTTATGCGATGCGCCCCGGTGGACAGCCGAACATGCAGCAGATCATGAAGCAGGCGCAGAAGATGCAGCAGCAGATGGCGCAGGCGCAGGCCGAGCTGGCCGAGGCGGAGCTCACCGGTACCGCCGGTGGTGGCCTCGTCACCGTCGTTGTGACCGGGCTGGGCGAGTTCAAGTCCGTGAAGATCGACCCCAAGGCGGTCGACGCCGACGACGTCGAGACGCTCGAGGACCTGGTGCTCGCCGCCATCCACAACGCCGCCGAGGCGCAGCGCGAGCTCACCGAGCAGAAGATGGGCCCGGCCACCGGCGGTCTCGGTGGCCTGACCCTGCCGGGGTTCTGAGCCCGTGTACGAAGGCGCCATCCAGGACCTGATCGACGAGCTGGGACGGTTGCCGGGCGTCGGCCCGAAGAGCGCCCAGCGGATCGCGTTCCACATCCTCTCCGCCGACCCCGCCGACGTGAACCGGCTGGCCACTTCCCTGCGCAAGGTGAAGGAGCTGGTCCGGTTCTGCACGACCTGCTTCAACGTCGCCGAGTCGGAGCAGTGCCGGGTCTGCCGCGACCCGCGCCGCACCAACGAGGTGCTCTGCGTGGTGGAGGAACCCAAGGACGTCGTGGCGATCGAGCGGACCGGCGAGTTCCGCGGCCGCTACCACGTCCTGGGTGGCGCCATCAACCCGCTCGAGGGCATCGGGCCGGACAACCTGCGCATCCGCGAGCTGCTGCTGCGCCTCGGCACGGGTGAGGTGAAGGAGCTGATCCTCGCCACCGACCCGAACACCGAGGGCGAGGCGACGGCGACGTACCTCGCACTGATGATCAAGCCGATGGGCATCGCGGTCACCCGGCTGGCAAGCGGGCTCCCGGTCGGCGGCGACCTCGAGTACGCGGACGAGATCACGCTGGGCCGCGCCTTCGAAGGCCGCCGCGCCGTCTGACACGGTCCGCAGGCTGCATCGAGCGCCTTCAGGGCGCGTTGGCGCCCCGCGCGCACGACGCCCCGCGCGCACGACGCCCCGCGCGCACGACGCCCCGCGCGCACGACGCCCCGCGCGCACGACGCCCCGCGCGCACGACGCCCCGCGCGCACGACGCGGCGGCCGCCGGCGATGCCGCTGAGCTAAGCCGGCGGCGGCATTCGAAAGCTCACTCCGCCCACGAAAGTCCGCTGCAGCCCGGCAAGGCCGGGACCCGCCGCGCCCACCGTGCGCGCCCGCCGCGCCCCCATCCCCCGGCGTGCCCGCCATGCCCCACCCGCCGCGCCGCGCCGCGCCGCGACCCGCCGTGCCGCGCCGCGACCCGCCGTGCCGCGCCCGCCGCGCCGACCGCCGCCCGCCGCGCCGCGCCGCGCCCGCCCGTCGCGCCGGGCCCGCCGTGCCCACGAACGGACCGCACCGGCCTCACCGGTCCGGCCGACCCGGTCCGGCCGGGTCCGCCCGCTCGGGCGCTGCGCCGGAGCCGTTTGGTGGGTTCTTCCGGCAAAGTGCCCGGCCTGCCCGTTCGGTCGGTTACGGTGCGGGCGTACGGATGTGGTGCCGGTAACAGATCACGCTGTCATCACGGCGCGGCCTGAACTTGGTTACGAGGGCCGGTGGGTCTTGACCCGCGCCGCCGAGTACGTGAGCGTTCCTCTCGTGCGACGGCGCAACCCGTTCGCACGTTCGGCATGCCGGCCCGGCGTCACCATCGCGGGGGCCGGCTGTAGTCCACGTACGCGACAACCGATCGGTTGCCCGCGTTGCGGGGCCGGACCGATCCGGAGCGCAGCTGACCCGGCTCGGCCGAGGCGTCGTGGCGCGGTCGCCGGGAGAGGACCGGGCGCTTCATGGTCGTTGGACCCGGCACGGTCTCTGACCAGGCTCCGGTGGCTCCGGACCCCGCCGGGGGCAGCGTCCCCGGCAAGGCGATCGAGGGCCGTTCGCTCGGCCGCATCGCCTGGACCCGGCTCAAGCGCGACAAGGTCGCCATGGCGGGCGGCTATGTCGTCCTCTTCCTGATCCTGGTCGCGGTCTTCGCCCCGTTGGTCGTCAAGCTCCTGGGCGATCCGCCGAACGAGTTCCACCAGAACCTGATCGACGTCAACACCCTGGCCCCCAAGGGCGGCACGGGCATCAGCGGCGACCATCTGTTCGGTGTCGAGCCGCAGAACGGCCGGGACATCTTCAGCCGGGTCGTCTACGGCGCCCGGATCTCGCTGCTGATCGCGTTCCTCGCGACCGGCCTGTCGGTGGTCATCGGCGCCACGCTCGGCGTGGTGGCCGGCTTCTTCGGCGGCTGGGTCGACGCGCTGATCAGCCGGGCCATGGACGTCTTCCTGGCCTTCCCGCTGCTGGTCTTCTCGATCGCGCTGGCCGGCGTCATCCCGGACAAGGCCTTCGGGCTGTCCGGGGACGCGCTGCGGATCGCCATGCTGATCTTCATCATCGGCTTCTTCAGCTGGCCCTACATCGGCCGCATCGTGCGCGGGCAGACGCTGTCGCTGCGGGAACGCGAGTTCGTCGACGCGGCGCGCAGCCTCGGTGCGCGCGGGCCGTACATCATCTTCAAGGAGCTTCTGCCCAATCTTGTAGCGCCCATCCTGATCTACGCGACGCTGCTCATCCCGACGAACATCCTGTTCGAGGCGGCGCTGTCGTTCCTCGGGGTCGGGGTCCGGCCGCCCACCGCCAGCTGGGGCGGGATGCTCTCCGACGCCGCCCGCTTCTACACGATCTGGCATTTCATGTTCTTCCCGGGCATGGCCATCTTCATCACCGTGCTGGCCTTCAACCTGTTCGGTGACGGCCTGCGCGACGCGCTCGACCCCAAGGGCCGACGCTGATCATGCGCCGGACGACTTTTTCGCCAGCCAGGCGGTCCAAGCGGGCCGTTCCTTCAGGGAGGTTGCTACAAGTGATCCAGAGAACAAGGGTGCTGGTGGCCGCGACGGCCGCCCTGGCGCTCGGATTGACCGCCGCGTGCGGCGGGGGCAAGGACGACTCCAGCTCGGGCAGCTCCTCCAAGGCGGAGTTCAACGCCGCCCTGGACAAGGTGTTCAACCCCTCCGAGAAGAAGGGCGGCACCATCCGCCTGGCGAACTCGGGCGACTGGGACACCCTCGACCCGGGCGAGACATATTACGGCTACTCGTGGGACTTCCTGCGCCTGTACGGCCGCAGCCTGCTCACGTTCAAGGCTTCCCCGGGCGCGGCCGGCAACGAGCTGACCCCGGACCTCGCCGAGGGCCTGGGCGAGACGAACGACAACGGCAAGACGTGGACGTACAAGATCCGTAAGGGCGTCAAGTTCGAGGACGGCACCGAGGTCAAGTCGGCCGACGTCAAGTACGCGGTGCTGCGCTCGATCGACAAGGCGACGTTCCCGAACGGCCCGGCGTACTTCGAGCAGTTCCTGAACCTGCCGGCCGGTTACAAGGGCCCGTACAAGTCCAAGGGCGTCAACACCGACCAGGCCATCTCGACGCCGGACGACAGCACGATCGTCTTCCATCTCAAGCAGGCGTTCGGTGGCTTCGACTACATGGCCGCGCTGCCGCAGACCGTTCCGGTCCCGCAGGCCAAGGACACGGCCGCGAAGTACAAGGAGCACGTGGTCTCCACGGGCCCGTACATGTTCGACCAGAACAACATCGGCAAGAACTTCTCGCTCAAGCGGAACCCGAACTGGAGCCAGGAGACCGACCCGTTCCGCAAGGCGCTGCCGGACCGCTTCGAGGTCTCGCTGAACGTCAACGCGGACGACATCGACAACCGGCTGATCTCCGGCGACCTGGACATCGACGTGGTCGGCACGGGCGTGCAGCCCGCCACGCTCGGCCGCGTCGTGGGTGACCCGACCGCCAAGGCGGGCACGGACAACGCCAGCCAGAGCCGCCTCTGGTACACCTCGATCGTCGGCACGGTGAAGCCGCTCGACAACATCGACTGCCGCAAGGCGATCGAGTACGCCGCGGACCGTACCGGCTACCAGACCGCGTACGGCGGCCCGCTCGCCGGCGGCGACATCGCCACCACGGTCCTGCCGCCGACCATCCCGGGTTACCAGAAGTTCGACCTGTACCCGGCGGGCCCGGACAACACCGGCGACGTGGCGAAGGCCAAGGAGGCCCTGGCGGCCTGCGGTCAGCCGAACGGCTTCTCGACCAACATCGCCTACCGTGCGGAGCGGCCGAAGGAGAAGGCCACCGCCGAGTCGCTGCAGCAGTCGCTGGCGCGGGTCGGCATCAAGCTGACGCTCAAGCCGTTCCCGCAGGGTGACTACTTCTCGCAGTACGCCGGCAACCCGCCGTACGTGAAGGCCAACAACCTCGGCCTGACCGTCAACGGCTGGGGCGCGGACTGGAACGACGGCTTCGGCTTCCTGTCGCAGATCGTCGACAGCCGGGTCATCCGGGAGACCGGTGGCTCCTCGAACACCAGCGTCCGCGACCCCGAGGTCGACAAGATGCTGGACGCGGCGGTGAGCAACACCGACGCCAAGGCGCGCGAGGCGCAGTGGGGCGCGATCGACAAGAAGGTCATGGAGGACGCGTTCATCCTCCCCGGCGTCTACTCCAAGGCGCTGCTGATCCGTCCGAAGAAGCTCACCAACGTGTACGTGAACCCGGCGTACGCGATGTACGACTACGTGGCGCTCGGCGTCGCGTGACCACCACCTCTGGCGTCCTAGTTCCGATTGGGTAGGTGAAGGCAGCAGGCGGCCGGTCCGGGGTGACCCGGGCCGGCCGTCGTAGCCGGGCACTGTGATCACGTACATCATCAGGCGTCTGTTAGCGGCCGTCGTGCTGCTCTTCATCGTCAGCGCCGCCGTCTTCGCGATCTTCTATCTGATTCCGCGGCTCGTCGGTGCGACGCCCGAGACGCTGGCGACCCGGTACGTGGGGCGTGCCGCGACGCCGGAGACGGTCAACCTCATCGCCCACAAGCTGGGCTTCTACGACCCGATCTGGGTGCAGTACGGCCGCTGGGTCAAGGGCATCTTCTTCGGCGCCGAGTACGACTACGGCAGCGGTACGGAGCACTGCCCGGCGCCCTGCTTCGGCTACTCCTTCATCACGCGCCAGCCGGTGTGGCCGGACCTGCTCGACCGGCTGCCGGTGACGCTGTCGCTCGCCGTGGGCGCTGCGGTGCTGTGGGTGTTCTTCGGCGTCTCGACCGGCGTGATCTCCGCGCTGCGCCGGGGCTCCCTGCTGGACCGCGCCGCGATGACCGTCTCGCTCGCCGGCGTCTCCATGCCGATCTTCTTCACCGGCCTGATCGGCCTGCTCATCTTCAGCTACAAGCTGGGATGGACGGCCTCGGGCGGTTCCTACACCCCGTTCACCGAGAATCCCGCCGACTGGTTCTACGCGCTGTTGCTGCCGTGGATCGTGCTCGCCTTCCAGTTCTCCGCCCAGTACGCCCGGCTCACCCGGGCCGGCATGCTGGAGACGCTCGGCGAGGACTACATCCGTACGGCGCGCGCCAAGGGCCTGCCGGAGGGCGCGGTGAACGTCAAGCACGGCCTGCGGGCCGCGCTGACACCGCTGCTGACCATCTTCGGTCTCGACTTCGGCCTGCTGCTCGGCGGTGCCGTCCTCACCGAGCAGGTCTTCTCCCTGCCGGGGCTGGGCAAGTACGCCGTCGACGCGATCACCAACAACGACCTGCCGAAGGTACTCGGCGTGACGATGATGGCCGCGCTCTTCGTGGTCGTCGCCAACCTGATCGTCGACCTGCTCTACGCCGTCGTGGACCCGCGAGTGAGGATCAGCTAGTGGCAGCCGAACCCTTCCTCGAGGTCAAGGATCTGAAGATCTCGTTCCCGACCGACGACGGCCTGGTCAAGAGCGTCGACGGGCTGTCGTTCCGGCTGGAGCGCGGCAAGACGCTGGGCATCGTCGGCGAGTCGGGCTCCGGCAAGTCGGTCACCAGCCTCGGCATCCTGGGCCTGCACAACAAGCGCAACGCCCAGGTCTCGGGCCAGATCTGGCTGGACGGCGAGGAGCTCGTCAGCGCGGCGCCGGAGACCGTACGGGCCCTGCGCGGCGCCAAGATGGCGATGATCTTCCAGGACCCGCTGTCCTCGATGCACCCGTTCTACTCGATCGGGCACCAGATCATCGAGGCGTACCGGGTGCACCACCGGGTCTCCAAGCAGGTGGCCCGCAAGCACGCGATCGACATGCTGGGCCGGGTCGGCATCCCGCAGCCCGCACGCCGCGTCGACGACTACCCGCACCAGTTCTCCGGCGGTATGCGCCAGCGCGCGATGATCGCCATGGCGCTGGTGAACGACCCGCAGCTGCTCATCGCCGACGAGCCGACGACCGCGCTGGACGTGACGGTCCAGGCGCAGATCCTCGACCTCATGCACAACCTGCAGGAGGAGTTCAACTCGGCGCTCATCGTGATCACGCACGACCTGGGCGTGGTGGCCGAGCTCGCCGACGACGTGCTGGTCATGTACGGCGGCCGCTGCATCGAGTACGGCACCGCCCGGACGATCTTCGAGCGGCCGGAGCACCCGTACACGTGGGGTCTGCTGGGGTCGATGCCGCGCATCGACCGGCCCAACCTGGACCGGCTCGTGCCCATCCCGGGCCTCCCGCCGTCGCTGATCAACCTGCCGTCCGGGTGCGCGTTCCATCCGCGCTGCGCCTACGAGCCGCGCACCGGCGGCCTGGGCACGACCCTGACGCCGGAGCTCACGGTCGCCGACCAGCCCGGGCACCTGGTGCGCTGCCACATGCCCACCGCCGAACGTCAGCGGATCTGG
The DNA here is from genome assembly GCF_023499255.1 of Couchioplanes caeruleus. Taxonomy (GTDB): domain Bacteria; phylum Actinomycetota; class Actinomycetes; order Mycobacteriales; family Micromonosporaceae; genus Actinoplanes; species Actinoplanes caeruleus_A. Next base: position 485,316 of record NZ_CP092183.1, read on the forward strand.
CGTGAAGAGGTCAAGCCGAAGCTGGAGGCGCAGTGAACGACGAGAGCGGCGCGGCGGCGATCCCGGCCGACCCGACCGGGCGCACGGCGGTGCCGGCGGACCCCATGGCCGGCGCTGCGGCCTCGGCGGAGACGGCGGGACCGACGGAGGCCGTGCGGTTGAGTGACCCCGTACCCGACGCGGTGATGCAGGAGGAGCGCGCCGCCAGGGGCGAGCCGCTGCTGTCCGTGAAGGGCCTCGAGAAGCACTTCCCGATCACCAAGGGCATCCTGCGCCGTCAGGTCGGCGCGGTGCGCGCGGTCGACGGGGTGACGTTCGACGTCTACAAGGGTGAGACGCTCGGCCTGGTCGGCGAGTCCGGCTGCGGCAAGACCACCACCGGCCGGCTGCTGACCCGGCTGGTGGAGCCCACCGGCGGCTCGATCGAGTTCGACGGCCGGAACATCGCGCACCTGCGCCAGGGCAGGCTGCGGCCGCTGCGGCGCGACATGCAGATGATCTTCCAGGACCCGTTCTCGTCACTGAACCCGCGGCACACCGTCGGCACGATCGTCGGGGCGCCGTTCCGGATCCAGAACGTCAAGACCGAGCACGGCGTCAAGCGCGCGGTGCAGGACCTGCTCAAGCTGGTCGGGCTCAACCCCGAGCACTACAACCGCTACCCGCACGAGTTCTCCGGCGGTCAGCGCCAGCGCATCGGCATCGCCCGTACGCTCGCGCTGCGACCGAAGCTGATCATCGCGGACGAGCCGGTGTCGGCCCTCGACGTGTCGATCCAGGCGCAGGTCGTCAACCTCCTCGACGACCTGCAGAACGAGTTCGATCTGACGTACGTGTTCATCGCGCACGACCTGTCGGTGGTCCGGCACATCTCCGACCGCGTCGCCGTCATGTACCTCGGGAAGATCGTCGAGATCGCCGACCGGGAGAAGCTCTACACCAGCCCGCGGCACCCGTACACGGTCGCGCTGATGTCGGCCGTCCCGGTCCCCGACCCGGCGCGCCGCGACCGGGCCCAGCGCGAGCGGGTCCTGCTCACCGGCGACGTGCCGAGCCCGATCAACCCGCCGTCCGGCTGCCGGTTCCGCACCCGCTGCTGGAAGGCGCAGGAGATCTGCGCCACCGAGGAACCGCCGCTGATCCCGCGCCTCGGCGACGCGGCCTCGCACCAGACGGCCTGCCACTTCCCGATCGTCGAGGGCGAGGCGGTCGAGGGCCGGCGCGCGGTGACCGCGCCGACCCCCTGAAAGATCAAAATCTCGATGTCGTAGCTCGGTGGGTGGTGCTGACCGCAACTCCCGTCGAGGCCGGGGCCGGGGCCCAGCATGCGCCGGCCCTGGCCCCTTCATGCTGCGTGAGTGGGAAAGATCAACCCCAATTGATCTGCGGCGAGGGGTAGAAGTTCACGCCCTGCAGCGTCCACCGCGGGCCGTACGCGCCCAGCCGGGCCGAGAACGACGCCCAGTCGTGCGTCGACGCCGGGGACCAGCCGAGCTCGGCGATGGCCGGCAGCCGCGGGAACGCCATGAACTCGATGTCGTCCAGGCTGCGCAGCGTCTCCGACCACAGCGGCGCCTCCACGCCGAGGATCGCGTTCTCGCCGACGCCGGCCACGCGGGTCGCCGGGTCCCAGCCGTACGCGTCGGCAACCTCGATGTAGGCGGCCCAGTCCAGGCCCAGCGGGGTGCTGGGGTCGTACTTCATGTCCAGGTACGCCTTGTTCGCCGGGGACATCACGACCTTGGTGCCGCGGGTGACCGCCGCCGCCACGGTCGGGTTCGTGGTGGCGGTGTCCCAGAACTGCGCGACCGCGGTGTTCGAGGCAGGGGCCTTGGTGATCTCGTTCCAGCCGTACGCGGTCTTGCCGTACTTGGCGACCAGCGGCAGCACCCGCTGCTGGAACGCCACGTAGTCCGCCTCGGGCGTGGCGTGCGCCTCGTCGCCGCCGATGTGCAGGTACGGCCCGGGCGTCATGGCGGCCAGCTCGCGGATCACGTCCTCGACGAAGCGGTACGTCGTCTCCGAGCCGATGCACAGCGAGCTGTACCCGACCTCGGTGTCGGTCCGCGGCGGCGGCGCCACCCCGTCGCAGGTCAACTCCGGGTACGCGACCTGCGCCGCGTTCACGTGCCCCGGCATGTCGATCTCCGGCACGATGGTCACGTAGCGCTTCGCGGCGTACGCGACGATGTCCTTGTACTGGGCCTTCGTGAGGAATCCGGGACCCTCGCCGTCGACCCCGGTGCCCGCGCCGCCGCTGACCGCGGTGAGCTTCGGCCAGCTGTCGATCTGGATGCGCCAGCCCTGGTCGTCGGAGAGGTGCAGGTGCAGGTGGTTCACCTTGAACCGGCTGATCTCGTCGACGTACGCCTTGATCTCGTCCGGGGTGTGGAAGTGCCGCGCCTCGTCCAGCATCGCCCCCCGGTACGCGAACCGCGGATAGTCGAGGATGCTGCCGCCGGACACGGTCCACGACCGCCGGACGACGGTCGGCGAGTCGATCTCGACGGGCAGGAGCTGACGCAACGTCTGCGCGCCGGCGAAGAGCCCGGCGGGGTTGTTCGCCCGGATCGTGACGGCCTGCCGGCTGACGTCGAGGCGGTAGCCCTCACTGCCGAGCCGGCTGTCGTTCGCGCCGAGCAGCAGTGAGACGGTCGGCAGCCGCCGGGGCGCGACGGGCAGGACGGGCAGCGGATAACCGGTCGCCGGCCGCAGGTCCCGGGCCAGCTGGTCGCCCACCGCGCGGGCTGCGGGTGAGCCGGGCTGCGTACGGATCACCGTGAGCGGGCCGAGCCGGAAGGTGGCGTTCGCGTCCGGGCGCACCTGGACCGGCGCCGGGAGGACGGCGGAGAGAGCCGGGGAAGCGGACGATGCCGCTGCTGCTTTCGGAGCGGTCTGGGCGGCGGCTGCCGGTGCGGCCTGGGCGGCGAGCAGCGGGAGGCTCACCGCCGCCGCGGTGAGCAGGCGAGACAGAGCGGATTTGGCCATGCCCGACGCTACATAGGCCGCTCTCGATCTGTAAAGGTTGTTGCGGATCAGCGCTCGGGCCGGTTCAGGATGCCCACCGCGACGGCGTGCACCGCCTCCAGGTCGGCCGGATCCTTGAGCTGCGCCTTCGCCCCGGTGACGGTGTACCACTCGTCGGCGTCCTTGTACTGGGCGCGGACGACGACCTGACCGCCGGAGAGCTCGGTGCGCAGGGTGAGGTCGCCCGTGACGACGCCGACCTCGTCGGTCATGACACCGCCCTGACCAGCGGTGATGTCCGTGGTCCGGCTGTCGGTGGCCGCGGGCTGGGCCCCGTCGGTGCCCGTCGCGGCCGGCTGGGGTGCGCCCGCCTGGGGTGCGGTGGCTGCGCTTGCCTCGGCCGTGCTCGTCTCGGGTGCGGCGGCCTCGGTTTCCGCGGCGGCGGCCGGTTGGGCCGCAGCGGGCTGCGCGGGTGTTTCCGCGGCGGCCGGGCGGTCCGCGGAGCCCCGGGGCGTGCCACCGGCGGCGGCCGGCTGGGCGGGGGTCTGCGCCGCGCCGGGCCGGGCCGCCGCGGGCTGGGCGGCGGCGGGCTGGGCGGCGGGCTGGGCGGCGGCGGCCTGCGGTGCGGCGGGCTCGGTCATCAGCAGTTCCTCAGCATGTCGGTGAGGGCCTTCTTCTCGGCGGTCGTCACTGTGAGCTTCCACTGCGACTTCACCGTGATCCAGTCCTCGGCGTACTGGCACCAGGCGCCGGTGCGCTCGGGCTTCCAGGTCGACGGGTCCTGATCACCCTTTGACCGGTTCGACGCCGCCGAAACCGCGATGAGCTGCGGATCGTCGACATCGTTGGCGAAGTCCCCGCGCTTGTCGTCGGTCCACGAGCTGGCACCGGAGCGCCAGGCGTTGGCGAGCGGCACCATGTGGTCGATGTCGACCTTCGACGGGTCGGTGATCTTCAGGCCGTCGTACGCGCTGATCCACGTGCCCGCGACCACGTTGCAGCCGGACACCTTCACCTTGGTGCCGTCACGCTTGAGCACGGTGTCGCGGACGTCGCAGTTCTCGCCGGTGCTGCGCCAGTGCGGGAACCTGTCCCGGCTGTACCGGGCCATCGAACCGGACCTGGCGACGGTGAGCTTGTCGAGCATCGCCCGCGCGGTCTTCGCGTCCCGAGTGGACGTGGTGGTCTTGCCATCGGGCTTCGAGCCGGGTTGGTCGGTGACGGTCACCTCGCATCCGGCGGCGGTGACGGCGGTGAGGGCGAGCAGGGCGACGGTGAGGTGCACCGTCCGGCGGGGGGTGTGGCGAGGGGGCACGAAGCAAGCGTATGCAACGAACGCCCGCTTCGCCCCGCCCGTCACCCCCGCCCGAATCGTCCCGCGTGCCGCCGGCTCGTGACCGGCGCGTCAGGCCCGCCGGCTCGTGGCCGGCTCCGTAGGACGTCACCGGCTCGTGGCCGGCCGTCCGATGTGTCCGCGCTGCGCGCATGCTCCGGCTTCTGGCCGGGCTCAGCACGCCACCGGCTCGTGGCCGGCTTCCATGTCAGGGCTCCGGCTTCTGGCCGGGCTGGACGCGCCGCCGGCTCGTGGCCGGCTTCCATGTCAGGGTTCCGGCTCGTGGCCGGGCTCGGCGCGCCGCCGGCTCGTGGCCGGCGGCGTACCAGGAAAGGCTTCCGGATTGCGCCCGCTCAGCGGACGCGGTTCACCGCGCTGGTCACGGCCTTGATCGAGGCGGTGACGATGTTCGCGTCGAGGCCCACGCCCCACACCGTGCGGTCGTTGATCTCGCACTCCACGTACGCGGCGGCCTGCGCGTCCTCACCGGACGTCAGCGCGTGCTCGGCGTAGTCCAGGACCCGGACCTTGATGCCCAGCGGCTCGAGCGCCTGCACGTACGCGTCGATCGGGCCGTTGCCGAGGCCGACGACCGGGCGGCGGGTGTTGCGGTGCCGCACCTCCGCGTCGATCTCGACCTTGCCGTCCACGGTGGCCGTCGTGTAGCGCTCCAGCTCGACGATGCCGAACTGCTGGTGGTCGACGAGGTACTCGCTGGCGAAGATGTCCCACATCTGCTGCGGGCCGACCTCGCCGCCCTCGGCGTCGGTGACGTGCTGCACCACGCCGGAGAACTCGATCTGCAGCCGGCGCGGCAGGTCGAGCTTGTGCTCCTCCTTCATGATGTACGCCACGCCGCCCTTGCCGGACTGCGAGTTGACCCGGATGACGGCCTCGTACGTGCGTCCGAGGTCCTTCGGGTCGATCGGCAGGTACGGCACTCCCCACGCGAACTTGTCCACGTCGACGCCGGCCTCCGCTGCGTCCTCCTGCAGCGCCGCCAGGCCCTTCTTGATCGCGTCCTGGTGCGAGCCGGAGAACGCGGTGTACACCAGGTCGCCGACGTACGGGTGCCGCTCGTGCACCGGCAGCTGGTTGCAGTACTCGACCGCGCGCTTGATCTCGTCGATGTCCGAGAAGTCGATCATGGGGTCGATGCCCTGGGAGAACAGGTTCAGGCCCAGCGTGACCAGGTCGACGTTGCCCGTGCGCTCCCCGTTGCCGAACAGGCAGCCCTCGACGCGGTCCGCGCCGGCCAGCACGCCCAGCTCGGCGGCGGCCACGGCCGTACCGCGGTCGTTGTGCGGGTGCAGGCTGAGGATGATGCTCTCGCGGCGGGGCAGGTGGCGGTCCATCCACTCGATGCTGTCCGCGTACACGTTGGGGGTGGCCATCTCGACCGTCGCCGGCAGGTTGATGATCAGCGGGCGGTCCGGGGTGGGGTCGATGACGTCGATGACCGCCGAGCAGATCTCCAGCGCGTAGTCCAGCTCGGTGCCCGTGTACGACTCCGGCGAGTACTCGTAGAAGATCTCGGTGTCCGGGGTGTGGATCTCCGCGTACTTCTGGCAGAGCCGGGCCCCGGTCGTCGCGATGTCGGTGATGCCGGCCTTGTCCAGGCCGAAGACGACGCGGCGCTGCAGCGTCGAGGTCGAGTTGTAGAAGTGCACGATCGCGCGCTTGGCGCCACGGATCGACTCGAACGTGCGGTCGATCAGGTGCTCGCGGCACTGGACCAGCACCTGGATCGTCACGTCGTCGGGGATCAGGTCCTGCTCGATGAGCTGGCGGACGAAGTCGTAGTCCGTCTGGCTGGCGGCCGGGAAGCCGACCTCGATCTCCTTGTAGCCCATCGCGACGAGCAGGCTGAACATGCGCCGCTTGCGCTCGGGGGACATCGGGTCGATCAGGGCCTGGTTGCCGTCACGCAGGTCGACCGCGCACCAGCGCGGGGCGGCCTCGACGCGCCGCGACGGCCACCGGCGGTCGGGCAGGTCGACGGCGAACTGTTGTTGGTAAGGGATGTAGCGCTCGAACGGCATCCGGCTGGGGCTCTGCCGGGCGATCGGATCGGCGTTCACGTCGCTGGACATGCGGGCTCCTGTGCAGTTGGTCAGTTCACGAGGACCGACCGGCGCGCGTCAACTCCGCGACGAGGTGCCGGCCTCGGATGGGGCCTCGTCGCGGCAGCGAAGAAGGAGCGCGTACCACATGTCAAAAGTCACCCTAGGCGGTCCGCCCGGCCGGCGCTAACTCTACGCCCGGATCGTGAGAAACCCCCGCTCAGCTCACCCGGCCGAGGGAGCGGTCGATGGCTGCTGCGAGGTCGAGGACGAGGTCACCGGCGGGGTGGTGGGCGGCGGGGACGACATGCCCATCGGCTCACCGCCGGCCACCGGGCCCGGCAGGTCGACGGTCGGTGGCGCGGCCGCGGGCGTACCCGAGATCGTCAGCGTCCCGAAATCGACCCGAACGGCCGTCAGCAGGCCGTCGTCGCTGTAGCAGTAGATGCCGACGTCGACGGGCGCGGCGAGCGAGGCGGAGATGCCGTCGACCGAGTAGCACTGGCCGGACGAGCCGGGCAGCGGCTGCGCGCCGGTCACGGAGAGCGCGGCCTGACGATCGGTGAAGACGGAGAGCCACTGGCGGAACACCCGCTGCACCTTGGGGTCGTACCGCTTGGGGATCTGCTTGCCCTTGTCGGCGACGTGGATGCAGTACGGCGCGACCGGGTTCGTGGCGGACGGGATGGCGCACTGGAAGACGCCGGCCTCGGTCTGCACCACGGAGACGTCGGCCGTACCGCCGAGGGCGCCGCCCGGGATGTCGACCCGCCAGCTCCCGTCCGTGGCGACCGTCGCCATGACCGACCGTGGCGTCTGACCGGCCACGTCGAGCGTGTAGACGGCCGTGTACCGGCGGTCGATGGCGAGCGCCGCGCGGGCGGCGAGGTCGATGCGCGCGTCGTCGTCCTCGGGAGGCGCCGAGGCGGTCGTCGGGGCGGGTTTCACCGCGGGCGCCGCGTCTGAGCACGCGGCGAGGCCGGCGACCAGCAGGGCGGCGGCCAACGCGGACAAAGCACGCGAGGCGGGACGGGAGCGCATCGAGACATTCTCGCCTCCGCACCCCGCGTACGAGTCGATGCAAGGACCCGAACCTTCCCGGCGTGTCGTGGGTGGTGTGCCGCACAGGCCGGAATCTGGGATCGCGTGTCAGCGATGCCGGCCTGCGCCGCTAGGCTGGTCTGCGATCGACTCGACCGACGCCGCCGGCCGGATGTGCCCGGCGGCGTCGGCACGTGCAGGCTGGTACGGCGTTGGGAAGGGAGTCGGCTGCCGTGGCTCTGGTGGTGCAGAAGTACGGCGGTTCGTCCGTGGGTGATGCCGAGCGCATCAAGCGCGTGGCGGAACGCATCGTGGACGCCCGCAAGGCCGGCGACGACGTCGTCGTGGTGGTGTCCGCGATGGGCGACACCACGGACAACCTCCTCGACCTGGCCAACCAGGTGAGCCCGCTGCCGCCCGGCCGCGAGCTGGACATGCTGCTGACCGCCGGCGAGCGCATCTCGATGGCGCTGCTCGCCATGGCGATTCACAACCTCGGCTACGAGGCCCGGTCCTACACGGGTTCCCAGGCCGGCGTGCTGACCACCTCGGTGCACGGCAAGGCGCGGATCATCGACGTGACGCCCGGCCGGCTGCGGACCGCGCTCGACGAGGGCGCGATCGCGATCGTCGCCGGCTTCCAGGGCGTCTCCCAGGACACCAAGGACATCACCACGCTCGGCCGCGGCGGTTCCGACACCACCGCGGTCGCGCTCGCCGCGGCGCTCAACGCCGACGTCTGCGAGATCTACACCGACGTGGACGGCGTCTTCACCGCCGACCCGCGGATCGTCCCGAACGCACGCCACATCAAGCAGATCACGTATGAGGAGATGCTCGAGCTGGCGGCCGGCGGGGCCAAGGTGCTGATGTTGAGATGCGTGGAGTACGCGCGCCGGTTCAAGGTGCCGATCCACGTACGCTCGTCGTACTCGAACAAGCCCGGCACTGTCGTCACCGGATCGATGGAGGACCCGAACGTGGAACAAGCGCTGATCACCGGGGTCGCCCACGACCGGAGCGAGGCCAAGATCACGATCGTCGGCGTGCCGGACGAGCCGGGCGCCGCCGGGCGCATCTTCGAGACGGTCGCCCAGGCCGAGATCAACATCGACATGATCGTGCAGAACGTGTCGACCGAGGGCACCGGCCGCACCGACATCTCGTTCACGCTGCCCAAGGCCGACGGCCCCACCGCGATGGCGGCGCTGGACAAGATCAAGGAGCAGATCAAGTTCAAGAGCCTGCTCTTCGACGACCACGTGGGCAAGGTGTCGCTGATCGGCGCCGGCATGCGCTCGCACCCGGGCGTCGCGGCGCAGTTCTTCGCCTGCATCGGCGAGGCCGGCGTCAACATCGAGATGATCTCCACCTCGGAGATCCGGGTCTCGGTGGTCTGCCGCGACAGCGACCTCGACACCGCGGTCCGCGCGGTCCACGACACCTTCGAGCTGGGCGGCACCGAGACCGCCGTCGTGTACGCGGGGACCGGCCGGTAGCGGCGCATGGGGTCGCCGCAGCCCACGCTCGCGGTCGTCGGAGCCACCGGTTCCGTCGGCACGGTGATGCGTGAGCTGCTCACCTCCCGCCGCAACGTCTGGGGCGAGATCCGCCTCGTCGCGTCGGCCCGCTCGGCCGGCAAGGAGCTCGCCTGTCGCGGCGAGCAGCTGACCGTCCGCGAGCTCACCCCGGAGGTCTTCGACGGCGTCGACGTGGCGATGTTCGACGTGCCCGACGACGTCTCGATCGAGTGGGCGCCCGTGGCCGTCGCCCGCGGCGCGACGGTGGTCGACAACTCGTCGGCGTACCGCATGGAGCCGGACGTCCCGCTGGTCGTGCCCGAGGTCAACCGGGAGGAGCTGCGCCGGCGCCCGCGCGGCATCGTCGCCAACGCCAACTGCACCACGATGGCCATGATCATGGCGATCGCCCCGCTGCACCGCGAGTACGGGCTGCGCGAGCTGGTGCTGGCCTCGTACCAGGCGGTCTCCGGCGCGGGCCAGATCGGCGTGGACGTCCTGCACGACCAGCTCAGCAAGGTCGCCGGCGACCGTACGCTGGGCTCCCGCCCGGGCAACGTCCGCCAGGCCGTCGGCGACGACCTCGGCCCGTTCCCGGCCCCGCTCGCCCTCAACGTCGTCCCCTGGTCGGGCGCCCTCGCCGCCGACGGCTGGTCCTCCGAGGAGCTCAAGCTCCGCAACGAGTCCCGCAAGATCCTCGGCCTGCCCGACCTCAAGGTCTCCGCCACCTGCGTCCGCGTCCCGGTCGTCACCGGCCACTCGATCGCGGTGCACGCGGTCTTCGCCTCCGAGATGAACGCCGAGGAGGCCCGCCAGATCCTCCGCAACGCCCCCGGCGTCATCCTCGTCGACGACCCGGAAGCCGGCGAATTCCCCATGCCCATCGACGCGGTCGGCACCGACCCCTCCTGGGTGGGCCGCATCCGCCGCGCCATGGACGACCCCCGAGCCCTCGACCTCTTCATCACAGGCGACAACATGCGAAAGGGCGCGGCGCTGAACACGGTGCAGATCGCGGAGCTGCTCGCCGAGGAATTCAGCAAAGCCTGACGCTGTGCCGTGGGTCACACGGCGCGGGACAGCGGGGAGATTGACGATCTTCTAGTGTGCTGCTCCTGACTTCTAGGAGCACCGTGAAACTCGTACGCATCGTCGCGGCTTTTGTTGCCGCATCGGCGGCCTCCGCCACTTTCCTCGCGGTGACCCCGGCGGATGCCGGGCAGCGTCCCGTGCCCCCGGCCGGCGACCCTTCCGCGCGCCCCTGGTCCCCCAAGGCCAAAGCCCAGGCCGCCCGAGCCCGAGCCGCCCAGACCGGTGCCGCCAAGGCTGGTTCCGCCCAGGCCGGTGCGGCCCAGGCCGCCGGCGCGGACGCCCACGCCATGTCGTCCGAGCTGCCGGGCGCCGCAGAGATCGTTCGGGACGGGATCACGCTGCTGCACCTGCGCACGTCGGTGACCCGGACGCCGGTGAGCGGCAGCGGCGCCACGCGGTCCGATTTCGACGGTGACGGGCGTGATGACATCGCGGCGTTCAGCACCGGCGGGGTGATCGTCACGTATTCGTCGGCTCCGGTGCGGGACCGGCTCGTCACGGAGATCCCGGGCGGGAGCGGCTGCGGGTGTTTCGGGGTCGAGATGGTGACCGGGAACTTCAACGGCGACAAGTACGACGACCTGGCGATCGCCGACTCGAGCGAGGCCGATCTGCGCGCGATGGGGTATTTCGCGGGCGCTGTATGGGTTTTCCCGGGTGGGCCCTCGGGGTTGAAGGTCGACGCGGTCAAGCACTTCAACCAGAGCACCTCGGGGGTGCCGGGTGCCTCGGCGACGTCGGACTGGTTCGCCGATTCGCTGGCGGCCGGGGATGTGACCGGTGACGGCCGGGACGAGCTGCTGGTCGGCATCCCGGGCAAGAAGGTGGGCGGCAAGAAGGAGGCCGGCGCCGCCGTCGTGCTCAAGGGCAGCGCGAGCGGGGTCGTCGCGACCGGGGCGAAGTGGATCGACCAGAACAGCTCGGGCGTGCCGGGCGGCGCGGAGACCGGTGACCACTTCGGCGGTGGCGTGGCCATCGGGAAGATCAACAAGGACAAGTACCGGGACGTGGTGATCGGCGCGCCGCAGGAGGACGACGGTCAGGCGTGGATGGGCAGCGGTTCCGTCACGCAGTTCTGGGGCGGCAGCGCCGGCGTCTCGTCGAAGAAGGTGACGGTCGTGAGCGGCTCGTCCACCGGCGCGGTGGCCGAGGCCAAGGACGCCGTGGTCTGGTACCTCGGCGGCGTGCTGGCCATCGGGGACACCAACGGCGACGGGTACGGCGAGGTCGTCGCGGGTGACTCGGCGGCGCAGGCGAACTGGGAGATCAACGGCGGCGTGGTCGTGACGCTGAAGGTCGGTGGCTCCGGCATCACCACCAAGGGCATGGTTCTGCTGTCGCAGCACGACCGGAGCATCGCGGGCTCCGCCGAGGACAACGACTACTTCGGCGATTCGATCGCCGTCGGCGACGTGACCCAGGACGGCATCGCCGACGTCCTGGTCGGGGTGCCGGGCGAGGACATCGGCGGCACCGCGGACGCCGGCGAGGTGGTGCTGCTGCGCGGTTCGCGCACCGGGCTGACCGGCTCCGGCTCGTGGACGCTCACGCAGTCCTCCGGTGGTGTCCCGGACGGCCCGGAGACGGGCGACGCCTTCGGCGCCGCGGTCTCGCTGCTCAACCTCAACGGCAAGAACGGGCTCGACGCCGCCGTCGGCGCGCCCGGCGAGAGCGTCGCGGGCGACGCCGCGGGCTGGGCGTCCGGCACGGTGACGAAGGTGTACGGCGGCAGCAACGGCCTCGGCGGCGGCTCCGCCGTCAGCGGCCGCTCGCTGGGCGTCGTCGAAGCCTCCTACGGATACGTGGCCCACCAGTGAGGAACGTACGCATGCGCATCGCGCTGTCCGCCGCCGTGGCGGGACTCCTGACCGCCGGCGGCACCCTGATCGCCGGCCCGGCCTGGGCCGCCTCCTCCGGCGTCGCGAAGGTCGTCGGCGACACGAAGGTCCAGTACACCGCCGCGAGGGGCAAGGCCAACAAGGTCGTGGTGACCCGGTCCGGCCGGACGTTCACGATCGACGACGTGGTCTCCGTCAAAGCGGGGGCCGGCTGCAAGGCCGTCTCCGGCGACACCACCAAGGTCCGCTGTACGACGCCGAAGAACCCGACCTGGTTCTTCGTGTACACCGGCGACAAGAACGACTCGATCAAGAACAGCACCGACCTCGGCATGACCGCGCGGGCCGGTTCCGGCAACAACTGGATCACCGGCGGTCCCAAGCACGACGACCTGTACGCCGACGACGGCGCGGACACGATCTGGGGTGCCGGCGGCGACGACTACATCTACTCGGCCGGCGGCAAGGACATCATCTACGGCGGTACGGGCAGCAACGAGCTGATCGGCGGCCCGGGCAACGACACGATCTACGGCGGCCCGGACTTCGACCGCATCCGGCCGGACTCGGGCAACGACGTCGCGCACGGCGGCGCCGGGGACGACTACTTCGAGGAGAGCTCCGGCAGCGACGTCCTGTACGGCGACGACGGCATGGACGAGTTCTTCCAGAACGAGAGCGACGGCCGGGGCGCGCAGGACATGCACGGCGGGCCCGGCTGGGACCGGGTCAACTACTACTTCCGTACGGGCGGGGTCGTGGTGGACGCCGACGGCAAGAAGAAGGACGACGGTGCCCGGGGCGAGGGCGACTCCGTCGGCGCCGACATCGAGGGGATCGACGGCAGCCAGGGCAACGACTGGCTGGCGGGGAACACCGGTGACGGCTGGATCTCCGGCAACGAGGGCAACGACAAGCTGTACGGCTACAGCGGCGCGGACGACCTCAACGGCGGTACGGGCAACGACCTGCTCGACGGCGGCAACGGCAACGACAACCTGCACGGCGACTTCGGCAGCGACGTCATGCTGGGTGGCCCGGGCGTGGACGGCGTGGACTACTACGACCGGCTCGTCACGGTGGTCGCCGACCTCGACGGCAAGACCGGCGACGACGGCTCCGCCGGCGAGAAGGACACCATCGGCGCCGACGTCGAGAACCTCGTCGGCGGCTGGGGCAACGACACGCTGACCGGCAGCGCCGCCGCCAACCACATCGACGGCGGCCACGGGTCGGACGTCATCCGCGGCGGTGCGGGCAACGACACGCTGGACGGTGGTGAGGGCATCGCCGGCGGCGTCGACAAGGTCTACGGCGAGGCGGGCGACGACGTCCTCACCGGCGGCGACTACGACGAGCACGACCGGTACGTGCTGGACGGCGGCACGAACACCGAGGTGGGCGACGCCTGCGTGCCCGGCCGCTTCGGGACCGGCGAGTTCGTGAACTGCGAGCGCAGCGAGGCCTGAGCCTCAGGGCGTGATGCCCGCGGTGGAGTGGGCCACCTCGTCGGCCGCGCTCGTGACCAGTTCACGGGTCTGGCCGGCGAGCGTGACCTGCTCGCCCATCACGGACGAGGCGAGGCGCTGGGCGTCGGCCACCGAGCTCAGCCGGCTCGTCATCTCCGACACGGCCTTGCCGACGGCGGCGGCGCCCGTGGTCACCTCGTGCACGGTGGCCTCGATGCGGGCCGTCGCCTCGGCGGTCTGACCGGCGAGCTGCTTCACCTCGCCCGCCACCACCGCGAAGCCCTTGCCGACGTCGCCCGCGCGGGCCGCCTCGATGGTCGCGTTGAGCGCGAGCAGGTTGGTCTGGTCGGCGACCGCCTGGATCATGCCGGCGATCGTGGCGATGTCCGCCACCGAGGTGCGCAGCTCCTCCAGGGACGTCAGCGCCGCGTCGGCGTCCGAGAGAGTGGTGCCGACCTGCTCACTGGCGTGCTCGACGGTACGGGCCACATCCGACAGCGCCGACTCGAAGCCGCCCAGGGCCTCGTCCGCGTCGGTGCGCAGCCGGGCGCCGGTCTCGCTGGTGCGCTGCAGGACGTGCTCGAGGCGTACGGCCATCTGCTCCGCGCGGGCCAGCTGGGCGGCCGCCTCCTCGCGGGCGTTCTCCTCGCGCCGGGTGGCCTCCTCGGCGGCTTCGCGCAGCCGGGTGGCCGTCTCCTCGGCGAGCTGCGCCCGGCGGGCCTCGTTCTCGCGCCGGGCGGCCGCGTCGAACTGCCAGTACGCGATCTGCGCCGCCGACATCGCCAGCACGAACCCGGCGTGCAGGAGGGCGCGCCAGAAGAGCGTCGAGGTGGAGTGGCCGGCGTGGGCGAACACGAGCTCGGGGGCGAGCAGGCCGACGCCGAAGTGGTGCGTGGCCACCAGGGCGACGGCCACCGCGAAGGCGGTCCATTCCTGGTAGAGGCCGATGAGCACGATCACCACGAAGAAGTGGAAGTGCAGGTCGATCGAGCCGCCGCCGGCGTGCACGAGCGCGTCCGCGGCGAGCAGGAAGCCCACGCTGGTGGAGATCGCACGGCCGCGCTGGCTCGTGGCGGTGCCGGCGATGACCCCGCAGGCGAGGACGCCGCCGATCACGGCGAGCAGCAGCGTGGCGTGGTGGCCCGGGCTGAGCTCCCCGGTGAAGTAGCCGAGCACGAGGACCACGGGGACGTGCAGCCAGAGCAGGAACCGCAGCACCCGGTGCCGGGCGGCGAACGCCTGCTCCGAGAGGGCGGCATCCGGTACGAAGCGGCCGAGCATCGTCATCGCTGCACCTTTCCGATCGGGTCGCGATCCCTGTCGGTTCGTCCGGGCGCAAGCGGGAGCAACCGGGCGGTGGCAAGTCGGTTTCAGATTAAACCCTGAAGTTTCTTTACAGATATTGACGTGACGGCCGTCGATCTAGTTGAGTCGATCCATCCCCTTGATCCTCCCGAACTGAAAACGGTGAACCATGCCCAGAAAACGGCTCTTGGCGATCCTGGCGACCGTGGGCGTCGCCGTCGCCGGTGCGGCCGCCGCGGTCATCCCCATGACGTCCTCGAACGCGGCCGAGGCCTGCGCTGCGGCTTACAGCAGCAGCGCCGTCTACACGGGCGGCATGAAGGCGTCGTACGGCAGCCACAACTGGACCGCGAAGTGGTGGACCCAGGGCGAGACGCCGAGCACCGGCGGCTCCGGCGTGTGGCAGGACAACGGCACGTGCGGCGGCGGCACCACGCCCCCGCCCAACACCGGCGGCAGTTGCAACTACCCCAACTGGGCTGCGGGCACGTTCTACCCGGCCGGCTCGATCGTGAAGTACACGAACGGCAACCACTACCGGGCCAAGTACGAGAACCCGGGCTACGACCCGGTCATCAGCACCTGGTTCTGGGAGCCGTACAGCTGCACCGGCGGAGGAACGACCAACCCGCCGCCGCCGCCGAGCACCGGCTCGGGCTTCCCGGTCAGTGAGGCCCAGTTCAACCAGATGTTCCCGAACCGGATCCCGTTCTACTCGTACGCCGGCCTGCTCGACGCCGTGAAGAAGTTCCCGGCGTTCACCACCTCCGGCAGCGACACGGTCCGCAAGCAGGAGGCCGCGGCCTTCCTGGCGAACGTCAACCACGAGTCCGGCGGGCTGGTCTACGTCGAGGAGATCAACCAGGCGAACTGGCCGCTGTACTGCGACCGCAGCCAGCCGTACGGGTGCCCGGCCGGGCAGTCCGCGTACCACGGTCGCGGGCCGATCCAGCTGAGCTGGAACTTCAACTACAAGGCGGCCGGCGACGCGCTCGGCATCGACCTGCTGAACAACCCGGACCGGGTCAAGAACGAGGCGTCGGTGGCCTACCAGACCGCCGTCTGGTACTGGATGACCCAGCGCGGCCCGGGCTCGATGACCCCGCACGACGCCATGGTGAACAGCCGCGGCTTCGGCGAGACGATCCGCAGCATCAACGGCTCGCTCGAGTGCAACGGCGGCAACCCCGCGCAGGTGCAGAGCCGCGTGGACGCGTACAACCGTTTCACCGCGATCCTCGGCGTCAGCCCCGGCAGCAACCTCTACTGCTGAGCTGCGAGAAAGGGGGGTGCGGCCGCTCAGGCCGTACCCCCCTTTTTTTGTGGTGCGGTCAGAGCGCGAGCTGCGGGCGGGCCGGGATGCCCACCACCGCCGGCGCTGCGGTGCGCGCCGGCATCGGCTGCTGCGGGACGGAGCTCGGCACCAGGATCGCCTCGACGGCCGGGGCGATGGACCGGCGCTCGCTGAGCTGCATCAGCCGGGCGGCTCGGGCCAGCGAGCCGGTCTCGCCGTCCCGGAAGCCCTCCCGGTAGCCCTTCTCGTAGCGTTCCCCACGGCCGAGTGCGCGGCCGATGGCGAAGCACGACGAACCGGCGAGGGCGAGCAGGAAGAGGAACGCGAAGGGTGTCACGACAGGCCTTTCACAAGGGTCGAGGTTGTAACCCGCAAAGTAGACGAAACCAGACAAACCTTTACCCCCGCCCACAAGCAATTACGCGTACGGGTGAACCGGCCGGACACCCGCGCTGCCGGGCCGGACGGCGAGGTGGAAGGCTGTGTGCTCGTGACTGACTCTGACCTTGCGCGGCAGGTCCGCGACGTGAGCCGACTGACCGGCGAGTTCGTCCTGCGCTCCGGCCGGACCGCCACCGAATACTTCGACAAGTACCAGTTCGAGGCCGACCCGGTGCTGCTCGACCAGCTCGCCGAGCAGATGGCCGTGCTCATCCCCGAGGGCACCGAGGTGCTGGCCGGCCTCGAGATGGGCGGCATCGCCGTGGTGACCGCGCTGGGCCGGCACGCCAAGCTGCCCTGCGCGTTCGTCCGCAAGCAGGCCAAGCAGTACGGCACCGCCCGGCTCTCCGAGGGCGCCGAAGTGGCGGGCCGGCGCGTGCTGGTCGTCGAGGACGTGGTCACCTCCGGCGGCCAGGTGGTCATCTCGACGAACGAGCTGCGCAAGCTCGGCGCGCACGTGGATCACGCGCTCTGTGTGATCGACCGCCAGGAGGGCGGGGCCGAGGCGCTGTCCGCGGAGGGCATCAAGCTGCGCGCCCTGCTGACCCGGGCGGACCTCGAGGCCGCCGCCTAGGACGGTTCCCTGGTCTCGGCGACCACCCACGCCAGGTAGGCCGGGTTACCCCCGGCCACTGGCAGGGCGAGCACGCACGGCACGTCGTACGGATGCTCGGCGTCGGCCAGCGCGACGATCTCCGGGACCAGCGAGGCGCGGGTGTGCAGGGCGACCCGCGCCTCGGGGTCGTCGTGCACGGCCCCCTCCCACCGGTAGACCGACCGGATCGCGGCGATCTGGTGCCCGCAGGCGGCCAGCCGCTCCTCGACCAGCCGCCGGGTGAACCCGGCCAGCCACTCCGCATCGGCCGCGGTGACCACGACCTCCACCACGTCCTCGCTCACGACCCGACCTCCTCGCCTACATTCGACACCATGGCGGTGGCGGGGACGATCCGGGAGTGGCGCGACGACGAGGGCTGGGGGGTCATCGACTCCTCCGAGACGCCCGAGGGCTGCTGGGCGCACTTCAGCGCGGCGGCCGTCGAGGGCTTCGCCGCGTTCGGCCAGGGCCAGGCGGTGTGGCTCGAGTGGGAGTCGCCGGGCCAGGACGGCTACGCGTGGCGGGCGACGCGATTCTGGCCGCGGGACGCGGAACCGGTGGACCGCCCGTCGCAGCCGGAGGCCGGTGCGGCCTACCGCAGCACGCTGACGCTGTCGTTCGACGAGTCGGCGATCCCGGAAAAGCACTAGGGCCACTTTCCTGGTGGAAAGTGGCCCTGACCTCTGTCGGGGTGGCCGGATTTGAACCGACGGCCTCTTCGTCCCGAACGAAGCGCGCTACCAAGCTGCGCCACACCCCGAGGCGTGCTGAGCAATAGTATCCGACCGTCCCGCGCACGCGAAATCGGTATCCCCGTACCCGCAAAAGCGCAGGTCAGGGGTGGTGGGCCAGGGAACCGGCCGGCCGCGTCGCCGGGGTGACCGGGAAGTTCCGCCGGTCGTGACCGAGCCGTTGCCGTGCCGGTTCCGCGTGTGCCGTGGTCAGCGGGGGATGAGCGTGAGGATCGACGCCTCGGGGCGGCAGGCGAAGCGGATGGGTGCCGTCGGGTGGGTGCCCAGTCCCGCGGAGACGTGCAGCCACGCGTCCGAGCCCGGCCACCGGTGCAGGCCCTTCGCCATGGCGTGGGGCAGGTCGCAGTTGGTGGTCAGGGCGCCGTAACCCGGCACGCAGACCTGGCCGCCGTGGGTGTGCCCGGCGAGCAGCAGCGCGAAGCCGTCGGCCGCCATCGCGTCCAGGACCCGGGACGCCGGGGTGTGCGTGACGCCGAGGTGCAGGTCGGCGTCGGGGGAGACGACGCCGGCCACCGACGGGTAGTCGTCGCGGTCGATGTGCGGGTCGTCGACACCCACCAGCTCCACCGAGCGGCCGCCGGCCTTGAGCACCGTACGGGCGTTGTTGAGGTCCGCCCAGCCCGCGCCGGTGAACGCCGAGCGCAGGTCCTCGAACGGCAGATCGGCGCCCTGGACGTACTCGCGTTGCGGCAGCAGATACTGCAGCGGGTTCTTCCACACCGGGCCGCGGTAGTCGTTGGAGCCGAACACGAACGCGCCGGGCAGGTCCAGCAGCGGCCGGAGCGCCCGCTGCACGCCCGGTACGGCGTCCGGCGAGGCCATGTTGTCGCCGGTGACCACGACGAGGTCCGGGTCCGTGCCGGCCAGCGCCGCGACCCAGGCCTGCTTGCGGTGCTGGCCGGGCATCATGTGCAGGTCCGACAGGTGCAGGATGCGCAACGGTTCGGCGTCGGGCTCCAGCACCGGGACGTTGAAGCGGCGCAGCGTGAACAGGTTGCGTTCGATCAGGGACGCGTACGCGAATGTGGCGCCGCCGGCGGCGGTCACCGAGGCGGCCAGGGCGATAAAGGGACGCTTGCGCATGACGGCAAGGGTAGTTTGACCGTCCATGGGAACGCTGAAGGACCGCCTGAACGACGACCTGCACTCCGCCATGAAGGGCCGCGACGAGCTGACCACGTCGACGCTGCGCATGGCGCTCTCCGCCCTCCGCACCGCCGAGGTGTCCGGTGACGCCGCGCGCGAGCTCTCGGACGACGAGGTGCTCGCCGTGCTCACCAAGGAGGCGAAGAAGCGGCGCGAGGCCGCGACCGCCTTCCGGGACGCCGGCCGCGCGGACCAGGCCGAGAAGGAGACCGCCGAGGGGGAGATCCTCGACCGCTACCTGCCGGCCCAGCTGAGCGACGAGGAGATCGCCGAGCTGGTCGCGGGCGCGCTGCGGGACGGCGGCTTCAGCGGGAAGGCCCAGATGGGCCCGGCCATGCGGGCGGTTCAGGCCGCGGTGGCGGGGCGCGCCGAGGGAGGCCGCGTGGCGGCGGAGGTACGCCGGCAGCTCGGCTGACACGCGTACGCAAGCGGGCGGGCCACCTCAGGGGTGACCCGCCCGTCCTCGCTTCAGAACCTGTCCTACCGCCGCCCGGGTCTCGGCGGGATGATCGGGACGCGGGTGTCCGGCTTGGAGTCGGGTTTCTTGTCCTCTTTGCCCTTGCTGACCAGGATGCTGACGAAGCCGCCCTTGATGGTCCGGCCGTCGGGGCTGGTGCCGGCCGCGGTGCCCTTGGGGCAGTTCGACTCGACCTCCTGCCCGACGGAGGCGCTGAAGCCCGCGCTGCGCAGCCGGGCCTTGGCGCCGTCCACGGTCGCGCAGGTCACGTCCGGGATCGACCGCTGGTCGCCGATCGAGATCTTCCGGTCGCCCGGCTTCTTGAACTGGACCTTCGGCTTGCCCTCCATGTAGTCGCGCATCGTGTCCCACACCGCGGGGTTGACGATCGCGTGCGACATGCGGTCGGAGTGGTCGGCGTAGTCCGGGTTGACCAGGTAGCCCGCCACGGTCAGCGAGTTGCTGCTGATGATCAGCGCGGCGGTCTTGTCGTGGTCGGTGGTGCCGGTCTTGCCGTAGATCGGGTGCTTGATGATGCTGTGCGCCTGCGGCGCCGTACGGCCCTTGCAGCTGCCGAGCTGGGCGCTGTCGCCGACCGGGCAGCGGGCCGCGTCGATCGCCGCGCGCGCCACGTCCGGGGAGGTGGCGCGGGTGCAGTGCGGCTTGCCGACGTCGATCTTCTCGCCGTCCTGCGCGGTGATCTGCTCGACGGGGGTGGGCGTGCAGTACATGCCGTCGCCGGCCAGCGTGGCGTACGCGTTCGCCATGTCCAGCGGGGTGGAGGAGGAGACGCCGAGGGTGAACGCGCCCCACTGGTGCGCGGACTGCTCGGTGGCGGCGAAGTCGGCGTCCTGTTTGGCGCGGAACTGCACGCCGAAGCGTCTCGCCACGTCGACGACCTTCTCCGCGCCGACCCGTTCCTGCAGCGGTACGAAGTACGTGTTGACCGACGCGCCGAAGCCGGTCCACATGTTGAAGACGCCGGCCTCGTTCTTCGCCGCGTTCGACGGGCAGTAGTACTTGCCGTTACAGGTCGAGGGGCCGGGCGCGATGATGTACTTCGACACGTACCGGGGCGGGGCGTCGATCGGGTAGGCGAGCGGGTAGCCGTTCTCCAGCGCCGCGACCACCGTGAAGATCTTGAACACCGAGCCGGCCTGGTAACCGGTGATGTCGCCACCGCCACTGAGCAGCGGGTTCGTGGTGTTCGGGTACGTGCCCCGGATCTTCTTGCGCGCCTTGCGCGGGTCCGAGGAGATCTTGTTCTGCGGCTTGTCCGGGTCGTCGAGCTTGAAGCGGCGGTTGGCGGCGAGCGCGCGGACCTTGCCGGTGCCGGGCTGGACGCCGGCCAGGAGCAGCGCGTTCTTGTTCTTCTCCTTGATGTGGTCCCCGATGTTCTCCCGCGCCGCGCTCTGTGCGGTGATGTCCATGGAGGTCTGGATGCGGTAGCCACCGCTCTTGAGCCGCCGCTCGCGGTCGTACGTGGTGGCGCCGAACTCGTTGCGGCTCAGCCACCAGCGGTAGAAGTAGTCGCAGAAGAAGCCCCAGTGGTTCTTCGCCACCGAGACGCAGCCGTTGCCGGTCCGCTTGACCGTCTTGCTGATCTTGGTGTTGGTCGCCTTCTTGGCCTCGTCCGGGGTGATGAAGCCGAGCTCCAGCATGTCGTTGACCACGTAGTTGCGCCGGGCCAGCGCCTGCGGGTAGCCGCTGGCGGTGGTCGGGTTGAACGCGGTGGGCGCCTTCACCATGCTGGCGAGCAGGGCGGACTCGGCGATGCTGAGGTCCTTCGGCTTCTTCTGGAAGTACACCTGGCTGGCGGCGTAGACGCCGTACGCGCCGTTGCCGAAGGGCGCCGCGTTCAGGTAGCGCTCGAGAATCTGCTCCTTGGTGAGCTCTTTCTCGACCTGCATCGCGTACTTCATCTCGGTGATCTTGCGCTTGGGGCTGTCCTTGGTGGCGTCGACGACTTCCTGCGGGTTCGTCGCCGAATAGGCCAGGGACATGCGGACGTACTGCATCGTGAGCGTCGAGGCGCCCTGCGTGGACGACTTGCCGCTGTTGTTGTTCACGAATGCGCGGGCGACGCCTTTGAGGTCGACGCCGTTGTGCTTGTAGAACTCGTGGTCCTCGGCCGCGATGATCGCGTGCTGCATGTTGACCGAGATGTCCTTCAGCGGCGCGTCACTGCGGAACTCGTCGTAGAAGACCGAGATCTGCGTTTTGTTGTCGGACGCGAAGATCCGGCTGATCTGGGGCGCGCTGGCCTGCTTGAGTTCGCTGGGCAGGCTCGCGAAGGTCTCCCCGCCCGCCTTGGCGGCCAGGCCGGACATCGCGACGGCGGGGAATGCCGCGGCGGCCACGACGACGCCGGCCAGCAGTCCGCAGATCAGCAGCGAGGTCGCATTGGCGAAGATGTTGTGATCGCGTCTGCGCATCCAGGAGCTCACGTGAGCAGGGTACGCGAAAGAAGCGCCCGGCCAAGTGTCGAGATGGCCACGGTTCGCCCAGAATCATCCTGCCCTTACGGTCGGCAGCGCGTGGCGTTTTCTGCGAATTTCGGGGAACTTTTCGCTGTCCGGTCTGGGCGTGATGGCCGTAACTCCCGAGAGATACGTATTTGAGGGACAACGTTGCGTAATCGACCGACTACGGAGCATGATGGTCCGGCGAGCTGTCGCACGACGTCTGCACGGCTTGGGGGACATGAGCCCGCAGACGTCAGGGGGTTATGGCAAGGGGGGACGTAAACAGATGGGGATGATCAGCGACTGGCCCAGCATGGCGGCGTGTCAGAGTGGCGACCCTGACGCGCTGTTCGTGCAGGGCGCCGAGCAGAACGTGGCGAAGAGGATCTGCCGCAGCTGCCCGGTCCGCTACGAATGCCTCGCCGACGCGCTGGACAACCGGATCGAGTTCGGTGTCTGGGGAGGCATGACCGAGCGGGAGCGCCGCGCACTGCTGCGCCGGCACCCGCACGTGGCGAGCTGGCGGAAGATGTTCGAAGCCGCGCTGCGCGAGAAGGGCGCCGACAAGGTGCTCGTCTCGACCCGCTGATTCGATGTGATTCACGCGGTCAGCGCATCGCCGATCGTTCGCAGCCCGTCGACGTCGTGGACGTCGGCGGGCTGCGCCGTCACCGCCACCGCCGGCACCTGCGGGAACGCGTCGGTGAAGCGGGCGGCGACCCGTACCTCCCGCTCGATCAGCCGGAGCAGCCCGGCGTGCACCCGCAGCGCGTCCGCGGTCGTGCGCTGATCACCCGCCGCGTCGAGCGCGGCGGCCGCCGCCTCGGCCTCGGCCGCCGGAACCGACTCCAGGGCCGCCTGATGGGTGCGGTTGAGCACCAGCCCGGCGAGCGGCATCCGCTCCGCGACCAGCCGCTCCGCGAAATACGCGGCCTCGCGGACCGCGTCGCGCTCCGGTGCTGCGACCACCAGGAACGCGGTCTGCGGGTCCTGCAGGATGCGGTACGTCTCGTCCGCGCGCTGCCGGAAGCCGCCGAACATGGAGTCCAGGGCGGCGACGAAGCCGGACAGGTCGGTCAGCAGCTGGGCGCCGAGGATCTTCTGCACCGCCCGCGAGAAGATCCCGAACGAGGCCGTGACCAGGCTGAACATGCTGCGCCCGCCGCGCGCCGGCGCCATGAGCATGCGCAGCATCCGGCCGTCGAGGAAGCGCGACAGGCGCGCCGGGGCGTCCAGGAAGTCGAGCGCCGAGCGCGACGGCGGGGTGTCCACCACGATCAGGTCCCACTCGTCGCGGGAGCGCAGCTGACCCAGCTTCTCCATCGCCATGTACTCCTGCGTGCCGGAGAACGTCGAGCTCATGGCCTGGTAGAAGGGGTTGGCGAAGATCTCCGCGGCGCGCTGCGGCGAGGTGTGCGCCTGCACGACCTCGTCGAACGTGCGCTTCATGTCGAGCATCATGGCGTGCAGCTCGCCGCCGGTCGCCTCGGTGTCGATGCCCTTGACCTGCCGCGGCGTGTTGTCCAGCTCGTTGAGGCCCATGGACTGGGCCAGCCGGCGGGCCGGGTCGATGGTGAGCACGACGGTGCGGCGGCCGTGCCGCTCGGCGGCCCGGAGGCCCAGGGCGGCCGCCGTCGTCGTCTTGCCCACGCCGCCCGCGCCGCAGCACACGACGATGCGGATGGCCGGGTCGGCGAGCAGGGCGTCGACGTCCAGGCGCGGAGCGGTCTGATCAGCCACGCTTCGAGCGTACTGACTCACCAGGGGCAGCGCGGGCCGGAGCGCTGCTGTCTGTGGTGGGTCAGACAGCTATCAGACACTCATGAGTACAGCGGCGAGCCGATGGAGGCCGTCGCGGTCCACGCCGTCCTCCAGCATCGGCAGCTCCACCATCGGGTGGTCAGCCTCGGTCAGGTCGGCCCGCAGCGACTCCTCCAGCTCGCGCCGGGTGAGGTGCGCCTTCGCCTCGGCCTGCAACCCGGCGACCGTCGCCGGGTCGGTCGGCAGACCGGCCGCGGCCAGCCCGCGCTTCAGCTCGGTCTTGGTGACCTTGGCGCCGGCCAGCAGCGGCGGCCGGGCGCCGTTGACGATGATCCGGCCGACCGGGATGTTCAGCGCGCGCAGCTCGCCGATCGCGTCCAGGCTCTCCTGGACCGGCATCTCCTCGAGCAGCGTGACGACGTGCACCGAGGTCATCGGGGAGCGCAGCAGGGAGGCGACGCCGTCGCTCTGGGTCTTGATCGGGCCCATCTTCGCCAGCTTCGCGGTCTCGGCCGTCACGTTCAGGAACCGGCCGATCCGGCCGGTCGGTGGCGCGTCCAGCACCACCGCGTCGTACGCGCGCCGGCCGTCCGCCGAGCGCGTGGTCGCCTCCTTCACCTTGCCGGTGAGCAGGACGTCCCGCAGGCCGGGGGCGATCGTGGTGGCGAAGTCGATCGCACCGATCTTGCGCAGGGCGCGGCCGGCGGCGCCCAGCTTGTAGAACATGTCGAGGTACTCGAGCAGGGCCTCCTCGGGATCCACCGCCAGCGCCCGCACCTCGCCGTCGGCCTCAGCCGGGGTGGCGATCCGCAGCTCCTCGTACGGCAGCGGCTCGGTGCCGAAGAGCTGGGCGATGCCCTGCCGCCCCTCGACCTCGACGAGCAGCGTGCGGTGCCCGCCGGCCGCCAGCCCCAGCGCCAGCGCCGCCGCCACGGTGGTCTTGCCCGTCCCGCCCTTGCCCGTCACCACGTGCAGACGGGCGGGCCAACTGTTCCTACCCACGCTTTCGAGCGTACGTGTCATCTCTCAGCCGTTGATGTCGCAGACGAGCCAGCCGGTCTTGCGGACCACCGTGAACGTCAGCTGCTGCTGGGCGGCCTTCTCGTCGTCCGTGGTCATGGTGAGCTGCACGGCCACCACGGCCTTCTTCTCGCTCTGCCCCGAGACGGCGGGCTCGGTCCACCGGAAGACCGGGGACTGGTACTCGTTGGCGTACCCCCTGATCCGGTTGATCCGCTCCTTGAGCTGGTCCTGGTCGCGGGCCTCGCGGCAGACGAGGTCGCCGGCCGCGCCCGCGTCCTGCTGGGTGTAGGCGGCGGTGAGGAACCGGTCGACGGCCGTGGCCGGGTCGGGCGAGCCCTTGCCGCTGTCGGCGTTGCGCAGCAGCATCAGCGCGGAGAGCGTGCCGCCGCCGAAGAGCAGCAGCGTCAGGACCAGGGCGAGCGCGACCCACAGCGCGGTACGCCGCCGCCTAGGCGGGCCGGCCACCACGGTCTCGGTGGTGTGCGGGTCGAACGGCACCTCCCACGGCTGCGGCAGCATGCTCAGCGGGATGGCCTCGGTGGGCTGGTCGTGCTGGATGCCGGGCTGGACCTCGGCGGGCGGGGAGTGCTCGAAGGCCAGGTGCTCGGGCGGATGCGTACGCCACTCGCCCGGCTTCTCGTGCTTGGCGTGCCACGGCCCGGCCGGCGGCTCCTGGTGCCAGACGATCTCGCCCTCGACCGTCTCGGCCTCGACCACTGGCGTGGGCCGGTCCTCGTGGCCGGGTTCGCCGGGGTACGCCCCCAGCGGCGGCCACTGTGGTGCGCTCGGTGCCTGCGCGTCGGTGAGGTCCGACGCCGGCGCCTCCTCGGCGGCGATGGAGGACGCCCGCGGGGTCCGGCCCGGCGGCTGTTCCGTCATCGAACCCCCTGATCAACGCCCGTTGCGGCTCACCTGAAGGTTAGTGGAATCCGGTCGGGCGCGAGGCCGCTCCGGGCGTGACTAGGCTGTCGCGCAGGCATCCGATCTACCGCAGGGAGCTGGGCGAGCAATGCAGAAGTGGGAGTACGTGACCGTGCCGCTGCTGGTCCACGCGACCAAGCAGATCCTCGACAACTGGGGTGAGGACGGCTGGGAGCTGGTGCAGGTCGTGCCCGGCCCCAACCAGGAGCAGCTCGTCGCGTACATGAAGCGGGCAAAGTCGTGATCGACTGCACGGAGCGAAGCGACGGCCAGGAGAGCACGACAACGGAGGTGCAGCCGTGATCGACTGCACGGAGCGAAGCGACGGCCAGGAGAGCACGACAACGGAGGTGCAGCCGTGACGGCGCCGACTCCCGTGTCCGGTGACGGCGGCGCGGACGCGTACGCCAAGCTGGCCGAGCTGGGCCTGACGCTTCCGACCGTGGTGCCGCCGCTGGCGTCGTACGTGCCGGCTGTGCAGTCGGGCAACTACGTGTACGTCTCCGGGCAGCTACCGATGGTGGACGGGAAGCTGCCGTACACCGGGAAGGTCGGCGCGGACGTCACCCCGGAGCAGGGCACCGAACTGGCCCGTTACTGCGCGCTGAACGCGCTCGCGGCGATCGACGCGCTGGTCGGCCTCGGCCGGATCGTGAAGATCGTCAAGGTGACCGGGTTCGTGGCGTCGGCCGAGGGCTTCACCGGCCAGCCGGCCGTGGTCAACGGGGCGTCGAACCTGTTCGGCGACGTGCTCGGCGAGCTGGGCCGGCACGCGCGCAGCGCCGTGGGTGTCTCGGAGCTGCCCCTCGGCGCGCCGGTCGAGGTCGAGGTCATCGCGGAGATCGCCTGAGCGGGCGCCCTCATTCCATGGAGTGACCGTGGGTTGACCGGGTCGCACAATGCGTGCTCGGTCCCACGGTCCCCGGCGACGTACCATGCGCTGGGGGGTGAATCTGTGTCGTCGCAGGTGGAGCGGTTGCCGGAGTGGGTCACGCCGCTGCGCGCACCCAACGCGGGCCCGATGACGCTCGACGGCACCAACAGCTGGGTGCTGCGCGCCCCGGGTGCCCGCGACGCCGTGGTGATCGACCCCGGGCCGGACGACGCCGGTCACCTGGCGTCGCTCGCCGAGCACCGGCCGCTGAGCGCGATCCTGGTGACGCACGGGCACCCCGACCACGTCGAGGGCACCGAGACCCTGTCGCGGATGCTCGGCGGCGTGCCGATCCTCGCGGCCGACCCGCGGCACGGCGACCCGCTGCCGACCCGGATGCGCCTCGGCGGCCTCGACATCGAGGTTCTCGCCACGCCCGGGCACACCGCCGACTCGGTCTGTTTCGTCGTCGAGGACGCCATCTTCACCGGCGACACCGTGCTGGGCCGGGGCACCGCCGTGGTGGCGTGGCCCGACGGCGACCTCGGGGCGTACCTGGACAGCCTCGCGGCGCTGCGGGCGTACCCGATGCTCATGCTGCCCGGCCACGGCCCGGTGCGGGCCGACTGCGCCGAGCTGGCCCGGGCCTATCTCGCCCACCGGCACGAACGACTCGAGCAGGTGCGCGCCGCGATGGCCGCCGGTGCTGACACACCGGAGGCGATCGTTGACGCGGTGTATCCCGACGTCGATCCGACGGTGCGCTTCGCGGCCGAATGGTCCGCCCGGGCGCAACTCGACTTTCTGAGGCGGGAATCACAGCCGGGCCCGGAAGAGTTGGACCCGCTGTGACCTGTCCCGTGTGTGGAACCGTGGCCGTTCCCGGCGCCCGTTTCTGCCACAACTGCGGCGCGGCGCTGCCCGCGGCCGCCACGCTGCCGGCCGCCGAACGACGGATCGTCACCGTGCTGTTCGGTGACCTTTCGGACTTCACGTCCTGGTCGGAGGACCTCGACCCGGAACGCGTCGGGGCGGTCACCGACCGTGTCCTCGCCGCGCTGGCCGGGGCGGTCAAGACCTTCGGCGGGCACGTCGACAAGCTCACCGGCGACGGCATCATGGCGGTCTTCGGCGCGCCCGTGGCCCACGAGGACGACGCCGAGCGGGCGGTGCGCGCGGCGCTCAGCATGCAGCGCGCGGTCCGGCGGGTGCTCGACGACGAGCGCGGCGGCGGTGCGCCGCTCGGGCTGCGCGTCGGCCTCAACACCGGCGAGGTCGTCGCGGGCATCCAGGCCGCGATCGAGTACACGGTCATCGGCGACACCGTGAACACCGCCGCCCGGCTGGCCGACGCCGCCGCGGTCGGCGCGGTGTACGCGGGCTCCCGGACCTCAGCGGGCACCCGGCATGTCGCCTCGTGGCGGCAGCTGCGGGCGCTGCGGCTCAAGGGCAAGCGCGAGCCGGTGCCGGCGTACGAGCTGCTCGGCCTGCACGACGCGCCCGGCACGCGCTCCGGGCTCGGCGACGAGGCGCCGTTCGTGGGTCGCGAGACCGAGCTGGGCCGGGTCGCCGGGCGGCTCGCCGAGGTGATCGACTCCGGCGCGCCGCGGGTCATGGTGATGACCGCGGAGGCCGGCATCGGCAAGACCCGCTTCGCCGGCGAGGTGAAGCGCCTGGCGGCCGGCTACGACGTCGGCGCGGGCCGGTTCGCCGCGCACACCGGCGCGCGGGTGCTGCGGGCCCGCTGCCGGGCCTTCGGCGAGCGGCGCCGCTTCGCCCCGCTGGCCGACCTCGTGCGCAAGGCCGCCGGCCTGCCCAAGGACGTGGCCGCCACGATGACCCGTACGGTCGTCGAGGAGCGGCTGCGCAAGGTCGTCAGCCGGCTGGCCCGCGACGGCGAGACCCCGGACGTCGACCTCGACCGGCTGCTCGCGCTGCTCGGGTACGGCGAGGCGCCCGGCAACGCGGTCGGGCCGGCGGCGGTGGCCGAGTGGCAACCGACCGGTGGCGCCCGGCCGGAGACGGAGACCATCCCGATCGCGGTCGCCGGGCTGCTGACCGCGCTGTCCCGGGAGGCGCCGCTGGTCGTGATCGTGGACGACCTGCACGACGCCACCGCGGAGACGATCGACGCGCTCGGCGGTGTGCTGTCCCGCCTGGACGGCCCGGTGGTCATGCTGCTGCTCGGCCGCCCCGAGCTGGTCCGCACGGCCGGCGCGCTGACCCGCCTCGCGGACGCCGAGATCCACAGCCTGCCCCCGCTGCGGGGCGCCGACGCGTCCCGGCTGCTGACGTCGTACCTGAACGGCGGGAAGCTGCCGCAGCAGGATGTGGACCGCCTGCTGGCCACCGCGCAGGGCAACCCGTTCTACCTCGCCGAGCTGGTCACGCTGCTGATGGAGCGCGGCGCGCTGATGCCCGCGGTCGGTGCGAACGCGGCCGGCAAGTGGCAGCTCGCCGCCGGTTCGCTGGGCAGCCAGCTGCTCTCCCGCGACCTCGCCGCCGTGCTCGCGGCCCGCATCGACGCGCTGCCCAACGAGCCGCGGTCGGTCCTGCGCGACGCCGCGGTGGTCGGCGACACCGTGCCCACCGGCGCGATCGAGGCGCTGCGCGACCGCCGGTCCGCCGGTGACGCCCGTCCCGGTGCGGTCGCCGCGGTGGAGCTGGAACGCGCGGTCGACGAGCTGCTGCAGCGCCGCATGCTGCACCGGGTCCGCGGCGGCTACGCGTTCGCCACTCCGCTCATGCGCGAGGCCGCGTACGCCGGCATCGGCAAGGCGGATCTCGCGGAGCGGCACGCGTACCTGGCGCGCTGGGCGGCGCCGGAGTCGATCACGACCCTCGGGTACGACGCCGCGTCCCGGCTGAGCATGGGCGAGAACGAGCGCGACGCGTTCGTGGCCGCTCACGTCGAGTGCGCGGTGGAGCTCGCCGACCAGGTGCGGCTCCGTCCCGAGGCGAGCGTCCGCGACGTCGCTCCGCTCGGGGTGGCCGCGCTCGGCCGGATGGCCCGGCGTGCCCTCGCCAACATCGAGCCCGCGGCGTCGATCGCGTACGCCGAACGCGCCGCCGCCCTCACCAAGGACGGTCTGCCGCTCTCCGACCAGCTCGTGCACGCCCGCGCGCTGCTGCGCCTGGGCCGGGCGACCGAGGCGCTGAACCACGGCGAGAAGATCGCCGAGGCGGCCGAGAACGAGCCGGTGTGCCGTGCCGAGGCCCTGCTCGTGGTGGGCCGGGCGCAGGAGGCCCTGGGCGACGTGCCCAAGGCGGTCGTCGCCTGGCAGGAGGCGCTCGACGTGGCCACCGAGGCCGAGCTCGCCCCGGAACGCGCCAACGCGATGCGCAGGCTCGGCATGGCGGACTTCCTCGCCGGCCGGCTCAGCCAGGCCAGCAGCCGGTTCGCCTCCGCGTACCAGGTGACGCTGGCCGCCGGCGACCGGCACGGGCAGGCCTGGGCGCTGCAGAACCTGGCCTGGGTCACCACCACGCGTGGGGACTTCGCGGGCACCGACGCCGTCCTCGGGCGGGCCGCACGGCTGTTCGCCGAGCTCGGCGACCCGGTCGGCCGCTCCTGGCTGCGCGGCACGACGGCGTTCGCCCGGCTGCTCGCCGGGCGGCTGCAGGAGTCGCGGCGGCTGGCCCGGATCTTCCTGCCGTTCGGCGACCGGGTCGGCGAGGGCTGGGCGGTGGGCACGTTGCGGGCGGTCGAGGCGTACGCGGCCGCCGAGCTCGGCGACCTGGCCGAGGCGGACGGCGAGGCGCGCCGGGCGTTCAGGGACTTCGACGCGGTGTCCGACGACTGGGGCCGCGGCCTGGCGCTCGTGGTGCGCGGCGTGATCGCCCGCGGCCTGGGTGAGTTCGATCACGCCCACGATCTGCTCACCGACGCGCTCGGGTACGCCGACCGCACCGGCCACCCGCTGCTGCTGGGCATGGCGGGCACCCTGCGCGGCTTCGTGGCGCTG
The DNA here is from genome assembly GCF_023499255.1 of Couchioplanes caeruleus. GTDB lineage: Bacteria > Actinomycetota > Actinomycetes > Mycobacteriales > Micromonosporaceae > Actinoplanes > Actinoplanes caeruleus_A. The sequence continues at coordinate 515,641 of NZ_CP092183.1, forward strand.
CAACGCGGCGACGGCGAGGCTGCCGAGGCCGACGCGCGCCGGGTGATGACGTCGGTGGAGCCGCACAACCCGCTCGCGCCCGCGCAGGTGGGGCCGCGGGTGCTGCTCGCCGAGGCGCGGATGCGGGCGGGCGACCCGGGTACGGCGGTCGGTCTGCTCGCGCCGATCGCCAGCGACACCGGCGGCTCGCTGCTGTTCTCCCGCCGGCACGCGCTGGCGTCGTACGCCTCGGCGCTGCTGGCCGAGGGCCGGGTGGAGGCGGCGGCCACGTGGATCCGCCGGGCCCGGGAGGTGCGCGCGGAGGACGTACGCAGCGGTGTCGTCGCCGCGATGGTGCAGGCCCGGGTGCACGCGGCTGCCGGAAACATGCCGGCGGCGCGGGACGCGGCGGAGGAGGGCGTGCTGCTCGCGTACTCCACCGAGCAGGCCAGCGAACGGGTGGCGGCGGAGGAGTTGCGGGACGCTCTGGCACTTTCCATCGTGGAACCGGCGGAATCTGTCGCGTACGCGTCTGACGTGCCGGGATGATCGAGGCCGCACTTCGCGTATTTTCTAAGCCGTGACGGAAACCCCGCCTGGTCGCCTGCCCGTGCCCTACGTGCCAGGCATGTCCGGCTTGTCCGTCATGGCTCGCGGAGGGTACGCAACCGTGTACCGAGCGACACAGGACTCGGTCGGCCGTGAGGTCGCGATCAAGGTCGAGAACCGGACTCTGGAAAGCCCGCGGGACCAGGCCCGGTTCCTGCGCGAGGCGAAGGCGGCCGGGCGGATGTCGTCGCACCCGCACGTGGTGGACCTGTTCGACGTCGGCGTGACGGTGGACCAGCACCCGTACCTGATCATGGAGCTGTGCGACGGCTCGTACCTGGACCGCATGCGGATCTCCCCGCTCGGTGCGGTCGAGGCCCGCGACCTCGGGGTGAAGATCGCCGACGCGCTGGTGCACTCGCACGCCAACGGCGTGCTGCACCGTGACGTGAAGCCGGCCAACATCCTGTACTCGCACTTCAACCCGGCCGTGCTCGCCGACTTCGGCCTCGCCGTGCTGGGCGAGATGCGTGACTCGTCGGTGACCCTCGAGGTGCTGACCCCGGCGTATGCGCCGCCCGAGATGTTCTCGCACGCCGACCCCTCGGGCGCCGTCGACGTGTACGCGCTCAGCGCCACCCTCTACGCGGTGATGCGGGGCCGCCCGCCGCGCTGGGACGGCGACCGCAGCCCCAGCCTCATCACGCTGATGGACATGTTCAGCAAGCCGATCCCCGACCTCCCCGGTGTTCCGCGCTCACTGACCGACGTCCTGCGCTACGGCATGGCCAACGACCCGCGGGAGCGTCCCACCGCCGAGCAGATGCGGGACATGCTGGCGGAGCTGCACCTCAGCCCCACCGGCCACGGTTCCGCCGGCGTCTACCGGTCCTCCACGTTCGTGCCGCCCGCCCCGCGGCCGCACCACGCCGCGCCGCCGCCCCGGCCGGTCCCGCCGGCGACCCCGACCCGGGATGCGGCCGACGAGACGCCGACGGTTCACACCGAGAACCCCAAGCGCAGCAAGCGGAAGTGGCTGTTCGGCGGCTTCGGCGTGGCCCTGCTGCTCGCGGCGTCGATCGGCGGCTCGTGGCTGGCCGCGTCGCAGGGGCCGACGGTCCGCTCGGTCGCCGCCAAGCTCGCCGCGCCGACGGCGTCCACGCTGCCCGCCACGGTGGTGCAGTTGCCCGGCTGTCCCGGGCGCTCGTACTGCCCGGGGGAGCTCGAGTGCTTCACCCTGCGGGCCGGCACGGGACCGGTGGCCCGCAAGGTGTCCTGCGCGAAGCGGCACAGCTGGGAGGTCTTCGCCGTCGGCTCGCTGCCCTCCGATGTGGATCCGCGGGACCGGGACGCCGTGACCACCGAGCCGGCCGTGCTGCGGGTGTGCAGCCGGAACGTGTTCCGGCGGACCACCGCGCGCGCCGACGCCGCGGAATGGGCGCTGTCCGTGCTTCCGCCCACCGCCGAGGACCGGACGTTCCGGTGCCTCGCGGGGCAGGGCGCGGGCCGCCTGCACGGCCCGGTGCTCAGCCGCGGCTGAGCCTATTCAGGGTCCAGCACCGCCAGCAGTTCGCCGGTGTCGACCTCCGCGCCCGGGTGCACCGGCAGCGACGCCACCACCCCGGCCGACGGTGCGTGCACGGGGTGTTCCAGCTTCATGGCCTCGAGCGTCAGCAGCAGCTCGCCCGCGCGGACCCGCTGGCCCGGCACGACCAGCACCCGGCGTACGGCCCCGGGCAGCGGCGCGATCAGCGACCCCTCGGTGGCCTCCGGCGCGGGCAGCGGGAAGCGGGACAGCTCGCGGAGCGTGACCGAGCCCTCGGGGCTGTCCACGTAGGAGACGTCGCCGACCCGGTGCACCTTGAGGCTCAGCCGGATGCCGTTGACGTCGAGGTCCACGCGTGAGCCGTCGGCGTGCACCACGGTCGTGGGCGGGTGGTCGTCCAGCGTCGGCGCCTGGCCGAGGCCCGCGAGGTCCAGCTCCTCCGGATCCACCGCGCGCACCCACCAGCCCGCCAGCTCGCCGTGCCGGTTCATCCGGTAGCCCACCTCGACCGGGCCGGCCGGGCCGTCGTACACGGCTGTCTGCGAGCCGGACGGCACGTTGCGCCACCCCGACGGCAGCGAGCGCAGCACCGGGGCGTTCGCCCGCCGGGCGGCGGCGCCGGCCAGGGCGGCGGCGAGACACGAGATGCGTACGGCGTCCACGCTGGACAGCAGCGGGGCGAACACCTCCGGGTGCCGGTCCAGGAAGCCGGTGTCGACGTCCCCGGCCCGGAACGACCCGTGCCGCAGCACCCGGACGAGCAGGTCGCGGTTCGAGACCACCCCGTGCAGTTCGGTACGGGTCAGCGCCGACGCGAGCATCCGCGCGGCCTCCTGCCGGGTGGGCGCCCACGCGACGAGCTTGGCGAGCATCGAGTCGTGCTGCCCGCCCACCACCGAGCCGTCCACCACCCCGGCGTCGAGGCGCAGGCCGGGCTGGGGCAGCGGACGGAACGAGCCCGCCACGTCCGGCACCTTGAACCGGTGCAGGGTGCCGGCCGCGGGCAGCCACGCGTACGCGGGATCCTCGGCACAGATGCGCACCTCGATGGCGTGCCCGCGGATCGGCGGCGGCCCGGGCATCGGCAGGTTGCCGCCCTCGGCGATCAGCAGCTGCAGCCGCACGAGGTCGTAACCGGACACGCACTCGGTGACGGCGTGCTCCACCTGCAGGCTCGGCGTGAGCTCGACGAACCAGAAGGAGCCGTCCTCCTCCAGCAGGAACTCGACCGCGCCGGCGCCCACGTACCCGATCGACCGGACCGCGAGGATGGCGGCCCGGCAGAGCTGCTCGCGCAGCGCGGGGTCCACCGCCGGTGACGGGGTCTCCTCGATGATCTTCTGATAGCGGCGCTGCACCGAGCACTCGCGCTCGCCGAACGGCACCACGGCCCCGTGCGAGTCGGCCACGATCGGCACCTCGATGTGCCGCACGTTCTCCAGGTACGGCTCGCAGAAGACGTCATCGCCGGTCTCCTGGCGGGTCGTGGCGACCGCCTCGGCCAGCGTGACGGGGTCGCGGACCACCCGCATGCCCGCGCCGCCGGTGCCGCCGGCCGGCTTGATCAGCACCGGGAAGTCGGTGACCGTCGCCGGGTCGGTCAGCGTCTGCAGCACCGGCACGCCGGCCTCCGCGACGATGCCCTTCGTCTCGATCTTGCTGTGCAGCGTGCCGAGCGTCTTGGCCGGCGCGCCGACCCAGATCATGCCCGAGTCGGCCACCTCGGCGGCGAACTCCGGGTCCTCGGCCAGCGCCCCGTTGCCGGGATGGATCGCGTTGGCGCCGGCCCGCTTCGCCGCCGCGATGATCAGGTCGCCCCGCAGGTACGTCGACGACGGCGTGCCGCCGGTGAGACGGACCGCGTAGTCCGCCTCCGTCACGTGCGGCGCGTCGGAGTCGGCATCGGAGTAGACGGCGACCGTCTCGATGCCGACCAGGCGGCACGTGGCGAAGACCCGGCGGGCGATCTCCCCACGGTCGGCCACCAGAAGACGTCGGATCACTGCTCTGCTCTACCTTTCGGGGTCCTCGCGGCCTTTGTGGCTGGCCTCAGGGTCGGAACACGCCGATGTGCTCGGCGCCCTCGACGGTTGCGCTGTGCACGGCGGAAAGGCAGAGGCCGAGGACGGTACGGGTGTCCCGCGGGTCGATGATCCCGTCGTCCGGGAGCTTCCCGAGCGGTACCGAGTCGCCTGCCGGGCCCACCGGCCAGCTGAACAGGAACCGTGGCTCGTACGCGCGGCCGTAGATCCCCCCGGCCTCCTCCGCCGGGGTGCCGCCGATCATCAGGGTCAGGTGCGGGACGGTCGACTTGGCGACCGCGTGCACCAGGGGAGCGCCGTGGCGCACGTCGGCCGCCTCGTGCTGCTCGGCCGACGGCATCCCGGTGTACTGCACGAACAGCAGGGTCGTCGCGGTGGCGTTGGCGAGCTGGATGAAGTGCACGGCCTTCTGCGTGTCCGCCGGCGAGAACGGGGCGCCCAGGTTCGCCAGCACGCCCACCGGGTAGCCGTGCAGCTCGCCCCAGCCGGTCACCAGCGCGGTGCCCTGGGCGGGCTTGAACTCGTCGAAGTCGCTGCCGTCGAGGATCCGGGCCAGCACCTCGCGCGGCTCGAACACCGAGGACGGGTCCGCGGCGGCCATGGCGAGCAGGTCCTCGGCGTCGTACTTGGGCGGCTCCGGCGGGAACGAGCGCGGCGCCGGACCGCGCTTGCGCCAGTTGAAGCGGCGTACGCACTGCCGGGCCAGCCGCAGCCCGTCCCGCTCGTCCTCGGCCAGCTGGTCCGCCGGGCCGGTCACGCCCGCCGGCACCGTCGGCGCGCTGCGCACCTCGGGGGCGGGACGGCCGTTGGCAGTGGCCGAGCGCACCGGCTGCGGGTGGATCGTCAGCATCTTCGCGTGCCCGCGCACCATGATCGTGTAGTCGGAGAGCGCCGGCAGGTACGCCGCGTCCCCGGTCGTCGCTCCGAACACCACGCACACCGTCGGCACCCGGTCGGCGGTGAGCTGGCTGAGGTCGCGGGCGATCGCGCCGCCCGGCGGCGGGCCCGCCGGCGCGGCCGCGCCGGTCGACTCCACGAGGTTCACCAGCGGCAGGCGGTTCACCGACGCGATCCGGGCGGCCCGGCGGATCTTCTCCACCGTGTACGGGTTCACCGCGCCGCCCTCGACCGTCGGGTCGTTGGCGATGACCACGCACTCGACGCCCTCGACGACGCCGATGCCGGTGACCACGCTGGCGCCGATCGGGAACTCCGAGCCCCACGCCGCGACCGGCGACAGCTCCAGGAACGGGCTGTCCTGGTCGAGCAGCATCTCCACCCGCTCGCGGGGCAGCAGCTTGCCGCGCGCGTGGTGGCGGGTGACCGACTTCTCCCCGCCGCCGGCCCGGGCCGCCTCCAGCGCCGTCTCCAGCTCGGCCAGCCGTTCCAGCATCGCGCTGCGGCTCGCCAGGTACGCGGGGGTGCGCGGGTCGATCGCGGTGTCCAGCACCGTCACGTCGTCACCCCGCTGCGCTGCACGCCCGCCACCTCGTTCAAAGCCCGCGCCCTCTCGACCGTCGTGGTGCCTCTCGACCACCTCGGTAACGAGCGGCTGACCGGGTGCGACACGGATCTTGTGGGGGCGGCTTTGTCGCCTGATCAGGTGGACGAATGAGCATGAAGCACGCAAAAAGGCCGCCCCGCGGGCGGCCTTTCACGGTGTGTCGGGGATCAGACGCGGGCGCGGCGGGCCAGGCGCTCCGGGTCCAGGATGATCACACTCTTGCCGTCGAGGCGCAGCCAGGCCCGCGAGGCGAAGTCGGCGAGGGCCTTGTTGACCGTCTCCCGGGAGGCGCCGACGAGCTGGGCGAGCTCCTCCTGGGTGAGGTCGTGCGTCACCCGCAGCACACCGCCGTCGCGGGTGCCGAAGCGGCCGGCCATCTGCAGCAGGTTCTTCGCCACCCGGCCCGGTACGTCCGTGAAGATCAGGTCGGCGAGCGCGTCGTTCGTCCGGCGCAGCCTGCGGGCGAGCACCCGGAGCAGCTGCTCCGCGATCTCCGGGCGGTTGTTCAGCCAGGGTCGCAGCGAGGACTTCTTCAGCCGGGCCAGGCGGGTGTCCGTCACCGCGGTGGCCGTGGCCGTGCGCGGGCCCGGGTCGAACAGCGACAGCTCGCCCAGCATGTCCGACGGACCCATGATCGAGACAAGGTTCTGCCGGCCGTCCGCGGCCCGGCGGCCGAGCTTGATCTTGCCGGAGAGAACGATGTAGAGGCTGTCACCCGCCTCGCCCTCGTTGAAGACGATGTCGCCCTTGCGGAACTCGATCGTCTCCATCTCCTTGGCGAGCGCCTCGGCCGCCTCCGGGTCCACACCCTGGAAGATCCCGCTGCGAGCCAGTACCTCATCCATCGCTGTACCTCCGAATACGCGCTTCGCCGCGCACGATCAGTCTAGGCGCACGCGGGCCGGAAACGGGCGGCACCCCTCGATCCAGATCTCGCAGCGTAACCACCACGGCCGTCGGGTCGCCGAAATTCCATCGCTCTCGGTGAGCGCTGGTCGGCCGTTCGACGGTCGCGACGACTTGTCGCCCGACGGTATCGTCCGGATCGATGAATTCCCAGCCCTCGCCGCAGCGACCCGGTCTGTTCGGCCGGCCGGTCCTGACCGTCACGCTCGTCGTGGCGGTCCTCGCCGGAGCCGGCCTCGGTGGCGTCGCGCTCGCCGACCGCGGCCCGGAGCGCGCCCCGGCCACCTGGCACGCCGCGCCCTCCTCGGCGCACGCCTCCGCGGCGAACCCCGTGACCGGCGACCTCGAGGACACCGCCGCGGAGGAGCCGGACACCATCACGTTCTCGGCGACGGGCGACATCATCATGGGCAGCGCGCCGAACAGGCTGCCCGCCGGCAACGGCGAGGGCTTCTTCGACTCGGTCAAGCCCGGGCTCAAGTCCGACCTGGTCATGGGCAACCTCGAACAGCCGCTCACCGAGGACACCGGCACGTCCAAGTGCGGCACGCCGCCGCGCGCCAACTGCTTCGCGTTCCGTTCGCCGCCCTCGTACGCCGGCCACCTCAAGGACGCCGGCTTCGAGCTGCTCAACACCGCGAACAACCACTCCAAGGACTTCGGCACGCAGGGATACCGCAACACCGTCCAGGCGCTCGAGGGCGCCGGTCTCAAGCACACCGGTGCCGAGGGCCAGATCACGGTCGTCGAGGTCAAGGGCGTGAAGGTCGCGGTCGTGGGCTTCTCGCCGTACGCCGGTGCGAACAACCTCAACGACATCCCGGCGGCGAAGGCGGTGATCCAGGAGGCGACCGGGCAGGCCGACGTCGTGGTGGTGCAGGTGCACATGGGTGCCGAAGGCTCCGACAAGGGCCACGTGAAGCCCGGCAACGAGCTGTTCTTCGGCGAGAACCGGGGCGACCCGATCACGTTCAGCCACGCGGTCGTCGACGCCGGCGCCGACGTGGTGGTCGGGCACGGGCCGCACGTCCTGCGGGGCATGCAGTTCTACAAGGGCAAGCTGATCGCGTACAGCCTGGGCAACTTCGCCGGGGGCGGACGCACGCTCAGCCGCGGCGGCGTCCTCGGGTACGGCGGCATCCTGCGCGTCACGGTCACCAAGGACGGCACGTTCAAGAGCGGCAAGTTCCTGTCCACGGCGATGAACTCGGCCGGGCGCCCGACCCGGGACTCCGCGAACGAGCGGGGTCGTGCGCGCGTACGGGAGCTCTCGGCGGCCGACTTCGGGGACACCGCCGCCCAGATCGACGACGACGGGCTGATCTCCGCGCCGGCCTGACCCCGTACCGCCTGGTCACCGGGGCGGCGCGACGCGGGAGGGCTTCCGCGGCCGGGAATGTCGGTGGTGCGACGTACTCTTGCTCGCGTGAGTCGTCCCCTCGTCGCCGCACCCGCCGGTGCGGCCGTCCTCGCCCGGTCGGCCAAGCGATTCGCGGGGGAGACCCCCATCGGGCGCAAACGCCGGGCCCGCAAGATGGCCAAGGCGCTGGCCGAGACCCACCCCGACGCGCACTGCGAGCTCGACTTCACGACGCCGCTGCAGCTCGCCGTCGCCACGATCCTCTCGGCGCAGTGCACCGACAAGAAGGTCAACGAGGTCACCCCGACCGTCTTCGCCCGCTATCGGACCGCGGCCGACTATGCCGCCGCCGACCGGGCCGAGCTGGAGACGATCCTCAAGCCCACCGGCTTCTTCCGCGCCAAGACGGACTCGCTCATCAAGCTCGGCCAGGCCCTCATCGAGCGGCACGACAGCGTCCTGCCCGGCACGCTCGACGAGCTGGTCGCGCTGCCCGGCATCGGCCGCAAGACCGCCAACGTGATCCTCGGCAACGCCTTCGACGTCCCCGGCATCACCGTCGACACCCACTTCCGCCGCCTGGTCAACCGCTTCGGCTGGGTCCGGGAGGAGGACCCGGTGAAGATCGAGTTCCAGGTCGCCGAGCTCATCGAGAAGCGCGACTGGACCATGCTGTCGCACCGCATCATCTTCCACGGCCGGCGCGTCTGCCACGCCCGCAAGCCGGCCTGCGGCGCGTGCACGCTCGCCACGATGTGCCCGTCGTACGGCACCGGCCCCACCGAGGCGGCCCCGGCGGCCAAGCTGCTCAAGGGCCCCCGCGCCCGCGACCTGGCCGCACAGGCGGGCATCGACCCCGACCTCGTCCCGGCGGCCGCGGTCGTGGCACCGGAGGCCCCATGAGCCGTGACCCCGCGAGCCGCCCGGCGCCCGGACCGGCACTGGCCCGGTGGCTGGCCCCACCGCTGGTGCTGCTCCTGGCCGCCTGCACGGCGACCGAGGTCACACCCGGCCCGGACCAGCCGCCCGCGCCGTTCGCGGACTGCGCGTCACTGACCCAGCCACCGTCGCCGTCGGCTTCCCCCGGCGCTTCGGGCGCGGTCCCGCCCGCGTCTGCTTCTTCGCCCGCGTCTGCTTCGCCCGCGCCTGCTTCGGCGGTGCCTGCTTCGGCCGCGCCTGCTTCGGCCGCGTCTGCTTCGGCGGTGCCTGCTTCGGCCGCGCCTGCTTCGGCCGCGTCTGCTTCGGCGGTGCCTGCTTCGGCCGTGCCTGCCTCTTCGGCCGTGGCCGCTTCTTCCTCCGGGCCGGCTGCGGGCCCGTCCGGCGGCGTGCCGGATCTGCCGGATCTCTCGCTGCCCTGCTTCACCGGCGGGGCTCCCGTGCGCCTCACCGCCCTGCGCGGCCCGGCCGTCATCAACCTGTGGGGCTCGTGGTGCGCCCCGTGCCGCGAAGAACTCCCGCTCATGCAGGAGCTCGCCGACGCCACGGCCGGCCGCCTGCGGGTCATCGGCGTCGACACCCGGGACGACCGTGATGCCGGCGCCTCGTTCGCGTCCGACCACGGCGTCACCATGCCGACGCTCTACGACCGCGAGCAGAAGCTGCTGACCGCGCTCGAGAAGCTTCAGCTGCCGGTCACCGTGTTCCTCCGCGGGAACGGCGAACGCTTCGTCTACACCGGCAAGGCGCTCGACAAGCCGGCCCTCGGTGCCCTCGTGCGCGACCACACCGGCGTGACGGTGGCCGGATGAGTGCGCCCGAGGAGCTGCCGGGGCAGCGGGACGGGGTGAGCGCGCCCGGTCGGCGTGACGGGATGGGCACGCCTGAGGAGCGGCTGGGCCGGCGGGACGGGGGCATGCCCGGGGAGCTGCCCGGGCGGCGTGATGGCCGGTTGGGTGCGCCTTCGGGGCTGCCCGGGTGGTGGGAGCCGTTGCTGACCCGGGCGGCGTCCGCGCGTACCGAGGATTTCACCAGCCTGCGGCCCCCGGCGAGCGGCGGGCGGGCGAGTGCTGTGCTCGTACTGTTGGGGGAGGAACGTCCCGGAGAGCCGGACCTGCTCGTTTTGCAGCGCGCCGCGACCATGCGCAACCATGCCGGTCAGGCGGCCTTTCCCGGGGGTGCGGCCGATCCGGAGGATCGCGACGCGCCCGACACGGCGTTGCGCGAGGCGCGCGAGGAGGTCGGCCTGGACCCGGCGAGCGCGACCGTGCTGGCCACCCTGCCCGACCTGTACATCCCGGTCAGCCGGTTCATGGTCACTCCCGTCCTGGCCTGGTGGCACGCCCCGCACCCGGTCCGGCCGATGGACCGGGACGAGGTCGCCCACGTCGCCCGGCTGCCGGTGGCCGAGCTGGTCGACCCCGCCAACCGCATCCGGGTACGCCACCCGAGCGGCTGGGTCGGCCCGGCGTTCCAGGTCCGCGGGATGCTGGTGTGGGGCTTCACCGCCGGGGTGATCTCCGCGCTGCTCGACATGGCCGGCTGGACCCGCCCCTGGCGCCCGGGGCCCATGATGGAGTTGCCCGACCCGCTGCTGCCCCACGGTTCCGTCCCGGCGACCTCCGCGCCGGCCGCCTCCGACGAGGTGGTGTCGTGACCGTCCCTTCTACCTTGAGCGAGTGCTTGTGGTCGATGGAATCCTGATCCTGCTCATGCTGGTCTTCGCGATCAGCGGATACCGGCAGGGTTTCGTCATCGGGGCGCTGTCCTTCGGCGGCTTCTTCAGCGGCGTGCTGATCGGCCTGCAGATCGGCCCGCTGATCGCGAACCAGTTCGCCGACGGCACGGTACGGCTGGTCGTCTCGCTGGTCACCATCTTCGCGCTGGCGGTGCTCGGGCAGACCCTGGCCGGGTGGCTCGGCACGAAGCTGCGGCGGGCCATCGAGAGCCGCCCGATGCAGCGCCTCGACGATGCGGGCGGGGCGATCGTGTCGCTGGTCGCCGTGCTGCTGGTCGCCTGGCTCATCGCCGTACCCCTCGGCTCGACGCCGTTCCCGGAGATCAACCGCCAGGTCCGCAGCAGCGCGGTCCTCAACGGCATCAACAAGCTCATGCCGGACGAGGCGCAGGCGCTGTCGGCCGGCCTGCGCGAGTCGCTCAACACCAACGGCTTCCCGGACGTCTTCGGCGGCCTGACCCGCACCAACGCCCGCGAGGTGGCCGCGCCCGACCCGGCGCTGGCGAAGAGCCAGGTCGTGATCAACTCCCGCAAGTCGGTCATCAAGGTCCTGGGTACCGCCCCGAGCTGCTCACGGCGCATCGAAGGCTCCGGTTTCGTGTACGCCGCCGAGCGGGTGATGACCAACGCGCACGTGGTCGCCGGCACCCGCCAGATCGAGGTGGAAACCCAGAACGCCGGCCGCCTCCAGGGCAAAGTCGTCGTGTACGACCCCCAGCGCGACCTCGCGGTCCTCTACGTACCGGGGCTGCGGTCGCCCACCATGCCGTTCGTCAAGAAGCCGGCGGGCACCGGCGCCAACGCGATCGTGCTGGGCTTCCCGCTCGACGGCCCGTACAACGCCCAGGGCGCCCGCGTCCGCGACGTCAGCAACATCACCGGCCCGGACATCTACGACTCGGGCAACGTGACCCGCGAGATCTACACGATCCGCGCCCTGGTCCAGAGCGGCAACAGCGGCGGCCCCCTCATCGCCCCGAACGGCGACGTCCTCGGCGTGATCTTCGCGGCGGCGGCGGACGACCGGAACGTGGGGTTCGCGCTGACGGCAGCGGAAGCGGCAAGCACGGCAAGGCTCGGCGTCGAACGCACACGCGGCGTGAGGACGGGCGACTGCGCCTGACCCGGTCGGCCTGAGCGCGGTCGGCCCTCCCGCCGCCGGTGATCATTCGCTCACCGGCCGGACGTCGCTCGCGTGCTGGATCGGCTCCCGGGCTGGATCGGCTCCCGGGCGGGCCCGGCTCCCGCGCTGATCGGCTCCCGAGCTGGATTCACTGCCGCGCTGGATCGGCTCGCGTGCCTGAATCGGCTCCCGTTTCTGGATCCGCTCGCGTGCTGGACCGGCTCGCCTGTAGGCCCGGTTGGGGTGCGGGACCGGCCCGCTTTGCTGGTCGGCTTGGCAGGTGCCGGCTCGCTACCGCGCCTGTCGCGCGGGCCGGATCGGGCTGACTTGGTCGATGCCGCGTGAGCCGCGTGGGCCGCGTGGGCCGCGTGGGCCGCGTGGGCCGGGTGGGCCGCGTGGGCCGGGTGGGCCGCTTGGGTCGAGTGAGCCGCTTGGGTCGAGTGAGCCGCTTGGGCCGCTTGGGCCGCGTGAGCCGCGTGGGCCGCGTGGGCCGCCTGGGCCGCCTGGGCCGGTTGAGTCGCTCGGTCCGGTTGAGTCGCTCGGGCCGCTTGAGCCGCCCGGGCCGCCTGAGCCGGGCCGCTCGGGTCGCTCGGGCCGGGTGAGCAACCGAGTCGGCCGGGCTACCTGAGTCGGCCGAGCCGGCCGACGGGGTTGGCTTGGTCGATTGCGCTTGGCGGGCCACCAGATCCGCCGGCTCCCGGGAGCTGCCGAGGGGCGTCAGGTGATGTCGGCGCTGCGGCGGACCTCAGAGCCGCCGCCGACTTCCGGCTCCCGGCAGCCGAGGCGGGTCAGGTGATGTGGGCGAAGCGGCGGATTGTCAGGATCGTTGCCAGCACCGACACCAGGAACAATGTTGCCGCCGCCCACCACACGTGCGTCGGCTTCGCCGACCCTGCGTCGCCGTTGGCTATGGCGGCTCCGGCGTTGGAGCCGGGCGCCTGCGGTGCGCGGTTTCTGCCGGTGGTGTTCGGGGCCGATTGCGCCTGTCCCGACGTCGGGGCGCTGCCGAAGCGGGAGATGCCCGGGGAGGCCGTCGTGTCCAGGGGGTTGCGGAGGACCGTGGGGACCTCGGCGGTCAGCGCGCCGGTCGGGTCGACCATGCCGAAGCCGTACTCGTTGTCGCGGCCGGCCGGGCCGCGGTCCTTGGCGGTACGGATGATCCGGTTGACCACCTCGCCCGCCGACATCGTGGGCCAGCGGGAGCGGACCAGGGCTGCCGTGGCGGAGACCATCGGGGCCGCGAAGCTGGTGCCCTGGACGCGCCAGTAGCCGTCCGGGCTGGCGCCGTACAGCTCGGTGGCGGGGGCCGTGACGACCGTTTCCTTGCCCGTGATCGAGCCGGACCAGAGGACGTCGCCGTCCTTCTCCATGCCGGCGACCGCGATCACGCCGGGTTCGCGGGCCGGGTACCAGACTCCCGACGACGTGGACGAGCCGGCGTTGCCGGTGCAGGCGACCACGACCACGTCCTTGGCGAACGCGTAGTCGAGGGCGGCGGCGAGGGCCGGGCTGCTGCCGTTGCCGCCGAGGGACAGATTGATCACGCGGGCGCCCTTGTCGACCGCCCAGCGCACGCCGCGGGCGACGATCATCGCGTCGTCGTACTTGTTCTCGCGGTCCAGCACGCGCACGGGGAGGATCTTCGCCCTGGGGGCGATGCCGACCACGCCGTCCGTGTCGTCGTTGCGGCCGGCGATGATCGCGGAGACCGTGGTGCCGTGCCCGACGAGGTCGGTGTCGCCGTCGCCCTGCGGGTCGACCAGGTCGAGGCCCTTGAGCACCTGGCCGCGCAGGTCGGGGTGGTCGGCGTCGACGCCGGAGTCGATCACGGCGACGGTGACGCCCTCGCCGGTCGAGTACGTCCAGGCGCCGGCGACGTTCAGCGTCTTGAGGTGCCACTGCTCGGAGCGGACGGAGTCGCCGAGCAGCGGTTCGGGAGCGGTGACCGGCCCGGCAAGCGCCCCGACCCCTGCGGAAGAGGCCGCGGAAGCGGGGGAGGCCGGGAAGGCGAGAGCGGGAGCGGCGGTCAGGCCGGCGGCAACGCATGCCGCAGCGACGCGTACGGCAAGTCTCACCAACGCGCACCGCCGCGGACCAGGCACGGCGCGAGGAGGCCGCGCCGGGGTCGGCGGGACACGGGCGGTGCTTCGCTCTCAGCTCTCACGGACGGCCAGCTCTCACGAACACGGTGCCATTCTGATGCGGGACGGTCGATGGTGGGAGATTACTCCGAATAGGCTCCTCGATGCTCGGGTCTGTGGATACCGATCGCACGGCCGGTACGTCTGTGCTGGTGGCGCCTCAGAACGGGGGCAGATGGGACAGCTGGATGAGCCGTACGCCCTCACGACGCGTGACAAGGCGGCCACGTCCAGGCGGCATGAGGGTGGGGCGGACGGGGCCGATGAGCGCTCCTTCGTCTGACGGGCCGCTCATCACCAGGCCCGGTGAGGACAGCTCGCGCAGCCGCTGGATCACCGGGTCGTACATGGCCCGGCTGGCACCGCCGGCGCGACGCGTGACGATCAGGTGGAGGCCCACGTCGCGCGCCTGCGGGAGGTACTCGAGGATCGGCTGCAGCGGGTTCGTCGGCGCGGAGGCGATCAGGTCGTAGTCGTCGACCAGCACGAACAGCTCGGGGCCGTTCCACCACGAGCGTTCCCGCAGTTGTTGCGCGGTCACGTCGGGGCCGGGCAGGCGGCGTTCCATGTACCCGGCGACGGACTCCATCAGCTCCAGCGTCTTCTGGGCCTGGATGCCGTACCCGATGCGGTGGTCGCTCTCCGGCAGGTCCATGAGGCTGCGCCGGTAGTCGACCAGGATGATCCGCGCCTCGGTGGGCTGGAACCGCCGGGTGATCGTCGTGGCCAGGGCCCGCAGGAACGACGACTTGCCGCACTCGGCGTCGCCGAAGAGCAGGAAGTGCGGGTCGCTCGCGAAGTCGATCTCGACGGGCTGCAGGTCGGACTCCGCGATGCCGATCGGCAGGCGCAGGCCGGTCGAGCGGTCCAGGTCGATGTCCGCGTACGGCAGGGACGGCGGCAGCAACCGCACCCGCGGCGCGACCGGTCCGGTCCAGTTGGTCGCGATCATCTTGACGAGCTCGGCGGACTCGGCGTTGGTCAGCTCCGGCCGTACGGTCAGGAAGTGCAGGGCCTTGTTCTTGTCGGTCGGGTGCTCGACGAGGCCACGGCCGGGCTTCTCCGGCACGTTGATCGCCTGCCGCCGGTTGATCGAGGAGTCGGTGGGGTCGCCGAGGCGCAGCTCCACCTTGGAGCCGAACAGGTCGCGGATCGCCGGGCGGTAGTCCATCCAGCGCGGGGCGCTGCTGACCACGTGGATGCCGTACGACAGGCCCCGGGTCGCGATGTCGGTGATCACGCCCTCGAGTTCCTCGTAGTCCTTGCGCAGCGTGGTCCAGCCGTCGATCACGAGGAACACGTCGCCGAACGGGTCGTTGTCGGCGCCGGTGCCCAGCCCGGCCTGGGCCGCACGCCGCCGCCGGTACGAGGCCATCGAGTCGACGCCGAGCTCGCCGAAGAGCCGCTCCCGCTCGGCGAGCAGCGTGGAGACCTCGCCGACCGTACGCCGGACACCCACCGCGTCGAGTCGCTGGTAGACGCCGCCGACGTGCGGCAGGTCCCGCAGCGTGGTGAGCGAGCCGCCGCCGAAGTCGAGGCAGTAGATCTGCACCTCGGCGGGGGTGTGGGTCAGCGCCAGACCGCAGACGAGTGAGCGCAGCGCCGTCGACTTGCCGGACTGGGCGCCGCCGACGACCGCCACGTGACCCGCGCTACCGCCCAGCTGCAGCCACATGACGTCGCGCAACTGCTCGCGCGGCTTGTCGATCAGCGCGATCGGCACCTGCAGCGCGCCGTGCAGCTCGGGGTTGGCGAAGGCCAGGCCGCGGGCGGGATCGGCGATGACCGGGCCGAGCAGCTCGTCGAGGGTCGCCGACGTGTTGAGCGGCGGCAGCCACACCTGGTGCGCGGGCGGCCCCTGGCCGTTGAGCCGGTCGACCATCACGTCCAGCAGGCTGTCGCCGGTCTGGGTGTCCTCCGGCTTGGGCTGCACGGGCTTGACCGGTTTGGGCGCCGGCACGTAGTGGGTGGAGTAGGACAGGATCTGCGGCGCGGCGCCGTCGCGGGTGGCGCCGGGACCGCCGCTGCCGGCTTTTCGGAAGACCCCTGACACGTACGCGGCCTTGAAGCGTACGAGCGGCTCGGTGCCGAACTTGAGGTAGCCGTGACCGGGCGAGCGGGGCAGCTCGTACGCGTCCGGCACGCCCAGCACGGCGCGCGACTCCAGGGCGGAGAAGGTCCGCAGGCCGATCCGGTACGACAGGTGGGTGTCGAGCCCGCGCAGCCGCCCCTCCTCGAGCCGCTGGCTGGCGAGCAGCAGGTGCACGCCGAGCGAGCGGCCCAGCCGTCCGATCTGGACGAACAGGTCGATGAAGTCGGGCTTGGCGGAGAGCAGCTCGGAGAACTCGTCGCAGACCACCAGCAGGGACGGCAGCGGCGGCAGGGCGGCACCGCCGGCCCGGGCCTTCTCGTAGTCGCGCAGGCTCGCGTAGTTGCCCGCCTTGCGCAGCAGCTCCTGGCGGCGGATCAGCTCGCCGTCGATCGCGTCCACCATGCGGTCGACGAGGGGGAGCTCGTCGGCGAGGTTGGTGATGACGGCGGCGGTGTGCGGCAGCCGGTCGAGGGAGGAGAACGTCGCGCCGCCCTTGAAGTCGACGAGGACGAAGTTGAGCGTCTCCGACGAATGCGTGGCGGCGAGGGCGAGCACGAGCGTGCGCAGCAGTTCCGACTTGCCGGAGCCGGTGGCGCCGATCAGCAGGCCGTGCGGGCCCATGCCGTCCTGCGCGGACTCCTTGAGGTCGAGTTCGATCGCGGAGCCGTCGGCGCCGAGGCCGATCGGCACGCGAAGCTTGTCGCGGTTGGGCCGGGGCAACCAGGCCCGGGCGACGCTGAACGACTCCGGGTCGCCGAGGTTGAGCAGCTCGGCGAGGCCCATCTCGGTGGCCAGCGGGGTGTCGGCCGACTTCGACATCGCGGCGAGCCGCAGCGGCGCGAGGCGGCGCGCGACCGCCTCGGCCTCCGCCTCGCTGAGCCGGTCGGGGGTGCCGACCTCGGCGGCGTGGTCCATCGCGTACGTGTGCAGCTCGCGCCGGCCGCCGGCGGCCTTGACCTCCAGCACCAGCAGCGACCGGTCGAGCAGCCGCGGCGGTACGTCGTCGAGGTCGAGCACGGTGACGCCGTCGATGCCGTCGTCGAGCTGCGTGGCGCCCTTGAGGTCGGCGCCGTCGAGCACGATCACGACGTGCGGGCCGCTGGTGCTCACCCCGGCCGGGTTGAACCGCGGCCGGTTGCCGATCACGTCCTCGAGCAGCTTCTCCAGGTCGGGGCCGGCGCTGGCGACCAGGCGCACCTGGCCGAGCCGGTCGGTGCGGGACGGGTGCAGGTTGTGCGGGAGCCACTTGACCCACTCCCACGCGGCCCGGCGTTCCGGCCCGGCGCAGACGGCGATGATCAGGTCGTCGGGGGCGTGGAAGACGGCGAGCTGGGCGAGCACCGCCCGGGTCAGGGCGCGGGCGTCGGCCTCCGCGCCGGCGCCGTTGCCGCGCATGAAGACCCGGGCGAAGCCGCGCAGCGACACGGCGACCGGCAGATCCGGCACGACCGAGTACGCGTCCAGGAACCGGCGCAGGGCCCCGGCGGTCATCGGCTCGAGGTCCTCGAGCGGCCGGGTCACCGGCGGGATCAGCGGCGTGGCCAGCGTCTGCGGGCCGACGGCCAGGCGTACGACGCCGAAGTCGGGGTCGGCGGACCGGCGCTCCCACACGCGGTAGCTGCCCGCGGTGGACCACAGCTGGGTGGGGTCGGGGTGCCGGTAGTAGAGGCCGGTGCGCTGCTTGGTGGCGGTGTCGCGGACCCGGCGGCGCAGGCTGGCGAGGTGCCGCAGGTACTCGCGCCGGGCCGCCATCATTTCGGCCTTCTTGGGCGAGCCGCCGCTGCCGAACGAGGTGGCGAGCATGGCCAGGGACGAGACGCCGAAGAGGCCACCGATCACATAGGACATCGAGCCGCCGCTGCCCCGGCCCATCATCATGGCCATGGCGACGGACCCGCCGAGCATGGGCAGCACCATGAACGCCTGCTGCCAGCGGCCACCGACCGCCTGCGGGATCTCGGGCGGCGGATCGACCGCGAGCTCGCCGGTCGGGATCTCGGGCGCCGGGCGACGCGCGGCCCGCTTGATCACCACCGTGCTCATGAAGAACTGTCCCTTTCCCTTCCAGCCGCCCCACCCGCTGCCCACAAGAGGAACGGATCGTGGCTTTCATCGGCCTTTGACCCAATTCGTCCACTGAGGCCGGTGGCGGCTGCCCCGTCCGCGGCACGACCGACCGGTCACCGCGCAGGGCTCAGGATAGGTAAAGTCCCCTGCGTTCCGCAGCCTCCCGTCCGACCGCCCCGCCCCCCACCCTAAGGTTCGACTGAAGGCTCACCATTATCGATGGGAAATAAGGCATGAGCGTCGGGTTGGCCCGGGTCACCATCAGCGCGCCGTCGCGCCGCGTCGATGTGGCGCTGCCCGAGCACGTCCCGCTCGCCGAGTTGCTGCCGGAGGTCCTGCGGCACGCGGGCGAGGGGCTGGCCGACGACGGCGAGAAGCACGGCGGCTGGGTGCTGCGCCGCACCGACGGCGTGGCGCTGGCCACCGCGCAGGGACTCTTCTCGCAGGGCGTCCGCGACGGCGAGGTGCTGCACCTCGTCCCGGCCCGCGAGCAATGGCCGGAGCTGGAGTACGACGACGTCGTCGAGGCGATCGCCGAGGGCGCACGGCGGCGGGGCACGATCTGGTCGCCGTCCTCCACCCGCACGGCGACGCTGGCCGGCGCGGCGGTGTTGCTCTCGCTGGGGCTGATCGCCGTGCTCACGGCCGGTCCCGGGTGGGACGGCGCGGCCTACGTCGGCCTCGGCGTGGGACTGCTGCTCTCGCTCGCGGGCATCACCGCTTCCCGGGCGTACGGGGACGCGCGCGCCGGAGCGGCCCTGGGCGGCCTCGCACTGCCGTACGCGTTCGCGGGCGGCGCCGTGCTGGTGAGCTCCGGCGCCGCGGACCGGGCCGGGGTCTTCCCGATGCTGCCCTGGCTGGGTGGCCCGGAGCTGCTGGCCGGCTCGGTGGCGTTGCTGCTGGTGGCGGCCCTGGGCGGCGTCGGCGTGGCGGCCTCGCTGCGGATCTTCGCCGCGGGCGTGACCGCCGGCCTGCTCGGCGCGCTCACGGCGCTGGTCGGCTTCGTCACCTCGGCCGCGGGCGCCGCCGCGGTGCTCATCTCGGTCCTCGTGTGCGGCATCGGGGTGATCCCGCTACTGGCCATCCGGTTCGGCAAGATGCCCACCCCGCCGGTGAGCCTGCCCACGGGCAGCGACGCCGAGCAGGGCTTCACCGGCGCCCGGAACACGGCCCTCGACGCGGCCCGTGAGCTCCCCGACCGCGCGCGGGTCTTCGCCGCCGTGAGCCGTACGGAGGAGCTGCTCACCGGCATGCTGATCGGGCACGCCGCGCTGGCGGCGGCCGCGTTCGTGGTGCTGGCCTCGTCCGGCGGCCTCGCGGCCCGGATCCTCATGGGGCTGGCGATCGCCGCGCTGCTGCTGCGGTCGCGGCTGTTCGTGACGCTGCGCCAGCGCCTCCCGCTGATCGCCGCGGGCCTGTTCGGCCTGTTCACCCTCGGGATCGACCTGCTGTGGGGCGCGGGCGCGACGATGCTGCTCGCTTTGAGCGTGGTCGGGCTGCTGCTGGCGATGGCCACGGTGGCCGCAGGCGCCACGTGGTCGCGGCGGGCCCCGTCGCCGTACCTGGGGCGTGCGGCGGATCTCCTGGACAGCCTCGCGGTGATCTCGGTGATCCCGGTGGCGTGCTCGGTGGTCGGCCTCTACGGCCTCGTGAGCAACATCAGCATCTGAGGAACGCAAAAGACGGCCGAGCGCGGGCTCGGCCGTCTTTTCTGTGTCGGAATGCCGTCAGTGCTCGTCGTCGTGGTGCTCGGCGGCCTCGGCCCGCTTGAAGGACGCCCGGATCTCGTCCTCGGCCTCCACCCGGCCGACCCACGTCGCGCCCTCGACCGACTTGCCCGGCTCCAGGTCCTTGTAGACCGTGAAGAAGTGCTGGATCTCCATCCGGTCGAACTCGCCGAGGTGGTGGATGTCGCGCAGGTGCTCCTGCCGCGGGTCCTCGTAGGGCACGCAGAGGACCTTGTCGTCGCGGCCCTTCTCGTCGGTCATCCGGTACATGCCGATCGCGCGGGCGCGCACGAGGCAGCCCGGGAACGTCGGCTCCTGGATGAGCACGAGGGCGTCCAACGGGTCGCCGTCCTGCCCGAGAGTGCCCTCGATGTACCCGTAGTCGGCCGGGTACTGCGTCGCGGTGAAGAGCGTCCGGTCGAGCCGGATGCGGCCGGTCTTGTGATCGACCTCGTACTTGTTCCGCTGGCCCTTGGGGATCTCAACCAAAACGTCGAAATCCATCGTTCGCTCCCTTGTTCGCCCCGGCTGAAGACCGGCTGGTGCCCGGCGACGGAGCGGGGGCCGCCCCTCAAGCCCCTCAGGATCCGTGCGCGCCGGTGTGCCGGATGTCAGTAGTCTCCCCTAAGTCTGACGCCATGTACGGAGGAGGGGCGCGTGGGGAGGCAAGATTCACAGAACACTCCTGAGTACGACGGCGTGTCGCAGCAGAAGGACGACGGTTTTGCGGTAAGGCGACCAGATCCGGCCACCAGTGTGCCGATTGCCCCCCGGCCGACCGGTCACACGTACGGCAGGGCGTCCGTTCCCGTGAATGACGCACAACGAGCCCAGCCTTCCCCGCCGCACCAGCCCCCGGCCGGACCCGCGGATGAGCCCGGCGGTCCCGTTCGCGGCGCCGCGGCACCGCCGAGCGGGGGTGCGCCAGCGGCGGAGCCGGCAACCCGGCGCTCGCGGCGTACCTTCCTTCTTCCGGGTCTGTCGGTCCTGGTTCTGATCGTGCTGCTGGCGGTGACGCTGGTCGTGCGGCCGGGGCCGGTGGACGGCTGGCTGTCGTCCGCTCCCACGACCCCGCCCCCGGGCACCCCGGCGCCCGACCCCACGCCGACGCCCGTGCTGCTCGCCGCGCCCACCGACGGCACCGCCCCGACGGCCGAGGGCGTCAAGGCGGCGATCGGGCCGCTGGTGACCGCACCCGCGCTGGGCCCGCAGGTGAACGTCTCCGTGGTGGACGCGGCGACCGGCACCTCCCTGTACGAGCGCAACGCCGACACGATGACCACGCCCGCCTCCACCACGAAGGTCCTGACCGCCGCGACCGTGCTGGCCGCGCGCGGTCCCGCCTACCGGCTCACCACCCGGGCCGTGGCCGGGAACGCGCCGGGCGAGGTCGTGCTCGTGGGCGGCGGCGATCCCACGCTGTCGGTCGACGCCGACGGCCAGTTCCCGGGCGCGGCCCGGCTCGACAAGCTCGCCGCCCAGGTCAAGAAGGCTCTCGGCGGCACCAAGCCGGCCAAGGTCGTGATCGACACCTCCCTGTACGCGGGCAAGGAGACCGCCGTCGGCTGGGACGGCGACGTCATCGGCGGCGGCCAGGTCGCCCGGATCCAGGCGCTGATGACCAACGCCGGGCGCATCGAGCCGGTGCACAACGAGTTCGGCGGCGACCCGCGGTTCAGCGACCCGGCGCTGGCGGCCGGCAAGGCGTTCGCCCGGCGGCTGGGTGTCCCGACCGGTGCGGTGACCCGGGGCACCGCGCCGGCCGCCCCCGCGCAGGCGGCTTCCTCCGCGCCCACCACCGCGGCGGCGCCGGGAACCGAGCTCGGCAAGGTGGAGTCGCCGCCGCTGGTGCACGTCATCGACTGGATGCTGCAGCAGAGCGACAACGTGATCGCCGAGGCCATGGGCCGCCAGGTCGCGCTCGCCGCGGGCGAGGAAGCCTCGTTCGACGGCGCCGCCAAGGCCATGGTCGCCAAGCTCGCCGAGCTCGGGCTGCCGGCCGACGAGGCCAACCTGTACGACGCCAGCGGCCTGTCCCGCCACAACGGCATCAGCCCGAAGCTGCTCACCGACGTGCTCACGCTGGCCGCCGCCGGCAAGCACCCGGAGCTGAGTAGCCTTTTCGGCGGCCTGCCGGTGGCCGGATGGTCGGGCACGCTGCGGACGCGGTTCGCCACGCCCGCCCCCAACCGGGTGGGCCAGGGGCTGGTCCGCGCCAAGACCGGCTCGCTCACCGGGGTCAACACGATCGCGGGCGAGGTGGTCACCCGGGACGGCCGGCTGCTGGTCTTCGCGATCATGGCGGATGCCACCGGCGCGTCCGGCGCGGCCCGCCAGGCCCTCGACAAGATCGCAGCCAAGCTGGTGACCTGCGGCTGCCAGTAGGGGTTTTCTCGGGGTGGGCGGCTGGTCATCCGCGGGTACGGTGGTCAGCATGGCGCAGTTCGTTGACTGGGATCTGGCCGCCGCCACCGCGGGCGCGCTGTCGAAATCCGGCCCCGCGGTGTCCTACGAGGAAGCCATGCAGGTGGTCGCCCAGCTGCGCGAGCTCACCGACGAGGCGCGCAGCCACGTCGCCGCGTACACGGGGCTGACCCCGCAGGTCGAGGGTCCGCCGGTGCGGGTCGTGGACCGCAAGGACTGGGCCGCGGTGAACATCGCCGGCCTCAAGGAAGTCATCATTCCGCTGGTCAGCCGCCTCTCCGGGGATCGGCAGCCCGGCGCGCTCACCGACGCGATCGGCTCCCGGGTCACCGGCGTGCAGGCCGGCACCGTGCTGGCGTACCTGTCCGGCCGGGTCCTCGGCCAGTACGAAGTCTTCTCCGCCGAGCCGGGGCAGCTGCTGCTCAACGCCCCGAACATCGTCGAGGTGGAGCGCAAGCTGGGCGCCGACCCGCGCGACTTCCGGCTCTGGGTGTGCCTGCACGAGGTCACCCACCTCACCCAGTTCCAGGCCGTGCCGTGGATGCGCGGCTACTTCCTCGGCGAGGTCCAGGCGTTCGTCGACGCCTCGCAGAGCGGCGAGCACATCCTCGAGCGCATGCGCCGCGGCGTGGCCACGCTGTCCGACGCGCTGCGCGACCCCGACAGCCGCTCCTCGGTGCTCGACATCGTGCAGACGCCGGCGCAGAAGGCCGTGCTCGACCGCCTCACCGCCCTCATGACGCTGCTGGAGGGGCACGCCGAGTTCGTCATGGACGGCGTGGGACCCGAGGTCATCCCGTCCGTGGACGCCATCCGCGCCAAGTTCAACCAGCGCCGCGAGAGCGGCAACCCGCTCGAGAAGGCCATCCGCCGGCTGCTGGGCATCGAGGTCAAGATGCGCCAGTACGCGGAGGGCCGCAAGTTCGTGCACGGCGTCGTGGAGCGGGTCGGGATGACCGGCTTCAACAAGATCTTCAGCTCGCCGCTGACCCTGCCCCGGCTCGAGGAGCTGGGCGACCCCGACGCGTGGGTGGCCCGGGTGCACGGCCCGGTCGGTCTCGCCTCGTAACGAGCGTCATGGCGCGCATCCCGCCGCCGGTGGCGACCGTCCGCTCGGCGGTCCGGGCGGCGCTCAGCGCACTGCGCGGGCCGGTGCTCGTCGCGTGTTCCGGCGGCGCCGACTCGCTGGCGCTGGCGGCCGCGGCGGCGTTCATCGGGCCGCGGTCGGGCGTGCCGGTCGGCCTCGTCACGGTTGACCACCAGCTCCAGGAGGGCTCGGCCGCGCGGGCTTCCGCCGTGGCCGCGTGGGCGCGGTCGGCGGGGCTGGCGCCGGTCGAGGTGGCGACCGTGACGGTCGGTGGGCGGCCCGGCGGACCGGAGGCGGCCGCGCGCGAGGCCAGATATGAGGCTCTTTCCTCCGTGGCGGAGCGAACCGGTGCGGCGGCCGTGCTGCTCGGTCACACCCGCGACGACCAGGCCGAGACCGTGCTCCTGGCGCTGGCCCGGGGCGCCGGGCCGCGCGGGGTGGCCGGGATGCCGTACCGCCGCGGGATCTTCCTCCGCCCGCTGCTGGACGTCCCACGTGCCGACACGCGCAAGGCCTGCGCCGCGCTGGGCCTGTCGACCTGGGACGACCCCCACAACACCGATGACGCGTACGCCCGTTCGCGGGTGCGCGCCGACGCGTTGCCGGCCCTGGTGACCACCCTCGGCCCGGCGGTGGTGGCCAACCTGGCCCGTACGGCGTCCCTGGTCGCCGCCGACGTCGCCTACCTGGACGCCGTCGCCGCCGAGGCCCTGAGTTCGGCACGCTCGGCCCACGGGCTGTCCGTGGCCGTCCTGCACGCGCTGCCGGAGGCGATCCGGGGCCGGGTGCTGCACGCCTGGGCGCGGGAGCTGGGGGCGCCGGGAACGGCCCTGTCCCACCGGCACGTGGCGGCCCTCGACGCGCTCGTCACCGGCTGGCACGGCCAGGGACCGGCCGCGTTGCCGGGCGGGATCCACGTGGCACGCCGAGCGGGTGACCTCATGCGGACTGATCTGTGACAGTTGTCACTGAGGGTGGCGATGACCCGGTCGTCCGGGGCGAATTCGCCCCATAACCAGCGCTTGTCCGGGCACCGACCGCTGCCCCCGGGGGCGGATCGCTCGCCGCATACGGCAGGCTAGGCGCATGGCAGACGGCTCCTGGTACGACGCCGACATCGACCGCGTGATCATCTCCGAGGAACAGATCCGCGAGAAGACCGAAGAGCTGGCCAAGCAGGTCGCCGCCGATTACGCGGACGCCGAGGGTGGCGTGCTCCTGGTCTGCGTGCTCAAGGGCGCGGTCATGTTCATGGCGGACTTCGCGCGTGCGCTGGGCCGGCAGGGTCCCCCTTGCGAGATGGAGTTCATGGCCGTCTCGTCGTACGGCTCCGGCACCACGTCCTCCGGGGTGGTGCGCATCCTCAAGGACCTGGACCGCGACATCGCGGGCCGGCACGTGGTCATCGTCGAGGACATCGTCGACTCCGGCCTGACGCTGTCCTGGCTGATGAAGTACCTGCGGTCCCGGTCGCCGGAGAGCGTCGAGGTGGTGGCGCTGTTCCGCAAGCCCGACGCCATCAAGGTGCCCGTGCCGACCAAGTACGTCGGCTTCGACATCCCGAGCGAGTTCGTGGTCGGCTACGGCCTGGACTTCTCGGAGCGCTACCGCGAGGTGCCCTACGTGGGAGTACTCAAGCCCGAGGTGTACGCCCGTAGCTGAACGGTCTCCCAGCCGACTCTCAGGAATCGGGTGAACGGCCCGGTTGCGAGGAGTATTGTCCGACTTTGCGGCGATTCTCGGCCCTCGGAAACGTGAACTGCCGGCGACGACAGGGTTCCGGCGGGCCGGGCTGACGCATTCGGAACACGCACCCACGGTGTACCGTCGAGTGACCGATGGCGCAGTGTCACGAGCGCCGGAGGGGTCGGGTCGGTGAGGCCAAGGGCCCACGGGGTTTACCCCGGGCCCTTGAGGTTATCGATCCGGCAGTGTCCCCGTGACCCGGGCGCCCAACCGGCGACCGGTGGCGGGGACCATGTCAACCCAGGTGACCAGGACGCCGATCAGGAGGGTCCGGGCGCATCGGCGCCCGACAACAGTATGGAACGTACGCGTTTCTTCCGCCGCCCGGTGGTCTGGATCATTCTGGTGATCATCGGTGCTATTGCGCTGAGCTCATTCTTCACCAGTGGTCCGAGCTACCAGCGAGTCGATACTTCCGTCGTCCTCGAGCGACTCAACCAGCCCGGCATCAAGAAGGTCATCCAGGAGGACAAGGAGCAGACGCTCCAGCTCGAACTGGCGGCCCCGGAGCGGTTCGACGGCAAGACCACGGACAAGATCGAGACCCAGTATCCGTACGAGCTGACGGACGAGATCTGGAACGACGTCCAGCAGGCGAAGACCCAGGGCCGGATCACCGGCACGATCGACGCCACGGTCTCCGGCGACAGCATCCTGCTGAGCCTGCTCGTCAACCTGCTGCCGATCGCGATCCTCGTGATCCTGCTGCTGCTGTTCATGTCGCAGATGCAGGGCGGTGGCTCCCGGGTCCTCAACTTCGGCAAGTCCAAGGCCAAGATGCTGACCAAGGACATGCCCAAGACGACGTTCGCCGACGTGGCGGGCGCCGACGAGGCCGTCGAAGAGCTCCAGGAGATCAAGGACTTCCTGCAGAACCCGGCGAAGTACCAGGCCCTCGGCGCCAAGATCCCGAAGGGCGTGCTGCTGTTCGGCCAGCCCGGTACGGGTAAGACGCTGCTGGCCCGCGCGGTCGCCGGCGAGGCCGGGGTGCCGTTCTACTCGATCTCGGGTTCGGACTTCGTCGAGATGTTCGTCGGTGTCGGTGCGAGCCGCGTCCGCGACCTCTTCGAGCAGGCCAAGGCGAACGCGCCGGCCATCGTCTTCGTCGACGAGATCGACGCCGTCGGCCGTCACCGCGGCGCCGGCATGGGCGGCGGTCACGACGAGCGCGAGCAGACGCTGAACCAGCTCCTCGTCGAGATGGACGGCTTCGACACCAAGGGCGGCGTCATCCTCATCGCCGCCACGAACCGTCCCGACATCCTCGACCCGGCGCTGCTGCGTCCCGGCCGCTTCGACCGCCAGATCCCGGTCGACAACCCGGACATGGAAGGCCGCCGCGCCATCCTGCGGGTGCACGCCAAGGGCAAGCCGTTCACGCCGGACGTCGACCTCGACTCGGTGGCCCGGCGCACCCCCGGCTTCTCCGGCGCCGACCTGGCCAACGTCATCAACGAGGCCGCGCTGCTGACCGCCCGCAACGACAAGCGGGCGATCTCCAACTATTACCTCGAGGAGGCGATCGACCGGGTCATCGCCGGCCCCGAGCGGCGCTCCCGGGCGATGAGCGACAACGAGAAGAAGATCACCGCGTACCACGAGGGTGGGCACGCTCTGGTGGCGTACGCGCTGCCGCACTCCGCCCCGGTGCACAAGGTGACGATCCTGCCGCGTGGCCGCTCGCTCGGGCACACGCTGGTGCTGCCGACCGAGGACAAGTACACCCAGACCCGCGCCGAGATGATCGACACCCTGGCGTACGCGCTGGGCGGCCGGGCCGCGGAGGAGCTCGTCTTCCACGAGCCCACCACCGGCGCCGGCAACGACATCGAGAAGGCGTCCGGCCTGGCCCGCGCCATGGTCACCCAGTACGGCATGAGCTCCAAGCTGGGCGCGGTCAAGTACGGCTCGAACAACGACGAGCCGTTCCTGGGCCGCTCGATGGGCCACGAGCGCGACTACTCCGACGCGGTCGCCGCCGAGATCGACTCCGAGGTGCGCGCGCTCATCGAGCTGGCGCACGACGAAGCCTGGGAGATCCTCGTCGAGTACCGCGACGTGCTCGACACCATGGTCCTGGAGCTGATGGAGAAGGAAACCATCACCCAGCAGGACATGGACCGCATCTGCGCCCGGGTGCAGAAGCGCGCGCCGATGTCGCCGTTCAACGGCTTCGGCAAGCGGCTGCCGTCCGAGGCGCCCCCGGTCCTCACCCCCGCCGAGCGCGAGAAGCTCAAGGCGCAGGCGGAGGCCGACGGGCAGATCGCGGTCGGCGGCGGGAACGCCACCGCGTCGGACATGAACCCGAACGGCAACGTGGAGGGGCACTGAGCACCGACGCCAGCTCGACGGAGCCCGTGGACTCCGACGACGAGCTCGACTACCTCGCCGCGCGTCTGGTCGACGGCAAGCTCACCGGTTCTCCGGTCGAGCAGGCCGTCGACCTGGCCCGCATCGAGAAAGCGGTCCGGGAGATCCTCCTCGCCATCGGTGAGGACCCAGACCGCGACGGTCTCCAGCGCACCCCTTCCCGGGTGGCCCGGGCGTACGCCGAACTCTTCGCCGGCCTGCGCGTCGACCCGGCCAAGGTCCTCACCACCACGTTCGAGGCCAACCACGAGGAGCTCGTGCTGGTCCGCGACATCGAAGTGATGAGCCTCTGCGAGCACCACCTGCTGCCGTTCCGCGGCGTGGCCCACATCGGCTACATCCCGGGCGTGGACGGCCGCATCACCGGCCTGTCGAAACTCGCCCGCCTCGTCGAGGTCTTCGCCCGTCGCCCCCAGGTCCAGGAACGCCTCACCTCCCAGATCGCCGACCTCCTCATGGCCAAACTCGACCCCCGCGGCGCGATCGTCGTCCTGGAATGCGAGCACATGTGCATGGAGATGCGCGGCATCCGCAAAGCGGGGGCGCGCACGGTGACATCGGCGGTGCGGGGGGCGTTCCAGAGCGACGGCAAGGTGCGCGCCGAGGCGATGGCTCTCATAAACGCCCGCTGAGCGCTGCTGGCTCGCGCTCTGCTGGCCTGCGCCTGGTGTCCGATCTGCGCTCTGCCTGTCTGCGCTTTGCCGGTCCGGGCTCTGGCGGTCCGCGTTCCGCTCCGCGCGAGACAGCTCAGCACTCTGCCGGGCCTCCCGCCGGCCGGCGTGTGGCCGACCCGTCGTCCCTGTCGGCCTGCCGGTAACGGCCCGCGGGTCCGCCGGTGACCGCCATCGGCGGGTGATCCGCGGATCGGCGTGACCCATCGCGTCCTGCACGTCCTCCAGGGGCACCCCCTCGGCCGCGGGCGCCGGCTTCGGTTCGCCGGCCTGGGCCTAGCCGGTCGGTCTGGAGCCCGCCGGTCGGTCTGGAGCCGGCCGAGCGGCCCGGAAACCGCTGAGCGGCCCCGGCCGGGACCACCGGTCATGGCCGCGAATCTCGATGTCCGTCGCCGGCCACCGCAGACATACTGGCGTCGTGATCGAGAAGCTCAACCCGCCGACCGTCCACGACCCGGCCGGCTACAGCCACGTCACCATCTCCACCGCCGGACGGCTGGCCCACCTGGCCGGCCAATGCCCCCTCGACCTCGCCGGCACCGTCGTCGGGGAGCCGGGCGACTACGCGGCGCAGACCGAGCAGGTGGTCGCCAACTGCCTCGCGGTCCTGGCCGCGGCCGGCGCCCGCCCCGCCGACGTCGTCCGTTCCATCGTGTACGTCGTCAGCCCGGACAGCGGGGTACTGGGGAGCGTGTGGCAGCGGCTGGCGGCCTCCGAGCTCGCCCCGGCGTTCACCACGGCCAGCACGCTGCTCGGCGTAGCGGCGCTGGGCTACGAGGGGCAGCTGGTCGAGATCGACCTGACAGCGGCGCTGCCCGGCTGAGGCCCTAGACGATCATCCGGTAGGTGTCGGCGCTGTCCATGGCGGCGCGGGCCAGCGTCGCCGCCTCGTCGAGCCGGGTGCGGGCCTGCTCCAGCTGCGCGATCGCCGCGGCGATCGACGGGTGCAGCGAGCCGATCGCGGTGATCCGCAGCCGGGCGAGGGCGTCGTCCAGCTGGTCGTTGACCTGCTGGATGCCCGACACGGCCCGTTGCGTGCCGTCCACCGACGCCGCCACGTTCGCCTTGATCTCCTCGACGCTGGCCATGAGCCCTCCTCACCGGATGAACGCGAGCAACCCCACGCCCATGCAGGTCAACAGCACCGGCGTGAGGCAGGTGATGGCGCCTACCAGGGGCGTACGGTCGACCTTCTCCGAGCCGCCCCCGTACACGAAGCCGATGGTCAGCCAGCCCAGCCCGTACGCGAGCACCGGCAGGCTCAGCCCGCACAGCAGCGCGTACGTCGGCAGCGACCCGGACGGCGCGATCAGGTAGAGCACGATCTGCACGATGAGGACGGCCGCCGCGAAAGGCCCGTACACCAGAAGGTTGCGGGCCCAGGGCCGGAGCGGGAGCGCCGCGGCCGGGCCGGCGCTCAGCATGCCCGCGTCGGCGGCGTCTGCGGTGGCCCGGGCCTGACGCAGCGCGCCGAGGATCGCCGCCGGGCCCGCGGCCACGGTCTGGGCGGCCATCGCCTGCTCGGCCGGCTGGGGCATCAGGGCGGTCTCGGGCACGCCGAAGTCCTGCAGCAGCCGGGCACGCTGCGGCGCCAGCCGGGCGCGTACCGCGGAAAGCTCCTGCTGGGCGGCCTGCAGGGTCGCCGCCTGCTCGCCGGCGGCAGTGCTCGCGGCCCGGCGCACCGCGTCCAGGCGCTGGGCGGCCGCCAGGTAGTCGCCCCACGGGCCCACGGGCTGATCGCCGACGCCGGCCTCCCCACCGGCCGGCGCGCCCGTGTCCGGCACGCTCATCGGTCCACCTCGGGCTGCACGAACGGCACGAACGTCACCGTACGGCCGGCGTGCCGGTCATGCAGCAACGCCCTGTTCTCCCGCGGCTGCCAGTCGACGGGCTGGCCCAGCATCAGCGTGACGTCCTGCTGCGGCACGTTGAGGAACACCAGGCCGGCGACGTCCTCGCGGCCGGTGCTGCCGCCGGTCTCCTCGCTGAACCGGCGCAGCCCGCGCCACCACGACAGCAGGTGCACGCCGCGGCTCGGGCCCTCGCGCAGCAGCTGACGCAGCGTGGGCAGCGTGCCCGGGCTCGCGGCGTCCATGCCGAACACCACGCGGTAGCCGGGCCGTTCCAGGTCCAGCTCGGCGGCGAGGCCGGCGGCGTCGACCACCACGACCTCCTGCCGGTGCGCGATCTCCGCGGCGAGGGCCTCGGCGAGGCCGTCACCCTCGGCGACGAGGGACGAGATCACAAATCTTGTCGTACGGGGTGCGTGGTGGGCGGCAACGCTGCGGGCCGCCGCCTCCAGGACCTCCGCACCCGTCGCCTGCGAGCCGAAGATCGCCAAGTGGCGGCCCGGGGACGCGTCGAGTGGGAACGCCGCGGTGGACAGGTTCACGTCGATCACCCGCCCGACCAGGGCCGCCGGACGTCCCGCCCGCCCCGCGAGCGCCGCCCGGTACGTCGGGTCGTCGGCGAGGTGCTGGTGGGCGTACCCGGCGAAGATCCGCGGCGGGGTCGCCTCCGGGTCGCGGGCGCCCCACAGCTTGTGCCGCAGATCGCTGAGCACGTCTCGGTCCGCGTGCGGGTCGGGGAAGCGGACGATCCGCTCGTGCCCGCGGGTGGCGCCGCGCGGGCCGCCCAGCCCGCCCGCCGTGTTGACGACCGCGGTGCCCAGCGGCAGGCCGGCGGCCGAGTCGTTGGTGGGCTCCAGCACGTCGCCGCCGCCGGGCAGCGCGATCCGGACCGGGAACTGGCCGAAGATCGAGTCGCGCTTGGCGTACAGGGCCTCGACGCCGAGGACGGTCTGGCTGGCGAGCACCAGGTGGATGCCGTACGAGCGGCCCTTGCGCGCCAGGGACTCCAGCAGCTGCACGGCCTCGGTGGCCATCGGGTCGTTGCCGGCCAGCAGCACCTGGAACTCGTCGATGACGCAGAGCACCCGCGGCATCGGCTTGCCGCGCCCCTCCTCGGCCGCCGTCGTGCGCAGCTCGGCGAACCGGGTCACGCCCGCCCGCTTGTACGCCACCGACCGGCGGGTCATCTCGGCGTCGAGCTCGCGCAGCACGGCGAGCCCGTACTCCCGGTCGGACTCGACGCCGACGGCCCGCGCGTGCGGCAACCAGGTCCGGTCCCGCACGGTCGGCACGAACTCGGCGAACGAGACGCCTTCCTTGAAGTCCAGCAGGTACAGGTTGAGCTCGTCGGGGCTGTACCGGGCGCCCAGCCCGTACAGAACGTTGATGAGGAAGGCGGTCTTGCCGGCGCCGGACCGCCCGCCGACCATCCAATGCGGAGTGAGGTCGTTGAACTGCAGGACGACGGGGGTGTCCCCGTCATGGCCCACCGTGGTGCCCAGCCCGTCGGCGGCGTCCCCGGTCCAGAGCTCGTCCGACGGCTCCGGCAACAGGTCGGAGAGCGTCACCTGGGAAGCGGCGACCGAGTGCGCGGTCAACTCCCGGCACACTGCGTCGACCAGGTGCGGCGGCGGATCCTCGTCCAGGAAGACGGGCGCGTTGAGCCACACCGCCTCCGGCATGGACCCGAACGTCGCCCCGGGCGGATTGCCCACCACCGCGTACGGATTCCGCAGCGACACCTGAGTGGTACGCGGCAGCGGCGGCTGCATGGTGTCCGGGGTCAGCGGCGGAGGCGGCCAACCGGCGACGATCAGATGCAGCCCGGACTCGGGGCCCTGCTGCGCCAGCCAGGCGATCCGGTTCAGTTCCCCACCCTCGGTGAGCTGCGGCAGGCACGCGACGACGAGCAGCATCACGCGGTCCCGCCGGTTACGCCGCACCGCACCGCCCCGCGCCGGGCGCAACCACTTCTCCGCCTCGCTGAGCACATCCCGCAGCCCGCTCAGATCCTCGGCCGGCGGCGCCATCAGCCCGGCATCGGCCAGCATCGCAAACGGCGCGAAAACCGCCCCCCGCGACGCATCGACCCCGCGCACCAGCAACGACCCGGCGGGCGCGGCGGCCAGCAGGCGCACCAGCAGACAGCGGAGCAGTCCCGCCACCCGAGGATCGCGAGCGTCGGCGTCGATCGTGAGATGCCCGCTGCCGAGCAACGGAACAATCGCCGGAAAACGAGCATCGTCGAGAGGCTGGGCGACCCCGAGGCGAACGAACTGCGGAGGCTCCGTCCCGCCCAGCGGCGCAACCGCGGAAGCCGCATCCAGCGGCGACCCCAGCCACCCGGGCACGAGAGCGTTGGCGGCGGCCCGCAACTCCTCGGCCAGCCGATGCTGCTCCAACGAATCGGCAGCGGGCGGCGCCTGCCCGTCCAACGCGGCGGCGGCGGCCGCAACGGTGGCCTCCGCCTGGCGGTGCAGGGCAGCGGCCTGCTCGATCCGCCCCGTCGACGCCACCGCCTCACCTCCGTGTGTGCGCTTGAACCGTACCCTGCAAAGGTCACCCAGGCCCGCACCGCGCAGCCGCGGTCAATCTTCCCAGCCCAGGCGGACAGGGGTGACGCCCGGGCCTGCGTTCTTCCCCGCCCGGACCCGGAATCCGCGCTCGCACTGCCTGTGCCGTTCTCCCACGGTGGCCGGCGTCAGGCGACACCCTGAGAGACGAGCCGGCCGTCGACGAACGCGTAGACCGGTTGCGGCCGGAACCCGGCGAACAGCAGCTCCCGATGCTTCTCGATCCGCACGTGATGCTGCTCCTGAAGCCCGACGACGAACTCGTACCGCTTCACCCGATCAACGGAAGCCAGCCGTACGGTCCGCACCACGTCAACGTCGTCCACCTTGATGGACAACCGCCCCCAGAACTTGTTGAACGAAAACTCCACCCGGTGCCGCTCACCGACGCCGACATCGAAACCCATCTGCACGCCGAGCACTGTACGGTTCACCGACCGGTCCACAGCAGAGCCCACTAACCTGATGGACGTGCAGCCCATCGACCCGCCCGCCCAGCCGGCGCTCCCACCCCCCACGCCGGCCGCCGCGCCTCCCAAGCCGAGAAACCGGCGGACGCGGCTGATTCTGGCGATGGTCGGGGGGATTCTGGCGCTGCTCTGCCTGGGCGGCGTAGGAGTCTTCATCTCCTTCTACGACGAGTCGACCAAAATCGAGCGGAACGCTCCGGACGCGGTGGTGGACAACTTCATCGCCGCCTACCTCGTGAATCGGAACGACGAAGAGTCGAAGCTCTATACCTGCAAGGACCCGGAGCTGTCTCAGCTCGCAGGGCTCAGGGAAGAGATGTTGAATCGGGAGCGCAAGTTCGGCGTGACGGTGACTGTCACCTGGGAATCTTTGCGAATAGGCGCCGGACAAGACGCTAAGAACGTCGGTGTTGATCTGACGATCGCTGGTTCGACGAACGGTCAGCCGCTCAGCCGGAGAACCGAGACGTGGGATTTCCACGTCGTTGACGAAGACGGTTGGCGGGTGTGCGGGGCTGACAAGACGTCTTGAGCTACTCCACCCAGAGGAGATGTACCGGCACTGAGAGAGTGGGCGGCGTTTTTCCGCTCCAGGCCCAGCGATACCAGTCGAGCTCCGTCGTCACGCGCGCGCAGATGTCGCCGTCGTCGCCGGTGTGGAGTTCCGTGATTGCCCTCAGATCGCGGCGTTCCCCGCCGTCCTCCAAGAGTTCGATCACCCGCCGTCCCGTGAGGCCGTCGGCGTCCAGGGCCGCCACCGGGTTGCGGCGGGGTGGTTCGTCCATGGATACGAGGCGGGACATCACGTCGGCCGACCGGGTCGCCGTGCCCGTCATGCCCAGCTCCTCCACCCACACCCGCTCGACCGGGACCAGCGGGGCGAAGACCTCGGTCTGTTCCGCCTCGGCGCGGTACCACTCGGCTTCCGGCATGACCGGTACGTAGGTCCGGCTGCCCTGCACCACCTTCTCGTCGGCGCGCAGGTCGGCGCGCCAGCCGTGGCCGGGCAGGCCGATCAGGACGCGGCGGCTCCGGAGGCGGCCGCCCATCGTGGCGGGCGTGGGCACGATCGGGCGGGGCGGATCCGGCGCCCAGTCGGATCGGCCGGTGAACGGGTCGGGCATCGAACCACCCGTCACTGCGAGCCGCCCAGCGGCGCGCCGTGCTGTGCCATGAACTGCACCGGGTCGACCGCGCTGCGGCTCGAGCGGTCGTTGTTCAGGTGGACCTCGAAGTGCAGGTGGGGGCCGGACGAGTTTCCGCTCGTACCGCTCAGCGCGACGACCTGGCCGGCGGCGACCCGCTGACCCACCTGCAGACTCGGCCTTTGCACCAGGTGACAGTAGCGGGTCATGACGTTGCCGGCGTGCCGCAGCTCAAGCATCCAGCCGCAGCCGCCCTTCCCGGGGTAGCCGGGCCGGTCGCAGTCCTTCTTGCCGCTGAAGGTCTCGTCGCACTTGATGCGGGACACGACGCCGCTGGCGACGGACCGTACCGGCGTGCGGAGGCCGACGATGAGGTCGACGCCCTGGTGCTTGGGGCGGCTCGCCGTACGGAATCCGGATCCGACGGACCACTGCTCACCCTGCGGCGCCTTCGCCGCCAGCGGGTTGGTCCAACCGGAGGCGGCGACGTCCGCCGCCGACGCGCACACCATGGACAGCGAATTGCCGACCGCGTTCGCCGCACCGTCGGCGAGAAGGTTCACGATCTGCGTCGCAATAGGTTCATGCTTCGCGTACGCATCGGGGTAGGCGCTGATCTGCACGCGCTGCGCCGCGCGCGTCAGCGACATCGACTCCCAGCCGTCGACCGTCTTGAGCTTCTCGTAGAACTTCGTGGCGGCGTACTTGGGATCGGTGACCTCGGCGGGCGTGCCCCAGCCGCTGCTCGGCCGCTGCTGGAAGAGCCCGAGCGAGTCGTGGTCGTTGCGTTCGCCGAGGTTGCCGAGGTTCGTCAGCCGCGACTCCTGCATCGCCGTGGCGACCGCGATCACCCAGGCACGCGGCGGCATCTTCAGCTCCGCGCCGACGTTGATGATGATCGCCGCGTTCCGGATCTGCGCGGGCCCGTACGGCCGGACGCGCGGCAGCCGCGAGTCGGGGTCGACCGGGCCGCCGGTGCCGCAGCCCGAGCTGTAGAGGGAGAGGTCGTCCTCTTTGTCGGTGAAGGCGCCGAACACCAGCGCGCTCACGGCTCCACCGCAGCAGAGCAGGGCGAACGTCGCGACCAGGGCCACCAGCAGCACGACCCGCCGGGGCCGCGGCAACGTCGTCACGAAGCCTCCCAGTCGACGCCGTCCACCAGCCACTTCCCGTCCGGGCCGACGAGCTGCAACGTCACCTTGCCGGAATCCACGGTCACCACCGCGTTGGCCAGCCCGTCGCCCACCGGCACGAGCGTGGGCCGCCCGATGACCCGGTCGGCCGGCACGTCCGCGGGGTCCACGCCGTCCAGTTCCTCGGCAAGGTTCTTCGTCGCGTTGGGCAGGATCCCGTCGTGCCACGTCTTCGCGGACACGTTTTTGTGGTCGACCCACGCCGACGCGAACGCGTACGCGACAGCCTCGGGCGACGCACTCCCCGGCTTCGCGGTGGGCTTCGGCGCGGGAGCGTCGTCCACGATGACGCCGTCGTCGTCGTGGCTCGGGTCGACGCTCACCGTCGGCGCCGGCGACACCGGGTCAAGCAGTTGTCGTCTGCCGTCCCCGCCGTCGGAGAACAGCCGGCCGATGCCGACGACCGCCAGCACCAGCACGGCGATCACCACGGCAACACCCCAGCGTGACCGGAACAGCCCGGTGAGGCCGCGTTCGAGGACCCTCGCCACGGCTGATCACCGGGCCTCGGTGCGCACGCGGGGCGGTACCTGCTCGCGGGTGGTGCTCCCGGTCTCCGGCCGGTAGATCGCGTACGAGGACGACGATTCGGCCACGTCCGGCTCGGTCCACGTCGACGTCCGCCGCTGCCGGGCTGCGGGCGCGCCGCCGGCCGCCGGCAGCGGGATGGGACGCCGCTCGGTTGCCGGGGCATCGTCCCGCACCGACTCCGAACCGTCGGGCCGCGTGGCCGGCGATGTGCCGCCCCGCGTCCCCGCCGGACCGGACGCCACCGCCGGACGGGAGGCCGCGGCGTGCGCCGGGTCCTCCAGCCGTGCCTCGGGCCGCAGATTGCCCTGCTCGACGTACACGGTGCGGCCCTTGCCGATCTGCGGCTCGTTTGTCCCACCGGCGTCGGCGACGTCCAGCTTCGCGGCCTCCCGCATGTCCCGGAAGAACCGCCGATGCCAGGACCCGGCGGACGTGATCGCCGCGGTGCCGTCCTTGCCGCCGAGCTGCGTGATCCGCCGGTACGGCCGCAGCAGGAGCCAGCCCACCACGCCGCAGAGCCACACCAGGACCACCTGCAGCCACCCGGGAAGGCTGGCGGTGTTCATGATCAGGTCAACGGCGAACAGGTAGATCGCCGCCCCCGTACCGAAGATCGCAATGTTGAAGATCGCCGCGACGACCGCATTGCCGAGCCGACGAATACCGGAACTGGCCGGCCGCAACAAGCCGACAGTGCCAAGAATCGGCGCGGCGATGACCGCCCACCGGAAGATCAGGAAGCCGAGCAGGACGAGCAGAGAAGCAGTGAGATCGAACATGGCGAACATGACGGCGGCGAGCACGGCAATGAACCCAGCCCCGATCCGATCCATCCCATTGACACCCTGCAAATACTCGTACGCCTCTGGATCCTCGGTCCGAATCTGCTCAGCAACCTTCTTCCATTGAGCCTTCTTTCGATCCAGCGTGCTTTGCCGCGTTTCCGGGTTGTCGCGCAGTCGCTGGACTTCGCCCCAGGTGAGGGAGCGGGCGTCGTAAAGTGCGCGCCCGTACTTTTGCGCGGTAGTGCTGTCCGCCGAGCCGAGGAGTCCGCGAAGCCAGTTGCGGTAGAGCATCGTGTCAGTTGCTGTGTCGCTGGCACGGACAGCCGGCGGCCTGTTGTCCTCGCAGGCCCCGGGTGTGGTGTCATCGCATTGCTGAGAGGGAGTGTTCTGGGCTCGGGGTCCGACCGCGTCGTGTACGACACCCAGCGTGGTGATCAAGCTCTGGTCCGCGATGTTCGCGGATCTGACCGGCCATGCGGCGATAGCGGTGACTGCGACCATCACGAGAATGGCCCAACCCGCCGTCGTCGTGGCTGCGCCCATGTCGGCCTGCCGTGACCGCCAAATCAGATACAGGCCCACGACTGCCAAAGTGATGACGCCGAAGACGCTGAAGACCTTCTCGTAAACCGCCTTGGTTGCCTGCTCGACCAGTGGGTCGGCCCAACCCCACAGGGTCTGTGGGTCCCAAGCCCTCTCTCGCAATGCGTTGGAGGCGCCGATGACCGCGGTCGCGATCATGAACTCACCGTTGGCGACTGTCGTTTCGAACTTGGAGTCCGGGGCGGTGAGCGTGGAAGCGCAGCCGCCTTCCAAGTCATAGGTCGTGTAGCTGTATCCGGCGTAGCCGTATTGGCTGTAGATGCCTTGGGGGCCGGGTTTCGTCGATGAGGCGGGCCGTTCTGCGAACCAGCCGGCGAGACCCGAGTCGGGTGCGCTTGGCGTCGGCGGGTTCAGGCATTCCACCCGGTCTCCTGCTACGTCCGCCAGGCGGGAGACGCAGGATTTGAAGTCCTGTTTCCATTCGTCCGTGCTGCATGCTCCGCCCGGCGCCTGCAGTGGCCCCGCCATCGCCGGTGCCGGGGCTGCCACTGCCCACGCGATGCTGGCCACCACCGCGACCGCCCATGTCATGACCATCGCGCAGACCCGGCGGAGCATGTCAGACCTCCAGGTCGGAAAGGCTGGGGATGGCCGTCGGCGCCGCCTTGGCCGCTGCCGGGGTGGTGTCGAGGTGTTCGAGGAGGCCTTCGACGTACGAGACGTCGACCCGGACCTTCTGGACGCGGCCGTCCACGTCCCGCATCACGAATTCGCGGAAGCCGAGCCGGGCCGACGACGACGTGTCCGCCTGGGACAGTGATGCCAGCGTGGCCTCGTAGCCGTCGTGGACCGGGACCCGGAGCAGGCGTAGCGCCTCGGAGGCGATCTCCTGGTCCTCGGCGATGCGGCCGACGAAGACCGTCGACACGAGGTTCTGCACGTCGAGGCCGAGGATGTCGCGGGGGTTCTGGGAGGCGACCAGCGCGGCGAGGTTCCACTTCCGGGAGTCGCGGGCGAGGCGGACCAGGAACGAGCGGCCCGAGCGCCAGCCTTCCATGAAGTGCGCCTCGTCGAGGCCGACCATCTTGCGCGACGACATGGACCCGCCGTAGCAGCGGCGGACCGCGAGGCGGTGCGCCGTGTGCAGCATGGGGAGGGCCAGGGACTCCTCGGCCGACCAGTACTCGCGTTCGATCTTCAGGTCGGGCAGGCGCAGGCCGGCCATCGTGATGACCGTCAGCGCGGAGTCCGCGCCGAGGAGGTGCTGCGGGGGCCGGCCGAAGAACAGCAGCGCCAGCGGCATCTCCGCCGTGTCCAGCAGGAGGTTGGCCAACTCCTTGCCCTCGTCGTTGTCCAGGCTCTGGAGGGTGGCGACGACGTCGTCGAGCGTCGAGGTCTCCTCCGCGGGGACCTGCCGTACGGCGTGGCGCAGCAGCGTCGCCGTGGAGGCCTCCTTGGCGACCTGCGGCGGGACCAGCATGGAGCAGATGTCCTGGACCAGCATGCGGCGTTCGGCGCGGGCGTTGGAGACGGCGATCTCGTACTCGCGGTCGCCGCCCGGTCCGGTCGCGAACTCGGTGCGGACCGGGGTGGGGATCAGCGCGTACGGCGCCAGCGTCCCCTGCTCGGAGCCGGTCAGGTTCAGGACCCTGGAGTACGGCCGCAGCTCCGGCATCTGGCACAGCCGGGCGAGCGGACCGGACGGGTCCAGCAGCGTCACCTGCACACCGCGGCGGGCGTTCAGGTAGCCGAGCGCGCCCATGAGGGTGGACTTGCCACCGCCGGGCTCCGCGACGAAGACGCCGAGGCCTGAGCGCTCCCGGACCTCCATGGGGAAGTGCAGGTCGAGGAAGACCGGCCGGCGGCACGTTCCCGCCGTACGCCCGATCAGGTCTCCCCGGCGGTCGCCGACGGTCGAGGCGGCCTGCGGCAGCGCGGCCGCGAGCAGCTTGACCGGCATGCGCCGCACGTAGCCGGTGTTGGCGATCGGCTCGCCCGGGATGAACTCGCGGGCCAGCTGGTCCTGGTTCTTCGGGTGCTGCAGCGAGATCCGCAGCTCCCGCGAGTACAGCTGGATGAGCCGGCGGGCACGCTCGAGGCATTCCTCACGGGTACGCCCGCCCACCGCGATCCGGTGCCAGCCGTGCGCACGTGCGGACTCGACCGGCAGGCCCGTGGTCATCTCGTCGCCGATCACGAGCGCGCGTTTGGCGAGACGTTCCAGCTCGGGCGGGGCGTCGATGCCGTGCTCGGCGTAGTCCAGCTGCTGGGAGCGGATCATCCGGAGCCGGTGCTCGAGGTTCTTGAACGAGCTGTTCGGCCCGAGGATGTCGATGCGCGAGGAGAGCTCCATCGGCCACGGCAGCCGCTCGTGGAAGTGCATCCACGGCTCGTGCT
The DNA here is from genome assembly GCF_023499255.1 of Couchioplanes caeruleus. GTDB lineage: Bacteria > Actinomycetota > Actinomycetes > Mycobacteriales > Micromonosporaceae > Actinoplanes > Actinoplanes caeruleus_A. The sequence goes on from NZ_CP092183.1 coordinate 555,136, forward strand.
TCTCGGGAATCTCCAGCGGCTCCATGCGCCCGACGGACAGGACGGCGACGTGCCGCTCCTCGCCGGTCATGCGGTTGACCAGCTTGACCGTCGAACCGTACGGGGTCCGGTACCGCTCGACCTGCTCGGTCAGCGCGAGCAGGTCACCGCGTTCCCAATGTCCGTTGGAGACCGGCGAGAGCGGGCCGGGCGGCGCCATGCAGAGCGCGACCGAGCGGAACAGCAGCCATTCCAGCTCCTGCGGGGTGACCCGCCGCCCGCGCATGCCGAACGCGTTGAGAACTTCGTCGAACTGCTCGACCGTACGGCCGAGCTTGCGTCGTTCCCCGTCGCTGGTTCCCTTGCCGAACAGCCGCAGTATCCGCTCGGAGAAGGTGTCACCGAGCGACCGCCGCGCGAACGTCACACCCAGGTACGTCTGCCCCTCGGCGTGGTTGACCGACAGCAGGTGCCGCTGGGCGGCGACGAGGTGGTCCGACCACGAGGTCCCGCCGGCGACGTCGGGCAGCGGCTTCGCGGTGAACGAGTCCACCGTCCGGGCCCACTCGTCCGCGGGGAACGGCCGGTTGGTGCGGCGCAGGTGCAGCCGAAAGCCGGCGAGGCCCGCGTACTGCTCGGAGATCGCGGAGAGCAGCGCCTCGCGCTCGGCGTCGGGGCGGAAGGCCCACCGCACCTCGGGCAGGTAGTACCAGGCCGTGACCGTGCTCTGGGTGAACGTCAGGTGGCCGGCGATCTCGCTGATCTCGAGCTCGATGGCCGGGTCCCGGTCGCTGAACTTGAGCTTGTGCGGACGCAGCACCGCGGGCTTGGCGTCCTTCTTGTCCCGCACGGCGGGCAGGTTGTCCGGCTCGTCCCGCTTCTTCCGCCGCTTCTTCACCGCCTTCTCGGCACGCTGCGCGGGCGCCTTCTCCGGCATCGGCGCCAGGTCGGCATGGTGGTCCGGCTGCGCATCATTCACGTACGGCGTCAGCGGAGCGACCGGGTGCACGCCGGGAGCGGGGCCGGCGGCCTGCTGCCAGAGCGGCTGGGCCGGCACGGGCGCCGGGGTGATCAGGTCCGGCGCGACGGGCTGGACCGGCGCGGCGACACCGGGGCGCGCCTGCTCGGGCCAGTCGGCGAAATCGAGGTCGTCGTCCTCGTGCCCCTCGTAGAAGTCGGCCTCGGGTCCGATGGGAGCCCGCATGAACGGCGAGACCGGCGCGTCCGGCGAAGCCCCGATCCTCGGACCGAAGGCCGCGGGAGAACTCGGCACAATGCCCGCGCCGAGAGGAACGTCCGGGCCGGTAGGAGCGCTAGGGCCAGGGGGAACGCCGAGGCCAGGGGAAACGCCCTGGCCGGAAGGAACGTCCGGGCTAGGGGAAACGGCGAATATCCCCGGGCCCGGGGAAACGGCCGGGCCGGGAGGCATCGTCGTCTCGAGCGGCAGAACAGGCCCGGCGGGCAGGTCGAACGCCGTGGGTGGGGCGACCGAAGGCGGCGTGACCGCAGGCGGGGCCGAGGTCGGCCGGGTGAAGGCCGGCGCCCCGGAAGTGGGCTGCGCCGGAGCAGGCGGCCCGGAAGCCGGCCGCACAGAGGCGTGGCCGCTCGGATCAGGCCGGGCGGGGGCGTGGCCGCTCGGGTCAGGCCGGGCGGGGGTGGGTGCGCCGAGGTCGGGCTGCGCGGACATCGGCTGCTGGTCAATAACCTGCCGCGGTGGCGGTGCGGGCGACACCGGAGTGACGGGCCGCGCGCCGGTCACCAGGGGAACCGTGGGCCGCGTGTCGGACGGCGGCATCTCCGGCTGATGACCGTTGGCCGGCGCACCCGGCGCACCCGGCGCACCCGGCGCGGGCGCGGGCGGTGGGGTCACGGATGGTTGAGGCATCGGTGCACCCGCGGCCGGTGACACGGGCCGGGCGCTCGGCACAGCAGGACCGGCATCGGGTGCAGCGGTCGCGGCCGACGATGAGGCCGGCGTTCCCGCTGCCCGGCGGGCGTCCTCGCCCTCGAAGTCGAACCCGAAGTCGAAGTCGGCGTCCGGGTCGTCCGGCGGCGTGGTGGCCGGCTGGTGCTGCGGTGCCGGGCTGCCGAACAGGTCGAGGAACGGCGAGTCGATGTCCATCGGGTCCACCGGCGGCGGCGTGCCGTTGGTGCGGGGGCGTACCGGCTGGGGAGCCTGGAAGACGGCGACTGCGCCGTGGCCGGGGCCGGCTACCTGCTCGAGGGACTCCTCCGGAGCGTAATCGTTCGGTCGCCCAGAGTTACCTTGCCTGCCCTGGGGGGACGACTCCGCTCGGGAAGGGCCCGGCGGTGGGGTAGCGGTCATGCGAGGGCCCCGTTCGGGCATGCAGCGAGAGTGGCGAACCTGGTCATACCAACTCCTCCCGTACCCGGATGCGCGTGGCGACGAGTCTGGGGTCCCGTTGCTCGACGGCCGGCTCCCTCGTCCGCTTCCAGTCGGTGAGGGCGGTGCGGATGACCATTCTCGCGGGCCGGTCGGGGTCGACGTGCCGGAAGACATAGGAGGTCGTCACCATGGCGAGGGCGATCTCCCAGGCGGGGAAGGCGTCGAACTGCCACGTGATGAGGTAGTGCAGGAAGACGAAGACTGGGACGAGGAGGACGAACATCCCGTACTGCGCGTACGGCAGGTGCATCGGCAGGGTGTATCCGGGCGGGCCGAGATAGACCAGGCGTGCCCGGTAGATGTCGTCATCGGTGCGCAGCCGCATGGGTCTTCGGGCCTCAGCTGAAGATGAGGTCGATGAGGTAGTCGCCGACGAAGAAGAGCGTCGCGGCGCCGGCGATGAACGCGAGGCCGACGATGGCGATCGCGCTGCTGGTCAGCACCTTGGAGATCTCTCCGCGGCTGGCCCGGCCGATGAAGATGATGCCGAGCACGGCCAGCAGGATCGGTGCGATGTTGCTCGCGAAGAAGGTGACGACGCCTTCGGTGTTGATGCCCTTGGGCTCGGGGGCGGCAAGGGTGGCGCCGTGCTGGACCGCCGTCGCGACCTGCGCGGCGAGTTCGGTGGCGATCATCGGTAAACCTCCCGGGTGACCGGCGTGAGGGCGCCGGACACGCTGCAGTTGTGAAGCCTGACGGCAACGCCCATATGGTGCTACTTCCCGCTCACCGCGTCGAGTGCGCGGTCACGATCCTGAAGGGCTCTGCTGTCCTACCCACGCCCGTCTGCTCTCTTCGGTTCAATAATGATGCCTAGCTCCGAAGCGTACGGGCCGTACTTCTTACCTACAAGCTGCCTGATTCGTTACCCAAGGTAAAGGCGTGACTGAACTTGAGTCACGCTGGATCGTACACGTGTGCGAAGATCGTCCGCCGGTAGCGTCGTCGGGGTGAGTGAGCCGACCGGAAGCGCAACGACCGGGCAGATCGCGGGCGACCTGCTGCTTCAGCAAGATCACCCGGTCGTGATGGGCGTGCTGAATGTGACGCCTGACTCCTTCTCCGACGGCGGCCGCTACGCCGACCTCGATGCCGCCGTCGCGCACGGGGTGGCCCTGCGGGCGGCGGGTGCCGACATCGTCGACATCGGCGGGGAATCCACCCGTCCGGGCGCCGGCCGGGTCGATGCGGCCACCGAGACCGCCCGCGTGCTTCCGGTGATCGAGGAGCTGGTGGCGGCCGGGGTGCCGCTGAGCATCGACACGACCCGCGCCGAGGTGGCCGCCGCCGCGCTGGCGGCCGGCGCCGCGGTGGTGAACGACGTCTCGGGTGGTCTGGCTGATCCGGGCATGGCCGCCGTCGTGGCCGACGCGGGCTGCCCCTGGATCCTCATGCACTGGCGCGGGCACTCCCGCCGCATGATCGACCTCGCCGTCTACGACGACGTCGTGGCGGAGGTACGCGACGAGCTGCGGCAGCGCGTGGACGCCGCGGTGGCCGCCGGAGTGGACCCCGGCCGCCTCATCCTCGACCCGGGTCTGGGCTTCGCCAAGAAGGCGGAACACAACTGGGCGCTCAGTGCCCACCTGGACGAACTCACAGCGCTGGGCTATCCGGTGCTGTTCGCCTCGTCGCGGAAGACGTACCTGGGCCGGTTGCTGGCGGATGCGAACGGCGAGCCGCGACCGGTGGACGGCCGGGAAGCCGCCACGATTGCCACCTCGGTGCTCGCCGTCGCCGCCGGCGCGTGGGGCGTCCGGGTGCACGACGTGCGGGCCACGGTGGATGCGCTGGCTGTCTGGCGCGCCACGGGAAGCCCGCGCCTGCAGAGGAGAGAGTCATGACGGACCGCATTTCGCTGCGCGGGCTTCGCGTACGGGGAAACCACGGCGTATTCGACTTCGAGCGTCGCGACGGGCAGGACTTCGTCGTCGACGTGGACCTGGAACTGGATCTCGCCCCGGCGGCCGCGTCCGACCACGTCGACGACACGGTGCACTACGGCGAACTGGCCGGCCGGCTGGTCGAGGTGATCGCGGGCGAGCCGGTGAACCTGATCGAGACGCTCGCCGACCGCCTCGCCACGGTCTGCCTGGACGACGACCGCGTCAGCGCCGCCACCGTGACGGTGCACAAGCCGCAGGCGCCGATCCCGCACGAGTTCGCCGACGTCGCCGTCACCCTGCGGCGAACCAGGTGAGCCGCGCGCTGCTGTCGATCGGCAGCAACCTGGGAGACCGGTACGCCCACCTCCGGGCCGCAGTCGAGGGGCTCGGCGACAGCGTCCTGCTCGTCTCGGGCGTGTACGAGACACCGCCCTGGGGCGACGCCGAGCAGCCGCCGTACCTGAACGCGGTCGTGCTGGCCCTCGACCCGGCGGCGGACCCGCGCAGCTGGCTCGAGCGGTGCCGTTCGCTGGAGCAGGCCGCCGGCCGGGTACGGGACCCCCGGCGCCGCTTCGGTCCGCGCACCCTGGACGTCGACGTGATCACGGTCTGGGGCGACGACGACCAGCCGGTACTCAGCGACGACCCGGAGCTGACCCTGCCGCACCCGCGGGCCCACGAGCGGGCGTTCGTGCTCAAGCCGTGGCTGGACCTGCAGCCATACGCGCAGCTGCCCGGCCACGGTTGGGTGACCGACCTGCTCAACTCACCCGGCCTCGCCGCCGACGCCAACGCCATGACCCCGCGTCCGGATCTGCCACTAGAGTCGGAGGAGTGAGCAACAACCCCGGCGGCGCGGGCCCTGACCCGTCGCTGCGGCCGACCAGTCTCTCTGCGCTGGTCGTGGCCGCACTGGCAGCGGCGGCGGTCGGGTGGCTGCTGCTCAGCTCTTTCTACTCCGAGATGCCGCGGTTGCCGTGGCTGCCGATCATCGTGCTGGCGGCGCTGGCCGTGGCCGAGGCGTTCCTGGCGCAGAACACGGCCGCGCGGATTCAGCGCAAACCCGGTGCCCCCCGCGTCGACCCGCTCGCCGTCGCGCGGTACGTGGTCCTCGCGAAGGCGTCCTCGCTGGCCGGCGCGCTGTTCGCCGGTTTCTCCGCGGGGCTGCTCTCCTGGCTGGCGCTGGAGCCGACCAAGGCCGCGCGGGGCGACATACCGGCCGCGATCGGCGGGGTGGTGGCCGCCCTCGCGCTCACCGCCGCGGCGCTGTGGCTGGAGCGGGCGTGCCGGGTGCCGAAGGAGCCGGACCAGAAGGACGGGGACGACTCGGGCAGGCGGGCCGGCCGGTCCTGATTTCGCCGGGTTTCTGCACTTGAACTGTAGGCCCCTCACTTCCGTATGCTGAGCCGCGCGAAGGAGGTGGACGACATGGCCTACGACGAGACCACGTACCGCCGGAACACCGGTGACGACCAGGCGGAGAGCAATCCCGCGGCGTACCGGGCGGGGCTGGCGGCCACCGACTTCCGCAACCGCCGGCGTGACCTCGACGCGGACGACTCCGGAGCCCGCGTCACCGAGCCGATCGCCGAGCCCACCGCCCGCGACGACGGCCGCGACCGGCTCGGCGTCCACATCGGGTGGGAGATCGTGCTGCTGCTCGCCGTGGCAGCCGTCGCCTATCTGCTCTACCGGCTCGATCCGGCGGCGCTGCGCCGTCCCGCGCTCGACACCCTGCTGATCTCCGGCGCCACGATCGGCCTGCTCACCCTCGGTGCGGGCCTGACGCTGCGGGCCGGCGTACCCAATCTGGCGGTCGGTCCGATCGCCCTCGCCGCCGCGCTGCACTACGCGGAGAACGGCGACAAGGGCCTCGCCCAGTCGATGGTGCCGGCGCTGGCCATCGCCGCCGGTGGCGGCCTGGTGGTCGCGCTGATCGTGCTGCTGCTGCACGTGCCGGGCTGGGTGGCCTCGCTGGCCGCCGCCATGGGCGTCATCGTGTATGACCAGCTGCGCACGGCGCCCGTGGCCGTGCAGGGCACCTACGACCCGGCCAACCAGGCGTTCTACCTGTTCGGTGGCTTCGCGCTGCTGGCCGTGATCGGCGGCGCGCTCGGCACTGTCGCACCGATCCGTCGCATGGTCGGCCGGCTGCGTCCGGTCGGCGACCCGGCGGTCCGGCGCGGCGGTGCCGTGGCGGTGCCGGTGATCGCCTCGCTGGTCCTGTCGTCGGTCTTCGCGGTCGCCGCCGGCACGCTGATGGCCGCGCAGTCCAGCACGCCCATCGTGCCGGGCACCGGCCTGGAGTGGACCGGCATCGCGCTGGGAACGGCGCTGCTCGCGGGCACGAGCGCGTACGGCCGCCGCGGCGGCATCTTCGGCACGCTGCTGGCGGTCGCCGGGGTCGCACTGTTCCTCGACTACGCCGACCGGCGCAACTTCGACATCGCGCTGTTCGCCATCGCGGGTGCCCTTGTGGGCGCGGGCCTGCTGGTCACCCGGCTGGTCGAGACGTACGGCCGCCCGCTGCCGGCGCCGGGTGTGGGCGACGACTGGGTGCCCACCGGCAACGGCGCGACGTGGTCGCCGGACCTGCCCGAGACGTGGTCCCCGTCGAGCACCGCGTCGCAGGGCCGCCCGGGCGAGCAGTGGGACTCCGGGCCGTGGGGCAGCGGGCGCTGAGCGCGTCTCCGGCCTGCGCAACCCCGAACCGTCACGCCCTATGCTGGCTGCATGACCGACGCGACCTTCGCCGAGCTGGACGCCCTGCCGACCGAGGAGCTGCGCGAGCGCGCCTTCGCGAAGGCGCGGGAGCGCCGCGACCTGGGCTTCTTCTGGTCTGTGTTCAAGCATCTGCCGGATTCGGACGACGCCGCCACGCTCGACGGCGCCCCCAACACCGTCGGCCCGACCGTCGACGAGGCCGTGGCGCTGTGGCGTGAACTGACCGGACACGGGTACGGGGAGCAGGAGCCGCTGCTGCGGGCCGCCTTCATCGACTACCTGCAGAAGCACTGACTACGTACGGTCGCCCATTCACGCCCGTCGTTTGAAACTGAGCGCCCGCTGGGAATTAGCGGGCCATGGCTCTCACCAACCGTTATAAATCCGCGCCGGGTGCGGGCACGCTCGCCGCGCTCATACTCGTCCTGGTCTTCGGCAGCCCCTGGTACGCCGACTGGGCCACGGACAACACCAACCCGGAGACCGCCGGTGGCTGGTGGCTGCGCCTGCTGGCGTGGCCGCACTGGCGGTTCGACTCCGACGACTCCCTGCGCTCGATCGTCATCGCCGACCTCAAGGCGATCCTGGTTGTCGTGCTGACCCTGCTCTTCCTCTACCTGCTGCCCGGTTCCCAGCTGGCCCGGGCCCGCGGCACGATCAGCCAGTTCTTCGCGGGCTGGGCGGCGTACATCTTCGCCGGCGGCTTCGCCGCGCTGCTCACCACGCTGTTCCTGGCCAACCCGTCGCTGCTGGGCGCCTTCCGCGCCGCCGGTGACGGAGCCGAGTACGGCCTCTTCGTCGGCTGGATCATCGGCCTGGCCACGCTCGGCGGCCGCCGCGGCACCCGTTAGCCCTCCTCCCGCCGGGCCGGGTGCACGCCCCCGCCATCCGAGCCCGGCGCCCACAGGCGCGGAGGTGTACCGAGCCCCCGGTCAGGCACCTCGCCGTCGCGCCGAGCCGGAGCCCGGACCTCGCGGTCCGGGCTGCGGTGTGTCTCATGCCGGCGCGGCGGCCCGCTCATCGGGTACGTCGAACAGCGCCGAGCGGGCGACCGTGCCCACCGGCGTCCCGTCCTCCACCACGACCACGTTCAGCGCGTCGCTCGTGAGCATCACGCCGAGCGCGTCGTACAGGGTCCCGTCGACGTCGACGGTCGGGAGCCGTTCGATCTCCTCGATCTGCCCGACGGGCCGCATGGTGTCGCGCAGTTTGGTGACCGCGAGCCGCCGGATGCCCCGGTCCTCGCCGACGAACTGGCTGACCGCTTCGGACGCCGGGTTGCTGAGCAGGTCGCCGGGGGTGGCGTACTGCTGCAGCCGGCCGCCCTCGCCGAGAACCGCGATCCGGTCGCCGAGGCGTACGGCTTCGTCGATGTCATGGGTGACCAGCACGATGGTCTTGCGGACCGCGGCCTGCAGCCGGAGGAACTCCTCCTGCAGGTGGGACCGGACGATCGGGTCGACTGCCGAGAACGGCTCGTCCATGAGCAGCACCAGCGGATCCGCGGCGAGCGCCCGGGCCACCCCGACCCGCTGGCGCTGGCCGCCGGACAGCTCGTGCGGATAGCGGCCGCCGTAGCGCGCGGGGTCCAGGCCGACGAGCTCCAGCAACTCCTCCGCGCGGGCGCGGGTCTTCTTCTTGTTCCAGCCGAGCAGCCGCGGGACCGTGCCGACGTTCGTACGGATCGTCTGGTGCGGGAACAGCCCGACGTTCTGGATCACGTACCCGATGTGCCGGCGCAGCTCGACCGGGTCCTGCCGGGACACGTCCTCGCCGTCGATGAGGATGCGGCCCTTCGACGGCTCGATCAGCCGGTTCAGCATGCGCAGGATCGTCGACTTGCCACAGCCGGACGGGCCGATGAGGACGACGAGCTCGCCGGCGCCGACGTCCAGGCTGATGTCGCCGACGGCCACGGTGCCGTCGGGATAGACCTTGCCCACGTTCTCGAGCGTGATAGACGCCGCGCTCCGGCCAGCGCCGGAGTCGTTGATCGCGGTAGCGTCCACGTATGTCCTTCCTGTCGAGGGCCCCGGCGCCTGCGTGGCCCCTGGCCGCCCCCGCTGATGACGGGCCGGGAAATCCGTGGTTCTCCTGGCGCTATGTCCACGACAACGCCGGCGAGATCCTCTCCGCCCTGCAGTTCCACGCGGGTCTCACCGCGCGCGCGGTGATCATCGCGCTCGTCGTCGCCGTGCCGCTCGCGGTCGCCGCCTACTGGTGGCGCCCGCTGACCGGCCCGATTCTTGCACTCTCCGGCGTCCTGTACACGATTCCGTCGCTGGCGCTTCTCGCGCTCGTCGCCCCGGCGGTGGGCACGACGAGCGACACGTCGGTCCTGATCGCGCTCGTCCTGTACGCCCTGCTCGTCCTGGTACGCAACGCCCTCGCCGGCCTGACCCAGGTCCCGAGCGAGGTGCGCGATGCGGCAGCGGGCATGGGGTACGGGCGCTTCGGCCGCCTGGTGCGCATCGAGCTGCCGCTCGCGCTGCCCGGCATCCTCACCGGGTTGCGGCTTGCCACCGTGTCGACGGTGGCGCTCGTGACCGTCGGCTCGCTGATCGGCAAGGGCGGCCTCGGCGAGATGATCCTCGGCGGGTTCCGCAACAACTTCTACAAGGCCGAGATCATGACCGGCACGATCCTGTGCGTGGGCCTCGCGCTCGTACTGGACCTCGTGCTCGCGGGCCTCGGCCGGCTGGTGACCCCCTGGGCCCGGGAGCGGCGATCGTGAACTACTTCCGCGAGGGGTTCGTCTGGCTGAACGACCCCCTGAACTGGACGAACCCCGGTGGCCTGCTGGACCGGCTGGATGAGCACCTGCTGATCAGCCTGTGGGCGGTCCTGCTGGGCTGCGCCATCGGCTGGCCGCTGGGCATCTGGCTGGGACACCGCGGCCGCGGCGGCGGGGCGATCGTCACCCTCGCCAACCTGACGCTGGCGATTCCCACGCTCGCCCTGCTCACCATCCTGCCGCTCACCCCGCTCGGCTTCGGCAAGCCGCCGGTCGTGGTGGCGCTCGCGGTGTTCGCAGTGCCGCCGCTGCTGGCCAACGCGTACACCGGGCTGCGGCAGATCGACCCGGAGACCCGCGACGCCGCGAAGGGCATGGGCCTCTCCGGCGGCCAGTTGCTGCGGCAGGTCGAGCTCCCGCTCTCCGTGCCCTATCTCGCTGCCGGATTGCGTACGGCGGCAGTGCAGGTGGTGGCGACGGCCGCGCTGGCGGCGTTCGTCAACGGCGGCGGGCTGGGCGAGATCATCTCAGCGGGATTCGGCGTCGGCATGAGCAACGGCGGCGGCGGCCAGATCGTGGCCGGCGGCATCGTCGTGGCCCTGCTGGCGCTGCTCGTCGAGACGCTGCTGGCGGCGGTGCAACGGCTCGTGACGCCGGCCGCCCTGCGGGGAGCGCGTCGCCGGCCCACCGCAGCCGCGCCGGCGGGCTGACCCGTATTCCGCGTTTCGCCGGGATTCGCCCTTCGGCTGGGTAACGAATCCGCATCGCCGATCCGGGGGCGGCATTAGTTGTCGTACCCCCCGGTTAGGAACGACGGTGCCGCTCCTTCCCAGGCGCGGTGCGACAACCGAAGAGTGCGGGCATCGGATCTTCGACTGCCCGTCGGACACGCGGCACGGCTTGCAAGCCGTGCCGGGACACAGAAGGCGGCAGTATGCGTCGAAACCTGCTCCTGACGGCCGGCACCCTCATGACCGCCGCCGTCATCCTCGCCGGCTGCGGCGAGTCCGGCTCCTCCGGCACCGAGGCCCCGGCCAGCTCCGCCTCGGGCGCCGGCTGCGCGCCCGTCGCCGGTGACAAGCTCGTCGTGCTCACCGACGACAAGAACCTGCAGAACACCGACAACATCGTCCCGGCCATCAACAAGAAGGCCTCGACCCCGCAGATCGTCGCGGCGCTCGACAAGGTCTCCGCCGCGCTCGACACGACCAAGCTCATCGAGCTCAACAAGGCCGTCGACATCGACCGCAAGTCGTCGAAGGCGGCCGCTCAGGAGTTCGCCACGGCCAACAACCTGACGGCGGGCCTGCAGAAGGGCTCCGGCGGCAAGCTGACCGTCGGTGCCGCCAACTTCAGCGAGAACGCGACGCTGGGCGAGCTCTACAACATCGTCCTCACCGCGGCGGGCTACACGGTGAAGGTCCAGCAGATCGGCAACCGCGAGCTGTACGAGCCCGCCCTCGAGAAGGGCGAGATCGACGTGGTCCCCGAGTACGCGGCCACCCTCGCCACGTTCCTGTCGGGCAAGGTCAACGGCAAGGGCGCCAAGGACCCGTCCTCGTCCGACCTGAACACGACGATGACCAACCTCAAGGCCCTCGGCGACAAGGCCGGCCTCGTGTTCGGCACCCCGTCCAGCGCCCAGGACCAGAACGCCTTCGCCGCCACCCAGGCGTTCGCCGACAAGTACGGCGTGAAGACGCTCTCCGACCTGGCCGCGAAGTGCTCCGGGGCAGCCACCGTGCTCGGCGGCCCGCCGGAGTGCCCGCAGCGCCCGAAGTGCCAGCAGGGGCTCGTGGACACGTACTCCTTCCAGGCCGGCAAGTTCACGTCGCTGGACGCGGGCGGCCCGCTGACCAAGACGGGCCTGAAGCAGGGCACGATCAGCGTCGGCCTGGTGTTCAGCTCGGACGGCGCGCTGGCGGCCGGCTGACCGTCGGCTCCCGTGCCGCGGGACCGCGCCCCGGTCGTTCACCCGGCCGGGGCCGGCCCCCCGCGTTAGACAAGTTTTTCTTCGATGCATCGGCGCGGCCGTCACCTGCCGTTACGCTCCGTCCGGGCGCTCCTGCCCGTTCTCGGCCTGTTTCGTAACCGCTGCGACTCTCGGTAGCATCTGCGGCCATGTCTGACCGGGACCCCGAGCAGCAGAGCGCCCGCCTTCTGCGGGCGCTGATCTGGGGTGGCCTCGGCCTCGCCCCGATCGCTGCGATCATCGTGCTCGCGGGCGGCAGCGGCGGTGCCGTGCGGTTCGCGGTGCTGCTGATGGCCGTCTGTGTGGTCCTGCTGGGCGCCGCGATGCTGATCCGCAACGACCCGGTGCTGCTGCGGATGGACGTCGAGGACCGGGTCGCCGCGGAGGTCGACGTGCTGCGCGGGGATCTGCGCGGCGAGATCGCCTCCGCCGCCCAGGCCACCGGGCACCGCGTCCAGGCGCTCGAGGACGAGATGGCGCAGCTGCGGGTGGGCGGTGTGCCGAGCCGATCCGGGAGCGGCCAGTTCGTGCCGTCACAGACCGGATGGCCGGAAGCCCAGCCCCACACCGGCTGGTCCGAGGTGCAGCCGCAGACCGGCTGGTCCGAGGCGGAGCCGCAGACGGGCTGGGTCGAAGCCCAGCCGCGGACCGGGACGGCGGCGGTGCCGGGAAGCGCGTCCGTGGCCGGCAGCGCGTCCGTGCACGGCAGTGCGGCGGTGCACGGTAGTGCAGCCATGGCCGGCAGCGCGGCGGTGACTCCGGCTCAGGTGTCCGGCACTGCCTCGGCACCCCGGGGAGCGGCCTCCGCTCCCGCACAGCGCGCAGGAGCTCCCGCACAGCGCGCAGGAGCTCCCGCACCGCGCGCAGGAGCTCCCGCACCGCGCGCAGGAGCTTCTGCACAGCGCGTAGGAGCCCCCGCACCGCGCGCAGGAGCTTCTGCGCCGCGTGTAGGAGCCTCCGCGCCGCGTGCAGCAGCCTCGGCCCCGCCGCGCGCGAGCGCGTCGGCTTCCGCATCGCTCCCAGGCGCGGCGACTCCCGGATCGCATTCAGCCGCGTCGGCCTCCGGGCCGCGCCCGAATTCCGCTACCCCGGCGCCGCGCCCCAGCTCCGCGGCCCCAGCCCCGCGCGCGACCGCCGCGGTCTCCCCGCCCCGGGCGGCGGCGTCCGTCTCCGCCCCCCGTGCCACAGCCTCGGTCTCCGCCCCGCGCGCCACGGCCTCCGTCTCGGCCCCTCGGGCGACGCCGCCCATCTCCGCGTCGGGCTTCCCCCGGCAACGCGGCGCGGCGTTCCCCGAACCGGAGAGCCCGGACCACGGCTGGGATCAGAGCCAGGACATCCCGGTCCCGGAACCGCGTCCGTCCCGGCGCCACGCCGCGCCGGACACCGGCACCGACATCGCACGGTTCGGGGGCTACGACGCCGCGGACGCGGATCAGGGGTACGGCCTCACGACGGGCGGCATCGCGCGGCCGTCCGGGGTGGGCGGGACCTACGGCTCGGCGTCCAGCGCCTACGGTGCCGAGGACGAGCAGGTCGAGGACTACGGGCAGAGCACCTACAGCGCCGGCGCCTATGGGACCGGCGACTACGACGAGAGCTACGGGACTGCTCACGGCGCAGAGGAGTACGACGCCAGCGGGTTCGCTTCGGCCGGGAGCTACGACTACGGCGGTGAGAGCGGGTTCGGGTACGACCGTGACGTGCTGGACGAGCCGCGGAGCACGTACCGGTCGGGGACCACGTACGGTTCCGGCCGCGCTGACCGGTACGACGATGCGAACGCGTACGGGACGGACCCGCTGGCCGTGCCGAACCGCGACCGGGCCGAGCACCACCGCTGGTAGCGCGCCCGGCGGCTACTTGTCGATGTCGCCGACCACGAAGAACATCGACCCGAGGATGGCGATCAGGTCCGGCACCAGGCAGCCCGGCAGCAGCGTCGCCAGGGCCTGGACGTTCGCGTACGAGGCCGTGCGCATCTTCATCCGCCACGGGGTCTTCTCGCCGCGGGACACCAGGTAGTAGCCGTTGATGCCGAGCGGGTTCTCGGTCCAGGCGTACGTGTGACCCTCGGGCGCCTTGACCACCTTCGGCAGTCGCACGTTGACCGGGCCGCCGATGGTGTCGACCTTGTCGAGGCACTGCTCGGCCAGGTCGAGCGACACGTACACCTGCTCCAGCAGCACCTCGAAGCGGGAGTGGCAGTCCCCGGCGGTGCGCGTGACCACGGGCACGTCGAGCTGGTCGTACGCCAGGTAGGGCTCGTCGCGGCGCAGGTCCAGGTCGAGGCCGCTGGCGCGGGCGACCGGACCGGACGCGCCGTACGCCGCGGCCTGTTCGGCGGTGAGCACGCCGACGCCGACCGTGCGGGCCATGAAGATCTCGTTGCGGCGGATCAGGTTGTCGATGTCCGGCATCCGCTTGCGGACCTGCGCGATCGCCTCGCGGGCGCGCCGCGTCCAGCCGGCCGGGACCTCCTCCTTGAGGCCGCCGACCCGGTTGAACATGTAGTGGATGCGGCCGCCGGAGACCTCCTCCATGACCGCCTGCAGGGTCTCCCGCTCGCGGAACGCGTAGAACATCGGCGTGATCGCGCCGATCTCCAGCGGGTAGGAGCCGAGGAACATCAGGTGGTTGAGCACCCGGTTCAGCTCGGCCAGCACCATGCGCAGCCAGGTGGCGCGCTCGGGCACCTCCATGCCCATGAGGCGTTCGACGGCGAGCACGACGCCGAGCTCGTTGGAGAAGGCGGAGAGCCAGTCGTGCCGGTTGGAGAGCACGATGATCTGCCGGTAGTCGCGCACCTCGAACAGCTTCTCGGCGCCGCGATGCATGTAGCCGACGATCGGCTCGCACTCGACGACCCGTTCGCCGTCGAGTTTCAGCTTGAGCCGCAGCACACCGTGCGTGGAGGGGTGCTGCGGACCGATGTTGAGCACCATGTCGGCGGTGTCGAGCCCGGCGCCGGTCCCGACCGTCATCTCCCGCAAGTCACTCACGGACTAGATGCTCCCACGAAGGTCGATCCCCACCTCGTGCAGCAGCCACCAGTGCGCGCCGAGCCCGCCGGCATCGGTCAGCTCGGCCGCCGCGCCGGCCGCGCTCAGCGCGCGCAGATAGCCCGCCGGGTCGCTGCGCGCCAGATCCAGCGAGGGCCGCGCGCCGTCGACACCGAGCGCTTTCAGCGCCTCCCGCTGGGTGATTATTCGGTACGGCTGACCGACACTGACCGCGACCGCGTCGACCGCCACGTGCGCCGTGACATCGCAGCTCCCGTCGGGCACGGGCGGCACCTGCCGGCCGCCCCGGAACCCGGTGAGCGTGCCGAGCGGCGGCCGGGCGTCGCGCAGGTGCCCGTAGTCCACGGTCAGCGCGCATCCCCGGCGTACCGATGAAACCGCGTCAGCCCACGCCACATCGCGCGGCCAGCCGACCTCGACCCGCTCGCCGGCCGCGGCGCCGGGCCACCACCGCGCGAGCCAGAGCCGGTCCGCCGCGTCGATGCCGCCGCCCAGCGACTCGCTGCCGTCGGCCGGATCGACCAGCACCCGCCGGATCCGCCCGGCCGGATCGACCTCGGCGACGTCGAGGGGCACGTTGTCCAGCCATTCCGTGGCCAGCAGCACCCCGACGACGTCCTCGGGCACGGTCCGCTGCCAATCAATCTCCGCGGGCAGCCGGGCCGGGCGTGGCGCCTTCTCGACCGCCGTGAGCCGGAGCCGGTCAGCGAGGCGCGTCCGGGCAGCTTCATCATGCAGGGCGGCGAGCAATTCACCCCGGCCGGCGCCCACGTCGACGACCTGCAGCGTGCGCGGGCGGCCGAGGGCGGCGTCGACCGCCTCGATCAGCCGCAGGAGCGCGCCGGCGAAGAGCGGGGAGGCGTGCACGCTCGTCCGGAAGTGGTCCGCCGGACCGTCGTTCGCGCTGGTGAAGAAGCCTTCCGGCCCGTACAGCGCGTGTTGCATGGCGACCCGCCACCCGACCTTCGTCACAGGGGCCAATCTAGGCGGTGCGGTTGTTCACAGGCTCTTGTCACGAGCGTGTTACATCGGCGCATACTTGCCTCGACCGGTACCCCTTCACGAGGACTGGATCCACACATGAGCGCAGTCACGCGCGCGAAATCCCTGGTCGTCGGCGTGGTCGGCGCGGGCAGGGTCGGTGCCGTCCTCGGCGCCGCCCTCGACGCGGCCGGGCATCACGTCGTCGCCGCGGCGGCCGTGTCGGCCGCCTCCCGCGAGCGGGCCCGCCGGCTGCTGCCGCGGGCCGAGATCCTCCCCGCCGACGAGGTCGCCCGGGCCGCCACCGATCTGCTGCTCCTGGCCGTTCCCGACGACGCGCTCGGCGGCGTCGTGTCCGGTCTCGCCGCGACCGGCGCGCTGTCCGCGGGTACGGTCGTCGCGCACACCTCGGGAGCCCACGGCCTCGCGGTCCTCGGCGAGGTCGACGGTCTCGCGCTGCACCCCGCGATGACCTTCACCGGGGCGGACGCCGACCTCGACCGGCTCCCCGGCATCGCCTGGGGCGTGACCGCTCGCGACCGGGCCTTCGCCGCCCGTCTGGTCGCCGACCTCGGTGGCATCCCCGAGTGGGTCGCCGAGGAGGCCCGGCCGCTCTACCACGCGGCCCTCGCGCACGGCGCCAACCACCTGGTCACGCTCGTCAACGAGGCCGCCGACCTGCTGCGCGCCGCGGGCGTACGGGACCCGGCCGCCGTGCTGTCGCCCCTGCTGCACGCCGCTCTGAGCAACGCGCTGAGCCTCGGCGACGCCGCGCTCACCGGCCCGGTGTCACGGGGCGACGCGGGCACCGTACGCAAGCATCTCGACCGCCTGACGCCGGAGTCCGCGCCGGCCTATCTCGCCCTGGCGCGGCGCACCGCCGACCGGGCGATCGCCGCGGGGCGCCTGCGCCCGCAGGACGCGGCTCTGCTGTTGGACGTCCTTGCCGATGCGACCGTGGGGAGCCCGTCATGACGAAGTTGATCCACACCCGCGCCGAGCTGGCCGCGGCCCGCGCGGCCGCACCCGGCCGCGTCGCGGTCGTGATGACCATGGGAGCGCTGCACGAGGGGCACCGGCAGCTCATGCGCGAGGCGCGCGAGCGGGCCGACTTCGTGATCGTCACGGTGTTCGTGAACCCGCTGCAGTTCGGCCCGAACGAGGACTTCGACAAGTACCCGCGCACGCTCGCGGCCGACGTCGAGGCGTGCACGGCCGAGGGTGCCGACCTGGTGTTCGCGCCGGACCGCGACGAGATGTACCCGGGCGGCACGCCGTCGGTCACGCTGGCCGCGGGACCGATGGGGGAAATCCTCGAGGGCGCCAGCCGTCCCGGCCACTTCTCCGGCATGCTCACGGTCGTCGCCAAGCTGCTCCAGCTGACCCGCGCCGACGTCGCGTTCTTCGGCGAGAAGGACTACCAGCAACTGGCCCTGATCAAGCGCATGGTGGCCGACCTGGAGATGGCCGTGGAGATCGTCGGCGTGAAGACGGTCCGTGAGGCCGACGGGCTGGCGCTGTCCAGCCGCAACCGCTATCTCTCCACCGGCCAGCGACGGGCGGCGCTCGCCCTGTCGCACGCGCTGCGCGAGGGCGCGCTGCAGATCGACGGCCAGCGCGTCCTGGAGGCCGCCACGAAGATCCTGCGGGACGAACCCGGCGTGCAGGTCGACTACCTCGCGCTCACCGACCCGCTGCTCGGCCCCGCGCCCGCCACCGGCCCGGCGCGCCTGCTCGTGGCCGCCAGAGTCGGCACCACCCGTCTGATCGACAACGTTCCGCTGCTCCTGGGAGAGGCCGCCTGATGCTCCGTACGATGCTCAAGTCCAAGATCCACCGGGCCACGGTGACCCAGGCGGACCTGCACTACGTGGGGTCCGTGACGGTGGACCTGGACCTGATGGAGGCGGCGGACCTGCTCCCCGGCGAGCAGGTCGCGATCGTGGACGTCACCAACGGCGCCCGGCTCGAGACGTACGTGATCCCGGGTGAGCGCGGCAGCGGCGTCATCGGCATCAACGGCGCGGCGGCCCACCTCGTGCACCCGGGTGACCTGGTCATCCTCATCTCGTACGGGCAGATGGAGTCGGCGGAGGCCCGCTCCTACCAGCCGCGGATCGTGCACGTGGACGCGCGGAACTCGATCATCGAGCTCGGCGCGGACCCGGCGGCGGCCGTCGCGGGCATGGCCGACGACCTGGTACGGGGGGATCTCACGCTCTCCGCCAGCTGAGGGGTCCCGCGGCCCTGCCTTCGCCCGGAGAGGCCGGCGGCGCATCCGACCACCTCTGCCGCCGACTCCGAAGCGGCCGGTTCGATCCGACTATTGCCATATGATCGGCAAATCGGACAACTGGCGGCGCTTCGGAGGCTGGAGACCATGGGTGAGTTCGGCCGGCGACGCCGATGGGGTCTCGCCGCCGCGCTGAGCCTCGTGCTGCTGGCCGCGGGGTGCGGCAACCCGGGCGGGGTCGACGGCAACCTCACCAACGGGTGGGCGGCGATCGGCGTACCCACCGGCTTCACCCCCGCCGCCGGGACGTGTCACCTCGCGAACTTCTCCACGTTCGGGCCCCGGGCCTCGTACGAGGAGGTCGACTGCGACATCAAGCACCGTACGGAGACCGTCTACGTCGGCACGTATCCGAGTCCGGCGTCCGCGGCGCCCACCCCGCCCGCCGACGACTCGGCCGGGGCGCGGGCCGCGTACGCCGTCTGCGACCAGAAGACGAGCGCGTACGTGGGCGGCCCGTGGCGGGTGGCCCGGCTGTGGGTGGGGGTGACCCAGCCGACCCGGGCGGCGTGGGCCGGCGGCGCCCGGTGGTTCCGGTGCGAGGTGGTCGAGAGCAGCTCGGTCGAGGACGACGGCGGCCTGGTGCAGCGCCTCGGCAGCCTCCGGAACGCCCTGAAGGAGCGCGGCTCGTCGTTGCTGCTGACCTGCTACGCGGTGCAGCTGGACGCCCAGGGCAAGATCGACACGATGCCCGCCGCGCCCTGCACGTCACGGCACAACGCCGAGTTCGTGGGGGTGTGGAACGCCGGCAAGCGGGCGTACCCGAAGACCGACGAGCAGTGGAACGACTTCCACGACGGCTGCCGCCGGCTGATCGCCTCGTACGTGGGCGTACCCGACGACGCGGACCTGCAGTACCGCGCCGGAGTGATCTCGCTGCCGGCCGGCGACGACGTCTGGGCACTGGGCGAGCGGGGCGTGCGCTGCTACCTGTGGGTGGACACCGCGACGCTCACCTCGTCGCTGCGGGGCAAGGGCAAGAAAGCCCTCCCTGTCCAGTACCAGTAACGTCTGGCACTTCTTGCCTCCCCGGCCGTGATTTCGTCGTACCCGCGAGGTTGACTGAGCCCATGTCGCATCTCGCCGATCTGCCGGCGCTTCCCCGCCGCCTGGCCGCCCCCGAGCCCGGCTGGACCGAGTCGACCGACGTGCTGGTGGTCGGTTCCGGTGTGGCGGGCCTGACCGCCGCGCTGCACCTGCGGGAGCAGGGCCTGCACGTCACCGTCGTCACCAAGGTCAACATCGACGACGGGTCGACCCGCTGGGCCCAGGGCGGCATCGCGGCCGTGCTCGACCCGCTGGACAGTCCCGAGGCGCACGCCTTCGACACCGAGATCGCCGGCGTCGGGCTCTGCGACCCGGCCGCCGTGCGGGTGCTGGTCGAGGAGGGCCCGGCGCGGATCCGGGAGCTCATGCGCATCGGCGCCGAGTTCGACCGCAACGACGACGGGTCGCTCATGCTGACCCGCGAGGGCGGGCACCGCGCCGACCGGATCGTGCACGCGGGCGGCGACGCGACGGGCGCGGAGGTCCAGCGCGCGCTGCACGCGGCGGTCCGCCGGGACCCCTGGATCCGCCTCGTGGAGCACGCGCTGGTGCTCGACCTGCTGCGCACGCCCGACGGCCGGGCCTGCGGCCTCACCCTGCACGTCCTCGGCGAGGGCAGCGAGGACGGCGTCGGCGCGATCCTGGCCCGCGCGGTCGTGCTCGCCACCGGGGGGATGGGCCAGGTCTTCGCGTCCACCACCAACCCGGCCGTCTCCACCGGCGACGGCGTCGCGCTCGCGCTGCGCGCCGGCGCCACCGTCACCGACGTGGAGTTCGTCCAGTTCCACCCCACCTCGTTCGTCACCGCCAGCGTGACCTCGGTGCAGCGGCCACTGATCTCCGAGGCGCTGCGCGGCGAGGGGGCCCACCTGGTCGACGAGTCCGGCAAGCGGTTCATGGTCGGGCAGCACGAACTGGCCGAGCTGGCCCCGCGCGACGTCGTCGCCAAGGGCATCCACCGGGTGCTGCGGGCCACCGGCGCCGACCACGTCTACCTGGACGCGCGGCACCTCGGCCGCGAGTTCCTCGAGAAGCGGTTCCCGACGATCGTCGCGTCGACGCGCGGCGCGGGCGTCGACCCGGCCACCGACCTGATCCCGGTCGCGCCCGCCGCCCACTATGCCTCCGGCGGGGTCCGCACCGACCTGCGTGGCCGCACCTCGATCCGAGGCCTGTACGCGTGCGGCGAGGTCGCCTGCACGGGCGTCCACGGCGCCAACCGGCTGGCCAGCAACTCGCTGCTGGAAGGCCTGGTCTTCGCCCGCCGCATCGCCGACGACATCGCCCGCGACCTGCCCCCGCAGGCCGACCCGGCACCCGCGACGGGCGAGGCGGGCTGGGTGACGGTCCCGGAGATCCGCGGCGAGCTGCAGCGCTCGATGACCCGCGGCGCCGGCGTGCTGCGCTCGGCCGACTCGCTCACGGCCACGGCCAAGGAGCTGTCCCGCCTCGGCCAGCAGCACGGCCGGCCGCACAACGCCGCGTGGGAGGCCACCAACCTGCTCACGGTGGCGACGGCGCTGGTGGCTTCGGCGTACGAGCGCCGCGAGACCCGGGGCTGCCACTGGCGCGAGGACTACCCCAACGCCGCGGACGAGTGGCGCGGGCACCTGCTGGACTCGATCGACGCCAAGGGCACGCTGACCCAGACCTTCGAGGAGATGGCATGACCAACCGCACCGCACCACCTGCGAGGAGGGCCGGCGGCGGCTTCCGGCAGCCGGCAGCCCGCGCGCGGCTTCTCACATCTGTGGCGTGGCCGGCCGCGGGTTCTGCCGGCGGCTTCGACGAGGCAGTACGCGGCGGGATGGCGACGGGAGAGCGGCGATGATCGAGGGCTTGGATCTGGCGGAGGTCGAGCGGGTCGTCTACACGGCGCTGGCCGAGGACCTCGGTGACCCACCCCGGGACGTGACGAGCGAGGCGACCATCCCGGCCGCGCAGGTCGACACCGCCGAACTGGTCGCCCGGGCGCCGGGCGTGGTGGCGGGCCTGCCCGTCGCCGCCCAGGTGTTCGCGGCCACCTCCGGCGGGACGGCCTCGTTCGACCAGGTGGTCGAGGAAGGCACCCGGGTGGTGCGCGGGGACGTGCTCGCCGTGGTCGCCGGCCCCACCCGGTCGCTGCTGACGGCCGAGCGTACGGCCCTGAACCTGCTGTGCCGCATGTCCGGGGTGGCGACCCACACCCGCAGGTGGGCCGACGAGCTCGCCGGCACCAAGGCGACCGTGCTCGACACCCGCAAGACCACGCCCGGCCTGCGCGCCCTCGAGAAGTACGCGGTCCGCGTCGGCGGCGGCACGAACAAGCGCATGGGCCTGTACGACGTCGCGATGATCAAGGACAACCACAAGCTGGCCGCGGGCAGCATAACGGCCGCGTACAGGCTGGTCCGCGAGCGCTTCCCGGACGTGCCCGTGCAGGTCGAGGTGACCACGCCGGCCGAGGCTCAGGAGGCGGTCGAGGCGGGCGCGGACTTCCTGCTGTGCGACAACATGCCGCCGGAGCTGCTGCGCTCGGTCGTGGAGAAGGTGGGCGACCGCGCGGAGCTGGAGGCCACGGGCAACCTCACCCTCGACACGGCCGCCGCGTACGCCGCGACAGGCGTGGACTACCTGTCGGTGGGCGGCCTGACCCACTCCTCGCCGATCCTCGACATCGCAATGGACCTGCGCGTGAGCTGACGCCTTCCCGGCCGAGGCGTCGTGCGGGCGCGCCTCCCTCCTGGCAGCCGCGGCCCAGGCAGCCGCGTCCGTCGCCGTCCTCGCCCGCCCTACCGCCCGTCCTTGGCCGGGCCGGGCCGTCCTGGGCCGGGCCGTCCTCGGACGGGTCGTCGTGGGCGGGTGCCGTCCTCGCCCGGGCGTCCTGGGCGGATGCTGTCCTCGGCCGGGTCGTCCTGTGCGGCGTGCCGGCTCGCGACGGTGCTTCGCGGGCCGGGGACGCCGCCGACCTGGCCGGCGGCGTCATCGCGCTACGCGCGGCCGGGCGCGCCGGCGCGTGCCCACCGGGCTGGGCCCGCGTTGGGTGTCCGCCCCGGGCTGGGCCGCGTTGGGCGTCCGCCCAGGCCTGGGCCCGCGTTGGGCCTCCGCCCGGACTGGGCTTCGTGGGGCGTCCGCCGTGGGCTGGGTTGCGTTACGCCTTCACCGAGTCGAGCTGCGTCGTGCGACTCCGTCCGGGTGGGTTGCGTCGCGTGCCTCTGCCCGGGATGGGCTGCACGGTGCGGCCTTTTCCCGCCGGCGGGGCCCCAGCGCTCGCCTCTGTGCCGGTCGGCGGCGGTGTTGCGGTTGCTGACGCCAACGGCCGTACCCTCGGCGGTTAAGGTTTTGATCGTGCTTCTGTGCATCGACATCGGCAATACGAACACCGTTCTGGCGACCTTCGACGGCGACAAGATCGTGCACAGCTGGCGGATCAAGACCGATGCCCGGTCGACCGCCGACGAGCTGGGCCTGATGTTCCGTGGCCTGCTCGCGGGTGACGCCGTCGAGATCACCGGGGTGGCCGCGTGCTCCACAGTGCCGGCCGCGCTGCGCTCGCTGCGCACGATGCTGGCGCGCTACTACGGGGATCTGCCCAACGTCATCGTGGAACCGGGCGTGAAGACCGGGGTGCAGCTCGCGATCGACAATCCGAAGGAGGTCGGCGCCGACCGCGTGGTGAACACGCTGGCCGCGCACGCCCTGTACGGCGGCCCGTCGATCGTCGTGGACTTCGGGACGACCACCAACTTCGACGTGATCAGCGCCCGGGGTGAATTCCTCGGCGGGGCGTTCGCGCCCGGAATCGAGATCTCGTTCGACGCGCTCGCCGCCCGGGCCGCGCAGTTGCGCAAGGTGGAACCGGCCAAGCCGCGCTCGGTCATCGGCAAGAACACGGTCGAATGCCTGCAGTCCGGTCTCTATTACGGCGTCGCCGGTCAGGTCGACCGCATCGTCGAGCTGATGGCCGCCGAGCTGGGTTCCCCCGTCCGGTCGGTCATCGCGACCGGCGGTCTCGCCTGGCTGGTCAAGGATGAATGCCACACCATCACCGCGCACGAGCCGATGATCACGCTGATCGGGCTCCGCATGGTGTATGAGCGGAATGTGGCTTGATGCCCGACTGGCGCGGTGCGGTCTCGCGTACCGTTGTTCCGTAATTGGGAATGCCCGGACGGCGGCGGCGCGCCTGTCGTTTGTGACGCACAGCGACGCGCTCGATATAGATCTCTATCGGCGTATCTCCACCCGGTGTTATTTCGACCGGGCGGCCCAACCGCGTCCGGCGCCGGTGTTTTGCGCCGGCGCCGGGACCGATTTCCTACCCTCGCAGCAACCGCCGGATCACTCCAGGTCACCTGGTTCGATGGGCGTCGAGAGGGCCGCCGGGCGGAAGTGACAATCCGTCACCGGCTTTCGTTCGGGGCGGCCGTGGGCCGGCGAAAAGCTGGACCTTTCCGGGCGCCGGCGGCCGTGGCCGGTGCGAAACCTGGCCGGTCGGGCCGTCGTTTCCCCGGCCGGCCCAACGAATCCGGCCACGCCGCGGGCCTTTTGGAATCGCTCGGCGATGTCCGGTGTTCGCCCGGCGGGGCATTCGCGAAACGGCGCGGTTGTCCTTCGGGGCGCGGATATCGGGCCCGCATTGACGCAACGCGCGGGCATAGCGTTATTGTTCTCGGCAGAGGATTGCCTGACGAGAGAACCTGTGTTCGGGAGGATAACGGCCCGTGGCCAAGCAGATCATTCACAAGCTGGTCGACGACCTCGACGGCGGTGACGCCGACGAGACCGTCAAGTTCGCCCTCGACGGCATTCAGTATGAGATCGACCTGTCCGACAAGAACGCGGCGAAATTGCGCGACGTCTTCGCGCCGTACGTCGCCGCCGGGTCGAAGGTCGCCCGCGGCGGGGTGGTCGTGGGAGGCCGGGCGGCCCGCGGACGCGGCGGTGCCACCGCCGACCGCGAGCAGAACAAGGCCATCCGCGAGTGGGCGAAGAAGAACGGCAAGGAGATCTCCGACCGGGGCCGCATCCCGCAGGAGATCGTCGACGAGTTCCACGCCAAGGGTCCCGGCCGCTGAGCCGCACCCACCGCTCTCCACAGGGTCCGCTGCGCTCCGGCGCGGCGGACCCTGCTGCTTTCCGCTCGTCCTGCGCTCGGCTTGCGTAAGTTATCCACAGCGGTGGACGACGTTGTCCACAGGCTGTGGACGGCGTCGGGCAGGCCGGTGACGGTGCCGACGATTTCGCTGTGCGCGTACTCCCCAGGGGTGGGGAACAGCCCCTGAGCGTGCGAAGTTGGGGAAATCATCGGCGCAGGACCTCCCGAGAGGGCTCGAGGGCCCAGCAGAGTCCTCCGGCGGCGATAGAGTTACAGCACGGGTATCACCGATGCCCGTGCGCTGGCCCCGCCAGCTGTTGAGACAGGCTCAGCATTGGCGCACGGCACGTGAGGAGCACGAGGGCATGTTCGAGCGGTTCACCGACCGAGCGCGACGGGTTGTCGTCCTGGCCCAAGAAGAGGCCCGGATGCTCAACCACAACTACATCGGGACAGAGCACATCCTGCTCGGCCTGATCCACGAGGGCGAAGGTGTTGCCGCGAAGGCTCTGGAGAGCCTCGGCATCTCCCTCGAGGGGGTCCGGCAGCAGGTTGAGGAGATCATCGGCCAGGGCCAGCAGGCGCCTAGCGGGCACATCCCGTTCACGCCGCGGGCCAAGAAGGTGCTGGAGCTCTCGCTGCGCGAGGCCCTGCAGCTGGGCCACAACTACATCGGCACGGAGCACATCCTGCTCGGGCTGATCCGCGAGGGCGAGGGCGTCGCCGCCCAGGTGCTGGTCAAGCTCGGCGCCGACCTCAACCGGGTCCGCCAGCAGGTCATCCAGTTGCTCTCGGGCTACCAGGGCAAGGAGCCGGCCGCGGCCGGTGCCGCGGCGGGCGAGGCCGCCCCGTCGACGTCGCTGGTGCTCGACCAGTTCGGCCGCAACCTGACCCAGGCCGCCCGCGAGGGCAAGCTCGACCCGGTCATCGGCCGGGAGAAGGAAATCGAGCGGGTCATGCAGGTGCTCTCCCGCCGTACCAAGAACAACCCGGTGCTGATCGGCGAGCCGGGCGTCGGCAAGACCGCCGTCGTCGAGGGCCTGTCGCAGTCCATCGTCAAGGGCGAGGTGCCCGAGACGCTCAAGGACAAGCAGCTCTACACCCTCGACCTGGGCGCGCTGGTCGCCGGTTCCCGCTACCGCGGTGACTTCGAGGAGCGCCTCAAGAAGGTGCTCAAGGAGATCCGTACGCGCGGCGACATCATCCTGTTCATCGACGAGATCCACACCCTGGTCGGTGCGGGTGCCGCCGAGGGCGCGATCGACGCCGCCTCCATCCTCAAGCCCATGCTGGCTCGTGGCGAGCTGCAGACCATCGGCGCCACGACCCTGGACGAATACCGCAAGCACCTCGAGAAGGACGCCGCCCTCGAGCGCCGCTTCCAGCCGATCCAGGTGGGTGAGCCGTCGCTGGCGCACACCATCGAGATCCTCAAGGGCCTGCGCGACCGCTACGAGGCCCACCACCGGATCAGCATCACCGACGCCGCGCTCGTGGCGGCGGCGACGCTGGCCGACCGGTACATCTCCGACCGGTTCCTGCCGGACAAGGCGATCGACCTGATCGACGAGGCCGGCGCCCGGATGCGCATCCGCCGGATGACCGCGCCGCCGGACCTGCGTGACTTCGACGAGCGCATCGCCCAGGTGCGCCGCGACAAGGAGTCCGCGATCGACGCGCAGGACTTCGAGCGGGCCGCGCAGCTGCGCGACAAGGAGAAGCAGCTGCTGGGCCAGAAGGCGCAGCGGGAGAAGGAGTGGAAGGCCGGCGACCTCGACGTCGTGTCCGAGGTCGACGACGAGCAGATCGCCGAGGTCCTCGGCAACTGGACCGGCATCCCGGTCTACAAGCTGACCGAGGAGGAGACCTCCCGCCTGCTGCGCATGGAGGACGAGCTGCACAAGCGCGTCATCGGCCAGGAGGACGCGGTCAAGGCCGTCTCCAAGGCCATCCGGCGTACGCGGGCCGGCCTCAAGGACCCGAAGCGCCCCTCGGGCTCGTTCATCTTCGCCGGCCCCTCGGGTGTCGGTAAGACCGAGCTCTCCAAGGCGCTGGCGGAGTTCCTGTTCGGCTCCGAGGACGCGCTGATCCAGCTCGACATGTCGGAGTTCCACGACCGGTACACGGTGTCCCGCCTCGTCGGTGCGCCCCCCGGATACGTCGGCTACGACGAGGGCGGCCAGCTGACCGAGAAGGTGCGCCGCAAGCCGTTCTCGGTGGTCCTGTTCGACGAGATCGAGAAGGCCCACCCGGACGTCTTCAACACGCTCCTGCAGATCCTCGAGGACGGCCGCCTGACCGACGGTCAGGGCCGCATCGTGGACTTCAAGAACACGGTCATCATCCTGACCACGAACCTGGGTACCCGGGACGTGGCCAAGGCGGTGTCGCTGGGCTTCCAGGCCTCCGAGGCCGAGGAGTCCAACTACGAGCGGATGAAGGTCAAGGTCAACGACGAGCTGAAGCAGCACTTCCGCCCGGAGTTCCTCAACCGCATCGACGACACGATCGTCTTCCACCAGCTCCGCCAGAACGAGATCCTCGAGATCGTCGACATCTTCACCGCGCGGATCGAAGGCCAGCTCAAGAACAAGGACATGGGTCTCGAGCTGACCGACAACGCGAAGAAGTACCTGGCGAAGAAGGGCTTCGACCCCGTCCTGGGCGCCCGGCCGCTGCGCCGGACGATCCAGCGGGACCTGGAAGACTCGCTGTCCGAGCAGATCCTCTTCAACGAACTGCGCCCCGGCCAGATCGTCGTCGTGGACTGCGAGGGCGACCCGGAGAACATCGACAAGTCCAAGCTGGTCTTCAAGGGCGCCGACCGGGGCTCCGTGGTCCCCGACGCGGTGCCGGCGGACCTCGGCGCGGCCGCGGCCGACGAGTGACCTCCGCCTGACCGGCAGGAACGGGTGAACGGCCCGGCGCTTCGGCGCCGGGCCGTTTCGCGTCCCGGTCCTTTCGGCGTCTGGCGGCCGACCGGCCGGGGCGATCCGAGGAGTCGGGGTGCTGTGGCGTGGCGAGACGGGCGCTCGGTGGACGGCTGGCTGGCTGGGGACTCTGGCCAGGCGGGACCTGCCCTCGGGGTCTGGCCGGTTCGGCGGTCGGTCGGGACCGGTTCGTCTGAGTGGGTGGCGCACCGGTCCGTGCGGGGACCGGTTCCTTTGAGTGGCCCGTGCCGGACAAGTTCCCGCTGACCGTCGGCGGCGCACGGCACCCGGTCGCCCGCGGCATCAGCGGGTCGGCGGCGACCGCTGGCCGAGGGGATGCGGGGGTCGCTCGGCCGCGGCCCGCGTTGGCCGGCGCGCCCACCCGCGGCCTGGGGAAAACCCGGCCGACCGGCGACCGGCGCGTCCACCCGCGGCCTGGGGAAAACCCGGCCGACCGGCGACCGGCGCGTCCACCCGCGGCCTGAGGAAAACCCGGCCGACCGGCGACAGCCGCGGGGTTGCCGGCGCCCGGTACGGATGGACGACATGACCGACTGGCGTGACGACCGCATCGGCTCCGCGCACCGGGGCCGGAACCCGACCGTGCTAGGCCGGCTCCCCGAGAGCTTCGCCGTGATCGGGGACGTCCAGTGGCTCCCCGGGTACTGCGTCCTGCTGACCGACGACCCGGCAGTGTCGCGGCTCAGTGACCTGCCGCGCGCACGGCGTCTGGCGTACTTGGAGAGCATGGACCGTCTCGGCGCCGCCGTGGAGCGCGCCTGCGCGGAGCTCGACCCGGGGTTCCGCCGGATCAACCTGGAGATCCTCGGCAACGCCGACCCGTACCTGCACGCGCATGTCTGGCCCCGGTACGACTGGGAGCCGCCGGAGCTGCGGCGGCGGCCGGTCTGGCTGTACCCGAGGGAGCGGTGGCGGGATCCGGCTCATGCGCTCGGGGCGGCGCACGACGAGATCCGGGCTGCTATAACCCGCCACCTGGGATTCTGACCGCTGTCCAGCCACCCCGCGGCAGGTCGAGGTCCACGGCGTCGACGGCGCGTACGGCCGCCGCCCCCTTGCCGTACACCTTGGTGACACCGCGCAGGGAGACGGCGGTGGCGGTCGCAGCAGTCGTCGTGGTCACGTCACGACGCTATGGCCGCGTACGCGTGAAGTCGTTGCGGCGAACCCTCAGCCCGGGGAGGGCTGTCCCCCTAACCCGGCAGGACCGGCTTACGGCAGGGCCGGGTAGCGGGGCGGGTGGTCGCCGGCGAGCACGAACCGGTCCGCGTCGAAGTCCAGCGGCTCGACCAGACCGTCCGTGACCAGCCCCGCGAGCGCACGGGCCCGCTGCACGTCGTCCGCCCACACCGTGTCGAGGCGTTGCCGCGGCACCGGCCCGGTGGCGTGCCGGAGAACCTCCAGGAGCAGGCCGCGGACGTGACGGTCGGTGCCCGCGTACTTCTGGGGGCGGCGCGTGGGCCCGGTCGGCGCCGGCGCCCCGCTGCGCCGCCACGCGCACACGCTCTCCAGCGGGCACTGCGGGCAGCGCGGGGACCGTGCCGTGCAGACGATCGCGCCGAGCTCCATGAACGCGATGCTGGCCTTCGCCGCGCGGGCCGGCTCTTCGGGCAGCAGCTCGGCCGTGGCGGTGAGGTCGGCCGCGGTGGTGGTGGGCCCGGCGTCCGGATCGCCGGCCACCGCGCGGGCCACGACCCGGCGGACGTTCGTGTCCACGACGGGGTGCCGCTGGCCGTACGCGAACGTCGCCACCGCCCGTGCCGTGTACGTCCCCACGCCCGGCAGCGCCAGCAGCTGGTCGAGGTCGTCGGGCACCCGCCCGCCGTGCCGCTCCACGATCGCCACCGCACACGCGTGCAGCCGCATCGCCCGGCGGGGATAGCCGAGCCGGCCCCACATCCGGATGGCCTCGGACGGGGGATCCTGCGCCAGGTCCGCGGGGGTGGGCCAGCGGGTCATCCACGCGTGCCAGGCCGGCTCCACGCGTACGACCGGGGTCTGCTGCAGCATCACCTCGCTGACCAGCACGGCCCACGGGGTGGTCCCGGGCACCCGCCAGGGCAGGTCGCGGGCGTTGTCGTCGTACCACTGAATGGCTGAGTCGGCGAGCGTCATAACCGGGCAAGCTTAAGATGCCGGGGTGAACGAGCTCGCCATCACCGTCATCGGCCCGGACCGGACCGGCATCATCGCGGACGTCTCGGCGGCCCTCGCCGGGGTCGGCGCCAACCTTTCGGACTCGACGATGACCCGGCTGCGCGGGCACTTCGCGATGACCCTGATCTGCACCGGCCCGACCGCCGGGGACGTCGAGAAGGCCCTCGAGCCGCTCAGCGACCTGCTCGCCACGGTGCGCGCGGTCCAACCGGAGGCGGACGGCGCCGCGCGTGGGGAGCCGTACCTGGTGAGCGTGCACGGCGCGGACCGGCTCGGTATCGTCGCCGCGGTCACCCGGGTGGTCGCGGCGGCCGGCGGCAACATCACCGACCTCACCACCCGGCTCACCGGCCCGCTGTACGTCCTCGTCGCCGAGGTGGACCTGCCGCCGGGCACGGCCGACGACCTCGCCGTACGCCTCGCCGAGGCGGCCGACGAGCTGGGCGTCGAGGTCACCCTGCGCCGCGCCGAATCGGACGTGCTGTGAGCGACGCGCTGGCCGACTGGAAACCCGACGTCCTGGGCGTCGAGGGCCGGGTGCTGCCGGTGGTGACCGCGCCGGCGGCGGTGCTGAGCCGCGAGGGCGCGGAGGTCGACCCGGCGGACCCCGAGATCGTGCAGCTCGCCGCCGACCTGGTCGCCACGATGCGGGTGTCGCCCGGCTGCGTGGGGCTCGCCGCACCGCAGGTGGGCGTGAGCGCGCAGGTCTTCGTCGTGGACGTCACCCAGCACCCGAAGACCGCCACGTCACACGGCACGTTTGTGCTCTGCAACGCCCGGGTGGTGGAGGCCAGCCGGTGGCGGCCCGGCCGGGAGGGCTGCATGTCCGTTCCGGACCTGACGGGAGACGTGAAACGCGCCGGCCGCGTCGTGGTCGAGGGTGCGCTCCCGGGTACGGGCGAAGCCGTGCGCCTGACCACCGACGCCTTCGAGGCGCGCGCCCTGCAACACGAGATCGACCACTGCGCGGGGAAACTTTTTCTCGACCGGGTCGCCGGCGCGCACGCCGTGTACCAGCGCAAGGTCTATCTCTAACGATCAGTAAACGAGCCGGTGTCGCATAACCGGCGCGTCGCGCCCACTTCCGTGCAGTTACGGCGATACGGTGCTCCCACTATGCGTACGACGGTCGGTCCCCTTCCCTCCGCCGTGTACTGGCGGCGTCGCGCAGTGGTGCTCGGTGCCCTCCTGCTCGGCGTCATCGTGCTGTTCGTTTCCTGCTCCGGCGGCGGCGACGACAAGAAGCGGGGTACGGGTGCGTCCACCCCGGCCCCCGTGTCCGCGCCGGCGAGCTCCACCCCGGAGGACGAGCCGTCCTTCGTCGACCCGGCCCCGGGCGCGGGCAACCCGTCCCTGCCCGACCCGGAGGACCTGCAGTCCGACGGCGTACCGGCGGGCACCGACGTCGAGGACGACCCGGACGGCACCAACGGGGGCACCAACGGGGGTACGAACACCAACGTGAACGTGCCGGCCGACGGCTCCTGCACGGACGCCGAGATTTCCGTCACCCCCATCCCGGCCGGCACCACGGTCCGCCGCGGCGTCCCGCTCGAGATCCGCCTGAAGATCAAGAACGTGTCGGCCCGTACGTGCTCCCGCGACGTGGGCGCCGACCTGCAGGAGCTCTACATCGAGACGGGCGCCCAGAAGATCTGGTCGTCGGACACCTGCAGCAACGCCAAGGGCTCGGACGTCCGCCCGTTCACCCCGAACGGCGAACGCGAGTACAAGGTCACCTGGAACGGCCGCCAGTCCAACCGCTGCTCGGCCGGCCTGGCCGCGGGCACGGCACCGCCGGCGGGCCAGTACCAGATCCGGGCCCGGCTCGGCGCCAAGGTGAGCGACCCGGTTGCCATCACCGTCATCCCCTGACCGGCGACCGCCAACGCAATCCCACGGGCCGCGCGACGTTGTTGGTCGCGCCGACCCCACCGGCGGCGTGACGTCGCTGGTCGCGCCGATCCCACTGGCCGCGTGACGTTGTTGGTCACGCCGATCCCACCGGCCGCATGACGTCGCTGGTCGCACACGTCCTGTCGCCCGAGAGGTGCCGCTGGTGGCGCATATCCCGTCGGCCGTGCGACGTCGCTGGTCGCGCACCGTCGCCGGTTGCAGAATGCAGCCGGCCGCGTGTTTACGCAGGCCGCGGCCGATCGCTGCCCGCAGGTCCGAGCTATAGCGAGCCGCGGCGGCACTCCGCCGGCCGACCCTGGCGGCACTCCGCCGGGCCGCCGCCGGTCAGACGTAGCGTTCCAGGATGGAGGCCTCGGCCAGCCGGGACAGCCCCTCCCGGACCCCGCGCGCCCGGGCGTCGCCCACGCCGTCGACCGCCTGGAGGTCTTCGACCGTCGCGCCGAGGAGGCGTTGCAGGCTGCCGAAGTGGTCGACCAGGCGTTCCACGATCTGGGCCGGGAGGCGGGGGACCTTGGCGAGCAGGCGGAAGCCGCGGGGGCTCACCGCCGCGTCGAGGGCGTCCGAGGCGCCGCCGTAGCCGATGGCCTTGGCGACCGCGACCAGGTCGATCATCTCGGTCGCGGTGAGCAGGTCCAGCTCGACCAGGGCCTCGTCGAGGGTGCGCGCCTTGCGGCCGGTCGGCAGGTAGTCGCGGATCACCAGCGTGCGGTCGGCGTCGACGCCGGCCATGAGCTCGTCGAGTTGCAGGGCGAGCAGCCGGCCGTCGGTGCCCAGCTCGACCACGTAGCCGGAGATCTCATCGGCGATGCGGCGGACCATCTCAAGGCGCTGTACCACGGCGACGGCGTCACGGACCGTGACGAGGTCTTCGATCTCCAGCGCTGACAGGGTGCCGGAGACCTCGTCGAGGCGCAGCTTGTAGCGCTCGAGGGTGGCGAGGGCCTGGTTGGCGCGGGACAGGATGGCCGCGGAGTCGTCGAGGACGTGGCGCTGGCCGTTCACGTACAGGCCGATGATGCGCATGGACTGGCTCACCGAGATGACCGGGAAGCCGGACTGCTTGGCGACGCGCTCCGCGGTGCGGTGCCGGGTGCCCGACTCCTCCGACGGGATGCCCGGGTCGGGCATGAGGTGGACGGCCGCGCGCACGATGCGGGTGCCGTCGCTGGAGAGCACGACCGCGCCGTCCATCTTGCACAGCTCGCGCAGGCGGGTCGCGGAGAACTCGACGTCGAGCGGGAAGCCGCCGGTGCAGATGCGTTCCACCACGTCGTCGTGGCCGAGGACGATCAGCGCGCCGGTGCGTCCGCGCAGGATCCGCTCGAGGCCGTCGCGCAGCGCGGTGCCGGGGGCCATGAGGGCGAGGTTGGCGCGCAGCGGGTCGCCGCTGACCCCGCCGCCGGTCAGGCCGGGCGTCGTGGGTGTCATCGGGCGGGCCGCCGATCCATTGATGCCGGGGGCAGCACCGTGGGCCTGACGGTTGGCGGAGGCATCGCGGTCGAGCGGCACCTGTACATTCTACGGACTGTCATCCAGGTCAACGAGCCGCGGTGCAGCGGATGCTCCGCAGCGTGATCGTCGATCACGCTGTGTGCGCGGTGGGCGCGGGTGGTGGTCATTCGGCCGACGCCCGGGCGGCCCACTGCACCGCCGACTGCAGGTCCCCGACCTCGACCACGCGCATCCCCTTGGGGGCGCTGTCGCCCTCGCCCGGTCCGCAGCCGGGCGGCACGAGCGCGAACTTGAATCCCAGCCGGGCCGCCTCCGCGAGCCGCCGGCCGGCCGCACCGACCCGCCGCACCTCGCCGGTGAGCCCGACCTCGCCGATCGCCACCAGGTGCGGGGCCATCGCCAGGTTCAGCGCGCCGGACGCGACGGCCAGGGCCATGGCCAGGTCGGCAGAGGGCTCGGTGACGCGGATGCCACCGACCGTGGCCGCGAAGACCTCGCGATCGTGCAGCTTGATCTTCTCCATCCGGCGCTGGAGGACGGCGAGGACCATCGCCAGACGGGCGCTGTCGAGCCCGGAGACCGTACGCCGCGGCGAGCCCTGCACCTGCGCCCCGATCAGCGCCTGCACCTCGGTGACCATCGCCCGCCGGCCCTCCATGGCGACCGTGACGCACGTGCCGGGGACCGGTTCGTTGTATCGGGTCAGGAACAGCCCGGAGGGGTCGGCGAGGCTGACGATGCCGGTCTCGTGCATCTCGAAGCACCCCACCTCGTCGGCGGCGCCGTAGCGGTTCTTCACCCCGCGCACGAGCCGCAACGACGAGTGCTTGTCGCCCTCGAAGTGCAGCACCACGTCGACCAGGTGCTCCAGCACCCGCGGGCCCGCGACCGAACCGTCCTTGGTGACGTGGCCGACGAGGACGGTGGCGATGCCGCGTTCCTTGGCGACGCTGACCAGGGCGGCCGTCACCGCGCGCACCTGGGTCACGCCGCCGGGGACGCCCTCGGTGCCCGGGGCGGAGATCGTCTGCACCGAGTCGATGATGAGCAGCCCGGGCTTGACCGCGTCGAGGTGCCCGATGACCGCGCCGAGGTCGCTCTCGGAGGCCAGGTAGAGCCGGTCGTGCAGGGCGCCGAGCCGCTCGGCGCGGAGCCGGACCTGGCTGACCGACTCCTCGCCGCTGACCACGAGCGACGGCGTGCCCGCGCCGGCCGCCCACTGCTGGGCCACGTCGAGCAGCAGGGTGGATTTGCCGACACCGGGCTCACCGGCCAGCAGCACCACCGCACCGGGCACCAGGCCGCCGCCCAGGACCCGGTCGAGCTCGCTGACACCGCTGGGCACGGCCCGGGCCGGCGCCGCGCTGATCGTCGCGATGGGACGGGCGGGCTCGGACGGCAGCCGGGAGCTGACCACGCGGCCGGAGACCACCGGGCCGCTCACGGTGGACTCGACGATCGAGCCCCACTCGTTGCACTCCGGACAGCGCCCCAGCCACTTGGGCGGCTGGTGGCCGCAGGCGTCGCACTGGTAGGCGGGGCGGGGTTCCGCCCGGGTCCGCGATGTCGTCACCCCGCAACGCTAGCCGGGCGGTATGACAAACCCGCGTCTCCTACTTGTGCTCGCCGCCCATGTTCTCGTTCGGGTTGCCCGGTGCGCGCGACGCCGGGGACTGCGGGACGCTGACCGGGGCCTGCACGGTGAGCGGCGCGGCGTTGTTGCTGAACTCGAAGACGAGGTTGAGCGAGCTGCCCGGCACGAGCTTTCCGGTGAGGCCGACGGCGACCAGCTGCTCCGCGTCGCCCGGCTGGAAGGTGGCCGAGCCCAGCGGTCCGATCTCGATCCGCGCGGGTCGCACCGACGCGCCCGGCGCGGTGGACGGCGCGGCCGCCGACTCGCCGGGGGAGGGGTTGGTGCTCGGGTCCGGCGTGGGGAGCTGGTCGCTGTTCTGGTTGTCCTCGGTGTCGGACGGGCGGCTGCCGGACGGCTCCGGGATCGCCGAGCCGGGCGCCGAGGGGGTCGCCGAGCCGGCACCGGACAGGCCGATCTGCCGTGCGGACACGACGCCGGGGCTCGTGCTCGGCCCGGCGTACGGCTGGCTGCTGATCAGGACCGTGATCGGCTCCCTGGTCTGGTTGTAGATGCCCAGCTCCAGCGGCGCGTCCTCGCCCGCCGCATACCCCTCGACGCCCGGGTACTGCACCGAGAGGTTGCGGATGAAGACGCTGCGGTCCGCGTTGTCGGCGTTGACGCCCGCGTTGGAGGGCCTCTTGAGGGCTGTCTCAGCGACCTGCCCGGCGCTGCAGGCGGCGAGCGCGATCGCGGCCACCGCGGCGACACCCGTGGCCAGAACGGCGCGGCGGGTTCCCAGCGAGCGCATCACAGTCCTCCAAGTGAATCGAGAATCCTCCGCCGATCAGCCTAGAGGTCCGGGATCCGGCGCGTGCGCCGACCCGGCCATCCAGCGCCTGTCCTGGCCGCCGGCTCAGACGACG
This sequence comes from Couchioplanes caeruleus, assembly GCF_023499255.1. Lineage (GTDB taxonomy): Bacteria > Actinomycetota > Actinomycetes > Mycobacteriales > Micromonosporaceae > Actinoplanes > Actinoplanes caeruleus_A. The sequence continues at coordinate 590,229 of NZ_CP092183.1, forward strand.
CGCCCGCTGAAGACCAGCAATGCGACGTCGATCAGCGCCACGACGATGACGGATCGGAACATGGCCACCTGCCTCGTACCCCGTTTCAGCGCTTTCTTTCCCGCGTACCAGCCGGCGGGAAGGACCACGGCGGCGGCTGCGGCGGCGGCGACACCCGGCCAGGTCGGCGGGCCGGCCGGCCCGAAGACCAGGGTGAGCGTCGCGGCGAGCAGGAGGCCGCCGGCCGCGACCTGGGACCAGGCCGCGCCGAGCCGGTGCGGGAGGCCGACGACGCCGGTCGCGGCGTCGTCGGCGAGATCGGGCAGGACGTTGGCGAAGTGGGCGCCACCGCCGAGCAGCGCACCGGCCGCGACCAGCCACGCCGGCGGCCACGGGTGGCCCGGCAGGGCCAGGACCACGAACGCCGGCATCAGCCCGAACGCCACGAGGTACGGCACGACCGACAGCGGCGTCGATTTGAGTGGCCAGTCGTAGAGCAGGGCGAAGACGCCGACGAGCGTGATGCACAGCGTCGCGGTGGCGCCGAAGGGCAGGCCGAGAAGCGGCACGGCGAGCGAGGCGATCAGACCCGAGATGCCGACCGTACGCCGGGAGACGGCCCCCGACGCGATAGGCTTGTCCGTCCGTCCCGTGGCCCGGTCCCGGTCGGCGTCGAGCCAGTCGTTCACCCAGCCCACCGACAGCTGCGTAGCACCGATCGCGGCCGCCACCCCGGCCACGCCCCGGGCGCTGTGGCCGACCCCGATGGCGAGCAGGGCCATGGCGAGCGTCACGGCCGCGCCGGGTTCCGGATGCGAGGCCTTGAGGAGTGCGACGGGACGGAACATGGAAGCAGTGTGGTGGTTGCGGCCCGCGCGTGCCACGCTCGATCACATGCCGTCGCTCCCGCGCAACGATCCGCGTCAGTACGACGACCTGGCCGGCGAATGGTGGCGTCCGGGCGGCGGGTTCGAAATGCTGCACTGGCTCGCCGAGGCCCGCGCCGCCCTCGTACCGCCGGCGCCCCATCCCGGCGCGGTCCTGGTGGACGCGGGCTGCGGTGGCGGCCTGCTCACCCCGCACGTGGAGTCCCTCGGCTACCGCCACGTCGGCATCGACCTGCGCCGTTCCGGCCTGGAGCAGGCTGCGTCGCGCGGGGTGGCCGCGGTGACCGGCGACGTCGCCGCACTGCCGCTGGCGACCGAGTCCGCGGACGTGGTGGTGGCGGGGGAGATCCTCGAGCACGTACCGGACATGCCGGCCACCGTCGCGGAGCTGTGCCGGGTGCTGCGTCCGGGCGGCCTGCTGGTGCTGGACACCATCAACGCGACCCGGATGGGCCGCTTCGTGTCGATCACACTCGGCGAACGGTTCAGGGCCGCGCCGGCGGGCATCCATGATCCGGAGCTGTTCGTCGATCCCGGTGAGCTGACGGCCCACTGCGCCAAGAACGGCGTACGCCTGCGGGTCCGCGGGGTCCGGCCGGGCGTCCCGGGCCTGATCCGCTGGCTGTTCCTGCCGTCGGGCCCGCGGCCGAGCCGGCTGGGCCGGATGGTGCCGACCCGCTCCACGCAGGTGCTCTACCAGGGCATGGGCCGCAAATCAGGGTGAGGGAGACGCCATGACAGTCGACGAGGCCAGGCGGTTGGCGCCCCGGTTCGCGGCCCGGGCCGCCGCGCACGACCGGGACGGCTCCTTCCCCGCCGACGACTTCGCCGACCTGCGCCGTTCGGGGTTGTTCGGGCTGATGGCGCCGGAACGGCTGGGCGGCAGGGGCGCGAGCTTCGCCGACTACGCCGCGGTCGCGTACGAGCTGGCGCGCGGCAACGGCGCCACGGCCCTGGTCTTCAACATGCACGCCTCGGTCACCGGCGCACTCAGCGGCGTGACCGACGAGCTCGCCGACGCGCTCGGGTTGCCACCGGGAGCGCTCGAGGCCCGTGACCGCTATCTGCGCGACGCCGCCGACGGCAAGTGGTACGCCGTGGCGATGAGCGAGCGCGGCGCGGGATCCCGGCTCTCGCAGATGTCGACCACGTACGAGCGGACGCCCGAGGGTTTCCGCATCAAGGGCGCCAAGACGTTCTGCTCGGGTGCCGGCCACGCGGATGCGTACCTGGTGGCGGCGCGCAGCACGGCGGATCCCTCGCAGGTCTCGCAGTTCCTGGTGCCGGCGGGAGACGGGCTGACCGTCGAGCCGACCTGGGACGCCCTGGGCATGCGGGCCACCGGGTCGCACGACGTGCACGTCGACGTGACCGTGCCCGAGGGTGCACTGCTCGGCGGCGTCGAGGGCCTGGCGCTCGTCGTGGCGCAGCTGGCTCCGCATTGGATGGTGGCCAGCTACGCGGCCGTGTACGTCGGGGTCGCCCGCGCGGCCGTGGACGCCGCCGTCGAGCACGTCAACGCGCGCAAGCTCGGGCATCTGCCGGCCGTACGCGCCCGCATCGGCCGCGCCGACGCCGCCGTGGCCGCCGCCCACCTGACCGTCATGGAGGCCGCGCGCCGGGTCGACGAGCAGCCGGGCGACACCGAGACCAACCGCTGGGTGTGGCGGGCGAAGCTGACGGCCGGTACGACGGCCGCCGAGGTGGCCGCGTCCATGCTGGAGGCGGCGGGCACCTCGGCGATGCGCCGCGGCCATCCCCTGGAACGCCTCTACCGCGACGCGCGGGCCGGCTCCCTGCAACCCGCCACCTCCGACGTGTGCGCGGACTGGCTCGGCGTCGAGGCGCTCGGCGGCGACCCGGATTCGGAAGGCACCGCCCCACGTTGGTGATCGGCCTGCGCGGGTATCAAGGGGGTCGGCCTGGGGAGGCACAAGTGCACAAGAACGGTCAGCCGGCGATCGCCGGTCTCGGCGTCGCGTTGCCGCCGGCAACGGCGCAGGACGACCTGTGGGAGGGCTATTTCGCCCGGCACTACGCGGCGGGCGGCCGTCGCGGCCTCGCCAAACGGATCTTCGAGAACTCCGGCGTGCGGACCCGGCAGGCGGCGGTGAGCCCGTTGCTGGAGGACGTGTCGGACTGGTCGACCGAGCGCCGGATGCGCCGCTACCAGGTCGAGGCGGTGCCGCTGGGCAAGGAGGCGGTCAGCCGCGCGCTCACCGACGCCGGCGTCGCGGCCGACGAGATCGGCCTGTTCGCCGTCTGCTCCTGCACCGGGTACGCCACCCCCGGGCTGGACATCCTGCTCGCCCGGGACATGGGCATGTCCGCGCAGCTCCAGCGCCTTTTCGTGGGGCACATGGGCTGTTACGCCGCCCTGCCCGGCCTCGGCACGGCGGCCGACTTCGTGGCCGCGCGCGGCCTGCCCGCGCTACTGCTCTGCACCGAGCTGACCAGCCTGCACCTGCAGCCGCCGGACACCCGGGTGGACATCCAGCAGATCGTCTCGCACGCGCTCTTCTCGGACGCCTCGGCCGCCGTCGTGCTCACTCCGGGATCCGATTCCGGGTACGGGCTCAGCGACGTGGCCGCCCTCACGGACACCACCACGGCCGGCCACATGACCTGGGACGTCACGGACCTGGGCTTCCGCATGGGCCTGTCCCCGCAGGTCCCTGACGTGCTGTCGGTGCACGTACGCCGCCTCGTGGACGAGCTGCTGGGCCGGAACGGCCTGGTCGTCGGCGACGTGGACGGCTGGGCGGTGCACCCCGGCGGCCCCAAGATCCTCGACGTGGTGCAGGAGCGGCTGGGGCTCACCGACGAGCACATGGCGGCGTCGCGGGAGGTGCTGTCGACGTACGGGAACTGCTCGTCGCCGACGGTGCTGCTTGCGCTGGAGGAGTTGCGCCGGCGGGCGGAGCCGCCGCGGCGCGTGGTCATGCTCGCGTTCGGTCCCGGCCTCACCCTGTACGGCGTCCTGCTGGAAAAGTTCTAGTCTGGGTCGGGTGACCCGGGAACGCGCGCAAGGCGTGACTTTGTACGCCCTTGCGCTCCTGCTCGCTCTGGCGGGCGGGTTCTGGTTCGTCCGTACGGCTCCGGACACCGGCGAGGCCGAGGGGATCGCCGAGGCACGCCGTACGCTCGAAGCCCTGTTGCCCGATGTGCCGGTGCAGGCGGAGGCAGAGACGCTGGTCCTGGGCGCCGGCGGCCACGAGGAGCGCAACACCGCGGTCCGCAGCGGTTCCTACGCCATCGCCCTGGCCTGCGTCGGTGAGGGCCAGCTGCGCGTACGCCTCAGCACGACCTCCGACGACTCGGGCCGCGCCGTCCGGTGCGCGCGGGAGCGGCCGCAGACGGTGGAGTTCACGGTCGCGCTGGCGGAGGCCTTCTACATGGTGGTGTCGGCCGAGACGCGGGAACCTTCGGTCTTCCGATGGCGGCTGATCCGGTCCGGTTCTTACTGAGCGTCAGGGCCGAGATCGTCACGCTCCGTCAGAGGCGGGCGAGGTCCGGCTGGAAGTCGGTGATCGACGCCGTCCGGGGGATCTTGCGGACGATTTCCCCCGAACGGTTGACGAGCAGGACCGCCGCGGTGCCGTCCGGGGCGCCCAGATCGAGGCTCGAGCGCAGCTCGCCGGTGGGATCGCGCATGGCGCGCACCGTCTTGCCCTGCGCCTGGGGGGTCGTATTGGTGGGCGGGATCAGCGCGGGCACCGCCGAACCGGGGCCGCTGACCACCGTCACGACGGTCGTGTCGGCCCGCACCGCCGAGGTGGTGGCCGCGACCAGCTCGCCGCACTCGCACAGGTCGGTGACGAGGATGACCGCCGGCAGCTGCCCGTTCAGCGTGACCATCTGCCCGTCCGCGCCCCGGAGCTCGAGCGCCGGGAGGATCTCCGCGCCGTCGTCGGTGGTGTTCGCGGTGCGCTGGGTGGCGGGCGGACGGGACGGCCCGGGCCAGGCGGAGGCGAAGAGGCTGGCGATCGTCACGAGGATCGCCATCGAGATGATGAGCACCGGTGCCCGCAGGCCGGCGTTGCCGAGACGGCGCAGCACGCGCACGGCGGGCCGGTCGGTGAAGCGCTCCCAGCGGGTGGCGGGCCGCCGGTCCCGGTGCAGCTCGGCCTGGATGGCCGTGACCTCGTCGGACAGCTCGGACAGGTCGTCCGGGACGACGATGACGCCCCACTCCTCGGGCAGACCGGGCAGGCCGTCGGCGGAACCGCCGTCCGGCCAGCTGCCACCGTTGTCGCTCAAGCTGCCCACGCCTCGCCCTCCCCTCTGCGCAGAGTCTCACGTGCTGCGGGGACCTGCGTCCAGCCTCCCCCAAGCAGTGGCTCGGCCGCCAGTGGTCGGCCTGCCGGGTCACTAGCGATAAGCTTGACCTCGCAAAACCGCCAGGACCGGAATTTCCGACTCGTTGGGTCGAGTGGTCACCGTGTCATCACCCTGCGTTACTGAGGCAGCTATTCGCTCGCATGTCAAGCGGTAGAAAGACGGCTCACAGGGCCTCTGAGCTGCACTAACAGTCACGGCCAGGGTGGGACATCGCTGCCTGAGCGTGTTACCCTAGACACAGCGAAAGGGGTTTCGAACCTATGGTTTTCAGTGTCGGCGAGACCGTTGTTTACCCCCACCACGGGGCCGCACTCATCGAGGCAATCGAGACTAGGACCATCAAGGGCGTCGAGAAGCAGTATCTCGTCCTCCGCGTCGCCCAGGGCGACCTGACGGTCCGCGTGCCCGCTGAGAACGCCGAGATCGTCGGCGTGCGCGAAGTGGTCGGCGAGGAAGGCCTGGGCAAGGTCTTCGACGTCCTCCGCGCTCCGCACACCGAGGAGCCGACCAACTGGTCGCGGCGTTACAAGGCCAATCTCGAGAAGCTCGCCTCCGGCAACCCGCTCAAGGTCGCCGAAGTTGTTCGTGACCTCTGGCGTCGCGAGCGTGAGCGTGGTCTCTCGGCCGGGGAGAAGCGCATGCTCGCCAAGGCCCGCGACATCCTCGTCGGTGAGGTGGCCCTCGCCGAGAAGAGCACCAAGGACGAGGCGGAAGTCCTCCTCGACAAGGTGCTCACCGAGGCCTGACGTCTCCACCACCTCTCAGCACCACCAGGCGAAACCGAGGACCGCGACGTGACCGCGCAGCTCAATGCTCGCGGTGACGTCGCGGTCCTTGTTCCTGCGGCGGGTTCGGGCGTGCGGCTCGGCCCGGGCGCGCCGAAGGCCCTGCGCCTGCTCGCCGGTGAACCCCTCCTCGTGCACGCGATCCGCCGGGTGGCCGCGGCCCCCTCGGTCCGCCTGATCGTCGTCGCCGCGCCGGCCGCCGAGGTCGAGGCCGTCCGCGAGCTGCTCGCCCCGGTCGCCCCGGTCGTCGTGGTCGCGGGCGGCGCCGAACGGCAGGACTCCGTCGCGGCGATGCTGGCGGCCGTACCGGCGTCGGTGGGAATCGTGCTCGTGCACGACGCGGCGCGCGCGCTGACACCCCCCGAGCTCGTGGAGTCGGTCGCCGCGGCCGTACGCGACGGCAGCCCCGCGGTGATCCCGGTGCTCCCGGTCGTCGACACCGTCAAAGAGGTCGGCCCCGGCGAGACGGTTCTGGGCACGGTTGACCGGTCGGTGCTGCGCAGCGTGCAGACGCCGCAGGGGTTCCGGCACGACGTGCTGGCCGCCGCTCACCGCGCCGGGCTCGACGCGCACACCGACGACGCCGGCATGGTCGAGAAGACCGGGACGCCCGTGGTGTGCGTACCGGGCTCCGAGTTCGCCATGAAGATCACCCGGCCGCTGGACCTGGTGATCGCGGAGGCGCTGCTCCGCGTAGCCTGACGGCCGTGGACCAGCGCATCGGCATCGGCACGGACGTACACGCCTTCGACCCGGCCCGGGTCTGCTGGGTGGCGGGCCTGATGTGGCCGGGCGAGCCGGGACTGGCCGGCCACTCCGACGCCGACGTCGCCGCGCACGCCGCCTGCGACGCCCTGTTCAGCGCGGCCGGGCTCGGCGACCTCGGCAGCAACTTCGGCACCTCGGCACCCGAGTGGGCCGGGGCCGCCGGGGTGGCCCTGCTCGGCGAGACGGCCGGTCGCGTCCGCGCCCAGGGATGGACGATCGGCAACGTCGCGATCCAGGTCATCGGAAACAAGCCGAAGATCGGCAAGCGCCGGGACGAGGCGCAGAAGGTGCTCTCCGCGGCGGTCGGCGCGCCCGTCACGGTATCGGGCACGACCACCGACGGGCTGGGGCTGACCGGCCGTGGGGAAGGGCTGGCCGCGATCGCCACCGCATTGATCCACCGCCCGGCGGCCGAGCCGGCCTGATCGCCGACCACCTCATTTATCCGTTATCGTCCGATACGGTCATTGCCATGCCGAGACGCCTCTACCTTCTGTACTTGGTGGTGCTCGTCGCGCTGGTCGTCTTCGGCGCAGTGGTCGACCTCCCTTTCTGGGCATTGGTGGCCATGGGCGTGGCAGCAGTGGTTCCGATCGTGATCGCCGATGTTGTCGTCAATCGCCGTAAGCGCTCGAGCCGGGACGGCAGCACGCCCGGCGAGTGACCCGACATCAGCTCGCCGGGCGTGGCTGGGCTGTTCGTCACGGGCGCCCCGGAGTCGTGTCGCCGGTCCATGTGATCGTCTCGGACCGGGTGATCTCGCCGGGGACGGCCTAGGCTCGACGGGTGTCGAGCGAGCCCACCTCCCAGTCCGATCCAGAGACGACCCCCGAGGAGTACCGCCAGAGGGCTCTGCTGATGGCCGATCTCGGCCGGTACGACGAGGCCGCCGCGGACATCGCCGCCGGGCTGGCGGCCGCGCCCGCCGACGCGGGGCTGTTGACGACGCTGGCGCGGTTGCATGTCGCGGCCGGGCAGCCGGTGGACGCGCTCGCGGCGGCGGACCGGGCGGTCGCCGTCGCTCCCCGGATGATCGAGCCGCTGGTCGTGCGGGCCATGGCGCTGACCGACGAGCGCCGCTTCGGGGAGGCGGCGCAGGTCGCGGGGGAGATCCTCACCCGGTGGCCCGAGGAGGCGTTCGCGCAGCGTACGGGGGCCGCCCTGCTCAGCGAGTCGCGGAACGGCCAGGCGGCGCTGAACGCGGCGTGGAACGGCGTACGACTGGCTCCGCGGGACGCCGAGGCACACCTTGTGCTCGCGGTCGTCGCGGCCCGGCTGCGGCTGTTCGACCTGGCGCAGCGCGGGTACACCGAGGCGCTTGACCTCGATCCGGCCATCGGTGACGCCCAGCGCGACGTCGGCCTCGTCCGGCTGGAGCGGCGGCGGTGGGCCCAGGCCCTGGAGACGCTGGCGGACGAGGCGACGCTGGCGCCGGCCGAGACCGAGCAGCCCACCGTGGAGCCGGTGGACGTGACTCCGCCGGTGGGTCCGGTGCTGGACCGCTCGGCTGTCACGGTTGCTGCGCTGCGGCAGGCGGTCCTGTTCGGCGCCAACGGCGTGATGATCGCGGCGGTGCTGAGCGCCGTGATGACGCTGTCGAGCGCGGGCGTTGCACGGATGTGGGCCGGGATGATCGGCGTTGTGCTGCTGGCCGGGCTCGTCGTGTGGCTGACCCGGCAGGTACGCCCCGAGCCGCTGGGCACGGTGCTGCGCCGCGCCCGGACGACCGCGCCGAGGCTGGTCCTCGCCGTGTACGCGGCCGTCCTGGCCCCCGCGCTGCTCGTCCTGTACGCGGTGATCGGCGGCTTGGCGCCCCTGGTCGCGGCCATGGTGCTGGCGGCCGTCGCGGAACTGATGGTGCTGACGCAGCGCGCCTAGCCGACGTTCCCGAGCGCCACCGCGGGCACCGCCGTGGTGGGTACGAGGCGGCGCATGCTCGCGCGCAGACGTTGCTCGGCGGCCGGATGGCAGCCCAGAGCGTCGAGGGCCAGCAGCGCCGCGCCCACGGCGGGCGGGGAGTCGAGCACGCCGATCTCGGCCAGCGGCGCCTGGGCGTGGGCGCCCGCCACCACTCTGTCGTGCAGCACGGGGTGCCGGGCGTGCAGTACGCCACCGCCCAGGACCAGCGCGTGCCGCACGCCCAGCAGCCCGAGCCGGCCCGCGGCCACCCGATGCTGGCCGAGGATCTCCTCGGCCTGCCGGCGTACCAGCCCGTCGGCGACGGCATCGCCCGCGGTGGCCACGGCGAACAGCAGCGGGGCCAGTTCGCGGATCCGGAGCGGGTCGATCTCGCCGAGGTGCAGGCCGATGCTGACCTGTTCGACGTCTGCCCGGTCGAAGTGGGCGGCGACCGCGGCGGAGAGCGCGGTGGGTTCGCCGCGGCCGTCCTCACCCCGTGCGGCCAGGCGCAGGGTGTGCTCGGCGAGGTCGTGGCCGCCGCCCCAGTCGCCGGAGATCGGGCCCAGGGCGACGAAGCGGGCCGTACGGCCGTCCGCGGCCCGTCCGACGCAGTTGGTGCCCGCGCCGCAGACCACGGCGACCGCGTCCGGGAGTGACGTGCCCGCGCGCATCAGGGCGAAGCAGTCGTTGTCCACGATCGTCGCCCGGCTCCAGGCGCGCCCCGAGATGGCGGCGTGCAACCGTTCCACCTCGACCGGCAGGTCCGCTCCGGCGAGGTAGACCGCGGCCACGTCGATCGCCTCGGTGGGTGCCAGGCCGGCCTCGGCGCGTACGGCGGTGATCAGCTCGTCGAGAACCCGCAGCGTGCCGGCCGGCCCGATCGAGTGCGGCGACGTCGTCGGACCGCGGACGAAGCCGAGCACGTGGCCGTCCGCCGTGCCGAGGACGACGTCGGTCTTGGAGTTGCCGCCGTCCACGGCCAGGTAGAGCCCGCTCATCGAGCCCAGGCCAGGTGCCGGGCACCCGCGGCGAGCAGCTCGTCGGTCAGCTTCTCCGCCCGCTCGTGCTGGCCGATCAGCGGATGGGCCAGCAACGCGCGGTACACCCGGTGCCGTCCGCCGCGCAGGGCTGCGTCGAGCGCCAGTTCCTCGTACCCGGAGACGTGCGAGACCAGTCCGGCCAGGTCGGGCGCGAGCGGGGTGACCGGCAGCGGCGCCGGGCCGTCCTGGGCCGCCCGCGCGGAGACCTCGATGACGGCCCGGTCGTCGAGGAACGGCAGTGTGCCGTTGTTGCGGACGTTGACCGAGTGCACGCCGTCGGGGTCGTGGCCGTGCAGCGCCGCGATCAGTCCGACGGCCGCCTCGGAGTAGTACGCCCCACCGCGCTCGCCGAGCAGCGCAGGCTTTTCCTCCAGCGCCGGATCGCGGTACATCTCGAGCAGCGTCGCCTCGATCTCGGCGACCCGCCGGCCCCGCGTGGGCGCGCCGGCCGCGGCCCGTACGTGCTGGTCGTGCGCGTAGAAGTAGCTGAGGTAGTACGACGGCACGTTGCCGAGCGCCGTGAGCACCGCGGGGTCGAGCTCCACCTCGGCGGCGAGTTCGGGAAGGTGCTCGCGCAGCAGCCCGGGCAGCCGGTCGACGCCGTCCACATAGGCCGCCCGTTCCCAGGTCAGGTGGTTGAGGCCGACGTGGTCGAGGACGACGGCCGACGGCTCGACGCCGAGCAGGGCAGCGAAGCGGCGCTGGAAGCCGATCGCCACGTTGCACAGCCCGACCGCCCTGTGGCCGGCGTCGAGCAGGGCACGGGTGACGATGCCGACGGGGTTGGTGAAGTCGACGATCCACGCTCCCGGCTTGGCGCGCGCCCGGATGCGCCCGGCGACGTCGAGCACGACGGGAACCGTACGCAGAGCCTTGGCCAGCCCGCCCGCCCCCGTGGTCTCCTGGCCGACGCAGCCGCAGGTCAGCGGGAAGGTCTCGTCGCTGATCCGGGCGGCCTGCCCGCCGACGCGCAGCTGGATCACCGCGGCGTCGGCGTCGGTGACGCCGGCGTCGAGGTCGGTGGTCCAGGTGACCTTTCCGGGGTGGCCGTAGTGCCGGAAGATGCGCGCGGAGAAGGCGCCGACCACGTCCAGGCGGGGCGCCGCCGGGTCGATGAGCACCAGCTCGGACACCTTCTCGCCGAGCCGGGCGAACCCGTCCACCAGCTCCGGCGTGTACGTGGACCCGCCGCCGACGACAGCGATCTTCACCCCTTGACCCCCGTGAGTGTGACGCCCTGGACGAATGCCTTCTGGGCGAAGAAGAACACGACGACGATCGGCGCCATGGCCAGCACCGTGGCGGCGGTGACCAGGTTCCAGTCGACGTGATGGACACCGTGGAACGAGGCGAGGCCCAGCGACAGCGTCCACGAGCGCTCGTTCTCGCTGGTGTAGAGCAGCGGTCCGTAGTAGTCGTTCCAGGCGTAGAAGAACTGGAACAGTCCCGCGGCGGCGATGCCCGGGCGGGCCATCGGGAGCACGACCCGGATGAGGGTCCGCCATTCGCCGCAGCCGTCGACCCGGGCCGCGTCCAGGTAGTCGGACGGGATGGTCAGCAGGAACTGCCGCAGCAGGAAGATGCAAAACGCGTCGCCGAAGAGCATCGGGACGATCAGCGGGGTCAGGGAACCGGTGAGGCCGTACCGGGCCCACATCAGGTAGAGCGGGACGGTCACCACCTGCGGCGGCAACATCATCACGCAGATCACGGCCAGGAACATCGCGTTGCGGCCGCGGAACCTCAGCTTGGCCAGGGCGTACGCGGCCGGCACGCTGGACAGCAGCATGAAGGCGGTGGCCAGCACCGCGTAGATCACCGTGTTGAGCAGGTACCGCGGCAGCGGGGTGACCTGGAAGACGCGTACGTAGTTGTCGAAGTGCCAGGTGTTCGGCCAGTAGTCGCTGGTCAGCGCCTGATCACTGGTCATCACGGAGATCAGGAGCAGGTAGCCCACCGGGGTCAGGAACATGATGGCCAGCACGATGGCGAGGCTGTGCCGGGCGATCCACGCGAGCCGGTTCTGGCGGCGTACCTGTCGGTCGGTGGGCGCGACCGTGCGCGGCGGCCGTTCCAGCAGGGTTGTCATTGGTCCTCCCCGGAGAAGGCCTTGGAGCGGCGGAGCAGGATCACCGTCACGGCGAGGGCGACCACGAACAGCGCGACGGCCATGGCGTTGGCGTAGCCGAGCGCGTTGTAGCGGAAGCCGACCGTGTAGAGCCAGAGCGGATACGTGAAGGTGGAGCCCTCGGGGAAGCCGAAGGACGAGGAGATGCCGGCGCCGGTGACCGCCTGGCCGCTGGCGATGGAGCCGGCGACCGCGGCCTGGTCGAAGTACTGCAGCGTGTAGATCACGCCGGTGACCGTGGCGAAGAGGATCACCGGGCGGATCGACGGCAGGGTCACGTAGCGGAACCGGTGCCAGGCGTTGGCGCCGTCGAGCGACGCCGCCTCGTAGAGGCTCGGGGAGACGCCCAGCACCGCCGCCAGAAAGATGATCATGATGTCGCCGATGCCCCAGAGGCCGAGCAGCACCAGCGACGGCTTGGACCACTCCGGCGAGTTGAACCAGAGCGGGCCCTCGATGCCCAGGTGGCCGAGGAACGTGTTGACCGGGCCGGTACCGGGCTTGAGCAGGTAGACGAAGGCGATGGTCGCGGCGACCGGGGGTGCCAGCGCCGGCAGGTAGAAGATCGTCCGGAAGAAGCCGGCTCCCCGCTTGATCTGGGTGAGCAGCATCGACAGGCCGATCGCGCTGATGATGCGTACCGGGACGAAGACCACGACCATCCACAGCGTGTTGCGGATCGACTGGAGCAGGTACGGGTCGTCGGCCATCCGCCGGTAGTTGGCCAGCCCGACCCACTGCGGCACGGTCAGCAGGTCGAACTTGGTGAACGAGAAGTACACCGCGGACAGCAGCGGGTAGACGAAGAAGACCGCGATCCCGATCAGGGCGGGGGCCAGGAAGGACAACGTGGTCAGGTTCCGGCGCAGCCGCATGTCAGCCGCCCAGCGTCATCACGCTGTTGATCTGCTTGTCGGCGTCGGCGAGCCCGGTGTCGAGGTTCTTGACCTTGCCGGACTGCCAGTTCGTGGCGAACGTCCCGAACGTCTCCTGGTACGCCGGCCCGGACGCGGACGGCGGCGTGGTGGACGAGTTCGGGCTGGCGAAGATGTCCATGAACGTCTTGAACTCGGGCTCCACCTGCAGGCCGGGGTCGGCGACCGCCTTCGTGGTCGTGGGCAGGTTCTTCAGCGAGTTCGCCAGCTTGACGATCGTGGCGTCGTTCGTCGTCAGGTACTTGATGAGCTCCCAGGCGGCCTCGGGGTTCTTGGCGTTCTTCGAGATGCCGACGATGTTGCCGGTGACGTAGCCGCCGCCGTACCGGGCCGGGTCGCTGACCGGGATCGGCGCGACGCCGTACGTGAGCTTCGGGGCCTGGTCCTTGAGGAACGCGAGCCGGTACTCGGCGTCGATGTTGATCGCCACCTGGCCCTTCTGGAACGCGTTGTCCGCGCTGAACTCGTCACCCAGGCCGGCCCGGAACTTCTGCAGGTTCTCGTAGCCGTACCAGTCGACGAGGTTCTTCTGCCAGGTCAGCAGCGTCTTCCAGGCCGGGTCGGCGCCGACCGCGGACTTGCCGTCGTCGGTCAGCCACTTCGCGCCCACGGCCGGGGCCAGGTGCGCCGCCGCGTTCTCGTAGAAGTCGAAGAGCGGCAGGAAGCCGACCGTCTTCAGGGAGCCGTCCGGGTTCTTCACCGTGAGCTTCTTGGCGTCCTCGGTGAGCTCGTCCAAGGTCTTCGGCGGTTGCGCGATGCCCGCCTTGGCGAACAGGTCCTTGTTGTAGAACATCCCGTACGCGTCGGCGAGGAACGGCATCGCGCAGCGCTTGCCGCCGAACTCCGTGTACTGCCGGGTCGTCGGGTTGAGCTGCCCCAGGTCGACGTTGTCGCGCTTGAGGTACGGCGCCAGATCCACCCACGCGCCGGACGAGCAGAACTTCCCGACGATGTCGGTGGAGTACGACAGCCCGATGTCCGGCCCGTTGCCCGCGCCGATGGCCTGCGTCATCTTCGAGTCGTCCTGGCCCGGCTTCACGGTCACCTTGATCTTGGGGTGACTGTTCTCGAAGTCCTTGACCACGGTGTCGATCGCGGCGGCCTCCCGCTCGGTGAAGAAGTGCCACAGCTCGACCGTGCCGGACACCTCCGTACCCGGGTCGGCGATCTTCTGTTCCTTGGGTGCCGGGGTGCATGCGGCGGTCAGCAGCAGCGCCGCCAGGGCGGCGATGACCGGTTTTTGGGCAGGGGGTATCCGCTTGTTCACTCGAGGGGTCCTCTCGAAGCCGGTGGTGCGCGGGGGAAGTGGTCAGGCCTGGTCGTCGCGGATCGAGGCGATCAGCGCCTCGCGGACGGCGGTGAGCCCGGCGTCGAGGGCGCCGAGCAGCACGGCGTCGTCGTCGATCGTGGTGACGGCGATGGTGCTCTCGAGCGGCGCGGCGCGGCGTACGGCCGTGGTGACCGCCGTGAGCAGGGTCTTCCCGCCGGCCTGCGCGACCGGTCCGGCCAGGACGACGAGCGAGGGGTCGAGCACGGCGATGACGGCGGCGAGCCCGACCGCGACCCGGTCGGCGAGCTCGGTGAAGAACTCGCCGGCTTCCGGGTCGGCCGCGGCGGCCTGGACCACCTCCAGCGGGGTACGCCCCGGCACGCCGTGGTCCCGGCCGAGCGCGAGGACCGCGGCGCCGCCGACGAGGTCCTGCAGGTCGACCTTGCGGTGGGTGGAGTCGGGGGCGTACAGCGGCATGTAGCCGATCTCGCCGGCGCCGCCGCGGGCACCGCGCAGCAGCGTGCCGCCGATGTCGATGGCGAGACCGAGTCCCTCCTGGCCGAGCCAGATCAGCGCGAAGCCGTCGGCGTCGGTGCCCACGCCGTGGCGACGCTCGGCGACCGCGGCGAGGTTGACGTCGTTGTCGACGCCGACGCGGGTGCCGAGCGCCGCGGCTATCTCCGGCACCAGGCCGGGGCGGGCGAAGCCGGGCACGTCGACGTGGCGGATGGTCTGGGCGCGGGAGTCGTACGAGCCGGCGACGCCGAGCTGGACGTGGTGGATGCCCGCGGCCGCCACACCGGCTTCCTCGCGCAGGTCGGCGACCACCTTGACCAGCGCGGTCTTGGGGTCGGTACGCAGGAAGTCGACCCGGCGCTCGATGCGGGCCCGCTCGGCGCCGGTCAGGTCGCAGAGCGCGGCGACGACCGAGGGCGCCCCGCTGGCGCCGATGTCGCGGACGGACACCGCGGCGGCGTACGCTGCGTCCGGGTTCGCCGCGTAGATCTCCGCGTTGGGTCCCGGCCTGCCGCTGTGGTAGCCGACGACGGTCACCAGGCCGGCCTCGGTGAGCCGGCGCAGCACCTCGGAGATGGTCGGGGTGGAGAGCTGGGTCAGCTTGCGCAGGTCGGCCCGGGTCAGACCGCCCGCCTCGAGCAGATGGCCGAGGGCCGCGCTCGCGTTCATGGCGCGCAGCAGTTTGGACGAACCCGCCAGGCGTGTCACCGGGCCTCCGAGGTGATTGGCAAGCTGGCTAACAATTAGCTGGACCGTAGAACCGTCACCCCGTGAAGTCAACACTGAGTTTCCGTCGGCCGCTTGTTTGCCCGAAAGGGCGCACGTGACCGCGCTGCGGCGGCTATTGATAAATCACTTTAACTGACCTAGCGTGACCACTCATCGCCGTCGATGGCGGGCATCCCCAGCGCCTGCCATCGACGGTCACCTCTGCGCGCCCACCCCCTCCATCCCCCACGAGGAGCGCCATGAACCGCAAGAGAACGCTGTCCTATGCCCTCGGCGGCGTGTTGATCCCCGCAGCGGCCGTCGCGTACGGCCTGCTCCCCGCCAGCGCCGCGACCGCCGGCCCGATCAAGGGCCTCGGCGGCAAGTGCGTCGACGTCGCCGCCGCCAACTCCGCCAACGGCACCGCGATCCAGCTGTACGACTGCAACGGCACGAACGCGCAGACCTGGACGGTCGGCAACGCGGACAACTCGATCAAGGCGCTGGGCAAGTGCCTCGACGTCACCGCCGCCGGCACGGCCGACGGCACGAAGATCCAGCTGTACGACTGCAACGGCACCGGCGCCCAGAAGTGGACCGCCGGCTCCGGCGGCACCCTGGTCAACACCGGTTCCGGCAAGTGCCTCGACGTCACCGGCCAGAGCTCCGCCAACGGCACCCGGCTGCAGATCTGGACGTGCGGCAGCGCCGCCAATCAGAAGTGGACACTGCCGGGCGGCACCAGCACCCCGACGACCCCGCCGACCACCCCGCCGCAGAACAGCGGCGCCGGCCTCGACAACCCGGCGAAGAAGGACGTGGCGATGCAGATCGTCTCGGCCGCCGAGAACTCCTCGCTCGACTGGCGGGCGCAGTTCAGCTACATCGAGGACATCGGCGACGGCCGGGGCTACACCGCGGGCATCATCGGCTTCTGCTCCGGTACGGGCGACATGCTCGAGCTCGTCGAGGCGTACACCGCCACGAAGCCGGGCAACGTGCTGGCCAAGTACCTGCCGGCGCTGCGTACGGTCAACGGCACGGACTCGCACGCCGGGCTGGACCCGAACTTCCCGCGCGACTGGCGGACCGCCGCGGCCGACCCGGTGTTCCAGGCGGCCCAGGAGGCGGAACGCGACCGCGTCTACTTCAACCCGTCGGTACGCGACGGCAAGAACGACGGCGTCCGCGCGCTCGGCCAGTTCGCCTACTACGACGCCGCGGTCATGCACGGCTACGAGGGCATGCGCTCGATCCGCAGCCGCGCCCTGCAGAAGGCCAAGCCGCCGGCGCAGGGCGGCAACGAGACCACGTGGCTCAACGCGTTCCTGGACGAGCGGGTCGTGGAGATGAAGAAGGAGGAGGCCCACTCGGACACCAGCCGGGTGGACACCGCCCAGCGGGTCTTCCTCCGCAACGGCAACTTCGACCTGAACACCCCGCTCGACTTCGCCGTCTACGGCGAGCAGTTCCACATCAACTGATCCGGGGAAAGAGAGGGGCGGGCGGCCACGAGCTGCCCGCCCCTTCCGCTACCTGTTCCAGGTCCAGGCGTACGCGGTGTCCTCGACGGCCAGGGCCGCGTCGCAGAGGTCGAGCGGCCGGAACGTGTCCACCATGACGGCGAGCTCGTCGAAGTGCTCCGCGCCGATCGCCCGTTCCACCGCGCCCGGCTGCGGCCCGTGGGTGAAGCCGGACGGGTGCAGCGAGATCGAGCCCTGCTCGATGCCGGAGCCGCGGCGCGCCTCGTAGTTGCCGCCGGTGTAGAACATCATCTCGTCCGAGTCGACGTTGTGGTGGTTGTACGGCACCGGGATCGCCAGCGGGTGGTAGTCGACCTTGCGCGGCACGAACGAGCACACCACGAAGTTCGGGCCCTCGAACGTCTGGTGCACCGGCGGCGGCTGGTGCACGCGGCCGGTGATCGGCTCGAAGTCGTGGATCGAGAACGCCCACGGGTAGAGGCAGCCGTCCCAGCCGACCACGTCGAACGGGTGGTGGGCGTACACGTGCCGGGTCCAGCCCGCGCGGTGCTTGACGTACACCTCGACGTTCTCGCCCTCGGCCTGCAGGGGTTCGCCCGGGCCGCGGACGTCGCGCTCGCAGTACGGCGAGTGCTCCAGGAACTGCCCGCGTACGGACAGGTAGCGCTTCGGCGGGCCGATGTGCCCGGTCGCCTCGATGGTCAGCAGCCGTACCGGGCCGTCGGGCACGATCCGGTGCACCACCGACGTCGGAATGATCACGTAGTCGCCGGTGCCCACGGTCAGCGCGCCGAACGTGGTCTCGATCGTCGCCGTGCCCTCCTCGACGTACAGGCACTCGTCGCCGACGGCGTCGCGGTAGAGCGGGGACGGCCGGTCCGCGACCACGTAGCCGATCCGGACGTCGCCGTTGGCGAGCAGCGGATGGCGGCCCAGGACCGCGTCGGCGGGGCCCGTGTCGAGCTTGTGCGTACGCAGGTGCCGCGGCTTCAGCGGCAGGTTGGGCGACTGCCGGGCCGCCGGTGGCTCGTACACCTCGGCCGAGGTGATGGCCGTGGGGGCGTACCGGTGGTAGAGCAGGGACGAGTCGGAGGAGAAGCCCTCCTGGCCCATGAGTTCTTCGGCATAGAGCCCGCCGTCCGGCCGGCGGAACTGGGTGTGCCGCTTACGGGGGATCTCCCCGACGCTGCGGTAGTACGGCATCGTTGCCACCACCCCTAGGAAACTGACATTACGGACGGTGTTGTCCGGCTCTCGAAGCGTCCATTAGGTTCAGTATTCGTGTCAACGCTCGTGCCACGGCTCTTCGCCGGCCTCGTGGACGATGCGTCGTTGCTTCCGCCGGCCATGCTCAGCGTCCCCGAGGCGGTCGCCGCGCACCGTAGACACCGGGATGCCTGGTATGCCGGGATGTTCGGTGCGCTGCTCGTACCGTCGTCGCTGGACGCCGCGGCCGACGGCCTGGCCGTGGGTGTCGTGAACGACGCCGCCATCGCCGCCCTGCCCGCCGCCGTCGCGAAGATGCGCGCCGCCGGCGCGGTCGTGAGTCAGGTCGAGGCGCTGGTCTCGCGCCGGGGCGAGGACCCGCAGCCCGGCCTGGGCGCGCTGCGCACGCTCGCCGAGACCGAGCTCGACCTGCAGGTGTACGCCGAGATCCCGCTCAGCTGGGGCCTGCTCGCGGCGCTGGACACGGTCGCGGCCGCGCGCACCGACGGGGTGGCGATCCGTCCCAAGTTCCGCGTCGGCGGCCTCGCGGCCGAGCTGTTCCCGACCCCGGTCGAGCTGGCCGCGGTGATCTGCGCGTGCCGGGACCGGGACCTGCCGTTCAAGCTCGCCGCGGGACTGCGGCACGCGCTGCGGCACACCGACCCGGAGACCGGCTTCGCCCACCACGGTTTCCTCAACGTGCTGGTCGCCGCCACGCTGGCCGCGGACGGCGGCGAGGTGGCGGAGGTGGCCGAGGTGCTCGCGGCGACGCATCCGCTGCCGCTGGTGGAGCCCGCCCGCGCCCGGCGCGACCACGAGCGGCCGCTGTGGGTGGGATTCGGTACGGGCAACCTGCTGGAGCCGGTGACGGAGCTGATCCGGCTCGGCCTGATCAACGGTGGCTACGAGTGACCCTTTTCGGCCTGGAGAACCTGCCGTACGGCGTCTTCTCCACCCCCGGCGACGACGTGCGCAGGATCGGCGTACGGCTCGGCGACGCGGTCCTGGACCTGTCCCGGGCGGAGGCGGACGACCTGATCCTCGCGGGCGGTGCGCTGCGACAGCCGTCCCTGAACGTGCTGATGTCCCTCGGCCGGCCGCAGTGGGCCGCCATCCGTGCGCGGATCGTGGAGCTGGCGCCGACGCTGCCCGCGATCCCGCTGAGCGACGTCGAGCTGCACCTGCCGTTCGACGTGGCCGACTACACGGACTTCTACTCCTCCGAGCACCACGCCGCGAACGTGAGCCGGATCCTGCGCCCGGGCAGCCCGCCGCTGCGGGACAACTGGAAGCAGCTTCCGATCGGCTACCACGGCCGGTCCGCGACGGTCGTGGTCTCCGGGACGCCCATCGAGCGCCCCGCCGGCCAGCTCGGTGCCGGCGTCTTCGGCCCCTCCCGGCGGCTCGACGTCGAGGCCGAGGTCGGGTTCGTGGTCGGCGTGCCGGGCCGGCGCATCGCCACCGCGGACTTCGCCGAGCACGTCTTCGGCGTGGTGCTCGTCAACGACTGGTCCGCCCGGGACATCCAGGCGTTCGAGTACCAGCCGCTCGGCCCGTTCCTGGCCAAGTCCTTCGCCACCTCGGTGTCGCCCTGGGTGGTGCCGCTGTCCGCGTTCGCCCAGGTGCCGGCGCCGGCGCAGGATCCCGTGCCGCAGGACTATCTGCTGCCGCCGGGACCGGCCTTCGACGTCCGGCTGCGGGTCGAATGGAACGGTACGCAGGTCAGCACCCCGCCTTTCGCGCAGATGTACTGGACGGCGGCGCAGCAGCTCGCCCACCTGACGGTCAACGGGGCGATGGTGCGTACCGGCGACCTGTACGCGTCCGGGACCGTCTCCGGGCCCGCCCGCGAGGAGGCCGGCTCGTTCCTCGAGCTCACCTGGAACGGGGACCGGCCCGTCACGCTCGCCGACGGATCGACGCGGGGGTTCCTGCTCGACGGCGACACCGTGACGATCAGCGCGACCGCCGCCGGTGCAGATGGCGGCACTATCGGGCTCGGCGAGGTGTCCGGAACCGTCTGTCCCTGAGGCGCGACTCCCCGTAAGTTGTCATCATGTCCACGGTCGCGGTCACCCGGCTGGTCGAGGCGCCGGTCGTCGAGGTGTGGCGGGTCTTCACCGACCTGGCCCGCCGCTGCGAGTGGCTGTCCACGGTCACCCGCGTCGAGCTGCTCACCCCCGGGCCGTTCGACGCCGGCACGGTGTGGCGGGAGACCCGGACGATGGCCGACGGCGGCGAGATCACCGAGGAGTTCCGGGTCCGCGAGTGCGCCGTGCCGGAGCGGTTCGTGGTCGTGTCGCCGGGCATCGGCGCGGACTACCGGATGACGTACACGTTCGTGCCGGTCATCGAGGGGCGGCACCGCGGCGGCACGATGGTCACCGTCGTGCAGGACGGCACCCCGACCGCCCCCGCCGGCCGGTTCCTGGCGCTGGTGTTCGGCGGGCTGGCCGCCCGTACGGTCGAGGGGGCGCTCCGCCGCGACCTCGACGACCTGGCCGCCGCCGCCTGAATTACTGTCCCGGGGGTGACCCGGAACCTGCTGCGCGCGCTCGCCGCCCTCGTCGTGCTGGCCGCCGCGGGGCTGATCGGCTGGCGCGTGCTCGGCCCGGCCGAGGTGCTCGAGCCGGCGACCGGCGCGTACCCGGTCGCGGCCGCCCTGCCGCCGGGCGCCACCGGCAAGGTCACACAGGCCCCGCTGATCGTCGACGACCGCATCCGGGTGTACGCCGGCGAACGCCTCGTGAAGGCCGACGGGCCGGTCGACGAGAAGATGACGACCACCCCGCTGTGGTCGTACCGGCGCTGGCCCGCCCGGCTCAGCGGGGTCGTGGCGGTCGGCAGCACGGTGGTGAGCCGGTGGGCCGACGGGGAGCTGGTCGCGCTGGACGGGCGTACCGGAACCGTCGCCTGGCGTGCCCACGGCCCGGCCGGCGAACCCTTCACCGACCGCACCGGGGCGACCGCCGTCTGGACCCCGCCCGGCCTGTACGTCGTCGGCCCGGCCGTCCTCGTCGGCGACAGCGGCAAGGTGCTCGCCTTCTCCGCCGCCGACGGTTCGCCGCGCTGGACGATCACCCTCCCGCGGGGCTGCGTCACGCCGTTCGTCACCGGCGGCGGCCAGTTCGTCTGCGGCGCGGGCGCCTGGGACGTCACCTCCGGCGAGGCGGTCCGCAGCTGGCCGGTGGGCCCGTCGGCCCCGGTGGGCTGCGACGTCGCCCGGTCCCGGTGCGCCGGCCTGCGCGACGCGGCCGGACAGGGCTGGCTCACCGGCGGGCCCGGACCCGTGCGTACGCCGGCCCTGGACGCGCCCGGGGCGACCGCGGGCGGCACCCTCGTGCTGACCGCGTCCGGCGGTGCGGTGACCGCGTCGGGGTCGGCGACCTGGCGCTGGACGGGCGCGGCTCAGGTGCTGGGCGTACGCGGCACCAAGGTCGTCCTGCTGACCCCCGACCGGCGGATCGTGGTGCTGGACGCGCGCACCGGCACACAGACCGCCGCCTTCCCCATGTACGTCAAGAGGGAGCGCTCCGAGCCGTGGCAGCCGCACCTGTGGCAGCTGACGGACTCGTACGTGGTCGTCGAACGGCTGCAGGGTGACGACTATTACCTCCCGGACCCCTCCGTCATCGCGGCGATCTAGAAGGTGATCCGCGCCGCGATCGGAAGGTGGTCGCTGCCCGTGCGCGGCAGCGACCACAGCGACGTCACGGTCAGCCCGCGGCCCAGGATCTGATCGATCCGGGCCACCGGCGCCCGCGCGGGCCAGCTGAACGCGAACGCCGGGGCCGTGCTCAAGCGCGCGGTCACCGGCTTCAGGCCGCGGTCGTCGACCGTGCCGTTCAGGTCGCCCAGCAGCAGCACCCGGCCGAGCGGCTCGGCGCCCAGCGCCTCGCCGAGCCGGGCTGCGCTCTCGTCCCGGGGCGTCGCCGCGAAACCCTTGACGCCCATGCGTACGGACGGCAGGTGCGCGACGTACACCGCGACGTCGCCGTACGGGGTGCGGACGACCGCGCGCAGGCCACGATTCCAGTCCGGCCCGAACGCCCGCGGCCGGATGTCGAGCGCGCCCTCCTCGGCGACCGGGTAACGCGACCACAGCGCGACGGTCCCGTGCACCACGCGATGCGGGTACGCCGTCCCGAACGCCGCGTCGTACGCCGGCAGTGCCTCGGGCAGCACCTCGCTGAGCGCCACCAGGTCGGGTGACACGCGCAGCAGCTCCCGTACCGTCCCGGCCGGGTCGCGGTTCTCGTCGCTGACGTTGTGCTGCACCGCGACCAGACCCTGCCCCGCGTTGTCGGGCAGCAGCACCGGCCCGAACAGCCCCAGCCACGCGATCAGCGGCAGCAGGACCGCGGGCAACGCCACCCGGGGCCGCCGCCACCAGCCCAGCGCCGCGAGCACCGGAACGCTGAGCCCGAGCCATGGTAGGAACGTCTCCACGATGCTGCCCGGGCTGCCGCCCACGTCGGGGATCAGCCGGTGCCCGGCCAGCACAGCGGCGACCAGGACTGCCGCGGCCACCACTCCGAACCCTCGCCGGCGCACCGCCGGATGGTACGAAACAGACTCTAGGATCGAGCGATGCGCGTACTGATCGACGGACTGTCGCTGGGCGAGTCGATGCGCTGGCACGACGGCCGGCTCTGGTTCTGCGACTGGGGAACAGGGCAGATCGCGCGCTTCTCCGACGGCAGCGCGACGGCCGTCGCACGGATCGCCGACTTCCCCTTCTGCATCGACTGGCTGCCGGACGGCCGGATGGTCGTGATCACCGGGCGCGGTCCGCTGCTGTGCGAGGAACCGGACGGCACGCTCGGCGCCTTCGTCCGGCTCGAGGCGCCCTACCCGTGGAACGACATCGCCGTCGACCGCGCCGGGAACGTCTTCGTCAACAACATCGGGTACGACTTCTACGCGGGTCCGCCCGGACCGGGAACGATCACCGGGGTCACGCCGCGGGGTGAGGCCCGCGAGGTCGCCGGCGGCCTCGACTTCCCGAACGGGATGGCGTTGGACGGCGACACGCTGATCGTGGCCGAGTCGCACGGCAGCCGGCTCACCGCCTTCGACGTGGCACCCGACGGCGGGCTGCACAACCGGCGGGTCTGGGCCGCCCTCGAGAACGCCGCGCCCGACGGCATCTGCGTTCCGGCACCCGGCCAGGTCTGGTACGCCGACGTGCCGAACAGGGAATGTGTCCTCGTGCGCGAGGGCGGCGAGGTCCTCCGCCGGATCCCGCTGGACCGGGGCGGCTTCGACTGCGTGGTCTGCGACGGTGTGTTGTACGCCGTCACCGCCGTCTACCCGAGCGCCACAGCCCAGGGTCAACTCGTCGCGATCGACCTCTAGACCAGGCTCGCCAGCAGGGCGGTCCAGGCCTCCTCGGCGGCGCCCGCCAGCGGCCCGTCGTCGCCCAGTGCCGCGGCGAGCACCGGCGGTGGCGACGCCCGGCGGAAGGCCATCAGCCCCGCCCGGTACGCCTCCTCCAGCGCCTGCGGTGCCGCGGCCAGCAGGTCGGCGCCCAGGCCGCCCAGCGTCACGAGGTCCGGGTCGAGCCCGTTGACCAGGCCCGCGATGCCCCGGCCCAGGGCGGCTGCCACGGTCGCCGTCGCGGCCGCCGGCTCCGGATCGGGTGCGGTGATGATGCGGCGGGCGTACGAGACGGGGTCGCGGGGCTGGTCGTGGCCGAGCAGCCGGGCCAGCGCCGAGCCGTCGACCGCGGTGCCCCAGCAGCCGTACGCCCCGCACGGGCACGCCACGGCCGGGTCCCCGAACGGCATGTGCCCGAACTCCCCGGCCGCCCCCAGCGCTCCCACCAGGACCTGGCCGCCGTTGACCACCGCGCCGCCGAGCCCCGCCTCGATCCGCAGGTGCAGCGCGACCGACGCGCCGACCGCCACCCCGCGGTGCGACTCGGCCGACGCCGCCAGTGTCGCGTCGTTGCCCGCCACGAAGATCTCGGCGCCGGGCCAGGCGGCCGCCAGGTCCACGTCGTGCCAGCCCAGGTTGCTGGCGTCCAGCACGAGGTCGCGGGAGACCGTGCCGGGCGCCGAGATGCCGATGCCGCGGATGCGGTCGCCGTACTGCCGGCGCAGCCGCGTCACGGCCGTACCGATAGCCGCGACCACCTCCCCGCCGCCGCGGCCGCCGACCTCCTCGCGCACGGTGGCCAGCGTGCCGCCGCCGAGCTCGACGACGTCGACGCGCCAGGCCTCGTGGGTGATGGAGGCGGCGGCGATCAGCGGCCCGCGCGGGTGCGGGATCAGCGAGGTGGTGGGCCGGCCGCGCGCCCCGCTGGGCGCGGCGGGCTGCTCGGCGAGCAGCCCGGCCTGCCCGAGCCGGCCGACGAGCTCCGTGGTCGCCCCGGTGCCGACGCCGATCAGCCGGGCCGCGTCCGCCCGGGTGACCCCGGGACGGGCGTGCACCACCCGCAGCAGCTCGGTCGCGCGCGTCGTCACACCGTTCCCCCTTCTTATGCTCTATGTAAGAGCATATTGTCGGATGGTGAAGCTTCACCATCGCGGCGCCATCGTGGTGCTCGGCGCGTCCTGTTTCGTCTACGTCACCGCGGAGACCATCCCGGTCGGCCTGCTCCCGCAGATCGCATCCGGGCTCGCGGTCCACGAGGCGGACGTGGGGCTGCTGCTGACCAGCTACGCCGTCGTGGCGGCCGTGACCACCGTCCCGCTGACCGCGCTCACCATGCGGATCCCCCGGCGCCTGCTGCTCGCCGCGACCCTCGCGATCTTCGTGCTCTCCCAGGTGGCGGCCGCCTTCGCGGCCACCTTCCTCATCCTTGCGCTCTCCCGGCTGATCTGCGCGGTGGCGCACGGCGTGTTCTGGTCCACGATCGCGCCGGTCGCCGCCCGGCTGGTCCCCGACGGCCAGGCCGGGCGCGCCACCGCCGTGGTGTTCTTCGGCAACTCGCTCGCCATCGTGGCGGGTGTGCCGCTGGGCACGGCGCTCGGCCAGTGGCTCGGCTGGCGGGTCGCGCTCGGGGCGCTCGCGGTCGCCGGGGCCGGCTGCGTGGTGGCGCTGCTGACGGTACTGCCCCGGTTGCCCGCCCTGCCCCGGGATGCGGCCACGCGGGCGGGCGCACAGCTGCGGGCAGCGGTGCGGATCATCCGGTCCGGCCCGGTCGCCGTCGTCTGCCTGCTCACGGCGGTGGTGGTCGTCGGGCACTTCGCGGCGTACACGTACATCGCCCCGCTGGTGCGGCGGGCCGGCGGGCTGGAGGGGCTCGGGCTGAGCGCCCTGCTGCTCGGCTACGGCGTCGCGGGCCTGCTCGGCAACTGGGTGGTGAGCCGGCTCGTGGACCGGCGGCCCCGCGCGGTGCTGCTGGGGCTCATCGCCGTCATCGCGGGCTCGCTGGCGCTGCTCGCACCCGTGCCCGGCCTCGCCGTCACCGTGCTCGCGGCGCTGGCCTGGGGTGGCGCCTTCACCGCGCTGCCCGTGGTGCTGCAGGCGACGATCCTGCGGGTCGCCCCGCGGGCCCGGGACGCCGCCTCGGCCGCCTACGTGGTGGCCTTCCAGATCGGCATCGGCGGCGGCGCGTTCGTCGGCGAGCGGCTGGTCAGCGCCGGGTTGCTCGGCCGGCTGCCGGCGTTGGCCGCCCTGTCGGCCGTGGCGGCGGGCGTGGTGGTGGCCCTCGCCCGCCGCACGTTCCCGGCCCGGTTGCCGGTGCCGGCAGCCGAGCCCGCTACAGGGCCGCTTCGGCCGCCGCCAGGAACGCGTCGTTCTCCTCGGGCGTACCGATCGTGACGCGGACGCCGTCGCCCTGGAACGGCCGGACGATGATGCCGCGCTTCTCGCACGCCGCGCCGAACGCCGCGGCCTGGTCGCCCAGCGGCAGCCACACGAAGTTGGACTGGCTCGAGGGCACGTCCGGCAGCAGCTTGCGCAGCGCCTCGGTGACCCGCTCGCGTTCGCTGATGACGATGGCGCAGCGGCGGCGGACCTCGTCCTCGGCGTCGAGCGCGGCCAGCGCCGCGGCCTGTGCCACCAGGCTGGTGGAGAACGGGGTGAGCACCTTGCGGATCGCCGCGGCGACCTCCGGCTGGCCGACGAGGAAGCCGATCCGCAGCCCGGCGAGGCCCCACGCCTTGCTCAGCGTGCGCAGCACCACCACGTTGGGCCGGTCGCCGTACGTCTCCAGGCCGTCGGGCACCTGGTCGTCCGTGACGAACTCCCGGTACGCCTCGTCGAGCACCACCAGGACGTCGTTCGGTACGGCGTCGAGGAAGCGGTCCAGCTCGGCGCGGCGCACGCTGGTGCCGGTCGGGTTGTTCGGGTTGCACACGATCGCGAGCCGGGTCCGGTCGGTGATCGCGTCGGCCATCGCCGGGAGGTCGTGGCCGTGGCCGGGCGTGTTGGGCACCCGGACGCTCGTCGCGCCCGCGCCGGCCGAGATGATCGGGTACGCCTCGAACGAGCGCCACGCGTACACGATCTCGTCGCCGGGCAGGCAGGTGGCCTTGACCAGGTGCTCGGCGAGCGCGACCGAACCGCAGCCGGTGACGATGCGGTCGGGGCTGACGCCGTACCGGTCGGCGAGCTTGTCGCGCAGCTCCACCACGCCCATGTCCGGGTAGCGGTGCGACTGGGTGACCGCCGTCGCGACGGCCTCCGCCACGCCGGGCAGCGGCCCGAAGGGCACCTCGTTGCTGGCCAGCTTGATCGCCTCCGCGAGGCCCAGCTCGCGGACCAGGTCGGCGACGTTGCGCCCGGGCACGTACGCGGGCAGCGCGTCCAGGTCGGCGCGGGTCAGCCTGCTCATCGTCTTCCTCCGGTGGGATCCGCGGCCTCCGGCTTCGCCGGCTCGGCCTGCTTCGGGTGGCCCGGCGGCACCGCCACCACGACGGTGCGCGCGGACTTGTCGTGCAACGCCTGGTGCAGCCGCTGGTCGAACAGCACGGAGCCGGCGTCGATCAGCTGCGCCACGAAGCCCAGGCCGTAGCAGTTCCAGAGCGGCGTCCACATGCCGAGCCGTCCCCAGCGCCGGAACGCCCGCCCGAACCCGAGCGGGGTGGTGTCCTCCAGCTTGACGACCTTCACCCGCAGCAGCCGTTTGCCGAGCGTCTGACCGCTGTTGGCCAGCGCGGGAACCTCGTACGCGAGCCACAGCGCGGTCGTCACGAACAGCATCGTCAGCATGAGGTACATGGACCGCACGGACGCCGGCTCCGGACTGGCGAACGGCTCGTCCATGGCGGCCCGGAAGATCGGTTCGACCTCGAGCCACCACTGGTACGCGAGCCAGCCGTTCACCAGCACGTTGAGCACGAGCACGGCGGCGATGTCGACGAGCCGCGCGACGAGCCGGCGGCCCAGCCCGGCGAGTGCCATGCCGTGCGGCCGGGCCTGCACCGGGTACGGGTACGGGAACGGCGGCGGCTGCCACCCGGCCGGCGGCACGGGATAGCCGGGCGGCAGGTGGTATCCGGGCGGCACCGGGGGATAGCCGGGCGGCGCCTGCCAGCCGCCGGGCGGTGGCTGCTGCCCGGACGGTGGCTGCTGCCCGGACGGGGGCGGCTGCCATCCGGGGGGCGGCTGCCATCCGGGGGGCGGCTGCCATCCGGGAGGCGGCGGTTGCCACCCGGGCGGCGGTTGCCACCCGGGCGGGGGGTGCCATCCGGGTGGAGGCGCGGGCCAGCCGGGCGGCGGGACCGCGTCGGTGGGCGGGGCGCCCGGTGCCGGCGGCACGCCGGGGGCCGCCGCGGGGCCGGGGGCGGGTGCCGCCGTGCCGGGTGCCGCGGCGGGGGTGACCGGCTGGGCGGCCGCGGGCGGCTCCTCCTCGGCCGGCGGCGGGCCGTCGGGCGGGGTCTGGTCCGCCGGGATGGCCTTGCCCAGCCAGCCCTCGCCGTCCCACCAGCGCTGGGTCGACGGGTCGGCCGGGTCCTTGTACCAACCGGCGGGCAGCGAACTCATGGCGCAACCTTTATCACGACGGTCCCGGCCACCTTGTCGTGCAGGGTCTGCTGGTACGGCTTGTCCCACAGCTGCCAGAACCCGTCGACGTAGCTGAAGAACGGCACGACCATGCCGCCGACGAACTCGATGAGGTAGCGCTTGGCCGCCATGCTCCGGGTCAGCATGGCGCCCGGGGCGATCGGGATCACCCGTACCTTGATGAGCTTCTTGCCCAGCGTCTGCCCGGTGCGGAACATCATCTCGACGTAGTAGACGTAGTACGCCACCAGCAGGAACACGACCAGGCCGAGCTCGGCCAGCACGAACTTGACGAAGATGCCGCCGAAGTCGGGCGTCTCCGGGGCGAACGTCTCCTGCGGCGTCATGTCCGGCAGCACGCTGGTGAACAGCCAGATGAAGACCGGCGCGAAGAGCACCATCGCGACGGCGGTGAGCAGCGCCCCGTCGATCAGGTACGCGAGCAGCCGGGTCCCGAAGTCGGCCAGGGGGCGGCCGTCGGGGCTCAGCGGCACCGGCTGCGGGCGCCAGCCGGGCGGGCCGTACGGCGGCGGCCCGTACTGCTGGGGCGGCCCGTAGTACGGCGGGTAGCCCGGCGGCGGTCCCGCGTATCCGGGAGGGGGCCCGGCGGGTGGGGCGCCGGCCGCCGGGGGTTCGCCGGCCGGCTGCGGCGCCGGGCCGCGGACCGGCCCGGGTTCCGGGCGGCCCGCGGCCGGGGCGTCGTCGTTCGCTTCGGTCACGGGAACAGTGTTACAGGTTTCCGCGCAGCTCCTGCTCCCGCTCGATGGCCTCGAACAGCGCCTTGAAGTTGCCCTTGCCGAAACCGAGCGAGCCGTGGCGCTCGATCAGCTCGAAGAAGACCGTCGGGCGGTCCTGGACCGGCTTGGTGAAGATCTGCAGCAGGTAGCCGTCCTCGTCCCGGTCCACCAGGATCTTGCGCTTCTTCAGCTCCTCGATCGGGGCCCGGACCTCGCCGATGCGGGCGCGCAGCTCGGGGTCGTCGTAGTACGAGTCCGGCGTGTCGAGGAACTCCACGCCGGCCGCGCGCATGGCGTCGACGCTGGCGATGATGTCGTTGGTCGCCACGGCGATGTGCTGCGCGCCGGGGCCGCCGTAGAACTCGAGGTACTCGTCGATCTGCGACTTGCGCTTCGACACGGCCGGCTCGTTGAGCGGGAACTTGACCTTGCGGCTGCCGTCCGCGACGACCTTGCTCATCAGCGCCGAGTAGTCGGTCGCGATGTCGTCGCCGATGAACTCGGCCATGTTGGTGAAGCCCATGACCCGGGCGTAGAACTCCACCCACTCGTCCATCTTGCCGAGCTCGACGTTGCCGACGACGTGGTCGACGGCCTGGAAGAAGCGCTTGGGCTGCAGGCCGGCGTCGATCGCGGGCTGCCGGTCGACGATCGGGGCGCGCCCGACGAAGCCCGGCAGGAACGGGCCGGTGTACCGGGAGCGGTCGACCAGCGAGTGGATCGTGTCGCCGTACGCGGCGATCGCGGCGATCCGGACCGTGCCGTGCTCGTCGGTGACGTCGCGCGGCTCGGTGACGCCGCGGGCGCCGGCGGAGAGCGCGTGGGCGTACGCCTTGTCGACGTCCGGGACGTTGAGCGCGATGTCGTAGATGCCGTCGCTGTGCTTGGTGACGTGGTCGGAGCCGGGCGCCCCGGCGTGCACGGCGCCGGTGATCAGGAACCGGGCGGAGCCGCTGACCAGCACGTACTCGGCGTGGTCGCGGTAGCCCTGCTCGGGGCCGCGGTACGCGACGCACGTCATGCCGAAGGCGGTGGAGTAGTAGTGGGCCGCCTGCTTCGCGTTGCCCACGAGGAACTGGAGGTAGTCGACGCCCTTGACGGGGAAGACGTCGTCGGTAGTCGTGGCGTGTTCCATCATCTGCGTCATGACGAGATGTTGTGCCAGGTCACACCGCTAGGCAATAGTGACAATCTCTGCTGGTCAGTCTGCGCATTCGGTAGGGTCTGGACGCATCATGGCTGCACAAGATGTCCACCTCGACGCCCTGGATGGCAGACTGCTCGCCGCGCTCGCCGGCGAGCCCCGCATCGGGGTCCTCGAGCTGTCCCGGCGCCTCGGCGTCGCCCGCGGCACGGTCCAGGCGCGCCTCGACAAGCTGATCGCCCGCGGCGCGGTCCGCGGTTTCGGCCCCGACGTGTCGCCGGCCGCCATCGGCTTCGGCGTGATGAGCTTCGTGACCCTCGAGATCTCCCAGCGGTACGGCCACACCGCCGTGACCGCGCACCTCACGGAGATCCCCGAGGTGCTGGAGGCGCACACGATCACCGGCTCCGGCGACCTGATGTGCCGGATCGTGGCCCGGTCCAACGCCGACCTGCAGCGCGTGATCGACCGCATCCTGGCGTACGAGGGGATTCTGCGGGCCTCGACGATCATCGCGCTGGCGGAGCAGATCCCGTACCGCACGATGCCGCTGGTCAGGGCCGCCAGCGGCGCATAAGGCATCGACACGGACTAATCGGGCTAACCGCCGGGCGGTGTCGATCTCGTTACCGTACCCGCGTGGCTTCGGGTGGTCCCTCGGCGAAGAGCGTGGCGCTGGTCGGCGTCGTGGTCGTCATCGTGCTGGCCACCACCGGGGTGTGGAACCCGTTCCCGAAACTCTGGTCCTGGATCACCAAGAGCGACCCCATCGCGCCGGGCGTCGCGACCTGGCAGACGGCGATCGGCGGATCACCGCAGAGCGTCACCATCACCGGCGGCGCGGTCATCGTGGAATACCGCACGTCGGTGGAGGCGTACGGGCTGACCGCCGGCGTGCAGCTGTGGAAGTCCGACGCCGACTGGGCCGGGGTGGCCGGCGGGGACTCCGACGCGGTCGTGGTCGTCGGCCGGCTGCTCACCAAGGGGTACGAGGTCCTCGACCCGGCGACCGGGGCGGTCCGGCGCAAGGACACCGAGGCCACCGCGGTGTGGACGTACGCCGACGCGGTCCTCGACCTGCGCTGCCCGGCGGCCGGTGAGTGCGAGCTGACCGCCTGGGAGCCGCGCGGCAGCAAGCCCATGTGGACGGTGCCCACACCCGGCATCGGGTTCGTGCTCAACGCGTCGAACCCCGACCTGCCGGACACCCAGCCCATCGGCAACGACCGGGTCGACGCCCGGGCCGCCGGTCCCCGGCCGCTGCCCAACCTCATCGGGCTGCCGGGCGACGGCAAGGTGCAGATCATCGACACCGCGCAGGGGCGGGTGGCGCTGACCCGTACGCCGTCGCGCGACCAGCGCATCGCGGTCGTCGGCAGCCGGGTGCTCACCGTCACCGGCGAGGCGCGCGACGGCACCTGCTATTACGGCGTGGTCGCGCACGATCCGCCGTCCGGGCAGCCCGTGTGGCAGCGCGACGGGCTCAACCTGCGGACCGCGTCCAGCGACTGCAAGCAGGAGAAGGACCCGGCCGGCGGCTCCGACGTGGTGCTCGGCGTCGACCCGGTGGGCCGGCCGGAGCTCATCGCCGCGCACGACGGGCGTGATCTGTGGCACGGACGGAAGGGGCAGGAGGTGCTCGCGGTCGACAACTCGTACGCCCTCATCCGCAGCACCGACGAGCGGACGGTCAGCGCCCGGTCCTTCGGACGGGGATCGGTGGCGTGGCGCCGTACGGTCAACCCGGGCGCGTCCGCGGCGCTGACGCCGTACGCGGCCATCATCGCTGATGTGAAGCCCAGCCGGATCGTCGCGCTGAGCCCGCGCACCGGGGGTGTGCTGACCGAGGCCCGGACCGATGCGAAGGTCTTCGCGGCCGGTCCCGGCGGCCTGATCCTGGTGTCCGGGCGCGACATGGCCTACCTGCCCTACGCGTCGTGAGCCGGCCGGGCCGCCGCCGGTTCGCACGTCCGGCCGGCGCTGGCCTAGGCTTGCCCGTCATGAGCAGAGCTGCCGCCTTCTCGTACTCGCCCTTGCTCCCCCTCGGGGAGGACACGACCGAGTACAGGCTGCTCGCGGACGACGGCGTGGACGTGGTCGAGGGCCCCGGCGGCCGGCGGTTCCTGACCGTCGAGCCCGAGGTGCTCACGCTGCTCACCGCGGAGGCCATGCACGACATCGCGCACTTCCTGCGCCCCGCGCACCTCGCCCAGCTGCGGTCCATCATCGACGACCCGAAGGCCTCGGCCAACGACCGGTACGTCGCGCTCGACCTGCTGCGCAACGCCAACATCGCGGCCGGCGGCGTGCTGCCGATGTGCCAGGACACGGGTACGGCGATCGTCATGGGCAAGCGCGGCCGGCACGTGCTGACCGACGGGCTCGACGAGCAGGCCATCGCTCGCGGGGTCTACGAGGCGTACACCCGGCTCAACCTGCGCTACTCGCAGCTCGCACCGCTCACGATGTGGGACGAGAAGAACACCGGCTCCAACCTGCCGGCCCAGATCGAGCTGTACGCCGAGGACCCGGGCGGCCAGCCGGACGCGTACAAGTTCCTGTTCATGGCCAAGGGCGGCGGCTCGGCCAACAAGTCGTACCTGTACCAGGAGACCAAGGCGCTGCTGAACCCGGCGCGGATGATGGAGTTCCTGGACGAGAAGCTGCGGCTCATCGGCACCTCCGCGTGCCCGCCGTACCACCTGGCCGTGGTGATCGGCGGCACCAGCGCCGAGCACGCGCTGAAGACCGCGAAGCTGGCCAGCGCCAAGTACCTCGACAACCTGCCCCGGGCGGGCTCGATGACCGGCCACGGCTTCCGCGACGTGGAGCTCGAGGCGGCGGTGCTCGAGCTGACCCGCGACTTCGGCATCGGCGCGCAGTTCGGCGGGCGGTACTTCTGCCACGACGTACGCGTCATCCGCCTGCCCCGGCACGGCGCCTCCTGCCCGGTCGCGATCGCTGTCTCCTGCTCGGCCGACCGGCAGGCGCTGGCGAAGATCACCCCGTCGGGCGTCTGGCTGGAGCGCCTCGAGCCGGACCCCGCCCGCTACCTGCCCGACGTCACCGACGAGTCGCTGGAGACCGACGAGGTGGTCCGGGTCGACCTGCGCCGCCCGATGGACGAGATCCGTGCCGAGCTGGCCAAGTACCCGGTCAAGACCCGCCTGTCGCTGACCGGCCCGCTGGTCGTGGCCCGCGACATCGCGCACGCGAAGATCGCCGAACGGCTCGACGCGGGCGAACCCATGCCGCAGTACCTGCGCGACCACGCGGTCTACTACGCGGGACCGGCGAAGACCCCCGAGGGGTACGCGTCGGGCTCGTTCGGCCCCACCACGGCCGGGCGCATGGACGCGTACGTGGAGAAGTTCCAGGCGGCGGGCGGTTCGCTGGTGATGCTCGCCAAGGGCAACCGGTCGGCGCAGGTCACCCGCGCCTGCCAGGAGCACGGCGGCTTCTACCTGGGATCGATCGGCGGGCCCGCGGCCCGGCTCGCGCAGGACTGCATCCGGCACGTCGAGGTGCTGGAGTACCCGGAGCTGGGCATGGAGGCGGTCTGGCGGATCGAGGTCGAGGACTTCCCCGCGTTCATCGTCGTGGACGACAAGGGCAACGACTTCTTCGCCGAGGTGACGAAGCCGGTCCTGAGCATCGGCCGCCGCTGACCGGCGCGGCGGCCCGCCGCGCCCGGGTCGCTCAGGCGCAGTAGCCGGCGACCGGGGTGAGCCAGTTCGCCAGCTCGGTCCGAAGGACCTTGTCGAGGTCCTTCGTGGTCTTGATCTTGTCGAACAGCTTGCTGTCGTTCCCGCTCTTGGTGAACTTGGCTGCCGAGGTGGCACCCGCCTGCCGCAGCTCCGGATCCTGCGCGGCGGCGGTCTCCTTCTTCATCTTCGCGCCGACGTCCCGGAGCTCCTTGCCCGCCGCCTTCTCCGCGGCCTGGGCGTTGTCGGCCTGCTTCGCCTCCTTGTAGGCGATCATCTTGCCGATCTCCGTACCGAAGTCCTCGGTCCCGTCGCTGTAGATCTTGACGACCTTGGCGCAGACCTTCCTGGTGTTCGCCGTGTAGTCCGGCGCGGCCGACGTGGGCGCCGCCGTCGGCGCGGCCTCCGTGGCAGCGGTGGTCGTGCCGGCCGTCGGCTCCGCGTCACCGTCGCTGCTGCAGGCCGTCCCGGACAGGAGCAGGCCGCCGAGGGTCGCGGCGAGAAGGGCGCGTCGCATGACAAAGATCCTGTTCGTCGGGGACGTCCAAACCCTCGGGACGATACTTCCGCGCCGCTGCCTCGTCCAACCCACGCCCTCCCGACCGGGCCGCGCGCCCGTCCTGTCGTGGCGCCCCCACGTTAGGGTCCGTCGATGTACGGACTGGGTGGAGCGAGGTGACGGAATGCGATTCGGCATTCTGGGGCCGCTGTCGGTGACCGACGCGGGCCGGGAGGTCGTCGTCACCGCCGGCCGGGACCGGACCGTCCTGGCCGTGCTGCTGCTGAACGCGGGCCGGATCGTCGGCGTGGACCAGCTGATCGACGCGGTGTGGGACCACGCGCCCCCGGCGACCGCCCGGGGCCAGCTTCAGACCTGCGTCTCGCGCCTGCGCCGGGTGCTCCCGCCGGACGTGATCATGACCGATCCGGCCGGTTACGGCGTCGCCGCCGGTCCCGACCGGCTCGATGCGGCCGAGTTCACGGAGCTCGTGGGTCGTGCCCGCGCCATGGCCGGAGCCCAGCCGGCGGGCGCCGCGAACCTCTACCGGACGGCACTGGCCCTGTGGCGAGGGCCGGCTCTGGCCGGCATCGACAGCCCGGCCGTGCGGTACCGCGCCGCGGTGCTGGACGAGCAGTACGGCGCCGTGCTGGAGGACTGGATCGACCTGGAAATCGCAGCGGGCCGGGAGGGCGACCTCGTTCCCGAGCTGACCGGGCTCGTCGAGCAGCACCCGCTGCGCGAGCGCCTCCGGGCCCAGCTGATGCTGGCGCTCTACCGGGCCGGCCGGCAGTCCGACGCCCTCGCCGAGTACCGCCGCGCCCGGGACCTGCTGCACGACCAGGTGGGCGTCGAGCCCGGAGCCGCACTTCAGGACCTGCATCGGCGCATCCTGACCGGCGACGTCGGTCCAGCCGCAGGCGCCGCGAGCAGCGCCGAACCGGTCCGCGCCCTGCCGCGCTCGGTGGGCGACTTCACGGGCCGGGAGGAAACCATCGAGCGGCTGCTCCGGGCCGCGACCGACACCGGTCTTCTGACGATCGACGGCATGGCCGGCAGCGGCAAGACGACTCTGGCGCTGCGGGTGGCGGAGATCCTCACCGACAGGTATCCCGACGCTCAGCTGTTCCTCGACCTGCAGGGCCACAGCGAAGGTGAGCCGCTCACGCCCGACGCGGCCCTGCTGGCGCTTCTGCGTCAGCTCGGCCTGGAGGCCGAACGGATACCGCCGGACCCGGCCGGCAGGGCCACGCTGTGGCGTACGCAGCTCGCGGGGCGCCGGGCATTGGTGATCCTCGACAACGCGGCGTCGAGCTCCCAGCTGACCAGGTTGCTGCCCGCCTCGCCGACCACGCTGACCCTGGTCACGAGCCGTCGGCGGCTCATCGGCCTCGACGGAGGCCACCCCGAGTCGTTGTCCGTGCTGACCGAGCGGGACGCGGTGGAACTCCTCGCCAGGATCGTCGGACCTCGGGTCGCCGCCGAACCCGAGGCGGCCATGGCGGTGGCGCGCCGCTGCGGTGGGCTGCCGCTGGCGATCCGGCTGGCCGGGGCCCGGCTGGCGCACCGGCCGGGCTGGCGGGTGGCCGACCTGCTCAGGCGGCTGGGCGACGCGGCGCTGCCCGAGCTGGCCGCCGAGGACCGCGGGGTCGCCCGCGCGTTCGCCATGTCCTTCGAACAGCTCCCGGAGCGCGTCCAGCGGGTCTTCCGCTTGCTCGGCCGGCACCCGGCGGAGCGCATCGGCGCTCTGTCGGTCGCGGCGCTCGCGGGACTGTCCAACGACGACGCGCAGGACGTCCTGGACGATCTCGTCGACGTGAACCTCGTCGAGGAACCGCTGCCGGGTCGATACCGCCTGCACGACCTGGTCCGCCAGTACGCCGCCGGCCTGGCCGAGGCCCTGGAGCCGGACGAGGTGCACGACGCCCTGGCCGGGCTGGTCGACCTGCACCTGCAGGTCGGAAGCCGGCTCGCCCTCGACCGCGAGAGCGACTACGCCCACCGGGACCTCATCGTGGAGCCGCCGCTCCGGCCCGAGCTCGTACGGCTCGCGACGGACGACCCCCAGTGGCCGGAGGAGCACCGCACCGACCTGGTCCCGCTGATCCGTACGGCCGCCGCGATCGGACAGCCGGGCCGGGCCTGGCGGCTGGCCCGCGTCTCGTGGCGGCTGCTGTACCAGAGCGGCTACCTCGCCGACGTCGTCGCCACCTGCTCCGAGGGCCTGGCCGCGGCCACCGAGGCGGAGGACGAGTACGGCGTGGCCATCATGAACAACTACCTCGCCTCCGGGTACTTCGTCCTGGGCCGGCCGGACGAGGCGCTGAGCCGGATCACCGTCATGCTCGATTACCAGCTCCGCACCGGAAACCGCTCGGCCGAGGGACGCGCTCGAGCCAATCTGAGCGGCGTGCTCATGCAGCTCGGCCGCATCGTCGAGGGCCAGGGCGAAGGGCACCGGGCGTACCGGCTGCTGCAGAGCGAGGGCCACCGGAGCGCGCCGGTCGTGCTCCGGGTCCATCTGGGTTACGGCGACGTCGTGGCCGGTCGCTACCGGGAAGCCCTGCGCAGCGGCCGGATCGCGCTGCAATGGTTCGCGGAGAGCCGATCCACGTACTTCGTTCCCAGCGCGCTCATCCTCATCGGGCAGGCCCGGTTGCATCTCGGCGACCTCGGTGCGGCCGAGCGGGCGTTGGAAGCCGCCCTCACCGTCGCCCGTGAGCACCGCATCCACACCGAGGAGGCGGAGTCGACCAACCTGCTGGGCCGCGCCGCGTTCGCCCGGGGAAGGCCCGACCGGGCCGTCGAGCTGCATCTGACCGCGCTGGAGATGAGTCGCGAGCGGGGGTGGCTGCCGCGGCTGGCCCGGTACTCCAACCACCTCGGGCTCGCCATGCGGGCGGTGGACGACGAGCGGGGAGCGGTGGAGCTGCACCGGCAGGCGCTGGCGACCGCGCGCCGGGCGAATCATCCGCTCGAGGAGGGACGGGCCTTGAGCGGTCTCGCTGCGTGTCTCGTCGAACGGGACCGGAAGGCGGCGGTGCGGCACTGGCGGCAGGCGCTCGAGATCTTCGAACGGGTGGGCGTACCGGAGCGCTTCGAGGTGCGGCAGCGGCTGAGTGAGCTGGAGCCGGCGTACGCGAACAGCCCGCTCACCGCGATGTGAACGAGCTGCACGCCCCCGATGTAGCCGTTCCGCTCCCTTTGGGGGCGTGCGATGGCACGGGAGCGGAACGGCCTGGTGAAGCGTGCTCCCCGGCGCTCTCATCGCGCTGTCGTATCGCTCTCACGAGCTATCGTCCGGGGGTTGCAGCGCGGCAGGTTCGGGTTCGGCGCACGGAAGGAGGCCAGGTGCGGTTCGGCATCCTCGGTCCCCTGTCCGTGACCGATGCGGGCCGGGAGGTGGCGATCACCGCCGGTCGGGACCGTACCGTGCTCAGCGTGCTGCTGCTGCACGCCGGCCGGACCGTCGGCGTGGACCAGCTCATCGACGCGGTGTGGGGTGAAGCGCCACCGGCGACGGCCCGCGGCCGGTTGCAGACCTGCGTCTCGCGGCTCCGCCGGCTCCTGCCGCCCGGCGCGATCCTGACGAATTCCGGGTCGGGCGCTGAGCGGACTGGCCGCCTGCGTCGCGGTCTCCGATCCGGCTGCCGGGCGGCGGTACCGGCAGCAGGCGCGGGACATCTTCACGGCGATGGGCGTGCCGGACCACCTCGAGGTGGAGCGGCGGCTGAACAGTGGCCTGGATCAACTGCGTCGCGGCCGCGGCCGGGGCAGGATGGGATCGTGACGACGACTGACGAGAGCGGATACCGGATCGAGCGCGACACGATGGGTGAGGTCCGGGTGCCGGCCGATGCCCTGTGGCGGGCGCAGACGCAGCGCGCCGTGGAGAATTTTCCGATTTCCGGGCGGGGGCTGGAGTCCTCGCACATCCGGGCGCTGGCCCGGATCAAGGGTGCTGCCGCACAGGTCAACGCGGCCCTGGGGGTGCTGGACGAGGATCTGGCCAAGGCGATCGTCACGGCCGCGGCGCACGTCGCCGACGGCGGGTACGACGATCAGTTCCCGATCGACGTCTTCCAGACCGGCTCCGGCACGTCGTCGAACATGAACGCCAACGAGGTGATCGCCACCCTCGCGTCGCGGGAGCTGGGCCGGCCGGTCCACCCCAACGACCACGTGAACGCGTCGCAGTCCAGCAACGACGTGTTCCCGTCCTCGATCCATCTGGCCGCGACCGAGGCGGTCACCTCCGACCTCGTGCCGGCCCTGGAGCACCTCGAGGCCGCGCTGAGCGCCAAGGCGGGGCAGTGGGCCGAGGTCGTCAAGTCCGGCCGTACGCATCTCATGGACGCCACGCCGGTCACCCTGGGTCAGGAATTCTCCGGGTACGCGGCGCAGGTGCGCAACGGCATCGACCGCCTCACCGCCACCCTGCCGCGCCTCGCCGAGTTGCCCCTGGGCGGGACCGCCGTGGGCACCGGGGTGAACACCCCGCCCGGGTTCGCCCCGGCGGTGATCGAGCGGCTGCGAGAGTCGACCGGCCTGCCGCTGACCGAGGCGCGTAACCACTTCGAGGCGCAGGGCGCGCGCGACGGCCTGGTCGAGGCGTCCGGGCAGCTGCGGGTCGTCGCGGTCAGCCTCTACAAGATCGTGAACGACATCCGGTGGATGGGCTCCGGTCCCCGCGCCGGCCTGCGTGAGCTGCGCCTCCCCGACCTGCAGCCCGGCTCGTCGATCATGCCGGGCAAGGTCAATCCGGTCGTGCCCGAGTCGGTGCGCCAGGTCGCCGCCCAGGTGATCGGCAACGACGCCGCGGTCGCGTTCGCCGGCACCCAGGGTGACTTCGAGCTCAACGTCATGCTTCCGGTGATGGCCCGCAACCTGCTCGAGTCGATCAAGCTGCTGGCCGCCGCGGCCCGGATGCTGGCCGACCGCTGCATCGACGGCCTGGAGGTCAACGAGGAGGTCGTCCGCGGGTACGCCGAGGGCTCGCCGTCGATCGTCACGCCGCTCAACCGCTACCTCGGGTACGACGAGGCGGCCGCGATCGCCAAGCAGGCCCTCAAGGAAGACAAGACCATCCGGGCGGTTGTCATCGAACGCGGACATGTCGCCAACGGCACGCTGACCGAGGAACAGCTGGACACGGCCCTCGACGTGCTCCGGATGACCCGGCCCTGACCGGCCGTCGGCAGAAGGCGGCGATCGGGCCTTGTGAATGATCGTCGTCTTCGATGGAATGCGGGCATGAGAAGACGCCTGACGGCCGGGGCCGTCGCCACCGCGACGAGCCTCGCCGCATTCCTTGTCGGTGTGCCGGGCACGCCGGCCGCCGCCGCCACCGCCATCGAGTACACCGTCGTGGCCGACGACGGCGTCTCCACCGCCGATGCCATCGCGGCCATCACCGCCGCGGGCGGCACGGTGGTCTCCACCAACACGGCCGTGGGCACGTACAAGGTGTCGTCCGCCGCCGCCGACTTCAAGATCCGGGCTGCGAAGTCGGACGCGCTGATCGGTGCGTCCGCCAACCGGCCGGTCGGGTACGCGCCGCGCACCTCGCCCGCCGTCGAGCAGCCGGTGACCGAGTCGCTGCGCGGCCGCGGCCCGGCCGGGGCGCCCGCCGCCGACCCGCTGGACGACAAGCTGTGGGGCCTGAAGATGGTCAAGGCCGACAAGGCCCGGGCCATCGAGAAGGGCGAGCGCGGCGTGACCGTGGGCGTCCTCGACACCGGCCTCGACGCGTCCAACCCGGACCTCGCGCCCAACTTCAGCAGCCGTCTCTCCCGGGTGTTCGCGCCGGACATGGTGGACATCGACGGCCCGTGCGAGGCCGAGGGCTGCGTCGACCCGGTCGGCACCGACGACGACGGCCACGGCACCCACGTGGCCGGGACCATCGCCGCCGCCGCCAACGGCACCGGCGTGTCCGGCGTCGCGCCGAACGTCACGCTGGTCGAGCTCAAGGGCGGCCAGGACTCCGGCTACTTCTTCCTCGACCCG
This sequence comes from Couchioplanes caeruleus, assembly GCF_023499255.1. Classification (GTDB taxonomy): domain Bacteria; phylum Actinomycetota; class Actinomycetes; order Mycobacteriales; family Micromonosporaceae; genus Actinoplanes; species Actinoplanes caeruleus_A. The sequence continues at coordinate 630,225 of NZ_CP092183.1, forward strand.
GTGGTCAACGCGCTGACGTACGCCGGCGACGCCGGCCTCGACGTGATCAACATGTCGTTCTACGTCGACCCGTGGCTCTACAACTGCACGTCGAACCCGGCCGACGCCCCCGAGGCGCAGGCCGAGCAGCGGGCGATCATCACCGGCATGAAGCGGGCCCTGAACTACGCGCACAGCCACGGGGTCACGCTGGTCGGCGCGCTGGGCAACCAGCACGACAACCTGAACGACCCGCAGGAGGACACGACCAGCCCGGACTACGGCGGCGACCCGTACGACCGGCCGATCGACAACCGCACCTGCTTCTCGCTGCCCACGGAGGGCCCGCACGTCATCGGCGTCTCGGCGGTCGGCCCGTCGAAGTCGAAGTCGCAGTACTCGAACTACGGCACCGAGCAGGTCGGCGTGGCCGCACCGGGCGGCTTCACGCGGGACTTCTTCGGCACGCCGCAGTACAACTCGGCGGCCAACAACATCCTGTCCTCGTACCCGTTGAAGGTCCTGCAGGAGAAGGGCACGGTCGACGCGGCCGGCAACCCGCTGAGCCCGACGGTCTTCAAGGACTGCACCGCCGACGGCAAGTGCGGCTACTACACGTACCTGGCCGGCACGTCGATGGCCTCGCCGCACGCCGCCGGCGTCGCCGCGCTGATCGTCAGCAAGTACGGCCACCGCGACTGGTGGCGGGGCGGCCTGACCATGAACCCCGACCTGGTCGAGGCGCAGCTCTACCGTACGGCCGAGAAGACCGCGTGCCCCGAGCCGCGGCTGCGCAGCTACGCGAACGAGGGCTATGGGCCCGAGTTCGACGCGTACTGCGCGGGTCCGAAGGTGTTCAACGGCTTCTACGGGCACGGCATCGTCGACGCGTACAAGGCGGTCGGCGGCCGCTGATCCGGCCTGTGGACAAAGCTGTGGACAACCGCCCCGCCCGGTCCCCCGGGCGGGGCGGTTTTCTGCTTCCGGCGGCCGGTACCCTTGTACGGTGACGATGAGGCTGCATGACACCGCGACCCGATCCGTCCGCGACTTCGTTCCGAAGACGCCCGGTCAGGTCGGTGTCTATCTGTGTGGCCTCACCGTGCAGTCGGTGCCGCACATCGGCCACCTGCGCAGCGGCGTCAACTACGACATCCTGCGCCGCTGGCTGGCGCAGTCCGGCTACGAGGTCACGTTCATCCGCAACGTCACCGACGTGGACGACAAGATCCTGGTCAAGTCGCTGGAGACCGGACGGCCGTTCTGGTCGATCGCGTACGCGAACAAGCTCGTCCTCGACGCCGACTACCGGGCGCTCAACGTGCTGCCGCCCACCTACGAGCCGCTCGCGACCGGGCACGTGCCGGAGATGCACGAGCTGATCGCCGAGCTGATCGCGCGCGGGCACGCGTACGAGTCCTCCGAGGGTAACGGCGACGTGTACTTCGACGTGCCGACGTACGCGGACTACGGCGCGCTCTCCGGGCAGAGGCCGGAGGACATGCTGTCGGCCGGCGAGGCGCCCGAGCGCGGCAAGCGCCACCCCGAGGACTTCGCGTTGTGGAAGGGCGTCAAGGCCGACGAGCCCGCCGAGGCATCGTGGCCCTCGCCGTGGGGCGCCGGCCGGCCCGGCTGGCACATCGAGTGCTCCGCGATGGCCCGGCGCTACCTCGGCGACGAGTTCGACATCCACGGCGGCGGGCTCGACCTGACGTTTCCGCACCACGAGAACGAGATCGCCCAGTCCCGCTCGGCCGGGCTGCCGTTCGCCCGCTACTGGGTGCACAACGCGCTGCTCAACCTCGGCGAGGCCAAGATGAGCAAGTCGCTGGGCAACGTCATCGACCTGCAGGCCGTCCGCGACATGGGCATCCGTCCCGTGGAGCTGCGCTACTACATGGGCGTGCCGCACTACCGCTCGCGGATCGACTACTCCGACGACGCGCTGCGCGAGGCGGCCACGGCGTACCGGCGCATCGAGGGCTTCGTGCAGCGGGCCGTCGAAGTGGTGGGCACCGGGCGTCCCAAGGACGTGCCCCCGGCGTTCGCGGCGGCGATGAACGACGACCTCAACACCTCGGCGGCGCTGGCGGTCGTGCACGACACGATCCGCGAGGGCAACACCGCGCTGGCCGCCGGCGACGAGACCGGGGTGCGGGCCGCCCTCACCGAGGTGCGCGCCATGCTCGGGGTGCTCGGGCTCGACCCGCTCGACCCCGCGTGGGGCGGCGGCGAGAGCGGCGGCGAGCTCAAGCCGGTCGTCGACTCGCTGGTCGCGCTCGCGCTGGAGCAGCGGGCGCAGGCCCGCACACGCAAGGACTGGGCGGCCGCCGACTCGGTGCGCGACCAGCTCAAGAACGCGGGAATTCAGGTGGAGGACACTCCGGCCGGGCCGCGCTGGACGGTAGGAGAGCAGCACTGATGCCAGGTAACTCCCGCAACGTGAGCAAGCGCGTCACCTCGAAGAAGGGCGCCTCGGCCGGCTCGGGCGGCAAGAACCGCGCGAGCCTCAAGGGCCGCGGCAAGACCCTGCCCGCCGACGAGCGGCCGTGGCACAAGGGCTACTCGGGCACCGAGAAGCTGCCCGACAAGACCGCCCGTAAGCAGGAGAAGGAACGCCGTGCCGCGGCGGCCGAGGGGCGCGCCCCCAAGGTCGGCGTACCCGGCACCAAGGACACCACCTGGGGTCGCGGCGGCGGTCGTGCCACCGGCCGTCCGGCCCCGCAGCGGGGTGCCCGCATGCAGAGCCGTGGTCCGCGCGTCGCGCCGGGCCGCCGTTCCAACCCCACCAAGGAAGGCCCCGAGCTGCTGCTCGGCCGCAACCCGGTGGTGGAGGCGCTGCGCGCGCTGGTCCCGGCCACCGCGCTGTACGTCGCCCAGGGCATCGACATCGACGACCGGATCACCGAGATCGTCCGTACCGCCGGCGACCGGGGCATCCCGATCCTGGAGATCAGCCGCAACGAGCTCGACCGGATGACCGGCGGGGTGCTGCACCAGGGCGTCGGGCTCCAGGTGCCGCCGTTCGCGTACGAGAACTTCGACGACCTGGTCGCCGCGGCGCTGGAGCAGCCCGCGCCGCTGCTCGTGGCCCTCGACGGGGTCACCGACCCGCGCAACCTCGGCGCCGTGATCCGGTCCGTGGCCGCGTTCGGCGGGCACGGGGTGTTCGTGCCGGAGCGCCGCGCGGCCGGCATCACCGCCACCGCGTGGCGGACCAGCGCCGGTGCGGCCGCCCGCGTCCCGGTCGCCCAGGTGGTCAACCTGACCCGGGCCGTCAAGGCGGCTCAGCAGGCCGGGTTCACGGCGATCGGGCTGGACGCCGACGGCGAGACGGACCTCTACCAGCTCGAGGCGGCCGTGGGCCCGCTGCTCGTGGTGGTGGGCTCCGAGGGCCGCGGCCTGTCCCGCCTGGTCGGGGAGACCTGCGACCTGCGGGTCAGCATCCCGATGGCGTCCACCGTGGAGTCGCTCAACGCGAGCGTCGCCGCGGCGGTCACCCTCGCGGAGGTTTCCCGCCGCCGAACGTACGGCTGAGCCGCCGCGCCGGGGAGTCGTCGTACCGGGCATGTAACGTGACGGGCCGAGTGTCGTCCGGCGCGGAGGGGCAGCTGCATGCTCGGTGTTGACCTGGGCACATCGCACACGGTCGCCATGCTGCGCTGGCCCGACGGCCGGGTGCGCCCGCTGCTCTTCGACGGCCTCCCGCTGCTGCCCTCCGCCGTCCACCGGGACCGCGCCGGCCGCCTGCACGTGGGCCGCGACGCACTCCGCCTCGGGTACGCCGATCCCGCCCGCCTCGAGCCCCACCCGAAGCGGCACGTCGACGCGCCGACCGTCCTCCTCGGCGACGCCGAGGTCCCGGTGCCCGACCTGCTCGCGGCGCTGCTCGAGGCGGTCGCCCGGGAGGCGGTCGCGGCGGCCGGTCAGCTGCCGCCGGCCGTGGTCACCTACCCGGCGGCCTGGGGTGCCCAGCGCCGCCAGGTCCTGACCGACGCGCTGGCCCTCGCCGGCTGGCCGCCGTCCACGCCGCTGGTGCCCGAGCCCGTCGCCGCGGCCCGGTACTTCGCCGAGGTGCTGCGCCGGCCGGTGCCGGTCGGGGCGGCGCTCGCCGTCTTCGACTTCGGCGGCGGCACCCTGGACGTCGCGGTGGTCCGCAACGAGGGCGCCGGCCCCGACGGTCGGGCGCGTTTCGAGGTGGCGGCCTCCGGCGGCCTGGACGACCTCGGTGGCCTCGACATCGACGCCGCGCTGGTGGCGCACCTGGGCACCGAGCTGGAGCGGTCGTACCCCGAAGCCTGGGCCACGCTGCGGGAGCCGGTGACCCTCGCGCAGTGGCGCGCCCGCCGCCAGCTCTGGGACGACGTCCGCGGGGCGAAGGAGATGCTGTCGCGCGCCGGGGAGGCACCCGTGCCGGTGCCCGGTCTGGAGCACGCGCTCCACCTCACCCGCGCCGAGCTGGAGCTGGTCGCGGCCCCGCTGGTCCGGCGCGGTGTGGCGGAGGCGGAGGCGGTGGTCAAGGCGGCCGGGCTGGCGCCGGCCGATCTGGCCGGGCTGTTCCTGGTGGGCGGCTCGTCCCGGGTGCCGCTCGTGGCACGGCTGCTGCACAGCGAGCTGGGCGTCGCGCCGACCGTGATCGAGCAACCGGAGCTCCCGGTCGCCGAGGGTGCGATCCTCGCGGCGCCGGAGCAGCGCGACACTCCGGTCAGCCGGATGCGGGCGGCTGCGGTGCCGCCACAGACCGACACGATGGCCCACCCCTCGCCCGCGGCCGGACCGGGCACCGAGGCCGCCGGCTCGCCGGTGACCGCGACCGAGGCAGCGCCGGCTCCGGCGGTCGGCGGGTCCAGGACCGGCGCCGACGTGGTGGGCGAGGAGCCGAATTACGCCGAGCCGGTCGACCCGTGGGCCACCGGGGAAGCGGCCGCTCTCGCCGCCGCCGGCGGCGCACCCCTGATCCCGCCCGCTTCCGCCGTCCCGGTCTCGCCGATGCCGGGACCATCGCCGGACCAGCCCTGGGCCGCCTCCGCGCCGGAGCAGCCGTGGCTCGCCTCGGTGCACGGCCACCCGGCGCAGCCCGATCCGGCGGGGGAACCCGGCCCGGCGGGGGAGCGCCGGCTGCCGGCGTACAGGAGGAAAGGTCTGTGGCTCATCGCGGCGGCGACCGTTGTCGTCCTCGGGGTCGTCGCGACCGCCGTCGTGCTGCTGTGGCCGGGTTCGCGGGCGCTGGACTACCGGCCGCTGAGCGAGCCGCGGCGCGTCCCGCCGCTCGTGCCGGTGACCTCGTATTTCTCCGCCGCGGGGCTGCGTGACGGGCGGGCCTACTTCGCCTCGGCGGACGACAAGGGGCAGCTGGGGGTCGTCGCCGCCGACGCCGGCACCGGCAAGAAGCTGTGGACCAGCGCGGATGCCGGCACGGCGAGCCGGTGGGAGTTCTTCTTCACGATGCCGCACGCGCTCGTCGCGATCACCGGCACCGACTCCTCGACCGGCGACCGGCGCATGGTGATGCTCGACCCGGGCGGCGGCCGGAAGATGTGGGAGCGTTCGATCTCCTCGGACGACAACGTGCTGTTCGCCGGGGACGTCGCCGTCCTGGTCGACCGGACCGAGAAGCGCGTGCTCGGGCTCAAGGTCCGCGACCGCGGGCGGACCGCGTGGGAGAAGCGGAACCCCACCACCGAGTACGGCCTCGGCACCACCCGGGTCGTCACCGCCACCACGGCCGACGACTTCGCGGGGGCGGCGACCACCGGCGGGGTGCCGTTCGCCGGGCCGACGGACGACGACGAGCGGCTCGTGCAGATCGGGGCGGACCGGTCCGCGCGGGTGCTGGACGCGCGCACCGGCGACGAGGTGGCCGGGCCGCGGCGTAGCGTGGCCGACCCGGACGACCCGATCGTCGCGCACAACGGGCGGCTGATCGTGGCGGAGTCCGGCACCGCCCGGCGCATCGTCGTGTACGACCTGGCGAAGCTCGGCGAGCCGAAGGTGCCGTACACACTGCCGGACAACAGCCGGCTCGAGCACCTGACGGCGTGCGGCGACGACCGGGTCTGCTTCGTCCAGAAGACCGGGTACGACGCCAAGACGGCCCAGGTCGTCGCGGTGGACGTGGCGAAGGGCGGGGTGACGTGGTCGCGTACGGTGCCGGACGCCGACGGCCTGGTGCCGGTGGGCGAGGCGGTGCTGGCGTCGCAGAACACCTCACCCGGGCAGGTGACGCTGCTCGACGACCGCGGCAAGGTGGCGTGGACCCGGGCCGGTACGGCGGGCCGGCTGGACGGCGGCAACGTGCTGCTCTTCTCCAAGGCGCTGTCGACCTCGGCCGACGACCCTGCCCTGTCCGGGGTGCACGTGGGCGACGCCGCGGTGCCGCTGGGCTCGCTGGAGAACGTACGGACGGCGTCGTGCGCCTGGGATCAGAGGAACCTGGCCTGCGCCGCCGAGGAGGACTTCGTCCTGCAGACCTTCGCGTCCTGAGCGACGGAAGACGCCGAGAGACGACCGGGGAGACAACGAGAAGGGCGGCTCCCCGCGGGGAACCGCCCGTTCGTTGCAGCTGACGATCAGATGCGCTCGCCGGTGCCGGCGTTGAACACGTGCACGTTGTTCGCCTGCGGCTTGATGTACACCGTCTCGCCCATGGTCGGCATGCTGCGCCGGTCGGTGCGGACCACGAAGCGCTCCGAGCCGCCGTCCATGGCCGCGTGGCCGTAGACGTTGGCGTCCGAGCCGAGGTCCTCGACCAGGTCCACGACGATCGGCAGGCCGCCCTCGGTCGGGGAGACCATGTCGGTCGCCTCGGGACGGAAGCCGATGGTCACCTTGCCGCCGCCGGACTGCGCGGCGGAGAGCTGCTCGCGGGTCAGCGGCAGGTCCAGCGCGCCGAAGTTGCCGCCCCGCTCGGTCAGCGGCACGGTCTTGATGTTCATGGCCGGGGAGCCGATGAAGCCGGCGACGAAGACGTTGCCGGGGCGGTCGTACAGCTCACGCGGGGTGTCGCACTGCTGCAGCACGCCGTCCAGCATGACCGCCACCCGGTGGCCCATCGTCATGGCCTCGACCTGGTCGTGGGTCACGTAGACGGTGGTGATGCCGAGCTTGGCCTGCAGCGTCGCGATCTGCGAACGGGTCTGGACGCGGAGCTTGGCGTCGAGGTTCGACAGCGGCTCGTCCATGAGGAACACCTGCGGCTCGCGGACGATGGCCCGGCCCATGGCGACACGCTGACGCTGACCACCGGAGAGCGCCTTCGGCTTGCGGGAGAGGTACTCGTCGAGCTGGAGCAGCTGGGCGGCCTCCTTGACCCGGCGGTCGATCTCCGACTTGGGGGTCTTGCGCAGCTTCAGGGCGAACGCCATGTTCTCGTACACCGACATGTGCGGGTAGAGGGCGTAGTTCTGGAAGACCATCGCGATGTCGCGGGACTTCGGGGGCAGGTTCGTGACGTCCTTGCCCTCGATGAGGATGCGACCGCGGTCGACGTCCTCGAGGCCGGCGAGCATGCGCAGGCTGGTGGACTTGCCACAACCCGAGGGGCCGACCAGGACGAGGAACTCGCCGTCGCCGATCTCGAGGTTGAGCTCGTTGACGGCGGGACGGTCGGAGCCCGGGTAGATCCGGGAGGCCTTGTCATAGGTGACGGTAGCCATGGTGAATCGACTTCCTTTCCACCGGCAGGAACGTGCCGGACGATCCGAGTGGAGGAACAGCCATGTGGCGGACCACACGCCTCGCCACCGTAAATGTTTTTTCATGTTCTGCCAAGGTCGCGGCACGGCAACGGGCGTTTCGGCCCGGATGGCGGGAGCCGGTATGCTCGGGCCCACGCCCCTGTAGCTCAGTTGGCCAGAGCACCTGTCTTGTAAACAGGATGTCGTCGGTTCGATTCCGACCGGGGGCTCCACCTTCCCGGCGCCGGGCGCGCTGAAAAGAATTCCCAACCCCTGGGGTTTCGCCATGCGTATCGAGCGCATCACCGACGCCGCGGCCGTCCAGCCGGCCGCGCACCTGTTCGACGGGCCGCTGCTCGCCGACGCGACGGCGAGGTTCCTCGCCGACCGCGGACACCATCTGCTGCTGGCGTACGAGGACGGGCGCCCGGTCGGGATGGTCACCGGCGTGGAGATGACCCACCCCGACAAGGGCACCGAGATGTTCCTGTACGAGCTGGGCGTCGCACCGTACGCGCGGCTCAAGGGCGTCGGTACGGCCCTCGTCGAGGCGCTGGCCGCCATCGCCCGCGAGCGGGGGTGCTACGGCATGTGGGTGGCGACCGAGCAGGACAACGAGGCCGCACAGCGCACGTACCGCAGGGCGGGCGCCAACGAGGAGGAGCCGTTCCTGCTGCTCTCCTGGGATGTGACTCAGGACCGGTCGGAACCCGGCCAGACATAGGGCAGGTCGGTCGGGATGTCGCCGAACAGCGGGCGGTAGAAGTCCGGGTCCTTGCGGACCAGGGCCGAGCGGTGGCTGAGGTGCAGGGCGTCGTCACCGAGCCACGGGGGGAGCTCACCTGCGGCGGCGAGGTCGTCCTGCGCGCGGATCACGGTGAGACCCCGGGCCGCGGCGGCGTCGGCGCGCATCGTCTCCGCCGTCGTGTCCGCCCGGCCGGTGGCGACCCAGACGCCGCACATGTCGAGGCCGTAGCGGACGAGCGCCTCCTCGTAGCCGGTCCACATCTTCACCGCGGGGTGGTGGCGCCAGCCGTACCCGGGCTGGATCAGGCCGCGCAGCACCTGGATGGTCTCGACGCGCTGCTTGCCCAGCCGCTTCTGGTCGAGCGCCCGCGCGCTGGCGACGAAGTCCGGGAAGGGCAGAAAGGTCTGCATGAGGCAATGATCCGCTCGAGGGGGAGGTGGTCCGTGACCGCCCCATGACGCGGGTGCGGGCTGGCTACGATGCGGCCATGGCCGTCGATCCCGCGCGCGACCCGTCCCGGCGATCGTTCGTGTCCCGGCTGCGCGAGGGGCTGCCCCGCAACGGCGACAACCGGCCCCACTTCGTGATCTGCGGCGCGGACGCGCTGGTCTACACGCTCGCCGAGGAGCTGGCCAATGCCGGCCACCGGGTCCGCCTGACCGTGGTCGTGCCGCCGCGGCTGCGCTCCGACGTGCCGGATCTCGCGGCGCTGCGCGGCGTACGCGTCATCCGTGCCGACCGCCTCGACGAGAGCACCTTCCGCTCCGCCGGCTTGGCGGGCGCGGCCGCGCTGGCCCTGGTGATGCCCGACGACGTCGTCAACCTGCACGCGGCGCTGTGCGCGCAGGCGGTCGAGCCGGACCTGCGGCTGGTCATCCGGATGTTCAACTCGGGTCTCGGGTACGGCGTCCGCCGCCTGTTCGCCGACTGCGCCGTCCTCTCCGACGCCGCGATGGCTGCCCCGGCGTTCGTGGCCGCCTCGCTCGGTGAGGTGGCGCCGACCCACGTACGCCTCCCCGGCCGCACGGTCTACGTCGCGCGGCGGGCCGACGTACAGCCGGAGCATGTGATCTGTGCCCTGACCGCCGCGAACGGCGCCGGCCGGGTCGACGTCCTGCCCGCGGACCCCGAGCCGGACGCCGAGCGGCCCGCCGATCTGGTGCTCGCCGAGGCGACGGGCCGGCCGGCCGGTCAGGCGGTGGCCGCCCAGCGCCTGGTCCGGGCGCGCAAGCGACGCCGGCACCCGTTCGTGACGTTCGGCCGCGCGCTGCGGGCGGCGCTGAGCCGCAAGCTCGGCATCGCCGTGATGATCACGCTGGTGGTGACCGCGATCGCCGGTACGGTCCTCGCCCACGCCGACAACGTCGACGGCTTCTGGAAGTCCATGTACGTCACGCTGCTCACCGCGGTCGGCTCGTCCGACGTGGAGGAGAACCGCAACGCGGTGGCGCAGGCCGCCCAGCTCGTCCTGACGATCTCCGGGCTGGCCCTGCTGCCGCTGATCACCGCCGCGGTGGTCGAGGGGATGGTCAACGCCCGGCTGGCGCTGGCGCGCGGCGTCGTCGCGAACCCGCACCAGGACCACATCGTGCTGGTCGGGCTGGGCAGCGTGGGCACCCGGGTGCTGCGCCAGCTCACCGATCTCGGGCTGGAGGTCGTGGCCATCGACCGGCGGGCCGACGCGCGCGGCGCGAAGGTGGCCGAGCAGCTGGGCGTACCGCTGATCGTGGGGGACGCCTCGCTGGAGGAGACCCTGCGGTCGGCGTGGATCGCCACCAGCAAGGCGCTGGTGGTGGTCTCCACCGACGACGTGACCAACCTGCAGGCCGCGCTGAACGCCCGGTCGGTCCGCCCCGACCTGCGCGTGGTGCTGCGCCTCTTCGACGACGACTTCGCCCGCCGCGTGCAGGACGCCTTCAGCATCGACATCTCCCGCAGCGTGTCCCGGCTGGCCGCGCCGGCGTTCGCGGCCGCGATGCTGGACCGCGACGTGCTCGCCACCATCCCGGTCGACCGGCACGCGCTGCTGGTCGCCGACGTCAGGATCCTGCCCGGCTCGCCGCTGGACGGCGCTCCGCTGGAGCGGGCCGACCGGCCGCTGAGCGTACGGGTCATCGGCCTGGTCGCGGCCGGCTCGGAGTGGGTGGACTGGGCGCCCGACCCGCGGCGCGTGCTCATCGCCGGCGACCGGGTCATGGCGGTCGCCCGGCGGGCGGGGCTGCGGGCACTGACCGAGCAGGCCACCCCGCCTCCGGAGCCGCTGCTGCTGGAGCCGGAGCAGACGCCTTAGACGGCGCCGACCTCGACGCCCAGCACGGCCTGCTCATCGGGCTTGTGGGCCAGCACGTCGGTCAGATAGGACTGCACCGCCGGGGCCATTCCCACGTCGCGTCCGGCGCGCTCGGACAGCAGCCACTTGTGCTGGATGATCTGCGAGAAGATCTCCTGCGGCTCGAGCTTGTGGCGCAGGTTGGCGGGGACCGCGCGGACGACCGGTTCGAAGACCTCGGTCAGCCAGCGGTGGGCGGCCTGCTGCTCGTCGACGAGGTCGCTCTCCGCTCGGTACGCGTCGAGGTCGTTGAGCAGCTGCCGGGCCTGGTTCTCCTCGGCGTCGAGCCCGGTCAGGCGCAGCAGCCGGCGCGTGTGGTAGCCCGCGTCGACGACCTTGGGGCGCACCCGGTAGCCGCCGTCCACCGTGGACATGGCTACCTCGGCGACGTCGAAGCCGAGATCGTTGAGGCGGCGGATGCGGCCCTCGATGTCGTGCCGGGCGTCGCGCGGGACCTCCTGCTCGTACGTGACCTCGTGCCACAGCCGCTCGTAGCGCGCCACGATGTCGTCGACCACCGCCTCCGGGTCGATCGCCTCGTGCAGCAGCTCGGCGGCCTGCAGGTCCAGGCACTCGCCGAAGATGTTGAGCCGCAGGATCTCGATGTCCTCGCTGCGCTGCCCCTCGGAGAGCTTGGGGTGCAGGTTCCCGGTCTCGGCGTCCACGAGGTACGCCGCGAAGGCGCCCGCGTCGCGGCGGAACAGCGTGTTGGACAGCGAGCAGTCGCCCCACGAGAAGCCGGTGAGGTGCATCCGCACGATGAGCGCGGCCAGCGCGTCGAGGAGCCGGTTCATCGTCTCGGGGCGCAGCACGTGCGAGAACAGCGCCCGGTACGGCAGCGAGAACTGCAGGTGCCGGGTGATCAGCACGGACTCCAGGGGCTCGCCGTCGGCGTCCGTACGGTCGGTGACGATCGCGACCGCCTTCACGGCCGGGAAGTCGATCCGCTCGAGCGCCCGCAGCAGGTCGTACTCCTTCTCGGCGATCCGTTCCCGGGTCTCCTTCAGGGCGTACACGGTGTCGTTGAGCTTGACGAACCGGACGATGTGCCGCGAGATGCCCTGCGGGAGCGCGACCAGGTGATCCGCCGGCCATTCCTCGAGCGGAACGTGCCACGGAAGGTCCAGCAGCGCGGGGTCGACAAGGGCGGAGGTGATGCGCACGAAGCCAGTGTGCACGCTCCGGTCGGCGCGTCGCTGCCGCACGTGGCTCGTTACACAGAAGCGAGATCGCCCGATTGTTGCTTATGTCGGCGATGTGACGCGAGGGACGGGAGTGGATGTGCGACGTACGGTGAGCATCGTCGCCGGGGCATGCGCCGCCCTGGCACTGGCCGGGTCGGCCGGTGCGGTGGCGTGGCGGTCGAGCGACGAGGGCCGCACGGTCGGCACCTGGCACGAGGGGGCGGGCCCGCTGCGCACCCCCGTCGCGGTCCAGCAGTCCACCACCCACAAGGACGCGGCGGCCCCGCAGCCCTCCGCGTCCCCGGCGGCGGTCAGCAAGCCGGCTGCCGGCAAGGGCTCGGCGATCACCGAGTCGGCCACGCGGCCCGCCGAGGACGGCCGGCAGAAGGTCGGCGAGCTGCTCGGCATCGACAAGCTGCTCGGGTACGGGTCGCCGGAGCGCGAGGTCTTCCGCTACCCGGGCGCGTCGTACGTCAAGCTGCACTTCGGCCGCATGATCATGCTGCCCGGCGACTACCTGACCGTCTCGGACGCCACGGGTCAGGAGTCCTACCGGTACGACGCGCCGAAGCTGCTCGACCCGGCCGCGCCCTCGGACCGGTGGGCCATGTCGATCACCGGTGACACGGCCGTGCTGGAGCTGCACCGCGGCGGCGGTCTGGTCGGCTCGCTGCTCGGCCGGCTGGGCGTACGGGTCGACAAGGTCGCCAAGGGCTTCACGAAGGGCGAGCAGGGGCGGGCGCCCGAGGGGCAGCTGCGCAACCCGAACCGTACGGGCCGCGAGGAGTCGGTCTGCGGCAACGACGAGAGCCGCGACGCCGTCTGCTACCGGTCGGCGGACCCCGTCGCGTACACCCGCTCCAAGGCGGTCGCCCGGCTGCTGATCAACGGCACCGAGCTCTGCACCGGCTGGCGCCTCGGCACGAAGAACCGCATGCTCACCAACAACCACTGCTTCAGCACCTCGGCCGACGCGTACGAGACCGAGGTGTGGTTCAACTACCAGTGCGTACGGTGCGGCGGCTACGACGTGTTCAAGCCGACCAAGGTGTGGGGCGACAAGGTCCTGTCCACCAGCCACGTGTACGACTACACGTTGTTCACCGTCGAGAACTTCGCGGCGGTGCAGAAGTTCGGCAACCTCACGCTGGACACCGCCCGCCCGGTCCGCGGCCAGGAGCTGTACGTCCCGCAGCACCCGGCGGGCGAGCCCACCCGCATCGCCGGGCGCCTCGGCGAGAAGGCCGGCACCTGCTCGGTGACCGACAACGCCTACGACGGGTACGGGCAGAACTCCGACGTCGCCTACTACTGCGACACCGAGGGCGGCTCGAGCGGCAGCCCGGTGCTGTCCCGCAGGACCGACAAGGTGGTGGCCCTGCACCACTTCGGCGGCTGCCCCAACTCCGGTGTCCGCGCCGACCTGCTGTACGCACGGCTGAGGACGTACCTGTAGGGGTTTGCCGGCGACGGTAGCGTGGGCGCATGCAGCAGAGCGCCGTCGACACCCGCCCGGACCAGCGCGTACGCGGCTGGTGGCCGGACGTCGTCCTGCTGGCCGCGTTCGTCGCGCTGACGGTCGCGCTGGCCCGGGGGCACCTGCTCGCCTTGGACGTGCGGGTCGCCGACTGGGTCTCCGACCACCGGCCGGCCCCGCTGTACTGGGTCCTGCGGGTGCTGAACTACCTGGGCCAGGGCGGCCAGGTGCTGATGCCGGTCGCGATCCTGCTCGCCGCGCTGGCGGCCTGGCGGCTGCGCTCGTGGCGGCCGGTGGCGTTGTTCGCGGGCGGGTTCGTGCTGACGTACGTCACGATCGGCCCGCTGAAGATCTGGCTGGACCGGGCCGCGCCGGCGTTCAAGGGGCCGGACCGGGAGATCCTGTTCAACCCGGCCGCCTCCGGCGTGAACGCGATGAGCTATCCCTCCGGGCACGTCGCCAACGCGCTGGCCTGGTATTACGTGATCGCCGTGCTGCTCGGGGTGTTGCTGAGCCGGCCGTTGTCGGCGCGCACGAACCTCGCCCTGCGGGTGCTGCCGCCGGCCATCGTCTTCGTCACGACGACGTACCTGGCGTTCCACTGGATCACCGACTCGGTGGCGGGGCTGCTGCTCGGCCTGATCCTGGCGCGCCTGCTGGCCCGCGTACCGTGGGGCCTCAGCCCTGGATCCACTCCCCGGCCCGCATCACCCGCTTGACCCGCAGGTCCGCGGAGAGCACCACCAGGTCGGCGCGCAGGCCGGCCTCCAGCGCCCCGACCTCGTCGGCGAGGCCCAGCGCCCGCGCAGGCGTGGTGGAGGCCATCGCCGAGGCGGTGGGCAGGTCGAGCCCGGCGCCGACCGCCTGCCGCAGCGCCGCGTCCATGGTCAGCGTGCTGCCGGCGATCGAGCCGTTGCGGGTCAGCCGGGCCACTCCGCCGGCCACCGTCACGTCCTGGCCGCCCAGCTCGTACTGCCCGTCCGGCATCCCGGCGGCATCCATCGCGTCGGTGATCAGCGCGGCCCGGTCCGGCCCGGTGGCGTGCGCCGCGAAGCGCAGCGTGCCGTCGTGCAGGTGGGTGCCGTCGGCGACGAACTCGCAGACCACCAACGGGGAGTCGAGCAGCGCGACGATCGGGCCCGGTTCCCGGTGATGCGCCGGCGGCATGCCGTTGAAGACGTGGGTGCCGACGGTCGCGCCGGCCGCGACACCGGCCAGCGTCTGCTCGTACGTCGCATCGGTGTGCCCGAGCGCGGCGATCACACCCCGCCCGGCGAGGTAGCGGACGGCGTCCAGCGCGCCCGGCAGCTCCGGGGCGATGGTGACCATGCGGATCGCGCCCGTACCCAGCTCGACGAGCGCGGTGAGCTCCTCGATCGACGGATCGCGCAGGAACGCCGGGTTCTGCGCCCCGCAGCGCACCCCGCTCAGGTACGGCCCCTCGAAGTGGATGCCCGCGATAGCCCCGGCGCGCACGAGCGGCAGGTACGCCTCGGTTGCGTCCCGCATCAGCTCGTACGGCGAACTGACCAGGCTGGCGAGCATCGTGGTGGTGCCGTGCCCGAGGTGGAACGCCGCGGCCCGGGCTGCGTCGTCGACGTCGCCGCGGGTGAACGTGTGCCCGCCGCCGCCGTGGCAGTGCAGGTCCACGAAGCCCGGCACGATCACGTCGTCGCCCGCGGGGTCGCCCGCCTCGACCGACAGGATCGTCGGGCCGTCGAGCTCGACGAACCCGGGCACCACCGCGCCCGGCCGGACGACGTGGCCGTGGATCTTCGTCACTGCGTGTTCTCCAGGGAGTCGAGGGCCAGCAGGGCGGCTCCGAGGCAGCCGGCCGTGTCGCCGAGCGCCGCGTGCACGATCCGCGGCACCCGGTGGAAGGTGATCCGGGCCTCCAGCGCCACCCGCAGCGGGGCGAGCAGCGCCTCCCCGGCCTCGGCCAGGCCGCCCCCGAGCACGACGATGCCGGCGTCGTACAGGGCCTGCGCGGTGAGCAGGCCGTCCGCGAACGCCTCCACCGCCTCGGTCCACACCCGGTTGGCCAGGTCCTCGCCGGCGGCCGCGCGGATGGCCACGTCGTGGGCGGTGACCCCGGGAACACCGGAGAGCTCGACGTACCGGCGGCCGACCGCGGAGGCCGACGCGATGGCCTCGAGGCAGCCGCGGCCGCCGCAGTTGCAGGGTGGCCCGCCCGGCCGCACGATGATGTGCCCGACCTCGCCGGCCGCGCCGTGCGCGCCGGAGAACGCCTTGCCGTCGACCACGTGCGCCGCCGCGATGCCGGTGCCGATGGCGATGAACAGCACGTGCCGCTGCTCGCGGCCCGCGCCGAGGCGCGCCTCGGCCATGCCGCCCACGCGGACGTCGTGGCCGAGCACCGCGGGCAGCCCGAGCCGCTGCGACACCAGGTCCTTCAGCGGTACGTCGCGGAAGCCGACGTTGCTGGACCACACGGCCGTGCCGGTCTCCTCGTCGACCACGCCGGGCACCGCCACGCCGGCGGCCACCGGCTCGAGCCCGTCCGCCCGGGCCCGTGCGGCCAGGCCCTCGGCGATGTCGAGGATGTCGGCGGTGACGGCCCCGGGCCCGCGCTGCGGAAGCGTGGGATGCCGTTCGGAGTGGTGCACGGTGCCGTCGCGGCGGACGAGGCCGCACTTCATGCCGGTGCCGCCGACGTCCAGCGCCACCACCACATCCCGGGGTGTCATGGCAGGACGACGGAACGCGTCAGGTTGCGTGGGTGGTCGGGGTCGAGGCCCTGGCTGGTGGCGAGCAGCACCGCGACCCGCTGGGCCACGACGAGGTCGGCCATCGGGTCGAGGCCGGTCCGGCCGCCGCCGCGCCAGCTGCCGAGGGCGGCGTACCCGCCGTTGTAGCGGCTGTGCACGAAGGCCGCGCCGGTCGCCTCGACCTCCTCGCAGAGGCCCGCGGGGATCTCCCCGAACGCCCAGACCACCCGGCCGGGACCGGCGATGGAGATCGGGCCGTGCCGGTAGTCCATGGCCGGGTACGCCTCGGCCCACCAGCCGGCGGCCTCGCGGCACTTGAGCGCCGCCTCCTCGGCCAGGCCGACGGTCCAGCCGCGGCCCAGGAAGGTGATCTGCTCGGCCAGCGCCGGGTGCACCGGCAGCGGCAGCCGTACGGCGACCTCGGCGTCGGCGGCGACGGGCTCGATGTCGAAGTTCAGGTGGGCGCGGACCAGGGCGAGCGCGCTGGTGGCGAAGCGGGTCTGCACCACCGACAGCTCGTCGGCGAAGTCCAGCACGATCGCGTCGTCGGCGTTCGCGACGGCTGGCTCCCGGCCGTCCGCGGTGATCACGGTGGTCCGGGTACGCCCGCGCAGCGCCTCGAGCAGCTCGAGCACCTCGGTGGTGGTGCCGGAGCGGGTGATCGCGATGACCCGGTCGTAGCTGCGGTTGAGCGGGAACTCGGAGGCCTGGAACGCGTCGGTGTCGCCGTGACCCTCGCGCTCGCGGAGGGCCGCGTACGCCTTGGCCATGAACCACGACGTGCCGCAGCCGACCACGGCGACCCGCTCGCCCGGCAGCGGCAGCCCGTCGGAGTCCGCCATCTTCGCCGCCTGCCGCCAGCAGTCCGGCTGACTGGCGATCTCCACCTTGACGTGACTCATGGGTTCCTCATCAGGCCGTTGTGCTGCGCATAAGCGCTCGGTTCTCCGCTCTTTCGAGCGCCATTCTGCGTGGAAGGTCGGCCGCGCCGCAACCATCGCCCCGAGTTCGCGCAGCCACCTTCTTTGCTTCGCGACGTTTCGCGCACTAATGTGCACACTCTTATCACGAAACGAGCAGCGGGGAGGTCGGGTGGACCGGTACGCGCGGTGGAATGCCCTGCTGGAGTTACTGGCGGAGAGCGGCCGCGTCACGGTGGAGGACGCGGCGGACCGCCTCGACGTCTCCCAGGCCACGATCCGCCGCGACTTCGACCAGCTCGCCCAGCAGCAGATGATCACCCGGACCCGGGGCGGGGCGGTCGCCAACGGGGTCTCGTACGACCTGCCGCTGCGCTACAAGAGCGCCAAGCACTCCGCCGAGAAGCAGCGCATCGGCGAGGCGGCCGCCAACCTGGTCGTACCCGGAACCGTCGTCGGCCTCAACGGCGGCACCACGATGACCGAGGTCGCCCGCGCGCTGGCCGTCCGCCCCGACCTCAACACCCGCGGCGACGGCGCCCAGCTCACGGTCGTCACGAACGCCCTCAACATCGCCAACGAGCTGCTCGTCCGCTCCCGCATGAAGATCGTGGTCGCCGGCGGCGTGGTCCGGCCGCAGTCCTTCGAGCTGGTCGGACCGCTCGGCGGGGCGCTGCTCAAGGAGGTCACGCTCGACATCGTGCTGCTCGGCGTGGACGCCCTCGACGTGGAGCTCGGCGCGGCCGCCCACCACGAGGGCGAGGCGGCGATGAACAGCCTGATGGTGGCCCGGGCCAAGCGCGTCGTGGTGATCGCCGACTCGTCGAAGCTGGGCGGCCACGCGTTCGCCCGGATCTGCCCGATCGCCAAGGTCGAGACCCTGGTCACGGACTCGGGCGCGCCGGCCCCGGTGGTTCAGGCCTTCCGCGAGGCCGGCGTGCACGTCGTCGTCGCCTAGAGGTCGTCGCACTCCGGACCGTCGGCCACAGCTCATCGGCCGTCCCGGCACCCCTCTACGGCCGTGGCAGACGGCTGATCTCGCCGGCGACCGACGGCCAGAGCGGGCGGGGGAGGTCGTGGCCCATGCCCGGGTACATGACCAGCCGCGCCCCCGGGATGGCCGCGGCCGTCGCCCGGCCCGCCTTCGGGCGCATCATCACGTCCGCGTCGCCGTGGATCACGAGGGCGGGAATGCGCAGGCCGCCCAGGCTCTTCCGGCGGTCTCCCGACGCCGCGACGGCCGCGCGCTGGCGCAGGCCCGCCTCGGGTTCCGGTGGGTGGCGGTCGTACGCCTCCCGGCCGATCGAGCGCACCAGGTCCTCGTCCAGCGGGTACCCGGGCGAGCCCATCAGCCGGTAGATCGCCACCTCGCGGCCGGCCGCCTCCTCGGCGGAGCGGACCGGCCGGGCCAGCAGCGCAGTCATCGCCCGCAGCACCTTGAGCGGCGGGCGCGTGCCGATGCGGACCGACGGGGTGGAGGACATGGACGTGAGGCTGCGGACCCGGCCGGGGTGGTCGATCGCGACCGTCTGCGCGATCATGCCGCCCATCGACGTGCCGGCGACGTGCGCCGACTCCCAGCCCATCGCGTCGAGGACGGCCACCGCGTCGCCGGCCATGTCCGTCAGCCGGTACGGCGCCGAGGACGGGCGCAGGGCGGCCACCAGCGGTCCCGGCGCGCGTACGCCCGTGAGGTGGGTGGAGAGCCCGGCGTCCCGGTTGTCGAAGCGGACCACCTGGAAGCCCGCCTCGACCAGTTCCGTGCAGAACTCGGCCGGATACATGAGCATCTGCGCGTCGGTGGCGCTGATCAGCAGCAGCGGTTCGCCGCCGGGCGGTCCGAACACCTCATAGGCGATCCGGAGATCCCCGTGCCGGGCCGTTCCGGTCACGGCTACGACGTCACGTCCTTGCGGGTGAAGCGGTAGAACGCCAGCGACCAGAACAGCGTCGCGTAGCAGACCGCCGAGATCGCGCCCTTGACCACGTCGTCGGTCTGCATCGGCGTCGAGAGCAGCCCGAGCCAGGCGTCGCTGTAGTGGGTGGGCAGGAAGTTGCGCACCGAGCCCAGCGCGGTGATCTGGTCGAGGATGCTGGACAGGATCCACAGCAGGACCGCGCCGCCGACCGCGCCGAGCGCCGCGTCCGTGAGCACCGACAGCAGGAAGGCCAGGCCGGCCACGCCGAGCAGGGTCACCGCGAGGTAGCCGAGGATCGCGAGCAGGCGCAGCACGCCCTGACCCGCCGGGATCTCCGCGGCCACCGTGCTGCCGAGCGGGTGCCAGCCGTACCGGAGGGTGCCCACCAGCAGGGCCGTGCCGGCGAGGGTGAGCAGCGCGGTCAGCGAGTAGGCCAGCGCGACCACGAGCTTCACGGCGAGCAGGCGGGCGCGGGGCACCGGGATCGCCAGCAGGTAGCGCAGGCTGCCCCAGCTCGCCTCCGACGCCACCGTGTCCCCGCAGAACAGCGCCACGACCACCACCAGCAGGAAGCCGGCCGACACGAAGATCGCGAAGAGCGCGAAGTTGAGGCCGCCCGAGGTGGCCAGGTCGACCAGCGACGAGAACGCCCCGCCGCCGTTGTCGTCGTCGTTGCCGCCGCCGAACTCGAACGCCAGCAGCACGATCAACGGCAGCAGAACCATGAAACCCAGGGCCAGTTGGGTACGCCGCCGCGAGGCCTGCCGCCGGATCTCGGCCCGGATCGGGAGCGTGGCGGACGGCCGGTAGCCGGTGGCTGCGCTGCTCATCGGTCCCCACTTCCCCGGGAGTTGTCGCCCACCAGGGCGAGGAACGCGTCCTCGAGGCGGCGGCGGGGCACCACCCGGTCGACGCCGACGCCGGCGCGGACCAGGGACGCCACCACCTCCTCGCGGGGCGTGCCGTTCATGTCGACGATCAGGTCGGAGGCGCCGTCCCGCTTCACCCCGCGCACGTTGAGCGTCTCCAGCACGGAGGTCGCCGCGGAGACGTCGGAGACGGACAGCTGCACCGACGGCGACTCGCCCACGATGTCCGAGACCGGCCCCGCCGCCACGATCCGGCCCTTGTTGACCACGACGGCGTGCGTACAGGTCTGCTCCACCTCGGCGAGCAGGTGGCTGGAGACCAGCACGGCCCGGCCGTCGGTGGCGTACCGGCGCAGCACCCGGCGCATCTCGGCGATCTGCGGCGGGTCGAGCCCGTCCGTCGGCTCGTCGAGCACGAGCAGCTCCGGCAGGCCGAGCATCGCCTGGACGATCGCGAGCCGCTGGCGCATGCCGTGGCTGTAGTTCTTCGTCCGGCGGTGCACCGAGTCGCCGAGGCCGGCGATCTCGAGCGCCTCCTCGAACCGCGCGTCCGCCAACGGCCGGCCCGTCGCCTGCCAGTACGCCCGCAGGTTCTCGTACCCGCTGAGGTGCGGCAGGAAGCCCGGTCCCTCGACGAGCGCACCGACCCGGGACAGGATCGGCGCGCCCGGGGTGAGCCGGCGACCGAACACCAGCGCGTCGCCGGAGGTCGGCATCGTCAGGCCCATGAGCACCCGCAGCGTCGTGGTCTTGCCGGCGCCGTTGGGGCCGAGCAGGCCGACGACCTGGCCCCGTTCGACGCGGAAGTCCACCTGCTCGACGGCCACGAAGCCGTCCCCGTACGCCTTCCGCAGCCCCCGCACGACCAGCGGCGTGTCGGCGAACTCGGCCACCGGCGGCGTCTCCCGGCGGCGGCGGACGAGCAGCACCGCCACGACGCCGAGCACGATCGCCGCGAGCACACCCAGCAGCACCCACCGCCACACGACCTGTGGGTTGGCGATCGGGGTGCCCACCACGGTCGGCAGCGTCACCGCCGGGTCCACCGCGACGGTGTAGACGGCGGGGTCGGCCGGGGTGAGGAACGCCTGGTCCGACGTGGCGACGACGACGCGTACGGTGTGCCCCGCGTCGATGCGCCGCACGATCGCCGGCAGCGTGACCGTGACCGGTTGCGCGGCGGCGATGTCCCGGGGCAGGCCGGTGAGCCGCACGGGCGCGATCAGGCCGCCGCTGAGCGTGGCCGTACCGTTCGGATCCGCGTCGTAGAGCTTGACGAACACCGTGGCGGAGCCGGTCGGCGACGCCACCCGTAGCCGCACCGTGGGCGCGCCGACGACCTCGGCCGCGGCGGTGAGCGGCGCGGACTCGAACGTCGCGTGCTGGCCGCCCAGGTCGCCCGCGACGCCGCCGATCAGCGAGCTGAGCTGGCTGCCGACGCCCGGCAGCGACGACAGCGCGCCGGGGTTGCCGTTGGGCGGGTTGGCGATCGGCTGCGCGGGGCCGCTGACCGTGACCTCGGTACGCCCGGTCCCGCCCAGCCCCGGGTACGCGGGATCGGAATACCCGTTGGTGACGAGCCCGCGGTCCAGGGCGCTGAACCCGGCCACCCGCGAGTAGGTGAAGCTGTTCTCCGGCGCGGCGCCCTCGCCCTTGACGTAGTGGTCGAGCCACTGCGCGGTGAGGAACTTCGTCCGGTCCTGGTCGGTCTGCGGGCCCTGCCCGCCGTCGTGCCCGCCGGTGAACCAGGCCACGCGTACGGGGGTCCCGGCCGCCGCGATGCCCCGCGCGTTCGCATCCGCCTCGGAGAGCGGGAAGAGCGTGTCGACCGCGCCCTGGATCAGCAGCGTGGGCGCCTTGATCCGGCCCAGCACGGTGGCCGGGCTCGACCGGCGCAGCAGCGCGGTGGTGGCGGCGTCCGGCGCGCCGGTGGTCGCCATCTTCAGGTACGCGGCGCAGACGTCCGCGGCGAACCGGCCGCACGCCGGGTCCCCGCCGGCCGCCGGCGGACCCCCGGCCGGTGCCGACGAGCCGTTGCCGAAGAACAGCCCGGCCCAGCTCTTCTTGAAGACGCCGGGCGTCGTGACGCCGTCCGCGGACTGCGGGAAGAACGACCGCCCGAGGTCGTTCCAGGTGATCAGGGGCACGATCGCGTCGACCCGCGGGTCCTGGCCGGCCAGCAGCAGCGCCAGCGCGCCGCCGTACGAGCCGCCGACCACGCCCACCCGGGGGTCACCGGCGGCGTCGGTACGCACCTCGGGACGGGCGGCCAACCAGTCGAGCAGGCGCTGGGCGTCCTTGACCTCGTAGTCCGGGCTGTCCAGGTGGATCTCGCCGCCGCTGGCCCCGAAACCGCGGGCGGTCCAGGTGAGGACGGCGTACCCGCGGTCGGCCAGGGACTCCGCGTCGTCGTCGACTGAGTCCTTCGTCCCCCCGAAGCCGTGCGCCAGCAGCACCGCCGGCACCTTCCCGTCCCGGTCCTTCGGCAGGTAGAAGCGCGTGTCCAGGTCGACCGGCTCGTCGCCCGACGGCCCCGACCGTACGGTGATCCGCTGGTCGGTCGCCGTCCAGGAGTGCCGCTCGGGCAGCGCGGCCCAGGTCACCAGCGCGGCCACGATCACGAGGACCGCCGCGCTCGCCACCACCCGGCGCCGCGTGAGACGAGGCAGGGCGCGGCGCAGCCGGGAGGGCAGAGACATGCGGCAACGCTATCCGCGGGCCCCTGAGCAGGAGCTGTGAACCCGATCAGCCGCCCTGCCGGCCCACCGGCCCCTGGTTGGCCTTGCCACCCTTCTTCGGCGGCTTCTGCGACGAGGTGCCCTCGGTGGGCGTGCCGGTCGGCGCGGCGGAGCCGCCGGGTGCCGCGGACGTGGTGCCGGCGGCCGGGGCGCTCGCGGAGCCGCTGGGCGACACGAAAGCCGGCGTGCCCTTGTCGTCGGAGTCGTCCCCGCAGGCGGCGGTGCCGAGCAGAGCGAAAGCGGCGACGGCTGCGACGAGCGCGGCGCTGCGGCGGTGCCTCATGGTGTGTGCCTCCCCGGGGCGACTGACGGCGATAGCGTGTCAACCTAGTCCCCTTGTCCAAACGGAAGGGCCCCGCGGTGCCAGACGACCTCACGCTGACCGTCACTCAACGGCCGGCGGCCCTCGACGCGCGCCGCGGCATCGTGCGCCTGCACCCGGAGGTGATGGCCGCGCTCGCCATCAACCCGGGGGATCCGCTGCGCCTGACCGGGCGCCGCAGCACCGCCGGCATCGCCGCGAAGGCCGAGCCGGGGGCGAGCCGCGCGCTGCTCTACGCCGACGACCTGACCATCGGCAATCTGGGGTTGCGCGACGGCGGCCAGGTGACTGTCACCCCGGTGCCGGTCGTCGCGGCGCGCCGGGTCGCGCTCACCGGCCCGGCCGAGATCGTCGCGATCGTCTCGCCCGAGATGCTGCGCCTCGCCCTGCTCGGCAAGGTCGTCACCGCGGGCGACGACGTGTCGCTGCTGCCGCAGGACGTGATGCCGGAGGCCGCGCACCGGTCGCTGGTCGAGGCGGCCCGGCGCAGCCTCGCCAACCGCGTCGGCTACGCCTGGACGAGCACGCTGCTGCAGGTGGTCGCGGTCGAGGGCGCGGACGCCGCCCTGGTCACCATGGACACGGTGGTGGGGTGGCAGGACGGGCAGTTCTCCACCGTACGGCCGGAAGCCGAGCCGGTCCCGGCCACCGGGCAGCCCGCCTCCACCGACCCGGACATGCCGCCGCCCAGCGTGGACGACCTGCCCGGCCTCCGGACCCAGGCGCAGGAGCTGACCGAGCTGCTGGACCTGGGCTTCCACCACCGCGAGGTGCTGGGCCGCCTCGGCACCACCGTCTCGCTGGGGGTGCTGGTCTCCGGTCCGGCCGGGTCGGGCAAGTCCGCCCTGGTCCGCGCGGTCGCGGCGAGCCTGGGCGCCGGCGTGCTGCCGGTGTGGGGCCCGGAGCTGGCCGCGCTCACCAACGACGCCGCGGCGACCCGGCTGCGCGGCCTCGCCCGCGACGTCCGCGCCGGCGGGCACTCGGTGCTGTTGATCGCGGACGTGGAGGCGCTCGCGCCCCGCGACGAGCCGGGACCGCTGTCCACGGTGTTCCGCCAGATCGTGGCCGAGCTCATCGCGTCCGGGGCGGCCGTGGTGTGCACCACGAGCCGGCCCGAGGCGGTCGACCCGTCGCTGCGGTCGCCGGACCTGCTCGCCGTGCAGCTGGCCGTACCGCTGCCGGACGCGGCGATGCGTCGCGAGCAGCTGCGGGTGCTCACCCGCGGGATGCCGCTGGCCGAGGACGTGCGGCTGGACGACGTGGCGGGGCGTACGCCCGGCTTCGTCGCCGCCGACCTGGGCGCGCTGGCCCGCGAGGCCGGGGTCCGTGCGGCCCTGCGGCAGAAGGAGGCGGAGTCGCCGACGGTGGCGATGGCCGACTTCGAGGCGGCGCTCGACGTGGTCCGGCCGACCTCCATGGCGGAGTCCACCCTGGAGGTCGCGCAGGTCACGCTGGACGAGGTCGGCGACATGGTCGAGGTCAAGCAGGTCCTCACCGAGTCGGTGCTGTGGCCGCTGACCTATCCGGACACGTTCGCCCGGCTCGGCGTGCAGCCGCCGCGCGGCGTCCTGCTCTACGGCCCACCCGGCTGCGGCAAGACCTACCTAGTCAAGGCCATCGCGGGTACGGGCAGAGCCAACGTGCTGTCGGTCAAGGGCGCCGAGCTGCTGAGCAAGTGGGTCGGCGACAGCGAACGGGCGGTACGCGAGCTGTTCCGCCGTGCCCGCGAGGCGGCCCCGACCCTGGTGTTCCTGGACGAGGTGGACGCGCTGGCGCCGACCCGCGGGCAGGCCACCGACGGCGGTACGACCGACCGCGTGGTGGCGGCGCTGCTCACCGAACTGGACGGGGTGGAGTCGCTGCGCAACGTCGTGGTGATCGGCGCGACGAACCGGCCCGACCTGATCGACCCGGCGCTGCTGCGCCCCGGCCGCCTGGAACGGCTCGTCTTCGTCCCGCCCCCGGACGGCGAGGCCCGCGCGGCCATCCTGCGGGCGTCGTCGAAGTCGGTGCCGCTGGACGAGGCCGTGGACCTCGACGCGCTCGGCGCCGATCTGGAGGGCTTCTCCGCGGCCGACTGCGCGGCGCTGATCCGGGAGGCGGCGCTGGCGGCGATGCGGGAGTCCCTGGAGGCGACGACGGTCACGGCCGGGCACGTGGCGGCCGCCCGGAAGCGGGTCCGGCCGTCGCTGGACCCGGTGCAGGTGGCGTGGCTGGAGGCGTACGCGTCGACGCACGCGGCCGGCTAACGGCGGCGGGTGCGTGCCCTCGTGGAGCGCAGCCGGCGCAGGCGTCCGACCAGGACGGGGTCGTGCTCCAGCGCCGCCGGGTTGTCCAGCAGGCCGTTGAGGAGCTGGTAGTAGCGGGTCGAGGAGAGGCCGAACGAGTCCCGGATGGCCTGCTCCTTGGAGCCGGCGTGCTTCCACCACTTCTGCTCGAAGGCGAGGATCTGCCCCTCGCGTTCGGTGAGCCCGGGCGTCTCGCCGGACTCCCGGGGTGCCGGTACCTGCTGCTCGTTCGTGGCGGCGTCGGGTTGCATGGCAGTCCTCGCAGGTGGTGGGAGGTCCCGCACGGCAGGGACCGCCACCATAGTGACAGCTGACGATCCCCGCCGCGCGCCTTCCTCCGCACGTTACCTCAGGTAATGTCTCGCTTACGGAGAGTCCACATTGCCGTACCCACGACGAGGACGAGCACGGCCACGAGCCTGGTGCCGGCCATGCCCCAGGTGAGCGTCAGAGTGGGCTGCTCGCAGGTGCTCCCGGCGCCGACGCACGGCGCGTTGTAGTCCACGAGCTCCACGGACTTGTTCATCCAGGCCGCGATCCAGGTCGGCGCCAGGTACATCTCCAGGTACTTCACCTGGGCCATGGCCAGCACCGTGCCGAGGCCCGCCTGGAGCACCACCACGACACCGATCGCCACGCCCATCGCCACGGCGGTGTGCCGGCCGATCGACGCGAGCCCGAAGCCCAGCGCCCCGGCCGCCAGCACGATCACCAGGCCACGCAGCTCCATCAGCAGGATCGACTGCCACGCCCCGGACGTCATCCCGCCGAACGTGCCGCGCAGGCTCGCCACCAGCGCGAACGCGCCCGTCCACACCGCTGAGAGCAGCACCGTGACGACGGTGAGCACCGCCAGCAGCGCGGCCAGCTTCGTGTTCAGCACCTTCAGCCGCTGGGGCCGCCACAGCAGCAGGTTCATCATGCCGCCGCTGTTCCACTCGGCGCCCACGAAGGACGCCCCGATGACGAACGCCGCCATGGCCAGGATCGCCGCGAGGGTCGTCACCATGTCGCCGAAGTTCTTCCGGAAGTTGAAGGTCGGCGGCATGTACCACTGAGCCTGGAATTCCTCGCGGGTGGGCGTCCACATCTGCGAGCAGTCGTTCCCCGGCTGGGCCTGGGCCTCGCAGGCCTTGCGCTCGGCGTCGGCCTGAACGACCGCCTGCTGGAACTCCCGGTCGGCCTTCGCCTGCGCGGCGGCCACCACCTCGGGGGTGTTCTTGTGGTTCGTCAGGAACATGCCGGCCGCGATCGCGCCGAGCACGAGGACGACGCCGATCAGGAAGAACCGGGTGAAGCGGCGCTTGGTCAGCCGCCGGGTCTCCGCCGTGTACAGGCTCACTGTCCCCACCCACCCTGCGCCGGACCCGCCTGGGCCATGACCGTCTCGTCGACCTGCCGGTGCTCGCCGGCCACCGGCGCGGTGCCGGTGAGCTCCAGGAACACGCTCTCGAGGTCCACCGACACCGGCGACAGCTCGGCGACGTAGACATCGCGGGCGGCGAGCGCCCGGGTGATGGCGCTGGGCTGGGCCAGGCCGCTGACCATGAGGTGGTCGGACTCCACGACCACCTGCGCGCCCAGGTCGCGCAGCGCACCGGCCGAGGCCGTGAGGTCGCTCGCCGACTCCAGGCGTACGCGTACCGAAGAAGTGGCGTGCTGGGCCAGCACGTCCGTGACCGCACCCGCCGCGACCCGCCGGCCCGCCGCGATGATCGTGACGGAGTCACAGATCAGCTGGATCTCGCCCAGGATGTGGCTGGACAGCACCACCGTCATCCCCGACTCGGCGAGGGTGCGCATGAGCGTGCGCATCTCCCGGATGCCGCCCGGGTCGAGGCCGTTCGCCGGCTCGTCCAGGATCAGCAGCCGCGGGTTCTTCAGCAGCGCGGAGGCGACGGCCAGGCGCTGCTTCATGCCCAGCGAGTACGTCTTCACCCGGTCGCCGGCCCGGTCCCGCAGGCCCACCAGCTCCAGCACCTCGTCCACCCGTACCCGCTCGACGCCGCCCGCGTCGGCCAGCAGCGACAGCGTGTCGCGCGCGGAGAAGTTGCCGAAGAACTGGGGGCTCTCCACGATCGCGCCGACCGACCCGGCCACCTCGGGGAGCGCCTGGGGAACCTCACGGCCGAGGATCGCCATCCGGCCGCCGTTCGGCCGGATCAGGCCGAGCAGCGTACGCAGCGTGGTGGTCTTGCCCGAGCCGTTGGGGCCGAGGAAGCCGTGCACCTGCCCCGCCTCGACGACCATGTCGAAGCCGTCGAGCGCCCGGCGTACCCCCTTCCGGCTGCGATAGGTCTTCTGCAGACCCTGGATCTCAAGGACGGCGCTCACGCCGGACCTCCGGAGCGTAGTGGGAATGACGTGCGTCACCCTATGCACACGGCGCCACCCCGGCGGGCACTTCCCACGCCGGTCGCCTCGCTCACACCTCGGGACAACCGGCTTGTCGTTCCGGCGCGGCCACGTAAGGTGTTGGAAACACAACTGAATACCTCATCCAGAGGGGCTGAGGGATACGGCCCGACGACGCCCCGGCAACCACCGCGCTTGACTCGATGACGAGGCAGCCGTGCGGCAGGTGCTAATTCCGTCCTGGAGTCGCGGTGATCCCGCGCCCGGGAAAGATGAGAAGGAGCCTCGTTATGACGTCGACGGTCGACGCCCCCGCCAGCACCACCAACACCGCTGCCACCAGCCCCGCCCGCGCGCTCGTCTGTCGCGGCTGCGGCACGGAGTTCCCCCTCGCCGCGCAGCACGCGTGTTACGAGTGTTTCGGCCCCCTGGAAGTCGCGTACGACCCCGCCGCCCTCGCCGCCGTCACCCGCGAGCAGATCGAGGCCGGCCCGCAGAACATCTGGCGCTACGCCGCCCTGCTGCCCGCCGGCCAGGACCCCGCCACCCGAGTCACCCTCGACCCCGGCCTCACCCCGCTGATCAGCGCCCCCGCCCTCGCCGCCGAGATCGGCCTGCGCGCGCCCCTGTGGGTCAAGGACGACTCCGCCAACCCGACCCACTCCTTCAAGGACCGGGTCGTCTCCGTCGCCCTCACGGCCGCCCGCGAGCTGGGCTTCACCCGCTTCGCCTGCGCCTCCACCGGCAACCTGGCCAACTCGGTCGCCGCGCACGCCGCCCGTGCCGGCGTCCCCAGCATCGTCTTCATCCCCAGCGACCTCGAGCCCGGCAAGGTCATCACCTCCGCGGTGTACGGCGGCGGCCTGGTCGCCATCGAGGGCTCGTACGACGACGTGAACCGCCTCTGCGGCGAGCTCGTGGAGACCGACGAGTTCGAGGACACCGCGTTCGTCAACGTCAACGTGCGCCCGTTCTACGCCGAGGGCTCCAAGACCCTCGGGTACGAGGTCGCCGAGCAGCTCGGCTGGCGCATCCCCGCCCAGGTCGTCATCCCGATGGCCTCTGGCGAGCTGCTCACCAAGGTCGACAAGGCGTTCAGCGAGCTGGTCGAGATCGGCCTGTGCGAGGCACCCGAGGGCGGCTGGACCGTCTTCGGCGCCCAGTCCGCCGGCTGCAACCCCATCGCCACGGCGCTGCACAACGGCACCGACCAGATCATCCCGGTCAAGCCCACCGGCATCGCCAAGTCGCTCAACATCGGCGACCCGGCGGCGGGCGCGTACGCCATCGAAGCGGTCGAGCGCACCGGCGGCTGGATGGACTACGCCGACGACGACGAGATCCGCGAAGGCATCCGCCTGCTGGCCCGCACCACCGGTGTCTTCGCCGAGACCGCGGGCGGCGTCACCGTGGCGGTCCTGAAGAAGCTGGTGGCCTCGGGCAAGCTCGACCCGGAGAAGGAGACGGTCGTCTACAACACCGGCGAGGGCCTCAAGACGATCGACGCGGTCGAGGGCCAGGTCGGCCCCACCCACCGGATCAAGCCCTCGCTGCGCGGCGCCCGCGAGGCCGGGCTGCTCGGTTAACTCGCTGTAGCGGGCATCCTGCCGTACGTCGAGAATTCCTTCCCGCGAGGGCTTGCGCGAGACTTCCGGGATCGGCAGGATGCTCTACGCGGGAGGACGCGACGCCGTACGCGGCCCCACCTACGAGCTTGGCGACAATCTCCTAGGGGCCCAACGACCCAGTGCCGGAGGCGCTGTGCGCGTGTCCTCCCGACCAAACTTTCCGGCCCTTTCCCGCCGGTGCGGTCTGCTGTCCCGGTGCGGGTTTTCGGCATCGCGGGCGCGTGCTTCTCAGCCGTCCGGTCGCGGGCGTTCCGCTTCGGTGCGGCCGCCGGCTTCCGGGCTTCCCGCTTTCGGGTGTCCCGCTTTCGGGCGTCCTGCTTCTCAGCCTGCCGGGCCTTCCCCCGCCGGGCGTTTCCCCGCCGGGCGTTCCCCCGCCGGGCGGTCCGCCTCCGGACCTTCTCCTGCTAAGCGGTCCGCTTGCGGGTGGTGCTCTGCTGGGCGGTCCGCTTCCGGGCTTGTTGCGCGGCTGCGGCGCAGTTTGTGGACCCAGGGGCGCAGCGGCGCGTCGGCGTAGCCGCCCCGCTCCAGGCCCGCGTGCCGCTCGAACGCGTTGCGGGCGCCGTACGTGCCGGTCGTCAGCCACGAATAGCCGCACGCCATCCAGTACGCCGGCCAGAACAGCGGTCCGAGAACGGCGTACTGGCCCGCGTGCCGGCTCTCGTGGGCGAGCAGCTCCGCGCGGCTGTCGTGCAGCAGCCAGTCAGCCGTCCGGCGGGTGATGATCACCGAGCCCACGGTGAAGCACGTGGCCGGCGGCACCCGGTGCCGGTAACCCTCGGCCACCAGGATGCCGTGCCGCCCGCGGCGGACCTTCGCACCAGCCAGCACCGCGACCGCCAGCCCGGCCAGGGTGGTGCCGTTCGCGGCGGTGAGCACCGAGCGCGCCAGCGGCCACCGCCGCAGCGGCGGTCGGGGTCCGTGAGGTGGGTCTGGTTGTGGTGGCTGCTCGTCCGCCGGGCCTGGTGGCAGCGGCGGCCGGGGTCCGTGAGGTGGGTCCGGTTGTGGTGGCTGCTCGTCCGCCGGACCAGGGCGCAGCGGGGGCCCGAAGTCGCCGGGTGGGCTGCCGGTCATGCGCGGCGGCGCATCTGCAGTTCGCGCAGGCCGGGGACGACCGGGTGCGGGACGCGTACCCCGGTGTCCTCGAAGCCGAGGCGCTCGTACGCCCGGACCGCCCGGTCGTTGCCCACCACGACCTCGAGCATCAGTTCCCGGCGGCCCACCGTCAGCGACCATTCGGCGACCGCGTCGACCAGCGAGGCCAGCACCCCCTGCCCGCGGTGGGACGGGGTGATGTAGACGGCGAAGACCACCGTGGCGGCCGGCTCCTCGGGCAGCACCGTGCCGCCGGCGTGGCCGATCAGCCGGCCCCCCGGGTCCGCGACGAACTGCGCCAGCTGGCTGCCCGACGAGGCCTGCACGATCCGGCGGTGGTAGTCGGCGTGCGGGCGGGCCGCGGCCTGGGCGAGCGTCTCCAGGAACGCGAGCGGGCTGTCGGCCAGCATCTCGAGCCGCAGCGCGCGCATCCTCGCCGCGTCCTGCGGGGTCACCCGGTGCACGGTGACGGCGGGTGCCAAAGTGCTGGTCATGCTGCCTGCCTACCCGCTGCGGGCGCGGCAGGCAACCCGGATGGCGAGATGCCGACCCCACGGCCCGGGCCGGCCGCAGGCGCCGAGCCAGGAAGCGTCCCCGCCCTCGCCGCCGGGAAGGCGAGGGAGACAGCGCCGCCGGTCCTCGCCGGCGGAAGGGCAAGGGAGGCAGCGCCCGCCGGTCCTTGCCGCCGGTAGGGAGGCGGAGACGGCGCTGCCGGTCCTTGCCGCCGCGAGAGGGAGGCAGAGACAGCGCTGCCGGTCCTCGCCGCCGCGGGAGGGAGGGGGAGACAGCGCCGCCGCCCTCGCCCGGGAGGGGCTGCGGGGCGGCGGCGAAGGGCTCAGCGTTCCGAGCGGAGCTCGTCCCCGAGCTGCAGCATCCGGTCGACGACCCGCTCCGTCGCGTGGCCGTCGTCCAGGTCGCAGAAGCGCTCCTTGAAGGCGGCGCGCTGGTCGGCGTACGCGTTCGGGTCCACCGCGATCTCCACCAGCGACTTGATCACGTCCTCGGACGTCATCAGCAGCGGGCCCGGGGCTTCGTGTTCGAAGTCGAAGTAGAAGCCGCGCAGCTTGTCGCGGTAGTGCTCGAGGTCGTACGTGAAGAGCAGGATCGGCCGGCCCGTGTTGGCGAAGTCGAACATCACCGAGGAGTAGTCGGTGACCAGGACGTCGGTGATGCACAGCAGGTCAGCCATGTCCGGGTAGGTGGACACGTCGATGACGAAGCCCGAGCCGTCGTCCGGCATGGGGTCGACCACGTTGGGGTGGCGGCGCACCAGCAGGACGTGATCGTCGCCCAGCATCCGGCGGGCGGCGGCCAGGTCGAGGTGCATCGACAGCTTGTACCGGCCCGAGCCGTAGAACTCGTCGTCGCGCCACGTGGGGGCGTAGAGGACGACGCGCTTGCCCTCGGGGGCGCCGACGCGCCGGCGGATCGCCTCGACCGTGGCCGGATCGTTCCGGAAGAGGATGTCGTTGCGCGGGTACCCCGATTCGAGCATCTCCCCGCCGTACCGGAAGGCGCGCTGGAAGATCGGCGTGCTGAAGGTGTTCGGCGAGACCATGAACGACCAGTTGGGCGTCTCCTTGGCCACGTGGTTCAGGTAGTCGCGGTCGGCGTGCCGGATGTCGGCGGCGTCGAACGCGAGCCGCTTGAGCGGCGTGCCGTGCCAGATCTGGGCCACGACCTGGCCGGGGCGGCGGACGAACCAGTCCGGCAGGTGCGAGCTGGTGACGATGTAACGCGCGGTGGCCAGCGCGTCGTACCACTCGACGCCGCCGAACCGGGCCGGGGTGAGCGTGTCCGGCACAGGGGCCTGCCCGTCGCGGACGGTCAGGTACTGCGTCTCGAACTGCAGCCCGCGGCGGAGGATCTCCTCGTGGACCCGCTTCGGGCTGTCCGAATACTGCCGGCCGCCGAAGCACTCGTACAGCACGACGTCACGCAGCGGGCTCCGGCGCATGGCCGGGGACCGCTTCTCCCGCAGCTGGGTACGGGCGAAGGCGCCGCGCTCGTCGACGTTGAGCACCGGCCCCGCGCGCAGCGCCACGAAGTCGCCGTCGGACAGCTCCAGGAAGAACTCACGGTGCTCGTCGGGGGAGTAGGCCGGGCACATCGAGCGTACGGCGTTCGCCACGATGAGGTTGGTGAGCCTGTTCGGCCCGTCGGCGTTGTGCGAGACCAGGAAGTCCCAGAGCGCGGGCCGCAGCTCGATCAGGTCACCCCAGGACGGCACCTTGCTCGGGTTGAACCGCGCGACCCAGCGGTCACCGTCGACGGTGACGTCGACCGGGCGCTCCTCGGCGCCGCCGCTGCGGGCCCGGAGCTTGATCTGGGGCGGGCCGTCGACCTGCCGGAACTCGCCGGTCAGCACGAGCGTGCCGTCGGGCTCCCATTCCGCGGTGTCCGCCACCGGTCCCTCGGGGCGGGCGCACAGCCACAGGAAGCCGGCGGCGGTGCGCCGGACGAACACGTGACGGTCGTACACGGCCGTCCGGGCGTCGGGGATGCTGTCGCTGAGCAGGTGCTCGGACTGCTGGCCGCCGCTGAAGAACCCGATCTGGATGCGCCAGCGGTCCATCGGGCCGCCCGGCGGGGGCATGGCCGGCGGGCCGGCGTCGGCGAACAGCTGCTTGAGCTCCAGGACCGCCCGGAACGGCGTGCTGCCGTTGCGGGTGTCGCCGAACTCGACCGCCGCGTGGGCGTCGGCGACGTCGGGGACCCGGCACAGCCGGATCCGCCCGGCGCTGGGCTGGCCGCCGAGGACGGAGCCCGCGATGACCAGCTTGTCGTCGTCGAACGTGATGGAGGTCGCCCGGGCGGTGACCTTGTCGACGCGGAGGTTGAGGTAGGTGCCGTCGGTCACCGGGGTCAGCTGGGTGGAGGCGTCCAGGGCCAGCGGGGTGAGGCGCAGCTTGGTCGGGAGCGGGGCGGCCTTGAGCCGGCCCTTGCGCAGCTTGGTGCCGGAGAGGATGCCGACCGCGATCTGCCAGCGGCCCTCGGTCCAGCGGCCGCCGGACTGCAGCGCCGCCGGGTCGATGGTGACCTCGAAGCCGGACCAGTCGTACGACTGGTTGGGGCGGGTGGAGCTGGCGGTCGCCTCGGGCTCGCGGCGCGGGGTCGCGGGCAGGGTCACCGTACGGCCGGTCGTGCGGTCCCGCAGGCGGACGACGCGCACCGAGGTCCACCGGGAGTTCGCGGGCGTGCCGTCCACATACGCGTAACCACGGATGACGAGCTTGCCGTTCCGCCAGGACACGTCGGTGACCCGGCTGCGGAACGGAGGCTTGCCCAGCTCGTAGAACTCCCGCGGGACGCCGGCCGTCGGGTCGTCGAGGAACGGCAGCTCGGCGTAGCGCTTGCTGCCCTCGTGCTTGGTGCCGACCGCCATGCCGGGGCGGCTGGCCTGCAGCACCTCGATGACCTCGGCGAGCTTGTCCTGGCGTACGAGGTGCCACAACACCTTGAACTTCGCGGGGAGGCTGTCGAAGGTGGCCTGGGAGACCCGGGCGAGGAAGAGCTTGGCCTCGCGCATGAACGCCGCCTGGAACTCCGGGTCGGCGTCGGGCAGCTGGCGGGCCACGATGGCGAAGTCGTCGACCAGGACGTTGTAGTCGTACGCCTGCTTGACGTCGTTCTGTCCGTGATCTTCCAGGAACGTGGTGACCGTGTGGATCGCGCGGAACCGGTCGCCGGTGGTGCTCCAGTCGTTGCGGCGCTGCGTGATCGAGTGCTCGCCGGCCTCCCGGCGGCGCCAGTAGTAGACCGGCACGTTCAGAACGTCGACCGTGGTGGCCATGGCGTGCGCGATCAGCGACGGCGGGATGTCCTCGTGCAGGCCGGGAGGGAACGTGATCCCGTTCTCGTCCCAGAACCGGCGGCGGTAGACCTTGTTCCACATCGTACGGTCCTTGAGCAGGGTGTGCCGCTCGCGGACGTGGGTGCGCAGCACGGTCTTGCTGAAGATCGCGGTGTGCAGGCCGGACGGGGTGGCGCCCTTGGAGGTCAGCAGCCGGACCGCGCCGCAGGCGAAGTCCGAGCCGGTGTGGTCCAGGGTGTTGATCAGCATCTCGTAGGCGTACGAGGGCACGACGTCGTCACCGTCGCAGAACGCCAGGAAGGTGCCCTGGGCGGCCGCGATGCCGGTGTTGCGCGCGATGCCGGGCCCGCTCTCGGCCTGGTGGATCGACTTGAAGCGCGGGTCCTGGGCGGCCCACCTGTCGGCGATCGCGCCGGTGCCGTCGACCGAGCCGTCGTCCACGACGATCACTTCGAGGTTGTGGTACGTCTGCCGGGCGAGCGACGTGAGGCACTCGTCGAGGTAGATCTCGATGTCGTGTGCGGGCACCACGACACTGAGCAGGGGCCGGGTGGCGGTGGCCGGACGCGCCGGCCGGTGGTCCGCCGACTCGGTGCTGCCGGGTGATCGTTGCGCCGGGATCTGCTGGTCCCCCGCCTCCCGTAGGTGGGCGCGCCCGTCCACACCGACAGTACGGTTGTCCACTCCGCTCACTCCTCAATCCGGTCAGAACGACCACCCGCAGTGTCGCGCCACGCGATCCGTTCCCGCGCGCTTCAGGCAACGTCAACAGCCTGTTGTTGTCCTCTTCAGCCTGCGGCAGTGCTGAAATTTAGCATTGATCCGCGCGGATCGAAAACGGTCATATGTGCACATATGTCGGTAACTGACGTACCGGTCCGGTGCCATGGTGAGGCGCCGGATCCTGGCTTGATGCAAGCGTGGAGCGCCGTACGGGGGCCATCCCCCGGGCGGGTGGATTGTTCACGCATCTTGATCAGGGCGGTCGGCGCGGGCTCCGTCCGGGACATGACCGTTGTCCTTGCACTCGCCCCACCAGAGTGCTAAACAAGTCATTGGCACTCGCGAGGTGTGAGTGCCAACAGGTCGGGACGGTGGGGTCACGGCTGCGGCGCCGCCATCGGCGCCGGGCACGGGACCGGTCGTCGCGGGCTATCCGGCTCGACCTGAGGACGTCGCATCGCCAGGTGGCGACGTCCGCAGAGTTCCTCAACGTGCGGAGGGCGGGGCCGACGAGGCCCGGCACCGCGGATGTCCAGGAGGACACAGCCGTATGGCCAAGATCATCGCATTCGACGAGGAAGCGCGTCGCGGCCTCGAGCGGGGCATGAACCAGCTCGCCGACGCCGTCAAGGTGACGCTGGGTCCCAAGGGCCGCAACGTCGTGCTCGAGAAGAAGTGGGGCGCGCCCACCATCACCAACGATGGTGTGTCGATTGCCAAGGAGATCGAGCTCGAGGACCCCTACGAGAAGATCGGCGCCGAGCTGGTCAAGGAGGTCGCGAAGAAGACCGACGACGTGGCCGGCGACGGCACGACGACGGCGACCGTCCTCGCCCAGGCGCTGGTCCGTGAGGGTCTGCGCAACGTCGCGGCCGGTGCGAACCCGATGGCCCTGAAGCGGGGCATCGAGGCCGCCGTCGCGAGCGTCTCCGAGGGCCTCACGCAGATCGCCAAGGACGTGGAGACCAAGGAGCAGATCGCCTCCACCGCCTCCATCTCCGCCGGTGACACCACGGTCGGCGAGATCATCGCCGAGGCCATGGACAAGGTCGGCAAGGAAGGCGTCATCACCGTCGAGGAGAGCAACACCTTCGGGCTCGAGCTGGAGCTCACCGAGGGCATGCGCTTCGACAAGGGCTACATCTCGGCGTACTTCATGACCGACGCCGAGCGGATGGAGGCCGTCTTCGACGACCCGTACATCCTCATCGCGAACAGCAAGATCTCCGCCGTGAAGGACCTGCTCCCCGTGCTGGAGAAGGTCATGCAGGGCGGCAAGCCGCTGGTCATCATCGCCGAGGACGTCGAGGGCGAGGCCCTGGCGACCCTGGTCGTCAACAAGGTCCGTGGCACCTTCAAGTCCGTCGCCGTCAAGGCCCCGGGCTTCGGTGACCGCCGCAAGGCCATGCTGGACGACATCGCCATCCTCACCGGCGGCACGGTCATCAGCGAGGAGGTCGGCCTCAAGCTCGACGCCGCCGACCTGAGCCTGCTGGGCCAGGCCCGCAAGGTCGTCATCACCAAGGACGAGACCACCATCGTCGACGGTGCCGGCAACGCCGAGCAGATCCAGGGCCGGGTCAACCAGATCCGCGCCGAGATCGAGAAGTCGGACTCCGACTACGACCGCGAGAAGCTGCAGGAGCGCCTGGCCAAGCTGGCCGGCGGCGTTGCGGTCATCAAGGTCGGCGCGGCCACCGAGGTCGAGCTCAAGGAGCGCAAGCACCGCATCGAGGACGCCGTTCGCAACGCGAAGGCGGCCGTCGAGGAGGGCATCGTGCCCGGTGGTGGCGTCGCGCTGGTGCAGGCCGGCAAGACCGCGTTCGACAAGCTGGACCTGGTCGGCGACGAGGCGACCGGCGCGCAGATCGTGAAGATCGCGCTCGACGCCCCGTTGCGCCAGATCGCCGTGAACGCCGGCCTCGAGGGCGGCGTCGTGGTGGAGAAGGTGCGCAACCTCGACGCGGGTCACGGCCTCAACGCCGCGACCGGCGAGTACGTCGACCTGCTGGCCGCGGGCATCATCGACCCGGCCAAGGTCACCCGCTCGGCGCTGCAGAACGCCGCGTCGATCGCCGCGCTGTTCCTCACCACCGAGGCCGTCGTGGCCGACAAGCCCGAGAAGAACCCGGCCCCGGCCGGTGCCCCGGGCGGCGGGGACATGGACTTCTGAGTCCAGCCCACCCAGCACCACGAGAACGGGCCGTCCCGCAAGGGGCGGCCCGTTCCGCGTTCCGCGGTCTAGCGAAGCGCCGGCTCCTGCTCCGGCAGGGCGACGTCGGTCAGGTCGCGCAGCCCGCGTACCGGCGAGAGCAGCCAGGCGGCAGGCGCGCACAGGGTCACGACGCCCAGCGCGAGCAGCGTCCACCGGGCGCCCATCGGGCCGGCGAGCGCGCCGCCGGCGATGCCGCCGACGGGGATGGCACCCCAGGAGACGAACCGTACGGTGGCCATCACGCGGCTGAGCAGCTCGGGCGGGCTGGCGATCTGCCGGTACGTGCGGGTGGTCACGCTGAGCACCACCACGCCGGCCGAGAAGACGAGGTTGCCGGCGACGAAGGCCGCGTACGCGCCCAGCCCGCTGCCCCACGGCACCAGCAGGGCGCCGGCCGAGGAGGCGAACCCGGCGAGGATCAGGCCGCGAGCCGTGCCGACGGCGTCGGTGAACCGGGTGGTCAGGGCGGCGCCCGCCAGCGAACCGACCCCGTCCGCGGCCAGCAGCACCCCGACGAGGCCGGGCGCCGTGTGCAGCTCGCGGACGAGGTAGAGCGGGTACAGGGCAAGCTGCGCACCGCAGACGAAGTTGACCGCCGTGGCGGCCCACATGCCCGGCCCCATCGCGGGATGCCGGACGACGAACCCGAACCCCTCGCGGATCATCTCGCCCACCGGCGGCCACCGGTCGGGGCGGTCCACGCGGCGGGCGGGCAGCGTGCGGAGCAGAACCGCCGAGACGAGGTAACTGACGGCGTCGACCAGCATCGTGGGTACCGCGCCGAGCGCCTGCACGGCGAGGCCGCCCAGCGACGGGCCGCCGAGCTGGGTCGCGGCGTGCGTACCCGAGGTCAGGCTGTTGCGGGACTGCAGCTGGTCGCGGTCGACGATCTCCGGCAGGAACGTCATGTTCGCGACGTCGAAGATCACGTTGGCGAAGCTGACCACCAGCGCGGTCGCCACGAGGTGCGCGACCGTGAGGTGGCCACACCACCACGCGAGCGGCACCGAGCCCACCGCCGCGGCGCGGGCCAGATCGGCGCCGACCTGCGCGCCGCGCAGCGGGAGGCGCTGCACGATCACGCCCGCCGGCAGCCCGATGACGATCCAGGCGGCGAAGCCCGCGGCGGCGATCAGGCCCATCTCGAACGGCGTCGCGTCGAGAACCGCGAGCGCGGTCAGCGGCAGTGCCACGCCCCCGATGGCCGAGCCCAGGCTGCTGGTCGTACCGGCCGTCCACCACCGCCAGAACACGCTCACGGTCCCCGCCCCGTTCCAGTGAGTTCCAATCTGGAACGGACTATAGTGACCGGCGTGCGGCACGTCGATCCCATAGATCCCGATTGCGGCATCGCGCAGGCCCTCGGCGTGCTCACCGACTGGTGGACGTTCTTCGTCGTGCGCGACGTCGCCGGCGGCGTGACCCGCTTCGACGCCCTGCAGCGCGAGCTCGGCATGAGCCGCCGGGCGCTCAGCGAACGGCTCTCGAGTCTCGTCGAGCGCGGCGTGCTCCGCCGCGCCGCGTACTCCGACCGCCCGCCGCGGTACGACTACCTGCTGACGGCCAAGGGCGAGGGCCTGCTGCCGGTGCTGATCGCGCTGCAGGACTGGGGTACGCGGCACGTGATGGGCGACGGCTCGCTGACCGCCACGGCCGCGCCGACCTCCGCCGAGGCGCGCCGCGTGCACGGGCTCACCGGCCACCGCATCCCCGCGTTCACCGTCGAGGCTCCCACTGTTCTGTACTTCTTCCCCGGCGCGTACGCCCCGGGCGCGCAGGGCTATCCACCCGGCTGGACGGACATTCCGGGCGCGGCCGGCTGCACGCTGGAGTCGGCGACGTACGCGGCCCGGGCGGACGAGTTCGCGGCCCACGGCGTACGCATCACCGGCGTGAGCACGCAGCGCCCGGACCAGCTGGACGCCTTCGCCGAGCACGCCCGGCTGCCGTTTCCCCTGCTCTCGGACACCGACGGCAGGCTCGCGGCGAGCCTGCGCCTGCCCACGTTCCGGGCCGGCGGGACCGACCGGTTCAAGCGCCTGACACTGCTCGTGGACGAGCGGGCCACGATCCGGGCCGTCCAGTTCCCGGTCACCGACCCGGCCGGCTCGGTGACCGAGATGCTGGATGTGGTGAAGGCGTCGTTCTGAAAGGCGCGGCGCTACGGTGGGGTGGTGCGCTCTCCCTCGGTTTCCCGGTATTCGGCCGGACGGCTCTCGCCCATCCGCCGCGCCGCCGACCTCGAGCGGCTGCGTGACGAGCAGTTCGACGTGCTCGTCATCGGCGGTGGCGTCACCGGCGCCGGCGCGGCCCTGGACGCGGCGTCGCGTGGCCTGAAGGTCGCGCTGGTCGAGGCGCGCGACCTCGCCGCCGGCACGTCCAGCCGGTCCAGCAAGCTGATCCACGGCGGCCTGCGCTACCTGGAGCAGCTCGAGCTGCACCTCGTGCACGAGGCGCTGACCGAGCGTGGCCTGCTCACCAGCCGGCTCGCGCCGCACCTGGTGCGCCCGGTGCCGATCCTCGTCCCGCTGGAGACCGCCACGCCGCCCGCGCGGGTGTGGCACCGCCTCTACTACGGCCTCGGCGTCGCCGCGTACGACGTGTTCGCCGGGGTGTTCGGCCAGGGCCGGGGAATGCCGCTGCACCGGCACCTGACCCGCGACGGCGCCCGGCACCTCTTCCCGAGCCTGCGGGCCGACAAGATCACCGGGGCGATCCGCTACTACGACGGCCAGGTCGACGACGCCCGCCTGGTGGTCACCCTCGCCCGCACCGCGGCCAGCCTCGGCGCGGCCGTGGTCACCAGCGCCCGCGTCACCGGCTTCGTCCGCGACGCCCGCCAGGTCGTCGGGGTCAGGGTGCGCGACCTGGAGGCGCCGGACTCACCGGAGTTCGAGGTACGCGCCCGCACGGTCGTCGCGGCCACCGGCGTGTGGAGCGACGACATGTCCCGCATGCTCAGCGACGTGGGCGTACGCCCGGGGTTCCGGGTCCGCGCGTCGAAGGGCGTCCACCTCGTGGTGCCCCGCTCGGCGATCACGGGCGACGCCGGCCTGATTCTGCGTACGCCCACCTCGGTGCTGTTCGTGATCCCGTGGGGCGGCCACTGGATCATCGGCACCACCGACACCGACTGGCAGCTCGACCGCTCGCACCCGGCCGCGTCCGCGCGCGACATCAGCTACCTGCTCGACCAGGTCAACACCGTGCTCGAGCGGCCCCTCACCGTCGACGACATCGAGGGCGTGTACGCCGGCCTGCGTCCCCTGCTCTCCGGCGAGGCCGACTCCACCTCCAAGCTCTCCCGCGAGCACGCCGTGATCGAGCCGATGCTGGGCCTGTTGCTCGTGGCCGGCGGCAAGTACACGACCTACCGGGTGATGGCCGCCGACGTGGTGGACCGCGCGGTCCGCCGGCTGGGTGTGGACACGCCCTCGCGCACGGACCAGCTACCCCTCCTCGGCGCCGACGGGTACGCGGCCGCGTGGCGCGACCGGCACGACATCGCCCGCCGCCACGGCGTGACCGCGGGTGTGGTCGAGCATCTGCTGGAGCGCTACGGCACCCTGACCGTCCATCTGCTCGCCATGATCACGGCGGAGCCCGCGCTCGCCACGCCGCTGATCGGCGCCCCGGAATACCTGGCGGCCGAGATCGCGTACGCGGCCACCGCCGAAGGCGCCCTGCACCTGGAGGACGTGCTCACCCGGCGTACCCGTATCTCGATCGAGACGCCGCACCGCGGCGCCGAGACGGCCCGGCACGCGGCCGCGGTCATGGGTGACGCGCTGGGCTGGGACGAGGCGGTCCGCGACCGCGAGGTCGAGCACTACCTCGCCCGGGTCGAGGCCGAGCGGCAGTCGCAGAAGATGCCCGACGACCTGACCGCCGACGCCGCCCGCCTCGGCGTGGCCGACGTCCGCGGCTACGCGGCGGACCGCGGGACGGACCTGCTCGACGTGGACCGGTGATCCTCGTCGACGAGCCGCGCTGGCCGGCGCGCGGGCGGCTCTGGTCCCACCTGGTCAGCGACGTGTCGTACGCCGAGCTGCACGCCTTCGCCGAGATGCTGGGCGCGCCGCGGCGCGGATTCGACCGCGACCACTACGACATCCCGGAGAACCGTTTCCGGATGGCGCTGTGGCTCGGCGCCACCCTCGTCGCCCCGCGGGAGGTGGCCGCGCGGCTGCGGGTGGCGGGGCTGCGCCGCCCGAAGCACCTCAACCGGCCGCCAGCGCTCTGAGCTCCCGCTCCAGATTGGCGCGGGCCCGGGCCTCCCACTCCTCGTGCAGCGGGGCGTGCCGGTAGATCGCCGGCAGCTCCAGCAGCGACACGAGGACCTGCGCGCGGGCCGCCCGGAACGTGTCCTCCGGGACGTGGGCGTACTCCCGGCGGATCGCCTCGGTGTAGGCGGCGTACCGGTCCGGGTCGGCGGCGAGGATCGCCAGGTCGGCGTCGCAGAGCAGCTCGCCGTCCGGGTCGGTCTCCTCGGTGGCGTGCCCGGCCGTCAGCCCCACCAGGCGCGCCACCTCAGCAGCCACCTCGTCCGGTGCGCCGAGCGTGGCCAGTAACCCGCGCGCGAAGTCCGCGCTGTCGCGCTCGTTCGCGTCGCCGAGGGCCCGCGGATCGTAGACGGCGTCGTGCATCCAGGCGGCCAGGCGTACCCGGTCCGGGGCCGCCGCCAGGCCCGCGTGCTCGTCGATCACGTCCAGCACGGCGGTCAGGTGGCTCACGTCGTGGTACTGCCGCTGCGGCTCCGACCATCGCCCCAGCAGATAGCCGCCGGCGGCCTCGAGGTCGGGCTCCGCGGCGGTCGCACCGGCGCCCCGGGCTGCGGCGACCCAGCGATCGAGAAGTGATGTCACGGCCGCCATCCTGGCATGCCCGCCGGTTAGGGTCAGGGCGTGACCGACTGCACCGAACTTCGCCCGCGCGAGCGGTCCCGGGCCGCGACCGTGAGGGCCGGGAGGGCATGCCAGGAAGGCACAGCATGACGGACCCCGAGGCGC
Source organism: Couchioplanes caeruleus (assembly GCF_023499255.1). Taxonomy (GTDB): domain Bacteria; phylum Actinomycetota; class Actinomycetes; order Mycobacteriales; family Micromonosporaceae; genus Actinoplanes; species Actinoplanes caeruleus_A. The sequence goes on from NZ_CP092183.1 coordinate 672,239, forward strand.
AGCACAGGCTCGCCGCCGTCCTCGCCGAGGTGCACGGCCGGTCCCGGTCCGGGGCGGGCGCCGGCTGGTCCCGCATCCGCGCGGCCTCCGGCCTGGCCCTGCAGGCGGGCGTAGCGGCGGGTATCGCGTGGTTCGTCGCCCATGACCTCATCGGGCGGCCGGCGCCGTTCTTCGCGCCGATCGCGGCCGTGATCACGCTCGCGTCGTCGGTCGGGCAGCGGGCCCGGCGTACGGTCGAACTCGTCGTCGGCGTGGCCATCGGCATCGGCATCGGCGACGCCCTCATCCTGCTGATCGGCTCCGGGGCGTGGCAGATCGGGCTCGTGGTGGTGCTGGCCATCCTGGTCGCCGCCGCGGTCGGGGGCGGTACGCCGCTCGTGGTGCAGTCGGCGTCGTCCGCGGTGCTCGTCGCCACGCTGACCAGCACGACGGGGCTGCCGTGGACGCGGTTCTTCGACGCCCTGGTCGGTGGCGGGGTGGGCCTGACCGTGATGACGCTCCTGCTTCCGCTCAACCCGCTGACCGTCGTACGCCGCGCCGCGGACCCCGCACTCGAGGCCATGACCGACGGGCTGCACGCCGTCGCTCGGGGACTGCAGGCGGCCGACGCCGACGCGGTGCGCGAGGCGCTGGCCCAGCTCCGCTCCGCCGAGGCGAACTTCGCCGCGTTCGCCCAGGCCGCCACCGCAGCCCGGGAGAACGTCGCCTTTGCACCGGCACGCTGGCGGGTCCGCGGGGCGCTGAGCCAGTACGTCGCGGGCGCCCCGGAGCTCACGTACGCGCTGCGCAACGTCCGGGTGCTGACCCGCAGGGTGATCACGGCGCTGGACGACAAGGAGACCATGCCCGCCTGCCTGCCGACGGCGATCGCGCTGCTCGGCGACGCGGTCGGCTTGCTGCGGGAGGAGTGGTCCCGGGCGGCCGAGCCCGAGGCGACGCGGGAACGGGCGCTGCGCGCGGCGGCCGAGGCGGGGCGCGCGTACGACGAAGGGGTCGGCTTCTCGGGCAGCGTGGTCGTGGCCCAGATCCGCACGACGGTCACGGACCTGCTGCGCGCCACCGGGATCGAGCACGGCCAGGCCCCGCGCCTGGTCCGGCGCGCGGTCGGCCGGCACGCCCGCAACCAGGCCGCCCGCCGCACCTCCGTTTTCCGGCGCCGCACCTTCGTCCTCCGCCGCCGCGACGCTTGAGCCGGTCCCGCCGCCGCGACGCTTGAGCCGGTCGCGTCGCCGCGACGCTTGATCCGGTCCCGCCGCCGCGACGCTTGAGCCGGTCGCGTCGCCGCGACGCTTGAGCCGGTCGCGTCGCCGCGACGCTTGAGCCGGTCCCGTCGCCGCGACGCTTGAGCCGGTCGCGTCGCCGCGACGCTTGATCCGGTTCCTTCGCCGGGGTGCTTGATCGGTTCCGTCGGCGTGGCCACGCCGGGGCGCGGCCGGGTGGCTACGCTGGCGGCATGGCCGACGTAGCTTCCGGACCGCCCGATCCGACCCCGCCACCGGGGCCCGCCGCGTCGTCCGCCCCCGCCGCTGCACCGCCCGCGCCCGCCGCCGCACCGGCCGCTGCGCCGCCGGCGGCCCTCGCCGCGGCATCCGCTTCCCCCGCAGGGTGGGGCGCGCCCGCGGAGGGGTGGGCCGCAGCCGGGCCGGACGGGCAGCCGGTCGCCGGGACGACGGTGCCGTTCGACGCGGCCTACCGGGCGCCCGACCCCGCGACGCTGCCGCCCATGCCCCGGCGCCGCGCCGGGTGGCGGCGCTGGCTGCCGCTGGTCGGCATCATCGGCTTCATCGCGATCTGCGCGATCGCCATGCTGGTCATCCTCGGGTTCAGCAACGGTCCCGTCGGCCTCGTGGTCGGCCTCACCGCCGCGATCCTGCCGGTGCCGGTGCTGGTCAGCTGCTTCCTCTGGCTCGACCGGTACGAGCCCGAGCCGATCCGCTACCTCGTGTTCTGCTTCGCGTGGGGCTCGGCGGTCGCCACGCTCGTGGCTATCGGCGTGAACAGCTTCGCGGCCTGGGGCTTCGACAAGCTCGGTCTGCCGGAGGCCCTCGTCGCGGTGCTCGTCGCGCCGTTCATCGAGGAGTCGATGAAGGCACTCGGCCCGATCCTGCTGTTCTGGCGCCGCCGCCGGGAATGGTCCGGGATCACCGACGGCATCGTCTACTGTGGGCTGTCCGCGCTGGGCTTCGCCATGGTGGAGAACGTGCTCTACCTCGGCGGCCACGGGTACGCGTCGGGCGCCGACCAGTACGGTCCCGCCACCGGCGTGCAGAACCTCTTCCTGATCTTCATCGTGCGGATCATCTTCACCGGCTTCGCGCACCCGCTGTTCACGTCGATGACCGGCATCGGCCTGGGCGTCGCCTCCCGGTCGGGCGACCGCCGGGTGCGCTGGCTCGCCCCGATCGCCGGCCTGCTGCTCGCGATGATCCTGCACGGCACGTTCAACCTGCTGCCCACGCTCTCCGTGGCGACCGGCAAGACCCTGATCATGCTGTACGGCTACCTCGGCTTCATGGTCCCGTTCTTCTTCGCGGCGGTCGGCTTCGCGATCGCGTTGCGGGGCTACGAGGGGCGGCTCAGCGAGCGGGTGCTGCCGGAGTACGTGCGGACGGGCTGGCTCTCCCCGCCGGAGGTGGCGACGCTGGGCAGCCTCGGCCGCCGCCACTCGGCCCGGCAGTGGGCGAAGCGGGTCGCCGGTGACCCGGGTCTGCGGGCGATGCGCGGCTTCCAGGCGGCCGCCACCCAGCTCGCGCTGCTGCGGGACGGCATGCGACGCGGCCTGCACCGCAAGCCCGAGGACCAGCAGCGGGCGCAGGACGAGGAACGCAAGCTGCTCACGGACATCTCGGGCTACCGGTCGGTCTTCGTGGGACGTGACCCGCAGATGCCGCGGGCGTTCTGGGACGGCGCGAGCTATCAGATCGCCTTCCCGGACGGCGTGACGCGTACGGTGCGGGCGCCGGAGGAGCCGGTGGTGCCGGTCCCGGTGCGCCTGGCACCGCAGATGCCGGCGTACACCTACCCGGGCTACGCCCCGCCGCCGCCCTCCTACGGCCCGCCGCCGCCGTACAACTACGGCCAGCCGCCGCCCTACAACTACGGTCCGCCGCCGCCGTACAACTACGGTCCACCGCCGTACAACTACGGCCCGCCGCCTCGCTACTAGAGGTAGAGGCCGGTTCCGTCCGACTCGACCCGGCTCGCCGCCACGGCGTGCACGTCCCGCTCGCGCAGCAGCACGTACTCCTTGCCGTGCAGCTCCACCTCCGAGCGCTCCTCCGGGTCGAACAGGACCCGGTCGCCGACGACGATGGAACGGACGTTGGGTCCCACGCCGACCGCCTTGGCCCAGGAGAGGCGGCGGCCCACGGACGCGGTGGCCGGGATCACGATGCCTCCGCTGGACCGGCGCTCGCCCTCGCCGCCGTCGAGACGGACGAGGACTCGGTCGTGCAGCATGCGGATCGGCAGCCCGGCCTCGGACTCGGTGTCGGTGCTCACGAGAGGACGGTACGCCCGCGCCTGACGTGCGCGTGTGCCGGTCTGGACTACGGTGTTACCGCGTGTCGAGGGCGAGGGGGTCGCGCGGTTGAGCCGCTTGCAACGGGTACGGGAGAACCTTCGCAGGGCGTACGAGTCGGGGCGGGAATCGGTGCGCACCGCGCGCGCCGACGGTGACCACCCGCCGGAGGAGCCCGAGATCGAGTTCGAGCCGCCGCCGCCCCCGCCGGTGGACGAGCACCACTCCACGACGAGCCGCGACGACGCGGAGGTGCCGCACTCGCTGCGGATCGCCGCCGCGTGGTCGTGGCGGCTGATCGTCGTCGGCGTGGTCGGCTGGGTGCTGCTGCGCGTGATCAGCGTGATCAGCGTCGTCGTGATCCCGCTCGCGATCGCGCTGCTGCTCTCCGCGTTGCTCGCGCCGGCCGTCGGCTGGCTGCTCAAGCTGCGGCTGCCGCCCTCGCTGGCGACGTTCCTGGTCCTCATCTGCGGGCTGGCCGCGGTCGCGGGCACGCTGACGCTGGTGGTCAACCAGTTCATCAACGGCCTGCCGCAGCTCGTCGACAACGCCAGCACGGGCATCCGGCAGATCCAGGACTGGGCCCGGACCGGCCCGCTGCACCTCTCCGACGCCCAGGTCGACCAGGCCATCGACTCGGTGCAGGAGTGGATCAACTCGAACACGTCGCAGCTGACGGCCACCGGCTTCGCCACCGCCGCCACCCTGGCGGAGGTGCTGACGAGCGCGGTGCTGGTGCTCTTCGCGACGTTCTTCTTCCTGCGCGACGGGCGGAAGATCTGGCGCTTCATCGTCCGCCTGTTCCCGGTCAACGCCCGGTGGAGCCTGTCGGACGCCGGCGACGCCTCGTGGGCGACCCTCGGCTCTTACGTCCGCGCGACCGTGCTGGTCGCCTTCATAGACGCCACCGGCATCGGCCTGGCGCTGGTCTTCCTGAAGGTGCCGTTCCCGTTCCCGCTGGCCGCGCTCGTCTTCCTCGGCGCCTTCATCCCCATCGTCGGTGCGAGCGTCTCGGGGGCGGTCGCCGTGCTGGTCGCGCTCGTGGACCAGGGCTGGATCGTCGCGCTGATCGTGCTCGGTGCGGTGATCCTGGTGCAGCAGGTCGAGGGGCACATTCTGCAGCCCCTGATCATGGGGCGTGCCGTCGCGATCCATCCGCTCGTGGTGATCGTCGGCATCGCCTCCGGTGTGGTGCTCGCCGGGATCATCGGCGCGCTGGTCGCCGTGCCGCTCATCGCGGTGCTGAACACCGGCGTCAGACGGCTGGTCCGGCGCCGGCCGGAGGTGCCGCCGAACGCGGTCGTGGTCCCCACCGGCGGCGCCCTCGACGCGAAGTGATCAGCTCTTGTTGAGCCGCTGCAGGGCGCCGACGGCGACCTCCGGCCGGGTCGTGTACCAGAACGGCGGCAGGGACTTGCGGAGGAAGGCGCCGTAACCGCGCGCGGTCTCCAGGCGGGAGTCGAGCACGGCCACCACGCCCTTGTCGCCGTGCGAGCGGATCAGCCGGCCGACTCCCTGGGCGAGCCGGACGGCCGCGATCGGCACGCTCACCGAGGCGAAGCCGGAGCCGCCCGTCGCGTCGACGGCCGCCGCCCGCGCGGCCGCGAGCGGTTCGTCCGGCCGCGGGAACGGCAGCCGGTCGATGACGACCAGTTGGCAGGCGTCGCCCGGGACGTCGACGCCCTGCCAGAGGGACATCACGCCGAACAGGCAGCTCTCCCGCTGCTCCTTGAACTTGCGGACGAGGATCGGCAGCGTCTCCTCGCCCTGCAACAGGATCGGCAGGTCGGTCCGCGCCCGGAGCAGCTCGGCCGCCTGCGTCGCCGCGCGCCGGGAGGAGAAGAGCCCGAGGGTACGCCCGCCGAGCGCCTCCACCAGCTTCAGCAGCTCCTCGCCCGCCGCGTCGGGCAGGCCGGAGGCGGCAGGCCGGGGCAGGTGCGCCGCCACGTAGAGGATGCCCTGCTTCGGGTAGTCGAACGGAGACCCGACGTCGAGCGAGCTCCAGCCGTCCCCGGAGGTCGGCGGCGCCTCGGCGGTCAGGCCCGCACCGGTGCGCGCCGCGGGGACCGCCGGTGCCGCGGGCAGGCCCAGGGACCGGGCGACCGTGTCGAACCGGCCGCCGAGGGTCAGCGTCGCGGAGGTCGCCACCACGGTGCGTTCGTCGTACAGGTTGGTGGCGAGCGTGCCCGCCACCGACAACGGGGCGACCACCACCGCGCGCCGGCCCGAGCCGAGATCGCTCTTCTCGACCCAGGCCACGTCGAAGTCGGACTCCTCGAGCAGGCGCTGCGTCGTGGTCGACAGGTCGTCCAGGGTGGCCTTGGCCTGCTGCTTGCGCACCGGGTCCGGGTCGTCGGCCTTGATGTCCCCGATCGCCTCGAGGGCGGCGCGGGTCGCCGAGTCGACGAGCAGCAGGGCCTGGTGCAGCAGCGGGGGCAGGCCCGTGGTGAGCCGGCCCGCCGGGATGTCGGCCAGCCCCACGGTCAGCGAGTCGGCCGCCGTCGCCAGCGCCTCGGCGGCGTCCGGGGAGATCAGCGGGCGGGCCCGCTTGGCGGCGCGTTCCACGGCGTCGGGGGTCACCTCGGCCTGGGCCGCCGAGGAGACCCGGTCGGCGAGCTCGTGCGCCTCGTCCACGATGAGCAGCTTGTGCGGCGGGACGATGTTGCGCTCCGCCAGCATGTCGACCGCGAGCAGGCTGTGGTTGGTGACCACGATGTCCGCCTCCCGGGCGCGGACCCGCGACGCCTCCGCGAAGCACTCGGCGCCGTACGGGCAGCGCGCCGCGCCGACGCAGTCACGGGCCGGCATGGAGACCTGCCGCCACGCGGTGTCGTCCACCCCCGGGTCCAGCTCGTCGCGGTCGCCCGTCGTGGTCTTCTCGGCCCACTCCTGCACGCGCAGGATCTGCTTGCCCAGCCGGCCCGCCTCGCCGAGCCACTGCGTCGTGCGGGCCGGCGCGTCGTCGAAGAGCGTGTCGGTGGGCGCCTCCTCGTCGGCGTGCTCGAGCTTGGCCACGCACAGGTAGTGGTGGCGGCCCTTGAGCACGGCGAACGTGGGGCGGCGGCCCAGCACCGGCTCGACCGCGGCGGCGAGGCGCGGCAGGTCGTGCTCGACGAGCTGGTTCTGCAGCGCGAGGGTCGCGGTGGAGACCACCACCGGGCCGTCGACCAGCAGCGCGGGCGTCAGGTACGCCAGGCTCTTGCCGGTGCCCGTGCCGGCCTGGACGAGCAGGTGCTCACGCTCCTTGACCGCGCGCTCGATCGCCGCCGCCATCTGCTCCTGACCTGGCCGGGAAGCGCCCCCGGGGACCGCGCCCACCGCGGCGGCGAGGAGCTCTCTGGCGGTCGTGGACTTGCGGCGGGACTTGGCGGGGGCGGTCACGACGAAGACCGTACCCGCCACCACCGACGAAACCGTCGCACCGCTAGGGTCTTGTCATGCCGAGTGAGATGGTCCGGGTGGTCTACACCAAGTACGACGGATCCGCTCACCGGGACTATCCGGCCCGCCGCCTCAACGAGGACGACCTGGGGGTCTGGGTCGGGGTGACCCGGGGAACGGCGTCGGTCTACCACGGCCAGCCGTCCGTGGAGCAGATCCCGTTCGTGCTGCTCATCCCGCACAGCGCGTGGTGGACCGGCATGTTCAACCCGCCGCCGCGCACCAGCGAGGTCTACTGCGACATCACCACCCCGGCGCGCTGGGAGGGCGACACCGTGCACATCGTCGACCTGGACCTGGACGTCTCCCGCCGCCGTGACACCGGCCTGATCGAGCTGCGCGACGAGGACGAGTTCGAGGACCACCGGGTGCGCTTCGGCTATCCCCCCGAGGTGGTCGCCGAGGCGCGCGCCGCGGCGGGGCACCTCGTCGAGGCCCTCGGCGACGGCACCGAGCCGTTCGCGTCGGCGTACCGGAAATGGCTATCGACCGTCAGCGACTGACCCCAGCTTGGCCGGGTTGAGCTGGTTGTAGACGGCCGTGATGCGGCCGTCGGAGACGGCCACCGACATGACCGTCAGCAACCGTCGCCCGTCGGCGTAGCGCCCGGTGGCGAGCACGCCGGCGTCGCCGTTGACCAGCACCGGTTCCACGCTGAACTCCGGGACCTCGCGGAACCGCCGGTTGAGGATGCCCACCCAGAAACGCGCCACCTTGTCGAGCCCGACGACCGCGTTCTGGCCCGCGTTGACCACGCCGCCGCCGTCGCCGATGGAGACCACGTCCGGCGCCAGGACGGCGGCCAGCGCGCGCAGGTCGCCGGAGGACGCGGCGGCGAGGAACGCGTCGAGCACGCGGCGCTGCTCGGCCAGGCCGGCCGTGTGCCGCGCCTGGCCGTCGGAGATCGCGCGGCGGCCCCGGGAGGCGTGCTGCCGGGCGGCGGCGACGCTCGTGCCGAGGACGTCGGCGACCTCCTCGAACGGCAGCCCGAACGCGTCGTGCAGCACCACGGCGACGCGCTGCTCGGGGTTCAGCTTCTCCATCACCACGAGCAGGGCGAGGCTCACGTCCTGCTTCTGCGCGACCTTCTCGGCCGGGTCGTCGAGGCGGGACACGAAGGTCTCGGGGAGCCACTGCCCGGGGTACGCCTCCCGCCGCACGCGGGCCGACTTGAGCACGTCGAGGCAGATGCGCCCGGTGGCGGTGGTGAGCCAGCCGCGCAGGTCCCGGATCTCCTCGCCGGCGTCGAGGGCGCGCCGATAGCGCAGCCACGCCTCCTGGACCGCGTCGTCGGCCTCGGCGCGGCTGCCGAGCATCCGGTACGCGACCGACAGCAGATGCGGACGCTCGGCCTCGAAGTCGGCCGGGGAAGGAGCGGGGAGCGCGGAGGGACCCGGAGACGGCATGGAGGAATTCTCCGCGAGATTGCCCGGTCACCGGTGTCACATGTGACACAGTGGTGAACACTATGGGGGCGTTTGACCCCTTTCGTGTGCCGGGGGAGACGGGGGTAGGACGGTGTCCGACGACGTGGCAACCCTCCTGGGCGGCCTGGCGACGCTCGCCGGGGCCACCGGCGCGGCGACCCTGGGTGTCGCGGTGGCGCGGCGGCCGCGGCCGTACCTGCCCGCCGCGCATGCGATCGCCGGCGGCGAGGTGGCCGACCCGCTGCCCGCCGTGCTGCGCCACGGTCTCGCCGGGCTCACCGTGCCGGTGCGCCCGGGTCCGCACGGCGAGCTGTACGTGGGTCCCGGCGCGCCGAAACCGGGACGGACATTGCGCCGGCTCGTGCTCGCCCCGCTGTTCGCGCGGGCCCAGGCCCGGGGCGGGCGGTTGTGCCGCGACCAGCGCGTGCCGTTCCGGCTCGCCGTCGAGTTCGCCGGGCCGAACCGGGACGCGGGGGCGTTGCTGCGGGCGTACCGGATGCTCGACCAGCAGTTGCGTGACCACGCGCCGCTGCTCAGCCGGTGCGTGGACGGCAACCTGGAGGCGGGGGCGGTGACCGTCACCGTCACCGGCATCGTCGACGTCCGCGAGCTGCTCGCCGTCCAGACCGAGCGGTACGCGTTCGCCGACGGCACCTTCGACGACATCGGCTCCGTCGCGGCGCCTCCGACGCTGGTGCCGATGGTCAGCGAGCAGTGGACGCGGCGGTTCGGCTGGGACGGCTGCGAGCCCATCCCGGCGGAGGAGCGGCACCTGCTGCACGCGCTCGTCCGGTCGGCTCACGAGGACGGCCGGGGCGTACGCATCAGCGGGCTGCCGACCGGTTCCCGCCGGGCGCGGCAGGCGGTCTGGACCGAGCTGAGCGAGGCCGGCGTGGACGTCATCGCCGACACGGACCACGTGGCCCTGGCCCGGCACCTGCGCAAGCATCCGGTGCGCCGGGTCGCGCCCGCGCCTGCCGTCCGGCGGCCGTCGCCGTCGCCGCGGCGACCGGACGTAACGCAATCCGTCTGAAAGGTCCGGATAAGCGAGCGTTCAAGGTTAACGGCAAGTGAACGCGCCCTGAACTGCTGCTGAGCAGGGGTAGGCGGGCTCTGCAACCTCCGGACGTGTTACCTAGCATTCCCCGGGAATCCGCCAGACCCGTCCATCCTTCCTCGAACGAGGTTCGTCGTGAAGTTCTCTTTCCGCCCCACCGAGGGCGCCTTCTACGAGCTGTTCACCCGGGCTGCTCAGAACCTCGTCCGGGGCACCGAGCTGCTCAACGAGCTGGCCCTGCCCGGGGTGGACGTGCAGTCCGTCAGCGACCGGCTCACCGACGTCGAGCACGACAGCGACCAGATCACCCACGATCTGTACAAGAAGATCAACTCCACGTTCATCACGCCGTTCGACCGCGAGGACATCTACTCGCTGGGCTCGCTGCTCGACGACGTCATGGACCACCTGGAGGCGGTCGGCAACCTGCTCTACCTGTACGGGCTGACCGAGCTGCCGTCGCTGCCCCGGGAGATGCACGAGCTGGTCAACGTCCTCGACCAGCAGGCCAAGATCACGGCGGACGCGATGCCGAAGCTGAAGTCGATGAAGGGCCTCGAGGAGTACTGGATCGAGATCAACCGCCTGGAGAACGACGGCGACCGGGCGTACCGGATGCTGCTCGTCCGCCTCTTCTCCGGCGAGTACGACGCGCTGACGGTGCTGAAGATGAAGGAGGTGGCCGACGAGCTCGAGGCCGCCTGCGACGCCTTCGAGCACGTGGCGAACACCGTCGAGACCATCACGGTCAAGGAGTCCTGAGCCTTGTCCGCTGAGCTCATAGCGGTGCTCGCGGTGATCATCGCCGCGATGGCCTTCGACTACACCAACGGGTTCCACGACGCGGCGAACGCCATCGCCACCAGTGTCAGCACCCGCGCGCTGACCCCGCGGGTCGCGCTCGCGATGGCCGCCGTCGGCAACTTCATCGGTACGCACTTCGGCGCCGGCGTGGCCAAGACGGTCGGCGACGGCCTGGTCAAGCTCCCGGTCGGCATCCCCAGCCTCGGCGTGGTCTTCGCCGGGGTGGTGGGCGCGATCGTCTGGAACCTCATCACCTGGTACTTCGGCCTGCCGTCGTCCTCGTCGCACGCCCTGTTCGGCGGCCTCGTCGGTGCGACCTTCTTCGCCGCCGACGCCACCATCGAGTGGGGCACCATCCTCGACAAGGTGATCATCCCGATGGTCGCCTCGCCGGTCGTCGGCTTCCTGCTCGGCTTCGTCGTGATGGTCGCGATCATGTGGTCGTTCCGGCGCGGCCAGCCGGGCAAGCTGAACCGCGGCTTCCGGATCGCCCAGACGGTCTCGGCCGCGTTCATGTCCGTCGGCCACGGCATGCAGGACGCGGCGAAGACGATGGGCATCATCGTGCTGGCCCTCTACACCGGCGGGTTCCAGAGCAGCGCCACGCACATCCCGTGGTGGGTGTTCTGGACCTCGGCGGCGGTGCTCGCGGCGGGCACGTACGCCGGCGGCTGGCGCATCATCCGTACCCTCGGCCGCAAGATCATCGACCTGGGCCCGGCGGAGGGCTTCGCGGCCGAGATGGTGGCCAGCTCGGTGCTGTTCTTCAACGCGCTGGTGCTCAAGGCGCCGATCTCCACCACCCACACGATCACCTCGGCGATCATGGGCGTGGGCTCGACCAAGCGGCTGTCGGCGGTGCGCTGGAACGTGGCGGGCAACATCGTCATCGCCTGGATCACGACGTTCCCGGCGGCGGCGGCCATCTCCTGCATCGTCTACTTCTGCGTACGGCCCCTCTTCAGCTAGCCGATCACGCGGCGGACCGTTCCCGGTCCGCCGCGTGGCGCCGGCTACCCGCGCGGTGAGGTCCCGTAGTCGACGCCGACCTCGGCGCGGATCGTGTCCATCATCGTCATGACGTCGAGCGTGGCCATGTGCGGGACCAGCGGGCTCTCCGGCAGGCCCGCGGCGAGGCAGCGCTGCACCTCGATCGCCTCGAACTGGTAGCCGCGACCCTCGAACGGCATCTCGACGGTCTCCGCCCTGCCGTCGCGGTGCACGACGAACGACTGCGGCATGAAGAAGCCCTCCGGCAGGTCGATGCGCCCGAGCGTGCCCGTGATCGACGCGGCGTTGCGCGAGGCCCCCGAGATGCTGCAGGTCAGCGCCGCGACCGCGCCCGACTCGTAGCCGAGCAGCATGCCGGTCGTCTCGTCCACGCCCTCGGGCGTCAGCCGGGCCCAGCTCTGCACGGTCGCCGGGGTGCCCAGCAGCAGGTGCGCCAGGTGGATCGGGTAGACGCCGAGGTCGAGCAGGGCGCCGCCGCCCAGGGCCGGGTCGCGCAGGCGGTGCGTCGCCTCGAACGGGCCCTGCAGGCCGAAGTCGGCGTGCACCGTCACGACGTCGCCGATCGCGCCGTCGCGGACCAGCTCCTGGACCCGGCGTACGGCCGGGTTGCAGCGCATCCACATCGCCTCCATCAGGAACAGCCCGCGGGTCCGCGCCTCCTGCACGAGCTGGGCCGACGTGGCCAGCTCCAGCGTCATCGGCTTCTCGCAGAGCACCGCCTTGCCGCCCTCGAGGCACGCCGTCACCGCCGCGTGGTGGTGGGCGTGCGGGGTGGCGACGTACACGACGTCGACGTCCGGGTCGGCCGCCAGCTCGGCCCAGGACCCGTGGGCGCGGGCGAAGCCGTGCCGCTCGGCGAACGCGGCGGCGGCCTCGGGCGTCCGCGAGCCCACCGCGGCGAGCTCGGCGCCGGGTGCGAGCGGGAGGTCGGATGCGAACGTGGCGGCGATGCCGCCGGTGCCGAGGATGCCCCAGCGCGTGGTCGTCATGATCGCCACGGTATCGCCCCTCGTGGAGAATGGGGGCGTGAGCCGAGTGATGCCGTTGCCGCCCGCCCTGGTGAAGAAGGCCCGCGAGTTCCGCGGCAACCCGGCTCCGGCCCGCGCCGCGGCCACCGTCGTGCTCCTGGACCCCGACACCCTTGACGTGTACGTCCTCAGGCGCGCGAGCACGATGGTCTTCGGCGGCATGCACGCGTTCCCGGGCGGGCGGGTGGATCCCGGCGACAGTCCCGAGACGGTCCGGCGGGACTGGGCCGACCGCCTCGGCGTCCCCGACGAGCGGGCGCGGGCCGTCGTCGGCGCGGCCGCCCGCGAGCTGTTCGAGGAGGCCGGCGTGCTGCTGGCCGGGCCGCTCGACGAGCCGGACCGCACGGTCGGGGACGTGAGCAGCCCCGGCTGGGAGGCCGACCGGGCGGCGGTGGCGGCCCGCGAGCTCTCGATGACGGACCTGCTGGCCCGGCGTGGCCTGCGGCTACGGGACGACCTGCTGCTGCCGTGGTCGCGGTGGATCACGCCGGAGTTCGAGCCCCGGCGTTTCGACACGTGGTTCTTCGTGGCTCTCCTGCCGCGGGCCCAGACGGCGCGCGACGTGTCCGGTGAGGCCGAGGGGACCACCTGGATCAGCCCGGCGGCCGCCGACGGCCTGGCGATGCTGCCACCTACGCGTGTGACACTCGACGAACTGTCCCCGTACCGGAGAATCGAAGATGTCGTGGCAGCGAGCGGGCAGCGGAACGCCGCCGTGCCGATCCTGCCCCGGGTGGAGCTGACCGGCGACGGCGGCGCCGTGGTGCGGATCTAGCCGAAGCGGCCGGTGATGTAGTCCTCGGTCTTCTTCTGGCCCGGGTTGCTGAAGATCTTCTGCGTGTCGTCGTACTCGATCAGGCGGCCGGGCTCGCCGGTCCGGTCGATCGAGAAGAAGCCGGTCTTGTCGCTCACCCGGGCGGCTTGCTGCATGTTGTGCGTGACGATGATGATCGTGAAGCGGTCCTTGAGCTTGAACATCAGGTCCTCGATCGCCAGCGTCGAGATCGGGTCGAGCGCCGAGCAGGGCTCGTCCATCAGCACGACCTGCGGCTCGACCGCGATGGTACGGGCGATGCAGAGCCGCTGCTGCTGACCGCCGGACAGCCCCGCGCCGGGCCGGTTGAGCCGGTCCTTCACCTCGTCCCAGAGGTTCGCGGCCTTCAGCGACTTCTCGGCCGCCTCGTCCAGCACCGACTTCCTCCGCACGCCGTTGAGCCTCAGGCCGGCGACCACGTTCTCGTAGATGCTCATCGTCGGGAACGGGTTGGGGCGCTGGAACACCATGCCGATCATCCGGCGTACGGCGGTGACGTCCACGTCGGCGTCGTAGATGTTCTGGTCGTCGATGGTCAGCCGGCCCTCGATGCGGGCGTTCGGCAGCACCTCGTGCATGCGGTTGACCGACCGCAGGAACGTCGACTTGCCGCAGCCGGACGGGCCGATCAGGGCGGTGATCGTCTTCGGCTCGACGGTCATCGAGATGTTGTCGATCGCCTTGAACGAGCCGTAGTAGGACGAGACGTTGCTCGCCTCGATGCGCTTGGCCATGGGGGACACCTCTTACCTCAGGACAGCCGGTTGCGGCGGGCGAGCAGCTTCGCTGCGATGGTCAGGAGCAGGACGAGGGCGACCAGCGTCAGCGCCGCCGTCCAGGCGCGGTCCGGCGCGTACTTCGAGGCGTCGCCGGCCTGCTGGTAGACGAAGAGCGACAGCGACGACTGGTTGCCGTTGAACGGGTCCATGTTGATCGCGGCGGCACCGCCGGCCACGAGCAGCACGGGCGCGGTCTCGCCGGCCGCGCGGGCCACGGCGAGCATGATGCCGGTGACGATGCCGGGCAGGGCGGTCGGCAGGACCACCTTCAGGATCGTCTTCCACTGCGGTACGCCCAGCGCGTACGCACCCTCGCGCAGCGGGCCGGGCACGAGCCGCAGCATCTCCTCGGTGGACCGTACGATCGTCGGCAGCATCAGCACCGTGAGGGCCAGCGACGCGGCGAATCCGGAGAACCGGGGCGTGCCGTCGTTGAACCACGGGCTGACGATGAGCACCCAGAACGCCAGCACGAACAGGCCGGCCACGATCGACGGGATGCCCGTCATGACGTCGACGAAGAAGCGGACCGTCAGGGCGAACTTGCCGCGGCCGTACTCGACGAGGTAGATCGCGCCCAGCACGCCCAGCGGCACCGCCATCAGCGTGGCGAGCCCGACCTGCTCCAGCGTGCCGACGATCGCGTGGTACGCCCCGCCGTTCGGGTCGCGCGCGCCGATGTTGTTCATCGAGCTGCCGAAGAAGTCGCCGTCGAGGCGGGCGGCGCCCTTCGAGACCAGCGTCCAGACGACCGACGCCAGCGGCAGGATCGCCAGCACGCAGGCGGAGTAGATGGCCGTGCGCCACATGCGGTTGCGCGCCGACCGGCGGCCCTCGACCCGGCTCGCGCCGACGTAGAGGCCGACGAGATACAGGGCCGCGCCGAGGACGAGGACGAGCACCCAGTTGCCGATGCCGAAGCCGTACACGACGGCGGCGGACAGCAGCAGGGCGACGACGGCGATGCCCAGGTCGGCGGCGACCGGCAGCTTGCGGGACCGGATGTGGTCCGGCGTCATCACGACGCCCGGCGTTTCTCTTTCCAGCAGACTCATACTGTGCTCCACTTCGGCATGCCGGCCTGGCCCTGCACTCGCATGCTGGCTTCGGTGCAGGCCGTCATGCTGGGCTTGTTGGGCATGCCGGCCTGGCCCTGCACTCGCATGCTGGCTTCGGTGCAGGCCGTCATGCTGGGCTTGTTGGGCATGCCGGCCTGGCCCTGCACTCGCACGCTGGCTTCGGTGCAGGCCGTCATGCTGGGCTTGTTGGGCATGCCGGCCTGGCCCTGCACTCGCACGCTGGCTTCGGTGCAGGCCGTCATGCCGCACTGTCCCGGAACTCGCGGCGGCGGTAGATGATCGCCCGCGCGGCCATGTTGACGACCAGGGTGATGGCGAACAGCAGCAGGCCGGAGGCGATCAGCGCGCCGCGGCCGGTGGCGTTGGCCTCGCCGAAGGTGTTGGCGATGTTCGCGGCGATCGAGTTGCCGCCGCTCTGAATCAGGTTGAACGAGATCACGAAGGTGGTGCCCAGGGTCAGGGCCAGGGCGATGGTCTCGCCGAGCGCGCGGCCCAGGCCGAGCATGACCGCGGCGAGGACACCGGGCTTGCCGTACGGCAGCACCGCCGTGCGGATCATCTCCCACTTCGTGGCGCCCAGCGCGAGGGCCGCCTCCTCGTTCATCCCGGGCGTCTGTTGGAACACCTCGCGCGACAGCGAGGTGACGATCGGCAGCACCATGATCGCCAGGACCAGGCTGCCCAGCAGGATCGACCGGCCGAACGGCCCGTCCCCGCCGAAGATCGGCAGCCACCCGAAGTACTCGTTGAGCCAGACCGAGAAGCTCTTCACCGGCTGGGAGAAGACGTCGCGGCCCCACAGGCCGAAGACCACGCTGGGTACGGCCGCGAGCAGGTCGATGACGAAGCCGAGCGGCGTGGCCAGCCGCTTCGGCGCGTAGTGGGACAGGAAGAGCGCGATGCCCAGGGCGATGGGTACCGCGACGATCAGCGCGATGACCGAGGTCAGGAGGGTGCCGAAGGCGAGGGCGGCGATGCCGAACCGCGGCTGTGTCTCGTTCGGGAACCAGGCCTTGTAGGTCAGGAAGTTCTCGGTGTTCGCGTTCAGCGCGGGCACTGCCTTCGAGATCAGGAAGATCGCGATGGCCACGATGATGACGAGCACCATCGCGCCGGCCGCTGTGCTGAGCCCGCGGAAGCCGGTCTCCATGGAGAACCGGGCCTTCGTGGGCAGCGCGCCCCCGCCGCCGAGCGGCGGGCGGGTACCGAGGCGGTCATCGGGAGGGATCGGCGACACGCCGTTGCCGGCGGACCCGGTGTGACGTGCTGTCACACCCGGTCCACCGGCGCTGGTGCTCGCCGAGCGGGAGGGATAGTCGCCCATTCGCTCGCTCGCTGTCGTCTAGAAGGGGGGATCGTGCGGTCGGGTACGCCGCGTCAGGAGATCTTCGCGACCGAGGCCGCGACCTTGCTCCGGACCGACTCGGGCAGCGGGGCGTAGCCCAGCTCGCCCAGCGCCGACTGGCCGCCGGTGCTCGAGGTGTAGGTCAGGAAACCCTTGATCGCCGCGGCCTTCGCGCTGCCCTTGCTGCAGGCGATCTCGTACGTGACCAGAACGATCGGGTACGCGCCGGCCTCGGTGGTGGCGTAGTCGATGTCGAGCGCGACGTCGTCGCCGGCGCCCTTGACCTTGGCGCCCGCGATGGTCTTGCCGGCGCTCTCGCCGGTCAGCTCGGTGAACTCACCCGCGCCGTTCTTGATCTTCGCCTTCTTGAGGTCGCTGTTCTCGGCGAAGGAGAGCTCGACGTAGGCGATCGTGCCGGCGGTGCTCTTCACCAGGGAGGCGACGCCGTCGGACTTGTTGGCGCCGGTGCCGCCCGGGGCCTTCCACGCCTTGGCGTGGTCGTACGACCAGTCGCTGGCGGCGGTCTTGCTCAGGTACTTGGTGAAGTTGTCGGTCGTGCCGGACTCGTCCGAGCGGTGCACGGCCTGGATCGCGGCGTCCGGCAGCTTCGCGCCCGAGTTCTCGGCGGCGATGGCCGGGTCGTTCCACTTCTTGATCTTGCCCGAGAAGATCTTCGCCAGCGTCGGGGCGGAGAACTGGAGGTTGTCCGCGCCGTCGACGTTGTAGACGATCGCGATCGGGCCGACCACCATCGGGAGGTTGAGCGCCTGGCCGCCGGGGCACTTGGCGTTCGCCTGCGGCTGCTCCTCCTCCTTGAGGGCCGAGTCCGAACCGACGAAGTCGGCGGTGCCGGCGATGAACGCCTGGATGCCCGCGCCGGAACCGGTCGACTCGTAGCCGATCTGGGCGCCCGAGCACTGGCCCTGGTACGTCTTGATCCACTCGTCCATCACGTTCTTCTGCGCGGACGAGCCCTGCGCGGTCAGCTGGCCCGTGGCGCAACTGCCGCTCGCGGCGGAGGCGCCACCGGCGGCGGGCGAGTCGGTGTTGTCAGAGCCGCACGCGGTCAGCGCGAAGGCGGCGGTCATCGCAATGCCGGCAACGTAGTACCGCTGGAGCTTCACGGTTTTCCCTTCGAATGATCTGCATCCCCGGGCTCCGAGGTCCCGGCCGGCCGAACTCTCATCGGCACACCCGGAAAGCTAGGAGTGCCAGGTGACCGGCTTCCCGGGGCTACATGAACGAAGGGTGAACGGTTCGGCCCCTGCTCGTTTCCTTTGGCTGAGGAGGGGTTGTCCGTTGAGTGAACCGAGGGGCGACTGGGCGGAATGTCCGTCAGTATCCGTTAACCTGCGCCACCCCGGCGTGGTGCGCGCCACTGTGCGCGGCCGCCGAAATAGCTGCATAATACAGCTATAACCATCACCCCGGGAGACCGCTCCATGACCGCACCGCACGGCCACAAGCCCGCCACCAATCCGTTCAAGCAGCCCCGAGCCGTCTGGGCGGTGGCGTTCGCCTGCGTCATCTCGTTCATGGGCATCGGGCTCGTCGACCCGATCCTGCCCGCCCTGGCGAAGGACCTGCACGCCTCGCCGAGCCAGGTCTCCCTGCTGTTCACCAGCTACCTGGTGGTGACGGCGGTCGCGATGCTCGTGGCCGGTGCCGTCGCCAGCCGGATCGGCCCCAAGCGCACCCTCGTCGTCGGCCTGGCGATCATCGTCGTCTTCGCCGCGCTGGCCGGCACCTCCGACACCGTCGGGCAGATCGTCGGCTTCCGGGCCGGCTGGGGGCTCGGCAACGCGCTGTTCATCGCCACCAGCCTCGCGGTCATCGTGGCGTCGGCGACCAGCGGCTTCGCCGGCGCGATCATCCTCTACGAGACCGCACTCGGCCTCGGCATCGCGGTCGGCCCGCTGCTCGGCGGGGAGCTCGGCAGCATCAGCTGGCGCGGCCCGTTCTTCGGCGTCGCGGTGCTGATGGCGATCGCGATGGTCGCCACGATCGCCTTCGTCCCGGCGCTGCCCAAGCCGGCCCGGCCCACGTCGGTGGCCGCCCCGCTCAAGGCGCTGCGCCACCGCGGCCTGCTCACCATGGGCATCATGGCGCTGCTCTACAACTGGGGCTTCTTCACGATGCTCGGCTACGCGCCGTACCCGATGGAGCTGGACGCCCACAAGCTCGGGCTCGTCTTCACCGGCTGGGGCCTGCTGGTCGCCATCTTCAGCGTGTTCGTCGCGCCGCGGCTGCAGGCGCGCTTCGGCACCGCCCCGGTCCTGTACGCCAACATGGCCGCGCTCGCCGTCGTCATGGTGGTGATCGCGGCCGGCGTGAGCACCCCGTCCACCGTCATCGCCGCGGTGATCGTCAGCGGCGCGTTCATCGGCATCAACAACACCCTCACCACCCAGGCGGTCATGCTGGTCGCGCCGGTCGAGCGCCCGGTGGCCTCGTCGGCGTACGGCTTCGTCCGCTTCATCGGCGGCGGGCTGGCGCCATACGCGGCCGGCAAGCTGGCCGACGCCTTCGACCTCAGCGTCCCGTTCTACGTCGGCGGCATCGCGTTCCTGCTGGCGATCCCGGTGCTCGCGACCGGCCACAAGCTCGTCGCCGCCGCCGAGTCCGGCGAGGCCGAGCCGGTGCCCTCGGCGCTCGAGCCGGTCGGCGCCGCCACGACCGCCGGCAGCCGCCCGGTCGTCGTCGCCGTCGGCGCCACCCCGGACGCCGCGGGGATCGTCGACGCGGCCGCCGCCATCGCCCGCGACCAGGGCAGCCCGCTGGAGGTCGTCCGGGTCCGCGAGACCGTGGTGATCGAGGAGCTCGCCATCGAGCCCGAGGACGCGGAGGACGCCCGCGCGGCGGTCCGCGCGCACCTCGACCGGCTCGCCGGGCTGGGCATCGCCGCCACCGGGCTCGTGCTGACCAGCGTCGGCGACCACGCGGCGGCCGGCCGGGTGCTCGCCCAGCACGCCCAGGACGTCGCGGCGCGCGCCGTCGCGGTGGGACGTTCCCCGCGCGGGCCCGCTGCCCAGTTCGCCGACGGCAGCTTCACCGCCGCCCTCACCCACGCGGCCGCGTGCACGGTGGTGCTCGTCCGGCCGGACGAGGCGCCGTACAAGCTGACCGCGGCGACACTGCACGAGCTGCGCGGCGTGTAGCCGTGGGCTTCGAGCTCGGCACCGACGGTCCGGGCGCGATCGTGGTCGGCGTCGACGGCTCGCCGACGTCGCTGCGCGCTGCCGCCTACGCCGCAGGGCTGGCGAGGCGGCAGTGCACCCGGCTGGTGGCGGTGTACGCCCGTACGTCGCCGGCGCCGCTGCTCACCCTCCTGGACCGCAGCGGGGTGGGCGTCAAAGCCGTCCTCGACAGCCAGGACGAGATCGAGGCTCAGCTCCGCGACGGCCTGGCCCGGCAGGTACGGGACTGGCAGCTCGACGCGGCGCTGGTGGTGCGTACGGGCGAGCCGCTGGCGGTGCTGTCCCGGGTGGCGGCCGACGTCCGCGCCGAGGCGGTGATCGTCGGGTCGTCGGCGAGCGTGGGGCACCGGATCGCCGGGTCGCTGGCCGTACGCCTCGTGCGCTGCGCCCGGTGGCCGGTCACCGTGGTGCCGTGAGCCTCGCGTACTGCACGTCGGTCGAGTAGATCTCGAAGCCGAGGCGGCGGTAGAGGGCGACGGCCGCGGTGTTCGACTCGTCCACGTAGAGCAGGGCGTCCCGCAGGCCGCGCGAGGCGAGGTGGCGCAGGCCGGCCACGCTCAGTGCCGCACCGAGCCCGCGGCGGTGGCCGCCCGGGTCGACGCCGAGCACGTAGATCTCCCCGATGGCCGGCTCTTCACCCTCCGGCGGGTGCACCTTGGTCCAGTGGAAGCCGAGCATCCGGTCCTCCGGGTCCACGGCGAGCAGGAAGCCGGCCGGGTCGAACCACGGCTCGGCGAAGCGCAGCCGCAGGTCGTCCGCGGTCCAGCGGCCCTGCTCCGGGTGGTGCGCGAAGGCCCGGGAGTTGACGCCCAGCCAGGCCTCGTCGTCCGCGCCCGGCACGAACGCGCGCAGCGAGACCCCCTCCGGCAGCGGCACGTCCGGCAGGTCAGCGAGCGGGCGGCGCATCTGCCAGAGCACGCGCGCGCGGGTGAAGCCGTTGCGTTCGGCGAAGGCCCGGGCGCCAGGCTCGTCGCCGTGCGCCCAGAACTGCCGGTCGCCGGGGCCTGCCGCGGCGAGCAGCGCGGTGCCGTGGCCGCGCAGGCGGTGCTTCGGGTGCACGACCAGCTCACCCGACGACCCGGCGAGGTACGCATACCCGGCGAGCTCACCGCCGTCGGCGCGCGAGAGCAGGTGGCGGTGCGCGGTGCCGCGCAGGCCCAGGACGCCGTCCTCGGACAGCGGGGACACGCCGTCGGCCTCGTCCGCCGCGGCGGCCAGCGCGAGCACGTCGGCCGCCTCCGCGGAGGTCAGCCTGTCCGTGGACCGGACGTCCGTCATCTGCGGCGGCTCAGACCGGCAGCGAGACGGGCTCGTTGTCGGGAAGCTGGCGGCCGGACGGGGGGACCACGAACTTGTAGCCCACCTGGCGCACGGTGCCGATCATCGACTCGTACTCCGAGCCGAGCTTGGCGCGCAGCCGCCGCACGTGCACGTCGACCGTGCGCGTGCCGCCGAAGTAGTCGTAGCCCCAGACCTCGCGCAGCAGCTGGTCGCGGGTGAAGACCCGGCCCGGGTGCTGGGCGAGGAACTTGAGCAGCTCGAACTCCTTGTACGTGAGGTCCAGCGGGCGGCCCTTGAGCTTGGCCGCGTACGTGTCCGGGTCGATCATGAGCTCGCCGGCGCGGATGGAGCCGCCGGCGCCCGCCGTGGCGTTCGACAGCCGCCCGACGCCCAGGCGCAGCCGGGCCTCGACCTCGGCCGGGCCGGCGCTGGCCAGGATGACGTCGTCGACGCCCCAGTCGGCGTTGAGCGCGATCAGGCCCGCCTCGGTCACCACCGCGACCAGCGGGACGCCGATGCCGGTGGCGTGCAGCATGCGGCAGGTGGCCCGGGCCTCGGAGAGCTCCGAGCGGGCGTCGACGAGCACGGCATCCGGGCTCGGCCCGGAAACAAGAGTGCGTACGTCGCGGGGCGCCGTACGCACGGAGTGGGGCAGCAGATCCAGCGCGGGAAGCACGGCGGAGGGTTCACCGGCACGCGTCGTCACCAACAGGAGGATTTCCACACTCACCTCGATCCTCGCGGCACGGGGCCGCTCGGGTGACCCGGTCTGCGCGGCGGAAAGCCTGGGCAACCGGAGGGTCTCGTCCCGGCGTCACCGACGGGTGGGCTGCGAATACCTTAACCGATGCGGCTCGCGGGGCACCCTCTTCGGATCATCGAGTGATGTGACGAACGCCCCCGGGGTGGCCGGACGGCGGAACCCTAACCAGCCTTTCATCCGACCGTCACACGCCAAGAACCTCGGCCCGCGATGGGGACGTGGCGGCCCGGGTCTGGCACCATCGCAGGCGTGTTGCCCTCCAGCCCGCGTGACCGTGACTCCTGGGACGAAGACGTCTCCCGGGAGATCGCGCGTGCCGCGCCCGCCCGGTCGTCGTCGGGCTTCTACGCGGGCGCGCCGGAGAAGGACCCGGTGACCGTACGCCCGATCGAGGACGCCGACGCCGACCACGAGGAGGAGATCCCGGTCGCCCCGGTCCGCCGCCAGTTGTCGGTGGCGATCGCCGGCTTCTCGGTGCTCCTGGGCGCGGGTCTGATCCTGGGCGCACAGACGTCCGGCCCGGATGCGCGGCTGCCGTACGCGATCGTCCTGTTCGGAGTGCAGCTGCTGTACGTCCTGGCGTTCACGATGGCGGTGCGGCCGCCGGCGGCCGGAACCGTCGCCGGGGTCTGCGTGGTGGCCGGCGCCGTGGCCGACCGGATGGCGGTGACCAGCGAGCCGGCCGCCCTGCTGCCGCTGGTGTACGTGCTGGCCGCCGGCTATGCGGCCGCGCTGATCGGGCAGACCGTCCGGGCGGCGGACCGGGCCCGCCTGCGCGACTCGCTCGGCGGCACGTTCCTGGTCGTGCTCGGCGTGGTGTCGTTCGCCCTGCCGATCCTGCTGACCAGAAAGCCCGTCGGCACTCAGGCGCTGCTGGTCTGTCTCACCGCGGTCGGCGTCTCGCTGCTGGTCGCGCACCTGGTCGACGCGGTCTGGCCCAAGCCGCGGATCGCCCCGCAGGTGCCGCGCGGCGCGGCCGGCATCATCGTCGGCGCGATGCTCGGCACGCTCGCCGCCGCCGGGCTGGGCAGCGTGCTGGTGCTGCCGTTCACGCCGGCCAAGGGCGCGGTGCTCGGCCTCGTCGTCGCGGTCATCGCCGGCCTGGTCGACCTCGCCGTGCACTACTCCGAGGCCGGGCGCAGCATGGCCGGCGAGGCGCCCACCCTGTGGGTCGCCCGGCACATGCAGGGGCCGCTCGGCGCTTTCGCCCTGAGCCTGCCGGCCACGTACGCCCTGACAGTTCTCTACCTGTCCTGAGCAAGTGTCCCGGCGGTTGGCAGTGGGCATATACCGTGCCCAGTCCCGCGACGGTGACAACGAGGAGGACCGGTGTCCGAGGTGTACGGGTCGGCGCGACCGCGCAAGCGCTGGGGGAGGCGTCTCCTGGTCACCCTGCTGGTGCTGCTGATCATCGCCGCCGTGCTGCTCGCCGTGGCGGACCGGGTGGCCGCCTCGTACGCGGAGCGTGCCATCGGTGATCGCGTCGCCCAGCAGGTCGCCGATCAGAAGGCCACCTCCGAGAAGCCGGACGTCACGGTCGAGGGCGTGCCCTTCCTGACCCAGGTGCTCGACGGCAAGTACCAGGAGATCCAGATCCGGCTGAAGAACTTCTCGGGGCCGGCCGGCAACGACAAGACCATCAAGATGCCGCTGCTGGACATCCACGCCCGGGACGTCACCGCGCCGCTGGACACGATCCGCAGCGGCAACGGCGACATCGTGGCCGGCACGGTGACCGGCGTCGGGACCATCGACTACCCGGCCCTCGCCGAGCTCATCGGCCAGCAGGGCCTGAAGGTCAGCGAGAAGGACGGCAAGCTCGTCGGGTCCGCGCCGATCCAGGCGCTCGGTCAGACCTGGAACGTCTCCGGCACGGCCAACCTGGAGATCAAGGACGGCGTGGTGCAGGTGCGCTTCGCCGACGTGACCGCCGACGGCCTGCCCAACGTGCCGCTCGTGCGCAACCTCGTCGACAACTACGTCAAGGGGCTCGCGCTCGATCTGAAGATCCCCGCGCTGCCGCTGGGGCTGAAGGTGCAGAAGGTGGAACCGCGTCCGGAGGGGCTCGTGGTGACCGCCGGCGCGAACGACGTACCGCTCAACTCGGGCGGTCTGTGACAGCCGACTCCTTCCCGGATGGTGGTCGGCAGTGTTCCGGCCCCTGGAACCGCTGGTAGGGTCGCTTCCCATGAGCCTGTTGCTCACCAAGAGGCGCGCGGTCGACCTGTGCCGCGTGGCCGCCTGCCTGTGTCGCCCTGTCGTCTGACGGGGCCATCCGGCATTTCCTTCGCCCGGCAGTGGCGCCGTACGCAAAGCGTGATCCGTTTTATCGGGTCGGCGCGCGTGCGACCTCTTCACCTCCCGCGCGTCGACTCACCCCCATCTCTCACCTGACAAGGGAGTAACGCGATGAGTCGCGACACCGCACTCGTCTCTGCCGACTGGGCCGAGAAGAACCTGGAGACCCCGGGTGTCGTCTTCGTCGAGGTCGACGAGGACACCACCGCCTACGACGGCGGGCACATCCCGGGCGCCATCAAGCTCGACTGGAAGAAGGACCTGCAGGACCCGGTGCGCCGGGACTTCGTGAACCAGGAGCAGTTCTCCGCGCTCCTGTCCGAGCGGGGCATCTCGAACGACGACACCGTCATCCTGTACGGCGGCAACAACAACTGGTTCGCGGCGTACGCGTACTGGTACTTCAAGCTGTACGGCCACGGCGACGTGAAGCTGCTCGACGGCGGCCGCAAGAAGTGGGAGCTCGACGCCCGCCCGTACTCGAAGGACCTGCCGCAGCGCGCCGCCACGCAGTACCAGGCCAAGGAGCCCGACCTGTCGATCCGCGCGTTCCGCGACGAGGTCGTGCAGGCCATCGGCGTCAAGAACCTGGTCGACGTCCGCAGCCCCGACGAGTTCGCCGGCCGCCTGCTCGCCCCGGCGCACCTGCCGCAGGAGCAGTCGCAGCGCGCGGGCCACATCCCCACGGCGATCAGCGTGCCGTGGAGCAAGGCCGCGAACGAGGACGGCACGTTCAAGTCGGACGAGGAGCTCGCCAAGATCTACGGCGACGCCGGCCTCGACGGTGGCAAGGACACGATCGCGTACTGCCGCATCGGCGAGCGTTCCTCGCACACGTGGTTCGTGCTCAAGGAGCTGCTCGGCCAGGAGAACGTGAAGAACTACGACGGTTCGTGGACCGAGTACGGCTCGCTCATCGGCGTGCCGATCGCCCTCGGCGACGAGCCCGGAAAGGCGTGATCGCGATGACCACCCCCTCGAACATCGCGGACGGCTGCGCCGCGCCCGACCAGTCGGCTCCCATCCCGGCCAGCGTCGACCTCGAGAAGGAAACCGTGATCACCGGCGTCCTCACCACCGCCGAGGGTGACGCCGTGGGCGGCGCGTACGTCCGCCTCCTCGACTCGTCCGGCGAGTTCACCGCGGAGGTGGTGACGTCCCCCGAGGGCGTCTTCCGCTTCTTCGCGGCGCCGGGCTCGTGGACGCTGCGCGCCCTGTCCCGCCACGGCAACGGCGACCTCGCCGTCGACGCCACCCGCGGCGTCAACGAGGTCGGCCTGAACGTGGCTGCTGCCTGACCCACGCTCTGTTGGACGAAGGGCGGGACCACCCGGTCCCGCCCTTCGTGCTGCCGGGGACCCGCATGCGAGCATGGCTGCCGTGAGCCTGCCCGCACCTGCCGCGTACGCGCCTCCGCCCCCGCCCGAGCGGCGCCCGACGCGGTGGTGGCTCGTGGCGATCGTCGCGGCCTGGGCGCTCGTGCTCGCCGGGCTGGCGGTGTGGTCGGTGCGCAATGATCCGCCCACCGTCCCCGAGCAGCGGGACCTCGGCCAGGCGCTGCCGGTGCTGCACCGGACCGCCGGCGCTGTGGTCGCGGCGGCGGACGGGCCGGACCGGGTGATCGCCATCGGCGCGGTGACCCTGGACCGCGCCTGCGCGTTGACCCCGGTGCGCGACGGCGTGGAGGCCGCCCAGGAGGTGACCGTACGGGTGCGTCCCGACGAGGCGTTCGGCGTGCTCGACTCGATCGCGCGGGCGCTGCCGCGGGCGTACCGGCCGGCGATCCGGCACAACGTCGAGGACACCCGGCAGGTGCTGCGGGCCGACGCGGGCGAGTTCGTCGGGGTGGAGGCGGAGGTCGACGCGGCCGCCACGTCGTTCGCCCTGCGGATCTCGACCGGCTGCCGTCCCGGTTCGGCGCCGGAGGAGCCGCCGGGGCCGGTCGCGCAGCCGCCCGCGGCCTTCGTCGCGGCCAGCAGGGCGCTGGGCGGCAGCGGTACGGCCACCGGTGTGTCGGTCACGTGCCCGGACGGCCGGACCGCGACGACGGCGACCGCGGGTGACCTGGCGGCGCCGAAGGACCTGGGGCGCGCGCTGCGGGACGTGGTGGCCGGTGCGCTGGTGATCCAGGCGGAACCGCACGCGTGGGCGTACCGGGCCGGCGAGGTCTCGGTGCTGGTGAGCGACGGCGACGGAACCGCGCGGGTCAGCGCGACCACCAGCTGTCGCTAGTAGACGACCGCCTGGGCGCCGTCGGACATGATCTCCTCGACGAAGACCGCCGCGCCCGCGATGCGGATCTTCGGCAGCACGTCGTCCGGGCCGATGTCCCGGCGGGCCGCGCACTGCGTGCACAACGTCACCCTGCCCGCCTCCAGGAGCAGCTCGAGCAGGTCCGGCAGCGGGGCCGCGTGCGGCAGCTGGAACTCCGCCGCGCGGCCGGGCAGGGCGAACCACGCCGACTCGCCGGTGAGCCAGAACGACACCGGCACGCCGGACGACACGGCCGTGCTCGCCACGGTGAACGCCTGCGAGCAGCGCTCCGGGGCGTCGGCTCCGGCGGTGGTCTTGACGACGAGAAGGCGGGCCATGGCGGTCAGCATAGGATGGCTCCGTCATGGTTACGGAGATCGGGTACGTGAGCCTGCTGGTCGCCGGTCTGGGCGGGCTGGCCGGCGGGCTGGGCTATCTGGCGATGCGCATTGCAAGGGGACGATGGTGAGCAGCGAGACCGAGAACCCGTTGGGCCCGCCGCCTTGGTTGAACGCCCCGCCGGTCGGCGAGTACCCGTACGAGGACACCCACGACCTGCGCCGGGGCCCCGATCTGCACCCCGCGCTGCTCGGGCTGCTCCCGTTCATCGGGCTGTGGCGCGGACGCGGGCAGGGCGGCTTCCCGGAGCCCGAGGACTTCAACTTCGCGCAGGAGGTCCGGATCAGCCACGACGGCCGGCCGTTCCTCGCGTACGAGTCACGCATCTGGCGTCTCGACGACGACTCGCAGCCGACCGGCATGGCCGACCGCGAGGTGGGTTTCTGGCGCCCGGTGCTCAACGCGGACGGGCGTCCCACCGACGAGATGGAAGCGACGCTGACCACCCAGCAGGGCGTCATCGAGATCTACGAGGGCGAGGCGACCGGCACCCGGCTGGAGATGGCCACGGCCGGCGTCGGGCACACCGCCACCGGGCTCGCGGTCACCGGCGGCCACCGCCTCTACGGCATCGTCGAGGGCGCGCTGCTCTACGCCCAGGAGATGTCGGCCAAGGGCGAGACGCTCAAGCCCCACCTGTCGGCGCGCCTGCTGCGGGTGGGCGGCTGAAGCCCAGCAGATCCTGAAGGCGCGGCGTCCAGGGCGACGCCGCGCGGGGTACGCCGTCCAGCGACCGCACCTCGGCCAGGCCCCGCAACGAGCTGGCCAGCCACATCGCCTCCACGCCCGGCAGCTGAGCCGCGGTGATCATCCGCTCCTCGGCGTGCAGGCCCAGCTCGCCGGCCCGTCCGAGCAGGTGCGCGGCTGTCGTGCCGGGCAGGATGCCGGTCGATTCCGGCGGCACGGTGCACAGCGTGCCGCCGACGAGCCACACCAGGCTCGCCGTGGGCGCTTCCAGGGCCTGACCCTCGCGGAGCCACAGCAGGTCGTCGGCTCCCGCTGAGACCGCCCAGCGCTTCGCCGCCAGGTTCTCGGCGTAGGACAGCGTCTTGGCGGCGGAGAGGGACCAGGGCGCCCGGGGGCCCACGTCGTGGGTGATCAGGCGGATCCCGTCGCGGCGTTCCCGGCGTACCGCCTCCGGCACCGGCGACACGGTCGCGAACGAGGTCGACGGCGTCACCACCAGCCGCAGCGCGCCGTCCTCGTGGGTCAGCCCGTGCGCCAGGCCCGCCACCTGCTCGGGGACGTCGATGCCGAGCAGCGCGGCGGAGCGTCCGAGGCGGGTCAGGTGGGCGTCGAGCAGCCAAGGACCGGTGGGGCGCAGGTGCACGGTCTCGAAGACGCCCTCGCCGTACAGCAGGCCGCGGTCGGCGTGGGTCAGCTCCTCTGAGCCCGGGATCACCATGATGGGCGCGTTCACGCGAGGGAGGGTATAGCGGCGCGAACTATGCTCGTAACGTGTCCGCCACATCCCTCGCCGAGATGCTCCGGGAGCGCGGCCTGCGACTGACGCCGCAGCGCCAGCTGATCCTGGAGGCGGTCCATGAGCTCGGCCACGCCACGCCCGAGCGCATCCACCAGACCGTGCGGGAACGCGCCGCCGGCGTCAACATCACCACCGTCTACCGCACCCTCGAGCTGCTCGAGGACCTGAGCCTCGTCAGCCACACCCATCTGTCGCACGGCTCGCCGACGTACCACGCCGCGGGCGAGGACCAGCACGTGCACCTCGTCTGCCGCACCTGCGGCTCCGTCGACGAGGTCGACCCCGCCATCATGCTGCCGGTCACCGAGCGCCTGCGCGACGAGCGCGACTTCCGGGTCGACGTCGGTCACGTCTCGCTCTTCGGTGTCTGCGGCGGCTGCAAGGAGCAAGCATGACCACGGTCCTCATCGAGGAGCTCGACCCGCAGTCCGCGGACGCCGGCGTCGCCGCCCATCACGGCGACCCCATGCGCGAACAGCGCACGCTGGAGACCACGGCCGGGCTCGTCGACCGCTCCAACCGCGACGTCATCGCGGTGCCGGGCGAGGAACGGGCGAGCTGGCTGCACACCCTGACCACCCAGCACCTCACCGACCTGCGCGCCGGGCAGGGCAGCGAGCTGCTCGTGCTCTCGCCGAACGGCCACGTCGAGCAGCACGCGATGCTCGCCGAGGACGGCACCACCGCCTGGCTGGACACCGAGCCGGGCGCGGGCGAGGGCCTGCTGAAGTACCTCGAAATGATGCGCTTCTTCACGCGCGTCGAGCCGCGGGACGCGACCGCCGAGACCGCGGTGCTCTCGATCGTCGGGCCCGACGCCCCGGCGACCGTCGCGCGCCTGCTCGACGTCGAGCTGGCGGCACCCCGGATCTTCGACGTGCCGGGCCCGAAGTTCGCCGCCGGTTCCGTACCGGCCGGGCCGACCGCGCTCTACGACGTCCGGTTCTTCGAGGGCGGGCTCGCCCGCCGGGTCCCGCTCGGCGTCGACCTGCTCGTGCCCCGGGCCCGCCTCGACGCCGTGCTCGACCGGCTGGGCGACGTACCCCGGGCGGGGTTGTGGGCCTATGAGGCCGTGCGCGTCGCACATCGCATCCCGCGGTTCGGGTGGGAGACCGACCACCGCACGATCCCGGCCGAGTCGGGGTTCATCGCGCCGGCCGTGCACCTGGACAAGGGCTGCTACCGGGGGCAGGAGACCGTCGCCCGGGTGCACCACCTCGGCCGCCCGCCGCGCCGGCTCGTGCTGCTGCATCTCGACGGCGTGGCGACCGACCAGCCGCCGGCCAAGGGCACGCCGGTCACGCTCGACGGGCGCGAGGTCGGGTTCGTCGGCACCGCGGTCCGCCACCACGAGCTCGGGATGATCGCGCTGGCCGTGGTCAAGCGGAACGTGGCCGACGACGCCCGGCTCATCGTGGGCGAGTCCGCGGCCGCCATCGACGTCGGCTGACGCCGCGGCGCCTGAACGTTCCCTCATGGCAGGATCTCGGTTATGACCGGGACCCTGATCACCGTCGCGCCCACCGGCGCGGAGAACACCAAGGCGGCCGTACCGGCGCTGCCCGTGACGATCGACGAGCTCGTGGCCACCGCCAAGGAGTGCGAGGCGCTGGGCGCCGCGATCATCCACGTCCACATCCGTGACGACGCCGCCGAGCCGACGCTGGACCAGGGCCGGCTGCGCGACACGGTGGCCGCCCTGCGGCAGTCGACGGACCTGATCGTCCAGCTCTCCTCGGGCGGCGCGGTGACCGACCCCGAGGCGGACCGGCTCGCCGTGCTCGACGCCGGCCCGGAGATGGCTTCCTGCACGATGGGTACGGTGAACTTCGGCGACGGCGTGTTCATGAACCGCTGGGAGTTCATCGTCGACCTGCACACCCGGATGCAGGAGCGCGGCGTCGTCCCCGAGTACGAGATCTTCGACCTCGGCCAGCTCACCTCGCTGCAGCGCCTGCTCACCAAGCACGGGCTCCCGTACGGCGGCCACGTCCACGTCGACCTGGTGATGGGCGTACCGGGCGGGATGCCGGGCACCGCCGAGGCGCTGGTCGCGTGCCACCGGGCGATCCAGGACCTGCCGGCGGGTACGACGTTCTCCGCCACCGGCATCGGCCGCAGCACGATCCCGGTCATGCTGGCCTCGCTGTCGGCGGGCGGGCACCTGCGCGTCGGCATGGAGGACACGGTCACGTACGCGAAGGACCGCCCCGTCGAGTCGAACATGCAGCTCGTCGCGCGGGCCGTCGGCTTCGCGCAGCTGGCCCAGCGCCCGCCGCTGACCACGGCGGAGGCGCGGGAGCTGCTCGGGGTGCCGGCCCGATGATCCTCGCGGAGGTCGTACGCTCCGGCTTCACCGAGTCGGTCCACCACGGCTCGGTCGTGGTGCTGGACGCCTCGGGCGCGGTCGCCGGCTCGGCCGGGGACGTGACCGGCCCGGTTTTCCCGCGCTCGTCGAACAAGCCGATGCAGACCGTCGGCATGCTGCGTGCCGGGCTGCGCGTCGCCGACCCCGCGGATCTGGCCCTGATCAGTGGCAGCCACTTCGCCGAGCCGTTCCACGTGCACCGCGTACGCGCCATCCTGGCCGCCGCGGGGCTGACGGAGGAGGCGCTGCTCTGCCCGCCCGCCCTGCCGCTCGCCGAATCGGGGCACGACGGCCGGGCGCCGCAGCGCATCCTCATGAACTGTTCCGGCAAGCACGCGGGGATGCTGGCCACCTGCGTCGCCAACGGGTGGCCGCTGGACGACTACCGGGACGCCAAGCACCCGTTGCAGCAGGTGCTGGCCGAGACGGTGACCGAGCTGGTGGGAGAGCCGATCGCCGCCACGGGCATCGACGGCTGCGGTGCTCCGGTTCTGGGCTTCTCGCTGACCGCGCTGGCCCGGGCCTTCCAGCGGCTCGTCTCGGCGGCCCCGGGCACGCCCGGGCGGATGGTGGCGGACGCCATGCGGGCGAACCCCGAGCTCGTCGCCGGCACCGGGCAGGACGACACACGGCTGATGCAGGGCGTGCCGGGGTTGCTCGCGAAGGGCGGGGCGGAGGGTGTCGTCGCGGTCGCCGTACCGGACGTCGGAGCGGTGGCGTTGAAGATCGAGGACGGCGCGATGCGGGCCCGGATGCCGGTGCTGGTGTCGGCGCTGCGCCGGCTCGGCGTGGCCGCCCCGGTGCTGGATTCGCTGGCCACCGTGCCCGTCCTGGGCGGCGGCGTACCGGTCGGCGAGGTCCGCGCCACCTGGTGACCTGATTCACGCTAACTATTGCAAGCGTTTTGCTTGCAGGAGCTAGCAGGCGGGGCTACGGTCGAGTCATGGCCACCGGAGATCTGCCCCAGGACATCGGTTCGTTCATCCGTGACCTGCGGCAGACGGCGAAGATCTCGCTCCGGCAACTCGCCGACCGGGCGGGCGTGAGCAACCCGTACCTGAGCCAGATCGAGCGGGGCCTGCGCAAGCCCAGCGCCGAGGTGCTGCAGCAACTGGCCAGCGCGCTGCGGGTGTCGACGCCCGCGATGTACCTGCGCGCCGGCCTGCTCGACGGGGAGGGCCAGCAGGGCGTGCTGGCCGCCATCGCGGTCGACCCCGACCTGACGATCGCGCAGAAGCAGTCCCTGACCCAGATCTACGAGACGTTCCGCAACGAGAACGCCCGGCACGCCCGCGAGAGCGGCGAGCCCACGGCCGGCGCGCCCGCGCCCGGGGAGTCCGGCGAACTCGACGTCCCCGACGAGGACGAGGCCCTGCGGGTTGTCATCCAGGACGTGTCGGTCGTGGAGGACGGCGGCGCGCCGCCCCCGCCGGCCAGGTCCTGACCCACCCAGACCACTGCAAAGCCGAGGAGACATCATGCCCGAGCAGACCAACACCAGGATCCCCGCCCCGCTGTACGCCGCCGCCGGCGCCGGTGACCTCGCCTGGCGCGAGCTGCGCAAGCTCCCCGCCGTGGTGAGCGAGCTCAGCGACCGTGCCGTCGCCTCGCTGCGGATGGCCAACGAGGCCGCCGGCACCACCGCCACCTCGCTGCGCGACAAGGCGACCACCACGGACTTCGACAAGCTCCGTGCGACCGCCACCACGAGCGCCGTCACCTTCGCCCAGGTCGCCCAGGAGCGGGCCGCCGCGCTGTACACGACCCTCGTGGCCCGCGGCGAGCGCGTGATCGGCACCGGCGTCGTCGAGGCCGCCGACGTGGTCAACGCCGACATGGTGACCACCGAGGAGCCGAAGGCCGTGGAGGCCGCCGCCACTCCGGCCCCGAAGCCGCGCAAGCGCGCCGCCCGCCCGGCCGCCGAGTAAGCAGACACACCCGGCATTGATCCGCGGGCCCCGGCCGAAGCCGGGGCCCGCGGCATAGACTCTTCACCATGGTCTCCAGCGCGCCCGAGTTCTATCTGCACGTCAGGCTCTACATCGACGTGATCGTGATGATCGGCTCGTTGATCGTGCAAGCCATCGCCCTCATCCACTGCGTGACGCAGCGCGGCGACGGTTTCCAGGCGATCGGCACCCTTCCCAAGGGCGCGTGGATCGCGATCCTGGCCGTCTGCATGGTGCTCACGTACGTGATCGGCCCGATCGGGATCTTCGGCCTCGTCGGCCTCGCCGCGGCCCTCATCTACCTGCTCGACGTCCGTCCCGGGCTGCGCGACCTGTCGGACGGCAAGGGCTTCTGGTGAGACTCCGCCGGCCGCCGCCCCCGGACGGCGGCCCGCGGAATCCCGGACCCCGGCCCACCGCTCCCCGCTCGGGGCGGCCCACCCTGCCGGCCCCGCCCACCGAGCTCGTCGGCACGCCGCACGGCGTACGCCTCGAGCAGCTCGTCACGGGCGTCGGCGACCCGGTCACCGTGTTCGCGCACGGGCTGGCCGGCGACATCGCCGGCACCCGGCCGCTGGGCAGCGCCGTCGCGGGCCGCCGCGTCTTCTTCCACTTCCGCGGGCACGGCCGCTCCGAGTCGCCGCCCGGGCCGTGGACGTTCGCCGACCTCGCCGCCGACCTGCGCGCCGTGGCCGACCGGGCCGGCGCGACCCGGGCGCTCGGGGTGAGCATGGGCTCCGCGGCGCTGTGCCGGCTCCTCGCCGCCGATCCCGGGCGCTTCGACCGGGTGGTGCTCTATCTGCCCGCGCCGCTGGACGGCGTACGGCCCCGCGTGGCGCAGGAGCGGCTGGAACGCCTGCTCGCCGCCGTCGGGTCGGGTGAGGCGGCGGCCGTCGCGGAGGCGGTCGAGCCCGAGTTGCCGCCGTCGGTGCGAGACACGCCGACGGGCTGGGGCTACCTGCGTCAGCGCGTCGACCAGCTGCTGCGGGACGGGCTGGCGCCGCAGCTGGACACGTTGTGGCGGGAGCCCGCCGCGGATGAGGGGGCGCTGCGGGCGTACCCGGGAAAGGCCCTGGTGATCGGTTGCGTGGGTGACGATCTGCACCCGGTGGCCTGGGCGGAACGCCTGGCCGGCCTGCTGCCCGGCGCCGAACTGCACGTCTACGACCGGCCCGCGGTGCTCTGGACGCACCGGCGCGAGCTGCGCGAGCGGATCTCCACGTTCCTCAACGCATGATGGCCCGGACCGTACGGTCCGGGCCATCATCGGCGAAGCACGCTCAGCTCGTGAGCTTCTGCACCTTGTACTTCCAGCCGCTGTTGTTGCCGGCCTTGTCGTACGCGACGTAGTCGACCTCGAGGTAGTAGCCCTTCGAGAGGCCGGCGACGCTGGTCTTCCAGACCCCGCTCGAGTTGACCCCGACCCACTTCACGGCGGCGTTCGGGATGTTCGTGACGCCCGGGGTGTACTTGACCCACTTGGCGGTCTGGAAGTTGTAGTAGTAGTCCTTGGTGCTGGTCCACTTCCAGAGCTGGATGCCGACCTCGTCGACGCCGATCTGGCTGTCCTTGGCGGTGCCCTGCACGGTCTTCCAGGAGGACGCCTTCGACGGGCTGCTCGGCACCTTCAGCGTGGCGCTCGGGTTGTACGTGTCCTCGACCAGCGAGTACGTGCCGGCGGACGCGGTGACCTTGCCGCCCGACGCGTTCTCGAGGGTCACCTTCGCGGTGTGCTTACCGGTGCTGCCCCACGAGTAGTAGTGCTTGACCGAGGTGTTGGCCTTGTTGACCAGGCTGGTCTCGCCGTCGCCCCAGTTCACCCAGACCTTGCTGGTCGAGCTCGGGATGCCGGAGAGCTTCAGGGTGGCCTCGTGGCCGCCGTTGAACCAGGTCCAGTTCCAGGTCGGGTCGAACTTGAACGAACCGCCGCCGGCGGCCACCGTCACGGTGTTGGTGACGTCGGTCTGCACGCCGTCGTCGGTGATCGACACCACGACCGTCCACGTGCCGGCCTTGGTGAACGTGTGCGTGGCACTGGTCAGGCTGGCCGCGGGCGGCTCGGCCGCAGTGCCGTCGCCCCAGCTGAGGGCGAACGTCGGAGTGGTGTCCGGGGTGCTGTCCGCAAAGGCCGTCTGGGTCAGCGTGACCTGCTGGCCGGTCCAGATGCTCGCCTTGTCGACGGCGTAGCCGGCGGTGATCGAGCCCTCGGCGGCCCAGGCGGGCGCACCGAGCACGCCGGCGCCTGCCACCGTGCCGGCGCCGAGCGCGAGGGTCAGCATCGCGGCGAGGCCGCGCGGTCCTCCGGTGTTCATAACTCTCCCCGTGAAAGTGGCCGCAATGAATGCGAGCCCCGGGACAGTACCGGGTCGAGGGTCGCTTGATCAAGCGGTTGGCCGTCGATACGTGGGCGGATTGCCGATCGGCGTAACCTTTTGCCCCGCTCGTCGGTGTTCCTGTCGTGCGGCTCACCCCCAGAACTGTCTTCCTCGGTCTCGTAGCACTCGGGCTGCCCTTCGCCGTCAGCGTCGGATGGGCCCTCGGCAGCCCCGACGAGGCGCCGCCGGCCGTCAGCACCCCCGATGGTGCGGGCGCCCTCGGCAGCGCGCCGATCGCCAGCGCCGTACCCGAATCGGTCGGCGACTGGGTGCCCCGCGCGCCCAAGCCGGTCTCGGTGGTGAAGCCCGTACGGCCCAGCGCGTCCGCGAGCGCCGCCCCCAGCTCCGGTACGCCCTCCGCGCCGGCCTCCGGGTCGGCGGCACCATCTCTCACGGCACCGCCCGTACCGACGCCGGCCTCCATGGTCCCGACGCCGCCGGATCCGGCCGTCCCCACCGCCTCGGCGAGCGCCACCCCGGCGCCCTCCGGTCTGCGGCTGGTCCGGAGGTCCTAAGCTCGCGGACCGTGGCGAAGTCTCAGCTGGGCCCGGGCGGCGCGCTCCGGGAATTCTTCACCGGTGCCGGCCTGCTCGGCCGTGGGCTCGGTCTGGTGCTGCGCAACCCGCGGCTGCTCGGTCTCGGCCTGCTGCCCGCCCTGCTGGCCGGCCTGCTGTACGCGGCGGCCCTCGTGACGCTCGCCGTCTTCGTCGACGACCTGGCGGGGGCGGTCACCTGGTTCGCCGACGACTGGTCCTCGCCGTGGCGCGGGGTGGTCCGGTTCGTGGCGGGCGCCGCGCTGCTCGGCCTCGGCGGCCTGCTCGGTGTGCTGACCTTCACCGCGGTCACCCTGCTGATCGGTGACCCGTTCTACGAGAAGATCTCCGGCGTGGTGGAGAGCCGCTACGGGGGCGTACCGGACGAGGCCGAGGTGCCGCTGCTGCGTTCGCTGGGCCGCAGCCTGCGCGACTCGCTGCGGCTCATCGGCCTGTCGATCCTCTTCGCGATCCCGCTGTTCCTCGCCGGTTTCCTGCCGGTGGTCGGGCAGACGGTGGTGCCGGTGGTCGGCGCGGCGATCGGCGGCTGGCTGCTCGCCGTGGAGCTCACCGGCGTGCCGTTCCAGCGCCGCGACAAGCGGCTCCGGGACCGGCGGCAGGCGCTGGCCGGGCGGCGGCCGCTGGCGCTCGGCTTCGGCGTCGCGGTGTTCCTGTGCTTCCTGATCCCGCTGGGCGCGGTGCTGCTGATGCCGGCGGCGGTCGCCGGGGCGGCGCTGCTCTCGCGCAAGGTGCTCGGCCTGCCCGCGGAGATCGTGACGACCAGCCCGCTGTAGGCCGTGCCCCGGCCGGTCAGGCGGAGGCGCGGACGACCAGCTCGGTGGGCAGGACCACTGCGGCCGGGACGTCGCGGCGGTGGTCGACCAGGCCGAGCATCTGCCGGGCCATGGTCCGTCCCATGTCGACGATCGGCTGCCGGACCGTGGTCAGCGGCGGGTCGCTGAGGCGGCTGATCTCGAAGTCGTCGAAGCCGATGACCGCCACGTCGCCCGGGACCCGGCGACCGGCGTCCTTGAGGGCCTGCAGCGCCCCGTGGGCCATCATGTCCGAGGCCACGAAGACCGCGTCCAGGTCCGGGTCGTCGGCGAGCAGGCGGCGCATCGCCAGGACGCCGGAGTCGCGGGTGAAGTCGCCCACCGCCACGTGCTCGGCCAGGCCGGCCTCCTTGAGCGCCGTGCGGTAGCCGGTCAGCCGGTCGATGCCCGCCACCATGTCCTGCGGGCCGGCGATCGTGGCGATCCGGCGGTGCCCGGTGGCGAGCAGGTGGCGTACGGCCGCGACCACCCCGCCGATGTGATCCACGTCGACGTAGGGCACCGGCAGCTCGGCGGGGGTCATCGGCCGGCCGCTGCACACCACGGGGATGCCGAGCCTGGCCAGGGCTCCGGGCAGCGGGTCCGCGCCGTGCATGGAGGCGAACATGACGCCGTCGACGTGGCCGGCCATCGCGTACCGCTCGACCCGGTCGTGGCTGGCCGCGGACCCCGCCATCATCAGCACGAGCTGCTTGTCGGCCGCCTCGAGCTCCGTGCTCACGCCGCGGATCACGGCGGGGAAGAACATGTCGTCGGAGAACACCCGGCTGGCGGTCTCCGGCAGGATCAGCGCGATCGACTCCGTACGCTGCGTCACCAGGCTGCGGGCGGCCTGGTTGGGGACGTACCCGAGCTCCTCGACGGCCTGGTTGACCGCGTCGCGGATCGCGACCGCCACCGTGGTCGAGCCGTTCACGACGCGGGAGACGGTCGCCCGCGAGACCCCGGCCCGTCTGGCCACCGCCTCGAGTGTCGGCCGCTCCCGCGTCACCATCAGCTCACTCCCCGATCCGGTCCCGGTCGCTCAGACCGTTGCGCCGGATCACCTCCCGGTACCACTTGGCGCTGTCCTTCGGGACCCGCTGCTGCGTGGAGTAGTCCACGTGCACGAGCCCGAAGCGCATCTTGTAGCCCTCGGCCCATTCGAAATTGTCCATCAAAGACCACGCGAAGTATCCCCGAAGGTCAACCCCGTGGGAAATGGCGTCCAGGCAGGCGCGCAGGTGGCCGTCCAGGTACTCGATGCGGTTGGTGTCGCGCACCTCGCCGGTCTCGGGCGACGGGCCGTCCGGGTACGCCGCGCCGTTCTCCGTGATCATCATCGGCACGCCGTAGTCGGCGTGGATGCGGTCCAGCAGCCGGGTCAGCGCGGCGGGCTCGATCTGCCAGCCGATGTCGGTGATCGGGCCGACCGGTGCGCGGAACGCGACGCCCTCGGTCCCCGGGCTGTCCAGCTTGGCGGGCTCGCCGGGCTGCGCCGAGACGTACGTGGGGGTGTAGAAGTTCACACCGAGCACGTCGATCGGGGCGTTGATGATCGCCTCGTCGCCCTCCCGGATGTGGCTGAGGTCGGTGAAGCGCGCCATGAGCTCGCGCATGTCCTCCGGGTACGCGCCGCGGAACAGCGGGTCCAGGAAGATCCGGTTGTTCAGCCCGTCCACGATGCGGGCGGCGTCGACGTCGGCCGGGTTCGCCGGGTCCAGCGGCGAGACCGACGCCGGGTTGAGCGTGATGCTGACCGTCTGCGCGCCGGCCGAGCGCAGCGCCCGGGCCGCGAGACCGTGCCCGAGCAGCAGGTGGTGCACGGCCTTGAAGACCGACGCCGGGTCCTGGATGCCGGGGGCGTGCACGCCGCTGCCGTAGCCGAGGTACGCCGAGCACCAGGGCTCGTTGAGCGTCGTCCACGTGCGTACGCGGTCGCCGAGGCGCGCGTGCACGATGGCGGCGTACTCGGCGAACGCCTCCGCGGTCTCCCGGACCGTCCAGCCGCCGCGGTCCTGCAGCGTCTGCGGCAGGTCCCAGTGGTAGAGCGTGACGACGGGGTCGATGCCCTTGCCGATCAGCTCGTCGGTGAGCCGGTCGTAGAAGTCCAGGCCCCGGGTGTTGACCGGGCCGGTGCCGTCCGGCTGGATGCGCGGCCAGGCGATCGAGTACCGGTACGAGCCCAGCCCCAGGTCCGCCATCAGCGCCACGTCGTCGACGTAGCGGTGGTAGTGGTCGCACGCCACGTCACCGGTGTGGCCCGCGTACACCCGTTCCGGCGTACGGCTGAACGTGTCCCAGATCGACGGGCCCCGGCCGTCCTCGTTCGCCGCGCCCTCGATCTGGTACGACGCGGTCGCCGCACCCCAGACGAAGCCGTCGGGGAACTTCAGGCCGGAGGCCAGGGGTTCACCGCTCTCTTCCACCTCGACGGTTGCCGTCATGCCGTCACCGCTCCCTGCGTGAATACCGCCGCCTGCCGGGCCGCGCCGACCGGTGTGATCAGCGGCGGAACTGTGGCGGACGGCCTGAGCCGTCCGAACTTAACCGGTACAGCGTAAGGCCATTCACTATCTCGGGAGGCATCCGGAAGTTGCGGAACCTCGTCCGGATGATGGGACGTCAGCCGGCGCGCAGCGCAGAGATCAGCCGAGGGTCGCCGACGACGGTCAGTTTGTCCGTTTCGAGGCGGCCCATCAGCGTCAGGAGCAGGTCACTGGCGGTCCCGGAGGCCTCCGCGCGCGGGTGGTGGTCGTCGGTGTCGAGGATCGTCCCAGTGTCGAGCAGGGCGATGCCGGCGCCCCGCAGCCGGACGAACCACTCGTAACTTGCGTCCGTGGCGGTGAGATGCACGACGCCGTGCAGGTCCGTCGGGCCCTTGCGGTAGCCCGCCGGCAGCCAGGTGTCCAGCACCTCGTTCACGCCGTCGGCGGCCAGCTTCGTCTCGATCGGGGTGGCGCGCCCGGCGGCCTGCTCGGCGTCCCAGCGGTGCACCGAGACCTCGTGCGCGATCCGGCGCTGCCAGAAGCCGGCCTTCTTGGCCTGCGCCGGCCAGGTCCAGGACGGCAGGTCCGGGTCCAGGGCGTCCAGCGTCTCGATCGCCCCGGTCATCTCCCGGCGCAGCTGGTCCAGCGCTTCCGGCCAGGCCGGCCGCGGGTCCGGGACCGTGCGGGCGGCGGGCCGGTCCAGCACGCCCCGCGGCGCGAGCTCGCGCACCCAGCGCAGCACGGAGGTGAGGTGCTCGGTGAGATCGGCGACCGTCCAGTCCGGACATGCCGGCACGGCGGCGTCCGGACCGGTCTCGGCGACAGCGTCCTGCAGCGCCGGACCGTCGGCGCGCAGGGCGGCCAGCCAGAAGTCCTTCGTCGCATTGAGCCTGTTCATCAGCTTCTCCCGCTGGAGCGGACCACCCGTACGGTCTACCCGTGACCCGTCGGCCTAGGGTTGACGTCGTGCCTGACGTTAGTGCTGACCCGCCAGCCGCCGCACCCGCTGCGCATGCCAGTTCGCTGGCGGCGTACACGACGCTACGCCTCGGTGGCCCGGCCGGAGCCCTGACGGTGGCCACTGAAACGGACGAAGTGGTGGAAACCCTGCGCGCGGCCGCGCGTAAAGGGGAAACCGTCCTGGTGCTGTCGGGCGGCAGCAACGTCGTGATCGGCGACGAGGGATTCCCCGGAACAGTGCTGCTCGTGCGCACCCGCGGCGTCGAGGTGATCGACCGGGACGCCCGCGGCGCGCTGGTACGGGTGGCGGCCGGCGAGCCGTGGGACGACTTCGTGGCCGACACGCTCGCCCGGGGCCTGTCCGGGCTCGAGGCGCTCTCCGGCATCCCCGGTTCCGCCGGCGCGACCCCGATCCAGAACGTCGGCGCGTACGGGCAGGAGGTGGCCCGCACGATCGAGGCGGTGCACGTCTACGACCGCGCGGACGACCAGGTCAAGGTCATGTCGCTGCCCGAGTGCCGGTTCGCGTACCGGTCGAGCGTCTTCAAGCACAACGACCGGTGGGCGGTGCTGCACGTCGACTTCCGGCTGGCCGAGTCCGCGGAGTCCGCGCCGGTCAAGTACGCCGAGCTCGCCCGGCACCTCGGGGTCGAGGTGGGCGAGCGGGTCGGGGCCGACCGGGTCCGCGAGGCCGTGCTGAAGCTGCGGGCGAGCAAGGGCATGGTGCTCGACGCGGAGGACCCCGACACCCGGTCGGTGGGCTCGTTCTTCACCAACCCGGTGCTGTCGGCGCAGGAGTGGGCGGCGGTCCAGGACCGGCTCGCCGACCTCGGCGAGCCGCCGAGCTGGCCGGCCCCGAACGGCACGGTCAAGGTGCCGGCCGCCTGGCTCATCGAGAAGGCGGGCTTCGGCAAGGGGTACGCCGGCCGCGACGGGGTGGCGATCTCGGCCAAGCACACGCTCGCGCTGACCAACCGCGGCGGCGGGACCACCGAGGCCCTGCTGGACCTGGCCCGGGAGATCCGCAACGGCGTGCGCGACCGGTTCGGCGTCGTCCTGCACCCGGAACCGGTCCTGGTCCGCTGCGCTCTCTGAGGCGTCAGCGCCAGCCGAAGACCTGCGTCCAGTAGAGGGTGCCGTTCGCGGCCCGCTGCACCCCGGCGCCGAACGAGCGCGCGTCGCAGTTGAGGATGTTCCGGCGGTGCTCCGGGCTGGCCATCCACGCGTCCATCACCTCGGCCGGGTCCGAGAAGCCCCAGGCGATGTTCTCCCCGGCCACGAAGGGGTAGCCGGCCGCCCGCGAGCGGGTCTGGAAGGTGGAACCACGCCAGCCGATGTGGCCGAAGTCGCCGGTGGCGGCCATGTAGTGGCTCTGGCGTACCGAGGCGACCATCAGTTCCTGCTCGACGCCGAGCGGATCGCATCCGGCCAATGCGCGCTCCTCGTTGGTCCGCGCGATGACGTCGTCCATGAGCACCTGCTCGGTGGTCGGCCGCGCCGCTGCCGCGGGCACCGTGGTTCCGGCGTACGCGGGGGTCGCGATCAGGGCCAGCAGGGCGGCCGGTGCGGCCGCGGCGGCGATACGGCGTACGGAGTCGAACACGTGCTTGCCTCCCGGTCCACGGCCGGGCTCCTGTTCGCCCGGCAATGGCTATCGGACCTGGCTTTTCGGGGGTACGTCCGATCTTTTCCGGTTTCCGCCGCCACGGCCGGGTCCGCGTGTCAATCTGTGGGGATGGCCGCCGGTAGCCGGACCTCGGCGCCGGCGCCCGTCGCGGGGTCGTAGGTCAGCGCCACCGACCCGCCGTGCCGGGCCGCGATCGCCTCGGCCAGCAGCATCCACAGGGCCGTGCTGCGGCGCCGGTGCGGCGGCTCGGGATCGGCCAGCATGCCGGCCATGAGGTACTCGTCGGTGAGCTTCTCCGCCTCCCGGGCCACCACCGTCACCGTCCAGCCGGAGGCGTCCGCCGCGGCGCTGACCGTGGCGGAGCGGTCGGCGGCGCCGCTGGCCACCGTGCCGATCACCGCGTAGAAGAGGTCCCGCAGCAGGGCCGCGTCGGCGGATGTCGGCGGCCCCGCCTCGGCCCGGACGGTGGCCGCGGTGTACGGCTCGCGGCTGGCCAGCAGGTCCGCCGCCTCCTGGATCACGCTGCCGAGCCGGACCGGGCCGGGGCGCAGCGCGAGGTCGCCGGTCTGCAGCCGGCTCACCACCATGAGGTCGGCGACCAGCGCGAGCATGCGGTCGGTGTTGCGGCGTACGGCGGCCAGCGCCACGGAACGCTCGGCGGGTGCGAGGTCGTCGGTGTCGAGGCTCTCGGTGAACGAGGCGATGGTCGTCAGGGGCGTACGCAGCTCGTGCGAGATGACCGCGAGGAACCGGGCCTGTAGCGCGAAGGCGTTCGTG
The DNA here is from genome assembly GCF_023499255.1 of Couchioplanes caeruleus. Lineage (GTDB taxonomy): Bacteria > Actinomycetota > Actinomycetes > Mycobacteriales > Micromonosporaceae > Actinoplanes > Actinoplanes caeruleus_A. Next base: position 714,111 of record NZ_CP092183.1, read on the forward strand.
GGGGATCGCACGCTGAACTATAACTTTCCGTATATGAACCGACACGTCACGCTATCGTGAGTTTCTGACATTTCATCGTCGCCGTCCGCGGTCGCGGGGGGCGTGAGCAAGAAGCTGACCCGAATCCGAGCACGTGCCGTGCCGGGTGGGCAGCCGTGCGACGCGCGGGGCGGAGGCGGAGGGCATGGTGACCAACTCATGAGCAGACTGCTCGTGGTCGAGGACGACCCGGACATCGCCCTGGCGCTGCGGCTGCTGTTCAGCCGTGCCGGGTACGAGGTGGCACACGCCGGCGACGGGCGTACCGGTCTGAAGGAGGCGTACGCCGAGCACCCCGACCTGGTCGTGCTCGACGTCGGCCTGCCGGAGATGGACGGCTGGCAGGTGCTCGAACGGCTGCGGGACGTCTCGGACGTACCCGTGCTGGTGCTGACCGCGCACGGCCAGGAGGCCGAGAAGGTCCGCGGCCTGCGCGGCGGCGCCGACGACTACCTGACCAAGCCGTTCGCCAACAACGAGCTGCTGGCCCGGGTGGAGGCGCTGCTGCGCCGCTCGTCCAGCGGGCAGAACAGCTGGGCCAGCCAGATCTACGACGACGGCCTGGTGCACCTGGACCCCACGAAGCGCCGGGTCTACGTCAAGGGCGAGGAGAAGCGCCTCACCCCCACGGAGTTCCGGCTGCTGAACGCGCTCGTCCGGCACGCCGGCGCGGTGCTGAGCCCCAACCAGCTGCTCACCCAGGCCTGGGACGACCCCACGGGCATCGGGCAGGAGCGCGTCAAGTTCGCCGTGCTGCGGCTGCGCCGCAAGCTCGGCTGGTCGGATCCCGATGAGTCCCCGATCGAATCGGTACGCGGTTTCGGCTACCGCTACCGCCGCCCGGGCGGCGACACCTGAGCCGCAACCAGGAGCGGTCCGGGTGTCCTCAGGTGAGGCCGCGGTAGGTCGATGAGGGTCTTGGGAAACGAGCAGGAGGTAGGGCGTTGGAAGACCTTGGCGAGATCGTCGGCGAATTCCTCATGGAGAGCCACGAGAACCTGGATCAGATCGACCGGGACCTCGTGGCGCTGGAACAGGACCCGTCGTCCCGCGACCTGATCTCCCGCATCTTCCGGGCGATCCACACGATCAAGGGCACGAGCGGCTTCCTGGCCTTCACCCGGCTGGAGACGCTGGCCCACGCGGGTGAGTCGCTGCTGTCCCGGCTGCGCGACGGTGTCCAGCCGGTCACGCCGACGACGATCACCACGCTGCTGGCGACGATCGACGGCGTACGGTCGCTGCTGGAGGCCATCGAGCAGAACGGCTCCGAGGGTGACGTCGACGTCGACAGCATCATCGCGGCGGTACACGCGCAGATGAACGCCCCCGGCGACGCGGCCCCCGCGACGGCTCCCGCCGCCACGGCCGAGCCGGCCGCCGCCCCCGAGCCGCTCGAGGAGCGCCCGGTCCGCCCGGCGCCCGAGCCGGTCGAGGATCAGCGCCGCCCGCTCGGCGAGATCCTCGTCGAGACCGGCGCCGCCCAGGCCGCCGACGTCGGCTCCGCGCTGCAGTCGCAGCTGGAGGGCGACGAGCGCAAGCTCGGCACGATCCTGCTCGAGGAGGGCAAGACGCAGCCGGCCGCGGTCAGCGAGGCCCTGCAGGCGCAGACCCCGAAGCGCAGCGTCGCCGACAGCGCCATCCGCGTCGACGTGGACCTGCTCGACACCCTGATGAACATGGTGGGTGAGCTCGTGCTCGCCCGTAACCAGCTCGTCCGCGGCGTGATGGAGATCGGCGACTCCGGCCTCGTCCGCAGCGCCCAGCGGCTCGGCATGATCACCTCGGAGCTGCAAGAGGGGATCATGAAGACCCGCATGCAGCCGATCGAGCACATCTGGTCGAAGCTGCCGCGGGTCATCCGGGACCTCTCCCAGTCCCTCGGCAAGCGCGTCGAGCTGGTGATGGAGGGCAAGGAGACCGAGCTCGACCGCAGCCTGCTCGAGGCGGTCAAGGACCCGCTGACCCACCTGGTCCGCAACGCCGTCGACCACGGCATCGAGGACACCGACCGGCGGGTCGCCGCGGGCAAGAGCCCCGAGGGGACGCTCACGCTGCGGGCGTACCACGAGGGCGGGCACGTCGCGGTCGAGGTGGCCGACGACGGCGCCGGCATGGACGTCGACCGGATCGCGCAGAAGGCGGTCGAGAAGGGCCTGCTCCGGCCCGAACAGGTCGCCAACATGGACAAGCGCGAGATCATGGCGATGGTCTTCCAGCCCGGGTTCTCCACCGCGACCAAGGTGACCAACGTGTCCGGCCGCGGCGTCGGCATGGACGTCGTCAAGACCAACATCGAGCGGATCGGCGGCGCGGTCAGCGTCGACTCGACGCTGGGCCAGGGCACGGTCTGGCGCCTCACGATCCCGCTGACCCTGGCCATCATCCAGGCGCTCACCGTCGACTGCGGCGACCAGCGGTACGTGGTGCCGCAGGTGGCCGTCCTCGAGCTGGTGTTCATCGACGGGCAGTCCACGAAGATCGAGTACGCCTCGGGCGCGCCCGTCTACCGGCTGCGCGGCAAGCTGCTCCCGCTGGTCCGCCTCGACCGCACCCTGGGCCTGGACCCGGGCGGCGACCAGGGCGTCTACATCATGGTGCTGCAGGCCGACGGGCGTCGCTTCGGCCTCGTCGTGGACCGCGTCCTCAACACCGAGGAGGTCGTGGTCAAGGCCCTCAACAGCCGCTTCAAGGACATCGGCCTGTACGCCGGCGCCACGATCCTCGGCGACGGCAAGGTCGGCCTGATCCTCGACGTCTCGTCGCTGGCGCGCCGCTCGCACCTCGCGGTCGACTCCGAGCGCGAGAACCTCGTCGGCGCCTCCCGCTCCACCGGCGCGGCCGGCACCGGCGAGCGCCTGCTCATCACCGCGGTGGGCGAGCGCCGGGTGGCGATCCCGCTGGACACGGTCACCCGCCTCGAGGAATTCCCGCGGGACCGCATCGAGCACGCCGGCTCCCGCGAGGTCGTGCAGTACCGCGGTCAGATCCTTCCGCTGGTGCGGCTGTCGCACCTGCTGGGGGCGTACAGCGAGGTGGAGGAGGGCGACACCGTCTCGGTGGTCGTCTACAGCGAGGGAGGCCGCAGCGTGGCGCTGGTCGTGGACCGCATCGTCGACATCGCCGAGAACTCGACCACGGCCCGCCGCGACGCGGAGGAGGACGGCCTGGTCGGTACGGCGGTCATCCAGCAGCGCGTCACCGAGCTGCTCGACGTGCGCCGGGCGATCCTCGCCGCGGACCCGAACTTCTACAACGACATGGCCGGCGACGAGATGCTGGTGGAGGCCTGACATGGCGAGCCGGCAGTTCGCCACCTTCGAGGTGGCAGACCAGTTGTTCGGGGTCGAGGTCGACACGGTGCAGGAGGTGCTCTCGTACAACGAGTACACCCCGGTTCCGCTCGCGCCGCCGGCCGTCGGCGGGCTGTTCAACCTCCGCGGCCAGGTGATCGCTGCGGTGGACCTGCGGGTCCAGCTCGGCCTCGCCCGGCAGGCCCTGCAGGGTCCGGTGATGAACGTGATCCTGCGCGGCGACGGCGAGCCGGTCAGCCTGCTCGTGGACCGCATCGGCGAGGTCGTGGACCTCGACGACGACGCGTTCGAGCCGCCGCCGGACACGCTCAGCGGGCCCACCCGCGAGCTGGTCACCGGGACGTTCAAGATGGACGGCCGGCTGATGCTGGCCCTCGACGTCAACCAGGCCGTCGACACGTACCGAGCCACCACCTGATGTACAGCCTGGTCAGCGCCCCCGTCCTCGGTTTCGACCTGACCCGCCTGGGCGGCGGGTCGGCGACCGCCGAGGTGCTGCTGCGCGCCCTGCGCCTCAGTCTCGGGGACCTGCCGATCCTCGCCGAGCGGCTGCCCGACGAGGGCGTACGCGGCCCGCTGTGGGTGGAGGTGGAGAGCGCCGCCCGCCGGATGCCCTCGCTCAAGGGCATGAAGGCCGACGACCCGGCGAGCTCGCTGGCGCTGGTCGAGCGGGCGCCGATCGGCTCGGTGGACGCGCTGCTGACCTGCCTGCGCTACGACGTGATGGCCTGGACCTGGCAGGGCACGGGACGCGACGCGAAGCAGAGCGAGACGGCTGCCTCGGCGACCGCCCTGCTCTGCGACGCGGCCGTCGCGAGCTACCTGCGTGAGGTGCTGGACGACACGACCCGGCGGATGCTGGGCGCGGGCTGGGTGGCCGCGGTGCGCAAGCTCCCGGCCGGCAAGCCGATCGACCTGGGCCCGCACCACTACGCCGTCTCGGCGCTGCTGGACCGGCTCCGCTCCATCCGGCCCAACGACCTGGAACGCCTGGTGCGCTCCGCCGAGGACGCCCGCAAGAACGCCGGCGGATGGTCCCCGGCGGTGCACTCGGCGTCGTGGGCGGCGTACCTGTCGGACCGGGTCCGTACGGCCGCGGCCGCGCAGATGCTGCTGGTGCAGGCCATCGACACCGCGGCGATCCCGCTCGCCGACCGGGCCGGCGGCGTCTGGAACATGCTCAGCGGCGCGGTCCAGGCGCTCGTCGTCCGGGACCTGCTGGACACCGCCACGGCGCACCGGCTGCTCGCGCCGGTCATCGCGGCGCTCGGCCCGGCGTGGCTCGGGTGAGGAACGGGGGGCAGCGATGATCAGGGTTCTCGTCGTCGACGACTCCGTCGTGGTCCGCCGGCTCATCGTGGACTCGCTGTCCGGTGCGCCGGGCATCGAGGTGGTCGGTACCGCCGCGAACGGCCTGCTGGCCCAGGCGAAGATCGACCAGCTCAAGCCGGACGCCATCACGATGGACATCGAGATGCCTCAGATGAACGGCATCGAGGCGGTCCGTGAGCTGCGCAAGCGGCACAAGCGCATACCAGTCATCATGTTCAGCACGCTCTCCGCGGCGGGCGCGAGCGCGACGCTCGAGGCGCTGTCGGCCGGCGCCACGGACTACGTGACGAAGCCGAGCAACGTCGGGTCCATCGCGGAATCCATCGCGGCCGTCCGCGAGCAGCTCGTACCGAAGATCCACGCGCTCGCCGGCCGGCGAGCGCCGGGGCCCACGCGGCCGGGTGCACGCCCGGTCCCGGGCCGCCCCGGCACCACGCCGCCGGCGTACCGGCCGGGTCCGGGAGGCCGCCCCACGGCCGTCCCCGGCCGCCCGGGCGCCCAACCGCCGGCGGCACCCGCCCGCCCGGCGCGGCGCGGACCGCACGGCCGGGTGGACATCCTCGCGATCGGCTCGTCGACCGGCGGCCCGGACGCGCTGACCAAGGTGCTGCAGGCGCTGCCGACGGACCTGCCGGTGCCGATCGTGGTGACGCAGCACATGCCTCCGGTCTTCACCAAGATGTTCGCCGAGCGGCTCGACCGCAGCACGCCGCTGAGGGTCGTCGAGGCCGGCGACGGGCTGGAGCTCGCGCCCGGCACGGTCTACATCGCCCCGGGCGACAAGCACCTCGTGCTGCAGCGCCGGGGCACTGCGACGCTGACCCAGCTCAGCGGCGCGCCGCCGGAGAACTCGTGCCGTCCGGCGGTGGACGTGATGTTCCGTTCGGTGGCGTCGCTCTTCGGGGCGGCGGCCTACGCGGCGGTGCTGACCGGCATGGGATACGACGGACGGGGTGGTGCGAAGGTGCTGCGGGACGCAGGAGCCGAGATCCTGGCTCAGGACGAGGCGAGCTCGGTGGTCTGGGGTATGCCCGGCGCCGTGGTCGGCGCGGGGCTGGCTGACGAGGTGCTGCCGCTGGACCGGATCGCCGCCGCCCTGATCCAGCGGGTCCAGGTCGGCCGCGCGCCACGGGCCACGGCGGTGACCCGATGACGCTCTCGCAGGCGGACTTCGCGTTCGTGTCGGCCCTCGTCCGCCGGGAGGCGGCGATCGTGCTCGCGCCGGGCAAGGAGTACCTGGTCGAGGCGCGGCTGATCCCGGTCGCGCGGCAGGTCGGCGCGGCCAGCGTCACCGACTTCCTGGCCAACCTGCAGCGCAAACCGAACCCGGCGGACCAGCGCCGGATCATCGACGCGCTGACCACGAACGAGACGTCGTGGTTCCGCGACCGGGAACCGTTCACGGCGCTGACCGATGTGGTCCTGCCGGAGCTGGTGAAGAGCCGCGGCTCGGCGCGCAAGGTACGCCTGTGGTCCGCGGCCAGCTCCAGCGGTCAGGAGGCGTACAGCCTGGCGATCACCCTGCAGGAGTCGCTGCCGGCCGGCTGGGCGTACGAGATCATGGGCAGTGACATCTCCACCGAGATGATCAAGCGTGCCGAGGCGGCCGAGTACAGCCAGGTCGAGGTCAACCGGGGTCTTCCGGCGACCCAGCTGGTGCAGTACTTCGAACGCGTGGGCGCGCACTGGCGGGTCGCACCGCATCTGCGGCGCAACGTGTCGTTCAAGCACATGAACCTGACCGCGCCGCTGCCGGCCATGCCGCCCTTCGACGTGATCTTCCTGCGCAACGTCCTCATCTACTTCGACGTCGCGACGAAGAAGTCGGTGCTGCGCAACGTGGCGCGCCTGCTGCGCCCGGACGGCTGGCTCTTCCTCGGCGCCGCCGAGACGACCATCGGGATCGACGACAACTACGAACGGGTGGCGGCCGGCCGGACCTCTGCCTACCGAGTACGCAGCGCGGTGCCGGCCGGTGCCGCGAGGAAGGGGTGAACCGCGGTGCGGGCGATGGTGATCGACGACTCCCGGGCGATGCGCATGATTCTGAAGCGCATCGTCGCGAAGCTGAACTTCGAGGCGATCGAGGCCGGTGACGGCCAGGAGGCCCTCGACCTGCTCGCCACGATGACCGAGGTGCCGGAACTGGCCCTCATCGACTGGAACATGCCGAACATGAACGGCCTCGAGTTCGTCACCAAGGTGCGCGCCGAGCCGCGGCTGCGCGAGATGACGCTGGTCATGGTGACGACCGAGAGCGAACAGAGCCAGATCGTCCGGGCACTCGCCGCGGGCGCCCACGAATACGTGATCAAGCCCTTCACCGAGGGCGCGATGATCGAAAAGTTGGCCCTCCTGGGCCTGGTACCGACCGGAGCGAACTCATGAGCGTCGAAACCGTGGTGAGCGAGGACGACCTCGCCGAGATGGTGGAACAGGTCTGGGTGTCGTACCTCGATCCCGAAGGGGTCAGCCCGCTGGTCACGACCGGCGACGACAAGCAGGCGACCGAGGTGCACTCGACCGTTTCCATCACGGGCACGTGGCACGGCCACCTCGTCTATGCCTGCTCGCTGGTGGCCGCGAAGAAGGCGGCCGCGGCCTTTCTGGCGATGGATGCGGAGGAGGTGAGCCAGGAGGACATCTCCGACGTGCTCGGCGAGCTGGCGAACATCGTCGGCGGCAACGTCAAGGCGATGCTCCCGGCGGGCTGCTTCCTGTCCCTGCCGACCGTCGTGCTCGCGCCCGACACCGCCTCGTACTACCCGGCCGCCGCGCGGATCAGCGGCCTGTACGGCACCTGGGACGGCGAGCCGGTCTCCATCTCGATGTGGCAGAGCGTGAAGCAGGAGGCCTCGGCATGAAGATCCTGATCGCTGACGACAGCCGCGTCATGCGGCAGATCGTCACCCGTACGCTGCGCCAGGCCGGCTTCGACGGGCACGACCTCGTCGAGGCCGCGGACGGCGCTGAGGCGGTGGAGAAGGCGAACGCGGAGAAGCCCGATCTGATCATCTCGGACTGGAACATGCCCGAGCTGACCGGCATCGACGTGCTGCGCAAGCTGCGGGCCGCCGGCAACGACGTGAAGTTCGGCTTCGTGACCTCGGAGTGCACCGAGGAGATGAAGAGCGCCGCGGAGAGCGCCGGTTCCGCGTTCTTCATCGTCAAGCCCTTCACAGCAGAGCAATTCGACGAGGTCCTCTCTCCTATTTTGGGATGATATAGCTATGTCTGACACCTCGGTGATTCCCGCCCCGCACGCCGTCCGCAACCTCTTCGAGGACCTCCTCGGCCGGGACGTCAACGTCTCCCCGGGCGATCCGATGACCGCCGAGAACCTGCCCACCGGCGTGATCGCCATCTATACGGACACGTCTCAGCAGCTCTACGCGGTGCTCGGCATGACGCTGAGCCTCGCGGCCAACGCGGGAGCGGCGCTCGGCCTGCTCCCCGCCGGGGCCGCCGAGGACAGCATCGAGGAGAAGACGCTCTTCCCGAACCTCGCCGAGAACGTCTTCGAGCTCTGCAACGTGTTCACCAGCCTGCTCAACCGCGAGGGCGCGCCGCACGTCAAGCTCTACCAGGTGATCTACCCGGGCATGGACCTGCCCAACGACGCCCGGGCCCACCTGCTCGCGCTCGGCAAGCGGCTCGACCTGACGATCGAGGTCTCCCGCTACGGCAAGGGCAGGTTCTCCCTGTCCATCGCCTGACCACGGACGACGAAAAGGGGCCGGTCGATGGACCGGCCCCTTTCGTGTTTGCCCGCCGGTCAGCCGGCGTCGACGCGGCTGTCCGGTGCCGAGCGCTGGGGCAGCACCGTCGTGGGCAGGTGTGCCAGGCCCTCGTCGCGGCGCAGCCGCCCGGCCGCGCGGCTCAGGCCGCGCCGGGCCGGGATGAGGCGCTGCGGCACCGCGGTCCAGCCGTAGCGCAGCAGTTCGGCCGGGGCGGGGCGGGCCTTGCGGGAGAGCTCGTACCCGTTGGCCAGCAGGCGGCTGCCCAGTGCCGCCTCGCACAGCGCGATCTCCTCGGCGGTGAGCCGGTTCTGCCAGCTCTGTACGCGTTCCGTGGTCACGGCCGAGTGCGTACGCGCATGCCAGGTCTTGAACGACGGGACCGCGATCCGCGCGACCGACGAGGGCTCGGCCATGGCCGGGTCGTATTCCTCACCGAGGTACGCGCACAGCTCGGTGAGCTTGCCGTTCGGGTCCGCGACCAGGTCCTCGTAACGCAACTCGTGCCACTGCGACGGGCCGAGGCGGCGGGCGGCGCGGCGGGCGTCGTCGACGGCACGGGCCCAGGATGCGACCGTGGCGTAGATGTCCTTGCGGTGCCAGGACATCTCCTTGAGGGAGGCCACGCAGTCCCGGCCGTCGCGGACGATGTTGATGAACTGCGCGTCCGGGAAGAGGCGCAGCAGCAGGTCGACGTTGTGCAGGTACGCCGGCCGCTTGTCGCCCCAGCGCGGCTTGCCGAAGCGGGCCGCGTACTGCTGGAAGATCGTGCCGAGCACCGAGCCCAGCGTGCCGGGCCCGGCCGTGATCCGCTCGACGATGTCCTCGGCGTCGAGGCCGAGGTCGCAGAAGCGGGTCTCGCGCCGGTCCACGATCCGCCGGGCGAGGGCGCGCCGGTTCTCGGCGACGGTCAGGTCGCCGAACTCGCGCCGTTCCCGGTACGCGGCCAGCACGAACCGCGTCTCCGGCGGAATCGCGATGCGCGGGTGCGCGTGCAGCATGAGCTGCAGCATCGTCGTGCCCGAACGCGGGCACCCGACGACGATGATCGGACGGTCACTGGGCACCGTACACCTCCGGTGGGCAGTAGCTCACCGGCAGTAACATAGCCGTAAAACGGGCGAATCTGAACGAAGTGTCACGGCGTGTCGGAGCTCTCGGACCCGGTGTCCGGGGTCGGGCGTACCGGGGTGCCCGGCTCCTCCGTCCTGCCGTACCCAGCGGTGACGAAGCGCAGGGCGGCGAGGAGTATCGCGGCGATCGGCACGGCGATGAGGAAACGGACCAGCACCTCGGTCACGTCGATCTCGTCGAGCACGTAGCGATACAGCGCCGGCGCGCTCATCAGCAGCGCGAACAGCAGGACGGAGGGACGGATCACCGGTCAGCCCCGGCGGGCCGGCCGGCGGGGCAGGGCGGCCATGGGCACCACGTCGGACGCGATCCGGGCGCAGAGCATCGCCGCCCACGAGTGCGGGGTGGCGGGCTTGCCGTCGAGCGACACGATCGGCAGGTCCAGGCCGAGCACGGTCGCCGGGTCCGAGGTCATGTCGACGTTGTGCACCACGAGGGCCTCGACGTCGCCGAGCGCGCGCAGGTGCCGGGCGGTGTCCGCGGTCTTGCGGGTGGCGTCCACGACCGCCCACACCGCGGTCGCCCCCAGCGCGTCGCACATCTCCGCGAGGTAGATCGGGTCGGTGGCCCCGACCGGCGCGTTCACCACCACGATCCAGGCATGGTCGGCGCTCTGCAGCTTCTCCGCCCGCTGCGCGGCCGCCTCGGGATCGCCCAGGATCCGCGACGAGTGCATGCCGGTGCCGGCCGCGGTCGGGCCGCCCAGCAGCAGGTGGGCCTGGTCGATGCCGGCCTGCTCGCACAGCTTCCGGCCGCTCGGCAGGGCGTGCTCGAGGTCGCCGGCGAGCACCAGGATCTCGCCCGGAGCGTCCGGGACGCCGGGTGCCGACGGGCGGTTCGCCAGCACGCCGAGCACCCCCGCGTACGTGTCGCCGCCGACGATCTGCGCGGCCATGGCCTCCGGCATGCCGACCTTCATCAGGTTCTGCTGCACGGTGTCGTAGTGGTGCGGCCGTACGGTGGCGTGCATGACGTGCCCGGGGCCGGGCCCGCCCGGCGTGGGCATCGGGCCGAGGCCCAGGCCGCCCAGCGACTCGGCCAGGCTGGTCTGTGCCGGCGCGGGCGCCGGTGACGTCGGCGCGAGGTGGTACGCAGCGGCCGCCGAGCGGGGCGGCGCGGGGTTCTGCGCGGCCCGGTTCGCCGCCGCGCTGGGCGGGAAGGCCGGGGCGTCGTTGACCCCGAGGCCGCCCATCAGCTCCGCCAGCGACGGTACGGGCGGCAGCGGCCGTACCGGTCCGCCGTTGACCGGTGAGCCGGTGGCCTGGGCCGGGCGGAACGGCCGTACCGTCGGGCTCTCGGGCCGTTCCGGATCGGTGGCCTGCGGCCGCGGCGACGGGCGGTTGTACGCCTCGGCCCGGTCCAGGTTGGCCATGAGCTCGGCGAACGCGGAACCCGGCTCGCGGGCGCCGCCCGGGATGCCGGACAGCCCCCGGCCTCCGACGGCCGCGTCGGCGTCGCCGATGCCCGCGTCGCGCCCGGTCATCCGGTCCACTGCCGCGGCCGGACCTTCCTGGGCGATCCGGTCGTTGGACTCGGCCCGGGCCAGCAGCTGCTCCAGCGTCTGCGGGCCGTCGTCGGCCGCGGCGGGCCGCCGGGGCGGTGTGTCGTTGCGCTCGTCGGGGTCGGGGACCTCGACGGACAGCTCGTAGTGTTGCTTGGCGAAGAACCCGCCGAAGCCCCCGGTCCGGACCTTGTCCGCCGAGATGATCCGCACCGAGGAGCCGTATTCGTCGCGCACCTGCGCCAGCAACGGCTCGATGGCCGGACCCTCAAGCAGCACCCGCGTAGGCACCGTTCACCACCCCCATGGTTTCTATCTGTGCGGTGGAACCTGAAATCTCCGAGTAGGACAGCACCTGCACGCGGCGCGAGCCGGCCCGCAGGAGACGCATGAGTGGCAGCCGCAGCTGCGGTGAGCAGGCCAGCACCGGGGTGATCCCGGCCTGCTCGGCGGCCTCGACGAGCCGCGCGGCCTCGCTGACGATGGCCTCGGCGCGCAGGCCGTCGATGGCCATGAACGCGCCGGTCTCGCTGGGGCGCAGCGACTCGAGCAGGGTCTGCTCGAGCATCGGGTCGAGGGTGATCACGGTCAGCCGGCCGCCGGCCGCGTACTGGGCCGCGATCGCCGGTCCCAGCGCGGCCCGGGCCGCCTCGACCAGGCCGTCGTGGTCGACGGACACCTTCGCGCGCAGCGACAGCGCCTCGAAGATGCGGACCAGGTCGCGGATCGGTACGCCCTCGTCCAGCAGCGCCTGCAGCACCCGCTGGATCTGTCCGAGGCTGAGCAGCGTGGGCGTGAGCTCCTCGACCACCACGGGATGCGTGCGCTTGACCATCTCGGTGAGCGCCCGGACGTCCTCGCGGCCGAGCAGCCGGCTGGCGTTCTGCCGGACGATCTCGGCGAGGTGCGTGATGATCACCGAGGCCCGGTCCACCACCGTCGCCCCGGAGAGCTCGGCCTGGTAGTGCAGCTCCGCCGGCACCCACTTGCCGGCCAGGCCGAAGACCGGCTCGACGCCGGCCCGGCCGGGCAGCGCCTGCAAGCCGTCGCCGATCGCCAGCACCGTGCCGGGCGGCGCCTGGCCGGTGCCCGCGTCGACCCCGGAGATGCGGATCGCGTACGACGACAGCGGCAGGTCGAGGTCGTCGCGGGTGCGCACGGGCGGCATCACGATGCCCAGCTCGAGGGCCATCTTGCGGCGCAGCGCCCGGACCCGGTCGAGCAGGTCACCGCCGTTGGTGTCGACCAGGTCGACGAGGTCCGGCGAGAGTGCCAGCTCCAGCGGGTCCACCCGCATCTCGCCGAGCAGCTGTTCCGGGGAGTCCGGCGCGGGGCGTTCCAGCTCGGGCACCGCCGCGGCCGCCTCCTCCGGGGCCGGGTCCTTGATCCGCTGGGCGATGAAGAGCGTGATCGCGCCGATGATCAGGAAGGGCACCTTCGGCAGGCCCGGGATCACGCAGAGGCCGAGCGCGGCGCCGCCGGCGATGCGCAGCGCGAGCTTGTTCTGGCCCAGCTGGGCGGTGACGCTGCTGCCCATGTCGCCGGAGGTCGCCGAGCGGGTGGTGATCAGGCCGGTGGCGACGGAGAGCAGCAGGGCGGGGATCTGCGAGACCAGGCCGTCGCCGACGGTCAGCAGGCTGTACTGGTTCATCGCCTCGGCGGGGGACAGACCCTGCTGGAGCATGCCGACCGCGAAGCCGCCCACCAGGTTGATGACCGTGATGATGATGGCGGCGATGGCGTCGCCCTTGACGAACTTCGAGCCACCGTCCATCGCGCCGTAGAAGTCGGCCTCCGCGGCGACCTCGGCACGGCGCCGGCGGGCCTCGTCCTCGTCGATGAGGCCGGCGTTGAGGTCGGCGTCGATGGCCATCTGCTTGCCGGGCATCGCGTCCAGGGTGAAGCGGGCACCGACCTCGGCGACCCGCTCGGCACCCTTGGTGACCACCACCATCTGGACGATGATCAGGATCAGGAAGATGACCAGGCCGATCACCAGCGAACCACCGACGACGAAGTCGCCGAACGCGTGGATGACCTTGCCCGCGTCGCCGTCGCGCAGCACCAGGCGGGTGGCGCTGATGTTGAGCGCGAGCCGGAAGAGCGTCATGACCAGCAGCAGCGCCGGGAAGACCGAGAAGTCGAGCGGCTTCTGCACGAACATCGCGACCATCAGGATCAGCAGGGCGCCGGTGATGTTGGTCGCGATCAGCAGGTCGAGCAGGAAGGTCGGCAGGGGCACGACCATCATGACGATGATGCCGATGACCCCGACGGGTACGGCGAACTTGCTGAGGTTGCGGTTCTTCACGGCCCCCCTTCCACCTGCTGATAGTCCCGCAGCGGAGGCCGTGATGTGAGGAAATCTCCCAGATTATGACTATGCTGCCGCCTGCGCAGCGTTCGGGTTGCGGTGCACACCTGCGGCGGACCCACGAGACTTCAGGCTCATCACGAACGCCAACACCTTCGCGACCGCCCCGAAGAACTCGGCAGGGATCTCCTGCCCCACCTCCACGCCCTTCTCCAGCGCTCGGGCCAGCGGTACGTCCTGCACCATCGGGATGCGGTGCTCGGTGGCCAGCTCCCGGATCTTCTGCGCGATCGCGCCCTGGCCCTTGGCGATCACCCGGGGCGCGCCCTTCGCCGGGTCGTAGCGCAGCGCCACCGCCACGTGGGTCGGGTTGACGAGCACGACGTCCGCGGTCGGTACGTCGGCCATCTGCCGGTTGCGGGCCATCGCCATCTGCCGGGCGCGGATCTGACCCTTGACGTGCGGGTCGCCCTCGGTGTTCTTGTTCTCCTGCTTGACCTCCTCCTTCGTCATCCGCAGCTGCTTGTTGGTGCGCCGGCGCACCACGAAGTAGTCGGCCGCGGCCATGACGATGCCGGCCACGGCGGCGGCCCGGATCAGCGCGAGGACGGCATCGTTGACCACGCCGAGCAGCGAGCCGATCTGCAACCGCCCCGCGGTCATCAGCAGCGGCACGATGTCCTTCATCGTCGCGTACAGCACGCCGGCCAGCACACCGGTCTTGATCAGCGCTTTCGTGCCCTCCCACAGCGCCTGCGGCCCGAACATCTTCTTGATGCCGGGCAGCGGGTTGAGCCGGCTGAACTTCGGGATGAACAGCTTCGTGGCGACCCGGATACCGCCCTGCGCCCCGGCGGCCGCGATGCCGATCGCCATCATCGTCAGCGCCAGCGGCAGCACCGCCCAGGCGGCGCTCATCAGGCCGTTCTTGAGCATGCCGAGCGCGATCTGCGGGTCCGGGTCGGCGATCACGTCGGGGATCTTCGCCATCAGCTCCCGCGAGTGGTCCATCGCCGAGGACAGCGTGCGCGGCAGCATGATGCTCGCGCCGAGCATGCCGAACCAGGCGCCCACGTCCTGGCTGCGCCCGATCTGGCCCTCCTGCTTGGCCTTCTTGAGCTTCTGCGGTGTGGGCTGTTCGGTCTTCTCGCCGGCCACGGATCACCCCCCGCTCAGGCGTACGACGACCGTCACGGCCTTGTCGATCAGCCCGTCCAGGGCCTGCGGCAGCACGGCGATCGCCGTACCGGACAGGGTGAGCACCAGGAAGATCTTCGCCGGGAAGCCCAGCTGGAACGCGTTGAGCGCGGGCGCCACCCGGTTGAGCAGGCCGAAGGCGACGTCGGTCAGGAACAGCACGGCGATCAGCGGCCCGGCGATCTGCAGCGCCGCCAGGAACATCTCGCCGACGCCGTCGGTCAGCACCGTGCTGAACGTCTTCAGCGAGAACGAGGCGTCCAGCGGCAGGGTCCGGTACGACTGCATGAACCCGCGCAGCACCATCTGGTGCCCGTCGCTGGCGAACAGCAGGGTCACCGCGACCAGGTTGTAGAAGCGGCCGAAGACCGAGCTCTGGTTCTGCGACAGCGGGTCGTACGCGGCGGCCAGCGTGAAGCCGCCGAAGACGTCGATGAGGTCACCGGCGGCCTGCACGGCGGCGAAGAACACGAACGTGATGAAGCCGAGCGCGGCACCCACGAACAGCTGCAGCACGGTCGCCGCGATGATCGCCGAGGTCTGCAGCGAGGGCACCGAGGCGGTCAGGTACGGCGCCATCGGCAGCGCGATGCCGATCGAGAGCAGCACCTTCACCTGCGCCGGGATGAGCCGCGAGTTGAACGGCGGGCAGAGCATCAGCCACGCGCCGGCCCGGGCCGCGCCGAGGAAGATCGCGATGAGCTGCGCGATCGGCACGTCGGCGTTCACGGGTACGACCCCACCAGCGCGGTGATGATCAGCCCCCATCCGTTGACCAGCACGAACAGCAGCAGCTTGAACGGCATCGCCACGGTCACCGGGGGCAGCATCATCATGCCCAGGCTCATCAGCGACGCGGACACGACCATGTCGATGATGAGGAACGGGATGAAGATGACGAACCCGATGATGAAGGCGGCGCGCAGCTCGGAGAGGACGAACGCGGGGATCAGCGTGGTGAGCTCGACGTCGGCGGCCGTCGCCGGCTTCTCCTGGTCGGACACCTTGATCAGCAGGGCGAGCTCGTCCTCGCGGGTGTTCTTCAGCATGAAGTCCCGCAGCGGCTGCACGCCGTCCTTGAACGCCTGCGACTGCGTCTTGTCCCCGGCCAGGTACGGCTGCACGCCCTGGTCGTTCACCTGCGACAGCACCGGGCTCATGATGAACAGGCTGATGAACAGCGCCAGCCCGGCGAGCACCTGGTTGGGCGGCATGCTGGTCAGGCCCAGCGCGTTGCGGGTGATCCCGAGGACCATGAACACCTTGGTGAAGCTCGTGCACAGCAGCAGGACGGCGGGCGCCACCGACAGCAGGGTCAGGCCCAGCACGATGACCAGCGACGTGGCCGGTTTGCTGCCGTCGGGGTTCGTACCGTTGATGTTGAAGTTGATGCTGCCGCCGCTCGGCCGGACCGTCGGCGCGACCGGCGGGGTGGGCCCGGGCGCCCGCGGCAGCTCGTAGTGCGCGACGTGGGCGACCGCGGCCGGCATCGGCTGCGGCGCGGCCTGCGCCGCGGCGGCCGGCAGCAACCCGCCGAACGCCAGAACTGCGATCACGATCATCCGCCGCCACATGTCAGCGCCTCGTCGTCCGGTCGCGCAGGAAATCCAGTGTCGAGCTCCACGTACGCGGGGACAGGATGGAGCCGTCCAGCTTGCCGCCGTGGTGCGGCAGCACCGTGGGGTGCGCCGGCGGGAGCAGCTCGCCGTCCTCGACCGGTGCCGCGCCGCGCCCGGCCGGGGTGGGATGAGCCTCGTGCGTGAACGCGCCCAGCTCGGTCTCGCCCAGCAGGCTCACCTGCGTGTCGGTGACCCCGAGGATCAGCGCGCGATCCGCCACCTGCACCACCGCCACCGAGGAGCCGCGGCTCAGCGGCTGCCGGTTGAGCACCGACAGGCTGCCCGACCCGCGCCGGCCCAGCCCGCCGCGGCGAGCCACCCGGGCCAGTCCCCACATCAGGCCGAAGACGACCAGCAGGGAGAAGCCGATGCGCAGGACGAGCTCGAACAAGGCCTACTCCCCGCTGCCCGGGGAGACGATCTCGGTGATCCGGATGCCGAAGTTCTCGTCGATGACCACGACCTCGCCGCGGGCGATCAGCCGGCCGTTGACCAGCAGGTCCGCGGGGCTGCCCGCGGCCCGGTCGAGCTCGACGATGGCGCCCGGGCTCAGCGAGAGCAGCTCGCGCACGCTCATCCGGGTACGGCCCAGCTCGGCCGAGACCTCCATCTCGACGTCGTGCAGCATGTCCAGGCCGCCGCGGATCGGTGCCGGGGCCGACGAGCCGCGCCGCGCGACCCCGCCCGTCCCGCCGTCGGACGGCCACGGGCTCAGCGACAGCGCCAGCACCGCGCGGATCTCCCCGCCGTCCAGCAGCGGTACGGCCACCGAGTCGTCCTTGGCGGCGATGGCGCTCAGGGCGACCGCGGGCTCCATGATCTGGCCCGGGTCGAGCACCACCGGGCCGAACGCGCGGGCCGCGGCCTCCAGCGCCGGGCGTACGGCGGCCGTCAGGTCCAGCTCGCCGAGCGGGCTCTCCTTCAGCGCGTCGGCGAGGTCCTGACCCACCACGACGACGACCTCGCCGGCGGCCGCGCCGCTGAACCGGGCGGTGATCGCCTGGCCGGAGGTCAGCAGGTCGGCGCTCGCGGCCACGGGGGCGCCCACCGCGAGCTGCCGGCTCGTCGGCAGCACCGCCAGGGCCTGCTCGGCGGCGGCACGGACCAGCGCGAGCTGCGGCTCGGTGATGGTTGGCGCGGTCATCGACGCTCTTCCTCCTTGGGCGACGGCACGACGAGACAGGCGAGCCGGGCACCCTGGTTACCGGGGACTGCATGTGCGAAAACGGTCTCGTTGACGGTCACCTCGAGCGGCACGCTGGTCGGGTGTCCCAGCGGCACGACGTCGCCGGGGCGTAGATCCACGATGTCATCGGTACGCATCCGAATGGGCTGGAATCGGACAGCTACGTCGATCGGCGCCGCGGAAAGTCCGGCCGTGAGCTTCCGCAGGGAGGTTTCGCGTACCATCCGCTCGGCCGGCGTGAGCTCGATCGTCTCCTGCTTCTCCAGCACCGGCAGGATGGTGTTGAACGGCAGGCAGATGCTGGCCACGCACTCCTCGGTGCCGACCTTCATCTCGAACGACGCGATCACCACGGCGTCGCCGGGCTGGTGGGCGCGGAGGAACTGCGCGTTGTACTCGATCTCGCGCAGCTTGGGCTGGATGTCGACCAGGCTCTCGAAGCCGTACCGCAGCTCGCCGAGCATCCGCTCCAGCAGCCCGCGCAGCAGCGGCATCTCCACCTCGGTCAGCGGCCGCTCCGGCTGGGGCCCGCCGGGGCCGCCGAGCATATGGTCGATAGCGGTCATTACCGCGGAGGTGGCCATCTCCATCAGCACCGTGCCGGGCAGCGGGTCGATGGCCACCACTGCGATCACGGTCGGGTTCGCCAGCGAGGCCACGTACTCGTCGTAGTTCAGCTGCTCGATGGAGACCAGGGAGACGCTGCTGACCGTGCGCAGCCGGGTGGTGAGCAGGGTGCCGCAGCTGCGGGCGTACGTCTCGAACGCGATCTGCAGCGTCCGGACGTGCTCCCGGGACAGCTTGATCGGCCGGCGGAAGTCGTACGCGGTGGGCCCGGCACTGGCGCCGCGCCGGGACATCTTGCCGGGGGAGCGGGTCGGAGACGTGGTCACGTCGTCCTCATCGGCTCGGTTGCGCAACCGCTGAGGCGTACGGCGTGCTATGTCCGTACCTGCGATGAATGGGCGGGTCCGCCCGCCGCGGACCCGCCCATCGCAATCGCTGAGTTACTGAGTGACGAAGGAGGTGAAGTAGATGCCCATCACGAGGTGCTTGCCGTCGACGTTGTACGCCTTCTCGATCTTCTCCAGCAGCTCGCCCTTCGCCTTCTCCCGGCCCTTCACGGTCTCGAGCTCGGCGACCTCCATGCCGGTGTACTGGTCGATCGCCAGGTCGAGCGCCTCGGAGGTGTCGATCTCCTCCTCGCCGGCCTCCTCGGTCATCTGCAGGGCGAAGCCCAGCTTGAGGTAGTGACCGTCCGCCAGGTTCACGGTCAGCGGGTTCTCGATCGTCACGACCGCGCCCTTGACCGGCGCAGCCTCGGCCGCGTCGCCCTTGAAGAACATGAAGTACGCGCCCGCGCCGCCACCGCCGAGCAGCACGACGGCGAGCGCAATGATCATCAGCATCTTCTTGGACTTCTTCGGCGCTTCCGCCGCGTCTTCCTTCGCTTCCTTGGCCATCGGAACTCCTCCTGTCGTGTCAGTCGTGGGTGGTGGTCGGGGACGTGGTGGTCGTTTCGGCCGCGGCCGCCGCGGCCTGAGCCTCGGCGGTGGTCTGACCGGTGTGCAGCTTGCCGTCGGGGCCGGCCGCGGACGGCAGCAGCGCCGCCTGCTCGGCGTTGAGCGTGGTGAGCACGACGACGTCCACCCGGCGGTTCATCGTGATGGACCGCGGGTCCTTGGGGTCGATCAGCGGCCGGGTGTCGGAGAAGCCGACGGCGCTCATCCGGTTCTTCGCCAGGCCGTGGTTCACCAGGTAGCGCACCGTCGTCGAGGCGCGCGCGGCGGAGAGCTCCCACCCGCTCGGGTAGTACGCGACGGTGGCCTTGAGCTGGTTGGTGTTGCCGTCGACCTCGATGTTGTTCGGCAGCTTCACCAGCGTCGGCGCGATCGCGTCCAGGATCTTCCGGCCGCCCTCCTGCAGGTCGGCGCGGTTCCCCGCGAACACCACCTCGTTCGTCACGATGGTGACCACCAGGCCGCGCTGGTCGATCGTGAACTTGACCTGGTTGAGCAGCTTCGCCTGAGCCAGCGCGTCGGAGATCTTGTTCTCGATCTCCTTGAGCTTCGCCGCCTCGGCGGCTGCCGCCTTGGCGTTCTCCGAGGCGGCCTTGCGGTCCTCGGCCAGCACGGCCCGGTTGACCGCGTCCTGCTGCGCCTTGCTCATCCCGGCGAGGCCCGAGCCGCCGTCGCCCGGGTTCGTGCCCGGGTCGATGGCGACGATGTTCGTGGCCTGGCCGGCGCCGTCGAACACCGCCGGGTTGCCCTGCAGCGCCGCGCTCGACGAGCCGAAACCCTGCGAGAGACCGGCCGCCAGCTCGGCGAACTTCTTCTTGTCGACGTTGCTCATGCTGAACAGCACGACGAACAGCACGAACAGCAGGGTGAGCATGTCGGCGTACGACACGAGCCAGCGCTCGTGGTTGACGTGCTCCTCGTGCTCCTCGTGACCGCCCTTCCGGCGCGGCTTACCCCCCGAGCTCATGTCAGGCGGCCTTCTTCGTCGTCGCCGCGGCCTCGGCGGCCTTCGCGGCGTCCGGGGGCAGCAGGCTGCGCAGCTTCTGGGCGACCAGGCGCGGGTTCGAGCCCGCCTGGATCGCCAGCACGCCGTCGATGACCAGCTCCATCTCCTCGGCCTCGATGCCGGAGAGCCGGGCCAGGCGGGCCGCGAGCGGCAGCCAGATGAGGTTGGCGGAGAGCACGCCCCAGAGCGTCGCGACGAACGCCGCGGCGATCGAGTGACCCAGCGTCTCCGGCTTGTTCAGGTTCTCGAGCACGTGCACCAGGCCCATGACCGTGCCGATGATGCCGACGGTCGGCGCGTACCCGCCCATGTTCTCGAAGATCTTCATGCCGGCCTTGTCGGCCTTCTTCTTGGCGGCGACCTCGGCGTGCAGGATGTCGTGCAGCTCCTCGGGGTCCGTACCGTCGATCGCCAGCTGCAGGCCCCGCTTCAGGAACGGGTGCTCGACGGTCTTGACCGCGTCCTCGAGGGCCAGCAGGCCCTCGCGGCGGGCCCGCTCGGCCAGCTTGACGATGTGGTCGACCAGCTTGTTGGGCGGCGCCACCTTCGCGAGGAACGCCTTCTGCAGCAGCTTGCCGACGCCGAGCGCGTCCTTGAGCACGCCGCCGGCCATGCCGGCCGCGAACGCCCCGCCGAACACCAGCAGCATCGACGGGATGAGGATGATGGAGGCCGGGCTGCCGCCCTCCAGGATCTGCACCGTGAAGACGATGATCAGGGCGACGACAACACCAATGAGGGTGGCGAGGTCCATCAGCGGTCCTTCCGGTGCAGCGGCAGCACGGTCGCGGAGGTCCGCGACACCTGCTCGTCCTCGGGCTCGGTCAGCAGGGCGGGATCACCCTCGATGCGGCTCGCCTGGGCGATCAGCGAGGCGCGGTAGTGGCGTACCGAGTCGATGAACTCGGGTACCGATTCGGCGATGACGTACTTGGTGCCGTCCACCAGCGTGATGACCGTGTCGGGCGTGCAGTCGGCACGCTCGACGAGATCGGGGTTGAGGGCGAAAACGGCTCCGTTGAGGCGGGTTACGAGGATCACGACATCCGTCCTTGGGGCGTCATAGCGGCTGGTGGGGCCATCCGTGGCCGGTCACTTGACCATTCGGCGGAGCGCCGGTTGCTGATGAGCGCGCTCCGGTCGCATTCCGGGTGCGGGCGGCCCCGGAAATGCGGAAGCCGGGGCGGGTCAGGTGACCCGTCCCGGCTTCACGCCGGCTGAGCTGCCGGCTATCGCTTGAGGTTGACGAGTTCCTGGAGGATCTCGTCGCTGGTGGTGATGATCCGGCTGTTCGCCTGGAAGCCGCGCTGGGCGATCACCAGGTTGGTGAACTCCTGCGCCAGGTCGACGTTCGACATCTCCAGCGCGCCGTTGGTGATCAGGCCGAGCCCGGCCGAGCCGGCGGAGCCGATCTGGGCGAGGCCCGAGTTCACCGTGCTGCGGAACATCGAGTCGCCGATCTTCTCGAGCCCGTTGACGTTGTTGAAGTTCGCCAGGGCGAGCTGACCGAGGGTCTGCTTCATGCCGTTGGAGAACACACCCACGATCTGGCCGGTGTTCGACACCGTGTACGAGCTCAGGATGCCCGCCGCGGAACCGTCCGACGCGCTGACCCGGGCCTCGGTGTTGCCGCTGTAGTGGGTGAGGTCGTGCACGTCGAAGGTGTAGTCGTTCGGTGCGGTGCCGAGGGCGACGGTCGCCAGCGGCGTGACGCCGTCGGTGTCGACCGGCTTGCCGTTGACGAACGTGATGGCCCGGGCGGAGCCGCCCGAGTACGGGTCGGCCGGGTCGGCCGTGCCGTCGGGCAGCGTCATGGTCCACTCGTTGGTGCCGGTCTTCGAGAGCCGGACGTTCATCGTGCTGGAGGCGCCGTTGGCGTCGATCACCGGCACCGGGATCACCTTCATCGAGGTGGGGTCGCCGGCCGGGGCCTCGTACGACAGGTTGCCGGTGAAGGTGATGTTCTTGGTCGCCTCGGGCGCCAGGCTGATGCCGATGGGCAGCTTGATGTTGCCCGGCGCGCCGGCCGTGTTGACGGTGCCGGCCGTGTCCGCGGACCAGCCCTGCACGATCTGCCCGTTCGGCGTGGTCAGCGAGCCGTTGGCGTCGAAGGTGAACGAGCCGGCGCGGGTGTAGACCGACTCGCCGCCGCTCTTGACGACGAAGAAGCCGTCGCCCTGGATCATCATGTCGCCGGACTTGCCGGTGGTCTGGGCCGCGCCCTGGCTGAAGTTGGCGTTGACGCTGGCCGTACGCACACCGAGGCCGACCTGCGCCGGGTTGGTACCGCCCTGGCCGTTCTGCGGGGCGCCCGCCGCGTTGACCATCTGCGACAGGGTGTCCTGGAAGACGGTCTGGCTGGACTTGTAGCCGGTCGTGTTGACGTTGGCGATGTTGTTGCCGGTCACGTCCATCATCTGCTGGTGCGCGCGCAGGCCGCTGATGCCGGAGAAAAGGGAACGCAGCATAGGTCAGTTGTCCTTCTTGGTGGCGGAATCGGAGGCGGTGGTGCCGGTGGCTGCCGGCGACTGCTGGACTTCCGTGACCTTGGACAGCTGCACATCCGTGTTCCCGACCACGAGCGTCGGTTCGCTGTCCCCGTTGAGCTTCGTCTTGGTGACGACGCCCGTCTGGGAGACGCCGTTGGCGTCCTGGTACGTGACCGTGCGGCCGACCAGCGCGCTCGCGCCGATCAACTGCTGGGCCTGCATCATCTGGGCGATCTGCCCGAGCTTCTCGACCTGGGTGAACTGGGCCGTCTGCGCGAGGAACTGGGTGGAGTCGGCCGGGTTCGAGGGGTCCTGGTACTTCAGCTGGGCCACCAGGAGCTTCAGGAACGTGTCCTGGTCGGCGACCGACTTGCTGCCCGCGTCGACCGTCGTCTTGTTGGAGTACGTCGACGTGGACCGGGCGGTCTTGTCGTCGTACTGGTTGCTGACGAATCCGTTGATCGGGGAAGTCATGCGCCGGGTCCTCCTGAGTTGGGTGGTTGGCCCTCGCACTCAGGTTCGGCGGGCGCGCCGATTCGCTTAGCCCCTATTTTCGGCGGGTTCGGAGCCTAAGCCTGGACGTCGAGACGGCTGATGCCGCTGCGACCGGATGGGACCGGTGCGGCGGTTTCGGCGGGTGCCGGGGCCCGGTCGGGGGCGCCATTTCCGGTACGCCCGTCCCGCCCGTCACCGCCTCCGCCGTTCATGAACGCGAACTGCTGGCGCGCCTGGTCCTGCTGCGCGGAGCCCTGCCGCAGGTCGAGCGACGTGTTGGCGAAGCCGGACTGCTGCAGCTCCCGGCGCAGGTCGTCCATCGCGTCCCGCAGCGACTCGTGGCCGGCGTCGGTCGAGCTGGCCAGCTGCACGCTGATCTCGCCGTTGCGGAGCTCCGCGACGATCTGCACCGGGCCGAGGTCGGCCGGGTGCAGGTTCACGGTGAGCCGGTGCACGCCGTCGGCGTCCAGGCGCAGCGGGCTGATCCGCGCGGCCAGCTGCATCGCCACCGGGCCGGGCAACGGCGGTGCGGCCGGGGCCGGTGCGGCGGGTGCCGCCGGTCCGACCGGTGCGGCGCCGGGCAACCCGGCCGGTACGTCGGTCCCGGGAGCAGCGGTCGTCGCCTGGGCCGCCGCGGGTGCGGGGAACGGGCTCGGGGAGGCGGTGCCGCGGTCACCCCGGCCGTCGCCCTGGGACGGCTGCTGGTCCTGGCCGGTCGCGCCGGGGTCCGTACCCGCGGGGTCGGGTGCGTCCGCGGGTGCGGTGGCGTCGGTTGCCGGGGCGTCCGGTGCCGCCGTCACTGTGTCCGCCGGGACCGCTGTGGTCTGTGAGGCGTCTGCTGTCGCCGGCGCTTCGGATGGCGTGGCGCTGTCGTCCTGACCGGGAGCAACCGGAGCGGCCGATGCCGGTGCGCTCGTGGGTGCTTCCGGCGCCGGCCCGGCTGCCTGTGTGGCTGCGGCTGCGGCCGCGGGTGTGGTCGCGGCCGGGGACGCGGGGGCGGGTGCGGCCGCCGGGACTGTGGGCTGGTCGGCCGGCGGTGGCGGCGTGGCCGGGACGGCGTCCTGCGGCTGCGCGGCGACCGGAGCGAGCCCCGGCTGAGGCGTCGTCGCGGCGGCCGGTGCGGCTGCAGAGGGCGCGCCGGTGGCGGCTGTGCTCGGCGCGGCGGGCGCGGCGGGCGCCGCGGGTGCCGCGGGTGCCGCGGGTGCGGACGGTGCGGCCGGCGCGGTCGCCGAGGCCACCGATGTCGCTGGGGCGGTCGCTGTGCCGGATGCGTCGGCGGGGAGCGGCGGGGCCGCGGTGACTGGTCGCGTCTCCGGCGCTGCGGCCGGGTTCGCCCGCATGGCGGCGGTCTGCGCGACGGCATCGGTCTGGGCGACCGCGGTCTGCGCCGCGCTGCTGGGCGCCACCGAGATCGGGGAGGGCGGTGCGTCAGCGGTCCGGGCGGAGGTCTGCGCCGCGCTGGGCGCCGTGACCTGCGGTGATGCCGGTACGGAGGTGAGCGCTGTGGCCGTTGTCGACCCCGGTGTGGCCTCGCCCGACGGCGCGGCCGAGGACGGCGGTGTCACGGTCGGGGCGGCAGCGGGCGTGACCGGAGATTGCGGTGTCTCCGCCTCCTCGGTCTCCGGCGCGGGAGCGGGCGGTCCGGCCGGGTCCGGGCGCTCCGCGCTCGTCCGCCTCGCCGCGGCCCTCGCCTGCGACATGCGCTGCTGCTCGGCGTCCCGGTCCTGGGCCGCGCGCAGCTGGAGGCGGTGTTCCGCGGCCGTTTCGGCGATCGTGGGGCCGTCTGCGCCACGGGCGGTGGTGCTGTGTTCGGCGGCACGGGCGTGGGCCAGTTCGGCGGCGCGCTGCTGTGCCGCGCGGCTCTCGAAACGTGCGTCGGCGGACCGGTTCCGAGCGTCGTCGTCGTGCTGCCGGTCGGTGGCGAGCGCCGACGGGGACCGGTCGAGCTCGGCGGAGAGCGCGGAGCCGAAAGCCTCCGCGCCGTCGCCGGGGCGGGTGGTCGGACGGCGCCCGGCGTCGGCTGTCGGCCTGCGGTCGGGACCCGTGACGGAGCTGGTCATGGCGCGCTTCCCTCCGTGAGCTCAGCCGAGAGCGGCGAGCGCCTTCTGGACCTTCGGCACGTACGCCTGGGTCTCCGCGAACGGCGGGATGCCGCCGTACTTGTGCACGTTGCCGCCGCCCGCGTTGTACGCGGCCAGCGCCAGCGGCAGGGACTTGAACTCCTTGAGGTGGCCGGAGAGCAGCTTCGCGGCGCCGTTGATCGCCTGCTGCGGGTCGAACGAGTTGTGCACGCCCAGGCCGCGCGCGGTGGCCGGCATGAGCTGCATCAGCCCCTGCGCGCCGGCCTTGCTCACGGCCTTCGGGTCGTACCCGGACTCGACCTTCGCCACGGCGGCGAGCAGCTTGGGCGAGACGCCGTACTTGGCGCCCGCCCGCACGAACATGTCCGCGTACGGCACGCCGGACAGCGAGGCGGAGTTCTGCAGGCTGGCGGGGCGTACGGCCGCGGCGGCGGTGCCGGAGGCGTCAGCGGTGCCGAGCACGCGCCGGATGTGCGTCGGGGTCTCGTACACCGATTGGATCTTGACGTGGTCGCCGGGCTTGGGCGCCGCGATCATCTTGTTGTCGCCGAGGTAGATGGCGACGTGGTCGACCGGTGAGTCGAAGGCCAGGATGTCGCCCGGTTTGGCCTGGGCGAGGCCGTCCACCTTCGTGCCGGCCCGGGCCTGCTCGCGCGAGGTGCGTGGCAGGTCGATCCCGAGATCCTTGTACGCCCGCTGCACCAGCGCCGAGCAGTCCAGCCCCTTGCCGGGGTCGGTGCTGCCGAACACGTACGGCGTACCGAGGTACTTCTTGGCGGCGTCGACCACGGCCTGCCCGGTGGCGCCGGAGCCGGAGGAGGTGGTCGTGCTGCCGCCCGCGTCGGCGAGGGCGGTGGCGAACGACGCGCCGGACGTCGTGCCGGTGCTGGTGGTGGCCGGTGCGATCCCCAGTTGCGACTGCAGCTCGGTGATGCGCGACAGCACACCGTCAACACCCATCATGCGCGGCTCCCCTGGTCGTCGTGGCCTTCGTCTTCGAGTTCGGCCGGTTCCGGTGGGCGCTTAGCCGCAAGCAGCAGCTGTGCCCGCTTCGCCTCGATGGCGTTGCGGGCGTCGGCGAGCTCGATCGGGGGCCGCTGGGCGGCGACGGCGAGCGCGGTCTCCCGGGCGGCGTCCTCGCGGGCGGCGGCCGCGGCGGCCCGGTCGGCGATCGTGCCGCTGCCCTGCCGCAGCGCGCTGGCCCGTTCCTCGTTCATGGCGTCCACGCCCCGGGCGGCGTTGCGCGCCTTCGACGTCACCGCCATCTCGTCGATGGTGTTCTGGTCGACGGTCAGGTCGTGGCGGCGTACGGCCTCCGCGTGCCGCTCGGCGAGCATCTCCACCGCCCGGCGCCGTTTGGCGGCGTCGGCCAGGCCGGCGACCTTCTCCCGGGTCCGCTCCTCCGCGTCGGTGACCATCCGGTGCGCGCCGGACAGCGTGGCGGCGAGCGACTGGCGGGCCACCATCGAGGCGACCATGGCGCGGGCGGTGCCCTCGGTGGGGGCGTCGGCTCCGGCCAGATCCAGCTGCCGGCGCTTGACCAGCGCCTGGGCGTCACGGATCTCCTGGCGGGACTGGATGACCGCGCCCCGGGCGGCGTCCTCCTGGGCCTTGCGTGCGCGCAGCACGGGGCCGAGCCGGAACAAGCGATTCACGAGACCTCCCAGAAAGTGCCGTCACCGTCCCGGTCGGCCCGATGCGGGTGCCGCTGAGCGGCTGCACCCGACCTGCACCCCGTCCGTGCCGCCGCCGGTGCGACGGCGGTCGCGTTCCGGCCGGATCTAACGTTGTTAGGATGGCTCTGCCGTGACGGCGCCGCCGGCGGCTCCTGCCGAGGGCACGCTGGAAGCGAGGTGGCCACGATGCCGACCGGCGCCAGGCGGGCCCGCGAACGCGCGAGCACCCGCGAACGCATCATCGAGGCCGCGCTGCACATCCTGGAGAACGAGGGTGCCGCGGCGTTGACGGTCCGGCGCATCGCCACCGACGTCGAGTATTCCGCTCCGGTGGTCTATCAGCACTTCGCCAACAAGGACGCGCTCGTGCTGGAGCTCGTCGCGCACGGCCATCGCCTGATGACGGCCGAGCTGGAGCAGGCCGCCGCGGAGCTCGACATCGACCGGCGCATGATGCAGCTCGCGTCCGAGTACGTCCGGTTCGCCGGTGAGCACCCGCACCTGTATCAGATCATGAACGGCGATGCCGTCGACGCAGACCAGCGCCTGCGTGCGGCGGCCCCCACCGTCGGCGTGCTGAAGGAATTCCTCACCGCGTGGTCGGACTCCCACGACGTGGTGCTGGCTGATTTCGGCGAAGCTTGCGACATCGTCTGGGGCACGCTGTACGGCATAGCATCGCTCGGCCGCATCGGCACGGTCGGCAACGAGCGCGCCCGGCGTCTCGCCCAGCAGGCGCTGCGCACCCTGCTTCGTGGCTGGCAGGCCGACCTGCCGGGAACCGCGCGGACCGGTCCGCCGGGAAACCCGTAGGCGCGGAAACGGCTCCGGCCCGGTTCCGTTTCGCGAAACCGGGCCGAGGGGCGGGGCATCACCCGCCGGTCGGGGTCCAGTCCGCGGGCAGGCCGGAATCGCTCAGGATCTCACCCCGGTTGTAGTAGTCGTCGCTCGACCGGATCAGGTTGCCGCGCAGCCGCAGCACGGTCACGACGGGGACCGCGAACGGGCGCGGCGCACCGGCGATGTGGCCGGTGAACGTGCCTTGGAGCACCACCCCGTCGCTTCCCCGGAACCCGCTGGTCACGTCGAACCCGAGATCCTCGACGAGCTGATGGGACCCGGTCTCCCATTCCGCAACCCCCTCCCGGCCGCGGAACACCAGGTTGAGGGCGCGGTCGGTGTACACCGCGTCCTGGGTGTACAGACGGGCGAGATCGCGCGTGTCGGTGGTCATCCACGCGGCGGCCCAGCGCCGCCCGATCGCCGGCACCCGATCCTTCTCGTGCTCCGGCGGACCCGCCACGTGTTGTGCCGCGGCCTGCGCGGCCCGCTTTCCGGGCGATGCCGCGGCGGAGGTCGCGGGCCCGGCGATGACGGTGCCGGCAATCAGAGCCGCGACGGTGAGGCCGGATGTGAAAGTACGAGTACGCATGGGGTCTCCTTGCCTGGCCGACGCATTCCTAACGCCGTTAGATTTTCTAACGCCGTTAGGTCAGGCCGTGCCGGACAGGGCCGTCAAGGAACGGGGAGGACCGGGGAAGCGACCGCCAAGCCGGTGGTGTGTCCCCGGCACTCGAGACGCACCACCTCATGCGCGACGCGCCGTACTGACGGTCGAACATGAGATCGTCGAAGTCGAGGTGGGCCCGCTTGTGGGTGATCGAGCTGAGGCTCACGACGCGCGGGGCCGGAGCCGCGGCGAGACCGTCGAGCAGCAGGCCGGTTAAGGGGTCAGGAGGCCGCGATGAGCTGGCGCAGCTGGGCCCAGGCCTGCTCCGCGCCGACCTTCTCGTCGAGGCCCTGACGCAGGAACGCGGTGATCTGCGGCCAGACCGCCGCGGCCCGGTCCGCCTCCGGGTTGGTGCCCGGGACGTACGCGCCGATCTCGACCAGCTCGCGCACCTCGCGGTGAGCGGCCATCAGGCGGCGCAGTTCCGTCGCGTCGCTGCGCTGTTCCGGGGTGGTGATCCTGTTCGCCACCCGGGAGATCGAGTCGAGCGCCTGGATGCTCGGGAAGTGGCCGGCCGTGGCGAGCTTGCGGTCCAGCACGATGTGGCCGTCCAGGATGGAGCGGGCCGCGTCGGCGATCGGCTCGTTGTGGTCGTCGCCCTCCACCAGCACGGTGTAGAGGCCGGTGATGCTGCCCCGGGCGCCCGGGCCGGCACGTTCCAGCAGCGACGCCAGCATCGCGAAGACCGACGGCGGGTAGCCGCGGGTGGCGGGCGGTTCGCCGACGGAGAGGCCCACCTCGCGCTGGGCCATCGCCGCGCGGGTCACGCTGTCCATCATCAGCAGCACGTCGCCGCCCTCATCGCGGAAGTACTCGGCGATGCGGGTCGCGACCGAGCCGGCGCGCAGGCGGACCAGCGGGGGCGTGTCCGAGGTCGCGATCACCACCACCGAGCGGGCCAGCCCCTCCGGGCCGAGGTCGTGCTCGATGAACTCCCGGACCTCGCGGCCGCGCTCGCCGACCAGGGCCACCACGTTCAGCTCGGCCGTGGTGCCGCGCGTGATCATGCTCATCAGGGTGCTCTTGCCGACGCCCGAGCCGGCGAAGATGCCGATGCGCTGGCCGCGGCCGCACGGCACGAGCGTGTCCAGGACCCGTACGCCCAGCGGCATCGGCGCGTCCACGAGCTGGCGCTCCATCGCCGAGGGCGGGGCGGCCTCGATGCCGACCATCTCGCCCCGCAGCGGCGGGCCGCCGTCCATCGGCCGTCCCAGCCCGTCGAGGATCCGGCCGCGCAGGTCGGGCCCGACCGCCACCCGCAGCGGCCCGCCCGTGGAGACCACCGGCGTACCGGTGCTCAGCCCCGCGATCGGGCCCAGCGGCAGGCAGGACAGCCGTTCCCCGTCGAGCGCGGCGACCTCGGCCAGCACCGCCTCGTCGCCCTCGCCCATCTGCAGGAGGTCGCCGACGCGTGCCTCCAGCCCGCTCACCGTGACCCGCAGGCCCACCGCGCCCGTCACCTTGCCCCGGGTGAGCGGCTGGGCCGCCGACAGCGCGGCGTTGATCCGGTTGCGGAAGACGTCGGTCACAGGCGGAGGGCTTCCTTTGCTCGGGCGACGGCCGCGGCGATGGACGCGTCCACCGTGGTGGTGCCGGTCTCCGCGACGGCGTCGCCGGGCCGCAGGGCGGAATCGGGGCGCAGGTGCACCGGCCGACCCTCGTAGTTGTAGTCGGCGTCGGTTGCCGTACCGACCAGATTGACGAAATCGTCGGGATGCAGGCTCACCACGATGTCGCCGAGATCCGGTGCGGCGCTCATGGCCCGGCGCAGGGCCGCCGCGGCCCGCCCCTCCGGGTCGTCCATCGCCCGGCCCACGATGGCCTCGGCCAGCTCGAACGCGTTCGCGAGCACCGCCTCCTGCAGCTCCTGCAGGGTCGGCATCAGCTGGGTCTCCAGGTTGGTCACGGCCCGGCCGAGCGCGTTGACCGCCTGCGCCAGCGCCGCGGCGCGACGCTGGTCGTGCGCCTGCTCATACGCCCGCGCCCGCTCGGCGGTCGCCTCGGCCTCCATCGCGGCGGCCCGCTGGCCCTGGGCCCAGCCCTCGGCATAACCGGCCGTGCGGGCCTCCTGCTTCGCCCGTTCCACGGGAGCGCTGTCCATGGGTACGGCGCGCCGCAGGTCCACGCCGAAGCGGGCGGCCGCGGCGGACTCGGCCACCGTGCCGCGCAGCACCGGCCCCTCGTCAGGCGATGAGCTCATCGGCCTCACCGCCACGCTGGATCTCGATCTGGCCGGAGTCCTCGAGCGAGCGGATCACCGAGACGATCTTCTGCTGCGACTCCTCGACCATCCGCACCTTGACCGGGCCCATCAGGTCCATCTCCTCGAGCAGGTTCTCCCGGCCGCGCTCGGACAGGTTGCTGGTGACCTTGTCGCGGACCGCGTCGGCCACGCCCTTGAGCGCGGTGGCCAGGTCCGCGGGCTCGACCTGGCGCAGCACCAGCTGCACCGAACGGTCGTCGAGGGTCACGATGTCCTCGAACATGAACATCCGCCGGCGGATCTCCTCGGCGATCTCCGGGCTGCGCTTCTCGAGCGCCTCCAGGATGAGCCGCTCGGTGGTGCGGTCGGCGCGGTTGATGATGTCGACCAGTGGGCCCAGACCACCGACCGTGGACAGCTCGTCGGGCTGCAGCACGGTGGAGAGCTTGCGCTGCAGGGCGAGCTCGACCTGGCGGATCACGTCGGGGGAGGTGCGGTCCATGACGGCGATGCGGTGCGCCACGTCGGACTGCACCTCCGGCGCCAGCCCGGACAGGATCGACGACGCCAGCGCCGACGGGATGTGCGCCAGCACCAGGGCGATCGTCTGCGGGTGCTCGTACTGCACGTACGACAGCAGCTGCCGGGGGTCGGCGTGGCTGAGGAAGTTGAACGGCATGTCGGTCATCGAGGCCTGCAGCCGGTCGAGGATCAGCTGGGCCCGTTCGGTGCCCAGCGACGCCTCGAGCAGCTCACGGGCGTACGCCATGCCGCCCGCGCCGGCGTGCTTGGTGGTCGCCATCGCGTAGAACTCGTCGATGACGTCGACGACGGTCTCCGGTTCCAGCTTGCCGAGCCGGGCGATCTCGGCCGACAGCTCCTCGACCTCGCTCTCGCTCATGTTCGCGAGCACCCGGGTCGAGTACTCCTTGCCCATGCGCACCAGCAGGATGGCGGCCTTGCGCAGGCCGGTCATCGTATTCGTGCTCAGTGCCGGCGTGGTCAACGCGGTTCCTCCTTGAACCAGGGGGGTGTGCGGTCGGGGGGTCGATCAGCGGCCGGCGCCGAGCCAGCCCCGCAGCAGGGCGGCCATCTCCTCCGGCTGGTCCTCGACCATCTGCTCGATCTCCCGCTGGCGCTCCTCCAGCGCCTCGTGGGTGATGTTCGCGGCCTCGAGCGCCGGCGACGGGATCGCCGCGTTCAGCTCGGCCAGGCGCTGCGCCTCCAGGGCGGCCTGCATCTCCTCGAGGTGCCGCAGCTCCGCCGGGGTCAGCGCCTTGCGCTTGCGCTGCTTCCGGCTCCAGCGCCAGGCCAGGAAGATCAGGAAGAGCACGACCAGGGCCATGGCGGCGGTCTTGATCAGCGACGTCTGCTTCGCCGACTTCTCCGCGGCGGCCGAGGCGGCCAGGGCGTTCTGCGCGGCGGTGGCAGCCGAGGTGTCGAACGCCATCGCGCTGACCGCCACGGTGTCGCCCCGGGTCGGGTCGACGCCGGCCGCGGCGCTGACCAGGGTCTGCACGTCGGCCTGGTTGACGGCGCCGGCGGTGGTCGCGTCCAGCAGGACCGCGACGTTCAGCCGCTTGATGCTGCCCGGCGCCCGGTTCCGGGTCTCGGTGACCTCGTTGACCGAGTTGTTGCGGGTGACGGTGCTGTTCTCGTACTGGCCGGTGCCGGCGCTGCTCGTACCGTTCGGCACCTGGATGTTGTCCGGGCCGAGCACGCCGCCGGTCCCGTTGCCGTTGCCGTTGTACGCCTCCCGCTGGATCTGCTCGGAGAGCGCGGCGACCGACGGGTCGGACGAGTACGTCTTGCTGGTCGTCTGGGTCCGGTCGAAGTCCAGCTCCGCGGTCGTGGTCACCACGGCGTGGCCGGGGCCGACGACGGCGTCGAGCATCTTCTGCAGCGACGAGTTGAGGCGGTTCTGGAAGGCGACGGTCTCCGAGTCGGAACCGCTGTCACCGCCCGAGGACACCGGCGCGCCGTTGCCGCTCGACAGCACCTTGCCGTCCGCGCCGACCACGGTGACGTTGGTGGGATCCAGCCCTTCCACGGACGAGGCGACCAGGTTCACGATCGCCTGCACGGTCTGTCCTGACAGCGGCTTGCTCGGCGAGGAGGCCACCAGCACCGAGGCGGTGGTCTTCTCCTGGTCGTCGGCGAAGACGTCCTTCTGCGGGATGACCAGGTTGACCGTGGCCGCCTCGACGCCGTCGATGCTCTTGATGGTGTTGGCCAGCTCGCCCTGCAGCGCCCGCTGGTAGTTCGTGTGCTGCATGAAGTCGCTGGTGGTGATCCCCTGCTTGTCGAGCAGGGCGTAGCCGGTGTCGGCGTCCCCGGGGAGCCCTTCGCCGGACATCTGCAGGCGCAGGTCGTACACCTGGTCCTGGGGCACCATGATCGTCGTGCCGCCGTTGGCCAGCTCGTACGGCGTGCCGGACTTCTGCAGCGACTCGACGATCGCGGAGGCGTCCTTGCTTGACAGGTTGCTGAACAGGGCGGAGTAGGAGGGCTTCGACGCCCAGGTGGCGAAGAAGTAGCCGCCGATCACGAGGGCGAGCACCGCCGCGATCGTGACCGCCTTCTGTCCGGGGGTGAAGGACTTGAAGGTGTCGCCGACCTTGCGTACGGGCGCGGGGAGACGGTCCGTCATGCTAAGCCTGCATCCTCATGATCTCCTGGAAGGCCTCGACGGCCTTGTTCCGGATCGCCATCGTCAGCTGCAGCCCGAGGGACGCCTCGGTGGCCGCCATGGTGTACTGCGCCGGGTCCTGCAGGGTGCCGTTCGCCACCTGCACGGCCAGATCGCCGGCATTGGACTGGGACGCCTGCACGCTCTCCAGACCCTTGGAGAGCATGCTCGCGAAGTCGGTGTTCACGCCGGTGGCCGCGGCGGTGCCGGACGTGCCGCTCACCGCGTTCACGCCGGTCACGCCGCTGAGGCCGGTCACCGCGCCGATCGCGCCGATGGGAGACGTCATGATCAGGCCTTCCCGAGGTTGATCGCGGCCTGGTACGACTCCCGCGCCCGGTCGACGACGGAGAGGTTGGCCTGGTACGAGCGCTGCGCCATGATCAGCTGCGCCATCTGGCCGCCGAGGTCGATGTCCGGGCGGCGTACGTAGCCCTCGGTGTCGGCCAGCGGGTTGTCCGGCTCGTACGACAGCCGGCCCTCGGCGTTGCCGTACGCGATGCCGCCGACCTGGGCGCCGTTGCCGTCCTGCGCCTCCTGGGCGACGACGTAGCGGGCCTGGAAGGCGTTCTCGGACGTCCGGCTGACATTGTCGATGTTGGCGATGTTGTCGGACACGGCGTCGAGCCACTTGCGGTAGACCGTCACGCCGCTGCCCGCCACGCCGATCGCGTTGAAGGTGCTCATCTAGCTCAGGCCCCCTTGATCGCGTCGCGGATCAGGCTGTACTTGCCGTCGAGAGCGCGGATCGCCAGCGAGTAGCGCATCGTGGTGTCGATGTGCGAGAGCGTCTCCTCGTCGAGGTTGACGTTGCTGCCGTTCAGGCGCGTCGGCTCCAGCGAGTTCTGCACGCTCGGCGTGACCGTCGAGGGCGACCGGCCGCTGGCGACGGCGCTGCTCAGCGCCTCCTCGAACTTGACCTTACGGGCCTGGTAGCCGGGGGTCTCGATGTTCGCGATGTTGTTGGCGATGGCGTTCTGCCGGGCGGACAGGCCGGCGACTGCGACGCGGAGCGAGGACGATGCGACGTCGTCGAACACGGCAGCGTTCCTTCCAGTGGATCGAGGTGCCGGTCCGTGGCGGTCGGGCGGAGCAATCCTTTGCTCGTACCTTTCGCTTCGGCCTGGCCGCCGATCCGCTGAGCGGCAAATGGTTGCCGCTGAGTTGCACGCAAAAACCCGGAACCCCTCGGGGCTCCGGGCCGGTGCGGTGCGGTGTTCTCACATGGCGCAGTCGAGGTAGACCGGGCGCTTGACGGCTTCGCCGGTCTCGATCCGGCTGGTCATGGCCTGCTGGACCCGCGTGGCGGTGAGCCGGTGGGCGATCTCCTGCGCGGCCGCCAGCTGACGGGTGAGGATCTCGTCGGCCCGGGGGCGCAGCTCGAGCGGCAGCGCGCCCAGGTCGGTGGGCGGCTTCCACAGGTCGGACGGCGGGGTCTCGGCGTAGCGGCGCGCGTCGGCCAGCATGGCCTCGGTGGCTGCCACGTCCATCTCGAGGTCGTCGAGCGCGGCGGTCCAGGCATTTCGCCAGGCGTCGGTCACGCTGTCCCCACCTCGCTCTCCATCACCATCGGTATCTCAGGCCACGGGGGCGGACGATGCGACCGCCAGCGCGGCGGCCTCCCGCCAGGCGTCGCGCAGGGGTTCGATCAGTGCGCGGCAGGCGGCGACGCGGTCGGCGTCGCGGGCGACGTTGGCGCCGATGAGCTCGGTGAGCAGGAACCCGTAGAGGTTCGCCAGGCCGGGCGCGCCCGCCCAGGCGTCGACGTCGAGGGTCGTGCGCAGCTCCAGGATGATCTCCTGGGCGTGGTTCAGCTTGTCGTTGGCCTGCTCCCGCTCGCCGGCGCGGAGTGCCTCTTCCCCTTGGAAGAGGTCCATGACGAGGCGGTCGTAGAGCATCACCAGCAGCTTGCCCGGGGAGGCCGTACTGATGGAGTCCTGCAGGTAGCGGTTCAGCGGAGAGGTCATTTGTTCCCTTTGCTCAGGAATATGGGCATTCCTTGGGCGGTCAGGTCGGATCGGGGCGCTCGTCAGCCGAGGCTGGCGATCTGGCCGGAGAGCCAGGTGGACTGCGACTTGAGCTTGGAGAGGGCGGTCTCCAGGCCCGAGTACTGCTTCTGCAGCGCCTCCTGGCGGCCCACCAGCCGTACGCCCCAGTCGTCGATCTGCAGGTTCAGGCTGTCGATGACGTTCTTGCGGCCGGTGATGGACGAGGTGATGTTGCTGTTCTGGGTGTTCGCCAGCGCCTCGAACTTGTCGGCGAAGGCGACCCCCGCCTCCTTGATGGCGCTCGGGTCCGCGTTGTACGCGGCGGTGAACTTGGCCGCGTCGAAGGTCATCTGGCCGGACGAGTCGAGGGCGATGCCGAGCTTGCTCAGGCTGCCGAAGTTGACGATGTTGGCCTTGTCCGCGGTGATGTCCGCCGGCGTCGCCGTCTTGGGGTCCGGCGCCGCGGGCGCACCCGCCTTGCGGTACGACAGGCCCTGGCTGATCGCGCTCAGCACCTGCTGGGTCATCTGCCGCACGGAGAAGTCGCCGGTCAGCGGCGACCCCTTCTTGGTCTCCGGGTCGTACGCGGTCTGCTTCTTGATCTCGCCGAGCGCGCCGTTGGCGGCGTCCACGAGCGCCTGGAACTTGGCGGCGATGCCGGACACGTCCGAGACGGAGGTGACGGTCACGTCGTCCTCGACCTTGCCGACGGTCAGGCTCACGCCGGCCATCAACCCGGTGAAGGTGTTCGTGCCGCTGCTGAGCGTGTAGCCGCCGGGGGCCGCGTCGCCGCCGCCGACCTCGACGACCGCGTCGGCGGCCGTGGTGCCCGGGACGAGCCCGTACGCGTCGGCGGCGGCGTTCTCGAGGCCGGAGACGGCGAACGCGTTGCCGGCGCCGGTCTTCGTGCCGTTCAGCTGGAGCACGCTCTGCGAGCTGCCGACCTGCACGAGCGTCGCCTTGACGCCGAGCCCGGCGCCGTTGATGGCCGCCTGGATCCCCTTCGCGGACTTGTCCTTGCTGACGTCGATCTCCACCGGCGTCCCGGTGACCACGCCGTTCTCCACCTTGCCGATGGTGATCGAGATCTTGTCGGGGACGTCCAGCTGGACGCCGCGGGTCTTCGTCGGGTCGTTCGGGTACGCCGGGTCCTGCTCGGTCGACGTGTCCACGCGCATGGTGGCGGACTGGGCCGTGGCGAGCGCCTTGACCGAGAACTTCACCGCGCCGGCCACCGCGTCGGTGCCCCCGGTGGCGGTCGCCGTCACGGAGGTCGAGCTGGAGGTGGGCCGGACGGCGCGCCAGGTGCTGAGCTGGCTCAGGGTGTCGGCGGCGGTCTTCATCGCCGAGACCTTCGTGTTGACGGCCTGGTATGACGTGACCACCGCCTCGGCGGCGGAGACCTTCGACTTCAGGCGGGTCTGCGGGGCCGCCTCGACCTGCATCAGTGAGCTGATCATGGACGAGGTGCTGAGACCACT
The DNA here is from genome assembly GCF_023499255.1 of Couchioplanes caeruleus. Lineage (GTDB taxonomy): Bacteria > Actinomycetota > Actinomycetes > Mycobacteriales > Micromonosporaceae > Actinoplanes > Actinoplanes caeruleus_A. The sequence goes on from NZ_CP092183.1 coordinate 750,622, forward strand.
GACGAGGCCGTCGATCGAGCTGGTCACGGGGCGCCTACTTTCCTGCCGGGTACAAATGTGAAACGGGGGTAGCCGGCGCCGTCTGCCAGCTACCCCCGACTATTCGGTTGTCAGCGATATTCAGTTAGGAGTTGCCGGTAGCGGTTCGGTTAGCGCAGCAGCGACAGAACGTTCTGCGAGGCCTGGTTGGCCTGCGACAGCATCGAGGTGCCGGCCTGGGTCAGGATCTGGTTCCGGGTGAAGGAGACCATCTCCTGCGCCATGTCGGTGTCACGGATGCGCGACTCCGACGCGGACAGGTTCTCGACCGAGACGTTCAGGTTGTTGATCGTGTGCTCGAACCGGTTCTGGTACGCACCGAGCGTGGCGCGCTGGTCCGACACCCCCTGGATGGCGGTGTCGAGGGCGTCGATCGCGGCCTGCGGGTCCGTGGTCAGGTCCAGGCCGCTCGTGCCCAGAGCCGTGGCGCTGATCGCGTCGATCGAGATGCTCATGGTCTCGCCCGAGTTGGCGCCGATCTGGAACGTGCCCGAGTTGGCACCCGCCACCGGGGTCGCGCCGGACGCCGCCGTGCCGGCACCGGTCAGGGAGGTGAGGCCCGTACCGCCGCCGTCGCTGACCGAGAACTCCTTGTTGCCGGAGAACGTGGTCTTGTAGCCGGCCTTGTCGGCCGTGACGTCGAGCTTGACCTTGATCTCGTCGCCCTTGTAGCCGCTCTGCTTCAGCGCGGACGAGATCGCGTCGTTGTACGCGGACTCGACCTCCTTGGCGGTGGCGTTCGCGCCGATGTTGCCGGTGGTCACCGAGATCTCGTTGCCGGCGCCCAGCGCGACGCCGTTCACGGTGTCGATCTGGAACGTCTGCGCACCCGTCGGCAGCGAGGCGGCCGCCTGGGTGGTGGACGACTGGAACGACTTGCCGAAGGAGCCGTCGAGCAGCTTGGACTTGCCGAACGACGTGGTGCTGCCGATCCGGTCCAGCTCCTGGTTCAGCTGGCCGAACTCCTTCTGCGCGGCCGCGGTGGCCTCGCTGTCCTGCGAACCGCCGTTGGCGGCCTGCACGGACAGGTCACGCATGCGCTGCAGGATCGAGGTGACCTCGTTGAGCGCACCCTCAGCGGTCTGCGCGACGCTGATGCCGTCCTGGGCGTTGCGGACGGCGACCTTCAGGCCACCGACCTGCGAACGCAGGCCCTCGGAGATCGAGAGGCCGGCCGCGTCGTCGGCCGCGCGGTTGATGCGGAAACCGCTGGACAGCTTCTCCAGCGACTTCGACATCTGGCTGTCGGTGACCGACAGGTTCCGGTAGGCGTTCTGGGCGGCGATGTTCTGGTTGATGCGGAGACCCATGGTGTTTCCTCCTTGAGTGCGGGTCCGTGGCGGCTCATCCGTAAGCCGTTGGCGTTGCGCCAGTCAGATCGGCGGTCCTCCGCCGGTCATGAGCAGTCTGCGAAATTTCTTCGGGCTTTTCGGGCGATTGCCAGATCTCCGGCCTGCTACCGGGTGGAAACCCCTCAGAGACCCACCGGCCGTGCCGACCTGTCCGGATGAGCAGGGAACGCGCCGTCCGGGCCGTCCCGCATGAGGAAGACGGAGGACCGGGTGAGCCTGACCGACCTGTCCAGCGTCCTGTGGCGGGCGCGTGAGCTGCTGGAGCTTCTGCTGTTCAAGCTCGAGGAGGAGCAGCTGCTCCTGGCCTCCAACCGCTCCCGCTGGCTGGCGCACGCCACCCGCGAGGTCGAGGTGGTGCTGGACCAGATCCGGCAGACCGAGGTGGCCCGTGCGGCGTACGCGCAGGCCGTCGCGCTCGAGCTGGGGCTGCCGGCGGAGGCGTCCCTGGGCCAGCTCGCCGACGCGGCGCCCGCGCCGTGGTCGGACCTGCTGCACCAGCACCGCAAGGCGTTCCTGACCCTGACCCAGGAGATCGGGACCATGGCGGAGGCCAACCGGGACCTGCTCACGGCCGGCCAGCGCGCGGCTCGCGAAACCATGCTCGCGTTCGCCGGAACAGTGGAAACGTATGGCCCGCAGGGCAAGACCGTCAGCGGCGGAGTGCGCCGCCCGAGCCTGGTGGACGAGGCAATCTGATGGGTAGCAGCTTCGGCAGTATCAACACCGCGCTGACCTCGCTGTACGCGCAGCGCCGCGGCCTCGACGTGGCCGGCCAGAACATCGCGAACGCGACGACCGAGGGCTACACCCGCCAGCGGGTCGACATGCAGGCGCAGGTCGGCTCGACCGTGGGCGTGCGCTGGGCGACGACCGACGGCCTCGGCACCGGCGTGGCGGTCAGCGACGTGCAGCGGCTCCGCGACCAGTACCTGGAGAACCGCGGCCGTACGGAGCACGCGAACAGCGCCTACCTGTCCAACCAGGCGGCCACGTACACGTCGCTGGAGGATGTCTTCGCCGAGCCGAGCAGCACCGCGCTGCAGGCGCAGATGCACGACATGTGGGCCGCATGGGGCGACGTCGGCGACGAGCCGACCAGCGTCGCCGCCCGGTCCGCGCTGCTGCAGCAGAGCAGCGTCGTCGCCGAGGGGCTGAACAGTGCCTACGGCGCGCTGGACGCGCAGTGGTCGGCGAACGCCACCCAGCTCACCAAGTACGCCGCCGAGGTGAACACCGCGGCCGGCACGATCGCCCAGCTCAACGACTCGATCGTGAAGGCGAAGGCGACCGGCGTGGTGGTGAACGAGCTCGAGGACCGCCGTGACCTGGCGGTCATGAAGCTGTCGGAGCTCGTCGGCGCGACCGCCTCGGTCCGCGACGACGGCTCGATGGACGTGTACGTCGGCAACGCCCTGCTGGTGAACCGGACGACGACCCGGCCGATGACGGCCACCGCGGGCGTCTCCACCCTGGACGCTCAGCGCGACTACAACGCCAACCCCGCCAACGGCACCAAGTCGGCGGGCCTCACCTGGGTCGACACCGGCGACGTGGTGCAGGCCGGCGGCAGGATGGGCTCGATGACCGAGACCATGACCACGATCCTCCCCGGGATGGCCCAGAAGCTGGACAAGGTCGCGAAGACGCTGGTGGACACGGTGAACGCGGCGACCACGTCGGCGTACAAGACCGATGGCACGGCCGGCACCGAGTTCTTCACCGGGGACTTCTCCACGGGCCGGTACGCCCGGAACATCACCGTCGCGATCACGAACCCCAAGGACGTCGCGATCTCCGCCAAGAACGAGACCAACCCGGACGGCACACCGAAGCTCGACGCGGGCGGCAACCCGATCGGCACGAACGACGGGTCGAAGGCGACCACGCTCGCCGGCACCGCGACCAAGGTGGGCAGCCCGGACCTCGTCTACCAGGACATGATCGCCGACCTCGGGGTCAACGCGCAGACGTCGACCCGGCGCAGCGAGATCCAGGTCAACGTCACGGCGCAGGTGGACGCCGCCCGCGAGGCGGAGTCCGGGGTCAACCTCGACGAGGAGATGACGAACCTGCTGACGTATCAGCGCGGGTACGAGGCCGCCTCGCGGGTGCTCACCACGATCGACTCGATGCTCGACCAGCTCATCAACCGCACGGGCCTGGTCGGAAGGTAAGGACGGACATGGCGAACAGGGTCACGGAGAGCAGCATCCACACGCGGGTGCTCGCCAACCTCCAGCGCAACATCCAGCGGGGCGAGAAGATCCAGCAGCAGCTCTCCAGCGGCAAGCAGATCAACCGCCCGTCGGACTCCCCGAACGGCACGCTGCAGTCGATGCAGCTGCGCGGCGAGACGCGCGCCAACAACCAGTACGTGCGCAGCGCCAACGACGGGCTCGGCTGGCTGAGCACCCTCGACGGCACCCTGACCAGCGCCTCGACGCTGGTGCAGCGGGCGCGGACGCTCACGTTGCAGGGCCTCAACTCCGGGTCGAACAGCGTCGAGTCGCAAAACGCGCTGGCCACCGAGATCGACCAGATCAAGAGCTCGATGATCGGGTACGCGAACACGACGTACCTGGACCGCCCGGTGTTCGGCGGCACCACGACGCAGGGCAAGGCGTTCAGCGACACCGGCGACTTCATCGGCAACCAGGACGGCGTGACCCGCACCATCGGCCCGAACTCGCAGTTGCGGGTGGACGCCGACGGGGTGGCCGCGTTCGGCGACGGCGCCACCTCGGTGTTCCAGATGCTCGACAACATCGCCGTCGCGCTGAAGGCCAATGACACGACGGCCCTGCAGGCTGGACTGGAAGGTCTGGACACCGCGGCAAATAACCTGAAAAACACTCTTTCGGAGGTAGGCGCCCGATACAATCGGGTTACGCAGATGAAGCAGTCCGCGGAAGACCGGCTGCTGGACGTGACGGCTCAGCTGTCCGACGTCGAGGACGTGGACCTGCCGAAGACCATCATGGACATGCAGCTCCAGCAGACCTCGTACCAGGCGGCTCTGGCCGCCTCGGCAAAGGTGATCCAGCCCTCGCTCATCGACTTCCTGAGGTGACCATGAGTACTCGTACCGCGTCCCGACCGATTGGGGCCTCCATGACCGACACCGAGCTGGACATGCCGATCATCGAGATGGCTGTCCCCATGCCCGGCTTCCCGGCGCACCGGCAGTTCGTGCTCGTCCGGTTGAACGACGAGGGTCTCCTGTACGCGTTCACGTCGATCGACGACCCGGAGCTCCGCTTCCTCGTCGCGCCGCCGGAGCCGTTCTTCCCGGACTACGCGCCCGAGATCGAGAACGACGTGTTCGCCGCGCTGAACACCAAGGACCCCGACCGGCTTCTGCTCATGGTGGTCATCACCGCCGGCGTCAACGAGACCACGGCCAACCTGCTCGCGCCGATCATCGTCGACCGGGACTCGCGCCGGGCCATGCAGGTCGTCCTGAACGGCAGCAACATGCCGGTCCGCGCCATCATGCGCAAGGAGTACTGAGCGGTTCGACGGCAGGTGTCCTGTCCACGGATGGAGTGAGGGGCTACCACGATGCTCGTGCTGACCAGGAAGGCCGGCGAGAGCGTGATGATCGGCGATGACGTCGTCGTCACCGTGCTCGAGGCGCGCGGCGACGTCATCCGTATCGGCATCAAGGCGCCGCGGGACGTCCAGGTGCACCGCGAAGAGGTGTACCAGGAGCTGCGGGAGGTCAACCGGGAGGCGGCGTCTCCGACGGATGCAGCCGTCCGCGCGCTGACCGAGATGCTCGACCGTCCACAGAAGAGCGACTGAACCGCTCGCACACAGGGTGTGGAACGGGCCGGCCCCCGCGCGGGAGCCGGCCCTTCGGCGTCTCAGCGGATGGTCAGGCCGCGCGCCTGCAGGAACGGGATCGGGCTGATCGCGTTCGCGCGGGTCGCGGGTACGCCCACGTGCACCTCGAAGTGCAGGTGCGGGCCGGACGAGGCGCCGGAGGTGCCCACGTAGCCGAGGATCGTGCCGCGCGCGACGGTCTGCCCCACGGTCACCGACGGGCGGCGCACCATGTGGCAGTAGCGGGTCACGACGTTTGCGGCGTGCTGCACCTCGACGTACCAGCCGCAGCCGGTGAGGGAGCTGCTGCCGTCCACGTCGCAGGTTCCCCGGGAGACGTTGCAGACCACGCGGATGACCGTGCCGGCGCTCGCCGAACGGATGGCGGTGTTGCGGGTCGCGCCGAGGTCCACACCGTCGTGGGTGGGACGCTGCCGGGTGCGGAAGCCGCTCACCAGTCCCGCGGTGACGGGAAGCATCCACGAGCCGGTCACCGCCGGCATCCGGGTCGCGGACGGGCACTTGGGGATATCGCCGGGGCCGCGCCGGATGTACGCGTCGGAGACGTAGCTCCCGTCCGCCAATCGGTCCCAGTAGCCGGTGTTCGTCACCGTGCCGCTGATGAACTGACCCGCGAGCCGGCAGACGATGGACACGGCCGAGCCGTTCGGTACGGCGCCGGTGCGGGGGCTGGTCGCGGACGGGCCGCTGCGCGCGTTGAGCGGCGTACCACCGGTCACCACCGTGCCCGTCGCGGCCGGTACGGCCACCGCCGGCGCGGCGATGCCCAGCGTGCCGGCGGCCGTGAGCAGTGCGAGGGCGCTGCGCTGATGTCGGCGCTTCATCGAGGTTCCCTTCGGACGGTCCGGCGCGCGTGGGCAGCACAGAACAGTTGCGGCAAAACCCGCAAAACGGCTTCTGTGGCACGGAAACGCCGGAAAAATGAGGAGTCGGCGGACGGAACCCGGCGTGACGAATGCATCAGGTCCGCACCGCCATGCTGACCCCTGAGGGAGAGTTGGATGTCCCGATTGACGCAAATGGGCATCGCGAAGCGGCTCGCGCTGATCGTCGCGGCCGGTGTCGTCGGGCTGCTCGTGCTGACGGTCGTCTCGTGGGTGGCCCAGAACCGGCTGGCGGATCAGGCCGACCGGGTACGCGGGCTCGAGGCCGGCCTGGCGGCGCTCAACCACCTCGACACCCGGCAGAGCGAGCTGAAGGTCGACGCGTACCGGGCGGCCCTGGCCCAGGACGTCACCCAGGACGTCGCCGACGACGTGGCCTCGGCCACCGAGGCCGCCGATGCGGTCGAGGGCGCCGGCCTGCCCGCCGACCTGGCGGCCGAGTTCGCCGGCATCCGGCCCGACGTCGACGCCTTCGGCACCTTCATCACCGACTTCGCGCGCCAGGCCGGGGCGCCGGGCGGCGCGGCCCGGGCGAACATCGACCAGATCGCCGAGCGCAACCACGCCGTCGACGACAAGCTGGGCGCCCTGAACGAGAAGGTGACCGCCGCGACCGACCAGGAGCGGGCCGACATGGACGCGACGACGGCCAGCTCGCGCCTGATCACCGGGATCGTCGTGGTCATCTGTCTGGTGCTGCTCATCGGGATGGCCATACCGCTGGCACGCTCGATCCTGGGCCCGGTGCGGCGCCTCGGCGAGGTCGTGGACGCGCTGGCCGCCGGCGACCTGACCCGGCGTACGGGCATCCGGAGCCGGGACGAGATCGGGCGGATGGCGGCCGGCATGGACTCCGCGATGGAGTCGATCCACCGGTCGATGACCACGATCGGGCAGAATGCGGAGACCCTCGCGAGCGCCGCCACCGAGCTGTCCGCGGTGGCCGGGCAGATCGCGGACGCCGCGCACGACACCGACGCGCAGACCTCCTCGGCGTCGCACGAGGCGCAGGAGATCTCCCGCAACGTGCAGACCGTCGCCGCGGGCTCGGAGGAGATGGGTCTGAGCATCCGCGAGATCTCCCAGAACACCACCGAGGCGGCGCAGATCGCGGCGGTCGCGGTGACCGAGTCCGCGCAGGCCACCGAGACCATCCGGCAGCTGGGCGAGTCGTCGGCGGAGATCGGCAACGTGATCAAGCTGATCACCTCGATCGCCGAGCAGACGAACCTGCTGGCGCTCAACGCGACCATCGAGGCGGCGCGGGCCGGGGACGCCGGCAAGGGCTTCGCCGTGGTGGCGAGCGAGGTCAAGGACCTGGCCCAGGAGACGGCGCGGGCGACCGAGGACATCGGCGCCCGGGTCGCCGCGATCCAGGGCGACACCACCGGCGCGGTCGAGGTGATCGGCCGGATCAGCGAGGTCATCGCGAAGATCAACGACTTCCAGACCACCATCGCGAGCGCGGTCGAGGAGCAGACAGCGACCACCGAGGAGATGAGCCGGAGCATCGGCGAGGTCGCCTCCGGCAGTGGCCGGATCGCCGCGAACATCGCCGACGTCGCCACCGCCAGCGCCTCCGCGGTGCACGGCGTCACCCAGACCCGGCAGGCCAGCGACGACGTGGCGCGTACGGCCGAGGAACTGCGTACGCTGATCGGCGAATTCAGGCTGTAGCACGCACCCGGAATGCACCTGGCGCGGCCCCGGCCCACAACACCGGACCCGCACTGTAACTGCGAGGGCGGGAGGAGCTCGTCCTTCTCGCAGAGCGGTCGGGGAGTCATCGTGGGTGCAGAGCTCGAATCGGTCCTGGACGGCACCACCCTCGCCGCGCCGGCGGCCGCGCTGGATCTGCGTACCGACGCGCACGTGCACACCGGCTTCGCCGCCGGCCGCGACAGCGTGGGCGTGGTGGTCTCCACCGCCGACCGCGCCGGCCTGACCTCCCTGACCTTCGCCGACCAGGTCGGCCCGGACACCACGTGGCTGTCCGCGTACGCCGATGCGGTCCGCCGGGCCCGGCAGCGTACGGAGCTCACCCTGCGCGTCGCGGCCGAGGTCGAGGTCGTCCAGCCGGACGGCTGGCTGGCCTGGCCCGCCGACCTGGGCCAGCTCGAGGCGGTCTCGGTCGCCGTGTCCCGGCTGCCGCTTACCGCCGGACCGGCCACCCCGCGCGAGGTGCGGTCCCTGCTGGCCGCCGGCCGGCTCACCCCGGACGAGGTGGCCGAGGTCGCCGTGACCGCCACGATCAAGGGCATCGAGCGCGCCTCCCGGTACGCCCCGGCGCAGCTGGCCCGCCCGCTGAGCCTGCTCGCGCAGGTCGGCATCGACGACTCGGCGGTCACTCCCGCGGTGCTCGGCGCCCTCGCCGCGGCCTGCCGGTCGACCGGCACGGTGGTCGAGATCAGCGAGGCGTGGCGCAGCCCGTCGCCGCGCGTGGTGGCCATGCTGCGCGGTGCCGGAGTGGCGATGGTGGCTGCCAGTGACGCCCGGTACGCCGCCGAGGTCGGGCACTGGCAGTACCTGCGCCGGGTCTGAGCCGAAACCAAACGCGGAACGTATTCGTCTACGTACTCTCTGTCATAGCCGCACGTCAGCATGGGAGAGATGCGATGAGTATGGTTCAGCAGGCCGTCGAGATCAGCGCACCGCTGCACGCCGTGTACGAGCAGCTGGCGGCATTCGAGAACTACCCGCGCTTCATGACCGGCGTCGAGCAGGTCACCCCGATCGGCACCGACCGGACGCACTGGGTCATGGACGTCGAGGGCGACCGGCGCGAGTTCGACGCCCGGATCACCGAACGCTCCCTCGACGAACGGGTGGCCTGGACCGCGGTCGGCGGCCCGGCGCTGTCGGAGACCATCACGCTGCGGCCGATGGGCGAGACGCGGACGCAGATCGTCGCGCAGCTGGAGGCCGACGTGGCGTTCCTGCTCCCCAGCGACCGGCACGCCCAGGAGACGCTGAGCAAGCGGCTCAAGAACGACCTCAACGCCTTCAAGAGCCTCATCGAGGCCGGCAAGCTGGGCGACGCCGTGCAGCTCGGCGACGCCAGCTCCAAGAACATGTCGGCCGGCCTCGCCTCGCCGGCCTCGGTGGCGGCCCGCGCCCGCAGCGGCCGTCCCGGCGCCGGCTGGGGCACGAGCGCCGGCGAGTTCAGCAACGCCCGCCCCGACGGCCTCGGCACCGTACGCCCGAACGCCGGCACCGCGCCGCTCGGCAGCCCCGTGGCCGGTACGAACGTCGACATCACCTCGGCGCCCGGCATCTCCGACCCGCACGACCTCGACGACGTCCTGGCGCCCGGCCGCCGGATCACCGGCCGGCCCACCATCAGCGGAGGCGCGGCGGGCGCCGGGACGGGCGGGCAGGCGGCCGCCTCGGCGCGGATGGGCGGCAAGGCGATGAACACCCGCTCCGGCCGCGGCGACGGCATCATCCACGAGGAGGAGCGCGGCAGCGCCCACGACTGGTAGGCCCCTACACCGAGGCGGCTTCCCAGGTCACGATCAGGCGCGCACCCCGGGGCTCGGCCCGCTCGTAGCGGACCGAGCCCCCGTTCGCCTCCACCAGGTGGCGCACGATGAACAGCCCGAGGCCCGCGCCCCGCATGAACCGGTCGAAGAGCTTCGGTACGAGGTCCTCCGGGATGCCGGCCCCGGCGTCCTGCACCACCAGCACCACCGTGTCGTCGTGCCGGCCCGCCGTGACCTGTACCGGGGCATCGCCGTACGCGAGCGCGTTCATCAGCAGGTTCCGGACGACGTGCCAGACGTGCTGGCGGTCGGCGAGCGCGGACACGTCCTCGGTCACCGTCACGCCCACGTCCTCGGCGCAGTCCAGTTCCGCGGTCACCGACGCGACGACCTCCAGCACCGGGACCGGCGTACGCCGCGCGGTGACCGCACCGGTGTCCAGCCGGAACAGCAGCTGGAGGTCGTTCATCATCTTGATCAGCCGATGGGTGTTCCGGTCGATCTTCTCGACCAGCTCGAGCCGGATGTCGTCGGGCAGGTCGGTGTAGTCGGCGTGCAGCAGCTCGGCGAGGCTCGCGATCGAGCTGATCGGCTGGGCCACGTCGTGGGTCAGCATCGAGGTCAGGTCGTTCTTGAAGGTCAGCGCCGCCTCGAGCCGCGCGTTGGCCTCCAGCAGCCGCTCGTTGCTGGTCTCCAGCTCGGCCGCCCGCTCGCTCAGCTCGTCCTCGGCCCGCTTGCGGTCGGTGATGTCGACGTACGTGGTGACGTAGCCGCGGGTGCGGCCGTCGGCGTCCGGGATCGGGGCCATCGTGGCGAGCACGGGCACGTCCGTGCCGTCGGCGCGGCGGACGAGCCAGTCCCCGGTTCCGGGCGGCGGCAACTGCTCCGGCCCGGGCGGTCCCGGCGCCTCCTCGTGGCCGGTCAGCTCGCGCCAGCGACGGTTCACGTCGATCACGTGGTAGTTCGCGTCGAGCACCATGACGGCCTCGTTCATCGACTGCAGGAGCGTGTCGGCGAAGTCGCGCCGTTCGTGCAGCTCCGCGACGAGCTCCCGCTGCTGGCGGTCGGCGCCCTCCAGGGACCGGACCAGGAAGCCGATCAGGGCCAGGACCGCGAGCGCGGCGAGGACGGCTCCGGTGCTGATGGCGGCCACCGGCCGGCTGATGCCGGTTCGCACGGCGAGCGCGCTCACCAGCGCGGCGACCACGGGTACGGCGATGGCGGCGGGCAGCGCGCGGCGGATCTTCACGCCGGGGCCGGCGGCGGCCGTACGCAGCGGACCGGACTCGGGCCGCGCCAGCACCATGCCCACGGCGAGGACCAGCAGCGCCCCCGCGTGGTACGGCGACATCAGGCTGTCCGGGCCCCGCCCGCCCGGGAAGGTGGGCGCGAACATCCGGGGCACCAGCGCGACGAGGGCGATGACGGCGGCGCCGGCCAGCAGGGGATCGGCGACGCGGTACCGCACCGGGTGTCCCGGCCGGCGGCGTACGCGCAGGTCCAGGCAGAGCAGGGCGAGGGCTGCGAGCAGGGTGGCCACCCCGGCGGCCGGGTGCCGGGGCAGCGCGGCCAGGCCCAGCGCGGCGGCGAGCCCGGCGAGCACGTACGCGCCCACCCGGACGGCCCGCGCCGTGCGGCGGGGGGCGAGCAGGAAAAGCGCCAGCCCGGCGACGCTGAGCGCGGCGGCCGGGCTGGACGTGAGGAGCGGGGCGGTGCGGACGGACGGTGTGGCCAGGCCGAGGGCACCGGCGGCGGCCACCGCGGCACCGGCGCATCCGGCCGCGACCCGGGACAGCCTGCCCACGTCCTGCGCCGCCATCTGCACCGGAGAAACCCCTCTAAATATGGGCTTATCGGCCCAAGCGTGAGGGATCGATCATATCGCGGCGGATGGTGTCAAGGGGTCACGCCGAGGGAGACCGCCCGGCCCACTCGAAACCGTCCTCGACGGTGGCCTTCGCGGCCATCGGGGCCAGCCGGCCGGCGTACTTGTTGGCGTGGTGCCCGCAGAAGGCCAGGTTGCCGCCGCTGGCGAGGGCGATCTCCAGCTTCGCGGCCGCGCCGCAGCTGTCGCAGCGCTCGGTCAGCGACGGGGCGACGACGATCTGGGGCGACAGCACGGCGGTCATAACGCTCTCCTTGCTCGGTGGCGGTGCAAGCGGGCCCGACAGCGGGTAGTTCGGCCCGCCGTCCGGTGGACTTAGCACCCGGGTTCCGATCCGCCGCGCTGCAACCAACGCGCAACCGGAGCGGTCCCGTTACGGCTCTGCGTTCTTCTCACGATTTCCCCCTACGACCGCCGGCATGCCTGCTTCCCGGGTGACTTCCGTCGCCGGCCGGGCCGCACGAGGAGGAACCCCCCCGATGACCAGCGACAACGGGCGTCGCCGTGCGGTGCGCCGGGCCCTGGCGGCCGGTGCGGCCACCATCGCCGCCGTGACCGGTGTGTCCGGCACCGCCTTCGCCGGTACGCCCGGAGCCCTTCCCCTGGGAAGCGTACGGGCAGCGGCCACGGGCGCCATCACCGGCAGCTACATCGTGGTGCTCAGGTCCTCGAGCCCTCCCGGTGGCTCCCGTGCCCTCGCGCGGCGCTACGGCGGCAGCGTGCTCGCCGACTACTCCTCGGCCGTACGCGGCTTCCACGCCGACATGACCGCGCTGCAGGCCCGGCGCCTGGCCGCCGACCCGGCCGTCGACTACGTCGAGCAGGACGCGACCGTACGCCTCGCCGACGTCCAGACCGGCCCGGTGTGGGGCCTGGACCGGATCGACCAGCCGTCGCTGCCGCTGTCGAAGACCTACACGTACCGGCCGGCGGCCGGGGTGACCGCGTACGTGCTGGACACCGGGGTGCGCATCGCCCACCAGGAGTTCGGCGGCCGGGCGAGCTATGGCCGCGACTTCATCGACAACGACGCGACCGCCCAGGACTGCAACGGCCACGGCACCCACGTGGCCGGCACGATCGGCGGGCGCACGTACGGCGTGGCGAAGGACGTCAAGCTCGTCGCCGTACGGGTGCTCGACTGCACCGGCTCCGGGTCGTACTCGGCGATCATCGCGGGCGTCGACTGGGTCACGCGGAACGCCGTGAAGCCGGCCGTGGCCAACATGAGCATCGGCGGCCCGGTGAGCTCCGCGCTGAACTCGGCCGTCGCCAAGTCGATCGCTGCCGGGGGTCACGTACGCCGTCGCAGCGGGCAACGACAACCGGAACGCTTGCAAGTACTCGCCGGCGTCGGCCCCGGACGCGATCACCGTCGGCGCGACGGACAGCGCGGACGTGCGCGCCTCGTTCTCGAACTACGGCTCGTGCCTCGACCTCTTCGGTCCCGGCGTACGGATCACCTCGGCCGGGTCCTCGTCGAACACCGCCAGCACGATGATGAGCGGCACGTCGATGGCGACCCCGCACGTGACGGGCGCGGCCGCCCTGGTCGCGGCGGCCCACCCGGCCTGGACGCCGGCGGAGATCACCGCGGCGCTCGTCGGGAAGGCGGCCCAGGGCAAGGTGGCAAGCCCGGGCAGCGGGTCCGCCAACCGGCTGCTCCAGACCGGCTTCCTGAACACCGAGACCGTCGAGCCCGCACCGGCGAGCGCCTGCGGGCCGTTCGTCGTGGATACGGACGTGGCGATCACCAGGCTGGGGACGGCCACCAGCACCAGAACAGTCACCGGCTGCTCCGGTACGGCCTCCGCGGCGTCGACGGTCGGGGTGACCGTGAAGCACGCGTACCGCGGGTCGCTGGTCGTCACGCTGACCAGCCCGGCCGGGGTGAAGTACACGCTCAAGGCGGCGCGCAAGGCGGACAAGGCGGCCGACCTGGCGCACACGTACCCGATCGACCTGTCCGGTACGCGCCGCAACGGAAAGTGGTCTTTGCAGGTCAAAGACACCTTCGGCAGCACCGTGGGAGTCCTGGACAAGTGGCGGCTGTCGCTGTGGATAAAACCGTGAAAGCCGCCCTCCGGCACCGGGCACGCCGATAGCGTGAACGGCACCAGCCCGGAGGAGGCTCACATGTCCGAAGATCAGCGGGAGCGTCCCACCGTCCTCGTCGTCGACGACGAGGAGGACCTGCGCGACATCATGCGGCGCATGCTGGAGCGGCGGGGCTACACCACGCTGGTCGCCGGCGACGCCGACCAGGCCACCGCGGTCTGCCGGGACCACCCGGGGCCCATCGCGGTGCTCGTGACCGACCTCGGCCTGCCCGGCGTCTCGGGCGGCGAGATGGCCGACCGGTGCCGGGAGCTGCGTCCCGAGATGGGCGTGGTCTACATCTCCGGCCTGCCCAAGGACATCGCCGTCACCAAGGGGCTCATCGCCGAGGACGCCCTGCTCGTCAAGAAGCCGTTCACCTCCGACCTCCTGCTGGAGGCGCTGCGGCTCGTCCTCGCCGAGGCCGCGAACACCTAGCGCTAGCCGTACCTGAGAAGAGCGCCGCCGGACTACGGTCCGGCGGCGCTTTTTCGTGCCCGGCCGGCGTCCTGGATGCGGCCGTAAAGTCCTTCATCCGCGGCGCCCGCTGCCGCCCACCCGGTTCCCCGGCGGGCGGCACCTGGGCTGCACCCGAACGCTCGCCGCGGCGGCACCCGCCCCTGTCGAACCTGGATGTCAGACAGCGATTCATTGACATACAGGGGGAATCTGGTGAACGGCAGGCGGGGGATCATCGGCGTCGCCGTGACCGGCGTGGTGGCCGCGGGCGCGGGCTTCGCGCTGAGCGGCACGGCCAATGCGGCGACGACGACCGAGACGGTCGGCGTCTACAGCACGGACGATGCGTACACGTCGAGCACGCGCAAGACGACCAACTTCGGCCAGGCCGACAAGCTCGTGGTCGGTACGGAGAGCGGCGAGACACGGCTGTCCTATGTGAAGTTCGCGCCGAAGGTCGCCACCGGCGCCACGGTCAGCGGCGCGGAGCTGCGGCTGCCGCTGGACAGCAAGCCGGTCGCCGCGACCCTGACCCTCTACTCGGTGGCGTCGTCCTGGTCCGAGAAGACCATCACCGCGTCGAACGCGCCGAAGCTGGGGACGGCCCTGCTGTCGGTCAAGCCGAAGGTCACCGACACCAGCGTCAGCTTCGACCTGTCCAAGGTGGTCACCAAGTCGGGCACGTACGCGTTCGCACTGAAGTCGGCGTCCACGACGGGCGTCACCCGGGTGCGCTCGCTGGAGTACGGCGACGCCACCGGCGGCGGCCCCGAGCTGCGGCTCACGGTCGTCAAGAAGACGACCACCCCGACGACGGCCCCGACCACCAAGGCCCCGGTGACGACGCCTCCGACCACCGCGCCCACTACGGTGCCGCCGACGACGGTGCCGCCGACGACGGTTCCGCCGACCACCGTTCCGCCGACCACCGTTCCGCCGACGACGGTTCCGCCGACCACCTCGGCGCCGACGGGCGGCTGCGTCACCGATGCGCTGCTCGTGCCCTCGTGCGGCGTGCTCTGGGGCGCGGCGGCCGGCGGCTTCACCGACACCCCGCGGGACCAGGCGCTGAAGGACTGGGAGACGCTCACCGGGCGGACCGCGACGATCTTCCACACGTACCACAAGGGCAACGAGCTGTTCCCGACCAAGTCCGAGATCGCGATGACCCGCGACCCGGCGCGCCCGCGGGTGCTGCTGCTCAACTGGAAGGTCGCGTACGGCACCACGTGGGCCAAGGTCGCCGCCGGTGGCCAGGACGCGCGGATCGACGCGTGGTCGACGTACGTGAAGAACAACTACGGCACCCAGAAGTTCTTCCTCGCCCTGCACCACGAGCCGGAGAACGACGTCAACGCCACCGCCGGTTCGGGCATGACGGCCAAGGACTACGCGGCCATGTACCGCCACGTCATCACGCGGCTGCGCGCCAACGGCGTCACCAACGCGATCAACGTGGTCGCGTACATGGGCAACGAGAAGTGGATGGCGCAGTCGTGGTGGAAGGACCTGTACCCCGGTGACGACGTCGTCGACTGGGTCGGGCTGGACTCGTACGTCAGCGTCGAGAAGGGCTACTACCACTACGGCGACATGGGCGACATCCTCGACCGTCAGCCCAGCGGCGGCGGCCTCGGCTGGTACGACTGGGCCGTCACCAACCACCCGACCAAGCCGATCATGGTTGCCGAGTGGGGCATGTACCACCGCACCACGGTGAAGGTCGACAAGGCGCCGGCGTTCAACACCGTCGTCCCGCAGCTCGCCGCCCACCCGAAGGTCAAGGCCGTCGTCTACTTCGACACCAAGGCCGACGACGAGGGCGACCGTGACATCTCGGTGAACTCCACCGCCACCGGCCTGACGGCGTTCCGCAAGGTCGCCGCGGACCCGATGTTCAACGTCACCATCAAGTAACCCCCCCGAGGCATTCGGGCCGGTCTCCGTACGGGGACCGGCCCGATGTCTATTGCGGCCACGGGACGGTCAGCTCGCCGCGCCGCCACCGCGCCGGCCCGTCCAGCACCGGCCAGGACGCGCGGAACCGTTCCACGGTCGCGAGCCAGCGCTGCCGCGGCCCGAACGGCGTGGCGCTCGCCTCCCACGCCGAGCCCAGCGTGGCGAGCAGGTCGTGCACGGGATGTCCCGGCACGTTGTGATGGATGAGCGCCTTGGGCAACCGCTCCGCGAACGTCGCCGGATGGTCCAGATCGGACAGCCGGGCCGACAGCGTCAGGGTCTGCGGCGCCCCCGCCTCCACCACCGCCCACGTCGCGATCCGGCCCAGTTCGTCGCAGGTGCCCTCGACCAGCAGCGCACCCGTCGCGGTCATCGTGCGCCAGGCGTCGGCCACCTCGTCCTCGGCGTACTGGCGCAGCACGTTGAACGCGCGGACCACCACCGGGCGCAGGCCGGCCAGCTCGAACCCGCCGCGGTGGAACTCGAGCCGGGGCGGGTCCGCGTACGGCTGCGCCGCGGCCACCCGTACCGGATCGATCTCGAGGCCGACCACCGCGACGTCGGGCCGGACCGCGGCCGCCAGCCGGGCGCGCAGCTCGATCGCCGTGATCGGCGTCGCGCCGTATCCGAGGTCCACGACCAGCGGCCGGTTTGCGGCCGTCAGCAGACCCCCGCACCGGTACGCGATGAAGTTGTCCACCCGGCGCAGCCGGTTGGGGTTGGTCGTGCCCCGGGTGATCGCGCCCAGCGGCTTCGTCACGGCTACTTCTCGCGGACGACCTTGTGCTGCGCGGCCTGCGCGATCGGGCGCACCACCAGCCGGTCGACGTTGACGTGCTGCGGACGGGTGGCCGCCCACGCGATGCAGTCGGCGACGTCGTCGGCGACGAGCGGCTCGCGGACGCCCGCGTACACCGCGTCGGCCTTGTCCGGGTCGCCGAGGCGGTTGAGGGCGAACTCCTCGGTGCGCACCATGCCGGGGTCGATCTCCACGACCCGGACCGGCTTGCCGGCCAGCTCCAGACGCAGCGTGCCGACCAGTGCGTTCTGCGCGTGCTTCGCAGCCGTGTACCCGCCGCCGCCCTCGTAGACCACGAACGCCGCCGTCGATCCGACTGTCACGACCGTGCCCGCGCCGCTCGCCTCCAGGGCGGGCAGCAGCGCCTTCGTGACCCGCAGGGTGCCGAGCACATTGACGTCGTACATCCACTGCCAGTTCTCGACCGAGCCCTCGGCGACCGGCTCCACTCCGCGGGCGCCGCCGGCGTTGTTGACCAGCAGGGTGACCGGACCGCCCAGCGCCGTCACCGCTTCCGCGAGCGCCGTGACCGATTCCGCCGAGGTGACGTCGCAGGCCACGGCGGTCGCCGACGCGTCGCCGACCTCCGTCACGAAAGCCTCGAGCCGGTCCGTACGGCGGGCCGCGGCGACCACGTGGAAGCCCTCGGAGACCAGGCGGCGGGCCGTCGCCGCCCCGATGCCGCTGGACGCACCCGTCACGACGGCGATGTTCTTCTGCACCATGCCTAGATCCTGCCTCATGACCTGAGTCACGCCGGAGCGCCTGGAGTGGGATTCAGGCGGTCCGCACGGGGAAGATGAACGACGGCGTAACAGTTCGTCGTTACGTTTGACCGCTTTTGAAGGGACACGACGTGGCTGACCCGCGGGCCGCAGGCCACTGGCCGACACCCCGGCGCATCGCCACCCTCTCCGTGCACACCTCACCGCTCGAGCAACCCGGCACCGGCGACGCGGGCGGCATGAACGTCTACATCGTCGAGGTGTCCCGCAGGCTCGCCGAGCGCGGTGTCGAGGTCGAGATCTTCACCCGGGCCACCTCCAGCGAGCTTCCGCCCGTGGTCGAGATGGCGCCCGGGGTCAGCGTGCGGCACGTCACCGCCGGACCCTTCGAGGGCCTGTCGAAGGAGGAGCTGCCGTCGCAGCTGTGCGCCTTCACCAACGGCGTGCTGCGCGCGGAAGCCGCGAACCCGCCCGGCCACTACGACCTCATCCACTCGCACTACTGGATGTCGGGCCAGGTCGGCTGGCTCGCCCGGGAGCGCTGGGGCGTCCCGCACGTGCACACCGCGCACACGCTCGCGAAGGTCAAGAACAGGTTCATCGCCGACGGCGACCGCCCCGAGCCCAAGGCCCGGGTGATCGGCGAGGAGCAGGTCGTCGCGGAGTCGGACCGGCTCGTCGCGAACACCCGCTTCGAGGCCCAGGACCTCGTCACCTGTTACGACGCCGACCCGACCCGGCTGTCCGTGGTGCAGCCCGGCGTGGACCTCGGCCGCTTCCGGCCCGGCGCCGGCCAGGCCGCCGACCGCCGCCGGCTCGGCCTGCCCGAGCGGGGGTACGTGGTGGCGTTCGTCGGCCGCATCCAGCCGCTCAAGGGGCCGGACGTGCTGATCCGCGCGCTGGCCGCCGAGCCGATGCGCGACGCCGACGTCACCGTGGTGATCTGCGGCGGACCCAGCGGCAGCGGCCTCGACCGGCCCACCTCGCTCATCGAGCTCGCCGCGTCGCTGGGCGTCTCGGACAAGGTGCGGTTCCTCCCGCCGCAGACCGGCGAGGCCCTCGCCTCGCTCTACCGGTCGGCGGACCTGGTCGCCGTTCCCTCGCACAACGAGTCGTTCGGGCTGGTCGCGCTCGAGGCCCAGGCGTGCGGCACGCCGGTGGTCGCGGCCGCGGTCGGCGGGCTGGTCACCGCGGTCACCGACGGCGTCAGCGGTGTCCTGGTCGACGGCCACGACCCCGCCGACTGGTCGGCGGTGCTCGCCCGGCTGCTGCGCTCGCCGGCCCTGCGGCTGCGGCTGTCCGTCGGCGCGGTGCGGCACGCATCGAACTTCTCCTGGGACCGTACGGCGGAAGGCCTGCTGCGGGTCTATCGAGAGGCGGTCTCGGAGCACCGTGCGCTGATCGCCGCCCGTCTGGCAGGCTCCTTCTCGTGGTGAACGACGTCGGAGCCCTCATCGAGCGTGTCTGCGCGGAGCGCGAGCTGCCGTGCGAGCCGACCGGCGACTCGTCCTGGGTCGTCACGATCCCCGGTACGCACAAGTTGAAGACCGCCTGCAACCTGATCGTCGGCGAGCACGCGCTGCGCGTCGAGGCGTTCGTCATGCGCCACCCCGACGAGAACCACGAGCAGTTGTGGGCCTGGCTGCTGCGCCGCAACGCCCGCATGTACGGCGTCGCCTTCTCCATCGACGCGGCCGGGGACGTGTACCTGACCGGCCGGATGTCGCTGAAGGGCCTCGACGAGGACGAGCTCGACCGGCTGTTCGGGGCGGTGCTCACGTACGCCGACGAGTCGTTCGACTCGATGCTGGAGATCGGCTTCGGCACGGCCATCCGGCGCGAGTGGGAGTGGCGGGCCAAGCGCGGGGAGTCCCTGGCCAACCTGCAGGCGTTCGCCCACTTCGCGGACCCGGACGCCGACGCCCACTGACATGCCGCCGGACGCCGACGCCCGCCCGAACCGGGTCTGACGCGACCCGGCCGAGCGGCACGGTTAACCTGGCTGATGCATTAGTTAAGAGCATTGCCAGTTGGAGGGCCGGTGCCGAAGGCGCGCACGTGGTGGTCGGACGCGGTCGGAGGGCTCCCGGCCACCTACTGGTACCTGTGGACGGGCCTGCTGATCAACCGGGTCGGCGGCTTCGCCGTGCTGTTCCTGTCGCTCTACCTGACGGCGCAGCGCGGCGCGAGCACCGCCCTGGCCGGCCTCATCGTCGGCGCGTACGGCATCGGCGGCGTCGCCGGCACCCTGCTCGGCGGCGTCCTCACCGACCGCTGGGGCCGCCGCTCCACGCTGCTCGCCTCGCACATCGCCACCGCGATCCTGCTCGTGGCCCTGGCGGTGAGCACCGAGCTCCCCGTCATCGCCGTGTTCGCACTCCTGCTGGGCCTCGCCCAGGCCATGCCGGGCCCTGCCTTCGTCGCCGCGATCATCGACGTGGTGCCGGCGGAGAACCGCTCCCGCGCGTTCAACCTGCAATTCTGGGCGTTCAACCTGGGCATGGCCGGTGCGTCGCTGCTCGCCGGGGTGCTGGCCGAACGGAGCTACCTCGGCCTGTTCCTCATCGACGCGGCATCGACGGCGCTGACCTGCGTACTGATCTTCTGGAAGGTCCCGGAGACCCGGCAGCGCACGACCCTGCCGGACGCGGGTGCCGGCGGCATGCGCACGGCCCTGACCGACTGGATCTTCCTGGCGTTCGTCGGGCTGACCCTGCTGCAGGCGCTGCTCTACAGCCAGACGAACACCATCGTGCCGCTGGCCATGCGGGACGACGGCCTGAGCCCGTCCAGCTACGGCCTGCTCACGGCGCTGAGCGGGACGCTCATCGTGACCGGTCAGCTCTTCGTGCCCAAGCTCATCGACCGGCACCGCAAGGCCCGCGTGCTGGCCGTCTCGCTGGCCGTGATGGCCGCCGGCTTCGCGGTGCTGGCCGCGGCGAACAGCCTCACGGTCTACCTGCTCGCCGCGGCGGTCTGGACGATCGGCTCGATGCTCGCCGCCCCGCCGAACGCCGAGATCAACGCCGAGCTGGCGCCCCCGGAGCTGCGCGGCCGCTATCAGGCGGTGTTCTTCCTGACCTTCCCGGCGGCGTCGTTCCTGGCGCCGGCGCTGGGCGGGGCGAGCCTGCAGGCGTTCGGCCCGGCGCACTGGCTGATCGTCGCGGGGGTGGGGGCGGCGGGGGCGGCGCTGCACCTGGTCGCCGGGCCGGCGCGGGAGCGGCGGGTCGCGGCGCCGGCCACCCGCACCCGCCAGACCACGGCGTGACCCGGCTCGACACGGAGATCACTCGGCGGGCACGCAAAAGCCCGGCACTCAGGCCGGGCTCATGATCACGATTGGCGCCGGCGGCGGCGGGCGACACCCATCCCCATAGGCGTCGCCCGCACATACCGCCGGTCTCGGGTCGCGCCGTCCCCCAACGGCTGATGCCACCCGTCCCCGAACGCCGCTCCGCGGCGGTCCCGAAGGACCAACCCGTTCCCCGAACTAACGGCTCGGCGTCCATCGACCACGCTAGTTGGGCCCGTCAAGGCCCACAAGCCACTTGGCTGTCTGCCATCTGTCGGGACCGTCACACCGGGCAACTCAAACCTCACGGACGATGCCGAACTCGCCCTTAAGGCCAATTGCCCGGGGAACGTGCGGACCGGCTCAGCCCCTCCGGGCATCGGCCGAACGGGTAGGTGACGTCCCGGAAAACGATCTCCAGGAGCAGCCCGTGGTCCACCCCTCCGCCCCGCTCGCCTCGGACCCCGCGCTTCAGCAGGCGTCACTCGCCCTGCTGCTGCACGAGCGCCTGATCGCCACCGTCAACGCGCGCACCGGCGCGGTCGTGGCCGCCAACGACCGGTTCTGCGATCTGGTCGGCCGGGACGGCAGCGAGGTCGTGGGGCAGCGGCTCAGCGAGCTCTGGAACACCTCCGCGAGCGCGGTCGACCGGATGCTCGACGCCGCGCGTGGCGGCGAGTACCTGGAGCAGGTCATCGAGGTCGTGGACCACGCCGACCGGCACAAGTGGCTGCGGCTCAACTGCGGGCCGGTGCAGCCGGAGCCGGGCGCGCGGCAAACCGACGGCCAGATGGTGTTCGTGACGGCGTACGACATCACCGAGGACCGGCGGCACGTCACCGAGCTCAAGGGCAAGTACGCGGCGATCGACCGGTCCCAGGCGGTGATCGAGTTCGACCTCGACGGCACGATCCTGTCCGCCAACGAGAACTTCCTGGAGCTCGTCGGCTACTCGCTCAGCGACCTGGTCGGCCAGCACCACCGCATGCTCTGCGAGGACCGGTACGCCGACAGCCCGGAGTACGAGCAGTTCTGGGAGCGGCTGCGCACCGGCGAGCCCGAGTCCGGCGAGTACAAGCGGGTCGGCCGGGGCGGGCGGGAGGTGTACATCCGGGCCACGTACAACCCGATCCTGAACCTGGACGGGCGGCCGTACAAGATCGTGAAGTACGCCCTGGACGTGACCGGCACCAAGCTGCGCAACGCCGAGTACGAGGGCAAGGTCACCGCGATCGGCCGCTCGCAGGCGGTCGTGGAGTTCGACCTGTCCGGCCTGATCCTCGACGCCAACCAGAACTTCCTGAACACGATGGGCTACACCCTCGACGAGATCCGGGGCCAGCACCACCGCATGTTCGTCGAGGAGCAGGAGGCGCGCGGCGCCCAGTACCGCAACTTCTGGCAGGCGCTCTCCCGCGGCGAGTACGAGTCCGGCGAGTACAAGCGGCTGGCCAAGGGCGGCCGGGAGGTGTGGCTGCAGGCCACGTACAACCCGATCTTCGACCTGGACGGCCGGCCGTTCAAGGTCGTGAAGTACGCGACCGACGTCACCGACGCCAAGCTGCACAGCGCCGAGTACGTCGGCAAGGTCACCGCGATCGGCCGCTCGCAGGCGGTCGTCGAATTCGATCTCGAGGGGCACGTCCTCGACGCGAACGAGAACTTCCTGGCCGTGGTCGGCTACAAGATCGATGAGGTACGCGGCCAGCACCACCGCCTGTTCATGGACCGGGAGGCGGCCCGCAGCCCCGAGTACAAGCGCTTCTGGGAGCGGCTGGCCCGCGGCGAGTACGAGTCGGGCGAGTACAAGCGCATCGGCAAGGACGGCAAGGAGGTGTGGCTGCTGGCGTCGTACAACCCGATCTTCGACCTGGACGGCCGGCCGTTGAAGATCGTGAAGTACGCGACCGACGTCACCGAGGGCAAGCTGCGCAACGCCGAGTACGAGGGCAAGGTCGAGGCGATCGGCCGGGCGCAGGCCGTCGTCGAGTTCGACCTGCAGGGCCGGGTGCTCACGGCCAACCGCAACTTCCTCGACGTGGTCGGCTACTCCATCGAGGAGGTCCGGGGCCAGCACCACCGGATGTTCGTGGGCAAGGAGGACGCGGCCGGCGCCGAGTACCTGGCGTTCTGGGACCGGCTCGGGCGTGGCGAGTTCGACTCCGGCGTCTACAAGCGCGTCGCGAAGGGCGGCCGGGAGGTGTGGCTGCGTGCCACGTACAACCCGATCCTCGACCTGGACGGGCGGCCGTACAAGGTCGTCAAGTACGCCACCGACATCACCGAGGCGAAGCTCCACAACGCCGAGTACGAGGGCAAGGACCAGGCCATCAACCGCGCCCAGGCGGTCATCGAGTTCGACCTCGAGGGCGTGATCCTGCTGGCCAACGAGAACTTCCAGCGCACCCTCGGCTACTCGGCGCGGGAGCTGGTCGGGCAGCACCACAGCATGCTCTGCACTCCCGAGTACGTGACCTCGGCCGAGTACCGCGACTTCTGGCTGCGGCTGCGCAAGGGCGAGTACCTCACCGGCCGGTTCCACCGGGTCGGCAAGTTCGGCCGGGACGTGTGGATCCAGGCCACGTACAACCCGATCTTCGACATGCAGGGCCGTCCGTTCAAGGTCGTCAAGTACGCCCACGACATCACCGACCAGGTCCAGCTCGAGCAGTTGCTGTCGGCGAAGACCCGGGAGATGAGCCGGTCGATCAACGAGCTGACCGGCTCGATCGACGAGATCGTGGTGAGCGCCCAGCAGGCGAGCCGGCTGGCGGGGGAGACCCAGCACAACGCCCAGGAGGGGTACGAGGAGCTGCGCAAGTCCATCGAGGCGATCGACCTCATCGAGAAGTCCTCCGACCAGATCGCCGCCATCGTCAACGTGATCGGGGAGATTGCCAGCCAGACGAACCTGCTGGCGTTCAACGCCTCCATCGAGGCGGCCCGCGCCGGCGAGCACGGCGTCGGGTTCTCCGTGGTGGCCGGCGAGGTGCGCAAGCTGGCCGAGCGGTCCTCGGACGCGGCACGCGAGATCACCACGCTGATCCACGAGTCCGCGCAGCGGGTCGGTCAGGGCTCGGCGGTCTCGCACCGCGCGCAGGACGCCTTCGGCCAGATCCTGCGGAGCGTCGCCTCCACCACCGAGTCGATCAAGCGGATCGCCGACTCGACCCAGCTCCAGCAGGACGCGTCGCGCTCGGTGAACAGCCTCATCAACGACCTGATCGGTACCGACGCCGCGATGGCGCCGGAGGGGACACCGGCCCGGTGACCACCGACGCCCGGTACGGGGTCTTCCACGCCGGCGGCGTGCGGGTCGCGCTGCCGCTGGACGAGCTCCGCGAAGTGATCATGCGACCGCCGGCGTTCAGCCCGCTCCCGGCCACGGCGCCGGGGCTGCTCGGCGCGGTCAACCTGCGGCACGTCGTGATCCCGGTGCTGGACCTGCGCCGGCTCGCCGGGTACGCCCCGGACGACGACAGCGGCCGGGTGATCGTCATCGTGGCCCGCGGCGACCAGCTGTTCGGCCTGCTCGCCGACGAGATCGAGGGGGTGACGCGGATCCGGCCCGAGTCGCTGCTGGGCGTCTCCGTCGCGGGGGAGCGGCCGGCGCTGTTCTCGCACACCTTCGAACGCCCCGAGGACGGCGCGGTGGTGTCGCTGCTGGACGCCGAGGCGATCTCCCGCCTGCCCGGCGTACCCGTCGTCCGGGACACCGGTCCCCGCGCGTCGATCGCCGGGCTCGGCGGCGTGGACACCGACACGTCCCGCCGTACGGTGCTCCTGCTGCGCTGCGGGCCGGTCGGGCTCTGCATCGACGTGGGTCACGTGCACTCGGTGGTTCCCCAGCTCACGTTGCACTCCTCGCCGCTGGACGGCTCCTCCGTACGCGGCGTGGTGCACCTGCAGGGCAAGGCGGTGCCGGCCGTGGACCCGCTCAAGCTCCTCGGCCTGGGCGCCGTGCCCGACGACGGCAACCTGCGCGGCGTGGTCCTGGCCACGCCCCGGGGCCTCGTCGTCCTCACCGTGTCGGAGATCGCGGACATCGCCTCGGTGCCCGTCGCGGACGTGCTGCCGCTCCCGCCGGTCGGCATGCGCAAGGACGGGTTCCTGGCCGGGGTGCTGCGTACCGGCTCGGGTGATCAGCACCTGCTGCTCAACGGCGAGGCGTTGCGTGCCGACGCCGAGCTCGACGCGCTGGGCAGTCTCGGCGTACCCCTGGACCCGGCCGGCGCCACCACCCAGCGGGCACCGGCGAACCGGAACGCGGGCCGGGACCAGGACCGTCCGGACGGCCGTCAGGTCGTGCCGAGCGTCCGCAAGTTCCTCACGTACAGCGTGGGCACCGAGGCGGCGACGCCGCTGAGCCAGATCACCGAGATCGTGCCGTACCCGGAGAACGCGATCGCCGTCGACGACGCCGGCGCCCTGCTCGGGATCTTCGCCCACCGCAAGCTGTCCGTGCCGTTGATGTCGCTGCCACAGCTGCTCGGCGTGCCCGGCATACCCGACCCGAGGACCGCGCGGGTGCTGCTCGTCGACGGGCCCGGCGGCGAGCTGATCGGCTTCGTCGTCCCCGCGCTGCACGCGATCGAGGACTCGGTGTGGGAGGAGACCGCACCGAAGGAGACCGCCGACCCCGGCGCGCTGCTGCAGCGCGGGCCGCTGGTCAAGATCGGTACGGAGGCCCACGGCCGGCTGCTGCCCCATGTGGACCTCACCGCGATGGTCGTCGCCGAGCTTGTCTGAGCCTGCTAGGTTTTCCGGTACGCCGACGAGCCCGGAAGGAGGTCAGAACAATGTCCGATGTTCTGCGCCCCCTCCGCGTCCCGGCGTCCACGCGGAGCTGAACCGGGGCGTCTGCTCTTCCGGAGGTTCCCCATGACCGACGTGGTCGTCCGTCCGCTCGTCGCGGGCGAGGAAAACCTGTTCGACTCCCTGCCCGACCCGCTGCCCGAGCTGCGGCAGGTCCCGTACGCCGACGGTGTGGCATCCGGCGGCTACCGCCCCGGGAACACCTGGGTCGCCCTGCGCGGCGGCCGCATCGTCGCCCGCGCGGCCTGGGTCCAGCCGCCCGGGGCGGTCGGCGATCCCTGGCTGGAACGCTTCGACGTGACCGCCGAGCCCGAGGTGGGTGCCGAGCTGCTGCGCGCCGCCCATGAGGCGTTCGGCGGTCCCCGGCCGTACTACGCGGCGGCGCCGGCGTACTGGCGGCGCCGGCCCGACGTCAGAGCCGTCGTGGAACGGCCCATGGAAGCGGCCCGGCTGGCCGGCCTCGTCGAGCGCGGTGAGCGGTTGCGCTTCACCTGGACCGGTACGCCGCTCCCGGCCGCCTCGGGACGCCACACGTTCCGCCCGGCGCGCGATGCCGCCGAGATCAACGATCTGGTGCGCCGGATCGGCGAGCCGGAAGTGCTGACCGGCGCGGAGACGGCCCGGGCGGTGGCCGGCGTCGACATCGCCACCGATCCGCTCGCGTGGCTCGGCGACTCGCCGGGCGCCTGGCGGGTGGCCCTGACCGACGGCGAGCCGGTGGGACTCGCCGGTACGGCCGGCGACGCCTGTTACCCGCTGCTGGTCTACCTCGGCGTCCTCGACCCGGCCGTCCGCGGTGACCTGCTGGCCGAGGCGACCGGGGTGCTGGCGGAGGGCGGCGCCCGCGAGGTGGTGGCCGATACCGACGCCCATCGCGTGGCAACCGTGGCGGAGCTGGAACGCACCGGTTTCCGGCGGCTGCGCGCCCGGGTCGTCTTCACGCCCTAGTTGTCGGCAGGCACCGGCACCTGCCGCGGCGGGGTCACGTCCTCCTCGTGGGTCGTCTCCGTCGCGGCGGGTGCGGGCGTCGTGAGCGCGCTCTCCGTCAGGCGCAGTTCGGCCGCGCGGCGTTCCCGGGCGGGGCCGGACACCAGCTGGCCGACCGCGACCAGCGCGCCGAGCGCCGCGCAGCTCAGCCAGAGGACGGCGCTGCCCGCATGCTGCTGCACGAAGCCGCCGATCACCGGTGCCAACGCCGAACCCGCCGACCATGACAGCGAGTTGACGCCCTGGTAGCGGCCCCGCAGCTGGGACGGCGACAGCTCGGCCACCAGCGCCGAGTTCGACGGGCTCTGCAGCATCTCGCCGAGGGTCCAGATCACCACGGTGACCGCGTAGAAGGCGGCCGAGCCGGCGAACGCGTTGAGCCCGAAGCCGACGCCCATGATCAGGATGGCGAGCGCCAGCACCCGGGACCGGTTGCGGCCGTCGATGAGCTTCGGCACGAACAGCTGGCCCGCCACGATCATCAGCCCGTTCACCGCGATCACCCAGCCGAAGGTGGCCGGGCTGAGGCCGTCCGCGGTCATCGCGATCGGCAGCGTGGACATGTGCTGCATGATCACCAGGACGATCACGAAGTTCAGCGCGAGGAAGCTCACGAAGACCCGGTCGCGGAAGACCGTACCCAGGCCCGGGCCGCCGCGGACCCGCCGGACGACCGCCCGGACCGGCTGCGTCTCGGCGATGAAGACCAGGCTGATGAGCGCGGTGACGAGGGTCGTGCCGGCGTCCACCACGAACAGCAGCAGGTAGTCGACCTTCGCGAGCATCCCGGCCAGGATCGCTGCTCCGGCGAAGCCCAGGTTGATCGCCCAGTAGTTCAGCGAGAACGCCCGGATGCGGTCCCGGTCCGGGACCACGTCGACCATCATCGCCTGGAACGCCGGCCGGACCCCCTCGGCGAAGACGCCCAGCAGCCAGGCGCCGGCGAGCAGCTGCCAGAACTGCCCGGCGAAGCCCAGCGTGAGCATCAGCGCGGCGGTGCCGAACTGGGCGGTGAGCATCGTGGGGCGCCGGCCCCAGCGGTCGGTGAGCACCCCGCCGGTCATCGTGCCGATCGCGCCGCCGACGCCGTACGCCCCCAGCACCAGGCCGGCCTGGCTCTGCGAGAAGTGCAGGTCCTGGGTGAGGTAGATGGCCAGGTAGATGACGACGAAGGCGCCGAGCCGATTGATCAGCGTCCCGGTCCAGAGGAACCAGAACTGCCGGGGCAGCCCACCCGCCGCTTCCCGCAACCACCCGCGCACGCCCGCACCCCCGTGTAAGCACCGGTAGAACCTTCCGGACTTACAACCTAGTGATCCCCGGTGGACCTCGCAGCCCGGTTTCCACGTGGTGGTCGCCACTCGGGGTCCATGCATGCGGGGTCTCGCGTTGCGGCAGGATGGGGGTATGACTGGGACCCTTGTGCTGCTGCGCCACGGCGAGAGCGAGTGGAACGCCAAGAACCTCTTCACCGGCTGGGTCGACGTCGACCTGAACGCCAAGGGGGAGACGGAGGCCCGCCGCGGCGGCGAGCTGTTGAAGGAGCACGGCCTGCTGCCGGACGTCGTGCACACCAGCGTGCTGCGCCGCGCCATCCGGACCAGCGAGATCGCCCTGCACACCGCGGACCGGCACTGGATCCCGGTCAAGCGGCACTGGCGGCTCAACGAGCGCCACTACGGCGCCCTGCAGGGCAAGGACAAGAAGCAGACCCTCGAGACGTACGGCGAGGAGCAGTTCATGCTCTGGCGCCGGTCGTACGACGTGCCCCCGCCGCCGATCGACGACAACGACGAGTACTCGCAGTTCGCCGACCCGCGCTACGCGGCCCTGCCGCCGGAGCTCAAGCCCCGCTCGGAATGCCTGAAGGACGTGCTCCTGCGCGCCCTGCCGTACTGGTACGACGCGATCGTGCCGGACCTGCGCGCGGGCAAGACGGTGCTGGTGGCTGCACACGGCAACAGCCTGCGCGCGATCGTGAAGCACCTCGATCAGATCTCCGACGAGTCCATCGCGAAGGTGAACATCCCGACGGGGATCCCGCTGCGCTACGACCTCGACGACAACCTGCGCCCGGTCACCGCCGGCGGGGCGTACCTCGACCCGGAGCTGGCCAAAGAGGCCGCGGCCGCCGTCGCCAATCAGGGTCGCTGATTTCCCTTCACTGGGGGGATTTTCGTGGGCGGGGATACCGGGGCGGTCAGGCTTGATCCCTGCGTGCGGCATCCCCGCCCACGAAAAGCGTGGTGGTGACTCTGCTCGTCTCGGTTGGCGCCGGGGCCCTGGTGACAGCGAAGAGCGCCGGGTGCCCCCGTGGCACCCGGCGCTTCCTGTCGTGGTGGGTCAGGCGGCCTGTTCGCCGGTGATGAGGTAGAGCATTTGTTCGGCGCTGTTGACGGCGTGGTCGGCGTAGCGCTCGTAGAAGCGGCCGAGGAGGGCGCCGTCGATCGCGGTCTCGGCGCCGTACGGCCAGTCGTCGGCGAGCAGGACCTTGAAGAGGTCGCGCTCCAGGTCGTCCATGGCGTCGTCGTCCTTCTCGAGCTCGGCCGCCAGGCCGGCGTCGGGACGGGCCAGCACCGTGGTGATCTTGTCGGCCATCCGGTCGGCCACCTCCGCCATCTGCCGGAAGACCGGGCGCAGCTCCGCCGGGACCGCCGGCGACGGGTGCCGGCGCAGCGCCGTCTTCGCCACGTGCTCGGCCAGGTCGCCCATCCGCTCCAGATCCGCGGAGATGTGCAACGCGGTGATCACCATCCGCAGGTCGGAGGCCACCGGGGCCTGCCGCGCGATCGTGTCGGCCACCTTCGTCTCGACCTGGCGGTAGATGTCGTCGACCTCCGCGTCGCGGGCCATGACCGCCTCGGCCGCCTCCCGGTCCGCGGTCAGCAGCGCGGTCGTCGCCTTGCGCAGGGCGGCGCGTACCGCCTCCGCCATCGTCACCAGCAGGCGACTGACCTCGTTGAGGTCCGCCTGGAACTCCTCACGCATGTTCTCGTCCCGGGGTCGAGGCTGGCCGGAACCATCTCCGGCAGCCGGGGTGAGCAGGGCTTGCAGGGGCAACGCTAAGAGGGCTCGGCGGCGCGGACATGAACGGCGGTGAACGACGCCGGGCCGGGTGGTGAACATTGTTCGAAGCGTGCCGGATTTGTCCGGTTAGCCGTACGGGTCAGGTAAACAATGACCCTACGATCGCAGCGTGGACATGGTGTACGGCCTCGCCCTCATCCTCGTCGCGCTCGCCGTCGGCGTCGCGGCGGGATGGCTGCTGTCCCGCACCCGCGGGCCGGAGCGGCCGGTGGCCGGACCCGCGCCGGCCGGAGCGAGCGAGGGGGTACGGAAGATCGACATCGACGAGGAGCCGACCGGCAGGACCGGGCTCAAGGGCCTCGGCCGCAAGAGCCTCGACTCGCTGCGCGTGGGCGTGGTCGTGCTCGACGCGGACGACCACCCCGTGCTCGTGAACCCGGCCGCCCGCGCGATGGGGCTGCTCCGCTCCGGCGGCGCCCCGGGCACCATCGCCGCGCACCCGATCCTGCGCACCCTCGCCGGTCAGGTACGCCGCACCGGCGTACGCCGCGAGGTCGAGCTCGACCTGCCCCGGGGCAGGGCCGGCAACGCGTCCGCGCCGCTCGGGCTGCACCTGCGCGCCGTCGCCCTGAACGCCACCCACGTCGCCGTGGAGGCCGCCGACGTCACCGAGTCGCACCGCCTCGCCCGGGTCCGGCGCGACTTCGTGGCCAACGTGAGCCACGAGCTCAAGACGCCGATCGGGGCCCTGCAACTGCTCGCCGAGGCGCTCCTGGACGCCACCGAGCTCCCCAGCTCCGCGCCCGAGGCGCAGTCCGAGGACCTCATCGCGGCCCGGCGCTTCGCCGACCGGATCCACCACGAGTCCGCCCGCATGGGCCGGCTCGTCAACGAGCTGCTCGAGCTCACCCGGCTGCAGGGCGCCGAGCCGCTGCCCACGCCGGAACCCGTCGCGCTGGACTGGGTCATCGCCGAGGTCGTCGACCGCACCCGGACCACCGCGGCGGCCAAGAACATCGAGGTCGTCTACACCGGCCCCAAGGGCGCCACCGTGTACGGCAGCGACAGCCAGGTCGCCACCGCCGTGACCAACCTCGTGGAGAACGCGATCGCGTACTCGGGCGAGGACACCCGCGTCGCGCTCACCATGCGCCAGGACGACGAGTGGATCGAGATCGACGTCACCGACCAGGGCATCGGTATCGCCCCGCACGACGTGGACCGGATCTTCGAGCGCTTCTACCGCGCCGACCAGGCGCGCTCGCGCTCCACCGGCGGCACCGGCCTCGGCCTGGCCATCGTCAAGCACATCGCCACGAACCACGGCGGCCGCGTCGACGTCTCGAGCACACTGGGTGGAGGCTCGACGTTCACCCTGCGCCTACCGGCGCGCCCCCCGGAATCCCCGCTGCCGTTACCGGCGGCGATTGAGATCGAGTCCGGCGCGGCCGGGCTCCCCTCGGCCTGACGGCCGCGGAAGCACCCGAAAGGAACCCCCATTGGCTCGCGTGCTCGTGGTCGAGGATGAGGAGTCGTTCTCCGACGCCCTGTCGTACATGCTCCGCAAGGAGGGCTTCGAGGTGTCGGTCGCCCCGACCGGGACCTCGGCGCTGACCCAGTTCGACCGGACCGGCGCCGACATCGTCCTGCTCGACCTCATGCTGCCCGAGATGTCCGGCACCGAGGTGTGCCGGCAACTGCGGCAGCGCTCCGCCGTACCGATCATCATGGTGACCGCCCGGGACAGCGAGATCGACAAGGTGGTCGGCCTGGAGATCGGCGCCGACGACTACGTCACCAAGCCGTACTCGCCGCGCGAGCTGGTCGCCCGCATCCGGGCCGTGCTGCGCCGGCAGGGCGCGGAGGCGGCCGAGGTCACGACGCCGACGCTGGCGGCCGGGCCGGTCCGGATGGATGTCGAACGCCACGTGGTGACGGTCGACGGCACGGGGGTGCAGCTGCCGCTGAAGGAGTTCGAGCTGCTCGAGCTGCTGCTCCGGAACGCCGGGCGGGTCCTGACCCGCGGGCAGCTGATCGACCGGGTCTGGGGCGCCGACTACGTCGGCGACACCAAGACGCTGGATGTGCACGTCAAGCGGCTGCGGTCGAAGGTTGAGCCGGAGCCTAGCGCTCCTCGGTACATCGTTACTGTGCGTGGTCTGGGGTACAAGTTCGAGCCGTGAGTTGGTTGCTGTGGGGGCTTCGGGGGGAGGGGATGACCCACTCCGGGCGGTCAGGCTTGATCCCTGCGTGGGTCATCCCCTCCCCCCGAAGCCGTTGTGGTCCGGCTGCGTGAGTTGGTGACGGCTAGCCCCTCGTGTGTACGCGGGCAGCACCGCGCTGATTCCCGTGGAGCGCACCCGCCCTCGTAGCCCGCGCGTCGTTGTATCCGGGGCCGCCCGACTCTGGCCGCGCGTCCGCTGCCCGCCGCGCGTCCTCTGGTCGCGCGCTCTCTTTCGCCGGCGTCGCTCTGCCGTCGTTCGGTGCCGAGATGGGACGTCTGTCTGACGCCTACTGGGCGCGGGGTGGGGTGGCGGGTTCGCGGCCGCCGCGCTTCTGGGGCGTTTGGGCTGCTTGGGCGGCGACTGTGGCAGGGTGGGGGGCCACCATCCTCGACTCGAGGCGTTCGTCGCAGAGCCGGGCCAGTTCGTCGTAGGCCTTCTGGCCGATCAGGGCGGCCAGCTCCGGGCCGTACGAGCGGTACATGGGTTCCGTGCCCACGTGCGCGTCCGGGGACGACGTGCACCACCAGTCGAGGTCGTGGCCGCCGGGGCCCCAGCCGCGCCGGTCGAACTCGGTGAGGGTGGAGAGCAGGTACTTGCTGCCGTCCGGGCGCTTCGTCCAGTCCTGCTCACGGCGTACCGGGAGCTGCCAGCAGACGTCCGGCTTGTAGATGAGCGGGTGGACGCCGTCGCGGAGCGCCTGGGCGTGCAGGGCGCAGCCGCCTCCGCCCGGGAAGGTGCCGTCGTTGAGGAACACGCACGGGCCGTCGTCGGGCTGGGTGGCCGTACGCCGGGCCGGCTTCGACCCGTCGATCGTGTCCATCTCCGTGTAGTTCTTGAACCCGCGCCGGTAGTGCTGCCACGTCTCGGGCGTCAGCTTCGCGGCCGCGGCCTTGATCCTGTTCTCGTCGTCCGCGTCGGTGAAGAACGCGCCGTGCGAGCAGCAGCCCTCGTTGGCGCGCCCGGCGATGATGCCGTGGCAGGCCGAGCCGAACACGCAGGTCCAGCGGGAGAGCAGCCAGGTCAGGTCGGCGCGGACCACGTGCTGGTCGTCGGCCGGGTCGGTGAACTCGATCCATTCGCGAGGAAAATCCAGATCGACCTCGCGGGCGCGGGCGGCTGCCGCGTCGTCCATCACAATGCGGAGCTGGGTGCGGCGACTCACCTGCGACAGCGTACGCGCGTGCCCCCGGCACCGGCGCGCAGCGGGCCGGGTTTGTCCCCTTGTATACCGACCGAGGAGCTGGCAGAGGTGGCCGACGGGTCTACCCTTGACGCGTGACTTCCCGTGTCCCCGTACTCCTGTCCAGCTCCTCCGTCTTCCCCGAGCCGACCGCGGCCGCGTTCGAGATGGCGGCGACGGTGGGCTACGACGGCGTCGAGGTCATGGTCTGGACGGACGCCGTCAGCCAGGACGCCGGCGCCCTGCAGGGCCTGGCGAAACACTACGACGTCCCGGTGCTGTCCGTGCACGCGCCATGCCTGCTGGTCACCCAGCGGGTGTGGAGCCCGGACCCGTGGGAGCGGCTCGCCAAGGCGGCCGAGCTTGCCGAGACCCTGGGCGCGCCGACCGTGGTGGTGCACCCGCCGTTCACCTGGCAGCGTGACTACGCGCGCAACTTCGCCGAGGGCCTCGCGAAGGTGCAGGCCCGGCACCCGGACACCACCTTCGCGATCGAGAACATGTACCCGGTGCGCATGGCGGGACGGACCTTCGTGCCGTACGTGCCCGGCTGGGACCCGACCGAGGCTGGCTACGACGCGTACACGCTGGACCTGTCGCACTGCGCGGCGGCCCGCACCGACTCGCTCGAGATGGCCGACCGCATGGGCGCGGGCCTCAAGCACGTCCACCTCGGCGACGGCACCGGCGAGGGCCGCGACGAACACCTCGTGCCCGGCCGCGGCACCCAGCCCTGCGCCGAGCTGCTGCGCTCCCTGTCGGGCCGGGGCTTCCGCGGCTCGGTCGCGCTGGAGGTCTCCACCCGCAAGGTGAAGAGCCGGGACGTACGGGTGCAGGACCTGCGCGAGTCGCTGGAGTTCGCCCGGCGGCACCTGGCGCCGGCGGACTCGAGCACCCCGGCCGTGACCGGCGCCTGACCCGGGCGCCTCACCGGGGCGCCTGACCCGGGCGTCTCACCGGGGCGCCTGACCCGGGCGTTTGACCGGGGCGCCTGACCCGGAAGCGCGGCCTCCGGCCCGGCTGGTTGCGCGCGGTCGGCCGCGCCGGCCCAGGCGGTTGCGCGTGGCCGTGGGCCCAACCGGCTGCGCATGCCCCGACGTATTCGGCCGGCTACGCATGCCCCGACGTATTCGGCCGGCTACGCGCGGCCCGGCGGGCTCGGCCGGCTACGCGCGGCAGGCGGGCGGCTGGCCACGCGCGGCCGGGCGAGTGCGGCCGGTTGTGCGCATGCCCGGCGGGCCCGGCTGGCCACGCGCGGCCCGGCGAGTGCGGGCGGTTGTGCGCATGCCCGGCGGGCCCGGCTGGCTACGCGCGGCCCGGCGGGTCCGGCTGGTAGTTGCGCGGGCGGCGGGCCCGGGCGGTTACGCGGGGGTCAGCGTCGCTGCGCGCTTGCGGGCTCGGTGCGCGGCCACGTGCGACCGGGTGGCGCAGCGCTCCGAGCAGAAGCGGCGGCAGTTGTTCGACGACGTGTCCAGGTAGACGTTGCCGCAGCGGTCGTCGGCGCAGATGCCGAAGCGGGCGCTGCCGTACTCGCAGAGCCAGACCGACAGGCCCCACACCGCGCCCGCGAGGTATTCCGCGCTGACCGAGGCGCCGCGGCTGGTCACGTGCATGTGCCAGTCGCTCGCGTCGTGGCCCGAGATGCGTGGCTGCACCGGGTACGCCTCGAGGAGCGCGTTGAGCTCGGTGACCGCCTGGGCGTCGCGGCCGGACGTGCCGTACTCGAAGACGTCGCGCAGCCGTCGGCGGGCCCGGCGGAAGATCGCCAGGTCCTTCTCCGTGACCTCGGCACCCATCCAGGCGAGGTCCTCACCGAAGAGTGACCTCAGCCCGTCGAGGTCGTCGAGGCCGGCGTTGACCAGCTCCACGGCCGTGCGCGCGTACGCATCGAAGTTCACCGGACAACCGTATCCTCACCTGCCACGCGACGGACATGGCTGTGGACAAGCTCGGCGCGACCGGCGCCGGGACGGGCGATACGCTCGGCTCATGCTCCGATCCGTCTTTCTCGCCGCCGCCGGGTCGTCCCGGATGGAGCGGCTGGTCTCCTCCACGCCGGTCACCAAGGGAATCGTCAAGCGGTTCGTCGCCGGGGAGGGCGTCGACGACGCGCTGAGCACCAGCCGCGCGCTCGCCGACGACGGCCTGGGGATCAGCCTCGACTATCTGGGCGAGGACACGCTGACCGCGGAGCAGGCGACCGCCACCAAGGATCAGTACCTCACCCTGCTCGGCCGGTTGAAGAGCGCCGGCCTGACGCCGGCCGCCGAGGTCAGCGTGAAGCTCTCGGCCCTGGGTCAGAAGGTCGACGATCGGATGGCGTACGAGTACGCGCACGCGATCTGCGCCGCGGCCGCGGAGGCGGGCACCACGGTCACGCTGGACGCCGAGGACCACACGACCACGGATTCGACGCTGGAGATCCTCGCCGAGCTGCGCAAGGACCACCCGGGCACCGGCGCGGTGCTGCAGGCCTACCTGCGGCGTACCGAGGGGGACTGCCGGGAGCTGGCCACGGCCGGGTCGCGGGTGCGGCTCTGCAAGGGCGCGTACGCGGAGCCCGAGTCGGTCGCGTACCAGTCGGCGCTGGACGTCGACAAGGCGTACGTGCGCTGCCTGAACATCCTCATGTCGGGTGACGGCTACCCCATGGTGGCGACGCACGACCCCCGGCTGATCGCGATCGCGGAGGACCGGGCGCGCTGGTTCGACCGCCGGGCCGACGAGTTCGAGTTCCAGATGCTGTACGGCGTACGCCCCGAGGAGCAGGCCCGGCTGGCCGGCGCGGGGCACACGGTCCGCGTCTACGTCCCCTACGGCGACCAGTGGTACGGCTACCTCATGCGCCGCCTCGCGGAGCGCCCGGCCAACATGGCGTTCTTCGGCCGAGCCCTCGCAAGCCGGAAGTAGGTCACCTTTCGGGGCAAAGACCGCGTGTCGGCTTGACTTTTTGTGGCCATTTCACGGAACGCATCGCGCTGGTAACAGCCGTCTCGATACCGTACTGATGACACGCGCGCCCGCCCGCCGCGGCGCAAGGCCTGACCGGCCGCGGCGGAGGCGCCTGCGAAAGGATCGGTGCTAGGAGATGACGGGTCCAGCCCAAGCCGAGGAGCGCCTCGCCGAGGTGCGTTTCCTGACCGTGGCGGAGGTCGCCGCGCTCATGCGGGTCTCCAAGATGACCGTCTACCGGCTGGTGCACGGTGGTGAGCTGACCGCCGTACGGGTGGGCCGCTCGTTCCGCGTGCCCGAGCACGCCGTGCACGCCTACCTGCGCGGAGCGTTCTCCCAGACCGCTTGAGGGGCGGCTGATCGCGGCACCGCCGGAGGCAGAGGCCGGGCGCGCGAGCGCGTGAGCCGGCCCGCAGCGGCAGTCCCGAGGGGCCGTGTTGGTCCCTCGGCGGGCAGGCCGCTACGCTGGAGCGGTTCGCCCGTGATACCCGTGAGTGCTCAGGCGCCGGGGTGAGGGGCAAACCGCTGTCAGTCCGGCCGGCGTGTCATCGCGCGCAGCGGCCGGCCCCACATGGTTTCGAGAGGCATTACGTATGGGCTCCGTGGTCAAGAAGCGCCGCAAGCGTATGGCGAAGAAGAAGCACCGTAAGCTGCTGCGCAAGACCCGCGTCCAGCGTCGCCGTCTCGGCAAGTGACGCCCGGCCGGGCCACCGGCCCGGCCGTCCACTTGCCGTCTTCCGCGAAAAGCCGCACGTGAGAGGCGCCCGTGGTGTCGTCTGAAGCCGCGGCCCCGCCGCGGGTCGTCGTGGTCACCGGCATCAGCCGCTTTCTCGGCGCCCGGGTGGCCGCCCGTCTCGCTGCCGATCCGCGGATCGAACGTGTCATCGGCCTGGATCCGCACGATCCGCCGCCGGCCCTCGCGGGCCTGCTGACGGACGTCGAGCAGATCCGGGCCGACGCGCGCGCGGCCACCGGTGTCATCGCCGAGCTGAACGCCGAGGCGGTCGTCCACCTCGCCGTCACCAGCGCACCGGATCCGCACCACGGCGGCCGCGCGGCGATGAAGGAACAGAACGTCATCGGCACCATGCAGCTGCTCGCCGCCGCGCAGAGCGCGACCCGGCTGCGCAAGCTCGTGGTGCGCTCCTCCACGGCCGCGTACGGCGCCTCCTTCCGTGACCCGGCCGTCTTCACCGAGGACACCGAACCCCGCGCGGTGCCGCGTGGCTCGTTCGCGCGCGACATCCTCGACATCGAGGGGTACGTGCGCGGCTTCCGGCGCCGTCGCCCCGGGGTGGCCGCGACGGTGCTGCGGTTCGCGCCGTTCATCAGCGACACCGCCGAGACGACGCTGACCCGCTACTTCGCCCAGCCGGTCGTGCCCACGGTGCTGGGCCGTGACGCCCGGCTGCAGTTCGTCCACGTCGACGACGCGCTGGAGATCTTGCACCGCGCGGTCATCGAGGACCATCCCGGCACGTTCAACGTGGCCGGCGCGGGCGTCCTCGCACTCTCCCAGGCCGTACGCCGGGCCGGCCGCGTCGCGGTGCCGCTGCCCGAGGCGGCTCTGTCGTCGGTGGCGGCGCTCGCCCGCAACCTCGGGGTCGGTGAGATCGGCCTGGACCAGATCGACCTGTTCGTGCACGGCCGGGTGGTCGACACCGCGCGGCTCGTGAAGGAGTTCGGCTTCACACCGCGCAGCACGGCCGCCGCCTTCGACGACTTCATCCGCGGCCACAGCAACGGCTCGTCGCTGACCGCGGACCGGCTCGCGACCGCGGAGCAGGCGATCCTCGACGGCATCCGCCGGGTCCGCGCGGCCGCCGGGAGCGGGTCCCCAGACGCTGCCGGGAGCGGGTCCTCGGACGCTGCCGCCGGCAGGTCCCCGGATGCTCCCGCGGGCGGGTTCCCGGACGGTGCTGCGAGCGGGTCTCCGGACGCTGCGGCGAGCGGCTCCTCGGATGCCGCCGCGGGCGGGTCCCCGGGCACCGCCGAGAATCATGAGGCTGTGACGCGATGAGCAACGACGACTTCCACCCCGCGCTGCCGGGCAACGCGGAGTTCGCCCTGCCGCAGGCACCCGCGCCCAAGCCGGTGAACGGCAAGCGCCCGATCCCGATGCCGGACCCGCCCCCCGCCGCCCGCCGCCCCCGCCGCGCGGCCGCTGCGGAGAGGGCCGAGGTGGCCGCCGAGCTCACCGCGGACAAGGGCGAGCTCGCAGCGGACAAGACCGAGGTCGCCGCGGACAAGGGCGAGCTGGCAGCGGAAAACGCCGAGGTGGCCGAGAGCGCCATCTCACCCGCGGAGGCCGCGGAAGTCACGGAGGCCGCGGATGCCGCGGAGGCCGCGGAAGTCACGGATGCCGCGGAAGTCGCGAAGACCGGAGAGGCCGGCCAGCCGGCGAAGACGGGCGCGGACACCGGGACGGCCACGTCCGCTCCCCGGCGGCGAGCCCGCAAGCCAGCGCCGAAAGCCCAGGCCGACCCCGGTGTCACCCCGGCCCCGAGCCCGGCCGAGCAGCCGGAAGCCACGCCGGACACCGTGGACATCTGGGATCAGCGGGTCGCTCGAGGGCTGGCCTTCCTGCGGCGACGGCTCGCCGGGGCGTACGAAGTGGACGACTTCGGCTTCGATCCGGAGCTGACCGACACGGTGTTCCACCCGATGCTGCGGGTGCTGTACCGCGACTGGTTCCGTACCGAGGTGTTCGGCATCGAGAACGTGCCGGAGACCGGCGGCGGGCTGATCGTCGGGAACCATTCCGGCACGCTGGCGCTCGACGCGCTGATGCTCACCACCGCTCTGCACGACCAGCACCCGCGCGAACGGCATCTGCGGCTGCTCGGCGCCGACCTGGTGTTCCGCATGCCGGTGCTGTCGGAGCTGGCCCGCAAGGCCGGCGCCACGGTCGCCTGCAACCCGGACGCCGAGCGGCTGATGAGCGACGGCGAGCTGGTGGGTGTCTTCCCCGAGGGGTTCAAGGGCATCGGCAAGCGCTTCTCCGAGCGCTACAAGCTGCAGCGGTTCGGCCGCGGCGGCTTCGTGTCGGCCGCGCTGCGCACCGGTACGCCGATCGTGCCCGTCGCGATCGTCGGCGCCGAGGAGATCTATCCGATCCTGGCCGACCTCAAGCCGCTCGCCCGGCTGCTCGGGTTGCCGTACTTCCCGGTGACGCCGACCTTCCCGTGGCTGGGGCCGCTGGGGCTCGTACCGCTGCCGAGCAAGTGGCTGATCCAGTTCTGCGAGCCGATCCCGACCTCGCACCTCACCGAGTACGCCGACGATCCGCTGGTCGTCTACAACCTCGCCGACCAGGTGCGTGAGACCATCCAGGCGGCGCTGCACTCGTTGCTGGAGAAGCGACCCGACCCGTTCGGACCCTGAGACGGGTCTTTTTCTCAAGACCGGTCGAAAGCTACAGTACGCAGTGAGGGGCGGCCCCGACTCTTGAAGTCGGCACCGCCCCTCGCCACGTGTTCAGCTGCTACTTGCCGCCGAAGATGCCGCCCAGCAGACCGCCGAGCAGTCCCTTGTCCTCCGCGGTCGGCGGGTTCGCCGGGTCCTCGGAGATCATCGGCTCCGGGTCCGCGGTCACCGTGGCCGCCGGGTCGCCGGCGTCGAGCGTTC
The DNA here is from genome assembly GCF_023499255.1 of Couchioplanes caeruleus. GTDB lineage: Bacteria > Actinomycetota > Actinomycetes > Mycobacteriales > Micromonosporaceae > Actinoplanes > Actinoplanes caeruleus_A. The sequence goes on from NZ_CP092183.1 coordinate 790,254, forward strand.
CGGCGCGGGTACCGGTGCCGGTGCCCGTTCCGGTGGCGCCGGGCGTCGCGGTGGCGCTGCCGCTGACCTTGGGCTTCGCGGACTTCTTCGACTCGCCGTCCTTGCCGGCGGGCGCCTTCTTCTCGCTCTGCCCCTGGCCCTGCCGCCGCTCCGACGTGGTGGAGTCGGAGGCGCCGGCCTTGCAGGACTTCAGCTCGGGCCCGAGCGCGTCGCTGCGCGACTGGGTGACCGTGCTGCAGCTGAGCCCGTCGCGGACGTTGTCGGCGCGCCGCTCGACCGCGTCGAGCAGGCTCACCGAGCGCTGCGCGCGTTCGGCGTTGGCCGGGCTGAGCCCGTCCAGGGCCGGGGTGATGACCCGGCGCTGGCTGTCGACGAACGAGTCGACGGACGCCAGGTCGGTGGCCTGGCGGCGGGTGACCGCCGCCGAGGTGAGCAGCTTGACGCCCTGCTTGGTGTCGGCGTCCATGTCGTCGAGGGCGTCGGCGAACCGGCTGTCCTGGCCGTTCATCGCGGCCGCCTCGGCGAGACGGTTGCGGGCGAACGTCAGGGAGAGCTGGCCGCGGGTGATGTCGGAGCCGGCCATGGCCAGCTGGGCGCGTTCGGTGGAGCGCTTGACCCCGTACAGGGCGTCGCCGGGCGAGGCGTTCTCGCTGGCGGCGGAGATCCCGGAGACCGCCATGGCGCCGGCGGCGACGCCGATCACGATGGCACCGCGGGCGCGGATGCGTCGGCTGGTACGGCCGAACAGCTTGCGGACCGGTTCGGCGACGTCGGGCTCCGGGTCGGGCGCGGTGGCCGTCTCGCCGATCCCGTCCCGTTCCGCCGTGGCGATCAGCATGGCCCGCAGGCCCATCCGGAACTCGGGATCGACCTGGACTGCGGGCCGTGCCGCGGAGAGGCTGTGCCCGATGGCGACCAGCTCGGCGAGTTGTTCGTCGGCCTGGCCCCGGGCGTGGTGGCGACGGCCGCCGCTGGTCTCGTCGAGAAGCTCCGCGAAGCGCTCGGCGCTCCGGCGATCGAGGAAATCGAAGCTCACCGAGGGCACCTCCCTTCGCTCGTGAGTGACCCACCGGCGAGGTTGCCGGTGGGCGCGACGGAACCGGTGGAACGCTGGCCCACCACGGGTCGCACCCGGACAAACGCTCGACCGGCGGGCCCGGTTACGGGTGCGAGCTGGGCAACAACGGTCTGAGAGATCGACATCGGGGAAATCGGCGTCACCACTGGAACCCTTCGGGCAGCAGGCGGGCGAGCGCCCGGACGGCCCGGTACTGCAGCGCCTTGATGGCGCCCTCGTTCTTGCCCATGGTCCGGGCGGTCTCGGCCACGGAGAAGCCCTGCAGGAAGCGCAGCACGATGCACTCCTGCTGCTCGGGATTGAGCTGCTTCACCGCGGTGAGCAGGGCCACGTTGGTGATGTGGTCCACCACGGCGGCCTCGGGGCTGCCCTCCGGCCCGCGGTCCTCGCGGTCGGCGTCGAGCACGTCGCCCGTGGTCACCTCGAGCCGGTAGCGGCCCGACTTGAAGTGGTCGGCGACCAGGTTCCGGGCGATGGTGACCAGCCAGGCGCCGAGGTCGCGGCCCTGCCACGTGAAGCTGCCGATGCGCTTGAGGGCCCGCAGGAACGTGTCCGAGGTGAGATCCTCGGCGAGCTGGCGGTTGCCGACGCGGAAGTAGACGAACCGGAAGACGGTGTCCACGTACCGGTCGTAGATCAGCCCGAAGGCCGCGGCGTCGCCGGCCTGGGCCCGTTCGACCAGCGCCCAGACCTCGGCCGCGGCGTCGCCCGGGTCGGGACGGGCCGGATATTTCGGTGGCTCGGTCTGGCTGGGCGGCCCGGTCGTGCTCTGCGCCGGTACGACCACGGCCTGCTCCCCGTCGGTTGCGCCGGCCCGTCCGGGTCCCGGCTGCTGCGGAGGCTGCGGCCGCCCGGGTACGGCGACCCGGCCGCTCTTCGAGTTGTTCGTGGGCGGCAGGTGTCCCAGCGGCGACTCGTTGATGTGCGGACGGTTCCGGGTCCGCTTGGGGCTGTCGCCGCGGATGGCGTTGGCAACCCCGTCCCGCAGCGAGGTCAACCCCTCGGGAAGGCTCGGGTAAGCCGCGAACAGCTCGCGGCTGTACGGATCGCCGGCGTACACATGACTCACTGCGCCTCCTTGACCCGGCGGGCCGTCGAATGAGAGGTGTCCGAAAGCGGTCCACAACAAAACGGGGTGAAGCGGACCCGAACGCCGGGCCGGCCCCACCCACGGAATGTGGATCCCGTTACACAGACGGGAAGTATTGCGGAGCTCAAGCACACGGAGTCGCACACTGTGTGCGCTGCGCGAAATTGGCCCGAAGTGGCACAGAGGCGACATGGCGCGCCTCTGTCACCATGTGGGACTCTCTGTGATCGATCGCGGACAGACTGTCCGACGCTCCCCGTACGGGTGGGCGGTGTGCCAGACTCGGGCGTCGTGGGAGACCGCACCGCCGATCCGGCCCGTGACCCTGTCCGCGACGCCGCGCGCCGACGCCCGGACAGCCCCGCGCTGATCGCCGGGGGCACCGAGCTGACCTGGGCAGACCTGGACGAGCGCGTGGATCGCGCCGCCCGGCGGCTGGCCACCGGGACGGCGCCCGGCGATCGGGTCGCGATCATTCTCGGTAACACCCCGGAATTCGCCGCCGCCTATTTCGGCACGCTGCGCGCCGGGCGGGTGGCTGTGCCGCTCAATCCCGGGTACGCGGCGGACGAGGTGGCTTTCGCGCTGACGGACAGCGGGGCGGCCCGGGTGGTCGCCGATGACGCGGTGCTGGGTGCTCTGCGGTTGTCGGCGGGGGTAGCCGTACCGTCATCGGATCTTGATTCTGGGTCCGGCGGAGCGGAGCCCGCGGCAGCGACACCGGCCGGAAGTGACCTCGCGGTTCTGCTCTACACCTCCGGGACGAGCGGGCGGCCGAAGGGCGCCATGCTCACGCACCGTGCTCTCACCGCGAACAACGATCAGTTGCAGCGCATAGAGCCGGCGGTCGTGGGTGAGGCCGACGTGGTGCTCCTGGCGATTCCGTTCTTCCATGCCTACGGCCTCAACACCGGCCTCGGCGCAGTCGCGCACCACGCGGCCTGCGGTGTGCTCGTCGATCGCTTCGACCCGGCGGAGACCGCGTCGCTCATCGCGAAACACCAGGTCACCGTGGTCGTCGGCGTGCCGTCGATGTATGCGGTGTGGTCCCGCACGCCCGGCGCCGACTTCCGGCGGGTGCGCACCGCGGTGTGCGGCGCGGCGCCGCTCGACCCGGCCGACGCGGCGCGGTTCACGGCCGCGACCGGGGCCGGCATCATGATCGGGTACGGCCTGACGGAAGCGGCGCCGGTGCTCACGACGACCGCGGTGAGTGACCGCACCAAGGTCGGCTCAATCGGTCGTCCGTTACCGGGGGTGTCGCTGCTGCTGCGCACTGCGGACGGGGCCGTGCTCTGGCGTGACGGACCGGTTGCCGAGCCGGCCCCCGACGAGCTCGATCTGGACCTGGAGGTCTCCGCGGGCACGGACCCGGGGGAGATCGTGGTGCGCGGCGACAACCTCTTCTCGGGCTACTGGCCGGACGGGCGAGACGGCCCGGACCCCGACGGCTGGTGGGGGACCGCCGACATCGCGTACGCGGACGCCGACGGCGATCTCGTCCTGGTCGACCGGATCGGCGAGCTGATCCTGGTGAACGGCTTCAACGTCTATCCCGCCGAGATCGAGCGGGTCCTCGGCGAGCACCCGGGCGTGGCCGAGGCGGCCGTGGTCGCCGTCGCGGACGAGCGGACCGGGCAGGCGCCGTATGCGTACGTCGTGCCCGCCCTCGACCCCGCGCCGACGCATGCGGAGCTGGAGGTGTTCTGTTCCGCCCGGCTCGCGCGGTACAAGCTGCCGGTGGGCTTCGAGATCGTGGACGAGCTGCCGCACTCGGCGATCGGCAAGGTACGCAAGGGAGAGCTGCGATGAACCGCCTGACCCTGATCAGCCGCACCGGCTGTCATCTCTGCGAGGAGGCCGAGCAGGTGCTGGACCGGATCGCCGCCGGCCGGTGGACCCGGGTGGAGGTCTCCGACTCGATCGACCTGGAGCGCGACTACGGCGACCGGGTGCCGGTGGTGCTGCTCGACGGCAAGGAGCACGGCTACTGGCGGATCGAGGAGGAGCGACTGCTGCGGGATATGGCTCGACCGCCGGGGGCCCCTCGGCTGTAGCCTCTCGCCGTGGCGCGTACGCATCTTGTCTGGGACTGGAACGGCACCCTGCTCGACGACCTCTCGCTCGTCGTGGCCTCGACGAATCACACGTTCGCCGCGGTCGGCGGCCGCAGCGTGGACTCCGACGAGCACCGCCGGCGCTTTCGCCGGCCGGTGAGCGAGTTCTATGCCGAGGTCCTCGAGCGGGCGATCACCGACGACGAGTTCGAGGAGCTCGACCGGATCTTCCACGAGGCGTACCGGATGGGCCTGACCACGATTCCGCTCGCCGCGGACGCCGAGGCCGCGATCAAGGCCTGGCCGGGCACGCAGTCGCTGCTGTCCATGTGGTTCCACGACGAGCTCGTCCCGGCCGTGGAGTCGCGCGGGCTGGCCGGGGTGTTCGCCCGGGTCGACGGCCGGCCCACGGAGGTCGACGGCGGCCTGAAGGCGGGGCACCTGGCCCGGCACCTCGATCAACTCCACGTCGCGGGCGACCAGGCCGTTCTCATCGGCGACTCGATCGACGACGCGGACGCGGCGGCCTCGGTGGGTGCGCTGTGCGTGCTCTACACGGGCGGGTTCACCGAGCCTGCCCGGCTGCGTGCCTCCGGTGTGCCGGTCGCCGACTCACTGGTGGAGGCGGTGTCGCTCGCGAAGGCGCTGTGACCTTCGCCGATGGATCTGTGATCCTCGTCGTCGAGATGCCGGCTGTGCTGGTCGATGAGCCTGAAAAGCGGTAATACTCTCCACAGGTGTCGGCGTGCGAATAGCACGCTGACTTGATCTCTGTCCAGTTCCGCTATCAAGATCGCGATTTGTGCACGCCTTCACAAGCGCCTATTCTGTGACTCCGACGAGCCCCGCTACCACAGCCGGTCGATCCAGGCCACAGAGGGCTCACCGCAGGTCCGCCACCTCGTCGGCACGGAGTCAGATGAGTCAGCAGCGTCAAGGAAACGCGTCCGGCAATGCCGGTGCAGTGCCCGCCTTCCCCGACCTCCCGGAGGCGACGATCGCGCGGCTGCCGGAATATCTCCGAGCTCTGCACAATCTCGCCGAGAACGGTTCGGACACGATCTCCAGCGAGGGTCTCGCGGCCGCGGCCGGCGTCAATTCCGCCAAGCTCCGCAAGGACCTCTCCCACCTCGGGTCGTACGGGACCCGCGGCGTCGGCTACGACGTCGCCCTGCTCGTCGACCAGATCGAGTACATCCTCGGCCTCGACCAGCGCCGCGCCGTCGCCCTCGTCGGCGTCGGCAACCTCGGCCACGCGCTCGCCGGCTACGACGGTTTCGCCAGCCGCGGGTTCCGCATCGCCGCGCTCTTCGACGCCGACCCCGCGCTGGTCGGCGAGACGATCAACGGGCTGGTCGTACGGCACATCGACGAGCTCGCCCAGGCCGTGGTCGAGGAGGGCATCGCCATCGGCGTCATCGCCACCCCGGCCGGTGCCGCGCAGGGTGTCGCGGACGAGCTGGTGGCCGCGGGGGTCACCAGCATCCTGAACTTCGCGCCCTGTGTGCTGTCCGTGCCGGCCGGCGTCGACGTGCGCAAGGTCGACCTCGCCATCGAGCTGCAGATCCTCTCGTTCCACGAACACCGCAAGGCGTCGCTCACCGCGCTGCCCGGCGGACGCGGGGCGGCCGCCGTCGGCGGTGCGAACCAGGAGGCGGTCGGATCGTGAACCTGCTCAGCGTCGGAGCGTCGTACCGCACCGCGGGGGTCGGCACGCTCGAACGCCTCACCATCGCCGGCCCGGACATCCCGGCTGTGCTGCAGAAGCTCGTCGCCCAGCCGTACGTCGGCGAGGCCGTCGTGCTCTCCACCTGCAACCGCGTCGAGGTGTACGCGGCCGTCTCCGGCTTCCACGGTGGCCTCGGCGACGTCTGCGCCGTGCTCGCCGAGGAGTCCGGGATCAGCGCCAGCGAGCTCGCCGGCCACCTCTACGTGCACTACGACGAGGAAGCGGTGCGCCACTCGTTCCGCGTCTCCTCCGGCCTCGACTCGATGGTCGTCGGCGAGGCGCAGATCCTCGGGCAGCTGCGCGACGCGTACCACGCCGCGACCGAGGCCGACACCGCCGGCCGGCTCCTGCACGAGCTCATGCAGCAGGCGCTGCGCGTCGGCAAGCGGGCCCACGCCGAGACCGGCATCGACCGGGCCGGGCAGAGCGTGGTCACCGCCGCGCTCGAGGTCGCGGCCGGCTCGCTCGGCGGCGACCTGACCGGCCACCCCGGCCTCGTGATCGGCGCCGGTGCGATGGGCGCGCTCTCCGTCGCCACCCTCACCCGCTCCGGCGTCGGGCCGCTGCAGATCACCAACCGTGGCGCCGAACGGGCCGCGCGGCTCGCGGAGGCGTACGGCGCCACCGCAGTGCCGTTCGCCGATCTCGACGCCGCCCTGCACGAGGCCGACCTGGTCGTCTGTGCCACGGCGTCCACCGAGCCCGTGCTCACCGCGGACCGGCTCGCCGGCCGGGAGCGCCCGCTGGTCGTGCTCGACCTCGCCGTGCCGCGCGACGTGGCGCCCGAGGTCGCCGAGCTGCCCCAGGTGACCGTCGTCGACATCGACGGGCTCGCGGCCAACCGCCGGGCCATGCCCGCGGCCGCCGAGACCGCCGCCGTCGAGCAGATCGTGGCGAGCGAGGTCGACCACTTCCTCGCCTGGCTGCGGGGCGCCGAGATCGCACCGACCGTCGCCGCGCTGCGTACCCGCGCCGACGACGTGGTCACCGCCGAGCTGCGCAAGCTGTCCGCGCGCCGGCCGGAATTCACCGAGGAGCAGCGGGCCGACGTTTCCCGTACCCTGCACCGGGTCGTCCAGCAACTGCTGCACTCGCCGACCGTACGGGTCCGGCAACTTGCGGCGGAGCCGGGCGGCGACCAGTATGCGGCGCTGTTGCGGGAGTTGTTCGACCTCGACGTTCCGCACGCCACCCAGGCCGACGCCGTACCCGAGATCGGAGGACAAGCGTGAGCTCCCCGCTGCGCCTCGGAACCCGGGGCAGCGCCCTCGCCCTCGCCCAGTCACAGATGGTCGCGTCCGCGGTCACTGCTGTCTCCGGCGTGCCGGTCGAGCTGGTGCCCATCGTGACCCCGGGGGACCGCTCGTCCGCCCCGGTCGCCCGGCTCGGCGTCGGCGTGTTCGTGTCCGCCCTGCGGGACGCCCTGCTGGCGAACGAGATCGACTTCGCCGTGCACTCGTACAAGGACCTGCCCACCGGGGAGCACCCCGGACTGCACATCGCCGCCGTGCCGCAGCGCGAGGACCCGCGCGATGCTCTCATCGCCCGCGACGGGAAGACGCTTGCGGAGCTCCCGCCGGGCGCCACCATCGGCACGGGGGCGGTGCGCCGAATCGCGCAACTGCATGCCTTGGGCCTACAGTTGCAGGTCACGCCGATCCGAGGCAACGTCGACAGCCGCATCGCGCGAGTGCTCGGCCCCGAGGCCGACCTCGACGCAATCGTGCTGGCGCGGGCCGGCGTGGCGCGTCTCGGCCGGGTCGCCGAGATCACGGAGACGCTGGACCCGATGCTCATGCTGCCCGCCCCGGCTCAGGGTGCGCTGGCGGTGGAGTGCCGGTCCGGCGACGCAGACCTGGTCGAGCTGCTGGGGGCGCTCGACCATGCACCGTCCCGCGCCGCCGTCACGGCGGAACGGGCGATGCTCGCCACGCTCGAGGCCGGGTGCTCCGCCCCGGTCGCGGCACACGCCGAGCTCGCCGAAGGCGAGCACGGCGACGAGATCTACCTGCGCGGTGCGGTGATCAGCCCGGATGGGGCCCGAGCTGTCCGGCTGTCGCGCACCGGAACGCCCGCCGACGCGGCGGAGATCGGCAAGGCGCTCGCCGCCGATCTCCTCGAAGACGGCGCCGACACCCTGATGGGGAGCACAGAATGACCACCCGCACCGCCCGCAACCGCGCCGGACGCATCGCGTTCGTCGGCGCCGGACCCGGCGACCCGGGGCTGCTGACGCGCCGGGCCCACGACACCCTCGCCGACGCCGACCAGGTCGTCTACGACCGGGGCGTCCCCGAGTCGCTGCTCGCGGCGATCAAGGCGGAGGCCAAGGAGGACACCCAGTTCAGCCCGGCCGAGGGCGCGCCCGGCGACGTCGCCAAGGTGCTGCTCTCGGCGGCGAAGTCCGGCCTGTCCGCCGTGCACCTCGTCGCCGGCGACCCGTTCGGGCACGAGGCCGTGGTCCGCGAGGTGCAGGCGGTCGCCCGCACGGCCGTGCACTTCGAGGTGGTGCCGGGCCTGGGCCAGGCGGAGGGCGTCGCCACGTACGCGGGCGTGCCGTTGCCGGGCGTCCGCACGGTGGCCGACATCGACGACGTGGCGGCCCTCGACTTCGACGCGCTCGCCGCGGCGGCCCAGAAGGGCTCCTTCGCGGTGGCGGTGGACGCCGGAGACCTCGCCGCGGTCCGCGACGGCCTGCTCGCCGCGGGCGTCGAGCCCGGCACGGCGGTCGCGGTGACCGGCGACGGCACCGGCGAGACCCAGTACACGACCACCTCCACGGTCGACAGCTTCGTCGCGGCGGCGCTCGGCTTCACCGGCCGCGTGGTGCTGACGGTCGGCTCGGAGGTCGCCGAGCGCGACAAGCTGAGCTGGTGGGAGAACCGCCCGCTGTACGGCTGGAAGGTCCTCGTGCCGCGCACCAAGGAGCAGGCGGGGGCGATGAGTGCCCGGCTGCGGGCGTACGGCGCCATCCCGTGCGAGGTCCCGACGATCGCCGTCGAGCCCCCGCGCACCCCGGCGCAGATGGAGCGCGCGGTCAAGGGCCTGGTCGACGGCCGCTACGCCTGGGTGGTCTTCACCTCGGTCAACGCGGTCCGCGCGGTCTGGGAGAAGTTCGCCGAGCACGGCCTCGACGCCCGCCACTTCGGCGGCGTGAAAATCGCCTGCATCGGTGAGGCCACGGCGGACGCGGTCCGCGACTTCGGCATCCAGCCCGAGCTCATCCCGTCCGGCGACCAGTCCAGCGAGGGCCTGCTGGCCGAGTTCTCCCCGCACGACGAGATCCTGGACCCGGTCGGCCGGGTGCTCCTGCCCCGCGCCGACATCGCCACGGAAACCCTCGCGGCCGGCCTCATCGAGCGCGGCTGGGAGGTCGACGACGTGACGGCGTACCGCACGGTCCGCGCCGCCCCGCCGCCGGCCGACATCCGCGACGCCATCAAGTCGGGCGGCTTCGACGCAGTCCTGTTCACGTCGTCCTCGACGGTCCGCAATCTGGTCGGCATCGCCGGCAAGCCGCACGCCCGCACGGTGGTCGCGGTGATCGGCCCGAAGACCGCGGAGACGGCCACGGAGTTCGGCCTGCGAGTGGACGTCCAGCCGCAGCACGCCTCGGTCCCCGACCTCGTCGAGGCGCTCGCCTCGTACGCGGTCGAGCTCCGCGAGAAGCTGGCCGCCATGCCGGCGAAGCAGCGCCGCGGCTCAAAGGTGCAGGGCCCGACGGCGCTTCGGTTCCGCTGATGATGTGAGCTGGGCCGGACGCGCGAACGGTGCGTCCGGCCCAGCTGCTTTTCCGGGCCGGCTGGTCTGGCTGTTTCTCCGGGCCGGCTGGTCTGGCTGCTTTCTCGGGCTGGCTTTTTTCGGGCCGGCTGTTTCACCGGTGCCGTCGCGATGCGGTGGTCCTGGCTGTTCTACCGGCTGTCGCGGTGCGGTCGGCTGGGCCGTTTCCAGCCTGTCGCGGTGCGGTCGGCCGGGCTGTTTCCGGCCTGTCGCGGTGCGGCGGGCCTGGCCGCTTTTCGGTCTGCCGCGGTGCGGCGGTGGGCCTGGCTGAGGGGAGTTCGCATGTCTTACCCGGACATCCGCCCGCGCCGGCTGCGGCGCACGGCTGCGATGCGGCGGCTGGTCGAGGAGACCCGCGTGTCGCCCGCCGAGCTGGTGCTGCCGCTCTTCGTCAAGGAGGGCCTCACCGAGCCCCGGCCGATCTCGTCGCTGCCCGGCGTCCTCCAGCACTCGCGCGACTCCCTGCGCAAGGCCGCGCACGAAGCCGTCGGCGCGGGCGTTGGCGGCCTGATGATCTTCGGCGTGCCCACGGCCGAGAACAAGGACGAGACCGGTTCCCGCGGCATCGACCCGGACGGCATCCTCAATGTCGCCATCCGGGACGTCGTCGCCGAGGTCGGCGACGCCACGGTCGTCATGAGCGACCTGTGCCTCGACGAGTTCACCTCCCACGGCCACTGCGGCGTCCTCACCGCCGACGGCACGGTCGACAACGACGCCACCCTCGACCTGTACGCCCGGATGGGCGTGGCCCAGGCCGAATCCGGTGCCCACGTCGTCGGCCCTTCCGGCATGATGGACGGCCAGGTCGGTGTCGTCCGGCACGCCCTCGACCAGGCCGGCCACCAGGACGTCTCGGTCCTTGCGTACGCGGCCAAGTACGCCGGCGCCTTCTACGGCCCCTTCCGCGAGGCCGTCGAGTCCACCCTCCAGGGCGACCGCCGCACCTACCAGCAGAGCCCCGGCAACATCCGCGAAGCCCTGCGCGAGGTGGACCTGGACGTGGCCGAGGGCGCGGACATGATCATGGTCAAGCCGGCGCTGCCGTACCTCGACGTGGTGGCCGCGGTCCGCGACCGGGTGACCGTGCCGGTCGCCGCCTACCAGGTCTCCGGCGAGTACGCGATGGTCGAGGCGGCCGCGGCCAACGGCTGGATCGATCGCGAGGGCGTGATGCTGGAGACGCTGACGTCGATCAAGCGGGCCGGCGCGCAGGTCATCCTGACCTACTGGGCCGCGGAAGCCGCCCAGTTGCTGCGCAGCCGGTACTGACCCAGCCGGCCGGTTCAGACACTCAGCCCGGGGGCTCGGTCCTGGCCGGTCCGGGCGTTTCACCGCCTTGCTCGGGCCGGTCGCTGTAGCGCTGCTCGCCCGGCTCCCACGGCTGGTCGGGTGAGCCCTTGTTCTGCCTCTTGGCGGACTCCCTGGTCGGGTCCGCTTCCTCGGCGGACTCCCTGGTCGGGTCCGCTTCCTCGGCGGGCGCTCCGGCGTTGCGGGAGGCTTCGACGTCCAGCGGCTCGTCTGTCATGCGAGGCACGCTACCCGCCTGTCGACCGCCGATTCCGGTTGTCCACAACGCGTGAGTATCCACAGGGCACTCGGCGGCCTCGCCGCGAATCCGGCATCCTCGGCGCGTGCTCAAGCCCCCATCAGCCCCTCGTCAGCCGGCCGCTCGTCTGGCTGGCGGGACCGGCCTTGCCCTTCGTCAGCTGGTCGCTCGCCTGGCTGGCCGGCCCGGCCTTGCCCTTCGTCAGCTGGTCGCTCGCCTGGCTGGCCGGCCCGGCCTTGCCCTTCGCCAGCTGGTCGCTCGCCTGGCTGGCGGGACCGGCCCGGCCCTTCGTCGGCCGGCCATGAACACAGCTGCCGGGCCCACGCGAGGCGGACCCGGCAGCTGTAGGCCGTACCGGTCAGTCGTCGTTCTTGATGACGCCCGTCGCCGACGGGTCGGTCTGACGGACGTCGCCGAGGCCGGCGACCACGAGCGTGAGCTTCTCGTCCGGCTCGCGGAGCCGGTCGCCGCGCACCTTGACGGTGAAGGTCACGCCGGTCTCACCCGCGGGGATCGACTTGCACCCGAAGTAGGGGTCGAAGTCGACGACCGGCCACGCCGAGCCGGGCACCGCGGTGGCGCACACCGTGAGCGGCTGGCTCAGCGGACGCGACAGGGTGACGGGGAAGCTCAGCGCCGTCGTCCCGCTGTTGCCCTCGGCCACGGCGGCGTCGGCCGTGGTCAGCGCCGCCTTCGACTGGAAGCGGGCGATCTGCGGGTCGTGGTCGCTCGAGCCCTTGGAGCCGTTGGCCTCGTCCTCGGCCGCCCAGTCCGCGTTGATGTGCGCGGCCCGCATCTCGATCAGGTCGCCGTGCAGGGCGTCGTTGACGAAGAGGTTGTCGAGCGTCTGGGCCTGGCCGTCGAACACGTACGAGTACGCCGACGAGGGCGCGTCCGCCACCAGGTCATCCCAGAGGTTGTGCAGTCCGGCCTCGTAGAGCGGCCCCAGCTGGTCGGCCGGCTTGGCGGGAACCGGCTCGTCCGGCCGCGGGAAGACGTTCAGGTCGCCGCCGTACGCGATCCGCGCGTGCGGGTGGGTCGCCCCGATCGCCGTCGTGATCGCAGCACCGTAGGTCGCCTGTTCCCGGCGCTGGCCGACGCGGCTGTCCGGACCGGAGCTGTAGTGGTTGCTGATCGCCCACAGCTGGAAGTGCTCCGAGGCGCCCGGCGCGGCCTTCACGTCGAAGAGTGCCACCTGGGGCGCCCGGGTGAAGACGTTCGCACCGTCCACGCCGGTGGACCGGTCCACGTCGGCGGGAAGCACCGCGTTGAGAGCCTTCGGGTTGGACACGTCGGCGTTACCGGCGAGCGGCGTGCCCCGGTACTGCACCTGCGGCGCCGAGCCGAGGATCGGGTCATCCGCGGGGGCGGCCGCGAGCGACAGCCGGTCGGTGCGGTAGAGGAACGCCGCCGTGATGCCACGCGCGTCCGCGCCGGTGCGGTCGAACGCCGCCGCGTACGCCGGCCCGCCCGCGTTCTTGATCGTGAGCGCGAGGTCCTGCAGCGTGTCCGGCTGCCCGTCCGCGTTGTTCGTGTCCCCGCAGCTCAGCGCCGTTCCCGAGACCGTGCAGATGTCCTGGTCCTCCGCTTCCTGCGCCAGGATGACGTCCGGCGAGTGCATGCTGTTCACGATCTGGTCGGCCAGGTTCCCCAGCTTCTCGGTGTAGGCGGCCTCACTCGCCGGCACGTAGTCGAACGGCGGGCTGACCCCGGGGCACCCGGAGTTGCCCGTGAAGTCGCAGCCGTCGAACGGGTCGTCGCGGTAGTCGTACAGGTTCTCGACGTTGTAGGTGGACACCGCGAACTCGGAGCCGCGCTTGGCCGGCTTGGGCGGGTTGTTCTTCGACGGGTCGGCGCCCGCCGCGAACTCCGCGGTCGACGGCTGGATCCCGTACTTGTTGAAGGCGTAGTAGACGCCGCCGACCGCGTCGGCCGACAACGTGTCGAAGGTCTTCACCGGCGGCAGCAGGGTGCTGTTGTCACCGGCGGTCGCCTTGACGCCCATCGGGCCGAGCAGGATGCGGTCGCCGTTGCCGTTGTCGAAGCGGGCCGGGTCGTCGTCCAGCGGGTGAGCGTCGCGGAAGGCCCGGCGCGCGTACGGGTCGGCGCGGTCCAGCAGCGGGTCGTCCTTGTCGACGACCCAGATCTCGGCGTCGGCCGTGTCGCTGAAGACGTTGCGGCCCGACACGGCGCCGGAGCCCGCGCGCACCCGCAGCTGCATGCCCTCGTGCTGCTCCCAGAACAGGTCGGCGGCGGCCACGTCGACCGGCGGCGTCGCGTCGTCGACCTGGACCTCGCTCATCGGTACGCCCGAGGCGAGCTTCGTGACCAGCGAGGCACTGGAGAGCTGGGTCAGCGAGTAGTACTCGGACACCCGCGCCTTGACCACGATCTCGTCGCCGACCGTGGGCACGTAGCCGCCGACCAGCGACGTGAACGAGCCCATGAACACGAAGATGCCGTCGGAGCTGGCCGGGTCACCGTCCTCGGTGCCCTTGCGGCTCTGCAGGAAGAAGCCGTTCTGGTCGGCGCCCGCGGCCGTTCGCGCCAGTGTGCGCTGCGTGACGACACCGCGAACCTCGTACAGGGCGCTGCTGGTGCCGTTGCCGGACGGGTTCGCCAACGGGGAGCGGTGGGTGCGGGGCGAGGATGTGGTGCTGCCCTGCACCGCGCCGACCGACAGGGGTTCGTCAGCCGCCCGTGCCACGCCTGGGATCAGCACAGCCGTCAGAACGGGGGCGACAAGAACGGGCAATATGCGTGGGTAGCGCACGAAGCCTCCACAACGGAGCTTGAAAAGGGGTACGCCGACCCTAAAGGCCCAGGTCAGTCCGTGGGTTCCAGTCTCTGTACCAGTTGCGCAACGTCGGCGATGTATTCGTACCAGTCCCGGTCGGACTGGAAGCCCAACTCGGCGTTAACCTTCAGCATCGACTCGCTGTGCTGCGCGTTCCAGGTCTGCACCTCGCCCAGACCCGGCTCCGCCGTCCGCAGCTCGAGCAGCATCCGGGCCTTGATCGCCCGGTCGATCCCGTAACCGCGATGTTCACGCACGACGATGGTGTCGTACTGGTCGGCGCGTTCCGGATGCTGCGCCGGCACGACCAGCTCCGTCAGGCCGGCAACCGTCCCGGTCGCCTCATGGATCGCGAGCACGATGTACGGCTTGAGCCCACGCCGGTGCAGCGTGTCGAGGCTGTCGCGCAGTCGCTGCGGATCGGACGAGCTCGGGCGCAGGTCCAGGTCGTTGTCGTCGCCGTCCTGACCCTCGAGCTTCGCCTGCGCGTACGCCTCCAGCAGGCTCTCCGGCGGGCCGCCCGGGTGGTACTCGACGCGGTACCCGGCGCTGATGCCGCTCGCCATCGCGCTCAGGGCGCTCCAGTCCACGCTGGACAGGCTCAGCACGCTGCGCGTCTCCACGTACTCCTTCTCGAAGCCCAGCGCCTCGTAGAAGGGGATCGCCGGGGTGTCACCGATCGCCTCGACGCCGATCGACGAGAACCCCTCGAGGTACGCGCGGCGGGCCGCGACCGCGACCAGTTGCTGACCGAGGCCGCGGCGGCGCAGATCGGGGTGCACGAGCACCTCCAGCACGCCGATGTCACCCAGCAGCAGGAGGGTGACGTGCCCGAAGACCTTGCCCGTGCCCTCGGGCAGCCGGTCGTCCTCGGCCACCCAGCTGATCCGGCGCTCGCCCGGCATCGTCTCGGCCAGGTACTCCCTGACCTGCACGTCCTGCCACGGTGGATCGTCCGGGAGATCCGCTGCGAGCACGTCGTTCAGCGTCTCCACGAGCGATCGGATCTCCTCGTCCGACGCGGACCGGGGATCCCATTCACGCACCCTCACCCGTACAGCTTGCCGGTATCTCGACATTCAGGGAAGTGCCGGGGGAGCAAATGTACGCGACCCGTCACTGTGGGTGGTCCGTTAGACGCGGCTGCGCTGGCCGTATTCGTTGGCGGCGTCGAAGACCTTCTGCGCGTACGGGCGTACGGCGTTGTAGGACAGAATGGCGTCCCACCAGGCGTCCGCCCTGGACAGGTCCCGCCCGCCCCGGCACAGATAGACGGCCGCGGCGAGGGATGCGTCGTCGATGTCGTTGGGGTCCGACACACCGTTGTTGTCGGCGTCCACCGCGTTGCCGGCCGAGATCTCGTTCCACGTCTGCGGGATGAACTGCAACGGTCCCATCGCACGGTCGTACTGGGCGTCCTTGTCGAGCACGCCCTGATCGGTGTCGCGGATCAGCTGGCGGCCGCCCTTGCCGTCGAGCGGCAGACCGAAGATCGCCGGCGCCACTGTGCCGTCCACGCCGAGCACCGCGCCGTTCGCGCTGCCGTGTGCGGATTCCACCTTCGCGATGGCGGCGATCGTGGTCCAGCTCAGGTGGCAGCTCGGGGCGGTACGGCTGACGACCAGCTCGGCGTACCCGTAGGCCTGGACCGCGACCACCGGGATCCCGACCCGCGTCCCGGTCTGCTGGGCCCACCCGGCGAGCACATCGGCCGGCCGGCCGCCGGCAACCCCCACGGGCGGCGTCGTGGGCAGGCCGCCCGGCGCGGTGGCCGCGGAACTGACACCCGGCAGGCTCGGCAGCCCGCTCGCGCTGGGCAGCGGCGCGCCCGACCCCCCGCCATCCAGGCCGAAGTTCGGCGTCGCGCTGGGCGACGGCGCGGACTGCAGAGCCTGCGGTACGAGGTAAGCACCGGCCGTCCCGGCGGCGCCGAGGAGCAGTACGGCTATGACGGCCGGCAGGATGAACCGGCCGGACGGGCGCTTGGCCCACTCCGAGGTGTTGCGGACCACGCGTACGGGATTGGCCTTGCGCAGCACCCGGGTGGTCCGGCTGCGCGCCGCGAGCGCGACGGCCGTCGCCGATGGTGTTGTGGCGCCCTCTTCCGGCTGCTTCTCCCCGGCCTTGGTCTCTGCCGAAGGGCTGCTCGCTGCCTTGTCCGAGGGCTGGGTGGTCGCTTCCTCGCTCGGCTTGTTCTTCGCCGGCTCGTCCGCGGTGCTTCCGGCCGGCCTGTCCGTGGTCTTCCCGGACGGCTCCTTCGCAGACGTGCCTGCGTCGGTTGCGGTCCTCTTCTCCGCTGCCGCGGCGGGGCTCCCGGTCGGGGTGGAGCTTCGATCTTCCCCGTCCCCGGCGAGGGGCCCGGCCGGCTTTTCCGCCCCTTCGGCGAGAGGCCCGGCCGGCTTTTCCGCCCCTTCAGCGAGAGGCGGTGCCGGCTTCTCTGCCTCTCCGGCGGGGCTCACGGCAGGCTCCTTCGCCTCCGCGGCGGGCGGCTCATCGGGCGCGGCACCCGAGCTGCCCAGAGGGCCGCCGGAGTGCGGCGCCGCTGGTCGCTTCGAGGGTGTGTCGTGCCCGTCTACCACCCGCAGAAGACTACCGGTCGAGGGCCACCGCCGGGTGCCATGGATTCTGGCCAATGGAGTGCCATGGGCTCCGGCCAATCTTTGGTCAACAACTACGCACGTGCGATGCAGCGCGGGGGCCGGTCCAGCCAATACGCTGTTCGGATGCCGCGATACGACTTCCGTTGCCGCGCATGCGGTGACACCTTCGAACTGAATCGCCCGATGGCCGAGGCGTCGGCCCCGGCGACCTGCCCACAGGGCCATAAGGACACGGTCAAGCTTCTCTCCACGGTCGCCGTGACGGGCCGGGGCGGCACCGCGCCGTCTGTGCCGGCCGGCGGCGGCGGTGGGGGCGGCTGTTGCGGTGGAGCCTGCGGCTGCTGACAACCGGCGGTACTCGGTGCGACCCGTCTCCCGGCCGGCCGAGCGAGCCGGCTGGACGAGCGAGCCGGCTGGACGAGCGAGCCGGCTGGACGAGCGAGCCGGCTGGGCGAGCGAGCCGGACGGCAAGCGATCCGGACGGCTCGTTCGGATCGGACGGATGAGCGGGCCGAGCGAGCGACCGGTGATGAGCGATCCGCGCGAACGCGCGACCCTGACCGGGCGGCCCGCGACCGACGGTGAGTGGCCGACGATCGAGTGTTTGCCGAACGCAGGTCCGAGGGGCCGGCCGATCGCGGTCCGTGTTCGCGGGGTGGCAGTCGTGGCCAAAGGTGAGTGAGCCAGGGTCGCGGGGGTCCAACTGCTACAGCGTCTCCGCCGGCTCAACTCGCCCACCACCGTGGATAGCGGACCGCCGGCCGTCCACTGCGGGCACTCTCGGTGGGTGACCGGGCAGTGACTTGTCGGAGTCGTGCAGGACGCCGCGCCTGAGGTCTCCTGGGCGTACGTCCGTTCGGGGGTTGGAAATGACCAACTGCTGCGTGACCCGCACATGAACCGCCTCGTTACGTCACGCGTAGTGCCGTGCGTGGATGTGGACGACGGCTCCGGGGTCGCCCGAACGGGGTCGGCCGTGGCGGGTGGATGGTTACCGACCGTTTCTACGATGTGCCCCGTGATTGCTGTGCGGCAGCATGGAGCGCGACTTCCCAAGGGGGCGGAGGTTCACACCGTGTCGGGACGGACCGAGCTGCCGAGTGGGCTGGTGACCTTCATGTTCACCGACATCGAAGGCTCGACTCGGCTGGCCAGGATGCTCGGCGACGGATATCGCAGCGTGCTGAACGCCCATCGCGGCGTCATCCGGGATGCGGTACGTAATCACTCGGGGATCGAGCTTTTCACTGAGGGTGATTCCTTCTTCGTGGCTTTCGCGGATGCCGCCGAAGCGGTCGCCGCCTGCGTGGCGTCACAGCGCGCACTCGCCGACCACCCGTGGCCGAGCCCCGACGTGGCCCCTCGCGTGCGGATGGGGCTCCACACCGGATGGGCCCAGCCGGTCGGCGGCGAGTACACCAGCCATGAGGTCCACCGTGCCGCCCGGGTGTCCGCGGCTGCTCACGGCGGCCAGATCATCTGCTCCGAGGCGACGGCGCTGGCGGTGAGCGTGTGGTCCGCGGACCTGCTTCCCGGCGTTCCGGTCGCGGGGGCGCACAACCACGGGCGCCACGCCGCCGACACTGCCGGGATGCCGCGCCGCGCCCACAACCTGAACCGCACCGCTGCAGGACTGCTGACCCGGCCATTCGCGTCGGCTGAGCCCCGCGGCACGAGAACCCCGACCGGCACGGCAGCGGCCGGAACGACCATCGGCTCGGCAGCGGCGGGAACGACCATCGGCTCGGCAGCGGCGGGAACGACCATCGGCTCGGCAGCGGGAACGACCATCGGCTTGGCGGCGGCAGGCACCACTATCGGCTCCGTAACGGCGGGAACGACCATCGGCTCGACGGCGACCGGAACGACCATCGGCTCAGCAGCGGCCGGCACCGCCGCCGGTCCGGCAGCGACCAGAACTGCCTTCGAGGCGGCCGCGGCCGGCACCGTGGCGTGGGAGCCGGCCCGGGGACCCGCGGCGAGCAGGACAGCGTTCGAGGTGCCGGCGGCGGGCGGGTCCGCGTACCAGGCGGCCGCCCGGTCCGCGATCGACCTGGTTGATCTCGGGCAGCACCGGCTGCGCGGGTTCGACGATGCCGAGCGGCTCTTCCAGATCGTCGCTCCCGGCCTTCAGCGGTCCTTTCCCGAGCCTCGTACGGAGAGCGCCCCCGTCCACAATCTGCCGGCCGCGCTGACCTCGTTCGTGGGGCGGCAGGCCGAGGTCGCCGAGTTGCGGGGACTGGTCGGGGAGCACCGGCTCGTCACCGTGGCCGGTGCCGGCGGTGCGGGCAAGACGCGGATCGCGCTGGCGGTCGCCGAGCAGGTGCTGGCGGCGTACGCGCAGGGGGTCTGGGTTGTCGATCTCGCCGAGGGGGTGCCGGAGGCCGCCTTGGCGGCCGCGATGGGGGTACGGCCGGAGCCGGCGCGACCGGTTCTCGAGTCCGTCGTCGAGCGGTGCCGGGACGGCCGGATCCTGCTGGTGCTGGACACCTGCGACGCGCATCCCGGAGCGGTACGGCGTCTGGTGCGGCGGCTGCTCGGCGCCTGCCCCCGGCTGGATGTGCTGGCGACGTCGCGGGCGCCGCTCGGGGTGCCGGGCGAGCTGGTGTGGCGGCTGCCGCCGATGGCGCCGGCGGATGCGTACGCACTGCTCAGTGAGCGTTCGGTTGCCGCGCGGGGCGGGCGTGCGGTGTCCGCGGAGGAGTCCGGTGACCTGGGGCGGGTGGCGTCGAAGCTGGACGGTCATCCGCTGGCGATCGAACTGGCCGCCGACCGGTTGCGGCTGCTGTCCGCGGCCCAGCTGGCCGCGCGGCTGCACGACCCGATCGCGGCCCTCGACGCCGGCCGGGAAGGCTGGGAGAACCCCTTCCTCCGCGGAGTCGCCGGCAACTGGGAAGCCGCCGAATCGCCGGCAAGCGGTAGCTGGGAAGCTGCCGAATCGCCCGCGCGCGGCGGCTGGGAGATCGTCCAGCCGGCCGGGCCCCGGCAGCCGGTCGAGTCGTTCCGGGACCGGCACACCAGCCTGACCCGCAACCTCGACTGCTCCTACCGCGCCCTGAGCGATCGGGCCGCCGCCCTTCTGCGCCGCCTCGCCGTCTTCGCCGGCCCGGTCGAGCTGGCCACCGTCGAATGGTCCGGCGACGACGCGTTCGGCGCCCTGTCGGAGCTGGCCGACCGGTCGCTCGTCGAGGTCGTGGCCGGGCCGCGGTACCGGTTGGGTGATCAGGTACGTGCGTACGCGGCGCGCCGGCTCGCCGCGGCCGGGGAGGAGCGGGTGGCTCGGGACCGGCATGCCGCCTGGTCGTTGCACACGCTGGACGGTGTCGTCGTCGACACGGACGGGCAGCCGCGGACGGTGTCGTTGACGGAGCTGTCGCCGTACGTGAAGGAGTGGGAAGCCGCTCTGCGGTGGTCGGTGTCGGGTGGCGACGCTCGGGCGGGGCTGCGGCTCGCCGCGGCGCTGGACCCCTGGTGGCGCGAGCACGGCGGCGCGCGGGCCGGGCGGGACCTGCTGTACCGGCTGTACGGCCGGCTGGAGGGTGCCGAGGTGACGCCGGGGGAGCTGGCGTCCGCGTACCTCCTCCATGCCGGCCTGTCGGGCGACCGCGACGAGCGCGACCGCTTCCTGCAGCGGGCCGAGGAGGCCGCTCGGCGGGCGGACGATCCGGTTCTTCTGGTACGGGCGCTCGCCGGTCACCGCGTCTCGCTCATCGAGGCGGGCCGGCTCGACGACGCGGAGCTGCTGTGCCGGGAGGTCATCCGCGCTGCCGAGCGTACGGGTGCCCCGGCCGCCGCGCTGCCGACGATCATCGCGCTCGCCGAGTTGCTGTGGCGGCGGGACGCCCTGGACGAGGCGGCGGAGTTGCTCGGCGGGGCTCGGGTGATGGAGGCGACGCGGCCGGAGGACCGGGGCCGCCGTACCGTCGACTGGCTTCTCGGGATGGTCGCGTTGCGCCGCGGTGACCTGGTCGCCGCGCACGACCACCTGGTGGTGGCCCTGCGGTCCCGGCTGCGGCACGGTTTCCGGGGTGCCGCCGCCGACGCGGTCGCCGCCATCGCGGTGCGCTGCGCGATGGGTGGGGATCCGGTCAGCGCGTCCGTCCTGTTCGGCGGGGCGGAGTCGGTGCGGGGTGCGCGCCGGGCGACGCAGTTCGGGGTGTTCTGGGGGAACCAGCAGGGTGTCCTGCGGCAGCTCCTCGGCGACGCGGCGTTCGACGCCGCGTACGCGGACGGGGCGCAGATGGGTTTCACCAGCGCGGTGGCGACCGCGCTGGCGGTGGAGCACCCGGACCTGGAGCACGGCTCGGCCCGTTTCGCCCAGACCCTGGGCTGATCGCGGCCGGGCGAGAGCCGAGCGGGGCACGGCTGAGCTGACCCCGCACCGGAAGGGTCGGCGCGGGGTCAGGGCGGTTGGAGGAAGATCAGCCGACGAGCGCCCGGGCCCGGTCGACGTCGGACGGGTTGACCGCCTCCAGGGAGCCGAAGATGCTGACTGCCTGGTAGTACGTCCAGGCCAGGCTGTAGCAGGCCGGCTGGACGACGACGCTGTACGTCGCGCACTTGCGCTTCAGGTCGGCGTAGAACATGGAGTCGAGCCGGGACTTGTTGGCGTCGAACGTGCCGAGGTCCTTGTAGTTGCGGTAGCCGAAGTCGTGGTGCCAGCACGACAGCTTGAAGTCGAAGCCGAGCGGGTTGTCCGGGCTCGACGAGCAGTAGTCCGTGGACCAGTCGAAGTTGTACGACGCCCACGGCTCGCGGTTGAGCCGGGCGGCATTCCAGGCGTTGGTGCTGGTCGCGGTGGTCTGTGTCCAGCCGGACAGGACGGATGCCTTGCTCTCCGCGGCGTGGGCCGCAGCCGCGGGTACGAGCAGGGCGAGAGTTGAGATCAGGACGACGAGGAGACGGCGGGGCGACCGGTTCATCGGAACCTCCAGCGGTGGGGGCCACTGGCTGTAAGTCTTCGACTCCATAGGGTTATAACACAACGGAGATGACGAAATATCCTTAACGATGCTTCAACTTACTCGTGGGTATTCCCTCGCGGCCGGGACCTGTGATGTCCTGAGAAACGCCGTGGGGTGCGGCGGCTATGGTGTGACCGTGCAGGCGGACGTCAGGTGATCCATCTCCCGCTGGTCCGGCAGGGCCCGCTGCGTGCCCTGGCCGTCCGGCTCGTGGCCGCGATCGTGCTCGTCCTGCTCACGGTGCTGGTGATCTACCTCGACCGGGACGGCTACCGCGACGTCAACGAGGACGGCCTGACGCTGCTCGACAGCTTCTACTACGCGGTCGTGTCGCTCTCGACCACCGGCTACGGCGACATCACCCCCGTGACGCCCGACGCGCGCCTGGTCAACATCGTGTTCATCACCCCCGCGCGGGTGCTCTTCCTGATCATCCTGGTCGGCACGACCCTCGAGGTGCTGACCGACCAGTACCGGAACAGCCTGCGGGTGAACCGGTGGAGGCGAAAGTTGAAGGACCACATCATCGTCTGCGGCTACGGCACCAAGGGCCGCGCCGCGATCAGCGCCCTGCTCGAGACCGGATACGACAAGTCCCGCATCGTCATCGTGGAGAGCCGGGAGGTTGCGCTGCGGCAGGCTGCCGCGAACGGGCTCGTCGCCATCGAGGGCAACGCCACGCGTTCCGCGGTCCTGATGCAGGCGGACGTCAAGAACTGCAAGGCGGTCATCATCGCGACGGACACCGACGAGGCGTCCGTGCTCATCTCGCTGACCGTACGGCAGCTGACCGCCGGCCAGGTCCGCATCATCGCCGCCGTCCGCGAGCAGGAGAACGCCGCCCTGCTCAAGCAGAGCGGCGCCCACCACGTGATCGTCTCGTCCTCCACCGCGGGCCGGCTGCTCGGGCTCACCACGACGACGCCCCCGCTGATCGACGTGGTCGAGGACCTGCTCACCCCGGGTCAGGGCATGGCGCTGGCGATGCGCTCGGCGGAGCGCAGCGAGGTCGGTCAGAACCCGCGCGAGCTGAAGACGCTGGTGGTCGCTCTTATCCGGCGCGGCAAAGTGGTGCCGCTCGGCGGGGAGCAGGCGGAGACCATCGAGACCGGTGACATGCTCATCTACATCCGGGACGAGGAGAAGAGCATCCCGACGGCCGTCTGACGACGACCGCCGGGGAGGGCTACAGGATCGTCCAGGTGTCGCCGGCGCTGAGCAGGTCGCTCAGCATCGCCTCCGGCGTACCCGTCGCGGTGGCCTGCGCGTCCTGGAGCTGCTTCTGCACCAGGTTGTCGTAGGTCGGGCGCTTGACGTTGCGGAAGACGCCGATCGGGGTCGTGTTGAGGTCCGAGCCCGACAGGCGGGACAGCGCGAACGCGTACGCCGGGTCGTCGACCGTCGCGTCGTGCACGAGGGGGGTGCCGCCCTCCTGCACCTGCAGGCCGAAGCTGCCCTCGGGGTGGACGACCGAGTAGCGGTTGTCCGTGCCGAAGGTGATCGGCTCGCCCTGCTCGAGGCGGATCAGGTGCTCGTCGCGCGTACCCGGGTCCTTGAGCAGCTCGAACGCGCCGTCGTTGAAGATGTTGCAGTTCTGGTAGATCTCCACGAACGCGGAGCCCTCGTGCTCGGCCGCCGCGCGCAGCACCGACTGCAGGTGCTTGCGGTCGGAGTCGATCGTGCGGGCGACGAACGTCGCCTCCGCGCCCAGTGCCAGCGACAGCGGGTTGAACGGCGCGTCGTTGGACCCCACCGGCGTCGACTTGGTGATCTTGCCGAGCTCGGAGGTGGGCGAGTACTGGCCCTTGGTCAGCCCGTAGATCCGGTTGTTGAAGAGCAGGATCTTCAGGTTGACGTTGCGGCGCAGCGCGTGGATCAGGTGGTTGCCGCCGATCGACAGCGCGTCGCCGTCACCGGTCACGACCCACACCGACAGGTCGGGGCGGGACGCGGACAGGCCGGTCGCGATCGCCGGCGCGCGGCCGTGGATCGAGTGCATGCCGTACGTGTTCATGTAGTACGGGAAGCGCGAGGAGCACCCGATGCCGGAGACGAAGACGATGTTCTCCCGCGGGATGCCGAGCTCCGGCATGAAGCCCTGCACGGCGGCCAGGATCGCGTAGTCACCGCAGCCCGGGCACCAGCGCACCTCCTGGTCGGACTTGAAGTCCTTCGCGGTGAGCTTGACGGGGGTGAGCGGAATCGTCGGGCTAGCCATTCTTGACCACGTCCTCGAGCATGTTCTCCAGCGTCGCGGCCGTGAACGGCAGGCCGCTGACCTGGTTGAAGGGGACCGCGTCGACCAGGAACCTCGCCCGGACCACGTGAGCCAGCTGGCCCAGGTTCATCTCCGGGATCACGACCTTGTCGTACGCCTTGAGCACCTCACCGAGGTTCGCCGGCAGCGGTGCCAGGTGCCGCAGGTGCGCCTGGGCGACCGGCAGGCCACGCTGGCGCAGGGCCCGGCAGGCGGCGCCGATGGGCCCGTACGTCGAGCCCCAGCCCAGCACCAGCACGCGGGCGTTCTCGTCCGGGTCCTCGACCTCGACGTCGGGGACGGGGATGTTCTCGATCCGCGCCGCGCGGGTGCGGACCATGAAGTCGTGGTTGGCCGGGTCGTAGGAGATGTCACCGGTCTTGTCGGCCTTCTCCAGGCCGCCGATGCGGTGCTCCAGGCCCGGCGTGCCGGGGACGGCCCACGGCCGGGCCATGGTCTCCGGATCCCTCAGGTACGGCAGGAAGCGCCCGTCCTCGGTGTTCGGCTCGGTGGCGAACGACACCTGCAGGTCCGGCAGCTCGGAAACCTCGGGCAGCAGCCACGGCTCGGAGCCGTTGGCCACGTAGTTGTCGGAGAGCAGGATGACCGGCGTGCGGTAGGTCAGCGCGATCCGCGCCGCCTCGATGGCCGCGTGGAAGCAGTCCGACGGAGACTTCGGCGCGATCACCGCGAGCGGGGCCTCGCCGTGGCGGCCGTACAGCGCCATGTTGAGGTCGGCCTGCTCGGTCTTGGTCGGCATGCCCGTCGACGGGCCGGCACGCTGCACGTCGACGATGACCAGCGGCAGCTCCAGCGCGATGGCCAGCGAGATCGTCTCGCCCTTGAGCGCCACGCCGGGGCCCGAGGTCGTGGTGACGCCGAGCGCGCCGCCGTACGAGGCGCCGAGCGCCGCACCGACCGCGGCGATCTCGTCCTCGGCCTGCATGGTGGTGATGCCGAACTTCTTGTGCTTGCTCAGCTCGTGCAGGATGTCCGACGCCGGGGTGATCGGGTACGCGCCCAGGAACACCGGCAGCTTGGCGCGCACACCGGCCGCCACCAGGCCCAGCGCGAGCGCCGCGTTCCCGGTGATGTTGCGGTACGTCCCCGGCAGCATCTTGGCCGGCTTGACCTCGTAGCGCACCGAGAAGGACTCGGTGGTCTCGCCGTAGTTCCAGCCCGCCTGGAAGGCCGTCTTGTTCGCGGCGACCAGCTCGGGGCGCTTGGCGAACTTGCGCTCGAGGAACCGCAGCGTCGACGCGTACGGCCGCGAATACATCCAGCTGAGCAGGCCGAGCGCGAACATGTTCTTGGCCCGCTCGGCGTCCTTCTTCGACAGGCCGGAGTCGGCCAGCGCGGCCACGGTCATCGAGGTCAGCGCCACCGGGTGCACCGACCACTCGCCCAGTGAGCCGTCCTCGAGCGGGCTCACCGCGTACCCCACCTTGGCGAGGTTGCGCTTGGTGAACTCGTCGGTGTTCACGATGATGTCCGCGCCGGCCGGCAGGTCGGCGAGGTTGGCCTTCAACGCCGCCGGGTTCATCGCGACCAGCACGTTCGGCGCGTCGCCGGGCGTGAGGATGTCGTAGTCGGCGAAGTGCACCTGGAAGCTCGACACACCCGGCAGGGTGCCCGCTGGTGCGCGGATCTCCGCCGGGAAGTTGGGTAGCGTCGAGATGTCGTTGCCGAGCTGAGCGGTCTCCGACGTGAACCGGTCACCGGTGAGCTGCATACCGTCACCGGAGTCCCCGGCGAACCGGATGACCACGCGATCCAGCTGCTCGACACGCTTCGCGGGAGCGGCCACGTTCCAACCTCCTGAGGGCGCCGGCCTGCGCGGGTACGCACGTCGATGAGCCGGCCCGCATTCGTTACTTCCAGCCTACGTCGCCGCCCCTTACCAGTGGTTGCCACAGGCTGTCCGATCGAACACAGTAGCCAGGTGAGCCTTTCCTCAGCCAATCGAGTCCACCTGGTGATTCGCTAGAGTGCGGGCGTGGACGGGTATCTGGGTACGTACGCGACGCTGGGCCTGGTGCTGGCCGCCGGTGTGCTCGTCTTCGTCGGCGCGTTCGGGGCGAACCGGCTGCTCAGGCCCGCTCACCCGGCCGAGCCCGCGGGCAAGCGCATCGCGTACGAGAGCGGCATCGACCCCGTCGGGGGCGACTGGGCGCAGGCGCAGATCCGTTACTACGTCTACGCGTACCTCTATGTGCTCTTCGCCGTCGAGGCGGTCTTCCTCTTCCCGTGGGCCGTCGTCTTCGACCGCCCCGGCTTCGGCGGGGTCACCGTCGCGGAGATGGGCATCTTCGTCGCGGTGCTCGCGCTCGGCATCCTGTACGCCTGGCGCAAGAAGATCCTCACCTGGACGTGACCCCCTCGGGGGGTGGCGGGCTCGCCACGCCGCACGGCTCGTGCCACGATCGTGCCCATGGGTCAGCTTCTCCTCTTCGTCGTCGTGGCGCTCGTGGTCGCGGCGATCGTCTTCGGCGTGACCGTCATGGTGAGCGGCGGGGATCCCGGCCTCGCGCCGGTCGAGCCCGACGGCAAGGCGCTGCCGCTGCCCAGCGACCGGCCGCTGGCGGAGGAGGACGTGTTCCGGACCCGCTTCGACACGGTGTTCCGCGGCTACCGGATGGCCCAGGTCGACCAGGCGATGCAGCGGGCGGCGTACGACATCGGCTACAAGACCGAGCTGATCAGCGTGCTGGAGGCCGAGGTCGCGGCGCTGCGTGAGGGCCGGACGGCGGACGCCGACGTGCTGCGCCGGGCCCGGGAGGCCGCGGTGGCGCCGCCGGCCGCGGTGCCGGCCTCCTCCGGCCCGGCGCCCGACATCCTCTCTTCGGACCCGGCCGACGAGGCTCCGCGCGACGAGGCTCCGGCCGGCGAGGCTCCGGCCGATGGGGCTTCGGCTGGTGGGGCTTCGGCTGGTGGGGCTCCGGCCGGCGGTGCTTCGGCCGGCGGTGCTCCGGCCGATTCGGCGAAGGAGCCGGCGAAGGTCTCCGAGGCGGGCGCCGAGGAGAAGGCGGCGGAGCGCCGATGAGCGAGACCGAGCAGGTCGGTGGGCTCGGCGACGCCGCACGGCCGGGAACCGGTGAGGTCACCGCCACCGTCATCGTCAACGCCCCGGCTCCCCGGGTCTTCGCCGCCTTCCTGAACTGGGAGAAGCAGAGCGAGTGGATCCCGTTCACCAAGGTGCGCGTGGTGGAGGGCGACGGCGGCGAGGGCAGCCTGATCGAGGCGATCACGGCCGTCGGCCCGGCCGCGCTCCGCGACGAGTTCCGCGTGGTCCGCATCGACGCGCCGTACGAGCTGCGGGTCGTGCACTGCGGCAACGTGCTGCGCGGCCCGGGCTCGATGCGCTGCACGGCCATGGGCGGCGACCGTACGCAGGTGGTCATGCACGAGTGGTTCCACCTCCCCGGTCCCGTGGGCAAGCTGGCGTGGCCGGTGCTGTGGCCGGGCTCCAAGCTCGGCTTCAAGGGCGCGCTGAAGAAGTTCGGGCGGCTGGTCGAGGAGGGCAAGCTGCCCTGACCGATTTTGTCGGTGGGTGCTCCTAGGGTGTCGCCCATGACGGATGACATCTCGCCGTTGGGCGCTCCCACCATCGGCCTCGCCCCGGCGGACGCCCTGGCCCGGGGCCTGGTGATCGGCGAGGACGGGCGGGCCCGGTGCTTCTGGGGCGGCAGCACGCCCGACTACGTGGCATACCACGACACCGAGTGGGGCCGGCCGCTGCACGGCGACGACGCCCTCTTCGAGCGCATGTGTCTCGAGGCGTTCCAGTCGGGCCTCTCCTGGATCACCATCCTGCGCAAACGGCCCGCGTTCCGGCAGGCGTTCGCGGGCTTCTCGATCGAGGCGGTGGCGGCCTTCGACGCCGAGGACGCCGACCGGCTCATGGCCGATCCGGGCATCGTCCGCAACCGGATGAAGGTCGACGCGGCGCTGCACAACGCCCGGGTCGCCGCGGACCTGCCCACCGGCCTCTCCGAGCTGCTCTGGTCGTACGCCCCGGCTCCCCGGCCCCGTCCCGCGACCAGGCAGGACGTGCCGGCCACCACGCCCGAGTCCGCGGCGATGGCCAAGGACCTGAAGAAGCGCGGGTTCAAGTTCGTCGGCCCGACCACGGCGTACGCGCTCATGCAGGCGACCGGCATGGTGGACGACCATCTCGCGGGCTGCCACGTCGCGCCCGCCGGGACGTGACGCCGGCCGGGTGACACGGGCGCCGGCCCGGCGGGGTCGCCGTCATGGCGCGCGGGGGCCGCGTGATGTCATAGGCGCATGGCTCAATGGGCGGTGACCATTCCTGCGGACCGGTGGGCGACCGAGCGGTTGTTCCACCACGACACCCTGACGGTGGCCGGCACGGCCGGCGTCGCACCCGCGGCCGGTGACGAGGTGCTGCTGGTGACCGAGGGGGAAGCCCCGCACGTGGTGGCCCTCGGCGTGGTGGCGGAGCAGGAGTCGCGGCGGCGGGGAGCGCACGGGGTGCCCGAGGTCGAGGTGGCCTACACCCGGCGGTCGTTCGACGCGCCCGTCGCGGCTGATGAGCTCGCGCTCGACGCGCCGATCACGGCCGTGGACGCCGAGGTGTTCCGCCGGCTCGCCGCCGGGCTGGGTGGCGACCGGGACAAGCAGACCTGGCTGGTCAGCCTGGACCTGCCGATCGAGGCGGCCACCCCGGCCGAGGCCGTACGCCAGTTCTGGTCGTACGTGGTGGAGCTGGGGCCGGCCGAGCTGCCCACGTTCGTCTCGCCGTCCGGCGACGAGCTGGCGATGCAGGCGTTCGTGCTCGGCGAGGAGGCCAACCAGGACCCGGAAGAGGACGAGGACGACTGAGGCGTCCCGGCGACCACGACAAACGGGCCCCGGAGCGACCGCTCCGAGGCCCGCTGTCATATCTGACGAGGTCAGCCGCCCAGGCTCGCCGCCGCGGAGGCGATCGAGGACGAGAAGTAGCTCACCTGGGTGTAGACGCCGGGCTTGTTGGGCCGGGCGCAGCCGTCGCCCCAGCTGACGATGCCGACCTGGATCCACGCGTTGTTGGCGTCGCGGCGGAACATCGGGCCGCCGGAGTCGCCCTGGCAGGTGTCCACGCCGCCCTGGGTGTAGCCGGCGCAGATCTCGTCGGACGGGATGACCTCGCCGTTGTACATGCTGCTGGAGTTGCAGGTCGCGTCGCTGACGAACGGGACCGTGGCTGTCAGCAGGTAGCGCTGCTGGGCGCCGCCCTCACGCGCCGCACCCCAGCCGGCGATCGTGAACGTGCCCGTGTCGTACGCCGTCGTCTTCGCGATCGGCAGCGTGGCGAGGCCGGTCACCGGGCTGGAGAGGCGGATGAGCGCCCAGTCCTTGCCGTTGCCGTTGTAGCCGGGCGCCCGGTACACGTAGTTCGACCGGCGCGTGATCTTGCTGCTGGAGTTGAGGTCCACGACACCCAGCGTCGCGGTGATCGACGTGTTGGTGCCCGTGCCGTTGACGCAGTGCGCCGCGGTCAGCACCAGCGTGGGGCTGTACAGCGCGCCGCCGCAGCCCATCGAGAGGCGCACCATGAACGGGAAATCGCCCTGGTTGGCGCGGCTGCCGCCGACCACCTTCTGCGGGCCGTCGTCGGCGGCCGCCGCGGGGGACGTCTGCATCGCGGTGCCCATCGCGGCCACCGTGAGCGCGGCCGCGAGCCCGCCCATCATCCTGCGCCACCTTGCCATCCGGACCTCCTGACGAAACCGATCCGGGACCGGCCGGTGGCCGGCCCCGAAGGTGAGCGAAGGGACGCCCGGTGGGGCGCTCCTTCACGGTTGCGCCAGAGCCTACGCATCCACGGATGTGTATGTCGCTATCCCGAAAGGCTCATATCGCGGGGCGGGGTGCGGGTCAGCGCCCCTCGAAGACCGGCTTCTGCTTGGCGACGAAGGACGTCACGGCGTTCCGGTGGTCGCCGGTGGCCCCGCAGATCGCCTGGGCCTGCGCCTCCGCCGCCAGCGCGTCCGACAGGGTCCCCGCCGTACCGATGGAGAGCTCGCGCTTGATCGCCGCGTACGCGACCGTCGGGCCGGCGGCGAGCCGGGCGGCGAACTCCTGAGCCGTCGGCAGCACCTGCTCGTCGTCGTCGAGCAGCTGGGTGAGCAGGCCGTAGTCGTAGCACTGCTGGGCGCGGACCGGCTCGGCGAGCAGGAGCAGCTCGAGGGCGCGGGCGCGGCCGACGATGTGCGGCAGCGACCAGGACACGCCCGAGTCGCCGGCGAGGCCGACGTTGGCGAAGGCCATGAGGAACGTCGTCTTCGGGCCGCCGATGCGGAAGTCGGCGAGCAGCGCGAGCGAGGCGCCGGCGCCCGCCGCGGTGCCCCGTACGGCCGCGACCACCGGCTTCGGCAGGCTCGCGAGCCGCTGCGCGATGGGGTTGTAATGGGCCCGTACGGTGTCCAGCTCGGTCGAGCCGCGCTCGAGGATGCCCGCGTGCTCGCGCAGGTCCTGACCGACGCAGAACGCCTTGCCCGCCCCGGCCAGCACGACCGCCCGCACCGAGCGGTCCACCTCGATCTCGGCGAGCGTGTCCCGCAGCGCCTCCTTGAGGTCGACATCGAGGGAGTTCATGGCGTCGGGGCGGTTCAGGGTCAGGGTGACGACCGCGTCGGTGCGGTCGACGAGCAGCGAGTCAGTCATGTGTCTGAGAATCCCACACGGCCGTTACGGGACGCTGAAGCGAGGCAGCGCTCGACGAAGCGGTCGGCCGCCGGGCGCAGGCGGGCTGCGTGCTTGTCGAAGAACGAGGCGGCGCTGACCCCCGGCCAGCGGGGCGGCAGCAGCGACGCCGGCAGCTGCGGGTCGCGGAAGAGGAACGAGCGCCACGCGTGCACGAGCTGGAAGCGGGCCGCGTACGCCTCCTCGTCGGAGCTGCGCGCGGTGATCGCGGTGACGGCGGGGCGCTGGGCGGCCACGAACTCCTCGTACGCCTTGCCGATCTCCTCGAGGTTCCACGCCCGTCCCACCAGGTGGGCGGCACCGGGGGAACCCGCGGCGTGCCCGGCGCTGAACCGCTCGTACGTGACCCCGGTCCCGGTGAGCACCGCGTCGACCTCCTCGGCCGCCCGCGGCGCGACCCAGGCACGGTCGTCGAG
Source organism: Couchioplanes caeruleus (assembly GCF_023499255.1). GTDB lineage: Bacteria > Actinomycetota > Actinomycetes > Mycobacteriales > Micromonosporaceae > Actinoplanes > Actinoplanes caeruleus_A. Next base: position 821,279 of record NZ_CP092183.1, read on the forward strand.
CATCCCGTACCCGAGGAAGGCGAGCCGCTGGGCCTCGCGGCGCGGGAGCGGCGCGCCGAGCAGCACCAGATCGAAACGGCCGTCCCAGCCGGACCGTCCGGTCCGGTAGATCCGCGCGGAAGCTTCGTCGAGCCTCCGCGCTGCCTTGGGGGTGAGCAGATAACCTGGCCCGGACCCGAGTCGCAGCGGATGCAGCCAGCCTTGCCGCACCATGCGGGAGACGGCGGTGCGCACGGCGGGGGCGGCGATGCCGAGCGGAGCGAGCAGTTTGACGAGGGCCGCGACCGGCGCCCGGCCGCCTCTGGGGCGCAGGTAGTCGCCGTAGAGGTCGAAGAGTGCCGACCGCGCCTGCATGACCGCACATTGTGACAGCCCGAAAGACGATATGCTAGACGCTGTCACATCAGCCCGGGCTGGGTTTGGGTTCGCCGGTGTTCATCAGGGAAAATGTTTGATCGGCACGGTGGGCCCCGTCGCGTGACCTTGTGACGAGGCCCGCAACGCTGCGGTCTCGGGTCGGTCCAGCGGGCGCGATCCCGGCGGTCGGCAACGAGTACGGCGCACTGTGGGGCTGAGCACAGGGCGTGATGAAGTGGCTGTGGGGCAACCCACCGTCCCTGATGTAGGTCTGAGGGGAGACAAGATGGCGGCGATGAAGCCGCGGACGGGCGATGGTCCGCTGGAGGTCACCAAGGAAGGGCGCGGCATCGTCATGCGCGTCCCGCTGGAAGGTGGTGGCCGTCTCGTCGTTGAGATGACTCCGGACGAGGCCAACGCGCTGGGTGACGCGTTGAAGGCGATCGCCGGCTGACGTTTCACGTGGCCCGCCGGTACGGTACCGCCGTACCGGCGGGCTTTCCATGTCTTCGCGGAAGGGTCATCCTCCAGTGTTCGCGATACGCCTGGTGACCGAGCCGGAGCCGGGGACCTGCGTGCTCCCCGCGGACGATTCCGGCGTGCTCGCGGACGGTGACGACGAGACCGCCGAGCTGCACCGCACCGCCGGCGAACCGGGGCGGGCGGGCGCCGTGCAGGTGGTGCCGCGTCCGCTGCGTACCCCTGCCAAGATCGTGATTGTCGGCGTCGGGGCCGGCGACGAGGCCGGCTGGCGTGCCGCCGGGTCCGCCGCGGTCCGTGCCGTGCGGTCCGACGAGGCGCTGCACATGGTCCTGCCCGACGGTGTCGACGCGGCGGCCGTGCGAGGGTTCGCCGAAGGCGTCTGGTTCGCGGCCTACCGGTTCCGCGACGCCGTCGACGGCCCCCGGTCCGTCGAGGTCACGCTGCAGACCTCCACCCCTGACGCGTACGCCGCAAGCCTGGAGTCCGCCCGCGTGACCGCCGCGGCGACCTGGCTCGCCCGCGACCTGACCAACACGCCGTCCTCGGTGAAGAACCCGGCCTGGTTCGCCGCGCAGGTGGTGACCGAGGCGGCGACACGCCCGGGACTCACCGTGACCGTGCGCGAGCCCGAGCAGCTGCGCGCCGAGGGCTTCGGTGGCCTGCTCGCCGTCGGCGGCGGCTCCGCGACCCCGCCCCGGCTGGTGGAGCTGGCCTGGCAGCCGGCGGACGCGACCCGGCACGTCGTCCTGGTCGGCAAGGGCATCACGTTCGACACCGGCGGCATCTCGATCAAGTCCCGCGACGGCATGAAGCTCATGAAGAAGGACATGGGCGGCGCGGCGGCCGTCGTCGCCGCCACGCTGGCCGCGGCGGACCTGCACCTTCCCGTACGCATCACCGCGCTCGCGCCGCTGGCGGAGAACGCGGTCAGCGGCTCGGCGTACCGGCCGGGCGACGTGATCACCCAGTGGGACGGCAGCACGACGGAGACCACCAACTCCGACGCGGAGGGCCGGCTCGTGCTCGCCGACGCCCTCGGGTACGCCGTCGCCCGCCTGGACCCGGACGTGGTGCTGGACGTGGCCACGCTGACCGGCGCCAACTCGGTAGCCCTGGGCAAGGGCACCGCCGCCCTCTACAGCTACGACGACGCCCTCGCCGAGGCCCTCGAATCGGCCGGGCGGGCCGCCGGTGAGCGGATGTGGCGGCTGCCGCTGCCCGACGACTACGTCGAATACCTGCACAGCGACATCGCCGACCGGCACAGCTCACCCACGCGGGGCGCGGGTTCCGTGGTCGCCGCCCTGTTCCTGAGCGAATTTCTGGGCGACAAGGCCGGCAGCTGGGCGCACATCGACATGTCGGCGCCCAGCTGGGCCGAGACCCACGAGGGCGACCTGACCAAGGGCGCCACGGGCTGGGGCGTGCGTACCCTCCTGCGCTACCTCACCGCTTGACGGCCGCCAGGATGCCGGCGCCGGCCGGGATCAGGGCCGGGATCCACTCCTCGGACTCGCGGACCGCCTTCACCGTCTCCCGGATCGTGATCGTGTCCACGTCCCGGGCCGCGGGGTCGCTGATCCGGCCGCCGGCCAGCGCGCCGTTCACCACCAGGACGCCGCCCGGGCGCAGCAGCCGCAGCGCCGCCTCGGCACACGCGCCGAACTCGGTGGCGTCCGCGTCGACGAAGACCAGGTCGTAGACGCCGTCCGCGAGCCGGGGGAGGACGTCGAGCGCCCGGCCGGTGATGATGCGCGTACGGGACGCGGCGAAGCCCGCCTCGGCGAAGATGCGCCGGGCGATGCGCTGGTGCTCGTTCTCGACGTCGATCGTGGTGAGCACCCCGTCGGGCCGCATGCCGCGCAGCAGCCAGACGCCGCTGACCCCCGTACCCGTGCCGATCTCGACGACAGACTTGGCGCTGCCCGCGGCGGCCAGCAGGCTGAGCACGGACCCCGCGCCCGGTGTCACGCAGGAGAGCCCCACCTCACGGGCGAGGCTGCGGGCGGTCTGCAGCACGACGTCCTCGGCGGCGTACGCCTCCGCGAACTGCATGGACTGCGCGCTGGGGGTGCCGAGCTGGCGGGCTGCGGTGACGATGACGAACCTCCGTGTGGGATGCGCGGGAGACAACCGGTGCACATCGGGTATGAGCGTAGAGCGATGCACTCCCTTCGCGCACCGGGACTTCGGCGGCGGAAAGCGGCGATGAGACGCTCGGGGGACCGCACAGAGCGGATGACCGCCACCGATCCGTGTCATCCTGGAAGCGGAAGCCCTCGGGCTTCGAGGACGACGAGTGGAGGCACCCACGTGACCGACGGCTGGAACTGGCGCCGGCCCCAGCCGCCACCCGCGGCGCCTCCGGCGGCGGGTGGCTCGCCCTGGTGGTCCGACGCGCTGGCCGACCCGTGGCGCGACCCGTACGCGCCGTCCGCCGTTGTCGTGCCCAGCGCACCGGTCAGCACCGGGCCGGCGCCCGAGCCGGTCGCCGACCCCGACGCGCCCCGGCGCTCGCTCACCCCGGTCCTGATGATCTGCCTGCTCACGGCCCTGCTGGCGGGCGGCCTGGGCGGCACCCTCGGGTACGTGTTCGCGACCCGCAGCGGCGTCGGCGGCGGCACCCAGCTGGGCGGCACGCCGCTGGCGGCGCCGAGCGCGGCCCAGCGCGCGCCCGAGTCGTTCGGCGGGGTCGCCAAGCAGGTGCTGCCCAGCGTGGTCACCGTCCGGGTCACGGGCGCCATCGGTTCCGGCTTCGTGGCGTCCACGGACGGCTACGTGATCACCAACGACCACGTCGTCGAGGGCGCGGGCAAGACGATGGCGGTGTCCTTCAGCGACGGCTCCACGGCGCCCGCGACCCTGGTGGGGCGCGACCCCGAGTCCGACATCGCAGTGATCAAGGTCTCCAAGAGCAATCTGCCCGCGGTCCAGTTCGGCGACTCGGACTCGATCGCGGTCGGTGACCCCGTGCTTGCGTTCGGCTCACCGCTGGCGCTGGTCAACACGGTCACCCAGGGCATCGTCAGCGCGCTCGACCGGACGATCCAGGCCGGCGACCCGGGCGGCACGACCCGCTACTACGCGGCCATCCAGACCGACGCCGCGGTCAACCAGGGCAACTCCGGCGGCCCGCTGGTCGACGCGGCCGGCCGCGTGGTCGGCGTCAACTCGGTGATCCGCTCGGTCGGCGGCAGCGAGGAGGCGGCCGGCAACATCGGCCTGGCCTTCGCCATCCCGATCAACCAGGCCCGGCGCATCGCCGAGGACATCATCGACACCGGCAAGGCCCGGCGTACGGTGATCGGCGCGGAGGTCTCCGCCGGCGGCACCACGGGTTCCAGCGGTTCCACCGGGGCGCGGCTGCGCGCGGTCCAGCCGGCCGGCCCGGCGGCGGCCGCAGGCTTGAAATCCGGCGACGTGGTCACGAAGATCGACGGGCACGTGCTCGAGGACGGCACCGACCTGATCGCGCTGGTCCGCAAGTACGCGCCGGGCGCCACCGTCTCGGTGGAGTACCGCCGGGGCACCAGCACACAGACGGCGTCAGTAACCTTGGCAGCCGACGCGAAGTGAGAGGCCCTCACGGGCAGGGGAGGCCGCCATGTTCGAGAACCTGAACTGGTGGGAGATCGCCGCGCTGCTGATGCTGGCGCTGCTCATCTTCGGCGAGCGGCTGCCCAAGGTCATCGGCGACGGGCTGCGCATGCTCCGCGGCCTGCGCGCGATGGCCCAGAACGCGACGAGCGACCTGAGCCGCGAGCTGGGCACGGACATCCAGCTCCAGGACCTGCACCCCAAGGCTTTCATCCGCAAGCACCTGCTGAGCGAGGAGGACGAGGCGGCGATCCGCAAGCCGCTCCAGGGCCTCTTCGAGGACGTCAAATCCGACCTCAACGGCGTCAAGTCCGACCTCAACGACGTAGCCGCCGCTGCCGACCTCAAGTCCCCTGCCCAGGCCCCGGCGCCGGCCGCCAAGCCGGCCATCTCGTCGTTCGACATCGACGCCACCTGAGCGAGGGGCTTTTGGGGCGGGATTGGCCCACTCCGGGCGGTCAGGCTTGATCCCTGCGTGGCCCACTCCCGCCCCAAAAGCAACGCTCGTGCAGCGGCGCCATCCACTGCCACGCACGCCTGCGCCTGCGCCTGCGCCTGCGCCTGTGTCACGGCACTTCTAGGTGCCACGCGCGCTCTGAAGCCGTAAACCCGCAGGTCAATCTCTCACCGGACCACGACGGCGTTTTTGGCGGGGATCGCCTCACGCAGGGATCAAGCCTGACCGCCCGGAGTGAGGCGATCCCCGCCAAAAACGCCCCCACAGAGCAATCAACGCCGAGCGTTGACCATCAACCCCAGGGGCTTGCCGACCAGGGACTCCCGGCGAACAGCCAGGCGGTCGGCGACAGCGGAGAGAGCTGCCGCGGCCGGAGCGGAAGGGTCGGCCAGGACGATCGGGGTGCCCGCGTCGCCGGCTTCGCGTACGCGGGTGTCGAGGGGGATCTGGCCCAGCAGCGGGACCGAGGCGCCGACGGTCTTGGTGAGCGAGTCGGCGACCGTCTGGCCACCGCCCGCGCCGAAGACCTCCATGCGGGTGCCGTCCGGGAGCTCGAGCCAGGACATGTTCTCGACGACGCCGATGAGGCGCTGGTGGGTCTGCATGGCGATCGCGCCGGCCCGTTCGGCCACCTCGGCGGCCGCCGTCTGCGGGGTGGTGACGACCAGGATCTCGGCGTTCGGCAGAAGCTGGGCCAGGGAGATCGCCACGTCGCCGGTGCCCGGGGGCAGGTCCAGCAGCAGCACGTCCAGGTCGCCCCAGAAGACGTCGGCGAGGAACTGCTGCAGCGCGCGGTGCAGCATGGGGCCCCGCCAGACGACGGCTGCGTTGCCCGCGGTGAACATGCCGATCGAGATGACCTTCACGCCGTGCGACTGCGGCGGCATGATCATGTCTTCGACGCGGGTGGGCCGGCCGTCGACGCCGAGCATGCGGGGCACCGAGTGGCCGTAGATGTCCGCGTCGATCACGCCGACCGACAGGCCGCGCTGGGCGAGGGCCGCGGCCAGGTTCACCGTGACGCTGGACTTGCCGACGCCGCCCTTGCCGCTGGCCACCGCGTACACCCGGGTCTTGGAGCCGGGCTGCGCGAACGGGATGACCGGCTCGGCGCTCTGGCCGCCGCCGCGCAGCGTGGCCTGCAGGGCCTTGCGCTGCTCCTCGCTCATCACGCCGAAGTCGATGTCCACCGTGTCGATGCCGGGGATCTTCGTCACCGCGGCGGTGATGTCGGTGGTCAGCTTGTCCCGCAGCGGACAGCCGGCGACCGTCAGCAGAAGTTCGACGGTGACCTTGCTGCCGGCGACGGTGAAACCCTTGACCATGCCGAGCTCGGTGATCGGGCGGCGGATCTCGGGGTCGTCGACCGTGGCGAGGGCCGCCTGGACGGCTTCCTCGATGGTGGGCGCGGGTGCTGACATGTCGACAAGCTTACGTCTGTGTCAGGAGTGCTCTTCTTCCCACTCCTTGCGTTCCCGCTTCTGCCGCCGGTGTGCCGCCTCGTCCAGTTCGTCGGCCAGCCGGCTCAGTTCCGAGCGCAGGAAGTCGCGGGTCGCGACCTCGCCGAGAGCGATGCGCAGGGCGGCGATCTCACGGGCCAGATACTCCGTGTCCGCCTTCTGCATGGCCGCCCGCCGGCGGTCCTCCTCCATGGCGAGGCGGTCGCGGTCGGCCTGCCGGTTCTGTGCGAGCAGGATCAGCGGAGCGGCGTACGAGGCCTGCAGAGACAGGATCAACGTCAGGAACGTGAACGTGTACGGGTCGAAGCGCAGGCCGGCGGGCGCCAGGGTGTTCCACGCGAACCACGCCGCGATGACCACGGTCATGTAGACGATGAACTTCGCCGTACCCATGTAGCGGGCGATGTTCTCCGACCACTGGCCGAACGCCTCCGGGTCGAAGCGGGGCAGCCGGACGCGCCCGGGCTCGACGGGCTGGTCGAGCCGCTCGACCCGCTTGCTGCGCAGGTCGGTCATCGCTCGACTCCGGGCAGGAGGCCGGCGGGCTCGACGTCCTGGACGTCGCGGTCACGCCAGTCGCGGGGCAGGGCGTGGTCGAGGACGTCGTCGACCGTGACCGCCCCGACCAGCCGGTACGAGCTGTCCACCACCGGCATCGCCACCATGTCGTACGTCGCCATCCGGCGGGTGATCTCTGTGAGGTTCGTCTCGGGTTGCAGCGGGTGGATGTCGGTCTCGATGAGGCCGCCCAGGATCGCCGACGGTGGTTCGCGCAGGAGCCGCTGGAAGTGCACCATGCCGAGGTACTTGCCGCTGGGCGTCGCGGACGGCGCCCGCGCCACGAACACCTGCGCGGCCACGACCGGGGAGAGCTCGGGTTCCCGGATGCGGGCCAGGGCCTCGGCGACCGTGGCGTCCGGGGTCAGGATCACCGGCTCGGAGGTCATCACCGAACCGGCCGTGCCCGGCGTGTAGCTCATCAGCTGCCGGACCGGGGCGGCCTCCTCGGGCTCCATCAGGTCGAGCAGGATCGTCTGCTCCGCCTTGGGCAGCTCGGCGAGGAGGTCGGCGGCGTCGTCCGGGTCCATCCGCTCGAGCACGTCCGCGGCCCGTTCCCGGTCCAGCCGGACGAGGATCTCCACCTGGTCGTGCTCGGGCAGCTCCTCGAGCACGTCGGCGAGCGTACGGTCGCTCAGCGCCGCCGCCACCTCGTTACGGCGCGCGTCGGACAGGTCCTGCAGGGCGTTCGCCATGTCGGCGGGCCGCATCTGCTCCAGCAGTGCCACCAGGTTGGCGCTGCCCTGGGTGTCGGTGGGCCCGACCAGCCCGCTGACCCGGTCGTACTCGACCTGGTACGTGTGCCCGCGCCGGGCGAGGCGGCCGGTGTGCTCCCGGACGGCGACCCGGGTGATCAGCCACTCGTTGTTCCGGTTGAGCTCCATGCCCAGGTCGACGACCGTGCCGGCCTGCCCGGGCCCGCTGCGGTCCTCGGGCTCGATGGTGACCCGGCGGTCCAGCAGGTCCTCCAGCACGAGCAGCTCGTTGGGGCGCTTCTCGAACCGGCGCAGGTTCAGCGTGCCGGTGCTGAGCACGACCGCCTCGGCGTCCATCGAGGTGACCCGCCCGATCGGCAGGAAGATGCGTCGCCGCAGCGCCATCTCGGCCACCAGCCCCACGACCTGCGGCGGCCGGTTCGTCGTCCGCAGCCGCACGACCGCGTCGCGCACCCGCCCGACACGGTCGCCGTTGGGGTCGAACACCGGCAGAGCGGCGAGCCGCGCCAGATAAACCCTCGTCCCCATGGTCACGGCACCAGCCTAGGGCCTCCGATAGCGTCGGCTCATGTCTACCGTGGCGTACGAGATCGTGGACGTGTTCACCGACCGCCCCTTCGCCGGCAACCCGCTCGCGGTGGTCTTCGGGGCGGAGGCCCTCGCCGGGGACCAGATGCAGGCGCTGGCCCGCGAGTTCAACCTCTCGGAGACGGTGTTCGTGCTGCCGCCGACCGACATCGAGGCCACCTACCGAGCGCGGATCTTCACCCCGGAGACGGAGCTGCCGTTCGCCGGTCACCCGAGCGTCGGCGCGGCGGTGACTTCGGTACGCCGGGGACTGGCGGCGTACGGCCGGCTCGTGCAGGAGTGCGGGGCGGGGCTGCTGCCCGTCGAGGTCACGGACGCGGGGTCGGCGACGCTGACCGGCGGTACGCCCACGCTCGGCGCCCCGCTGGAGCCGGCGGCCCTGCTGGAGCTGACCGGCCTCGCGGCGGACGACTACGCGGGCGGGTCGGCCACCCCGTCGACGGCCGGGTGCGGCTTGGAGTTCGCCTACCTGCCGGTGCAGCGGCGGGCCCTGGACCGCGCGCGGGCGGATGCGGCGCGAGCGGCGACGGCGGGCGTTTCCCAGGTCAGCGTGTTCGCGTGGGACGCCGACACGCGTACGGCCTGGGCGCGCGTGTTCTGCCCGGGTGTCTCGGTGCCGGAGGACCCGGCCACCGGCTCGGCGGCGCTGGGGCTGGGCGTGTGGCTGGTGGCGAACGGCTGGCTGCCCGGCGACGAGACCTCGGCGTACACGGTGCACCAGGGGCTGGAGATGCACCGGCCGTCGCTGCTCGAGTGCACCGTGACCGCGTCGGGCGGCGAGGCCACGTCGGCGACCGTGTCCGGCCACGTGGTCCCGGTGGCGAGGGGCGAGATCTCCGTGCCGCCCTTCGTGGGATAGCTAGCCGCGCTTCTTGCGTACGCGATGAAGGCGGAACGGACGACGGACCGGAACCCTCGCCGGGGTCTCCCGGGGCGCGGCCGCGCCGGATTCCTGAGGCAGATCCGGTGCGGCGACCGGCGTCGATCCGGCCGGGGTGAGGCGGACGACCGCGCAGCCGGTCTCCGCCCACCGCGCGACGACCTCCTCCGTGGTGCCGGCGGCGTTCAGGCGCTTGCCGGCCAGCTGGGGTGCGATCTCCGCCCAGGCCTCGCTGCCCGGGGTGAGACGCTCCACCTGCGCGTCGGCGATCACGATGAGCCCTCCGGTGTCCCCGCGGAGCCGCACCTGCGCGGACTGTGCCTCGGCGAGCCCGGGCGCCGCCTGCTCGCCGGGCCCGCTCACCACGACGAGCGATCCGTCGAGCGGCATCACCCACAGCCCTCGTGCGGGACCACCGTCGACGCTGATCCACGCGATGGCGGCCTTCTTGATGGCCTCGGCCACGAGCTCCGTCGTCACCGGCCCATCTTCTCAGCCCGGCGGTCGCGTCGTCACCGGCCCTTTCCCGGTCCTGCCGGCCGGGCGGCGTCATGTCAGGGCAGGGACGCGGTCCAGCAGATCGACGACCGCGGACAGCGACGGCACGCTCAGGCCGGCGAAGTCGTCGTCGCGGTTGAAGACGAGGTGGTCGGCCAGGTCGGGAGCGGCCAGCCGGACCGGCGTCATGCCCACCGCGGCCGCGCCGGTGAGCTCGCGGCTGCCACCGTCGCCCACGTACAGGCAGTCCTCGGGTGCGACTCGCAGCCGCCAGCACGCCTCCAGGTAGATCAGCGGGTCCGGCTTGCACCGGCCCACCTCGACCGAGAACACGTTGACGTCGAGCAGCGGCGCGATCGGCATGCTCGGCAGGAAGGCCGGCAGCTCATGGGTGCAGTCGCTGATCAGCGCCGTGCGCAGGCCGCGGCTCTTGACGGCGGTGAGAACGCTCTCAGCGTCGGCGCGCAGCTCGGTGTCGGCGCGCAGCGCATCGACCCGGGCGGGTACGGCGGCCCGCAGTTGCGCAGGTCGCGGGCTGCCTCCGGCCTGCTCGGTGACCCACCGTAGGGTGGCCTCCGCGGAGCCGAACTGGCCCCGGGCCCGGACCTGGAAGGTGCGGTCCAGCACGTTCAGCACGGCGTCCGGGTCGCAGCCGAGGGCCCGGGCGATCTCGGCGTGTTGCGGCCCGCGCTTGACGGACCGGGTGAGCGTGCCGAAGAAGTCGAACAGCACCGCTTGGTACGCGGGCATCTAGAAATCACTCTCCAGGGGAATTGACCGATGAGTTCCGGCGGTGAGCGTAACGAGAGCATCACTTTCCGCTCAAACGAGGTCGACAAACTGTGACGTGCCGATCTGCGGAAAGCGACGCCGAGGGATGAATACGCGCTCAACACCCGCATTGCTCACCATCGCGGCGCTGACCGTGGCGGTCCTGGCGGTGTCCTCGTCGGCCCCGCTGATCGCCTTCGCGGCCGCTCCGGCCCTGGCCATCGCGTTCTGGCGCAACAGCCTGGCGTTCGCCGCGCTGACCCCGATCAGCGCCGGCCCGCGCCGCGCCGAGGTCCGTACGCTGCTCAGCGCCGACGGCATGTACTGCGTCCTCGCCGGCCTGGCCCTGGCCCTGCACTTCTCCACCTGGATGCCGAGCGTCCAGCTCGGCTCGGTGGCGACCGCCACGGCGCTCGTCGCGACCCAGCCGGTGTGGCAGGGCCTGATCGCCGTCGCCGTGGGCGGCCGCAGCGCAGCGCCGTCCCGGACCGCCTGGATCGGCATCGTGCTGGCCGTCGCAGGCGTCGCCTGGGCCACCGGCGTGGACATCGGGGTGTCCGCCCAGGCGGTCCTCGCCGACGTGCTCGCCCTCATCGGCGCGATGGCCGCGGCCGTCTACACCGCGTTCGGGGAACGGGCCCGCAGACGGCTCAGCACGACGACATACACCTGGAGCTGCTACGGGACCTGCGCGGCGGTGCTGCTGGTGGTCTGCCTCATCGGCGGCGTACGCCTCACCGGCTACGACGGCCGTACGTGGGCGGCGATCCTGGCTCTCGTGGTGGGAGCCCAGCTGCTCGGGCACTCGATGTTCAACTATGCGCTGCACCATGTGTCGGCCACGACGGTCAGCGTGCTGATCCTGCTGGAGGTGCCGGGGGCGGCGCTGCTGGCCTGGGCATGGCTGGGGCAGGTGCCGCGCGCCGAGGCGTTGCCGGGGCTCGCGGTGCTGGTGGCGGGGGTTGCGGTGGTGATCCTCGGCGGCGCCCGCAGGCGGAACGGCCGCCCGGCGAGCGCGTCGCTGGCCGAGGCCGCTGATCCGGAGCGGGCCTGACTGACGCCCGCCGGCTTCCCTTGGCCGGCCGGCCTTCCCGGACGGCCTCACGGCTTGTCTGCCGGCCTCGCGTTTTTCCGCTCGCCGTGCGGCTTTCTGTCGGGCATCGCGGCTTTCTGCCCGGTTTCGCAGCTTTCTGTCGGGCCTCGCGGTTTTCTGTCGGCCCGGCGCGCATGGCGTCGCGGGGTGGATCAGCGTCGTTGAACCCTGGCGAACTGCCGCCCCGCGCGGTAGAGAGGGGGGATGCGATGCACCGCTGTCCATGTCTGCTCGGCGGGCTGCTGCTCGGGGCGGTGCTCATGACCGCGGCCTGCCAGCCCCCGGAGCCGCCCCAGCCCGGCATCGTCGGCGGCTGGACCACGGCGGGCTGCGAGTTCACGCGTACGCCCGAGACCGTCACCGTGGCCGGCCACACCATGCCGGCCACCCCCGCCGCCCTGGCGGAGGCCATGAACCGCATCGACGTGGGCGGCCGCACGGACCACGCCGCCAGCTACGCGGGCCTCGAGGTCGACCAGCAACGGGTACGCGCCATCGTCTACCGCGTACCGTCCGCCCCGTTCGACGACTTCATCCGCCAGTCGGCCGAGGACACCTGCATCTTCGTACGCGACGCGCCGTACAGCCTGCAGGACCTCACCGCCTGGCACGACCGCGTCCTCGCCGACCTCGAAGCCTGGCGCGCCCGAGGCATCCGCATCTCCACGATCGCGGCCCGCCACGACGGCGCGGGCGTCGAGATCGGCACCCAGGACGTGTCCCGCGCCCGCCAGGCCCTGCCCCGCCACTACGGGCGGAACGCTCCGCTGATCTTCGTGGAGGAAGGGCCGGTGACCCCGCTGGCCAGCCCCGGTTTCCCGGCTGCCCCGCAACAGGGCGGCTGAGCGGCCGCCTTCCGGCTTGGCTTCCCACCGGCCTGGCTTTCCGGGCGGCTTGGCTTTCCGGGCGGCCCGGCTTTCCGGCAGCTCCGGTTCTTTCGGCCGCCCGCTCGGTCCGGCCGCCCGCTCGGTCCGGCCGCCCGCTCGGTCCGGCCGCCCGCTCGGTCCGGCTACCCGCTTGGTCCGGCCGCCCGCGCGCTCCGGCGAATCCCTCGGTCCGGTCAGAACGTGCTGGTCGAATTGTCCGAGATGATGGCGATCACCAGAACCGCACCCAGGAGCAGTGCGACGCCCGTGACGATCCAGCCGATGATGATGCCGGCCAGCGCCATCCCGGCGCCGTTCGCCCCGGACCGCCGGATCCGCCGGCGCGCGACATGCCCGAAGATCGCCCCGAGCACGCCGAGCAGGCCGCCGACACCCCAGCCGCACAGCCCGGCGATCGAGGCGCAGGAGACGACCAGCGAGGCGATCGCGAGGCCCTCGGTGGGTCGCGGGGCCGCCTGATATCCGTACGGGCTGCCGGCGTACCCGTAGTCGTACGGCTGCGGCGCCGCAGCGTACGGAACCGGCGGCGGAGCGTACGGAAAAGGAGCCGGCGCCTGGGCCGCGTAAGGGTCGTGAGCCGGCGGGTACGACGGATGCGGCTGCAGGTCGGGCGGCTGGTACGGCTGCACGGGCGGATCCGGCGGCGGCAGGTAGGTGCCGTCCGGACCGGACGTCGGTGGGTAGGTCACGTGATGCCTCCGTCCAGCCCGCGTGTCGCCACCCGGAAGCTCCTGCCCTCAGGTCGCCACCCGAGAATAGAAGCCCGTGTCATCAGGCTCGTCGGCCGACCACCCGATGCGGGTCCTGGCCGCGGCTGATATCGCGTGCTGCCGGCCGCCTTCGAGCCGGTCGCGGTTCGTGTCCCGCTGCCCTCGAGCCGGTTGCGGTTCGTGTCCGTGCGCCGGCTGTCCGGGTTCGCGCTCACCTCCGGGGTACGCCACAGGCGGGGTGATGTTTGCCCCGGTGCGCGGGAGCGGGCAGGATCGCCGCATGGTCTTCGACGCCCGTTCCGCGAGTGGCAGCCGGTCGAGGCGGGACGCGACGCGTCCCGCGGCCGGACGCCGGCCCCGGTCCGCCACTTCCGCCGCCGACTCCGAGCCGGCCGCGTCGTCGTTCGAGGACCCCGGCACGGAAGCGGAGGAGGCCCCCGTGACGCTGCGCCTGGATGGCAAGGTCGCCCTGGTGACGGGCGCGGGCAGCCCGGACGGCATCGGGTACGCGACGGCTCGACGCCTGCGCGACCTCGGCGCCCGGGTGGCGATCGTGTCCACCACCCGTCGCATCCACGAACGGGCGACCGAGCTGGGCGTGACCGGCTTCGTCGCGGACCTGACCGACGAGGCGGAGGTGGGCGCCCTCGCGGACGCGATCGCCGACCAGCTCGGCGACGTCGAGGTCCTGGTCAACAACGCGGGCCTGGCGAGCCGCACCAGCCCGGAGGTCCTCCGCCCGGTCGCCCAACTGACGTACGACGAATGGCGAGCGGAGATCGACCGCAACCTGAGCACCGCGTTCCTGTGCAGCCGAGCGTTCGTGGGCGGCATGTCGGAACAGGGCTGGGGCCGCATCGTCAACCTCGCCGCGACCGCCGGCCCGATCAACGCCCTCCCGACCGAAGCGGCGTACGCGGCCGCGAAGGCGGGCGTGGTCGGCCTGACCCGCGCCCTGGCCATGGAGCTCGTGGCGGACGGCATCAACGTCAACTGCGTCGCGCCGGGCACGATCTACACGGCGGCGTCCACGGTCACAGAGATCAAGCAGGGTCTCGGTACGCCGATCGGCCGCCCGGGCACCCCCGACGAGGTGGCAGCGGCGATCGCGTTCCTGTGCTCGCCGGCGGCCTCGTACATCACGGGCCAGATGCTGGTGGTGGACGGCGGCAACAGCGTCCGCGAGGCCGAATTCCGCTGATCGCGGCTCAGCCGGTCGTGGGGAGCGACCTCGCCGGTCCCGTCAGCGGCCTCGCCACTCGCAAGGAGCGATTCCGGTCTGCCGGCCGCGGTCTGCTGGCCGCTCCCGCCCGTCCGCGTCCGTTCCCGGAGCGTCGGCAGTCTGGCCAGCCGCTCATCGTCGGCCCGGATGTGCGGCGGCGCGAGCAGACCGCGTCCCGCTGACCCACCCGCGGAGGCGTCGAGCGGGCCGTGCGTCGTTGATCCACCGTGGCGGCGCCGAGCGGACCGCGCCTCGTTGACCCACCGTGGCGGCGTCGAGCAGGCCGCGCCCGTTGACACACCGGGGGCCCGGCGGAGGCAGAGCCGCCCCGCTCCGCTCCGGCGAGTCGGGGATGAGGCCCGGCGCACCGTGGTCCGCCGGGCGCTCCCGCGTCAGTACGTCGACGTGCTGCTCGACCCGATCGCGAAGATCACGACCACGATGTAGAACGCGCAGATCAGCAGGTACACGCTGGTGATGATGTAGCTGAGCCAGAGCCCCGCCGTCGCCAGCCCGTCCCCGGACTCGCCGGTGCTGCGGATCTGCTTCTTCGCCACGTGCCCCATCACGATGCCGGCGGGCGCGAACACGAAGGCGAACACCAGGCTGAGGATCGCCATGGTGTTGGTCGGCGCGGGCATCTGCGCGTACGGCGGCTGCGCGTACGGCTGACCGTAGCCGGGCTGCCCGTACTGCTGCTGCCCGTACGGCTGCCCACTCGACGGTGCCCCGTACGGCGACTGCTGCCCGTACGGCTGCCCACTCGACGGCGCCCCGCTGGCCGGAGTCGCATACGGATCCTGCGAGTACGGCGAGTTGGGGTCGTAGGACGGCTGCTGCCCGTAGGGCTGCTGGGGCTGATATGGGTCCGGCGTGCCACCGGGCGGCGGGTAAGTCATTCAAGGTCCTCCTAGTTCACCCGGCACCGTACTAGCCGGAGCGACGATCGGGGCACCCGCGCCTGCGTGTCTGACCCCTTCCGTCCCACGTCACGCCCCGATCCACCCCCGGAACCACTCCCGACGCCGCCCCAGCGACCCCCGGCCCGCCGATGCATCGGACCGCGAACCACCGACGCAGCCGACGCCCCCGCCAGCCGGCCGTGGCCTGCCGACGCAGCCGACGCCCCGCCAGCCGGCCGTGGGCTGCCGACATAGCCGACGCCCCGCCAGCCGGCCGTGGCCTGCCGACGCAGCCAGCCCCCCGCTAGCCGCCCTGCCGTAGCCGCCGTCCCGGTAGCCGGCCGGGCCAGCCGATGCAGCCGGCGTCCCGGTCCAGCCGGCGTCCGCGATCCAACCGGCCCGTGGTGCGCCGATGCAGCGGGCGACCGCGTGCCGGTCCAGCGAGCGTGCCGGTCCAGCGAGCGTGCCGGTCCAGCGAGCGTGCCGATCAGGTCAGCTTCGTGAGGTTGCCGACGGCCCGCTCCACGGCCAGGCAGCGGTCCTCGACGTAGTCCATGCCCGCCTCGGTGGCGATGCGCCGCGCTTCGGCCGAGACGATGCCGGTCTGCAGCCAGACCGCCGGCGCGTCGATCGCCGCGGCTTGGCGCACAATCTCCACGGCGTCGGCAGCGGGTCGGAAGATGTCGACCAGGTCGACCGGCTCGGGCAGGTCGGCCAGCGTAGGCACCGTCTTCACCCCGAACACCTCGTCCACGAACGGGTTGACCGGGATGATCGTCCAGCCGTGCCGGAGCATCTGCAGCGGTACGGAGTGCGCCGGCTTGGAAGGATCACGAGAAGCGCCGACGACGGCAATGACGTTCGCTTCGGCCAGGATCTGCTGAGCACTCCTCATCCCCCGACTCTAGTCACCGCTGGCCGCCCCTCACCGCAAACGATCGCCGACCGAACCCGAATCCCGCAGCTCGCGCGCCCTCGCGACCTGCGCACCCCCGCGCCCCGCGCGCGCCCGCAGCCCGCGCGGCGGGCAGCACCCGCACCCCGCGGCGCACCCCAGCGGCTGCACAGCACGCGCACCCCAGCGCCGCACAGCACGGACAGGCCGTGCCACCCCGCGCCCCCGGCCGGCGCACCCTCGCGGCCGCGCGCAGCGAACTCAGATCACCGCAGGTGAACCCGCCGCGCCGGTGAAGACGAGCCGTCACAGCAACGTCAGCTGCTGCGAGACCGGTTCGTCGACGGTCTGCGTCGCCGGAACGCTCCGAGCCTCGCCCGGCCTCGCCCGGTGCAGCCCGTGCCGGCGCGCCGCCAGCCGTACCCGTGCAGTGATCTCGTTCTGGAAGGACTGTGGCAGGTAGGAGCCGCCTCGATACAACTCCCGATACCGCGGCGCCAACGCCGGGTGCTCGCGGGTCAGCCAGGACGCGTACCACTCGCGGGCGCCGGGGCGCAGGTGCAGCGCCAGGGGCGTCACACTCGTCGCGCCGGATGCGGCGATCGCGGCGACGGTCTCGTCGATGGACTCGTCCGTGTCGGTCAGGCCCGGCAGGATCGGAGCCATCAGCACGCTGACCGCGAACCCCGCGTCCGTCAGCCGGCGTACGGCGTCCAGGCGGCGGCGCGGGCTCGGCGTGCCCGGCTCGACCGCGCGCCACATGTTCTCGTCCACGAAGCCCACGGAGACCGACAGGCCGACCCGGGTGACGGATGCCGCCTGTTCGAGCAGCTTCAGGTCGCGCAGGATCAGCGTTCCCTTGGTCAGGATGGAGAACGGGTTGGCGAAGTCGCGCAGCGCCGCCAGGATCTGGGGCATCAGCCGGTAGCGGCCCTCGGCCCGCTGGTAGACGTCCACGTTGGTGCCCATGGCGACGTGGTCGCCGGTCCACCGGGGCGCGGCCAGCTCCCGCCGGACCAGCTCGCCGGCGTTGACCTTGACGACCACCTTGGAGTCGAAGTCGTGCCCGGCGTCCATGTCGAGGTACGTGTGCGTGTTGCGGGCGAAGCAGTTGTGGCTGACCACCCCGTCGGCGATGAAGTCCCCGGTGCCGGTGGTGATGTCGTACAGCGGGAGGGTGAGGCCCAAGTCCTCGATGTCCGCGACGGTGAGCTGGGCATCGCTGCGCACCCCGATGCCGGCGGCGTCGAGGGGCGCCTCGCTGACGCCGGTCAGGTGCCGGAACCGCAGCGCGGCCCACAGGTCCCGGGTGATCTCGACCGAGTGCGCGCCGCCGAGCTGGGGGTGCGGCGGCCGGCGGCTGGGCAGGCCGAGGTGCGTCAGTGCCTCCGTCACCCGGTCGAGGAAGCCGCGGTCACGGCTGGTGAAGATGACCGCCAGGCGGTCCGCCGACCCGATCGATCCGTACGCTCCCGCGAGGAAGCCGCGATACCAGCTGCCGGTCGGCATGTCCGGCCAGCGCAGCGCCTGGTCCATGGGCACGTCGTCGAGATAGGCGTCCGCCCTGATCCACGCATCGCCCTCACGGGGGCCGGACGACGGGGCTGCTCCGGAGTCGCCACGGACCAGCCCGCAGATGTAGCCGGCCTGGTAGTCCGGTGACTCCTTCGGCGGGTCAGCGAAGTGCCCGACGCCGGACATCCTGTCGCCGACGGCGAGGGCGGGCAGGTGCGGCTCGGCCGGGCTGACGTGCCGCCAGCCGCGGTCGGTGAGGAACCGGTGGTCCCCGCTCGCCACGAGGCGGGTGCCGTCCGCCAGCGTCACGCGGTACGCCCGCTTCGATGTGGACCAGTGGTCGAGCACGGTCGTCGTCACGTACCGCCGATGCGTGCCGGCCCCCATCGTGCCGAGCACCGCGTCGCCCACCTTGAGCTGCGACAGGGGCCGCGTCGAGCCGTTGGCGAGCAGGATCGGGGTGTCGCCGCTGAGGCAGTAGGAGCAGGCGTGCGAGCAGCCCCGGTAAGGATTGATGGTCCACTCGAACGGCACGCGGGAGGCGCCGGGGACCCGGTTGATGATCGACTTGGCCCGGATCTCGTAGAACGTCATGCCCGCGAAGCCGGGGGTGTCGAACGTGCGGACGGTCGCCCCGGGCACCGCCAGCGGCAGGGGTGAGGCCGCTGGCGGTGCGTCCAGGAGCGAGTCGTCGTCGACCGGCGTCGACAGGTGTGACCATCGCATGGCGAAGATTCGAACACATGTACGAGGGCGCTGTCCACTCGAACCCTCGAACGGGCAGGGCCGGCCCGCGAGTCGCCTCAAGGCCTCCGAAAAGGTCCCGGCACGCAGAAGCGCCGCAGACCCGGAGGTCCGCGGCGCCGTGCCGAGCTGATGGTCAGTGGTTGTGCGCGGCGAGCTGCTTGCGCACGTCGTCCATGTCGAGCTTCTCGACCTGGTCGATCAGAGACTCGAGCGCCGATTCGGGGAGGGCGCCCGGCTGCGAGAAGACGATGACGCCGTCCCGCACTGCCATGATCGTCGGGATGGAACGGATGTCGAACTTCGCGGCGAGCTCCTGCTGGGCCTCGGTGTCGACCTTGCCGAAGGTGATGTCCGGGTGCTTCTCCGACGAGCGCTCGTACGTCGGGGCGAAGCGCACGCACGGGCCGCACCAGCTGGCCCAGAAGTCGACCAGCACGATGCCGTCCTTGCCGGTCACCTCATCGAAATTCTCTGTGGTCAGCGCAACGGTCGCCATGATCTCTCCGTCCACGGGATTGGGGCTACGTGGCTTTCAACCGATCCTGCACCTCGTCAATTCCCTGCCCACCGCCGGTGACACGTGGCCTGCGGCACGATTCGCGACCCACCCGGACGCGTCGAGGCAACTCATCGTAACCGACGGTATGGAGAGCGCTCTCACTTGTTACGAGATGATCTGCGTCCTTTTTGCACCGTCTCGACCCGGCTCGTGGCACTTGACGCGCCGCGATACCGACAAGGGCGCCGATAACAAAAACTGGTAACAAAGTTAAATGTGACCTGTGTCACTTTTGGATTTCCTGTACATGGATACGCAGGGTGAGGCAGACTCGTCCCCAACAGAGCGTGGGCGGCGGGTGCCGGGGAGGGCCCCGCCGCTCATTGCGTCTCCTCCCCGGAGCGCTCCGAGACCGTGAATCCGCCGGTCGGAGCGGGATTCCCGAGCCGGCGTCGCGACTTCGCGCGGCCGTCTCGGGCCGGGAGGGGCACCCCGGACCGATTTCCTGCCGGCCGGGATGCCTGCCCCTCCATCAGCAACGACTTCCGCGACGTGTTATTAGCCGGCCCAGCGCGCAGCCCCGTAAGCACGTGCGCTTGCTCCGCTTCCCGGCGCGGCCGGCGGCGGCACTCACCCGGCCCGCCGGATGGAACCGGCCGCCACCCGGATAGCGTGCTGCGCCATGGTGGCCGATGAGGTTGCGGCTGACAGCGAGCCGCTGGTGGAAGTGGGCGTCGGCCCGTGGGAAGGCCCCTGGCCCGACGACGACCGCTACGACCCCGAGCTCCTGGAGAACGGCGATCGCCGCAATGTCGTCGACCGCTACCGCTACTGGCGGCGCGAGGCCGTGGTGGCCGACCTGGACCGGCGGCGGCATCCGTTCCACGTCGCCATCGAGAACTGGCAGCACGACTTCAACATCGGGACCGTCGTCCGTAACGCCAACGCGTTCCTCGCCGCCGAGGTGCACATCGTCGGGCTGCGGCGGTGGAACCGTCGCGGAGCCATGGTCACCGACCGGTACCAGCACGTGCGGCACCATCCGAGCGTCGAGGCGTTCGCTGCGTGGGCCGCGGAGGCGGGACTGCCGGTCGTCGGGATCGACAATCTGCCCGGATCGCGGCCGATGGAGAGCGTCACGCTGCCGCGTGAGTGCGTCCTGATCTTCGGCCAGGAGGGACCCGGGCTCTCCGATGCGGCGCGCGCTGCGTGCAGCGAGCTCTTCTCAATTGCCCAGTACGGGTCCACGCGCTCGATCAATGCCGGCGTGGCGAGCGGCATCGCGATGCATTCCTGGGTACGCGCCCATGCCGGCCCGCCTCCGGGCTGACGCGCGGCTCCGGTGCAGCGTGGCGGCCGTTCTCCATCCGTTCGGGTTCCGCCGATCCGCTTGACGGGGGCCTCCGGGCCAAGCACCTTAAGGGGGTGGGTGTCACCGTAAGCTGCCCCCGTTGTGCTGGTCAGGTCCGTCCTCCGGACCTGATGCACAGCGCTTGGCGCTGCAACGACTGTGGTGACGTCCATCCGTTCCACGTCGCCCAGCACATCGGTCCGGAGATTGTCGACAGCGTGCTGCGCCAGGCGGCCCCGGGCCCCGAGCGCATGCCCCTGTGGTGCCCGTGGCCGCTGCCGCCGGGGTGGATGGTCACCGGCGTCGGGTGGGCGGGTGACGACCGTTCCGGCGTACGCGCGACCGCCCTGTCCTGCACGGGGCCGGACCCGCTCGGCGGTGGTCCCGCGGACCTGGTGCTGATCGCCGAGCAGCCGGGCGTCGGCCTCGGCACGCGCTTCGCCGGGATTCCGGGCATCGATCCCGGCTATCTGATCGCCGAGGCGCTGGGTGACGGCGGTGGCCGGCGTGGACCGCACGCGAAGATCAAGGCCGGCGGGCATCCGACTCCATTGTGGTGCGTCAAGTCCCCGGAAGACCGAAGCGCCTATGTGAGTGAAGCCCGAGGAATGTGGCTCTATGCGGTAGCGTGGCCCGCAAGCGCGGGCTACTTCCTCGCCGAGCATGTCGTGCTGCACGACCTGACCGACGGGGTGCCGCCCGAGCTCGTGTACGGAGCGCCGTCGCCGTATCTGCACGGCCGGGTCTGACCAAGGCCCGGTGACCTGCAGGGACGGTTTGGGCTTTCCGAGCACTATGTTCACAGAGCGCAGTCTTACTGATACCGTGAGTGTTGCTGCGGCGTCGACCGTACCCGCAACGGAGGAGCAGGCCCGCCATGATCAAGAAGGTTCTCACCTGGCTTGGCATCGCATTCTTGATCTTCTTCATTGCGTTCAACCCGAACTCGGCCGCGGCGGTCTTCGCGTCGCTCGGCGACACCATCGGCGACATCGCCCGTGGTTTCGGAACCTTCTTCACCCAACTCGTCGCTTAACATCGGCGCATGGGTCCTGGTGAGCCGCGGCAACCTGATGAGGAGGGTGCGCGTCGCCCTCAGGACGACGACGACACCTTCGGCTACAACGATCCGGCGTTCCGGGCCGCGGACGGCCCCGAGTACGCCCGCGGAACGGCCTCTGCGGACGGTCCTGAGTATTCGTCCGGACCCGCGTATGCGACGAGCGCCGGCTACGCCGACGACTACGAGACGCGCGAGCAGGAGCGCTACCGCGACCCCGGCGAGTACGACCCCCCGGTCTTCACCGAGGAGGAGCTCCAGGGGCTGGGCGGCGACGGCGGGGGTGTCCCGGGTGGACCGCGCCGCGTCCTGCCGCTCGAGGACGAGCCGACCACACTGGTCTCCCGCTACCTCTTCCCGACCGAGCGCTACCGCGGGGAGTGGAAGCGGCACTGGATCCACCTGTCCATGCCGCTGCTCGTCGGTGTCGGCGCGACCCTGCTGCTGGGATACCTCGCCGGCTTCCTGACCCGGCAGGACATCGACGGCCTGGTCACCGCGGCCGTCCTGATCTGGCTCGGCGTGATGGGCTGGGTCGGGTGGAAGGTCGCGGACTGGTATTTCGACCGCTTCATCCTGACCAACAAGCGGGTCATGGTCGTCAACGGCATCATCACCCGCAAGGTCGCCATGATGCCGCTGCTCCGGGTCACCGACATGAAGTACGAGCAGTCCGCTCTCGGCCGCATGCTGAGCTACGGCACGTTCGTCCTCGAGTCGGCCGGCCAGGACCAGGCGCTGCGTGAGGTCAAGCACCTGCCCAACCCCAACGAGCTGTACCTGCGCGTCGTCGAGGAGATGTACGAGCCGCAGGCCGTCGAGGCGCGGCTGGGCAAGGACGGTGACGCGGGCGACGACGCCTGACGTCATCAGGGGATTCCGTGCGCGTACCCGGTAGCGTCTCCGAGTGACCAGAATCGACCTGCACTGCCACTCGACCGCCAGCGACGGCACGCTGACCCCGGCGGAGTTGGTCCGAGCGGGAGCCGCCGCGGGTCTCGACGTCATGGCGATCACGGACCACGACACCACGGGCGGGTGGGCCGCCGCAGCGGCCGCGCGTCCGGAAGGGCTGACCCTGGTGCGCGGCGCCGAGCTGTCCTGCCGCTGGTACGGGGTCGAACCGGCGATCCCGCTGCACCTGCTGGCGTACCTGTTCGACCCGGAGGAGCCGCAGCTCGCGGCCGACCTGGCGCGGCTGCGCGCCGACCGGGAGCAGCGCGCCGAGAAGATCGTCGAGCTGCTCCGCGCGGACGGTGTCGACATCAGCTGGCCCGAGGTCAGCGGCTATGCGGCCGGCGGTTCGGTGGGGCGCCCGCATATCGCCCAGGCCCTGATCCGAGCCGGTCTGGTGCGCACGACCAGCGAGGCGTTCGCCTCCCGATGGCTGGGCGCGCGGTACTTCGTACCCAAGGCAGATCTTGATGTCTTCGAAGCCGTGCGGGCGGTGCGAGCAGCGGGCGGGGTGGCCGTGTTCGCCCATCCCAACGCGACGGTCCGGGGTCGGATCGTCCCCGACAAGCTCATCGTGGAGCTCGCCGCGGCGGGCCTTTTCGGACTCGAGGCCGACCACGAGGACCACACGCCCGAGCAGCGGGCCCACGTCCGGTCGCTCGCCGAGGACCTCGGTCTGGTCGTCACCGGATCGTCGGATTTTCACGGTACGCACAAGACGGTCAGGCTGGGCGCCTTCACGACCGACCCCGCCGCGTACCGGGAAATCGTGACCGCCGCCACCGGAGTTCCCGTCCTGGGGTGACGGTCCTCGCAGTTCAGAGCGGGTGACCGGGCGCTGCGCCTAGGTTGTTCGCGTGAATCTGAAGTTGTTCGGCGAGGTCTTCGTGACCCTCCTGGTGATCGTCGACCCGCCGGGCATGGTGCCCGTCTTCCTCGCGCTGACCGGCACCCTGCCGGCCAAGCAGCGTCACCGCGCGGGGACGCAGGCGGTGCTGCTCGCGCTCGGCGTCATCGTCGTGTTCGCGGTGGCGGGCCAGACCCTGCTCGACTATCTGCACGTCCAGCTGCCGGCGCTGCAGGGCGCCGGTGGCCTGCTGCTGATCCTCGTCGCGTTGCAGCTGCTCACCGGCAAGACCGACGAGCCGTCCGAGCAGGGCGGCACCAGCAACGTGGCGCTGGTCCCGATCGGCACGCCGCTGCTCGCCGGGCCCGGCGCGATCGTGGCGACGATGCTGTTCGTGCAGCGGGCGGACGGCGCGGTGGACTACACCGTGATCGGGCTCGCGATCCTCGGCGTCATGCTGACGGTGTGGGTGGTGCTGCGCTTCTCCGGCGGCATCGTCAAGCTGCTGCGGCCCGGCGGCATCGAGGTCCTCACCCGGATCGCCGGCCTCCTGCTCGCGGCCATCGCGGTCCAGCTCATCGCGGACGCGGTCGGCGCGTTCGTGAAGCTGTACGCCGCGACCTGACCGGGTCGCCGGGAGGTTTTGTCACAGGGGCCTGGCAGGATTGTCCCTGTGCGCAGGACACCGCCGCGATCGGCCGCCGTACCCGAGCAGTTGGGGTTCGCCGGCATGCCCGAGCGCCTCTTCGTCTGCACCCCCAGCAAGCTGGGCACATACGTGGACTGCCCCCGCCGCTACCGATACACGTACGTCGACCGTCCCAGCCCGCCCAAGGGACCGCCCTGGGCGCACAACTCGCTCGGCGCGAGCGTCCACACCGCGCTGAAGAACTGGTACGCGCTGCCGGCCGCCCGCCGCAGCGCCGCCTCGCTGCCCACGCTGCTCAAGGCCACGTGGGTCCGGGAGGGCTACCGGGACGTCGAGCAGGAGCGGATCACGTACCGCAAGGCGCTGGAGTGGCTCGACACGTATGTCGCCGGGCTCGACCCGGAGGAGGAGCCGCTGGGCGTGGAGCGCGTGGTCGCCACGAAGACCGGAGTGCTCGCGTTCAACGGCCGCGCCGACCGCATCGACGCCCGCGACGGCGAAGCGGTGATCGTGGACTACAAGACCGGCCGTTCCGGCCTGGACGCGGACGACGCCCGCGGATCCCAGGCCCTGGCCCTTTACGCGTACGCGGCCCAGCGCGTGTTCCGCCGCCCGTGCCGCCGGGTCGAGCTGCACCACCTGCCCACCGGCACCGTGGCGGCCCACGAGCACACGGAGGAGTCCCTGGCCCGGCAGGTCACGCGCGCAGAGGACACCGCGCGGGACATCATGGCGGCGGAGAAGGCGGTGGCCGCGGGAGCCGATCCGGACGCGGAGTTCCCCGCCAATCCCGGTTCGCTGTGCGGGTGGTGCGACTTCCGGCGTACGTGCCCGGCGGCCGTGGACGTGCAGCCCAAGGAGCCGTGGACCGCTGTTGAGCACCTGGAACGCGCTTGACGCCTGCTCCCGGGCCGGGGAGGGCCGGTGCTCGTCAGGCCAGGCCGGCTCGTTGCAGGGCTTCGCGGCGCATAGGGGCAACCCGGTAACGCTCCGGGGCGGCGGCCAGGGCGGCCTTCATGAGCAGGCGCATGCCGCGTACGGAAAGATCCGCCGACACGTCGGTCGTCGGCCAGCCGAGCCCGCCGTACATCTTCCGGGCCCAGGGCGGCAGCAGGGCGAGCGCCGTCGCGGCCACGCCGAAGTACGCCCACCGCGTCGGACCGAGCGTCAGGCCGAGCCGCAGCGGCACGCTGCCCCACGACTGCGGCACCGGCGGCACCGTGAGGAACAAGGCGGTTTCAGCGCTGTCGCGGGTCATCCTCAGCTCCGGCCGCATGCGCTCGTAGTAGTCCGCGACCTCGGCGGCCGTCGCGGGGACCGTGGCGGGGTCGAGCCCCATCAGCTCGGCCGCCCGCACCTGCTCGGTGTAGTACTGGTCCACCTCGTCGTCGGTCAGCGCCAAGCCGGCCCGGCGTGCCGTGGTGAGGAACGACTCCACCTCGGCGACGTGCACCCAGCAGAGCAGGTCGGGTTCGTCGATACGGAAGCTCTCACCCGTACGCGGGTCCGTCGCGGTCATCCGGGCGTGCAGCCGCCGGATCCGCCCCGCAGCGTGCTCCACCTCGGCGGTGCTGCCGTAGATGACGGTGCCCACGTACGCGGAGGTGCGCGCGAGCCGCCCCCACGGGTCGGCGCGGTATGCCGAATTCTGGGCCACGCCGGCGACCGCCCGCGGGTGGAGGGCCTGCAGGTAGAGGGAGCGGAGGCCGCCGAGCAGCAGGATCGGCTCCTCGTGCACCTTCCACGTGACCGAGCCGGGGCCGAAAAGTCCGAGGTCTGCGGCGCTGTCCATGCCCCCAGCGTGCCACGCGGAAGGCGAAGTTGAACAGGTTCAGAATTCTCAGGCCGCGCGGTCCGCGCGTTCCTCGCGCTGACAGGAGGGGCAGAGTCCCCAGAATGTGACTTCCGCCTCGTCGACCACGAAGCCATGCCCGGCGGCCGGATCGAGGCAGGGGCGCTCCCCGACAACGCAGTCGACATCCTCGATGGCCCCGCAACTCCGGCACACGATGTGATGGTGGTTGTCACCCACGCGCGCCTCGAACCGCGCGGGACTCCCGGCCGGCTCGATCCGCCGCGCCAGGCCGGCCCGGGACAGCGCCCCGAGAACGTCGTACACGGCCTGGGTGGACACCGAGTCGAGCCGCTCCCGTGCCTGCCGGGTGATCTCCTCGACTTCCAGATGCCCGCCCCGCGTGAGTACCTCCAGCACCGCGACCCGAGGCCGCGTCACGCGCAGACCTCGATCACGCAGCAGCTGCTCGGCGGTCGACACCTGACAATGACAGCACGCGAATCCGGACGGCTCAACCGGTGGTGATTGCGGGACGCAGCCGTGCTCCTGTCGCGGCCTGTCGCCGGCGGGCTTCGGCGGGCTGGGTGGGCTTGTCCTGGCAGCCCCAGTGGGCTCGGCGGGCAGCATCTTCGGACGGGTCGGCTCGGCGGTGAACCGGACCGGCTCGACGCGCGTAAGCGCGGACAAGGGGATATTCGCGCTTCGGCAGGCGCCGGCAAGGGTGCCGGTGGCTCTAGGCTTGCGTCCAAGATTGTTTAACGTTCAAGGAGGGTGACCGTGTTCGACCAGATAAACGGCATGCCCGTACACGCGTTGGTGCTCCACGCGGCGGTCGTGTTCGTGCCGCTCCTGGCCCTCGCGGCGATCGTCTACGCGGTCGTGCCCCGCTGGCGCACGAAGGTCGGCTGGGCTGCCGTCCTCCTGGCCCTCGCCGCCCCGGTGGCCACCTTCGTGGCGATGGAGTCCGGCGAGAAGCTGCGCGACCGCATGATCGCCAACGGCATGACCGGCCCGCCGCTCGAGAAGATCGACGACCACATGGGCTACGGCACGCTGACCTTCTACTTCACGCTCGGCCTGGCCGTGGTCACCCTCCTCATGGCCTTCCTCACGCTCCGTCCGTCAGCCCGGCCTCTGCCCCGCCCGGCGGGCGTACTCCTGGCCGTGATCATGGTGGCGCTCGCGGCGATTTCCGGCTATTACGTCTTCAGAACGGGCGACTCGGGGGCCCAGGCAGTCTGGGGAACCTCGTCCTGACGAGCCGCCGTCCCGGCCGCCGTGTGGGGTGGCGGCTGGGACGGTCTCCGGCCGGGTGCACCTGGGCGCCGTGTGGGGTGGCGGCTGGGGCGGCTTCCGGCCGGGTGCACCTGGGCGCCGTGTGGGTGGCGGCTGGGGTGGTCTCCGGCGGGTGCGGCCGGCGGCGGCCGCACTTCACTGCCGGGGCACTTCATCGGTGCGCGGGGTCGGTCAGAAGATCGCGCGGGCGCAGAGCAGGCACATGAGGATCAGGGCGATCGCCCCGGCCACCAGCCCGACGCCGTACGTCACGGTCCGGGCGGAACCCTCCGACTCGTCGAGGGCGTCGATGTCCTGAGCCGGCATGGAGCGCGGCGGCGGCGGGTGGGACACCGTCGGCGGTCGCCAGTACGGCGAGGCCGGCGCGGGGCGGGGCGGCCCCTGGTAAGCCGGCTTGGCATCGGGGGCCGGGCTGGGACGGTCGGCACCGAACTGATCCGGGCCGGAATCCGGCCGCTGCCAGTACGCGTCGTCGTCGGATCCGGTCGGGGCGCTCACGTTCATCGACGCTACATCCCTCGGGTGCCGACAGCGCGCGCGACGCGGCCTACCCTCATACCGTGGACATCCTTGACGATCCCGACCGCGACGCCGACGCCGAGCGCACCGTCGACCTCGAGTCCGAGGAAGCACCCCTCCTTCCGGAGCAGACCCGCGACGACACGGAACGCGGCTGGGGCTACAGCGGCATCGAAAGCTCGAACGATGACCGTCTCCTGGAGGACCGGCCGCCCCACTGGGGATGAGCGCAGTCCCGCTTGCGGCGGATGCTGGGTTCTATAGCTGAGTAGCTGGGTTTCCGCTGCTCACCGATGTCGTGCGTCCCCGATCTGCCTCGCCTTGCCTCGCCAGGGCTCCTGCCGGGGGAGGTTGCGGCGGTTGCCGGCCCGCGTTGCCAGGTCGCCCACGTGTCGGCGGCGCGGCACGGAGTGGCCTGCGCGCGTCGGGGGGCGAGGCGTTGCGTGCGGTGATGCGGAGCGTGCGCCGTTGCTCGCGGCGAGGCGTTGCGTGTGCCGTTGCTTGAGGTGATGCGAGGCCTCTGATTGTGCGGTGCGAGGGGATGCGCGCGGGCCTCCCCAGCGGTCAACCGTCTGGGCGAATCACGACTGCGTACCCGTCCGGCGCGGGGTTGATCGTCTCCTTGGCCGCTTCCGGCGTGAGCGCCACGAGGAGCCCTCCCGTCAGTGGATCGTCCACGCCTGTGACAGCGAGGACCAGCGCCGCGGCGGCTATCGGCTGGGCGTGCGGGCCGGCTCGGAAGACGTCCACGCGGTTGCCCACGCGTACGAGGCGCAGCGCCGCTGGTTCCGCCAGCCGGATCGGCACGCCCACGGTGCCCACCGGCGCCGGCAGAGGAGCGGACGCGGAGCCGAGAGGGGCTGAAGGCCGCGGGGGCTCCGTCATACCTTGCGACGAGCCGCTCGCCGGGGCCGCCTCGGCCGGGACAGATGCCGAACTTCCGCGAGTGGGGTCCGGTGCGGGCCGCGCGATGTCTGGCCGCCGGAGCGTCGGTGCTTCGGACGGCAGCTTGCAGGGGCCCGGGTCCGACCAGGTGAGCGTTGCGGCCGTGGCCAGCAGCGCCGCGACCGTGGCCACGCGCAGCAGCGTTGATCGCCCCGGTCTGCGCCGGCGTACCGGGTCGAGGACGTCGCTGGTCTGTTTCAGGAAATGAGTCGGCCGCACGCGATGAAGCTAGGCAGATCCGACGGCGGGCGTCGGGGCGGCTGTGGATACCCACGCGTTGTGGATAACCGGCGGCCGTGGTGGCCGAGCCCGGTAGAAAGGCATGACCGATCGACGGCGGGGCGGAGGTGCGCCGGCTCATGGCAGGCCCGACCGATCGCCCAGGAGGCCGAGTGTCGGCCGGCTCACGGCAGGGTTGACCTGCGCTGGGGCGAGCCCCGGTGCGTCTGGTTCACGGCTTGCGTGGTCGACGACCGGGGCTGCCCTCAGTGAAAGCAGCCAACGGCGCGGCCCGACGTCAGGCGCCCGGGGCGCGGCCCTGGGTCAGGCGTCCGGGCACGGCCCTGGGTCAGGCGCCCGGGCACGGCCCTGGGTCAGGCGCCCGGGGGCCTGGGGTCACGCCCGCGCGGCCTGCGGTTAAGCCGCCGGTGCTGCGGCGCGGGGTCAGGAAGCGGTTGAGGCAGCCGGCGACGAGGTCGTCGACGAAGAGGAGGAGGACGACGATGAAGGTGTCGAGGCCGCGGCCGGTGTCGTGGACGTCGTCGAGGACGCGTCCGACTTGCCGTCCGTCGGGGTCGTCGAGGACGACGGCTTGTCCGTGCTCACGCTGCCGGAGCGCGAGTCGTTGCGGTAGAAGCCGGAGCCCTTGAAGACGATTCCTACGGAGTTGAACACCTTGCGCAGCTTGCCGCTGCAGGCGGGGCATTCCGTCAGCGCCGGGTCCGAGAAGGACTGCACCCTCTCGAGCTGCTCCCCGCACTCCGTGCATGCGTACTGGTACGTGGGCACTGGTCCTCCGCGTCGATACTCAGGGCTTGGCACTCGCCGTCTCAGAGTGCCAATGCTGCGTCATCGGAGTTTATTTCGTCCAGTCCGGCGTCGCACTGAGGCCCTCCGCAGGTGTGATGACGGCCCGTACGCGGCGGTCATGAGGCTCCGACGGCACGGAGTCGAGCAGCTCACCGTCGTGCAGCAGGGCCACGGTGAGAGCCGTGAGGTCCACGCGGGCGAGGGCGCGGTCGTAGGAGCCTCCGCCGCGGCCCATGCGTACGCCGTGCCGGTCGACTGCGAGGGCGGGGACGACCACGAAGCCGGCTCGTGAGATCGCCGTGGGGCCCAGGCGGGGGCCTGCCGGTTCGAGTAGTCCGCGCGCACCGGGACGCAAGGAGCCGGGGCCTTCGTAGCGGACCCAGTCCAGATCACCGTCTGCCAGTAGTGCAGGGAGTAGGAGCAGGGAGGTCGGCGGCAGTGCTTCACACAGAACGTCGGGCAGCTCCGGGCCGCCCGGCTCCGAGCCGATCGGGACATAGGCGGCGATGACTGTGGGTGACTCTTGGCGTACGAGGGGAATCAGCGCCTCGTGGACCGCGGTCGCGGCCGAAGTGAGGGTTTCCGGCGGTTTTGATCTACGTGCTGCGAGCAGGCGATTGCGGAGGGCTACCTTCTCGGCTCTAGATCTTTGTGCATCACGGGTCAAATCGGGCATGCAACACCCCCTTTGGAAGACCGGTAAACGGTGCGCACTATGTCAGCATCGCTGGAAAAGAAGGCCACTTCCAGGAGGACGTGTGACTCTGCGTGGCCGACTCACTACTGCCTTCCTGGTGGTCGTGCTCGGCCCGGTTCTGCTCGGATCCTTCTTCATCGGGATGACCGTCGCCACGGTGAGCGGGGACCGGACGGTCGAGCGGCTCGATCATGCCGCAACGACGGTACGCACGGCGATGGGCGCCATGTGCCGGCAGCTCCAAGCGGTCGCGGATGCCGTGGCAGTGCTCCCGCCGGACGATCGGCACGCTGCCGCCGAGCAGATGGTCACCCGTGGGCTCGCCGCCGACGTGCGGATCGCCGGAGGCCCCGTTGCGCCCGGAGGGATGGCCGGCATGGCGGCCCTGCCCTCCGCCGCATACCAGGGCGAGCGGGACTGTGCGGGCGGGCAGGTGGCCGACGATGCCATGCCCGTCACGGCCATTGCCGCGTACGCCGTACAGGGCGATGTCACCGTGGCCGCCACGGAGCGGGTCGACAGTGCCTTCATCTCTCGGCTCGGCGGTACCAGTGGCGCCGCCGTCAGCCTCCAAGCCTCCGCGGGGGGCCCGTACGCCCGGAAGGTCGAGGCTTCTCCCGGGCAGCCCCTGCCTCTGGTGGTCACCGTGCCCGGAAGCGAGCCGACCGTCCTCTACGTCGTGCTGGCCGTGGCGGTGGTGGCGGTCGCCGGAATCGCGATCGTGGCGGCGCGGTGGCTGGCGCGGTCCACCACCCGACCGCTCGAGGAGCTCGCGTGGGCCGCCGGGAAGGTGGCTGACGGCGAACTGGGCGTACGGGTGCCGGTCGGGCGGGACGACGAGATCGGGCAGCTCGCCGGGACGTTCAACCGGATGACGCGGGAGCTGCAGACGTACGTGCAGGCGCTGACCGCGAGCCGTGACCAGCTCCGGGGGCATCTGGCGATCCTGGGCGACACCCTGTCGAGCACGCACGATCTGCACCGGATCCTCCAGGTCATCCTGCAGACCGCGCTGTCCGCGACCGGGGCGCGTGCGGGTGTCGTCCTGCTCATCGACCCCGACGAGAACTGCCTCGTCGCACGGTGTGCCGAAGGGCTGACCGGGCCGTGGGACGTGCCCACGGAAGAGATCAGTTCGCTTCGCGTACGGCTGGGGCAGGGGATTCTCGGGGCCGTCGCTGCCGGCGGCGAGCCGCGGCGTGGAGCCTGCGGGCACGGCGAGGGAGCTGCCGGCGAGCCGGTCTGCAAGACGTACGTGGCCGTGCCGATCTGTGCGCCCGCGCCCGTCGGGGATCCGCTGGTGCCGGGCGAGCGGGAGGCGTCCGGGCAGCCCGCGACCCTCGGCGTTCTCGCCCTGTACGACCGCCTCGGCTCCGACGAGTTCGACGACGCCGATCTGCTCACCCTGCGGACGTTCGCGGGGCAGGCCGGGATCGCCGTGCAGAACGTACGGGTGCACGAGGAGGCGCAGCGGCTGTCGCTCACGGACCCGCTGACCGGGCTGTGGAACTACCGGTGCCTGCAGGAGTCGCTGCGGCGCGAGGTGGAGCGGGCCAGCCGGTTCGGCCGGATGCTCACCGTGCTCGTGCTGGACCTCGACCACTTCAAAGAGGTCAACGACACGTACGGCCACGCGGCCGGCGACACGGTGCTCAGCGAGTTCGCGCGACGGATCCGGCTCGGGTTGCGTGAGGTCGACGTGGCGTTCCGGCAGGGCGGTGAGGAGTTCGTCGTGCTGTTGCCGGAGACCGACGCGTACGGCGGGATCGTCGTGGCCGAGCGGCTGGGGGCGGCGGTGCGGCAGGTTCCCGTCCCGGTCGACGGCCGGCGGCTGGATCCTTCGGGGTCGGCAGTCGTGGAGCGGATCGCGATCAGCGTCTCCATCGGCATCGCCGTGTACCCGGAGCACGGCGTGAACGCTCAGCAGGTGCTCGAGGCGGCAGATGATGCGCTGTACGCGGCCAAGAGCGCGGGCCGGGACACGTACCGGCTCGCGGACAGGGCGCGGGCGATGAGTGGGCCGCGCAGGGGGAGTGGCGACGTTCGGGGCCGGGCTGAAGCGACGGTCGTGGCCTCCGGCGGCGTCGCGGGGAAGGTGCCGGCGCCCGGCGGCGGCGCTGCGGGATGGGCCGCGGACGCGGACAATGGCGAGGTAGGCCCGACCAGCGACGGTGATCCGGGGGACGGCGGGGTCGGGGGCGGTACGCAGCAGGGCACAGACAGCGATGCGGCGCATTCGATGCGCGTGTTGCCCGACGACATCGATGGTTCGCGGCGCCGGACACCCGGCGGCGGCGCGGGCCCGGGCGGTGTGACGGACGCGTCAGTTTCGGGGCGGGTTCGGGACGGGCAAATGGATCATCCGGGATCGGTGACGGGCGCGTCCGGCGGGCCACAGCCGCCGCGGCAGGGCCGTGGCCGATAGTCTCGCGGCATGTCCGGGCAGAACTCAGCGAAGGTGCGGTGACCTCAGATGTCCACGCAGGCGCATGCGACCGGCCGTCGAGCCGTGAAGGCCGTCATTCCCGCGGCCGGGCTCGCCACCCGATTCCTGCCGGCCACCAAGGCCGTCCCGAAGGAGTTGTTGCCTGTCGTAGACCGTCCGGTTCTCCAGTACATCGTGGAGGAGGCGGCCGCCGCGGGCCTCAGCGACGTGCTGCTGGTGACCGGCCGCGGCAAGACGTCGATGGTCGACCACTTCGACCGGCGGCCCGACGTGGAGGCGCGGCTCGAGGAGAAGGGCGACACGGAACGGCTCGCGGCCGTACGGCGGACGAGCGAGCTCGCGGACATCTACACCTGCCGGCAGGGTGAGGCCCTCGGTCTCGGTCACGCCGTCGGAGTGGCCGCCTCGCACGTCGGCGACAACGCGTTCGCCGTTCTGCTCGGTGACGAGTTCGTCGACGAGGATCAGCCGTTGCTCCCGGCGATGCTGGACCTGCAGGCCGAGACGGGCGGCATCGTGCTCGCCTTCATCGAGGTCTCGCCCGAGGAGACGAACCGCTACGGCATCGCCTCCGTCGCTCCGGAGGAGGGCCGCGGCGAGGACATCGTCAAGGTCACCGGGCTGGTCGAGAAGCCCTCGCCGGAGGAGGCGCCCAGCAACCTCGCCGTGGTGGGTCGGTACGTGCTGCCGGCGGCGATCTTCGAGGCGATCGAGAACACCAAGCCGGGCAGCGGCGGGGAGATCCAGCTGACCGACGCCATGGCACAGCTGCTCGCCGACGGCGTACCCGTGCACGGCATCGTCTACCGCGGGCACCGCTACGACACCGGTATGCCGCTGGGTTACCTGCAGACGGTCGTGCAGATTGCGGCCAAGCGCCCCGACCTGGGCGCCGACTTCCGCCAGTGGCTGACCGAGTTCGTGGCCACGGAAACCGGCGGTGCGAAGGGATGACGGCCACGGCCGATGCCGAGGCGGCCGCCAACGAGCTGATGCCTCTCGCCGAATACCTGGGCAGCGTGCTGCGCAGGTTGCGGGCGCTGCCTCCGCTCGACCTCGACCTCACCCAGGCGCACGGCAACGTCCTCGCCAACGACGTGCTGGCCCCGCACCCGTACCCGGCCTTCGACCAGGCCGCGATCGACGGGTACGCCGCCCGCTGGGAGGACCTCGCCGCCGCCGGGCGGATCGGCTCGCACCCGTCGTTCGGGGCGTTCGAGGGCGGGCTGCGACCCGTACGCCTCAACGTCGTCGGCGACCTGGGCGCGGCCAGCTGGCGGCCCGTCCGGCTGACCCCGGGGACGTGCTTCTCCGTGGCGGCCGGTGCGCCGCTGCCGATCGGCGCCGATGTCGTCGTACCCGTGCACTGGACCGACCAGGGCATGGCGGCGGTGGAGATCATGCACGCGCCGAAGCGTGGCTCCGGGGTCCGGCGGGCGGGCGACGAACTGCCCGTCGGCCGGGTCCTGGCCACCGCCGGCTCGTACGTGACGCCCGCCATGGTCGCGGTGTTCGCCGCGTCCGGCATCGGGCACGTCGTGGTCCGGCCCAGCCCCCGCGTCGTCGTGGTGGCCACCGGCGACGAACTGGTCGACGTGGGCCGGCCCAGCCAGCCGGGACAGGTCGTGGACGCGAATTCGCACGCGCTCACCGCCGCGGCCGTGGAGGCCGGAGCTCTCGCGTACCGGATCGGCATCTGCGACGACGACCCGGAAGGCCTGCGGGGGTTGCTCGAGGACCAGACGCTGCGGGCCGACCTGATCATCACCACCGGGGGCACGGGTACGGGACCGGGCGACATGCTGCGCCGGGTGCTGTCCCGGCGCGACCCGGGCCGGGGAGCGGTCGAGTTCACCGACGTCGCGCTCTGCCCCGGCGCGGCCCTCGGCTTCGGCACGGTCGGCGGCGAGGAAGTGCCGGTCGTGTGCCTGCCCGGGGAGCCCGGGGCCGCCCTGATCGGCTTCGAGGTGCTAGCCCGGCCGGTGATCCAACTGCTCGCCGGCGCCGAGCCGGTGTTCCGGCCCAGCGTGAAAGCTCACCTCCTGGAGACGGTGTCGTCGCCGGGCGGGCTGCGCGAGTTCCGCCCCGCGCATGTAGCGGAACGGCGCGGCGGCGGCTACACGGTGCAGCCGCTCGCCGGTGGGCCGTACACTCTGTCGGGCCTCGCCGAAGCCAACGGTCTGCTGGTGCTCGGCGAGCGGGTCACCGCGGCGGCTGCCGGGTCGACCGTCGACGTGTTGCTGCTCGACCGGAGGCGATGATGCTGGGGTCCACGCCCGGATGGCCTGCCGTCCTGGCGGACGGGCCCGTGCTGCTGCGGCCCTACCGGCGCAGCGACGCCCGCGCCTGGTCCGAGGTCCGCATCGCCAACCAGGCGTGGCTCAGCCCCTGGGAATCGGCGCCGCCCGGGCCGTGGGCCGAGATGAACTCCCCGCGCGCCTACCTCTACGTGTACCGCGACATGAAGCGGGCCGCCCGGCGCGGCGACAGCATGCCGTTCGCCGTCTGCCTGCGGCAGGACGCCGGGGAGGAACGGCTGGTCGGGCACATCAACCTGGGCAGCATCGTGCGGCGGGCGTTCAGTTCCGCGTACGTGGGCTACTGGGTTGATTCCCGCGTGGCCGGCCGCGGCGTGATCCCGACGGCGCTGGCGCTCGCGGTGGACCACGCGTTCGGGGCGGGCGGGCTGCACCGGGTCGAGATCAACATCCGGCCGGAGAACGGGCCGAGCCGGCGGGTCGTGGAGAAACTGGGCTTCCGCGAGGAGGCGTACCACCCGCGCTACATGCACATCGACGGCGCGTGGCGTGACCACCTCGGATACGCGATGACCAGCGAAGAGGTGGCCGCTGAGGGTGGGCTGGTCGCGCGGTGGCGGAGGCTGCGTACAGCGGCTAAGTGACGTTCCGGCGGTCCGGCAGGGGCGGTCGGCTGGGCGCTGGACGGCCTCTGGGCGCGGGCCCGTGAGCGCCGGTCGGCGCGGTCACCGGAACGGAGCGCCGGGCGGTGCGAAATCCGGCTCGGAGCGCCCGGCGGTGCGAAATCCGGTTGGAGCGCCGGGCGGTGCGAAATCGGGTCGGAGCGCCGGGCGGCGGTGCGGTGCCGGGCCGGAGGGCCGGGCGGTGCGGAGCCGAGCCGGGCGAGTGGGATGACCGGGCTGGCCGGCCGCGGTGCTGACCGTGCTCGAGGGCGTGCGGGAGAGGTCCGGGAGCTTGCCGGCGGGAGCGGGAGTGAGCGTGGCCGATCCGGGCCCGCATCCAGGAATTGATCATCAGGACGTTACGGGACCGGCGCGCCGCGTCGGTATCCGCAGCTCTCGCCCGTAATCTCGGGGAGATTGCGACTTTTTCGTGACCGGGCGGCGACCGCCCGGCACGGTTCGAGGCTGACGGGAGGGGTGAGGGTGCCGACCTCGGTGCTCCTCGCCGTCCTCGCCGCGGCCGGGTTGCTCGCCCTCGCGCCGGCGCTCGTCCGCCGGTACGACGCGACCGAGCGCCTGGCCGCGGAGCGGGCGTCGTCGACGGCTCGGGTGCTGCAGCGCCGCCGTCGGCGCCGTACTGTGCCCGGACGCCGACCGGTCAACCCTGGCCGCCAGTACATGGTTACGTCGCGGACCCTAACGGGTGAAGCTGCGCCGGTGGCGGCCACCCCCGCCGGCCCGGGGCGCGATCCGGTCGCCCCGGTCTCCGGCGCCCCCGTCTCCGCGCCCCCGGCCCGGCGGCTGCGGGTGGTCACCTCGCGCCGGCCCGTCCGGCGGCGTCCGCCCGCACGCCGCCAGACGCCGGCCGTCGTCCGCCGGCGCCGCGTGTTCGCCGCGCTGCTGCTGCTCAACCTCATCGAGCTGGTGGGCGTGCTCGCGGTCGGCCCCGGGTTCTGGATCAGCTTCGCGGTGACCGCCGCGCTGCTCGGCGTGTACCTCGTGCACCTGCGCAACCGCGCGATCGCGGACCGCCGCCGCCGGCGCATCGAGGCCCGGGAGGCGGCGTGGCTCGCGGCCCGGCAGGCCGAGGTGCGCCGGGAGCAGGCTCGCCGCGCGGCAGCACGCCGGGAGGCGCAACGCCGGCTGGCCGCGCAGAAGGA
This sequence comes from Couchioplanes caeruleus, assembly GCF_023499255.1. Lineage (GTDB taxonomy): Bacteria > Actinomycetota > Actinomycetes > Mycobacteriales > Micromonosporaceae > Actinoplanes > Actinoplanes caeruleus_A. The sequence continues at coordinate 857,782 of NZ_CP092183.1, forward strand.
AGCCGTACGCCGTACGGCCATGGGCCTCGACCGCGACCCAACGGACCTTCCCGCCGCCGTCAACGGCGCGTCGGTTTCCTACCGGCGTACGGGAGGACTGCGTGGCCGGGCCTACGAAGCCGGCGGCCGAGGCAGCTCCTACCCGGCCTGAGATCTTCGCGGCGCGACACGGGAGGGCGATTCGCGGGGCGGACCGGCGACCTGTTAGCCTTGCTGCGGTCCTACGGGGCCGGGGGGCTGTGGCGCAGTCTGGTAGCGCACCTCGTTCGCATCGAGGGGGTCTGGGGTTCAAATCCCCACAGCTCCACCCCAAGAGTTCAGGCCATCTCCGTTTGCGGAGGTGGCCTTCTCCATGTGGTGCCCTTTTCCGTGCGTACGCCCCGGCCGGTCAGGAGTCGATCATCCTGCGGCGGGCGATGAGGCCTTCCAGTTCCGCCACCAGGCGGCGCGGGGAGAGGGGCTTCGGGAGGTAGCCGTCCGCGCCCGAGTGCAGGCCCGCGTTGATGTCGTGCAGGTGGCTGTTGGCCGAGACCATCAGCACCGCGGCGTTGCGGGACTCCGGGTCCTGACGGACGAGCTGGCAGAGTTCCATGCCGTTGAGGGCCGGCATGCGCACGTCCGTGACGATGCCGATCGGGTGGGCGACCCGGATGATGCGCGCCGCGGTGCTGCCGTCCTTGGCGCCGACCGTGGTGTAGCCCGCGCGCTCCAGCGTGTACGTGATCATGTCGCGCAGGTCCGGGTCGTCCTCGGCCACGAGGATCAGGTTCTCGTTCATGGGCCCGCACATCGGCGGGGTGGCGCGATCCCGCAGAGGGTGCCGAGTTGCATCACAGGAGCGGATCTTCCGGGCGGGGTGGCGGCGGCCCGATGGCCCGCTCGGCCGGGGGCCCGAGGACGCGTCCGGCGGGGACCGGTCGACCCTCGGCGGCGGGTCCGGCGGGCCGGTGGGGGTGACGCTCCGGAAGGAGATGATCATTGCGACATATCGATACAGCCAAGAGCCTGCGCGCCACGGTGCGCGGGGGGCGTACGGCCGGGCAGACTGCACGGATGCTGGGACGAAACTCATCGCACTTCTGGGGCGTGGTGCTCGAGACTCCCGATCCGCTCGCCCTGGCGGAGTTCTACTCGGCGCTGATGGACTGGAAGATCGTCAAGGAGGGGCCGGACTTCGTGGCCCTCGCGCCGCTGGGCGACCACGTCGAATATCTCGCCTTCCAGCGCTCGCCCGACTACGAGCAGCCGACCTGGCCGAACAAGTCGCACAAGCAGCAGATGATGATGCACCTCGACATCGAGGTGCCCGATCTGGAGAAGGCCGTCCGGTTCGCCACGGAAGCCGGTGCCAGGGAAGCGGACCATCAACCGCAGGACACCGTGCGGGTCATGCTCGATCCGGACGGTCACCCGTTCTGCCTGTACGTGGACACCAGCGAGTAGCGTCTCGCCGCGGTACCAAATGCATCATGCTCAGGGCGTACCGTCAATGTCTTGATGTTGACGTTGTAGGGCTTTTGACCGATCGATTGACCGGCCCCCGCCTCGCCGGATCACATGACGGCATGACCTCCTTCATCGCTCAGCTCAGCGACTCGCATCTGACCACCGGGCCGCTGGGCGGCGGGCCGGCCGCCGGGCTCCAGCTCGCCCTCGCCCGCGTGATGGCCCTCGATCCGCGGCCCGATTGCGTCGTCGTCACCGGCGACCTCACCGATCATGGCCGGGAAGAGGAGTACGCGGCGCTCAAAGAGGTCATCGGCGACTTTCCGCTCCCGCTGCACCTGACCACCGGCAACCACGACGACCGCGACGCGATGATCAGGGCGTTCGGGGGCGAGCCCTACTACTCGGTCGAGTACCCGGAGTTCACGTTCGTCGCGCTCGACTCGCTCATCCCGGGGTCGCCGGCCGGGCGGCTGGGCGAGGAGCAGCTCGACTGGCTGGACGGGGTTCTCGCGGCGCGTCCCGGACTGCCCGCGCTGATCGGGCTGCATCATCCACCGATGCCGATCGGCATCCCCTTCCTCGACGGAATGCGCCTGCTGGACGGCAAACGGCTGCGGGACGTCGTGGCCGAGCACGGCAACGTGGCACGCATCATGGCCGGGCACGTCCACCGGCCGATCACCGCGGCGTTCGGCGGGAGTGTGATGACGATCGCGCCCAGTACCTGGCGGCAGTCCGGGTTGCTGCTGAACTCCGATGCGCCGCCGGGGTACGTGGCCGAGCCGACCGGGTTCCTGCTGCACATGATCGACGGGGATGACTGTGTCACGCATACGGTGCAGGTCAGCCATGCCGGGGGGTTGCTGGGGGCGTACTGATCTTGTCCGTTCGGCCTCCGGCTTCCTGGCCGGGCCTGCTCGGCGCATGGCGGGCACCGCTCGGCGCAGAGGTCGGAGGAAGTGTCGTACCCGCGCTATACGGTCGATGTCCACGCACGGTCGATGCCCGCGTGCTCGACGTCCACCGCTGGAAGGGGGAGCGATGATCGATCATGTCGTTCTCGGGGTGCACCACCTCGACGAGAGCCGGTTCTTCTACGAGCACGCGCTGCGGCCGCTGGGCATCAAGGTGGTGAGCCAGGCGCCCGAGCTCGTCGGCTTCGGCGACGACAGCGGGCAACCGTTCTTCTGGCTGGCGGTTCGCGAGCCCTCCCACCGGGTGCATGTGGCGTTCACGGCGGCCGACCGTGCGGCGGTGGATGCTTTCCATGCCGCGGCTCTGCATGCGGGCGGGGTGGACAACGGGCCTCCCGGGTTGCGCCCGGAGTATCACGAGAACTACTACGGGGCCTTCGCGTTCGACGCTGACGGGAACAACATCGAGGCGGTGTGCCATCGGCCGGTGTGAGCAGTAGGCGGCTCGGAGCGGGTCGGTGGTCGGGCGGCCCGGTGGGCGGCGGGTCGAGGTGGCGGACGGCGCGGTCAGGAGCGGCGTCGCTGGACCGACCCTGCGCGGGCGTACTCGGGAGCGAATTGAGCGATATGTGAGCCTCGCTACTTATGGGTGGTATCTCTGGAGGCAGCCTCGGAGGTGACCGTCATGCAAGCGCCCTTGCCCACGAACGAAGCCGATCGGCTTGCCGCTCTCTACGAACTGAACATCCTCGATTCCGCGCCGGAGAAGGACTTCGACGACATCGTCGCGCTTGCTTCCAGCGTGTGTGGGGTGCCGATGTCGCTGGTCAGCCTCATCGACACCGACCGGCAGTGGTTCAAGTCACGGCTGGGCACCGATCTGACCGAGACCTCGCGGGACCTCTCGTTCTGCGCCCACGCGATCCTCGGCAAGGACCTGATGGTGGTTCCCGACGTCAGCCGGGACGCCCGGTTCGCCGGGCATCCGGCCGTCGCCGGTGACAGCGGGGTGCGGTTCTACGCCGGGGCCCCGCTGATCACCACCGACGGGTTCGCGCTCGGCACGCTGTGCGTCGTCGATTCGCACCCTCGGCGGCTGGACGTCGAGCAGTTGCAGGCGTTGCGCGCGCTGGCCCGTCAGGTCACGTCGCAGCTCGAACTGCGGCGGTACGCCGTCGCGCTCGCCAACACCACCGCGCGGTTGCAGGAGCTGGAGCGCCGCAAGGACGACCTGGCCGGGCTGGTCGGCGGGCAGTTGCGCGCGCCGCTGCGGCTCATGCGGTCGTACCTGGCCGAGCTCGGCGACAAGGGGGTGCACGACCCGGAGATGGCCGATCTCGTGGGCCGGGCCACCGCGGCGCACGTGCGGGGGCTCAGCGACCTGCTCGACCACCTCACGTCCATGGCGGACGCCGGGCACGGTGCGGACAGCCTCCACATGCGGCCGATCGACCTGACCCGGCTGACCCAGCGGGCGGTCGAGGCCGTGCGGCCCATCGCCGCCACGAAACAGATCTGGATCCTCAACCACGCCGGCGGGGCGGCGCTGCCGATCATCGCTGATCCCGTACGCCTGGAGCAGGTCCTGATGCACCTGCTCTTCGCCGCGGTGAAGTACACGCCGCCCGGTGGGCGCGTGCGCGTGGGCACCGAGATCGAATCGGGCCCGACGGTACGGCTGGACGACATGGACCTGCCGGACGGTGACCGTCCCGACCTCTTCGCGCACCTGTACTACGGCACGATCGCCAACCCGTCCGAGGTGCAGGGGCCGGACCAGGGGCTCGCCGTGGCCAAGCGCATCCTCGACGCGCACCACGCCACGGTGGCGCTCTCCGACCGCCCGGGCGACGGTACGTCGCTGCATGTGGTGTTCCCCTTCGCCGAGAAGGAGGCCGAGCTCGCGGCTGTCTGACCGGGAGCGCCGGCACGGAGGCGGCGGCGCAGAAGACCGGCAGCCCGCGGACCACAGCGCAAGGGGGCCGGCCGGATGTGGTGCGGGCCCGCTCCCGCCCGGCTGCAGTTCGGGCGGGAGCGGGCCCGGTTCAGGCCCCGCGCGTGTAGACGGGGCCGGTGCCGCCGCCCGGGGGCGAGCCGGCCGACGGAAGGTCCTCGGCCTTCATGACCTGGGTCTGGGACGGCACCGCCGGCCGTGCCGTGGCCCGGCCGGCTGCCGGGTGGGTCGGCGCCGGGACGGTGTCGAGGCTCGGTGGCCAGGTGTCGACCGCCGGCGCCACGCTCTGCTGCGGCAGGACGATCGGCGTGTCGGTGACCGGTACCGACTTCACCCCCGCCAAGCCGGCTCGGTGCAGTTTGTGCCAGCGGAGGCGGCCGCCCGTCATCGCGGTCATCGCGGACTGGATCAACACCAGATACATGAGCTGCCGGTACGCGAACTGTTGCAGTGGCAGACGCAGCAGCGGCTTCATCGGCTCGCGGTCGAAGCGGAACGCGACCGCCGCCGTGAACAGTTGCAGGGCCAGCATGGCCAGCCAGGCCGTCGCCGTGGCGCTCAGTTCCCAGAAGACCAGGCCGTACAGCAGCATGATGTCGACGACCGGGGCGAGCATCGGCAGCGCCACCCCGAACAGCGCGAGGAACGGCAGGCCCACCCGGCCGAAGCGGCCCGAGTCGCCCGAGTCCGTCAGCGCCCTGCGGTGCTTCCACATCGCCTGCATGGTGCCGTAGCTCCAGCGGTAGCGCTGCCGGTACAGCTGCTCCAGCGTCGCCGGCGCCTCCGTCCAGGCCTTGGCCCGCTCCTCGTAGACGACCCGCCATCCCGCCCGGCACAGGGCCATCGTGACGTCGGTGTCCTCGGCGAGCGTCTCGTCGCTGATGCCGCCCACCTCGGCCAGGGCCGTACGCCGGAACGCGCCGATCGCCCCCGGCACGGTCGGCATGCAGTTGAGCACCTCGTAGAGCCGGCGATCGAGGTTGAAGCCGATGACGTACTCGATGTGCTGCCAGGTCGCGACCATCTTGTCGCGGTTGCCGACCTTGACGTTGCCGGCGACCGCGCCCACCGCGGGGCTGGCGAACGGCTGCACCAGCATCCGGATCGAGTCCGGCTCGAAGATGGTGTCGCCGTCGACCGTGACGATGAGGTCGTGCCGGGCCAGCGCGATGCCCGTGTTCAGGGCGTTGGCCTTGCCGCCGTTCGGGACCCGGATCACGCGCACGTTGGGCAGGTGGAGGCGTTCCACGATCGCGGCGGTGCCGTCGGTCGAGCCGTCGTCGACCACGACCACCTCGATGTCCGGGTAGTCGCCGCCGGCGAGCGAGCGGACGGCCGCCTCGATGCCCTCCTTCTCGTTGTAGGCGGGCACGATCACGGACACCGGCTCGGTGACCGGCGGCCCCCAGCTGAACGTCTTCCTGCGGCGCTGCCGGGCGTGCCGGGTCGCCAGCACCAGGAGGAGCACCGTACGCCCGATGGTGAGCAGGCCCACGACGAGGAAGAGGCCCGCGATCACCCAGACCAGGCCGTCGGCCAGGCGTACGGTCCACAGCAGTGCCGTGCCGCGCCAGCGGTCGGCGGCCTCCGCCTTCGGGTTGAGCGGGAGCAGCGGCAGCGCCTCGCCCGCGGCCGCCGCCTGTTGCTGCTCGATGGCCCGGTTCATGCCCCCGGTGACAGTGGTGAACGTGTATCCGCGGGCCTTCATCATGGGGATGAAGATCTTGAGCGCCGCGATCGTCTGGGCGCGGTCGCCGCCGGCGTCGTGGAAGAGGATCACCGCGCCGGTGTCGGCGGGCGGGGTGGCGTTCCGGATGATCTGCTCGACGCCGGGCCGCTGCCAGTCCTCGCTGTCCGTGTCGTTGACGACGACCAGGTAGCCGCGCTCGCCGGCCTCCTTGACGATCTTCCAGTTCACCTCGTCGATGGCCTGCGGCTTCGACGAGTACGGGAACCGTACGAGGTTCGTGCGCACGTTCGCGGCCCGCGCGATGGCGACCTGGGTCTGCGAGAGCTCCAACTGCCGCCGCCACGGCGCGAGGCGCTGCAGGTTCGGATGGGTGAACGTGTGCAGGCCCAGCTCGTTGCCGCGCTCGGTGATCCGGCGGGTCAGCTCGGGATGCCGGGCGACCGCGGAACCGACCACGAAGAACGTGCCGTGCGCGTCGTTCTCCTCGAGCACGTCGAGGATCTTCGGCGTCCACACCGGGTCCGGGCCGTCGTCGAACGTCAGCGCGATCGTCCGGGCGGGCAGCCGGCTGGAGCTCTCCTGGCCGCCGGTGGTGTTGACGATGGGGCCGCCGTCGAGGATCGCCCGGGGTACGCCCTCCTGGTCGCCGACCTCGGTCTCGACGTGGTCGCCGCGGAACTCGGCGTTGATGTACGCCTGCACGACGAGGACGCCCACGAAAAGGCTGATGAGCAGCACGCCGAGCATGACGCGGGGCTGGGGGAGCACCCGGCGCCGGGACCGGCTGCGGTTGCGGTTCCGGGGCGCTGTCACCGGCCGGCCCCGTCAGCGCTGCCGGTGTCGGGGGCGGGTTCGGCCGTCGTGCCGGTGGACTGGTCGGTGCCGGCGGCTTCGACGGCGGGCGGCTCGCCGGTGCTGCTGCCACCACCGGATCCGCTGCTGCTGGTTCCGCCGCTGCTGGTCCCGCCGCCGCTGCTGATGCCGGTGCCGCCGCTGCCCGCGGTCCCGCCTCCGGCCGACCCGCCTCCGCCGCTGCTCGCGCCGCCGGTGTTGTCATCGGGGGTGACCGGGGTGCCGCCGCCCGTGCCGCCCGTACCCGGCGGGACCGGGGGTGGGGTCGGGTCGTCGGTCGCCGGCGGCGTGGTCACCGGCGTGGTGGGGGTGACCGGCTTGGTGGTGCCCGACTCGACCGGGGGCGTCGTCGGGATGCCCGGCGCGACCGGCTTCTTCGTCGTGGGCTTCGGGGTCGGCGTCCATGCCGGGCGGGCCGCCGAGGTCGCCGGCCGCGTATGGACCTCCACGGCGTGGCCGGTGACGGGTGCGTTGCGGCGGGGCAGGACCTCCAGGACCGGGCGCCGGCTGGGCGTGGCCGAGACCGGTTCGGGCGTGGGGGTCGGCCGGGCGATGACCGCCTCGTCGTCGCCGTCCGCCAGGTCGGGTAGCGGCAGCACCGCGCTCGAGCTGACCGGACCGCCGGCGAGGCTGACGCTCACCAGTCCGCCGTACATCATGCAGAGGGCGCCGAAGCCGTACGCAACGCGCCGCAGTACCCGCCGGCGCCGCCCGGTCGAGTCGACGAAGACCGGCGAGGGCTGCGCTACGACGATCACCTCGGTGTCGAGGATCTCGGCGTCGGCGGAAATCGGGTTCTGGGGCTCCTGCGATGTCACGCGGCGAAGCTTAGGAAGATCTTTGAAGATCTTGACGGGCGTCACTCCATCAGATGACGACCATCTGCGGGAGGCGATTCCACCGAAACGGTGAGCCGCAGCGTTTGACCTGATCGCGGCCGTGTGCGCACGGGAGTCAGGGGTGCTTGCTGACCTGCGGGGAATGCGTTGCCCGCGAAAGGTTACGCGATTTACGGTGTGGATTTACTGTCGTGTTAATCACTCACGGACGAGCAATTTCCGAACCGAATTCACTAATACATTCACGGCTTAAAACCCAATATAACCTTATGCCCGTTTTGCCGCAAGCTTGCGGCCCGCCTAGCAGGGCGTGGTCAATCCGTTACAGCCCATGGTCATTGCGCCATCAAGATTCCCAATACTTGAGTAACGCCACCCGTTGTGTCCGCCAAGGACGCTCGTTAAGCTTTGCCTTGCACGCCCCTATCGCCCGCTTCCCCCGTGGCAGGCGATCGGGGCGTTGCCTATTTCCGTGCCGTGATCGCTTTTCCCCGCAGTGATCGCTGAAGCCCCGCGATCGCCGGCCGCGGGCCGGCGCCGGCCGCGAGATCCGACCGCCGAGCCGCAAGCCCCGGCTGCTGGGGGCTCGGCGCCGCCAAGGGCACGAGGGTCGCGTGGGCCGGCCCGAGGAGAGCGCCGGGCGACCCGGGCGAGCGGGTGGCCGATCAAGGAGGCGGGGCGAGCGGGCGGCCGATGACGGCAGTCGCATCCGGCCGGCTGACGTCGTCTCGCCACCGCGGCGGGACGGTATGCGAGCCTGCCCACGATGTGGGAGCGGGCCCGCCATGTCCCGGGGACACGGCGGGCCTGGGCCGGGTCGCTCAGGAGCCGAGGCGCTCCAGCTCCTCCTCCACGACGGACGGGTCGAGCTTGCGGAACACCGGCTTCGGCGCCGCCAGCGGGGTACCGGGCACCAGCGGCACCGAGCCCCACTTCGCGCCCTCGGTGTAGTCGCCGGTGAGCACCGGGTAGGCCGGGCCGCCGTCCAGGTCGTCGACCTCGACGATCGACGGCATCGGGGCGTGCACCCCCGTGCCGCCCAGCAGCTCGTGCACCTTCTGCGCCGAGTGCGGCAGGAACGGCGTCAGCAGCGTGTTGGCGTCGCTGACGACCTGCAGCGCCACGTGCAGGATCGTGCCCATCCGGGGCTTGGACGCCTCATCCTTGAGCTTCCAGGGCGCCTGGTCCGACAGGTACTTGTTGGCCTCCGCGACCACCTTCATCGCCTCGCCGATCGCGGCCTTCTGGCGGTGCTTGCCGATCAGCTCGCCGACCGTCGCGAAGCCCGCCTCGGCGACCTCGAGCAGCGCCCGGTCCTCGGCGGTCAGCTCGCCCGGCTCCGGGATCGCGCCGAAGTTCTTGGCGGCCATCGAGATCGAGCGGTTCACCAGGTTGCCCCAGCCCGCCACCAGCTCGTCGTTGTTGCGCCGGACGAACTCCGCCCAGGTGAAGTCCGTGTCGTTGGACTCCGGGCCGGCCGCCGCGATGAAGTAGCGCAGCGCGTCGGCGTCGTACCGCTCCAGGAAGTCGCGGACGTAGATGACGACCTTGCGGGACGACGAGAACTTGCGGCCCTCCATCGTCAGGTACTCGCTCGAGACCACCTCGGTCGGCAGGTTGAGCGCGCCCAGCGAACCCGGCTTGCCGCCCTTGTCGCCCTCGCCCGAGTAGCCGAGCAGCAGCGACGGCCAGATCACCGAGTGGAAGACGATGTTGTCCTTGCCCATGAAGTAGTAGCCGCGGGCGTCGCCGTCGGACCACCACTTGCGCCACGCCTCCGGGTCGCCCGAGCGGCGGGCCCACTCGATCGACGCCGACAGGTAGCCGATGACCGCGTCGAACCAGACGTAGATCCGCTTGTCGTTGCGGTCGCGCCAGCCGTCGAGCGGGATCGGTACGCCCCATTCGAGGTCGCGGGTGATGGCCCGGGGCTGCAGGTCCTCCAGCAGGTTCTTGGAGAACTTCAGCACGTTGGGGCGCCAGCCCTCGCGGGTGTCCAGCCACTTGCCGAGCGCCTGGGCGAACGCGGGCAGGTCGAGGAAGAAGTGCTCGGTCTCCACGAACTCCGGCGTCTCGCCGTTGATCCGCGAGCGCGGGTTGATCAGCTGCTCGGGGTCGAGCTGGTTGCCGCAGTTGTCGCACTGGTCGCCGCGGGCGCTCTCGTACCCGCAGATGGGGCAGGTGCCCTCGATGTAGCGGTCGGGCAGCGTGCGGCCGGTGGACGGGGAGATCGCGCCCAGCGTGGTCTTCGCGACGATGTAGCCGTTCTCGTACAGGCCGGTGAAGAGCTCCTGCACGACGGCGTAATGGTTGCGGGTCGTCGTACGGGTGAAGAGGTCGTACGACAGGCCGAGCCCGTGCAGGTCCTCGACGATCACCCGGTTGTAGCGGTCGGCGAGCTCACGCGGCGTCACGCCGTCGGCGTCGGCCTGCACCTGGATCGGCGTGCCGTGCTCGTCGGTGCCGGACACCATGAGCACGTCGTGGCCGGCCATCCGCATGTACCGGCTGAACACGTCGGAGGGAACCCCGAAGCCGGAGACATGACCGATGTGGCGCGGGCCGTTGGCGTAGGGCCAGGCGACCGCGGCGAGAACGTGGCTCATGGGGACCAAGCGTAGTGAATCGCGGACCTCGCTCGCGAACGGACGGGCGCGCGCCCTTTTTGCGGCGACACGCCCGTCATCTCCGCAATTGCTGGCTGATGCCGTAGTCCAATGGGAGCCATGACCGGAGACGCGCCGCAACCTGGGGAAACGCCGCGCACCGAGGACGGCCCGTCGTCGTGGGCCGACGTGGACACCGGAGCCTGGTGGCGCGCCGACACCCCACACGCGGCCGCCACCCCACACGCGGCCGGCACCCCGCACGCGGCCGGCACCCCGCACGCGGCCGGCACCCCGCACGCGGCCGGCGCCCACCACGCGGCCGGCACCCCGCACGCGGCCGGCACCCCGCACGCGGCCGGCACCCCGCACGAGGCCGGCACCCCGCACGAGGCCGGCACCCCGCACGAGGCCGGCGCCCCGTCGACGGCTCGCGCGCGGGAGGCCACCGTCGCGATGCCGGTGCCGCCGCGGAAGAGGCCGGCTCCGAAGGCGGCCGCCGCGCCGGAAGGCGAGACGAAGCAGGAAACCGCGCCGAAGCCGGCCTGGCCGCCGGCCGCGGCGACGCAGACCCCCGCGCCGAAGCCGGCCGCCGCACCGAAGCCGGCCGCCGCGCCGAAGCCGGCCGCCGCGGCGCGCGAGGCCGGTGCCCAGGACGCCACCGCTTTCTTCGAGGTGCCGGCGTACCTGGCGAACCGGGCGGCCGACGTGGAGACGACGAAGGTGGAGACCGCGGCCGCGCAGGCGGCGATCGTCGAGGCCGAGGCCCGCGACGCCGAGCCGGAGACCGCCGCCGCGAAGGGCGTCGAGCGGCAGCACGACGAGGTCGACGCCGAACGGTTCAACACCGCCGGCACGACGACCGGCTACGTCGCCCGTCAGGAACCGGCGAGGGCGAAGGACGCCGGGGAGGCTGACAGGGCGCGGGCCGCCGAGGAGGCGGGGCAGGGGGACCGTGAGGGGGCGGACGCCGTGGAGGCTGCCCGTGCTGCGGCCGTACCCGATGTGATGATCCTTCCCGAGCCGCAGTGGGACCGGCCGACGGTGGTCCTGGACCGCGCTGCCGTGCCGGGGCAGTCCTCCGGCCGGCCGCGGCCCGTCCGGACCCCGCAGGACGTCGCGCGGGCAGACCATGAGCTGCAGGAACGGGTACGCGCCGAGCGCACGTCCGCGCTGCTGGAGACCTCGCCGTTCTGGCTGGAGGAGCACGAGCGCCCCGCCGAGCCGGCCCGGGTACGGATCCCCGTGGGCCCGCGGACGCCGCGCCGGAGGGGGCGGGAACCGCGTCGCCCGGGAAGCGGTCTGGTGGCCCTGCTGGCGCTCGCACTGGTCGCCGCCTTCTTCTCCTGGGTCAGCGCGGAACCGTTCTGGCTCGCGGTGGGACATGGCCAGCACGGCGAGGCCACGGTCAGCCGGTGCACCGGGTCCGGCTTCACCCAGCGCTGCGTGGGCGACTTCACCTCCGCGGACGGGCAGTACATCGTGAAGCACGTCGCGCTCCTCGGCGTCGAGCCCGGGCAGCAGACCGCTCCGGCGCGGATGGTGAGCAGCGACAGCCGGCAGGCGTACGTGGGCGCCACCGGCGTGCTCGTGCACCTGCGCTGGGTGCTGGGCTTCGTGCTGGTGCTGCTGTGCGGGCTGGGCATCGCCGGCCTGACCGGGGTCCGGCGGCTGGAGAGCCGGCCGAAGCGGCGTACCGCCCTGCTGCTGAGCCTCGCCGGTCCGCTCGCCCTGCTGGCCGGGTTCCTGGTCGTCGCCTACTGAGCGGCGTGCACCAGCGCGTACACCTCGCGTTTGCGCAGGCCGTACGCGTCGGCGACGGCCTGGATGGCATCCCGGCGGGACTCGCCGGCGGTCTCGCGCCGGGCGACCGCCGCGCGGAGCTCCTCGTCGGCCGGGCGTTCGGCCGGTCCGGCCGGCGCGCCCGCCACCACGACGGTGATCTCGCCGCGCGGCCCGGCCTCCGCCGACCAGGTCGCGAGCTCGCCGAGCGGGCCGCGGCGAATCTCCTCGTACGTCTTCGTCAGCTCGCGGCAGACGGCGGCCTCGCGCGCCTCGCCGAACGTGCCGGCCAGGTCCTGCAGCATCCCGGTGATCCGGTGCGGCGCCTCGAAGAAGACCAGCGTGCGGGGCTCGGCGGCCAGCTCGCGCAACCGTGACCGGCGCCCGGAACCGGTGCGCGGCAGGAAGCCCTCGAAGCAGAACCGGTCGCTGGGCAGCCCGGAGAGGGCCAGCGCGGTCGTCACGGCGCTCGGGCCGGGCGCGGCGGTGACCGGGAAACCGGCGTCCAGGGCCGCGCGGACCAGCCGGTATCCCGGGTCCGACACGCTGGGCATGCCGCCGTCGGTGACGACGGCGACGACCGCTCCGCCGCGCAGAGCCTCGACCAGATCGGGCGTACGCCGCTCCTCGTTGCCCTCGAAGTACGACACGATCCGCCCGTTCACGGTGACGCCGAGGTCGCGGGCCAGCCGGGTCAGGCGCCGGGTGTCCTCGGCCGCGACCACGTCGGCGCTCGCGAGCACCTCGCGCAGCCGTACGGAGGCGTCGCCCACGTTGCCCAGCGGCGCGCCGACCAGCACGACCCGGCCCGTACCGTTCTCGTCCACGACCGGAAGTCCATCACACTTGCGCGGCCGGACCGCCTCCAGGAGCCATCGGCTGGACGGGCAGCCTACGATCGCGGGGTGACTTCGGCGACAGCTGAGACCGACACCGCGAGCCCGCCGCCCGCGGACGACGCCCCGGGTACGGGGGCGGCCGCCGGCGCGTCCCGCGTGCCCGCCGTCGTCCGCCGCCGCCTGGCGACCCTCGACAACTGGCTCAACCCGTACTCGTGGATGGTCACGGGCGTGATCGTGGCGATAGCGGCGATCCTGCGGCTGGTCGGGATCACCCACCCGAGGGGGTACATCTTCGACGAGGTGTACTACCCGACCGACGCGTGGGACATGTTGCAGCACGGCGTCGAGTGGGACGAGAAGAACAACGGTCCCGCGTACGTGGTGCACCCGCCGCTGGGCAAGTGGCTGATCGCGCTCGGCGAGAAGGCGTTCGGCAACAACGAGCTGGGCTGGCGCTTCCCGGCCGCGGTCGCCGGCACGCTGATGATCCTGATCCTCATCCGGGTCGCATACCGGCTGTTCCACTCGGTCGTGCTGGCCGGCACGGCGGGCCTGCTCATGTCGCTCGACGGCTTCCAGCTCGTGCTGTCGCGCACCTCGCTGCTCGACATCTTCCTCGGCCTCTTCATCCTGATGACGTTCGCCGCGCTGCTGCTGGACCGCGACCACTACCGGCGGCGATGGCTCCGGGCGCTGGAGGAGGGTTACGACCCCGCGACGGCGCACTCCCGGCCGCGGATCGTGCCCTGGTGGCTGCTCGTCGGCGGCATGACCTTCGGGCTCGCCTGCGGGGTGAAGTGGAGCGCGCTGTTCTTCGCGCCGTTCTTCGCGCTGCTCGTCGTCGTCTGGCGGGTGCAGGCGCGCCGCTCCGCCGGGGTGCGCCGCGCGATCGGCCCCGGGCTGGTGGGCGACCTGGGCTACCTGCTGCTCAGCTTCCTGCTCACGGTGATCTTCTACCTCGCCACGTGGACCGGCTGGTTCGTCACGAACACCGGCTACTTCCGGCACTACCGGCAGGCGAACGGGCTCAGCGAGCCGCCGATCCTGGGCGCGCTGCTCAACCTCATGCACTACCACCAGGAGGCGTACTCGTTCCACAGCGGGCTCACCGACCGGCACCCGTACCAGTCCTGGCCGTGGCAGTGGTTGCTGCTGGGCCGGCCGGTCGCCTTCTCGTGGAACGGCAAGGGCGACTGCGGCGCGCCGAGCTGCGCGGCCGAGATCCTGCTGCTGGGTACGCCGCTGCTGTGGTGGTCGTTCATCCCGGCGCTGGGCGCGCTGCTGTGGTTCGGCATCGCGCGCCGCGACTGGCGGGCCTTCGCCATCGGTACGGGCGTCGTGGCGGGCATGCTGCCGTGGTTCTACTACGCGGTGGCCGACGGCCGCACGATGTTCGCGTTCTACGTGCTGCCCGCGCTGCCGTTCCTGATCCTGGCGGTGGTCTACGCGCTCGGGGCCATCATGACCCCGCCCGACGGCGTGGCCACGGGCGCCGGTCGCACCGACCGCCAGCTCGTGGGCACCATCGTGGCGGGCGTGTACGTGCTGCTGGTGGCGCTGTGCTTCGCCTACTTCCATCCGATCTTCGTGGGGCAGCTGATCCCCTACGAGGACTGGTCGTCGCGGATGTGGCTGGGCAACCGCTGGATCTAGTCAGAGGGCGTAGGGCGTCTCGGCGATGTGGTGGTCGGCGAGCTCGCGGACCGGCGCCCACACCTCGTAGACGCCGCGCTCGTAACAGCGGGCGCCCACGGCCGCGATCGCGTCGGCGTCCGGGCTGACCAGCCGCAGCCGCGCCCACGAGTCGTCGCGCTGCAGCACCCAGGCGGGCACGTTGCGCCACAGGGCCGCCTCGGCGCGGCGGCACAGCGTCTGCACGGGGTAGCGGGCGGCCCGGGTCAGCGCCCGTACCCGGAAGTCCCCGGGCGGGTCCGCCACGGCCTGGTACTCGTGCTCGTTGATCCGGCCCATCAGCCGCGCCGAGCCGGCGTCGGTGCAGGGCACGTACTCGCGGTCCGGGCTGACCCCGGGCACGCCCTCCAGCAGGTGCCGCCAGCGCGGACCGGCCAGCCGCAGCCAGCCGTGCTGCTCCGGCTGGTACGTGTACAGCACCACCTCGTCGCCCGTGTCCGGGTACGCCAGCAGCTGCGCGTTCGCGGGCATGGGCAGGTCGGCGAAGCCCGCGGTGACGAACTCCGGGATGAGGTCGTCGGTGCTCGGGGTGAAGCCGGTGCCCAGGACCATCGCGCCGATCCGGGAGTGCGCGGGCAGGGCGGCCAGCCCGGCCTGCACCCGGCCCATCGGGATCTCGAAGTCGACCGGGTCGGTGGCGCGCCAGCGCAGCGCGTACGCCACCGAGTCGTCGGCGGCGCCGTCGGTGCGCAGCAACGACAGCTCGGCGGGGGTGCGCAGGTGCGCGATGTCGCAGGCGCGGTAGCAGAAGCCGTACGGCAGCCACCCCGCCAGATGCCCGGCGAGCTGGGCCGCCGAGAGGACCTTGGTCATGCGGGTGCCACGGCGTACGGCCGCGGTGGCCCGGATCCGCTGCAGCACCGCATCCTGCCGGTGCCCGGCGGACTGGCTCATGGCCTGGACCTGCGCCCAGGACAGGTCCCGGCGCAGCGGCGCCAACAGCGGCGGGTCGAGGGGGTCGGTGCCGAGTGCCTCATCGGTCACGGTCACCCGGTGCAACCTAGGGGTCGCAAGTGGACTGTGGATGAACGGCGGGTTGCCCGGATGCGATGTGTGATGCTGGACGGCGATGAACACGCAACCGTCCGAGTCCCGCAAGCAGCGCTCCGCCCGGCGTGCCGGTGAGTTCCCGCCCGCGCCCGAGCCGCTGGTCGTGCCGGTGTTCGACAGCCACACGCACCTCGACATCACGATCCAGGAGGCCGGCGTGCCCGGTCTCGAGGCCGGCGGCGATCCCGTCGAGACCTTGATCACCGTGGCCGCGAAGGCGGGGGTGGACCGGCTCGTGCAGGTCGGCGTCGACGTCGCCTCGTCGCGGTGGGGCGCGGAGCTCGCCGCCCGGCACCCCTCGGTGCTCGCCACGGTCGCGCTGCACCCCAACGAGGCGCCGGGGCTCGCCGACCTGGACGAGGCGCTGCGCGAGATCGAAGCCCTGGCGGGCGAGCCGCGGGTGCGCGGGCTGGGCGAGACGGGTCTGGACACCTTCCGTACGGGCGAGGAGGGCCGCGCCGCTCAGGAGGCGAGTTTCCGCGCGCACATCGCCATCGCCAAGCGGCACGGCAAGGCGCTGGTCATCCACGACCGCGACGCCCACCGGGACGTGCTGCGGGTGCTGGACGAGGAGGGCGCGCCGGAGACCGTCGTGCTGCACTGCTTCTCCGGCGACGCCGACTTCGCGGCTGAGTGCGTACGGCGGGGGTACTACCTGAGCTTCGCGGGCACGGTCACGTTCGCCAGCGCGGGTTCGCTGCGGGAGGCCGCAGCGCTCACTCCCCCGGAGCAGATGCTGGTGGAGACCGACGCGCCGTTCCTCACGCCGGTGCCGTACCGGGGGCGGCCGAACGCGTCGTACCTCGTTCCGGTGACCGTACGGGCGCTCGTCGGCATCACCGGGCGGGATCTCGACGAGCTCTGCGCGGCGATCTCCGCCAACGGGGAGCGCGTGTTCGGCTCCTGGCGCTAGGGCGTCAGCCGGGTAGCTGGTAGGCGGCGCAGTCCAGGCGCTCGCCGAGGCCGCCGAGCAGCTTCGCGAAGGCCGTCGGGGCGGCGTGGATCGGGCCGCGGGACACGAACCGGACGGCCCAGCCATGCTGCGGTGCGACGTTGAAGATGCGGTGCACCACGAGCGAGCCGCGTTCGTCGGGCTCGACGCTGGTCACGCCGCGATACCACCACTCGCCCTGCTGCACGAGCGCGCGGTTGTCCCGGTCGATCGTCACGGTGATCGTGCTGCCGTCGCGGGTGACGGTGAACTCGTCGCCCTTCGCCGGGCGCGCCGAGCCGGTCGCGGCGATCGGTGACCGCCCGCCCGGCCGGGCGTCCAGCAGCACCTCGGCGACGCGGTCCGGTGTCGCCTCGACCACGCCACGCAGCTCGAGCAACTCCGTCATGCCCCCGTTCTACCGTGCCAGGTCCAACCGTGCTGTCCCGGTGACCGGGCGTCACACGTCCGGTCCGCGACAGGCCGGGCCCGGACGGGCGGTGCCGGACCGGCCGGGTGCAGCGCCGTAGGCTGTGGCGTCATGGCTGACGCACTGCTCGGCCCGGCGGAGATCCGGGAGCTCGCCGCGCGCCTCGGGGTGGCGCCGACGAAGAAGCTCGGCCAGAACTTCGTGCACGACCCGAACACCGTCCGGCGCATCGTCGCCGCGGCCGGCCTCACCGGCGACGACGTCGTGCTCGAGGTCGGGCCCGGGCTGGGCTCGCTGACCCTGGGGCTGCTCGGCGCGGCGGCGCACGTACACGCCGTGGAGATCGATCCCGCGCTGGCCGCCGCGCTGCCGGTGACCGTGGCCGATCGGGCCGACGTGGCCAAGCTGACCGTGCACCCGGCCGACGCCCTGCGGGTGACCGCGGACCTCTTCACGCCGGCGCCGACCATGCTCGTGGCGAATCTGCCGTACAACGTCGCCGTGCCGGTCGTGCTGCACCTGCTCGCCACCCTGCCCACGCTGCGCGGCGGGCTCGTCATGGTGCAGAAGGAGGTCGCCGACCGGCTGGTCGCCGGCCCGGGATCGAAGGTGTACGGCGTGCCCTCGGTGAAACTCGCCTGGTACGCGGACGCGCGCGCCGCGGGACGCGTACCCCCGGCGGTCTTCTGGCCCGTGCCCAACGTCGACTCCGGTCTCGTCGCCTTCACCTGTCACGAGCCGGTGGCCGACGTGCCGCGCACCGTCGTCTTCCAGGTCGTCGACGCCGCGTTCGCGCAGCGGCGCAAGACGCTGCGGGCGGCCCTCGCGGGGTGGGCCGGAGGCGCGGACCGGGCGGAGCGCCTGCTGGTGGCGGCGGGAATCTCCCCGCAGGCCCGCGGCGAGGCGCTGACCGTGACGCAGTTCGCGGCGCTCGCGGCTGCCGCGATCGCCCAGGGGCACGGCGGTAAGCTCACCCGGTCCGGCAGCCGGCGCGAGGAGGCGGAGTCGTGAGAAGCGGGGTCATGGTGGTCGCGCTCATGACGGTCGGGTCGCCCGGTCGGGACAGCGCTCCGTGACGGAGGCGTGGGGTCCGGACGACGACAAGCCGCGCCCGTCCGCGGGCCCGGTCAAGGTACGGGTGCCAGCCAAGATCAACCTGCATCTGGGGGTCGGCCCGGTCCGGCCCGACGGCTTCCACGAGCTGAACACCGTCTACCACGCGATCAGCCTCTTCGACGAGCTGACCGCGCGCCGCGGCGACACCCTCGCGCTGACCATGGAGGGCGAGGGCGCCGGCGAGCTGGCGCTGGACGAGAGCAACCTGATCATCCGGGCGGCCCGGGCGCTGGCCCACGCGGCCCGGGTCCCCGCCCACGCGCGCCTGCACCTGCGCAAGTCCATCCCGCTGGCCGGCGGCCTCGCCGGTGGCAGCGCGGACGCCGCGGCCACTCTGCTCGCCTGCGACCTGCTGTGGGGGACCGGCTTCACCAAGGACGAGCTCGCGGAGATCGGCGCGGAGCTGGGCTCCGACGTGCCGTTTCTGCTGCACGGCGGCACCGCCCTGGGCACCGGGCACGGCGAGGTGGTCAACCCGGTCCTGGCCCGCCCGACGACCTGGCACTGGGTGGTGGCGATCGCCGACGGCGGGCTGTCCACCCCGGCGGTCTACCGGGAGCTCGACCGGCTGCGCGGCCCGGCCGGTCAGCCGGCGGCGCTGAACAGCCCCGACGAGCTGATGGCCGCCCTGCGCCAGCGCAGGCCCGAGGTGCTGGGCGCGGCGCTCGCGAACGACCTGCAGGCCGCGGCGCTGTCGCTGCGGCCGGCGCTGGCCGACGTGCTGAAGGCGGGCGAGCAGGCCGGCGCGGTCGCGGGCATCGTCTCGGGCTCCGGGCCGACCTGCGTGTTCCTCGCCACCGACGGCGGACACGCGCAGCACGTGGCCGCGGAACTGTCCGCGTCCGGCGTCTGCCGGACGGCCGTGCCCGCCCGCGGACCGATGCCGGGCGCCCGCGCCACCTGACAGGCCGCCGCCCGACAGGCCGCCGCCCGACAGGCCGCCGCCTGGAGCCCGCCGCCTGGGAGCCCACGACCTGGGAACCGGCGACCTGGGAACCCGCGAGCTGGGAGCCTGACGCCAGGGCGGTCGGGCCGCCGCCCGTGCGGCTCGCCCTGACCGGCGTCGGCCTGACCGGCGTCGGCCTGACCGGCCGCCCTTCGCCGCGGGGACCGGCCACCTTCCGCCGCTGGGCCCGGCCGCGCACCGCCGCCGCGAACAGCCGCGCACCGCCGCGGGGACCGGGTGGCCGACCGGCCGTGCGGGTGCGGGCGGGGCGCCGGGATAGGCTGGGGAGCATCGTGGCCAACATCGTCAATCTGGACCGGGTCAACAAGGGTTACGGCGCCGCCGGTCAGCTGCTCACCGACGTCTCCCTCGGGCTGGACGACGACGCCCGGGTCGGCATCGTCGGCCTCAACGGCGCCGGGAAGTCGACCCTGCTGCGGATGCTCGCCAAGGCGGAGGAGCCCGATTCCGGGCGCGTCACGCACCGGCGGGACGTGCGAGTCGCCGCCCTCCCACAGAATCTCACGCTGGCGCAGGATGCCACCGTCCGCGACGTCGTGCTGGGCACCGCCTGGCTCGCCGAGGGGATGGGCGCCGAGCACGAGTGGGCCGGCGACTCCGGCGTACGCGAGATCCTCGAGGGCCTGGGCATGGGGTATCTCGGGCTCGAGTCCCCGGTCGGGCCGATGTCCGGTGGCGAACGCCGCCGGGTCGCCCTGGCCGCGCTGCTGGTCCGCGAGTCCGACCTGCTGATCCTCGACGAGCCCACCAACCATCTGGACGTGGCCGGCGTGGACTGGCTGGCCCGCTACCTGCTCGGCCGGCGCGGCGCGCTGGTGGTCGTCACCCACGACCGCTGGTTCCTCGACGCCGTCTGCACCGCGACCTGGGAGGTCGTGGACGAGCAGGTGCACACGTACGAGGGCGGCTATGCGGCCTGGACCCTCGCCCGGGCGGAACGGCAGCGGGTCGCCGCGGCCGTCGAGGCGCGCCGGCAGAACCTGCTGCGCAAGGAGATCGCGTGGCTGCGCCGGGGGCCGCCCGCGCGCACGTCGAAGCCGCAGTTCCGCATCGACGCGGCCAACGCGCTGATCGCGGACGTGCCGCCGGTCCGCGACAAGGTGAGCCTGCAGCGGCTCGCGACCAGCCGGCTGGGCAAGCAGGTGTACGACCTCGAGGGCGTGACGCTCAAGGCCGGCCCGAAGCCGATCCTGGACGACCTGACCTGGCAGGTGGGGCCCGGCGACCGGATCGCGATCCTCGGCGCCAACGGCGCGGGCAAGACCACGCTGCTGCGCCTGCTCGCCGGGGTCAGCACCCCGGACGGCGGGCGGCTGGTCACGGGTTCGACCGTACGGGCGGCCTTCCTGTCCCAGGAGCTCAAGGAGCTGCCGGGGCACCTGCGGCTGCTCGAGGCCGTCGAGGAAGTGGCCAAGCGGGTCAAGCTGGGCGACCGGGAGTTGTCGGCGGGGCAGCTCGCCGAGGTGTTCGGCTTCACCGACAAGCGCATCTGGACGCCGGTGAGCGACCTGTCCGGCGGTGAGCGGCGGCGGCTGCAGATGCTGCGCCTGCTCGCCACCGAGCCGAACGTGCTGCTGCTCGACGAGCCGACCAACGACCTGGACACCGACACCCTCGCCTCGCTGGAGGACCTGCTCGACTCGTGGCCGGGCACGATGGTGGTGGCCAGCCACGACCGCTACCTGGTGGAACGGGTCACCGACACCGCGTACGGGATGTTCGGCGACGGCCGGCTGGTGCACCTGCCCGGCGGCATCGACGAGTATCTGGCGCGCGCGGCCGGCACCCCCGTGACCTCCGTGTTGCCGGCCACCGCGGCGCCGGTGCGGGCCGAGAGCAGCGGGATGTCGGCGGCGGAGCTGCGGGCGGCGAAGAAGGACCTGGGCCGGCTGGAGCGGCAGCTCGCCAAGCTCGAGGACCGGATCGTGAAGATCAACGAGGGGCTGGCCGAGCACGGCAGCGACTACGACAAGATCATGGAGCTGGACGCACAGCTGAAGGCCGTGCAGGCGGAGCGGGCCCAGGTCGAGGAGGCCTGGCTGGAGCTGGCCGAACAGGTGCCCGAAGCTTGATCCGGGGGTGCTCCTGCGCGCGTCTACCCGATGCGCGAGAATCACCTCGACACATACCGAGCTTGGGAGACGGGACATCATGGCGCACACTCCGGTCAACCACCCCCTGCGGCCGATCTACCGCGCCCTGGGCGCGCTGACCGGCGTCTACTTCATCGTCTTCGGGATCGTGGGGATCATCGTCAACGCCGGCGAGGGCCTCTTCGGCGCCGACGGCGGCCCGGTGCTGGGCCAGCAGGCCAACATGTTCTGGTCGATCGTCGCGCTGCTCGTCGGCGCGATCGTGCTGGTCGCCGCGGTGCTCGGGCGCAACTCCGACACCGTGGTGGACAAGTACTTCGGCTGGGGCCTGGTCGGCGTCGGCGCGTACGAGCTGGCGGTGCTGCGTACGGACGCCAACTTCCTCGACTTCAGCGTCGCGACGGTCATCGTCACCTGGCTCCTGGCCCTGGTGCTGATCATGGCCGGGCAGTACAGCAAGGTGGCGCCGCCGTCGCAGGCCGGTGCGCCCCGTCAGGAGCGCGAGGCGCAGAACGCCTGATGGCTCACTACCCCCTCGACCACCACCTCCGTCAGCCGTACCGCTTCCTCGCCGGCGCCGCCGGGCTCTACCTCAGCCTCTTCGGGGTGCTCGGCATCGCCATGACCTGGGGTGAGCCGTTCCTGCACCGCGGCTCCGACTGGGTGCTGGGGCTGCGCACCAACCCGGCCACCGCCTGGCTGTCCACGCTGGTCGGGCTCGGGGTGCTGGCCGCCGTCGTGCTCGGCGGGAACGTGCACCACCGGGTCAACGTGGTGCTCGGCTGGGCGCTGATCGCGTACGCGATGGTGTTGCTGGCGTTCCTGCAGACCGAGGCGAACGTCCTCAACGTCTCCATGGTGAACGTCATCGTTCTGACCCTGATCGGCCTGGTCGTGCTGACCGCGGGGCTCTACGGCAAGGTCGGCGAGCGGGGCTGAGCCCGGCTCAGCGCTTCGCGCGGGTCAGCGGGGTGGGTTTCGCCTCGAGGTTGGACAGGCCGTGCCAGGCCAGGTTGACCAGGTGCGCCGCCACGACCTCCTTCTTGGGCTTGCGGGCCTCCCGCCACCACTGGCCGACCAGCGCCACCATGCCGACCAGCGCCTGCGAGTAGAGCTCGGCGAACTTCGGGTCGAGGCCGCGGGAGGTGAACTCGGCGCCGAGGATGTGCTCGACCTGGTGCGCCACGTCGTTCATCACGCTGGAGAAGTTGCCCGCCGACTGCAGGACCGGCGACTCGCGGACCAGCACGCGGAAGCCGTGCGGCTCCTGCTCGATGTAGTCGAGCAGGGCCAGCGCCGCCTGCTCCAGCAGCTCACGGGGATGTCCCGCGGTCAGCGCGGTGGTGATGCGGTCGAGCAGGGCGCGCACCTCGCGGTCCACGACCACCGCGTACAGGCCTTCCTTGCCACCGAAGTGCTCGTAGACCACCGGCTTGGAGACCTTCGCCCGGGCCGCCACCTCCTCCACGGAGGTCCCGTCGTAGCCGCGTTCGGCGAACAGCTGCCGCCCGATGGCGATGAGTTGCTCGCGCCGCTGCGTGGCGGTCATGCGGACACGCGAGCCGCGGCGACGGCCTGCCTCAGGGTCGGTCACTTCCACATCCTGCCAGGACACGCCGGTCCGCGCGGTCCTGCCGTGGGCCGCCGCAACCTTGCACGAAGGGGCAACCCGGGTGCGAACGGGCAGCGGAAAGGAGCAGCCCGCCTTTTCCGCTGTCAAATTTCGTCACGTTGTGCGCTGAGATCCGCGCCATAGGTCAGCAGCGTGAAAATTTTCCTGTCCGCCGCTGTGACCCGGGCGAACACGGGCGATTGCGGCACCGTGGGTGAAAGATTCTGCACTTTTTCCATCGAGAAGGTGTAACGCGTCTGTAACTAGAGATCGATAACGTCCGCTGTCGAGCAACATTCACGTATCGACATTCTTTCCTCCCCCATGCCCTTGCCCGGCTGTGCAACCGTGTCCGAACGACGAGGCGGGAGTCCGATGAAGACAGAGCGACACACGACGTCACTGGTCCTTGCCGTGAGCGGCGGCGCAGCGCTCGAACCGAGCCCGCACCAGGTCACCGCGGCGGCGTGGGCCGGCGGTGTCGGCATCCTCGACCTGGGCACGGGTGACCCGTGGACGCTGCGGTCGCTGACCCGCGCGGCCCGCCGGGCGCGCGACGGCATGGGCGTACGGATCACCGCCGCATGCGCCGCCACGCCGTCCGACGTGGAGCGCGCGGGCGGGGACGCGGTCGAGCTGATGATCGTGGCCGCGGACGCGGGCTGGGACATCACCACGCTGGCCGAGCGCTACCGGGTGTACGCCGAGGTGACCACTCTGGACGAGGCGCGTGCCGCAATCGCGGCGGGCGCGCACGGGCTCGTCGCGCGGGGAATGGAGTCCGGCGGGCGGGTCAGCGAGCTGAGCGCGTTCGTGCTGCTCCAGCACCTCGCCGGGCTGGACGTGCCGGTGTGGGTGGCCGGGGGGGTGGGGCCGTACACCGCGGCCGCCTGCGTCGTCGGTGGGGCGGCGGGCGTGCTGCTCGACACCCAGTTGACGCTGCTGCCCGAGTCCACTGTGTCGGACGCCGCGCGCTCCGCGATCCGCCGGATGGACGGCACCGAGACCGTGCTGCGCGACGGGTTGCGGGGCCTCGAGAGCGACGGCGCGCTGCTCTCCGTCGGCCAGGACGGCTGGCTCGCCGCCGACTTCGCCCGCCGGTACGCCGACACGCCCGCCGCCGTACGGGGCGTCCGCGACTCGATCCTGCGTGCGCTGGAGCACGCGGACGCCGGTGACGTGCTCAGCCCGGGGGCGCCGCTGGCCCGTACGCTCGGCGTGGACCTGCCCGTCGCGCAGGGCCCGATGACCCGGGTGAGCGACGTCGCCGGGTTCGCCGAGTCGGTGGCCGAGCGGGGCGGGCTGCCGTTCATCGCGCTCGCCCTGGCCAACGCCGAGCAGACCCGGCGGATGCTCACCGAGGCCGCCGCCGCGCTGGGCGACCGGCCCTGGGGCGTCGGCGTGCTCGGCTTCGCCCCCGAGCAGCTGCGGGCGGCCCAGATCGAGGTCATCCGCGAGATCCGCCCCGCCGTGGCGATCATCGCCGGCGGCCGTCCCGCCCAGGCGAAGGGCCTGGAGGCGGACGGCATCAGCTCGTTCCTGCACGTGCCCTCGCCCGGGCTGCTCAAGCAGTTCCTGCAGGCGGGCTCGCGCAAGTTCATCTTCGAGGGCGCCGAGTGCGGCGGCCACGTCGGCCCGCGCGCCAGCTTCCCGCTGTGGGAGGCGCAGCTCGGCGTGCTGGAGGAGTTCCTCGCCGGCCGTCCCGCGGAGACCGCTGCTGAGCTGCAGATCTTCTTCGCCGGGGGCATCCACGACGAGCGCTCGGCGGCGATGGTGGCCGCGATGGCCGGTCCGCTCACCCGCCGCGGCGCCCAGGTCGGCGTGCTCATGGGTACGGCGTACCTGTTCACCGAGGAAGCCGTGACCCACGGCGCGATCCAGCCGCTGTTCCAGCAGCAGGCGATCGAGGCGACGAGCACCGCGCTGCTGGAGACCGCGCCCGGCCACGCGACCCGGTGCCTGCAGTCGGGCTTCGTCGACGACTTCCACGACCTGCGCGGGCAGCTCGAGGGTGCCGGCGTGGAGAACCGGGTCGTCTGGGAGCAGCTGGAGATGCTCAACGTGGGCCGGCTGCGCATCGCCAGCAAGGGCCTGACCCGCGACGGCGACCGGCTGGTCACCGTGGACGAGGCCACCCAGGCCGCCGAGGGGCTGTTCATGGCCGGCCAGGTCGCCGTGCTGCGCGACACGGCCACCACGATCGCCGGGCTGCACGCGCAGGTGACCACCGCGGCCGCCGCCGTGCACGCCGACCGGGTCGCCGGGCTGCGCGTGGACCTGGGCCTCGACCCGGTGCTCGAGCCCGAGGTCGCCGACCCGCTGGACGTCGCGATCGTCGGCATGGCCTGCGTCTTCCCCGGTTCGCCCGACCTGGCGAGCTTCTGGGACACCGTGCTCACCGGCGCCGACCGGGTGGGCGAGGTGCCGGCCGACCGCTGGGACGCGGACACGTACTACGCGCCCGAGGTCGGCCCCGGGCAGACCGGCCGGATCACCGTCTCCAAGTGGGGCGGCTTCATCGACCCCGTGCCGTTCGACGCGATCAAGTACGGCATCCCGCCGGCCGCGCTGGCGAGCATCGACCCGACGCAGCTGCTCGCGCTGGAGATCTCGCACCGGGCGCTGGTGGACGCGGGGTACGCGTACGACTCGGGCTTCGACCACGCGCGTACCGGCGTGGTGTTCGGCGCCGAGGCGGGCAGCGACATGAGCCAGACGCAGACGCTGCGCACGCTGCTGCCCGGCTACCTCGGCGAGGTCCCGGAGCAGATGGAGGGCCTGCTGCCCACTGTCACCGAGGACACGTTCCCCGGCGTGCTAGCCAACGTCATCGCCGGCCGGGTGGCCAACCGGCTCGACCTGGGCGGCCCCAACTACACCGTGGACGCCGCCTGTGCCTCGTCGCTGGCCGCGATGGACTCCGCCTGCAAGGAGCTGCTCGCCGGCGACAGCGACCTGATGATCTGCGGCGGCGCCGACCTGCACAACGGCATCAACGACTACCTGATGTTCACCTCGGCGCACGCGCTCTCGCCGACCGGCCGCTGCCGCACCTTCGACAGCACCGGCGACGGCATCGCGCTGGGCGAGGGCGTCGCCGCCGTGGTGCTCAAGCGGCTGTCGGACGCCGAGCGCGACGGCGACCGCGTGTACGCCGTCATCAAGGGCCTCGGCGGCGCCAGCGACGGCCGGGCGCTGGGCCTGACCGCGCCGCGCGCCGAGGGGCAGCGGCGGGCGCTCGACCGGGCGTACGCCGGCGCGGGCATCTCGCCGAGCGAGGTGGGGCTGGTCGAGGCGCACGGCACCGGGACGGTCGTCGGTGACCGTACCGAGCTGGAGACGCTGACCCGGCTCTTCACCGAGAACGGCGCCCGCCCGGGCTCGGCGGTGCTGGGCTCGGTGAAGTCGCAGATCGGCCACACCAAGTGCGCGGCCGGCATGGCGGGCGTCATCAAGGCGGCGCTGTCGCTGCACACCGGCGTGAAGCCGCCGACGATCGGCCTGACCCGGCCCAACCCGGCGTGGAGTCCGGAGTCGAGCCCGTTCGCCTTCCACACCGAGACCCGGCCGTGGTCCGCGCCGGCCGAGGAGCGGTACGCCGGCGTCAGCGCGTTCGGCTTCGGCGGCACGAACTTCCACGTGGTGCTCGGCGCGCACGCCGTCACTGCCGACCCCCGGCACACCCGCCAGCAGTGGCCGGCCGAGCTGTTCCTGTTCCGCGGCGCCACGGTCGACACGGCCCGCCGCGGTGTGCAGAAGCTGCTCGACAAGCTCCCGGGCAGCGGGCGGCTGCGGGATCTCGCCGCCGCGGCCGGGCGTGAGTCCGACCCGCGGACCGGGCCGGTGCGCATCGCGGTCGTGGCTTCCGACGTGGACGACCTGGCCGGGCTGCTGCGCCGGGCGCTGAACGGCGAGCACGACCCGCGTACCGGTCTCATCCAGCCGCCCGCGGCCGTAGAGCAGGGAAAGGTCGCCTTCCTGTTCCCGGGCCAGGGCAGTCAGAAACCCGGCGCGCTGTCCGACCTGTTCGTCGCCTTCCCCGAGCTCCACGAGTACCTCGAGCTCGGGCGGGAATGGGCGGACCTGCTGTTCCCGCCGACGGCGTTCGACGAGGAGACCGAGAAGGCCCAGCACGACCGGGTACGCGACACCCGCGTCGCGCAGCCCGTGCTGGGCATCGGCGGTCTCGCCGCCGACCACGTCCTGCGACGCCTCGGCGTACGCCCCGACATGGCCGGCGGGCACAGCTACGGCGAGCTCGTGGCGCTGTGCACCGCGGGCGCCTTCGACCCGGCGACGCTGCTGGACCTGAGCCGCGAGCGGGCCGCCGCCATCCTCGCCGCCGCGGGCGACGACCCCGGCACGATGGCCGCGGTGAGCGGCACCGCCGAGCAGATCTCCGCCGTGCTGGCCGCGGCCGGGCTCTCCGGCGAGGTGGTGCTCGCGAACCACAACGCGCCGACGCAGGTCGTCATCTCGGGACCGACCGAGGCGGTCCAGCGCGCGACGGCCGCGCTCAAGGAGGCCGGGCTGCGCGCCCGTGGCATC
The DNA here is from genome assembly GCF_023499255.1 of Couchioplanes caeruleus. Taxonomy (GTDB): domain Bacteria; phylum Actinomycetota; class Actinomycetes; order Mycobacteriales; family Micromonosporaceae; genus Actinoplanes; species Actinoplanes caeruleus_A. The sequence continues at coordinate 885,149 of NZ_CP092183.1, forward strand.
CCGGTGGCGGCTGCGTTCCACAGCCCCGTCGTGGCGGGCGGTTCCGGCACCTTCGCCGGCGTGCTCGCCACCCGCGAGATCGGCGCGCCGGCGTTCCCGGTGTGGTCCAACCGCAGCGCGGAGCCGTACCCGGCGGACGCCGCCGCGGTGCGTGAGGGCCTCGCAGCGCAGATCGGCTCGCCGGTCCGCTTCGTCGAGCAGATCGAGGCGATGTACGCCGCCGGCGCTCGCATCTTCGTCGAGGCCGGCCCGGGCCAGGTGCTCGCCGGCCTGGTCGGCGCGGTGCTCGGCGACCGCCCGCACCTGGTCGTCACCGTCGACGGCCGACCCGGGCAGGGCCTGCGCGCCCTGCTCACCGCCGCCGCCGAGCTGGCCTGCGCCGGGGTGCCCGTGCAGACCGGCTGGCTCTTCGCGGGCCGCGACGCCGGTGACCCGGCCGCGCCGGCGAGCAACCGCCCCATGTGGACCGTCGACGGCCAGGTGGTGCGCGACGGCAACGGACAGTGCCTGCCCGGCGGGATGACCCCCGCCCGGCGCATCGAGATCGGAGAGGTGACGATGACCGCAGCGCCGGGGCCCGAGGGCGTCCGCGACAGCCGCAGCGAGCTGGTCAGCGAGTTCCTGCGGACCAGCCGGGACCTGATCGCGACCCAGCGCGACGTGCTGCTGGCGTTCCTGGGCGGGGACGGTTCCGGCGGGCGGCTCGTGTGGCAGCCGGGGGAGGTGCCGGCGGCGGCACCCGTACCGGTCGCGGCGGCCGTCCCGATGGCCGCGCCGGTGTCCCCGGCGCCGGTGATGGCGTCCGTCGGGGTGCACTACCCGACGGTGGCCGAGACGGAGGCGGTGCTCGTTGCGCAGCCGGCAGCGGCGACCCCCGGCATCGACGTCCAGGGTGCGGTGCTCTCCGTCATCAGCGAGCGCACCGGATATCCCGAGGAGCTCATCGAGCTGGACCTGGACCTCGAGGCGGACCTGAGCGTCGACTCCATCAAGCGCGCCGAAGTGGCCGGCGAGGTCGCCAACCGGCTCGGCCTGGCGGTGGAGGGTGACGAGTCCGAGCTGGAGGACCTGGTCAAGGCGCGGACCGTACGCGCGATGGTGGGCTGGCTCGACTCCAAGATCAACGCCACGGCACCGGCCGCTGTCGTTGCGGTGGCGCCCGCGCCCGCGCCCGCTTCTTCGATCGATGTGCAGGGTGCGGTGCTCGCGGTGATCAGCGAGCGCACCGGATACCCGGAGGAGCTCATCGAGCTCGACCTCGACCTCGAGGCGGACCTGAGCGTCGACTCGATCAAGCGCGCCGAGGTGGCCGGCGAAGTTGCCGACCGGCTGGGGCTCGCCGTGGAAGGTGACGAGTCCGAGCTGGAGGACCTGGTCAAGGCGCGGACCGTACGCGCGATGGTGGGCTGGCTCGACACGAAGATCAACGCGACCGCGGCCCCGGTGCAGCCCGTCGCGGCGGCAGAGGTCGAGGCCGAGGAGAGCGAGACGCCGCCCCGGCTGGGCATCGCGCCGCAGCGGCTCGTCGCACGCCTCGAGCCGGCCACTCCGGGCGGGACGGCCGGAGCGGACCTGACCGGTGCCCGCTTCCTGATCACCGGTGGCGGGGCGGCCGGCGTACGGCTCGCCGAGCTGCTCAGCGAGTCCGGCGCCACCGCGGCGACCGGGACGCTCGCGGACGACCCGGCCGGCGCCGACGGCATCATCCTGCTCGACGGGCTCACCGAGGGCTCCGGCCCGCTGCTGCCCGACGCGTTCGGCTTCCTCAAGAACGCCCTCGCCGCAAACCCGCGCCGGCTGCTCGCCGCCGGACCGGCCGACGCCCGCACCGACGGCCTGACCGGGCTGTTCCGCACGATCGCGCGGGAGTATCCGGAGACTGTCGCCCGCTACGTCGAGATGCCCGCGCAGGCCTCCGCCGACGACATCGCCGGCGCGCTGATGGAGGAGGTGCACGACGTCTCCACGGCCCCCGTCGTGTACCGCCGTGCGGAGGGGCGCCTCATCGGGCGGCTCACCGAGAGCGGCCTCGGGGTGCTCGCCGACGGCGGGGCGGGACCGGCCGGGGACGGCGTGGCCGAGGCCCGCGCGATCGGGCTCGACCAGGACGCGGTGGTGGTGCTGATCGGCGGGGCGCGGGGCATCACGCCGTGGTTCGCCCGTACGGTCGCCGCCGCCTCCCGGTGCCGGATCGAGCTGGTGGGGCGCACCCCGCTGCCGCAGACCGACGAGGACCCGGAGCTGGCCGCCGCCGGCGACAAGGCGGCGCTGCGCGCGGCGTTCGCCCGGCGTGGCATGCGCTCCCCGGCCGACATCGACCGGGCGGCCTCGGCCATCCTGGCCGCCCGCGAGGTCAACGCGACCGTGGCGGAGCTGACCGAGCTCGGCGCCGAGGTGCGCTACCACTCCCTCGACGTCCGCGACGACGAGGCGACCCGCCGGTTGATCAAGCGGATCCACGACGAGCACGGCCGCCTGGACGGCCTGGTCTACGCGGCCGGGATCATCGAGGACAAGCTGATCGGCGACAAGGACCCGGCCTCCTTCGAGCGGGTGTTCCGCACCAAGGTCGACGGCGCCCGGTCGGTGCTCGAGGCGCTCGACGCGTGCGGCGCCGCGCCCCGGTTCGTGGTCATGTTCGGCAGCATCGCGGCCGCGTACGGCAACCGCGGGCAGAGCGACTACGCGGCGGCCAACGACGCGCTCGACGCGATGGGCACCCGCTGGTCCCAGGCAACCGGTCGGCGCGCGCTGACCGTGCACTGGGGTCCGTGGGCGCCGGTCGGGCAGCACGGCGGCATGGTCACCCCGGAGTTGACCGCCGAGTACGCCCGCCGCGGCATCGGCCTCATCGACCCCGAGGAGGGCGCGATGAGCCTGCTGCGTGAACTGGCGTGGGGCGACAGCCCGTCGGTCGTGCTCACCGCGTCGGGCTGGTAGGCGCCGTGCAGCCGATCGCGATCGTGGGGATGGCGGCGATCTTCCCGGGTGCCGCCACCCTCGACCAGTACTGGCAGAACCTGGTCAACGGCAAGGACATGATCACCGATGTCCCCGAGGACCGCTTCGACGCGCTGTTCTACGACCCGGACAACGCGCACCGCCCCGACCGGCTCTACACCCGCCGCGGCGGGTTCCTCGACGACCAGGCCGTCTTCGAGCCGCTGAAGTTCGGCATCATGCCCAACTCGGTCGGCGACATCGAGCCGGACCAGCTCATCGCGCTCGAGGTGGCCGCGGCGGCGATCGCGGACGCGGGCGGCTCGCAGCGGCTGCCCGACGCCGACCGGATCGGCGTGATCCTGGGCCGCGGCGGCCTGCTCAACCCCGCCGCGTCCCGGTACGCCAACAAGGTGCGCATGGCCAGCCAGGTCATCAGCGTGCTCCGCGAGCTCATGCCGGACCTCGGTGAGGACCGCCTCGAGCTGCTGCGGGACCGCATCGACGAGCGGCTCGGCAAGCACCAGCCCGAGGGCACGATCGGGCTGGTGCCGAACCTGGCCGCGTCCCGGGTGGCGAACCGGCTGAACCTGCGCGGGCCGGCGTACACGATCGACGCGGCGTGCGCGTCCTCGCTGATCGCCGTCGACCAGGGCATGACCGAGCTGGACAACGGCCGGCTCGACGCGGTGCTGGCCGGCGGCGTCCACCACGTGCACGACATCAGCTTCTGGTCGGTGTTCAGCCAGCTGCAGGCGCTGAGCCGCAAGGGCGACATCCGCCCGTTCGACGCCGACGCGGACGGCGTGCTCATCGGCGAGGGCACCGGCATGGTGGTGCTCAAGCGGCTGGCCGACGCCGAGCGCGACGGCGACCGGGTGTACGGGGTCATCCGCGGCAGCGGCACCTCCAGCGACGGCCGCTCGGCGAGCATGTTCAACCCCGCCAGCTCCGGCCAGGTCCTCGCGATCCGGCGCGCCTGGGAGATGGCCGGGCTCGACCCGACCGCCCCGGACGCCCTGGGCCTGCTCGAGGCGCACGGCACGGCCACTCCGACCGGCGACGCCGCGGAGCTGACCTCCGTGGCCGAGGTGTTCGGGGCGTACGCCGGCGGCGAGAAGCCGGTCATCGGCTCGGTGAAGTCCATGATCGGCCATGCGATGCCGGCGGCCGGGGTGGCCGGCCTCATCAAGGCGACGCTGGCGGTGTACCACGGCGTCCTGCCGCCGACCCTGAACGTCACGAAGCCGCGCGCGGAGATGGCGAAGACCCGGTTCCAGCCGATCCCCGCCGCCCAGCCGTGGCGCAGCGAGGGACCGCGCCGGGCCGGCGTCAACGCGTTCGGCTTCGGCGGCGTGAACGCCCACGTCATCGTCGAGCAGTACGAGTCCGCCGCGCCCGTGACGGTCGCCGAGCCCGAGCACATTCTCTGGCTCGCCACCTCGTCGGTGGAGGAGATGGGCCGCCTGCTCGAGCGCCCCGACGTCCGCGACCTGCCCCGCCCCGCGACCGGCGGCCCGGTACGCCTCGGCCTCGTCGACCCCACCGACCAGCGTCTCGCCATCGCCCGCAAGATCGTGGCGCGCGGTGAGGCGTGGCGCGGCGGGCGTGACCTGTGGTTCACGCCGCGCCCGCTGCTCGGCCCCGGCGGTGGCAAGCTGGCGTTCGTCTTCCCCGGCGTGGAGGCCGAGTTCGCGCCGCGTACGGCCGACATCGCCGCGCACTTCGGGCTGCCGCACCGCGAGTGGACCGCCGAGGACCTCGGCAAGCACGGCTCCGGCCTCGTCGAGGTGGGCAAGCTCCTGGACGACGCGTTGCGGCGGATGAACGTACGCCCGGACGCCGTCGCCGGGCACAGCCTCGGGGAGTGGACCGCCGCGGCGGTCACCGGGCAGATGAGCACCCAGGGCGTCGACGCGTTCCTCGGCATCTTCGACGCCGACAGCGTGGAGGTCTCCGGGTACGCGTTCGCCGCGGTCAGCGCCCCGATGGAGACGGTGACGCCGCTGCTCGACGGCTACCCGGGCGTGGTCCTGTCGCACGACAACGCGCCCAGCCAGTGCGTGGTCAACGGTCCCCGCGAGCAGGTGCAGCGCCTGGTCGACGACCTGCGCGCGCGGACGATCCTGTGTCAGCTGCTGCCGTTCCGGTCGGCGTTCCACACCCCCGTGTTCGCCGAGGGGCTCCAGGCGATCGGCGCGGCGCTGGGCCGCTGGGAGGTGCACCCGACCGAGGTGCCGGTGTGGTCGGGCACGATCTCCGCCCCGTTCCCCTCGGACCCGGACGAGGTCAACCAGCTGTTCATCCGGCACATGATCGAGCCGGTCCGGTTCCGCCGTACGGTCGGCGCGATGTACGACGCCGGCATCCGGGTGTTCCTGCAGGTGGGCGCCGGTCAGCTGGCCTCGCTGATCGACGACAACCTGCGCGACCGCGACCATCTGGCGATGCCGGTGAACGTGTCCCGCCGCGACGGCCTGGCCCAGCTGCGCCGGGTCGCCACGGCGTTGTGGGTGGACGGCGGCGACCCCCACCTCGAGGTGCTGAACCCCGCGCCCGCGCAGCGGCCCGCGCCGAAGCTGAACGCGGTGGCCGAGCCGTCCGCGCGCAAGGGCCCGGCGGTCCGCCTCGACCTGGGCGGCCCGCTGGTGAAGCTCGGCGAGGGCGCGGACCGGATCCTGGGGGTGGGTCGCACCGAAGAAGCGGCCACGGCGCAGCCCAAGCCTGCACAGTCCAAGCCCGCGCAGCCGGCCGCGGCGCAGCCCAAACCCCCGCAGCCGGCCCCAGCGCAACCCAAGCCCGCGCAGCCCGCGCCCGTGCAGCCCACGACCGCGCAGCCGGCGCCGGTGCACGGCAACGCCGAGGCGCACACCGCGGCGCTGTCCGCGCTGAGCAAGATGGCGGGCACGTCGAAGGCGGCGGCCGAGCTGGCCGCGCTGCTGCAGGAGACCGCCAGCGACGCGGTCACGGTCATGAACGCCGCCGCCACGGCCCCCGCACGACGGCCGGTGACCCCGCGGCAGCAGCCCGCGCCGGCCATCCCGCGGCAGCAACCCGCGCCGGTGCCTGCCGCGCCGGTGCCCGCCGCGGCGGGGATTCCTCGGCAGCGGGCGGCGACGGCGCCGGCGGCGAGGCCGGTTGCGGCACCACCATCGGTAACCGCTGGGCACGGATCGGCGGTGTCAGCCAGGCCGGTAGCCGTACCGTCGGGCCAAGCGGAGGAAGTCCTCCTCAGAACGACCCTCGACGTCTCCGTGGAGACGATGCCCTACCTGCGTGACCACTGTTTCTTCGTGCAGCCGGACGACTGGCCGCGGGTCGAGGACCGCTGGCCGGTGGTGCCCGCGACGACCGTGGTGCAGCACATGATGGACGCCGCCGAGCGGGCCCTGCCCGGGCTGCGGGCCGTCACCGTGCGCGACGCGAAGTTCAATCGCTGGCTGATCGCCGCGCCGCCGCAGAAGGTCGACATCACGGTCAAGCGTTCCGGCGCGGACACCGTCACCGTCATCTTCGGCGGGTACGCCCGCTCCACCGTGGAGATGGCGGCCACCTACCCGGAGCCGGCCGAGAAGCCGTGGACGCAGGACCCGGCGACCGAGTTCCCGCCCACGGTCAGCGCCGAGCAGATGTACGCCGAGCGGCTCATGTTCCACGGCCCGCTGTTCCAGGGCGTCACCGACGTCCACGCGCTCGGCGACATGCACGTCCGTGGCATCGTCACCGCGCCGACGCCGCCCGGGGCGCTGCTCGACAACGCCCTGCAGCTCATCGGCAACTGGCTGATCACGACGCAGCCGTTCCGCACGGTCGCGCTGCCGGTCGGGCTGCGCCACGTCACGTTCCACGGGCCGCCGCCCGCTCCCGGCACGGCCTTCGACTGCGTGGCCCGGGTACGCACCATCACCGACGGCGAGCTGGTCGCCGACACCCAGCTGTCGGTGAACGGCCGGGTGTGGGCGCAGATCAACGGCGCCACCGACCGGCGGTTCGACAGCCACCCGACCGCGCGGGCCTGCGAGCGGTTCCCGGAGAAGTACCCGATGTCGCAGCGCCAGGACGGCGGCTGGACGGTCGTCTTCGACGCGTGGACCGACCTGGTCACCCGCGGCATGGCGGCGCGCGGCATCCTCGGCGGCGAGGCCGCGCTCGAGTACGAGCGGATGCCCGGCGCGCGCCGCAACCAGTGGATGCTGGGCCGGATCGCCGCCAAGGACGCGGTGCGGTTCCGGCAGTGGGACGCCGGGCACACCGACGTCTACCCGATCGAGCTGACGGTGCGCAACGAGCCGAGCGGCCGCCCGTACGTGCAGCTGCGACCGGGCCGCGGCCTGGTCGACTGCGCGGTGTCGATCGCGCACACCGGCGAGGCGGGTGTCGCCATCGCGGGCCCGGCGGGCGCGGAGGTCGGGATCGACGTCGTCGAGATCGCCCCGCGCGACGAGAGCACCTACCGGTACGCGCTCACCGACGCCGAACGCGCCCAGCTCACCGACGACCGCAGCTTCGCCCGGCTCTGGGCCGCGAAGGAGGCCGTCGGCAAGGCGCTCGGCACGGGGCTCGACGGCGCACCCCGCCGCTTCGAGGTCTCGCTGGCCGCCGGCACGGTCACCGTCGGCGGCCGGGTCTTCCCGGTGGCCTGGCGGGAGATCGAGAACCCGCCGGAGCTGCCGCCGCGCCGATACGTCGTCGCCTGGACCACCACCGCACAGAAATAAGGAGCACCGCCATGCCCCTCGACCACACCACCACGATCCTCGCCGACGTCTCCGGGATGCTGCGTTCCGTGCTCGGCGACTTCGGCGATGACGCCGAGATCACCATGGACACCACCTTCCGCGACGACCTGGGCATGGAGAGCATCGACGTCGTCTCGCTGGCCGGACGGCTGCAGGCCCGCTACGGCACCGCGGTGAACTTCGCGCTGTTCGTCTCCGGCCTGGACGTCGAGTCGGTGGGCGAGCTGCGCGTCGGTCAGCTCGTCGACTACATCGCCGACTCCCTCGCGAAGGTGCCGGCCACGTCATGAGCATGGTCCGGGCGAACGGGATCGTCCTGCACGTGGAGGAGGTGCCGCCGATCGGCGCCCACCGGGGCACGGTGGTGCTGATCCACGGCATGACCTCGGACAGCATGGCGAGCTGGTTCCTGACGCTGGCCCACCCGCTCGCCGAGTCCGGCATGCGGGTCCTGCTGTACGACCTGCGCGGTCACGGCCGCAGCGCCCGGCCCGAGACCGGCTACCGGCTGGCCGACTTCGTCGACGATCTCGAGGCGCTGCTCGCGCACTGGGGCGCCGACGGCCCGGTCCATGTGTTCGGCAATTCGTTCGGGGGCACGGTCGCGTTCGCGTACGCGGCCCGTCACCCGGCCGCGGTCGCCGGCATCGCCACGATCGAGTCGGCGCCGCCCACCGGGGAGTGGTTCGCCCGGATGGCGCGCCGGCTCGCCCGGGCGGCCGAGACCCTCGCGGACGCCGACGCGGTGACCGCGAGCCGCCCGCTGGTGGCCCGGCGGATGCAGGCCGCGTCCGCCCTTCTCGCGCAGACCAGCATCGGCGAGGAACTGCCGGCGAGCGACCTGCCGGACCCGGCGGCGCTCGCCGCGATCGACTGTCCCGTCCTGTGCCTGTACGGCGGCGAATCGGCGGTCAAGGAGCTCGCGACCGCCACCGAGCGGCTGCTGCCGCAGTCGAAGCACGTCGTCGTTCCCGGCCAGAAGCACACCCTGCTCATCAAGGCTCCCGACCAGGTGCGCGCCGAGGTGCTGCCCTGGCTCGCCACCCACGTGCACTAGGAGGTCCGATGGACCGCGCCATCATCATCAGCAACGGCCGCTGTGGTTCCACCCTGCTCTCGGACCTGATCGTCGAGGAGCCGGAGACCTGCTCGGTCCAGGAGTTCTTCATGTCGGTGGCGCCGTGGAACCGGAGCACCGAGATCATCACCGGGCCGGCGTACTGGGACGTGCTCAGCGGCCCCAAGGAGGAGCTGTCGGTGCTGTTCCGCATCGGCGTGCCGCCCAAGGAGGTGCGCTACCCGGCGTCCGGCCGCTTCAACGACGACCTGGTCAACCTCCCGCGGATCCTGGCCATCACGCTGGCCAAGCTGACCGACGACCCGGACGAGCTGTTCGACCGGCTCGCGCCGCGGGTGCGGGAGTTCCCGACGCAGAGCGTGGGCGCGCACCACCAGGCGTTCCTGGACCTGCTCACCGAGCTGACCGGCAAGAAGCGCTGGGTCGAGCGGTCCGGCGGCTCCAGCCAGGTGACGACGTCACTGCTGGAGAACTTCCCGACCGCGAAGATCGTGTACCTGACCCGGGACTGGGCGGCCACCGCGAAGTCGATGAGCCGGCACTCCTCGTTCCAGCTCGTGCAGCTGCGGGTCGAGGCGGTCGGACGGTACGGCGTGGACCCGCTCACCGCCGACGCGAGCGACGACATGCCGGAGGAGGTCCGCGCGTACCTGCCGGACCGGCTCACCGCCGAGTTCCTGCAGGAGCGCGGCCGCGACCCGAAACGCTTCATGGGGCTGTGCGCGTTCATGAGCAGCCAGGCCGAGCAGGCGCTGGCCGACCACCCGCCGGCCCACCTGCACACGATGGCGTACGAGGCCCTGGTCGCGGACCCGGTGGGGGAGCTGACCGCGCTCGGTGCGTTCCTCGGCTTCGCCGACCCGGCCGGCTGGGCGGTGTCGGTGGCCGACCGGGTGCGTAAACCCGAACCCGTGGCGGTGCCGGCATGACCGACTGCACCGAGCATCTCCTTGCCGAACCGGGCAACGGCCTTGACGGTGAGGGCCAGGAGGGCATGCCGACTGGAGGCGCGGCATGAGTGGATTAGCCGGGTTGGTAGCTGTCCTGTTAGCGGTGTCGCCGACCGCGGTGTCGGACCCGTCGGGTTTCGAGCTGCTGGGCAAGGCCGCGGCCGACGAGTGCTTCGCGGGCATCGGGCAGCCGTACCCGCCGGGGCCGCCGTGTGCCCAGGGCAAGCCGAAGGTGAACCAGGCGTACGTGTGGGGCCTGACCCGGGCCGGCAAGCAGGTCTGGTTCGGCACCGGCGCCAACACCCACTGCCTGACCAGCGGCACCAGCCTCGCCACCAGCGAGCCGGTGGTCAACGACAACTACGTCTGCGAGTACGGCGAGAGCCAGGTCGCCCGCACCCACCCGGCGGTGCCCGACGCGCTCGGTGACGTGCGGGCGCCGCAGGCGTGGCTGTACGACGCCACCACCGGCAGCCTCACCAACCGGTCCGGTGACATCTCGGCCGCCTCCGACGTGGACGCCCGCCGGCTGCGCAGCACGCTGGGCCTCCGCGCGGCGGGCACGCTCAACGGTGTCGTGCTGTTCGCCGGGCCCGACCTGACCAGCACCCTCAACGTGTTCGCCTTCGACGCGGTCACGAAGCGCTACCTCGGCTCGCACACCTTCGCCCAGTACGGCAACGCCCGTACGTTCCTGGCCGCCGGCGGCTCGCTGTACCTCGGGGTGGGCATCGGCCCGGACGGCAGTCGCGGCGGCGCGGTGCTGCGCTGGCGTGGCAGCCGGATCACCCCGTTCCTGTTCGAGCGGGTCGGCACGCTGCCCGCGCAGGCCGCCGATCTCGCGTACCAGGACGGCCGGCTGTACGCGACGACCTGGTCGACGGCCAAGCCCACCACGGACGCCCAGCTCGCCGGCGTGTGGCGCAGCCCGGCGCTGCCGCTGGACGCCGGTGACGCCGGTGGCTGGAGCCAGGTGTGGAACGCCGGCAGGTACGAGACCGATCCGCTCATCAAGGGCACGTACGGCCTTGGCGGCGTCGCGGCGTACGGCGGCTGGGTGTACTGGGGCAGCATGCACGTGCCGCTCAAGGCCACCAAGGTGCACCAGACGACGTACCCGCAGCCCACGCCGGAGGCGCAGCGCGCCCAGGTCCGCTTCACCCAGCGCGCGACGAGCATCTGGCGCGGCCGGAACCTCGGCACCCCGCAGCAGGAGATCGAGCTGCTGTACGGCGAATCCGCCCTGCCCCGGTACACGCCCGAGACGGGCACCTGGGCGGCGGTCCCGACGGGCTGGACCGCGCGGTACGGCAAGTCCGGGTTCGGCAACACGTTCAACAACTACACGTGGCGGATGACCGTGGCCGGTGGCCGCCTCTACGTCGGCACGATGGACTGGAGCTACCTCGTCCAGGACCTCGCCGAGGACGCGCCCCCCACCGACCCGTCCGGCTGGGGCGCCGACCTGTGGGCGTTCCCCTCCGCGGACGCCCCCGCCCAGGCCGTCGACACCCGCGGCCTCGGCAACTACCTCAATTACGGCGTCCGCAACATGGTCGCCGACGGGAACAACCTGTACCTCGGTATGGCGAACCCGATGAACCTGCGCACCGATCCCGCCGACTCCGTCCCCGAGGGCGGCTGGGAGCTGAGAAGGCTCACGGTGCCCAACCCGTAACACCACGAACGTGGGCGGGCGGCGCTTCCCACGACGCCGTCCGCCCGCCCCCATCCCCCCGCGCCCCCGCGAACCCTTCGCGGCGGGCGCTCGCCGCGTCTCAGGAGGACGATCAAGTTGATCAATATAAGAAGACTTCTCGCCATAGGATCGGTGGCCCTCATGGCCGCCGGCGCCGCGGTCTCGCCGGCGGCTGCGGCCCCGGCCCGGCCCGGGTACAAGTTCAACCTGCTCGCCAAGGCCAAGCCCGACGAATGCTTCAACGGCGTCGGCCAGCCCTACCCCGCCGGACCGCCCTGCTCCACCGGCAAACCCAAGGTCAACCAGGCCTACGTCTGGGGCCTCACCCAGGTCGACCAGACCCTCTGGTACGGCACCGGCGCCAACGTGCACTGCCTGGTCAGCGGCGCCACGCTCGACTACGTCAAGCCCACCGCCAACGACAACTGGACCTGCGAGTACGGCGAGAGCCAGGTACGCAAGAACGACGAGGCGATCCCCGACTACCTCGGCGACATGCGCGCCCCCGAGGTGTGGACGTACGACCTCACCACCCGCCGTGCCGTCAACAAGAGCGCCGAGATCCGCGCCAAGAGCCCTGACGACGCCCTCAGGCTGTCCCACACCCTCGGCCTGCGCGCCGCCGGCCACATGGGCAACGTCGTCCTGCTCGGCGGCCCCGCGCTCGAGAACACGCTCAACATGTTCGCGTTCGACGCCACGACCCAGCAGTACCTCGGCTCGATCAACTTCCCGGACTACGGCAACATCCGGACGTTCCTCGTCGCCGACGACGCCCTCTACCTCGGCGTCGGCATCGGCCGCAACGGCTCCGCCGGCGGGGCGGTCTGGCGCTGGAACGGTGACACCACCCACCCGTTCGACTTCACCACCGTCGCCGCCCTGCCCGTGCAGGCCGCCGACCTCACCGTCTACGACGGCCGTATCGCCGCCACCAGCTGGCCGGCCGAGCAGCCCACCAGCCAGGCGATGCTCGCCGGCCTCTGGATCAGCCCCAAGCTCGCCGACGGCCTGCCCGGCCTCAACGACGAGGACAAGAACGGCTGGAAGCAGATCTGGAACGCCCGCCAGTACGAGCCCGACCGCGTCGTGTCCGCCACGTACGGCGGCGGCGGCATCGCCGCATTCGACGGGTACGTCTACTGGGGCACCATGCACGTGCCGATGAAGAGCAGCACCGTGCACGCCACCGTCTACCCGCCCACCACCGACCAGCAGGCCAAGGACCAGGCCGTCAAGACCCAGCGCGCGATCAGCATCTGGCGCGCCAAGGACGTGGGCCTGCCCACCCAGAAGGTCGAGCTCGTGTACGGCGAGAAGACCCTGCCCGCCTGGGACCCGGCGACCTCCACCTGGTCGGACAAGAGCACCAACTTCACGCCCCTGTACGGCAAGTCCGGCTTCGGCTACCTCTTCAACAACTACACGTGGCGCATGACCGTGGTCGACAACAAGCTCTTCGTCGGCACCATGGACTGGAGCTACCTGGTCAAGGACCTGCTCGCCGGCGCCGCCCCGCAGGCCCCGGTCAACAAGCGGGCCAAGAAGGCGCTGGCCGACCCGGACAACTGGCACATGCCGCTGATCAGCCCGTCCCACTTCGGCGGGGACCTCTACATGTTCCCCGACTCGAACTCGCCGGCCCAGGCCGTCAACACCCGCGGCCTCGGCAACTACCTCAACTACGGGATCCGCAACATGATCCCGAACGGCAACGGCGGGCTCTACCTCGGCATGGCCAACCCGATGAACCTGCGTACCGACAAGCGCGACGCCCGCCCCGAGGGCGGCTGGGAGCTCATCGAGATGACCAAGCGCTGAGCCGTCTCCACAGTGCTGGGCGGGCCGTCGGGCCCGCCCAGCCGCACTTCTGACCCCGCCCGTACGTTCCTCGAACATCGACGGAGAACGGTGACGACATGAAGAGACCGGCCGCCGTTTCCGTGGCGATTCTCGCCCTCGTCCTCGCCGGCTGCACCAGGCAGTCGGCGCCGCAACCGCGGGTCTCCGAACCACCCGTCGGCAAATCGAGCGGCACGATCACCGTCGACGGCCGGCAACGCACGTACCTGCTGTACCGGCCCGCCACCGCCCGCGCCGGCGCGCCCCTCGTCGTCGTCCTGCACGGCGCCGTCGGCACCGGACGCCAGGCCGAAGAGGCGTACGGCTGGGACGCCGAAGCGGACAAGGGCGGTTTCCTGGTCGCGTACCCCGACGGGGTGAACCGCACCTGGAACGTCAGCTCCGACTGCTGCGGGGTGGCAGCCCGCGACAAGGTCGACGACGTCGGCTTCATCACCCGGCTCGTCTCCACGCTCCCCGCCGACCCGAGGCGCGTCTATGCCACCGGCATCTCCAACGGCGCGATGTTCGCCTACCGCCTCGCCTGCGACACCGACATCTTCGCCGCCATCGCCCCCGTCGCCGGCACGATGATCAACGACTGCCCCGCACCGGAACCGCTCTCGATCATCCACATCCACGGCGACAAGGACCCCACCATCCCGTACGCCGGAGGCCCCGGCCGCCGCAGCAACGACGGCAAGGGACGCCTCCCCGTGAAGATCGACGGCCCCTCGGTGCCGTCGCTCATCGACACCTGGCGCAGGACCGACAACTGCGCGCCCCCGGCGACCACCAAGGAGGGCGTGGTCACCACGTCCACGGCGACGTGCCCGGACGGCCGCGCGGTCGAACTGATCACGATCGCCGGTGCGGGCCACCAATGGCCGGGTTCCCGCCCGACCCCGATCGCCCAGCGCATCTTCCACCTCGACCCGCCCTCCACGGCGATCGATGCGACCCCGACCATCTGGCAGTTCCTCAACGCCCACCCTCAGCATTGACATCAGGCTGTAGGGGCGCAGTAATGTATCTACCATGATGGACGCTCGACGTGAGGAGGCCAGGCGCCTTCGGGTCGATCCAGGTCTCTCCCTGTCCCAACTGATGAAGCACTTCGGGGTCGGCAGCGCCACGCTCACCGACTGGCTGCGGGGCATCGACCCGCCCGAGTGGACCCGCCGCCCCAATGCCAAGGACGACCAGCGGGCACGCGCCCTCGAACTGCGGGCCGAGGGCTGGTCCATCAACGACCTCGCCGCGCAGCTGGGGGTGGCGAAGTCGACGGCGTATGCCTGGGTGAAGCACATCCCGCTCGACGCCGACAGCGAGCGGGCGCGCCGCAAGCAGGAACACGCGGCGCTGATGGCGGCCGGACGCTGGAACGACAAGCGGGCGGAGCGGGACCGTCGCCGGGCCGAGGTGCACGAGGCGGCCGCCGCCGTTGTCGGTGATCTGTCGGACCGTGACTTCCTGCTGGTCGGTGCGGCGATCTACTGGTGCGAGGGCGCGAAGTCCAAGCCGTGGCGGCGACTCGATCGGCTGACATTCATCAACAGCGACCCCGGTCTCCTGTCACTATTCCTGCGGTTCCTCGCCGCCTGCGGGCGAACCAGGGACTCGGTGCACTATCGCGTGCACATCCACGAGGCGGCCGACGCGGAGGCGGCCGCCGACTGGTGGGCGCGCGAGCTGGAGCTGCCGCGCGAGTTGTTCCAGCGCCCGACGATCAAGCGTCATATCCCGGCCACCAGGCGGCTGAACACTGGCACGGACTATCGCGGCTGCCTAGCTGTCTCCGTGCCGCAGTCGCGAGAGCTCTACTGGCGGGTGGAGGGAATGATGGGCGCTTTGACGGGCCTGAGATAGTAGTCTCGGCGGTCGGTCGACCAGGCGTCAGCGTGGCGATCGAACCGATCGGCTGTGGTGTAATTGGCAACACAGAGGGTTTTGGTCCCTCTATTTCAGGTTCGAGTCCTGACAGCCGAGCAATCCTGTGGTTCGGCCCCTGCCGGGGCCGTGCGGTTGAAGTGCCGCCGCGTTTCCGCACTGCCACACTGCGAACAATGGAGTCCCGCGTGAGCCAGGCCCCGAGCCGCACCGTCGTCGTCCTCGCCGCCGGCGAAGGCAAGCGGATGAAGTCCGCGACGCCCAAGATGCTGCACCCGCTGCTCGGCCGCACCCTCCTCGGTCACGTCCTGCACGCCGCCGACGCCGCGCGTGCCTCCCGCACGGTCGTGGTCGTCGGGCACAAGGCCGACCAGGTGCGCGCCCACCTCGCCGAGATCGCTCCCGGCGCGACGCCGGTGCTGCAGGCCGAGCAGAACGGCACCGGGCACGCCGTACGCATCGCGCTCGACGCGATCCCGGAGGCGGCCGGCACCGTGGTGGTGCTGAACGCCGACGTGCCGCTCCTGCGCCCCGAGACCGTGGAGGCCCTGGTCACCACGCATGAGTCGGCCCGCACGGGCGCGACCGTGCTGGCCGCCGAGGTGGCGGACCCGACCGGTCTGGGCCGCATCGTGCGCGACGCCGAGGGCAACCTCGAGCGGATCGTCGAGGAGCGGGACGCCTCCCCGGAGGTCCGGGCGATCCGGGAGATCAACGCGGGCATCTACGTTTTCGACGCCACGCTGCTGCGCGAGGCGCTCGGCAAGCTCTCCACGGACAACGACCAGGGCGAGGAATACCTGACCGACGTGTTCGGCATCCTCGCGTCGGTCGGCCACCCGGTCGGTGTGTACGTGGCCCCCGACGCGCAGGAGACGCTCGGCTGCAACGACCGCGCCGAGCTGGCCCGCCTCCGGGCGCTGCTGCGCGACCGGGTGAACACGGCGTGGATGCGCTCCGGCGTCTCGATCCTGGACCCGGCGACCACGTGGATCGACGTGACCGTGACGCTCGAGCCGGACGCGGTCGTGGACCAGAATTCCCAGCTGCAGGGTTCCACCACGGTGGCGACGGGCGCGGTGATCGGCCCGGACACAACCCTGATCGACACGGTGGTCGCCGAGGGCGCGACGGTGTTGCGTACGCAGTCGGTCGGCGCGCAGATCGGCCCGGACGCGACCGTGGGCCCGTATTCGTACCTGCGCCCCGGCACGCGGCTGGGACGCAAGGCCAAGGTGGGCGGCTTCGTCGAGACCAAGAACGCCGAGCTGGGCGCCGGCGCCAAGGTGCCGCACCTCTCGTACGTGGGCGACGCCACGATCGGCCCGAAGTCCAACATCGGTGCGGGAACGATCTTCGCCAACTACGACGGCGTCAACAAGCACCACACCACCGTCGGCGAAGCAGCGTTCGTGGGCAGCGACACCGTCCTGATCGCCCCGGTGGAGATCGGCCCGGGCGCGTACGTGGCCGCGGGCAGCGCGATCGCCAAGGACGTGCCGGCGGGCAGCCTCGGCGTGACCCGGGCACAGCAGCGCAACATCGACGGCTGGACGGCCCGCAAGCGGCCCGGAACGGTGTCGGCGGAGGCCGCGCAGGCGGCGGAGGCGGCCCGGCAGAAGGCGGCCGCGGACCAGCCCACCTCGCCGGACGCGACCGCGTAGCGGCGCCTGCCCTCGTCGGCGGCCGGGCTCCGGACCGCCGACGCCCTGGCCCCTGCCCCCGCGCTGCGCTCGCGCGCCTCGTTCCCGTTCCCGGAGCCCGGCGCGTCCTCGCACCCTGCGCTCTCGGCGCCGCGCTCGACACCTGCACACCCTGCGCTCCCGGCGCGTCCTCGCACCCTGCGCTCTCGGCGCCGCGCTCGACACCTGCACACCCCGCGCTCCCGGCGCGTCCTCGCACCCTGCGCTCTCGGCGCCGCGCTCGAGACCTGCACACCCCGCGCTCCCGGCGCGTCCTCGCACCCTGCGCTCTCGGCGCCGCGCTCGAGACCTGCGCACCCCGCGCTCCCGGCGTACCCCGCGCTGCCGGCGCTCGTGCGCTGCCGGCGCTCGTGCGCTCGTGCGCTCCTGCGCTCCCTGCGCTCCCTGCGCTCCCTGCGCTCCCTGCGCGCCCGCGCTCCCTGCGCTCCCTGCGCTCCCTGCGCTCCCTGCGCTCCCTGCGCGCCCGCGCTCCCGGCGCGCCCGCCGTTCGCCTCCTCGCGCTTCTGGCGGTGCCCTCCGTGTGTGGTGCTTCTGGCGGCGTGCTCCCGTGCCGGGCGGAGCTGGGACAGCTGACATGTGGTCGGCGGCGGCGCAAGCCGGGGTGAGCCATCCCACGACCCGGATCCGGCACGTGGTGTCCGGCCTCGGGCAGGTAATACTTCAGGTGACAACCCCTCGATCGCACGGGAGCGGACGGGCCCATGGGCAGCATCGTCGCCGAGAACCGTAAGAGTCTGATGCTTTTCTCCGGGCGGGGCTTCCCGGAGCTGGCGGAGGAGATCGGCCAGGTGCTCGGCGTCGCCCCGACACCGTCGGACTCCTACGAGTTCGCCAACGGCGAGATCTTCGTCCGGTTCAAGGATTCCGTACGCGGTTCTGACGCGTTCGTCGTGCAGTCGGTGACCGAGGGCGTCAACCGGTGGGTCATGGAAACGCTGATCATGGTCGACGCGTTGAAGCGCGGGTCGGCGAAGCGGATCACCGTGGTGCTGCCGTTCTACCCGTACTCGCGGCAGGACAAGAAGCACCGCGGCCGCGAGCCGATCTCGGCGCGGCTGGTCGCTGACCTGCTGAAGACCGCAGGCGCCAACCGAATCCTCACGGTCGACCTGCACACCGCGCAGATCCAGGGCTTCTTCGACGGGCCGGTGGACCACCTCTTCGCGATGGACATCCTGGCCGAGCACGTGGAACGCAAGTTCGAGGGCCGCCCGATGACGGTCGTGGCCCCCGACTCCGGCCGCGTACGGGTGGCCGAACGCTGGACGGACCGGCTGGGCGGCTGCCCGCTGGCGTTCATCCACAAGACCCGCGACCCGATGAAGCCCAACCAGGTCGTCGCCAACCGCGTGGTGGGCGAGGTCGAGGGCCGCGTCTGCCTGCTGGTCGACGACATGATCGACACGGGCGGCACGATCACCAAGGCCGCCGACATCCTCTTCGACTCCGGCGCCGCCGACGTGGTCGTGGCCTCCACGCACGCCCTGCTGTCCGACCCGGCGACGGAGAAGCTGAAGAACAGCCGGATCTCCGAGCTGGTGGTGACGAACACCCTGCCCCTCCCGCCGGAGAAGCGCCTGGACAAGATCACCGTCCTGTCGATCGCGCCGCTGCTGGCCCGGGCGATCCGCGAGGTCTTCGACGACGGCTCGGTGACCACCCTGTTCGGCGGCCTCAGCTGACCCACAGCCGCATCTAACCGGCCGGCGGGAGCGGCTGGCCCCATCGGCCGGCCCGCGACGGCCGGCTCGCGTTGGTCGTGCCGCGGCGGCCGGCTCGCGTTGGTCGTGCCGCGGCGGCCGGCTCGCGTTGGTCGTGCCGCGGCGGCCGGCTCGCGTTGGTCGTGCCGCGACGGCCGCCGGTGACCGTCGGCCAGTGTGGCCGTCCCCGTCGCCCGCGCCTGATTGTCCGCGCGCGCCGCCCGCGGCCGTCGCGCGCCGCCCGCGGCCCGTCGCCCGCTGGTCCCGCTGCTCCGCGCGGCCAGCAGCCCCGCTGCTCCGCCGCGGCCCGCCGCCCCGCTGCGGCCCGCCGCCCCGCCGCCCCGCCGCCCCGCTGCGGCCCGCCGCCCCGCCGCCCGCTGCGGCCCGCGACCGCAGCCCGCGGCCGTCGACTCGACGCGCTGTGACCATTTAGCGGCGCTCTGGTGTGATCTGCGGGGCGCAAGTTGCATCAGGCGAGTGAACTTTTCGCAGGGAGAGTGAGCAGCCGGGACCCGCCGGTTTGAGCGTGGCGCGAGCAGGTAAGCTGGTGCGGTTGCCACGGCGAGGGTGCCCCGCGGTCTGCTGCAGGTGTTGCGCAGGCCGCTCGAGGCACCGTGATCGACGCGGTGCTCCGGGCCTGTGCCCAGTGCGCCCCTTGCCGAGCACTGAGCACCACCATTCGGCCCCCGCCGATGATCCGCCCGCAGCCCGCCGACTTAGACGCAGCCCGATTCAGAGTTTCAGGAGTTTCCCCGTGTCCGAGGTAAAGATCAGCGCCGAGCCCCGTACCGAGTTCGGCAAGGGTGGTGCCCGTCGCACGCGCCGGGCCGGCCTGGTGCCCGCCGTGCTGTACGGCCACGGTGAGAAGCCGCAGCACATCGCGCTGCCGGCCCGCGAGTTCGCCGCCGCCATCCGGCACGGCGGCCTCAACCAGGTTTTCACGATCGACATCGCCGGTGGGTCGGGTGCCACGCTCGCCCTGCCGAAGGCGATCCAGCGCGACCCGATCAAGGACACGTACGAGCACGTGGACCTGATCATCGTGAAGCGCGGCGAGAAGGTTCAGGTCGACGTCCCCGTGACGCTGGTCGGCGACGCCGCGAAGAACACGCTCGTGGTGAGCGAGAGCACGACCTTGTCGGTGACCGCCGAGGCGCTGCACGTGCCGGCCGCCCTGGAGGTCTCGATCGAGGGTCTGGAGGCCGGTGCGCAGGTCACCGCCGCCGACGTGACCCTGCCGGCGGGCACCGAGCTGGCCGTGGAGCCGGATTACCTCATCGCGATGGTCTCGCAGGCGCAGACCGCCGCCCAGATGGAGGGTGACACCGGCGAGGCCGCCGAGGCCGAGGCCGGCGAGAGCGCCGAGTCGACCGAGGAAGCCGCCGGCTGACGCAGCCGGAGCAAGCACCCGACAGGGAAAGTGCCGCCCGGCACTTTCCCTGTTTTGTCGTGTGGAGGGAAACGCAATGACCGAGGACGCGCCGTGGCTGGTGGTGGGCCTGGGCAACCCGGGCCGGGAGTACGCGGCCAACCGGCACAACGTGGGTTTCATGGTGGCCGAGCTGCTGGCGTCCCGGGTCGGCGCGAAGTTCGGGCGGCACAAGCGCGCGGTGGCCGAGGTGGGGGAGGGCCGGCTCGGGTTCGGCGGTCCGAAGCTGATCCTGGTGAAGCCGCTGACGTACATGAACCTGTCGGGCGCCCCGGTGTCGGCGCTGGCGCAGTTCTTCAAGGTGCCGGTGGAGAACGTGGTGGCCGTGCACGACGAGCTGGACGTCCCGTACGGGCAGGTGCGGGTGAAGCGCGGCGGCGGTGAGGGCGGTCACAACGGGCTGCGCTCGATGTCGAAGTCGCTGGGCACGAAGGAGTACGCGCGGGTCCGGTTCGGGATCGGACGGCCGCCGGGACGGCAGGATCCGGCTGACTTCGTACTGTCGGACTTCTCCGCCGTGGAGCGCAAGGAGCTGGACTTCCTCGTCGACCGGGCCGCCGATGTGGTGGAGGCGGTCGTGCTCGAGGGCGTCGAGTGGGCGCAGAACAAGTACCACGGAAATTAGCGGATACCACGCGAACCGGGGCGCTGTCCGGCGAACGCATAGATCGTTTGGACCGTTTTGTCCGTCTATCGGTCCCGTGACGCCGCCACCCGTTGGTCCGTTGTCCACGTAGCGCGCCGAAATGCGACGCGCCCTCGGAGCACGCCGAAAGCGACGCGCTCTTGGGGCACGCCGGAATCCGACGCACTCGAGGAGCACGCCGAACTCGACGCGCTCCCTGGGCACGCCGGACCGGACGCGCTCTTGGGGGCACGCCGGAACCGACGCGCGCTGGGAGCACGCCGGAACAGGGCGCGCTCGCGGAGCGCGCAGCATCGGCGCGCACGTGACACGGAAGCGCGCCGCCGCGGCGCGCGGGAATCGACGGCGCGGGGGAGGTTCGGGTGACACAGGACCTGTCCAGGAGCCACGAGGCGACGCTGGACGAACCGACGGTGACCCTGCCGACCATTCAGCGGGGGAGCGGCGCGGAGGCGCGGACGGATGCCGTCCGTACCGACCTGCCGGAGAATCACGGCCCGGCGAATCATCCGCCGGGCAACCACGGTCCGCGCCCGCATCGTCCGTCGCCGTACCGGGAGCGTGGGCGCAACAGCAAGATCCCCTCGCCGGCGCGGCCCGCCGGGGACGAGGATGCCGGCGGCCAGGAGGATCTGCCGCCGCCCGTCGGCGACGGCCGTGACAATGCCGCGCCGCTGGCCGGTGACGGTGGGCAGGTCGCGAGCGGGCGGGCCCGCAATCAGGCGATGGACCGGCTCTGGTCGGCGCGGCCGAACCGGTCGGCTGCCGCCCGGCCCGCGACGCGGCCCTTCGTCCGGGTACGCGGCCGGCACGCGGCGATGTCGCGACGGCAGCGCTGGGAGCGACGGTACGTCCGCATGCTCGTCGTCGGTGACCTGACGGCCGGGGTGGCCGCGGGTGCGGTGACGTTCGGACTGCGCTTCGGCGACGAGGTGACCACGTACAACCGGGGGTATCTGCTGTTGTCGGCGCTGCTGCCGGTGGCGTTGCTCGCGGTGCTGGTGGTCAGCCGGGCGTACGAGCGCCGGTTCCTGTTCGTGGGCACCGACGAGTATCAGCGGGTGCTGCGCGGCGGGGTCGGGTTGATCGCGAGCGCGGCCGTCGTCTCGTACGCGCTAGAACTTGATCTTGCTCGCTCCTACGTCCTGGCGGCGCTGCCGACGGCGATCGCCACCGCCGTGGTGTTGCGGTTCGCGATGCGCAAGCGGCTGCACATCGAGCGGGCGCGCGGGGAGAGCCTGCGCCGGGTGCTGGTCGTGGGGCACGAGTTGTCCGTCATCGGGATCACCCGGCAGCTGCGCCGGGAGCGGTACCACGGCCTCGAGGTGGTCGGCGCGTGCCTGCCGCCGGACCACGACGGCGTGGTGGACTTGCCCGTGTACGGCACCTTTGACGACGTGGCCAACGCCGTGGACGCCGCTGATGCGGACACCGTCGTGGTGCTGAGCTGCCCGGAGCTGGACGGCGTCGCGCTCCGGCGGCTGGCGTGGCGGCTGGAACGCGACGAGGTCGACCTGATCGTGGCGAGCGCGCTGATCGACGTCGCCGGGGCGCGGACCACGATCCGGCCGTTCGACGGCCTGCCGATGCTGCACGTCGAGCACCCGCGGCTGCACGGCGGCGCGCGCGTCGTCAAAGACCTGTTCGACCGGCTCGGCGCGCTGATCCTGCTGGTCGTGTTCGGTCCGGTGCTGTTAACCGTCGCACTCTGCGTCCGGTTGACTTCCCGCGGGCCGGTACTCTTTCGGCAGGTGCGGGTCGGGCGTGACGGGTCCGAGTTCCGCATCTTCAAGTTCCGCAGCATGTACGTCGACGCCGAGGCCCGGCTCGCCGAGCTCAAGCACCTCAACGAGCACGACGGTGTGCTCTTCAAAATCCGCGACGACCCGCGCGTCACCCCGGTCGGCCGGTGGCTGCGGCGGCTCTCGCTGGACGAGCTCCCGCAGCTGCTCAACGTCCTGCTGGGGCAGATGTCGCTGGTCGGCCCGCGACCCCCGCTGCCGTCGGAGGTCGCCGCCTACGCCGACGACGTGCGGCGCCGGCTGGCGGTCAAACCGGGCATGACCGGCCTCTGGCAGGTTTCCGGACGCTCGGACCTGCCGTGGGAGGAAGCGGTCAGGCTGGACCTGCGCTATGTGGAGAACTGGTCGCTGAGCTTGGATCTGGTGATCCTTTTGCGGACCATGACCGCGGTGCTCCGGTCCTCGGGCGCGTACTGAATCCAAGGGAGAACGATGAGCGAGCAGACAGGGACGTCGGCGCGCATAGCGGGACAGCGTGAGCCCGAGGCCGGCGGCACGCCGCCGGTCAACGACTCCGCCTTCGCGCGCTGGCTGGCGGACCGCGCCGGCCAGGTGCTGCTCCAGGTCCGCGAGGACATGGGGTACGCCGACGGCAAGGCGCTCAAGGCCGCCGGGGACAAGGCCGCGCACGACCTGTTGCGTACGGAGCTCGCCCGCTGGCGTCCCGCCGACGCGGTGCTGTCGGAGGAAGACGACCAGTCCCGGGTCGCGTGGCAGGACGGCGAGCCGTCGTCGATCCGCCCCGACCGCCTGAGCGCCTCGCGGGTCTGGATCGTCGACCCGCTCGACGGCACGCGGGAGTTCTCCGAGGAGGGGCGCACCGACTGGGCCGTGCACGTGGCGCTGTGGACGGCCGACTGTTCCAGCCCGAGCTGTCTGGCCGCCGGGGCGGTCGCGATGCCGGCCCGGCACCGGACGCTCGCGACCGACAAGGCTCCGGCGTACCCCCCGCTCCCGCTGGAGGCCGCCACCGGCGGGCCGATCCGGATCGCGGCGAGCCGGACCCGGCCACCGGCCTTCGTCACGGCGCTCGCCGAGGACCTGGGCGCCGAGCTGGTGCCGATGGGCTCGGCCGGCGTGAAGATCGCCGCGGTGATCAACGGGGAGGCCGACGCGTACGTGCACGCCGGCGGCCAGTACGAGTGGGACAGCGCCGCCCCGGTCGCTGTGGCGTCGGCCACTGGACTGCACGCTTCCCGAATCGATGGAAGTGAGTTGGAATACAACCGGGCCGATCCCAAACTGCCGGACCTCGTGGTCTGCCGCAAGGATCTCGCTCCTCGGTTGCTTGCAGCGTTGCAGCGTCACCTCCCGCTACCCTGACCCTCTGCACCTGCTCCCGCTACGGACGTCGACCGCGGGCGAGAGCCAACACCGAAAGGTCTGCTGATCCTGTGAGCCAGGCGAAGCCCTATCGCGTATCGCATCTCGACGCGCTCGAGGCCGAGAGCATCTTCGTGATGCGTGAGGTCATGGCCGAATTCGAACGTCCCGTGCTGCTGTTCTCCGGCGGCAAGGACTCCATCGTGATGCTGCGGCTGGCCGAGAAGGCGTTCGCGCCGGCCCGCGTCCCGTTCCCGGTCATGCACGTCGACACCGGCCACAACTTCCCCGAGGTGCTGGACTACCGCGACGCCCGCGTCGGCGAGCTCGGTCTCAACCTCGTCGTCGCCAGCGTGCAGGAGGCCATCGACTCGGGCCTGGTGCGCGAGCTGCCCGACGGCACCCGCAACCGCATCCAGACCCCGGTGCTGCTCGCGGCGGTGGAGAAGTACCGCTTCGACGCCCTCTTCGGCGGCGCCCGCCGCGACGAGGAGAAGGCCCGCGCGAAGGAGCGGATGTTCAGCTTCCGCGACGAGTTCGGCCAGTGGGACCCGAAGAACCAGCGCCCCGAGCTGTGGTCGCTCTACAACGGCCGGCACCACCCGGGCGAGTCCATCCGCGTCTTCCCGCTCTCCAACTGGACCGAGCTGGACGTGTGGCACTACATCGCCAAGGAAGAGATCGCCCTGCCGAGCATCTACTACGCGCACGACCGCGAGGTCGTCGAGCGCGACGGGATGTTCTACGCGGTCAACGAGTTCATCGTGCCCCGCGACGGCGAGACGGTGCAGACCCGCCGGGTTCGCTACCGCACGGTGGGTGACGCGTCGCAGACCGCCGCGGTGCTCTCCGACGCCGACACCGTCGAGAAGGTGATCGACGAGGTGGCCGCCACCCGCATCACCGAGCGCGGCGCCACCCGTGGCGACGACAAGGTCAGCGAGGCGGCGATGGAAGACCGCAAGCGAGAGGGTTACTTCTGATGAGTCAGGCAGTGCTGGAGACCGAGGCAGCAGCTGCCCGGAACATGGACCTGCTGCGGTTCGCCACCGCCGGCAGCGTCGACGACGGCAAGTCGACCCTGATCGGGCGCCTGCTGTACGACACCAAGACGATCTTCGCGGACCAGCTCGAGGCGGTCGAGGCGGCGAGCGCGTCGCGTGGCGACGAGTACACCAACCTCGCACTGCTCACCGACGGCCTGCGCGCCGAGCGGGAGCAGGGCATCACGATCGACGTGGCGTACCGCTACTTCGCGACGCCGCGGCGCAAGTTCATCATCGCCGACACCCCCGGGCACATCCAGTACACGCGCAACATGGTCACCGGCGCCTCCACCGCCGACCTGGCGCTGATCCTGGTCGACGCCCGGAAGGGCCTGGTGGAGCAGTCCCGCCGGCACGCGTTCCTGACGTCGCTGCTGCGGGTGCCGCACCTGGTGCTCTGCGTCAACAAGATGGACCTCGTCGGCTGGGACAAGGACGTCTACGACCGGATCGCCGACGAGTTCACCTCGTTCGCCGCGAAGCTCGACATCACCGACCTGACGATCATCCCGATCTCCGCGCTGGAGGGCGACAACATCGCCTCCCGTTCGGAGAAGAGCCCCTGGTACGAGGGCCCGTCGCTGCTGCACCACCTCGAGCACGTGCACATCGCCTCCGACCGCAATCTGGTCGACGTGCGCTTCCCGGTGCAGTACGTGATCCGTCCCCAGTCGACCACGGTGACCGACTACCGCGGCTACGCCGGCCAGGTCGCCTCGGGCGTGCTCAAGCCCGGCGACGACGTGATGGTGCTGCCCTCGGGCATGACCAGCAAGATCGCGGCGATCGACACCGCGGACGGCCCGGTCGACGAGGCGTTCCCGCCCATGTCGGTGACCGTACGGCTGACCGACGAGATCGACATCTCCCGCGGCGACATGATGTGCCGCCCGCACAACGCCCCGGCGGTCGCCCAGGACATCGAGGCGATGATCTGCTGGATGGACGAGACGGCCCCGCTGCGCGTCGGCGGCAAGTACGCGATCAAGCACACCACGCGTACGGCCCGCACGGTGGTCCGCGGCCTGCAGTACAAGCTCGACGTGAACACCCTGCACCGCGACGAGGACGCCGGGCAGCTCGGGCTGAACGAGATCGGCCGGGTCAAGCTGCGCACGACGGTGCCGCTGCTCGCCGACGAGTACCGGCGCAACCGCACCACGGGCGGCTTCATCCTCATCGACGAGACCACCAACCGTACGGTCGGCGCGGGCATGATCATCGAGGCCGGCTGACCGGAACGGCGGCAACGGCCGTGGCAGACGTGAGCAGGGCCCGTCCGGTACACCGGGCGGGCCCTGCGGCGCATCGGGCGGCTGGGACCGGCGGGGACGTCCGGACGGTGGGGCTGCGGCGGCTTGCGCGTCGCGGCGGCGGGTCAGCCGCTTCGTGGGACGGCCGTGGCGGGGTGAGGCCGGGATGACCGGGGGCGGGCTACGGTGATCCGGACGACCCTGCGATCGCGGGTCGGGGTGTGAGCGTCGACGAGGGGGCGAGGCGGGTGCCGCCGGGCTTGAAGGACGTGGCCGCGCGGGCCGGCGTGTCCATCAAGACGGTGTCCAACGTGGTCAACGGGTACGTGCACGTGTCGCCCGGTACGCGGGCCCGGGTGCAGCAGGCCATCGACGCCCTGGGGTACATCCCGAACGTCGCCGCCCGCCAGTTGCGCAGCGGGCGGTCCGGGGTGATCGCGCTGGCCGTGCCCGAGTTGCAGTCGCCGTACTTCGCGGAGCTGGCCGGGCTGATCGTGCAGGCCGCCGAGCGGCGCTCCTGGACCGTGCTGATCGACCAGACGGACGGCCACGCCGACCGCGAACGCAACCTGGTCGCCGGGCTGCGCCGGCACGCCATCGACGGCCTGATCTTCAGCCCGCTGGCGTTGGCCGGCGAGGAGTTGTCCACCACCGGTGACACCCCGATGGTGCTGCTCGGGGAACGGATCTGGCACGGGCCGGCCGACCACGTGGCGATCGACAGCACCGCCGCGGCCGCCGACGTCACCCGGCACCTGATCGGGCTGGGCCGCCGCCGGATCGCGGCGATCGGGGCACAGCGCCTGCCCTCCGCGGTCACCGCCCATCAGCGCCTCGCCGGCTACCGGGCGGCGCTGGCCGAGGCGGGCATCCCGGAGGATCCGCGGCTCGTGGCCGAGGTGGAGAGCTTCCACCGGGTCGACGGCGCCGCGGCGATGGCCGCCCTGCTGGACGGGCCGGAGCCGCCGGACGCGGTGTTCGGCTTCAACGACGTGCTGGCGCTCGGCGCGTTGCGGACGCTGCTGGAACGTGGCCTGAGGGTGCCGGAGGACGTGGCGGTCGCGGGCTTCGACGACATCGAGGACGGGCGGTTCAGCACGCCGACGCTGACCACGATCGCGCCGGACACGGCGGAGCTCGCCCGGCTCGCGGTGGATCTGCTCGCGGAACGGCTGGGCGAGGGCAAGCCGGACGGCGAAGGTGGCGGTACCGAGGGGCCGCCGCGCGAGTTGCGGGTGAGCTATCGGCTGATCGCCCGGGAGAGCACGCTCGGCCGCTGAGCCGGGCGGGGCCGGCGGGCGAAGGCCGGACACCGGCCGGCGACGAGCGAGCGCAAAGTACGAGCGCAGGCCCGGCGAAGAGGCCCAGCGAAGAACGACCGCCGACCCGGTGAGAAGGCGAAGAGGGACCGCCGGCCCGCCGGGAAGGCGAAGGGCGAAGAGGGACCGCGTCACCGAGGCCACCGGCTCCGGCAAGCCGCAGCGGCGTGACCGCTGCTATCCGGAAAAACGACCGGCGCAACCCGGACACCCGGGCAGAAACCCTCCCTACCTGCGAGTCCGCCCGGGTAACGACGGCGTATCGAGATCTTTACAACGATGGTTCCAACGTTGTAAACCTGTGAGACGGCACACACCGGTGCGACGGGAGTGATACGTGATCACCGCGAGACTGACGCTTGATCCGGCCTTCGCCTGCGGGGAGGTCGACCCGCGGCTCTTCGGTTCGTTCGTGGAGCACATGGGCCGCTGCGTCTACACCGGCATCTTCGAGCCGGGCCATCCCAGCGCCGACGCCGACGGGCTGCGGACCGACGTGCTGGACCTCGTCTGCGAGCTGGGCGTCAGCCTGGTGCGCTACCCCGGCGGGAACTTCGTCTCCAACTATCGCTGGGAGGACGGGGTCGGGCCGGTCGGCGACCGGCCGCGCCGGCTGGACCTGGCCTGGCGGTCGCTGGAGAGCAACGCGTTCGGGCTCAACGAGTTCATGCGCTGGGCGGGTCAGGCCGGGGTGGCGCCGATGATGGCGGTCAACCTCGGCACGCGCGGGGTGCCCGAGGCCGCCGAGCTGGTCGAGTACTGCAACCTCACCGACGGGACCGCCGCCGCCGACCTGCGCCGCAAGCACGGGGTCGGGCAGCCGCACGACATCCGGCTGTGGTGCCTGGGCAACGAGATGGACGGACCCTGGCAGATCGGCAGCCTCACCGCCCGCGAGTACGGCCGCCTCGCCGCCCGCGCCGGGCATGCCATGCGCCGCGTCGACCCGACGATCGAGCTGGTCGCCTGCGGCAGCTCCAACGCCGACATGCCGACGTTCGCGGCGTGGGAGGCCACGGTGCTGGAGGAGGCGTACGACCAGGTCGACTATCTGTCCCTGCACACGTACTACGACCCGGGGAAGCATGACGAGGCGAGCTTCCGGGCGTCCGCGGTGGACCTGGACGGGTTCGTCGACGACATCATC
Source organism: Couchioplanes caeruleus (assembly GCF_023499255.1). Taxonomy (GTDB): domain Bacteria; phylum Actinomycetota; class Actinomycetes; order Mycobacteriales; family Micromonosporaceae; genus Actinoplanes; species Actinoplanes caeruleus_A. Next base: position 913,655 of record NZ_CP092183.1, read on the forward strand.
GCCACCGCCGACCACGTACGCGCCAAGCTGCGCCGCACCAAGCGCGTCAACCTGGCGCTGGACGAGTGGAACGTCTGGTACCAGTCGCAGTTCACCGAGCCGGAGGACCGCGGCATCGAGGAGCTGCCGGCGCTGATCGAGGACGACTACACGGTCACCGACGCGATGGTGGTCGGGAACCTGCTGATCAGCATGCTGCGCCACGCCGACCGGCTGAAGATCGGCTGCCAGGCGCAGCTGGTCAACATCATCGCGCCGATCCGTACGGCGGCCGGCGGCCCCGCCTGGCGGCAGACGATCTTCCACCCGTTCGCGCACACCGCCCGGCTGGCCCGCGGGACCGTGCTGCGGGCGGCCCTGACCGGCCCGACGATGGCCACCGGGCGCTTCGGCGACGTGCCCGCGGTCGACGCCGTCGCCACGCGCGACGAGGCGAGCGGCGAGCTGACGATCTTCGCCGTGAACCGGGGGACCGGCGCCGTGCCGCTGGAGCTGAACCTGCGGGCGTTCCCCGGGCTGCGGGCCGGGGAGCACATCTCGCTCGCCGAGACCGACCCGTCCATCGTGAACACCGCTGCTGCGCCTGATCGCGTCCGTCCCCGTACCGAAGAAATGCCCGCCCTCGACGGCGGGCGAGCGACCCTGCTCCTCCCTCCCGTCTCCTGGCACGCGCTCCGCTTCACCTCCGAGGAGAAACCGTGAAACCACACCTGTCCCGCCGTGGCCTGCTCGGTCTCGGCGTCGGCGCCGGCGGCGCCGTCCTGCTCGGCGCCTGCGGCGACGACGGCCCGAACCCGGTCGTCGGCGGCGGGCAGAACGCACAGCCCGCCGCGACCAACTACACCGGGCCGAACGTGGCCCTGACGTTCTGGAACGGCTTCACCGGCGGCGACGGCCCGGTGATGAAGGCCCTGGTGGACCGCTTCAACAGCGAGAACCCCAACATCAAGGTCACGATGAACGTGTACGAGTGGGCCGACTACTACCAGAAGGTTCCCGCCGCGGTGTCCACGGGCAACGGCCCCGACCTGGGCATCATGCACGTCGAGCAGGTCGCCACGAACGCCGCGCGCGGTGTCGTCCTGCCGCTCGACGACGTGGCCGCCTCGCTGCAGCTGAAGGAGGACGACTTCTCCCCGCCGGTGTGGCGGGCCGGGGTCTACAACAACAAGCGGTACGCGATCCCGCTCGACGTGCACCCGCTGGGCATGTTCTACAACAAGTCGGTCCTGGAGAAGGCGGGTCTCGACCCGGACAACCCGCCGAAGACCAAGGACGACTACATGAAGGCCCTCGACGCGCTCAAGAGCAAGGGCGTGCAGGGGCACTGGGCGACGCCGTTCCCGTTCACCGGCACCATGCAGTTCGAGTCGCTGACCTGGCAGTTCGGCGGGCAGCTCTTCGACGAGCAGGCGAGCAAGCCGCTGTTCGCCGAGGCGCCCGGCGTGCAGGCGCTGACCTGGCTCACCGACCTGGTGAAGAACGGCTACAGCCCGAAGAACGTCGCCCAGGACGCCGACCTGATCGCCCTGCAGAACGGCAAGGCCGCGTTCAACTGGAACGGCATCTGGACGATCAACACGCTCAAGGGCGTCAAGGGCCTGACCTGGGGCGTCAGCGCGCTGCCGACGATCGGCTCGCAGCCGGCCGCCTGGGCCGGGTCGCACAACTTCGTGCAGTTCAAGCAGCGCACCCCGGATGCGAACAAGCTGCAGGCCGGCAAGGTCTTCATCAACTTCATCAGCAAGAACTCGATCGAGTGGGCCAAGGGCGGCCAGGTCCCGGCCCGCAAGGAGATCCGCGAGGGCGCCGAGTTCAAGGGCCTCACGGAGCAGGCGGCGATCGGCTCGCAGATCGACAACCTGCACTTCCCGCCCTCGGTGCCGGGCATCCCGGACGCGATGGCCACCATCGACACCGCGATCAACGAGGCGATCCTGCTGCGCAAGGAGCCCGGCAAGGCGCTCGCCGACGCCGCCGCCAAGGCGAGCCAGATCCTGGAGCAGAACCGCAAGAAGTACGGCGGCTGATCCGCCATGGTGGACGTGCTGGCGGAGGCCACCACCTCGACCTCGGCGCCCGTGGCGGCGGCGCCGAGGCGGGGGCCCGGCCTGACCCCGTACCTGTTCCTGGCGCCGTACGCGCTGCTGTTCCTCACGTTCACGCTCGCGCCGGCGGCGTACGGGCTGTGGATCAGCCTGCACGACTGGGACTACCTGCTGCCGGGCAAGCCGTTCGTGGGGCTGGACAACTACAAGGCGCTGTTCAGCAGCACGTCGCCGGTGTTCGACTTCTTCTGGCAGAGCATGCAGGCCACCGGCGTCTTCACGGTGTTCAGCGTGCCGTTGCTGGTGGCGGTCCCGCTGGGCATCGCGCTGATCCTCAACCGCTCGTTCAAGGGCCGTACGGTCTTCCGCGCCGTGTACTTCGCGCCGTACGTGCTGGGCGTCGCGGTGATCGGCGTGCTGTGGCGCTTCCTGCTGGACCCGAACCTCGGCGCCGTGAACGCGCTGCTCGGCGCGATCGGGCTGCCGGACTCGACGGCGTGGACCACCGGGCTGCCGTGGGCGTGGGTGTCGCTGGTCGGCGTCACGGTGTGGTGGACGCTGGGCTTCAACGCGGTCATCTACATCGCCGGCCTGCAGGACATCCCGCGTGAGCTGTACGACGCGGCCAAGGTGGACGGCGCCGGCCGCTGGGCGGAGTTCCGCCACGTCACGCTGCCCGGGCTGCGGCCGGTGCTGCTGTTCGTCGTGATCAACACGATCCTGGCGTCGAGCAACATGTTCGGCCAGGCGTACCTGATCACCCAGGGCGCGCCGGGCGTGGAGACCCGTACGGCGATCATGTACATCGCCGAGGAGGGCCTGCGCAGCTACCGGATGGGCAGCGCCGCCGCGATGAGTTACCTGCTCACGCTGGCGCTGCTGCTGATCAGCATGGTGACGTTCCGTCTCTTCCGGACGAAGGACTGAGGGCATGGGCCGAGTCAGAGGTATCGCCTGGTACACGATGCTGAGCGGGCTGAGCCTGGTCTTCATCGCCCCGGTGGTCTGGATGCTCATCACCTCGTTCAAGACCCCGGACGAGGCCACCCGGGTGCCGCCGACGCTGCTCCCGCAGGACCCGACGACGAGCGCGTACGACACGCTGTTCGGCGGTGACTCGCAGACGCCGGTGCTGCGCTGGTTCCTCAACAGCCTGCTGGCCGCCTCCGGTCAGGCGCTGCTCGTGCTCGTGGTGGCGTCGATGGCGGCGTACGCGCTGGCCCGGATGGACTTCCGCGGCAAGAAGATCGTGTTCAGCATGATCATCGCGACGATGTTCGTACCGATCTTCACCCTGATCATCCCGAACTTCCTCATCATCGACCGGCTGGGCTGGCTCGACAGCCTGTGGGGGCTGATCATTCCGGGTGCGGCCAGCGCGTTCGGCGTCTTCTTCCTCCGGCAGTTCTTCCTCGGACTGCCCCGCGAGCTGGAGGAGGCCGCGGTGCTGGAGGGCGCGAACTCGTGGCAGATCTTCACCAAGGTGATCCTGCCGCTGTCGAAGCCGGCGCTGGCCACGCTCGCGGTGATCGCGTTCCTGACCAACTGGAACGACTTCATCTGGCCGGTCTACGTGCTGTTCAGCCCGGAGAACTTCACGCTGCCGCCGGGCCTCGGCACGCTGCAGGGCGCCTACAACATCAACTACCCGGTGATCATGGCGGGCGCGAGCCTGGCCAGCATCCCGGTGCTGATCCTGTTCGTGGTCGCGCAGCGCTACATCATCGAGGGCGTCTCCCGGTCCGGACTGAAAGGCTGACCATGCGACGGCTCACCGCCGCGCTCGTCGCGGCACTCGTCCTGCTCACCCCCGCCGCCGCGCAGGCCGGCGGGCCGGTGGGCCCAGCGCACAACCCGGTGTCCGCGAGCTTCGCGGACACGTTCGCCGACCCGATGGTCGTCCGTGGCGACGACGGATTCTGGTACGCGTACGCCACCACGGATCCGCTGCGCGAGGGCGAGAAGGTCGCGCACCGGATCCCCACCGCGCGCTCGAAGGACCTCAAGCACTGGGCGTACGTGGGTGACGCGTTCGGGCCCGGGCAGCGTCCCGCCTTCGCCGCGGAGAACACCGCGTACTGGGCGCCGGACGTCCGCAAGGTCGGCACGCACTGGGTCATGTACGTGACCGTCACCGAGACCACGGTCGCGCCCGGCGCCTCGGCGATCGGTGCGGCCACCGCGCCCACCCCGGCCGGGCCGTGGACCTTCGTGGACACGCCGGTCGTCGCGCCCCGGCCCAGCGGCGACGGCGGCTGGTGGTGGACGTTCGACCCGGCGCAACTCGTCACCCCGGACGGCCGCAAGTTCCTGTACTACGGCAGCTACTTCGGCGGCATCTGGGTGAGCCGGCTGACCGCGGACGGGCTGCGGACCGTCGGCACGCCCACGCGGGTGGCGATCGACAACAAGTTCGAGGGCGCGTACGTGGTCCGGCGCAACGGCTGGTACTACCTGTTCGCCTCGTCGGCCAACTGCTGCGCCGGGCCCACCACCGGCTACTCGGTGTCGGCGGGACGCTCGCGGGACCCGCGCGGCCCCTTCGTGGACAAGCTCGGGCAGTCGCTGAACGTGTCCCGGGCCGGCGGGACCCCGGTCATCGCGCCGAACGGCAACCGCTGGGTCGGCACCGGCCACAACGGGCTCGTCACGGACGCGCGGGGACAGGACTGGCTGGTCTACCACGCGATCGACCGCGGGGACCCGTACCTGGACGAGCCGTTCGGGATCAACGAGCGGCCCATGCTCGTCGACCGGCTCGACTGGATCGGTGGCTGGCCGACCGTCCGGGCCGGGGCGTGGGCCTCCGACGGTCGCGACTCCGGCACGGCCCGCGAGCCGCGGCCGGGCCGGCCGCTGGCCGCCTACTCCGACGAGTTCGGCGGGTCGGCGCCCGGCTGGACCTGGGTGCGGCCGGACCCTGCGGTGACGATCTCCGGTGGGCAGCTGCGCTGGCCGGTGCAGAACGCCGACCTGACCGGCACGTCCAACAACGCCGGGGTGCTGCTGCGCACCCCGCCGCCGGGCAGCTGGATCGCCGAGACGAAGCTGACACTCCCGCTGGGTGAGGACACCGTGCGCAACTATCAGCAGGCGGGGCTGATCGCGTACGCCGGGGACGACCAGTTCGCCCGGCTCTCGGCGGTGGCCATCTGGAACACCCGGCAGGTCGAGTTCGGCCACGAGATCCCGTACGCGGGCATCACCTCGTACGGCGGGACCATCGCGGGCACCCCCGGCCTGACCACCACCTGGCTGCGCCTGGCCCACCACGTCGACCCGCGCAACGGCGAGCACGAGTACCGGGCCGGGGTCAGCCGGGACGGGCGTACGTGGACGTGGAGCGGGGTCTGGACGCTGCCCGCGGACACCACCCCGCGCATCGGGCTCGTCGCCCACGGCGGCGCGACGCCCGCGGTCACCGCGTCGTTCGACTACCTCCGGTTCAGCCGGTGGTGAGAATCGGCGCAGTGCTGGTGTCCGTGGCCCTCCTGGCCGCGTGCAGCGGTCAGGAGGACCCCCCGAGAGCGGAGCCCGTCGTGAAGACCTTCACCAACCCCGTCTTCATGGAGAACTTCCCCGACCCGGGGGCGATCCTGGCGGACGGTACCTGGTACGCGTACGGCACCAACAACACCACCGCGAACGTGCCCATCCTGACCTCGCCGGACCTGGTCACGTGGACGCCGGCCGGCGACGCGCTGCCCGAGGTCGGCAAGTGGGCCGAGCGCGGCAACACGTGGGCGCCCGAGGTCATCGCCGGGGACGGCGGCTACCTGCTCTACTACACCGCCCGGTCCACGGCGGCCGGGCGGCAGTGCATCGGGGTCGCGTTCTCGAAGACCCCGCAGGGCCCGTTCGTCGACGACCGCGCCGAGCCGCTGATCTGCCAGGTCGACGAGGGCGGTTCGATCGACGCCAGCCCGTACAGGGACGCCGGCGGCGACCTCTACCTCTACTGGAAGAACGACGGCAACGCGATCGGGCAGCCCACGTACCTCTACGGCAGCGGCCTCGCCGCGGACGGACGCTCGCTCACCGGCAAGACGGTCAAGCTGCTCGTCAACGACGCGGCGTGGGAGGACCACGTCATCGAGGCGCCGCAGATGGTCGCCCACGACGGCCGGCTCTACCTGTTCTACTCGGCGAACGCCTTCGACCGGGACGTGTACGCGATGGGCTACGCCGAGTGCGACGGCCCCCTCGGCCCGTGCCGCAAGGCCGCCGAGAACCCGATCCTCAAGTCCTCGCCCGCGGCGGCGGGACCGGGTCACAGCTTCCTGGTCACCACCCCGGCCGGCGAGACGTGGCTGCTCTACCACGCGTGGCCGCCCGAGGCGATCGGCAGCGTCGCGCCCGGCCGGCAGCTGTGGCTCGACCGGGTGGACTGGGCCGGCGGCCGGCCCGCGGTGCAGGGGCCGACCGCTGACCCGCAGCCCGTGCCGCGTTAGCGCTCGTCGTCGCGGGTGGTCGCGTCCTCGATCGCGTGGCTGACCGCGCCCGTGATGTCGCCCGCCGGCACCGCGATGGCCTCGCCGTCGACGTCGTCGGCCCGCTCGGACCGGGGCTCGGGCTCGGGCGCGGTGGCGCCGCCGGAGAAGCCGTACTCGTTCGGCCGGTGCTCTTCCGATGCGTCTGTCATGCCCTGCGCTTACCCGGCGGGACGGGCGGATATGCGCCGTCAGAGGCGGCGGGCGCCCGGGCCGGGCACGGCCGACCAGGTGGTCGGCGCGGTGAACCCGCGGACCGCGTACGCCCGTTCGACGGCGACCGCGGTGGCGTCGGCCCGGTCCTCGTCGATGAGCGCCAGCACGCAGCCGCCGAAGCCGCCGCCGGTCATCCGGGCCCCGTACGCGCCCGCGGCCAGCGCCGCCTCGACCGCCACGTCCACCTCGGCGACGGTGATCTCGAAGTCGTCGCGCATCGAGGCGTGCGAGGCGGTCATCAGCGGGCCGATCTCGCGGATGCGGCCCGAGCGGAGCAGGTCCACGGTGTCGAGCACCCGCTGGTTCTCGGTGACGATGTGGCGCACCCGGCGGCGCATCACCTCGTCGTCGAGCTTCGCGAGCGCCGCGTCGAGCCCGTCGACCGCCACGTCGCGCAGGGCCGGTACGCCGAGGATCCGGGCTGCCTCCTCGCACGACCTGCGGCGGGCGCCGTACTCGCCGTCGACGTGCTGATGCGGCGCGTTGCTGTTGATGATGAGGATGGCCAGCCCCTCGGCCGCCAGGTCGAACGGGATCTGCTCGACCTCCAGCGAGCGGCAGTCCAGGAACAGCGCCCGGCCCTCCTCGCAACGGATCGAGGCCGACTGGTCCATGATCCCGGTCGGCGCGCCGACGTAGACGTTCTCGGCGCGCTGCGCGAGCGCAGGCCGCTTCGCCACGGGCAGGTCCAGGCTGCCCAGGTCGGCCAGGGCGGTGAGGACCGCCGACTCCAGCGCGGCCGAGGAGGAGACGCCGGCGCCGACGGGCACGTCCGAGGCGAGCGCGATGCGGGCCGGCGGCACGTCGAAGCCCGCCTCCTGCAGCGCCCAGACGACGCCCGCGACGTACGCCGCCCAGTCCTTGACCTCGCCCGGCTCCGACGACGCGAACGTCACCGGCTCCGGGGCGAAGTCGGAGCAGACCGTCCAGCCGGAGCCGTCCTGCACTGCCGCGGCCGCCACCACCTGCTGCGGCAGCGCGAACGGCAGCACGAAGCCGTCGTTGTAGTCGGTGTGCTCGCCGATCAGGTTGACCCGGCCGGGCGCCGCCCACAGACCGGTGGGCTCGCTGCCGAAGGTGGACTCGAAGGCCGCTGCGGCCGAGGACGCGACAGTCATGACGATGATCAGATCACGCGACGTGGGTGCGGTAGAACTCCCAGGCGTCGCCGATCATCTCCGTCAGCGTCGGCTTCTCCGGCACCCAGCCCAGCTCGTCGCGGGCGCGCTGGGACGAGGCGACCAGCGTGGCAGGGTCGCCCTCGCGCCGCGGTGCGACCTCGACGGGCAGCTCGGCGCCGGTGACCTCGCGGGCGGCCTCGACCACCTGGCGGTTGGAGAACCCGTTGCCGTTGCCCAGGTTGTAGATCTTGTGCCGGCCGCCGGTGGCGCCGTCGATCGCGAGCAGGTGGGCCCGGGCGAGGTCGTGCACGTGGATGTAGTCGCGCACACAGGTGCCGTCGGCCGTGGGGTAGTCGTCGCCGAACAGCTGCAGCTTCTCCCGCTTGCCCGCGGCCACCTGCAGCGTGATCGGGATGATGTGGGTCTCCGGGTCGTGCCGCTCGCCGGCGGCCCCGTCCTCGCGGATGAGGGCACCGGCCACGTTGAAGTAGCGCAGCGACACCGCGGCCAGCCCGTGCGCGAACGCCTCGGAGGTCAGCGCGTAGTCGAAGCTCAGCTTGGTGGCGCCGTACGTGTTGGTCGGGGCCTTGGTGGCTTCCTCCGTGATCGGCAGCTCGGTGGGGTTGCCGTAGACGGCGGCCGTCGAGGAGAAGACGAACCGCGGCACCCCGGCCGCGCGGACGGCCTCCAGCAGCGCGAGCGACCGGCGGACGTTGTGGTCCCAGTAGAGCTCCGGCCGGACCATGGACTCGCCGGCCTGGATGAGGCCCGCGAAGTGCAGCACCGCGTCGAAGCCCGCGTCCGGGGTGAGCACCGATGCGGCGTCCGCGATGTCCGCCTCCACGAAGGTCGCGCCCGGGGCGACCGCGTCGCGGAAGCCATTGCTGAGGTTGTCCAGGACGACGACCTCGTGACCGGCGTCGAGCAGCAGGCGGCTGGTGACGCTGCCGATGTATCCCGCGCCCCCGGTGACCAGAAGTTTCACCACACGACCTTTCGTAGCGGACGAACCACCGTCCAGCGTTCCCCAAGAACGCTCATAAGTCAACATGATCGAACATCGTCCGGGGGCCGGGAGGGGCGTTTGACGGTCCCGGCGGAACTGACACAATGGCGCTCATGTCCGACGCCGACCGCCGTCCCCGGGTGCTCTCCGGCATCCAGCCGACCGCCGACTCCTTCCACCTGGGAAACTATCTCGGCGCGGTCCGCAACTGGGTGGCCATGCAGGAGACGGCGGATGCGTTCTACTGCGTCGTCGACCTGCACGCGATCACCGCCGGGCACGACCCGGTGGCCCTGCGGAACCGGACCCGGCTGTCGGTGGCCCAGCTGCTCGCCCTCGGGCTCGACCCGGAGCGCTGCACGCTCTTCGTGCAGTCGCACGTGCCCGAGCACGCCCAGCTCGCGTGGGTGCTGAGCTGCATCACCGGCTTCGGCGAGGCCGGGCGCATGGTGCAGTTCAAGGACAAGTCGGCGAAGCAGGGCTCCGACACCACCAGCGTCGGCCTTTTCACGTACCCGATCCTGCAGGCCGCGGACATCCTGCTCTACCAGGCCGACGCCGTGCCGGTCGGCGAGGACCAGCGCCAGCACCTCGAGCTCACCCGCGACCTCGCGCAGCGCTTCAACACCCGCTTCGGGCCGACGTTCACCGTGCCGTCGCCGTACATCGTTCGCGACACCGCGAAGATCACCGACCTGCAGGACCCGACGTCGAAGATGAGCAAGTCGGCGTCCTCGCCCAACGGCATCATCGAGCTGCTCGAGGAGCCGTCCCGGTCGGCGAAGAAGATCAAGTCGGCGGTCACCGACACCGGCCGGGAGATCCTCTACGACGAGGAGAACAAGCCCGGCATCAGCAACCTGCTGACCATCTACGCGGCGCTCACCGGGCGGACCATAGACGAGCTGCTCGAGCAGTACGACGGCCGTGGCTACGGCGACCTCAAGAAGGACCTCGCCGAGATCGTCGTGGAGTTCGTCAAGCCGATCCAGGAGCGCACCCGCACGTACCTCGAAGACCCGGGCTACCTCGACAAGGTGCTGGCGATCGGCGCGGACAAGGCGCGGGCCGTCTCCGCGGTCACGCTGGCCCAGGCGTACCAGAACATCGGGTTCCTGAGCCCGTTCCGCGGAGCCTGACACCGGTGGCGCAGACGGACGCGGCCACGACCCGGATCGGGGTCGCGATCGACATCCCGCCGCCGTGGGGCGCCCAGCTCACCCGGCGCCGGCACGAGGCGGGCGACCCGCAGGCGGCGTACACGCCGGCGCACGTCACGCTGCTCGGCCCGACCGAGGTGGCCAGCGCGGAGCTGCCCGGCATCGAGCGGCAGCTGGAGAAGATCGCCGCGGCGCAGCAGCCGTTCACCATCCACCTGCGCGGCACCGGCACGTTCCGGCCGGTCACCGAGGTCGTGTTCGTGACGCTCGCGGTCGGCATCAGCGAGTGCGAGCTGCTCGCCGCCGCCATCGCCGCCGCCGACGGGGTGCACCGCGACGCCCGGTTCCCGTACCACCCGCACGTGACCGTCGCCCAGGACGTGCCGAGCGCCGCCCTCGACGCGGTCTTCGACGACCTGGCCGACTTCGACGCCCGCTTCGACGTGCCGGCGTTCACGCTGTTCTCGCACGACCTCTCCGCCGGCGGCGAGGGCCCCTGGCAGCGCCGCCGCGACTACAAGCTCGGTGGTTAGCGCTACTTCCCGGTTCCATTGGGTACGGTCTCCCGCGTGAACGCCATCGACCGGGCGTACGCGGCGGTCGAGGCACGGATCATGGCCCTGCGGCACCGCTCCCGGTACTTCGACCACCTGTGCCGGGCGGCGCTGCGGTACGACGAGGTGCTGGGCGGACGCCTCGCCGCGGCCATCGCCTACTACGGGTTCTTCGCCGTCTTCGCGCTGGCGCTGATCGGCTACTCGATCTTCGGCGTGCTCATCGACAACAACGTCCGCCTCTTCGAGATCGTGCAGGACTTCCTCGACGAGAACCTGCCGTTCCTGGACGTCGAGGCGATCCTGGCCAGCGGCCGTACGGTCGGCATCGTCGGCCTGGTCGGCCTGGTCTTCACCGGCATCGGCTGGGTCGAGGCGATCCGCTCCTCGCAACGGCTGATCTGGCGGCTCAACGAGCAGCCCGGCTACATCGGCATCCGGCAGGCCGTCGACCTGCTCGTCCTGCTCGGCATCCTCCTGCTGCTGAGCATCTCGGTCGGGGCCGTGTACGGCCTGGAGTCCCTGCTCGACTGGATCTCCGACGGCAGGGCCAACCTGCTGCTGTCGATCATCAGCACCGTGCTGACGATCGGGATCAACATGCTGCTGGCGGCCGCGCTGCTCGCCGCGGTGCCCCGGCTGCGGATGACCGCCCGGCGGATGGCCCCGCCCGTGCTGCAGGTCGGCGTCGGCATCTACCTGCTCAACACCGTGGGCAAGTCGTTCGTCGGGCTGATCCAGCGCAACCCGGCGTACGGCCTGGTCGCCAGCGCCGTCGGGCTGCTGGTCTACCTCTATGTCTTCAACCAGATCCTGCTGTTCGGGGCGGCGTGGGCGGCGACCAGCCCGCACGGACGCGTCGTCGACCTGTCGGCTGACGATAAAACTGCCCCGGTGGGGCAAAATACCTGGATTCGGCACCACCGCCCGGAATGATGAGCGCGTGGGCACACTCGTGACGCTGCACCTGCCGCCGGACTCGCCGGTGGCGAACCTGCCGTGGATCATCACCATCGGTGCGCTCGGCGACGACGAGGAGTGGGAACCGCTGGTCTGCGGGCCGTACGAGCGCCCGCACGCCCTCGCCCTGGCCCAGGCCGTGGTCGCCGACGAGGATCTCATGGCCGTGGTGGAGCCGCTGCTCCCGCTGGCCGACGCCGAGGCGATCCGCGACGAGGTGGCGCTGGCCAAGTCCGGCGCGCCGCACGACGCCAGCACCGACGACCTCGAGGCGCAGACCTTCGACCGGGACCAGCCGCGCCGGACGACCCCCGGCCGCCCGCCCACCGAGGCCGAGGTCCGCGCCGGGTTCGCCCGCATCGCCGCGAAGCTGACCTCAGCGGGTTAGCAGCGCCCGTACGCCGCTGAGGAACGTCTCCTTGTCCGGCGAGCCGACGAGCTGGCGCTGGGTCGCATAGGCCGGGATGAAGCCGAAGAGAGTGGCCGCCACCGCCTCGGGATCCGCGTCCGCGGCCAGCTCGCCGCGCGCGGCCGCCCGCTTCGCAATGACCCGGAACGGCTGGCGCAGCTCGAGGTAGCGCTCGCGGACGATGGCCGCGATGGCGGGATCCAGCGTCGCCTCGCTCCACACCTGGATCGCCAGGGGGAAGTTGCCGCCCGGGGCGACCTGCTCGTCGATGACGTCCAGGACCCGGGAGAGCGAGTCGACGAGGCTCAGGTCCTCCTCGGCGGCGATCTCCGTCAGGACCGCCGCCAGGCCGCCGGCCACGGTCTGCGAGATCGCGTTGATGATCTCGTTCTTCGACTTGAAGTAGCGGTAGACCGCGCCCACCGAGAGGCCGGCCTCCTGGATGAGGTCCTGCATGGACGTGTTGTGCAGGCCGCGGCGCAAGAAGCAGGCGCGAGCCGCCGCGAGGATCTGCTCGCGGCGGGCGGTGAGGTGCTCTTCGGAGACGCGTGGCACGCGGCACAGTCTAAAACGAACGCTCGTTCTTGACGAACCGGCGCAACGGGCGCACGCTGTCAACTAAAGAGAACGAGCATTCGTTTTAGGGAGACTCATGTCCAGGCCCTCGCACCCGGCAGCGCTCGCCGTGGCCCTCGCCGTCGTGGTCGTCGCGTTGCAAGCCCTGCTGGTGCCGCTCTTCGCCGGCCCCGCCGCCAACCTCGCGCCCCGCGACCTGCCCATTGCCGTTGCCGGTCCGGTGCCCGCGGCCGACCAGCTCGCCGCCCGGCTGGCCGGGTCCCACCCGGGTGCCTTCGACGTCCGCGTCGTCGCCGACCCCGACGCCGCGATCCGCGACCGTGAGGTCTACGGCGCGATCGTGCTCGGCGCCGACGGGCCGGCCCTGCACGTCGCGTCCGCCGCGAGCCCGACCGTGGCCACGCTGCTCACCCAGGCGACCGCCGGGCTCGGCCAGGGCCGCCCGGTGCCCGTGGTCGACGTCGTGCCCACCCACTCCGGCGACCCGAGGGGTGCCGGATTCGGCGCCGGGTTCCTGCCCTTGGCCATCACCGCCCTGGTCGCCGGCGTGCTGACGTTCCTGCTGGTGAAGCGGCCGGGTGCGCGCCTGGCCGGGCTCGGCACGTTCGCCGTGCTCGCCGGCCTCGGCGGCGCTTCCGTCCAGCAGTACTGGCTCGATGTCGTTCCCGGCGGCTACCTCGCCGTCGCCGCGGTGCTGGCACTGTTCGCGCTCGCCGTGTCCGCCGCGGTGGCCGGGCTCGGTGCGGTGGCCGGTAAGGCCGGTGTGGCCCTCGGTGCGGCGACGATGTTCCTCGTCGGCAACGCGCTGTCGGGCGTCGCCTCGGCGCCCGAGCTGCTGCCGCAACCGTGGGGGGCCGTCGGGCAGTTCCTGCCGGTCGGTGCGGGTGCGACGCTGCTGCGCTCGGTCGCGTACTTCGACGGCCACGGCAGCGCGGCGGCTCTCTGGGTGCTGGCCGCGTACGCGATCGGGGGCCTCGTCCTGGTGGCGGCCGGTCGGCGCGGCACGCAGCGGGCCACGGCTGAGGTCGCGGAGGCCGAGGCGCGGCCCGAGCCGGCGCTGGCCGGCTGAGCGGGGCGCGCATACTTTGCCGGTGGTGCTCTCCCGGCGGTGGTCCGCCTTCCTGGTGACGGTCGGTGTCTGGACCTGGCTCATCTGGCCCCGGTTCGGTCTGGCGATCTACAAGGACGACCGGTCCTTCGCCGACGGCCGGCCGACGTCCTTCCTGACGGTCCACGCGGCGCTGATCGCCGCCTCGCTCGCCATCGGGACGGTGGTCGGGGTGCTCGGCGTCCGCGGGTGGCGAGCCGCGTCCCGCCAGACATCGATCGCCGAAGATTCCGTGGTCGCGGGGGCCGATCAGCCGAAAAATTGACGGTCGGCTTCCCGATATCCGGGCAATTACCTCGCTTCGGCACCTGAGGCGTCGTTCAGTCGCGGCCGCGATTGCGGCCAGGTAACGGTGCGCCAACAGTCCGGCGGATTTCCTGCCGTCGCCGTGGCCTGCGGCTACGCTCCCGACCTGAGACGCGCCGCGAAGTGCGGGTGCGCTGTGGAAGGAGGGCGTGTTGCGCCCAGTACGTGGGACCCGAATCGTTGCGATTCTCGCGGCGGGTGGGCTGACGCTCGCCGCCGCGGCCTGTGGCGACGCCCCTGCTGAGACCCCGAGCGGCTCGGGCGCCAGCGGCGCCGCCGCCGCGACATACAAGGCGTGCATGGTCACCGACACCGGCGGCATCGACGACCGGTCGTTCAACGCCTCGGCGTGGGCCGGCATGCAGGCCGCCAAGGAGGCCCAGAGCAACGTCGAGCCGAAGTACGTGGCGTCGACGGCCGAGGCCGACTACGAGCCCAACCTGCGCCAGTTCGTGACGCAGAAGTGCAACTTCATCCTCGCGGTCGGCGGCCTCATGGGCGACGCCACCAAGAAGGTCGCGGCGGAGAACAAGAGCCAGCAGTTCGGCATCGTCGACAGCAGCGTCCAGGACGCGACCAACGTGTTCCCGATGCAGTTCGCCACCGACGAGGCCGCGTTCCTGGCCGGCTACCTCGCCGCGGGCTACTCCAAGTCCGGCAAGGTCGCCACGTACGGCGGCCTGAAGATCCCGCCGGTCACCGTCTTCATGGACGGCTTCGCCGACGGCGTGAAGTACTACAACGAACAGAAGAAGAAGAACGTGCAGGTGCTCGGCTGGGACAAGGCCAAGCAGAACGGCACCTTCGCGGAGAACTTCGGCGACCAGAACAAGGGCAAGTCGATCACCAACACGTTCGTCGCCCAGGGCGCCGACGTGATCATGCCGGTGGCCGGCGGCACGGGCCTGGGCACCGCGGACGTCGCCAAGGCGTCCAACGGCAAGGTCTCCGTCATCTGGGTCGACCAGGACGGCTGCAAGAGCGCCGAGCAGTACTGCGACGTCTTCCTGACCACGGTCGTCAAGAACATCAACGACGCCGTGAAGCAGGCCGTGTCCGACGGCGCGGCGGGCAAGCCCCTCGCGGCCACCCCGGGCTACCTGGGCAAGCTCGAGAACGACGGCGTCTCGCTCGCGCCGTACAACAAGTTCGACAGCAAGGTCGACTCGGGCCTCAAGTCCGAGGTCGACCAGCTCAAGCAGGACATCATCGCGGGCAAGGTCAAGGTCGAGTCGCCGAACGCGCCGAAGTGACCCGTAGCTGATCGATGATCCGGCCGCCGCGCGGCCGCGGGGAGGACCCGTGGCCTGCGCGGCGGCTCTGCTCGGGCTGTTATAACGTCCCTCGCGTCGCCACCATTCGTCCCTCGTCTGCAGGAGATTCCGCTGAGACTCGAGCTGCGCGGCATCACCAAGCGCTTCGGCGACCTGGTGGCCAACGACCACATCGACCTCACCGTCGAACCCGGTGAGGTCCACGCCCTGCTCGGTGAGAACGGCGCGGGCAAGTCCACCCTGATGAACCAGCTCTACGGCCTGCTGCAGCCGGACGAGGGCGAGATCGTGGTCGACGGCGCGGCGCGGACCTTCCGCAGCCCCCGCGACGCCATCGCCGCCGGCATCGGCATGGTCCACCAGCACTTCATGCTGGTGCCCGTCTTCACCGTCGCGGAGAACATCGCGCTGGGCGCGGAGAAGACCCGCGCCGGCTTCCTCGACCGCCGCCGCGCCCGCCGCGAGGTGCTCGAGGTCTCCGAACGGTACGGCCTGCCCGTCGACCCCGACGCCCTGGTCGAGAACCTGCCGGTCGGCGCGCAGCAGCGCGTGGAGATCGTCAAGGCCCTCACCCGCGACGTCGACCTGCTGATCCTCGACGAGCCGACCGCGGTGCTCACCCCGCAGGAGACCGAGGAGCTCCTCGAGGTCATGCGCGGGCTGTCCGACGCGGGCAAGTCGATCGTCTTCATCACCCACAAGCTCAAAGAGGTCAAGGCCATCGCCGACCGGATCACCGTGATCCGGCGCGGGCGTACGGTCGGGACCGTCAGCCCCCGGACCTCCGAGGAGGAGCTGGCGTCGACCATGGTCGGCCGCGCGGTCAGCCTCGACATCGACAAGGCTCCCGCCGAGCCGGGCCGCGAGGTCCTGAAGATCAGCGGGCTCGTCGTGGAGGACGAGCGCGGCGTACGCGCCGTCGACGGCGTCGACCTGGTCGTACGTGCGGGCGAGGTGCTCGGCGTCGCCGGGGTCCAGGGCAACGGGCAGACCGAGCTCGTCGAGGCCCTGATGGGCCTGCGGGAGCCGAGCGCCGGGTCGATCATGGTCGACAACGAGGACCTGATCGGCATGAGCACCAAGCACATCCTGCGCTCCGGCATCGGGTACGTGCCCGAGGACCGCAGCCACGACGGCCTGGTCAAGGAGTTCTCCGTCGCCGAGAACCTGGTGCTCGACCAGTACGACCGGCCGCCGTACGGCAACGCCTTCCGGCTCGACCCGGGTGCGGTCGCGACGGCGGCCCGCGAGCGCGTCGAGCAGTTCGACATCCGTACGTCCTCGGCCGAGGCGGCGGTCAGCACGCTCTCCGGCGGCAACCAGCAGAAGGTCGTGGTGGCCCGTGAGCTGTCCCGGCCGCTGCGCCTGTTCATCGCCGCCCAGCCCACCCGCGGCGTCGACGTGGGCTCGATCGAGTTCATCCACGGCCGCATCGTCCACGAGCGCGACGTCGGCACGGCGGTCCTCGTGATCTCCAGCGAGCTCGACGAGGTGGTGGGGCTGGCGGACCGGATCGCGGTGATGTACCGCGGCCGGATCCTGGCCATCGTCTCGCCGGACACGCCCCGCGAGGAGCTGGGCCTGCTGATGGCGGGCATCACCGACGGCGGCACGCCTGCCACGCCCGCCACCGCGCCGGTTGCGCCGGTGGGGGAGCCGGACTCCGCCGGGCCGGGAGGGGCCGTGGCCGCCGGGGGCGACGACGACAAGCCGGCGGCCGGCGACGGGGCCGCAGAGAAGGGGACGAAGTGACCACCGACGGACCGGTCGGCGCGCCCAAGATCGCCGACGAGACGGCCGCGGACGGCGCCACGGACGCCGCCGCGCCGGGCCCGGTGGGCGCGAAGCCGGCTCAGCCCGAGCCGGGCGACGGCGACACCCTGCTGAACCGCTTCCTGCAGAACCTGTGGGCGGCCAACACCGTCACGGTGACCCTGCTCTCGGTCGTGCTGGCGCTGGTCATCGGCGCGATCTTCATCATCGTGTCGGACCCCGACGTGCTCCATACCTTCGGCTACCTGACCGCCCGGCCCAGCGACGCGTTCAACGCCAGCTGGACGGTGGTCAGCGACGCGTACGCGGACCTGTTCAAGGGCGCGATCGTCGACCCCGCCACGATCACCGCGTGGGCGAACGGCACCGGGACGTGGCGGCAGGTCTTCTTCCCGATCTCCGAGACCCTCACGTACGCCGCCCCGCTGGTCTTCACCGGCCTCTCCGTGGCGCTGGCGTTCCGCGGCGGCCTGTTCAACATCGGCGGCCAGGGCCAGGCGGTCGTCGGCACGATCACCGCGGCGATGGCGGGCTTCTTCCTGCCGCTGCCGCCGGTGATCCACCTGATCGCGGCGCTGGCCGCCGGCCTGCTCGGCGGCGCGCTCTGGGGCTTCGTGCCCGGCATCCTCAAGGCCCGGACCGGCGCCCACGAGGTGATCGTGACGATCATGCTGAACTACACGGCCAACCTGTTCCTCGGCTGGCTGATCCTGCAGAAGGGCATCCAGCAGCCCGGCCGCAGCGACGCGATCAGCAAGACGGTGGACGGCTCCGCGCAGCTGTCCTCGTTCGGCGGGGAGCTGCGGGCGAACCTCGGCATCGTGCTGGCCGTGCTGGCCACCGCCGTGGTCGCCTGGCTGCTGAACCGCTCCGCGTTCGGCTTCGAGCTGCGCGCGGTCGGCGCCAACCCGCCCGCCGCCCGGACCGCCGGCATCAGCGTCGCCAAGACGTACACGCTGCTCATGGTGACCGCCGGTGGGCTGGCCGGGCTCGGCGGCGCCACCCAGGTGCTGGGCACCGCGCACGCGCTGACCCCGCAGGTCGCCGGCAACATCGGCTTCGACGGCCTGCTGGTCGCGCTGCTCGGCCGCAACCGGCCGTGGGGGACGCTGCTCGCCGCGATCCTGTTCGGCGCGCTGCGCGCCGGCGGCAACCGGATGCAGTCGTTCTCCGGCATCTCCCTGGAGCTCGTCACCGTGCTCCAGGCTCTGATCGTCATCTTCATCGCCGCACCGGCTCTCGTGAAGGCGATCTTCCACCTGCGCGCCGCCCGCTCAGCGCGGCTCGGCGCCTCGATGGCGAAGGGCTGGTGACGGCGGTGTCGACCGCGACAGCGGAGGACCTGACCGCGGCGGCAGCGCCGGCGCGGTTCTGGGACCGGCAGCGGCGCCTCGGCGTCGGCGTGGCCGCGATCGGCCTGGTGGCGACCGTTCTCTTCGGCGCCCTGGCGCCCTCGCAGACCGCCCGGTTCACGCTCAGCGAGGACGCCGCCGGCGCGGCGCTCTCGATCAACGGGCAGGTCGGGGCGATCGCCTTCGGCGTCATCGCCCTCGGCGCGGGCGCGGTGTTGCTCGCCGGCCTGGCCCGCCGCTACCAGACGAGCGTGCTGAGCCTGGGCATCCTCGCCTTCGTCCTGTCCTTCCTGTGCTGGCAGGTCGCCGGCAAGTTCCTGCCGCTGGTCGACACCGTCAGCGGCACGCTGGAGCTGGCCGTACCCCTGATCCTGGGTGCCCTGGCGGGCGTCCTGGGGGAGCGGTCCGGCGTGGTCAACGTGGCGATCGAGGGGCAGTTCCTGATGGGCGCCTTCGGCGCCGCCCTGGTCGGCACGATGGCGACCAGCGTCTGGGCCGGCGTGCTCAGCGCCGCGGTCGGCGGCGCGCTCATCGCCGCGATCCTCGCCGTGCTCGCGATCCGCTACCTCGTCGACCAGGTCGTGGTCGGCATCGTGCTGAACCTGCTGGCGCTGGGCGTGACCGGCTTCCTGTACGAGCGCCTGATGCAGCCCGACGCGCAGTCCTACAATCAGCCGCCGAAGATGCCCGAGTGGCACATCCCCGGGCTCGCGGACATCCCCGTGATCGGCCCGGTGCTGTTCGACACCAACGCGCTGGTCTGGCTCGCGCTCATCCTGGTCTTCGCGATCCACTTCGGGCTCACCCGCACCCGCTGGGGCCTGCGTACCCGCGCGGTCGGCGAGCACCCCACCGCGGCGGACACGGTCGGCATCCGGGTACGCGGGCTGCGCTACCTCAACGTGCTGCTCGGCGGCGTGATCGCGGGAGCGGGCGGGGCGTACTTCACGCTGGTGGCCACGGGCAGCTTCAACAAGAACATGACCTCGGGCGCCGGCTTCATCGCGCTGGCCGCGCTGATCTTCGGCCGCTGGACGCCGTTCGGGGCGCTGGGCGCGGCGCTGTTCTTCGGCTTCGCGCAGAAGCTCGCCACGTACCTGAGCGCCGTCGGCAGCCCGGTGCCCAGCCAGTTCCTCAACATGCTGCCGTACCTGGCGACGATCGTGGCGGTGGCCGGGCTCGTCGGCCGGGTACGTGCGCCCGCGGCCGACGGCCAGCCGTACATCAAGAGCTGACGGGGAGAAACAGCACCATGGAGATCGACTGGGGGTCGCTGCGCGCCGCGGCCATCGAGGCCATGCGGCATGCGTACGCGCCGTACTCCGACTTCCCGGTCGGGGTGGCCGGGCTCGTGGACGACGGCCGGGTGGTCGTCGGCTGCAACGTCGAGAACGCCTCGTACGGCGTGGGCCTGTGCGCCGAGTGCGGCCTGGTCTCCTCGCTGCACGCCACCGGCGGCGGCCGGCTCGTCGCGGTCTCGTGCGTCGACGCCAACGGCCTGCCGCTGATGCCGTGCGGGCGCTGCCGCCAGCTGCTGTACGAGCACGGCGGCCCGGAATGCCTGGTGGAGGCCCTGCCCCGGCCGCTGAAGATGGCGGAACTGCTGCCGCACGCGTTCGGCCCCGACGACCTGGACAAGGTCACCGGCCCGGCCGCCGTGCCCGACGTACCGCCGCAGCTGGCCCGCTGGCGTGGCCGCGGCACCGTCTTCGTGCACCCGGACCTCTCCGGCGGCGAGCAGGTCTGGACGGGTTACTGGGAGCGTTCCGGCGGAAGTCCGCAGGAGAGCGACGTCGAGAAGGGCATCCTCGAGGAGGGGCCCATCTTCCCGAGCGCCGCCGCGGCGGTCACATGGGGCCTGACGCGGACGTCACGCGTGGTCGTGGTCGACGCCGCGGGCGCGCTGGCGTGGGCCGGCGAAGGCGAGCCCCCGGAAGGCATCGGCACCAGGTGGGAGGCGGTATGACCGACTGCACCGAAGCAGACGAAGCTGGCGCCGGTCGATGGCCGCGACGGCGAGGGCCAGGAGGGCATGCCCAAGGAGGCACAGCATGAGCGGGTTCGCGGTGGTCGACGTCATCCGGGCCAAGCGGGACGGGCACGCGCTGTCCGACGCGCAGATCGACTGGGTCGTCGACGCGTACACGAAGGGTGTCGTCGCGGACGAGCAGATGTCCGCCCTGGCCATGGCGATCCTGTTGCGCGGCATGACGCCCGGCGAGATCGCCCGCTGGACCGCCGCGATGATCGCCAGCGGCGAGCGGCTCGACCTGTCCGCGGTGTCACGCCCGACGGTCGACAAGCACTCCACCGGCGGCGTCGGCGACAAGATCACGCTGCCGCTGACCCCGCTCGTGGCCGCCTGCGGCGCCGCCGTGCCGCAGCTGTCCGGCCGCGGCCTCGGGCACACCGGCGGCACCCTCGACAAGCTCGAGTCGGTGCCGGGGTGGCGGGCCACGCTGAGCAACGACGAGTTCGTCCGGCAGCTGCGTGACGTGGGCGCGGTCATCTGCGCGGCCGGTGAGGGCCTGGCCCCGGCCGACCGCAAGCTGTACGCCCTGCGCGACGTGACCGGCACCGTCGAGGCCATCCCGCTGATCGCCAGCTCGATCATGAGCAAGAAGATCGCGGAGGGCACGGGCGCGCTGGTGCTGGACGTCAAGGTCGGCACGGGCGCGTTCATGAAGGACGAGGACACCGCCCGCGAACTGGCCCGCACGATGGTGGAGCTCGGCAAGGCGCACGGCGTCCGTACGGTTGCGCTGCTCACCGACATGAACGTCCCGCTGGGCCGGACCGTGGGCAACGCCGTCGAGGTCGAGGAGTCGCTCGAGGTGCTGGCCGGCGGCGGACCGGCCGACGTGGTCGAGCTGACCCTCGCGCTGGCCCGCGAGATGCTCGAGGCCGCCGGCATCGACGCCGACCCGGCGAAGGCGCTGGCGTCCGGCGCCGCGATGGACTCGTGGAAGGCCATGATCCGCGCGCAGGGCGGCGATCCCGACGCGGCGCTGCCGGTCGCCCGGGAGACCGAGGTGCTGCGGGCCGAGCGGGACGGCGTGGTCGCCTCGATCGACGCGCTGGGCGTCGGCCTGGCGGCCTGGCGGCTCGGCGCCGGGCGCGCGCGCAAGGAGGACCCGGTCAGCTTCGGCGCCGGCGTGGTGCTCAAGGTGCGGCCGGGTGACGCCGTACGCGCGGGTGACGTGCTGCTCGAGCTGCGTACGGACGATCCGGAGCGGATCCCCGCCGCCCGGGCCGACGCGGCCGGCGCCGTCCGGGTCGGGCCGGACGCGCCCGCCCCTGGGCGCCCTTCCGACCGCCCCACCGCCACCCACGAACGGACTGAAGGCCCTCTGTTGATCGATCGCATAGCCTGAGCGGTCATGAAGGCCGCCCCCGATCCCCGAGCGGTACGCGACGCCAGCCTGGACGAGCTCGAACGGCTCGCCCTGCCGCTGCCGCCCCCGGCGTTCCCGCTGGTCTGGGAGCCGGGCGACGGCGTGGAGCTGCGGCCCACGGCCGAGCTGGAGGCGCGCGCGGCGGTGCTGCACGTGGTCGTCGCACGCTGCTTCGGCATGCCCACCGAGACCGCGATGAGCTGGCTGCTCAAATCCCAGCTGGTGGACTTCGTCACACCCCCGGAGTGGCAGTTCGTGGCCGGCGCCAAGGGCGATCACCGCTCGTTCGTGCTGCACCACGACGCGGTGTTCGCGCTGGCGTGGCTGCTGGGGCTGAGCCGGCACCTCGACCCGACCGCGCCGCCCGAGGAGCGGCTGATGCGGCAGATGCCGGACCTGCCCGGCGGGGAGCTGTTCAACGCCTGGCGGTCCCGGTCGCTCGTGGCGCCGCGGGACGCGATCGAGGCGGCGGTGCTGCTCGACCTCTATTACTGCCTGGACTGGGCGTTCCAGGAGGCGGAGAAGAACGGCGTACGGCCACCCGGCGAGGTCGACAGCAACGCCATCGGCCAGCGCCGGTGGGCCCTCGAGTGGGCGGTCGTGTTCTCCGGGCCGTACCACGACGACCCGCCGGAATGGGAAGAGGTCGACCTGTCGGTCTAGACCGGGCGGTAGGAGGTCACGTCAACGGCCGCGGTCACCTCGTGTGGTCCCGCCACGTGCGGCGGCACGTGCCGCGCACTGGGCGTCATGCCGATCAACGTACGGGTCTCCGCCTCCGACAACCGCAGCGTGCGGCTGACCGGCTGCACGGACACCGCCGCCCAGCCCTCGCCCAGCGCATCGGCGACCCGGTCGGCCTTGTCCGGATCCACCTTGACGAGCCCGTACGCGTCGACGAGCTCGGCGAGGTGGTCCCGCGCCGGGGTGACCACGAGCAGCCGGCCGTCCGGGCGCAGGATGCGGCGGAACTCCGGCCCGTTGCGCGGGGCGAAGACGTTGAGCACGACACTCGCCGAGGCGTCGGCGAGGGGGAGCGGGCGCCAGAGGTCGGCGAGCACGGCAGCGGCCCGCGGGTGCGCCCGGGCCGCCCGGCGCAGGGCCGGCTTGGAGACGTCGAGGCCCAGCCCCGGCAGCCCCGGGAGGGCGTCGAGCACGTGGGCGAGGTAGCGGCCGGTGCCCGTACCCGCGTCGACGACCAGTCCGTCGTCCACGCGTACCGCTGCGGCCAGCGCCTGCGCGATGAAGTCGTAATGGCCTTCCGCCAGAAAGGTCTCCCGGTCGGCGACCATGTCGGCGCTGTCGCCCGGATGGGGCGACCGGCCCGCCGTCAGGGTGACGTAGCCCTGCCGCGCGATGTCGAAGGAGTGCCCGCGGGAGCAGCGCAGGGCCCGTTCGTCGCCCTGTCCAACCACCCCGCCGCCACCCACAAACGGACTAAAGGCCTTCCGGGCGAGTGTTCCGCCGCACACCGGGCACCGCAGGTACGGCAATGCGCCGTCGATCATCTCCTCCGCCCCTCTAACATCTGCTGATGGCTGCCATCTCCCTCGCCGACATCGTGAAGGCCCCGAAGGCCCTGCTCCACGACCACCTCGACGGCGGGTTGCGGCCCGCGACCATCGTCGAACTGGCGGACGCCGTCGGGCACCAGCTGCCCGAGACCGATCCGGAGCGGCTGCGGGAGTGGTTCGTCGCGTCGGCGGACTCCGGGTCGCTGGAACGCTACCTGGAGACGTTCGCGCACACGGTGGCGGTGATGCAGACCGAGGAGAGCCTGCACCGGGTCGCGAAGGAGTGCGCGCTGGACCTGGCCGCCGACGGCGTCGTCTACGCGGAGGTCCGCTACGCGCCGGAGCAGCACCTCGAGCGGGGCCTGACCCTCGACCAGGTCGTCGACGCGGTGGACGCCGGCTTCCGGGACGGATGCGCCGAGGCGGCCGCGCAGGGCACCACGATCCGCATCGGCACGCTGCTGACCGCGATGCGGCACGCCGCACGCTCGCAGGAGATCGCCGAGCTCGCCGTGCGCTACCGCGACTCCGGGGTGGTCGGGTTCGACATCGCCGGTGCCGAGGCCGGCTTCCCGCCCACCCGGCACCTGGACGCGTTCGAGTACCTGCAGCGGGAGAACTTCCACTTCACCATCCACGCGGGCGAGGCGTTCGGGCTGCCGTCGATCTGGCAGGCGATCCAGTGGTGCGGCGCGGACCGGCTCGGGCACGGCGTACGCATCGTCGACGACATCACCGCCGGGAAGCTGGGACGGCTGGCGTCGTACGTCCGCGACAAGCGCATCCCGCTGGAGCTGTGCCCGTCCTCCAACGTGCAGACCGGCGCCGTGGAGTCGATCGCCGACCACCCCATCGGGCTGCTGCGCGACCTCCGCTTCCGCGTCACGGTCAACACCGACAACCGGTTGATGAGCGGCACCTCGATGTCGCGGGAGATGGCGCTGCTGGTCGAGGCCTTCGGCTGGGGCTGGAGTGAACTGCAGTGGCTGACGATCAACGCGATGAAGTCCGCGTTCATCCCGTACGACGAGCGGCTGGCGATCATCCTCGATGTGATCAAGCCGGCGTACGCGAAGTTGGTCGCCTGAAGTCCGTTTTGAACGGGCATGAACGACACGTCCGTACTTTCGTCGAGCCGAACTGCCGATTCGGTCAGGCGGCTCGACCGTTCGGTCAGTCTCCTGTCTACAAAAGCTGCATAATCCGGCATCTTGCCTTGCCGTCCGCTCCCGTGCGAGCCATCGTCTGTGCTGCCCGGATCGATGGTGGATCCGGGCAGATCGGCACGCGCGGAGACCCCGCGATGCCGACGGAATCGAGTGACCGTGAGAGATGCGCCCCTATACGAGCAGTGATGACCGACCAGCGATGACGGCGTCTTCGGACGCGACTTCGCATCACACAAACGGTCCGGGTCAGGCTGCTCTTTCTCTTTGACACTCGTCGTGATGGAATCTCGGGGGCCCGACCCGGTGTGTCGGCCGTGTGCGGTGCCCGGTGATCCGAAGGCCGGGTCCGAAACAGGAGGACGGTGACGTGAGCAAGCGCCCCAAGACGGCGAACGCGGTCATGTCGCGTCTCCGCCGGCCGGCCGGTCGGCTGCGGGATCTGCCGATCTGGTCGAAGCTCGGGCTCATCATGCTCGTGCCCACCCTGGCGACGATCATCGTCGGTACCAGCGGCCTGATCGACCACATCGACGAGGCGAGCAACGCCGAGCGCGCACGCACGCTGGCCGTGCTGTCGCAGGCCGCCGGTGGACTCGTCGACCACCTGCAGAACGAGCGCGCGTACGGCGTGATGATCGCGACCACCAAGCCGGACACGCCGGACCGCCAGGCGGCGACCCAGGCGTACAACGCCGAGCACCCCAAGGTCGACGCGGCCAAGCTGCCGTACGCCCAGCAGAAGGCCGCCCTCGACGAGGTGCCCGACCAGGTCGCCACCCTCCTCTCGCGGCTCAACTTCAACCTCGAAGAGCTGCCCTCCACCCGGAGCCAGACGGCCAACGGCCAGTTCAACCCCAAGGAGGTCGACAGCGCGTACAGCGTCGTGATCAACGACCTGCTGAACGTGCGCGACGCCTCCGCGCAGCTCGCCCAGGACACCGAGCTCAGCGACCGGCTGCGCGTGGTCGCCGCCGTCGCCCGGGCCAAGGACTACATCTCCCGCCAGCGCGACGTCGGCCACCGGGTGCTCGGCGAGGGCCGGCTCACCCCCGACCTGCGCCGCGAGCTCCTGCTCACCGACACCGGTTACACGATCGCCGACTCGTCGATGCGCCAGGTGGCCACCAACGAGGACAAGGCGCTCTTCGACCGCGTCGTCAAGGGCCCCGCCAAGCGCGCCGCGACCAACCTGACCGGCCCGCTGGCCGCGCTGGGCGCCGACAACATCACGGCGATCCCGTTCGACCGCACCAAGTGGGAAAGCGCGATGGTCGGTTACAACGGCCTGTTCCGCACGGTCGAGACCGATCTCGACCAGCAGATCGTGGCCCAGGCCACCGACATCCGCGACCGCGTGCAGCGCCAGGTGTTCATCGAGACCAGCGTCCTGCTCGGCATGCTCCTGCTCGCGATCGTCTTCGCGTGGATCGTGGCCCGGTCGATGGCCCGCTCGCTGCGCGAGCTGCGCCAGGGCGCCCTGAACGTCGCCCAGTTCGGCCTGCCCCAGGCGGTCGAGCGGCTGCGTGATCCGGCGCTGACCGGCTCGCTGACCCCGGCGCAAGTGGCCGATCAGGTCGCCGAGCCGCTGCCCGTGCGCAGCCGGGACGAGTTCGGGCAGGTGACCGAGGCGTTCAACGCGGTCCACCTGGAAGCCGTCCGGACCGCGGCCGAGCAGGCCGCCCTGCGGTCCTCCGTCGCGACGATGTTCGTCAACCTCGCCCGTCGTTCGCAGATCCTGGTCGACCGGCTCATCGGTCACCTGGACCGGCTGGAGCGCGGCGAGGAGGACCCGGACCGCCTGGCCGAGCTCTTCCAGCTCGACCACCTCGCGACCCGGATGCGCCGCAACGACGAGAACCTCCTCGTTCTCGCCGGCGCCGACTCCACCCGCGTGCAGCGCGAGCCGGCCGCCCTGATCGACGTGCTGCGCGCCGCGCAGTCCGAGGTCGAGCACTACACCCGCATCGAGTTCGGGATGATCGACCGGGACATCGAGGTGTCCGCGCACGCGGTCAACGACATGGTCCACCTGGTCGCCGAGCTCTTCGACAACGCGACCGCGTTCTCGCCGCCGAACTCGCACGTCGTGGTCGAGGCGCGCCGCCTCGGCGACGGCGCGGTGCTCTCGGTCGAGGACCGTGGCATCGGCATCAGCCGCGAGCAGCTGCGCGACCTCAACGAGCGGCTGGCCAACCCGCCCATGGTGGACGTCGCCGTCTCCCGGATGATGGGCCTCGTCGTGGTCGCCCGCCTGGCCAACCGGCACGGCGTCAAGGTCGAGCTGCGGCCCGCCGACACCGAGCGGGGCACGGTCGCCGACGTCGGCCTGCCGGCCGGTGTCATGGTGACGGCCGGCTCGGCCGGTCGGCTGCCCAGCAGCGCCGCCCCCACGTCGTTCGGCGGCGCCGACCACCGGCCCGCCTTCGCCGAGCCGCCGCTGGCGCTCGAGAGCGGCGGCCGTGGCGGCTACCCGGGCGGACGCCCGTTCGACCCGAACCCGCCGATGCCCTCCGGTGGCATGCTCGGCACGGGCGCGGGCCGCTCGGTGCCGGCCTGGTCCGACCTGACCGGCGCGCCCACCAACGGCTTCGAGCCGGCCAACGGCTTCGGTGGTCCGTCCAACGGCTTCGGCGGCGGTGCCAACGGCTTCGGTGGCGGCGGCGCCAATGGATTCAGCAACGGCTCCACCGGCGCCAACGGCTTCCACGGCCCGCGCAGCAACGAGCCGATCCCGCCGCTGCCCCAGTCCGGCCCGCAGGGCTTCGCCGGCAACGACGGGCTGCCGCAGCGCCGCAACGGCGACGGGCCCCGGCCCGAGGACACGGGAGCCTTCGGGCACACCATCCCGCGCCAGCTGCCGCCCAGCCCCGAGACGCCGAGCCGGTCGCCGTTCGTGCCGCCGGTCTCCGCGCCCCCCGTCCCGCCGGTCTCCGCGCCGCCGGTGCCGTCCGCGCCGCCGTACGGTGGTGGCCGCCCGGTGTCGTCGCCGCCCGTCTCCGGCCCGCCGACCTCGGCGCCGCCGAACACGAGCCGCCCGCAGTCGGCCCCGCCGAACGCCGGCCGCCCGCAGTCGGCGCCGCCCGCGTCCCCGCCGGCCTGGCCGCCGGTCTCGGGGGAGCGTGACCACGGCACCCCGCACGTCCCGGAGAGCCTCGCGGCCGCCCTGGACATGACCGCCGAGCTGCCGCGGTACCGCCCGGAGCGGTCCGGCGCCGGCCCGCAGCCGCAGGTCGCGCCGCCCACGAACCCGCAGAACGCCACGCCGCCGAGCGAGGCCGAGCGGTCCGCCGCCGCCGCGGCGGCCGCGCACGAGGCGGCTGCCCAGCAGGCAGCGGCCGCGCAGGCCACCGCCGCGGCGCAGATCGCGGCCGCACAGGCGGCAGCGCGTCAGCGGGCCAACGGCGACGGGCAGTCGCAGTTCGCGGACGAGACGATGGAGCTGCCGATCTTCCGGGAGCTCGAGTCGGCCTGGTTCACCACCGCCCGGCCCAGCGAGCCGCGGAAGACCGAGCCGAAGCCATCGGCCCCGTCCAGCCCCTCGCCGGACGCCGACGTGGTGACCACCCAGCGCTTCTCCACCGGGGAGCCGGCCCGCCAGCCCGGCGTGCCGCAGCAGGCTCCCTCGCCGGAGACCCGCATCGACCGCGACCCCGCCACGGTGGGTGCGGTCGTGGCGAACGGCTCGGCGGCGAACGGCTCGGCCGGCGTGAACGGCACGGCCGACGTCAGCACGGGCAACCCCTGGCAGACCGCGGCCGACGAGGGCTGGCAAGCAGCTCGCAAGGCCGCCGAGATGCCGGTGGAGACGACGACGACGGCCGGTCTGCCGCGCCGTACGCCGATGGCACAGCTCGTTCCTGGTGGTGTGGACCGGGCCGAGACCTCCGTACAACGCCGCACCCCCGAGGCGGTTCGCGGGCTGCTGTCCGCGTACCACCGCGGTGTGCAGCGGGGTCGCACGAAGGATCAATCGACCAACCCGGAGGAGACTCCGGGAGGGCAGCAGTCCTCGCAGGCTGGCAAGGAGCATGAGGCATGACAAGTACGCAGGATCTGGGTTGGCTCCTGGCCAACTTCGCCGACCGCGTCCCCGGGGTTGCGCACGCGATCGCGGTCTCCGCCGACGGTCTGCTGCTCGCGGCCTCGCGGGACCTTCCCCGGGACCGCGCCGACCAGCTGGCGGCCATCGCCTCCGGCCTGGTCAGCCTGACCCAGGGCGCCGCGCGGTGCTTCGAGGGCGGCGCGGTGCTGCAGACGGTCGTCGAGATGGACAACGGGTTCCTCTTCCTGATGTCGATCTCGGATGGCTCGTCGTTCGCCGTCCTCGCGGCCCGCAGCTGCGACGTCGGACAGGTGGGCTACGAGATGGCGCTCCTGGTGGACCGCGTGGGCGAGGCCCTGACGCCGGCTCCGCGCTCGGCGGCCGGAGTGCTCGGCTGAACGGATTGCCTACCGGATCCGTCCGGTATCTGTCCAAAACCTTGACAACACGAGACACTTCTATGGGCCGAGGGATGGGGTGAGCGGTGACGATGCCCGAACGCGATGAGCCGACCGGCGCACTGGTCAGACCGTACGCCGTGACCCGTGGCCGGACCCGGCCCAGGCTTGAGATAGCGCTGGAAGCGCTCGTAGAGACCACCGTCCGCGGCCGTTCCACCGGGCCGGGCAGGGGCGGGAGCGAACACCAGTACATCGCGGCGATGTGCGACGGCGGCAGAGTTCAGTCGCTGGCCGAGATCGCCGCACGCATGCAACTACCGCTCGGGGTGGCTCGGGTGATCGTCGCCGACATGGCGCACGACGGCCTGGTGGCAGTTTACGAGCCGACGTCGCTGGAGGACGAGAACGATGCGGTGGGTACGGAACTGCTGGAAAGGGTGCTGAGTGGACTTCGCAGGCTCTGACATGTCGCGCCGGCCGACCGCCGGGCGCGTGACATCGGCGAAGATTGTCATCGCCGGTGGGTTCGGCGTCGGTAAGACGACGCTGGTGGGGTCCGTTTCTGAGATCACCCCGCTGACCACTGAGGCGATCATGACCTCCGCCGGTGTGGGCGTCGACGACAACCGGCAGGTGCCGGGGAAGACGACGACCACGGTGGCGATGGACTTCGGCCGCATCAGCATCGACCGGGACCTGATCCTGTACCTGTTCGGCACGCCGGGCCAGACGCGTTTCTGGTTCATGTGGGACGAGCTGGTCCGGGGCGCCATCGGTGCGGTGGTCATGGTGGACACGCGTCGGCTCGCCGACTGCTTCGCCGCCATCGACTTCTTCGAGCATCGGCGGCTGCCGTACCTGGTCGCCATCAACTGCTTCGACGGCATGCAGTACCACAACGCCCAGGACGTCCGCGACGCGCTCGCGATCTCCAGCGACGTACCCGTGGTGAGCTGCGACGCCCGCAACCGGGAGTCGACGAAGAACGTACTCATCTCGCTCGTCGAGTACGTCCTCACCATGCGCCGCTCGCGCGCGGTAGCACCGGCCTGACCCGTCGTCGAAAGTCCCGCTCTGTCCGACAGAGCGGGACTTTTGCGTGCCCCGACCGGCCTCGCACCTTCCCGCCGCCTCCCGCGGGCGGGCTTCCCGTCGCTCCAGCGGACGACTGCCCGGCGGCCGGCGCTCGTCCGCTCGTCGGGCCCGGTGCTCTGGTCGTGGCGATCCCCCACCCCTGCGGAGCCGGGTCGCCTCGTCCCGCTCGGGCCCTCGGCGGCTGCGGTGTCACGCGTCGCGGGCGCCGGGTCGCCTCGTCGGGCTCGGTCCCTCGGCGGCTGCGGTGTCACACGTCGCGGGGCCGTGTCGCTTCGTCCGCTCACTGGCTGTGACGGCGGCACATCTCGCGGCTCTCTGCGGCGCGCTTGGGCTGCGGCAGCGTTCGCCGGACGGCCGCCCAGGCCCGTCATAGCCCCTCAGGCGCCCGCGAGCGCTTGACGCCGCCGGGGGGGCCGCCGCCCGGCCCTTCGGCGGTCCTTGCCCCGCTGAGGCTGTTGCCGTCCCACCGGATGGACGAGCCAGAACACGTCTTACCGGCAAGTCCCGGCAATCATCACATTGAGATAGCTCGATGTCTCTAGCCTGTGGGCATGAACCCTCTGCCCTGGCTGGCCGCCCTGCTGACCGTGCTGATCCCCGCGCCGGCGTTCGCGACCCCGCCCGTACCGCCGACGGTCCGCGCCGACCTCCAGCGGACGGTGTTCAACAATGACCAGGTCGCCGGGTACCGCGTACACAACGACTCGCCCGTCACCGTGACCGGCTGGCGGCTGGAATTCGACCTGCCCGCCGACACCACCATCGCGACCAGCTGGAACGGCCGCTTCGCGCGTATCGGCAACCACGTGACCGTACAACCCGAGTCGTGGAACGCGACGCTCGTTCCGGGCGGCTCCGTCGACCTCGGCTGGTACGCCAACGGCACCGGCGAACCGGCGAACTGCCGCGTCAACGGCCAGCCCTGCGACGGCCGATGGCCCGACGAGACCGACCCCACCCGCCCGTCGCCGCTGACCATCGACACCAACGGCGGAGTCACCCTGCACTGGGCGGCCTCCACCGACGACCGCCAACTGCGCCACTACGAGGTGTACGAGAGCGGCACGCTGCTGACCACCACCACGGACACCAGCTACGTCTTCCACACCGGCCCCGCGCTGCCGCCCCGGGTCTACGTCTTCCGCGTACGGGCCATCGACGCGGCGGGCAACTACTCGGCGAGCGCGTACGCGTTCCTGGGCACACCCCAGCTGTCCCCGCCCCCGGCCCCCGGCCGCCTGGCAATCACCCCGGCCGCGGCCCCCGGCACCCAGCGACTCACCTGGGACCAGCCACTCCCGCCGCCGGTCGGCCCCGCACCTGTGATCGCGGGCTACGAGGTGTCGCTGGACGGCACCCCGGTAGCCGTCACAGGTGCCCTGCGGTACGTCGCACCAGTCCCGCCGGCGGGCGAACACACCTGGTCGGTACGCGCAATCGACGCACTGGACCGGCTCTCGGACCCGGGCCGGCTGACCCAGACGGTCAGCTGACGGCTCAACGCCGCGTCGGCCCGGGCGGGCGGTGGGCGCCGCCGGCGGGTAGGCAGGGCCGGGCCGTCGGCAGGTCGCTACGGACGGGCGGCAGAGCTGACCGGTGGGCGGTCCCCCGCAGATAAGCCCGCCCGGATGTGGTGGGCCGGCGCCCGAGGCGCAAGCGGTGGCCGGACCCGGGCCAGACGCGGCAGCCGGGCCCAGACCGGACCCGAGCCGGACCGGACCCGGGAACCGGACCCAGAGCCGGACCGGGACGCCCAGGTCGGGCTCGGGGCCGGAGGCGCACGCCGGGCCCAGGGCCAGACGCGCACGCCGGGCCCAGGGCCGGATGCGTAAGTCGGGTCGAGGGCCGGATGCGCACGCCGGGCGCGGTGTGGCAGACGCGGCGGGCAGGCCCGGTTGGCCAGCCCCCGTGGGCGTGGCCACGCGGCCGGGCCGTGGGCAGGCCTGGGCAGGTACGCACGGGCAGGCTCATGGAGCCGGCAGGGGAGCAGCTTGCCGGCACCGACGACAAAAGCCAGCAGTCAGCCAGCTGAGGACGCGCCGGTGGAGGTCACGCGGCGCCCGGATTCACCGGCAAATACGCACAGGCACGACCGGCGGGGGCGACCCGGCCGGAGAGATCAGCGGCTCGGGTAGCCCGCGTTCCGGTAGTCCTCGGACTCCTGCCCGTCCCGGCTGAAGTCCCAGCCACCCGCCGCCTCACGCCCCGGCCGGCCGCCGATCGCGTACCCGCCGATTTCCTGCCCGCGACGCCAGCCGCGGAAGTAGCCGGTGGTGTGGGCTGCGATGCTGGCCGCGTCGCGGACGATGCGGAGGGGGCGTTCCTCGCGGAGCGGGGAGCCCGGTACGAGGTTGGCCTGCGGTACGCGCTTCGGCAGGCCGGCCGGCGTCTCGGCGGCGATCTCGGGCGCGGAGGCCTTCTCGGCCGCGCGCCAGCCCGTGTCCATCGGGCTGCTCCAGTCGAGGTCGGCCGGGGCGGCTGCCTCGTCGTGGCCGGTGAACCAGGCGGAGCGGGCGGCCGCGAAGATGAGGAGGTCGCCGTCGCCCTCGGCCGGAACCGGCGGGGTGGTGCTGCGGTCCAGGGCCGTGAGGGTGGGTGCGGCGCGGCGGGCCGTGGCGCGGCCGTTGCGGCCGCCCCGGTCGTCGACGAGGCGCAGGGGCGGCGGGTCGGTGCTCGCCGTGACGTTCGGTGGGGCGGTTTCCAGGCCGCCCAGGCCGGACTCCACGAGGCGCAGCGACGGCGGCTCCTTCGGCATGTCCTGCCACGGCGGCTTGACGCGGCCGTCCGAGGGCGGGCTGCTGACCGCGGCGGGTGGCGGGGTGGGCGCGTCGTCGGAGGAGTTCAGCAGGGGCCAGTTGGCCCGCGAGCCCGGCTCGGGCATCTCGGTGGAGCCGCGCTGAGCCGGCATGGGCAGCGAGAAGTCGGTGGCGCCACCCGGTGCGGCGGCGGACCCGTTGCGGGTGGAGGGCCGCGGCGGGATGACCGTGCGCTGGCGTTCGGCGCGGGCGCTGCTCATCGCCGCGTTCGTCAGCGTGGGGCGGAACGGCTGCCCCGCTTCCGCCGGCGGCACCGACGAGGGGCGCGAGGCCGGCGAGGTGGGACGGGGTGCCGACGAGCCGGGTCGGGCGCCCGGGGTGATCGGGGTCATGCCCGGCGGGGGCGGCGGCACCGACACCGGGCGGCTGGCCGGGCCTGCCGCCGGAGTGCGGGTGGGCAGGCTCGCGGCGGGGGCGGCCGGCGGCGGAGTGACCGGGCGCGGCGCCAACGGCGGCGGCATGATCGGGTCGGGCGCGACCGGCGGCGTGGTGATCGGGCGCGGCGTGGCCGGACCGCCGCTCGCGGCGGCGGGCTCGGGACGGCCGCGGCGGCCGATGCGGGTGCCGGTGTCGCCGGGGCGGCCGAGCCGGGTGCCGGTGTCGCCCGGGCGGCCGAGCCGGGTGCCGGTGTCGCCGGGACGGGCGAGCCGCGTGCCGGTGTCGCCGGGACGTACGGAGGACAGGCTGGCGGCGGGCTCGGCGGCGCGGCGGGATCCGGCCTGGCGGCGGCCCGGTACCGGGTTTGCTGCCTGCTGGCTGACCCGCGCGGCGAGCGTGCCGACGAGCGCCTCGCAGGCGGAGTCGCAGGACTTGACGGCGCCGATGGCGTGCCGGACGGTGTCGGCCGCCGCCGGGGCGAGGGACTTGTTGACGCCACCGCGGCGCGGGGACTCGTTGATCGCCACGACCAGCGCGGTGACGGCCGCGACGACCTGGTCCTCGGTGCCGGCGCCGGCGCGGGTCAGCTCGGCGGCGACCTCCTCGGCGACCTGCTGCGGGTCGGCGCCGCGGCCGGTCAGGCGGCCGGGCTCGGGCAGCGCGTCGAGGACGGCCAGCGCGAGCGGGTGCGCGGGGTCCGGGTACGCCCGCAGCGCGGCGGGATACAGCTCGCGCAGCACCTCACGCAGGGCGATGGCGGAGGCGTACCGGCCGTTCAGCATGGCGACGTGCGCGGCGAGTACGGGCTTGTAGCTCACGAGGTCGCGCGGGGTGGGAACCGTGACGGCGGCGATGGCACCGGCCTGCAGCGCCCGGGCGAGGCCCACGGCGCGGCGGGCGGCCGAGGGTGCCGCGATCTCCTCGGGGGACTCGTCGTCGGCGAAGCGCTCGGCGAAGTCGTCGGCCGAGTCGTCGTCGGCCACCACGAGGGGACGCCCGGCGGCGGTCAGCAGCGAGGTGACCATGTGGTCGTCGCTGTCGGCGGCCACCGCGGCCTCGGCGAAGCCGCTGGTCCGTTCGACGAGCAGCATGCCGAGCTGGGCGTACCCGGCCGGGTCGTCGCTGATCTCGTGAACTCCGAGCAGCCGTCCTGCGTCGTCCACCACGGCGATGGTCAGGGCGGAGCCGGCCGAGGCCGAGCGCACCGTCTCATCAGCCGACGCCAGACCGCAGTACACGCGCACGAGCGCCACGGCGTCGTCCTCCTCCCCGGGTGAGGGTTGTTCGCGACCTGTTTCCGGCCAAGGACTGATGGTCCCTGGTGAGGGGTCAGTCGCGCCAGTCCACAGCGGCAGAGATCTTGCCGATTACCGAACGCCATCCCAGGCTCGCCTGTTGTGCGCCGATTTTACGGAGCTTGCGGCGACCGAAGAAACCGCCCATTCCGCCACTTTCCGCGGACCGGAGGGACTCGTCCAGGTCATCGAGTGGTGAGCCGGACGCCAGGGCCAGGATCACCGGCTTCAGGCGCAACGCGTGACCCAGGTCCCGGGCCACCTCACCCGCGGCGATGAGCAGGGGCAGGTCCCAGGTGTCGTGCCCGCCGCGCAGGTTCTCCACGACGAGGTCCAGCTCGTAGCGGTCCTCCGGCAGCGGGTCGACGTCGGACGACTGTACCCGCTGGGCCAGCGTCGGCCAGGTGTCCAGTTGTGCGAGATCGTTCGGCGCACCCGAATGAATGAAGGAGACCAGCGACTCGGGGCTCTTGAACGCGAGAAGTCTGCCCTTGTGGCTCAGGAAGACGGGCACCTCCTCGTCGTCCGTCCGGTCGGCCTTGGCCTCCGGCTCGTCGTCCTTGAAGTCCTCGGGGTCGGGCTCCTCGACGACCTCGCCGTCCTCGTTGCGCAGGACGCCGTCGTCGGACCGGTGGGTCTTCGAGCCGGGGGCGTCCTCCGTGACCAGCGCGGCGAACTCCTCGTCGACGATGACTTCCTCCTCCTCGGCGGCGCGCGCGGCGGCCGCGCGCTCCCGCGCCTCGAAGGGGTCGTCCTCGTCGGCCTCGACCTCGGTGAGGGTGAGCTCCGAGGCCTTCCGGTACGCCCGGAGCGTCAGCGCGACGCCGCCGGGAAGGGCGATCTCCACCGGCTCGATCCGGACCTCGTCCCAGAGCGCACGGCCCGAGGGGCCCTCTTTGACCGTCGAGGCCTCGGCGGCCTCTTCGGGAGACTGGCTGGCCACGCTGACCTCCGGATGGGTTCTCGCACGCTGTTCGGATGGGTGAGTCTGCGCACACACCTTAGTGGTCGCTCCTGGGAGGGACCCGACCGCGGTCCGCCTAGAAGCCCTTGGGGTGCCAGACGGTCTTGGTCTCCAGCAGCGCGGTCATCGGCCCCAGGCCCGGGTCGGCCGTGAAATCCGCGCCGTCCGCCGGGGGCCGGACCACACGCTTCAGGCTGCCGGCCGCGGACCGTTCGAGGTCGGCGGCGAGCGCCGGGTCGGTGACGCCGGTCAGGTCGAGGGCGTTGACGTCGTCGTGCGACGCCAGCCAGGGCGCGGTCTCGGCGGCGTGCCCGGTGAGGATGTTGACCACCCCGCCCGGCACGTCGGAGGTCGCCAGCACCTCGGCGAGGGTCACGGCGGCCTGCGGCGTGGCGGCGAGCACCACGACGGTGTTGCCGGTGACGATGGCCGGGGCGATCACGCTCACCAGGCCCAAAAACGAGGCCGGCGCCACGACGCCCACGACGCCGGTGGGCTCCGGCGCGGAGATGTTGAAGTACGGGCCGGCGACGGGGTTCGCGCCGCCGTGCACCTGGGCGAGCTTGTCGGACCATCCGGCGTACCAGACCCAGCGGTCGACGGCCGCGTCCACCTCGGCGCCCGGCACGCCCAGCGCCACGAACTCCGCCCGGCGGGCCTCCAGCATCTCGGCGACCCGGTAGAGCACCTGTCCCCGGTTGTACGCGGTCGCGCCGGCCCACTTGGCCTGGGCCTTGCGGGCGGCGATCACGGCATCCCGGGCGTCCTTGCGCGAGGCGAGCGCCACGTTGTCGCCGTCCACCAGATACGTCCGTCCTGACTCGCTGCGCGGGAAGGCGCCGCCGATGTACAGCTTGTAGGTCTTGCGGACGGCGAGCCGCCCGGACGTGGCGCGGGTCGCGACGGCGGTGGCGGCCGGGACCGGGGTCGCGGTGACCGTCTTGGCCAGCGCCGCCTTGCGGACGGCGACGGCCTTGCCGGCGGACTTGTCGGACCCGCCCTTGCGGGGGCGGTCGGACGATGACTCAGGCAAGGTACGCCTCCAGGCCGTGGCGGCCGCCTTCACGGCCGTAACCGGACTCCTTGTAGCCGCCGAACGGCGACGTCGGATCGAACTTGTTGAACGTGTTGGCCCACACCACGCCCGCGCGCAGCTTGTCGGCGACCGCGAGGATCTGCGAGCCCTTGTCGCTCCAGATGCCGGCGGAGAGGCCGTACGGGGTGTTGTTGGCCTTCTCGATCGCCTCGGCGGGGGTGCGGAACGTGAGCACCGACAGCACCGGGCCGAAGATCTCCTCGCGGGCGATCCGGTGCGCCTGGGTGACCCCGGTGAAGATGGTCGGTGCGAACCAGAAGCCCTGCGACGGCAGCGTGCACGGCGGCGACCAGCGCTCGGCGCCCTCCTCGGCGCCGATGTCGGACAGCGTACGGATGCGCTCCAGCTGCTCCGCCGAGTTGATCGCGCCGACGTCGGTGTTCTTGTCCAGCGGGTCGCCGACGCGCAGCGTGGCCATCCGGCGCTTGAGCGAGTCGAGGAGCTCCTCGGCGATCGACTCCTGGACGAGCAGCCGGGAGCCGGCGCAGCACACGTGCCCCTGGTTGAAGAAGATGCCGTTGACGATGCCCTCGACGGCCTGGTCGATGGGGGCGTCGTCGAAGACGATGTTGGCCGCTTTGCCGCCCAGCTCGAGGGTCAGCCGCTTGCGGGTGCCGGCGACCGAGCGGGCGATCTGACGGCCCACCTCGGTGGAGCCCGTGAACGCGACCTTGTCGACGCCGGGATGCTCGACGAGCGTGCGCCCGGTGTCGCCGGCGCCGGTGACGATGTTGACCACGCCCGGCGGCAGGTCGGCCTGCCGGCAGACGTCGGCGAAGAACAGCGCGGAGAGCGGGGTCGTCTCGGCCGGCTTGAGGACCACCGTGTTGCCGGTGGCCAGCGCGGGCGCGATCTTCCACGCGAGCATCAGCAGCGGGAAGTTCCACGGGATGACCTGCGCGGCGACGCCGAGCGGACGCGGGTCGTCGCCGAAGCCCGCGTACTTCAGCTTGTCGGCCCAGCCCGCGTAGTAGAAGAAGTGGGCGGCGACCAGCGGCAGGTCGACGTCGCGCGACTCGCGGATGGGCTTGCCGTTGTCGAGCGACTCGAGCACGGCCAGCTCGCGGGAGCGCTCCTGGATGATCCGCGCGATGCGGAAGAGGTACTTGGCGCGCTCGGCGCCGGGCAGCGCGGACCAGGGACCGAACGCGCGACGGGCGGCGGCGACGGCCCGGTCGATGTCCTCCGGCCCGGCGGTGGAGACCTCGGCGAGGACCTCCTCGGTGGCCGGGTTCACGGTCTTGAAGACGCCGCCCGAGGAGGCCGGCGGGACGAACTCGCCGTCGATGAAGAGGCCGTACGAGGGCGCGATGTCGACGACCGAGCGCGACTCAGGGGCGGGGGCGTACTCGAACATCGCCATCAGTCCAGGGTGAAGTAGTCGGGGCCGGCGTAGTGGCCGGTGGTCAGCTTGGTGCGCTGCATGAGCAGGTCGTTGAGCAGCGACGAGGCGCCGAAGCGGAACCAGTCCGGGTGCAGCCAGTCGTCGCCGACGGTCTCGTTGATGAGCACCAGGTACTTGATCGCGTCCTTGGTGGTGCGGATCCCACCGGCCGGCTTGACCCCGACCTGCCGCCCGGTGCGGGCCCGGAAGTCGCGGACCGCCTCGAGCATCACCAGCGTGACCGGCAGCGTGGCGGCCACGGGCACCTTGCCGGTGGACGTCTTGATGAAGTCGGCGCCGGCCAGCATCGCGAGCCAGGAGGCGCGGCGGACGTTGTCGTACGTCCCCAGCTCACCGGTCTCGAGGATCACCTTGAGGTGCGCGTCGCCGCACGCCTCCTTGACCGCGACGATCTCGTCGTACACGTGGTCGTAGCGCCCGGAGAGGAACGCGCCCCGGCTGATCACCATGTCGATCTCGTCGGCGCCGCCGGCGACGGCGTCGCGGGTGTCGGCGAGCTTGACGTCGAGCGGCGCCTGCCCGGACGGGAACGCCGTGGCCACGCTGGCGAGGTGGACGCCGCTGCCGGCCAGCACCTCGGCAGCGACGGGGACCATCGCCGGGTAGACGCACACGGCGGCGACCGGCGGGCAGGTCGGGTCGGCGGGGTCGGGGCGCAGCGCCTTGGCGGACAGCGCGCGGACCTTGCCGGGGGTGTCGGCGCCCTCGAGGGTGGTCAGGTCGACCATCCGGATCGCCAGGTCGATCGCGGCCGCCTTGGCGGTGGTCTTCACCGACCGGGTGCCCAGCGCCGCGGCCCGGGCCTCGACCCCGACCTTGTCCACCCCGGGCAGCCCGTGCAGGAAGGATCGGAGATCGAAGGCGGAACCGGACACCCCGGGCAGCCTCGACGTCGTCGTCGCAGTCATGAGAGGGATTCTACGCGGCCCACCGACAGTTGATCTTGGGGAACACCGGTAGGTTGAGCGGCGTGGACGTACTCGTCGTTGATCACCCGCTGGCCCAGTCCCGTCTCACCGCCATGCGGCGGGCGGAGAGCGACTCCGGCACCTTCCGCGCCGCCCTGCACGAGCTGACGACCATGGTCGTGTACGAGGCCGCCCGCACCTTCGCCGTCGAGCAGTACCCGATCACCACCCCGGTGGCGGCGACCCAGGGCACCCGGCTGGCCAACCCGCCGCTGATCGTGCCGGTGCTGCGCGCGGGCCTGGGCATGGCCGACTCGGCTCTCGCCCTGCTGCCCGAGTCGTCGATGGGCTTCGTCGGGCTCGCCCGCGACGAGGACACGTACGAGCCGCGGGCGTACATGGAGTCGCTGCCGGGGGACCTGTCCGGGCTGCCGGTGCTGGTCCTGGACCCGATGGTCGCCACCGGCGGCTCGCTGCTGCACTGCTGCCGACTGCTGGTCGACCGTGGGTGCACCGACGTGACGATCTGCTGCGTGCTGGCGGCGCCCGAGGGCATCCAGCGGCTCGAGGAGTCCGGGCTTCCGCTGCGGCTGGTCACGGCCAGCATCGACCAGGGCCTGAACGAGAAGATGTACATCGTCCCGGGCCTGGGCGACGCCGGCGACCGCCAGTTCGGCGGCATGCCCCGCTTCTAGCTGTAGGACCAGCTCACGGCGCGGCCGCCGGCGAACGGCATGACGCCGTGGAACGGCTGCGGGTCCTCGGCGAAGACGAGCGGCAGGAAGTGGCGGTCCGACTCCCACATGGGTACGCGGCCCGCCAGCACGTCAGCCACCGGCACCCAGTGCAGGCTGCCCTCGTCGTTGCCCGGTAGCGGCGTGCCCGTCCACGCCGGGATCCGGAACAGGAACCCGAACCAGTTCTCGCCGTTGCGGCCGAAGCCCGGCCAGGAGACGGTGCCCGCCAGCTCGACGGTGACGCAGTCCAGGCCGGCTTCCTCGCGGATCTCGCGGCGCATCCCCCCGACGACGTCCTCGTCGGGTTCGAGCTTGCCGCCGAGGCCGTTGTAGTAGCCGAAATGGATGTCGTCCGGCCGGGTGTCCCGCCGGATCATGAGGACCTGCCGGCCGTCGGGCGAGGTCACGTAGCCGAGTGTCGCGAGGGTTGCCTGCACGGCGGAAACCTTAGGTGTGGGAATCCGCGGATGCTCGGACCGGGCCCGGAAATGGTGCATATCCTGCCGAAATGGCGAGTTCGGTCCTCAGCATCGTCGTGCCCATGTACAACGTCGGGCCCTACCTCGACGAGTGCCTCGGCTCCCTCGCCGGGCAGTACCGGCCGGAGCTCGAGGTCGTCATGGTCGACGACGGCTCGACCGACGACAGCGCCGCCGTGGCGGAGCGGTACGCCGCCCGCGACCCCCGGTTCCGGCTGATCCGCCAGGAGAACGCCGGGCTGGGCGCCGCCCGCAACACCGGCACCAAGCACGCCACCGGTGACTATCTGATGTTCGTCGACAGCGACGACGCGCTGGCGCCGTACGCGGCCGAGCTGCTCGTCGGCAGCCTGGAGAAGACCGGCTCGGACTTCTCCTGCGCCAACGTGCTGCGGCTCACCACCAAGGGGCTGAGCCAGTCGGGGATGCACCGGGCGCCGTTCGCCGCCACGAGGCTGCGTACCCATGTCAGTCATCTCCCCGCGTTGCTGGGCGACCGTACGGCCTGGAACAAGGTCTTCCGCCGCAGCTTCTGGGACCTGCACGACTTCGTGTTCCCCGAGGGCGTGCTGTACGAGGACATCCCGGTCACGGTCCCCGCGCACGTGCTCGCCGACTCGGTGGACGTGCTGGACGCGCCCGTCTACTACTGGCGGGAGCGGGAGGGGCCGGACAAGTCGATCACCCAGCGCCGGGAGGAGCTGCCCGCGTTCCTCGACCGGCTGGAGAGTTGCTGGGCGGTGAGCCGCCTGCTCGGCCGGTCCGGCTACCACGGGATCAAGCGGCTGTACGACGAGTCGGTGCTCAAGAGCGACCTGATGCTGTTCGCCCGGGTGCTGCCACGGGTGGACGACGACTACCGGCAGGTCTTCCTGGACCGGACGAACGCGTACCTGGACACCGTCGACCCGGAGGCGATCCTCGAACTGCCCGCCGCCCAGCGGGTGCTCTGGACGCTGGTGCGGCACCGGATGATGCCGGAGATCCTCGAACTGGTGCCGGTGGTGCGCAAGCAGCGCCGGATCGCCCGCCGGGGGCTGCGCCGCTACCACGACATGGACCTCTTCCACGCGAAGCTGCCGCAGCTGCCGCCCGAGCTGTTCGCGGCCGGGACGCCACGGCCGAGGACGAAGGTGCACGAGGTGGCATGGGAGAACGACAGGCTGTGCATCCGCGGCCACACGTTCATCCCGGGTCAGTCGGCCGCGCACCCGTGGAGCACCTCGCGGCTGATCTGGCTCAAGGAGGCGGGCGGGCGCCGGACCCGGCGGACGCCGCTGATCAACCGGCGGTGCGCCGACGCGACCGCGGACCACGGCTCGGCACAGACCTCGTACGACTGGTCCGGCTTCGAGGCGCTCATCGACCCGCAGACGCTGCGGACGCCGGAGGGTGCCTGGCGCGACGGCGAGTGGTCGATCGTGACGGGCGTCGTGGGGCTGGGCCGCAAGAGCAAGGGCTCGCTGGAGATGGGCCAGCCCGCGACCCCGGTACGGCTGACCGCCCGCCAGTTCGGCGACGTGCGGGTCACGCCGTACGTCTCGGACGGGCGGTTGCGCCTCAAGGTGGACCACGTCGGGGCGGTGCTGGACGCCGTGCACCGCGACGGGGACGCCCTGGTCATCGGCGGGAAGGCCGGGGTGGGGCAGCCGACGACCGCGATCCTGTCGCGGGTCGACGGGCTGGTGTGGCGGCGGTACCCGCTCAACCCCGACGGGGACCGGTTCACCTTCAGCATCCCCGTCGGGGACCTGCAGCGGGACGGGGTCGCGTACCCGCCGCTGCGGATCGGCGAGCCGGCCGACCGCTGGACGATCCGGCTCGCCACCGGCACCAAGCGCAGCGGCGAGCTGACCTGCGCCCTCACGGACGCCCCGATCGAGCCGGTGGACCTGGGCGCGCGGACCGTGCACCTGCACAGCGGCGGGACCGGCGAGCCGGTGCTCGCGGCGTTGCCGACCGGGCCGGTCCTGACCTCCGTGAGCACCGCCGCGCGGCAGTTCCACTTCAGCGGGCGCCTGCACGGTCGCGCGGAGCCGATGGAGCTGGTGCTGCGTCCGGGCAACGGCCGCGAGACCAAGGCTTTTCCCGTACGCGTGGAAGGCGGCACCTGGCACGCCGAGGTCGACCCCGACGCGGTGGAGCACTTCGGCACCCGGGTCCGGATGCGTACGGGCACCTGGAACGTCCTCTGCCGCATCGCCGGCGGCCCGGTGGAACCACTGCCCGCGGCGGCCACCGCCATGGACGCCCTTCCGTTGCCGCTGGCCGGGGACGCGCCCCGGGTGTCGCTGGAGTGGCTCGCCGACGAGCGCGTGGTGCTGCGGATCCGTTCGGCGCTCGACGACGAGGAGCGCGGCCGCGGCAACCAGGCCCGGTTGCGCGACCGGCACTACCCGGCGACGCGGGAGAAGCCGCTGCGGGACGTGGTGCTCTACAACAGCTTCACCGGCCGCCAGTACTCGGACAGCCCGCGCGCCGTGCACGAGGAGCTCGTCGCCCGCGGGCTGCGACTGGAACACCTGTGGGTGTCGGTCGACGGGCAGGCGCCGGTGCCGCACACCGGCGACGCCGTGCCGCTGTGGAGCCGGCGGTGGTACGAGGCGCTCGCCACCGCCCGCTACATCGTCACCAACCAGCACCTGCCGGAGTGGTTCCGCCGCCGGGAGGGGCAGGTGGTCGTGCAGACGTGGCACGGCACGCCGCTGAAACGGATCGGCTTCGACATCGCCGACGTGCGCTTCACCGACCGCCGCTACCTGGAGAAACTGGCCCAGGAGGCGCCCAACTGGAGCTTCCTGGTGTCGCCCAACACGTTCAGCTCGCCGATCCTGCGCCGCGCGTTCCGTTACGAGGGTGAGCTGCTCGAGATCGGATACCCGCGCAACGACGTGCTGTTCCGCGACCGGGCGGAGATCGCCGAGCGGGTCCGGGCCGTCGCCGGCATCCCGCCCGGTCGCAAGCTCGTCCTGTACGCCCCCACGTGGCGCGACGACGAGTACAGCGGCGGCCAGTACCGCATCTCGATGCAGCTCGACACCGAGGACGCGGCCGCGAAGCTGGGCGCCGACCATGCCCTGCTGGTCCGCCGGCACCCCAACGTGCTGGACGAGATCCCCGGCGACGGCGACGGGTTCGTCTACGACGTGTCCACGTACCCGGACATGGCCGACCTGCTTGCGGCGGCCGACATCCTGATCACCGACTACTCCTCGGTGATGTTCGACTTCGCCAACACCGGGCGGCCGATGCTGTTCTTCACCTACGACCTCGCGTACTACCGCGACGAGCTGCGCGGCTTCTACTTCGACTTCGAGGCCGAGGCGCCCGGCCCGCTGCTGGCCACCTCGCCGGAGGTCGTCGCGGCGATCCGGGACGCCGACGCGATCGCCGCCCGGTACGCCGAGCGCTACCGCGCGTTCGCCGCCAAGGCCTGCGACCTGGACGACGGCCACGCCGCAGCCAAGCTGGCCGACCGCATGCTCGACGCCGGGGGAAGCCGATGATCTGGGACCGTGCCAGGAAGCTCGTCAAGCGCCACATGGCCGGTCCTCCGGCGGACCCGCGCGTGCTCAAGGCCATGAAGGAGGCGAACACCGAGGCGCGCAAGCAGAACGAGCTGCTCTACGACATCCGCTGGGAGCTCAAGCAGCAGCGCAAGTACCTGGAGGGCTTCCGCGCGTACGCCTCGACCGCGATGTTCGCCGAGATCCGCGC
This sequence comes from Couchioplanes caeruleus, assembly GCF_023499255.1. Classification (GTDB taxonomy): domain Bacteria; phylum Actinomycetota; class Actinomycetes; order Mycobacteriales; family Micromonosporaceae; genus Actinoplanes; species Actinoplanes caeruleus_A. The sequence continues at coordinate 957,419 of NZ_CP092183.1, forward strand.
GTTCACCGAGGCGCAGCAGCTGGGCTTCGAGGAGACCATGCGGCGGGTCGCGGACAACCGGCTGAGTCTGGCCCGCTTCGGCGACGGCGAGCTGAAGCTCATGCTCCGGCCGCAGTACAACCTGCGCTTCCAGCCCTGGTCGGCGCGGCTCGCCGGGGACCTGCGCGCGGTGCTGACGATGGACGGCTTCGACCCGGACCGGCTGCTGGTCGGGTTCCCGTACACGTTCCGGGACGTGCACTGGACCTCGGTGTGGCAGGACATCTGGCCGGAGGTGAAGCCGCTGCTCAACCCGATCGTCCCGTACGGCACCTCGCACGTGTCCCGGCCGATCTACTTCTCGCACCTGGGCCGGCGCGGGGTCGAGCTGTGGCGCGACGTGTGGGACGGGCAGGACATCAGCATCGTCACCGGCGAGGGTTCCCGCTTCCACCTGGAGCCGGCGCTGTTCGGCAACACCCGCTCCATCGACTTCGTGTACTCCACGGCGACCGACGCGTACGCCGACCTGCCGCGCCTCATGCGGGAGCTGGAGGACGCGGATCCGGGCCGGTTGTACCTGTTCGCCCTGGGTCCCGCCGGGACCCTCGCGGCGGCCTGGTTGTCGCAGCGCGGGCGCTGGGCCATCGACATGGGTCACATCAGCGAGAGCTGGGCGAACGTCTTCGCCGGCGGCGCCTGGCCGGAGGAGCTCGAAGTGGTCCGGAAGTAGTCGCCGCGGCAGACCCTCTGGCGGTTGCCCCGGTGACACCGGCCACTATCGTTTTCGACATGACCTCCATCGCGCTCGCCGAGGAGCTCCTGCTCCTCGCGTATGACGACCAGACCGGCAAGGCGACCGGTTCCCGTATCGGACTCGACCTCGGCATGGCCGCGGCCGTGCTGGTCGACCTCGCGCTCGCCGGGCGGATCGCGTACGCCGACGGCAACCTCGTGGTGAAGGACACGACCCCGACCGGGGAACCGATCGCCGACGCCGTCCTCGCCAAGGCGGCCGCCGACGTCCCGCACACCCCCGGGCAGTGGGTGCAGCGGCTGCGCCACCGGCTGCGTGAGCGGGTCCTCGAGGATCTGGTCGCCCGGGGCGTCATCCGCGACGTCGACGAGACCCAGCTCGGCGCCATCCACGTGCACCGCTACCCGACGACCGACCCGGCGTACGAGGCGGAGATCCGCAAGCGGCTGGCGGACGCGCTGATCACCGACGCGGCGCCGGACGAGCGCACGGCCGCGCTGGCCACGCTGCTCGTGGCTACCCGCATGGAGCCCGCGCTCCGGCTGCCGCCGGAGGAGTCGGCCCGTGCCCACGAGCGGCTGGAGCAGATCGCGAGCGGGGCCGGCTTCTCCGGGGCGAGCATCGAGGACTCCATCGTGCGGCCCAGCGTCGCGCTGGTGGTGGCGACCCTGGGCCGGGCGATCAGCGCGGCCCTGGGCACCCCCAAGGTGCTGTAGCCGGCGCTACAGGCCCAGCGCGGCGGAGACCTCCTTCCGGAGCTGGGCCATGCCCGCTCCGGAGCGGAACCGCGCGGTGACGAGCTTGCCGGTGCCGACCGGCTCGACCACCTCCAGGTACGCCTTGAGCTTCGGCTCGGTGCCCGACGGGCGGATGACCACCCGGGCGCCCGCCGTCCGCAGGGTGAGCACGTCGGCGGCCGGTGCCCGGTCCTCGACCTGCGTGACCGGCTCGCCGAGCAGCGTGGCGGGCGGGTTCGCGCGGACCCGCTGCATCGCGCGGGTGATCACGGTGAGGTCGTCGACGCGTACCGACAGCTGGTCGGTGCGGTGCACGCCGAGCTCGGTGTCGAGCTCGTCCAGCCGGTCCCGCACCGACTTGCCCTCCGCCTTCAGTGCGGCGGCCAGCTCGGCGATGCGCAGGGCCGCCGTGATGCCGTCCTTGTCGCGGACCATGTCCGGGGCGACGCAGTAGCCGAGCGCTTCCTCGTAGCCGTACGCCAGCTCGTCGGCGGCGCGCACGATCCACTTGAAGCCGGTCAGCGTCTCGGCGTACGGCACGTCGCGCGCCGCGCACAGCGCCTTGAGCTGGGTGGACGAGACGATCGTGGTGGCGTACACGCCGGGTGTGCCGGTGCGGATGAGGTGGTCGGCGAGCAGAATGCCCAGCTCGTCGCCGCGCAGCGCGCGCCAGCCGCCCTCCTCGCCGGTGGGCAGCGCGACGGCGCAGCGGTCGGCGTCCGGGTCGTTGGCGATGGCGAGGTCCGCGCCGGTCTCCGCGGCCAGCGCGAGGAGCAGGTCCATCGCGCCGGGCTCCTCCGGGTTGGGGAAGGCGACCGTGGGGAAGTCGGGGTCCGGCTCGGCCTGCTCGGCGACCACGGCGGGCGCCTCGAACCCGGCCGCGGTGAACGCGGCGGCCAGCACCGTGCCGCCCACCCCGTGCAGGGGCGTGTACGCGACCCGCAGCTCCCGGGGCCCGTCGCCGAGGACGGCCGCGGCGCTGGCCACGTACCCGTCGACGATCTCCTCGCCCAGAACCGTGCCGGGCTCGCCCAGCGCGACCTCCGCCGGCGCCCCGACGGCCCGGATGGCGGCCTCGATCCCGGCGTCGGCGGGCGGGACGATCTGCGCCCCGGCGCCGGCCGGCCCGCCGAGCTGTGCGCCCAGGTAGACCTTGTAACCGTTGTCCTGCGGCGGGTTGTGGCTGGCGGTGACCATGACCCCGGCGACGGCGTCCAGCTTGCGGACCGCGTACGCGAGCACCGGCGTCGGCAGCGGGCGCGGCAGCACCAGCGCCTCCCGCCCGGCGGCGGTGGCGACCCGCGCGGTCTGCTCGGCGAAGTCCTTCGAGCCGTGCCGGGCGTCGTACCCGATGACCAGCGGGCCGTGGCCGCCCTGGGCGCCGAGCCAGGCGACCAGCCCGGCGGCGGCGCGGGTCACGACGGCGAGGTTCATGCCGTTCGGCCCGGCGCGCAGCCGGCCGCGGAGCCCGGCGGTGCCGAACGTGAGCGGGCCGGCGAACCGGTCGGCCAGCTCGGCCGCGCTCTCCGGGAGGCGGGCGAGCAGCGCGCGGATCTCGTCGCGGCCGGCCGGGTCGGGGTCGTCGGCCAGCCAGGTCTCGGCCAGCTCGCGAAGGTCGTCAGTTGCCATGCTCAGTGGATAGCACGACCCGGTCAGCCGTCGAGCGCGAAGGTCCTCACGAGGTTCTCGAAAATCGGCTTGCTCTCCGCGAACTGCTGCTCGGTGCTGGTCATGTAGAACGAGTACGCCTTGCCGTTGGTCAGGACGGCGCCCCAGAGCCCGTGCCGGGTGCCCGCGCAGGTGTACTCGAGGACCGCGCCGGGGTGGCCGCTGATCTCCCGGTCGGTGAGGCCCACCTGCGCGTACGGCTTCGGGCAGCTGGAGCCCTTCTTCTTCAGGTTGTTCTCGGCGATCTTCAGGAAGCTCTGCGGGGTGCCCTTGCCGGGCTCGACCAGCAGGCGGACCTTCCGTTCGGCGGCCGGGTCCACGTAGTCGACCCAGCTGCCGCCGCTCTTCTTCGTCCAGCCCTTCGGCACGGAGACGCTGGTGCCGCGGCCCTTGTACGCCACCGTGGCGAAGCCCGGGTCGCCCGCGGCGTTGCCCTGCGGCACACCGGCCGCGGTGGGCGTCTTGTCGTCGCCGCCGCCGGAGAAGGCGAGCACGAGGGCGACGACCAGCAGCACGGCCATCCCGCCGGCCGCGGCGAGCTGCGTGTTGCGCGGCCACCCCTTCACCGTGGTGACCGCCTTGCCGGTGGCCTCGCGCACGGTGGCGACGGTCCTGTCGATGATTTGCTGGCGCTTGACGGCCGGGCTCCCCACCACGGTGCCGCCGCCGGCCATGGGTTCGCGGGCGGCGCGGGCGCCGTCCCACTGGCGCCGGGGCGGCAGCACGCTGGTGGCGTCGCCGCCCGGCCCGGACGGCGGGATCACGCTGGTGCGGTCGCCGTCGGGTCCCGGGTATGCCCCGGTGGGCTGGTCGGCCGCGGGCGCGGCGGGGCGCTTCTCGTCGGTGCCGCCCTGCTTGAGCTTCGCCAGGTGACCGGAGAGCGAGTCGCCGGGCGCGAGCATGGCCCGGCCGCCGATCTGGCCCGAGGGCTTCTGCGGCGGCGGGATCGGCTGGGTCTCGGCCGCCGGTGGGCGCTGCGACGGGACGACCGAGTACGGGTCCGTCATCATGTGCGGCGGCGCCTTGCTGGCCAGCGGGCCGGCCAGCTGCTGGCGCAGCATCGTGCGGGCGGTCTGCACGTCGAACCGGCGCGCCGGGTCCTTCTCGAGGAGGCCCATCAGCACCGGCGTGAGCGAGCCGGCCCGCACCGCCGGGGTGGGCGGGTCCTCGACGACGGCGTGCATCGTCTCGATCGGGTCGCCCTTGTCGAACGGCGGCCGGCCCTCGATGGCGGTGTAGAGCGTGACGCCGAGCGAGAACAGGTCGCTGGGCGGGCCGAAGTCGCTGCCCATGGCGCGCTCGGGCGAGATGAAGTGCGGCGAGCCCAGCACCATGCCCGGCGTGGTGAGCTGCACGTCGGTGGGCATCCGGGCGACGCCGAAGTCGGTGAGCACGCAGCGGCCGTCGGTGCAGATGAGCACGTTGGCCGGCTTGACGTCGCGGTGCAGCACGCCGTGCGCGTGGGCCACCTCGAGCGCGCCGAGCAGCGCTATGCCGATCTTGGCGACCACCCGCGGCGCCACCGGCCCGTCCTCGATCACCATGTCCGCGAGGCTGCGCGCCTCCAGCAGCTCCATGACGATCCAGGGGCGGCCGTTCTCGTGCACCACGTCGTAGACCTGCACGACGGCCGGGTGCTGCAGGGCCGCGGCGGCGCGGGCCTCGCGCATCGTGCGCTCGTACATCGCGTCGCGGTCGCTGGGGGCCAGACCGGGCGGGAGGATGACTTCCTTGATCGCCACGTCCCGGCGCAGCAGCGTGTCGGCGGCACGCCAGACCGTGCCCATGCCACCGTGGCCGACCGCGGCGCGAAGGGTGTACCGCCCGCCGATGAGCGTGCCCGGGGCTGCGCGTCCGCTGGTCGGAGCGGTGTTGCCACTGCTCCACGTCGGAATCTGAGTCACGTGAGATGCCACCGAATGGGGTGTAGGGGGCGGTCGGCCAACCACGCTATCTTGCCGGTTCGTACCCCGATTCGAAAAGCCGGTCATGGAGTGTTTCCGCGAACTTGACGGACCGTAGCAACGCTGTCGCATAGGGTGGAACTTTTCGGACGCGAGGTGCAAAATCCCTCACACCCCACGCGACCTGAACGACGCCTTAGGATCGCGGTGTGAACGCAGAATCCGGGTTCGAGATCAAGCCGGTCTACGACAGCGGCGACCTGCCCGCCGACGTGGAGGAGAAGCTCGGCCGGCCCGGTGAGTGGCCGTACACGCGCGGCGTCTATCCGACGATGTACACGAAGCGGCCGTGGACCATGCGGCAGTACGCCGGCTTCGGCACCGCCGCCGAGTCCAACGCCCGCTACCACCAGCTGCTCAAGGCCGGGACCATGGGGTTGTCGGTGGCGTTCGACCTGCCCACGCAGATGGGGTACGACTCCGACGAGCCGATCGCGCACGGCGAGGTCGGCAAGGTCGGTGTGGCCATCGACTCCATCGAGGACATGCGGCGGCTCTTCCGCGACATCCCGCTGGACCAGGTCTCCACCTCGATGACGATCAACGCGCCCGGTTCCGTGCTGCTGCTGCTCTACCAGCTCGTCGCCGAGGAGCAGGGCGTGCCGGGCCCGGCGCTGCAGGGCACGATCCAGAACGACATCCTCAAGGAGTACATCGCCCGGGGGACGTACATCTTCCCGCCCAAGCCGTCGCTGCGGCTGGTCGCGGACACGTTCGCGTACTGCCGGACGGAGATCCCGAGGTGGAACACCATCTCGATCTCCGGTTACCACATGGCCGAGGCCGGGGCCACGCCCGCGCAGGAGATCGCGTTCACGCTGGCCAACGGCATCGAGTACGTGCGCGCCGCGGTCGCCGCCGGCCTCGCGGTCGACGACTTCGCGCCCCGGCTGTCGTTCTTCTTCGTCGCCCGCACCACGCTGCTGGAGGAGATCGCCAAGTTCCGCGCCGCCCGGCGGATGTGGGCGCGGATCATGCGCGACGAGTTCGGCGCGACGAACCCGAAGTCGATGATGCTGCGGTTCCACACCCAGACGGCCGGCGTCCAGCTCACCGCGCAGCAGCCCGAGGTCAATCTCGTACGCGTCGCCGTGCAGGCCCTCGGCGCGGTCGCCGGCGGCACCCAGTCGCTGCACACCAACGCGTACGACGAGGCCATCGCGCTGCCCACCGAGAAGTCGGCCCGGCTCGCGCTGCGGACCCAGCAGGTGCTCGCGTACGAGACCGGGCTGGTCGACACGGTGGACCCGTTCGCCGGCTCGTACGTGATCGAGGCGATGACCGACGAGGTGGAGGCCGCCGCGACCGACCTGATCGAGCGGGTGTTCGGGTACGGCTCCGTGGTCGAGGCCATCGAGCAGGGCTTCCAGAAGCAGGAGATCGAGACCTCCGCATACCGGATCGCGCAACAGATCGACGGCGGCGAGCGGGTGGTGGTCGGCGTCAACCGTTTCGGCGCCGACGAGGAGGAGAAGTACGAACCGTTGCGCGTCGACCCGCAGATCGAAGCGGAGCAGGCCGCGCGCCTGGCCACCCTGCGCGCCGAGCGGGACGGCGCGGCGGTGGAGGCGGCCCTGGCGGATCTGCGCAAAGCCGCCGAGGGCACGGACAACGTCCTGCCGCCGATGCGGGAGGCGTTGCGCCGCCGTGCCACGGTTGGTGAGGTCTGCCACACGTTGCGCGGCGTCTGGGGGGTATACCACCCGGTGGAGCACTTCTGAGCGCTGCCTGGATTTGAACCGCGTCACCTCCGCGATTCGTAACCCGTTGTAGGAGGTGGTCAACGCATGCCGCCCGGAGATCGCTCTTATCAGGGCTTTCGTAACAGTCCGCGATCCGACCAATACGGGAATGACGTTGCACAGCGTCACCAAAATGGGTCTAGGCTGTCGCGCGTTGCGGAAAACGGACCGAATACCGAGAGCGATAGAGACATCGACGTGACGAGTGCACTGACGGCGCCGGCCGGCGCCGAGACGGCGACCTTCCCCGGACCGCCCCCCGGGGCCGAGCCCCTGCCCGGTCAGCTCGACCGCTGGCTCGCCGCCCGGGGAGCCGAGCTCGTGGCCATCCGCCGTCACATCCACGCGCACCCCGAGCCGTCCAACGCCGAGTTCGAGACCGCCGCGCTCGTCGCCCGGGAGCTCGCCGTGGCGGGCCTCTCGCCGCAGCTGCTGCCCAAGGGCAACGGCCTGATCTGCGACATCGGCGAGGGCGACCGGGTGGTGGCGTTCCGCGCCGACCTGGACGCGCTGCCGCTGCAGGACACCAAGGACGTGCCGTACCGCTCGACGGTGGAGAAGGTCGCCCACGCCTGCGGCCACGACGTGCACACCACGGTGCTGCTCGGGCTGGGCCTGGCGTTGGCGCAGCTCAACGAGCAGGGGGAGCTGCCCGGCCGGGTGCGGCTGATCTTCCAGCCGGCCGAGGAGTACGTGCCCTCCGGCGCCCCCGAGGTGATCGCCTCCGGTGCGCTCAAGGACGTCGTCGCGATCTACGCGCTGCACTGCTACCCGCAGCTGCCCGCGGGCCTGGTCGGGGTCCGCTCCGGCCCGTTCACCGCGGCGGCCGACACGGTCCGCGTACGCCTCACCGGCCCCGGCGGGCACACCGCCCGGCCGCACCTGACCGCCGACCTGGTGCACGCGCTGGGCCGGGTCATCGTGGACGTCCCCGCGCTGCTGGACCGCCGGGTCGACCCGCGGGCCGGCGTCTCCATGGTGTGGGGCGCCGTGAAGGCCGGTCAGGCGTTCAACGCGATCCCCGGCGAGGGGGAGGTGCTCGGCACCGTCCGCATCCTCAACCGCGAGGCCTGGCGGGAGGCGCCGGAGCTGATCTCCCAGCTGATCCACGACGTCGTCGCGGCCACCGGCGCCAAGGCCGAGATCCAGTACAACCGGGGCGTCCCGCCGGTGATCAACGACCGCATGGCCTCCGCCGTGATCGCCGGGGCGGCCGGCGCCGCGCTGGGCGCCGACCGCGTCGTCGAGGCGGAGATCAGCATGGGCGGCGAGGACTTCTCCTTCTACCTCGAGAACGTGCCCGGGGCGATGATCCGCCTCGGCACCGGCACGCCCGGCTCGGAGGTCAAGTACGACCTGCACACCAGCAACTTCGACGTGGACGAGCGCTGCATCGGGTACGGCGTACGCGTCATGGTGCACACCGCGATGGCTGCGCTGTCCACCGGCGCCTTCTAAGCGCTTTCCTGCTCCAGCGGAGGACGGGCCCGCCGGCTCCGGCGTACGTACCAGAGGACGGCCCACGCCGGCAGGGCGAGCAGCAGGAGCCACGGCAGCAGCCAGCCGACCACGGTCGCCACGACGGCCAGCGACGCCAGCAGCCCGTCCCAGCCGTTGCGCAGCCCGGCGAGGAAGCCGGGCGCCCCGTCGTCGTCCTTCTCCTGCTTGACGGCCTGCGGGTCGAGCAGCACGACGGTGATCGTGGACAGTGCGGTGAGGTCGCCCAACCGGCGCTTCTTGGCCTGCAGCGACGCGAGGTCCGACTCCCGGGTGGCGACCTCGCGTTCCAGCATGACCAGGTCGCTCAGCGACTTCGCCTGGGCCAGGAGCTTGCGGCCGCTGTCCACCCGGGCCTGCTGGGTGGCGATCCGGGCGTCGAGGTCGATCGTCTCCTCGGTGACGTCCTCGGTGTTGATGCCGCGCTGCTCCTCCGTACCGATCGCGGCGAGCTGGTCCACCACGGAGGTGAACTTCTCGGCGGGCACCCGCAGCGTCAGCGTGGCGTCACTGGACCCCTGGTCGCCGTTGCTGTTGCGTTTGTCGCCGCCGACGAAGCCCCCCGCGGCGGTCGCGATGCCGGTGGCGCGCGCGGCGGCGGTGTTGACGTCGTCCACCCGTACGGTGATCGACCCGGTGTAGATGATCGACCGCTGGTCCACGCCCAGGTCCGGGGCCTTCGCGCCGGTGTCTTTCCCCTGCTGCTGGGCGGGGGCGGCGGCCCCGCCCTCGGCGGGCGCGCGCTGCTCGCTGATGCCGGGCCCGCCACCCGAGGTCGACGAGGCCTTGTCGCCGGCGCGGTCGCTGCTGCAGGCCGGCAGGGCGAGCGCGGCCACCAGCCCCGCGGCGCAGACGGCCGTTCTGACCCGAGTTCGTCCGTTCATGGATCTTCCCTTCCCCGTGCGGTCTGGACCCTGGGACGTGCGGCGCGGTGACGCCGGTTCCGGCAGACTGCGTGGTGAGCGGTCACGATTCGGCAGCGGAGGGGTCCCGTGCGCGTCACGAAGTTCACGCATTCCTGCCTACGCATCGAGGGCGATGCGGTCCTGGTGGTCGACCCCGGCGCGTTCAGCGAGCGGGCGGCGCTGGCCGGGGCGGACGCCGTCCTCATCACCCACGAGCATCCCGACCACCTCGACGTGGACGGGCTCGCCGACGCCCTGGCCCAGCGGCCGGGCACCCGCGTCTACGCCCACCCCGACGTGCTGCCGAAACTGACGGCGTTCGCCGACGTGGTCACGGCCGTGGAGCCCGGCACGCACGTCGAGGCCGCCGGCTTCACGGTCCGGGCGTACGGTGGGCAGCACGCGGTCATCCATCAGGACATCCCGCGCATCGCCAACCTCGGATACCTCATCTCCGACGGCGGCCAGTCGGTGTACACGCCGGGCGACTCGTTCACGGTGCCGGAGGAGAACGTGGACACGCTGTTCGTGCCGCTGAACGCGCCGTGGATGAAGCTGAGCGAGGCGATCGACTTCGTGCGCGCGGTCAAGCCGGGGCGGGCGTACGCGCTGCACGACTTCCTGCTCACCGCGACCGGCGCGCAGATCTCCAACGGACACCTGGAACGGCTGGGCGGCACCTCGTACGCGCAGCTCGCCCCCGGCACTACGCTCCCCTGACGTGGCACCGAGCACCGACGAGCTGATCCGCCGGCTGTACGAGGCACCCCCGGAGAACTTCGTCGCGGGCCGCGCCCAGGCCGTGGCCGACGCGCGCAGAGCCGGCGACAAGGACCTGGCCAAGCGGCTCGCCGCCCTGCGCAAGCCGACCGTGGCGGCGTGGCTGGTGAACCTGCTCGCGCTGCGGCGCCCCGACCTGATCGAGGATCTCGTCGAGCTCGCCACCGCTTTGCGCCAGGCCCAGCGCAGCCTCAAGGGCGACCAGTTGCGCGAGCTGTCCACCCAGCGCCGGCAGGTGGTGTCAGCGCTGGTCCGCGCCGCCCAGCAGCTCGCGGTCGAGGACGACCCGGGGCTGCGGGGGGCGAAGCTGCCGATGGCCGAGGTGGAGGCCACGCTGACCGCCGCGCTGGCCGAGCCGGAGATCGCCGAGCAGGTCCGCAGCGGCCGGCTCGTCAAGGCGGCCACGTACGCCGGCTTCGGTGAGGTGCCCCGGCCCCGCCTGCGCCTGGTCACCGCGGAGGACGCCGACGAGGCCGAGGCCGAGGAGGCTCCGGACGAGGCCCCGCGCCCCTCGCCCGGCGACGACCGGCGGCGCCGGGCCGAGGAGAAGGCCCGGGCCGAGCGCGCGGCGAAGCGGCGCGAGCTCGAGCGCGAGCTGACCGCGGCGCACTCGGCGGACCGGAAGGCGCGCGCCGCGCTGGAACAGGCCGAGGAGGCCGAGCGCAACGCCGGGCAGGCCGTCGACGAGCTCGAGGAACAGATCGCCGAGCTGGAGCGGCAGCGCATCGTGGCCCAGGCCGAGGTGTCGCGCCGCAAGCTCGCCCGGCGATCGGCCGAACGGGAGGCCTCCGTGGGCCGCCGCCGCGTCGGGGACGTCGAGGCCGCGCTCGAGGATCTTGAAGCGGATGAACCGGTCTAGTCGGCCATTTTCCAGAACCGGTCAGAGAGAGCAGAATCGGGCGGGTGACCCCCGAACAGGCAGCCGCCAATGCCCGGGCGGGCCTCGCGTCGCTCGTCGGGGCGTTCGCCGAGTCCCCGCAGACGCTGCGTCGCGCCCGGCTGATGGGCCTGTCCGGGTGGGCGTACCACGTGTCCGCCCGGGCCGGTGCGCTCGGTGACGTCCGGCCGGAGACCGCCGCGGCTGCCATCGGCTTCATCGCCCCGGACGCGCTCACCGACGGCTGGGAGGCGGCCGCCAAGACCACCGCGCCGGTCGAGGTGGCCACGTGGCACCTGCAGGAGCTGTGCCGCTGGGGCGTCGACCAGCTCGGCGACTTCCCGCGCCTCACCCGGCTGCTGGAGCTGGCCAAGCGGGTGGCCGACGCCGTGGACTGCGCCGGGCTGCCACTGTTCGCCGCCTGGCGGGCCATGCCGGTGCCCGACGCGTCGCCGGGCGCCCAGCTCGCGGTCGTGCTGCACCTGCTCCACGAGCACCGGCTCGGCGTGCACGTCGTGGCCGTCCGGGCCAGCGGCCTCACCCCGCTGCAGGCGATCATCGCCGGGCCCGAGGGGGAGACGGGCGCGGTCGCGTTCGGCTGGCAACCGCCGTACCCGCCGGCCGGGCCGATCGTGCGGCGGCTGATGTGGGCGGAGTCGGTGGCGGACTCGCTGGCCGGGCAGGCGTACGCGGCCCTGGACCTCGGCGAGCGCGTCGAACTGATCGGGCTCCTGGAATCCCTGTCGCACCGGATCGGCGGATAGGGCACGCTGGCGCGGTGACCGCACTTCCCGCCGGGTGGCGTACGCGCCGGCCCACGCTCGACGACATCCCCGAGATCCTCGCCCTGGCCCGGGCCAGCGACATCGCCGCCGTGGGGGAGCCCGACTTCACCGCGGAGGACGTCCGCGAGGCGCTCACCGGCGTCAACACCGACATGTCCCGCGACTGCTGGGTGGCCGTGGACGAGGGCGGCGCGATCGTCGGGTGGGCGTACCCGCACAACCCCGGCGGCGGGGACCGCGAATTCGTCGAGGTGTACGTCTGGCCCGAGCGCGGCGTACCGGCGCAGCGGCCGCTCCTCGAGCTCATGCTGCGGCGCGTCGCCGAGCGTGGCGCCGAGTTCGGGCACTCGCCGTACGTCGTTCGGGCCGGCGCGGTCCCGACCGAGGAGCCGTGGATCGCCGCACTGACCGACGCCGGTTTCACGTTCATCAAGCAGCACGCCCGGATGACCATGTCGCTGGAGGGCGTGGCGCCCGAGCCGCCGCAGCCGCCGCCCGGCATCACCGTGCGCCCGGTGCGCGCCGGCGACGAGGCCGAGATGCGCCGCTTCCACGCGACGATCGAGGAGGCGTTCCGGGACAGCGACCACCACGCGACCGGCTACGACGCCTGGCGGGAAGGTATCGCCGCGGAGTCGAGCGTCTCGTACGACGAATGGTTCGTCGGGGAGGCCGACGGGGAGTGGGCGGGGGTGCTGCAGTCCTCCGACTCCAGCGCCGAGGAGGGCGTCGGCTGGGTGCGGAACCTCGCCGTGCTGAGGGCGTACCGGAGAAGGGGTGTGGGTGAGGCGCTCCTGCGCCGCGCTTTCGCGACCTACGCGGCCAAGGGCCGCACGTCCGTCGGCCTGGGCGTCGACCTGGCCAATCCCACCCGGGCCGCGCGGCTCTACCGCGCGGTGGGGATGCGCCCGATGTTCGAGGCGAACGTCTACGAGCTGAAGATCTAGAGCTCCGGGGCCGACGTCCGGGTGGGGCGCTGGCGCAGCTCGTTGACGTAGTCGTCGGGCGCGCCCGCCTTCTCCGCGGCGTTGGCGATCTCGGAGAGATACCAGGCCGTCGGCATGCCGCCCTCGTAGCCGTCGAAGACGTAGACCCACGCGCTCAGGTCGCCCTCGAGCGTCGAGACCCGCACGGTGAGCTTCTGGTACGCCCCCGCGGTCACGCCCTCGACCTCGTCGAGCTGGGCGGCGTCCCAGGGGTGCACGTCGTAGAGCGAGACGAAGACCCGGTCGCCGGGGGACTCGACGATCGTGGTGACCGCGCCCTCCCAGCCCATGTCGCCCTCACCGGCGAAGGTCAGCCGCCAGCCCTCGACCCACCCCACGCCCACCATCGGCGAGTGCGGACAATAGGCCCGCATACGGGCCGGATCGAGGTTTGAGCCGTACGCGGCGTAGTGACCCACGGCGATGACGATAGCCCGATGCGCCGGTGAGGGAGAATACGAGGTGTGCGTGTCGGCACAACTCAGTCACGTAAGTGACGAAACGTAACAGTGGAGGGTGAACCCACGTGAGTCGGATCGTGATCATCGGCGGCGGGCCGGGCGGGTACGAGGCGGCGCTGGTCGCGGCGCAGCTCGACGCGGAGGTCACGCTCGTCGAGGCCGAGGGGGCCGGCGGCGCGTGCGTGCTCTCCGACTGCGTGCCCTCCAAGACGTTCATCGCCAGTTCCGAGGTGGTGACCGGCTACCGCCACAACGAGCGGTTCGGGGTGCGCTCCGCCGGGCTCGAGGGCGTGAGCGTCGACGCGAAGGCGGTCAACGAGCGGGTCAAGAAGCTGGCGCTCGCCCAGTCCGGCGACATCCAGTCGAAGCTGGTCAAGGCCGGGGTGGACGTCGTGGCCGGGCGGGCGCGGCTCGGCGAGGACACCCTCGGCCACACCCACCAGGTGCTGATCAGCCCGCACGGCGGCGAGCCGTACGCGGTGGACGCCGCCACCGTGCTGATCGCCACCGGCGCGACCCCGCGGGTGCTGCCCTCCGCGCGGCCCGACGGCGAGCGCATCCTCGACTGGCGGCAGGTGTACGACCTCACCGAGCTGCCCGAGCACCTGGTCGTCATCGGTTCCGGCGTCACCGGCGCCGAGTTCGCCAGCGCCTACCTCGCCATGGGCGTGCAGGTGACGCTGGTGTCCAGCCGCGAGCGGGTCATGCCGCACGAGGACGCCGACGCCGCCATGGCCATCGAGCGGGTCTTCCGCGAGCGCGGCATGACGATCCTCAACCAGTCCCGCGCCGACTCCGTGGTCAACACCGGCGACGGCGTCCAGGTCACCCTCTCCGACGGCCGGGTGGTCACCGGCTCGCACGCGCTGATGGCCGTCGGCGCCGTGCCGAACACCGCCGACCTGGGCCTGCGCGAGTACGGCGTCGACGTCGCCCAGGGCGGCTACGTGACCGTCGACCGAGTGTCCCGCACCAACGTCCCGGGGATCTACGCGGCCGGTGACTGCACCGGTGTGCTGCCCCTGGCCAGCGTCGCCGCCATGCAGGGCCGCATCGCCATCTGGCACGCCATGGGCGAGGCCGTCGCGCCGCTGCGGCTGCGTACGGTCTCCGCCAACGTCTTCACCGACCCGGAGCTGGCCACCGTCGGCGTCTCGCAGAACGACGTGGACGCGGGCAAGGTCCCGGCCCGGCAGGTGATGCTGCCGCTGACCGGCAACGCCCGCGCCAAGATGGCCGGCCTGCGCGACGGGTTCGTCAAGCTCTTCTGCCGCCCGGCCACGGGTCAGATCGTCGGTGGCGTGGTGGTGGCGCCGAAGGCCAGCGAGCTGATCCTGCCGATCACGATGGCGATCGAGAACAACCTGACGGTGGACCAGCTGGCCCACACGATCACGATCTACCCGTCGCTGTCCGGCTCGATCGCCGAGGCCGCCCGTCAGCTCATGCAGCACGAGCTGCAGTGACCGTGGGCCGCGCCCGCTCTCACCGGCGGGCGCGCTGCCCTTCGGGGGCCGGGACCTCGCCGACCTGTTCCTCCGCCGGGTCTGCCGCTTCCCCGGCCTCCTCGCCCGCTTCCCCGGCGTCCTTGCGGCCGCCGAACAGGGCGAGGATCCAGCCCGCGGTGCCGAAGATGAGGGCGGCGGTGGCCGCGATCGCGAACAGCCGCCACGCCGACTGCGTCACCGCCGTGCCGCCGACATGGCCGACAAGGCCGCCGTACGTGGCCCAGGCGATGGCCGCGCCGCCGTCGTAGAGGATGAACAGCTTGATCGGGTAGCCGGTGCGCCCCGCGTGGTATCCGGCTGCCATCCGCCCGCCCGGCACGAACCGGCAGAGCAGCAGCACCAGCGGGCCGGGCCGCCGCAGGCCGCGGGTGAAACGGGCCGCCGCGCGCTTGGTGCGCGACTCGGTGGGTTCCGCCTCGGGGGCGCCCGGGTCGGCCCGGGGTGCGAACCGCTGCCGCAGCGCCGCCAGCCGGTCGCTCAGCCAGTGCTTGCGGGCGTGCCCGGCCGTGCGCCCCAGCACGAACGCGATCGAGTCGCCGGTGAACATGCCCAGCGCGCCCACCGCGATGACCAGAGCCAGGTTGAGGTTGCCGTAGACGGTGAGGGCGCCCGAAGTGATCATGATCGCCTGGATCGGCACCACCGGGACCATCGCATCGATCGCGAGGAACCCGAAAATTGCCAGGTAGGCCCACGCCGGTGTTGCCATCACGGTCAACAGGTCGGTCATCGGGTCGCCACCTCGCGGCTCCAGGGTTCACGGCATTGTCCGTGTGCGCACCTGAGAATGGGCTGAGTACAGGATGAGCCCGGATCAGGCCCGGGAAACGGTGATGCCCGACACGGTACGTCCTGAACGTCGCACGTGGGGGTCAAGACGCGGGCGCTTTCTGCCAATCTCGGGCGCTTCCATCCGTATTAAGAGCTTCTTCGGCGCGGTGTGATCCCGCGTACGGTGGGAGCCGGGCCGCTCTCTCGGCGCCTCGCCACGGGGGGCGCCCGGGCCGTCGGTAGGTCCCGTACCGGCGGCCCGACCTTTGCGGTCCTGGTCACCGGCCACATCCCGGCTGAGCTGGGCAAACGTCGTCGCTGGTCGATCTCCGACGGCCTGGAGACGGCCTCATCCCGGTCGGTTGTGCTGAATCAGCCGTTTGGATCTACGACTCGGCTGCGACCGATGTTGTACTCCTGTGATGACCCGAGCATTTGCGGAGCGCGGCGTGTTGTTTCGCCTTCGGCTTGGGTGGTTCCTTGTGGTCATGCTCCCGGTCATGACGGTTTCGCTGGGCCTGGCATGGACTGCTCTTGGCTTGCTCTTCGGCGGGTGGCCGAAGCCCGACTTGGCCCTCCTCTTCCCCGTCCTGGGCCCCTGCTTCGGCAGCATGCTGGGCGTCGCGTGGCGACAACGTCGACGACCGGTATGGGTTCGGATTTCCGACGCTGGCATCGAGCTGGCTCAGGGCGGTGCGCCGGTTTTTGTCGGCTGGGCGAATGTGGCGAGCGTGTCGGTGCACCGGTGGGGTGTTTTCGCGGTGCTCGATGTGGTTCCCATCGCTCTGCACGAAGTGACTACGACAGCGCCCTGCGGTCCGGTTCCACGGGTGCGGCAACTGCCCGGCGGAATGGGCTTCCGCGTCGAAGTGGGCGAGCTTTTCCCGCGGCCGGCGCGGCTCCTTCGGGAGTTGTCCCGCTACCAGAGGGCACTGCCGTAGGCGCATTCCGGGTGGAAGGGCCAACGCGTCCGTCGTCCAGGCGGCCCCGTGCTCGGGCGGGCCATGGGCGTGGCTGCCCGTTCGGCCCGGCGCACCAACGTCGGTTATTAAATCCGCGAACCTCCCGCTGCTGGCGCTGGAGCGAGGGAGGAGCGGTGATGCGACTGAGCGGAGAGGCTTCGGCAGGCAAGCAGCAGCACAGCGGCATGATCTAGTCAGTTGGTCCCGCCGCCGCCGCCGCCGCCGCCGCCGTCCGGCCGCCCCGCCGCCACCCGCGAACGCACTGAAGGCCCGACCGTTACCCACGCGCAATGACCCGCCCTTAGGGTCGGGCCATGGCGGATCTCTCTGAGGATTACCGCCTCGGCCCCGGCTGGGACGAGATGTTCGCGGAGCCCGGCCTGCCCCGGGAGAGCTATGCGGCGCTGCACGCCACGCTGCAGCCGCTCTCCGGCGCTGAGCTGGGCGCCCGGGCGGAGGTGCTGGCCCACGCCTTCGCCGGCCGGGATGCATCCGAGCCCGGCGTGGAGCGCCGGCTCGCGCTCGACATCGTCCCCCGCATCATCGCGGCCGCCGAGTGGCGCGCCGTCGAGCGTGGGGTCGCCCAGCGGATCCGCGCGCTGGAGGCCTTCCTCGCCGACGTGTACGGGCCCGGCCAGGTGCTCGCCGACGGCGTCGTGCCGCGCCGCATCATCGCCACCAGCGCCCACTTCCTGCGGGCCGCGGCCGGCATCAACCCGCCCAACGGCGTCCGCGTCCACGTGGCCGGCGTCGATCTCGTCCGCGACGAGCGGGGCGCGTTCCGGGTGCTCGCGGACGACGTACGCATCCCGTCCGGGGCGGGCTTCCTGCTGGAGAACCGGCGCGCTGTGGCCCAGGTGCTCCCCGAGGTCTTCGCCGCCGCCCGGGTCCTGCCGGTGGAGTCGTACCCGGTGATGCTGCTGCGGGCCCTGCGCGCGGCGGCGCCCGTGGGGGTCGGCGATCCGACGGTCGTGGTGCTCAGCCCGGGCGTGCACAACGCCGGGTACGCCGAGCACGCGCTGCTGGCCCGGGAGATGGGCGTCGAGCTGGTCGAGGGCCGTGACCTGGTCTGCGCCGGAAACGACGTCGCCGTGCGGACGACCGCGGGGGAGCAGCGCGTCGACGTCGTCCACCGGCGCATCGACGACGACTTCCTCGACCCGGTCCACTTCCGGGCCGACTCCGTCATCGGCGTCGCCGGGCTGCTCAACGCGGCGCGGGCCGGGCGGGTCACCATCGCCAACGCGGTCGGCAACGGCATCGCCGACGACAGGCTGCTCTACACCTACGTGCCGGACCTGATCCGGTACTACCTGGACGAGGAGCCGCTGCTGCCCAACGTGGACACGTACCGGCTGGATGAGCCCGGCGTCCTGGACTATGTGCTGACCCGTCTCGGCGAACTGGTGCTCAAGCCGGTCGACGCGGTGGGCGGCGGGGGCGTCGTCGTCGGCTCGCTCGCGACCTCGGCGGAGCTGGAGTCGGTCGCGTCGGCGATCACGGCGGACCCACGCGGCTGGATCGCCCAGCGGGAGGTCGAGCTCTCCACCGTGCCGACGCTGGTCGGCGACGGGCTGCGCGGCCGGCAGGTGCAGCTGCGCTCGTACGCGGTCAACGACGGCGACGAGATCCGGGTGCTCCCCGGCGGCCTCACCCGGGTGACGCTGCCAGGTTCCGGCCCGGGCGACGGTTCCAAGGACACCTGGGTGCTCGACTCCTCTCCCGCCCCCGACGCTCACCGTGCGGCGGCAGTGACGCTGCCGGTGGCCGGCCGCCCGGATCCGGGTCCCACCGGCGTGGGTGAGGCTCATCGGCAGCAACAGGGAGCGCGGGGATGCTGAGCCGCGTCGCCGAGTCGCTGTACTGGATCGGCCGGTACGTCGAACGCGCCGAGGGCACCGCCCGCATCATCGATGTGCACCTGCAGCGCGTGCGCGTGGACCCGTGGACCGACGAGGACCGGGCCTGCCGGTCGCTGCTGGCCGTGATGGGCATGCCCGGCCGGGACGACCCGGTCACGTCAGCGGACGTGGTCGCGGTGCTCGGCCTCGACGAGCGCAGCACTGCCTCGGTCGCCGGTGCGCTTGCCGCCGCCCGGGAGAACGCCCGCGGCATCCCGGAAGCCCTCTCCGCCGAGATGCGGGAATGTCTCACCGTCACCCGGCATGACCTCGCCGACGCGTTCTTCCGATCGGTACGGGAACGGTGCGCGGTCATGGCTGGGCTCACCGAGGCCACCATGAGCCGCGACGAGGGCTGGCGGTTCCTCGTGCTCGGGCGCAGCGTCGAACGGGTCGACATGACCGCGCGGCTGCTGCGTACGCACGAAAAGATGGGCGGCATCGTGCCGTCGTGGCTGACGCTGCTGCGGTCCTGTGGGGCGTGGGAGACGTTCCAGCGGACGTACCGTGGCTCCCTCGACGACCGGCACGCCGCGGAGTTCCTGCTGCTCGACCGGCTGTTCCCCCGCTCGGTCTTCGCCGCCCTCGGCGCCGCCGAGGCGTGCCTGTCCGACCTGGAGCCCGACCCGGGCCGTTCCGGTGTCGCGACCGACGCGCAGCGGCTCCTCGGGCGGGCCCGCACCAACCTCGAGTTCCGCGGCGCCGACGAGCTGATCGACGACCTGGCGCCGGTGCTGGCCGACCTGGAACGTACGTGTTCGCAGGTCGACGAGGCGGTGTCGCGCCGCTACTTCCCCCGGACCGCGGCGGTCACCTGGATGTCGGAAGTGGTGGCATGACGAGCCCGATGACCGACAACTGGCGGCTCAAGATCGAGCACCGGAGCGGCTTCGACTACGCCGGGCCGGTGTCGTCGTCGTACCACGAGGCCCGCATGTGGCCCCGCAACGAGGCGCGCCAGGCGGTGCTGGACGCGCATGTCGAGGTGTGGCCGCCGGCGCGCACATACCGCTACGAGGACTACTGGGGCACGGTCGTCACGGCGTTCGACCTGCAGGCGCCGCACGAGACGGTGACGGTCACCGCCACTTCCACAGTGGAAACACAGCCGCCCGGCGACCTCATCGACGACGGCGAAGGGGCGGGCTGGCCGGACCTGGCCGTCCCGGAAACCGTCGACCGCTGGTACGAGTTGCTCCGGCCCACCCCGCGCACCGGCCTCACCGACGAGCTGACGGCCATCGCGGCGGACATCCGCGGTGCCCACTCGACCCCGCACGCCGCGGCGCTGGCAGCCTGCGAGTTCGTCCGCGCCGAGGTCGCCGTCCGGCCCGGCCCCCGCGGTGCCGTCGTCGCCACCGGGCCTGCGGACGCCGGCGGGCAGAGCGCCGCCCGCGATGTCGGGGAGCTGCGCCGAGGGGCCTGCCAGGACATCAGCCACCTGACCGTGGGGCTGCTGCGGGCGATGGGCGTGCCGGCCCGGTACGTCTCCGGCTACCTGCACCCGGCGCCGGCCGCGGCGATCGGGGACACGGTCGCCGGGCAGAGCCACGCCTGGGTCGAGTGGTGGGTCGGCCGCTGGACCGCGTTCGACCCGGTCAACGGCGTGCCGGTCGGCGAACGGCACGTCGTGGTCGGCCGGGGCCGCGAACACGGTGACGTGCCGCCCCTGAAAGCCCTGTACCCCGGCCCCGCCGGGTCCGGTGGCACCGGCCGGGCCGTCGAGGTGACGATCACCCGGCTCCGCTGATCGTTCGTCGCTTCGTCGCTTCGCTGCGGCGCCGGAGGCCGACGGCGTCCGCCATCCGGCCGGCGTGTCCGGCTCCGGGTCAGGCGTCGTTCTCGATCGTGCAGACGACGGTGCCGGCCGCGATGGTGTCGCCGACCTTGAGGGACAGACCGGACACCGTGCCCGCGGAGTGCGCGGTCAGCGGCTGCTCCATCTTCATCGCCTCGACCACGATGATGGTGTCGCCCTCGTGGACCTGATCGCCGTCGGCGACCGCCACCTTGGCCACCGTGCCCTGCATGGGGGCGGTCAGCGCGCCCGCACCACCCGCGGCGGAGGCGGCGGCCGACCCGCTTCCCCGGCGGGCCGGTCGACGCGGGCCGGCTGCTGAGGGCGTACCCGTCATGAGGGTCCGGGGGATGGTCACCTCCAGGCGCTTGCCGCCGACCTCGACCACGACGGTCTCGCGCTCGGGCGCCTCGGGCGCCGCGGCCGCGGGCGGGGTGAAGGCCGGGACGCCGCCCTCCCATTCCGTCTCGATCCAGCGGGTGTGCACGGTGAAGGGCTCGCCGGTGAACGCCGGGTCGCGCACGACCAGGCGGTGGAACGGGAGCACGGTGGCGATGCCCTCGATCACCGTCTCGTCGAGCACCCGGCGGGCGCGCTCGAGGGCCTCCGCCCGGGTCGCGCCGGTCACGATGATCTTCGCCAGCATGGAGTCGAAGTTGCCCCCGATCACGCTGCCCGCCTCGACGCCCGCGTCGACCCGGACACCGGGCCCGGAAGGCCAGGTCAGCGCGGTCACCGTGCCCGGCGCGGGCAGGAAGTTGCGGCCCGCGTCCTCGCCGTTGATGCGGAACTCGATGGCGTGCCCGCGCGGCTCCGGGTCCTCGCTGAGCGCCAGCGGCAGGCCGTCGGCGATGCGGAACTGCTCGCGCACGAGGTCGATCCCGGCGGTCTCCTCGCTGACCGGGTGCTCGACCTGCAGGCGGGTGTTGACCTCCAGGAACGAGATCGTCCCGTCCTGGCCGACCAGGTATTCGACGGTGCCGGCGCCGTGGTATCCGGCCTCGCGGCAGATCGCCTTGGCGCTGGAGTGGATGCGCTCGCGCTGCTCGGCGTTCAGGAACGGCGCGGGTGCCTCCTCGACGAGTTTCTGGTGGCGGCGCTGCAGGGAGCAGTCGCGCGTGCCCACCACCACGACGTTCCCGTGCGTGTCGGCGAGAACCTGGGCCTCCACGTGACGCGGCCGGTCCAGGTAGCGCTCGACGAAGCACTCGCCGCGCCCGAACGCCGCGACCGCCTCCCGGGTCGCCGACTCGAACAGCGCCGGGATCTCCTCCAGCGTGCGGGCCACCTTCAGCCCGCGGCCGCCGCCGCCGAACGCCGCCTTGATGGCGACCGGCAGGCCGTGCTCCCGGGCGAACGCGACGATCTCGTCGGCGCCGGCCGCCGGCTCGGCGGTGCCCGGCACCAGCGGCGCGCCGGCCCGCTGCGCGATGTGCCGCGCGGTGACCTTGTCACCGAGGTCGCGGATCGCCGCCGGCGAGGGACCGATCCAGGTCAGACCCGCATCGAGTACGGCCTGAGCGAACTCGGCGTTCTCGCTGAGGAACCCGTAGCCGGGATGCACCGCGTCGGCACCGCTGCGCCGGGCGACGTCGATCAGCTTGTCGATGCGCAGATAGGTTTCCGCCGCCGTCTCCCCGCCGAGCGCATAAGCCTCGTCGGCGAGCCGCGCGGGTGGCGCGTCCCGGTCGCTGTCGGCGTAGACGGCGACGCTGGTCAGGCCTGCGTCCCTGCAGGCCCGGATGACACGGACGGCGATCTCGCCGCGGTTGGCGATCAAAACCTTGCGCACGGGCTGAGCCTACCGGCCGGTACCGACATGCGCGCTCAGTCAAGTTTGCCTATTACGCTGACGTCCATGTCCGCCACCCGCATGATGATTCTCGGCATCGTCCAGTGGATGCAGCCGGTGCACGGCTACGACGTCCGCCGCGAGCTGCTGAGCTGGAACGCCGACAAGTGGGCCAACGTCCAGCCCGGCTCGATCTACCACGGCCTGCGCAAGCTCTCCGAGGAAGGCCTGCTGCGGGAGGTGGCGACCGAGCAGGTCGGGGCGCGGCCGGCGCGGACCACGTACGAGATCACCGAGAAGGGCGTGGCCGAATTCGAGTCGCTGCTGCGCGGCAACTGGTGGAACCTGAGCGGGTCGCCGGACCCGTTCATGGCGGCCTTCTCCTTCCTCCCGGCCCTGCCGCGCGAGGAGGCGGCCGCGGCGCTGCGGAACCGGGCGACGCAGCTCGAGGCGGGGAACAAGCAGCTGGCGGCGGCGATGGGGTCGGACTGGGGGGCCAAGAAGCCGGTGTACGTGAACTGGATGTGGGAGCTGGCGATGGAGCGGGCGGAAGCGGAGATCCGGTGGTGCTCGCGGGTGGCCGGGCTGATCGAGGCCGGGACGGCGTACTTTCCAGCACCCGGCGGAAAATAATCAAGTTTGACTACTCGCCCTGGCCGGTCCTACGCTGCCTTCCGGCGGCGGGGCCTCTTCGTCGGTCTTTCCGCCTGACAGCGGCGGTCTCTGCCTGCCGCTGCACGGCGGCGGGCCGCGGGCCCGCCCACAAGTGGGGGCCGAGATGATCGAAACGCGGGGACTGCGCAAGTCGTTCACGTCCCGCCAAGGTAAAGAGAAGAAGACCGTCGAGGCCGTCCGCGGCGTCGACCTGACCGTCGACGAGGGAGAGATCTTCGGCTTCCTGGGGCCCAACGGCGCCGGCAAGACCACCACATTGCGCATGCTCGCCACGCTGATCGAACCCGACGGCGGCACCGCCGTCGTCGCCGGCGCGGACCTGCGGAAGAACCCCGGCGAGGTGCGGCGCCGCATCGGGTACGTCGCCCAGGGCGGCGCGACCTGGGACGACTCCACGGCCCGCGAAGAGCTGATCCTCCAGGCGCGCCTCTACGGCATCTCCCGCGCGGACGCCCAGGGCCGGACCGAGCGGGTGCTCGAGGCGTTCAACCTCGCCGCGTACGCCGACCGCAAGTGCAAGACCTACTCGGGTGGCCAGCGCCGCCGGGTCGACATCGCGCTCGGCATCATCCACGAACCCAAGGTGGTCTTCCTCGACGAGCCCACCACCGGCCTCGACCCGCAGAGCCGGGCCCACATGTGGGACGAGATCCGCCGCCTGCGCGCCGAAGGCATCACGGTGTTCATCACCACGCACTACCTCGACGAGGCCGACGCGCTCTGCGACCGCATCTCGATCATGGACAACGGCGAGATCGTCGCCTCCGGCACGCCGGAGGAGCTGAAACGGGAGATCTCCGGCGACGTCGTCCGCGTCGGAGTCGACTCGCCGGCCCGGGCGGCGGAGGTTCTCGGCTCGGCCGACTTCGTCACCAAGCTCGAGACCCACGACGACAGCGTCCGCCTCTACGTCGACGAGGGCGCCGCGGCGATCCCCCTGGTCCTGCGCGCGCTCGACGCCGCAGCCGTACCGCTCGGCACCATCGAGCTGCACCGGCCCACCCTCGACGACGTGTTCCTGACCAAGACCGGCCGATCGCTGCGGGAGAGCTGAGCCATGAAACTGCTACGCGACACGTGGCTGATCTTCCAGCGACAGGCGCTGCTCCTGCTCCGCAACCCGGTCTGGATCCTCGTCGGCGTGTTCCAGCCGGTGATGTACCTGCTGCTCTTCGCGCCGCTGCTGAAGCCGGCCCTGAACGTGCGCACCAACGCCGAGGCGTACGAGATCTTCGTACCCGGCCTGCTGGTCCTGCTCGCCATCTTCGGCGGCCTCTTCCAAGGCTTCGGCCTGATCGCGGAACTCCGCGCCGGAGTCATCGAACGCTCCCGCGTCACCCCGGTCAGCCGCTTCGCCCTGCTGCTCGGCCGCTCCCTGAGGGACACGGTGTCGCTGCTCGCCCAGGCGGTCATCATCACGCTGCTGGCCTTGCTGTTCGACCTGCGCGTGGTCCTCGGGAACCTGCTGCTGGCGTACCTGATGCTGGCCCTGATCTCGCTCATGACCTCGGCGGTGTCCTACGGCGTGGCGGCCTCGGTGAAGAGCGAGGACGTCCTTGCGCCGCTGATGAACACGGTCGCGCAGCCGGTGCTGTTGCTGTCCGGCATTCTGCTGCCTTTGACGTTCGCGCCGGGGTGGTTGCAGGGGATCGCGGATTGGAACCCGTTCTCGTGGGCGGTCGACGGGGTGCGGGCGTTGTTCCGGGGAGACCTGGGAGCTCCCGCTGTGTGGCAGGGGCTCGTCATCATGGCCGTGCTCGCCGTGGCGGCAATCACCTGGGCGGCGCGACTGTTCGCCCGAAGCGTCCGGTAGGAACGCGGCCGGCCGCCGCGACACTCGTCATTCGCGGCGGCCGGTCCGCTACCTGAGGTCGGTCAGCGACTCTTCCACAATTCGGGGACACTCACACCGAACGTCATGAGCAGCTTCCGGAACAACGGAAGCGACAACCCGACCACATTCCCGTGATCCCCCTCGATCCGCTCGACAAAGGCCCCGCCGAGCCCATCGATGGTGAAAGACCCGGCAACGTGCAGCGGCTCGCCACTGGACACGTACGCATCGATCTCGTCGTCCGTGAGATCGGCGAAATGCACGACCGTTGCGCCGACGTCCTCGGCCTGCTTCCCGCTGGTCAGATCGGTGAGATGGTGCCCGGTGTGCAACACGCCGGACCGCCCCCGCATGGCCCGCCACCGGGTCGCAGCCTCCTGGGCGTCCGCCGGCTTGCCGAGAATCTGCCCGTCAAAGGCCAACACGGAATCGCAGCCGAGCACCAGGACGTCGGGCTCGGAAGGCAGGGTGGTCGCCACAGCCTGAGCCTTCATCCGAGCCAGGGCCAGACACATCTCGTACGCGTCATCCGTCTGAACGACGGACTCGTCGACGCCGCTGACCTGTACGGAAGGGTCAAAGCCTGCGGCGCGGAGGAGTTGGAGGCGGGCGGGGCTGGCCGAGGCGAGGATAAGCCGGGGGCCGTTGTCGGTACGCACGAGCGCCAACGGTACAAGCCGGAGGGGCCGGGGGCGGTTGTGCCTACCCGGAGCTGCTGGTGGACCGCCTGCGGCGCAGCCGCAAGACGCCGCCTAGGGCCAAGGCTGCCAAAGCGATTGCGCCGACCGCGATCAGCGGGGTTGCGTTGCTTTTGGCTTCGGGGTTTGCGGGTGCGGCCTCAGCGGGAGTCGTGGGTGTCGAGGTGGGGGGAGTGGCACTCGGACTTGCTGACGCATGCGTTGTGTCATCGCTCAGAGCGGCGACGATGTTGACGATGCCGTGCCCATACTCAGGGTCGACACCGGGTGCGCCCTTGTCTGTGGCGGTCTGCTCGAGTCTCTCAACGACCTCCTCGGCCGTCATGTCGGGGTATTTGCTGCGCAGCAGAGCAGCAGCCCCAGAGACGATGGCTGCGGAGTCCGACGTCCCAGTCCCGGTGCGGTATTGACCCCGGTTGCTTGTGCTTTCGATGTCTTCGCCCGGGGCCATCAAATCCAGGGCCGGACCAGTCACAGATATATCCGCCTTTCGACCTTTTCTGTTGACCGCGCCCACGGCTGCGATTGAGTCCAGGACCGCGGGTGCTGTGACGCCGACATTCTGGGGCTTGTTACCCGCGGACGCGACGACGACCACGTCGGCGTCGGCGGCCGCTTGGACGGCTGTCATCGTCGCTGCGTTGAGTCCTCCCCCGACGGAGATGTTGATGACCTGTGCTCCGTGGGCGACCGCGTACCTAATCGCTGGACCCAATTCTGCGTTTCTCGGCTCCTCGGTATCCAGGACGCGAATGGGAAGGATCTTGGCGTCAGGCGCGATGCCCAGGGCGCCTACGCCCGATCTACCGTGCGCGGCAATCAGGCCGGCCATCCCCGTTCCGTGGCCGGTCTTATCGATCTGACCGTTTCCACCCTTTTTCACGAAGTCAGTGCCGGCGAGGATGCTGCCGGCTAGATCAGGATGTCTGCTCACACCGGAATCAATGACGGCTACCGTCACCCCTTCTCCGGTTGAAATGCGATGAGCTGTCGCAATGTCGAGCGACTTGAGATGCCACTGCCTGTCGCGAATGAAGTCCGCGTTCGCGGGAGTTGCGGGAGCGACGATCCCGAAGCTCGCCGCCACAGCTCCGACAGCCAATAGCGAGCGTCTCATCTGTCCATGCCGATGGCAGGACCCGGCTCAATGGGCCCGGGTTCGCCTGGCGGAAGCACCACGGGATCGACCCCCTGATGCGTCGCCCATGGGTTGTCCGGATCCCAGTGAGTGCGCTCAGAGCGGTCGTCGGAGTCCTTGCGGGTCGCTCGGGACGACGGCTGGGCCATGATGTTTGAAGCGGGTGTTGATCCGACCGGCCGGCCGGCGGGACGAACCCCGTTGGGGCCGGCTCCTTCCTGGCCGATAACGCCACCGACCGGATTGACGCGACCGCCACCGAGAGCGCGGCGACCCTGAGTTGTAGCAGGCATTTGGCCGATGGTGCCGCTACCCGGAGTCGCCCCGATAACGCCGCCCGAGGGCAACACCGTGCGGCCCGTCGGGATGCCGCTGCCCACCCTCATCGCGCCCTCGGGCAATCGACCACCACCGGGCGTAGGGCCAACTGGAGTCCTTTGGCCGCTCGTCGTGTTCGGCGCGATGACCCCTGGAATCGTGCCGACGGAAGTGGGTGGGAGCGCCGGCGTAAGACTGGCGCCTGGCGGGACGACGGACGTCGGTGGAGGTGCGACTGGGCTGGTCGCAATTCCCCCCAGGATGGGACCCGTTCCGACGCCGCCTGTTCCCGGACTCCCCGGCGCCGCATGGCTTGAGGAGCCGGGGGTGATGGTGGAGGTGGCCTGTGCGACGCCGTGGGTGGGACCGGGGCGAGAAGACGAGCTGGAGGCGTGCGTGTCGGCACCACCCGGCGGAGGAATGATGGGTGGGGTAGCAAACCCCGAGTCGGATGACGACCCGTCATGCCGCGCACCGGATTCGTCATTACCCAATTGCGCCGGGTCGTAAGGCTTGGGCTTCTGGAGTGCGCTCTGTCCGCTGATCACCGTGCTGCTCAGGTCGTACATGATGACCCGCGCCTGGTTGTTCAGCTGCTCCTGCTGGACTGATGAGACCGGCGGCGTGGTGAACTTCGGTGTCTTGGTGGGGTCGACAGGCTGGGCGTCCTGTTCGGCCTTCCAGGCCTTGTTGGCGTTCTCGTTGGCCTCGAACTGATCGAACAGCGGCTTCAGTTTGTTCCTGGCCAGGCTCAGCGTCAGCGCGACCGTGGAGAAGGCCGTGTAGTTGGCCGACGCGGCGTCGTGGGTGGCTTGGAGGTCGGCGATCAGCTTGTCAAGACGCTCGAGGTAGGCGGCTGCCGCCGGGCTCTTCGACGGGGGCCAGACCGAGGCGAGGTTGTCGCGGTACATCTGGACCTGGCCGAGGTGGGTGATGGTCAGGTCGGCCGTCTGCCTCCAGCCGGCCACCACGTCGAAGTGCTTGTCCGTGTCTTGATCGGCAATTGCCAACCACATTTCGCGGACGGTCCTCGAATTCCAGTCCGTGCCGCCGTAGCCGCCGCCTCCGTCTGCGATGAGCATCAGCCGTTCTCCGCCTTCGTGCTGCGTGCCGTGGCGGCGGTCGCTTCGGTGAAGGCTGTTTCGACGTCTCCGACCTTGGCGTGCGCGTAGGCGTCCGAGTTGCGGTACTCATCGCTGATGGACTGGGCGGCGCTGGCGAAGACGTGCGTACCGTCGCGGAAGTTGTAGGTGTTGGCCAAGGTCACGTTCTGGACCTCGTTGTGCGCCTTGAGGAACCTCTGCAGCTCGGGGATGCGGTCGTTGGCCTCAGGAAGTTTCGTCATCATCGACGCGGTGACTCGCTGCAGGTTGGGTTCGTAGCCTGCTTGAACCTCGTTCGCCAGGGTCTTGGCGAACTCCTCCATCGCTTGGATGTCGGTTTCGATCGCGGTGAAGCTTGTGATCGAGCTGGTCGGCGGCTCGTGCATGACGCCTGGGCCCTCCCCCGAGAGTGCGCGAAGTCTTCCGCGAGACTAGTCGGTGACGGCCGGTGTTCTCGACCCCGTGCCCGGGCCTGTGGACAGACGGCCGTCTATTCACCAGCCTCGCCCACCGCCGCAAGCCGGAGTCCTCACCGCGGCAAGCCGGAGTCCCGCCAGGAGCCTCGTCCGGCGCCGCGCCGGGCGCTGCGCGTCCAAGGGCTCGTCGATGGCTTCGCGGTGCTCCCATCCGTACCCGTGTATCGGCTGGCCAGGGCTCCGACCAGGGCGGCCAGCTCTTCCGGGGTCGGTACGCCGCGCACCACGCTGACCAGCGGTTCCTCTTCCATTGATCAAGGGTACGACCGTACCGGTGGGTACGCGGTGACACGCGTCCCACACTCGGCTGATCGATTCGCTGCGGCTCGACATGACCGGGTATTTTCTGCGTGATGTCTACTTCCCCCCCGCTCGTAGTCGCTGACCGCTACCGGCTTGTCGCGCCGCTCGGTCAGGGCGGGATGGGTCGTGTCTGGCGGGCGACCGACGTCGTCCTGCACCGTGATGTGGCGATCAAGGAGCTCGTTCCGCCTCCCGGCCTGACGCCGGACGAGCGGCGGGAGATGCGCGAGCGGTCGCTGCGCGAGGCCCGAGCCATCGCCCGGCTCAACAACATCAATGTGGTGCGCGTCTTCGACGTGCTGCGGACCGACGCCGATCCGTGGATCGTCATGGAGTACGTGCCGTCGCGCTCCCTTCAGGACATCCTCGCCAGCGACGGGCCTTTCAACCCGGTTCGTGCGGCTGAGATCGGGCTCGGCGTGCTGGGTGCGTTGCGTGCGGCGCACCGCGCGGGCGTCGTGCACCGCGACGTGAAGCCCGGCAACGTGCTGATCGGCGAGGACGGCCGGGTCGTGCTGACCGACTTCGGCCTGGCCACGGTGCCCGGCGACCCCAACGTCACCCGGACGGGGCTGGTGCTGGGCTCACCCGCGTACATTGCTCCGGAGCGTGCCCGGGACGGCACGGCAGGCCCCGGTGCTGATCTCTGGTCTCTCGGCGCGACCCTCTACGCGGCCGTGGAGGGCGCGTCACCGTTCGCGCGACCGTCCGCGATCGCGACGCTGGCGGCGCTGGCCACCGAGAACCCGCCGCCGGCCCGCAACGCCGGCCCGCTGAAGCCGGTCCTCAACGGCCTGCTGCGCAAGGACCCGGCGCACCGGATCAACGCCGACGAGGCGGAACGGTTGCTGCTGCGCGCCGCCGGCCGCCGGTCGAAGATCACGTTCCCGATGAGCCCGTCGATGCGCCGGCCCGGCATCGGCCGCGAACGCCCGCCGGTCGTCCCCGGCGTGTCCGCCAGCGCCCCGGTCGTACCCGGCCCGCGCCCGCCCGTGACGGGCCCCTCGGCCGGCACCCCGCCGGTCTCCCCGGGCGCGCCGCCGGTTTCGCCCGGCCGTTCCGGCGCGCCGCCCGTTTCTCCCGGCCGTTCCGGCGCGCCGCCGGTGACGACCGGCCGCGCTTCCGCCGCGCCGCCTCCGGTCGCGCCCGGTCGCGCCGCTGCGACGCCGCCCGTCGCACCCGGTCGTGCGGCCGCGCCCCCGCCCGGACGTGCGACAACGCCCGGCCACCCCGCCATCGACCCGGCGGCGCAGAACCGTCCGCAGAGCGGAGCCCCCGCTGGTCGCGCTCCCATCTTCGCCCCCGGCAAGGCGACGGTCGGCCGCGCGCCGCGTCCCGCGGACACGCCGACCCGCATCGACGCACCGCTCCCGCCCGAGGGTCCGGCTGCTTTGAAAAGTACGGGCACAGCAAAGCCACCGCCCCCACAGGCGGCAACCGGAGTGGAAAGAGGCACCGCCCTCGACGCGACGATGCGCGGGTCGGGCTCCGCCCCGGGGTCGTTCACGGTCGAGGAAGTAGCCGCAGCCCGCAAGCGCGCGACGGCCCCCCAGCCACCGTCGAGCCGTGCCCCGGCAGTAGCGCCCCCAGCCTCAACCCCCAACCGGGACACCCCGGCAACGCCAACGACCGCCACCCCGTCGGCCTCCGCCGCGCCGGTGTCGACGCCTGCCCCGCCGACGACGCAAAAGACGTCGGCGCCCACCGCGAGCAAGCCGACCTCGAGCGAATCGCCCGCCGCGCCGGCTGCTTCCGCCTCGACGGCTTCCCCGGCGTCCTCCGCGTCGACCGCCGAGCCTGCATCGCCTGTCGACTCCGCGTCGCCCGTCGATCCCGCGTCGACTGCCGATCCCGCCTCGTCTGCCGATTCCGCGTCGGTTGACGGCTCGGTGTCGGCTGCCGGCTCCGCGTCGCCCGCCGAGTCCGCTTCGCCCGCCGAGTCCGCATCACCTGCCGGGTCCACTTCGGCCGCCGCGCCGGCGGGGTCGGCATCCCGCCAGCCCTTCGGCCCGCGCCCGGGGAGCCCGCCGGCCACCCCGCCCAGCGCACCGGCGCAGGCCGAGGCCACCGCGTCCGAGGAAGGCTCGTCTCCGAAGTCGGCGCCCAGCGCGGTCGCCGACGATCAGAAGGCGCTCCCGGCTGAGCCGTCCAGCTCTGAGAAGGGCAAGGCCGCCCAGCCTTCGACCGCCGCCGAGACGGCCGGTAAGGACCAGGACGGCAAGGCGGCCCCGACGGCCGACGAGGCGACAGTTGCCAACGCCCCGGCACCGGACACAGAGCCGGCCGACAAGCTCGAGGCCGGCGACGCGGTCAAGGCCGTCGCGGCGGAGCAGAGCACAGCCAAGGTGGCCAGCGCCGCGACGGAGTCCGAAGCGCCGGCGGCCGACCGCAAGGCCGAGGACGACGCCGACGGCAAGACAGCGGCCGGTAAGCCGACGGTGGGTGCTCGGGCCGGTACGACCCCGGGAAGCAAGCCCTCCCGCAAGAAGGGTCGGGGCCGCCAGGCGAAGGTGCCTCCCACGGACGCCAAGAAGCCCGCCGGGCAAGCGCTCGCTCCCACCCCGGAGGCATCGAACGCAGCCGCTCCCGCGTCCGGCAGCCCGATCAAGCCTGACATCAAGGCCGAGCCAGAGCAGCCGGGTCCGGACAAGTCGGAGTCCGAGCCGGAGAAGGCGCAGCCGAAGCAGGCCGACGGCGCCTCTGAGCAGCCACAGGACGAGGCCGCCAAGACCAACGCCGCAAAGACCGGCTCGAAGGCCGCGGCCAAACTTGACCAGACCCAGGTCGCAGCCACGGCAACCGGACCCACCGCAGCAACGAAACCCCCGGCCAAGGCTGAAGCGGCCAAGTCCGATGTGGCCACGGAGGGCGCGTCGGCTACCAGGACGACCAAGGTCGCCGACGACGCGAGCAAGTCGGCGAAGGCCGGGAACAAGTCGACGGCCGGACAGTCCGGGGCGGAGCCGGCCCGTACGCGGGTGATTCCAGCGGCGGGCAGCATGCCGAGCCGGCGTTCGCAGCGGGCTGCCGCCGAGGCTGCCACCAGGAGCGGCGTCGTCGCCTCGGACGCTCCCGTGTCCGGGGGCTCGGGGGTGCTGCCTTCGAGCCGGCCCGCGTGGCAGCCGATGAACTTCCGGGAGCCGTCCGCCGGCCGGCGCGGGCTGACCGTTTTCGGTGTCACGCTCACGCGGCGGCAGACCGTCATCGCGTTGGCGATTCTGGCCGTCGTACTCATGCTTCTTGTTGTTGTGCCGCTCGCTTATGCCATCGGCGACGACGATGTCACGGAGCCGGGCCCGCAGCGCGGGGCGGCGCCGGTGGCGAGTGCCGGGAAACCGCAGCAGTCCGCTGCGGCCGCGGCGCCGCAGACCTCGGCTGCGCCGAAGCCGACGACCACCACGCCCTCCCCGCCGCCGTCGTCCGCGCCGGCCCGCAACGATGGTGCGGTGCCGAAGGGCTGGAAGGCGTACGGCAACTCCCGCACCGGGTTCTCCGTACCGTTGCCTGCCGGGGTGTCCGTGCAGGTCAACAACCCGGGCGAGACCGAGTTCCGGTACAACAACCGGCTGCTGATCATCTCGCAGACCGACCAGCCCGCGGCGGACCCGATGGCCGACTGGAAGCAGCAGGAGGCGACCCGCTCGGGCGGCAAGTACCGGAATTATCAGCGCATCAAGATGGTGCCCGTCGACTACTTCCAGAAGGGCGTCGACTGGGAGTTCCTCTACACCACCGTCAGCGGGAACCGGCAGCACGCGGTGAAGCGGAACTTCCTCACCGGGCCGAAGAAGGCGTACAGCATCAACTGGTACACCACGCCCGAGGACTGGGACGCGGCGAAGAAAGATCTTCAGGCCATCTACGACGGGTTCAAGCCGCTGTCGTGAATCCGGGCGCATGAGCCCTCACGTGAATGGGTAGTCATCGTGAACCATCACTGGAGGTGCACGATGTTCCGCCGACACGGGAGCAAGCCCACCATCGGGCTGTGGATGCTCGTCGCGCTCGCTGACATCGCCATCCTGGTGGCGGCCGTGGGCATGATGACCTTCGCGCTGGCCGCCGCCGGGGCGATGATCGTGGCCGGTGCCGTCGCCGGTGCCTGGCAGCTGCAACGGCGTACCCAAGCAGACACGTCACCAGCTTTGCGCCGCCGCGCCTGAAGGAGTCGCCGCGCGTGACCGCGCTCCGCGTGGGGCGTTGCGGTCCGCGGTTCGCGTGAGCCACCGCCCGCGACCGCGGTTTGCGGCGCATGGCCGGGCTCCGCGTCGGGGGATGCCGCGTGTGACCGGGCTCCGCCTGAGGCGTCGCGCGTGACCCTGCTCCGCTTGGGGCGTCGCGCGTGACCCTGCTCCGCACCAGATGGGAGTCGCTGCGTAGGGCGAGCCGCGTTGCGGGAAGAAGTTGCCGCGCTGGGGTAAAGCCGCGCCCAGCGCGAGACGGCGGCCGTGGGTGAGGAGCCCGCCGCGAGACGGCGGCCGTGGGTGAGGAGCCCGGCGCGAGGCGGCCGGCGTGGGTGAGGAGCCCGGCGTGCGACGGCCGCCGTGGGTGAGGAGCCCAGCGTGAGACGGCCGGCGCGGGTGAGGAAGCTGCGCCTGCCGTCGTTCGTCGCCGATTCGCAGGTTGCTGTGCGGCTGGAGCGGCATTGATCCGCTACGCTCGCGGGCTGTGGCGATCGACTCGGTGACTGACGTGTGGGACACCCTGCTCAGCGCCCAACCT
Organism: Couchioplanes caeruleus; assembly: GCF_023499255.1. Lineage (GTDB taxonomy): Bacteria > Actinomycetota > Actinomycetes > Mycobacteriales > Micromonosporaceae > Actinoplanes > Actinoplanes caeruleus_A. The sequence goes on from NZ_CP092183.1 coordinate 990,556, forward strand.
GACCCGCCCCGGACGCTTGTGCTGATCACCGCGGTGGTCGCGCTCGCAGTCGTGGCTTTCCGGCCGGTGTGGCGGATCGCCCGGAATGCGATCACCATCGCCCATGAGGGCGGCCACGCCCTGGCCGCGCTGCTGACCGGGCGCAAGTTGCGCGGCATCCGCCTCGAGTTCGACACGTCGGGGCTGACTTTGTCGGCCGGGCGGCCGACCGGGCCGGGCATGATCTTCACGCTGCTTGCCGGGTACGTCGCCCCGTCGCTGATCGGGCTCGCAGGCGCATGGCTGCTCGGCGGGAACCGGATCACGTTGCTGCTGTGGGTGGCCGTCGTGCTGCTGCTGCTCATGCTCATCAACATCCGAAACGTGTTCGGCGTGGTGTCCGTCCTGGTCACCGGCGTGATCGTCTTTGCCGTGTCGTGGTCGGCGTCGCCACAGGTGCAGTCGCTGTTCGCGTACGTGGGGGTGTGGTTCCTGTTGATCGGCGGAGTCCGCCCGGTCTTCGAGCTGCAGTCGTTGCGCAGCCGGGGGCGGATGCCCGAGTCGGATGCGGATCAGTTGGCCGGACTCACGCACGTACCGGCGTTGTTCTGGGTCGGCCTGTTCCTGATCGTCGACGTGGCGGCGCTGCTGATCGGTACGTTCCTGCTGGCCGGGCAGTGGTTGCCCGACCTGGCCACTTCGAGTAGCTGAACGGCGACACATTGAGTATGCCGCGGTGATGCGCGTCACCGGAGGCGGTCGATAGCTTCCACCGCATGGCTGCTGACCTGGGCATGGCCTGGAGCACCGGCGTGGTGGCGTTCGTCGCAGCCGTGCCGTTGTGGCGATACACGACGAACGCGATCGCCATCGCCCACGAGGGCGGTCACGCCGTGTTCGGCTGGCTGTTCGGCTCGGCCGTGAAGCACGTCAAGATCTTCCATGGCGGCGCGGGCGAGATGCTGCCCGGCACCGAGAACTGGTTGTCGAGGTTCATGTCGCTGATCGCCGGCTACCTGGGGCCGTCCATCTTCGGCTTCGGCGGCGTGCAACTGCTGGTCCACGATGTCGACCCGCGATCAGTGCTGTTCCTCAGCCTCCTGTTCCTCGTGGGCGTACTGATCATGACGCGCAACCTCTTCGGCGTCTTCGTCATCCTCTTCGTCGGCACGATGCTGTGGGCGGTCGCGATGAGGTCGACGGAGGCGGTGCAGCTCGTCTTCTCGTACGTGTGGGTGTGGTTCCTGCTGATGGGCGGCGTGCGGCAGGTGCCGGAGTTGTTCTGGTCGATGCACACCGACTCGACGACCGACGCGGGGCTGCTGCAGAAGCACACCCTGATCGGCGACGTGGTGTGGCTGTTCGTCTTCTGGCTGCTGTCACTGGGCGCCCTGGTCTACGGCGGCGCCCTCCTGCTACGCCACGGCACCTGACGACCGGCGGGCCCGGCGCGTAAGGACAGCGCGCCAGCTGCGCCGCAGCGCGTGAGGACCGGCGGCCCTACTGCGCCGCAGCGCGTGAGGACCGGCGAGTCCGCTGCGGTACAGCGTGTAAGGACCGGCGGGACCACTGCGCCGCGGGGTGGAAGGTCGGCGCGCCCTGCGGGGTGTGAGGCTGGCGCGTCTCTCTGCCGCCGGAGCTGCGTCAAGCCGGCGGCGGCGTCCTAGAGCGGGATGTTGCCGTGCTTCTTCGGCGGGAGCGTTTCGCGCTTGGTGCGCAGCGTGCGCAGGGCGCGGGTCACCTGGTTGCGGGTCTGGGACGGGGCGATCACCGCGTCCACATAGCCCCGTTCCGCCGCGATGTACGGGTTGGCGAGCGCGTCCTCGTACTCCTGGATGAGCTCGGCACGCCGCGCGGCCGGGTCCTCCGCCGACGCCAGCTCGCCGCGGTAGAGGATGTTGACCGCGCCCTGGGCTCCCATGACCGCGATCTGGGCGGTGGGCCACGCGAAGTTCATGTCGGCCCCGAGGTGCTTGGAGCCCATGACGTCGTACGCCCCGCCGTACGCCTTGCGGGTGATGACCGTGACCTTGGGCACCGTGGCCTCGGCGTACGCGTAGATGAGCTTGGCCCCGCGCCGGATGATGCCGTCCCATTCCTGGTCCGTGCCGGGCAGGAAGCCAGGCACGTCGACGAACGTGAGCACCGGGATGTTGAACGCGTCGCAGGTCCGCACGAAGCGCGCCGCCTTCTCGGACGCGGCGATGTCGAGCGTGCCGGCGAAGTGCATGGGCTGGTTGGCGACGACGCCGACCGGGCGGCCCTCGACGCGACCGAAGCCGACCACGATGTTCTGCGCGTAGAGCGGCTGCACCTCGAGGAAGTCCTCCACGACCGCCTCGATGACCGCGCGGATGTCGTAGGGCTGGTTGGCCGAGTCCGGGATCAACGTGTCCAGGGCGAGATCCGCTTCGCTCGGGTCGAGGTCCGCGGGAGCGTCGAAGGTGGTCGGTTCGTCCAGGTTGTTGCTCGGAAGGTACGACAGCAGCGCCCGCACGTAGTCGATCGCGTCCTCCTCGTCGCTCGCGAGGTAGTGCGCGTTGCCACTGCGCGTGTTGTGGGTGCGCGCGCCGCCCAGCTCCTCCATGCCCACGTCCTCGCCGGTGACCGTACGGATGACGTCCGGCCCGGTGATGAACATGTGCGACGTCTGGTCGACCATGACCGTGAAGTCGGTGATCGCGGGGGAGTACACGGCACCGCCCGCGCACGGGCCCATGATCAGCGAAATCTGCGGGATGACGCCGCTGGCCCGTACGTTGCGGAAGAAGATGTCGGCGTAGAGGCCGAGCGCGACGACGCCCTCCTGGATGCGCGCGCCGCCGGAGTCGTTGATGCCGATGATCGGGCAGCCGATCTTCATGGCCAGGTCGAGCACTTTGACGATCTTCTCGCCGAAGACCTCGCCGAGGGACCCGCCGAACACCGTGAAGTCCTGGGAGAAGACGCACACCTGGCGGCCGTCGATGGTGCCGTGGCCGGTGACGACACCGTCGCCGTACGGCCGGTTGCGGTCCAGGCCGAAGTTCGTCGAGCGGTGCCGGGCCAGCTCGTCGAGCTCCACGAACGAACCCTCGTCGAGCAGCATCTCGATGCGCTCGCGTGCTGTCTTCTTGCCGCGGGAGTGCTGCTTCTCGACGGCGCGCTCGGAACCGGCATGCACCGCCTCGTCCGTGCGCCGGGCGAGGTCGGCGAGCTTGCCGGCCGTCGTGTGGATGTCGGACTGTTGCACGTCCTGCTGAGTCGTCACTGTCCTGCGCCTCCACTCGCCCGCGGACGATCGCTGTCCCCGGTGCGCTGTCCCATGACCCGCGTTGGTGTGCGGGCCCCGTCTCCGCCGTCCGGCGCGGCACGGGCCTGTCGTGCCATGCCGGGTGATCGTATCCATCGGGGCGGGCACTCGGCTGGCGTGCGGCCCGGGCTGTGGATAACGCGGTCATGGCGACACCGGGCCTGTGGATAACGGGAGGGCGGGTCGTCCGCGTCTGCCAAGGTGGCCGCATGAAAGACGCCTTCAACGCACGCCCACGGTCCGGGCGACGTCGAACCGGGTGCGTTTCGTTCCTAATGCACCATTCGTTACAACCCCCGTGACGACATGGATGACCCCCGTCGGCGTGGCGTTGATCGTCGGTGGCATCGCGACGCTCATCGTCTTCCGCCACGTGCTGTTCGCCGGCGGTCGCGAGAACGGCGCGGACGAGCACGGCGCCAACCCCGGCAAGCGGGCCGCCCGCCGTGCCCGCTCGACCTCGCGCGGCGGCGGCCGTCGCGGCAGCGGCGGTGGGTCCGGTAGCGGTGGTCGCGGCAGCTCGGCCCGTCGCCGTAAGGTCGGCGTCGAGGTGACGGCTGCCGCGGGTGGCGGCCCGGCAGCAGCGGCCGGCAGCGAGGGACCAGGGGTGGAGCGCAGCGACGCTTCGCGAGCCGCCCGTGGCGACGCCTCGGGTGCCGTCCGTGACGACGCCTCGCGCGCCGCTCGTGGCGACGCCTCGGGGGGTGCGCGGAGCGATGCCGCGCGGACACTCCGCAGTGGCATCCCGGGGGCGGCTCGGAGCGAAGCGTCGAGGACAGCGAGCTTCGATGACTCGGCAGCGGTGACGCGGCGGCTCGATACGGTGCCGGGTCGCAGCGGCGGTCCTGACCTGCCGCGGAACGCCGTCCCGGGCCGGCCGGCAGCGGTGCCGCCCGTGCCTGGCCCGCGCGACTCGCGCCGCTTCTGGCCGGTCGCCCCGGCCGACGACACGGCACCCGACCACGCTGCGAGCCGGTCAGCTGTTGCGCCCGCCGTGACCCAGCCGGCTCCCACCGAGACGCCGGCCCGCGCGGAGACACCTGGCCGCCCGGGCACGACGGACCGGCCCGGCACGACGGGTCGCCCCGGCCTGGCCGGCGGCTCCGGGACCACAGGTCGCCCCGGCATCATCGACCGCCCCGGCACGACGGAGCGCCCCGGCATCACAGACCGGTCTGGCATGACAGACCGGCCTGGCATCGCAGACCGGCCCGGCATCACAGACCGGCCTGGCATCACAGACCGGTCCGGCATGACAGACCGGCTCGTTACAACGGATCGGCCCGCCATGACGGATCGTGCGGAGACGCCGGGCGGCGGGGAGGTTGCGGTCGAGCGGGACACCGACCACGAGCAGGGCCGCTTCGAGCTGCGCCGCCTGCTGTCGGTGGAGGCCGCCGATGGTGACCCCGCCGGTCCGGCGGACGTACGCCTGGTCGACCTCCGGGCCCGCCCAGGCGGGGAACCCGAGCTCGACGTGGATCTCGGCCTGGAGGAGGGGTACGACGTCGAGGCAGGTCTGGCGGTCGATCCGTACGAGGACCCGTACGAGCCGGACGGCGATGACGACGACTGGCTGGCCGACGAGGACGTGCGGCTGGCCGACCTTCCCGTGGGCACGCTCCCGTTCAGCGCCGAACAGGCCGACCTCGAGGACCCGGGGCTGACCGAGGCGGACGCCGACGAGCCCGTACGCCGCCCGTGGGCCACCCGTCCCGACCGCCGCTACGGGGACCGGGTGGAGGGCTGGGTTCGCCCTGAGTACCGGGACGAGCCCGTCACCGGTGACTACTGGACGCCGATCCCGGACGCCGGGTACGGCTGGCCCGTGCCGGTCGAGCGCATTCCTGCCGTTCCGCCGTACCCGCCGGCTTCGGGGTTCGACCCGTTACCGGAGGAGGAGTCGGAGCCGACCGCGGTCGTGCCGCAGTGGCCGCCGGTCCGCCCCGATGACCACGTCGGCTCGCCCCGCGCCTGGTCGCAGGAGGAGCGTCCGGCGGGGCGGCGCTTCTTTAAGCCGCTCGACGCCCCCAGCCGGCGCCGGAGCGCCGCAGCGAAACAGCACGACGCCGCGGCAAGGGCCGCGGCCCCCAAAGGAAGAGTGGGCGCACCCGGGGAAGAGGGAGCGCCCGGAAGAGAAGCGGGAGCGCTCGGCGGAGGAGAAGGGTCCCTCGGCCGTAGCGAAGGGGCGCCTGCGGGAAGCGAAGAGACCGCCACCGCGACAAGGCGGGCGGCCACAGCAAGAGGACAAATCGCCCCGGGAGGCGCAAGAGGCACGGAAGGCACGCAGGGCACGGAAGGCACGGCAGGCACGCGAGGCACGGCGGGCACGGCAGGCACGGCAGGCACGCGAGGCACGGTGGGCACGGCAGGCACGGCAGGCACGCGAGGCACGGCGGGCACGGCAGGCACGGCAGGCATCGCAGGCACCGCAGGCACGGCGGGCACAGAAGGCGGGCATGCCGCGGAAGGCTCGGTGGCCCCGGTGACTCCGGGAACGGTAGGAAGCCCGGAAGGAAGACGGCACGAAGGCTGGAGCGCACGCCCGCGGTACGCCGCCGAGAGCGACCGCCAGCCCCGCACCCGAACCGCCTGGAACCGAGCCGACCAGCCGGAACGCCGCCGCTGGCGTGACGACGACCGTGACGCCGCCGCACCCGATGCCCGGCACGAGGGCGGGTACGCGGGCCGCGAGGAAAGTGTGGAAGGGCCGGTCTGGACCGTTCCCGACCTCCCCGAGGCCGCGCTGCCCGATCTGACCTGGCCGGGTACCGAGGTGCCCGGGGCCCGGCGGCGGCGGTCGCCGGTCATGGCGCAGCGCCCGCGGAATCTGGCCGGGGAGCCCACCCAGAGCCTGCCCGCGGTCACCGACGATCGGGAGGGCGTGCAGCCGCAGTCCCGCGTGCGACCACGTCCCCGGCCCCGCCCGCGCCCGGAGGCCGCGCCCCCGGATCAGCGCAGCACCGTCTACGTGAGCAAGCACGCAGCCGACCCCGGCTGAGGCGGCGTGCCCGGACGAGGGCCGGCAAGCGGTCTCCGAGAGGCCGAGGCGGTGCTGTCAGACGAAGGTGAGTGAGCTGTCTCCGAGAGGCCGAGGCGGTGCTACCGACGAAGGTCAGCGAACTTCGTCGAAAGCCGGAGCGGCCTTGCCGCTCAAGGGCCGGACCGCGGGTCACCGCGCGCTGCGGCCCGAGGTCGGGGCAGGGGGCGCTCTAGGCTAGAGCGATGGCCTCCTCGCCGTACGCCGACCTGGACCGTCCCCCGCTGGCCGCCCGGGCCCTCCAGCGGGCGCTCGTGACCCCCGGCAGCCTCTGGCGACAGCTCGACGTCGTCGCGGAGACCGGCTCTACCAACGCCGACGTGGTCGGGGCCGCGCGGGAAGGTTCCGCCGAGGGGCTGGTTGTCGTCGCCGAGCAGCAGGTCGCCGGCCGGGGGCGGCGGGAGCGCCAGTGGGTGTCGCCGGCTCGGGCCGGGCTCACGCTGAGTGTTCTCCTGCGGCCCGGAGCGGCCGATCCGGAGCGGGGCTGGGCGGCCGCGCCGCAGCGGGCCTGGGGGTGGCTGCCGTTGCTGGCCGGGGTGGCGCTCATGGAGGCCGTGCAGCGCATCACCGAGCTGGATGCCGGTCTCAAATGGCCGAACGATCTGGTCGTGAGCGATCAGGCGGGGGCGCCGGGCAAGGCCGCCGGCATTCTGGCCGAGGCGGCCGAGGACGCCGTGGTTGTCGGCATCGGCCTCAACGTGAGTACCCGGGTCGCCGAGTTGCCCGCGACCACCGGGCTGCCGGCGACGTCGTTGCAGCTGGCCGGTGGTAAGGCCGCGGACCGGGATCCGTTGCTGCGGGCGTTGCTGCGTGGCTTCGAGCGGTGGTACGCCGGGTGGCGCGAGACCGGTGGCGATGCCGAGTTGTGCGGGCTGCTGGGGGCGTACCGGCGGGGTTGCCTCACGATCGGGCGCGACGTGCGGGTGCTGTTGCCCGGCGGCGGGGAGATCGCCGGTGTGGCGACCACCGTGGACGGTGCTGGTCAGCTCATGGTCCGTACGGCGGACGGCGCCGAGCGTGGCGTCTCAGCGGGGGACGTCGTGCACGTACGCTGAGCCCGTGGCTTTCCCGGACGACGTGCTGACCGACGAGGAGGAGGTCGTCCTCCACCTGCATCCGCATGCCAAGGCGGCGGTACGCCCGGTCCTGGTGCTGCTGGTCTGCCTCGCGGCGGTCATCGTGGTGTGGGTGATGCTCCCGACGACCACCGGCGGCCTGATCGGCGTGTGCGTGGTCGCGGCGATCGCCCTGTACATGGGCGTGACGCGGGGCGTGTGGCCGCTGCTGGTGTGGCGGACCACCCATTACGTCTTCACCGACGAGCGGATCCTGCTGCAGGACGGCGTGGTCGCGCGGCAGCGCCGGGATCTGCCGCTGAACCGCGTCAACGACCATTTGACCCGGCAGTCGCTGCTGGACCGGGTGCTCGGGTGCGGCACGCTGACCGTCGACTCGATCGGCGAGCAGTCGGCGGTGCTGGCGTCGGTGCCGCACGTCCAGCAGGTGCAGACGACGCTCTACGAGCTCATCGAGACCGACCGGGAGCTGCGCCCGGACGATGACGACGAGGAGGACGAGCCGGAGCCGTCGCTGGTCAGACCGCGCGGCGCTGGGCGTCGATCTCCTTGGCGATCTCCTCGTCCAAGCGGCCCTCCGCCTCGGCGCTGAGCTCGGCCAGGCCGGCGGTGACGTCGAGCTCCGCCATCGCGGCCTCGTGACCGTCGACCGGGGGCTTGAGGAAGACGAAGGTCCGGTACGCCCAGAAGCGGAAGATCGTGGCAATCACGATGCCGAGCAGGGTGACGCCCATGAACAGCACGGCGTCCTTCTCCTCGGTGAGGCCGAAGCCGTACTTGCCGATGCCGACCGCGCCGGACTGGATGACCATGCCGACCAGGTTGAACCCGAAGAACAGCGTGTACTCGCGCCGCAGGGCGGTGCGGGTGTGGTGCCGGTAGGTCCAGAACCGGTTGGCGATGTAGGCCAGCGTGGTCGTGACGACGGTGGCGACGACACTCGCCTTCACGGCGCCGATGGGCAGCAGCGCCCAGGTGATGGCCATGTAGAGCAGGGTGTTCGCTGCGCCGATCACGCCGAACGCCAGGGCTTCGGGAGCGAGGTGGCGCAGGCGTTCCGCCAGCGGGCGGGCTGAAGGCATTCGACAACCTTAAGGGGGGAGGGGCGGGGACGACGGACACAGCGGGTCGGCTGAAACCCTCGTCACATCCGCGGGACGGCGCGCGGCGCCGGCTGCTCGGTGGACTGCGGTGCGGCCGTGCCGGTCGGCGGTGCCGGTGTCTCCGGGGCCGCCGGGACCACCGGGTCCGGGACGATCCTGTCGCCGAACACGAAGCGGCGGTACGACCAGAAGCGGAACAGGGTGCCCACGGCGGTGCCGACCAGCTGCCCGGAGATGTTGTCCGCGAGCGGGCTCTGGAACTCGGGCCAGATCGAGCCGAGCCCGTAGTGGCTGATCGCCAGGCAGGCCAGCCCGATGCCCAGGCCGATGCCGTTGAGCAGGAAGAACATCGTGTACTGCCGCGCCATGTTGCGGTGGTCGCGGTGCCGCCAGGTCCAGAACCGGTTGCCGGCGAAGGCCACGGTGGTCGCCACGACGGTGGAGATCGTCTTGGCGAGCAGCGACTCGAGGCCGCCCTGCAGCAGCACGTTGAAGATCACGAGGTCGATCGTGAACGCGACCGCCCCGACCGTGCCGAACTTGCTGAGTTCGCGCACGAGTGCTCCGAAGCGTGCCCGTAGAGCGGGCAGTACGTCGGCAACGGGCACGGATCCGAGCGTACCGGCGCCCGTCACCCCCCGCTGTTTTCGTGAGCGAGTCTTAACTTGAGGGCCCGGCCGGGTTGCGCTGCCGGTACGGACGGTGACGAGGCTGGTCGACTTCGGTGACCTCGGCGAGCCGGGCGCGGCATTCGGCGCACCAGGCGAGGTGGGTGTCGAGCCGGGCGGAGTCCCTCGGGGCGAGCCGGCCGCGGACCCGGCCGCCCAGCCGCTCCCCGGCCCAGCGGCACTCCGGCGGGTCGGCGGCGCCCACGTGCTGCTGGAGGTAGAGGCGGCGTAGACCCTCGCGGGCCCGGTGGGCGAGCACGGCGACCGCGTTCGGGGTGAGCCCCAGCTGCGGTGCGACCTCGGCCGGGCTGGCCCCTTCGACCTCGGTACGCCACAGCACGTCACGCCACCGGTCGGGCAGGGCGCGGAAGGCGCGGGCGGCGTACGTGCGCTCGAGGCGGTCGAGCGCGGGGTCGCGGAACGGCTCGCCGGCGTCGTACCGGCTCAGGTCGTCGGTGAACTCGAGCCGGCGGTCGCGGCGTGCCCGGTGGTAGCAGACGTGACGCAGCGTGGTGTGCAGGTAGGCGCGGAACGACACCAGCGGCCCGCGTCCGGCGCGCAGGGTGGCGAAGACCTTGGCGAACGTCTCGGCGACGAGGTCGTCCGCGTCGGCGTGGTCCGTGACGAGCCCGTACGCGAGGTTCCGGGCGGCGGTGCGGTGGCGCTGGTAGAGCACGCCGTACGCGGCGGTGTCGCCGGCGCGTACGGCCGCCAGCAGCTCCTCGTCGGCATCGGCCTCGCTCGCCGGGGTCGTCATTCCTGCCTCCAGAGCCGGGAGTGGGAGGAAAGCCCGAGTGTGGACAAGCTTATGACGCTTTGTACCTTTTGTGAAAGGCGAGGGCGGAGATGCGATCCGTACGCGTGGAAGCGCTCTCTGCGCACACGTGCACCGTCCGGCGAAGGATCGATCGTCTATGAGCACAAACGCCGAGGATTGTGCGGTTGTCCACAGGCTTCACCGATGAACTGAACGTTCACTCGGCTTACGCTGACGTGACTCCCGTGACAGGGGCCGGACTGCCGGCCGGATTCGTCACAGGTCAAGCCGACCGAAGGGATTCACATGTCACTGCCCCCTACCTCCCACGCCCGCCTACTCAGCTGGGTCGAGGAGGTCGCCGCCCTCACCACCCCGGACCGGGTCGTGTGGTGCGACGGCTCCGACGAGGAATGGACCAGGCTCACCGACGCGCTCGTCGAGGCCGGGTCGCTCGTCCGCCTGGACACCGGGCGCAGGCCCAACTCGTTCTGGGCGCGTACCGATCCCGGGGATGTCGCCCGGGTCGAGGAACGCACCTTCATCTGCTCCGTCGATCCCGCCGACGCCGGGCCCACCAACAACTGGACGGCGCCGGCCGAGATGAAGGCGACGATGACGGAGCTGTACCGCGGCTGCATGCGCGGACGCACCATGTACGTCGTCCCGTTCTGCATGGGCCCGCTCGACTCGCCCCACCCGATGTTCGGCGTGGAGCTCACCGACAGCGCGTACGTCGTGGCCTCCATGCGGATCATGACCCGGATGGGCACCCGGGTCCTCGATGCGATGGGCGCTGACGCCGACTTCGTGCCCGCGCTGCACTCGGTCGGCGCGCCGCTCGAGCCGGGGCAGGCGGACGTCGCGTGGCCGTGCAACGAGACGAAGTACATCTCGCACTTCCCGGAGACCCGGGAGATCTGGTCCTACGGCTCCGGGTACGGCGGCAACTCGCTGCTCGGCAAGAAGTGCTACGCCCTGCGGATCGCCAGCGTGGCGGCCCGCGACGAGGGCTGGCTCGCCGAGCACATGCTGATCATGAAGTTGACCTCGCCGGAGGGGCAGGTCCGCTACATCGCCGGCGCGTTCCCGTCGGCCTGCGGCAAGACCAACCTGGCGATGCTCGAGCCGACCCTGCCCGGCTGGAAGGTCGAGACCGTCGGCGACGACATCGCGTGGATGCGCTTCGGCGAGGACGGCCGGCTGTGGGCCACCAACCCGGAGTACGGCCTCTTCGGTGTCGCCCCCGGCACCGACCAGCGGACCAACCCCAACGCCATGCGTACGCTCGCCCGCGGCAACTCCGTCTTCACCAACGTGGCGCTGACCGACGACGGCGACGTCTGGTGGGAGGGCATGGGTGAGCCGCCCGCGCACCTCACCGACTGGCGCGGCAACGACTGGACGCCGGACTCGGACACCCCGTCCAGCCACCCGAACAGCCGCTTCTGCACGCCCATCAACCAGTGCCCGATCCTGGCGCCCGAGTACGACGACCCGCGCGGCGTACCCATCGACGCGATCCTCTTCGGCGGCCGCCGCAAGACGACCGTGCCGCTGGTCACCGAGGCCCGCGACTGGGTGCACGGCGTCTACTTCGGCGCGACGCTGTCGTCGGAGACCACCGCCGCGGCGGTCGGGCAGGTCGGCGTCGTGCGCCGCGACCCGATGGCGATGCTGCCGTTCATCGGCTACCACGCCGGCGACTACTTCAACCACTGGATCGAGATGGGCAAGGCGGCGTCCGGCGACGCGGACAAGCTGCCGAAGATCTTCTACGTCAACTGGTTCCGCCGCGGCGAGGACGGCCGGTTCCTGTGGCCCGGCTTCGGCGAGAACTCGCGCGTGCTCAAGTGGATCGTCGAGCGGCTCGACGGCAAGGGAGAGGCCGTCGAGACGCCGATCGGGCACGTGCCGACCGCGGACGCGCTGGACCTGACCGGCCTGGACATCGACCGGGCCGACATCGAGGCGGTGCTGGCCGTCGACACCGACGAGTGGCTGGCCGAGATCCCGCAGGTCGAGGAGTGGTTCGCCAAGTTCGGCGACAAGCTGCCGGCCGTGCTCTGGTCGGAGCTGGACGCGCTCAAGTCCCGCCTGAACGCCGCGTGACGACCCGCGCCCGCCTCGCGTTCGAGGCGGGCGCGGCCTGGGTACCTTCGCACCCGTGACCCTCGACGACCGCAAGCCGCGCGTGGTCCGCGCGCTCACCTGGCTGCTGGTCGCGACGGCCGCGGCCACCGCGGGGGTCGAGCTCCTCAATTTCTGGTACGCGCCCGAGCACGGTTACGGGCTCGCGGTCCGCACCGGCTGGGCGCTGCTGCGGACGCTCGGCTGGTTGATCCTGATCTGGCACGTGCGCCGCGGTCGCGCGGGCGCCCGGCCCATCGGTCTGATCCTGGCCGTCACCACCATCTTCGCCGTCGGGCGGCTCATCGTGCCCCGTTCGGGCACCCCGCCGCTTCCCGGCGTCCTCGGCTTCGCCGCCCTCACCGTCCTCTGCGTCGCGGTGGTCGTGCTGCTCTACCGGCACCCGACCGTGCAGGACCACCTCGTCCGGCATCCGAAGAAGCTGGTCGTCACCGGCAAGGGGCTGGAGTGGCGCGAGGCGGCGCCCAAGCGCCCGCCGCTGGCCGCCTGGGCCCTGACCGCCCGGGTCGCCGCCTTCACGTACAGCCCGCTCATGCTCGTACCCGCGCTGATCTCCGTGGGTGAGCTGGGCCGCCGGCCGCAGTGGCTGCTCGCGGTCGGTTTCTGGTTCGTGGCCGGGTTCGTGGTGAGCTACGCGGTGGCCGTGACGACCCTCTTCCTCATGCGCGGCAAGACGTGGGCCCGGCGGCTGCTGCTCTGGGTGACGCTCGGCGTGCTCGTCGTCGACCTGCCGCTCTGCTATCTCCTGCTCGGCGCCGACGGGCTCGTCCGCGACGGCGCCCCGCTGGTCGCCGCCGCCCTGCTGGTCTGCTACTCGCTGTGGCGGGTGTCGCGGCTGCCGGTCGTGTCCGTACCGGCTGCGGCCGCCGCGTGAGCCACGACGTCGCGATCGTCGGCGCGGGTCCGGCCGGATCCGCCGCGGCGCTCGCGGCCCGCCGCGCCGGCGCCTCCGTGCTGCTGCTCGACCGCGCCGAGTTCCCCCGGGACAAGCCGTGCGGGGACGGCATCGCCGCGGAGACCCTCGACGTCCTCGCGGACCTGGGCGTCACCGCGGTCACCGACGGCTATCGACCGGTCGAGCGGCTGCGCCTGGTCGCCCCGGGCGGGATCGAGGTCGCGCGGCCCCTGCCGCGCCCCGCGCACACCGTGCCGCGCAAGGTCTTCGACGCGCGGTTGGTCGAGGCGGCCCGGGCAGCGGGGGCGGACTTCGAGCGGCACACCGTACGGACGATCCGCCGCGACGGTGACTCCGTCGTGCTCGACGACCGCATCCGGGCACGCGTGCTCATCGGCGCGGACGGGGCCGGTTCGGTCGTCCGGCGCCGGCTCGGGCATCCCGTGAACCCGGCCGGCCACCTCGCGATCGCGATCCGCGGGTACGCCCCGGCGACCGGCGACGAACAGGTGATCAGGACCACGCGGCAACGCTGGCCGGCGTACGCGTGGTCGTTCCCGCTCGGCGACGGCACGGCCAACGTCGGGTACGGCGAGGTGCTGCGCGGGACGCCGCTGACGAAGGCGTACCTGATGGAACGCCTGGCCGATCTCCTGCCCGGCGGCGAACCGGCCGGCCTGCGCGCCCACCACCTGCCGTTGTCGACCCACCGCCCGGCACCGGCCCGCGGCCCGGTGCTGCTCGCCGGCGACGCCCTGTCGCTGATCAACCCGTTCACCGGCGAGGGCATCTTCTACGCCGTGCTCTCCGGCGCGCTGGCCGGGACGGCGGCGGCCGGCGGACCGGAGACGGCGGCACGGCGTTACGCCGCGGCGCTCCGGGCCCGGCTCGGCCGGCACCTGCGGCACTCCCGGATGGCGTCGCTGCTGACCCGGCGGCCCCGGGTGGTCGACGCGGCGGTCGAGGCGGCGCGCCGGGATGCCACGGTTTTCGACCGGATGGTGGACCTGGGCCTCGCTGACGGGCTTTTCGACCTTCGCACGATCGGACGCATCGCGGGTGGTTTGGCCCGGATCGCCGCCTCGCCCTCTTGAGCCGCGGCCCCGGCTCGATAGGCTTGGCGCGATGACTCTGCGGTCCCTGGTCTACTCGCTGTACGAACGGCGGCTCGCCGGCAAACTCGCCGGCAAGCCGATACCGCAGCATGTCGGGGTCATGTGCGACGGCAACCGGCGCTGGGCCCGGGAGATGGGCTACGTCGACCCCAACGACGGCCACCGGGTCGGCGCGGCCCGGGTCAAGGAGCTGCTCACCTGGTGCGACCAGGCCGGCATCAAGCACGTCACGCTCTACCTGCTGGCCACCGACAACCTGCGCCGCCCCGCCGGCGAGCTGGACCCGCTGCTCACCATCATCGAGGACCTCGCCACCGAGCTGGCCGAGGACGGCAACCCGTGGCGGCTGCGCATCGTCGGCGCCCTGGACGTGCTGCCCGCCGGCACCGCGACCACCCTCAAGGCCGCGCAGGAGAAGACCCGCGAGCGCGGCGACGGCGTCGAGGTCAACCTCGCGGTCGGCTACGGCGGCCGCCGCGAGATCACCGACGCGGTCCGCTCGCTGCTGCACGAGCACGCCGCGGCCGGGCGCACGCTCGAGGAGCTCGCCGAGATCCTCGACGTGGAACACATCGCCGAGCACCTCTACACCCGCGGGCAGCCGGACCCGGACCTGGTCATCCGCACGAGCGGGGAGCAGCGGCTGTCGGGCTTCCTGCTGTGGCAGTCGGCGCACTCGGAGTTCTACTTCCACGACGCCAACTGGCCCGACTTCCGGCGGACGGATTTCCTGCGGGCGCTGCGCTCGTACGCGAACCGCCAGCGTCGCTACGGCGCCTGAGGCTGCTCGCGGCCGGCACCCCGATCACCACGGCGATCCCGGCCCACTCGTGCCGGCGCGGCTCCTTGGCCGAGCAGCGCCAGGCCGGTGAGAGCGGCCGGCACCGGGTGCACGCTCATGAACGTGCCGAACACCCGCGGCGGGACCGTGCGCAGGGCGATCAGGTCCGCCGCGTACGGGACCGCGCTCAGCACCCCGGCAGCGTACGTCCGGCCGGGCCACCGGGGGCAGCAGGGCGGCGGCGACGAGCTGGCGGACCGCGACCACCCCGGCCGGTCCGAGAGCAGCGAAGGCGTGCGCGCCGGCGGCCGCCCCGATCCGGTTGCCGGCGGCGCTGCCGAGCATCGTGGCCACACCGGTGAGCTGCGACGATCTCATGACCCGACCCTCGCGCCGGCCGCCGGCGAAGGGGCATGCGCCGGCCGCGCGACTTATACGCTCGGCGCATGGAAGCCCGGCACGTCGCCGTCATCCGCCGGCCGCTGGCGGACGCCCGCTTCGCCACCGCGGAGATCGGCCGTGAGGCCCGCTTCGCCGCCGTGGCGACGGACAGTTCGCTGGCGCGCCGGCGCACCCTGCGCATCGAGGACCTGGCCCGCTACGCGGTGGCCATCAACCTCCGGACCGGTACGACGACCCTCGACCCCTGATGCCGCCGGAGGCCCGTCCGCGCGCGGTCCGGCGGACGCTCTCGGTCGACGAATGGCTGAATCTGATCGCAGCCGGGCAGGCGGTGGGCGTCACCGCCGAGGCCACGGCGAACCAGTACCCGCGCCCGGGGTCGCCTACCGGGCGCTGCGGCACGTCCCGCCTATCACGGTCCGGCCGGCGTGGTGGCGCGAGGACCCGCCGCCCTGTCTGGAGGACCTGACGGAGTCCGCGCGCCGGCTCTGGGCCGGCGGCTCAGCGGTCGAACGCGGGGAGCGCGTCGGCCAGGAAACGGGCGACCGCCTCGGGTGACTCCAGCGTCAGGTCGGCCGCGCTGGAGACGTCGGCGCCGGTCTCCGGGTTGGCCACGGCCACGCACATGCCGAAGAAGCCGGGGTCGACCGCCTCGCGGGCGCGCAGCGCGTCGAACGCCTTGATGTCGGACATGTCGTCGCCGAAATACCAGGCGCAGCCGGCGTTCAGCACGCCCTCGCTGATCACCATGCCCTTGTCCTGGTCGACCGGCGGCTTGAGCTCGACCACCATGCGGCCGCCCTGCACGCGCAGCCCGAGGCGCTCGGCCTGCTCGTGGCCCCAGCGCTCCACCTGCGACGCCAGCTGCGGCGCGGTGCGGTAGTGCAGGGCCACCGAGAGCCGCTTGTACTCCACGAGGATGGCCTCGGGCAGCTCCGACCTGGCGCGCCCGGCCAGGTCGGCCATGGCCGGGACCCAGGGCAGCGCGGCCGGCTCGGTGACCACGTCGCCGTCGTGCCACACCTCGAGGCCGTACAGGCCGTAGAGGTCGACGTGCTCCAGCGAGTCGAAGCGGGAGCGCAGGAAGCTCACCGGGCGGGCCGACACGATGGCGACCCGGGCCACCCTGGCGGCGAGCTGCTCCAGCACGCCCAGGACGGACGGGACCGGCTGGGAGGCGTCGGGGTCGTCCGTGACAGGGGACAGCACGCCGTCGAAGTCGAAGAAGAAGGTGGTGTCCTTCGCCCGCGAGGCGGTGAACTCCAAAGCCTCTGCGGCAGTGAGCGGGTGCGTGGGACGCGCGTTCTCAAACGGGGACTCAGGCACAAAGCCCAGCCTACCTGCCGTACGGCCCATTGCACGTCCACGGAACGTCGCCGAATTGGCGGATCTCGCGGGTACTACCGAAGGTGGCTCTTGACCGCTAGCGTTCTAGTCATGGCACGGGGTTTTCCCGAGCCATCCGGCCGGCCCGGACCTGCGACGAGTACGCCACGGGGCCAGCATCCCGACCCCGTGCAAGTGCCGGGCGCCGGACATGGCGGACCGCGGGCGGACCGGGTTGCACGCCCGCTGGAGCAGGCCTGTGACATCTCGCCGTACTGACGCCGGGGCCGCGCACACCGACCCGGCCGCCAAAGTCTCCAGCAGCCGCGCCGCCTCGGGGCGCCGCCCGTCCCGGGACCGGCACGCCGACGCGGAGCCCGCTCCAGCCGGACGGGTCTTCGTGCTGGACACCTCGGTCCTGCTGTCCGATCCGGCGGCGTTCCGCCGGTTCACCGACCACGAGGTGGTCATCCCGCTCGTGGTGATCTCCGAGCTGGAGGGCAAGCGCCACCATCCCGAGCTCGGCTGGTTCGCCCGGCAGTCGCTGCGCATGCTCGACGAGCTGCGGATCAAGCACGGCCGGCTCGACCAGCCCGTGCTCTGCAACGACGAGGGCGGCACGCTGCGCGTCGAGCTCAATCACGCCGACCAGAGCGTGCTGCCGCAGGGCTTCCGCAACGACTCCAACGACACCCGGATCCTGTCCGTGGCGCTGGGGCTCACCGCGGAGGGGCGTGACGTCACGCTCGTCAGCAAGGACATGCCGCTGCGCGTGAAGGCCGCCTCGGTGGGCCTGACGGCTGACGAGTACCGGCACGGCCAGGCCAGCGACCCCACGTGGACCGGCATGGCCGACCTCAGCCTCGACGAGGACGAGGTCAACCGGCTGTACCAGGGCGACGAGCTGGAGGTGGCGGACGCCGAGCACCTGCCCTGCCACACCGGCCTGGTGATCCACTCGTCGCGCGGCTCGGCGCTGGGCCGGATGACACCGGACAAGACGGTGAAGCTCGTTCGGGGCGACCGTGAGGCGTTCGGCCTGCGCGGCCGCTCGGCGGAGCAGCGGGTGGCCCTGGACCTGCTGCTCGACGAGTCGATCGGCATCCTCTCGCTCGGCGGCAAGGCCGGCACGGGCAAGTCCGCGCTGGCGCTCGCCGCCGGCCTCGAGGCGACGATGGAGCGCAGCCGGCACAAGAAGGTGGTCGTCTTCCGCCCCCTGTACGCCGTCGGCGGCCAGGAGCTCGGCTATCTGCCGGGCAGCGAGTCGGAGAAGATGTCGCCCTGGGCGCAGGCCGTCTTCGACACGCTGGGCGCCGTGGTGCACGCGAACGTCGTGGAGGAGGTCCTGGCCCGCGGGATGCTCGAGGTCCTGCCGCTGACCCACATCCGCGGCCGCAGCCTGCACGACTCCTTCGTGATCGTGGACGAGGCGCAGTCGCTCGAGCGGAACGTGCTGCTGACGGTGCTGTCGCGCATCGGGCAGGGCTCGCGGGTGGTGCTCACCCACGACGTCGCGCAGCGCGACAACCTGAGGGTGGGCCGGCACGACGGCGTGACAGCGGTGATCGAGGCGCTCAAGGGCCACCCGATCTTCGCCCACGTCACCCTGACGAGGTCGGAGCGTTCGCCCATCGCAGAGGTCGTCACCGATCTGCTGGAGGAGATCCCGCTCTGACCCGGTGTCACCGTGAGGCGGGGATCCGGCCGGGTTCCCGCCTCACGCCACGCTTGGGGTCAGTTACTCAGTGTCACTTGGCTTATACCGAGAGAGTGAGCGGTATAGGCGAGGTTCGGCCGTTTCAGGGTGGAAATATCCTGTGATTCGCTTCACAGGTTGGCGTTGCCATTTCACATCCACTTCACCGTGAGCCATGGTGGCTGGCGAGCGTCATTCGCGTGGCCCGGCCGGCCGGACATCGACCGGAGGCCATCGCGGGACCGGCGGATCAGGCCGGTTCACGCGGCCCGAGAGGCCGGGATGCTCGCGGTGTGAGCCGCCGCCGGGCTGCAAGCCGGCGGTGCCGCCCCGCATCATTGCCCCCTACGAAGGGAAATCTTCGTGAATCGGCTCTGGAGCCGGGTCGGAATCCGTGCGGCCTCCGTCGGCCTGCTCGTCGCAGGCGTCATCGGCGGGGTCTACCTCGGACAGGACCGGGAAGTCCAGGCGCGGAGCGCCACCGCCACCTCCTCCCCGGTCAAGCTCGTCGACTCCCGCGCGGAGGTCGAGGAGATCCAGTTCCTGAAGGAGCGGCAGGCCCAGCACGCGGCGGCACGCGCGTACCGGCGCCAGGCCGAGGGTGCGGCCGCCTCCGAGGCCATGGCCCAGGCCAAGGCCGCCGCGGGCAAGGCGCGCACCAAGGCGCAGGAGGCGATCGAGAAGGAGGCGGCCGAGAAGGCCGCCAAGGCGGAGAAGGGCAGCTCCGGCAGCTCCGGCGGCTCGGTCGCCTACACCGGGCCGATCCCCGACTCCTGCAACGAGTACAGCGGCACGCGCAAGACCGGCTGCGCGCTGATGATCGACGCGGGCTTCGGCATCGACCAGTTCCCGTGCCTCGACAAGCTGTGGAAGCGCGAGAGCGGCTGGAACCCGAAGGCATCCAACCCCAGCTCCGGCGCGTACGGCATCCCGCAGGCCCTGCCCGGCAGCAAGATGGGCTCGGTCGCCGACGACTGGCGGACCAACGCGGCCACCCAGATCAAGTGGGGCCTCGGCTACATCGAGGGCCGGTACGACACCCCGTGCGGTGCCTGGTCGCACTCCGAGAGCACCGGCTGGTACTGAGCCACACCCGTTCGGGCAAAGGGGTACGTGCTTCGGCGCGTACCCCTTTCGTCTGCCCCGGACAGTGTTCAAATGTCCGCATGGTCCGGAAAGTCGCATCGCTGGTCGTGCTCGGAGTCCTCGCGTCCGTCCTGACCGCGAGCCAGATGGCCGCCAGCGCCCAGGACGGCGCCCCGCCGGTGCGCGAGGTGGTCGGGGGTGCCCTCGCCACGGAAGGCCAGTTCCCGTGGATGGTGCGGCTCTCGATGGGCTGCGGCGGGGCGCTCACCGCCCCGCGCGTGGTCCTGACCGCCGGGCACTGCGTCAACGGCACCGGGCCCGACGACAGCATCGGCGTCATCGGCGGTGTGACCAACCTCAAGTCCGCGAAGGCCCTGACCGCCCGATCCGTCTCCGTGGTCCGCGCCGAGGGCTTCCACGGCGAGGTCAGCGGCGACGACTGGGCTCTCATCCAGCTGGACCACCCGCTGAACCTGCCCACGCTCGACCTCGCCCACGGCGGCGCCGAGAAGGGCCCGCTGACCGTCCTCGGCTGGGGACAGACCAGCGAGCAGTCGCTGCGCCAGGAGAAGCGGCTCCGGTACGCCACCGTGCCGGTCGTCTCCGACCGCGACTGCGCGAAGGCGTACCGGGGCGTCGGGGTGCAGCTGGTCGAGGACGAATCAATCTGTGCGGGCAAGACAGGCGTCGACACCTGCCAGGGCGACTCCGGCGGCCCGATGGTGCGCCGCTCCGGGGACCGGTGGGTGCAGGTCGGCATCGTGAGCTGGGGGCTGGGCTGCGCCCGCAAGGGCTACCCCGGCGTCTACACCCAGGTGTCCACGTTCCGGCCGGCCATCCGTACGGCCACCCGCAAACTCAGCTGACCGTGCCCGATCGGCCACCCGCAGTTGGCGACCGTGGCGCCGATCGGTAACCATCGAGACATGAGCTATCCGGGGGCGCAGGACGACACGTCGGCCAAGTTCGGCACCGAGGCCTTCTTCGCCTCCATCGGCCGGGCCTTCGTGGCCATGTGCGCCGTCATCCCGGTGCTGTTCCTCATCGAGGCGATCGACCGGGGCCTCGGCGCCGGCAGCCTCGACGTCGCCGGCGGCATCATCCCGCGGCGCATCGACGGCCTCGACGGCGTGCTGTTCAGCCCGTTCCTGCACGCCAGCTGGGACCACCTGTACGGCAACAGCGTCCCGCTCATCCTCGTCGGCACGTTCGCGCTGGCCGGAGGCACCCGCCGGTTCCTCTGGTCGACCCTGGTCATCGTCCTGGTCAGCGGCCTCGGCGTCTGGCTCGTCGGCGACCCCAGCAGCGTCGTCGTCGGGGCGAGCGGCGTGATCTTCGGCTACCTGGGCCTGCTGTTCGCGCGCGGCTTCGTCGAGCGCAGCTGGTGGAACCTCGGAGTGGCAGCCTTCATCGGGCTGCTCTACTGGTACCAGATCTACAACGTGCTCCCCACCGACCAGCCGGTCTCCTGGCAGGGCCACCTGCTCGGCCTGCTCGGCGGCGTCATCGCGGCGATCGCCTTCCGCCGCCGCCGGCCACGTCCGCTGCCGGCCCTCTACGACCCGGACGCCACCCTCACCGACATCTGACGGTCAGCGGCGGCGGGCCGGCAGGACCGCGATGCCCACCGCCACCAGCGTGAGGGCCGCGCCCAGGATCGTGTTCCAGCCCGGGCGGCCCGCGTCGCCCGGGACGACCTCGTCGACCAGGAGCGCGCCCGTCACCTGGCCCGCGATCATGCTCAGGCCGAGCAAAAGGACGCCGGTGTAGCGGACCACCGTGGCGCCCACCGCGATGAAGACGATGCCCATCGTGCCGCCGACGTACAGCCACCAGGGGCCGGGCGGCAGGTGGCCGGGGACGCCGCGGACCGCAGCGGAGACCGCGTACGCGAGGACGAGCACCGCCGTACCGGTCAGGAAGTTGATCAGGCCGGCCACCATCGCGCTGTTCGCGACGATGCGGACGTGGCCGTTCACGGCCTGCTGCCAGGCGATGCCCAGGCCGGCGAGCAGCGGCAGGACCGCCAGCACCAGCGCGCCCGAATGGCCGATGCGGTCCGCCACCGAGATCACCACCGCTGCCACGGTGAGGACCGCGCCGGCCAGCCGCGGGGCGGTCACCGGCTGCGGGCCGCCCGGGCCGGTGCCCGCGCGGTCCACCATCAGGCTGCTCGACGACTGGCCCGCCACCACCGCCACGATGAAGACGGCCACGCCGAGCGTCGGCACCGTGAGCCCTTGCGTGGCGACGAGGAAGCCGCCGCACACGCCGCCGAGGCACTGCAGGAGCCGGATCCGGCGGTCACGCAGGCCCTCGCGCAGGGCGCGCAACCCGGCCCGGCCCGACGGCAGCGCCGGTACGAGCACGGCGAGCACGAGCAGGCCAGAGCCGAACGAGATCAGCGCGGCGCCGATCGGGTCGTCGAGGCGTACGGCGAGCTCGCCGTTGATCCGCGACTGCACGGCCAGCGCGGCGCCCGCGAGGACCGCGAGCGCGACGCCGACCGTGCGCCGCGACGCTGTCACGGCCGGCAGTGACGTGCCGGTCTGCGTCATTCGCGCACCGAGGGCCAGACCGTGGGAAGGTGCCCGTCGAAGTCCACCGCCGAGTACTGCTTCAGCTTCTCCAGCCGGTGGTACGAGTCGATGACCCGGATCGTGCCGCTCTTGGAGCGCATGACGATCGACTGCGTGTGCGCCCCACCGGCCCGGTACCGTACGCCCTTGAGCAGGTCGCCCGAGGTCACGCCGGTCGCGACGAAGAAGCAGTTGTCGCCGGTGACCAGGTCGTCGGTGGTGAGCACGCGGTCGAGGTCGTGCCCGCCGGCCCGCACCTTCTCGCGTTCGGCGTCGTCCAGCGGCCACAGCTTCGCCTGGATCTCGCCGCCGAGGCACTTCAGCGCGCACGCGGCGGTGATGCCCTCCGGCGTGCCGCCGATGCCCATCAGCACGTCGACGTCGGACTCGGTGCGGGCGGCCGAGATGGCGCCCGCGATGTCGCCGTCGGAGATGAAGCGGATGTTCGCGCCGGCCGCGCGTACCTCCTCGACCAGGGCCTGGTGCCGCGGCCGGTCCAGGATGCACACCGTGACGTCGGAGACGTCGGAACGCTTCGCCTTGGCGATGCGGCGCAGGTTCTCGGTCGCGCCGGCGTTGATGTCGATCACGTCGGCGCAGTCCGGGCCGACCGCGATCTTCTCCATGTAGAACACCGCGCTGGGGTCGAACATGGCGCCCCGCTCCGCGACGGCCAGCACCGACACCGCGCCCGGCATGCCCTTGCTCATCAGCGTCGTGCCGTCGATGGGGTCGACGGCCACGTCGACCTCCGGCCCGGTCCCGTCGCCGACCTGCTCGCCGTTGAACAGCATGGGCGCCTCGTCCTTCTCGCCCTCGCCGATGACGACCACGCCGCGCATCTGGATCGAGTTGATGAGCTTGCGCATGGCGTCCACGGCGGCGCCGTCGCCGCCGTTCTTGTCGCCGCGGCCCACCCACCGGCCGGCGGCCATCGCGGCGGCCTCCGTGACGCGGACGAGATCGAGGGCGATGTTGCGGTCGAGATCCTGGGGATTGGCGGCAGCGGGCATGAGAGGGCCTCCTCGCGACGGTGCGGGGTGTGGTCGTCCGATCCTCACACGGCGGCCCGCGCGAAGTCCCGCGTCCGCGACATGGTTAACAATGGTGGAGTGTCCAGCCCCGAGACCCCCACCGTCGGCAAGCGTGAACAGCGCCGGCCCCGGGACATGGCGTTGTCCCTCGCCGTCCTGCTCGTCCCGATCGCGCTGCTCCTGCTCTTCTACCGGCTGGTGCTCGGCGGCGACGAGCCGATCAGCGTCGACCCCGAGTCCACGCTGCAGCAGGCCCGGTCCGCCGCGGTCTTCCCGGTGAGCTCCCCGCAGGGCCTCGGTGACGACTGGCACGTGCAGAGCGCCACGTTCAAGCGCGGCGACGACGGCGCCACGCTGCGGCTCGGCTACGTCGATCCGGACAAGAAGCCGATCCAGCTCATCGAGAGCAGCGTCGCGCCCACCACCATCGTCCCGGTCGAGCTCGGCGAGAAGCCCCGCGACCCGGTGGGCACGTTCCGCGACGAGGCACGGACCTGGCAACGGTACGAGGGCCGCCCCGGCGAGAACGCGCTCGTGCTGCGGGAGAACGGCCGTACGGTCATCGTGCTCGGCCCGGCCTCGTCCCGGCACCTGGAGACGCTGGCCGGCGCCCTGTCCTGAGCCCTACTGCTCGGGGCGCGCGGCGCGGGCGGCCTCGATGCGCTCCCGTGCGCCGTCCAGCCACCGCTGGCACACGTCGGCCAGCTTCTCGCCGCGTTCCCACAGCGCCAGCGACTCCTCGAGCGAGGCGCCGCCCTGCTCCAGTTTCTCCACGACCGTGGCCAGCTCGCCCCGCGCCTGCTCGTAGCTCAGTGTCTCGTCGCTCATCGGTTCTCCCGTACCTCCGTGCTCAGCTCGCCGTCGGCCAGCCGTACGCGTAGAACGTCTCCCGGGGCGACCTCGTCCGCGGCCCGCACCACGTGAGCGTCGGCGCGCTGCACGATCGCGTACCCCCGCTCGAGCGTCGCCTTGGGCGACAGTGCCCGCAGCCGCGCCAGGGTGTGCCGCAGGTCGTCGTCGGCCCGGCGCACCCGGTGCTCGAGGCTGCGCGTGGCGCGGTCGCGCAGCCCGCTGACCTCGGCGGCACGCTGCTCGACGAAGGTCTCCGGCCGGGCCAGCGACGGCCGCGACCGCCAGGCCTCCAGCCGGTGCGTCTCGCGGTCCACCAGCGCCAGCACCGCCCGGTCGAGGCGCCGCCGGGCCTGGCCGATCAGCTGCCGCTCCTCGCCGAGGTCCGGCACGATCCGCTTCGCGGCGTCGGTCGGCGTGGAAGCGCGCAGGTCGGCGACGTAGTCCACCAGCGGCGCGTCGGTCTCGTGGCCGATCGCGCTGACCACCGGCGTACGGCACCCGAACACCGCCCGGCACAGCGCCTCGTCGGAGAACGGCAGCAGGTCCTCGACGCTGCCACCGCCGCGCGCGATGACGATGACGTCGACCGTGTCGTCGTTCTCCAGCACCTTGAGCGCGTCGATGATCTGCGGCACCGCGGTCGGCCCCTGCACCGGCACGTTGATCACCCGGAAGTCGACGCCGGGCCAGCGGCGGCGGGTGTTCATCAGCACGTCCCGCTCGGCCGCCGAGGCCCGGCCGGTGATCAGCCCGATCCGCTGGGGCAGGAACGGCAGGCGGCGTTTGCGCTCCCGGGCGAACAGGCCCTCGGCCGCGAGCAGCTTCTTCAGCCGTTCGAGACGGGCCAGCAGCTCACCGAGGCCGACCTGGCGGATCTCGTCGGCGCGCAGGCTCAGCGAGCCACGGGCCGGGTAGAACTCCGGCTTGGCGTGCAGGGTGACCCGGGCGCCCTCGCTCAGCTCCGGGGCGCCGGCGTCGAGCACGTCGCGGTGAGCGGTGACGGTGAGGCTCAGGTCGGCCGACGGGTCGCGCAGGGTCAGGAACACCACGCTCGCGCCGGGCCGGCGACTGATCTGAGCGACCTGCCCGTCGACCCACACCCAGCCGAGCTTGGCGACCCACGCGCCGAGCTTCTGGCTCACGACGCGTACGGGCCACGGCTCGTCGGCGCTGGATTTGGGCTCCGGCTGGGTCACCCGGCCTAGCCTACGGGCGGGTGCTCCCGCGTCCGTGCGGTGGTACGCCGTACCAGGGCCACCAGCAGCATCAGGACCAGGCCGGCGTACCCCCAGAAGAAGACGTCGGCGACGAGCCCGCGGGCGTCGGCGAACGGGAAGGGGTAGCCGCGTCCCGCCACCAGCCCGGCGACCATGACCACCGCGCCGGTCAGGTAGCTCGCGATGCCGGGCCGCGCCCCGATTCCCGCGAGCGACACCAGGATCACCCCGCCGACCACCAGCATGCCGCTGAACGCGAGGTACGCGCGGTCGGAGAGGTCGTCCGCGTCGGCGATGAGGTTCAGTACGCCGACGATCACGCTGATCCAGCCGATGACCAGGCGCAGCGCGGTGCCGACGGCGCTCATGGGCCGAGTATCCCGCCGGTGGCCGGGGGTTGTGGCCCGTATCGCAGGAAGAGAGATCCCGGGCAGGGGCACGTACCATGGCGGGGTGACTTCCGATGCCGCCGCCACCCCGGTCCGCAAGCGTGTACTCCTCGCCAAGCCGCGGGGCTACTGCGCCGGTGTCGACCGCGCGGTGCAGACGGTCGAGGAGGCGCTCAAGCTCTACGGCGCCCCGGTCTACGTGCGCAAGCAGATCGTGCACAACAAGCACGTGGTGAGCACCCTCGAGGCCCGCGGTGCGATCTTCGTGGAGGAGAACGAGGAGGTCCCCGAGGGCTCGACCGTCGTGTTCTCCGCGCACGGCGTGGCCCCCGAGGTGCACGAGCAGGCCCGCGAGCGCAACCTCAAGGCGATCGACGCGACCTGCCCGCTGGTGACGAAGGTGCACCACGAGGCCCGCCGGTTCGCCGCCGACGACTACGACATCCTGCTCATCGGCCACGAGGGGCACGAGGAGGTCATCGGCACCTCCGGCGAGGCCCCCGCGCACATCCAGCTGGTCGACGGCCCCGACGACGTCGAGAACGTGGTCGTGCGCGACCCGGCGAAGGTGGTCTGGCTGTCGCAGACGACGCTGAGCGTGGACGAGACCATGGAGACCGTCGCGCGGCTCAAGACCCGGCTGCCGCTGCTGCAGTCGCCGCCCAGCGACGACATCTGTTACGCCACCTCCAACCGGCAGCACGTGATCAAGGAGATCGCGCCGGACTGCGACGTGGTCATCGTGGTCGGTTCGAGAAATTCGTCCAATTCCGTACGCCTCGTCGAGGTGGCCCTCGGTGCCGGTGCCCGCGCCGGCCACCTGGTGGACTACGCCTCCGAGATCCAGGACGAGTGGCTCGAGGGCGCGACGACCGTGGGGGTCAGCTCCGGCGCCAGCGTGCCGGACGACCTGGTCATGGACGTGCTGGCGCACCTCGCGGAGCGCGGGTTCGGCGAAGTCACCGAATACACGACCGCGGAGGAGCGGCTGACGTTCTCGCTCCCGCAGGAGCTGCGCCGCGACATGAAGGCCGCCGCGGCGCCGCGCTCCTAGAAGTCGCCGCCGAAGTCCCCGCCTCCGAAGTCGCCCCCGGCGAAGTCGCCGCCGCCCCAGTCCCCGCCGCCGCTGCCGAAGTCCGCGCCCTGGTCCGCCCCGCCGAAGTCGCCGGCCTGATCGGCGCCGGCGTCCGCACCGCCGAAGTCGTTCGCGGCGTCCTGGAAGCCGTCCTGGTAGCCGTCGCCGTACCCCATGTCGCCGAAGCCCGGGGACAGCAGCGCGTCGAAGATGAGCATGCCGCCGAGCACGCCCGCGCCGGCACCGAGCGCGGTCTTCCACACCGGCGTCGAGTACCAGCCGGCCGGCACGGGACGGCCCTGCACCCGGCCGCCGGGGTAGTAGTAGGGCGTGTCCGCGCCGGGCTGCGGTCCGGCCTTGTACTGGTGCCCCTGCACGGTCACCTCGCGCTCGCGGGTGAGCTGCCCCGCACCCTGCGAGCTCATCAGCGGCGGCAGGTCCGGGCCCGGGTCGAGGCCCATGGCCGTACGGGCCGCGCGCACGTACGCCAGCCCTTCCAGCGCCGACTCGCGCGCCAGCTGGAACTGGCGCACCGAGCGGGCCTGCTGAAGCTGTCCACCTGCGGCGTTGTAACGCTCCGACGCGTCGGCGAGGGCCTGCCGGGCGGCGGGGTCGTCGGCGTGCAGGTTCATCACCTGACCGCCGAGCCGCTCGTACCAGCGTTGCGCCTCGGCGCGGGCGTCGTCGAGCTGCCGCTGCTCGCGGGCCGCGGTGCCCCGGCGCCACGCGAGGACCAGCGCCACCACGATCAGGACCAGGAACAGCAGCAGAAACACCTTCATATGTCGACGGTACCCGCGCCGGGAACGTCGTACGCCTCTGGCAAGCTCGCAGGGTGACCTTCTCGACGCTGGCCGTGGTGATCATCTGTCTGGCGGTGGGAGCCGCGCTGGGGTGGTTCGCCGCGCGGTTGCGTGCCGCCGCGGACATCGCCCGGCTGGAGGCGACCGTGCAGGCCGGCAAGGACGGCGAGGAGCGCCTCGAGCAGTCCCTGCGGGCGCTGTCCTACGAGGCCACCGCCCAGTCGCAGGAGGCGGTCGCGCGGGCCGTCGCGCCCCTGCACGACATGCTGCGGCGCTACGAGCAGCGGGTCGGCGAGCTGGAACGCGACCGGGTCGACGCGTACGCGGAGCTGCGTGAACAGGTGCGCGCGATGGGCCTCGTCTCGGGCGAGCTGCGGACGGAGACGAAACAGCTGGTCGCTGCGCTGCGAGCGCCGCAGGTCCGGGGCCGCTGGGGCGAGCACCAGCTGCGCCGCATCGTCGAGGCCGCCGGGCTCCTGGAACACTGCGACTTCTCCGAGCAGGTCACGTCCACGACCGACCACCAGGGCGTGCGCCCCGACCTGGTGGTGCGCCTGCACGGCGGCCGGTCGGTGGTGGTGGACGCCAAGGCGCCTTTCGACGCGTACCTGTCGGCGATGGAGGCCCGCGACGAGCGCACCCGCGACGCCCACCTGGACCAGCACGCGAAGGTCCTGCGCGGGCACGTCGACGCGCTGGCCGGCAAGGCGTACTGGACGGCGTTCGACCAGACCCCGGACTTCGTGGTGCTGTTCGTCCCTGCTGACCCGTTCCTGGACGCGGCTTTGCAACGGGACGCGTCGCTGATGGAGCACGCGTTCAGCCGCAACGTCGTGCTGGCCACCCCGGCGACGCTGGTGGCGCTGCTGCGTACGGTCGCGTATTCGTGGCGGCAGGAGGCGCTGGCCCGCAACGCCCTCGCGGTGCACGGCCTGGCCCGCGAGCTGTACGGCCGCCTCGCCACGCTGGGCGATCACGTGGGAAAGCTCGGCGCGTCGCTGAGCGGGGCGGTGACGGCGTACAACCGGGCGGTCGGCTCGCTGGAGTCCCGGGTGCTGGTGAGCGCCCGCAAACTCGCCGAGATGGGCGTGTCCGACGAGGAGCTGGCGGTCCCGGCGCAGGTCGAGCTCACGCCGCGCCAGCCGCAGGCCCCCGAGCTGCTCGACGAGTCGGGCTCCACGTGGGTCAGGTGAAGCTCCGTACGTGCCGAGCCACCGTTGTACTGCAGGACTCGGACGAACGACGCCTCGAGTTTGGGTTATAGTTTGGCGGAACCTCCAGAGTGTCGGTCGCGCCAAAGGAGTCTCAATGCAAGAGACGGAGATGGTTGCCGATGCTCTGGGCCTGATCCTCAAGGGCGTTCGATCGGCATCAAGTCTTGAGAGTCAGTGGCTCGACTTCAAGACGGACAAATCCTCGGACAAGGAAACCTACCAAGACCTTGCCGAGGCGGCGGTGTGCTTTGCCAACGCGTCCGGCGGCGCAATCGTGCTCGGCGTATCCGACTCGAGGGTCGGGCCCGAGGCATTCCTAGGCACCCAACTCAAGGTCGACGTGTTGCGTTCTCGCATACACTCCCTGACCGAACCGTCGCTGGTCGTGACTGTTCGGGAGATCCTGTACGCCGATGCCCGGCTGCTGGCGATCACTGTGCCGGAGGGTCTCGACGTCCATTCGACTCGCAAAGGTCTGGTCACCAGGCGCTGGAACGACGAATGCCTACCCATGAGACCCATAGACGTGAGTCGGCTCGACGACGAACGCCGGGGTGCCGACTGGACGTCGCAGTCCAGCGGCCGGCCGTTGGGCGACGCCGACCCGGACGCCCTGCTCCGCGTCCGCTCGTTCTTGCGGACCACACAGGATGAATCGCGACGAACGCTCGGTCTCGCTTCGGAACCCGACATCCTGGCCGGGCTCCGGCTCGTGCATTCCGATGGCACCCTCACGCGGGCCGGCGAGATTCTCTTGTGCCGGGACGCTCGCGCGACAGCTGACGACATCCTCGTCTATCAGTTCCGACAGACCCCCGGCGGGGAGGCGCTGGTCGCTCGGCGATGGGGAACGCCGATGATCCTGGCTTTCACGGAAGCGATGGACGCTCTGTCTGCCCGGATCGGAACGACTCCGGTCAACACGTCAGCGGGTCAACAGCTGCAGATCGAGGACTACCCGCTTGCCGCGGTTCGTGAGGCGCTCGCGAACGCTCTGCTGCACGGTGATTACCGCGAGCGCAGGCCTGTGCAGATCGAGCATTCACCTGACTCTCTGAGTATTCGATCGCCAGGCCCGCTGGTAGCAGGCATTACCCCGAACAACATCCTCACTGCGGGGTCGAGGGCCCGATTTCCTCTGCTCGCCGGCGCCTGCCGGACGCTCGGCCTCGCTGAGGAACTCGGCCAGGGGATGGATCGAATGTTCAGGGAAATGGTTCGGGCCGGTCGGTCCACGCCTACTGTCGCCGTGGAGCACGAGAGTGTTGATCCGGCTACAGTCGTCACTCTCGCTGGAGGCCCTCCGAACACAAGGATCTCGCGATTCGTCGCCGAGTTGCCCGAGTCGGAGCGCAACGACACGGACACACTGCTCATAGTGTTGTTGCTCTGTCAGCGGAAAAGCGTCACCGCACGTGACGTCGCGCCGGTCGTGCAGCGAGGGGTTTCCGCGACCGAATCCATCTTGCGGCGTCTGTCCTCGGGCGAGGCTCAATTGCTCGAGCCCTCAGCCGGGACAGCCAACCGTGCACATCCCAATTACCGGTTGAGGAGTGCAGTCCTTGTCGCTCTCGGGCCCGCGGTTTCCTATCATCGACGTTCCAGTAGCGAGGTCGACCGAAAGGTGATCGACCATGTACGTGAGTACGGGACGATCAACAGCGCCACTATCCAGAGGATCTTCGACGTGGACGTGTACCGGTCCCGAGACATCCTCCGGGATTTTGTCGGCCGTGAGATCCTGGTCAGGATTTCGGAGCAGACCCGCGGTCCTAAGGTCAAATACGGTCCTGGAGCTCAATTTCCGGTCCAGAAGAGGCGAGCCCGGTGAGACCTGACGTCGGGCGTTAACGCATCCGCCGGGCCAGTTCGCGGCGCAGGGCGCGCGGTCCCGGCCACACCTGGGTCAGGTCGGCGGTGAAGCTGGGGGAGCCGTCCTGTTCGTCGTGCAACGCCGGCCAGCCGTCGTCGCCCTCGGCGACCGGGTGGACCCGGTCCAGGTCGACCGGTGTCACGTCGAGGACGGTACGCAGGCCGCTGCGGCGTACCACCACGTGGTCGATGTCCGGCCAGGCCAGCAGCACCGGGTCGCTGTCCTCGGAGGCCAGCTCGAGCCCGCCCGAGGAGGCGCGCACCCAGGTGCGCAGGGCCGACCGGGAGGTGAGGGCGTATCCGCCGGCCACCACCACGCCGATCACCGTGGCCTGCGCGGCCGTCGTCCACCAGGCGTCCCGCGGCGCCCCGAGCAGGTGCGCCACCAGCGGTGACACCGCCACGTACGCCACGAACAGCACGGCGAACATGACCGAGAACGTCCGCCACGGCGACGACCGGAACAGTACGGCGTCGTCGGCGGGCGCCTCGACCGCTTCAGGGGGGACCGGCATGCCTCCATGCTGCCGTGTCGCGGCCGCCCTCAGGTCCGCATTTCGGCAACCGGGCGCAGCACGACCTTCCCCAGGTTGGCGCGGGCCTCGATCACCGCGTGCGCGGCCGCCGCCTCGGCGAGCGGGAACTCCGCGTGCACCACCGGACGCAGCTCGCCGGCCTCGAGCAGCCGCCACAGCGTCGCCTCGTGCTCCTCGTACCGGGCGCGGTGCGTCGCCGAGAAGTGCCGCATGTTCATGCCGGTGATCGTCTTGGCGCCGGCCAGCAGCTCGTACGCCGGCACCGTCCCGCCTCCCGAGGTGAAGAAGACCAGGCGCCCGCCCGGCACGAGCGCGCCCAGGAACGCGGGGAGCAGATCCCCGCCGACCGCGTCGAGCACCACGTCGACCTTGCCGGCCAGCTCGGGCAGCTCCGCGTACGTGACGACCTCGTGGGCGCCCAGCGACCGCACGAAGCCGGCCTTCTCCGGTGACCCGACCGCCGCGACGACCCGCCGGGACCGCGCGAGCTGGACCAGCAGGTGGCCCACGCCGCTCGCGGCCCCGGTGATCAGCACCGACTCGTCCGGCCGCAGTGCCGCGGTGTGCAGGGCGGCCAGCGCGACGTGCCCGCTGCGTACCAGCGAGACCGCCTGCACCGCGGTCGCGCCCGGCGGGATCCGCGACGCCATCATCGCGGGGGCCACGGCCAGATCCGTGTACGAACCCGAGAACGTCAGCGAGGTGACGCGGTCCCCGGGGGCGAAATCGTCCACGCCGGGCCCGACCGCCACGACCGGCCCGGCCACCTCCCCGCCCAGCACGCCGGGCAGCGGGGTGGCCGGGTTGCGCGTAGCCCGTACGGACGGCAGCGTGACCCCGATCGCCTCGACCCGGATCAGCAGCTCACCCGGGCCCGGGATGGGATCCGGCGCACTCTCGTGCACCAGCACCTCGGGCCCGCCGTGCGAGTGGTAGGTGACGCGGTGCATGTCAGAACGCGCAGGCGATGACGAGCTCCGGCGTCCGGTCCGGGAGCATGTCGAGCTTGCCGATCCGGCCCGCCGCGCGCAGGTCGCCCTCCACCAGCGCGAGCCGGTCGAGCAGCGCGGCCGGACCGAGCGCCTCGGCGAGCGGGATCTCGGCCTTCATCGACAGCTTGCGGTCCGACTTGGCCCGGCGCACCTGGCGCAGCGCGTCGCCGGCCAGGTCCAGCAGGGTCGCGTCACCCTCCGGAGCGACGCGGGTCAGCTCGTACTTGGTGGGCCAGGTCGCGCGGTGCACCGAGCCGTAACGCCACCACGACCACACCTCTTCCGTCACGTACGGCAGGAACGGCGCGAACAACCGCAGCAGAACGGAGAGCCCCGCAGCGAGCGCCGCCCGCGCGGAGTCGGCGCCCGGCCCCTCCCCGTACGCCCGGTCCTTGACGAGCTCGATGTAGTCGTCGCAGAACGTCCAGAAGAACGCCTCGGTCGTGGTGAGCGCGGTCGTGTGGTCGTACGCGTCGAACGCCGTCGTCGCCTCCTCGACCACCGTGGCCAGCCGGGCGAGCATCGCCCGGTCGAGGTCCGCCGTGACCGGCTGCCGCAGCGCGTCCGCGGCGCCCAGCCCGAGCGCGAAGCGCGAGGCGTTGAGCAGCTTGGTCGCGAGCCGCCGCCCCACCTTGATCTGCGCCGGGTCGAACGCGAGGTCGGCGCCCGGGCGCCCGTTCGCGGCCCAGTAGCGCACCGAGTCGGAGCCGTGCTGCACGAGCAGGTCCAGCGGCGTGACCACGTTGCCCTTGGACTTGGACATCTTCTTGCGGTCCGGGTCGAGGATCCAGCCGGACTGCACCGTCGTCGACCAGGGCAGCACGCCGTGCTCGAAGTGCGCGCGGACGACCGAGTAGAACAGCCAGGTCCGGATGATCTCCTGCCCCTGCGGGCGCAGGTCCATCGGGAAGACCCGGCGGAAAAGGTCCTCGTCGGTGCCCCAGCCGCCGACGATCTGCGGGGTCAGCGACGAGGTGGCCCAGGTGTCCATGACGTCCGGATCCGCGGTGAAGCCGCCCGGGACGTCGCGCCGGGACTCGTCGAAGCCCGGCGGACACTCCGAGGATGGGTCGACCGGCAACGCCGAAACGTCCGGTATGAGAAGCTGTCCGTGGTCCGGCTCGCCAGCGTCGTCGAGCCGGTACCACACGGGGACCGGCACCCCGAAGAACCGCTGCCGGCTGATCAGCCAGTCGCCGGTCAGCCCGGCGACCCAGTGCTCGTAGCGGTGCCGCATGTGCGCCGGAAGCCAGCGCAGCTCCCGCCCGCGCTCCTGCAACTCCTCGCGCAGGTGCTCGTCACGCCCGCCGTTGCGGATGAACCACTGCCGGCTGGTGACGATCTCCAGCGGCGAGTCGCCCCGCTCGTAGAACTTGACCGGGTGCGTGATCGGCCGCGGCTCGCCCAGCAGGTCGCCGGTCTCGCCGAGCAGCCGCACGACCTCGCGCCGGGCCGCGTTGACCGTCAGGCCGGCGAACTGCGCGTACGCCGCCGCGGGCACGCCGTCGGGGCGGTCCGGCAGGAACCGGCCGTCGCGGCCGAGCACCACGCGGGTGGGCAGGTCCAGGTCCCGCCACCAGATCACGTCGGTCAGGTCGCCGAAGGTGCAGACCATGGCGATGCCCGTACCCTTGTCCGGCTCGGCCAGCGGGTGCGCGTGCACCGGGACCTCGACGTCGAACAGCGGCGTGCGCACGGTCTTCCCGACCAGCGGATGATCGGGGTACGTGACCAGCGCGACGCAGGCCGGCAGCAGCTCGGGCCGGGTCGTGTCGATCTCGACCGGTCCGTCCGGCCCGTGGAAACGCAGCCGGTGGTACGCGCCGGGCCGCTCCCGGTCCTCGATCTCGGCCTGCGCGACGGCCGTGCGGAACCCGACGTCCCACAGCGTCGGCGCCTCCGACGTGTACGCCTCCCCGCGCGCGAGGTTGTCGAGGAACGCCCGCTGCGACACGGCTTGCGCCTTGGGCCCGATCGTCGTGTACGTCATCGCCCAGTCGACGGACAGCCCGAGCCGGCGCCACAACGCCTCGAACGCCTTCTCGTCCTCGACGGTCAGCCGGTTGCAGAGCTCGACGAAGTTCCGCCGCGACACCGCCACGGCCGGCTTCGGCGGACTCTGCGGCGGCTGCCACTGCGGGTCGTACGGCAGCGACGGGTCGCAGTAGACCCCGTACACGTTCTGCACCCGACGCTCGGTGGGCAGCCCGTTGTCGTCCCACCCCATCGGATAGAAGACCGTCTTCCCGCGCATCCGCTGAAACCGCGCGACGGTGTCGGTGTGCGTGTACGAGAACACGTGCCCCATGTGCAGCTCGCCCGATACGGTCGGCGGAGGCGTGTCGATCGCGTATACGTCGGCCCGCTCCTTCGAGCGGTCGAACGCATACGTGCCCTCCTCCTGCCAGCGGCGCGCCCACTTGTCCTCGAGCCCGTCCAAAGACGGCCGCTCGGGCAGACCGGCGCGCGCGGTCCTTCCCGTATCAGTCATGCGGTCAGGGTAGAGGTGCGGCGGGGGCCGGGCTACGGAGTTCGGCGATGCGAAAACCCGGGACATCGACCGCTGTTGACACTTTCCTGAAACGACGTACGCGCGAACTCCGGGTCCACACCACCGCCACCGGGGTGGACGGCGCGTACGACAAGACGACGTACACGTACAACCGCAAGAATCAGCTGACCGATGTCGTCGACGTGGCGAACAACCGCTGGGTGACCAAGTACGACGTGCTCGGACGGGTCAGCTTGACGATCGACCCGGACAAGGGCCAGACGCGACAGTTCCACAACGAGGTCGGCGACCTGACGCCGACCACCCGGGCACGCAGCTCCTCGTGATCGACGCGACGACGCAGAAGGAGACCCTGCGCCGCCAGAGCCCGTACGGCGAACCGCGCGGAGCAGCCCCGCCATGGCCGACGCTGAAGGGCTTCGTCGGCGGTGACGTGGACTCGACCGGCCTGATTCATGGGATTCCGGGTCAACCGACGACGACGGCTATCATGCGCCTCGAGGGAATCAGGCAGAGAACAAGCAGTTTGACGACGCACTGCAGGAGATCAAGCGACGTACCGGCCGGGACATCACGCCGGCGGAACGTCGCGCGTTGCACGATAGAATCACGGGCCAGGGATATGACTATCACCGAATCGTCAGCGAAGGCGAAGGGATGTTCGGATCCTGTGGTTGATGCGGAAGCTGTCCGTGCCCTGCTCGTCGGCGCGACTGTCCGGAGCCTGGGTCGCGCTGCTGGTATGGGCGTGCTGGAACTTGTCGGAGAAGGCCGGGTCATCGCCGTTCATCTCCAGTGTCCGTTCCGAGTTCAGCGAAGCGATGCCGTGATTGTGGGTTCCAGGGACATGGACTTCCCGCTCAAGGGAAGCCGGTCCGAGGCGTTCGATAATTTCTCGACGATTTTCGATGATCGGGCCGGACGCCTCACGGCAATACTGGGTCACCGTAAGCCCGTGGTCGACGACGTTGTCGTGGGCGGGTCGGGAGATCTCATGATTTCATGGTCTCCCGACTACTCACTGAATGCTTTCGTTGATTCGTCCGGAAGGGTGGAGTCCTGGCGTGCCCTGGTCAGGGGCGGTGAGCATCACGTCTTTCCAGCCGAGTCTTCGTAGCTGATGAAGCTGGTGAGAGTGTGTTCGACAGATGGCCCATGGCCTTCTCAGCTGTTGGATCCTCAGCCGTACCTGGAGAAGCTTCCCGAGTTGGAAACCCACCTCCCGGAAGGGGCCAGGTCATTCGCCACCGACGCTGATCACTACGACTTCGCGAGTGCCAGATGCGTCAAGGACCTGAGGTTCGTGAGCATGTCCCTCACCGAAGCCGGGCACGGTCGATTGACGGCTGAGCTCCAATTCGCCCCCAACAGGTTCAAACACCGCGCCGGTCTGGTTCTGACGTACGACGATGTCGTAGGGCTCGACCTCGGCGCCGGTCCTCACGGGGGACAGCGAATCTGGCCTGACACGCCTAGGCTGGGTGACGTTCAGCTCGACGAGATAATGCCCCATGAGCGTGGGTGCACTCACGAGATGAAGTTGACGGGCGGCTCGATCGTGGTCACAGCCGGAGACCTTCATGCCGAATGGGGATGGACAACCGACGTGCAGAACGCTCTGAAGTTCCCCGACGTGCTGCGGCTGATCGACGAGCGGGCGACCGCCTTCGGGGCGCTGATCGCCTCCGCGCCGAGCCTGGATGCCCCGGTGCCGAGCTGCCCCGGCTGGACGTTGTTCGACCTGGCGCAGCACCTGGGCGCCGGACGCCGCAAGTGGGCCGCCGTCGTCGCCGCCGGTCCCGCGGACGCTCCGCCGGCCGTTTCGTCCACCGCGCCCCGGCAGCGCGACGACCTGGTGGCCTGGTGGGCCGCGTCGGCGCAGGAGTTGCTGAGCGCGCTGCGGGAGGCCGGCTCGGACCGCGGCTGCTGGACGTGGTGGGCCGACTCGCAGTCGCCTGAGACGTCCGGTGCCGCCGCCCGTCACCAGCTGCAGGAGATCGCGGTGCACACGTACGACGCGCAGCTCACCCTGGGTGCACCGCAGCCGCTGCCGGACGAGGTCGCGCTCGACGGCGTCGAGGAATTCCAGCTCACCTGCTGCTCCACGACGGTCGCGTGGCCCCACGAGCCCGCAGTCGTCGACTACCACGCCATCGAGGGGATCTCCCTGCGCCTCCGGCTGTCCGCCGATGGCGCAAGGGCCATCCGGTGGGAGGCGGCGGACGAGGAGCCCGACGCCTCCCTCCGGGGCACAGCCAGCGATCTGGTCCTGGTCTTCTACGGCCGCATCCCACCGGAGGCCCTGGAGCTCAAGGGCGACCCGCGCATCTTCGACCAGCTCGCCGCCTGGGATCCGAGCGTCTAGGACGGATCGTGGCGCTCGTGCTCCAGCAGCCACGTCTTGACGCCGAGCCCCCAGCGGTAGCCGCGCAGCGTCCCGTCCGTACCCAGCACCCGATGGCACGGCACGAACAGCGCCACCGCGTTCCGCGCGCAGGCCGTAGCCGCCGCTCGGATCGCCGACGGGCGGCCGGCCAGCTCGGCGAACCCCGTGTACGTCACCGGCGCACCCGGCTTGATCTCGCGCATGACCTGCCAGGCGTGAGCCAGGAAGGGGCCGGTCGTGTGCTGCTCGACGACCACGCCGTCGATCGCGGTCAGGTCGCCGTCCAGATAGGACAGCACCGCGTCCCCGACCGGTCCGGGTGACGCTGCGGGCCGCGTCTCCTCCCGCAGATCCTTGTGTACGAGCGAGAGCAACGGACCGACCTCAGTGGTGAAGCCGGCCGCCCGTACCGCGCCCGCGTCGCTGACGACGTAGGTGAACGGGCCGGCCGGGGTGTCGAGCGTGTGGCTGTGCATCATGCGGACCTCCAGAGTCGCATCAGGGCGTACGAGCGCCAGGGCCGCCAGCGTTCGGCGTGCGCCTCCAGCGCCTTGGGGGTGTGCGGCAGACCGAGCGCTTTCGCGCCGCGCTGGACCGCCACGTCGGTGGGAAGGAAGACATCGGGGTCGCCGACGGCGCGCATGGCCACGTATCCCGCGGTCCACGCGCCGACGCCGGGCAGCTCCAGCAGCCGGGCGACGGCTTCCTCCCGGTCGGCGCCGGGCTCGAGGTCGAGCTTGCCGTCGGCGACCGCCTCGGCCAGGGCGCGGATGCTCGCGCGACGGGCGGCCGGCATCCGGAACGCCTCGTCGGACAGTGCTGCCACAACCTCGGCGGTGGGGAAGCCGCGCAGCTCACCCGGCTGCACCGGACCGAGCATGCGGCTCAGCGTGGTGCGGGCGCCGGAGACCGAGACCTGCTGGCCGACGATCGCCCGGACCGCCATCTCGAAGCCGTCGACCGCGCGGGGGACCCGTACGCCCGGCTCGGCGGTTGTCCCCGCGCTCAGCGCGGGATCGGCACCCAGCGTGCCGTCGACGGCGACCGGGTCCGCGTCCAGGTCGAACAGCCGGCGGCAGCGCGCCACCGCGGGCGCCAGGTCGCGCACGTCGGTGAGCCGCAGCGTCGCCGACACGAAGCGGTCGGCCGGGGTGAGCGCGACGGTCGCGCTGCCGTGCGGCAGGTTCAACCCTCGGCGGTACGTCGTCCCGTCGCACTCCTCGACGCCCGGCAGGGTGCGCGCGGCGAGGAACTCCAGCAGGGCGCCGGCGTGCAGCGGCGCCCGGTACGCGAGCCGCAACGAGATCGCGCCGGCCTCCGGTTCCCCGCCGGTACGGCGTACCCGCAGCTCGCCCGGCGACCGCGCGTACACCTCTTGGATGGTGTCGTTGAACTGCCGCACGCTGCCGAAACCGGACGCGAACGCGATCTCGGCGAAGCCGAGCGCGGTGGTCTCGATGAGGATCCGCGCGGTCTGCGCGCGCTGCGCCCGGGCCAGCGCCAACGGACCGGCGCCCAGCTCGGCGGTGAGCATCCGGTTGAGGTGCCGCTCGGTGTAGCCGAGGCGGCTCGCGAGCCCCGGTACGCCCTCCCGGTCGACGACGCCGTCGCCGATGAGCCGCATGGCCCGTCCCACGACGTCGGCCCGGACGTCCCACTCGGGCGAGCCCGGTGCGGCGTCGGGCCGGCAGCGGCGGCAGGCCCGGTAACCGGCCCGCTGGGCGGCCGCCGCGCTGGGGTGGAAGGTGACGTTCTCGCGCTTGGGGGTGAGCGCCGGGCAGGACGGCCGGCAGTAGATGCCGGTGGTGCGTACGGCCGTGTAGAACCAGCCGTCGAAGCGCTGGTCACGGCTGTCGACGGCCCGGTAGCACCGCTCGAAGTCCAGTTCCATGGCCTCGAGTCTGCTCCCCGGCCCGGCCCCGCGGCTGGCGGGATTCGGACATCACCGTGCCGCGTCAGAGATACTTGACGAACAGCAGGCACTGGTCCGGCTCGACGATCGTCTTGCCGCCCTCGACGCGCTCGCGGACGGTGTCGAGCGGACCGTGCGCCCACTCCCGATATGTCAGCCGCCGGTAGAGCCGCGCCGCACCCGCGTTCCCCACGTCCACCCCGACGGCGACTCTCCGCTCGCCGCGGCTGCGCAGCGCGGCCTCGGCCGCTCCGATCAGCCGGGTCCCGACGCGGCGGCCCCGCACCGGCTCGGCGACCATCAGCTTGTGCAGCATCGGTACGGGGCCGAGCCGGCGGATGACCTCCGGTTCGTGCGCCGGGCGCAGCGACACGTGCATCGCGCCCACCGGACGCGTGCCGACCCGGGCGACGAGCACGAGACCCGGCTGCCGGGCGCGCTCCCGGTAGTACGGGCCGAGCGCCGGGAACAGCAGCTCCAGGCGCTCCAGGTCGAAGGGGAGCAGCGGCGAGATCCGCATCCCGTCGAGTCCGCCCACAGGGCCATCGTGCCCAATGGACGCACGCCGGTCGATCCGGGACCGGCGTGCGCCGTACGCGCGCAGCGCCGGCCCCGTCATACCGAGACGCCCCACTAGGTGGACATGACGAACGCGACGATCAGCAGGATGAGCAGCGCGGCGGCCAGCGTGAACGCGGCGAGTCCGGCCAGGACGGCCTTGACGACGTCCATGACCGGGGCGATGGCCGAGCGCAGCAGGCCCATCATGAGCATCATGACGGCGGCCATCAGCATGATCAGGACGCTCAGGCCGCCGTGGCCGCCGTCGGACGTGGGGGAGGCGGTCAGGAGAATGGTCGACTTTTCGAGTACCGGGACAGGCGTTAGGGTGAACACAGGTAACTCTTTTCGCTGGTGAGCGGGAGGGCGTTGCCGTTACAGACACACCTCCGGCGGCCACCGGGGGTGTGTTGCCGTTTGAGGGCCGTTCGCTCGGTGGGCGACGGCGGCCTCGTTCGCCTCGCATCGCGCATGCCTCGCGTCGTCGCGGGCCTCGCCTGGTTGCGGCCACGCGGGAGGGCGGCGGCGCCCGCGGCGGGTGGCCGGGTCGACGCTCAGTGATCATGAGACCCTCCACGGTGCCGCTTGATTACGATTCA
The DNA here is from genome assembly GCF_023499255.1 of Couchioplanes caeruleus. GTDB lineage: Bacteria > Actinomycetota > Actinomycetes > Mycobacteriales > Micromonosporaceae > Actinoplanes > Actinoplanes caeruleus_A. The sequence continues at coordinate 1,030,456 of NZ_CP092183.1, forward strand.
GCAACCTTCTGCCTTGACGCTAAACTTCAGCGATGAACTGAAGCAATAAGCATTCCGTGCTCCAGGGGCTCCCGTGATAGTGAATGAGTAGGTTCATCCGGGTCCGCGCGTCGCAATCAGCAGCATGTGGGACCCGGGCCCGAGGGGTGGAGTTCAGGGCATAAAGTGAACGCGACTGAAGGACTGATCTGATGGTGGCGGACGGGATGGCGGCGCGGCTGCGCCGGCTGCGTACCGAGGAGTTCGGCGAGCTGGTGGCCCAGAAGGCGCTCGCCGTGGCTCTCGGCGTCAGCGCGCCCCTGGTGTCCTCGTGGGAGAAGGGCAACGCCGTCCCGCCCGACGAGCGCCTGGAGACGTACGCGCGGTTCTTCGCCTCGACCCGTTCCATGCGCGACGGGCACCCGCGGCTGCTCCCGGTCGCCGACCTCGACGAGCACGAACGCCGCCGCTACGCCGAACTCCTCAGCGAGCTGACCGGCCTGCGCCCCACGCGCAACGGCCCGCCCGCCGGGCGCGAGGACCTGGTGACCCGGTCACCGTGGGAAGGCATGTGGCACTTCGCGGACCGGTCCCCGATCACGCTGGTCTGCGCCCGCCTGCCCGAGAGCGCCCGGGCCAGCGCCGTGTACACGGATTCCGGCAGCCCGGACTACGTGGAGCTGTACTCGTACAGCGATCTCGACGCGCTGATGGAGCTCTACGGTCACGTCTACGCGGCGAACCCCGGCGTACGGGTCAGCCGCATGCTCGCCGACGTGCTGACGCAGGACGACATCACCAACCACCTCGTCCTTCTGGGTGGCGTCGACTACAACCCCATGACACGTCTGGTGATGCAGGAGTTGAATCTCCCGGTGAGTCAGGACAGGCGTGCGGGCAGCGAGCCGGACGTCGGGTGCTTCCGGGTCGTCGACGAGAACGGCGAGACCCGCAGCTTCCCCTCGACGCTGGCGGGTACGCGGCCGAACCAGCGGCTCACCGAGGACGTGGCGCAGTTCTGCCGCGGGCCCAACCCCTTCAACCGCAAGAGGACGGTCACCATCTGCAACGGGAACTACGGCCGCGGGACGTACGCGGCGGTGCGTACCCTGACCGACCCGCGGTTCCGGGACCGTAACCGTACGTACATCCAGGCGCGGTACTCGGCGGAGGACACGTACAGCATCCTGGCCCGCGTCAACATCGTGAACGGCAAGGTCATCACTCCGGACTGGACCGTCGACGGCACCGTCCTGCACGAGTGGTCGACGAGCTCGTGACGGACACCCTCCGGCAGCTGAGCGCCGTCGCGGAACCCGCCGGCGTGACCCACCGGCCGTCGCACCGGCAGCTGATGATCCAGCCCGGCCCGGACGAGCCCGGTGACGTCTCGGCCATCGTGGTGCCGACCAACCGGCACGCCGTGACGATGCGTGACTCGCTTCGCCTCGCCGAGGAGCTGCAGCGTCCCCTCGTCGCCCTCTGCAGCCAGTGGTCCTCCGCGGCGGCCGTCCTCGCCGAGGCGGCGAAGGTCGACACCACCGTCATCGCCGTCGACGTGACCGGCGCGGCACGCCTCCCGGCCTTCTCGGCCGACCAGCTCATCGCGTCGGCGCGCGGACTCACCCGCGTCAACGACGTGAGCGTCAAACGCAACACCGGTCTCGCAGCCGCGCGCATGCTCCGGTGGGCCCGGCTCGCCTTCCTCGACGACGACATCACCGACCTCCGGCCCGACGCCGTGAAGGCCGCCGGTGGGCTGCTGCGCAAGTACAACGTGGCCGCCCTCGAGAACGTCGGCTTCCCGGACAACTCCGTGGTGTGCCATGCCCGGCGAGAGGTCGGGATGCCGCAGGACTCGTTCGTCGGGGGCGGTGCGATGGCCGTACGCGTCAATGTCCGGACGCCGTTCTTCCCGTCGATCTACAACGAGGACTGGTTCTTCCTCGTCGGGCGCCGCGCCGTCGAACGGGTCGCCGTGTGCGGCAAGGTCAGCCAGCGCGAGTACGACCCGTACCTGTCGCCGGAGCGGGCCCGGTCGGAGGAGTTCGGCGACTGCCTCGCGGAGGGCCTGTTCGCGCTCTCCGGGCAGGATCGTCCCGCCGGGGCGGCCGACGAGGCGTACTGGCGGGCGTTCCTCGACGACCGGATTCTCATGATCGACGACATCCTCGGCCGCCTCGCCGCGAAACCGCCGACCGAACGGCGGCACCGGATGGCCCAGGCGCTGCGGGTGGCCCGCGGACGCTGCCGGATCATCGACCCCGCGTTCTGCGTGCGCTACCTGGCGGCGTGGCGGGCCGACCTGGACGTCTGGAAGCGGTTCCTCACCGGGCTGCCGGTCATCGACGATCCCGTGGCGGCCTTCGCCCACCTGGGGCTCAAGGCGTACGTGCACCCCGCTCGGGGCCGGCGGCCAAGCCCGTAGACTGGTCTGTCGTGAGCCTCTCCATCGGGATCGTCGGCCTGCCCAACGTCGGCAAGAGCACCCTCTTCAACGCCCTGACCAAGAACGACGTGCTCGCCGCGAACTACCCGTTCGCGACGATCGAGCCCAACGTCGGCGTCGTGGGGCTGCCTGACGAGCGGCTGACCAGGCTCGCCGAGATGTTCGGCAGCGAGAAGACCATCCCGGCGCCCGTCTCGTTCGTCGACATCGCCGGCCTGGTCCGCGGCGCGTCGAAGGGCCAGGGCCGTGGCAACGCGTTCCTCGCGAACATCCGCGACGCCTCGGCCATCTGCCAGGTCGTCCGCGCCTTCTCCGACCCGAACGTCCTGCACGTCGACGGCAAGGTCTCCCCGGCCGACGACATCGAGACGATCAACACCGAGCTCATCCTCGCTGACCTGCAGACGGTGGAGAAGGCCCTGCCCCGGCTGCAGAAGGAAGCGAAGCTCAAGAAGGACCGCGCCCCGGCGGTCGCCGCGGCCGAGGCGGCGTTCAAGCTGCTCAACGACGGCACCACCCTGTACGCGGGCGCCAAGGCGGCGGGCATCGACCTGGACCAGCTCGCCGAGCTGCACCTCCTGACGATCAAGCCCTTCCTGTACGTCTTCAACGTCGACGAGGCCGAGCTGGGCAACGCGGCGTTCCTCGACGAGATGCGTGCCCTGGTCGCCCCGGCCGAGGCCATCTTCATGGACGCCAAGATCGAGTCCGAGCTGATCGACCTCCCCGAGGACGAGGCGATGGAGCTGCTCGAGTCCACCGGTCAGACCGAACCGGGCCTCAACCAGCTCATCCGCGTCGGCTTCAGCACGCTGGGGCTGCAGACGTACCTGACGGCCGGCCCCAAGGAAGCCCGCGCCTGGGTCATCCCGGTCGGCGCGACCGCCCCGGAAGCGGCGGGCGTGATCCACTCCGACTTCCAGCGCGGCTTCATCAAGGCCGAGATCGTGAGCTACGAGGACCTGATGGCGGCGGGCTCCATGGCGGCGGCCAAGGCGGCGGGCAAGGTCCGCATGGAGGGCAAGGACTACATCATGAAGGACGGCGACGTGGTGGAGTTCCGCTTCAACGTGTAGTGATGATGTGCCCGGCTCAGCTTCTGCGGCCGGGCACCAGCTTGTCCAGATCGATGTCGATCGTGAACGGTGTGGGCGTGCGCAGTTCATGGCGGTGGACGCCACTCGGCGCGTACAGCCGCGTCGGACCGTCGAGCTCGTAGGCGTGCACGACTGGCAGCCCGTCCTCTTCCTCGACGCGCCGGTAACCGGGGATGGCGGCCTCCGCGTACTTCCGCAAGTTGACCGTGCGATCACGGTGGGTGGACTCCGGAGACGCGACCTCGACCACCAGAAGCACATCATCCGGCGTGTAGAACGTCCGGTCCGGATCGTAGGGTGCCGTCGTGACGAGAAGGTCCGGTTCCGGGCGGTTGCGTGGATCAAGTCGGATCGTCATCTCGCGTTCCACCTCGACACCCGCCGGCGCCTGGTCCGTGAGCGCGTTCACCAGCGCGGTGACGAGCCGAGCGTGCCCGGGGCCGGCTGGTTGAATGGCCACCGTGGAGTGGGCGTTCGATGCGGAGATCATCGAGTGGCGCGGGCCGGCGCCGTATTACTTCGTGGCCATGTCCGAGGCTGACAGCGCCGAGCTCAAGGAAGCGGCCCGGTCTCTCATCTACTGGGGCCAGGTTCCCGTACAGGTCGTCATCGGCGACACGGAGTTCCGGACCGCGCTCTTCCCCCGTGACGGCCGTTACCTGGTCCCGCTCAAGGATGCCGTCCGCAAGGCCGAGGGCATCGGCGAAGGCGACGTCGTGGCGGTGACGCTGCGTCCCGGCCGGGAGCCGGCGTCATGACGTGGTGACGATCCGGGACGACGCGGGCGTTGCCCGGCGGCCGACCACGACGGTGAGAATGCCCAGCGCCGTCGTGAAGGCGAACGGGGCCACGAATGGCATGACCGTGAACAAGGCCCCCGCTGCCGCCAGCGACGCACTCCCGCCCACCGCGTCCGTGATGCTCTTGGCGGCCGTGTTGAAGCCTTCCTCACCCGGGCGTGACCAGGCCAGGACCAGCGCGCTGATCCGCGGATAGAGCGTGCCCATCCCCGCGCCCGCGAGGAACCAGCCGGCCGCCGCGGCCGCCGGATGCACATGGAACGCAGCCGTTGCCAGTTCCGTCGCCGCGCCCGCCGCCAGCAGGGTGGTGCCGGCCCGGATGGGGGTGTGCGGGGTGAGGCGGTCGCCGAGGCGGGATTGGACGGCGGATGCGATCGCCCAGGCCACCGCGCCCGCGGTCAGGGTGATGCCGGACAGCCAGGTGGGGACGCCGTAGCGGTCGTGCAGGAGGAGCGGCAGGTAGACCTCCGTGCCGACGAAGACGCCGCCGGCGACGGCGCAGAGGGCCACCGCCGCCGGGAGGCCGCGGGCGACCCGGTACGTGCCCACCGGTACGAGATTGCGCAGCGCGACCGCCACGACGGCCAGGGCGGCCGGTGCGATGAGCCAGGCAAGGCCGCCGCCGATTTCGGCGAGGGAGCTGAGCACGGTGACCGCGAGCGCGACGACCGTGGCCTGTCCGGCGCGGCGGGCGTCGGCGGCTGAGGCCGGGATGCGGTCGGCGGGCGTACGGTCCCGGCCACGCAGCGCCGGCAGCACCAGGGTGGTGGCCGCCGCGACCAGGATCAGCACGCCGAGGAAAACCCAGTGCCAGCTCAGCGCCTCCGCGGTGAGCCCGGCCAGCGAGGGCCCGATCAGCGAGGGCAGCACCCACGCTGTCGCGAACGCGCCGAAGATCTTGATGTGCAGCTCGGAGGGGTAGGCCAGCGCGATGAGGACGTACAGCGCCACGGTCTGACCTCCGCCGCCGAGGCCCTGCAGGAAGCGGCCCGCCACGAACAGCGGCATCGAGGTGGCCGTGCCCGCGAGGGCCAGGCCCGCGCCGAAGGTCAGGATCGCGCTGAGCAACGGTACGGCGGGGCCGCGCCGGTCCGCCCAGGCGCCGAAGGTGACCATGCCGACCACGCCGGCCGCGAGGGCCGCCGAGAAGGCGAGCGCGTAGAGCTCGCGCCCGTTCAGGTCGGCCGTCACATCCGGCATGATCGTCGTCACCGCCAGCGACTCGAAGGCGGCCAGGAAGACGAGGCTCCAGGCACCGATGGTGGTCAGGGCGTACGGCCGCCGCAGGATCGCGCTCACCGACGCAACCTAGAACCTCATCCCCGGTTGAGCTCAAGCCGGCACTGCGACCCTGTGTGAAAAGAGTGATGCCCATCAATCACTCGGTAGACATGGGGAGGCCTGCGCCGTGTATCGACGTTCCCGTTTTCCGAGTGCCGGCACCGTCAGGGGAATCTTCTTCCTCGCCGTCCTTGTCGGCGCGACTCTCGTGGTGCTCGGTTTTCCTCTCGTGATGCTCCACGTGGCGGGCAGCCGGCTGCCATGGGACCGGATGGCGGACATCGGCGACGCCTATGGCGGGGCGTCGGCGCTGCTGTCGGCCGCGGCCCTGTGTGGTGTCGGTGCGTCGCTGGTCTATCAGCAGCGGCAGATCCGCCAGGAAGCCATGATGATCGAGCGGCAGCAGCATTTCGAACTCATCAAGCTCGGGCTCGAGGATCCGCATCTGCTCCGTGCGCTCGACCGGGACCTCGCCGATTCGCCGGTCGGGCGGCAGATCGCGTACCTCAATCTGCTCATGAACTACTGGCTGGCGATGTGGGAGATCGGCGAGGTGGACGACGAGGAGCTGTTCGGCCTCGCGTCGGGGATGTTCCGCTACGGCGTGGCCCGCGAGTGGTGGAAGCAGTACGGACCCACGTGGATCGGCACGCGCGTACGCCCTCGTCGTCAGCGGTTCATCGAGGTGGCCTCCGCAGCGTGTGCTGCTGCGGAGGCAGCGGACCCCCCGCCGCCGGCGGCCGATCCGAAGCGGCAGACCGGCCGATGGCGGCATGTCGTCGCCGTCGGTGTCCCCGTCGCCTGCGCCGGCATCGCAGTCGGCGTCAGCCGGCTGCGGCGGGACCGGCAGGGCCGCTGAAGGCATCACGCTTGACGTGAGCCACGAATTGCCGCCATGACTCGGACGGGAAGGAGAGAACCCCGCCGTCGGGATTTTTGGAGTCGCGGACGAGGATCTGCGGCCCGGCCACCGCGACCTCCAGGCAGTGGCTGGACGCCCCCGAGCGAGAGCTCTTGAACCAGTCGCGGGTCAGCGGCCGATCAGTCACGTGGTGATCCTGTTCCTCGATGCCTGGAGCGAAGGTGACGCCTCCTCGGAGGAACGAACCGGACGAAAATTGCGTGACGGGTCGTGCAGGGTGGATCTACTTCACGTCGACGTAGTCCCCGCTGCTCGTCGCTCCCGTCGAGGTGGTGTCGGGGGCGTACGTCCAGCGGTATGAGCCGTCCGCCGAGGCCTTCACCGTCGTCTTGAGTTTGCCGGTGGAGTCGGTCGTGACCGTCTTGACCGTCTTCCACGTGCTCGTGTTCGCCTTCAGGTACTGCAGCACGACCGGCCGCCCGGTGTACGCCCGGAAGGTCCAGGTCCCCCAGTCCGCCCGGGTGAGGGCTCCGGCGATGGTGATGGTCTTGCCCTTCTTGACCGGTTCCGGGGTCGCATCCGCGGTGAGTCTGGTGGTGCGCTTCACGGCGACCGAGCCCGCGGTGTGCCGGTCGGTGAAGCCGGTGCCGTCGGCGGCGTCGGCCCAGGCGGCGAGTTTCCAGGCTCCGGCGAGGGCGTTGCCGGTTGCGTCGAGTTTGACGTTCATCGTGAAGCGGGCCGTGCAGTGGGAGGTCGTGTCGCTGGTCTTGGCGCAGTCGGCGGGTCCGTCGGCGAGGACGACGCCGTCGGGGGTGTCGTAGGTGCCGTGGTACAGGTAGGCGTCGCCGCCGCTGATGCCGGCCGGGTCGGTGGCCGTGAAGGTCGCCGTGAACGGGGCGGTTCCCGAGGTGCCGAAGGCGAGGGCCTTGCCGCCGTTGACCGCGACGTTCGAGATCTTCGTGGCGCCCGCGCCCTCGTCGCCGGCGGCGGCCGGGCCGCCGAAGGCCCGGATGACGGTACGGCGCAGCCGGCCACCCCGGTCGTTCGTGGCGGTGACGCGCAGGGAGACGTACGCGGCGGTCGGCGCGAGGTCCTTGGCGGGTACGTCGGTCCACGTGGCGCCGTCGTCCGTCGAGTATTCGAGGGCCGTCACCGTGGTGCTGCCGCCGCCCCGGGTTGCCGCGTGGGCGGTGATCCGGGTGGAAGCCGTCCGGTTGCTCGAGGTGAGGCCGGTGACCGTGAAGCCCGCGTCGATCAGGGGCACCGGGCCGTCCGCGGGCGCGGTGAACGTCCACTCGCTGCGTACCTTCGTGGACAGGTGGGACCACGGGACCCGGCGGGTGACCGTCTGGTCGAAGTGGTGGGTGTCGCCGTCCGAGGTGAGGGTGTGGGTCTCGCGGGCGCGGCCGTCGGTCCCGGGGTTGCCGGCGGCGTCGGCGTACGAGATCGGCTCGTTCATGCGGAGCTCGCCGCCGACCCGGGCCGAGGTTCCGGGGGCGGGCCCGAACGGCCCGGTGCCGACCGTCGTCCCGGGGTGGGTGCCGGCGGTCAGGGTGCGGTCGGGCAGCGTCAGGTAGCTTTCCGCCGCGCCGTACGTCAATCGGCGCTGAAGGGCGACGCCGGGGGTGACGTATTCGGTGACCGTGCCGGGCAGCAGCACCCGCGACTCCACGTAGGAGCCACTCCATCCGCCCTTGATCGCGGAGCCGAGCGCGCCCGCCGTGCCGGCGCCCTGTGCCCGCACGGTGGTCGCCGTCTTCGCGAGCTTCGCCCTGGTCACGGACACCGTCGGCGTGGCCGGCACGGTGGTGGTGAACGAGTGGTAGAGGTCGTAGCGGTACGACTTCGGCGTGGTGAGGATGTCGTGGATGCGCATGGAGACGCCCGCCACGCTGAACGGGGTGACGTAGTTCTTCGCGGGCCCACCGCTGGCGAAGCCGGCCACGCCACCGTCGGGCGTGGTGAGCCACACCGCGGAGGTGGACCGGGTGGCTGTGGTGTCGTCGGGGACGATGCGCGTCTCCTTGGCGGCCTTCTCGTCGAAGGTCACGGTCAGCCCGGCGTTGGTCACCTTGAACGTCTTGACGAGCAGGTAGTTGCGCTGGCGGAAGTACCCGTACCGGGCGACGGCGAAGTAGTCGCCGGGCGGCAGGCTGACCGTCCCGGTGGTGCTGTCGGCGTCGCCCTGGACCACGCGGTACGTCCACGTCGCCCGGTCCCAGACGTACAGGAAACGGCCGGAGAGCTTGGCCGTCGCCGAGATGGACAGCTTCACGGAGTAGGTCGCCGCGGCGGCCGCCGGCAGCGGCGCGAGCGCGACGAGGAGGGAGAGGATCAGCCCGGACGCGACACTGCGAAACCGTCTCACCATGGCGGCCACAGTAGAACGTGGTGGCCGGGGGCGCCTCACCCTAAAGGTCACTGCCGCAGGGCAGGGAAGACCGTTCCTGCGATCGCCGCGCCGACGGCGGCGCCGGCCACCACCTGGGCGATCGTGTGTGCGGAGAGGCGTACGCGGGCCCAGCAGGCGAGCAGGACGAACGGCACGCTGAGCAGAGCGGCCGGGCCGTACACGGCGGTCAGCGTCGCGGCTGTGCCCGCGGCCACGCCGGCGTGGATCGACATCTTCCACCAGTGCGTGACCGCCGTGAAGACCACGAGGCCCGCGCCGCCCGCCCCCAGCAGGGCGACGACGTCGCGCGGTGCGCCGAGGACGATCAGCGCGACCAGGCCGGCGGCCACCGAGGCGATGCCGAACAGCAGCGGGACCAGGCGGTGCTCGCGTTCGGGGATGTGGTGGCTGGTCAGCCGGCCCTGGCGGACGCCGCGAAGGACGTACGCCAGGGGGATGCCCGCCGCGAACAGGGCGCCGGGCAGTCCCCACCAGCGCGACACCCCGGGTGCGTCGCCGGCGTGCCAGCCGACGACCAGCATGAGGGCCGCCACCAGGACCGCCGGGGCGAACACCTCGGAGGCGATCCGGGCGGCGCGGTCGGCTGTCACCTGTTGATCATCGCAAAGGCTCAGGCGAGCGAGGCCGCCAGCTCCTCGAGCGCGTCCATGGCCTCCTGCATGCCGCCCTCCATGCCGGAGTTGACGTGGGCGTCGCGGCCCTCCTGGTCGCGGTGCTCGACCAGCATCTCCATGGCCGTACGCCCGTCCTTCTCGGTCAGGGTCATCGTGACCAGCGCGGCGTTGCCGTCGGGGTCCGGGATGCCCTCGAAGGCCTCGGTGTTCACGAGGCGTACCGGTTCCTGGATCTCCCGGTACTCGCCGTGGAAGGCCACCTCGAAGCCGGGGTTGGCGGTCATCACATAGCGCCATCGGCCGCCGACCCGCAGGTCGACCTCGACGCTGGTCACCGTGCCACGCTGCCCGGCCCACCAGCGCCGGATCAGCTCCGGCGTGGTGTACGCCTTCCACACCAGCCGCGCCGGGGCGTTGAACTCCCGGGTGATGAGGATCTGGTTGTCGGCCGGGAGGGTCACCGTCGCCGAGCCCTTAGTCGTCGCCGTCATCGTCCGTCTCCGCCTTTCCGAGGTCGTCCAGTACGTCGTCCATCAGGTCGAACCGCTCGTTCCACAGCTGCTCGTACGCCCCCAGCCAGTCGTGGATGGGTTGCAGCGGTCCGGGGTTGAGCCGGTACATCCGGTGCCGCCCCTCGTCGCGGACGTGCACCAGGTCGACCTCGCGCAGCACGCGCAGGTGCTTGGAGACCTGGGGCTGGGCGAGGCCGAGCAGCTCCACGAGCTCGTTGACCGGGCGCTCCCGGGCCCGCAGGAGGTCGAGGATCTGCCGCCGCCGGGGTTCGGCGACGGCGTTGAACGCGTCGGTGGTGGTCGCCGCTCGTGCCATGCCGCAATCGTATACCCATAAGGGAATACGTCAAGCCGGCGGGACGAGGGATCGGGGCGGAGCGGGAATCAGCCGTCGCAGCCGGCAGGGGCGGACGGGCAGTCGTCGTGGCCGGTCATCGCGGTGAGGGCGCGGGCGACGGTCGGCAGGTCCAGGTCGCCGAGGTGGTCGAAGATGTGCCGGCGCACGCTCGCGAGGTGGTCCGGCCAGGCCTCGCGCAGCCGGTTCAGGCCGGCGTCGGTGAGCACGGCGTTGGATCCGCGGCCGTCGCTCTCGCAGCGGATGCGCTGGAGGTGGCCCTGCGACTCGAGCTTGCCGGCGAGCCGGGTCATGCCGCTCAGCGACATGTCGCACGCCGCGGCGAGCTCGCTCATCCGCATGATGCCGTGCCGCGACTCGGACAGGTGGCGGAGCACCTGATATTCGCTCAGCGACATGCGCTGCTCGCGCTCGAGGTCCGCGTCGAGCAGGCGCGGGAGCACCAGCATCAGCCGGCCCAGCGCGCGCATCACAGCCTCTTCCTCGCTGCTCAGCGGCGGTGGCGCGGGTGTGGCGGACATGACTTTGATCGTACGGCCTTGACACCCGGCCGACGACAGGTATTTGCTTGACGAAGCAATGAACCACGACACAGACCGGAGCTCGCGACCATGCCCAAGATCGGCATCATTCTCGGCAGCACCCGCCCGGGCCGGAACGGCGAAGCCGTCGCCAAGTGGGTGCTCGAGCAGGCGTCCCAGCGTACCGACGCCGAATTCGAGCTCGTCGACCTTCTCGACTACAAGCTGCCGCACCTCGACGAGGCCGTCCCGCCGTCCATGGCGCAGTACACGCAGCCGCACACCCAGCAGTGGGCCGCCAAGATCGCCGAGTTCGACGGCTTCGTGATGGTCACGCCGGAGTACAACCACGCGACCTCGGGCGCGCTGAAGAACGCGATCGACTTCCTGTTCGCCGAGTGGAACAACAAGGCCGTGGGCTTCGTCGGGTACGGCTCGGTCGGCGGCGCGCGGGCCATCGAGTCCCTGCGGCTGATCGCGGGCGAGCTGATGATGGCCGACGTCCGCGCGGCGGTGACGCTGTCGCTGGCCACCGACTTCGTGAACTACAGCCAGTTCACGCCGGGCGCCCACCAGGCCGGCGCGCTCACCACGATGCTGGACCAGCTGGTGGCGTGGAGCACGGCCCTGGCGCCACTGCGGACGCCGGTCACCGCCTGATCGCTTGACGGGCCGCCGGGGAGGTGCTTCCCGGCGGCCCGCGTCAGTTCAGCAGCCGATCCAGGTACGGCCGGACTTCTGTCCCCACGAGCACGTGTCGAGCTGCGTACCCGAGGCGTTGCGCAGGTACGCCGTGTCGCCGGTGTTGTTCCAGATGTAGTTGCCACTGCTCCAGTAGCGGGACTGGGTGCTGTTCGTGCCCTTGCCGGTGTGCAGCCAGAGCCGCCCGCCGTTGGCCGCGATCGTCACGCTGCCGAACTTGTAGACGTGATTGGCCTTGTCCCGGATCGTGTAGCCGCTGAGGTTGACGGACCGGCTGCCGCTGTTCACGAGAGAGATCCATTCCGCGTTGAGGCTGGCGTTGCTGCGGGTGTCGGAGCCCGGGGAGTCGTACTGGGCGCCGTGGAACCGCAGCGAGGGGGTGGCCGCCGAGGCGGGACCGGCGGATACGAGCGAGCCGGCGACGGCCACCGCGGCCGCCGCGAGGATGCTGATCGATCTGCGCACCATGCCTCCAGATGTCGTGGGCGTGTCGCAGCATTGTGGAGAGGTTTCGCCGTGGCGCCGGTGAGGCCGGCGCAGCGGGTCGGGCGGTGTCGCATAACCGTCGGTCCGGCCACGGTCATCCTTTCGGGTGCGGCAGTGACGCTGGCCTGGCGCGCTCCCGGCCGCACAATGCTCTGGTGCTAAACCAGACATCTAGTGATTCCTGGCAGCATCTACTCGAAATGCCGCGAAAGTCATTCTGGGCACGCCTGCCGTTCGGCGTCCGGATGACCGCGGCCGGCCTCGGGGTGCTCACGCTGGTGGCCGGCACGGCCGGTGGGGTGGTCGCGCTGACCGGCGACGAGCGGGCTGACGCCGTACGCGCGGTCGGTCAGGAGGCCGTCGCGGTCGCGCCCCTCGATGCCGCCGCACCCACCGAGGCGCCGCCGTCGCCGTCGCCGTCACCTGTCGCCTCCAGCGCCCCCGTCCTCGGGCACGCGGCGGCAGAGGAGGAGGAGATTCCGTCGATCACCGAGGACCGGTCCGCTCCCGGCGAGGCCGACCGTACGGCGACCCGTGCGCCGCGCCGTACGTCCACCGTGGCCGGGACCGTCCGCGAGCCGGCCCGCGTCGCCGCCACCGGGGCGGTGCCCGTGCCCCTCGTCGGTACGGAGCGGGTGTCGGAGACCCAGACGATCCCGTTCCGCACGATGCTCGTCCGCGATCCGTCCCTGCCCCGCGGCAGCAAGCGGGTGCAGACGCGGGGTGTGCCCGGCGAGCGGGTGCTGCACTACGAGGTGACGTACACCGGGAACAAGGAGACCGCGCGGCGGTTGCTCGACTCCACCGTCACGCGCGAGCCGCAGCACCGGGTCATCGCGTTCGGCAACCGCCGGTCGGGCGGCGGCGACACCCGCCCGGACGGCCCGTGCGGCGGCGACAAGAGCGAGTGCGCCCCGCTGGCGCGCAGCGCGGTGTGCAGCGACGAGACGAAGCCCGAGGAGGAGGAACTGCTGGACCAGCACCTCGGCCTGCTGAGCTCTGACGACCTGGACGCCCTCGACCTCACGATGCCGTGCGAGGACGACGAGTAATCCGCTCGCCCCGGCGTTCGTGACCGCGCAGACTCACGATTCGTGGACACCTTCGAGGAGCTGCTCGCCGAGGGCGCGGCCGTACCGGTCGAGGGCTGGGACTTCTCCTGGTTCGCCGGCCGGGCCACCGAGGCGCGGCCGAGCTGGGGCTACGCCCGGCTGATCGGCGAGCGGATGGCCGGGGCGGCCGCCGCTCTCGACGTGCAGACCGGCGGTGGCGAGGTCCTCGCGACCGTTGCGCGGGCGCCGGCGCTATTGGTGGCCACCGAGTCGTGGCGGCCCAACGTGCCGGTCGCCGCGCGCAACCTGCGTCCGCTCGGTGCATCCGTGGTCGAGGCCGGGAACTCACTGCCGTTCCGGGACGCCGTCTTCGACCTCGTGGTCAGCAGGCATCCCGTGCACACGCCGTGGGACGAGGTGGCGCGGGTGCTGCGGCCCGGCGGGACGTTCCTCTCCCAGCAGATCGGCGCGGGCACCAACCGGGAACTGTCCGAGGCCATGCTCGGGCCGCTGCCGCCGCCCGAGCCGCAGCACTTCGAGCACCGGGTGGCCGCCGCCGGACTGACGCTCGTGGATCTTCGCGCCGAGCGGCTGCCGGTCGAGTTCTTCGACGTCGCCGCGGTGGCGTACTTCCTCCGCAAGGTCGTGTGGACGGTGCCGGGCTTCTCCGTCGAGCGGTTCCGCCCGCAGCTGCGGGCGGTGCACGAGAGGATCGTGCGGCAGGGCGTGTTCCGCTCGTCCTCCCGGCGGGTTCTCGTCGAGGCGGTCAAGCCGGGCTGAGGGAGGATGAGGGGCGTGGCGGTCAGCGACGAACGGCTCCGGGAGATGGCCTCGCGGCTCGTGGAGGTGCCCGGCGTGGTCGCCGTGACGCTCAGCGGCAGCCGGGCCCGTGGCACGCACGCCCCCGAGTCGGACACCGACGTCGGCCTCTACTACCGCGGGACGCTCGACCTCGCCGTGCTCGGCGCCCTGGCACGTGACGTCGCCGGCCCGGCGGCGCGGGTCACCGCACCCGGCGAGTGGGGGCCGTGGGTGGACGGCGGCGGCTGGCTCACCGTCGACGGCGCCCCCGTGGACTGGATCTACCGGGACCTCGACCGGGTCACCCGGGCGATCGCGGACGCCGGGCACGGCCGGTACGCGTTCCACACCCAGGCCGGGCACCCGCTCGGCGTTCCCGACTTCACGTACGCCGGGGAAGTGGCGCTGAGCGTGATCCTCGCGGACTCCACCGGTGAGCTTGCGGCCCTGCAGCAGCGAGCACGGGTCTATCCGGCGGCGCTGCGTGAGGCGCTGATCGCGGGGCTGTGGGAGGCCGACTTCCTGGCCGGGATCGCGCGTAAAGCCGTGTCGCGCGGTGACGCCGCGTACGTCGCCGGATGCCTCTTCCGGCTCGTCGGGGTGTGCGCGCACGCGCTGCACGGCGCGGCCGGGCGCTGGCTCATCAACGAGAAGGGCGCGGTGGCTTCGGCGGCGGCGCTTCCCGGCGCGCCCGAGCGCTTCCGGCAGCGCGTCGACGCGATGTTCGCCTGCGTGGACGGCGACCCCGGCCACCTCCGCACAGCCCTCGACATGGCCGCCGACCTCGTGCTGGAGACCGCCGACGCGTGCGCCATGATGACGCGATGACCGCCGACGAACCCACCATCCTCGCGACCAGCGCCGGCTTCGAACGCGGCCGGTACGGCATCTTCGACCTGCGTCCCGGCCCGATCCACCACTTCGCGGCCGAACTGGCGAACGCCGGCGACGACGCCCGGTTCTGCTTCCTGCACCAGGCCATCGGCGACCCGGACAACTGGATCGGCGCGACCTACGCGGCCTTCGCGAAGACGAACTACCGCGCCTCGCACCTGCAGCTGTTCCCGATGCCGAACCACGACGACATCCGCGCCCACCTGCTCGAGCAGGACGTCATCTGGGTCAACGGCGGCAGCGTCGCGAACCTCTGCGCGGTCTGGCGGGCCCACGGCCTCGAGGAGATCCTGTACGAGGCATGGCAGGCCGGCGTGGTCCTCGGCGGTGTCTCGGCCGGCTCGATCTGCTGGCACGTCGGCGGCAGCACCGACAGCTACGGCTTCGAGCTGCGCGGCTTCACCGACGGGCTGGGCTGGCTGCCGTACAGCAACGGGGTGCACTACGACGGCGAGGAGCAGCGTCGGCCGATGATGCACAAGCTGATCGGCGACGGCACGCTGCCCGACGGGTACGCGACCGACGACGGCGCCGGCCTGGTCTACCGCGGCACCCGCCTCGCCGAGGTGGTGGCCGAGCGCGAGGGCCCGCTGGGGTACGAGCTGAAGCGGGCAGCGGACGGCTCGGTGACCGAGACGCCGCTGCCCACCCGCGTGCTGAAGAACTAGGGGAGCACCCACTTCTGGTTCGCGGCGCCCAGGCAGTCCCAGATGTGGATCTGCTGGCCGTCGGCGGAGCTGTTGTTGGACACGTCGAGGCACCGGCCCGACTGCGGGTTGCGGACGGTGCCGTCGGGCTGGGCCGACCAGACCTGCGCGCCGCTGTTGTTGCAGGTGTACAGCTGGACCTTGGTGCCGTTGGTGGTGCCGCCGCCGGAGACGTCGAGGCACTTGCCGAGCGCCTTGAACGTGCTGTTCGGGGTCACGGTCCAGTTCTGCGCCGCTGTGTTGTTGCAGGTGTAGAGCTGGATCTTCGTACCGTCGGCGGTGCCGGCGCCCGAGACGTCGAGGCACTTGTTCGCCAGGCCGCGTACCGGGCCGGTGCGCGGGCCGGGCGGCGGGGTGGTGCCGCCGAGCTCCTTGATCCGGACGTTGCGGAACGAGACGTCGTCGCCGTCGCCGTGGTTCTGCAGGCCGATGTGCCCGGCCAGCGAGCGCACCGGGTCGGTGTCGGTGAAATCGTTGATCTTCGTGCCGTTGAGGAAGACCTGCAGGTGTTCCCCCTCGACCAGCAGCTCGTACGTGTTCCACTCGCCGGGCGGGTTCAGCGCGGCGTCGCGGGCGGCGAGGTCGGCCGACTTGAACGTGTACACCGCGCCGGTCGTGCGGTCGGCGGCGTCCGTGGCGTCGATCTGCACCTCGTAGCCGCTGTTCACCGCGGACCACGGGTCGTCCGACGGCGGGAAGCCGATGAAGACCCCGGAGTTGTCGTCGCCGGCCATCTTCCAGTCCAGCTTGAGCGAGTAGTTGGTGAACTGCTTCGCGCTGTACCACAGCAGGCCCATGCCGCCCGTGGACGTCAGCGTCTTGTCGGTGTTGGTGAAGGAGCCCGGACCGGCCTGTGACCAGCCGGCCGTGGAGCCGTCGTACAGCTTGGTGTAGCCGGTCTCGGGCCGGCAGTCCGCGTTCGCTGCTCGGGCCGCGTACCGGATGCCGCCGAGCAGGTGGGCCCGGAACGCCGGATCGCTGTACGACTCGATGGTGTGGCCGCCGCCGGTGTAGAACGACCGGCCGCCGTCGAACGTCTTGCACCAGGCATGCGGGTGGTCGGCGCCCATGCCGCCGCCGGAGTACGAGCTCTCGTCCAGCGTGGCCAGCACGTGCGCCGTGGAACGGGCGTTGGTGCGGTAGTTGTACCACTCGTCGGTCCGGCGCCAGCGCTCCGGCAGATGCGCGGTGGCCGGGTGCGCCCGGTCCTCGACCACCACGTCGGCGGCCTGGATCGCCGGGTGCGAGGCGAACCACGCGCCGACCAGGTCGCCGTAGAACGGCCAGTCGTACTCGGTGTCGGCCGCGGCGTGCACCCCGACGTAGCCGCCCCCGCCGCGGACGTAGCCCTCGAAGGCGGTCTGCTGCGCGGCGTTCAGCACGTCGCCGGTGGTGTTGAGGAAGACCACGGCCTCGTACGGAGCGAGCCCGGCCGTGGTGAAGACCGCTGGGTCCTCGGTCGCGGTGACGGAGAAGCCGTTGGCCGCGCCCAGCTCACGGATGGCGGTGGTGCCGGCGGGGATCGAGTCGTGCCGGAAGCCGGCCGTCCGTGAGAAGACCAGCACGTCGTACGGGTCGTCGGCGGCCGCGGCCACCGGTGCGGGCAGCAGCAACAGGGCGGCGAGCACCTTACCGATCATGGGAGCACCCACTTCTGGTTGGCCGCGCCCAGGCAGTCCCAGATGTGGATCTGCTGGCCGTCGGCGGAGCTGTTGTTGGACACGTCGAGGCACCGGCCCGACTGCGGGTTGCGGACAGTGCCGTCGGGCTGGGCCGACCAGACCTGCGCGCCGCTGTTGTTGCAGGTGTACAGCTGGACCTTGGTGCCGTTGGTGGTGCCGCCGCCCGCCACGTCGAGGCACTTGCCGAGCGCCTTGAACGTGCTGTTCGGCGTGACGGTCCAGTTCTGCGCCGCTGTGTTGTTGCAGGTGTAGAGCTGGATCTTCGTGCCGTCCGCGGTGGCCCCGCCGGAGATGTCGAGGCACTTGTTCGCCAGGCCGCGGACGGGCCCGGTGCGGGGGCCGCCCGAGCCGTTGAGCGTGAACGCGTCCACGTCGAAGAGCGCGCCCGTGCCGCCGGAGAAGGTCAGGTAGAGCGTGCCGGCGGCGGCCGGGGCGCCGCTGATCGTGCCGGTCACGTCGGTGAACGTCTCCCAGCCGCCGGTCACCGGGACCGTGGCCGAGCCGAGGATCGTGCCGGTGGGCGAGCCCGTACGGACCTGCAGCGTGCCGCCCGCGCCGCCGGAGGAGACCCGCGCGGTGAAGGACGTGGCGTTGTCCAGCCGGTACGGCTCGAACGCGATCCAGTCGCCGTTGTCGATGTTGCCGACCGTCCGGCCGCCCTCGGCCTGCGTCTTGGTGATGGCGTCGACGCCGGAGGAGGTCTTGTAGTGCTCCGCCTGCCGGTGCCGGGGCTGCAGGGTGTGCTGGGTGTGCGTGGTCAGCCCGCCCGCGTCGGTGTACTCGGCGTCGAAGACCGCGAAGATGTTCGCCGCCGCGTCGTGCTCGCCGTCGACCGGGATCGTGATCGAGCCGGTGCAGCCGTTCTGCGACGTGATCTGGTGGCCGTGGCTGTCGTGGCCCAGCACGTACGTCATCTTGACCTTGGCGCAGTCGATGGACGTGTCCTCCGGGTCGGTCACGGTGATCGAGAACGGGATCGTGTCGCCGTACGCGAAGAGCGATCCGTTGTTGGGGCTGTTGATCCGGACCGTCGGCGCGGTGTTGCCGACCGTGATCTGCACGCTCGCGGTGCCGGTCAGGCCCTCGGCGTCGGTCACCGTCAGCGTCGCGGAGTACGTCCCGTTCGTGGTGTACGTCTTCGTCGGGTTGGCCGCGGTCGACGTGCTGCCGTCACCGAACGCCCAGCGGTACGTCAGCGCCGAACCCTCGGGATCCGACGAGCCCGCCGAGGAGAACGTGACGCTCAGCGGCGCCTGCCCGGAGGTGCGGTTCGCGCTCGCCACGGCGGTGGGGGCCCGGTTGGAGCCGGCCAGGTAGTCGAAGCGGTAGAGCGCCGAGTTGGCGTCGCCGTTGAAGTAGCCGGTGCCGTAGTCGAGGACGTACAGGGCGCCGTCCGGCCCGAACGCCATGTCCATGACCTGCTTGCCGCTCCACGGGAAGGACGAGATCTCGCCGACCGAGCCGTCCGCGCCGACGTGGATGGGCTTGATCCAGCCGCGGCCCAGCTCGCCGGCGAAGAAGTGGCCGTCGAGGCCGGCCGGGAACTTCGTGGGCGAGTTCAGGTTCGGGTCGAAGCGGTAGACCGGGCCGGCCATCGGGGACTCGGAGCCGCCGCCGAACTCGGGCGGGGTGCCGCTGTCGCCGCCGTACTTGATCCAGGCCGGCCGCGCCGGGGGCAGCTTGGTCTGGCCGGTGTTGCGGAACGAGTTGTTCGTCGGGCCGCCCGCGCAGTCGTACTTGGGCCCGGTGCTGTTGGTGGCGAAGTTCCACTCGTTGTACGTCTCGGCGCTGGTGTTGGAGCCCGTGCAGTACGGCCACCCGTAGTTGCCGGGGCTGGTGATCCGGTTGAACTCGACCTGGCCGCCGGGGCCCCGGTTCGGGTCGGTGCTGCCCGCGTCGGGGCCGTAGTCGCCGAGGTAGACCACGCCGGTCGCCTTGTCGACGCTCATCCGGAACGGATTGCGGAAGCCCATCGCGTAGATCTCGGGGCGGGTGTTCGGCGTACCCGGGGCGAAGAGGTTGCCGCTCGGGACGGAGTACGACCCGTTCGCGTTCACCTTGATCCGCAGCACCTTGCCGCGCAGGTCGTTGGTGTTGCCGGCGCTGCGCTGCGCGTCGTACCCGGGGTTGCGGTCGGTGCGCTCGTCGATGGGCGCGTACCCGGCCGAGTCGAACGGGTTGGAGTCGTCGCCGGTGGACAGGTAGAGGTTGCCCGCCGCGTCGAAGTCGATGTCGCCGCCGACGTGGCAGCACAGGCCGCGGTCGGCGGGCACGTCGAGGACGTCCACCTTGCTGGCGGTGTTGAGGGTGAAGTCGGCGTTGAGCGTGTACCGGGAGAGCCGGTTGACGCCCTGCCACGCGGACCAGTTGCTGCCGGTCGCCGGGGCGTCGCCGGGGGGCGTGGACAGCGGCGGCGCGTAGTACAAGTAGATCTGGCGGTTGCTGCTGAAGCCCGGGTCGACGCCGACGCCCTGCAGCCCCTCCTCGTCGTGGTTGTAGACGGCGAGCGTGCCGATGACGGTGGTGGTGCCGTTCGCGTCCGTACGCCGCAGCGTGCCGTTGCGGGCGGTGTGCAGCACGGACCGGTCGGGCAGGACGGCCAGGGCCATCGGCTCGCCGACCTCGTCGACGCCCTTGGCGAGGGTGACCTGCTGGTAGTCGGTGGGGTCGACGTCGTGGGCGCGCGCGGGGGAGGCGACGGCGACCAGCAGGCCGGCCGTCAGCACGGCGACCGCGGCGCCTGATCGATATCTGGGCATGCGTCGATGTCTTGCGGACATGGGGGTCCATCCCTTTCCTGACGTGGGGGAATTGCCAGGCGAACCGCGCGGGCCCCGGGGACGGCCGCGCCGCTCGTAACCGCCATGTAACGGTGAGGAAACGCTAGTTACTTCCGCAGCGGCTGTCCATACTTTCGTCAGTCCTGCATGGACTTTCGTCGATCACGACAAAAAGGTGCGCCACCCCATGGGGTGGCGCACCGTTCTCGCGGCAGGGAAGGGTCAGGACGCGTAGTGCAGGATGACGTTGTGCACGTGGTGGGTCTTCTCGGAGCCGCGGAACTCCACCTCGTAGACGTGCTGGCCGACGGTGATGGCGATGGTCCCGGTCGAGAAGTACTGCCCCACCCAGCTCTTGTTGCTGACCACGCTCACACTGCTGATCTTCGAATACGGGATGCTGGTGATCGCGAAGCGCTTCCCGGCGAAGGACTTGTCCTGGATGATCACCCGGCGGTTGGTGAGGCCGATGAAGCCGGTGCCGACGCCGACCGCGTCGTAGACCGCGATGATCTGCTCGCCGTCGAGCAGACCCGACTGGATCTGCTGGAACTGGCCCTTGCTGTCGTACACGGGAGCCGTCATGACCGCCGAGGTTACTGCGGGCCGACCACCGTGCGGTACGCGTCCTCGATCCGCGCCGCCAGGGTGACCTCACCATCGGTGATGGCCTGGCCGTCCGGCGCGCCGAGCAGGATCTGCGTGTGACCGTCCGTGCGGTGGATCCGGGGGCGCAGGCGCAGTGTGTCGGCCGCTACCTTGATCCGCTCGGTCAGTGCGGCATGCTGACTGTCGTCGCACACGAGCACGCGCCTGAGCTGAACGCCGTCCTGCGTCCAGCCGCCGAGCACCGCCAGCGCGTCGCTCAGGTAATCGGAGCGGGCTCCCCGTGCTTTCCTGCCCCGCATGTCCACACCTCCCGGGCGTCGTTGCCGGCTTGTGGCCAAACTGTCGCCGTGTCGTCATGGTCGGTGCCCACAGTCTTGTCTTCGCTGTCAACTATGTCCACGCCCACATATCCGTGTTCTCGTGACGATCGGGACGCATCGTTCAACCTGTTCGGTCAAGTTTTGTGGCACGCTCTTGGTCCATGCCCGCAGAACAGCACGTCAGCGCGCCGATGTCACGGAGAGTGATTGTGGCGGCCGTGATCGTCAGCGGCGGCCGGGTGCTCGCGTGTGAGCGGTCCGCTCCGCCCGAGGTCGCCGGGCGGTGGGAGTTCCCCGGCGGCAAGGTGGAGCCGGGCGAGAGCGACGCCGAGGCCCTCGCCCGCGAATGCGCAGAAGAGCTCGGCGTGCGGGTCGAGGTGGGCGCCCGGGTGGGTCCGGACGTGCCGCTGGCGCACGGCCGTGCCGTCCTGCGCGTCTTCGCGGTGACGCTGCTGAACGGCGACGAGCCGCGCGCCCTGGAACACACGGCGATGCGCTGGCTGGCGGCGGACGAGCTGGACAGCGTGCCGTGGCTGCCCGCCGACAGACCGATCGTGGCGGAGCTGCCCGGGCTACTGGCCGCCGATCGTCCGGCGTAGTTCCCGCTTGAGCACCTTGAAGCTGGGCCCCATCGGCAGCGCCTCCACGAAGCGCACCTGACGCGGGTACTTGTGCCGGCCCAGGCGCTCCTTCGCCCAGTCGATGATCTCCTGCTGGGTCACCGCCCCGCCCGGCTCGGGCACGATCACGGCGCAGATCTCCTCGCCGTGCATCTCGTCCGGTACGCCGATGACCGCGACCTGGACCACGGCCGGATGGCGTGCCAGCACCTCCTCCACGTCGCGCGGATAGACGTTGAAGCCGCCGCGGATGATCAGATCCTTCTTGCGGTCCACGATCGTGATGAAGCCCTCGGCGTCCTTGGTGCCCAGGTCGCCGCTGCGGAACCAGCCGTCGACCACCGCGTGGGCCGTCTCCTCGGGCCGGTTGAGGTAGCCGGCGAAGACGTTGTGCCCGCGGATCACGATCTCGCCGAGCTCCCCGGTGGGCAGCAGCTCGATGCGCTCGTCCACCTCGGCCCGGGCGATCTCCACCTCGACACCCCAGATCGCGTGCCCGATGCTGCCCGGGCGCGTGCCGAACGCCGGCTGGTTGGTGGTGGCCGTCGGCGACGTCTCGGAGAGCCCGTACCCCTCGTAGATCAGCGCGTGGAACGTCTCGTTGAACTTCTCCAGCACGGCCATCGGGAGCGAGGCGCCACCGCTGACGCAGAGCCGCAGGTCGGGGAGCCGGTCCGCCTTGGCCGCCGCCTCCAGCAGCGCGACGTACATCGTCGGTACGCCGTGGAAGACCGTCACGTTCTCCCGCACCATCAGGTCGATCGCCGCCTCGCCGGTGAAGCGCGCCAGCAGGACGAGCGTGGCGCCGAGCCGGAAGGTGCCGTTCATGCCCACGGTCTGGCCGAAGGTGTGGAACAGCGGCAGGCAGCCCATCACCACGTCGTCGACCCGGGCGTCGTTGGCGTCGAACACGTTGACGGTCGCGTTCATCACCAGGTTGAGGTGGGTGAGCAGGGCGCCCTTCGGCTCGCCGGTGGTCCCGCTGGTGTAGAAGACCACCGCCACGTCCTCCGCCCCGCGGGACACGTACGTGGGCAGCGGCGAGGCGGAGGCGGCGACGTCCTCCAGCCGTTGCGGAGCCTCCGGCAGATCCGGCGGCAACGGGCCCACGGTGACCAGCTTCGCGCCGGTCTGCGCGGCCGCGGCCGCCGCCGTCCGCAGTTGGCTGGAGTGCGCCACGACGACGCTCGCGCCGCTGTCGCGCAGGACGTACGCCATCTCGTCGGCGGTGAGCAGCAGGTGCACCGGTACGACGCGGGCCCCGGCGGCCAGCGCGCCGTAGTACACGCGGGGGAAGTCCGTGACGTTCGGGATGACCACGGCGACGGTGTCGTCCGGTCCGATGCCGAGCTGCTGCAGGGCGGCCGCGTACGAGCGCGCCTGCGCCCAGAGGTCCCGGTACGTGATGCGCAGCGGGCCGTCGATCACCGCGACCTTGTCCGGATACTTACGGGCGCCCTCGGCAAGGACGGCGGCCAGGCTCAGCTGGGTCATGCTGAGCCTCCCGCGGCATGCTCTCCTGGCCCTTGCTTCGCTACGGTGCAGTCGATCATGCCAAGTGCCCGCCGATCTTGGTGTACCCGCGCAGCAGGTCGCGGGAGATGATGAGGCGCTGCATCTCGTCGGTGCCCTCGTAGATGCGCATCAGCCGGACCTGCCGGTACCAGCGCTCGATCGGCAGCTCGCGGGTGTAACCCATGCCGCCGTGGATCTGCATGACCCGGTCCACCACGTTGTTGACCATGTTGGCGCCGTACAGCTTGGCCATCGAGGAGGCGTGGCGCGGGTCCTCGCCCTGGTCGACCGTCCAGGCGGCCTTGAGAATGAGCCAGCGGGCCGCCTCGAGCTCCACCTCGGAGTCGGCGATCATCCACTGGATCGCCTGGTTCTCACCGATCTTGCGGCCGAAGGTCTCGCGGGTGTTCGCGTAGTCGATCGCCATCCCCAGCGCCCGTGCGGCGATGCCCAGCGCGATGGACGGGATGAGGTAACGGCCCTTGCCGATCCACTTCATGCCCAGCTCGAAGCCCTGGCCGATCTCGCCGAGGATGTTGCGGTGCGGCACCCGGACGTCCTCGAAGATCAGCGAGGCCGGGCCGCCCTCGCCCATGGTCTGGATGAACTCCGAGCGCCACCCCATGTCCCGGTCGACGAGGAACGCGGTGGTGCCGCCGCCGCGGACGCCCTTCTCCCGGTCGGTCACCGCGACCACGATGACGAAGTCGGCGTCGTTGCCGTTGGTGATGAACGTCTTCTCGCCGTTGAGCACCCAGTCGTCGCCGTCGCGGCGGGCGCTGAGCTTGATGTTCGCCGCGTCCGAGCCGGCGCCGGGCTCGGTGATCGCGAAGCAGGAGATCCGGTCGCCCTCGATCGTCGGGACCAGGTATTCCCGCTTCTGCTCGTCGTTGGCGTGGAAGAGGATGTTGTCCGCCTCGCCGCCGAACCTGAACTGGACGAAGCTGCGGCCCACCTCGGTCCAGATCAGGGACTGCATGACGGCCGGCAGGTTCATGCCGCCGTACTCCTCGGGGGTCGCCAGGCCCCAGAAGCCGAACTTCTTGGCCTTGAGCTGCAGCTCGCGCAGCTCGCTGCGGTCCAGGCCGGGCCGGTGGGCCCGCTCGCGGCGCAGCGCCTCCTGCTCGAGCGGCATGACCTCGCGGGTGATGAACTGGCGAGCGGTGTCGCGGACCGCCCGCTCTTCGTCGCTGAGTGAAAAGTCCACGTGATAAAACTAGCGGTGTAAGTTTTCCGAAGTCCAGAGGTGGAGGAGCGATACATGGCCCGCCCCCGGCAGACCCTGCTCTCGCGGGAGCGCATCGTCGAGGTGGCCGCCGCGCTCGTCGACGCCGAAGGGCTCGAAGCCGTCTCGGTGCGCCGGCTCGCCACCGAGCTCGGGGTCGCCGGGCCGTCGCTCTACAACCACTTCGCCACCAAGAACGAGATCCTCGACGCGGTCGCCGACGCGGTGGTCGCCCAGGTCGACGTCTCGTTCTTCGCCACCCACGGGTGGCAGGACGCGCTGCGGCTCTGGGCCCGGTCGTACCACGCGGTGCTCAGCACCCACCCCAACATCGTCCCGGTACTGGCCCAGGGACCCGGCCGGCGCCCGGCCGCGCTCGCCATGGCCGACACCGTCTACGGCGGCCTGATCGAGGGCGGCTGGCCACCGGCCCGGGCCACCCACATCGGCGCGCTCATGCGCTACCTCGTCACCGGCTCCGCGCTCGGGTCGTTCGCGCTCGGCTTCGACGAGGACCCTCAGGTGTACGCCGAGCGCTACCCGCACCTGCGCGACGCCCACCTGCTCGCCGAGCACCGCCGCAGCGTCGACGAGGGCGCGTTCGAGCTCGGCCTGGAAACCGTCGTCACCGGCCTGGAGGCCCTGAAGAACGGAGTGCTGCGATGAACCGGGACAGTCTCTACATCGGTGGCCGGTGGGTGCCGGCGTCCTCCGGCGAGACGATCGCCGTGGAGAACCCGGCGACCGAGGAGACCCTCGGGCACGTGCCGGCCGGGTCGGCCGAGGACGTGGACCGGGCCGTCGCCGCGGCGCGCGCCGCCTTCGACGACTGGGCCGCCACCCCGATGGCCGAACGCGGGGCCCTGCTCGGCAAGCTGCACGAGGCGCTCAGCGCCCGCGCCGGGGAGATCGCCCGTACGGTCGGGCTGGAGCTGGGCGCGCCGCTCAAGGTCGCCAAGGCGGTCCAGGCCGGACTTCCGCTCACCGTGCTGCGCGGGTACGCCGACCACGCCGCGCAACCGGTCGAGGAGGAGACGGCCGGCCACTCGCTGATCGTCCGCGAGCCGGTGGGCGTGGTCGGGGCCATCACCCCGTGGAACTATCCGCTGCACCAGGTCGTGGCGAAGGTGGCCGCCGCCCTGGCCGCCGGGTGCACGGTCGTGCTCAAGCCCAGCGAGCTGACCCCGCTGGTCGCGTACCTGCTCTTCGACGCGGCGGACGAGGCCGGGCTGCCCGCCGGCGTGCTGAACCTGGTCCCGGGCACCGGCCCGGTCGTCGGGGCGGCGATCGCCGGGCACCCGGACGTCGACATGGTCTCGTTCACCGGCTCCACGGCCACCGGCCGGGCGGTCTCGCACGCGGCCGCCGACCGGATCGCGCGCGTGGCCCTGGAGCTGGGCGGCAAGTCCGCCAACGTCATCCTCGAGGACGCCGACGTCACCAAGGCGGTCAAGGTCGGCGTCGGCAACGCGTTCCTCAACTCCGGCCAGACCTGTACGGCGTGGACCCGCATGCTCGTGCACCGCAGCCACTACGCCGCCGCCGTGGAGCTGGCCGCCTCGGCCGCGGAGGCGTACCGCACGGGAGACCCGTTCGACGAGGCCACCCGGCTCGGGCCGCTGGTGTCCGCGGCGCAGCGCGAGCGGGTACGCGGCTTCATCGACCGCGCCGACGCCCGGCTGGTCACCGGCAATGCGCCCGTACCCGGCAAGGGGTATTTCGTGCCCGCGACGGTGTTCGCCGACGTCGACCCGGACAGCGAGCTGGCCCAGGAGGAGATCTTCGGGCCGGTGCTGTCGATCATCCCGTTCGACGACGACGACCACGCCGTCCGGATCGCCAACAACTCCCGGTACGGCCTCGCCGGCGGCGTCTGGGGCTCGCCCGACCGCGCGCTCGCGGTGGCCCGCCGGATGCGCACCGGAGCGGTCGACCTGAACGGGGCCGCGTTCAACCCGGTGGCGCCGTTCGGCGGCTACAAGCAGTCCGGCTTCGGCCGTGAGCTCGGCGTGCACGGCCTCTCCGAATTCCAGCAGACGAAGGCGATCCAGCGATGACGGCGTACGTCCGCGCCCTGGTGGTGCGCGAGCCCGCGGCGGCCCCCGCGGTCGAGGAGATCCGGCTGCCCGAGGTCGGCCCCGGCCAGGTACGGGTGCGCATCCGCGCCGCCGGTGTCTGCCACTCCGACCTGTCGATGGTCAACGGCACGCTGAGCCCGCCGTACCCGCTGGTGCTCGGGCACGAGGCCGCCGGCGAGGTGGTCGAGGCCGGCGCGGGCGTCACCCGGGTCGCCGCCGGTACGCACGTCGCGCTCAACTGGTCGCCGCCGTGCCGCGAGTGCTGGTTCTGTACGCACGGCGAGCCGTGGCTCTGCGCGACGGCGAACGTGGCGGCGCTGGAGAACGGCGCCACCCTCGGCGGCGCGCCGGTGCACGTGACGCTGGGGCTGGGCGCGTTCGCCGAGGAGGTCGTGGTGCCGGAGCGCGCGCTCATCGCCGTACCCGGGGAATTGGCGTGGGAAAGTGCGGCGCTGCTGGGCTGCGCGGTGCTGACCGGCACGGGCGCGGTCCGCAACACCGCCAAGGTGGCCGAGGGTGACTCGGTGGTCGTGATCGGGCTGGGTGGCGTCGGGTTGTCCGTGGTGACGGCGGCCCGGGCCGCGGGCGCGGCGACGGTCGTCGCGGTGGACGTCTCGGAGGGCAAGAAGGCGCTGGCCGAGGCGGCCGGGGCGACCGATTTCGTGGTGTCCGGCGAGACCCTGTCCAAGGACATCCGCTCCCGGACCGGGGGGCGGGGCGCGGACCACGCCTTCGAGTGCGTGGGCCGGGCGGCGACGATCCGGGCGGCGTGGCGGGCGACCCGCCGCGGCGGCCAGGTCACCGTGGTGGGCATGGGCCGCGCCGACGACATGGTGCAGCTGAGCGCGCTCGACATCTTCTCGTCGGCGCGGACGCTGCGGGCCTCGGTGTACGGCTCGGCCGACCCGGACGCCGAGGTGCCGGCGCTCGCCGCGGACGTGCTGTCCGGTGCGCTGCGACTGGATCATCTGGTGACCGACCGGATCGGGCTGGCGGACGTGCCGGCCGCCTTCGACCGGATGGCCCGCGGCGAGGGCGCCCGATCGGTCGTCACTCTCTGACACGAGAGACAGCACGTCGTACGGCGAGCGGGTTTCTACCGTGAGCCGCGGGGTGCCGTTTCGGGGGGTAGGGGGCGGGTACCTCTCGGTCATGACCGTGACGATCCGTTGTGCCGACTTCGGCAACAACTGTCCCGCCCAGTTCACCGCTTCCGACGACGACGAGCTCATGCAGCACGTCGAGCTGCACACCAAGACGGCTCACCAGCCGATGGAGTGGACGCCGGAGCTCGCCGAGGTGGCGAAGACGCACGTGCAGCAGGTGTGACGCCGCAATAGTGACTGACGGTAGCCTTCCGGTGCGGGAGGCTATTGAACAGTGATTGGCCTTCCATCCGACCAGCGATCCCGCGCACGGTGGTCGGACGATGACCAGGACAGCGGCGAAGTTCCTCATTGTGATCGCGGCCCTGCTCGGCGTGTCCGGGGCGGTGGTGGCCACTCGGGCCGGTGCGGCCCATGCCATCGCCAACGGTGAGCGCGTGGCCGACGGACGGTACCCGTTCGCGGTCAAGCTCACGATGACGGGCATCCCGACCGCCGGCGGGGGCCGCCGCGACAGCTCGTGCTCGGGCGGCCTGATCTCGCCGCACTGGGTGCTCACCGCCGGGCACTGCTTCCGCGACATCCGCAACAAGCATGTCTCCCGGCCGGTCGCGCGCAGGACCACGGCCACCGTCGGGCGCGCCGATCTCACCTCCGGTGACGGGCATGTCGCGACGGTGGTCGAGGTGCGGCAGAGCGAGACGGCCGACGTCGCGCTCGCGCGCATCGACCAGGGGATCACCGACATCAAGCCGTTGCGGATCAGCCGCAGCGCCCCGCAGGTGGGTGACGAGGTCCGGCTCGCCGGCTTCGGCCTCACCGACGGTGACGCGACCGCGGAGCCGACCCGGATGCGTACGGGGCGCTTCGAGGTGACGTCGGTCGGCAGGAACGCCATCGGGCTGTCCGGGGTGGCGCCGCGGTCGACCACGAGCCCGTGCCCGCACGACTCGGGCGGGCCGTACTTCTCCGAGGACGACGGGACGCCGGTCGTGGTCGCCGTGGTCAGCCACGGCCCGACCTGTCCGCACCAGGGCGAGGACCAGGGCGGCCGGATCGACGCCGTGGCGCGCTGGATCACCTCGGTCGTCGGCAAGGACCTTGCTTCCACCCCCAAGGCCCGGCCGAAGCCGTCGCCGTCGCGGCAGGCGCGGGACACGAAGGTCGCCGCGCCCGCGTCCGGGCCGGCGGCCGGCCTGAGCGATCTCACCGCGTACCAGGTGTCGGTGCCGGCCGTGGCCGTGGTCGCCGGCGTGGTCGGTTTCGCCGCGCTGCGCCGCCGCCGTCGCCGGCCCCGCGGGGGCGTGCACCGTTCTCGCTGAGCCTTCACCGGTACGCCGCGAAGCCGACTCCCGCAAGACTGCTTTTCCTCCGGATCGGTGTGTATCGTCCGACGAGGTCACTACTACGGGGGAGGGTGATGACTACTCCAGGTAGCGAAAGGGCGGCCTCCGACGAGCTGCTCCGGCTGGCCGAGGCGGCCGAGCACGTCGCCGGCATCTGCTTCAAAACGGGACCACCGCGGCGCCTCGGCGTCGAGCTGGAATGGACGACCCATCCCGCCCGCCGGCCGGCGGGCCACCTGCGGGCAGCGGACCTGAGCGATGCGCTCGGGCCGTACGCGCCCACCGCGCTCGGGAACCCCGAGCCCGTGCCGCTCCCGGGCGGCGGCACGGTCACCCTCGAGCCCGGCGGCCAGGTCGAGATCTCCTCCGCCCCGGCCACCTCCCTCACCGCCCTGTACGAAGCGGTGAGCCTCGATCAGGCGTACCTCGCCGACCTGCTGGCCCGGTCCGGGATCAGCCTCGGCGGGCACGGCCTCGATCCGCACCGCGAGCCGGTGCGCATCCTCGACACCCCCCGGTACGCGGCCATGCACCGCGCCTTCGACCGGGCCGGCAGCCCCGCCGGGCACACCATGATGTGCAGCACCGCCGGCCTGCAGGTCTGCCTCGACGCCGGCCCCCCGCACCGGGCCGCGGCGCGCTGGGCCGCCCTGCACGACCTCGGGCCGCCGCTGCTGGCCACGTTCGCCACCTCCCGTACGCACGCGGGCCGGGACACCGGCTGGGCGAGCGGGCGGATGGCCGCCTGGCACGGCATCGACGCGCGGCGCAGCGGGCCCGTACCCCGCTCGGCGGATCCCGCCGCCGGCTGGGCCGCGTACGCGCTCGACGCCCCGCTGCTGTGCGTCCGCGGCGACGGCGGCGTATGGGAGACCCCGGACGGCGTGACGTTCGCCGACTGGGTCCGCGGCGCGTTGTCCCGGCCGCCCACGGTGGATGACCTCGACTATCACCTCAGCACCCTGTTCCCGCCCGTACGCCCGCGCGGCTACCTCGAGGTGCGCTACCTCGACGCTCAGCCGGGCGGCGAGTGGATCGCGCCCCTGGCGGTGCTGGCCGCGCTGTTCGCCGACGACGCGGTGACCGATGCCGCCCGTGACCTCGCCGCCCCCGCCGCCGACCGGTGGCTGGACGCGGCCCGCGACGGGCTGGCCGACCCCGTGGTGGCGGCGTGCGCGGCCGACGTGGCCGACCTCGCCTGCCGGCACCTCGACCGCACCGGACTGCCCGGGCCCGTACGCGACACGGTCGCCGACATCGTCGGCCGGAGAGTGCGCGACGCGGCCCCCCTCAGGAAGGACCTGTCCCGATGACCCAGGATCTGCGGCTGACCGTCGCCGCCGAGATGGAGCGCGCCCGCGCCCGTACGGCCCTGCTGACCGACGCGGTGGACGAGACCGATCTCGTACGCCAGCACTCCCCGATCATGTCCCCGCTCGTGTGGGACCTCGCGCACGTCGGCAACCAGGAGGAGCTGTGGCTCGTCCGGGACGTCGGCGGGCGGGAGCCCGTACGCCGCGACATCGACGAGCTGTACGACGCGTTCAAGCACCCCCGGCGGGACCGTCCCGCGCTGCCGCTGCTGGGGCCGGAGGAGGCCCGCGCGTACGTCGGCCAGGTGCGCGACAAGGCCCTCGACGTGCTGGATCACGTACGCCTCGACGACCGCCCCCTGCTCAACGGCGGCTTCGCGTTCGGGATGATCGTCCAGCACGAGCAGCAGCACGACGAGACGATGCTCGCCACCCACCAGCTGCGCACGGGCGCGCCCGTCCTCGACGCGCCGGCGCCGCCGCCCGCGCGGGTGCCGGTGGACGGCGAGGTGCTCGTGCCCGGCGGCCCGTTCACGATGGGCACCGACACCGAGCCGTGGGCGCTGGACAACGAACGGCCGGCGCACACCGTGGACGTGCCCGCGTTCCTCATCGACGCGGCCCCGGTCACCAACGCCCGGTACGCCGAGTTCATCGCCGCGGGCGGCTACGACGACCCGCAGTGGTGGAGCGAACGCGGCTGGGCGCACCGGCAGGAGGCCGGCCTCACCGCGCCGATGCACTGGCGGCGGGACGGGGACGGGTGGGCGTACACGCGGTTCGGGCGTACGGAACGCGTCAACCCCGGCGAGCCGGTTGTGCACGTCTGCTGGTTCGAGGCCGAGGCGTACGCCGCGTGGGCCGGCAAGCGGCTGCCCACCGAGGCGGAGTGGGAGAAGGCCGCCCGCCACGACCCGGCCACCGGGCGCTCCCGGCGCTACCCGTGGGGCGACGAGGCGCCGGAGCCCCGGCACGCCAACCTGGGTCAGCGCCACCTCGCCCCGGCGGCGGTGGGGGCGTACCCGGACGGCGCCTCGCCGCTCGGCGTCCACCAGCTCATCGGTGACGTCTGGGAATGGACCAGTTCCGGGTTCCACGGCTATCCCGGCTTCGCCGTCTTCCCGTACGCGGAGTATTCCCAGGTCTTCTTCGGCGGCGACTACAAAGTGCTGCGCGGCGGCTCGTTCGGCACGGACGCGGCCGCGTGCCGGGGCACGTTCCGCAACTGGGACCACCCGATCCGGCGGCAGATCTTCAGCGGCTTCCGCTGCGCCCGGGACGTCGTGTGATGTGCCGCCACCTGGCCTATCTCGGCAGC
The DNA here is from genome assembly GCF_023499255.1 of Couchioplanes caeruleus. GTDB lineage: Bacteria > Actinomycetota > Actinomycetes > Mycobacteriales > Micromonosporaceae > Actinoplanes > Actinoplanes caeruleus_A. The sequence goes on from NZ_CP092183.1 coordinate 1,061,893, forward strand.
CCGCGGCCGCTGTCCGCGGTGTTGTTCGAGCCGCCGCATGCGCTCGTGCGGCAGGCGTGGGCGCCGCGGGACATGCGCGGCGGTGGCACGATCAACGCCGACGGCTTCGGCGTGGCCTGGTACCCGCCGGGGCGCGCCGAGCCGGTCCGTTACCGCAGCGCCGCCCCCCTGTGGTCCGACGCCGCCCTTCCGGCGCTGGCGTCCGCCACGGTCGCCGGCGCCGTACTGGCCGCCGTACGGTCCGCCACCGTCGGCATGCCGGTCACCGAGACGGCCGCCGCGCCCTTCGCGGAGGGACCCTGGCTGTTCAGCCACAACGGGGTCGTCCGCGGCTGGCCGGAATCGGTGACCAAGGTCGCCGGCCGGCTGCCGGTCCAGGACCTGATCACGCTCGACGCCCCGACCGACGCCGCGCTGCTCTGGGCGCTGGTCCGGGACCGGCTGCGAGCCGGTACACCGGCGGCCGAGGCGGTCACCGAGGTGCTCGCCGAGGTCGACCTCGCGGCACCCGGTTCCCGCCTCAACCTCCTGCTGACCGACGGGCGGCAGATCGTCGCCACCACGGCCGGCCACGCGCTGTCCGTGCGGGCGGCACCGGCCGCCGTGCTCGTCAGCTCCGAACCCCTCGACGACGACCCGGCCTGGCAGGCCGTACCGGAGCGCCACCTGCTGGTGGCGACCCCGTCCACCCTGACCATCACCCCGCTAGGGAGAGCCTGATCCATGTTGGACGTGCACCTCGACGAACAGGACATCGCCCGGCACCTGCGCGCGGACGTGGCCACCGGCCTGACCGCGCCGGCCAAGTGGCTGCCGCCGAAGTGGTTCTACGACGCCCGCGGCAGCGAGCTGTTCGAGGAGATCACCCGGCTGCCCGAGTACTACCCGACCCGTACCGAGCGGGCGATCCTGGCCGGCCACGCCGCCGACGTCGCCGCGCTCACCGACGCCAAGACGCTGGTCGAGCTCGGCTCCGGCTCGTCGGAGAAGACCCGCCTGCTGCTCGACGCGCTGCTGCGCCACGGCACGCTCGGCGCGTTCGCACCGCTCGACGTGTCCGAGGCGGCGCTGCGCGAGGCGGTCGCCGGGCTCACCGCCGACTACCCGGACCTGGCCGTACGCGGCGTCGTCGGGGACATGACCCGCCACCTCCAGCACATCCCGGACGGCGACAACCGGGTGGTGGCCTTCCTCGGCGGCACGATCGGCAACCTCGTACCGGCGGAACGGGCGACGTTCCTGCGGGACCTGCGTGCGGTGCTCGGCGAGGGTGAATGGCTGCTGCTCGGCACCGACCTCGTCAAGGACCCGGCGATCGTGGTGCCCGCGTACGACGACGCGGCGGGTGTGACGGCCGACTTCAACCGCAACGTGCTGCGCGTGATCAACTCGCGGCTGGGCGCGGACTTCGACGTGGACGCGTACGACCACGTGGCCCTCTGGGACGCGCGCAACGAGTGGATCGAGATGCGGCTGCGCGCCCGTACGGCCCAGCGGGTCACGATCCCGGAGCTCGGGCTCACCGTCGACTACGCCGAGGGCGAGGAGATGCGTACGGAGATCTCCGCGAAGTTCCGCCGCGAAGGGCTGGCGGCGGAACTGGCGGCGGCCGGCTTCGCACTGCGCGAGTGGTGGACGGACCCGCAGGGCTGGTTCGCCGTCTCCCTCGCCCAGGCTGTCACCGCAGGGTGAGCAGGGCCGTGACCGTGCGCGTGAGGACCTGCCGGGCCGCGTCCACGTCGAGGCCCATCGCGTCGCGCAGGGTGCCCCAGGTGGGCCACATGCCGGCCGCCGTCAGCGCGTTCAGCAGTGCCTCGTCGTCGCCGATCTCGCGGGCGAAGAGCGTGCACAGCTCGTCCCGGACCCGCTGGATGTGCACGCGGCGGTAGCTCTGCAGGGCGGGGGAGAACGGCTCCTTGAGCGACGACGCCTTGGCGATCGGGGCGATCTGCTCCAGCATGCGGGCGCGCTGGTGGCAGTACGCCTCGATGCGCCGGTCGAGGGGCAGGTCGGTCGGGACCGGGTCGTACGTCTCGTCGCGCTGCTCGAGGATGAGCTGGCCGCTGGCGGCGAACAGCGCCTCCATGTCCGCGAAGTGGCTCCACAGCGCGCGCAGGCTGACGCCGGCCTGCTTGGCGATGCGGTCCGCGGTGGGACGCAGGTCGCCCTCGCGGATGAGGGCGACGTGCGCCTCGACGATCGCGCTGCGGGTGCGCTCCGAGCGGGCCGTGCGGCCGTCGATGCGCTGGGGCGGGCGGGGTGAGGCGGCCGGCATCAGTAGCTCCGGTGGTGGTGGCTCGTACGGTGGACCGGCCCGGAGAGCGGGGCCGGATGGGAGCGGGCGCGGCCCGGCATCAGGCGCTCCGGTAGCGCTTGAGCTCCCGGCGGGCCAGCGATCGCTTGTGGACCTCGTCCGGGCCGTCCGCCAGCCGCAGGGTACGGGCCGCCGCCCACAGCCGGGCCAGCGGGGTGTCCTGGCCGACGCCGGCCGCGCCGTGGGCCTGGATGGCCTTGTCGAGGATCCACTCGGCGGTGGCCGGTACGACGATCTTGATGGCCTGGATCTCGGTGTGCGCGCCCTTGTTGCCGACGGTGTCCATCAGCCAGGCCGCCTTCAGCACCAGCAGGCGCGCCTGCTCGATGCGGACCCGGGACTCCGCGATCCACTCCTGCACCACGCCCTGCTCGGCGAGGGGCTTGCCGAACGCCGTACGGGCCAGCGCCCGCGTGCACATCAGCTCCAGCGCCCGTTCAGCCATGCCGATGAGCCGCATGCAGTGGTGGATGCGGCCGGGTCCCAGCCGCGCCTGCGAGATCGCGAAGCCGGAGCCCTCCTCGCCGATCAGGTTGCTCACCGGTACGCGCACCCCGTCGAAGATCATCTCCGCGTGGCCGCCGTGGTCGCCGTCGTCGTAGCCGAACACCGTCATGCCCCGCTTGACCGTCAGGCCCGGGGTGTCCCGGGGCACGAGGATCATGCTCTGCTGCACGTGCCGGGCGGCCTCGGGGTCGGTCTTGCCCATCACGATGAAGATCCGGCAGTCCGGGTTCATCGCGCCGGAGATGTAGAACTTGCGGCCGGTGATGACGTACTCGTCGCCGTCGCGCTCGATGCGGGTGCCGATGTTCGTCGCGTCCGAGGAAGCGACCTGCGGCTCGGTCATCGCGAACGCCGAGCGGATCGTCCCGTCCAGCAGCGGACGCAGCCAGCGCTCCCGCTGCTCGGGGCTGCCGAACTCGGCGAGGACCTCCATGTTGCCGGTGTCCGGGGCCGCGCAGTTCAGCGCCGCCGGGGCGATCGACGGGCTCCGGCCGGTCAGCTCGGCCAGCGGCGCGTACTGCAGGTTGGTCAGGCCGGCGCCGTGCTCGCCCGGCAGGAACAGGTTCCACAGGCCGGCGGCCTTGGCCCGCTCCCGCAGCGGGGCCAGCGCGGGCGGCGGCGACCAGTCACCGCGGTACGACCCGTGGAAGCCGTCCTCCGCGGGGTAGACGTACTCGTCCATGAAGGCGAGCAGCCGCTTGCGGTAGTCCTCGGTCTTCTCGTCGTACGCGAAGTCCATCAGTTGTCCTCCAGCGACTCGTGTCCCTGCGCGACGAGCGGTGCCACCATCGCGCCGACGGTGTCGAAGCCCTCGCCGACCGTCTGGCCCTGCACGTAGCGGTAGTGCACGCCCTCGAGGATCACGGCCAGCTTGAACGCGGCGAATGCCACGTACCAGTGCAGGTCGGAGACGTCGCGGCCGGACCGCTTGGCGTAGTGCTCGCCGATCTCCGCCAGGCTCGGGTGCCCGGGCACGGACAGCGGCGTGCGGTCGGGCAGCAGCAGCGGGCGCCCGGCGTAGACGAGCATCAGGGCGACGTCGCTGAGCGGGTCGCCGAGCGTCGACATCTCCCAGTCCAGCACGGCGTTGACCTGCAGCTGCTCGCCGATCAGGACGTTGTCGAGGCGGTAGTCGCCGTGCACGACCGAGCCCGGCCCGCCCGCCGGGATGTCCGCGGCGAGGCGCGCGTGCAGCTCCTCGATGCCCGGCACGTCCCGGCTGCGGGAGGCGTCGAGCTGCTTCTTCCAGCGGCGTACCTGCCGCTCGTTGAAGCCCTCGGGCCGGCCGAAGTCGCCCAGCCCGATCGCCGCCGGGTCCAGCGCGTGCAGGTCGGCGAGGGTGTCCACCAGCGACAGCGTGAGCCGCCGCATGGCTTCCGGACCCATGGCGTCCAGCACGGCGACGTCGCGGTAGATCGTCCCGTCGACGTGCTCCATCAGGTAGAACGGGGCGCCGATGACGTCCGGGTCGGTGCACAGGCGTACGGGCGCCGGCGCGGGGAACCCGGCCTGCGACAGCGCCGCCAGCACCTTGTGCTCGCGGGACATGTCGTGCGCGGTGGGCAGCACGTGCCCGAGCGGCGGCCGGCGCAGCACCCAGCGGTGGGTGCCGTCGGTGACCGCGTACGTGAGGTTGGAGCGCCCGCCGGCGAACATCGTGGCGCTCAGCGGCGGCAAGCCCAGGTACGCCTGCAGCTTCTCCAGGTCGAGTCCGCGCGGCCCGCTCACGGCATCGCCGCCGCGTCGAAGCCGCGCTGGATCTTGTTCATGCCGCCCAGCCAGCGGTCGGGGTCGGTGGCCCGGCGCTGGTAGAACTCGGCCACCTCGGGGTGCGGCAGGATCAGGAAGCTGTCGCCCGCGAGACCCTCCACCACCGTCTCGGCGACGTCCTCCGGCTCGATCGCGCCCGCCGCGAGGAGCGCCTTGCTGGCGCTCCGCCCGCCGTCGACCATCATCGCCGTGTTGACGCCCTGCGGGCACAGCGCCTGCACGGTGACGCCGCGGTGGGCGTACGTGGCGCGCAGCCATTCGGCGAAGCCCAGCGCGGCGTGCTTGGTGACCGAGTACGGCGCCGAGCCGAGCAGCGTGAGCAGCCCTGCGGCGGACACGGTGAACAGCAGCCGGCCGCCGTGGCCGGTTTCGCTGTCGAGCCAGCGGGGGAGCAGGGCGCGGGCCACGTACACATGGGACATGACGTTGACCTGCCACGCCTTCTCCCAGTCGGCGTCGGGAGCGTCGGCCGAGCCCGCGGTGAGGATGCCGGCGTTGGCGCAGAAGAGGTCGCAGCCGCCCAGCTCGTCCCACGCCGTGTCGACGAGGCGGCGCACGTCCGCCTCGTTCGCGACGTCGCCCGGGACGGCCAGGCCACCGATGTCGGCGGCCACGGCCTGCGCGGCCGCCGCGTCGAGGTCGTTCACGACGACCCGGGCGCCGTCGGCGGCGAAGCGGCGGGCCAGCGCCGCGCCGATGCCCCCGCCCGCCCCGGTGACGACGACCCGCGGGAACCGGGCCGTCACTGGACCGACCCGGTGAGCGTGACGCCGCCGTCGATGACCAGCGTCTGACCGGTGATCCAGGCGGCGTCCGGCGAGCAGAGGAACGCCACCGCGCCCGCCACGTCCTCGGGCACGCCGAGGCGGCGCAGCGGGTACGTGGCGGCGACCTCGTCCTCGCGCCCCTCGTACAGCGCGGTGGCGAACTTCGTCTTGACCACGGCGGGCGCGACCGCGTTGACCCGGACCGTGGGAGCCAGCTCGACGGCCAGCTCCTCGGTCAGGTGGATGAGCGCGGCCTTGGTCACGCCGTAGAACGCGATGCCGGGCGCCGGGCGCAGCCCCGAGATCGAGGAGATGTTGACGATCGACCCGCCGGTGTCGGCGAGGCCCCCGCGCAGCGCCTCCTGCACCCAGCCCAGCGTGCCGAGCACGTTGACGTCGAGCATCTTGCGTGCCGCGCCCAGGTCGAGCGTGCCGAGCGGCCCGTAGGCCGGGTTGATGCCGATGTTGTTGACCAGCACCGACACCGGGCCGAACGCGCCGAGCACGGTGTCCACGACCGCCGCGCGGTGGTCGGCGTCGTCGCCCTTGCCGGGGACCGCGATGGCGACCTCGGGGCCGCCCAGGTCCTTGACCGCGGACTCGAGCGCCTGCGCGTCCCGGCCGGTGATGCAGACCTTCGCACCCTCGGCGATGAAGCGTTGGGCGATGGCGAACCCGATTCCACGGCTGGCGCCCGTCACGATCGCGACGGCGCCCGAGAGCTTCGACATCCGGCCAGAACCCCCAAAGAATGTGCACTTAGAGTGCGAAATACTAACGGGTAACTTCCCCGCCGCCAACCCTGCATCGGCCGGCGGCGGGCCGCAACCATTTCGCTTCCTTTACCGATTCACCTCGGATCCGCTACGGAGCGGCGGGGATCCCGTTCGACGGCGGGACCGCCGGGGCCGCCGTGTACGGCTGCACCGCCCCGTCTGCGTCGTCCGTCTGGTACACCGTGCCGAAGTACGCCTGCTCGCCGCCCTGCACGCGGCTCATCTTCATCCCGCCGTACCCGGAATGATCGGTCTTGGAGAACCGCAGCGGGGCCATGCCGGGGCCCTGGAAGCCGCCCTTCTCCACCGCGGCGATGAGCCCGTCGCGGGTCAGATCCTTCCCGGCCGCCTGCAACGTCTGCACGAACAGGTACGCGACCGACATGCCGTAGACGACGTTGTTGTCGAACTCGGCGTTGCCGTTGTACTGCGAGTTGACTCGTTTGTAGAGCTGGATCCACGGGTTCGCGTCGTCGGTGCTCAGCGGCAGGTAGTTGTCCGAGATCAGCCCCTCGGTCAGCGGCGCCGCCGGCCCGAGCTGCTTCTTCAGCGTGGTGAGGTCCGCGCCGACCTGAGAGACGACGAACTGCGGCTTGAAGCCGATCTTCGACGCGGTGCCGAGGCTCAGCGCGGTGAAGCCCGGGACGGTGGCGAGCATGACGACCTGGCAGCCGGCCTGCTTGAGCGCGCCCATCTGCGGGCCGACGTTGGGGTTGCTGGTGACGTACGACTGCTTGGCGGCCACCGGGCCGAGGATCTTCTCGATGCCGGCCAGCGCGTCGCGGCCGAAGTCGTCGTCCTGCCCCAGGAAGCACACCTTCTTGCCGGCCTGGGTCTGCTTGACGTGCGTCGCCAGGATCTTGCCCTCGACGGTGTAGTCGACGTTGAAGCCGAACGTGCCCGGGTACTTGTCCGGCTGGTTCCAGCTGCGGCTGCCCGAGGCCACGAAGAGGTCCGGCACCCGGTTGGTCTTCAGGAAGTCCAGCACGCCGGTGTGGGTCGGGGTGCCCAGGCCGTTGAGGATCGCGAACACCTTGTCCTGCAGCACGAGCTCGCGGACGACCTGCTGGGTGGTGGCCGGGTTGTAGGTGTCGTCCATGATCTTGTAGGTGATCTTCCGGCCGTGCACGCCGCCGTTCGCGTTCACGTAGTCGAAGTACGCCTTGGACGCCGGCGCGATCTTCGAGTAACCGGCCGCGGCCGGGCCGGTGAGCGGCATGTGCGTGCCGACGACGATCTCGGATCCGGTCACGCCGGGGGTGTTCGAGCTGCTGCCGCCACCGCCGCTGTCGCTGCAGGCGGTCGCCGCGGCCACCAGGGCCAGCGCGACGAGGGCGGTCGAAGTACGCCTCATGCCTTTCTCCTTATGCGTGTGAGGGGATGGAGCGATATGCGTCTCAAGGGATTGAGCGATGCGATGCCGCCGGGAGCGGCGAGCATGACGACGACGAGGGTCACGCCGAACAGCGCGAGCGGCAGGTTGCCCTCCAGCCGCTGCGCGTCGATGCCCTCGGTGACCGTGTGGGCCAGGGCCGGGAGCGCGACCAGCAGCACCGCGCCCCAGAACGCGCCGGCCAGGCTGCCGAGCCCGCCGATGACGATGGCCATGACCAGGAAGAGCGAGAGGGTCAGCGGGAACGCGCCGGGGGACACGCTCTGGGCGAGGACCGCGACGAGCGCGCCGCCGAGGCCGGCGCAGGCCGCGCTCACCACGAACGTCAGGACCTGGGTACGGGCGACGCCGACGCCCGCGAGCCGCGCGGCGGTCTCGTCGTCGCGTACCGCCCGCATCTCGCGGCCGAAGCGGCCCCGGACGAGCACCGCGAGCGTGAGCATCGTCAGAAGGGCGCCGGTCCAGCACAGCCACGCCTGCCACCGCTCGACCGGGATCGTGCCGGGCGGCGGATCGAGCACCACGGACAGGCCCTGGTCGCTGTTGAACGTGGTGTCGAAGGTGCTCGTGATGGCCGGCACGACCACCGCCACCGCGAGCGTCAGCCCGGCGAGATAGGGCCCGCGCAACCGGGCCGCCGCCAGGCCCACGACCGCACCGGCCACGGTGGCCAGCGCGACCGCCGCCAGGACGGAGACCAGCAGCGTCCACTGCCCCCGGCCGGCCAGCTTGTCCTGCAACAGAGCGACCGTGTACGCGCCCGTCGCCATCAGCGCGCCGTGCCCGAGCGACAGCTGCCCGTTCAGACCGGTGAGCACCGTGAGGCCGGCCGTGACACAGAGGTACGCCCCGATGGTCGCCAGCTGGTAGGTCCGGAAGGGCGGGAGGGCGTACGTCAGCGCCACGACCGCCACCGCGCCGCCGACCGTCCACAGCAGATACCGCAGCTTCCAGGGGCGATCCCGGGTGGGGGTGACGGCCGGCCCCGTGCTGACGCGTTCCCGCACGATGCTCATACCGCCCTCGCCGCCGATCGGGAGAAGAGCCCGCCCGGACGGCCCAGGAGCACCACGACGAGGAGGACGAGAACCGCGATCGGCGCGACCGTGGCGCCCAGATAGCCGCTCACGTACGACAGCAGCAGGCCGACGATCAGCCCGCCGACCACCGAGCCGACCGCGCTGTCCAGGCCGCCGACGACCGCGGCGGTGAACGACGAGACGAAGACGATGTCCATCGCGTTGGGGTGCAGGCCCAGCTCGGTGGGGAGCACCAGCATCCCGGCGAGCGAGCCGACCGCCGCCGCCAGCGCCCAGCCCAGCGTCAGCATGCCGCCGACGTTCACGCCGAGCAGCCGGGAGACGTCGGGCGCGAAGGCCGAGGCGCGCATGCGCAGGCCGATCGCCGTACGCGTGAACAGCAGCGCGAGCAGGACCACCACGGTGGCCACCGCCGCGAACACGAACAGGTCGAACCGCGACAGCAGCGCCACCCCGCCGACCTCGAACGCGTCGCGGCTGAACGGCGCGCCGGCCGGGCGGTACTCGTTGCCGTAGATCATGCCGAGCACGCCCTGGATGACCAGCACGAGGCCGAGCGCCACCACGACCCCGTTGAGCGGCGACGAGTGGTCGACGAACCGCATCACCAGCCGCTCGGTCACCGCGCCCAGCAGCAGGCCCGCGGCGATCGCCACGACGAAGCCGAGCCAGTAGGAGCCGGTCGCGGACGACACGGAGTAGCCGGCGTACGCGGTCGCCACCGCCATCGCGCCCTGGGCGAAGTTGACGATCCTCGTGGCCCGCCAGATCAGGACCAGCGCCAGGGCGAACGCGGCGTACACCGCACCCCGGCCCAGGCCGTCGAACGTGAGAAACACGAACCGGTCCATGGTCCTCCTCCTCAGAAACCGAGGTACGCGTGGCGGAGCTCGTCGTCGATCGACGTGCCCCGGGTGACGACGCGCCCCAGCGACATGACGACGGCCTCGTCGGCGACGGCGAGTGCGCTGCGCACGTTCTGCTCCACCAGCAGCACGGTCAGCCCGCTGCGGTCGCGCAGGGTGCGCAGCAACGCCATGATCTGCGCGGTCACCCGCGGCGCCAGGCCCAGCGACGGCTCGTCCAGCAGCAACAGCCGGGGCCGCCCGACCAGCGCCCGGCCCAGCGCGAGCATCTGCCGCTCGCCGCCGGACAACTGATGACCCGGGAAGCTGCGGCGGCGGGCCAGCGGCTCGAAGAGCTCGTACACCTCGTCGAGCGCGCGCTTGGCGTCGGGCCGGTCCCGCCGCCACAGGCCGCCCAGGCGCAGGTTCTCGTCCACGGTGAGCTCCGTGACGACGCCGCGGCCCTCCGGCACGTGCGCGATGCCTCGGCGCACCATCTGCTCGACCTTCACCCCGCGCAGGTCCAGGCCGTCGAAGAGGACGCGGCCCGCGGTCGGCCGCAACAAGCCCGAGAGCGTACGCAGTAGCGTCGTCTTCCCGGCCCCGTTCGCGCCGAGCACCGCGGTGATGGAGCCGGCCGCCACGTCCAGATCGATGCCGGTGAGCACGGGCGCGGCGCCGTACCCGGCCGTCAACCCCTCGACGTGCAGCAACCCGCTCATGTGGCGGCGCCCAGGTACGCGTCGGCCACGGCCTCGTTCGTGCGGATCTCGTCCGGCGTGCCGTGGGCGACGGGTCTGCCGAAGTCGAGCACGAGGATCTCGTCGCACACCGCCATGACGAGGTCCATGTGGTGCTCGACGAGCAGCACCGAGCAGGGCAGGCCGGTGATGAGCTCGCGCAGCTCCTCGATCTCCTCGGCGCCGAGGCCGCCCGCCGGCTCGTCCAGCAGGAGCAGCCGGGGCTCGGCCACCAGGGCGCGGGCGAGCGAGACGCGTTTGCGGACCGCGTACGGAAGGCGTCCGGGCAGGGTGCCGGCGTGCTGGGCGACGCCGCACCGCTCCAGCTCGGCCCAGGCCCGGCCGGCCGCGCCGGGCGCGGCGACCTGCACGTTCTCCAGCACGGTGAGGCTCGGGAAGAGCCCGACCCCCTGCAGCGTACGGGCGATGCCGAGCCTCGTGAGGCGGTGCGGGCGCGGCCGCAGCGGCCGGCCGTCGAACGTCAGGGTTCCGCCGGTGGGGGCGACGAACCCGCACACGACGTTGAAGAGGGTGGTCTTGCCGGCGCCGTTGGGGCCGATGACGCCGACCGTACGGCCGGGCGCGACGCGCAGGGAGACGCCGTCGAGGGCGACCAGCCCGCCGAATCGGACGCTTATCTGATGGAGGGTGAGGCCGGGGCTGGCCTCGCCGGCGGGCATGGTCATCGTCACCTCGGCGATGAGGGCGGACGTGTCCTGGATGGAGCCTGCGGAGATCAAACTAATTACACTTGGAGTGTAAGTTCTTGCGCTGCGGTGTCAATGGCCCGCGAAGCATCGGTGTCAACGAATTCCGGCAGCTCGTACGGCTCGGCATCCTGCGCAGGCCGATCGGCTCCACGGGGAGGGAGTGCTCGGCGATGGTCGCGGTCATCCCGATCCTGATGATCAACGAGATCGACCGTGCCACCGACAACCGCGTCCAGGGCCGGGGCATGCGCCGCCCCGGCCGTGCGGTGCTCGTCCGGAGGGTGAGCCTCTGGACGGCGTTCCTCGTCCTCGACGGCGTGGGTGGCCGTCGCGGTCCTCGGCGCGGCGGACCCGGCGGGCCCGACCGCCCTGGCGACGCCGCCGTGGAGGCGAGGGCGGCGAGCGCCGCGATCGGCCTCATCCGCCGGATCATCGCCGGGCAGGAGGCCGTCATGAGCGGCGGGGTCGCGGCACCGGTCCTGCCCGCGCAGCCGGCCCCGCAGCGGGGACTGGTCAGACAGCCGGCCCACTGGCCGGCACAAACGAGCGCGGTGGCCGCGGATCCCGCTGCGGCCACCGCGAAGAAGATGCTCGTTACGGCAGGTCGGACGGGCGCAGCACCCGGTCGATGGCGTGGGCGATCTGCTTGTTGCCCTTGTTGATGTCGTACTTCACCACGCGCGGGTCGCGGTCCGAGCGGTCCGCGTCGATCAGGCGGATGTACCGGGGGCCGTACCAGCAGCGGGTGACGTCCACAGTGATCTTGCCGCCGCCGGCCGTGGTGAGCTTCGCACCGTCGGACTTCAGGGCCGCCCGGCGGTCGATCGTCGCGCCCGGGACCACGTGGTAGAGCAGCACCGCCTCGACCGTGTCGATGTCCAGGCCCGCGACGGCCGTGAAGGCCTGCTGCTCGCTCGGCAGCTTGCGGCTGTTCGTGAGGTCGGCGACGAGCTTCTGGAAGGCCGCGTCGGTCGGCACGAACGCGGTCAGCGCCACCTTGCCGTCGGTGAGCACCTTGACCGGGCTGGCGGGCTTGGCGTCCAGCACGGCGAGCACCGCGGCGGTCAGGACGTCGAAGTCGCGGCTGTTGCGGTCGAAGCCGCTCGTGTCCTTGGTCAGGACCGCGGCCAGCGACCGGGTGCCGGTCTTGCCGTGGGCGGAGGCGCCCGCGGCGCCCACCGCGGTGACCGCCAGCACGGCGGCGGTGGCGGTGGCGGCGGTACGAGCGAGCAGTCTTGCCACGTTCATCTGCGCACATCCTTCGTCGGTGAAGTCGTGGACCCCGTGGGCGGGTGCCCTCACCCGGATGTTCGCCACGACCCCGGCGGACGGATGCAGCTTCTTCTCAGAAAATCTCGTCCTGCCCCTCAGGCGACGTTGAGCGGGCGGAACTGCACGCTCACCCGCGGGCCGACCGGCTTGGCCGTCTTCGGGATCGCGTGCTCCCACGTGCGCTGGCAGGAACCGCCCATCACGATCAGATCCCCGTGGCCCTGCGGGAACCGCAGCGTCTCCGCGCCGCCCGCCCGGGGCCGCAACATCAGGGTGCGGGGCGAGCCGAACGACACGATCGCCACCATGGTGTCCTCGCGGGACGAGCGGCCCAGCGTGTCACCGTGCCAGGCGACGCTGTCGCGGCCGTCGCGGTACAGGCACATGCCGGCGGTCACGAACGGCTCGCCCAGCTCCGCGCGGTAGTGGGCGGACAGGGTCTCACGCGCCTCGGTGAGCGCCGGGTGCGGCAACTGCTCGTCGCCGGCATACCAGCGCAGCAGCCGCGGCACGTCGACCACGCCGTCGTACATCTGGCGGCGCTCGGCCCGCCAGTCGACCTCGGTCAGCAGCGTCCGGAAGACGTCGTCGGAGCCGTGCACCCAGCCGGGCAGCACGTCGACCCACGCGCCGGCGGTCAACCGGTGCCGGACGAGGCGGCCGGCGAGCGGCTCGACGGTCGGGCCGGACCCACCCATGAGGTCGAGCATCGACGGCTGATAAGCACCCACGGCGGCCACTCTACTCCGCCATTAGAACTCGTGTACGAGTACAGCGCCATGCGTGGTCGTCGTCGACGGCTGAGAAGTCTCCCATGATCGTGAGAAAGGGTGGCGTGGCCGATGGGGCGGCGCTCGCCGAGCTGCGGGACATCGACGAGGGCGAGATCGCGGCGTTCGCCGGCTGGGTGGCTTCCCACGCGGAGACGCACCTGCCGTTCGTCGCCGAGATCGACGGGCAGGTGGTCGGCGCCGCCTGGCTGCATGTCGCGGAGCGGGTGCCGGGCGCCGGCGTGCTGACCCGGTGGTACGGCGACATCCAGTCGGTGATGGTGCGCGAGGAGCAGCGCAATCGCGGCGTCGGGGCTGCGCTGATGGCGGCGATCCTGGACGAGGCGCGGGCGCGCGGGCTGGAGCATGTGACCGTCCACTCGGGGCGCCGCGCGGTGGATTTCTATCTGCGGAACGGCTTCGGTCATCACCGTCGGATGATGATCTGGGAGCCGGGCGGGTAGTCACGCCCCGGTGCCGCATGCCGCGAGCCGCCGGCGGGGTGCTGCGGTTGCCGGCGGGTGGATCCGTACCTGAAAAGGAGAGGGACCCGCCGGAAAGCGGGTCCCTCGCGATCAGTCCTTGCCCGGTTCGGGGTGGTTGTAGGTCACGTTCGGCAGCGGGAATTCCTGGTCGTCGCCGAAGGGCGACGGGCCGCCCGGCCGTTCGGCGAGCAGCTCGGCGACGTCGAGCTTGCCGTCCGGGTTGAGCGCCGGCGCGAGGGGCAGCGGGGCCCCCGACTTGCCGAGCCCGGCCGCGACCCCGGTGGCGCCCTCGGACGTGCTCGGGGCCATCGACTGTCCGTTGGAGCTGGACCCGCCGTGCGAAGCGCCGCCGTGCGAGCCTGCGCCGTGCGAACCGTTGCCGTTCGAGCCGCTGCCGTCGAGCTGGTCGCGGCGGAAGATCTTGCGGCCGAGCCAGACCAGCGGGTCGTAGCGGCGGTCCACCACCCGTTCCTTCATCGGGATGATGGCGTTGTCCGTGATCTTGATGTGTTCGGGGCAGACCTCGGTGCAGCACTTGGTGATGTTGCAGTAGCCGAGGCCCTGGCTGGCCTGCGCGTACTCCTTGCGGTCCGTACGGTCGTCCAGCGGGTGCATGTCCAGCTCGGCCGCGCGGATGAAGAAGCGCGGGCCGCTGAACGCCTTCTTGTTCTCCTCGTGGTCACGGACGACGTGGCAGGTGTTCTGGCAGAGGAAGCACTCGATGCACTTGCGGAACTCCTGCGAGCGCTCGACGTCGACCTGCTTCATCCGGTATTCGCCGGGTGCGACACCCTTCGGCGGCGCGAACGCGGGCGTCTCGCGGGCCTTCTCGTAGTTGAAGGACACGTCGGTCACCAAGTCGCGGATCACCGGGAAGGTGCGCAGCGGCGTGATGGTGACCGTCTCGTTCTCCTCGAACGTCGACATCCGGGTCATGCAGCTCAGCCGCGGCTTGCCGTTGATCTCCATCGAGCACGAGCCGCACTTGCCGGCCTTGCAGTTCCAGCGGCACGCCAGGTCCGGCGCCTCGGTGGCCTGCAGCCGGTGGATGGCGTCGAGCACGACCTCGCCCTCGTTGACCTCGACCTGGAAGTCCTGGATCTCGCCGCCGGACGAGTCGCCCCGCCAGATCCGGAAGTGGCGCTTCATCGGGTGGCCTCCGTCGTGATCGCGTCGAACTCGGCGAGCTCCTCATCGGTCAGGTACTTGCTGAGCTCACTGCGCTTGAAGAGCTGGAGGAGCTCGTCGCGCATCTTCGGCAGCGGCTTGCGCTCGAGATGCACGTCGCCCGCCTCGTCGAGCGAGCAGACCAGGTTCACCGTGCGCCATTGCGGGCTCATCTTCGGGAAGTCCTCGCGGGTGTGGCCGCCGCGGGACTCCTCGCGCTCCAGCGCGGCCTTCGCCGTGCACTCGGAGACGACGAGCATGTTGCGCAGGTCCAGGGCCAGGTGCCAGCCCGGGTTGTAGCGCCGGCCGCCGGTCGCGCCGACGTTCGCCACCCGCGGCTTCAGCTCCTGCAGGCGCTTCAGCGCGTCGGTCAGCTCCGCCTCGCGGCGGATGATGCCGACCAGCTCACCCATCACGGCCTGCAGGTCCTGCTGCAGCTTGTACGGGTTCTCGCCACCCTCCCGGCTCAGCGGGGCGAGCGCGGTGTCGACCGCGGCCTCGACGTCCGCGGTCGACACCTTCGGGCGCTTGGGGAGCGCGTCGGTGTACGCGGCCGCGTGCTCACCCGCCCGCTTGCCGAAGACCAGCAGGTCGGACAGCGAGTTGCCGCCCAGCCGGTTGGAGCCGTGCATGCCGCCGGACACCTCGCCGGCCGCGAACAGGCCCTCCACGTGGCCGAACGCGGCACCCGTGTCGGGGTCGACCTCGACGCCGCCCATCACGTAGTGGCAGGTCGGGCCGACCTCCATCGGCTCCTTGGTGATGTCGACGTCGGCCAGCTCCTTGAACTGGTGGTACATCGACGGGAGCCGCCGGGTGATCGTCTCGGCCGGCATGCGGGTGGAGACGTCGAGGAACACGCCGCCGGACTTCGTGCCGCGGCCCGCCTTGACCTCGCTGTTGATGGCGCGGGCCACCTCGTCGCGGGGCAGCAGCTCGGGCGGGCGGCGGTTGTTGTCCGGGTCGGTGTACCAGCGGTCCGCCTCCTCCTCGGTCTCGGCGTACTGGTGCCGGAACACGTCGGGGACGTAGTCGAACATGAACCGCTTGCCGTCGGAGTTGCGCAGCACGCCACCGTCGCCGCGGACCGACTCGGTGACCAGGATGCCCTTGACGGACGGCGGCCAGACCATGCCGGTCGGGTGGAACTGCAGGAACTCCATGTTGATCAGCGTCGCCCCGGCGCGCAGCGCCAGCGCGTGACCGTCGCCGGTGTACTCCCACGAGTTGGAGGTCACCTTGTACGACCGCCCGACGCCGCCGGTGGCCAGCACGACCGCGGGCGCCTCCAGCAGGATGAACTCGCCGGACTCGCGGTAGTAGCCGAACGCGCCCGCGATGCGGTCACCCTCGAGCAGCAGCTCCGTGATCGTCGTCTCGGCGAACACCCGGATCCGCGAGTCGTAGCTCCCGGTCTCGGCGAAGTCCTCCTGCTGCAGCGACACGATCTTCTGCTGCAGCGTACGGATCAGCTCCAGGCCCGTACGGTCGCCGACGTGGGCGAGGCGCGGGTACTCGTGGCCGCCGAAGTTGCGCTGGGAGATCTTGCCGTCCTTCGTACGGTCGAACAGCGCCCCGTACGTCTCCAGCTCCCAGATCCGCTCCGGTGCCTCCTTGGCGTGCAGCTCCGCCATCCGGAAGTTGTTCAGGAACTTCCCGCCGCGCATGGTGTCACCGAAGTGCACCATCCAGTTGTCGCGGCTGTTCACGTTGCCCATCGCCGCCGCGGCGCCGCCCTCGGCCATGACCGTGTGCGCCTTGCCGAACAGCGACTTCGAGATGATCGCGGTCTTCTTGCCGGCCAGCCGGGCCTCGATGGCGGCCCGCAGCCCGGCGCCGCCCGCGCCGATGACGACGACGTCGTAGTGGTGTCGTTCGATTCGCGTAGTCATGTGTCTGGGGGCCCTCTAGTTGATGAAGCGCAGGTCGTGGAACCAGTTGGCCGACACTGCCATGACGTAGAAGTCCGTCAGGGCGAGCGTGCCGAGCGTGATCCAGGCGAGCTGCATGTGCCGGGCGTTCAACTTCGAGACGACGACCCAGAAGCGGTAGCGCACCGGGTGCTTCGAGAAGTGCTTGAGCCGCCCGGCCACGATGTGCCGGCAGGAATGGCAGGACACCGTGTACGCCCACAGCATCACCACGTTGATCAGCAGGACGATGTTGCCCAGCCCGAACCCGAACTTGTCCCCGGACTGGAAGGCCAGCACGGCGTCCCAGGTGTTGATCACGGAGATGATCGCGGCGGCGTAGAACGCGTACCGGTGGATGTTCTGGAAGATCAGCGGGAACCGCGTCTCACCGGTGTACTTCTTGTGCCCGTCCGGCACGGCACAGGCCGGCGGCGACAGCCAGAAGGCCCGGTAGTACGCCTTCCGGTAGTAGTAACAGGTGAGCCGGAAGAGCAGCAGGAACGGAAGGGTCAACGCGGCTTCCGGGAGAAGCCAGAAGGACGGCAGCGGCGTGCCGAACTCCGCGGACCCGTCGACGCACCGGTCGGTGAGACAGGGCGAGTAGAACGGGGTCAGATAGTGATACTGATCGACGTAGTACCACTTGTGCATGAACACGCGGACAGTGGCGTAGATCACCCACGCACTGAGCCCCACGAAGGTCACCAGCGGCGGAATCCACCACCGGTCCGTCCGCAACGTCTTCGCCGCGATGGCGGCGCGAGAGCGCCCCGCATCCGGCCTCGTTGCCGTCGTCGTCATTGACTGATCTCCCTGACAGTGCTGTAGGACCTGCTCTGCCGGCGGGCGCCCGTGAACGTGGTTGCTCCGGGGATACGCGTCCGCAATGTGTGGCACACGTTACAACGAAGGTCAGGTCGATGCCGCGTAAGGGAAGGCTTAGGGCCTGACGTCACTTTCCGGGTGCCTGACACGGGGTTTGCACGCGTGCGGTGGACCGGTCCGGCTTCCGGGTCACAGGTCGGGTGCGGCCAGCCGGCGGACCGGTCCGGCGCAGGCTTCCGGGGAGTATCGGACCAGCTCGTCGGCCACGGCCCGGCCGTCGCCGGTCCGGGGAGCGACGAAGAACGCGGGCGTACGTGACTTCGCCTGCGCATCCAACCCCTCGGCATAGGCGGTACGCGCATCCACCAGCTGCCGCCACCCGTCGGCGGCCCACCGGTCCCGAACCTGCGTCACGTAGATCCGCGCGGCGGCGTTCTCGTCCCGTACGGCCGTCGCCCGGGCCTGCGGTGACGTGGTCGCACCGGGCGGAGTGAGGCGGTTGAGGCGCTGCTCGAGCTCCAGGCAGGCGGCATCGCGGAGGCTGCGGTCCTCATGAGCCTCGGCGGCATCGTCACGGAAGTCGGCGACCTTCGAGACGACGGCGAGCCCACCGGCGCAGAACGCGACGACGAGCAGGGCGGCGCCGACGGAGATCCCGGCCACCAGCCAGCGACGACGGCGACGTTTGCGGGCGTCGGTCTCCGGTCCGGCGGGGGAGAGGCGGGCGGCCCGGGTACGGCCGGGTGTGGCCTTCCCGGCGCGGAATTTCGGGGGAGTGACGCCGGATTGGGTGGTGGGCTGCTCTTGCGTGCCTGCGCCGGCCGGCGGGCTGGTGCCGGGTCGCGCGCCGGCGGTGGAGCCTGCGCCGGCGTTCGGGGCTGCGGGTGAGGTCGCACCGGCCGAGACACCGCCGGCTCCGGCGCCGCCGGCTGGAACCGCTCCAGGCCCGGGGCCGCCGGCTGGGACTGCTCCGGGCCCGGGGCCGCCGGCTAGGACTGCTCCCGCTCCGGCGCCGCCGGCTGGGACTGCTCCGGGCCCGGCGCCGCCGGCCGGGACGGCTCCGGACGTGGCGCCGCCGGTGGGGGACGGTCCGGCGGCGGCTGCGCCGGCCGGTGGGCCCGTGGTCGGCTCGACGGCGTCGTCGGGCCCGGCGCCCTCGGCGTCCCGGTCTCGTCCCTGGTCACGTGGCGTGTCGCTCACGGCCCCAGTGAAACATGACGGTCAACCTCCTGCCGGTCGGCGCAGACCGCCGCCGTCCACGATGCCCAGCGCCGCGCCCGCGACCTGCGGTCCACGCCGGCGTCAGCCTGATGCGTTGCCGGTCAGGTTCCAGGACGCCAGGTGCAGCGCCGGGGCCGTGTATCGGACGCCCGACCAGCGGTCCGGCACGGCCACCGCTTCCGCGCCCACGCCGAGGACCGCTCCCGGCCCGAGCGCCTGGGGGTACGACTGGGTGAAGCGCATGTTGCTCACCGCCGCGGTGACCTCGCCGTTCTCGACGAGCCAGACGCCGTTGCGGGTGAGGCCGGTGATGACGAGGCTCTTCTGGTCGAGCACGCGGGTGTACCAGAGGTCCGTGATGAGCAGGCCACGGCGCATGCCGGCGACGAGGGCGCGGGCCGAGGAGGCGGTGGGGCCGGCGCTCGGTTCCGGTACGGCGTTGGCGATCGGTCCCGCCGCGAGGTGGAGGTTGGCGGCGATGGGACCCCAGGAGCGGGACGCCGCGGAGGCGTGGCCCGTGGATGCCGAGCCCGCCTCGGCCGCTGACGTGCGGTCGTGGCTGACCGCGCGCGTGACGCCGTCCTCGACGAGGAGGAGCGTGGCGCGGGGCGTGCCTTCCATGTCGAACGGCAGCGTCGCGCCCAGCGGCTCGTCGGTGATGGTGATGCCGCGGTCGAACTGCTGGGCGCCCAGCTCGGCGAACGACTGGTGCTGGGCGTATGCCTTGCCGTTGAAGCCGAAGCTCGCCAGGTTGTCGAGCAGGTCGGCCACCGCGGTCGGCTCGAGCACGACCTCGTAGCGTCCCGGCGGCAGCTCGACCGGGGAAGTGGCGGCCCGCGCCTTCGCGGCGGCCCGGGCGCCCAGGGCGGCGCCGTCGAGCTCGGCGAGGCGTCCGGCGGCCCGGCGCGCCACGCCGTCCGCCCCGGCTAGGCGGGCGATGCCGTCCATGGCGGCCTCGGCGGACCGGCCGTGCACGGTGTGGCCGGCGGTGTTGGCGAAGGCGCCGGACGCGTACGCGGTGCGGCAGAAACCCGCGGTCTCCAGTCCCTCGGCGGCCTGCACGAAGTCGCGGACCCGGATCGCTCGTTCCCGGGGACCCGCCGCAGCGGTGGCTTCGTCGTACCCGGCGTCGGCCGGCAGCGGGGTCGGCGGGGTGAGGCCCGGCCAGGCCGGGTCGGGTGGGGACAGCCGGGCCGCGGCGACCGTGCGCTCGACCAGCGAGCGCAGGCCCTCGGCGTCGGTGACGGTGGTGGAACCGGATGCCGTACGGCCGTCGAGGTGCAGCCGCAGGCTGACGGTCGTGGTGGCGTCGGCGACGTTCTGGTGGATCGCGGAGTTGGCGAAGCGGGTCAGCGCCTCGGCCGTGTGGGCGGCGACGACTTCCGCCTCGGCGCCGGCCCCGGCGAGGCTGCGGGTCAGCTCCACGACCCGCCCGGCCAGGTCCACTTCGGCAGTCACTGGCGTGGTCATCCCCGGACCCCCACCCGTACGTTCGTGAACCGTGCCGGCGCCGCGGGATGGCCGGTGTGGCCCACCTGGCCGGGCTGGCCCTTGCCGCAGTTGGGCGTGCCCCACGCGACCGTCTCCGAGGACAGCATGTCCATCGACTGCCAGAACTTCGGACCGATACCCGTGTACGTCGGGTTGCGCAGCATCCGCCCGCGCTTGCCGTTCTTGATCTCCCATCCGATCTCGCAACCGAACTGGAAGTTGAGCCGCCGGTCGTCGATGGACCAGGAGCGGTTGATGTCCATGAGGACGCCGTCGTCGGTGGCCGCGATGATCTCGTCGAGGGTGTGCGGTCCCGGCTCCAGCCCGACGTTGGTCATCCGCACCATCGGCAGCCGTGCCCAGCCGTCCGAACGCACGCTGCCCGCATAGTCGAGGCCGGCCATCGCCGCCGAGTCACGCCCGGCGAGCACGCCGACCCAGATGCCGTTGCGGACGGCGTCGCGCGGGGCCGCGGGTGAGCCCTCGTCGTCGTATCCGAAGCTGCCCAGCGCGCCCGGGATCGTCGGGTCGATGGTGATGTTCATCAGCTCCGAGCCGTAGCGCAGGCTGCCCAGCCGATCGAGATCCAGCCAGGACGTGCCGGCGAACGCCGCCTCCCAGCCGAGGATGCGGTCCAGCTCGATCGCGTGGCCGACGGACTCGTGGATCTGCAGGGCGAGCTGCTCGCCGCCGAGGATGAGCGTGGTCTCACCGGAGGGGCACAGCGGCGCCGTCAGCAGCGCGCGTGCCTCGTCGGCCATCCGTGCGGCGTTGTCGGTCAGCGCCAGCTCGTCGACGAGCTCCCAGCCGCGGGTGCCGTACTGCCCGCGGTGCGACGGCCAGGAGCGGCGCTGGATCTCGCCGTCGCCGTACGCGCTGGCGGTGATGCCGGCGCCGCACTCGCGGATGTGCTGGTCGATGCGGTGGCCGTCGCTGGAGACGAACCACTTGCGGGTGTCCCAGATCTGGTAGATGCCCTCGGCGAGGTCGGCCCCGGCGTCGCGCGCCGCGGCCGTCGCCGCGACCAGCAGATCGCCCTTCGTGGACAGCGGCACCGAGAGCGGGTCGATCTCGCACGGGCTGGCCCAGCTGGCCGTCCCGGCGCCGGCCGGGACCAGGTCGATCGCCGGCCCGGGCACGAGAGCGCTGGCGGCGGCGATCTCGGCGGCCCGGCGCCCGGCCGCGCGGGCGGCGGCGTCGGACAGGTCGGGCACGGCGTAGAAGCCCCAGCTGGAGCCGACCAGAGCCCGCACCCCGAGCCCCGCGCTCTCGTCGGAGCTGAGGTCCTCGACCTCGCCGTCCCGGGCGCTCATGGTCTCGGTGCGGCGCAGCATGACCCGGGCGTCGGCGTAGCGGGCGCCCGCGTCGAGGGCTGCCTGGACCGCCGCACCGGCCTCGTCGAAGTGATCCACGCTCATGAACCAGACCCTAGGGGACGGGTACGACAAAGAAGGGCCCATCTCCCCGCGCGGGGAACCCCGGAAACGGTTCGTGGCTCGCGGCGGTGTGGTTCACCTGGGAGGCAGCAGCTCCGCGGTGGCGATCGCGGCCCTGACCGGCTCTTCCAGGTGAAGAACCTCACCCCACGGCGTAACCGAGTGCTCGGTGTAATGCTGGCCTTTGAGCCGGTACAGGTGCAGAGCGCCGGTTTCCTGCTCGACGAGGAGATACCAGGGGATCCCCGCTGCGGCGTAGTAGTGCATCTTCAGCACCTTGTCGGCGGAGGCGTTCGACGGCGAGACGATCTCGCACACGAGCAGCACCGCCTCCGCATCAACGACGAGCTGATCGAAATCGATCGGTCTCGTGATGACGAGGTCGGGGATCGGGATGCGTCCGTGCTGAAGTCGCACATTCACGGCCTCCAGCACGAAGAGCCCTGCTTCGCGGGCCGCTCGCCTCAGCGCGAACGTCAGCTCAGAGGAGATGTGCTGGTGGCGGGGGGTGGGGGCGGGCGTCACGTACAGGCTCCCGTCGAAGAGTTCGACGCGCTCGCGAGTCTCACCGAGCGCGAAGAAGCGCTCCTCGGTCATCGGCAGTCCATCGCCGAAGATGGCGGACGTCATGAGCGCGATTCTTCCACGTGCCTGAGCTAACTGGCCACGTCAGAGGTTGAGGCCGGTGACGCGGACCAGCTGCATCACGGACTGCTCCACGTACCCCTGTGCCGTCAGCATGTTGCTGTGCAACAGCCCACGGTCCGGTTCCGCGACCAGGTAGCACGGGATCCCGGCCTGCGCGTACGCGTGCATCTTCAGCGTCCAGTCCACCGTCGCGCTCGCCGCCGACGTGATCTCGCAGACCAGGCGGACCGACTGGGCCTCCACCAGCGGGATGTCCGGGTCGATCGCGCCCGCGATGATCAGGTCCGGCACCGCGATGCGGCCCGGGGCGAGGCGGACCGGGACGCCGGTGATGACGTTCAGGTCGGAGCGGCCGGCGCGCAGCGCGTTGGCCAGCGCGTTGAGGATCATCTGGTGGCGGGGGGTGTCGCGGGGGCAGGTGAGGACGTTGCCGTCCCAGAGTTCGGAGATGGCCGAGGTCTCGCCGAGCCGGAGGTAGTCGACCTCGGTGGTCGGCAGGGCTTCCATGGGCAGGCTGCGGCCGATCAGCGCTGACGTCATGCACACTCCCGGATCACGAACTGAAGTTCCTCTGACAAACCCCCGGCGGGGGAGACCAGCAAAGAAGGGCCGGCCGGTGCGAGCGCGTGGTGCTCGTACACGTCCGGGTTGTCGGCCTGGCTACCCAGATAGCGTTCGGCGAACGGCGGCGCCAGGTTCGTCCAGTCGGTGATCGGGTCGCGGGCGACACCGCACCGGAACACGTCCGCGCGCCGTTGCACCGCGAGGGCCGCGAGCCATCCGCCGAGGCCGGTGCCGCGGACCGCCACCCGGTCCAGGTCCAGGTCGGGGTGTTTGCCGGTGAGGGCGTGCAGGGCGTCGACCTGGTCGGTCAGGCTGACATCGGCGAGCCGGCGGTACACCGCCTTCTCGAAGCTGGGCGCCACTCCGGGCGTACCCCTGGTGTCGACGCTGACCACCGCGAAGCCGGCGTCCGCCCACCATTGCCGTTCCTGCCACCGGGCCGCGTCCTGCACCACATGCTGATGACCGGGGCCCTCGCCGAGCTCCACCAGCACCGGCAGGCGCGTGCCCGTCACGTGACCGGCGGGGTAGAGGACCGCTGCCGGCAGCCGGCGGTCGGTCACCCTTTCAAAAACCGGGTGCGGAGCGTACGGGAGCAGCGCCGCGTCCGACGGCAACGGGATCGTGGCGGCGCCCCGGTGCACCGTCGAGTCGATGACGAGGACGTCGCCGCCCACCTCGGCGGTGTGCCAGCCCGGCTGGTCGGTGAGCGTACGGGCCTTCGCGCCGCCGCTGCCCAGCGCCGTGCGCACCGCGTACACGTGTTGTTCCGAAGGTTCTCCCTCGGCGCCTTCGACGATCAGTTCCTGGGTGTCGCCGAGCACACCCACGACGCGGCGCACGTAGAGGCCGGGCGGGGTCAGGAGGCTGCCGTCGGCGAACAGACAGCGGGCGTCGAAGCCGTCGTGGGCGAGTTCGCCGCCGACGAGGACGCGGCCGTCCGGCAGCAGCAGCGGCGTTCCCGGCACCGGCTCCACCCAGCGCGCGTCGGCGAGTTCCGCGTGCACCTGGGTCTCTCCCGTACGCGGGTCGACCGACAGCACCAGGCCGTGCTGCTGGCTGCGGCGCAGCACCGCGATGAGGGCGTTCCCGGTGCCGGTCCAGCGCACGTCGACCAGGTACGGGTACGTCTCCCGGTCCCAGTGCACGTCGACCCAGCCGCCGTACAGGTCGAGCAGGTGCAGGCTGATCGACCCGGCGCTGCGTACGGCGAGGATCTGGCTGCCGTCGGGCGACCACCACCACCCGCGGGTACGCCCGAACTCGGCCGCGACCGGCTCCGGCACGCCCCAGGACACGCCGGTGCCGGGTTCCCCGGCCAGCAGCTGGTCGGTGCCGCCCTCGTCGATGACGCGCAGGGTGCCGTCCGGTGTGGTGTAGCCGATGACGCGCCCGGACGGGTCCGGCCGTGGCTCGACGACGGTTGCTGCCGCAGCTGGCAGCGCCGGGCCGGAGCTGAACAGCCGCCCGTCCCGTGCCCACGCGAGCACGCACAGATCGGACGAGCCCGCGTACGAGCTGATCGGCCCGTCCGCCACCTTGGTGACCGTTCCGGACGCCACCGCGAGGACCCACAGCGCCGCCGCGGGGTCGTACGGCCCCGCGGAGCGCAGGAACGCCACTCGGGCGCCGTCCCCGCCGACCGTCACGGCGTGGGGTGCGCCGAAGCGGAACCGACCGGTCCGGCCGGCGAGTTCGGGATACTCCACGCCGACCAGCATCGCTGATCGGAGCCCCTCCGCGCGGGTCAAACAGCAGACGAACCGGCGCGGCGGGGCGCGCGTAAAGTGGCGCGGGTGACGAACGCCCTGCCCGCACGCCGCCTCATGCTCGTGCACGCCCACCCCGACGACGAGGTCACCGGCACCGGCGCCACCATGGCCCGCTACGCCGCCGAGGGCGCCCACGTGACGCTGGTGACCTGCACGCTGGGCGAGGAGGGCGAGATCCACGTGCCGGCGCTGGCGCAGCTGGAGGCCCGCCAGGCGGACCAGCTGGGCGGCTGGCGCATCGCCGAGCTGGAGCGCGCCTGCGCGGCGCTGGGCGTCACCGACCACCGCTTCCTCGGCGGGGCGGGACGCTACCGCGACTCCGGGATGATGGGGCTGGAGACCAACAACCATCCGCGCGCGTTCTGGCAGGCCGACCTCGAGGAGGCCGCCGCGCTCTGCCTGGAGGTCATGCGGGAGGTGCGACCCCAGGTGCTGATCACGTACGACGAGAACGGCTTCTACGGCCATCCCGACCACATCCAGGCTCACCGGGTGGCGATGCGCGCGGCGGAGCTGGCCGAGGCCGAGGGCTTCGGGCCGGAGAAGATCTACTGGACCGCCATGCCGCGCAGCGTGCTCGAGGGCGGCATGGAGGCGTTCCGCGGCATGGACGACAACCCGTTCGCCGACGTGGAGAACGTCGACGAGCTGCCGTTCGGCCACCCGGACGACGAGATCGCGGCCCGCATCGACGGCACCGACTTCTACGAGCAGAAGGTCGCCGCCATGCGCGCGCACGCCACGCAGATCCCGGACAACTCCTGGCTCTACGGCATCGCCGGCGACTTCGGCGGGGAGTTCATGGGCGTCGAGTACTTCACGCTGGTCAAGGGCGAGCGCGGCGAGGTCAGCGGTCCGCACAAGTGGGAGAGCGACTTGTTCAGCAACGTGGTCGGGCGATGACGCTGGAAGCGCCCGCTCCGGCGCCGCCCACCGACGGGCCGGCGCCGCAGCGTACGGGTCTGGAGCGGCTGATCAGGATCGGCGGTGTGACGGTCTCCGTGCTGGCCACGGTCCTGTCCGCGGTGCTGGAGTTGTTCCTGACCCCGTTGCGGGCCGGCGGCGTGCCGCTCGGGCTGGCGGTCGTCGTCGCGGTGGTCGGCAACTACGCGATCGCTTGGTTCGCCCTGACCACCGTGGGCCGGCGCTGGGCGCTGGCCCTCCCGTGGGCGATCTGGACCGCGATCATGTTCTTCGCGGCCGGCACCCGTACGGCCGAGGGCGACTTTCTGATCGCCGGCGACAACTGGATCGCGCTCGTCATGATCCTGGCCGGCAGCCTGACCTTCGCCGTCTTCACCTACCGGGCGATCCTCCGCGGGCCAACCGTCACAAAGTCATGACATCGGGTCGTGGCGTTTGTCGCCGCTGATCGCCGGGTTGCAGACTGGCGCGGAGTCCGCCGCCGCCGTCGAAGGGGACCCCGTTGACCTCCGTCTCCGAAGACGTCCCGCAGCCCACCGCCCCGACCGGTGCCCCGGCCCCCGCGGCCGGTGAGCCGGGTCGGGTCAACCGCACCCGGATCGTCGTCGTGGCCACGGTGGCGACCGTGCTGATCGCCGCGGCCGGCGTGGCCGCGTGGGCATACGGCGGCGACGTCCCCCGCGGGACCAGGCTCCTCGGCCTCGACCTCGGCGGCAAGTCCCGCACCGAGGCCGAGCGGGCGGTGACCGACACGTTCGGCCCGCGCACCGCCGACCCCGTGACAGTCGACCTCGACGGCAGGACCGTGCGGATCGCGCCCGCCGAGATCGGGCTGCGGCTCAACGTCGAGCTCACCGTCGGCAAGGCGATGCGCGGCAGCCCGAGGCCGTTCGGCGAGCGCGCCGTGCTCCCGGTCGTCCAGGTCGACCAGGCGAGGCTCGAGGCCGCGCTGCGCCGCCAGGTGGACCCGAAGAAACTCACCTTGAAGAAGCCTGGCATCGCCTATGCGGGGCTCACGCCGAAGCCGACGTATCCGGCGGCCGGCCGCGGCCTGGACCCGGCGGCGGCCGCGTCCGAGGTCCGCAAGGCCTGGCTCGTCGGTGGCACCGCGCGCGTGCCGCTGGTCGAGAAGCCGCCGGCGACCAGCCGCGAGCAGGTCGACGCCATGGTGGCCGACCTGGCCGTGCCCGCGGTGGCCGCGCCCGTCACCGTGGAGGTCGCGGGCAAGTCGCTGACGCTGTCCCGGGCGGCGCTGGCCAAGGGGGTCGTGTTCCGCTCGGACGACAACGGCCTGCTCACGCCCGCGATCGACGGCGCCAAGCTGCACGCCGCGGCCGCCGGGGCGTTCGCCGCGGTGGAGAAGGAGCCGAAGCCGGCCCGCGTCGTCCTCAAGGGCGGCAAGCCGTCGATCGTGCCGGGCGCCGCCGGTGACGTGGTCGACCTCGACGCGCTCGGTACGGCGCTGCTCGGCGTCCTGCGCAGTCCCGCCCCGCGCACCGTCGAGGCGTCCCTCGCCCGGCAGGAGCCCGACGTCACCGCCGCGGACATCGCGAGGCTCGGCGTCAAGGAGAAGGTCTCCACCTTCACGACGTACTTCACCGGCGGGGCGAGCTCGCCGCGCAGCCAGAACATCATGACGATCGCCCGCCACGTCGACGGCGCCATCGTGCGGCCCGGCGAGACGTTCTCGCTCAACGCGCACACCGGCGAACGGGACTACGCCTCCGGCTATCAGGACGCGCCCGTCATCGTCGGCGGCAAGCTCGAGCCCGGCGTCGGCGGGGGCGCGTCGCAGTTCACCACCACGCTGTTCAACGCGGCGTACTACGCGGGGCTGGAGGACGTCGAGCACAAGCCGCACTCGTTCTACTTCTCGCGCTACCCGGCGGTCATCGAGTCGACGATCTTCTACCCGACGCTCGACCTCAGGTTCAAGAACACCACGCCGTACGGGATCCTCATCGACACGTCGTACACGAGCAGGTCGGTGACCGTGTCGATGTGGAGCACGAAGGTCTACGACAGCGTCAAGACCGTACGCAGCCCCCGCCGCAACATCACGTCGCCGCCGACCGTCTACCGCGAACCGGGCCCGAGGTGCATTTCTAGCAGCGGACTCCCAGGCTTCACTCAGGATGCGTGGCGCGTCATCCGCAAGGATGGAAAAGAGGTCGAGCGCGAGAAGTTCACCTGGCGCTACGATCCCGAACCACGATTCATCTGCGGCGAGAAGCCGTGAGCCTGCACGGAGGACGGCATGAGGCAGCGTTGGGTGAGGATCGCGGTGCTGGCCGCGGCGCTGTTCGCGATCAATGTGGTGGCGCGCCTGGTGACGCGCCTGGGCTTTCCTGACAACGACACGGCGGAGAACAGGGTCAGCATCGCCATGTTCGCCGTGATCGGTCTGGTGCTCGCGGGCGTCACGTTCGTCCGCTCGCAGCGGGTTCCGCCCAGCGTCTGGCTTCCCGACCTGGCCGCCGCGGCGGTCGGCGGCATGCTGCTCACCATCCTGGTGGGGCCGTTCGTCAGCGGCGACTACCCGTTCTCGGGCGGGGCGGGCAACTTCTTCTCGCAGATCTGGCTGTACGGCGGCTTCGCCATCGTCGGCACGCTGCTCGGCTACTGGCTCGCCACGATGCTCGGCCGCGACTACCGCTCGAAGTCGCTGAAGGCGTTGGCCACCGCGAAGGTGACCCGGCCGCGCCGCGTCGTGCGCCGCTGAGCGGAGGCGCCGGTTTCACAGGCCAGGCCCCCGTCGGCAGCAGCTCGGCGGCGGGCGCTGAGCCGGTTCCCGAACGGGCAGATTCCCCGAGACGGCTCGTACCCCGGCGGTGCGAGCCGCATCATCGGAGCGTGCGGATCGCCGGAGCGTTGTCCCTGGTCGGGTGGTACCTGGCCACGGCCGTGATACCGCTCGGCCTGGCCGCCGCCGCCCGCCCGGTCGAGGCGGCCCGCTTCGGCGGCCCGGAGCTGACCTGGTGGATCGTCGCCGCGGCCGCCCTGCCCGCTGCCGTCGCCGCCGCTCGTCTCCCGCGACATGTCGGCGCGGCGATCGGCGCCGGGTTGGCAGTCGCCGCGATGTACGTCGTCGTGACGGTGGCCGTCTACCGGCTCGTCTTCCCGATGGAGGCGCATCCCGTCCACGCCGGGGTGCTGCTCGCTCTCCTGCCCGCGCTGGTGGGTGCGGTGGCAGGCCACCTGATCGGGCGCAGGTTCCGGGACCGGCCGGAGCCCGGGTTGGTGAAGGCCGCCGTGACCGGTGCCTTGATCGCCCTGTTCGGGGCGCTGATGATGCCGGGAACCATGGCGGACGCCGCCCAGTTCAGCGCCGTCGAGGTGACCGGGCCGGACCTGTACGCGCTGGGTCCGGGGCAGATCGTGGTGCCGGCGGCGGCCCGGTACACCCTGCTGGGCGACGGTGATCCGCCCCCGGACCCCGGCTGCCGGCTCGCCCGGCCGGGCGCAGCCGACGTGCCGGCCGAGCCGCTCACTGTGCAGCCGGAGGAGGCCGGCTACGACGCCACCCCGGCCACGAAGACGATCGCGGACGTCGATGTGGCGGTCGCCGGCATCTACGGTCTCACCTGCTCGCCCACCGGGGACGGCACGGACTACCGGCTGGTGCGACGGCAGTCGATCAGCCCGGTCGCCGACTCGGTGATGCGGTGGCCGCTACCCCTGATCATGCTGGTGGGCGCGCTGCCCGGCCTGGCCCTCGTGGCCGGGGCGGTACGTCGCAGCCGGCCCGAGTGAGCCGCGTAGGGGGCGCTGCGGTCAGAGCCGGGGGATCCTGCGGTACTCCTCGAGCAGCCGCACTGCCTGCCGCCCTCCCTCGTGCAGGACATCGAGGTCGGCGGCGGGCAGGGTGCGAGCCTTGGTGTCGGCGACGCAGTGCGCACCGACGACCGTGCCGTCGGCCGTGACCAGCGGAACGCCGACATAGCTGCGGATGCCCAGCACCCGGAAGGCGGGGTGGGCGGCCAGCTCCGGGTCGGCGGCGGCGTCGGCGACCGCGTACGTGTCGCGGGAGAGCACGACCCGGGCGCAGAACGACCACTCCACCGGGGTGGCGAGGTCGGCGGGCGACTGCGCGGAGAGCCCATATTCGCCGGCGAGCAGCTGGGCATAGTCCAGCACGACGGTCACAGCCGCCACGGGCCAGTCCACCTGCTGTGCCGTCGCTGCGGCCACGGCGTCGAGTTGCCGTCGCAGATCCGGGTCGAACAGGTCGTGGGTGGCGATGCTGGCCAACCGATCCGGTGAAGCGAGATCGGCGTACGTGTCTGCCATGGCGTCGAATCCTCCTCGATTGCCGCTGCTGGTGTGTACATCGGCGGGAATCAGGACGAACTGACCGGAATACCTTCCGGCCGGTAACCACTCAGGTGCGAGTGTGACGGTGTCGATCAGCGGAGTAGCCGACGAGCCTGGAGCCGCGATGAGAGCCACCGCCGTACGCCCGACCGGGGTGGAGCGCACCTTCGACCAAGGACGTCTCATCGTGTCCAAGACCGACACCAAGGGGATCATCCGGTACGCCAACCGGCTGTTCCTGGAGGTGTCCGCCTACGGTGCGGAGCAGGTCATCGGGCAGCCGCACAACGTGATCCGCCACCCCGACATGCCACGGGCCGTCTTCCACCTGCTGTGGGAGCGCCTCGGCGGCGGCCATGAGGTCTTCGCGTACATCAACAACCTGGCCTCGGACGGCGCCCACTACTGGGTGCTCGCGCACGTCACCCCCTCCGTCGACGCCCACGGCCGCACGGTGGGGTATCACTCCAGCCGGCGCGTACCGGACCGCCCCGCGGTGCAGGCAGTCGATCAGCTGTACGCGCGCCTGCGCGCCGAAGAGTTGCGGCACAACCGGCCGGCGGACGCGGTAGCGGCGTCACGGCGGCTGCTCGCGGCGGAACTCGAGGGGCGTGGCCAGAGCTATGACGAGTTCGTGTGGTCGCTGACCGCGGACGCGGCGACGGTGGGGGCGGGACGATGAGCGGGATGCGACTGTTCGCCGGCGGAGGCGGTACCACTGCGGTGGTCGACGGCGGCGTGGCTCCGTACCGGATCGCCGTGCAGGCCATGATCGAGGTTCTGGTCCGGTTGCGCGACGGCGACTTCGAGGCCCGGCTGCCGCAGTTCGACGGTCCTGACGAACTGCGGGTGCTGCAGGACGTCTTCAACGACGTCGTCGACGTCAACGACGCCTTCGTCCGCGAGGCTGCGGCGTCGCTGGGCGCCGCCAGCCGTGGCGAGTACCACCGGCAGTTCCTGACCCGCGGGCTGCACGGGGCCCACCGCGTCGCCGCCGAGAACATCAACGGCGCTCGCGACCACATGCACCGGACCGCCGATTCCGTCGCGCGCAGCGAGGCGGAGCGGGCGACTCTCGCCGAGCGCGTCCAGCAGGTCGCCGAGCAGGTGGCCGCCGCATCGACGGAACTCGGCGCCACGTCTGACGCGCTGGCCGTCTCCGCACGGCACGCCGTGGACCGCACGGACGGCGCGGTGGCCACCATGAAGACGCTCGACGAGGCGTCGCAGCAGATCTCCGACGCGGTCACGCTGATCAAGCGCATCGCCGCGCAGACCCGGCTGCTCGCGCTGAACGCCACGATCGAAGCCGCGCGCGCGGCCGAGGCCGGCCGCGGCTTCGCCGTGGTCGCCAGCGAGGTGAAGACCCTGGCCGACGAGGTCAACCGCTCCTCCGACAACATCGCGGCCCAGATCGACGATGCGCAGCGTGCCGCCGGTCAGGCTCGCGCCGCCATTCACGACATCGCCGTCGTCATCGCCGAGATGGACCATCAGGTGGCCGGGGTCGCCGCGGCGGCGGGCAGCGGCCTCGACGGGCAGCAGGGGCTGTCGCACCTGGCGGAAGCGTTGCGGGCGGAGATCGAACGGCTCGTCGCCGACTGACGCGGCGCTCAACGCTGCCGCGGACCCTCGCGCGTCAGGTAGGTGTGGTGCGTGCTGAAGCCCATCTTCTGATAGAGCGCCACCGCCGCCGTGTTCCGCTCCTCCACCTGCAGATATGCCCGCGCCGACCGCTGCTGCACGGCCCACTGCGCGAGCGCCCGCAGCACGTGGGCGCCCATGCCCCGTCGCCGCGCGGCCGGAGCGGTCTGCAGCAGCGACACCCCGAGCCAGCGGTCCGGCCCGCTGACCGCGCCGCGGGCCACCGCGAGCAACTCACCCTCGGCGTCGTGCACATGGGCGAAGACCGCATCGGGTACGCCGGTGAGAATGCGTTTCGCCGTCGCGGGCAAGGTGCCCTTGTGCTCGGCCACCATCTCGAACCAGGCGTCCGTGGGGGAGTCGGCGAGCTCGACCGTCGGCAGGTCGGCCCGCGCCGGCGACGCGTCCACCAGCGCCGCGACCCGGGCCGTCTGCACGAGGGTGAGGGGGCGGGCCGTCCAGCCGCGGGCGTCGAGGGCGGCGTTGACCGGCGCTGCGAGCGGCATCGGCGTGTTGATGAGAGGTTGCTGGCCGCGGGCCGCGTACCACTGCTCGACCGCGTCGATCGCCGCCTCCAGCGTGCGGTCGGGGTCACCGACGGCCAGGGCCGAGTTGGCCCGGCCGGTCCAGTTGTCGGCGGCGCGCAGGATCCAGGCGCCGAGCCGGGCCTGCACCGGCGCCGGCCAGCCGTCGTTGGCCGCCAGCTCCAGGGCCACGACGTCCGCCGCGGGCGGCCTGCGTGCGGGTGGCACCCGCTTGGCGCGGTGCACCTCTTTGAGGGGCACGCGAACCGTCCCCTTGGCCGTCGCGAGAGTGAGATCCGTCTCCGTCAGCTCCACCAGTTCCCCGAGTGCGTCGGTGAAAAGCGGACGATCCTGGGAAACGCCTACAATTCGGCGAACCACCACCCGGTGTCCCACATCCTGCCGTCGGAGCACGTGCCACCTCCTCCCGGCGAGATACTAGGCTCTGCCCGTACCGCCGTGCTTGCCGCGGCTGGGCTCTGTGAGGACAGCAAGGCTCTGTACAACAAGGCTCGAGTTAGGCACAGCAAGGCTCGAGTTAGGCACAGCAAGGCTCTGAGCTAGCAGGCTCTGGAAGGGAAAGACCCGTGACTTACATCATCGCTGAGCCGTGCGTCGATGTGCTCGACAAGGCATGCATCGAGGAGTGCCCGGTCGACTGCATCTACGAGGGCAACCGGATGCTCTACATCCACCCCGATGAGTGCGTCGACTGCGGGGCCTGTGAGCCGGTCTGCCCGGTCGAGGCGATCTTCTACGAGGACGACGTCCCGGAGCAGTGGAAGGACTACACGAACGCCAACTACGAGTTCTTCGAGGACCTCGGCTCGCCCGGCGGCGCGTCCAAGGTCGGCAAG
The DNA here is from genome assembly GCF_023499255.1 of Couchioplanes caeruleus. GTDB lineage: Bacteria > Actinomycetota > Actinomycetes > Mycobacteriales > Micromonosporaceae > Actinoplanes > Actinoplanes caeruleus_A. The sequence continues at coordinate 1,094,582 of NZ_CP092183.1, forward strand.
ATCGAGAAGGACGCGACGTTCGTGGCGGCCCAGCCGCCGCGCGGGGATGCGCACTGACCGTGGTGTCGGCGTCGCTGCCTGATTTCCCCTGGGACCTGCTGGAACCGGCCAAGGCGGTCGCCGCCGCGCACCCGGGCGGCATCGTCGATCTGTCGGTCGGCACGCCCGTCGACCCGGTTCCGGCGTCGATCCAGGCCGCGCTGGCGGACGCCTCCGACGCGCCGGGTTACCCGCTCACCGCGGGGACCCCGGCGCTGCGGTCGGCGATCGCCGGGTGGGTGGCCCGAGCCTGCAACGCCTCGGGTACGCCCGCGGTCCTGCCCACCATCGGCTCCAAGGAGCTGGTGGCGTGGCTGCCCACGCTGCTCGGCATCGGGCCCGGTGACGTGGTCCTCATCCCGCAGGTCTGTTACCCGACGTACGAGGTGGGCGTACGCCTCTCCGGCGCCGAGGTGGTCCGCTCCGACTCGCTGACCGCCCTCGGTCCCAACCCCCGGGTGAAGCTGGTCTGGGTCAACTCGCCGTCCAACCCGACCGGCCGCGTCCTGCCCGTCAAGCACCTGCGCAAGGTGGTCGACTGGGCCCGCGAGCGCGGCGCGATCGTGGCCAGCGACGAGTGCTATCTGACCCTGGGCTGGGACGACACCCCGGTCTCGGTGCTGTCCGACGAGGTCTGCGGCGGCGACTACACCGGCGTCATCGCGGTCCACTCGCTGTCCAAGCGCTCCAACCTGGCCGGCTACCGCGCGGGCTTCGTCGGCGGCGACCCGGCCGTGATCGGCGAGCTGCTCGCGGTCCGCAAGCACGCCGGCATGATCGTCCCGGCGCCCGTCCAGGCCGCGATGATCGCCGCGCTCGAGGACGAGACCCACGTGGCCGACCAGCGCGCCCGGTACGCGGCCCGCCGGGAGGCCCTCCGCGACGCGCTGACGGCGGCGGGCTTCCGCATCGAGCACTCGGGCGCGGGCCTGTACCTGTGGTCCACCCGCGGTGAGGACTGCTGGAAGACCGTCGACTGGCTGGCGGAGCGGGGCATCCTGGCGGCACCGGGCGCCTTCTACGGCCCGGCCGCGGCCCAGTACGTCCGCATCGCACTGACGGCCACCGATGAGCGGGTCGCCGCCGCGGTGGCCCGGCTCGCCGCCTGACCATCCTCTGACAAGCTGTCCACAGGGGTGCACGCGGATCGCTTGCGGTCGCTACTCTCGATGCGATGCTGTGACGGCGTGGCAACGGGGAGGTCGTCGTGGGCGAACCAGGGATCAATGTCGAGACCGGCGGACTGAACAAGTTCGCCACTGACGTGCACGTGGACACCGACAGTGTCCTCGGGCCCGCCACCGAGAGGGCGCAGGTTCAGCTCTCCGACGGTGTGCGCTTCGGCGTCAAGAACGCGAGCGGCGCGGTGCACGCGGCCAAGCAGCGCTATGCGCAGAGCCTCGTCGCGTCGACCGAGAACCTGAAGCAGTACGTGGCGGCGGCCAAGCTGCTCGCCGCCGCGGCGCAGAAGGTCGCGGCCGATCTCGACGCGTCGGACGCGCGGGCCGCCAAGTCCACCGGGGTGGCCGAGCAGGCACTGTGGGCGGCCGCCGAGGAGGCCCGCAAGGCCCGGCTCGCCGCGGAGGCCGCCGAGCGCGCATCGCACCACGGCGGACGGGCGGAGGCGGTATGAGCGACGAGGTGCTGAGCAGCAGCTGGTGCACGGCGTGGCAGTCGTACAACACGCCCCGCCTGTGGGCGATGGTCGCCGATGAGGACGACCCTGAGGCGTGGCGGCAGGTCGCGGCGTGGGGCGACATCTCCGGCTCGGTGAAGGACCAGCGGGCCATGCTGGTCAAGGCCAAGGAGGACCTGGTCGCGGCGTGGCCGCCGGAGCAGAACAAGTCGTCCGCGGCGTTCGTCCAGGAGCTGGACACGCTGATCGCCCGCATGGACGCCGCCCGCGCCGACGCCGACGAGACGGCGACCGGCCTGGCGAACATCCTCGAGGCGTTGCGGCAGGCGAAGAACAACATCCAGCCCCTGTACGAGCAGTACAAGGAGAAGAACGACGACATCTGGCCGTCCTGGTGGGACAACGCCGAGGACGAGATCGACGAGAAGGCCCGCACCCACATGATCACGGCGGAGGGCATCGTCCAGGAGAACGTCGCCCGCCTCAAGGTGCCCGACCCGTACGAGCTCAAGCCGCAGGAACCGAAGTTCGAGAAGACCCCGCCCGGCGGCGATCCCCGGCAACCGCACACGTTGAGCGGCTCCGACTCCGGCAGCTCGTCGGATGGGCACTCGCGCTCCAGCGCCCCGGTTTCCGTACCGCACGACCCGCCGCCGCCGATGCCCGGCCACGACGAGACGACCCAGGACGGCGTGACCGGGCCCGGCACGATCCACCCCGGCGGCGGCCCGTCCGGCGGCGGCTCCGGCTCCGTCGCGACCCCGTCCGGCCCCGGCCTGGCCGGAGTCATCACCCCGCCCGGCGTGACACCGGCCGACGCCCTGCCCCCGGGCGGCGGACCGTTCCCGGGCACGGGCGGTGGCGCAAACCCGGTTACCGGCGGCTCCGGTGTCCTCCCGCCCGGCGTGGTCCCCCCGGGTCAGATCGGCTCCGGCGGAGGTGGCGCGGGCGTCTCCGGCGCGGGCCGAGGCGGCATGGGCATTTCCGGCACCGCGCGCGGCGGCGTACGGGTGCCGTCCGGCGCGGGCAGAGCCCTGCCCTCCGGCGCAGTGATCGGTGAGTCGGTCGCGGGCGGTCCCCGCGGCGCCATGGGAGGCGTGGGCGGAGTGTCCGGCCGCGGCGCGGCAAGCGGTCGCGTCGGCGGCCCCGGCGGGATGGCCGGCCGTGGCGGTGCAACCGGCTCCGTCGGCGGCGTCTCCGGCCGCGGCGGTGCCGCAGGTCGCGGTGGCGTCTCCGCCCGCGGTGGAGTGGCAGGTCGCGCGGGTGCCGTCCGAGGCGCAACCGAGCCGGCCCGCCCGCCCCGGCCGTCCTGGCTGCCGGAGGAACCAGCGGGCACCGCCCGCCCCGGCACCGGCCCCATGGGCATGTCCGGCGCAGCCCGCGGCGGTCGCCGCTCGGGCGACGGCAGCCAGCCCGAATTCGACCCGGACAACCCGTGGCAGGTGGCGGAGGGCGTCGACCCGGTCATCGCCCCGTCCACCGAGGAAGCCACCCACGACCCCGGCCCCAACGTCATCGGCTGGCGCGGGTGACCGCATCGACCCACCCGGCGCCCACCCACCGGTGGACCCCGCCACCCGACCACCCCCGCCCCCACGCCCGCGACTCGGCTCTGCCGGACGACGCCCATCACCCCGGGTCGGCTGCGCCCGACGACGTCCGTCGCCTGGGCTCGGCTGTGCCGGACGGCGCTCGTCGCCTGGGCTCGGCTGTGCCGGACGGCGCTCGTCATTTCGGCTCGGCTGTGCCGGACGGCGCTCGTCGCCTCGGCTCGGCTGCGCTGGGCGAGGCTCGTCATCACGGCTCGACCGTGCCTGGCGGCGCCCGCCGGCTTGACCAAGCTGCGTCGGACCGGGCGCGGCCGGCGGGCGTGGGCTGTTCGCGGCCGGCGCCTTCCAGCCCGACGTGGCCGGCGCTGGTGGGCTGGGCCCGCCCGAAGGCCCCCGGCCGGAGGCGGCTGGCCCCTGCGGCACGGCAGGGCGGGGCGGTGCTCGCAGCCCTGCTCATCGTCGCGATCTCGGCCGTTCCCGCACGCGCCGACTCCATCAGGGACAAACAGTGGTACTGGTCCCCGATGAAGGTCTCCGAAGCGCAGAAGATCACCAAGGGCGGCGGCGTCGTCGTCGCTGTCCTGGACACCGGGGTCGACGCCGGCCATCCCGATTTGCGGGGTGCCGTGCTGCCGGGCCGCCAGATCGTGCAGAACAAGCCGGCCGGCAACGACGACAGCGTGGGCCACGGCACCGGCATGGCGGGCATCATCGCCGGCCGTGGCCACGGTTCGGGCGACGGCATCCTCGGCATCGCCCCGCAGGCCAAGATCCTGCCGATCCGCCCGGTCAACGACACTTTCTTCGTCGCCCAGGGAATCCGCTGGGCCGTCGACCACGGCGCCAAGGTCATCACCCTCGCCTTCCAGATCGACCCCTCCGAGAACCTCCAGTCCGCGCTCAAGGAAGCCGCAGCCGCCGACGTCGTTCTCGTCGGCGCCGCCGGCAACGAGGCCGACAAGGGCAACGACCTCGAGTACCCGGGCGCGTACCCCCAGGTCCTGACGGTCGGAGCCGTCGACCGCCGCAACAAGGTCGCCGCCTTCTCCAACCACGGCCCCCAGGTCGACCTGGCCGCCCCCGGCGTCGACATCACCGTCCCGGCCCCGGGCAACACGTACGCCGAGGTCGAAGGCAGCAGCGTCTCAGCCGCCCTGGTAGCCGGCGCGGCCGCCCTGATCCGAGCCGAACACCCCGACCTCACGGCCGCCCAGGTCGTGAACCGCCTGACCAGCACGGCAATCGACCGCGGCACCAAAGGCCGCGACGACTACTACGGCGCGGGCCAACTCGACCTGATGGCGGCCCTGACCGCACCCGAACCGAAAGCCGGCAGCGCAGCCCCGGCGACGACGGAACCACCGGCGGCGGCCCCGCCCACGGGCCCCGTCAGCGACGACGACGAAGGCATCCCGCCACTGGTGATCGTGGCGGCCGGAGTGGTCCTCCTGGCAGCCGCAACGCTGGCAGTCTTCCTCCTCGCTCGCCGCCGAGCCCGGTGACCTTGCACTACCTCGGCACAAGAGCTCGGTGCTCGTGACGCCAATCGTGGGCGACCATGCACTGAACCGTTCGGGTACGCCCGTTCAGAGGGTGAGCTTCGGCCGCATGGCCGTCACCTCCCCGTCCACCGGGGCATAGTCCGCAACTCTGCACTGTGCACCTCGCGAGACGGCCAATCCGCCATTGGCGGCCCCCACCGCTCTGTGTAAGGTGCACTTCGCCGTAGGAAGTCTGCGTTGCGCAGATTGCGGACGGCACTCTGGCTAATCTTGCTATATGGAGAGCTTGACGATGACGAAGATGTTCGACGTCCGCACTTCGGAGCCGTTCCACCGGCTCCTCGATACGGAGAAGACGGCCGAAAGCATCTTCTACAACTCGCCTCTCCACATCCCCGGGCTGCTTCAGGAGCCCTCGTACGCCCAAGAGATGATCTGCGGCATCTCTGGTCTCGCCCCGGCGGACCCAGAGGCGATCGAGCGCGTGCGGGTCCGCAACGAGCGGCACGCCCATCTCCTCCAGCGGCTGGAGCTGGGGGACGCGCCGCGGCTACAGGTCGTTCTTGACGAATCCGTGCTGCGGCGCGGGCCGGTGGGCTCGACCACGAAGCGCCGGCAGATCGAGCACCTGATCGAAGTCTCGCGCCGGCCCACGGTCCGCGTCGGCGTGATGCCGCTGGAGCACGGCCCGCATCCCGGGTTGGCCGGGTCTTTCGAGCTGCACGACTCGGCGAATGGCAGCCTCGTCTTTTTCGAAGGGGCCGAGGGCGACCGGATCCTGGACGACGTCGATCGCGTCGCGATGTACCGGGAGCTTGCCAACTCGTTGATGGACATCGCTGTGTCGGGCGAGCAGGCGCGCGCGCTGATGTCCAAGCTCCTCGGTGGGTGATCCGGCGCTCGTCAATCGGCTGGAAGGCCGCCTGCCTTCAGGTCCGCAATGAGTGCGCGGAATGTATCGACGTCGAAACTCAGAACGGGTCCCGAGCGATCTTTTGAGTCTCGCATGAGTACCCGATCGTCTTCCCGCTTGATCTCCACGCAGTTTCCGCCACTGCTTTTGGAGCTTTTGTGCCATCCAGGCTGCGTCTGGTCGTGCACTGTGCCTCCTGCGAACGGCCCACGAGGCCGAAAGGCCACGTCATATGGGCGGCATATCGGCGTAGCTGAACGCCTCAAGCTGCGCCGGCGGCAGGGCTACACCGTCGGAGCCAACCGATCACCCAGCGTACCGGATATTCGTTGTCTTGGATCCGCCGATCGGATCTCGCTGGAGCCCGGTCCGCAGGGACATGACCGGTCATCGATGATGCGGTAGGCTTTCGCGGGTGGGTGCCAGCCACCTGCCTTTTGCAGATTGCTGATGACGGCAGGGGGGATGGGCGTGCCGGACGCATCGGACAGCTCCGTCATGCCGGCCACAGTCGGTCCGAAGATCGCCAAAGTGAACGTGGCTCAGCGGTTGAAGACGCTGCGTGAGGAAGCTGACCTGAGCGTCAGTTCCGTGGCCGGGGCCATGGAATGGTCCGTCTCGAAGCTGACCCGAATCGAAAAGGGTGAAGTGTCAATTCAGCCCTTGGAAGTTCGCGCTCTGCTGGACCATTATGCCGTGACTGATGCCAATCTTCACGCGGAACTGTCACGGCTTGCGCGAACCTCCAGATCGCGGCAGTGGTACAGCCGGCACCGGCTTACCGGCGACTACGCCGATTTCGTGGCTTACGAGAACGAGGCCTCCGTCATTCAAGCCTGGCAGATGCTGTTTGTTCCCGGGCTTTTGCAGACGGGCGATTATGCTCGCGCGGTGACCGCGCGCACACTGCGGGCTGATCCGAACGACGAGCAGGTGCGGGCGCGAGTCGAGCTGCGGCTGGATCGGCAGAAAGCTCTGTCCGAGCGTATGGACGGACCGAAGCCTCCCCGGGTGGTGGCGATCCTCGACGAGTCGGTGCTCCGGCGCCCGATCGGTGGGAGGGCCGTCATGGCGCGCCAGCTCGAACACCTCCTCGAGCTGGCCCAGGATGCCACCAAGTTCACTTTCGGCGTCGCGCCGCTCGATCTCGAGCACCACTCGGGCCTCGGCGGATCATTCGAACTTCTCAAGTTCTTCGACAAAAGCCATGCCGATGTGCTGTTTGTCGAAGGCGCCGCGGGACGCGACTTCCTGCTCGCCGACAAGGGCTCGACCGATCGGCACAACGCCCTCTTTCAGGATCTGCTCGACTATGGTCGGACGGGGGACCGGGCTCTGCAGATGATGCGGTCGATCCGCGACGGGATGCGGGCCGGCTAGAGCGGTCGAGCAGGTGGTGCAGGGCGAGTGCGCGTCCTCACGGTCGCGGTGGGCGGTTGGCTTCCAGGGCGCGGACGACCGCTCGGTGCACCTGCCCGAAGACGCGGTGGTTGTCGGTGGAAAACAGCACGACAAGGCGTCCCTCGTACAGCGCGGTCAGTTCCATCCATCGCGGGTTGCGGCGGTTGTCGACCAGAATCGCTCCGGCCATGCCGCTGCCTGCGACGACGCCGGCTGTGCAGAGCAGCGCCTCAGCCGAGCCGTACAGTGCGGCGATGGTTATGGCGAGCAGGAGTTCCATGGCCCCGCAGTACAGCGCCACGATCAGGCCCGGGTAGGCGTAGATCTGCTGGGGGTCCAGGATCGTCAGCCGGCGTACCGGGTAGCGGGCTGAGGGGGTCTCTATGGAGACGTCCGTGACCACGATGTCCGGGCCGGGGTAGAAGATCCGGTGGTTCGATGAGGTGACTGATTCCGCAGACATGGCGAACCTCCTGAAGCCATCGTCAGTCGTGAGCCAGCCGTCAGCAAGCTTCACTCATGACTAGGCGGTTCGCGCATCGCAGTCTGCAGAACGCAGATTAGAAGATTTGGCTTGTTCGCTCTGTTTGCCCTGTCTAGTTCGAGCGCAATGGGCGATTCATCCGTTCCCGCACTGAACGAACGCTTAGGTGATTCCTGAGAGGAAGCGGCGCTGACACGATGTCCGGCGCCGCCGTCCGCTTCGTCAGATCACTTGAGCCGGGGCTCGTCGTACAGGTCGCTGGCGAGCAGGCCGTCCACCGTCCTGCCGTGGCTCAGCCGCAACGCCAGCTCGGTGCCCTCGCTCTGTGGCCCGTCCGGCTCCGGGTACCAGGCCAGGAAGAACCCGTCCTTCACCGTCGCGTGCACCGCCGGGCTCTTCGGCACCGTGATGGTGACTCCGGTGACCTCCGAGCCGAGGTGCCCGGCGATCAGCCGGCAATAGCCTTCCTCAGTGCGCAGCTGGCCGTACGCCTGCAGTTCGACGCCCTCGCGCCCGAGCTGCGCGTCGGTGACCGGGGCCGCGAAGATGCTGGCGCCGCGGACCGTGCCGTCGTGGTCGCGGAAGCAGGTGGCGGTCCAGGTTTTCGTGGTGATGCTGAGGTACGCGTACGCGCCGCGCTGTTCGCCGAGGACGAGGCGGGGATTGCGGGCCTCCTCCGCGGTGGCCGGTGCACCGACGTCCGGTACGCAGCGGTCGACGATGGTGGCCGCCTGGGTTGCGGGCAGGGGCCGGGCGTCGGGGGTCCAGCTGGCGTACGCACGGTCCGCGCCGAGGTTCGGCAGGGTCAGTGCGGCGGCGCTGACGGCCAGGGCCGCCGCGGCGACCGTGATCAGTCGGCGGCGTGCGGTGCGGCGCGCCCCGGTCAATGCGGGGGCTGCGTCGGGGGTGGAGGCGACGATGCGGTCGAGGAGCGCCTGGGCGGGCGCTTGTCCGACGCGGGCGGGCACCGGTTCGGCGGCGGCGCGCAGGGCCTGGTCGAGGTCGAGGTGGCGGCTCATAACGAGGCTCCCGTCTCGGAGATCGGGGTGGAGGTGGGGTGGCGGTGGCCGACGGTGGCTTCGTGCTGCTGCAGGTGTCGCCGCAGGCGGCGGCGGGCCCGCAGGAGCCGGACGCTGAACGCGGGCCGGGAGATGCCGAGGACCCGGGCGGCCTGCGCGCCGGTCAGGTTCTCGAAGACCGTCAGGGTGAGCGCCTGCTGGTCGTCCGGGCTCAGGTGCTGCCAGGCGCGGACCAGGTCGACGCGGGCTGCCACGCCGTCGGCCTCCGCGGCGGTGGCGGTGTCGTCCGGCTCGCGCAGGATCCGCAGCGCGAGGCTGCGTTGCCGCTGGTCGCTGCGCTGGCGGTTGCGCAGGGTGTGCTGGGCGGTGACGAAGAGCCAGGCGCGGGCGCCGTCGAGCGTCTCGGGTACGTCGGCGAAGCGGCGCCAGGCGGTGAGGAACACCTCCGCGACCACGTCGTCGGCGATCGCCAGGTGGGTGCGGCGCTCGACGAAGCAGACCAGGTCGTCGTACGTGGCCTGGAACAGGGCGCGGAAGGCGGTCTCGGCATCCGCCGTGGGTTGGCTCACGACCTCACATGTTCGGCAGGGGCTCGGGTGCTACCGACTTTTTTCTGCGACGGGTTCGCGAGGGTAGCAAGCACCGGCGCGAGCGGCCGTTCCACGAACCGGTGCACCAGCCAGGCGACCGTCAGCAGGACGGCGACCGCACCCGTGATCAGGACCGGGGCGGGCAGGCCGGTGTGGGCGTACGCGGTGCGGATCAGGCTGTATCCGATGCGCTGGTGCAGCAGGTAGAACGGGTACGTGAGCGCGCCGGCGGTGGCGAGCCAGCGCCAGGTGAGGCGGTCGGTGTATCCGAGGGCTATGGCCAGCAGCACCCCGTACGCGATGGTCAGCAGGAGGTAGGCCGGCCAGGCCGGGACCGCGAAGCCGGGTTTGAGGTCGAGGACGCGCACGTGGACCCGTTGCAGGCTGACCAGCCAGCAGCCGGCCAGCAGCAGGCCGAGGCGGCGGTCGGGGCCGAAGCGGCGCATCAGCGACATGGTCACGCCGGCGATGAAGTACGGCGCGAAGTCCGGCATCACCAGGTCGGTCACCAGCGAGCGCGGATGGGCGGGGATGACGACGGCGGCGACGAGCCACCAGGTGGCGAACGTGGCGACGCGCTTGCGGGACAGCCCGGCGCCGACGAGGCAGGCGAACAGCAGGTAGAACCGGATCTCGCACCAGAGCGTCCAGTACACGGTGTCGACCAGGGGCGTGTTGAGCGGCTCGGCGAGCATGGTGAGGTTGATGAGGACGTCACCGATGGACGGCTGCCCGCTCACGGGTACCCCGTAGGTCACCGGCAGCGCGGTCACCACGGCGGCGGTGAGCAGTACGCCGACCCAGAACGCCGGGTAGAGGCGTACGGCGCGGGAGACGGCGAAGCTTCGCACGGTCCGGCCCCACCCGCTGGTGGCGATGACGAAGCCGCTGATCAGGAAGAACACCTCGACGCCGAGGAACCCGTAGATCAGCACCGGCGCCACGTCCGGCAGGAAGTGCTTCGGTGGCCGTACGCCGTCCAGCCGCCACGAGTCGCCGAAGTGGTAGCCGGCCACGCCCAGCGCGCAGATCAGCCGCAGGCCGTCCAGGGCGTACATGCGCCCGGTCCGGGCCGGGGCTGCCGGTCGGGCGGCCGTGCGGGTGTCGGTAACCGTGGTCATCGCCGCCTCCTGCAGGTGCCGGATGCGGGGGTCGCATCCGGGACCTACATGTGCGGCACCGGGGTGATCGTTACAGCCGGGAGCGGCCGGGCCCGTAGGTGGTGCCCGCTCGGTCGCGTTCGAGCCAGCCGGTGTCGACGAGCATCCGGCGTACGGCCGCCACGTCGTCGGTGACCTCGGCCAGCCGCTTGTTGATCTCGTCCTCGTCGTACAGGCCGTCGAGGGCGAGGAACCGGGACAGCAGCTCGCCGAGGAGTTCGTACCGGTCGCTCAGCGTCGGCGGCATGCTGGTCAGCCGGCCGTGCGAGAAGTTGCCGCGGAGCTGCGGATATTCGCCGAGCAGAGCGGCGATGGGCTGCGCCCGCTCGACCGCGGCGGCCGCCTCGCGCAGACCCTCGAGCCGGGCCCGGTAGAACCCGTTGCCCGAGCCGACGGCCACCCCCAGCGCAACGAGCCGGGCGCACGCGTCCCCGACCTTGGGCAGCGGCAGGTCCAGCCGGTAGCTCAGCTCGCCGAGGCTGGCGCCGTTCCCGCCGCAGCGGACCAGCTCGGCCAGGGCCAGCAGCCGGGTCTCGCCGGAGAGCTGGGTGAGGACGTCGGCGGCGCGGGCGGCTTCCAGAGACATCCCGTCACCGTACGAACGCCGCCCCGGGTGCGCACCCCATTTCGGTGGCGCCCGGCCCGATTGATCCGGGTCACTCGGCATGCCAGGATCGATCGACTGTCCTCTATCGATGGGTGGCGCGGCGATGACGGTACGGCGTTCGGCCTCGATGATCTGCGCAATGCTGCTGGCGGTGACCGGAGCCGTGGCGACCCCGGCGCAGGCGGCTCCCGCCCCGCCCGGGCCGGACACTCCGTGGCGGATGCGCCATTGGCCGCAGACGCAGCCCTGGCAGCGCGACCAGCCCGCGCCCGGAAGAGGCGCGATGCAGCCGGTCGACCCGCAGAACTACGAGCTGCCGGACACCATGACCTGGGACGACTACCGGCCGGTTCCGCGTACGGACTGGGCTGATCCCGCAACCCCCGGCTCGGTCCGCAACTTCCAGGGCGCGCTGGTGCTCGTCGACTTCCCGAACCAGCCGTTCGTCGTGACGCAGCCGGCGAACTCCACCATCTACGGCAACCCGTTCTCCGTGCACGACCTGGCGCGTTCCGACGTACCCGGCTTCTATCGCGACTTCCTGAACCGGCCCGGCGAGCTGAACCGGGGCCACACCATCCACGAATACTGGATGGAGGATTCCGGCGGCCGCTACGGCATCGAGCTGAGCGCTTTCGGGGTCTATCAAATGCCGTCCAAGGGCCACGAGTACGGCATCGAGAACTCGATGCAGCGCGGTCGCGGCTGCCCCGCCGGGGACACCTGTGGCCGGGATCTGCGCACCGATGCGCGGGCCGCCTGGATCGCGGACGTCGGCGAGCCCGTGGCCGACCGGTACGACTTCGTCTTCTTCCTCGCCGCGGGGCAGGACGAGTCGTCCACGTGGCAGGAATTCGGGGAGATGAAGTTCCCCGGCAAGGACGCGGTGAGCGACGCGTTCGGGCCGCCGGACGATGCGCTGCCCAATTGGAACGCGACCCGGTACGTCGACTGGACGTCGTGGCAGGCCTCGTCGAACATCTGGCCCAACGCCGCCAACGGGAGCTCGCTGCAGGCCGAGAGCTCGGGCATGTCGACGTACGCACACGAGTTCAGCCACATCCTCGGCGTCGGCGACAACTACAACAATCCGTACTCCGTCCCGCCGCGCCGCGATTACAGCGGGCCGTGGGAAATGCTCAGCCGGGGCACGTTCAACGGGCCCGGCGGTCCGCACAGCCGGTGGCTCATTCCCGCGACTGCCGGGGCGTCCATGGGCGCCCAGCACATGCTGCGCAACAAACTGAAGCTCGGCATCGTCGATGACGCGTCCGTGCTGCGCCTTTCCCGCAGCGCGCTGGCCGCGTCCGGGGTCGTGGTCACCCGGGTGACAGCCCGCGAGGTCGAGCCGGGGAAGCGCGGCATCTCCGGCATCAACGTGACCCTGGACGGCGGGGACGCGAGCCCGGCCTGCGACGCCGCGACCGATCCGTACTGCGACGGCGGCGGGTACGACAACTACACGCTCGAGGTGGTCGACCGGATGGGCTTCGACTCGTTCACGCCCGATTCCGGCGTGCTGCTGGCGAAGACCAAGAACGAGGACGCCGCACCGTTCATCTGGACCATCGACGCCAACCCGCAGGACATCGACAAGGTGGATTTCGTACGGCCGGACGGCACCCCGCAGAAGATGACCGTCGGCGATTACCGGCAGCTGTCCGACGCCCTGTTCCACGCCGGCACCGATTCGGGCAGCGAGGACGAGTACGCCGACACCGCGAACCGGCTCCACTTCTACGTGCTCGATCCGCACCGGGACGCGTCCGGCGTGCTCTCGTACACGGTGGCCGTACGGTCGCTGGACGGCGCGGGCCCGCAGCCCCGCGGCGTCGCGGTCGCACCCACCGCGGCCGTCGTGCCGTCCTCGGGCTGGGCGCGGTGCCGTGTGCCGGTCCGCAACACCGGCGGCGCGGCCACCGACGTGTACCGCGTCTCCGCCGCGCCGGCCGCCGGCTGGACGGCCTGGCTGCCGAAGGAGATCACCGAGGTGTCGGCCGGGCGGACCAAGGCCGTGGATGTGTACGTCGAACGGGACGGCGCGGGACGTCGGGGCACGAAGGTCCCGGTCACCGTCACGTCGGAGAGTGACCCGGCCGTGACCGCCACCGCCGCCTGCCGCATCCTGGGGTAGTGGCCGAAAAAATCTGATCTCGAGTGCACACCCGGGGGCCCGGCGCACGTCCTACTGGGTGTGACCTTCGAGCAGTTCGCGGTGGCCCGGCTCCCGAGCCTGCTGCGGTACGCGGTCGTCCTCACCGGCGACCGCGACCTCGCGCAGGACGTCGTCCAGGAGGTTCTGGCGAGGGCCCAGGTGAAATGGCGGCGGATCAGCGATGCCGACTCACCCGAGGCGTACGTGCGCCGGATGGTGCTCAACGAGTACCTGTCCTGGCGGCGTAGCTGGGCGGTGCGCAACGTGCACGCGGTGGGGGAACGGCTCGTCGACATCGACGACGCGCGGGGCGGGGTGAACGACCCGGCCCAGGGTGTCGTGGAGGCCGACGCGCTGTGGAACCGGCTGGCCACGCTGGGCCGCAAGCAGCGGGCGGTGCTGGTGCTGCGGTACTACGAGCAGCTGGACGACGAGGCGATCGCCGACCTGGTCGGCTGTTCGCCGGCGACCGTCCGCAGCCATGCCTCGAGGGCGCTGAAGACGCTCCGGCTGTCGCCGGAGTTCGCGCACAGGATTCACGCCAAGGAGGCGTCGTGATCGACAATGAGGACCGGCTTCGCGAAGCCTTCGAGAGCCACGAGCACCTGGCTCCCGACGCGGAGCAGGTGTACGCCCGCGTGCAGGAGCTGTCCCGGTCCTACCTGTGGCGCCGTCGAGGCCTGCAGGTCGCCGGTGGCACCGTGCTCGGCGCCGGGCTGGTCGCCGGGGTGCTGAACCTGCCGTCGATCCTGCCCGCCGGCCCGGGCGGCAACGACGGGGCCATGGTGGCGCCGGCCGCCGCGCCGGTCACGCCGTCGCCGTCCCCGTCGCTCGCGCCGCGCAAGCCGGAGGCGCCGACCGCGCCGAACCCGATGGAGAAGAACCGCAAGCAGTACGACGCCTACTTCAACGCCGGCTACGACTATGACGACGCCGTGAAGCTGGCCAAGAAATGGAAGTTGAAGTCGGACGACGACCACATCGATGCCGTGAAGGTGCGCGCCGGGCAGTGGCTGCTCGACGGCAAGAAGCTGCCGGTCCGGCCCAGCAACAACCCGGACTCCGCGGACGTCACCACCCCGAAGGAAGAGCAGCAGGTCAACGCGTTCTTCCGCGCGGGTTACGACTACGACGACGCCGCGCGGCTGGCCAAGATGTGGAAGAAGGCCACGCCGTACGAGGCGAAGATCGCGGGCGGGAAGAAGATCCTGGCCGGGGAGAGCCTGCCGTTCCAGCCGTGACCCCCCGTCTGCTCCGGCGTACCGGATTCGAGATCGAGCTGATGGCCCCGCCGGGCCTCAGCCGGCGCACCCTGGCCGTGGACCTGGCCGCCCGCTGCGGCGGCCGGGTCCACCCGGTGTGGCATCACGACAGCGAACCGTCCCTGGTCCCGGGCCTGGGCCGGTTCCTGCACCTCACCCAGGGTTTCGAGGTACGCCGGGCGGACGGCTCGCTGCTGTGCACGCTGGTCGACGACGTGACGCTGCTCGCCGACCTCGACCCGCGGGCTCCCGCGGCGCCCGGCTGGTTCCGCATCCTCACCGACGACCGGCGGTTGCTGCACCTGCTCGCCGCGCACAGCGATCCCGGCGGCACGCTGGGGGCCGCGCTCGACGGGGCGGCGCAGCTGTGGGGCACGAAGGTGCAACGGCACGACGACGACGTGTACGTGCTCGAGGACCCGGGCGGGGCGACGATCGCCCTGGCCGCGCGGCAGGGCGCGGGGCGGGAACGGCCGTGCGAGATTGTGACGCCGCCGCTCACCCGCGACCACGGCGCGGCGCTGGAGGAGCTCCTCGGCCCCGCCCGTGAGCTGGGCTTCACCGTGCCGCGCGAGGCGGCCGTGCACCTGCACCTCGACGGGGCGCCCTTCCGCGAGGCGGACGCGCTGGCCAACGTCGTACGGCTCTTCGCGTTCTGGCGTGAGCCGCTGCGTACCCTGCTGCAGACCAACCCGGCGTGCCGCCGGCTCGCGCCGCTGCCGGAGCCGCTCGTCGAGGCGGTGCGCGGCGTCCCCTCGTACGAGGATCTGCAGAAGGCGGCCGCCGAGGGCGAGCTGACGAAGTTCTACGACGTCAACCTCACCCAGCTGCTCACCGACACCCCGCGACGCGACACCGTCGAGATCCGCATCCTGCCGGGCGCCGTCGAGACCGCCGACGTCCTGCACCGTGCGGCGCTGGTGGAGCTGCTGCTCGACCGCTGCCTGCAGCCCGAGCCGTTCCCCGAGGCGCCGGCGGATCCGCAGGTCGCCCTGGAGGCGCTGCTCCAGGTGGCGGCCGGCGTGCTCGCCGACCGCTCGGAGACCGTCAGCCCCTGACGCGGAAGACGTCCAGGACGAACCACTCGTCCTCGTGGCGGACGAGGCGGTCCAGCTCCGGTCGCCCGGCCAGCGCCTGGTGCACGTTGAAGCCGTCGTAGTTGCCGCCGTCCTGCCGGTCCCGGAAGTGCACCGCGACCAGGTCGCCGCCCGGCTCGAGCCGCTGGATCAGCCCGTCGAGCAGGGCCGTCAGGTCGTCGCCGGACAGGTAGTAGAGCAGGTCGCCGATCACGACCAGGTCGAACGTGTCCTCGGGCAGGTCCGCGGGCAGCATCGCGGTCGCCACCCGTACGTTCGCCAGGTCGTGGTTCACCTCGGCGGCCTGCTGCACCGCCGATTCGACGCAGTCGACCGCCAGCACCTCGTCGCAGCGCTCGGCGAGCATCCGGGTGAGCAAACCGATCGAGCAGCCCGGCTCGTAGCAGCGCCGGTACCGCTCGCGGGGCAGGCTCGCCATGGTGACCGCGTACTTGCGCTGGTCGTGCCACTTCGTCGCGACGTCCCAGGGGTCGTCCTTGGCGAGGTACAGGTTGACGAAGTGGTCCTCGGAGATCGACGCCTGGGGCGGCTGGGCATCACCCTGTGCTCGTGTCACCCGGTGATTCTGCCGCAGCCCCGTCCGGTGGGGTGCACGTAGGTGCGCAAGGGCAGCCGGTGCCGGGCCGACGCGGCCAGCTCGACCGTGTGGCCGTGCCGGGCGGCGATGTCGCGTACGTCGTCCACGTGCAGTGACCCGTGGCGTTCCACCGTCAGGACGCCCGGCGCGCCATGGAAGGACGCGAGCGTCACCGACATCGGCAGGTGCCGGGGGTGCAGAGCGCGGGCGGCCTGCTCGTCGGCATGGGCGAGCACGGTGAAGTCGTCCAGGTGGGCGAAGTCGGCGGCGATCCCGACGGCCGTCCAGTGCGCCGGCTCCTCGTCGCGGCCGGTGAGGTGCCGGGAGCGGTTGGCCGACGTGATGTACAGGTGGTCCGTGCCCAGCTCGTCCATCGCCTCGGCGAAGAAGGCGTTGGACGGGCAGCGGGTGCCGGGGACGACGACCTGCGAAGTGGCCGCCTGGGTCAGGTGCGGCGGCAACGTGCCGGCCGCGGGACCCCGGAAGCCGATCGGGCCCAGCGCGGTCAGCTCGGCCATCAGCGCGTGCAGGGCCGCGGTGTCGGCGCCGGGCGGCAGGCGCTGCCAGTCGAACATCAGGCTCAGCCGTTCCGGCGTCGTGGTGACGCTGCCGACCTGGTCGGCGGGGCGGCCCTTGGCGTGGTTCACCCGCCGCAGCGAGTCCGGCGAGGGCTCGGCCACGAGGGCGTAGAAGTTGCCGAAGGCGGTGGCGATCATGGCGCCCGCGGCGATCCGGCGGGCTGCCTCGGCGCGGTCGCCGGGGCGGTCGATACGCAGGTGTCTCACCGGTGGTCACCGTACGGGCCGGGGCCCCGGAGCCGCCGGTGTGCCGCTCAGCCGAACGGGCAGTTCAGCGCGGCAGCCGCCAGCGCTGGCTCGCCTTGCCGGTGCAGGGCAGGATCGCGAGCGCCGGGCCGCCCCCGGACTTCGGCAGGATGCTGAGGCACCGGCCCGAGCCGGCGTTGTAGAGCGCGCCGTCGGTCTGCGGCACCCACAGCTGACCACCGCCGAAGTTGCAGTCCCACAGCTGGATGCGGTAGTCGATGTCGGCGCCCGCATTCCCGCCGATGTCGAGGCATTTCGTCGCGGTGGCCGGCATGAGCGCGCCCTCGCGGGTGAACGTCCAGCGCTGCGCCTTGGTGCCGGTGCACTTCGCGGCGCTGAGCTTGACGCCGTTGGCGGCTTCGGCGGGCGTCTGGATGCAGCGGCCGTCGACGCTGGTCACCGTGGTGACGGGCGGGACGGTGCTCGGCTTCGGCGAAGGACTCGGCTTGCTGCGGGTGGTCTTGACGGGTACGGGCGCCTTGCTGGTCGGCCGCTTCGACGGGGACTTGCGCACGGACGGCCGTACGGACGGGGTGGCGGAGGGCACCGGTGAGGCCTGCGCGACGGGGGCGGCCGGCGCGTCCTCGGCGTTCGCGGTGAACTTGACCGCCGCGCCCACGCCACCGGCGAACAGCAGCGTGGCGGCCGCGACCGCGCCCAGCGCCAGCCCCACCCGCTTGCCCCGCCGCCGTGCCGTGACGGTCGCCGGCGGTGGGGTGTCCACCGGCGCAACCGGGCCGGACAGGCTCGAGCGGTCGGCTGCCGCGGAGGTGCCGGACCAGCTCACCGGCGGCGGCATGGCGGCCGCGTGCGGATCGGTGTCGCCGAGCCGGGGGTGGTGGCAGCGGCTGACGATCTGCTCGGGCGTCGGGCGCCGCTCCGGGTCACCGGCCACACAGGACCGGATGAGCCCGGCGAGGCGCGCGTCGACGCCGTCGAGGTCGATCTCCTCGCGCAGCAGGCGCTGGCAGATGGCCTGGGCGCTGCCGGCGCCGTACGGGCGGCGCCCGGTGGCCGCGTGCGCGACGGTGGCCCCGAGCGCGAACACGTCCGCGGCGGGCGAGAGCCGGTCGTCGGTGAGCAGCTCGGGAGCGATGTACCCGGGGGTGCCGACGATGATGCCGCTCTGCGTGAGGCCGGTGTCGGTGGGGTCCCGGGCCAGCCCGAAGTCGATGAGCTGCGGGCCGGTCGTGGACAGGATGACGTTCTGCGGCTTGAGGTCGCGGTGGCAGATGCCGTGCCCGTGGATCTCCGCGAGCCCCTCGGCCAGGCTCGCCATCAGCCGCAGGCACTCGCCGGTGGTCATCGGGCCCTCGGCCTCGACCGCGTCGGCGAGCGTGGCGCCGGGGATGAACTCGGTGGCCATCCAGTACGGCGGGTCGGTCAGCTCGCAGTCGATCAGCGTCGCCGTGTACGCGCTGCGCATCTTCCGTAGCGTCTCGGCCTCCCGCCGGAACCGTACGAGCGTGTCGGGGTGGGTCAGCAGCAACGGGTCGAGCATCTTCACGGCGGCCAGGCGGCCACCGGGCGAGCGCCCGAGATAGACCGTGCCCATGCCGCCGGTGCCCAGCCGGCCCTCGAGCTCGTACCGCCCGGCTCGGTGGGGATCGGCGGGCAGGAGGGGATCCACGGGTTCGAAGGGTACTGCAAGGTCAGCGTGCGGCAGGGCAGCGTCGGTGCCCTGTCGCACTGACTTTCCTCGATGCCGCGGGCAACCTCTCCGGCGGTACGGCCCACCTGTTCATGTCCCACCACGATCGGGAGGCAGACGATGACCGTACGAACCGTCCGGCCGGGCCGCCGGCGACGTGCCGCGGTGTTCACCGGTTTCGCCGCGGTGCTCGTCGCGGCCGCGGGGATCACGACGTCGGCGTTCGCGGGTACGCCCACCGCGGCGCCGGCACCGCAGCCGGCCGCGAAGACCCTGGCCACGTCCTGGCCGACCCCCGTACGCACCGAGACGCTCACCGCCACCCGGAAGATCAGCGGCAGCTTCGACGGCGGCAACGTCCGGTTCGTCGGCGGTGGCGCGCTCGGCGACGGGGGTCAGGACGAGGGCCAGGACCCGCTGTTCCAGCTCGCCGACGGCGCCACGCTGGCCAACGTGATCATCGGCAGCCCGGCGGCCGACGGCGTGCACTGCTCCGGCACCTGCACGCTGCGCAACGTGTGGTGGCAGGACGTGGGCGAGGACGCCGCGACCTTCAAGGGCACCTCGGCCGCTCAGACCATGACGATCGTCGGCGGCGGGGCGATGCACGCGGCCGACAAGGTGTTCCAGCACAACGGCCCGGGCACCACGGTGATCCGCGACTTCCAGGCGGCCGACATCGGCAAGCTCTACCGCTCGTGCGGCAACTGCAGCAAGCAGTTCGCGCGCCACGTGCAGATCTCGAACGTGACGGTCACCGTACCCCTGAAGATCCTGGCCGGGATCAACCCGAACTTCGGCGACACGGCGACCATCTCGGGCGTGACGCTGGTCGGCGACGCGAGCAGGTCGGCGCTGTGCGGGCTGTTCCAGGGCGTGACCAGCGGCGAGCCGAAGCTGATCAGCACCACCCCCGACGGGGTGTCCTGCAAGGTCAGCTGAGCCGCGGCCGGAGCACCTCCGCGCACCACTGACGCAACGTCGTGGGGGTGCTCCGTGTTCGCCGCTGCCGGGCTCGGCTCGGAGGCCGAGCAGCCGGCTTCACCAGCTTCCGGACGCCCCTGAGCCGTCGGAGCTGCCGCCGCCGAAGCTCGAGCCCGTGTCGGGTGACGAGCTGAAGGTCGGCGCCGACGTGTCGGTGCTCCCGGCCACCCACGCGGTGTGGTGGTGATGGTGGTGCGGGGACCTCAGCCCGCCGGCCGGGCGCACCCAGCTCGGGGAACTCCCGCGGGGCGCGCCGGAAACGGCGCCGGCGGCGCGCGAGACCACCGCGAAGATGAGGCCGATCCCGGCCAGCGCGACGATCAGGATGGCCCAGGCCGACCCCGATCCCTCGTCGTCGCCGGAGTCGTCGGGGAAGGCGAAGTCGCCGTCGGCCACGTAGCCGGACCCCGTCCCGCCGCCGGACACGAAGTCGGAATCCGGCTCGTCGCCGGCAGGCTCGGCCAGGGACTCGAGCCGGGCGTTCGCCGGGAGGGAATGACCCAGCTCGCGGCGGACCTCGTCGAGGCCGGCGAGGATACCCAGCTGGTAGTCGCCGGCGGCGAAGCGCGGAGTGACGACACCGTCCACGATGGCCTTGGCCTCCCGGTCGGTCAGCCGCTTCGTCACACCCCGGCCGGTCTCCAGGCGTACCCGATGGTCGTCGACGGCGACGACCAGCAGGACCCCGTTGTTCTTGTCCTTCTTGCCGACGCCCCAGCTGTTGAAGAGGCCGGTCGTCCAGGCCTCGATGCTCTCGTCGCCGGTGGTGGGCACGACCGCGACGGCGATCTCGTCGGAGGTCGCCTTCTCGTCCCGCTTCAGGATCGTGGTCACCTTCGCGCACAGCGCGCCGCCCAGCACGTCGGTCCGATCGACACACCGGCCCGGCTTCGGGTACGCGGGCGCCGCGGCGGCCGGGGTCGTCCAACCCATCAGTGCCACGCCCACCAGCAGGGACGCCGTCACTACCCTCGTACGCGATCTCATGCGCTCAATATGAGGCACGCACACAACAGGTTGATCACGGGGGAGAGGCCATGGCGCCCAGAACGGTCACCAGGGACGATCTCGCCGCCGTGGCGGGCGCCGCGCTGGGCGGAGGGCGCCGGCTCGAAGCGGTGCAGCGGCTCGCCGGCGGAACGCGCAAGGGCGTGTACCGGCTGACGATGGACGACGCCACGACGGCGGTCGCCTATCTGTGGGAGGCCTCCGAGAACTACTGGCCGGCGCGGGAGAACGACGACGACCCGGCCGACCCGTTCACGGCCGGCGTGGGCCCGGACCTCTTCGAGGCCGCGTACGCCCGCCTGGACTCCCTCGGGCTGCGGGTTCCCGAGGTGTACGCGATCGACCGGAGCCGTACCCGCTACCCGGCCGATCACGTGGTGCTGGAGGACTTCCCGGGCGGGAACCTCATGGACCGGCTCGCCCGCGACCCCGTCGCCGCGGAGCCGACGATGGCACGGCTCGCCGAGGGACTGGCCGCGATGCGGGCACATCGCGCTCGCGCGTACGGGAAAGTGGCCGTGATCGACGGCGGCGGCGCCTCCCGGTGGCCCTCGTGCGAGCAGGCCGCCCTGGATTTCGCCCTGCGCTGCCTCGCCGAGGCGGCCGGCCGGGACCGGCGGATCGCCGAGGCGCGGGACCGGCTGGAGGAGCGGCTGCGGGAGCTGGCCGCCGCTGTCCGGCCGCGCAGCGAGTACGCGGTCGTGCACGGCGAGCTCGGCCTCGACCACGTGCTCGTCGACCGCGACGGCCGTCCGGTGCTCATCGACATCGAGGACCTGCTGTACTTCGACGTCGAATGAGCACGTGTTCCTGCGGATCCGCCTCGGCCGCGACTATGCACGGCTGGCGGCCGACGGGCTCGACGAGGACCGGCTCGCGCTGTACATGCTGACCCAGCGGCTGTCGCTGACCGCGGGACCGCTGCGGCTGCTCGACACCGACTTCCCCGACCGTGCGTTCATGGCGCACATCGCGGAGCACAACCTGACCGAGGCGCTGGCCCTGCTGGGCCGTTGACCCGTGTCAGCGGTTCGCCGGCCACTCCGAGGCGAGCATGGCGAAGTCGAGCTCGGTGGTCCACTCGCCCTTGAACATCTCGTTCTCCACGAGGCGGGCTTCCTGGCGCATGCCGAGCCGGCGCAGGACCGCGGCGGACGCGTCGTTGCGCTCGTCGACGCGGGCGATGATGCGGTGCAGGCCCAGGTCCTCGAAGCCCAGCCGGAGCATGGCGCGCGCCGCCTCGGTGGCGTACCCGTGCCCGGCATGGCCGGGGTGGAAGACGTAGCCGAGCTCGCCGCTGAGGTGTTCGCGGCTGATCCAGTACAGCAGCACGTCGCCGACCAGCTCCCCGGTCTCCGCGAGCTCGACGCCGAGCGTGATGCCCTGCCCCGCGTCGGTGAGGACGGTGGCCGCCCAGTACGTGGCGAGCCGTTCCGCGATCGTCCCGCCGTCCATCGGCTCGAACGGCACGTACCGGCAGACGTCGGGCCGGCTGCGGTACGCGAGCAGCGCACCGGCGTCGCCGGCGGTCAGCGGGCGCAGCAGCAGGCGCTCGGTGCGGATCGGGTACGAGGGACGCAGCTCGAGCTGCGGGGGAGCCACCACAGCGCTCATCGTGCCAGCCGGCCTCGCCCCCGCGCGACGACGTTCTCGGCCCGGGCGCGGGCCCCTCCGCCGGGGTGGTGCCCGTGGCCCGGGCCGTACGCAGGATCTCCGCCAGCGTGCCGCCGATGGCCCGTACCCGGGCGGTCGCCTGCGCGGACGTCTCGTGGTGCAGTTCGACGGCCGTGGCGTGCACGATGCCGCCCCCGGCAGACCAACCGCGACCTCGCCCGCAAGCTGGGCATCGCCCCGTCGACCTGCCTCGAGCGGGTCCGGGCACTGCGCGAGCGCGGCGTCATCACCGGCTACCACGCCGAGGTCAGCCTGGCCGCCCTCAACCGGCCGGTCCAGGCGCTGCTGCACGTCCAGGTCCGGCCGCTGAGCCGTACGGTGATGGACGGCTTCAAGGCGTACGCGATGGCGCTGCCCGAGGTGCTGTCGGTGTTCGTCGTGGCCGGCGGCGACGACTTCCTCGTGCACGTCGCCGTGCCGGACGTCGACGCCCTGCACGCGTTCCTGATGGACAAGTTCAGCGGCCGGCGGGAGATCGTCGGGTTCCGCAGCTCGGTGATCTACCAGCACGCCCGCAAACAGGTCGTCGAACAACTCGACGCCTGAGGCAACCGGCCCGGCGGTTCCGGGGTGTTTACGTCTGTGCGGATTTCTCAAGGGACACCATCGCCATGACCCGCGGCGGCACCGAGGACTTCGACGCGTTCTACGCGGCCACCGCGCGGCGCGTGGTGCTGCACGTGTACGCCGTCTGCGGTGACCTGGGCGACGCTCAGGACATCGTGCAGGAGGCGTACGCGCGCGCGTGGCAGCACTGGCCGAAGGTCTCGGCGTACGACAACCCGGAGCAGTGGGTGCGGACCGTGGCGTGGCGGCTGGCGGCCAACCGCTGGCGCGGCTTCAAACGGTGGCTCGCGGCGCAGGCCCGGCTGGGCGGTCAGCCCACCACCACGGCCAGCCCGACCCCCGACCGGGTCGCGGTGATCGCCGCCCTGCAACGGCTGCCCGAGGCGCAACGGCAGACCGTGGTCCTGCACTACCTGCTCGACATGTCGGTCAGCGACATCGCCACCGGCACGGGGGTCCCGTCCGGAACGGTGAAGGCCCGCCTCGCCCGGGCCCGCACCGCGCTCGCGGACCTGCTCAGCGACGAAACACCGGAGGTCAACGATGCCGCGTCCCGTTCGTGACATGCTGCTGGACCTGGAGGAGGACGTCAGCCGCGCCCCCCTCGCCCCGGCGGCACAGATCCGTGCCCGCGGCCGCACCCGGGCCCGCCGCCGCACCGCGCTGGCCGCGACCGGCCTGACACTGGTCGCCGCCGGTGCCGGAACGGCCGTGCTCCGGTTCACGGGCGACCAGCCGCCCCCCACGTCATCGCCACCCCCGGCCGCCGCGCCGGCGGACCTCTGCGCCCGGCTCGACCTGAGCCTTCCGGACGACCCGGCCGACATCCCCGTACGCGTCCTCGACGGCGCGGCCACGGCCGGCCTGGACCGGACCG
This sequence comes from Couchioplanes caeruleus, assembly GCF_023499255.1. GTDB lineage: Bacteria > Actinomycetota > Actinomycetes > Mycobacteriales > Micromonosporaceae > Actinoplanes > Actinoplanes caeruleus_A. The sequence continues at coordinate 1,118,159 of NZ_CP092183.1, forward strand.
TGGTCCAGGACCTGCACAAACGCCGCTTCACCCGGGCGGTCGCGGCCGGTGAGGCGGCGGAACGCACGGACGCGGTGGCGGTCCTGCAGTACGGCCCGGAAGCGGTCGGCGAGGCGGTGGTGCTGCGTGCCATGCTGCGCAACGAGGCGGTCCTGCACTTCGACCCGCAGCGGGACGGGGTCGTGGAGCTGGTGATCGGCAACGGCTTCCGGCGGTTCGCGTCGGTGACGGAGGTGAATCAGGCGCTGGTCGAGGCCGGCAGACCGACCGCACCCCCGGAGTGCCGCTGACCGCGCCAGCCCCTCCCTGTGGCCTCGACTGTGGGAGCTTCAACGTCCACTGAACGCGACGAATCGACGGCGCGTCTTCTTGACTAATTTCTATCCATATGCGGCTTGACTTGTGGTGCCCATCACAAGCTAGCGTCCCCTTTGTCCAGAAAAATAGCTCGGGTCCTGGCTGTCCGCATTTTCGCGGCGGCACCGGCACCGCGCCGGCGCAGGAGCTCACACGCGTGTCCCGAGCCGATCGAGGAGACTTAGCTGTCCGCTCGTCGCATGCGCCTGGCCGCTGTTACCGGCGCTTTCACAGTTCTGTTCGCCTCCGCTCCGGTGCACGCCGCGCCCGCGCTTCCGCAGATCGTGCGGAAGGTGGTAAGCGCCGGGAAGCCCGTCGCGGTTCGTCAGGCGCCGACGCTCACGCCGCTCGAGCTGTCCCGGCGACATGCCCGGGCGCGGGTGCGGGTGGTGTCGTACGCCCGGGCTCAGCGAGGTGACTGGTACGCGCACGGCGCCAGCGGGCCGTCGCGGTGGGACTGCTCGGGGTTGACGTCGGGGGCGTACCGGACCGTGGGGATCCGGCTGCCGCACTCGTCCGCCGCACAGGCCCGGCGGGGCATCCGGGTCACGCCGCGGTACGCGAAGGTCGGCGACCTCGTGGCGATGAACGGGCATGTCGGGGTGCTGGTCGGGCGGTGGCGGATGGTCGACGCGCCGGGCCCGGGGCGGCGGGTGGTCGAGCGGGCGGTGTTCCGTACGAGCACGCTGCAGTTCCGCCGGCTGATCGGTTGAACGCGGATGGACGGGGAACAGTAATGTCATTCACGTACGCGCTGATCAATAACGCACCGACCGGCTGGAGCGCAACCTCCTTTGGGTGCGAGGTTTCCGGCCGTACAGGTGAGTTTGAGCATGCCCTGTTTGCGGGCAAGACGTCCGCACACCGCAGCACCTCGCGGGCTGCCGGCGCGTCCCCCGTGCCGGCCTGTCCGTCGAGTACGGAGGGCTGCCGACGCCGGCAGCCGGATACAGGGAGCTTGTTCATGACCGTCATCGCCGTTCCCGCTCACGACGCCGACACCCGCACGGACGCGTCGGCGAGCACGGACAGCGCCAGTGAGTTCATCACTGCGATGGCGAGCCTGCCCGCGGGGCACCCGTCGCGCCCGGCTCTGCGTGACCGCGCGATCGAGGCGTGGCTGCCGCTGGCCCGGCACCTGGCCAACCGTTACTCCGGCCGGGGCGAGCCCACCGACGACTTGTACCAGGTGGCCGTGGTCGGGCTCATCAAGGCCGTCGACCGCTTCGAGCTGGACCGCGGCGTGGAGTTCGCCGGTTTCGCGATCCCCACGATCGTCGGTGAGCTGAAGCGGCACTTCCGCGACCGCACCTGGTCGATCCGGGTGCCGCGTCGGCTGCAGGAGCTGCGGCTGGCCATCACGGGCGCCAACAGCACGCTGAGCCACACGCTGGGCCGGTCGCCCACGGTGACGGACATCGCCGAGCACCTGGGTATCACCGAGGAAGAGGTCGTCGAGGGGCTGGAGGGCGCGCGGGCGTACACCGCGGCGAGCCTCTCCACGCCGGTCAACGCCGACGGCAGCACCGAGCTGGGCGACACGATCGGCGGCATGGACGACGGCTTCGAGCTCACCGAGCTGCGGGTGGCGCTGGGCCCGGCGCTGGCCATGCTCAGCGAGCGCGAGCAGCGGATCGTCAGCCTGCGCTTCTACGGCAACATGACCCAGTCGCAGATCGCCGAGCAGGTCGGCATCTCCCAGATGCACGTGTCGCGCCTGCTCACCAAGGCGCTCGCGAAGCTCCGCGACCAGCTCGACGGCTTCGCCGCCTGATCTGGGCGAGCTGCTGATCTGGGCGAGCTGCTGATCTGGGCGAGCTCCTGATCTGAGCGAGTTCCTGGCCTGAGCTCCTGGCCTGAAACGACATGAGCCGGCGCCACCCGAGAGGGGGCGCCGGCTTCGTGGCGTCAGGCGATGGCCACCCAGACGTCGTCGAGCGCGCCCTGGAACTGGTCGTTGTCGGTGTACGCGCCCTTGCCGCCGACGCTCAGCGGGTTGCGGTTGGACACCGACAGGTCGGCCGGGATGCGGGTGCTGCCGCGCCGCTCCCCGTCCACCCGGATCACGAGCATGCTGCGCTTGCGCCGGCACTCGAGGCTGTGCCAGGCGTTGTCCGCGACGGTGATGCTGCTCTTCGCGATGTGCACGCGCCGGGTCCGGCCGTCCACGAGGGCGCAGCTGGGCTTGCCGGCCAGCCCGTCGATCTGCAGCTTGTACTGGCTGCCCCGGGCGGAGTAGCCCTTCTGCAGCACGTTCTGGCCCTTGGTGGTCTGGTCCGGGGCGAGCAGCACGGAGGCGCCGAAGCGGATCAGCCGCTTGCCCGGGTTGAGGTCCTCGGAGCTGCGGGCGCGCAGGGCGACCCGGGGGCACGGCTCCTCGTGGCAGGCCGCCGGGAACGTGAGGGCCACGCCGTCGCCGCGGGGGATCGTGGCCACGGCGCCGCCCGCGCCGCTGACCGGCGCGAGCACGTGCCGGTGGCCGGAGAGGTCGAGCAGGCTGCCGGCGTCGGGGTCGTCGAACGTGTAGCGCGCGACCTGCGTACCCCAGGAGGTGGTGCTCGCGTCGGCGCGTATGAAGAACGACCCGGCGAGCGTGGCCGCCACCGCGGTGGCGGCCACGGCCACGGCCGCCCGGCGGCGACGGGAAAAGTGTGGTGTCATGTCCGAATCATCCCTATTTACCGGTACGGCGGCAGCCATGGCGGCGCGGTCGAACGGCCAGGACGTGCTGGCCGAACGGAGGGGTCACTTTCCGGTCCCCGCCTCTTCGGCGGCCAGCTCCTCCGCGGGCGCCCCGAGCTCGTTGACGACCAGCGCGGGGGCCCCGAGCTCGTCACCGGCGGGCGCGGGCGCCCCCAGCTCGTCGCCCACGACCGGTACGTCCACCCACAGCGCCCGCAGCTGGCCCTGCATGAACGTGGTCAGCCGGGCCCGGTACTCGCGGTCGAACTCCTCGAGCGACTCGATCTGCTGCTGCAGCGCCTCCCGCTTCGAGCCCAGGCTCCCGACGGCGTCCTCGTACCGCTGCTGCGCCTGCAGTTTGAGCTGCTCGGCGTGCTCCTCGGCGTCACCGGTGATCTTCTGCGCCTGATCGCGCGCCTCGGAGACGATCTTCTCGGCGTTGCGGCGCGTCTCCTCGGCCTGCGCGTGGGCCTCGCGGGCGGCCTTCGCGGCCGCCGCCCGTGCCTCGGCGAGGACCCGGTCGGCCTCCTTGCGGATGTTCCTGGAGTGCGCCTCCGCGTCCTTGGCGATCTGATCGGCGGCCGCCTGGGCGTCCGTGCGGATCTTCTCGGCCTGGCGGTTGGCGATCGCGATGTGTTCCTCGGCCGTGCGCTGGGCCAGCGTCAGCACCTGCAGGGCCTGGTTCGGGTGCATGGCGCCGGGCACGATCAGCGGGTGCTCCGAGGTCGCGGTGTCCGGCGCGCTCCCGTTCAGCACGGCTTTGAGCCGGTCCTTGATCTGTGTCTCGGTCACAGCGAACTCCCGTGGGTCATGAGGGGGTCTAGCCAGGTGCATAACGGGCGAAGGCGGCATTCCGGCGCGGGCGTGAGACCAGGTTCGCGGCTATGAGGCGTACGGGCGGCCGCTGCGTGCCGACCGGACCACAGAGGGTGACTGTTCGGCCCACTACGCCACGGCTTACGTGCGGGTTTGGTGTAGTGCGTGGCCGGGTCCGGTATCTCTCGGGTGGCTACCCGGCCACGCCACGCTGGACCGAGGGGGTCGCCGATGCCGTACCGCCGGCTGCGGCAGCACCTCGCGACGCGTACCGACGACTGGTGGCCGTGGCTCGTCGTCGTCTTCGCGGTGCTGCTCACCGCGGGTTGCGTCACGCTCGTCGCGGCCATCGGCGCCGCCGCCGACCAGCTCTCCGCCGGTCTCGGCGGGACCACCCGGCAGGCTGCCCGCGCGGACGCTGTGGCCGGCCGGATGAACGAGGAGGTCGCCGACGGCCGCTTCGAGTTCGCCGTCACCGGGATGCGCTGCGGCGTACGCCAGGTCGGCACCCGGCGGCTCGGACAGAAGGCGCGCGGCCGGTTCTGCCTGGTCACCGTCACGGTCAAGAACATCGGCCGGCGCGCGCGGACCCTCGACGCCGGCGCGCAGACCGGATACGCCGCCGACGGCCGGGCGTTCCCCAGCGAGGCGGGCGCCGCCATGTACGCGGCCGGCCCGGGCCGGACGGTGCTCGAGCGCATCGATCCCGGCGTCCGCGTACGCGGCACGCTGGTCTTCGACGTCCCCCGGGGAACGAGGCTGGCGTCCGTCGTGCTGCGCGGCTCGGCGCTGACCCGGGGCGTACGCATCCCGCTGGCCTGAGACGCGCACCTAGTTGTTGAAGCACTTCCAGTAGACGTCGTCGATGAGCAGCACCTTCGTGGAGGCGTCACCGAAGAGCGAGACGCGGAAGTAGACCGTCGTCGGCCCGTTGACCCAGTCCGGCGTCTGCACCTCGGCCCACTCGGTGCCGACGGTCACCCTGTTGAGGGCGATGTAGCGCCAGGTGGCCGGGTCGATCACCTCGACGTTGACGGTGCTGGTCCGGCCCGGGGTCTCCGTACGCAGCGACGCCTGGATGGAACACTTCGTGCCGCTCGGGGTGGCCGGCGCCATCGTGGCGGACCGGCCCAGCGAGCCCCAGCCCGTGCCGCCCGCCGCGCTCTCCCGCAGATAGCCGACGCCCTTGTGCACGGGGTCCGCGGTCTGCTTGACGCCGCCGGAGTACGGGCCGCCCGGCGTGCTGAACTCCCAGGCCACGTACGAGCCGGCGAAGTTGAAGTTGTCGGCGCCGTAGTACATCAGTCCCGCCCGGGCGGGGGAGCAGACGCCGGCGACGGTGCCGATCGTGGCGATGAGGGCGGTCAGGACGCGGGTCGATGCGCGCACGGCGGTCTCCTGAAGATCGGGACGGGCGGGTCGCTCCCAGGATGGGCAGCGCGCCGGCACGCCCGCCGGGAGTTGCCCGAACGCCTCGGACGCATATCCGACTCCGCGCGCGGTGGGTAGGTTCGGGGGATGCCTGAGCAACCGATGGTCGTCGTCCGTGGTGAGGCCGTCCGGGAAGTGCCCCCGGAGATCGCCCAGTTCTCCGTCACCGTCTCCGTACGCGACAAGGACCGGCAGGTCACGCTGACCCGGCTGACCGAGCGGGCCGCCGAGGTGCGCACCGCGCTCGACGACTACCCCGACGCGGTCGAGCGGCGGGAGACCAGCGGGGTCCGGGTGCACCCGCAGCTCAAGCGCGGTGGCAGCATCTCCGCGTACGTGGGGAGCGTCAGCACCACGGTGACCGTGACCGACTTCGCCGCGCTGGGGGAGATCCTGCTGCGGCTGGGCCGTGGCGAGGACGCGGCCATCTCCGGGCCCTGGTGGCAGCTGCGCCCGGGCAGCCGGGCCGGCGCCGACGTGCGGCGTGAGGCGATCACCGACGCGCTGGGCCGGGCCCGGGAGTACGCGGACGCGGTCGGCGCTCGGGTGGACCGGCTGGTGGAGATCTCCGACGAGGGCACCGGCGGCGGGGGCGGCAGGATGCGGGCCGCGGCGTACGGGATGGAGTCGGCCGCCGACCTGGAGCTCGAGCTGGACCCGCAGCCGCAGACCGTGCACGCCTCGGTGATCGTCCGCGTGGCCATCACGGAGCCGTCCTCGCTCACCTGAGGAGACCACCCGATCCACCCGTTTCGCCCGCGCGGCCGCGTGCGATCAGCGAGACTCGCAGCATGCGTCGCTTGTTGCTCCGGATCGCCAACGTGAACCCGGACAGCGTGACCACGCACTCGGACCGGGTCCTCTACAGCGCCATCGGCGTGTTCATCATGCTCTATTTCGTGTACGCGACGGTCGGCGGCGCCGCGTTCGTCGACGCCAGCGCGAACTACACGCACCCGTGGTGGCAGTGGCTGGTCGGGCCGCTGGTCGCGACCGGCGTGGTGGCGTACGACCGGGCCGTGGTGGGCCGGGTGGCGATCAACTACGAGCGGCTGGAGTCGTCGGACCCCGCTGACCTGCTGCGCCGCCCGACCGTCGGGCTGTACGCCGGCCGTCTCGCCCTGGCCCTGCTGTTCGCCGTGATCATCACCGAGCCGCTGATGCTGGCCCGCTACCAGGGCGAGATCGACGCGCGGCTCAACGAGGTGCACAACGAGCAGATCAGCCAGGTCGAGCAGGGCGGGGCGATCGCCGCGTACGACGCCCGGATGCAGCAGCTCAAGCGGGAGACGGCGGCGGACGACCGGGCCGTGCAGGCGCTCACCACACGCGCTGCGCAGAAGCGCAGGGACGCCCGTACCGTTTATGCCCAAGCCCTCGCCGACTCCGAGGGTGACGGCGTCTCCCGCAAGGCGGGCTGCCCGGAGGGCGGCTATTGCGACACGCTGGTGAAGCGGTCCCGGGGCCTGGACGACCAGGCCGCGCGCCTCGACGCGCAGGCCGCGGAGCTGCAGAAGAGCCAGGAGGCGGCGCGGCAGTCGCGGGCCGCCGAGCAGGCGGACCTGACCCGCAAGATCAGCGATCAGCGTACGGCCAACGCCGAGGCGATCGAGGCCGACGCCGGCTTCGGTGCCCGCACCAAGGCCATGTGGTACCTGGTGACCAGCGACTTCTGGGGCATCGGCGTCTTCTACATCGGCATCGCGCTGCTGCTGGTCGCCCTCGACTGCGCCGCGGTCGGCCTCAAGTTCGTCTCGCACGGCAACGCGTACGAACGCAGCGAGGCCCGCGTCGCCCGCGGCCGGGAGCACGAGGCCGCGATCGGCTACGAGCAGGGCCTGCGCGATGCCCGCCGGTACGCCGAGGCCACCTCGCGGGTGATGGCGGAGAGCATCGGCAAGGCGTCGCACGACGAGGAGCTGGCGGACATCGCGGTGGAACGCGCCCGCGCCCACCTCTACGACAGCGTGACCGGGGCGCCGCTGCCGCCCGTGCCGGTGATCGAGCGCCACACGCTGCGCGATGTGGACAGCATCAGGGCGTAGTGCAAATTGCACGGGACGGCTAGTATTTCACTCCGGCGTACCGCCTGCCCACGCTCTGTTATCGGCGGTGACGCCGGGCTCGAAGGACGGCGGAGGCGGCGAGCGATCGTCGTCCCCGCCGTTGCGCGTCTACCGTTCCCCTGATGCACACGGTCGAGCTCCTGCTGGACGCCCCGCTGTCATCCCGTGTCCGGGAGGTCTGGCACGACCTCGCCGCGGCGGGCCTGCGCAGCCTCGCCTCGCACCAGCACCCCACGAACCGCCCGCACGTGACGCTGGCCGCCGCCGACGCGCTGTCGCCCGGTGTCGTGCCCGCCCTGGCCGCGCTGCCGCTCGACGTGGAGCTGGCCGACGTGGTGTTCCTCGGCCGGACGGTGGCCTGGCGGGTACGCCCCTCGGCCGCGCTGCTGTCGATGCAGCGATCGGTGTGGGAAGCCCTCGACGGCCGGGAACGGAATCCGCTGCACGAGCCGGGGCGCTGGGTGCCGCACGTGAGCCTGGCGCTGCGGGTCAAGCCGGAGCTGCAGGCCCGGTACCCACGCTCCGTCGGTGCGGCGGCGGGCAGGGCGGTCGCGGCACGCACGTACAACTCCGAGACGCGCACGGTCACCGGTCTGGCCTGACGATATGTTGAGGGGCGTAGCACTTCACGGTCCAGGAGGTAGGTATGACCGCCGAGATGGTCGCGCCGGCTTGGATGCATGAGCAGGTCACCGCGGAGCAATACGCGACCTGGACGGAAGAGCAGTGTGCGGGCATCGAGATCGTGGATGGGATGGTTCTCGTGAGTCCGAGCGCTTCCAAGCGCCACAACCGCCTGGCCCGGCTCCTGGCCAACGCCTTGGACAGCGCCGCGGGGCCGGACTGGAACGCCGACACCGACTTCGACGTCCGGCTTCAAGATGTGCCGCTCAACAATCGTCGTCCCGACGTGACGGTGTATCGGGCGGACGCCCTGGATGTGTCACCGACCCGGCCGGAGCACGTGCTTCTGGTGGTCGAGGTCGTGTCGCCGGGCTCGGAGACCACGGACCGGATCGTCAAGGCCGACCAGTACGCCAAGGCCGGCATCCAGTTCTACTGGCGCGTCGAGCAAACCCCTACCGGTGCGCCGCTGGTCTACACATACGTTCTCGACCCGGCGACCGGCCGCTACCGCGACGGCGACATCTTCGCGGGCGTCGTGAGGGTCGCCGTGCCCTTCTCCGTCGACGTCGACCTCAGCCGGATCTGATGGACCGGCGTGGTTGATCCTGCGTCGTTCGTCGACGGCGAGAACTGGACCGGCGGCTTCTACGAGCTTTGCCTGGAGCTCGGCCCCCGCGACGACCAGCGCCTGCAGGCGGCCCTGACCGCCCTCTGGCAGGCGGCCGGGATCGACGGCTGCTGCGCCGACAGCGGCCGGGAGCCCGAGGATCAGCCCGCGGTGCCCTGCACGGTCGGGTCCCTGGAGAGCCTCGGCCACCTGCGGGGCCGGGTCGCGCTCCCGACCGGCCGGCGGGTCGTCTGCGGCTGCTTCGCCGTACGCGACGATGGCGACGGACCCGAGTGGATCGAGCTGTACCTGCCCCTCGGCGCGCTGGCCCGTACGGACCGGCGGATCGGCGGCTACCCGTTCGACTCGCGCAGCGGGCCGGAGTCGCTGGACTGGCGGAGCGGGCTCGACGACTGGCTCGTCGCGATCGCCGGGCAGGTGCACAGGCAGGTACCAGTACGGCTGGGGCTGGTCGGTTTCGAGGTGGATTCGGTCTCTGCCGAGACGCTCGGCGGCGTCGTCCCGCAGGAGCGGTGGGCGGGTTTCCTGCTGCCGGCCGGCGACGGACTTCGGTACGAGCCGGCCAACCGCTGAGCGGTCGGCGGGGGACTTGCCGGGGACTTGACGGGCGCTTGAGCCCGCGTTGAGACGGGCCGCCGAACTATCGGGCAACAGCGACGGCGATGCCCGCCGCGCCGGGTCCGAGAGGAATGTCATGCAGCTTGCGGGGATGAAGATGGTGGCCGTGGGCCTGACCGTGGCCGGTGGGATCGCGGTCAGCTCCGGGGTCATGTGGCAGGCGTCCAGCGCCGCCTTCACCGCCTCCACCGGGACCGCTGCCAACTCCTGGAACGCCGGCACGGTGGTGTTGAGCGACGACGACAGCGCCGTGGCGATGTTCAACGCGACGAACCTGCGGCCCGGCTCGACCGGTGACAAGTGCATCACCGTGTCGTACACCGGCAGCCTGTCGTCGACCGTGAAGATGTACGGCACCGCCGTCTCCGGTGCGCTGACCCCGTACGTGGACCTGGTGATCGAGGAGGGCAGCGGCGGCGGTTTCGGCAGCTGCACCGGCTTCACGCCGTCCGGCACCGCGTACACCGGCACGCTGGCGAACTTCGGCAGCACGAAGACCGGGTTCGCCACCGGCGTGGGCACCTTCGCCCCGAGCGGTTCCGGGCAGCAGAAGACGTACCACGTCACGTACACGGTGAACGCCGCGACGCCCGACACGGCGCAGGCCGCGTCCGCCGCGGCGACCTTCACCTGGGAAGCGAACAGCTGACCATGACGGCCGTCGCCTGGACCGGTGCCCGCCGGATGCCGGTGCTGCGCCTCTCCGCGGGCGCGGTACGCCTCATCGCCGTCGCCGCCCTCGCGGGGGTCGCGGCCATGCTCGCCTGGACCGCGCTGCCCGCCGTCTGGGGCTGGCAGCCGACGGTCGTGACCAGCGGCTCGATGAGCCCGTCCCTGCACCGCGGGGACGTGGCGGTCACCTCGGCGCCGCCCGCCGGCTGGGAACCGGCCGTCGGCCAGGTCGTGGTCGTGCCGGATGCGCTGCGGCCGGGCCGTACCCGCATCCACCGGATCGCCGGCATCGACGCCGACGGCATGCTGATCACCCGCGGCGACGCGAACGGCAGCGACGATTCCTTCCGTACGGCGCCGGCCGACGTGCGGGGCATCGGCCGGCTGCTCGTCCCGCGGGTGGCGCTCGGCAGCCTTGAGCTGCGTGAGGGGCGTCCGGTGTTGTTCCTCGCGCAGGGTGCCGCCGTCGTGGCCGCGCTGGCGCTGGTGCTGCGCCCGGCCCGTAAGCCCTGATTCCTCACCTCGGGCGGTTGCCGGCCGACGATGACAGCGGACGGAGAAGGAGCGGCGTGAGGCGTCTGCTGATAGCGACTGCGGTGACCCTGGCGGCCATGGGCGGCCTCGTCGGTCTGGCCCGGTCCGATGCCGCCTTCACGGCCAAGACGACCACCTCGGTCAAGTTCACCGCCGCGCCCGCCTTCTCGTCCGGCGGCCTCTACGGCTGGGGCGACTCGTCGTCCGGGCAGACCGGCGCCGCCGCGTCCGGCTCGCTGGCCACGCCCACCGCGGTCGGCTCGGTCACCACGTGGGTGCGGCCGGCAGCGGGTGCCGGGTTCGCGTGTGCCGCGCGTACGGACGGCACGTTGTGGTGCTGGGGCGCCAACGCGTCCGGTCAGCTGGGGCTCGGCGACCTGGCCGCCCGTACCTCCGGCCCGGTCCAGATCGTCGGCGCGACGACGTGGACCGCCGTGGCGACGGGTCGCCAGCACGCGTGCGGTGTCCGCTCGAACGGGACACTCTGGTGCTGGGGTGCGAACGCGTCGGGGCAGCTGGGGCTCGGCGACACCACGGACCGTACGGCTCCGGTGCAGGTCGGCGCGGTGACCACGTGGCGGACGGTGACGGCCGGGACGGCGTACACGTGTGGCCTGCGTTCCGACGGCACGATCTGGTGCTGGGGTGCGGGCGCGTCGGGTCAGCTGGGCCTGGGCACCACCACGGACCGCACCGCCCCGGTGAAGATCGGCACCACGACCACCTGGAACGCGATCACCGCCGGTGCCGCGTACGCCTGTGCCACCCGTACCGACGGCAGCCTCTGGTGCTGGGGCGACAACGCCGCCGGCCAGCTGGGCCAGGGCAACACCACGACGAAGCTCTCCCCGGTCCGGGTGGGCGCCGGCGTCTGGCGGACGGTGTCGACGGGTGGACAGCACACCTGCGCGATCGGTACGGACAGCAGCCTGTGGTGCTGGGGTGCCAACGCGTCCGGCCAGCTCGGCCTCGGTGACACGACCAACCGCACCTCGCCCGTACGCGTGGGCTCGGGTACGGGCTGGCGAACGGTCACCCCGGGTGCCCAGCATTCGTGCGCGACCGACACCGGCAACGCGGTGTGGTGCTGGGGTGCCAACGCGTCCGGCCAGCTGGGCCTCGGTGACACCACCGGCCGTACGGCACCCGCCCAGGTCCCCGCGTTCACCGCGCGCCCGATCGGCTCCGGGCCAGAGGCGAACACGACCCTGGCCATCGCTTAGGGCGTCGACCCGCGGACCTGCTCGACGAGGAGCTGCAGGCGCTCGGCGGCGTGCCCCGGGCGGAGCCGGCCGTGGCGGTCGAGCTCGACCAGCCCGTGCAGCGCCGCCCACACGACCTCGGTGAGCGTGTCGACGTCGCGCGTGCCGGCGACCGCCGCGACCGCCTCGCGCAGCTCGGTGAACGCCTCGATCAGCGGCGTGGGCGTGTCCTCCGTGCCGCCGAAGTGCAGTCGCGTCGACCGGGTGAACATGGCGTCGTAGAGCGCGGTGTTGCTCGCAGCGAAGTCGCTAAAGGCGGCGGCGACCCGGCCGACCTGGTCGGCCGGAGTGGGGCTGCCACGGCGGGCGGCGCGCAGCGTCTCGGTGAGCTCGCCGAAGCCTTCCAGCGCGACGGCCTCGACGATGTCCTCCATCGACCCGAAGTGCTTGTACAGCACCGGCTGGCTGTACTCGATCTCGGTGGACAGCCGGCGCGTGGTGACCGCGTTCCAGCCCTCGCGCTCGGCCAGCGTGCGCGCGGTCTCCGTGATGAGCCGGCGACGGGCGAGACGCTCGCGCTGCCGGCGGTCTTCGATCGCCATATCTGACTGTAGCACCGCTACTGTTTCTATCAGTGCTATTGACACGAGCGCTCCTGAATAGTTAGCGTTGCTAGCGTTAGCATCGCTAACCAAGTTCAGGAGGCGTCACATGTCCCAGGAACAGCACCTCGCCGACCTCTTCGTCGAGATGATCAACACGCACGACCCGGACCTGGTGGACCGGTTCGTCGCCGAGGACTACCTCAATCACAACGCCTTCGTCGCCGACGGTCGCGAGGCGAACCGCCGGTTCTGGGGCATGTTCTTCGCAGGCCTGCCCGACGTGACCGTCACGAGGGAGGACCTCGTGATCTCCGGGGACCGCGTCGTGGGCCGTTTCGTCTACCGCGGCACGCACACCGGGGAGCTCATGGGCTTCCCCGCCACCGGCAAGCCGGTCGAGATGCACAGCATCGACATCTGGCGGGTTCGGGACGGCTTGTTCGCCGAGCACTGGGACGAGCTGAACCTGATGCAGGTGTTCCAGCAGATCGGCGCCCTGCCGGCCCTCGGCGGAACCGGGGCGCAGGCATGACGCTCGTCGTCGCCCGGGCGGTCCTGCAGGGCCTGGCCGTGCTCGGCCTGGGAATCAGTCTCCTCAGCTGAGCCGGTACCGCTACGCCTCGGCGGTGAGCGGTAGCGGCGAGGTCCCCTTGATCTCCTGCAGGCGCAGCAGGGTCGTCAGCCGCTGCGCGCCTTTGAAGGACAGCTGGGTGAGGACGTGCTGCAGTTCCGCGACGTCGCGCGCCACGATCAGCATCATCACGTCGATCTCGCCGGCCACCCAGTCGGCGGCGATGACCTGGGGCATCGCCAGCACCGCCTTCTGGAAGGCCAGGTCGGCGCGCGGGTCGTGCCGGCCCAGCCGGGCCGACACGTACACCTGCAGCGGGAAGCCGGCCTCGGCCGGGTCGAGCTTGGCGGTGACGTGCCGGATGACACCGGACTTCTTCAGGCGCCGGATGCGGTTGAGCGTGGCGGCGGGGGACAGGCCGACGAGCCGGGCCAGTTCCAGGTTCGACCGGTCGGCGTCCTGCTGCAGTTCGTTGAGGAGCTGGACATCGATTTCATCAAGTCGGGCTGCCATGTGACCAAATATAGTTTCGTGATCCGGCCGAGCCGGCGAATCTGACGTCGTGGTGCGGACGATCGTCTGATGCGCACCGATCGTCGACTCGTCCTGCTCGCTCTCGCCACCGCCGGCCTGCTCTGGGGCACCACCGTGCCCTTGACGAAGGTCGCGCTCACCGGCATGGGCCCGGCGTGGCTGACGGTGGTGCGGTTCGTCATCGCGGCCCTGCCGCTCGCGATCGTGGCGCGGCGCGGGCTGCGGGCGGCGTCGTCACCGCGGGCGCTCTTCTGGGGCGCCATCGGGTACGGCGGGGTCATCGTGCTGCAGAACGCGGGCATCGCCCGGACCAGCGTGAGCCACTCGGCCCTGATCGTCGGGGCGACCCCGGTGCTGGTGGCGCTGCTCGGGGTGCTGACCCGGCGGGGCGGCGCGACCGGCTCGACGTGGGCGGGCGCCGCGTTCTCGCTCGCGGGCATCGTGGTCATCGCCGGCCACGGCGGCGGTACGGCCACCCTCGCCGGCGACACGCTGGTGGCCCTGTCCGTCCTGCTGTCCGCCGCGTTCCTGCTCGCCCAGCCGGCCGTGCTGGCCGGGCGCGATCCCGTCGCGGTGACCGCGGTGCAGTTCGGTGTCGGCGCCGTCGTGACGCTGCCGGCGGCCGTGCTCGTCGACGGTACGGCGGCCCTCTCCCTGACCCCGGCCGCGGTGGCGGCGACCCTCGTCCTCGCGATCGCGGGCACGCTCGTCCCGTTCACGCTCTTCGCGTGGGGTCAGTCCCGGGTGACGCCCGCGGTGGCCGGCGCGTTCGTCAACCTGGAGCCGCTGGTCGGCTTCGCGCTGGGGGTGGCGGTGTTCGGCGACGCGCTCTCCGGCCCGCAGATCGCCGGGGGTGTCGCGGTCGCGGGCGGGCTCGCGCTCACCTGCGTGCCGCTGCTGCGGACCCCGCGGGCGGACCGCCCGGCCCCGGCGCCGGAGCGCGAGCCGGTGCTCACCGGCGGCCGTTGAAGACCTCCAGCATCCCGGTCGTGACGAGGACCTGTTCGACGATGCCGCGGGCGTTGGCGACGTGGAAGCCCTTGCGTGCCTCCGTGGTGGCGAGGAACCCGTGGACGAGGACCTGCAGCGCCGCGGAGTCGATGAACGTGGCGCGGGCCAGGTCGACGGTGACCGCCTCGGCCCGGGCGTCCGCCGCGGCCTCGAGGATGAGGCCGCGCAGCGTGGGGCAGGCCTGCAGGTCGATGTCGCCGCCGGCGTGCACGACGAGGGTCGCCGTGCCGCCGAGGCTCATGACGTCCGGCTCACGCAGGATCGTGTAGTGCTCGTGCACGCCGGCTGCCTCCTCGATGGCCGCGTCTGCGGGCGGCCTCTTGCCCGAGCCGGGACGTGATCAATCGCGCCGATGCCGTTTATCGCATAAACGATATAGCCGGTGACGGTCCGATGTGAAATTCACTCCGCTTCGGTGTCCGCTTGATCATGGTCTATGGCAGACTTGCGCCGTACGTCACCCTCCGGGAGGTCGCACCGTGCAGGATCCGGACAGCCCCCGCGGTCGCGGTGCGGCCGGCGTGCCCTCCGCCGACGCCGCCGGCGCCGCCCGGGGTGGCCTCAGCCGCCAGCGGATCATCGACGCCGCGGTCCAGTACATCGACGAGCACGGCCTGCGCATGCTGACCATGCAGCGGCTCGGCGCGTACCTGGGCGTCGAGGGCATGGCCCTCTACAGGTACGTGCCGGGGCGCGAGGCGCTGCTCGACGGCGTGGTCGAGGCCGTGGTGGACGAGCTGTTCGGCGACCCCGACGTGCACCTCGAGGCGCATGCCGGCTGGGTGGACTACCTCCAGCGCCTGGCGCACGGCCTGCGCCGGATCGCGCTGGCCCACCCCGAGGTGTTTCCGCTGGTGGCGACCCGTCCGCCGGCCGCGCCCTGGGTACGCCCCCCGCTGCGCAGCCTGCGCTGGATCGAGTCGATGCTGCAGGTGATGATCGAGGCGGGGTTCTCGGACGAGGACGCGGCGGCGGTGTACCGCGCGTTCAGCAGTTTCCTGCTGGGGTACCTGCTGCTCGAGGTCTCCGGGCGGGGCGTGGAGACCGGGCCGGTGGAGGAGCCGGAGGTCGCGCCGGTCGGGGACCTCAGCGACTACCCGATCCTGGAGCGCCTGGAGCCGCACCTCTCGGTCGACGTCGCCGCCCAGGACTTCGAGGAGGCGCTGGAGGCACTGCTGGATCGGGTCGCGCTGCTGCTGCCCCGGCGCCGGCGCCCCGCCCGCCTGACCGAGGGAAAGTAATTCCCACGGGTTGTTTATGACGTAAACGGCCGGGCACTTTCCGGGGTGCAACGACGTCGCCGGCATCCGATGAATACCCCCGTGGCGACGTCCATGCGTCCATCCCAGTGCGGTCGGCGATCGCCTGTACCCCCGGAGGCCCCATGATCACCCAGAACGACCTGTCCCGGCTCGACGGCACCGACGTCTACGACACTGACGGCGACAAGATCGGCTCGGTCGGCCAGGTGTACCTGGACAACACCACCGGCGAGCCCGAGTGGGTGTCGGTGAAGACCGGCCTGTTCGGCACCAAGGAGACGTTCGTCCCGCTCGAGCGGGCCGGCTTCAGTGAGGACCGCGTCGTCGTCGCGTACGACAAGGCGCGGGTCAAGGACGCGCCGCGGGTCGACCCGGACGGCGAGCTGAGCCCCGCCGAGGAGCGCGAGCTGTACACGTACTACGGCCTGTCCGCGGGCAACGGCGGCGAGTACCGCGAGGACACCGCCACCACCGCCACCACGGGCGGCAGCGACGACGCGATGACCCGGTCGGAAGAGCGGCTCGTCGCCGACACCCGGACCGAGCGGGCCGGCACCGCGCGGCTGCGCAAGTACGTGGTGACCGAGCAGCAGCAGGTCCGCGTACCGGTCTCGCACGAGGAGGTCCGCCTCGAGCGCGAGCCGATCACCGAGGCCAACCGGGGTGACGCGTTCGGCGGCCCCGACATCAGCGAGGCCGAGCACGAGGTCACGCTGCACGCCGAGCGCCCGGTGGTGGAGACCGAGGCGGTGCCGGTGGAGCGCGTACGCCTCGGCAAGGAGACCGTCCGCGACGAGGAGACCGTCAGCGGCGAGGTGCGCAAGGAGCAGATCGAGTTCGACGGCCCGGAGGGTCGCAACCGCTGACGTGGCGGCGCCCGGGCCCGTTTCGCGCGGGCCCGGGCCGCGCCGGCCGGCAGGGAGGGCTGGAACCATGAGCACCGCCGATGTGAACGACCTCGGTTCCGACGACGCGATGACCCGCTCGGAGGAGCGGCTCGTCGCCTCCACCGAGGTGTACGAGGCGGGACGCGCCCGCCTGCGCAAGCACGTGATCACCGAGGAAGTGCAGATCACCGTCCAGGTACGCCGCGAGGAGCTGCGCCTGGAACGCGAGCCGATCACCGAGGGCGGGCGGGAGCTGGTGCACGACCCGGACGTGTTCGGGCCGCGCGAGGTGTTCGAGACGCCCGAGGGCGGCGTCATCTACGAGGTCACGTTGCACGAGGAGCGGCCCGTGGTCACCACGGAGATCGTTCCGGTGGAGCGGGTACGCCTCTCGAAGCTGGTGCACACCGACGCGCACGTGTTCGCGGGCGAGGTCCGCAAGGAACGCATCGAGGCGGAGCTGCCGGGGCAGGACCCGACCGTGCTGGGCTGACCGGGCTCAGGTGCCGGTGAGGGTGTCGTACATGTCGGTGAGCTCCAGGACCAGGCGGACGTTCGGGTGCACCCCGGTGATCCGGAACGTCCGTCCGGTCCGTGCGGCCTCGGCGTAGGCCCGGTCCATCGCGGCGATGCCGGACGAGTCGCAGAACGTGACGCCGGTGAGGTCGGCGACGACCGCGGTGGCGCCGTCGGCGAGGGCGGCGGACACCGCGGCGCACAGCTCGTCGGCGGTGACCATGTCGAGCTCCCCGGCGACGCGCAGGCGTACGCCACCCTCGTCGCCGGCCTGCTTCTCGATGATCACGCGGTGAGTCTAGAACGCCTCACGTGTCGGTGCGGTCCTCCTGGTACGTCGCGCCGCCGCTGGACTCGCTGGTGAGCGGGCGGGCGCCACCTTCCGGCGGCCCGGCCACGGACTGGTCGCCCGCGGCGAGCTCGGGGAACTTCGCGTCGAAGGCCGGGCGTTCCGAGCGGATCCGGGGCATGTGGTCGAAGTTGCGCAGCGGCGGCGGGCAGCTCGTCGCCCATTCCAGCGAGTTGCCGTGGCCCCAGGGATCGTCCACGGTGACCAGCACGCCCGCCCGGTACGAGTGCCAGACGTTGTACAGGAACGGCAGCGTCGAGGCGCCCAGCACGAACGAGCCCAGCGTGGAGATCATGTTGAGCGTGGTGAACCCGTCGGAGGGCAGATAGTCGGCGTACCGGCGGGGCATGCCCTCGGCGCCGAGCCAGTGCTGCACCAGGAACGTGGTGTGGAAGCCGACGAACGTCAGCCAGAAATGGACCTTCCCGAGCCGGTCGTCGAGCATCCGGCCGAACATCTTCGGGAACCAGAAATACGTTCCGGAGAAGACCGCGAACACGATGGTGCCGAACAGCACGTAATGGAAGTGCGCCACCACGAAGTACGTGTCGTGGACATGGAAGTCGATCGGGGGCGCGGCCAGCAGCACGCCGGTGAGCCCGCCGAACAGGAACGTCACCATGAACCCGAGCGAGAACAGCATGGGCGTCTCGAGGCTGATCTGCCCGCGCCACATCGTGCCGATCCAGGTGAAGAACTTGAGGCCGGTCGGCACGGCGATGAGGAAGCTGAGCAGGCTGAAGAACGGCAGCAGCACCTGGCCGGTGGCGAACATGTGGTGCGCCCACACGCTCATGGACAGGCCGGCGATCGCGAGGGTGGCGCCGACCAGGCCCTTGTAGCCGAAGACCGGCTTGCGGCTGAACACCGGGATGACCTCGGTGACCATGCCGAAGAACGGCAGCGCCACGACGTACACCTCGGGATGGCCGAAGAACCAGAACAGGTGTTGCCACAGCATCGGGCCGGACGTGCCGACGTCGTACACGTGCGCGCCGAGGATGCGGTCGGCGGCCAGGGCGAACAGCGCGGCGGCCAGGAACGGGAAGATCAGGATCACCAGGAGGCTCGTGATCAGGATGTTCCAGGTGAAGATCGGCATCCGGAACATCGTCATGCCGGGCGCCCGCAGCGTCAGGATCGTGGTGATGATGTTGACGCCGCCGAGGATCGTGCCCAGTCCGGACACGGCCAGGCCGACCACCCAGGCGTTTCCACCGATGCCCGGGGAGTGCGTGGAGTCGCTCAGGGGTGCGTACGCGGTCCAGCCGAAGTCCGCGGCGCCGCCGGGGGTCAGGAAGCCGCCCAGCGCGATCAGGCCGCCGAAGAAGTAGAGCCAGTACGCGAACGAGTTCAGCCGCGGGAACGCCACGTCCGGCGCGCCGATCTGCAGCGGCACGATGTAGTTGGCGAAGGCGAACACGATCGGGGTGGCGAAGAACAGCAGCATGATCGTGCCGTGCATGGTGAACAGCTGGTTGTACTGCTCCGGCGACAGGTACTGCAGGCCGGGCTGGGCGAGCTCGCCGCGCATCAGCAGCGCGAGGAAGCCGCCGATCATGAACCACGCGAACGACGTGAACAGATACATGATCCCGATCTGTTTAGCGTCGGTGGTGCGCAGCAACCGTGCGAGCGCGTTACCCCTGACCTGTGGCCGGACGGGCCACGGTCGGGTCACGATCGGTCTCGGCTGGACGGTGGTCATGGGCGACCTCCGGTAGCGGCGGTGTCGATCCGGCGTCTCGAACTTACGCCGCTCGGCAGGCGAGCGCAGCAGTCTGGGTCAATGTCGATCGGCGTGGCCGGTGACCTCGACCGGAACGGTGAAGACGCCGCCTGTGCAGGCCGCGTTCCCGTCCGCCGCCATTCGCAGGCCGTCCGGCACGGTGAACACCGCCACGTTGTTCGCGGCCACGGGCCAGCGTACGGAGAGCGAGGTCTCGGTGAAGCCCACCGCGGGCCGCCGGCAACCGGCCTCGCGGTGCTCGGCGTCGGCGATGACGTTGCCCGGGCCGGGCTCCACGGCGGTGACGACGATCGGGTACGGGTTGTGGTTGGCAACCGTCACGGTGAGGGCGCCGACGGCTCCCGGCTGCAGCGGCGTGTCCAGGCTGGACTTCCCGAGCAGGGCCATCGAGACGTAGGAACCGGGCTGCACACCGCCGGCGCGGGCGTCGGTGACCGTCCAGTACGCCCAGGCCGCACCGGCGTTGACCAGGGCGGCCGTGGCCGCGGCTCCCGCCAGGACGGCCCGTGCGCGCCGGTCCAGCCGGGGCCGCCGGATTCCTGGGGCGGGTGGTGCGGTATCGCCCGCCGCGATGCCCGGGAGACCCGAGACAGCGGGGACGCACATACGGAGCCTCCTCCTGCGGGTACGGATGCTCGGCCGAGTCCCCACAGTGCCCGATTCGTCGCCTTGTGCGGGATCGGCATTCGGCCCGTCCCGGGCGGCCGGTCGACCGGAAGGATCGAGCCCTCCGAGCTAATCCGGCCGGGCGAGGAGTGGGTCGCCCGGTCACCTCCACGGGCGCCGCGGCTCACCGGCGCAACCGTCATGACCAGGAGGAATGGGGGTCTAGCAGCATCCGCGGGGGCAGGGCAAACCTCAGCGTGTCCCGGAGCGGCGACGCCGGCGCCCCGACTTGGGCTGCGGCTGCGACTGGATGCGCCGGCGCGACTGGCCGACGAGATGCTGACGGTCCGGGCTCTCCGCCGCCGCGGGGGTGAAGTCACCCTCGGCGTCCGCCGCTGCCGGATCCTGCTGGCGCTTGCGGATGGCCATGTCGAACATGGAGTTGGAGGCCTGGTCGTAGCCGTTGCGATAGGCCTCGTCGCGGTCGAGGCCCTGCTTGTACCACTGGTGGATGCGGCCGGCCGCGTACCCGCTGGCGATGACGAACGCGAGCGCGAACAGGGCCTGGATGATGCTGTTGCCGGGAACGGTCATGGCGGTCCGGTACTTCCCTACGGGTCAGGCCTGGTGCGGTAACAGGCGGGTGTGCTCGATGCGGCCGCCGGCGGGGTCGACGGGGGTGCGCTCGGGAAGCTGGTGCAGGGGGACGACGGCGCGGACACCGGGTGCGACGGCCGTGGCCGGGCGCGGCGCGGCGACCGGCGCCGGCTTGACCGGGTGGTTGCGCACCGCGAGCTGGAACAGCGTGTGCGACGCCTGGTTGTAGCCCTCCCGGAACGCGACATCGCGGTCGAAGCCGTGCCGGTACCACTGGTGCACCCGGCCCGCGACGTACGCGGTGAAGATGACCATGGCGACGGACAGAGCGAGCTGGATGGCGATCGAACCGGATGGCGTCATACCGACAATCCTATTTGTTGCCCCATGGAAACCGTGACACCTGTAAAGGCAGTTGGCGTAAACGGCCGTCGTCCGGAATTTAGCTGTTTGTTCAGGGTGTTTCGCCGTGACAGGAACGCGCTTTTATGAACTTCGACGGCTGTCTAGTCAGCCCGGAATGACGGCGTCGATCGCCGAGCCGATCGGCGTATCCTTTTGCGTGCCCCCATCGTTTTTACCGGTTCCGGCGGACGCACTGGACGACGGTTTCCCGGCGTCCGGGGCGGGCGCGGACTCCTCCGGCGGCGCGGGCGGCTTGTGCACCGGCGGCGCCTGCACCGGCGGCGGCTGCACCTGATCCGGTGCCGGCGCGGTCGACGTGGACGCGACCGGCTCCGGCTGGCCGCGCCCGTCCGCGGCGCCCGCCTGTGGGACGACGACGACCCCGCCCGGGGCCGAGGCGCTCACCCCGGGGGCCGGGACGAGCGCGGAACCGTCGGCGCCCGGCACCAGGACCACGCCGTCGACCACGATCGGGGCCGCCTCGCCGGGCAGCAGCGCCGGCTCGCTCGCCGGGCTCGGCTCGCCGGTCCAGAAGGTGCCGTACGTCGCCGCCACCGTGTACGTCGCCAGGTAGCCGGCCGGAGCGCTCTCGTCGACGCACCGCGCCCGCGCCGCCGGCACGTCACACGCGACCTGCGCGATCGGCCCGAGGTGCCGGGTCACGACGTACCGCTGCACCGGCGTACCCGGGGCGATCGTGACCCGGTCCCAGGCGATCCGCGGGCCCGCGGCGACGATCCCTTCCGCGGTGATCTGCGGTTCCCCGCCGGGCAGCTCCACAATGGGCGCCTTCATCCGGGGAATGCTCGCGGCGTGCACGGTGAACTGTGCCTCCTCCGCGCCGACGTCCCAGTCGCCGTACGCGGCTACACCGGTGCCGATCGCCAGCGCGGTCGCCACGCCGACGAACGGCAGGGGCGACCGCAGAAAACGAAAAGGCTGTCCGGTACGGGTACGCCGATGCCTCACCGGGATGCCACGGCGGCGTCGGCGGTCAGCAGCACGGTGAACGTCGCCTCCTGGCAGGCGTCCACGACCGAGTTCGGCATGTGCAGCGGTACGGCCCCGGCCTCGCGGCTGTCGCGCGCACCGACCCGGGCCGGCAGGGACCCGGTGTACGGACCCACCTCCAGGTTGGACACGACCGGCTCACAGCCCGGCTTCGACGTGGCGGTCAGCCGCGCGTGCATCCCCGTCACCACGAGGTCGTGGCTCGAGGAGTTGGCGAGGGTCAGCACCAGCCGGCGCCGCGCGCCCGGGTAGAGGTCCTCGACCGCTGCTCCCCGTACGGTGAAAACGGGGTTGCTGCCGTCGGCGCCCGGCGCCGCGGTGAGCGTCATCTGCTGGTCCGTCGTCGACGGATCGCGCAGCGCGACCACCAGCCCGGCCGCGCCGACGACGGCCGCCGCGGCGACCACGGTTTTGTGCCATCGGTGCACAGCGGAACTCCTGACATGCTCGCCGACGGGACAAGGGGAGGTGGGCGGCGCGTCGGCCCGGATGCCCACGGGATGGTTCAGGAAGCGCTGCTCAGCCCGGAGGCCTTCACCGGGATCGTGAAGGTCGCCCCCTGGCAGGCGCTGTCGGAGCTGTTCGTCATCCGCAGCCCGCCCGGGACCGTGAACACGCCGATGGTGTTCTTCGGGACCTGCCAGGCCACCGGCAGCACGTCGGCGGTGAGCACCACACCGGTCTCGACGCAGCCGGAGTCGCGGTGGTCGGCGTCGGCGGTCACCTTGCCGTTGCCCGGGCTGATCGAGGTGATCTTCACCGGGAAGTCGTTCTGGTTGGTCACGGTCACCGCGAGGTCCGCGGTCGCGCCCGGGTACAGCGGCTTGCTCTCGTCGGACCGGCCCTGCAGCTTCAGCTCCACGGCGGTGCCCGCCACCGCGACGCCGGTGCCGGCGCCGCCCAGCGACCAGTACGCCCAGGCGGCGCCCGCGTTCACGATCACGGCGGCAGCGGCGGCGACGCTCAGGATCACCTTGCCGCGACGGTCGAGCTTGCGCATGCGCATCCTTTTCGGTGTCTGCTCATCGGTGGGCGACGGGGCGACGGCGAGGCCGCCACCGTGCCCCATCGCCGCCCTCACGCCGCCGCGCTGACGGCGTCTAGGTGGACGTTGAACGTGAACGGCGCACCCTGGCAGGCGTCCGCCGGGTCGGCGACCATCCGCAGCGGTCCGGCCCACGCGATCCGGGCGGTCGCCGGCTTGTCCTTGCTGCCGGCCGGGACGGTGGCCGCCTCGGGCAGCGGCGCGTCGTTGACGACCTCGACGTTCTCGGTCGCCGCGCAGCCCTCCTGCGGCGAGTCCAGCCGCGTCAGGTCGATGTCGGTGATGCGTACGGGGAAGGCGTTCTGGTTCTCCACGGTCAGCAGCACCGTGGTCGCGTTGCCCGGGGTGAGCCCGCCCGCCAGCCCGGCGCTGGTGACCTTCAGCGTCACCACGGAACCGGCCTTCGCCTCGGCCGTGCCGGTACCGGTGAGGGTCCACGCCGCGTACGCCGCACCGGCCGCGCCCACAGCGACGACCGAGGCGACGACGACGGCGGTGGTCCGTCTACTGAGCTTGCGCATCCGCGGTTTCCTCCTGCGAGACCTTGAACGTGGCCCCGGTCGCCGGGACGCGACCGGGGCCACGGGGAATGACCTGTGCGATTGCGCCGATTCCGGTGGAGGCGGAAAGGGCGCGGCACAACATTCCCGGACCAGGGGCAGAAACGTGATCGGATGTCCGTGCGGCATTCTCATCCGTTCGAAATCCCGCTTCTGCGCTCACCGGATTACCCCGACCGGGGGACGGCGCGCCGCAGGCTGCATCCCTCATCGATGCCCGACCGGCGCGCGGCGCCCGCCACAGCGGTGATGACCAGGGACGACATGCGATTAGCACCTTCCTCGCGGGTGGGGCAAATAAGCGGTGTTCGAGGTCTGACGTTTCGCGGCCGGTGCCCGGCCGTGGTAGGGGTCCCCGCCGCCGGGCGGGGCGGCGAGGACCCCCGGAACCCGCCTGATCAGCACCACGGGCGGCGGGTCCACACCATTGCGGCCGCTGACCGGGGGCATGCGACACGGCCGCGACGGTGAGGTCTGTGAATGAATTACTCTTCGGCGAGTGCGGGCCCTCGGCGTTTTCTGGCCGCCGAGGACCCGCCTGATCCGCACACGCGCCACGACACGGTCTGCGGATCTCTTTTCGTCACCTGCCGGGTTCGTAAGACAGCAGGCGCTCCGGAGCCGGCTATCCGGCGCGGTCGTGGTGCATGGCGCTTTCTCCTGACGCTTCGCTTGGTGAGACGCCGTCGCTTCGCAGGCAGGACGGCGTCTCGTAGTAGAAAACGCCGGGGGTGCCGGTCCGGAGATCGGGCGTCCGTTTCGCGGTTTTCGCGTTTTGATCATCACGCTGCGCCCAACCGGTTTAGCCCGGAAGAGTGATACCCGCCTGCGGTGAGCGTGACGAGCTCAGCAACGCTCGGGGGCCCGCCGCCACGATGGACGGTGAAGCCGAGCTCACCCGGTCGGGAAGCCGTTCTCCAGGTACAGCGACGTCCGGGTCGATCGAGCCCGCACCGCGGCGCTCATCCGCCGTGCCAGCGGGCCGGAGAGCCGCTCATCGGCCTCGTGCTCATCGCACCATGCCCAGCCGCGCAGTTCCTCGGCCGGCACCCTGATCCGCTCGGCCTCCTGCGGGGTGAGCGTTCCGCCGTCGAACAGCAGCATCAGGCCCTCGGTACGGTCCGGCCGCGGTGGAACCCAGTCGGTCACCAGCAGCCGCCCCGGCCGCAGCGTCAGGCCGAGCTCCTCCCGTACCTCCCGCGCCGCCGCCGCGTGTGGCGACTCGCCGGCTTCCACGGCCCCGCCGGGGATCTCCCAGTACGGCTTGTACGTCGGCTCGACCAGCAGCACCCGGCCCGAGGCGTCGGACAGCACAACCCCGGCGCCCATCCGCTTGCGAGGCAACGTGGCGGTGTAGTCGGACGTCATGGCTTCCCTTCGAAGGGCTTGCTCCTGATGTTGGCTGATACCCCATAGTCGACCAAGTGGGGGAGGCGCCTGACCGTGGGCCGGGTGAGATCGCTGCACTGGTCAGCGACCCGGCCACCGATGGGGTCGCGCACCTGTACCGGGTACGCGGTTGCTGGTGGAGCAGGGGGACCGCGGCGAGCGACCACGCCAACGCTGTGAAGACGCGATTCGGTCGGGCAAATCGCCTTCTCAGTGCTGAAAGCCCTGAAAAACCTGATGCAGGAAATGCGTAGGGCGATTGGAAGGATGTGTGTGATCGTAATCACGATACGGTTCTTGCTCTGTCGAAGCGTTTCGAGTTCGACCGGGAGAACGTTCGATAGCGTCTTTTGTGGAGCGCGGTTCGTAACGGAACAACTGCAGCTCAACGATGAGAACGCGATCGAGGATCCCGGCTTCCGGGGCATGGATGCGCCGAGCGATGGCGGCGCGTGCGAGAGGTTGCCGGATGCGCTGTAAAAGAACTCCGGGGTAGGGGTCGGACAATTCGACCGGGTCGGCGGGAGCCTGAGTCTGCGTGCTAGAAAGATCGCCGTCCGTGGATCGACGTTGCGCTGTGGCCGTCTTTCCCGGGATGGATACCGACAGCATGCAGGAGGATGGTTTGAAGCTCCCAGAACGGGGCCCCCAGGTCGCGCTCGCGTCGATGGTGGGGATGGGACTCTTAATTGCGGCTTCTGGTGCCGCACATGCCTCTCCGGCCCAGACTGCGCCCACCGTGCGGACTGCCCGCATCGCGAGCGCCGATATTGTCCGGGTCAGTCACCGGGCCGACATGTCCGGCGCCGCGCAAGTGTCGAAGCTGCGGGCGCAGGGATCCGACAAGGTGCAGGCCCAAGAGAATTCTCGGGTGACAGACTTTCTGGACCGCCGGGCGCGCGCGGGGCACCTGCTACGCAAGGCGGACGTGCAGGTTGCCACGATCGCCAATCCACTGCTGAGTGGACACAGCATCTCCGTTGTCTGGTCCGGGTCCTCCGCGCCGGGCGACATCTCGCTGCAGAGCGTCGGTGATGACGAGAATGGCGCCAGCGGTCTCGGTATCCAATTCCAGCCAGACGGCTCGGCCGAGACCCTCGACGGCGCTCCCGCCCAGCTCGCCGGTGGCAGCGGCTACGACGCCGGCGTCAACCCGAAGAACATGTACAAGTACAGCAACGGTTGCAACAACGCCTATTGGGACGCCTCGTACAGCTCGACCGACTATCACGTGGAGAGCTGCTTCGAGAAGTGGGCGCAGAGCGGCACGAGTCACTGGGTGTACAACCGGTGGGGCCTGTTCACCCGGCCGAACTCCACCACCGCGAACCCCGATATCCGGGACTTCACGATCCGGTCGAAGCCATGGAAGGTCGATCTGTACCACCCGTCGAGCTACATTTCCAAGCTCAACTCGTGGCAACCGACCGGCCCGTCGCAGTCGTGCACGACCAAGACCGCCACTCTCGGCGGCACCTACAACGGCATCACCGCGAACATCGGCATCCCGGTCCAGACGTGCAACACCAGCATTCTGCACATCGACACCGGGCTCAAGATGATCGGCATAGGCGTTGAGGGCCACGAGCCGACCGGTCGGCAGGTTCGCGTAGACGTCGGTGGGGACTACACCGCAACCGACAAGTCTTCGGTGCCGGTGTGGGCCGACTATGCGTGGGCGACGGTTCGCTACATCAAGGGCCCGCAGACGGTCACCGACACCGACGATTACGTCCTCAAGGACTCCGGCTGGTGACACGAGAACACCCGACCGGGGCGGCGCGCCTGCTGAGAATCTTCAGCACCTGGCGCGCCGCCTTGGCGGCAGCTGTGGCCGTCGCCGTCGCCGTCGTCGTCGTGGTCGGCAGCAATGAGAATGCACACCATGCTGAGGGCTCGGCGGGCCGCCCGGTCACGGGTCCGGCGAACCTTGATGTATGCGTGGATTTCCCATCCCGTGCAGAGTGCCGGCAGGCCACTGCCGGAGGTCGGTCCTGGCGTTACACCCTGCATCGGCCGGCACGAGCCACCAAGGAAACGGTGATCGTTGATTTCGGCGGTCCCGGTGTGCCTGTGCTGTCCGATGACTACCTCAGCGGGTTCGTCACGCAGGCCCCGCAGGTATTCGACCGGTACAACGTGATTGCTGTCGACGAGCCGTGGTCGACGAGAGCAGTGGATCCGGCGTGTCGGCAATCCTTGTCGGAGTTCGCGAGCGCGATTCGCTCGACGCCGACCGGTCCAGCGTTGCGGCAGGCCGGCGCTCTTCGAGACACCTGCGACATTCAACACGGCAGGTGGGGGTTCACTCCCGAATCGTATCGGCAAGTCATCGATGCCGTCGGCCGCAAGGAGAACCTTTCGTACGTCGGATTCATCGGGCATTCATTTGGCTCCATGAGATTGCGTTACCTGCAAGCTGGCCCGATGCGCCGCACCCTCAGGTGGGCGGCTCTCAGCCGCCCGTATCCGGTGGGAGTCACCGGCGCCACGCTGCTCACGCAACGGGCCGAGGCGATGAGCACGTTCCTCAAGTCGCACATGCGCGCCGAGCCGACGGTGCAGTCCCCTCGGTCCGGAGGCGCGTCCGTCACCAGGTTCGACGCCCTTTCGGCCGAGGTGGAAATCGGGTACCTGGCCGCGGACGGGCAAGCGCAGGCAGCCGCCGACATTGCTGCCGGCAATCACGACGTGACCTCACGGCTGTCCGACCAGCTGTGGCAGCGGTATGGTGACGGCGACATGTCGCCGGCGTATCTCGCTCAATTGGACGAACTATGCGGGGCAGTCCGGTTGGAGCTTCCCGAGTCGTACCGGAATCCGGCGGATATTCTGGCCGCTCAGCTCTTGCCGTGCTCGCCCGATGAGAAGCCGGATGCCGCAAGGCTGTCGCTGGGTTCGACGCCGTTATGTGTGGCTGCCGCAGCCGGAGACACGGTTTCCCCCGCAGTACTGGTTCGCGCCGCGTTCAAGGACGCCAGCGCCAAGACGGTGTGGGTCGCTTTGCGCGACCGTTCGCACACCGGCGACAGCGGAATCGATAAATGTTTGACGATGTTGGGACAGCGTTCCGACTGATCGGCCCGAATGCCCGAAGCCATCGTTGCGCCGGCCGGGGAAAAGTGCCCTCGGCCGGCGTTGAATTCCTGGTCAGTCCTTGCAGAGTAGCGACATCGCAATACGGACCGGCTGCTTCCCGCCGTAATCGGCTCGCACCGTGTCGAGTTCGACCCTGCGCTTGTCCTGCCGCACCGGATCGGACCCGTTTCCCACCAGGCAGCCCGGGTAGTCGGTAGTGGACGACACCACGCGATAGAACACCTGCTCGCCGGTCGGCGGCTGGCCGTCGGCCCGGAACGAAATGGTGTTGGTGGACTGGTTCGACCAATCGACCACCCCGACCAAATGCTCCGGCTTCGCCGTGTGCGGGTCGTGAACGGCCCACAAAGTGCCTACCCCGGCGGCTCCGCCGGCGAGTAGCAACGCCACGATTCCGAGGGCGCGGCGGGATGGTTTCGGTGAATCTGCCGTCGGCGGGGTGGACGGCTCCGCGATAGCTGCTACTGGCATGGACCTGACTCTACTATTCACGTCAATGTGCAGCCGCAGGGTGGTGCCCGCCAAACGAGGCAGTTCCGTCGACCTTTGTGTCGGGGTGACCGGTTTCTACCGCGGCGTATCGGTAAGGCGGTTGCGCGTCGGCAAGATGTTCACGCGTCGATGGCCGACGAGGAATAGCCGGTGCCGCAATGGAGTGCGGTCGGCGACCGCGGCTTGACGGCCAACGCCGATGGCTTGTCCCTGACGTTGCGTGAGGCCCCATAGTCGACCACGTGGAGGAGCACCTGACCGTGGGACGGGTGGCCGAGCTGGCCGGAGTGACCGTCCGCACCCTGCATCACTACGACGAGGTCGGCCTGCTGCAGCCGTCCACGCGGACCGCCGGCGGCTATCGCGCCTACTCGGCGGCCGATGTGGAGCGGTTGCGGGAGGTGCTCGCGTACCGACGTCTGGGGTTCGGGCTGGGGGAGATCGCGGCCCTGGTCGACGACCCGGCCACCGACGCGGTCGCGCACCTGTACCGGCTGCGCGGGTTGCTGGTGGAGCAGCGCGACCGTGCCGCGGCCATGGTGACGGCGATCGACAGGGAGCTGGAGGCACGCGCGATGGGCATCAGGACGACGCCGGAGGAGCAGCTGAAGATGGTCGGTCCGCAGTTGTACGACGTCATCGGGTCCGCGTACCCGGCCACCCGGCGTACCGAGCCGCGGATCGCCGCGCGCATCTGGGCGGCGCTCGGGGACGCCCGGACGGTGCTGAACGTCGGCGCGGGGACCGGCTCGTACGAACCGCCCGACCGTGACGTCACGGCGGTGGAACCGTCGGCGGTCATGCGGGCCCAGCGTCCGCCGGGCGCCGCGCCGTGTGTTGCCGCCGCCGCGGAGTGCCTGCCGTTCCCCGACCGCTCCTTCGACGCCGCGATGGCGGTCAGCACGGTCCATCACTGGCCGGACCCGGTCGCCGGGCTGCGGGAGATGCGGCGGGTGGCGCGCCGGGTGGTCGTGGTGACGTACGACGCCTACGACACCAACCCGTCGCAGCGGTTCTGGCTCACCCGCGACTACCTGCCCGAGTTCGCCGGGCTGCTGGTCGGCTGGCCGTCGCTGGCGGAGCTGACGGCCGCGATCGGCGGCCGCGCGGAACCGGTGATGATCCCGTGGGACTGCGCCGACGGCTTCTTCGAGGCGTACTGGCGCCGGCCCGAGGCGTACCTGGAGGAGCGGGTGCGCCGCGCGGTGTCGGTGTGGGCGCGGGTCGGCCCGGAGGCCGAGCAGCGGGCGGTGAGCAGGCTCGAGGGGGACCTTTCCTCCGGCCGGTGGGCCGAGCGCAACCGCGACATCGTCGCGCTGGAGGCGGCGGAGCTCGGACTCCGGATGATCGTGGCCTGATCAGGGCGTCGCGCGGGCCTGGAGCTGCCGGTCGTGCAGGCGGGTGAGCAGCAGCAGGCTCGTCGCGGCGCCGATGCCCGCGCAGAGCATGTCCCACTGGGTGTCCCAGACGTCGCCCTGGGTGCCCAGGAAGTCGTCCGCCGACGAGCCGCCGATCACCGCCGACAGCCACTCGAACAGCTCCCAGGTCGCGCTGAACGCCATCACCACGCACATCACCAGCGCGGCGAGCCAGGCGCCCGGCCGCAGGGGCGTACGGCGCAGCAGCACCTCGCGCGCGACGACGGCCGGTACGAAGCCCTGCGCGAAGTGCCCGAGCCGGTCGTACGGGTTCCGGGCCAGCCCGAGCGTGTCGCGTACCCAGTCGCCGGCCGGGACCTCGGCGTACGTCCAGTGACCGCCGATCATCAGGATCAGCGCGTGGACCAGGATGAGCCGGTACGCGAGCGGGCTGAGCGGAAACCGGCGGTACGTGGCCACGAGGATCACCGCCGCGACGATCGCCGCCGCCACCTCGAGGAACCAGGTGCCGATCGACTTCGCCCCGACCGCGGAGACTGCCAGGGCGACCAGGCCCACGGCGAGCAGGACGGCGGGTTCGCGGCGGGGCGGCGCGGCGGCGGCACGTACGGTCATGCGGGCCAGTCTTTCCAACCCCGTCCGGCCCCCGCATGGGTTCGCCTACTCAGCCGTGACCCCGGTCGGGAACTCCTCCGTGCCGAGTACGAGCAGCAGCTCCAGTCGCTCCCGGGTCTGGGCGTCCGCCGGGGTGAGCACCACCAGCTCCTGACCCTGGTCGGGGGTGACCAGGGTTTCGCAGTCCAGCACCAGCGGCCCGACCCGCGGGTTGATGAGCGTCTTGCGGTCGAAGCGCCGGACCGCCACCTCGTGCTCGGCCCAGAGCCGGGCGAACTCGGGGCTCGCCGCCCGCAGCCGGGCGATCAGCCCGGCGACCTCCGGATCCCCGGCGCGGCGCCCGGCGGTCGCGCGCAGGTCCGCGACGAGTTTGCGGCCCTGATCCGCGCGGTCCTCCGGCGGGCACAGCCCTCGGGAGCCGGGTTCGGTGAACCAGCGGTACGGCAGGTAGCGCCGGTCGCCGGTGACGCCGCTGTGGTCGCCGGACACGAGGATCGACGCGCGGTTCTGGGCCAGCACCTCGCCGAGGTCGGACAGCACCAGCGCCGGGGTGTCGCCGAGCAGGTCGAGCATGCGCAGCAGGCCCGCGCGGGCCATCCGGGCCACCCCGTCGGCGGGTGGCGGCTGGTGACCGGCGAGGTGGAACAGGTGGGCCCGCTCGTCGTCGGACAGGCGCAACGCCCGGGCCAGCGCGCCCAGCAGCTGCGTCGACGGCTGGCTGCTGCGGCCCTGCTCGAGGCGTACGACATAGTCCACGGACATGCCGGCGAGCCGGGCCACCTCCTCGCGCCGCAGGCCGGCGGTGCGCCGGCGCGGTCCGTCGGCGATGCCGACCTCCGCCGGGCGGATCGCCTCGCGGCGCCGGCGCAGGAAGTCGGCGAGCTGGTCACGCTGCATGTGTTCATGCTGCCTCGGGTACGCCCGTGCGATCCAGGGAGTGGCGCTCCCACGATCGGCGCTCCGCTCCCGCCACGCCCGGTCGAGGCGCACGGTAGGGACATGCAGACACGAACCTTGGGCAAGACCGGCCCCGCCGTTTCCGCGCTGGGCCTCGGCGCGATGGGCATGTCCGGCGCGTACGGCGAGACCGACCGCGCCGAGAGCATCGCCACCGTGCACGCCGCGCTGGACGCCGGCGTCACGCTGATCGACACCGGCGACTTCTACGGCATGGGCCACAACGAGCTGCTCCTCGCGGAGGCGCTGCGCGGCCGGGACCGCGACAGCTACCAGCTGAGCGTGAAGTTCGGCATGCTGCGCGGCCCGGGCACCGTCTTCGGCGGCATGGACGGGCGCCCCGAGGCGGTGCAGAACTTCCTCGCGTACTCGCTGACCCGGCTGGGTGTGGACCACGTCGACATCTACCGGCCCGCGCGGCTCGACCCGGCCGTGCCGATCGAGGAGACGATCGGCGCGATCAAGGAGATGGTCGACGCCGGGTACGTCCGGCACATCGGCCTGTCGGAGGTCGACGCGGCGACGATCCGCCGGGCGCACGCCGTGCACCCGATCGCCGACCTGCAGATCGAGTACTCGCTGCTGTCGCGCGCGGTGGAGGCGGAGGTGCTGCCGGCGCTGCGGGAGATGGGGATCGGGATGACCGCGTACGGGGTGCTGGGCCGCGGCCTCATCTCGGGGCACTGGACGGCGGACCGGGTGGCCGCTCCGGGCGACGGCCGCGCTTTCGGTCCCCGGTTCGCCGATGGGAACGTGGAACACAATCTCGCGCTGGTGGAGGCGCTGCGCCGGATCGCCGCGGCGAAGGGGTGCACGGTTGCTCAGCTGGCGATCGCGTGGGTCGCCGCGCAGGAGCCGTTCATCGTCCCGCTGGTCGGTGCCCGTACCCGGAATCGCCTGGCCGAGGCACTCCCGGCGCTGGACGTGACGCTCACGGCCGACGATCTCGCCGAGATCGGCGAGGCCGTGCCGGCCGGCGCGGCCCGCGGTGACCGCTACCCGGCCGCCTTCATGTCGTCGCTCGGGGTCGGCAACTGAGGGGAGTCGAACAGGGCGCGCAGCGCGCTCACATGCCGGGCGTACGCCTGCCTGCCCTCGGCGGTGAGGCTGACCCAGGTCTTCACCCGGCCCCGGCCGGTGGGTTTGGTCATGCTGACGTAGCCGGCGTCCTGCAGCACCTTCAGGTGCTTGCTGAGCACCGAGTCGGCGACGCCGAGCAGCTCGCGCAGCACGCCGAACTCGGTGCTGGTCGCGGCGTCCAGGAAGGCGCAGATCCGCAGCCGGTTCGGGGCGTGGATGACCTCGTCGAACGGTTCGCTCATGCGGCGGCCCGCAGCTGCGCGCGCAGCGCCTTGTCGAACTGGCGGCCCAGCAGGACGGTGCCGGTGAAGCCGGCGGCGGCGAGCGCCCACACCGGCCACCGCAGGTCGCTGTAGCGGCCGACCGCCACGGCGGCGAGGGCGATGATCCCGAGCATGACGCCCATCGCGATCGCCCACCGGCCGGCGCGGCCGGCGTCGAGGCCGGAGACCCACACCCCGGTCCGCCGCCGGTACGCCTTGACCAGCAGGACGCAGCCGCCGGCGAAGCACACCCCGGCGGCGAGCCGGGCGGCGCTGTTGCCGAGGCCGAAGGCGACGACGTACGCGCCGACCAGCAGGCCGAGAACGGGGTGGTACCACCACGGGGTGACGAGCCGGTCGGCAACCGCGGCGCGGGCGTCGGCGATGGCGGCGAGCTGCTCGGCAGCATTACTTTCCATGGCGGAAAGACAATCACATTCCAAGACGGAAAGTCAACGGCGGCGCGGGGTACGGGTGATGATCGACACGGGGCGCTCAGGCCGAACTCTCCTCTTACCGAAGGGTAGTTTTGGCGCTTTGCTCACTCGGCTTCCCCATGGAAATGAGCCCTATGTCTTCGCAGTCCTCCGTCGTGCGCCCGCCTCGACGGTCCCGCCCCGAATGGCTCACGTCGCCGCGGGTGCTGCGTACGGAAGTGCTGGCCGGCCTGGTCGTGGCGCTGGCACTGATCCCCGAGGCGATCTCGTTCTCGATCCTCGCCGGCGTCGACCCGAAGATCGGGCTCTTCGCCTCCTTCACGATGGCCGTCACCATCGCGTTCACCGGCGGCCGCCCGGCCATGATCTCCGCTGCGACCGGCGCGGTCGCCCTGGTCGTGGGTCCGCTGGCCCGCGAGCACGGGCTGAGCTACCTGATCGCCGCGGTCATCCTGGGCGGGGTTTTCCAGGTGGTCCTGGCGCTCGCCGGGGTGGCGAAGCTGATGCGGTTCATCCCCCGCAGCGTCATGGTGGGCTTCGTCAACGCCCTGGCCATCCTGATCTTCACCGCCCAGCTGCCGCACCTGTTCGGCGTCACCTGGCTGGTGTACCCCCTCGTGGCCGCCGCGCTGGCCGTCATGGTGTTCCTGCCCCGGCTGACCACCGCGGTCCCGGCGCCGCTGGTCGCGATCGTCGTACTGACCGCGTTCACCGTCGTCGCGCACCTGAGCGTGCCGACCGTCGGCGACGAGGGCACCCTGCCCGACAGCCTGCCCGTGCCGGGCCTGCCGGACGTGCCGCTCACGCTCGGCACCCTGACCACCATCGCCCCGTACGCGCTGGCCGTGGCCCTGGTCGGGCTCATGGAGTCGCTGATGACCGCCAAGCTCGTCGACGACATCACCGACACCCACTCGGACAAGACCAGGGAGTCCTGGGGTCAGGGCGTGGCCAACATCGTCACCGGCTTCTTCGGCGGCATGGGCGGGTGCGCGATGATCGGCCAGACGATGATCAACGTGAAGGCGTCGGGCGCCCGTACCCGTCTCTCCACGTTCCTGGCCGGGCTTTTCCTGCTGATCCTCGTCGTCGCCCTCGGTGACGTGGTCGCGCTCATCCCGATGGCCGCGCTGGTCGCCGTCATGATCATCGTGTCGGTGGGCACCTTTGACTGGCACAGCATCGCCCCGGCCACGCTCAAGCGGATGCCGGCCGGCGAAATCATCGTCATGCTGGTCACCGTCGCCGCCACGCTGGCGACCCACAACCTGGCCGTCGGCGTCGTCCTCGGCGTGCTCGCCGCCATGGTGATCTTCGCCCGCCGGGTGGCGCACTTCGCCGAGGTCACCAGCGTCCTGGACCCGGAGGGCACGACTCGCATCTACCACGTGCACGGCGAACTGTTCTTCGCCTCCAGCAACGACCTGGTCTACCAGTTCGACTACGCCGGCGACCCGGACCACGTGGTCATCGACATGGGCGCCGCGCACATCTGGGACGCCTCCTCGGTCGCCGCGCTGGACGCGATCACCACCAAGTACGAGGCCAAGGGCAAGCGCGCCGACATCGTCGGCCTCAACACCGCCAGCGCGGCGTTCCACGAAAACCTGGCCGGCAAGCTCAAGGTCGGCCACTGATGGCCGGCGCCACACCGGCGCCGTGACGCCGGTCAAACGCATGAAGCCGCTCGGGTTCACCCTCGACGAGATGCGCGACCTGCTGCAGATCCTGGACTCCCTCGCCGTCGCGTGCGGCGACAAGCGCGCTGAGCTGCAGGACCGCTTGGCCATGTTCCACACCGCAGCCCAGGCCCGCGTCCAGGCGCTGCGCGAGCAACTGTCCACCGCGGAGGGATTCGCCCGGCAGATTCAGGACCACGTCGACCAGCACAACCGCTGACCGCCCGGGGCGGCCGGCGGGAAGCGCTCCCGCCGGCCGCGCCCATCCCCGTTCCCCCTCAGCGGTTGCCGCGCGGCGCGGGGCCGTT
The DNA here is from genome assembly GCF_023499255.1 of Couchioplanes caeruleus. GTDB lineage: Bacteria > Actinomycetota > Actinomycetes > Mycobacteriales > Micromonosporaceae > Actinoplanes > Actinoplanes caeruleus_A. Next base: position 1,153,199 of record NZ_CP092183.1, read on the forward strand.
GTCGACGAGCCGGAAGGTGCTGAGCAGCGGCGCGTCGCCCAGCTCCTCCAGGATCAGCCCGCGGGTCGGCGAGTACTGCAGGTACGCCGACCCGCTGTCGATCGCGTACGTCTTGTCGGCCTGCGCGGTGATGTGGAACCGCTGCCGCGCGTTGTTCTTGTCGCACGCGGCCGCCTCGACCCGCAGCGGATCCGAACCGCCCGGCCGGCTGACCTGCCAGCACGACGGCTCCAGGCTGGCCGGGTCGTTCGTGGCCTTGCCGTACGCCTTGATGATGTACTCCGTCCTGCTCACCGGGGTGGGCACGAACAGCTGACGGCCGCTGTCGTCGTCGACCTCGGTCAGCTCGCCGCTGACCATCGACACCGCGGACTCGAAGGCCTGCGCCCGCACGATCGTCACCTGCCGCTTGCCGGACAGCACCGGTGGGCGCTTGGCCGCCTTGGCCGCCTTGGCCTTGACTGCGGCCTTGGTCTGGGACGCCACCGTGCTGTGTGCGGCGGGGGCGGCGGCGCCGGTCCCACTGCCGGTCGTCGCGGCGCCGGCCGTTCCGGTGGCGGCGTACGCCATGGCGGCACTGGTGCAGGCGAGCACGGCCGCGCCAGCGGCCCACTTCAGCTTCGACATGTGCGTGCTTCCTCTCGAGGGGTCAGATGCGCCGGTCCTGAGCGCCGGCACGATCGGTACACGCCTGCCGCAAGCATCCAATTTCAGAGATCGTCGGATTTTTTCGGCCGTTCGCCGCGCGGCTCGGGCTCTTCCCGCGGGCACCCACCGTCCCCGACGGGCCCCTGTGCGGGTGCGCCCGATCGCGTAGGCAAACCACCTGTCGTGGGATCGGCCGCGCGACCTTGTTCGAGGAGTCCCGGCGTGGTGCTGGACCGAGGCGGGACGCGCCTTCGGTTCGCCGCCGGCCGGGGTGGTGGGTGCTCGACTTTCCGCTCGCCCCGATCGGCGGTGCATGCGGCCCACGGTGCCATCGAGGCGCAACTGGTGCGCCGCGGCCGCGACGCCCAGCGCTGACGCCGAGCGTCAGTGGCATCGTCCGGATTGGCGGCGATCCGTGACCCGCGTTATCTGCCACCTTCGCCGGTGTCGAGACGGAGCTAGGTCTCGCGGTCAAAAGAGCGGCATGCGAACGCGTTCTCATTCTTGAGGTCGGAAGCGCCGGAATATGTGCTCGCGATTGCGCTCCAACTTGCCGTGCGGCGCTTTTCTCAACGCCGCCGAAACCGACTTCCACCACTTGGGCTGTGGTGGCCTCCGATGCCTCCGCGGTGACCTCCGGCGCGGCAGCCTCCTGGACCGTAGTGACCTCTCGTGCCGCCACCTCCTGCGCGAGGTCCGACTCGGCTGCGCGCCGAGCATAGGCCGTCGCCCTCTCTGCCTCTAGCCCCTCTGGCCTGCGTTGTGCCATCAGGCGCGGTCGGCTCTGCGCGCCGGCCGGCCGGTCTGTGCCTCGGTCGCCGTGCAAGCGACGCAGCTTCGTGGCGTGCCTTTGCGCCAAGCCCCACGCCCGACGACGCGCATGCTCCCGACGAAATTCCTCTCGCGCAGGAGAATAGGTCCGCGACGCGGTCCGGTCGCGCATCGAGACCAATTCTGCCGCCGAGAACAATTGAAGCTGAGCCACCTCAAAATTGTCCCGTGTTCGGTCCCTGGGGGACAGTAAACGATCACATCTGAAAAGCGACCATCGCCACAGTGGAATCGTGAGCCCCCCGCGAGGGGAGTGAATCCCCGGTCAAGCCGGATCGTCGACGATGTCACCACTGGCCGAGATGGCATCGAGGAACTGACGGAACACGGGCCAGGGAACGACGGAGTCACCGTGTGAGGCGAGGGCGACCTGTCCTGCGCCGGCGGGAACGAACGGGCCGCCGGCCGGCTGCAGGTCAGGGATCTGCACGTAGACGTACTCGGTCGCGGTGCCGGCCGGAGAGGTCTCGTACAGCTCGTAGCGCCAGCCGTCGTGCGTGCTGTCGTGGAAGGAGCTGACCTCGAATGCTCGGCCTGCGAAGCTCCACGAGTTCGAGGACAACGACAGATCGCCGGTCACCTTTCCGGGAGACGTGCCGGCGGCGATGTCGCCGGACGCCTCCACGAAACGGATGAAGCGCATGCGTCCACGGGCAGCGCGTACATCGACACGACTTCGTACGCCGTGCCGTCGTATGACCACTGCCCCATCCCGGCAGGATGCCAGACGGCCCGGAATCAGCGGACAGACCACCTCTGCGCGCCCGTGTTGTTGCAGGTGTACAGCTGCACCAGCGTCCCGTTGGCGTTGGCGCCCCCGGTCACGTCCACGCACTTGCTGGACGCCGCTCCCACGATCGTGCCGTCGCCGTTGAACGTGAAGCGCTGCGCCGCCGTGCCGTTGCACGTCCAGATCTGCACCTTCGTGCCATCGGCGGTTCCACTGTGGTCCACGTCCAGGCACCGGTCGCCGTAGACGCGCAGCTCGCCGGCCGCCGTACGGGTCCACTTCTGGATCGTGCTGCCCAGGCAGTCGTAGATGTGCAGCTGCGTACCGTCGGCGGTGGCCGTACCGGGCACGTCGAGGCACTTGCCGGACTGCGGGTTCGCCACCATCACCGCGGCGCCGACCGGGGGCAGCACGGTCGCGTTCAGGCTCGACGGGGTCGCGCGCAGGGCGTCGTACCACTGGGCGCCCATCTTGTCGTACCCGGCGGCTGTGGGATGCGTACCGTCGGCAAGGTCGGCGGCGCCGACCACCGCGTGCATGTCGACCAAGTGGGTCAGCGGGCCCTTCTGGGCGACGATGCCGGGCAGCTGCGCGTTGAACGCATCGATCCGCGCGTTCAGCGTCGGGTCCGACTCCGGGATGAGCGTCGAGATGAACAGCTCCACCGTGGGCGCGTTCGCCCGGATCTTGTCGATCAGCGCGCCCATCCGGGCGCCGGCGTTCGGGAGATCATAATTCTGGTTCACGTCGTTGGTGCCCAGGTGCGCCAGGATCGACCGCGGAGCGTACGTCCGCAGCCAGCCCTCGATGTTCGCGTCGATCTGGTCGATCCGCCAGCCGCTGTGCCCCTCGTGATCGTGGTCGCCGAGGCTCGCCGGCCCGTTCGAGCCCGACCCCACGAAGTCGATCCGGTAGCCGGCGTTCGTCAGCAACTCCCACAGCTTGATCCGATAACCGCCGGGAACGTTGAACCCGTCGGTGATGGACGCGCCGAGCGGCATGATCCGTACGCCGCCGTTCGACTCGGCGGCCTGCGCGGGCGCGCCCGGGCTGAGGGCGGAGGCGGCGGCAATCAGTAGTGCCAGGGCGGTGGTCAGGGCTCGACGCATGGGCGCATCCTCTCGACTGGCGGGTGACAACGTTGTCGGAGTCACCCGCCAGTCAAGACTGTCGATATTCCGTAGGTCAATGTCCGACCCGCACCTCTGCCCTTTCTACGGCCCTTCCGCTTCCTGCGGCCCTGCTCTCTACGGCACGAACACGATGCGGTCGTCGCTCTGGGCGCCCCACGCTTCGGTCACCCGCGACAGCGGCACGGCCCGGGCCCGCACGTCCAGCGCACCCTCGGCCACTGCCTCGGCCAGCATCGGAAGCTCCTCGACGAACTCCCGCGCGGGCACCGACCCGATCCCGCTGCCGACGATCTGCAGCCGCGACGACCGCAGCGCCACGGACGGCACCGGCGCGGCCGGACCGGCGACGGACCCGATCTGAACCCAGGTCAGCGGCGCACCCCGATCGGCGCGCGCGGTGAGCAGCGGAACCATCATCCGGGCCGAGGGCTCACCCCACACGTAGTCGAGCACGACATCGACATCCGCGGCCCGCTCGGCCTGATCGAACGTGATGGTCTCGTCCGCCCCCAGCGCCGGCAGCGCGGCCAGCCGTCCGGCGTCCCGCCCGGCCGCGATCACCTGCGCCGCCCCGAACCGCTTGGCGATCTGCACCGCCATCCGCCCGGCATTCCCGGTCGCCCCGAGAACCAGGACACGCTGCCCCTCCGAGAACTCGATGCGCCGGCGCAGCGCCACCCAGGACGACATCGCCGGATTCATCGCGGCGGCGATCTGCACCGGATCCACGCCGTCCGGCAGGACCACGCTGCGGCGCGGGTCGATGACCGTACGGTCGGCGAACGTACCCAGAGCCGTGTCGTCGAGTACGGCGTACCGGAGCTTCCCGGCCTCGTCCCGCACGACCCCGTCCACGCCCGGCACCAGCGGCAACACGGACGTACTCGAATAGTGCGCGCCGGTCGCCTTGGCCCGCGTGAGCAGGTGCAGCGCGGCGGCCTGAACCTCCACAACCATCTCGCCGCGACCGGCCGCGACGGGCTCGGGCTGCTCCCCGTAGACCGGCGGCGCATCGAGCGAGGTGAGAACGGCGGCGTGCATGGCGACCTCCACAGGTAGTTTGGATTACCAACTACCTGAAGGATGATTGGGATTACCAACTATGTCAAGTACGATCTCCCCATGACGACCGACGCCCTCATCGACGGCCTGGTCCGCAGCGCCTTCGAGGTGATGGGCGTGCTCACCCGCCTCAGCGCGAAGCACGACCTGTCCCTCACCCAGCTCCGGGTCCTCGGCATCCTCCGCGACCGCCGCGTCCGCGTGACGGACCTGGCCGCCTACCTGGGCCTCGACAAATCAACACTCTCCGGCCTGATCGACCGCGCCGAACGCCGCGGCCTGCTGGCCCGAGGCAAGAACCCGGACGACCGCCGGGTGGTCGAGGTCTACATGACGCCGGCGGGGGCGGAGCTCTTCGAGCGCCTGGAGGTTGAGGGCCGGGTCGCCCTGGCGCCGGCCATCGGGCGGCTTGATCCGAAGCAGCAGGCTGAGCTGGCACGACTGCTCGAGCTCGTCCTCACCCCGCAATAGCCGCCCCGCTCGGAAGCCACCGTCTGCGCCGACGTGCCGCAGCCGCCGTGGACGAGTGGCGCTGCCGCGGGGGGATCGATGGCGAATCCCGCCGATGGAGTTCCCGGGACTCTCCCGTCCCGGCGTCCGGCTATGCGACGAAGTCGTCCGCGCGGGGGTCGGCGTCCTATCCGAGCCGGGCCAGTTCTCGAAGGACCGTCCGCGCGCGAGGAGTCCAGAAAGCGGGACCTGCTCCGTTCTTCGGTGTTGAAGGAAACCGCGAGGGCTCGGTGCCTGCCCACCACCGGTCCGATGATGATCATCTATGCTGCGCGCCGTGATAACCGTCAAGTACGTACCCCGCTCCGGCAAGCCGCAGCCCTCCCGGGCCGGGCGCGCGGCCACCATCCTGTTCCTTGTCCTGGTCGTGCCCACCACGCTGCTGCTCGCCGTGGTCACCATGCTTCTGCTCGTCGGGCTGATGACGGATCCCGCCGGGTTCAAGGGCCAGATCCCGGCGATTGTGATCGGGCTGGTGATGTCGGTCGGTGGAGGAATACTCAGCTATCGCAGTGTGCGTCGCCTCGCGCGCGGCAGCGACTGATCAAGCTCGAGCCCTGCGTCCCCGCCGACCTCCTCGGTCACCCGGCGCTGTCGGATCAGGACTGGAGCGCGAAGAGCGCGACGGCACCCATCGCTAAGACGGCGGCGCTGCTCAGGGCGGCCAGGGTGCCGGCGAGCACCGACGACCGGATGCGGCGCAGAAACCCTGCGGCGGTCACCAGCGACAACATCATCGAGAAGAACAGGAAAGCGGTGCTCACCGCGAGGAGAAGGTCCGCGCCGTCCTTGGCGGTGAAGCAGAAGCCGCCGGCGTCGTCGCAGGAGGTGTCCTCCCGGTCGACGAGCGTGTTCAGCCAGGCGGCGGCGAAAGCTGTCACGTGCCAGAGGAAGGACGTGAGGACGGCGGTGCCGTACCGCGGGGACCGTTTGGTCGCCGACTCTTGGCCGAGCATGCGTCCTTCCTATCGCACGCACGCCAGGGCTTGGCGCGGCTGAGTGGCCGCCGTCGTGAATATGATCCGGACACCGGTGCACACCGAGGCCGGAATCGGTCGTGACCAGCGTCGATATCATCACATCAGCCCGAGTGGATTTGATCGATGTTGATTCCACGTGGCAGCCTCGCGGCTCCTGAAGAGATCATCTTCGAAGTCCGTGAACGGGGAATCCATGAACCGTAAGCTTCTGCGCGCCGCGCTGCCGGCGCTCGTCACCACGACCGCGTTGCTCATGGCGGCCGGGTCCGCCGCAGCCGCGCCGGGGGACACCCCGGCCCTGGCCCAGTCGGCGACGATCGTCCTGAACGACGGCACCGTGCTCGACAGCACCGGCTCGATCACGTTCAGCTTCGAGGGCGAGGCCGAGCCGGCGACCGCCGCGGACAGCGACGGTGGATTCCACACCATGAGCTGCCCCGAGGTCAACGACAAGCCGACCTACACCGTCAAGGGCACGCCGTACTTCCTCGAGGACAAGGACGAGCCCAAGTCGACGTGGCTGCTCCCGCGGCAGACCGTGTCCTGGGCGGTCACCGGCAGCCACACCTTCACCTGGGAGATCGGTGCCGGAGCCGAGGCCGAAGCGGGCGCTATCCTGGCGAAGGCCAAGGTCAAGGTCGATACCAAGATCAGCAACTCGTGGACGTGGTCGGGCACCCAGACGGTGACCGACACCAACTCCACCAGCAAGGCGTACCGCGCTGTTCTCGGGCAGGTCGGCTGGAAGCTGACCACCGTCAAGGAGTGGATCGCCGCTCCCTGCACCCCGAAGAAGAAGACCATCGTGATCAAGGCGCCGCGCAAGGGCGACATGTCGATCGGACGTCAGAAGTCGTGAAGCACGCCAAGCCCGCCGTCGCCGCGATGAGCGTGCTGGCCGTCCTCGCCACGGGCGCCTGCAGCGACGACGAACCGTCGCCCGCGCCGAGCCCCACCGTCGGCTCGACAGCCTCCGCGCCGGCCGCCGACGGATCAGACGCCGTCGCCGTCCTGGACCAGGCCTTCACCGGCATCGAAAAGCTGGGCGGCGGCTACGGCCGGCTGGAGCAGCGCCTGGGCAACACCCTCGCGGGTACGCCGAAAGGCGTGCTGAGCGTGACAGTCGCCTTCACCTGCACGGGCGGGGCCACGCTCTCCCTCACCGCGACCGTCGAGAGCAGGGACGTCGCGTCCACGGCCGGCGAGCACAGCTGTGACGGATCGATCATCCAGAACAGTGTCGAGCTCCAGCGGCCCAGCGCCGTCGGCTTCACCGCCGGGGTCAAGGGCCAGACCAACGGCAGCTTCGCGTACGCGTACTACGTCGAGAAGAAGCAGCTGAGCTGAGCGCGCTCGCCGGGTGCTCGAACCTGGCGAGCGCGCGTTCAGAGACCTGCGCTCCCGCTTAGCGCGGCCTCAGCGGCTCGAGTCCCGGCGGACGTCGTCGGCACCGACGCTCGGACGAGGAAGCCAGCCCATGAAGCGAGTCCAAAGATCCGCCGGAGTGCCGTCGAGCTGCGTGGCAGCGTCCGCGAAGGCCAGGGCGTAGAACTGCGCCATGTACGCGGCGAACGAGGTGGGGAAGCGTTCGAAATCCCGGGAAAGCTCGGCCTTCGCGGTCGGGCACGGCCACGGGAAGCCGCAGGCATCACAGTGCCACTTCGGGCGTACGGGCTCGTGGGCGCTCACTCGGACGTCACCGATCGAGGCGAGCTGGGGAAACGGGCGGCCGGGGATCGATACGGCATCGCTGCGAGGTGGGTCCGGGAGTGCGGGGGCATCAGCGGTGGGGTCCCTGGGCGGCTCGCCACGCTTGGGCTGGGGTGAGGGTGCCAGCCCGGCCTAATTGGTCCAGCTGAGTGGTGGGGTCGTTCCAGGCGGGGCTAGGGGTGGGGGAGCCGTCCGGGATCGGAGTGTCGGGCGGCCAGAGGTAGCGGTCCGGGCAGGGCCAGCGCAGGCCGCAGGTGCAGCGGCGTAACGCGAAGAGGCGGAAGCGGCGCCGGGGCAGGTGCTTCATTGCGACCTCGATTCCCGAAGGTGGACCGGCGGCACGGACGACCGTGCCGTCAGCGCGCACAGCTACGACAGCGTGACGGTCAGGCGACTAGAATGCACGAGCCCACTTAGCTGATGCAAGGTATGCATACGATTGGATTGCCTTGGTAGACCCGGGCGGACGCCTGGGCTCGTCGTGGCGCGAGACTGTGAGGACGGAGCGAGGGGAATGGACGAGATGGCGGCACGCAGGCAGCCTCCGACCGCTCGGCTACGGCGGCTCGCCGCCGAGCTGAAGCGGCTCCGAGCCGCGTCCGAACACACTCGCGAGTCCGTCGAGGCCAAGACCGGGATCAACACGGCGACCCTCTACCGGATCGAGACGGCGCGGGTCCGTCCGCAGAAGCGGACCCTGCTCGCGCTGCTGGACCTGTATGGCGTGAAGGAGCCGGCTGAGCGGGACAAGCTGGCCGACCTGACCAGGGATTCGACGCAGCTGGACTGGCTGCAGCTGTACGAGCCGGAGCTGCCCGAGGGCTACCAGACGTACATCAGCTTCGAAGCCGAGGCCTCGCGGCTGCAGAACTACGAGAGCCTCTACGTGCCTGGGCTGCTCCAGACAGAGGCTTACGCGCGAGCAGTCATCCGTGGCGTCCTGCCGACCGAAACCGACGAGGGCGTTGGGCAGCGCGTCGAAGTCCGGATGCGGCGTCAGGGCATCCTCGCGAAACAAGACCCGGTCACGCTATGGGCCGTCGTGGACGAGGCGGCTCTGCGTCGTGTCGTCGGCGGTGTGGACGTGATGAAGGAGCAACTCGACCACCTGGTCACCCAGGCGAAGCTGCCGACCATCACGCTGCAGGTCCTGCCGTACAACGCCGGTGCACATCCCGGGATGGCCGGGTCGTTCCTCGTCATGGAGTTCCCTGACGAAGATCCGGCGCTCGTCTACGCGGAGAGCGCGGGTGGGGGCTTGTTCCTCGAGTCGAACGCGGATGTCGCGCGGTACCGTGCGACGTTCCAACACCTTGTGGCCCAAGCGCTCAGCCCGGCAGAGACCATGAGGTTCATAAAAGCTGCGGCTGACGCCCGATGAAGGAAGGGGACAGGGAGATGGACCTGACCCACGCAGAGTGGAAGAAGAGTAACCGTAGTGGCGGCAACGGCAACTGCGTCGAGGTAGCGCTCAACCTGCCGGATGTCGTGGCCGTTCGCGACACCAAAGACCGTGACGGAGCCGTGCTCGCGTTCCGCTCGAAGGAATGGCAGGCCTTCATCGCGGGCGTCAAGAGCAACGAGTTCGACCCTGAGTAGAGGTACGCCATCGGTGGTGAGTGCGAGGCTGCTCGTCGTCACGACTCCGCGTCCACGTGGCTTGCCGTTGAATAAGTCGAGGGAGTGGCAGCCACCTCGTCCAATATCGACAACGGGATTCGCATCAAGCGCGAGAGCTCTCACCGACGGTGGCTTCACTTCGTCGCCTTGCCTGCCGTGTGCCTCTTCGAGTGCTCTGGCGATCAGTCGTCCCGACTTCGTAGGTTGAGGTTCCGTCGGGTCATCGATTCCACAGAAGGGTCACCGCCATGGATCAGCGGAGATGGCGCAAGAGCACCCGCAGTGGTGCCAACGGCAGCTGCGTTGAGGTGGCGACCAACTTGGCCGACGGGGTAGCCGTGCGGGATACCAAGAACCGTGCGGGCGGCGTTCTGGTCTTCCCGCGGGCCGAGTGGGCCGCCTTCATTGAGGCAGCCAAGAGCGGCGCCTTCAACCTGTAGCGGCCCATTCAGCCACTGGTGCCCTCGGCGTGCATGACAGGTTCCGTTCGTGAAAGGTGCGTGGTTGACAGCTCCGGCTGCGCCCTAAACCTGGCCGGGCCGTATCTGCGCACGCGCCGTCAGAACGTGATGGGCAGTTGGGGGCCGCCTCCGGGCTCGCGGCGCGGCGAGACCTTTCGATGGCGGATGCGCCATCCGTGAGGTGTGCGCACAAGCTGATCCTCGTAGACGAAGCTGGCAACCGAGCCGTCCACATTCACGGTCAAGCCCTTCGACCATGACCGGGCTCCCTCGCCGTCCTCGCGAACCACGACGTTGGTGGCATGCATGCCGAGGACGTTCCCGGGCCCGCGGCGGCGCGCGACCGCGATGTACATCGCGAGCCGTGACTCGTGCTCATCGTGAGGGTGCACTGGCGCAAGGCCGAGATCGCTCGTGTCGACCACGAGATCAGGCGTGAACACCAAGTCGAATCGCTCGTAGGCGGCAGCATCACACAGGTGACCGTGCAGTGCGATGACTTCCTGGATCTCCAAACGGTCGTCGGCGGTCAAGTGCACTAGGAACTCCTTATGCGTCGCGGGATGCGGCGGTCGACGCTAGCACCGCTTGGCGCCCACGACCGTCGCAAGCAATTGACGCCCGATCGAGCTCTTCTCAAGTGAGCCGGCTCGTGGTCGATTCCAGGCACACCGGTCTGGGGTCGATTCGAAGGCAACCTTGTAGCACCTGAGCGGGCACCGGACGTGCTCTGCGCCTCCGCGAATCTTCTTCGTATGCCCGGCCGACAACGCGGCCGGACAGACTCGGGGGAGATCAGATCTTGCGTCGCTCGGCCATCACGAAGACCGTCCTGTCGCTGACCGCTCTGCTCGCTGGTGCGGGCGCCGCCCTCACCGGCGCGACCGCCGCGCAGGCTGCGCCGGCTGCCGCTCCCGCCGGGTGCGTCACCGACGCCCAGCTGGTGCCCTCCTGTGGCGTGCTGTGGGGTGCCGCCGCGGGCGGTTTCACCAGCGCGCCGCGTGATGCTGCGCTCAAGGATTGGGAGAAGCTCAGCGGTCGTACGGCGAGCATTTTCCACACGTATCACAAGGGTGACGAGCCGTTCCCGACCCGCTCGGAGATGGCGATGGCCCGCGATGCGGCTCACCCGCGGGTGCTGCTGATGAACTGGAAGATCGCGTACGGTTCGAGCTGGGCGAAGGTGGCCCGGGGTGAGCAGGACGCGCGTATCGACCGTTTCGCGGCCCGGGTGAAGGCCTCGTTCCCGGAGAAGTTCTTCCTGGTGCTCAACCACGAGCCGGAGAACGATGTGAATCCGCGGGCCGGTTCGGGCTGGGAGGCGAAGGACTTCGCGGCGATGTACCGGCACACGATCGAGCGGCTGCGCGCCAAGGGTGTGACGAACGCGATCAACGTGATGGCGTACATGGGTAATGAGAAGTGGATGGCGCAGTCGTGGTGGAAGGACCTGTACCCGGGTGACGATGTCGTGGACTGGATGGGTCTGGACTCGTACGTGTCGGCGGAGAAGGGTTACTACCACTACGGGATGTTCGCCGACCTGCTCGACCGCAAGCCGGCCAACGGCCTGAACTTCTACGACTGGGCGACGCTCAAGCACGCGAGCAAGCCGCTGATGGTTGCTGAGTGGGGCGTGTACCACCGCGTGGGCAAGACGACCGATAAGACCGCGGGGTTCAAGAGCGTCCTGCCCGAGCTGAGCAAGCGTCCGAACATCAAGGCGATCGTGTACTTCGACACCTCGCACGACGACCAGGGCGACCGCGACATCAGCATCGACAGCACGAAGGCCAACCTGGCCGCGTTCCGCACGCTGGCCGCCAACCCGATCTTCAACGTCACGCTGCGCTGATTCCCCGCATCGACGACCGAGCCGCCCGGCAGACACCTGCCGGGCGGCTCGTTGTTTGCACCCCCCAGAGGTGTGCGAAACGGACTTAGTGGGCAGAATGTCCTCGTCCGATTTCAGTGCTGAGAGGGAGTCTTCATGCCCATCAACGCGAACCGACTGCGCCGCCGGATGCTGGCTGGGGTGGGCGCCGTCATCGCGGCCAGCTCGATGATGCTCGCCGGCGTGTCCGCCCCGGCGTACGCGGCCAACCCCTACACCGCCAAGGGCGTCTGCGGCAGCGGCTACAACGTCCAGCGCTCGCACAAGCTGCCCGGAGCGACGGCCTACCAGCTCTACAACGGCACGACGACCTGTGTCGTGACCCTCAAGACCACGTCGCTGGGCAAGGCCACGAAGGTGACCGCCGGGCTGCAGGTCAAGGGCGGCTCGTGGGCGTACGACACGGGCGCGTACACGTACTACGCCGGCCCGGTGAAGCAGCGGAGCAAGGGCAAGTGCGTCCGCTACTTCGGCTACTCGAAGAGCTCCAACTTCACCAGCACGTGGGCCAATTGCGGCTGACCGCAGGCCCCTGCGGCGTCGGGCGCCTTTCCGGTGTCTCCGGCTGCGGAAAGATGGAGCCGCCCGGCACGTGTCTGCCGGGCGGCTCTTCGCTTCGTATACATCTAGTGCTGGGCACGCAATGACGTGGGTCGTCACGGGCTAGTCGTTCGGACTGCCCGTATGGACGGCAACCTACTTGACTAGGACATAGCCCTTAGGAGAATGCGGGCCAGGTTGCTCAGCCGTCGGTGCAAGCTAACCTTGCGCCGACGTATGGTGCGGCAGTGATGACCGTGCTGCCGGCCAGCGCCGGCGCTCCCTAGGCCCGCGGCGGCTTGCCAGGCGCCGTTCGGCTGCGACTCGCCGCGCGGTCGAAGCCAAGACCGGCATCAACGGCGACCCTGTACCGGATCGGGACGGCCCCGGGTCCGTCCGCAGAATGACCTTGCTTCCGCTGCTGGACCTGTATGGGGTGAAGGAGCTGGCTGAGCAGGACGAGTTGGCCGATGTGACCAGGAATTTGACGCGGCTGGACTGGGTGCCCCTGTACGAGCCGGAGCTGCCCGAGGGCCATCATTCGTGCATCAGCTTCGCCGCTGAGGCGTCACGGCTGAAGAACTAGAAAGCCTTTGAGCGCCGGGTTGCTGCAGACGGAGGCCTTCGCGCAGGCAATCATCCAGGCGTCCTGCGCACTGAGACGGGTGAAGGAGTTGAGCAGCGCGTCGAGGCCCGGATGCGACGCAAAGGCTTTCCGCGCGAAGCAGGATCCGGTGGCGCGCTGTGGGTATCCGAACGAGGCGGCGAACCGTTGCACCGTTGGCCGTGCGGACGGGATGCAAGAGCTGCTGGGTCACCATGTCCCCCAAGCGAAGCTGCCGACGATGGCACTGCAGATCCTGCCATATGGGGAAGACGCCCATCCTGGGATGGCGGGAGCGTTCCTGGGCATGACTCCCCAACGAAATCCGCCGCTCGTCTACGCGAAAGCTCGGGCGGGGGCTTGTCCCTCGAGTGTCGCCCGGGGAGTAAATGCCCTTCATTGAAGGAGTGGAATCGGGCTATTCGACCAATAGAACGGGCTCAACCGGAACAGGGGAACTAGCTGGTCGGCGCGAATAGGAGCGCGGGGAATAGCCGCTCGAAATCCATGATGTGTGAGCCTGCGCCTGATCAACGCGCCGGCACAGAGGAGCGGCTCGGCCGCTGAGGTGCCGAGTGGTTGCAAGTGGCATGCCGATCAGTAGCAGGAGCCCACCAAGCTAAGCAGTCGACAGGCGACCCCGATGTTGGAGGACGAGTAAGCGTCGCGCCAACAAGGGGAGTCAAGTGCGTCCGGTCAACCGAGTCCTTAGCGCCATCTGCGGCATTCTCGTCGCCGTAGGATCTCCCCAGGTAGCTTCGGCGGCGACCGAAGGTGAATCGTCGACGCAATTGGTACGTCTAGGAATGAAAAGTTCGTGTTGGAGCGTCACTGGAGCGAAAGCATCCGTCGCCACCGCGGACGCCTCTACCACGCTTGCGGTAGCCGCTCAAGCAACCTCCTCGTCCCAGCTTCTCGAAGTCAGCGCTGGTACAACATCGGAGTGCACGGCACCGGTTTCGCCAGGTCACCGTTATACAGTCGCCTCATCATATAGTTCGACGGCTTGGCTGCATCCCGTGTTGTATATCTATTCCGCTGGCACCGGTTGGAAAAACTGGTGGAGCGACGGCTACGTGTCTCCCGCCAAGAACCAGGACAGGTTCGCTCTGACGACCCCTCCGGTGCCCCCTAAGGTCACAAGCCTCGCCCTTCGATTTTTGGGACAAGGCAGCATCAAAGTTTCTCTCGAGAAGCCTACCGTTCAAGACTTAGGGAGCGTCGAGGTCATCGGTATGCCCGGTGAACTCAAGATTTCGACGTCGTTTGACACGTCCAAACGGCTCGTCACCAACGAATACGCATACTGGAACTCGAGCCGCACGGACGCAATAAGTAGCCCGACTTGGGAGATGACGAGCGGTTCCCTATATTCTTCATCTGGGAGTGGGTACACCGGCCCAATCAACGCCGGAAGCCCCGGACCTCAGTCGCTGAGGTACACCAACTCGGCGGTCTTTCGCTTGAATACGCGCGACTATGGTTTTGGTGACGTCGCGGTAGGTTTCCAGCTTAACGTCGCCGACCTTACTTCTACCGCCAAGACGCCAGCGGTCGCCTGGGACGGGGTTCATATTTGGCTTCGGTACCAATCGCAATACAGTCTCTACTACGCGAGCGTGGCTCGACGCGACGGACGGGTAGTAATCAAGAAAAAGTGCCCCGGCGGACCTAGCAACGACGGTACCTACTACGAACTCAGCAACGAGTTTGCGGGATATCCAATCGCATTGAATGATTGGACCAAGGTAGCCGCCTCAGTACGCAACAACCCCGACGGTACGGTTACAATCACCATGACGAGAAACGATGAGGCCCTACTGAGTGCTACTGACTCCGGTATCGGCTGCCCGGCTATTGTATCTCCAGGCGCCGTCGGAATCCGTGGCGACAACGCCAGGTTTAGGTTCAAAAAGTTCACGGTTGCTTCGTCATAAACATGGCGGATAGTAGCGGTCGATCACGAAAGTGATCGACCGCTACTTTGCGTTAAGTGAAGCATCGTTCTATGCGAGAAGCGGATGTGGGTCTGCTGCACCGATAGGTGACATCTGAGATGGCTTGCCCTGACGGCGGGCTGGAAGGATGTTGCTGTGCCCAAGCCCTACCCGCGAGAGTTCCGCGATGATGTTGTGCGGGTCGCTCGCGATCGTGAGCCCGGTGTGACGGTCGAGCAGATCGCCAAGGACTTCGGGGTCCACCCGATGACGCTGTTCAAATGGCTGCGCCAGGCCGATATCGACGCCGGCGCCGAGTCTGGCGTCGGCCGCGGTGATTCCGCAGAGCTGCGCGAAGCCCGCAAGCGGATCAAGTTGCTCGAGCAGGAGAACGAAGTTCTGCGCCGGGCCGCGGCGTATCTGTCGCAGGCGAACCTGCGGGGAAAAAGCTCTACCCGCTCGTGAACGAGCTCGCCGCCGACGGCATCCCCGTCGCGGTGACGTGCCGGGTCCTGAACATCGCTCGACAGCCCTACTACCGGTGGCTTGCCCGCCCGGTGACCGACGCCGAGCTGGCCGAGGCCTACCGGGCGGACGCATTGTTCGACGCCCACCGCGACGACCCGGAGTTCGGCTACCGGTTCCTGGCCGACGAGGCCCGCGCCGCCGGCCGCCCGATGACCGAGCGCACTGCATGGAAGATCTGCTCCGGCATGGGCTGGTGGAGCACGTTCGCCCGCAAACGGCGACGGGGCAGGGGCGGCAGGCCAGGTCCGCCGGTCCACGACGACCTGGTCAAGCGTGACTTCACCGCAGGCGGCCCGAACCGGTTGTGGCTGGCCGACATCACCGAACACCGCACCGGCGAGGGCAAGCTCTACCTGTGCGCGATCAAGGACGTGTGGTCCAACCGGATCGTCGGCTGCTCCATCGATTCCCGGATGAAGTCACGGCTGGCCGTCAACGCCCTGCACAACGCCGTCGCCCGTCGTGGTGACGTGGCGGGCTGCGTGCTGCACACCGATCGCGGGTCGCAGTTTCGCAGTCGTAAGTTCGTCCGGGCCCTGAACCAGCACCGGATACTCGGATCGATGGGTCGAGTCGGTGCCGCCGGCGACAACGCCGCCATGGAATCGTTCTTCGGTTTGCTGCAGAACAATGTCCTCGACCGCCGGGCCTGGAGCATCCGGCAGCAGTTACGAACCGCGATGGTGACCTGGATTGAACGGACCTACCACCGCAGGAGGCGCCAACGAGGCTTGTTCCGGTTGACCCCTATCGAGTACGAGACCATCATGACTCCACCGGCCAGTCAGGCCGCGTGACTTGACCTGTCACCTATCGGTGCAGCAGACCCAATGCTTTGTCAACGTATTCAGTGCTGGGATGGCGCATATCGCGAGTCAGACTCGCATGTTGCGACGGGCGTCGAGCGAGCCTCTTCGGTGTCGCCCCAACGGGGTAATCTGTACCGGCAGATCCTTTAGCTGACCATGCCTGCAATTATCCCCCGTTGCCCGATCGCTGACACCAGCCTCGACGGCGGACCATTCGTTGACTATCCGTGCGGTTGGATGCCGTGCAATCGTGGAGTAGTCGACGCGGACCGTCTCCGGCAAGACGTCTTGGAGGCTGAACATGCGGAGCCAGCGTAACTGCTAGCTCGATGGCTCGTTGTGACTACGGCCGCCTTGCTCGCCGGCGCGCAGATGGCCTCGGGCTCCATCGAGCTGGCGACGCCGTTCTGCCGAATCTGGCGCATGGCACAAGCGAGCAACGCGGCATACGGAAGGGTGTCATCGCGCCCACGGCTGCGTGCTCAAGCTCACTGATCAGGTCTTTCTCAACACTCGGAGTTGAAGTTGTCATCCGCAAACGTCCAGGAAGCTCCTTTCGGTGCGCCGCGCCAGGCAGGCGTCACCGGGTCAGCCACGACCGAGGCTGTCGAGCTTCGAACGTCGAAGCGAAACTTTCGTTACGACGTAGCAGTAGTGGGTATGGGATACGTTGGTTTACCTACTGCGCTGCAGCTCCATTCGTCCGGCAGACGGGTTCTGGGCGTGGACATCAGCACTCGACGCCTAGACGCGATCAATTCCGAAGACGTGGACCTCATCCCCCGGGATCGGGTGCGCCTCAAGGAGGCTTTGAACGACCCTTGGGCCTTTGTCATGAGTAGCGCAGCTGAAAGTATCGCGGATGCCGCCGCGATCCTAATTTGCGTGCCGACCCCTGTGAACGAGCACCTTCTGCCGGACCTAAATGCACTTGTGCTTGCATGTCAATCAGTCGTCAAGGTCGCAAGTAAATCTCAAACTTTGATCCTGACCTCGACGACATACGTCGGCTGTACGAACGACCTCTTACTCAAGCCCCTTGCTGATCGAGGGCTCACGGTCGGCCGTGACATCTTTGTCGCCTTCGCTCCCGAGCGAATCAACCCTGGAGATAGCAAGATCCACCACAATGACGTTCCGCGGGTCGTCGGTGGGGCTACGCCTGCGTGCATGAGCAACGCTGTCGAGGTACTCGCCGACTGCTCAAAGTTGCTGCACCCGGTAAGTTCTCTAGAGGCTGCCGAGATGACCAAGTTGTTCGAGAATACGTTTCGTGCGGTGAATATCTCTCTTGCGAACGAGTTCGCCGATATCAGCGGTCACCTCGACCTGGACATTAATGAAGTCATCGACGCGGCCGCGACGAAGCCTTACGGCTTCATGCCGTTTCGTCCGGGGCCAGGTATCGGCGGACACTGTATCCCGTGTGATCCGCACTATCTCCTCTGGCAGCTGCGCGCTGAACGCGTCACCGCTCCAATGATCGAGACCGCGATGGCGCTGGTGGCAAGTCGGCCATCGCGAGTTGTGGAACGAGCAGCCCAAGTGCTGGCGACACAGGGAAAGACCCTCGCGGGGGCGTCCGTCTTAATTGTAGGAGTTGCCTACAAGCCGGGCGTCGCTGATGTCCGCGAGTCACCCGCGCTTGAAATCTTCAGCCGTCTTCACAACAGTGGCGCAGCTGTGGCTTTCACAGACTGCATGATCGACCGAATCGACGTTCACGGAACAATGGTTGACGTTCTCCGTGACCCACGGGAGGCGAAGTGGGACCTGGTTGTCGTGCACACGATCCATTCCGATGAGGACGTCTCGTGGTTGACCGATGATGTCCCCGTATTGGACACCACGTACCGGCTTTCACGTGAGTCGCGTCGGTACACCCTCTAAGCGTTAGCTGACAGATTAGCTACGAAGCAGAGGTGTGGGAGATGATTCAAATCGGCTATCGCGCCGTGTTGGCGTCCTTGACTTCCGTGGTACTACTGACGGCGACCGGATGCGATCAATCCTCGCCGCCCGATCTGGCGACGGCGGTGCGGAAGCCGGCGGCAAGCAAGGCGAACCAAGTTTCGCCAGCGTTGCCATCTGGGCGCGAAAGCATTTACTCACTCGTAAACGTGGGTAGCATCGAGGACGCCGATGCATTACTGCGTAACGTCTGGAAGGTACCTCGCTTTAAGGATTTGAAGCTACCGAACGGTCCCGCCTGGACGGAAGATCCTTACGGCGAGAAGTACTGGCGATTCTATTTTTACTCCTTACGTCCTACTGCCTGCCTACTTTGGGCCTACTTCACGACTGGCCGCACCGCCTATCTTGACAAGCTTATCGAGATTCTCCGCAGTTACGTAGCGTATGATTCCGAGGACCACAAGCCCGATCGCGATGGCATGGACGACCCTCACGCCATGGCATTTCGCGCAATGGTTCTCGTCAACACCTTCTGGAAGCTCAAACGCTCGGGCGTTCTGCCCGAAGACCTCGAGAAAAAAATGCTGAGGTCTGTTGAGCGGATCGCCATAGAGCTTAAGTCGCCTACCAACTTCCAGGGAGGCTACAACCACGGGTTTACCGAAGCGCTGGCATTACTGTTGATCAGCGTCAACTTCCCGGATTCCCGTAGTTCTGCTGAGTACGGAAGTCTCGCTCGTGGACGCATCGAAGACCTAATCCGCTACGCTATCGACCCAGATGGTGTCGAAAACGAGAAGTCGCCTTTCTACCACTTTTACGTCTTCGACTTCATGGTGCAGACTGAGCAGTGGGCGAAGGCGAACCGCGTCGATTTGCCAAAGGATTTCAGCTCGAGACTTCGCCAGATGATCCGCTACTCGACCGAGGTGATCTGGCCCGACGGAAGCCTGCCCTTGCTGGGCTCTTCTGTGGAGGCCAGGCCGGCCGGATCACGCACACTCTACGAGCAGCTAATAAAGCGCTTTCCGGACTTCGCCTTCGCCGTCACGGCCGGTCAGATTGGGACAGCGCCGACCGAAACCGCGACACTATTCCCTGCTTCCGGCCAAGCGATCCTACGTAGTCCCGCCACATCGGCAAAACCGTACAGCGACAATAGCCAAATTCTTATGGACGTGGGTCCGCCGACGTCGCCTCACGCCCATGACGAGCCGTTGGCGATTTTGTATTACTCGCACGGACGAGAACTGCTGGTCGACTCCGGGCTAGATACGTACTCTTCAGGAGAAGCTTACAACTACTTTCACGGAATCACTGCTCATAATACGGTGACGGCCGACAGGCCGACGAAAAGCGGCGGTTGGGTGAAAGCGGGTCTGACGGTCGCGAAGGATGGCTGGTCGTACCAGTCGGGCGTCGCGTCGGTTTATCAAGGTGTAACACATCGTCGGTCCGTCTTGCTGCTTGATCGAGACATCGTACTTGTCTTCGATGACCTTGTTGGCCACCAAGCCCGGAACTACGAACAACTGTGGCATCTGTTTCCGGGTGCACGGGTGCTTGAAAACCCGGTCAAAACGCGAGTGCTTGACGAATACGACAATCCGGCGTTAACCGTCCAGCAGTCCGATGTCGGGCGGACTGCTGGAGTTCGTCGGTACCGAGGGGAAATGTCACCCATGCAGGGGTGGTACTCGGCCGAGTACGGGAAGGCCGAGCCGAATAATGTCGTCGGCTTCAGCCGGCATGGGCGTCATGTGCAGTTCGTGACCGTCCTGACGTCTGGCCGCTACGCCAGCGCTGACACAGTAGTCCGATCTATAACGACGCCTACCGGAGTCCAAGCCACCTTATGCGTGAACAAGGTCGCAGCGACGGCTGTCATCGAAAACCAGGCCCGCACCGGCGAGCGTGTGTCGGTCGCCAGAAGTGGGGTCTGCGGCGATGGTAACTAGAACCGGTCACGCGCCTCAACAGAACCGAGGCCTGGAAGACAGCTCCACCGTCCCTCTGCCGCAGATTCCTACACGGCGGAGTACGCCGATTCCGGCTGAATCGAAGCTGCACTCTGTGCGCAGAATGGTGGCGCTTCTGGCTCTTCTTCCCTTGACAGTTATTCTCGCCGTTAAGGCGGCGAGTCTAGGAAGTCAAGTTCTCGTCAATGTCTATGGCATTGGTGTCCTCAGCGGGACCATCGTGCTGATGTATATTTCGTTCGGCAACTATAGGGATCCGTCCCTGGACGCCAATGAGCTTCGCGAGAAGCCGCTTGTCACTTGCCTCTTGGCGGTCAAAGACGATATCGATGTAATCGAGCAAACTGTCAGATCGCTACTTGCCCAAACCTACGGCAACTGCGAAGTGATCGTCGCTGACGATATGTCAACAGACGGTACCCGGGAATTGCTGGGCAAGCTCTCTTTGACTCTGCCGTTCAGGTTTATCGCACTTGACAAGAATGTCGGGAAGAAGCGGGCCCTTGTTGCGGCTGCGGCCGAGGCTAGAGGGTCCTACTTCGTCTTCACAGACTCCGACTGCATCCTTGAAAGCGATGCGGTCGAGAGATGCATGCTTGCTTTCCAAGCTCATCCCGGGATCGGCGCCATTAGTGGACACGCGCGGGCATTGAACCGCGACAAAAACTTGCTCACCAAAGTCCAAGACGTTTGGTACGACGGTCAATTCAACGTCTCAAAGGCCGCTGAGTCAGTACTTCGCTCCGTTACTTGCGTGTCAGGTCCACTAGCCGCCTTCCGCCGTGAGGCCATCTACAATTACCTGCCGGCCTGGGCGGGAGACAGTTTCCTTGGACGCGAGTTCCGGTTCGCCACCGACCGGCAACTGACCGGCTATGTGTTAGGTCAGTACTGGATCGGGCGCAAGTTGAAGCGCCAATATGCACGCTCCCCGTTCGTGGTCGATGTCGACTACCCAGAGCGAAAGTGGGGCGTAGCCTATGTGCGCTCAGCGAAGGCATGGACTAACGTGCCTGAAACTTTCCGCAGCGTGATCAAGCAGCAGGTTCGCTGGAAGAAGAGCTTCTTCCGAAATCTCTTCTTTACCGGGAGCTTCTACTGGCGTCGAGGAATCGTAGCGGCTGCCTTGTTCTACAGTCATGCACTTTGGGTTCTCGTGGCGCCCGTACTGGCCTTCAGGCATCTTCTGTGGCTGCCGCTACACGGCCAAGTTCTCCTGACCGGGCTGTACCTCGGAGGTGTACTTCTGAAGGGCTCTATTTGGGGACTCGCGTATAGGGCACAGAACAAGGGCGACGGCCGATGGGTTTATCGGCCTTTGATGAGTGCCTTTTCTGCCGTGATTCTTTCTTGGTTGCTGGTCTACTCGCTGTTGACCCTACGAAAGAGTGTTTGGGCTCGAGGATGAAAAAACGAGGAATCCCCGGCCGCCCCGTACAGGCGCTTGCGGCCGCCGTTGTGGTGATGCTTTACCTACTAGTCGTCACGCGTGGCCAGCCGATGGACTGGTTGCCGTGAGTCGAGGCTCCGTCGGTGTATCTTGGCTCGTTCGTGCCGGAACGGCAGCCGTTACGGCCGCTGTTCTTGCACTGCCAACCTTGACTTATATCTATGTTAAGCAGCGAGTACAGTTGGGCGCACAAGGTTCGCCACCGCATGTCGGGACGCTGTCATTCGACGAGGCCCGACGGTATACGAATGCGACTGGGGACGGCGATTCGTTCATCGTTCTTGGCTATCATGACCTAGTATCGGGCGGCCTAGATTCGTCAGCGACATCCACGCGGAGGGTGTCTGTAAGCGCCGCCACCTTCGTTGAGCATCTCAGGATGCTCCGGTTGGCGGGTTACACCTCGGTATCTGCAGAACAGGCGATGTCCCACATGACCGACGGAACGGCTTTGCCGAGCCGCGCGGTGTTGATCGTATTTGATGGCGCCCGTCCGCGAGATTGGACCTATGCCGATCCCATCCTGAAGGCATATGGTTTTAAGGCGGTTCTCTGCATCGAGCCCGACACAATCCGCAAGAAGCGCGGCGTAACTCTCTCATGGTTGGCGTTGCGAACCATGGTGAAGAGCGGGCGGTGGTCTATCGGCATTTCCGGTAGCCAGGACGATGTATTGTCCGGCCCTGATGGTGAAGTGGGAAATGCTTTGGTCACAGCTCAGTGGCTGCCGGCGGGGCGATACGAAAGTGATCGAGAGTTTGAGTCGCGTATTCGGGAGGGCCTTGAGGCGGATCGCAGGAAGGTCGTCGATGAGGGCCTTCCCGATCCGAGGATCTTCTCCTATCCTTTCCAGGCGGGTTACCCACTCGGGCCTCTGACGTCGCGACTCGCAGTCGCCAATCGAGCTGTTAGCTCTGTCTTCCTCGGGAGCATACTGACCGTGTCGCCCGATGAGGCGGTGGACGACTCATGGACTTCCAGGCGCATCCTTCCTCGGCTTGAGGTATATGAAAGTACGTCGGCCGAGATATTGTTCGCTAGGCTGCGAGACGCGGCTGGCATTCGATGATCCGTTCCCGTGCATCGAGCGCTCTAGCGACGTTCGGACTGATGCTTGCCTTGTGCGTCGCGCCTGAGGCGCGCGGACCGTTGGTTATGCCGCTTCCCGATACGGCTCGCATGGCCTTGATCTCTAACGAGGTGGCCTTCCGGGACCAGGCAGCGGCCGAAGGCGATAGCTCGGCGGGCTGGCACGTGTCGAGTGGCTCACTCTTCGGTGGCGGCGCCTTTCTTTGGTCAGGGAAGCCCGATGGGAATCGTCCGAATTTTGACTCGTCGCTGTCTACTGGCTCGGCCGTCCTCAGAGCCACTACGGCGCAAGCGACCTTCCAGGACGTGACGGTCAGTTTCGACCTGCACGTCAATCAGTTCGTGCAGACGCCCCGGACTGGATTTAGGTCGTTCGACGGAGTGCACCTGCTGCTGCGTTACCGATCTGAAATGGAGACGTACGCCGTCTCTGTGTTTCGCCGGGACGGCAAGGTCGCCTTAAAGAAGAAGGTTCCGGGTGGTGTCAGTAATGGTGGAACATACTTCACGCTGGCTGAAGGGCAAATGCCGTCCATTGTAACGGGAAAGAACCAGTGGCGGCAAATGCAGGCGACCATCTCTGGGCACCGTAGCGTTCGCCTGTCATTACGTATCGATGGCCATAGCGTACTTACAGCGTTGGATCGCGGTGCTGGTGGCATTGCTCCGATTTCATATGGTGCGGTGGGTATACGCGGCGACAACTGCGACTTCTACTTGTTCGGGCTCGACATTCGCGATGAATCGCAGAACTTTTCGTAGGGAGGCTGTTTTGCTTAGGGGGTGGACGGTGGGTAAGAGGGTGCCGCGGCGTGGCGGGTATCAGGTCGTTCTGACGGTGGGCGTTGTTGCAGGCGTCATTGCGTTGGCTGCTGTCTTGCCTGCCGCGGCTCAGGAGCAGCAGACTCCGTCTGCGCCGGAGTCGGTAGGCTTATATGACTCTGCGACAGCTCCATCGATACCGCCAAGTCCAGTACAAGGTAGGTCGGTCGGCCAGCAGCGAACGGTTCCGGCAGCTTTGGGTGCGCCGAGCGATGACCGGTCCCCTGACCAGGCTTCGACGCCGACAATCACGCTTGGTTTCGACGATGGAACGGCGGACCACTTAGAAGCAGGAACGATGCTCGCCGCTCGTGGACTAAAGGGCGTGTTTTATGTTAATAGTGGACGGCTGGGTGGCGAGAAGTATCTGTCGGTGGGTCAGGTCCAGCAGTTGCAGTCAATGGGGCATGAGGTAGGTGGACATACCGCGTTTCACCTACACTTGTCCCAGCAGGACTACGTTGAACAAAGACGCCAGATTTGCTTCGACCGAGTACAGCTCTCGGGTCTCGGTTTGAAAGTATCTTCATTCGCCTATCCTTTCAGCGACTTCACTGAGGACAGTAGGCGGGCCGTCGAGTCATGCGGCTATAGCAATGCGCGCACTACTTCCGGCGTCGGATGCTCCAGTTGTGCGGAGGGAGAGACGTCCCCTCCGGTCGACAGATTCGCTACGCGAGCGATGTCCGGCTTCGGTAGAAGTACAACGGCCGACGACCTTATTAAGGCGGTGAAGCGAGTCGAGGGTAAGTCGACTTGGCTTCAGCTCGTGTTTCATCAGGTTTGCGTTAACGCTAAATGTGAGTTGAATGCGGTGCGGGAATCGGAGTTTGCGTCTTTCCTCGACTGGTTGGCGGCAGAGCAGAAGAGAAGTGCTGTGCGCAGCACCACCGCGCGATCGGCTCTTGGTGATCCTGTTAAGCCGCTTGTTGCATCACCCCCGTCTACCGCTCCCGTGGCGCGACTTCAGAACTCGTCCTTCGAGAGGTCGGGTCCTAGTCCAATGAGCGCTCCGCATTGCTTTGAATATGGTGGTGAAGTCGAAGGCAGTAAAGTCGCTTGGGCCCAGTCACTTGCCGCCCATTCAGGTAGGCTATCCCTTAGCGCAACGATTTCCAGTCTTCCTCGGCCTGTACGCGTGATGTCGACACAGGACCTCGGAAGTTGCGCACCCCCGGTGCGTGCTGGCCGGCAATACACTGTCGGCGTTTGGTACCGCTCCACAGAGCCTGTCAAGCTTGCCGCGTATGTGCGGCAGCCGCGCGGGGGATATACGAGCTTCGGCGGTAGCAAGCTCTTTGCGAAGTCTGACGTTTGGCGCTATGCCAGTTGGACTACCAGGGAGGTTCCTCGCAGCCGCAACACCGCCCTGAGTGTCGCCGTCATTTTCTCCGCCAAGGGTTCTTACGCGATTGACGACCTTCGCCTGTCGGAATCCCCTGCCATTCCGATGTCGCCTACACATATCGGCCGGGGATCCTCGTCGAAACAGCGCGGAAATCGAGAGGAGCCCAAGCCGCTGTCGTCGTCTGCAAGAGTAACCTCTAAGAAAACAGCCAAGCCGGCATCGCAGGCGGACCCCTTCACTCCTCCTGAGAGTGGACCGCTAATTCCCGTTGCCGCGAAGACGGCGCTGAAGAATACGCTGCAAGGTCGGCCCAGCTGGCTAGGAGTTGCCCAGGTAGGTCTTGCAGTCGCTGGGGGATTTGCGCTCGTGGCTGTATTTGACCGCCGACTTCGCCAGTTGCACCGACGCACCCGATTTTCTACTAGGTCGAAAAAGCCGGATCAAGGCTAATCGGGCCGTACGCACGAGCCGCGCGCGTAAATAACTTGGCGTTGACCTGTGCCGCTAATGTCCAAGCGGACTTTCGGGTATCCCGGAGATCCTGGTTGCCCGACTGTCCGTTGCCGTCGCAGTCATTACTGATGTATGCCGTGGTGACGGCGATCGCGTTGACCTCGATGCAGGTGCTTAGGACTTTACCCGAACGTTATAACGAGGTGGATGTTGTGCCTTGTCCTGGGCGGTGTGCCACGGCATATGGAGCCGCGTCCTTCCGGCGGATTGTCGATGCACTGGCATCAGAAGGTGAGACGCTTGCCTTGGCTAGAGTTCTTGTTGTCGGAGTTGCTGACAAGGCCGGGGATACCCACGTCCAAGAATCATCGGCTGTTGAGGTAATCAACGGTATGCGTGATGCTGGCGCATCGGTTTCCTTCATCGACGACTTAGTCGGGTCGATCACCGTTCGTGGCGGGCGCATGGCATCTGTGCACGCTGGCGATCCATCGGAATGGGACGCAGTGCTCGTGCATACTCTGCATCCGGGAGTCGATCACGCGTGGCTTTCAGCCGCGCGGAGAGTTCTGTTCGCTGCCGAGTGCTGAAGGCGTGGGCGTGCCTACGGCAGGTATCGCGAGCGGCGACGCCGACTAAGGCGTGTCTCATAAGCCGGTCAGAGCCACTCGTTGATGATGGTGATGGTCAGGACGGCTTGGAAGCGAACGGCCAGCTTGTCGTAACGGGTGGCAATACCGCGGTGGCGTTTGAGGCGGGCGATGCTGTTCTCGACGGCGTGCCGTAGCCGGTAGAGCTGCGGGTCGAACGTGGGCGGGCGCCCACCGCGGGAGCCCTTGGCCTTGCGGTGAGCGTCCTGGTCGCTCTTGCTGGGAATGCAGGCTTTGATCCCACGCGAGCGTAGATATCCGCGGTTGCCGCGGCTGGTGTAAGCCTTGTCGGCCAGCACCAGCACCGGACGTGAGCGGGCCCGGCCGACACCGAGCCGGCTGACCCGGATACGGTCAGGCCGTCGCAGACGGCCATCAGCACGTCCTCGAAACCACGATTCTTGAGCTCCGTGCACACGCTGAACCAGAACTTCGCACCCTCGCCGCCGTCGCCGGCCCACAGTCCGAGGATGTCGCGGGGCCCTCGACGGTCACCGCGAGGGCGACGTAGATCGGCCGGTTGGCGACCTTCCCGTCGCGGATCTTGACGTTGATCGCGTCCAGGAACACCACCGGGTAGACCCGGTCCAGCGGCCGGTTCTGCCACTCGGCCATACCGTCCATCACCTTGTCAGTGATCGTCGAGATCGTCTGACGGGACACCTCGGCGCCATACACCTCAGCCATATGGGCGCTGATCTCCCCGGTCGTCAGCCCCTTCGCGGACAGCGACAGGACCATGTCCTCAACGCCGGTCAGCCGGCGCTGCCGCTTACGGACGATCTGAGGCTCGAAGCTGCCGTCGCGATCGCGCGGCACGGTGATCTCGACCGGGCCGACGTCAGTCAGCACGGTCTTCGCCCGTGACCCGTTGCGGGAGTTCCCGCCGTCTTTACCGGCCGGATCGTGTTTCTCGTAGCCGAGGTGGTCGGTGATCTCACCGTCCAACGCGGCCTCGATCACCCGCTTGGTCAGCTGCTGCAACAGGCCACCTTCACCGGTCAGCTGCAGGCCCGCTGCGCGGGCCTGCTCGACCAGCCGGCCGACCAGCTCGGCATCCACCCCTTCAGGCGTGCTCGCCGACGTCTTCTTCGCCACCGCGGAAGTATCCACGGCATCCGACATGACAGTCATCAGGTGCGTCTCCTTGATCAGGAGTTACACCGTTCTTCTTACAGTCCCGGGCGTTCGGTGCGTGGACGCCGGTTCGCGGCGGGGGGAGAGTTCCTAGTTTTGTTCGGGAACCTTCGCCCGGGCGACGCGGTCCGGTCCCAGCTGGTACGTGCTCAGGTCCAGCAGCTCAGCCGGCAAATGATGTCGCCCGGTGTCCGACAGGTCCTCCCAGCTCCCAGGTCCGGCCAGTCCGTTCAGCCAGAGCCGATGAGCCTGCTCCAACGCCTCGGCATCCCCCGGCGTGAACTCCTCGGCCGGAGCGACCACCTCCCTGGAAGAAGGCTGCCGCTGAGCCGGAGCTCCCCGCGAAGCGGCACCCCCGGCGGAAGCGGAAGCCCCACCGGAAGAGGGCGCCCCCCGGTGGGCGCGCCAGTACAGGACCGCTACCAAGACGGTCAGTGCGCCGAAGGTGGACCACAGGATCGTGAGGATGGTTGTCAGCGAAAGCTCCACGGCTTCGACGGTAATCAAAGCGATCGGAACCGACACCCGCTCGCTCACCGCTTCGAGTTAGTCACCTCGGGTGATGTTGTTGGATGAACGTCCGGGGGTGCGGCGGCGGTGCAGGTCAGGGTCGGTACAGCTCGGCGATCTTTGTGAGCTTGCCGTCGCGGATGGTCACGTGTACGGGTGACCTCGAGTCCGCCAGGTCGCTCATGTACCCGCGGCTGACCGAACATTTCGCCCCCTCGGTCATGTCGCCGATGCACTCCGGTTCGCCGGTGCCCACGCCCAGCAGCTTCACGTCCTTCGCCAGCGGGAACGTGACCTTCGTCTTGCTGCCGTCGATGACGTACTCCTGGGCGCACCGCCGGTCGATGGGGTCGAGCTGCAGCGCCTTGCAGTAGTCGATGCCGGGCAGGAAGAGGGCCGGTTCGATGATGGCCGCCCGGTTCTGCGGTTCGAAGGACAGCAGGAGGGCGACGGCGTCGCCGTCCTTGGTCACGTCCGGGAACGGGTCCTTGGTCTCGGTGACGCTGGGGGAGGGCGCGGTCGGCGCCGGTGGTTCGTCCGTGCCGCAGGCGGCGACCGGAAGGGCGAGCAGGGCCAACAGGAAGAGCAGGCGGCGCATGGTCTACATCCTCAGGATGCGGCCGTCGGGGAGCCGGTTGCCGGAGGCGTCGTACGCGGCCAGCTGGGCCCAGCGGTCGTCGTCGTGCACGTCGGCCGGGTCGAACCAGAAGACGGTGATGGTGGGGTCGTGGCTCCAGCGGGCGAGGTGGGCCTGGATGGGGCGGCCCGCCTCCTGGACGGAGATGGTGGCCGGGGTGCCGGCGTAGTAGCCGTACGCGGGCTGCACGGAGCCGTCGCTGAGTTCCTTCTGGCCGTTCATCGGGTGGAAGCCCGGGGCCGACGGCGAGCCCACCCATTCTGTCAGCGAGTCGTCGGCGGTGACCTTGTTCTTCGGTTCGCGGAAGCCGATCGCGAAGCCGAAATCCTTGGGTGACCGCGGGCCCGCGCCGGTGATGCCGAAGATGACGTACTCGTCGCCGTGCGGGTCGTGCAGGCCGGTGTGGATCAGCTCGCCGACCGGGCCCTTGATGCCGTTGGGGCTGTCGATCGTCAGCTTGGGGCCGGGTGATGCCGGCGCGGTCGACGGCAGGGGGAGCGGAGCGTGGGCCACCGGGTGGGTATCGGCGCAGCCGGCGGCCAGTATCAGCACCGCCGCCGCCATGGCCAAGCTTCCCATCCGCACGCGTCGATCATGCCAGCCGCGGGCACGCCGGCCCTAAGGTACGCAGATGCGTATCGAACAGCGGCTCGCCGAGCTGGGCCTCGAGCTGCCCGAGCCGATGAAGCTGCCGCCGGGCGTCAGTCTGCCGTTCCCGTGGGTCCGGGTGTACGGCGACCGGGCGTACGTCTCCGGGCACGGGCCGCTGGAGGCCGACGGCAGCCTCGCTCAGCCGCTCGGCAAGGTGGGCGCGGAGGTGAGCGAGGAGCAGGCGTACGCGGCCGCCGGGAAGACGGCGCTGGCGGTGCTCGCCTCGCTGCGGCGGGAGCTCGATGACCTCGACCGGGTGGTGGCGTGGGTGCGCGTGTTCGGCATGGTGGGGACGGCGCCGGGCTTTACGCGTACGCCCGCGGTCGTGAACGGGTTTTCCGATCTGATCCTGCGGTTGTGGGGTGACGGGGCCGGGCGGCACGCCCGGTCGGCCGTGGGGCAGGCGGCCCTGCCGTTCGACATTCCGGTGGAGGTCGAGGCCGAGGTGGTGATCTCGGCGGCCTGAGCCGACAACTTCCCGACAAGCGCCGCCGATCATCGACGGCGTGATCGGTGACGGAACGCGGCGGGCGGGTCCCGGTGTGGCGCTCGGGCCGGCCCCCGTAAGTAACCCGACCGGGTTGCGCGTCCTGAGGTCGTATCCAGGGGAGATCACTTAGCGTCAGTGCGTCATGCTCCGCCGTTATGTGCTGCCCGAGATCGTCGGCACCGTCCTCGCCGTCGCCGCCGCGTCGGCGCTGCACCGCACCTCGCCGTACGCGGCGGCCTGGGCGGGCAGCATCGCCGAGGGGATCGGGTACTACGGGACGCTGCTGTGGCGCGACACCCGCGGGCATCGCGGCGCGGGCCGGCTGCGGGCCCTGGCCGGGCAGGTGCCGGGCACGCTGGTGGAGTTCGGTACGGCCGAAGCGCTCGACACCCTTCTCGTCCGCCCGGCCCTCATGTACGCCGGTCCGGTGCTCGTCGGTGACGCGACGCTGGGCGTGGTGGCCGGCAAGCTCGCCGCGGACCTGGTCTTCTACCTGCTCGTGTTCGGCGGCCGGCTGGCGCGGCTGCGGCTCGAGGCCGGGTCAGAAGCCGAGGCCGTTCAGGATCCGCAGGACCGTGTCGCCCGCCCCGCCGCCCGGCCGTTGATCGGCGTGGCCGTCGCCCTCGGCGATGAGCAGGATCACGTCGTCGACCCGGGCGACGACATCGGCCCGGCCGGCCCGGTCCGCCGCCTCGCGTAGCTGCGCGGCGATCTTCAGCAATCCTGTGACCTGCGGATCCTGCGCGTCCATGCCGTCACGATAGGCCCGGATCGCAACGGGCGACCGGCGCTCGCGTTTGGCCGGGCGGCCGCCGGGCACGACCGGAAGATGACCGACTCACCGACGCTCAAGGCCCTCGTGCTGGGATGTTCCCTGAAGACCACGTCCGACGAGTCGAGCAGCGAACTGCTCGGCCGGCAGGTGCTCGACGCGCTCGCCGACCACGACGTCGAGGGCGAGGTGCTGCGCGTCGCCGACCTCGGGGTCAAGTTCGGCGTGAGCACCGACGAGGGCGACGGCGACGGGTGGCCCGCCGTACGCGACAAGGTCCTCGCCGCCCACATCCTCGTCCTCGCCACGCCGATCTGGATGGGCCAGCCGTCGAGCATCGCGAAGATGGTCCTCGAACGCCTCGACGCCGAGCTGTCCGAGACCGACGACCTGGGCCGCCCGTCGATGTACGGCAAGGTCGCCGTGGTGGCGGTCGTCGGCAACGAGGACGGCGCCCACCACGTCTGCGCCGAGGTGTTCCAGGCGCTCAACGACGTCGGCTTCACCATCCCGGCGGCCGGTGGGACGTACTGGGTGGGCGAGGCGATGGGCAAGGTCGACTACAAGGACGCCGGACCGAAGCCGGACACCACGGGAGCGGCCGCGAAGACGCTGGCCGCGAACGCCGCGCACCTGGCCCGGCTGCTGGCGGTCACGCCGTACCCGGCTTCGTGACCGCGGACTCCCTGATCCGGGAGCTCAGGAGCGAGCTGGCGGAGGCCGGGGTGCGGGCCGAGGACGCCCTGCTGGCGCTCGGGCACGGAGGCGACCGGCGGGTGCGGCTCGCCGCGGCGATGCGGGCGCTGCTGCGGCATCGGCGGCCCGACGCGACCATCTGCCCGTCCGACGCCGCCCGGGCCGTCGGCGGCGAGGAATGGCGTGACGTGATGGACGCCGCGCGAGACGTGGCCGCCGAGCTGGCACGCGACGGCGTCATCACCGTCCGTCAGCGCGGCGCCGAGGTCGACATCGCCGCCGCCGTGGGGCCCGTACGCCTCGGTTGTGGGCCGGCCTGGATCACCGGGACCCGCTGCTGACCAGCGCGAGGTCCGCCTGGCCGGTGCGGTGCATGCGGTGCCAGCGCTGGCGGTCGCCGAGCAGGGCCGCCACGGTCGCGTGCACCACCACCAGGTACATCAGCTGGCGGTACACGATCTGCTGCAGCGGGAGACTCCACAACGGTCCGTAACGTTCGCCGTCGAGGCGTAGCGCGTACGCCGCCGTCAGGAGCTGCAGCAGCTGGAAGCCCGCCCAGGTGGCGAGGAGCTGCGGCCAGGGCAGGAAGATCATCCCGTACGCGGCGGCCACGTCGACCGCCGGCGCGGTGAGCGGCAGCAGGACCTGGAACAGCAGCAGGTACGTCAGCCCGCGCCGGCCGAGGCGGCCACCGGCACCGCGCTCCACCAGGCAGCGGCGGTGCTTCCACATCGCCTGCATCGTGCCGTAGCACCAGCGGTACCGCTGGCGCCACAGCTGCGCGAGTGTGCCCGGCACCTCGGTCCAGGCGACGGCGTCCGGCTCGTACACGACCCGCCAGCCGGCCCGGATCACCGCCATGGTCAGGTCGGTGTCCTCGGCCAGCGTCGCGTCCGGTACGCCGCCCACGTCGGCGAGGGTCTCCCGGCGGAACGCGCCGATCGCCCCGGGCACCGTGGGCATGCAGCGGACCAGGTCGAACATGCGGCGGTCGAGGTTGAAGCCGATCACGTACTCGAGGTGCTGCCAGCGGCCCAGCACGCCGCTGCGGTTGGCGACCTTCGTATTGCCGGACACCGCGCCGACCGAGAGGTCCGCGAACGGCTGCACCAGCCGCCGGATCGCGTCGGGGGCGAAGACCGTGTCGCCATCGACGAGCACGAGCAGATCCCCGCTCGCCGCGCGGATGCCGGTGTTGAGAGCGGCGGGCTTGCCGGCGTTGGCCTGCCGGATGACGCGTACGCCGGGCAGGTCCAGCCGTTCCACGATGCCGGCGGTGTCGTCACCGGACCCGTCGTCCACCACGATGATCTCGACCGGCTGGTACGTGCTCGCCCGCAGCGACCGTACGGTGTTCGCGATGTTCGCCGACTCGTTGTACGCGGGCACGACCACGGTGACCGTGCCGAAGTGGGCGTCGCGGTGCCGGCGGGTGCGCGTACGCCGGATGTGCCGCCGCGAGTAGTACACCTGCAGCAGCAGCCGGGCGACGCCGAGCGCCACCGCCACGATCAGCAGCACCCCCATCGCCGCGGCCGCCACCCCGCCGAGCCACTGCAGCCCGGCGATCGCGTGGCCCCGCAGCGTCAGGGCGAGCGGCGTACCCGTGAAACGCGGCAGGTCCAGGGCGGTGGAGACCGTCTCGAAGCGGTAGCCGGGCAGGCCGGCGAGGAGGCGGTCGACGGCGGCGACGGTCTGCGTACGGTCACCGCCGCCGTCGTGCAGCATCACCACCGCGCCGCGGCCCGCTGCCGGGGTGCCGGCCCGGACGATCGCCGCGGCGCCGGGCCGCCGCCAGTCCGCGGTGTCGAGGTCCGTGAGCACGGTCAGATAACCGTCCGCGGCCGCCCGGTCCAGCGCCGACCCCTGCGGCACGGTCACCGCGTCCGGCGTCGACGAGTACGGCGGCCGCAGCAGCCGCGTGCGCACCCCGGTCGTCGAGGCGATCACCGACTGGGTCGCCGCTATCTCCGCCCGCTGCCGCCACGCCGGCAGGCCGGCCAGGTCCGCATGGGTGTACGTGTGCACGCCCAGCTCGTGCCCCTCGGCCACGATCCGGCGGGTCAACTCCGGGTAGCGGGCCACGTTCGCGCCCAGCACGAAGAACGTCGCGCGGGCGTGGTGGCGGCGCAGCACGTCGAGGATCCGCGGGGTCCAGCGCGGGTCCGGCCCGTCGTCGAAGGTCAGGGCCAGCGTGCGCGGCGGCATCCGCAGGCCGCGGGTCGCCCGGTCGGCCGTCAGGCCCTGCACGGGACCGCCGGCGCGCATCGCGGGGGCGGCCGGGCCGGGCGTACGCACCCCCTCGGCGCCGATGTGGTTGACGTAGCCGTTGGCGCACAGGCTCACGAACAGCACGGTGAGCACGGCGCCGAGCAGGACCCAGTGCGTCCGCGGCGTACGGGTCACCGGGCCCGTCCGGGGGCGCTCGGGCACGGCGCCGGGGGCGAAGCCGGCTTGGCCCGGCGCTGCGCGGCCCGCGCCTGACCCCGGTTGCAGGCGGGCCGGCCGTGCGTGGCCTCGGGTGACGCCGACGGCGTGGCGGCGGGAGCGGGGGATGACGCAGCCGGCGCGGCGGTCGTGACGGCGGTCGTGACGGGGGTGGCGACGGCGGTCGTGACGATCACCCGGGCGCTCGTCGGCACGGGCGTTGCCGGCGCGTGCTCCTCCGGGTGCACGACCACCGTCGTACGGGTGATCATCGGGACCCGGACCGGGACCGACGTCGGAGGCGGCGTGCCGGCGGGCTTGCGGGCCGGCGGGGCGTCCGGCAGCGACAGCAGCGGCAGCGACCCGTCGCCGGCGAACCCGATCAGGGCGGCCAGCGCCGCGCCGGTGACCGCGAGCAGCCCGGCGCGGCCGGCCAGCACCAGGCGCCGGCGGCGGCGCCCGGACGGGTCGACGAACACGGGCGGCTCGCCGCCCGGACCATCCTGAGTCACCGAGACCTCCGGGAAATAGGGGCAATCCGCCCATTCAACGAGGTTCCGGGGGTACGGGCAGCGGCCGGGCACGTGGCGGCGTCTTGGGCGCTTTCCCGATACCGGGCGCCTGATTAGCCCAAAATGTGAGGGTGACGTCTCTGGCTCAGCGGTTGCCGCGCGGGGCTCGCCTGTCCACCGAGTCGTGGACATCCCGGCACCGGATCAACACCCTGCTCCTGTACGCGCACATCCCGGTGTTCGTGCTGCTGGGCCTGCTCGGACCGCGCCCGGCGTGGGAGGTACTGGTGCTGCCGCTCGGCATCGCCGCCATCGCCGGCCTGTCCGCCGCCGTACGGTCCACCAAGGCGAAGGCGTCGCTGACCAGCATCGGGCTGATCGCGTGCACGTTCGTGGCGATCGAGCTGTCCGGCGGCTCCATGTCCTGGCACATCCACCTGTACGCGATCCTCGTGTTCGTCGCGCTGTACCAGCAGTGGGAGCCGCTGCTGTGGGCCGTGGTGATCGTGGTCCTGCACCACGGCACGCTCGGCCTGGTCGCACCGGAACGCGTCTTCGGCATGCCGCACATGAGCACGGCCGAAGGGCTCGGGCAGGTCGCCGTGCACGCCGGCCTGGCCGCCGTCGAGGTGACCGGCATCGTCATCCTGTGGCACTTCGCCGAGCAGGCCGAGCGGGACAACGAACGGCTCGCGGAGGAGGCGCAGCACCAGCGGCGGCTCACCGAGGAGGCCGAGCAGCAGGCCCGGCAGCAGGCCGCCGACGACCTGCAGGCCCGATCCGCCGAGGCCGCCGACCGGGCCCGGCGCATCACCGGCGACGTCGCCGCAATCGGTGGGGAGGCCCGCGCGGCGATCGACGCGGTCGCGGAGGTCGACCGGCAACTGGCCGCACTGTCCGCGTCGGTGCAGGACATCGCGTCCCGCTCCGGTCGGGCGGCGACGACCGCGGCCACCGGCAAGGACGCGGCCGCGTCGGCCGCCGACAAGGTCAAGGCCCTGGAACGGTCGGTGTCCGAGATCGCCGAGGTCAACGCGTTGATCGCCTCGCTGGCCGAGCAGACCAACCTGCTCGCGCTCAACGCCACCATCGAGGCCGCCCGGGCGGGCGAGGCCGGCAAGGGCTTCGCGGTCGTGGCGACCGAGGTCAAGGACCTGGCGAGCGAGACCGCCGCCAGCGTCGAGAAGGTCAACAACGTAATCACCGCCATCGTCGCCGAGACCGGCGAGGTGGCGCGCACGTTCGCCTCGACGGCCGGCGCGGTCGGGGAGATCACCGAGCTGCAGACCGACATCGCCGCGTCCGTGGAGGAACAGGCGGCGGTGCTGGGCCAGGTCACCGCCCAGCTGTCGACGGCCACGACCGCGGCGGGTCAGGTGCTGACCGGCCTCGACCGGCTCGCCACCGAGTAACGGCGGATCCGCGCCCTCAGAGCAGCGGCTCGATGTGGTGGCTGGGCAGCGCCCCCGGCTTCGCGATGTAGTAGCCCTGCCCGTGCCGTACGCCCAGCGACCGCAACTGCTCGTGCTCGGCGTACGTCTCGATGCCCTCGGCGATCAGCAGCGCGCCGACGCTGTCGGCGAAGGTCACCAGCGCGCGCGTCAGCGCGATCCGCACCGGGTCCGTGTCGATGTCCCGGGTCAGGCCGATGTCCAGCTTGATGATGTCCGGACGCAGCTGCAGGATGTGGCTCAGGCTGGCGAAGCCGGCCCCGGCGTCGTCGACGGCGATGAGAATGCCCGCCGCGCGCAGGACATCCAGCACCTCACCGAGAGCGCTGTAGTCGCGAACCGGAACGTGCTCGGTGACCTCGACCGCGAGCCCCCGGTGCGCGTGCGCCAGCAGCATCTCGACGGTCGCCGGCGCGAGCAGCGCCTCGACCGACGCGTTCAGGCTCAGCCACGCGCCGGCCGGCAGGTCGTTGAGACGCAGCAGCGCCCGCCGGATCGCCAGCTGCTCCAGCTCCACGCCGAGCCCGGCCGTCGCCGCCGCGGCGAACGCCTCCGCCGGGTTCGCGAAGTGGTCACGCTCGAAGCGCGCCAGCGCCTCATAGCCGCAGACCATGCCGTCGTCGAGCTGCACGATCGGCTGGAAGGCCGTCCCGACGGCCTCCGTCCGGAGAACCTCGTGCAGGGCCCCGAGCTGCGGGGTGGTCACGTGCGCCATGGTCATGCCGTCCTCGTTCGGCGGGCAACCTCAACGCAGGCTCCAGCCGGGATCAGGAGAACGACAAGGGTTGTATTGACACAAGGTCGCGAGTCTGTTCTTGTATCAATCACTTGGTACAAGAGGAGGGCTCGTGTTCGTCATCCTGGCCGCCGTATCGGCCGCCCTGCTGATGCTGGCGGCCGTCGCGCTCCTCATCGTCCGCGTGGTCGGGACCGCGTATCGCGGTCCTGGAGCCTTGCCCGACGGCGGACCATCACCCGGGCAGCGTGGCCCCGGTGAGGTGACCGCCGTGCGGTGGCGATGGGCGGGCATCGTCGCCGGGGTGGCAGGGGCGGCACTGATGGCGACGACCGGCACGCTCGGCCGGGGCCTGCTCCTGGCGGCCCCGGTCTTCGGCTCCGGCGTCCTGATGGGCGCCCTCATCGGCGAACTGGCACGTCCGGCTCCCGGCGGTCCCGTACGGTCGGCCGGGCTCAGAATCCGCCGTACGGTCGACTACGTTCCCCGCGGGCTGGGCGCCGTGGTCGTCCTCGCGACGGTGATCCTGGTCGTCCTCACCTGCGTCACCACGGCGGTGGCCGAACCTGACGACATGGGTCGTGCGGGTCGCGCTCTGACCTGCGGCGACTCGGAACCGGTGTTCAGCTCTTTCACTCCCTGGCCCGGGCGTTACTACACGGTGCCCGGAATGGCCCTCGTCGCGCTGGGACTGATCGCGGCGGCCGTCGCGATGCGCCGCGTCGTCCGGCGGCCGCAGTCCGCCGCGGAGGCGGCCGGCGACGACGCCCAGCGGCGCCGGTCCGCCGAAGTGGTGGTCGCGGCCGCGGGGATCTCGGTGCTCGCCCCGTTGACCGGCTTCGCCCTGACCGCCGGCCTGGCGCTGGCCACGCTCGCGCATCAATGCGGCCCCGCCGGCTGGGCGACCACCGGGCACGCGCTGACCGGTGTCGCGGTCGGTGCCTTCGCCGCCACGGCGTGGTGCGGAGCCTGCCTGGTGGTGCCGGGCCGCGGACACGGTCGGCAGCTCGGATGAGTGACCTGCCCACCCTCACGGTGTCGGCATCGGACCCGACGCCGCCCTACGAACAGGTGCGCCGCCAGGTGGCCGCCCTCATCGAGAGCGGCGCGCTGACGGAAGGCACCCGGTTGCCGCCGGTACGCCAGCTCGCCGGCGACCTGAGTCTCGCGGTGGGCACGGTCGCCCGCGCCTATCGGGAACTCGAAACCGCCGGCCTGCTCGTGACCCGTCGCGGTGGCGGCACGCGCGTCGCCGATTTCCTGCCCCGTGCTGCGGACGACACCGCTCTTCGGCGTGCCGCAGAGGAGTACGTGACGCGCGCCCGGCTCGCCGATGCCGGCGACGACGCCATCGTGGCCGCCGTCCATGCGGCTCTCGGCCAACCGTACGGAGCATCCAGCTGATGCGTTTGAGATACGTCCTGAACGAGGCCTTGCTGGGCCTGTGGCGCAACGCGACCATGACCATCGCCATGATCATCACGATGGCGGTGTCGCTGACCATGCTCGGTGCCAGCGTCCTGCTGTACTGGCAGGTGGAACAGGCGAAGGACTACTACTACGGCAGGATCGAGGTCTCGATCTTTCTCCGGGACGACATCACGGACGCACAGCGTGCCGCTCTCGGCGCAGCCATCGACCGCAGCCCGCTCGTGGCGGACAAGCGGTACGAGGACAAGCAGGATGCCTACGCAAGGTTCAAAGAGGCCTGGCGCGAATCGCCGGACCTGGTGCGTACGG
This sequence comes from Couchioplanes caeruleus, assembly GCF_023499255.1. Lineage (GTDB taxonomy): Bacteria > Actinomycetota > Actinomycetes > Mycobacteriales > Micromonosporaceae > Actinoplanes > Actinoplanes caeruleus_A. The sequence continues at coordinate 1,190,660 of NZ_CP092183.1, forward strand.
TCGGGCCGGGCGCCTTGCCGGCCTCCTTCCGGGTCAAACTGAAGGACCCGAGCCGCTACGCGGTCTTTGTGAGCCAACTCCACGATCAACGAGGCATCGAGACCGTCGTCGACCAGCGCCGGCTGTTGGAAAGGGTGTTCCGGATCTTCACCGCCACCCAGCGGACCGCCCTGGTGATCGCTTCCCTCATGGCCGTCGCCGCGGTGCTGCTCGTGGGCAACACGATCCAGGTGGCGGCATACAGCAAGCGGCGAGAGGTCGCGGTGATGAAACTGGTCGGCGCGTCGAACTGGTTCGTGCAGGCGCCATTCGTCGTCGAAGCGATGGCGGCGGGGCTGGTCGGCGCCGTGGCCGGATTCGTCCTGCTACTCGCCGGTGAACTGCTCGTGCCGCCGGAATGGACGCAGGCGTTGCCGCCCGTACCGGACGACCGGGTGTGGATGATGCTGCCCTTGCTGGCCGCCGTCGGCGCCGGGGTGAGCGGATGCACCGCATGGCTCACCCTCAGGTTTCAGGTCCGCGTCTGAAGGCCGAGCGCCGCAGGCGCAGATACCCGAGCACCTGTCCCCACCGCCGTGCACGCCGGCGCCGGCGCATAGACACCGACCTCACGTACGAGGGGTCTTGGCGAAGATGAGGACACCGAGGATGACGAAGAGGACCCCTCCCGCGGCGCCTATCGCGGCACCGTACCGGGCGCCACCGATCGCCAGACCGAAACCGATGGCGAAGAGCAGAAAAGAGCCGATCCACGGGATGAGCAACGAGCGCCTCGGCTTGCGAATCTTCATGACCCCTCCGGTGGGATTCTGGCTGCCGTCGATATGGCGGCCAAGGGGACGACATCGTCCCCTCCTGTCGTTGTGGGCAAACCTGGGAGGAGGCCGGTGACCTTTCCTGTCGGGTAGCCACCGGCCTACATCCTCTGTCAGGTCATGGACAATAAGAGGTGGTCGGTCAGCTGCAGGCGTCGAGCGCGAGGACGTCGGCCCCCACCGAGGCGAATCCGGCTCCGGCGATCACCAGCGACCCTCCTCCGGTCGCCGGTGCGGTGAGGACGGCACCGCCGAACCCGAGGAAGGCACCTGCCGCGACGAGAACGTTGCCCGCACACCCGAGATCCTGGCCGGTCGGGTCGGTCAGATCGGTCGGGTCAGAGGCGGCATAGGCGTATCGGTTCCCCTTACGGGGATTGCCGACGAAGTCCAGGACGTCCTGCTGGGTGAAGCGCCCCTGATTGGGGTTGTACCACCGCTGGCCGTACTTGGTGAGGCGGGTGGCAGGGTCGTACGTGCCGCCCGCGTAGCGGATGATGTTGGTCTGGCCGAGCCCGTTCTCCTGGCTCGCGCCTTGGACGAGGCCGTACGGGTCGTACTGGTAGGAGGCGGCCACGGCGTTGTTGCTACCCACGACGGCGACCACCGAACCGAGGCCGTCGAGGACGTACGCGTAATCCGTGGTGCCGATGCGCAGGCCCAGCGGCGTGCCGAGGCCGTCGCGTTCAACGTGGACAGTCGCGTTGGCGCCGTTGGTCCAGGACTGCAGCCACGGCATGCCGTACTGGTCCTCCATGCCGTAGTCGAGCTTGAGGGCGCCGACCTTGGTGGCTTCGACCTGGTCGGTGCCGGCGTACGTGTAGTCGGCCGCGCCGCCGGGGCCGTACGCGTACGTCATCTGGTTGGCGGCGTTGTAGTTCAACGGGTTGACGCCCGGGGCGCTGACCTTCGTCTGGTTGCCGCGGTTGTCGTAGGTGTTCTCGGCGCCGGTGATCTGGTTGGCGGAGTTGAAGTCCAGGCTCTGGGTGGTGCTGCCGTCGGCCTTGACGGTTTTGCGGTTGCCGTTCTTGTCGTAGCTGTACTCGTAGGTCCTGCCGTTCCAATTGGTGGCCTTGGTGAGGCGGTTGCTCTTGTCGTGGCTGAACTCGCTCACCGCGCCGCTGATCTCGTTCTTCTGCCACTGCCGCAGGCCCGTGTCGTCGGCCTTCTCGGTGGAGCACGGTTTACCGGAGACGTAATTCGCGTAGCAGTACGTGGTGTCGAAGACCTTGGCCGGGCTCGCCGAGTTGCGGGTGGCCGTGATGCGCTTCGGCCGGTCCGACTTGTCGTACGTGGTCTGGGTGTGCAGCGCCCACGTGCTGTTCTCGTTGTTCGTGGCGAACCACTCGTCGGTGCGGTTGCCGTTCTTGTCATAACCGAAGTTGTAACGGGTGCCGCCGGCCGTATCGAGGCGGACCAGCCAGTTGCGGGTGTTGTAGTAGTACCGGTTGGTGCCGCGGCCGTCGGTCAGGTATTCCAGGTTGCCGGCCGGGTCGGGACGGAACGTCTGCACGGGCGTGCCCGGTGCGGTGCGGACGCGGAGCCGGTTCAGCTGGTCGTAGTCGTACGTCGTGGTGCCGGTGGCGTCCGTACGCGTGATCAGGTTGCCGGTCAGGCCGTAGTCGAAGCTCACCGGCGCGGTGGCCGGGCAGCCCGAGCCGGAGTAGGACACGTTCATGAGCCGGTCCTCGGCGCTGTAGTCGTACGTGGTGGTGCAGGCGCCGTTGGTCACGGTCCGGAGCCGGCCGAACGGGTCGTAGGTGAACGTCTTGACCGCCAGGTCGTTGCCCGTCGGCGGCGTGACCTTCTTGAGCTGCTTGGTGTCGTCGTACTCGTAGGTCGTGCTGTTGTCGTCGTTGCCCGGGTCGGTGGCCTTCTTGATCGTGCCGTCGTCGTTGTAGTCAACCTTCGCCTCCGCCGCCAGCGCGTCCTTCGTCGAGGTCTGGTTGCCCGCGCCGTTGTACGTGTAGCTGGAACCGTTGCCCTGCGTGTCGATCGACGAGGACGGCTGGAAATTGGCCGTCGGGTTCGTCTCGGTCGCCGGGTTCGCGTACGCGGCGGAGGCGCTGGCGCCGGTCGGCGACGCGGACTGGGTCAGCGACTCCTTCGCGTTGGCTCCGTAGGTGTTGGTGATCGTCCCGCCCTCGGGCGACTGCGACGTCTCGACGTCGCCGAAGGGGGTGTACTTGTCGTTGCGCTCGTTTCCGGCCGGGTCCACGGCCTTGGTGACGCGTTCCTCGTCATCCAGCGTGTAGCTGGTGTGCGGCACGTCGGCGACCGGCTTCGACAGGTCCTGGCGGGGGTCCGCGACGTCGGTCTGCGTGGCGGACGGGTACGCCAGCCGGGTCACCGAGCCCTGGCCGGTGGCGTTGTCGGTGACCTGGTTGACCGAGGTGACGCGGTGCCGCCCGTCGTACGTGATGATCACGTACGTGTCCGGCTTGGTGGTGATCTTCGTGAGGTCACCGGCGCCGTCGTAGTCGAACATGACCTTGCGGGGTGTCGCGCTCTGGATGGTCTGCAGCCGGCCCAGGCTGTCGTAGTAGTACGAGGCCTCGCGGGAGCTGCCGTCCGCGCCGGTCTGCCGATACTTGCTGATCTTCGCGTCGGTGTACGAGACCGCGACGGTCTTACCGGATCCGACGCCCTTGTCCGAGGTGACACTCGACCACTGCGAACCGGTGTACGCGTAGTCGGTGACGTTGTCGTTGCGGTCCTCGGTCTTGTCCAGCACCCCGTCCGCGGTGAAGAACAACTCCTTGCCGCTGTCGTGCTCGGTCAGCTTCCACCCCGAGCCGTTGTGCTTGAGCGTCGCCTTGACCTGCCCCGGTGATGAGTAGCCGGAGCCGGAGACGGTGAACTTGCCGACCACACCGTCGGCCGCCGCATAGGTGACCGACTTGTCGCTGGACGCCTCGTAGAGCCGCACGTCGGTGCCACTGCGGGAACGCCAGCCCGGCCCGAGCGATCCCCGTGGCAGCTCGCTACCGAGCAGGAGGCTGTTGAAGGACGCGCCGAGCGTGACGTTGCCCGAGATCCCGGGCATCGTCATCTCCGTGCTGGTGAGCAGCAGGTTTCCCGAGCCGACGTTGACCTTCATCTGCAGCCGGTCGGTGAGCGAGAACGACAGCTGCGTCGCGTTCCGCAGCGGGCCCGTGCCCTTGGGCACCGACGGCGGATCGGCCACCCCTGCTGCCGACGTTGCCGTACGGGGGCTGCGGCTTCGGGGGCTGGTGTAGAGCCACACCTTGTCGCTCGACTGCGGCGACACCACCGGCTCGATCTGTGCGGCCACCGGTTCCGCGGCCGCGGCGGCTCCGGGCGGGGCCGCCATCAGCGCCGACGAGGCCACCATGGACATCGCCACCGCGCCGGCAGTACGAATGCGTTTCATTCAAACTCCCAACCGACATTCCGGCGGAGGAGATCCCCGCCGATTTCTTCGATCCGTAAAAGGGCAGGCTGAATTGCGTCGCGGCGTTGGCAGGTCAGGAAAGACCGCTCCGCGGCGACGGAGGGCGCAGGAAAAATCAGCGCGAGTGAGGGAGAATTGAGCGCGCCGCTTCAGCGGCGAATGTGCTCGAGAAGAAATCGTGTCATGCGCGACGTTACCTCCGTAACACCGCACGCCCCGTTGACGAAAGTCAATCTAAACCCTCCACTGTGCAGGGTCAACGGCCGCGCCGGGGACGGTGGCGGCCGCCGGTCCCGAATGCCATACTGCGGCCACTAATTTTGAGACGGAACGAAAGTGGGTTCGTCGATGGGTTTCGTGCGGGTGCGGGGGACGGAGATCGTCGACGGAGCGGGGCGTCCCCTCCTGCTGCGGGGCGTCGGGCTCGGGAACTGGCTGCTGCCCGAGGGCTACATGTGGAAGTTCGGCGACGGCCTCGCCTCGCCCCGGCAGATCGAGGCCCGCGTCGAGCGCCTCGTCGGCCCCGAGGCGGCCACGGACTTCTGGAAACGGTTCCGCGACGTGTTCATCGCGGAGGAGGACATCGCCCGGATCGCCGCGCTCGGGTTCGACCACGTACGGCTGCCGATCAACTCGCGCGTGGTGCTCACCGACGACGGCGAGTTCCGCGAGGACGGCTTCGCGCTGATCGACCGGGCCGTCGACTGGTGTGAGCGGCACGGGCTGTGGATCCTGCTCGACCTGCACGGCGCGCCGGGCGGGCAGACCGGGACCAACATCGACGACTCGCCCAACGGCAAGCCTGAGCTGTTCATGGACGAGCGCTACCGGAAGCAGACGGTCGACCTGTGGCGTGAGATCGCCCGGCGTTACCGCGACCGCACCGCGGTGCTCGGGTACGACCTGCTCAACGAGCCGTTGCCCGAGCAGTGGCAGCACGTCTACCCGCGCGAGCTCCTGGCGCTGTACCGCGAGCTCACCGCCGCGATCCGCGCGGTGGACCCGGACCACCTGATCATGTACGAGGGCCCGCAGTGGTCCACCGACGTCTCGATCTTCACCGAGGTCCTCGACCCGAACTCGGTCCTGCAGTTCCACCGCTACTGGTGCGCGCCGGAGCGGGCCTCGATCAGCGACTACCTGGAGGCGCGCGACCGGCTGAGCATCCCGGTCTACATGGGCGAGGGCGGCGAGAACACCGCGGAGTGGATCTACACCGCCACCCGCCTGTACGAGCAGCACGGCATCGGCTGGAACCTCTGGCCGTGGAAGAAGCTCGACACGCTGACCTCCCCGGTGTCCGCCCCCACCCCGGACGGCTGGTCCCGGATCGCCGACCCCGCCGACGACGTGGACGCGCGTACGGCCCAGGGCATCCTCGACGCGATGCTCGAGAACGTGGCCCTGAGCCGGTGCGTGCAGCGCGACGACGTGCTCAACGCCCTCTTCGCCCGCGCGCCGCTGCACCTGCCCGCCTGGGGGTACGCCGAACCCGGCCCGGCCGCCCCCAGCCGCTTCGCCGGGCACGACGCCGCCACGCTCGACGCGATCTGGCATCACACCGCGGGTGAGCCGTACGCGGAACCGCTCGGAATCGCGGCGGTCGCCGGGCAGGAATTCCGTTTCCCATTGGCCGAACGTCCCCGCGCCTGGACGATCCATGCGTCCGACCCGGCCGCGTTCGACGCCGGATGGTCCGGCGGCGCCCTCGTCGTACGCGCGAAGGCGGACGGCGTCCTGCACGGCGTGCAGCTCGCTGACTAGGGTCGGAGGCCTATGAGCGTGAGTTTCAGCTCGGGGCGGCAGCGCCTCGTCGTACCCGAGGCGTCCACGGTGACGTCGCTGCGGCACCGCAACCGGTCGCTGGTGCTGCGGCACATCATCCTGGCCCGGGAGACCACCCGCGCGAAACTCGGCCAGGCGTGCGACCTCTCGCCGGCCTCCGTCACCAAGATCGTCGGCGAGATGATCGCCGATGGGCTCGTCCAGGAGAACGGCTCGGTGTCCTCCCGCGGCGGGCGGCCCATCGCGCTGATCGGCCCGCGCCCGGAAGCGGCGTACTCCATCGGCGCCGACATCGGCGAGCGCGGCGTCGCGGTCGAGCTCTTCGACCTGACCATGAACCGCGTCGACCGGGAGTTCCGCGGCGGCCGCGAGGAGGAGTCCGCCGAGACCATCGCGCACGACCTCAGCGACGCCCTCGACGCGCTGCGCGACCGCAACCCCGAGGCGTGGACCCGGCTGCTCGGCGTCGGCCTCGGGCTGCCGGGCCTGGTCGAGACCGACGCCGCCGGCGAACAGATCCTGTACGCGCAGACGCTCGGCTGGCCGCCCGTACCCGTCGACCGGCTGATCTCCACCACCCTGCCGGTCTTCGCCGACAACGGCGCCAAGACACAGGCCAAGGCCGAACTCTGGTTCGGCGCGGCCCAGGAGGTCGACCACTGCCTGGTCGCCCTCCTCGGCCGCGGCGTCGGCCTCGGCATGATCAGCGACGGCCGGATGACCCACGGGTACGCCGGCAGCGCCGCCGAATGGGGCCACACGAAGATCCAGCGCGGCGGCCGCCGGTGCCGCTGCGGCGGGCACGGGTGCGTCGAGGCGTACGCCGGCTCCGACGCCATCCTGACCGCCTGGCAGCGCGAGGGCGGCACCTTCGACGGCACCGGCTGGCGTGCCATCGGCGCCTTCCTCGAAGCGGCGGAGACGGACGCGGTGGCGGCCCGCCTGCGCGACGAGGTCATCGACGTCATCGGGATCGGCCTGGCCAACATGGTCAACCTGGTCAACCCGCAGCGCATCATCGTCGGCGGCTGGGTGGGGCTGCGGCTGATGGAACGCCTGGGGGAGCGGCTGGAAGCGGCGATCCGGGCGCACAGCCTGGTGCGGCCGGGGGCGCAGTTCGACCTGCGGCCGTCGACGTTCGGGGGAGACGCGGTGGCGCTGGGAGCGGCCATCATGCCGGTCGAAGCCATGATCGCCGCCGACACCGCGACCGGATGACGGGCCTGCGATTTGCCGGTTCGGCAAAGTTTTCCGGCGAGGTCGCGGGGCCTCGGGTCATGCTCGGCGCATGCCTTCGACCCGTAGCCGGAAGCGTGACACCGGACCCACCTGGACCGCCCCCGACGAGAAGGCCACGCTCGTCGGGTTCCTCGGCTACCTGCGCAACGCCGTCGTCGACAAGGTGTCCGGCGTGCCCGAGCCCCAGGTCCGCACCGCCGGGGTGCCTTCCGGGACCCACCTCCTCGGGCTCGTCAAGCACCTGACCGCCGTCGAGCGGTTCTACTTCCTCGAGGAGCCGATGACCGACATGCGGCGGACGTTCCGCCCCACCCGCCTGGAGACGGTCGACGGCCTGGTGGCCGCGTACCGGGCGGCCGCCGCCGAGGCGAACGAGGTCATCGAGACCTGGACCGACCTCACGCTTCCCGCGCCGCGGCCGCCGGGTCGTGGTTCGGCGCCGTCGCGGCGGTGGGTGCTCGTGCACATGATCGAGGAGACCGGGCGTCACGCCGGGCACGCCGACATCCTCCGCGAGCAGATCGACGGGTCCACCGGCCGCTGACGAGCCGCGGCGATGGCTTGATGTAAAGAGTATTTACAGAGATCGATGGGCGTGGTGTGATGGCGAGCACCACAAGCCGGTTTCTGCGAGGTGTCCCATGCGGCCCGTCGTTTCTCACGTTGTACAGTTCGCGGTGGCGCTCAGCCTGGCCACGTTCGGGATCGCCGTCGCACCGGGTCAGCCCGCCCAGGCAGCTGCCGCAGCGGTGACCGACGGCAGCGCCCGTTTCCAGGTGCTCACGCCGACGCTGATCCGGATGGAGTACGCCGGCGACGGCGCATTCACCGACGCGACGACGTTCAACGCGGTCAACCGGTCGTTCCCGGCACCCGCGTACACGACCACGGTCACCTCGGACGGCTATCGGGAGATCCGGACCAGCGCGGTGACGCTGCGGTACAAACAGAACAGCGGCCCGTTCACCGCGTCGAACACCACCCTCACCGTCGGGTCGACCGGCGCCACCGCGCGGCCGGCGTTCCCGTCGTACTGCCCCGCGTCCGCCGCGTGCGAGGCGGAGAACGCGCTCTTCCCGGGCAACGTCACCCCGGCGTACGACCACAAGGGATACACCGGCAGCGGGTTCGCCTCGGGCTTCGAGGGCACCGGCAGCGGCGTGCAGGAGGACGTGGACGTGCCGGCCGCCGGCTCGTGGCGGCTCGCGATCCGCTATGCGAACGCGGTGGGCAGCGACAACCAGTCCACCACCCGTACGCTGACCGCCCACGTCAACGGTGCCACCGGCCCCCGGTTCAGCCTCCCGCCGACCGGCTCGTGGGACACGTGGTCCACCGCCTCGGTGACCGTCAGCCTGCGCGCGGGCAGCAACGCGATCAGCGTCCTGCAGGACGCCGCCGACTCCGGCCGGGTCAACATCGACAGCATCGCCGTCACACCGGCCTCGGCGACCGGCTACCCGGCGCCGGTCACCACGCTGCAGACCACCGGGTACGGCGCCGGCCCGGCGAGCCAGGTCGGCGGCTGGTACCGGTCGCTGGACAACCTCCCCAACGGCCTGCCCGACCAGAGCGCGCTGCACCCGGGCATCCTCAACCGCGGCGGCTGGTACCTGCTGGACGACAGCCGGACCGCACTGCTGTCGGCCGACCACACCGTCACCGACCGGCCCGGCCACGGCGCGGGCGTCTACCAGGACGGCTACTTCTTCGGGTACGGGCAGGACTACAAGCAGGCGCTGTCCGACCTCAACGCGCTGACCGGCGGCGCGAACCTGCTGCCGCAGTCGGCGTACGGCGTCTGGTTCTCCCGGTTCTGGGGTTACAGCACCGCCGACTACCAGAACACGCTGCTGCCCGCGTTCCGGCGGAACTTCACACCGCTCGACTGGCTCGTCGTGGACACCGACTGGAAGAAGCCCGTCGAGTGGGACGGCTGGAACTGGAACACGGACCTGTTCCCCAACCCGCAGGGGTTCATGGACTGGACGAAACAGGAACACCTCGACGTGAGCCTCAACGTCCACCCCGAGATCGACTCCACCGACCCGCGGTACCCGGCCGCCAACTCCGCCGCGGGTGGCCTGCCGGTGCAGCCCGACGGGCACACGCACTACTTCGACTGGTCGAAGCCGGCGCACCTGAGCGCGTACCAGGCGCTGCACGCGCCCTTCGAGCAGCAGGGCGTCCGCGCCTGGTGGCTGGACTACTGCGGCGGCTGCGGCTCGTCCATCGCCTCGGACCCGCACGTGGGCGCCGACAACCTGATCAATGAGGCGTACGCGGACCACGACACCGCCCGAGGCCTGCGCGGCTTCGCGTTCAGCCGGATCGGCGGCACCGAGCACGGCAGCCTCGACGCCTCAAGCTTCGCGCAGGGGCCGTGGTCGGAGCGGCGCAACACGCTGGCGTTCACCGGTGACACGTACTCGACCTGGGACACCCTGGCGTACGAGGTGAAGTTCACCGCGGCCGAGGCGGCTGCCGGGCTGGTGAACGTCACGCACGACATCGGCGGCTTCCACGGCAACCACCTGCCCGACGACATGTACGCGCGGTGGGTGCAGTTCGCGACCTTCCAGCCCGTCGACCGGTTGCACTCCGACCACGGCGACCGGCTGCCGTGGGACTACCCGGGCGCGGCGCAGGCCGGCGCGCAGAAGTTCCTGCGGTTGCGGGAGTCGCTGGTGCCGTACACGTACACGCTGGCGCGGCAGGCGAACCAGACGGGCGTGCCGATCGTGCGGCCGCTGTACCTGAACTATCCGACGTACGACCAGGCGTACACCGCGACCGGTGAGTACCTGTACGGCGACAACCTGCTGGTCGCGCCGATCACCTCGCCGAACGACGGCAACGGCAACGGGTCCGCGTCGGTGTGGGTGCCGCCGGGCACGTGGACGGACTACTTCACCGGCGCCTCGTACGCCGGCCCGGCAACGGTGACCATCACGGCGCCGCTGTCCCGGATGCCGCTGCTGGTGCGGTCCGGCGGGGTGGTCCCGCAGCGCACCGACTACGTGCACGCCCAGAAGGACAGCGTCGCGAGCCAGTACACGGTCAACGTGGCCGCCGGCGCCGACGGCTCGTTCCCGGTGTACGCCGACGCCGGGGAGGGCACCGGTTACAAGTCCGGTCAGTTCACCACCACGCCGCTGTCCTGGGCCGACGGGTCACGGACGTTCACCGTCGGCGCCACGAGCGGCAGCTTCCCGGGGGCGCCGGGCACACGGGCGTACACGCTGCGGGTCTCGAACAGCGGCGCACCCGCTGCCGTGCTGGTCGACGGGGTGCAGGTGCCCGAGACGGCGTGGGGTTACAACCGGAACAGCCGCACGGTCACCGTGACCACCGACCGGCTGTCCACCACGGCCGCGCACACCGTGACGCTCAGCGGCACCGCCACGGACAACCCGGCCACCGGTGAGGCGATCGGCGTCGGCGGGCTGTGCCTCGACGTGCGCGGCGGCGTCGCGGCCGACGGCCAGCCGATGCAGGTCTACACCTGCAATCACAGCGCCGCGCAGCAGGTGAGCCACGCGGACGACAACACGGTCCGGGTGCTGAGCCGCTGCCTGACCGCCGGTGGCACCGCCAACCGGGCCCTCGTGACGATCGCCGGCTGCTCGGGCGCCGCGAGCCAGTCGTGGACCCGGCAGGCCGACGGCACCCTGCTCAACCCCGCCTCCGGACGCTGCCTCGACGTGCCCGACTCCAACCGGACCCCCGGCGCGGTGCAGCTGCAGATCTACGACTGCGTACGCACGGACGGCCAGCTCTGGCGGCTGCCGCCCGGCAAGGTCACCGGACCCGGCGGCCTGTGCGTCGACGTCGCCGACGGTGACCCGGCCTCGGTCAATGCCGCCCAGCTGTTCACCTGCAACGGCACCGACGCGCAGCGCTGGTCCACGCCGGGCGACGGCACGGTCCGTACGTTCGGCAAGTGCCTCGACGTGTCGAACGCGGGTACCGCCAACGGCACCCCGGTGCAGCTGTTCGACTGCAACGGCAGCGGCTCGCAGACGTGGACCAGCCGCAGCGACGGCTCCCTGGTCAACCCGCAGTCGGGGCGGTGCCTGGACGATCGCGACAACCGGCAGCAGCCCGGCGACCCGCTGCAGATCTACGACTGCAACGGGTCCGCGGCCCAGAAGTTCCGGTGGAGCTGACCCTCAGGCGATCAGGAGACGGCGAGGGCCTGCCGGCGCGGGCGGGGGCCCTCGTCGGCGTGGGTGGCCGAGACCGTCTGCGTGGACCAGCGCATGGCGTCCATGACCGCGCCGGTCAGGTCGTTGCCGGCCGGGGCCGCGCCCATCAGCGCGAGGTCGCCGTGCTCGTACGCGTCGACCACCCGCAGCATCCGCCCGAGCCGGCCCGTGCCGCGGGTCAGGGCGGCGCTGATGTCCGCGGTCAGCGGCAGGTGGTTGACCAGCGAGGACGCCGTGATGCCCAGCAGGTCGGCGACCGCGGTGACCAGCCCGGCCACGAACGCGGCGTCCGGGTCGACCTCGAAGCGCGAAGCGAGGTTCTGGCAGAGCCGGGCCCGCATGAGCGCGTCGGTCAGCTGCGCCTCGGTCGCCTCCGCCACGTCGTCGACCACCATCAGCATGGCCCAGCGGCGGATGTGGGCGAGGCCCAGCATGACGACGGCCTGCCGGATCGACGACACCCGCCGGATCGTGCCCACCGCGGCGCTGTTGCTGGCCCGCAGGACGCGCATCGTCAGCGCCGGGTCGCTGGAGATGATGGAGACCACGTAGTCGATGTCGGCTTCCGCGGCGCTCAGTGCCCCGAGCAGCTCCAGCCGGCGCAGCTTGAACGGCGTGATGCACGCGGCCGTCATCACCTGGGGGCGGCTCAGCACGAAACCCTGGCGCAGCTCGATGCCGTACCGGTCGCACAGGGCAAGGTGCTCAACCGTCTCCAGGCCCTCGGCGACGATCTCCACGCCGGGGAAGCCGCGGAAGAACGCCAGCTGGCCGGGCAGCTCCGCCTCGTCGGCGGAGGGCAGATCGAGCTTCACGTACGAGGCCAGCGGGAGCAGCCGCTCGTGGCCGGACTTCCACACGAAGTCGTCCAGCGCGATGCGGTAGCCGGCCGCCACGAGGTTCGACACGCCCGCCACCACCGCGTCGTCGACCTCGACCGTCTCGAGCACCTCCAGCACGACGTTCTCCGGCCCGAACGGCAGGATCAGCTCGCCGGTGAGGAACTCGCGGGTGAGGTTGATGAAGCACATGCGGTCGCCGACGACCTCGTCGAGGCCGAACTCGGTGAACGCGTTGACCAGCACCTGGCTGGTCGCGTACGCATCCCGCCGGCCGGCCTCGACGGCGCTGGTGTTCCCCCGGAACAGCAGCTCGTAGCCGGCGATGTCACCGGAGGCGTCGAAGATCGGCTGCCGCCCGATGTGCACGAGGCGGGTGCCCGGCTGAGGGAACCGCGACTGGTTTTCCACGGCGGAACGATCGGCGGCCTTGACCTTGCCTTGAGGATTCCATGCGGAGAACTTGAGCCCCGGATCAGCGGGCTCCGCCGTTGTCGTGCTTGTGCCGCCGGGTGGTCGGCGGGGCGCCGGTCTCGTTGGTGCCCGGGTCCCGCTTGGCCGTCCAGGCGCCGGTGTTGTCCCCGCGGCCGTAGTGCTCCCGGACGGCTTCCAGGCCGGCTTCCTGACACGGCCAGGGCAGCCCGCAGCGGCAGCGGCGCAGGCGCAGCGGCCACCAACCGGTTCGAGGTGCGTGCATCCTCTGAGTCAAACCCACCGGGCGCCGCCGGCGCTCCCGCCGCGCGGGTGTTTCGGTGCAGACTCCATGCTGCATTATTCAGCACATCGACTTAACCGTTTCGGGTGACGGTCACACCACCGCCGGGCCGGCCGCGCCCGGCGGGCGTCGGGCCCCGCTCAGTAGCTGCCGACCGCTATCACCTCGTCGACCGGCTTGCGGGTCACCTCGTTCTTGATCAGTTTGCGCGAGGTCTCCTTGCCGTCCACGAGTACGACCTCGTAGGTGCGGGTGCGCACGCCGTCGATTCCCTCGGTCCGCTTCTCCTTGGTGCCCTTGGGCAGCCAGTTGTCCTTGACGGTCCGCGTCTTGAACTTGATCGGCTCGGTCTTCTTCTCCGTACGCTTCTGCTTGCCGGCCACGGTCTGCGTCTCCGCCGCCTCCGCCGTCCCCGAGCCGGAGGGCTGCGCCACCGGCTGTTCCACCCGGCCCACGACCTGCGCGGGCTCGTCGCCGCCGAAGGCCGCCGTCAGGGCCAGGGCGCTGCCGCCGGCCACGGCCAGCGCCGCCACGATCAGGCCGGCCTTGTGCCAGGTCTTGAGCCGGGACCACATAGATGTCTGGTTTGCCACCCGAACAGTGTGGACGGCGGGTCCGTGCCTCGACTCATCCGTTCGGGTGATCCGGCGACCCGAAAGAGCCTAGCCGCTCACAACTCTTTCGAGGTCAGGATCCTCCGGTGGAGACCGTGACGTCCGAGGACGAGGCCGGCGCGGGCGCCGGGCCGTCCGGCGACCCGCGCGACACGCCGAAGGCCAACAGGCCCAGGAGTCCCACGAGGAGCAGGGTGGCGATGGCAAACTCGAGCTTCTCGCGCGGCCGGGCGCGCCAGAGCCCCTGCTGGGGGACCTCGTCGTACCACCGAGGCTGGTGATCGGGCACGGTCTCAGTCTTCAACGGAACCCCCGGGCTGTGATCGGCGAAAGAAGCAAAAAGATTTAGCCTCTTACCGGACCACTATATGTCCCTTCGGTTCGTTATCGCACGCCCCTTCTTGCCCGGGTGCTGAGCCGGCGATGAGGTTGCATTGAGGTTGCGGTCCGATCAGTCGGGGCATGACCCAGTCGAACCTCCTCGCCGTGCCGCCCGTGGTCGTCGCCGGGCCCGCCCGCCACCTCACCGTCCAGCCGTTCCCGTACGCCGTCACCGCCGTCGAGCTGAGCATCGTCGCGCCGTTCCGCCGCCCGGACGAGCGGCTGCTGACCGTCCTGCGGGACGTCAGCCGCATCCTGCACGCCCAGGGCATCTCCTTCGAGGTGATCGCCGTTCCCGCCGGCCGGGTCGACGGTGACGCCGCCGCGCTGGAGAAGCTCGCGTACACCCGCGTCGTCCGCTCGCGTGACCTGCAGGACAAGGGCGCGGCGATGGAGGTCGGCTTCGCCATGGCCACCGGCGCCTGGGTCTGCTTCCTCGACGCCGAGGGCGACGACGAGATCGACGCGTACGAGCTCGCCGAGCACTTCCACCGCGCGCGTGAGGGCGACGCCTGACCGTGCTCTGATGGGCACATGGACGAGACCCGGCTGCTCGCTGCCGCCCGCGGCGGGGACGCCGACGCCTTCGGCCGGCTGACCGGTGCGTACCGGGCGGAGCTGCTCGCGCACTGCTACCGGATGCTCGGCTCGGTGCACGACGCCGAGGACGCGCTGCAGGAGTCCCTGATCCGGGCCTGGCGCGGGCTCGGCACGTTCACCGACGGCTCGGTACGGGCCTGGCTCCACCGCATCGCCACCAACCGCTGCCTCACGCTCATCGCCCGCCGGGCCCGCCGCGAGCTGCCCGCCGACCTCAGCCCCGGCGCCCCGCTGAGCGAGGTCGCCTGGCTCGAACCCTGGCCCGGCCGGACCTCCGCCCAGCGCAGCGCGGAGGCCGCAGCCGTTCAGCGGGAGCACGTCGAGCTGGCGTTCGTGGCCGCGCTGCAGCACCTCTCCGGCTCGCAGCGGGCCGTGCTGCTGCTGCGCGACGTGCTCGGCTTCACCGCCGCCGAGACCGCCGACCAGCTCGGGACCACCGTCGCCGCCGTGAACAGCGGGCTGCAACGGGCCCGGGCCACCCTGGCGCGGCGCCGCCCCACCCCGGCGCGCCGCCCCTCCGACGACATGATCAAGACCCTCACCCACCGGTACGCGGCCGCGTGGCACGCCGGCGACGTCGACGCGATCGTGGCGCTGCTCGCCGAGGACGCCACGTACTCGATGCCGCCCCTGCCGCAGTGGTTCTCCGGCCGTACGCGAATCCGTGAGTTCCTGCTGGAACGGCCGCTGCTCCACCGCTGGCACTTCCTGCCGGCGCGGGCCAACGGCCAGCCGGCCTTCGGCACCTACCTGTGGGACGACGCGCGGGAGCGGTGGACCTGGGCCGGGCTCGACGTGCTGCGCATCGAGGGCGAGCAGATCGCCGAGGTGGTGTCGTTCCTGCTCGCGCCGCCGGGAGATTTCGGCCTGCCCGATGAGTTCGGGACGCCGCCGGGGTTGTAGGGGTACGACCCCTGCGAAGGAGACCCCATGCTGCTCGAGCACAAGAACGCGATCATCTACGGCGGCGGTGGCCGGATCGGCGGCGCGATCGCCCGCGCGTACGCCCGCAACGGCGCCCGCGTCTTCCTCGCCGGGCGCACGCTCGCGCCCCTCGAGAAGGTGGCCGGCGACATCCGGTCGGCGGGCGGCCGGGCCGGCACCGCGATCGTGGACGCCCTCGACGAGCGGTCCGTCGACACCCACGCCGACGAGGTGGCCGCCAAAGCGGGGAGCATCGACGTCTCCGTCAACGTCATCGCCGACAGCGACGTGCAGGGCACCCCGATGGCCGACATGTCACCCGCGGACTATCTCAGCCCGGTGCTCACCGCCGTACGGTCCAAGTTTCTGACCTCGCGCGCCGCGGCGCGGCACATGCGCGCCCGGCGCTCCGGGGTGATCCTGGCCTTCGGCGGCTCGGGCGACCGCGCGGCCGCCCGCCGGTACGCGCTCGGCGGCCTGCAGACCGGCTTCGAGGCCGTCGAGGCGATGCGCCGCCAGCTCGCCACGGAACTCGGCGGCCACGGCATCCGCGTGATCACCCTGCAGACCGGCGGCGTGCCGGAGTCCATCCCGCGCGAGGTCGAGGGCCGCGACCGGATCGAGGCCGACCTGGTCGGGCAGACGCTGCTGGGGCGTACGGCGACCCTGGAGGACGTGGGCAACGTGGCGGTGTTCGCCGCCTCCGACTGGGCCCGCACGATCACCGGCGCGGCGATCAACATGACCTGCGGCGCGGTCCTCGACTGACGGGTCAGGGGCGGTGTGCCTGGACCAGGAAACGGTGGGCGGTCACGGTGAAGTGCCCGTACGTGCGGATCCTGGCGTCGATGCGGCGCAGCTCCCGGTCGTAGCGGGCCGGGTCGAAGCCGCGGACCTGCCAGGGCACCGCCCGCAGCTGGTAGACGAGCGCGCCGATGTCGTGGAACGTCAGCGGCGGCCGCTCCTCGCGGACGTCGCTCACCTCCAGCCCGGCCGCCCGCAACGCCGCGACCGCCGTCTGCGCGGTCCACGTGTGCGGGTACGGCGGCGGCGCGCCCAGCTCGGCGTTCAGATCGGCCAGGTCGTCGCTGCCCACCTGCTGGGTCAGCACCGTGCCGCCGCGCCTGAGCAGCCGGGCGATGTCGGCCGCCGGGAGCCGCCCGTGCCGGCTCAGCACCAGGTCGAACTCCTCCTCGCCGCCCGGCAGCTCGGTGAGCACCGACACCCCGAACGGGGTGAGCCGGTCCCGGGCCACCGGCACGTTGGGCGCCCAGCTCTCCACCGCGACGGTGTGCGCGGGCAGCGGCGCCAGCTCGGCGAGCAGCTCACCGCCGCCGGTGTCGAGGTCGAGCATGCTGCCGGCGCGGCGCAGCAGGGGCCGGGCCAGGCCGGGGAAGGACCAGGAGGGGTCGGAGCCGACGGCACGCCCGTCCAGCCACGCGAACTCCCAGCCGATGATGGGCACACCGGCGGCCTCGTCCACGAGGTGGTCATAGTGCCGTCCGGAACGCATGGCCCGACCGTAACCGGGCGCTGACGCCGGTAGCCCGCCCGATACGCCGTCGTTACGGAAGCTTGGCCGTTATGGAAGCTGCGCCGGGCTCCACCTCGAGGACCTCGCACGGCTGCTGCCCCCACGAGCCCATGTCCAGCGTGAAGCGGTGTCCCACGATCGGCTTGATGTCGCCGGTCGCCCACCAGCGCGCGAGCAGCTCCGGCTCGGTGAGCGCCCGCCAGACCACTCGGAAATCTCCGACACGTCAACTGTCACTTCGTCGTGCCGCCCGGCGGCCGGTGCGCGGGCGGCGGCTCGGTGGTGCAGGTGAGCGGCACACCGGTGGGCACCAGGCGCTCGACCGATCCGGGGTTGCCACCGACGGAAGTGAGCTGCGCCGGGGACAGGAATCCGATGAACAGCTGCGTCCCGTCGGGCATGGCCGCGGGAGTGAAGACGAAGGTGACCTTGCCGTCGCTGCCGCGTTCGCCCTTCATCACCTGGTCGACGCCGGGACCGACGCCGCTCGGGTCCAGGGTGCCGTCGTCCTGCGGGCCCCGGCAGAACTCGCCGGTCCGGATCTGCACGGGGAAGCCGGCCGCGTTCAGGGCCTGCTGCAGTCCCTCGTGGTCGGCGAAGTAGCGCTGCTTGTCCCAGGTGGCGTGGACCGTACCGTCGCTCCGGCTGTCCACCGTGTAGGCGACCGTACGGATGTGCACCCCGGTCGCCGAGGTCGATGGTTGCGCGGCGTCGGTGACCCCCAGCGTCAGGCCGGTGAGTGCCGCCGTACCGGCCACCACGCCGGCCGCCGTACCGAAGAGGCGGCGGCGCTGCCGGGCCCGGCCGGCGGACACGATCCGCTCCGCCGGGGTGGACATGCCCACGTCGCCGAACGACTCCCGCACCGCGTGCAGGACGGCGCCCGTGTCTGTGTCGTGCTCGCTCATGGCCTTACCTCCAGATGTTCCTCGTCGACCAGATGTGCGCGCAGCGACGCGACGGCCCGGGACAGGTGGGCGGTGACCGTGCCGGGGGCGATCCCCAGCACGGCCGCGGTGCCGGCGGTGTCCAGGTCCAGGAACACCCGGCACGCGAGCACCTCCCGCTGCCGCCGGGGCAGTCCGCGCAGCGCGGTGAGCAGCGCCGGATCCAGCCCGGAGTCGACGGCGCCGACGTCCTCGACGTCGGGGGTGCCGTCCCACGCCACCTCCCGCCGCTGCCGCCGCCACCGTGAGACGCGGACGTTCAACGCCGTACGGACGATCCACGCGCGCGGCGCGGGATGGCGGCTCACCTTGTGCCACGACGTCCAGGCCCGGGTGAACGCCTCCGCCACCAGGTCCTCGGCCAGCTGCCGGTCACCCACGCTGACCAGCACCGCCCGTAAGCAGGCGGCCTGATCCGACCGGTAGAACTCGGTGAACTCTCGCTGCTTCACATCAGGTACACGCCGCAGGAAGCGCATCCGCTTACCTCACTCGAACAGAAGCGAAAGCTGGTCGCGGCTGTGCGGGTCGTCCAAGACCTCGCTGATCCACGCGGTCGCGGCCGCGCGGTCCGGGGAACGTGGCCCCGGGCTCAGCCAGTCCGATGCCGCCGCCTCGGTGATGTGCCCCAGCTGGGCGATCAGCATCGAGAAGTCGCCGTGCCGGCTCAGCGTCGCCGGGCCACCGGCCGACCGGTACGCGGCGGTCAGCGCGCGGGCCCGGCCCCGGTCGTGGCGGGCGAACTCGAACAGCGCGCACGCCAGCTCCTGCGCGGGATCGGCAGCGCCGCTGTTCTCCCAGTCGATGACGCACAGCCCGCCGTCCGCGGTGGGCAGCACGTTGTCGGCCCACAGGTCGCGATGACAGATCTGCAGGTTGGTGGGCGGCTCGATCCACGACTCCAGCGCCACGAGCTCGTCGCGCAGCGCGGCCAGGCGGTCGGCGAAGGGCGCGCCCTCCCGGTGCAGCGCGGCGATCAGCTCATCCCAGCGTGGCGCGCCGACCGGTTCGGTGTACCACGGGTGGACCGGACCGGCGGTGTCCACATGGACGCCGTGCAGGGCTGCGAGCGCCGCTCCGACCAGTTCGGGGTCGAGGTTCGGGTCGGGGGCGCCCAGATCCACCCACTCGTACACGCGTACCGGGACACCGTCCACGGCGGCGAAGACGTGACCGTCGCCGGTACGCCGTACCCGCGGAGCAGGAACGCCGGCCGCGCAGGCGGCCTCCTGGAAATCAGCGGTCCCGCCGTCCTCGGCGGGCAGGAACGGGACCTTGATCGCCCACCTGCCCTCGGTCGTGTCCAGCCGCCAGACGACACCCTGCTTGCCCCGCGCGACCGGGCCGTCGGACAGCCGGACGGCGGCGCCGAGGCTGAAGTGCCGGGCGATGGCGGAAGCGTCCATCCGCCAGCTCTACCACGGCTCGCCAGTGGGCAGATCTACCGTCGGGGTAACGAGAGAGGAAGGACGCCGATGTCCAAGGTTCTGTTCGTGATGACAGGTGCGGACCACCTGACGCTCAAGGACGGCACGCGGCACCCGACCGGTTTCTGGGCCGAGGAGTTCCTGGCGCCGTACCGGGCGCTGGTCGCCGCGGGCCACGAGGTCGTCGTCGCCACCCCGGGCGGGGTCGTGCCGCCCGTCGACCGGGGAAGCCTCGCGCCGCGGGCCAACGGCGGTGACGAGGGGGTCGCCGAGGCGCTCGCCGCCGTGACCGAGCTGAAGGATCCGCTGCGGCTCGAGGATGTCCGGCTCGGCGACTACGCGGCCGTGTTCTACCCCGGCGGGCACGGGCCGATGGAGGATCTGTCCCGCGACGAGGCCTCCGCCGCCCTCGTCCGCAACACCCTCGCCGACGGCAAGCCGCTCGCCCTGGTCTGTCATGGCCTGGCCGCGCTGGTGCCGGCCGCCGGCGACGACGGCACCTGGCCGTTCGCCGGTTACCGGATGACCGGCTTCACCGACGCCGAGGAGACCGCGGCCGGCCTGGCCGGCGCGGTGCCGTGGCTGCTGCAGAGCCGGCTGGTCGAGCTCGGCGCGCAATTCGACGAGGGTACGCCGTGGGCGTCGAACATCGTGGTGGACCGCAACCTGTACACCGGCCAGAACCCCGGCTCGTCCGCCGATCTCGCCGCGGCGCTGATCGACGCGCTGAAGTAGCAGTCAGCCCTGCCGGGCGCCGCGGGGCTGCCAGCCGGCGGGCGGGTCCTCGCCGACCCGCCCGTCGACCGCCTCGCGCAACAGGTCGGCGTGGCCGGTGTGCCGGCCGTACTCCTCGATGAGGTCGCAGACGAGCCGGCGCAGGCTGGCCCGTTCGCCGCCGGGGCCGCTGATGTCGGCCGGCTGGTCGAGCCCACCGTCCGCGAGCGCGGCGGTCAGCGTGGTGCGGGCGCGTTCCACCGCGCCGTCCCAGAGGGCGTACAGCTCCGCGGGGGAGTCGTCGGCGGCGGACGTGAAGTCCCAGCCCTCCTCGGTCGCCGCCGGCCGCCAGATGTCGCCGGGCGACTCCCCGCGGAACTTCGTGTGGAAGGTGTAGTCCTCGACCAGCGCGAGGTGCTTGAGCAGGCCGCCGAGGGTCAGCGCGGAGGAACCCAGGCGGCCCCGCAGGCCGGCCGCGTCGAGCTCGTCCACCTTCCATCGGAAGGTCGCGCGCAGCCGATCCAGGGCGCCGGTGAGGTGTTCGGCCTCCGTGCCCGCGAACGGTGGTTCCCACCAGAAGTCGCCGTCGGTCATCGCGTGACCGTACCCGGAACGTCGAGGGGCGTCCCGGCTTGTTCGACCTGGTGGATGAGCTGCTTGAGGCGGGCGATCTCGTCACGCAGGGCGGCCTCCCCGGCGGCGGTGAGGGTGATCCAGGTGCGGGGGCGTTTGCCCTCGTACCCCTTCTCGATCTGGATCAGCCCGGCCTTCTCCAGGACGGTCAGGTGCTGACCGAGGTTGCCGGCGGTCAACTGGAGCGTGGTGCGCAGGAATCCGAACTCGACCTGGCGGGCCTGATGGGCGACGGTCATGATGCCGAGGCGTACGCGCTGGTGGACGACGTCGTCGAGGCTGTTCGCGGGATGATCGGTCGTCACGCGCGAGCCTCGGTGCCCGGCCGGAACGCGGCGAAGGCGGCTGCGCCCAGGAGCAGCATCCCCGCCGGGACGAGCAGGTAGGGAAGGAAGAACCACGGCGACGACGACCGGATGACGTGGTTGCCCTGAACCGTCCCGACCGCCAGGAAGACGAGCGTGTATGCCAGCAGCGCCCAGTGGCGTTCGATCCAGGCGAGCACCAGCAGCGCCAGCCCGATCACCGCAAGGGGACTGGCCAGCCCGCTCATGAGCCACCCGGCCGGCCCGATGTCCGGGTCGGTGGAGAACGGGTCGGGCGGGGAGAGAAGCGGGTGGAACGTCAACCAGATCGACACGGCCGTCATGAGGACGGCCAGCACCACGCCCACGACGACGTAGGGGCGGATGGGGGTGCCGACGCCGCGCCGCAGCGACTGCCTGATGTAGAAAGCCGCGATCACGGTGTAGGCGAGCAACAGCGCGACTGCCCAATAGCCGAGCTCTGTCGGGTTGGGCGCGGGGCAGACCGTGTAATCCGGACCGGACCGGCACCTGCCGAAGACGTCGAGGTAGGGGGCGTACCGGTAGACCGGGATCGCGAGCAGGGTGATCGTCGCGAAGACCAGCAGCGGGAACCACGTGCCGCGCTGGGCGACCCGGACCCGGCGGGTCAGCTCATGCATGGTCGCCAGCAGCTCCTGCGGGCTGATCGGCTGCGAAACAGAATCGTCTGCCATGCAGTTAGCTTTGCATCACAGACCTAACTGCGCAAGAGACTATGTCGCGCGCGAGTTCGAGTCTCTAGCGTCAGGGGGATCCGGCGAGACACTCCTGACAGGAGGACCGTGATGATTCGTCGATCCCTGGCCGCGCTCGTTGCGGTGTGCGCGCTGCTGGCCCAGCCGGCCGCCGCGTACGCCGGCAGCGGGCACCGCGTCACCCCGCTGCCCCAGGCGCACGCCCACAACGACTACGAGCACGACCGTCCCCTGTACGACGCCCTGTCGCACGGCTTCGCCAGCGTGGAGGCCGACATCTACCTGGTGGGCGGTCAGCTGCTCGTCGGCCACGACCCCGGTGACCTCGAACCCGGCCGTACGCTGCAGAGCCTCTATCTGGATCCGCTCGCCGACCGGGTCCGCGCCAACCACGGTCGCGTCTACCGTGGCAGTGCGCTGTCGCTGCAGTTGCTCGTGGACATCAAGAACACCGGAGCCGCGACGTACGCCGAGCTGGACCGGGTGCTGCGCGACTACCGCCGGATGCTGACGTCGTACCGGTTCGGGCGCGTCTCGCCGGATGCCGTCACGGTGGTGATCAGCGGAGACCGGCCGCGTGAGCTGATGCAGGCCCAGCGGGTGCGGTACGCGTTCTACGACGGGCGCAGCGCCGACCTCAACTCCGGCGCGCCGGCATCGTTCATCCCGCTGATCAGCGACAACTGGAACAACCTGTTCACCTGGCAGGGCGTCGGCCCGATGCCGGCCGGGGAGCGTGCGCGGCTGCGGCAGTTCATTCAGGACGCGCACGCCGACGGGCAGCGGGTGCGCTTCTGGGCCACGCCGGACCAGCCGGGAGCTGCCCGGGAGGCGGTCTGGCAGGAACTTCTCGACGCCGACGTGGACTACATCAACACCGACGACCTGGCCGGCCTGGAGGCTTTCCTGCGCGCGAACGAGGTCGCCGCGGCCGCTTGAGAAATTGTCAATTCGCGGTAACCCGCCGGTAACCCTGGTCATCTGACGGCCATCCGGGGACCCGGCGGGGGCCTGCGACGTCTGTCACAAATTGATCAAGTTCGCAGGTCAGAGCCGGTATGGACGGTCGATCGCTGAGTTGACATGTCTCTCTGCCATCGTGGAGCATCGTCGGACGCCACCCGGACGGGTGACGGGCCGGGAGCAGAGCTGTTCGGGAGCAAGAGCTGTAGCAGCACGGGGGTGTCAGTGCAGCCGACAAGCGTCGCGGACGATGACGTTATAAGACCACATGAGACGGCCGTCCTCGGGGTGCCCGATTCGTTCCGCATCCCGCGCCAGCGTGGCCGGCAGGACACCGTCTCACCGCCCGGCAAGCGACCCACGTACGCCCCGGTGCCGCTCCCGCCCACCGACACCGAGAAGTACCTGTACGCGAAGCGCCGGCTCGCCCCGATGACGCTCGTCTCCCTGGTCAGCTTCGGCTGCCTGCTGGTCAGCCAGGTGGCGTTCGTGCGTACGGCGCCCTGGCTGCTCTTCCTGCTGCCGCTGACCACGTTCACGGTCATCTACTACCTGGTGTCGCTCGCGGTGAACGCCTTCACCAAGGGCTTCGACCTGCAGCAGCACCTCGCGCTCGTCCGGGCTTACAGGCCGGCGCGCTGGCCCTCGGTCGACGTGTTCCTCCCGGTCTGCGGCGAGGCCCCGCACGTGCTGCAGAACACCTGGGAGTCCGTGCGCAGGATGGCCACGGAATACCCCGGCGCGGTGGACGTGTACGTCCTCGACGACTCCTCGGACACGGTCATGGAGCGGATGGCGCTGCGCTTCGGGTTCATCTACCAGCGCCGGCCCAACCGCGGGTGGTACAAGAAGGCCGGCAACATGCGGTACGCGTTCGAGCGGTCGATGAGCGACTACATCCTCGTGCTCGACGCCGACTTCGCGCCGCGTACGGACATGTTGCAGGAGATGCTGCCGTACATGGAGCGCGAGCCCGACCTGGGCATCGTGCAGTCCCCGCAGTTCTTCCGCGTCCACCCCGGACAGGGCTGGCTGGAGCGCGGCGCCGGGGCGGTGCAGGAGCTGTTCTACCGCTCGGTGCAGGTCTCCCGGAACAACCACGACGCCGCGATCTGTGTCGGCAGCTGCGCGCTGTACCGGCGGGCCGCGCTCGCCGAGATCGGCGGCAACACGCTGATCGACCACTCCGAGGACGTGCACACCGGCTTCGACCTGCGGCGGGCCGGGTGGCGGCTGCGTTACATCCCGGTCGCGCTGGCCGCCGGCGTGTGCCCGGCCGACGTCAACTCGTTCTTCACCCAGCAGTACCGCTGGTGCGCCGGCTCGATGAGCCTGCTCGGCTCCAAGAAGTTCTGGCAGCAGAAGCTGTCGCTGCGCGGACGGCTCAGCTACATCTCGGGGTTCTGCTACTACCTGCACACCGGCATCTTCACGCTGGTCGCGCCGATCGTGCCGCTGCTGATGCTGCTGGTCTTCCCGGAGAACGTCGGCATCGCCAACTACCTGCTGATCGTGCCGAGCATCCTCTACAACTTCGTCGTCTTCCCGCTGTGGCACCGCTGCCGGTACGGCTTCAGCTCGTTCACCGTCAAGATGATCTACGGCTGGTCGCACCTCTTCGCCGTCGTGGACATCCTGCGCGGGCGGCGCATGGGCTGGCAGCCCACGGGCGGGACGAAGAAGAAGAGCAAGACGCGGCGGCTGTGGATCGCCATGTGGGCGTTCTCCGGCGGCACCGGCGTGCTCTGGGCCGGCGGCGCCGCCTACCGGATGATCACCGAGGACCCGATCACGTACGCGCCGCTGTTCCTGACCGGCATGTTCTTCCTGACGATCACGGCGCAGGCGGTGCTGGTCGACCCGGAGCACGACCGCGCGGAGGTGCTCTAGGTGCGCACCCGGCACCTGCTGATCGGCTCGGTGATGTCCGCCGTGGCCGTCCTCGAGTTCGCCGTCGCCCAGAACATCACCTTCCACGCCGCCCCGGCCGGTCCCGGCAAGGGCTCGGCCTCCGGCGCCGCGGCCCCGGCCCCGCTCCCGCCCGTGTACGACGTCAAGCCCCTGCTGCGGCCCGACGGCAAGTTCCTCGGCGTCTCGCTGGACGGCGACCCGACGGCCGTGGACAGCGTGAAGGCGTACGCGAAGCGCATCGGCAAGCAGCCCAACATGCTCACGGTCTTCGAGAGCTTCGACGACCAGTTCGCGGCGTCGCAGGTGCGGACGGCGTACCAGCAGGGTGCGCTGCCGGTGGTGCGCTGGGAGCCGTTCAACGCCAAGCTCGCCGACATCGCCGCGGGCAAGCACGACGCGTACATCACGGCGTTCGCCAAGGAGATCCGGCGGGTCAACGTGCCCGTCGCGCTGACCTTCGCGCACGAGATGAACGGCAACTGGTACCCGTGGGGCGCGAAGAAGGTCAAGCCCGGCGTGTACGTGGCCGCGTGGCGTCACCTGCACCAGCTCTTCGAGGCCGCCGACGCGCGCAACGTCATCTGGACGTGGACCCCCAACGTGATCAACCCGGTGCCCTCGGTCAAGCTCAAGCCGCTCTACCCCGGCGACAAGTACGTCGACTGGATCGGCATCGACGGCTACTACACCCACCGCGGCAAGCACACGTATGCGGAGCTGTTCGGGCCGACCAAGCGCGCGGTGCGCCGCTTCACCGACAAGCCGTTCCTCATCGTCGAGACCGGCGGCGAGCCCGGCAGCGAACGGCCCGGCTGGATCCGCGACCTCGCCCGCGGCGTCGCCCGGGACGACGACATGCTCGGCTTCGTCTACTTCAACCAGAACGGGTCCGCCCGCTGGAAGATCGACGCGGACTCCGCCGCCCAGCGGGCCATGCGCGACCGGGTGGACGACAAGACGTTTGGATTCACGGTCCGATGACAGTTGCCGCTCCCGAGAAACCCCAGGTCGCCCGGATCCCCGGCGCACACGAGCTGCGCCGCACCGGCCCGGCCGCCTGGACGGCCTGGTTCGCGCTGCTGCCGGCGGTGGTCATCGCCGCGGTCAGCCTGATCGGCGCGGGCGACCGCGAGATCTGGGCGGACGAGCTCGCCACCTACCACGCGATCACCATCTCGTGGTCGGAGCTGGGCCGGCTGTTCACCAACCTCGACATCATCCACTCCTTCTACTACGTGCTGATGCGCGGCTGGATCGCCGTGGCCGGCGACTCGCTGCTGGCGCTGCGCATCCCGTCGATCGCGGCCCTGGCGCTGACCGGCTCGGTCGTCGTCCTCATCGGACGCCGGCTCGTCAGCACGCCGGTCGGGGTGGTCGCCGGGCTCCTGCTCGCGATCATCCCGTCGATCTCCCGGTACGCGCAGGAGATCCGCTCGTTCGGCTTCGTGACGCTGCTGGCCACGCTGTCGACGTACCTGTTGCTGCGGGCGCTGGAGCGGCCGACCGGCCGGCGGTGGGCCGCCTACACCGCGGCGACGGCCCTGACCGGGCTGGTGCACTTCATGGGCATCACCGTGGTCGGCGGCCAGCTGCTGTACCTGCTGCTGACCACGTCCCGCAGCGACGAGATCCGCCGCTGGCGCTTCGCCGGCGCGCTGGGCGCGGTCGTGCTGATCGTGCTCCCGCTGCCCGCGCTGGCCCAGCAGCAGTCCGGCCAGGTCGCCTGGGTGACGACGAACGCGGCGAAGACCCGCGGCTTCCTCGGCCGGGTGATGCTCTCCGACGACCTCGCGTGGGTGCTGGTCCCGCTCGCCCTGCTCGGCGTGCTGGTCCTCTGGCAGCGTCACCGCGCGGCCGGCGTGATGCTGGTGACCTGGGCCGTCACCCCGATCGTCTTCGGCCTGGTCACCGTCTCGATGCTGCACCTGTTCGTGGCCCGCTACATGCTCTTCACCGTGCCGGCCTGGGCGCTGCTCGCCGCCACGACGATCTGCCACCTCGCGCACCCGCTCGGGCGAAGAGCGCACGGCCCCTGGTGGATGCTCGGGGCCGCCCTGGCCCTGCCCGCCTGCACCTATCTCGCCCTGCCCGACCAGCAGAGCGTCCGAAAGAGCCCCGTGGAGGAGCAGGCCGACTACCGTCCGGCGCTGTTCTACGTCCGCGACCACTACAAGCCGCAGGACGGCATCGTCTACAACGACAACCGCAGCGACCGCAACCAGCTCGCCCGGTCGGCGGCCGAGTACGAACTGCGCCGCGGTGGCCCGCGTGACGTGCTGCTCTACCAGACGGCCGGCCAGATCGGGTACTTCGGTGCCAAGGAATGCCCCGACCCGGCGCCGTGCCTGGCCGACGAGCAGCGGCTCTGGCTGGTCAGCACGACGACGTCGAAGAACCCGTGGGACGGCATGAAGCCGGCGGCGGCCGACATCCTCGCCAAGAACTTTCAGATCAAGGACGACAAACGGTTCCTCAAGGTACGGGTCGTGCTGCTGGTGCGCGGGACCGCCGCGAAGAAGTAGGGAGCTTCGTCGCCGGTTGTTCACCCGGTGTCCAGCCCCCGGGCCCGGACGGGTTGTTGGCTGATACAGCTAGTACTCAGCGACACCCGAAGGGGAACGACACGTGTTTACCCGTACCGTGCGATGGCTGGCCGCCCCCGTGGTCGCCCGCGCCGTCGCCGCGGCCGGCCTGACCCTGGGCAACCCCCTGACCGCCGCCGACGCCGGCGCGAAGCGGCCGGCCAAGGCCCGCAACGTCATCTTCATCAACGGTGACGGCATGGCCGCCGCGCAGCGTGAAGCCGCCCGGCTCTACTACGCCGGCCTCGACGGGCAGCTCACCATGGACAAGCTGCCGGTCTCCGGCCAGCTGACCACCAGCCCGCACGACCCCAAGTCGCCGGTCACCGACTCCGCCGCGGCCGCCACCGCCTGGGCCACCGGGGAGAAGACGTACAACGGCGCGATCAGCGTCGACGTCGACGGCAACCCGCTGCCGACGCTCGGCGCCCAGGCCAAGGCCGCCGGCAAGGCCACCGGACTCGTCACCACCGCCCAGGTGACCGACGCCAGCCCGGCGGCGTTCTTCTCCAACACCGCCAACCGCTCCGCGCAGGACGAGATCGCGCGGCAGTACGTCGAGGTCACCAAGCCCGACGTGATCCTCGGCGGCGGCGAGGACTGGTGGCTTCCGGCGGGCACCGCGGGCGCGTACCCGGACAAGCCGGCCGAGGACCCCACCGAGGCCAGCAAGGGCACCAAGGGCGACCTGATCAGCAGGGCGAAGCAGGGCGGATACCAGTACGTGTCCACCGCGGCCCAGCTCGAGGCCGCCCGCGGCAAGAAGCTGCTCGGCCTGTTCGGCAACGAGGAGCTGTTCCAGCAGCGCCGCGAGGGCGAGGGCGACGTCTACAACCCGCCGGTCAGCCTGGCCACCATGACCACCAAGGCGCTGGGCACGCTGGCGCAGGACCGGGACGGCTTCTTCCTCTTCGTGGAGGAGGAGGGCGTCGACGAGTTCGCCCACGAGAACAACGGCACCCGGATGCTGCAGGCCCTCGGCGAGCTGGAGAAGGCCGTCGCGGTGGCCCGCAACTACGCCGCCGTGCACCCGGACACGCTGGTCGTCGTGACCGGTGACCACGAATGCGGCGGCCTGACCGTCGAGGACACCGGCAGCACGGACGAGTCCGGCGACGGCATCTCCGCCGAGGACGGCCCGTTCGCCATCAAGAACAGCTCGCTGACCTTCACCCTGGACTGGACGACCAGCGGGCACACCGGCGTCGACGTGCCGGTCACCGCGTACGGCCCGCTCGCCGACCGGTTCACCGGCAAGCACCCCAACACGTACGTGCACGACGTGCTGTCGCAGGCGCTCACCCGGCACTGAAGACGCGTAGCCGGATCCTCACGGGCTGGTCAGGTTCGTGAGGATCCGGAACCACGGACGTTCGGCCAGAAGTGCCTACATCGGATGGTCGCGTGCCTCCCGCCGGTTCTGGACGGGCGGTTCGCGAAGGCTGACGCGGTCAGGTGACGATGCCGCGGCGGTACGCGTAGACCACCGCCTGGACCCGGTCGCGCAGGTCGAGCTTCGTGAGGATGCGGGACACGTAGGTTTTCACCGTCTCCTGGCTGATCACCAGCGCCGCGGCGATCTCGCTGTTGGAGCGGCCGTCCGCGATCAGGCGGAGCACCTCCAGCTCGCGGGGGGTCAGCGCGTCGTCCGCGGCGCCCTCGGCGGGACGGATGCGGGCCGCGTACCGGCCGACGAGCTGGCGGGTGACCTCCGGGGCCAGCAGCGCCGCGCCCGTTGCCACGGTGCGGATGCCGTGCAGCAGTTGCGCCGGTGGGGCGTCCTTGAGCAGGAAGCCGCTCGCTCCCGCGCGCAGGGCCTCGTACACGTATTCGTCGAGGTTGAAGGTCGTCACCACGAGGACCTTCACCGGGTTCGTGACGCCCGCGCCGGCGAGCAGGCGCGTCGCTTCGATGCCGTCGAGGATCGGCATCCGGACGTCCATCACCACCACGTCGGGGTGCAGGCGGGTGACCAGGTCGACCGCGGCGCGGCCGTCGCCGCACTCGCCGACCACCTCCATGTCCGGCTGGGCGCCGATGATGGTCGTGAAGCCGGTGCGGATCAGCTCCTGGTCGTCGCAGACCAGCACCCGGATCGGCGCGGTCACGACGGGCTCCCGGCCGGGATGCGGGCCCGCACGACGAAGCCGCCGCCCGGCTGCGCACCCGCGCTGAACTCGCCGCCCAGCACGCCGACCCGTTCGCGCAGCCCGGCGAGGCCCCGCCCGCTGCCGCCCGGGGACGCCGAGGACGACCCGGTCCCGTCGGTGCTGACCTCCACCGTCATCTCCCTCTCGCTGTGGCGGACGTGGACCGTGGTGGGGCGGCCGTGGGCGTACTTGAGGGCGTTGGTCAGCGCCTCCTGCACCACCCGGTAGGCAGCGGCCTCCGCGCTGCCGGCCCTCGGCGTCCGCTGCCCCTCCTCGGTGAACTCCACCGGCTGCCCGGCCTGCCGGGTCTGCTCGACCAGGTCGCGCAGCTCCCCGGCGGACGGCGTCCGGGGTTCGGTGCCGTGGTCCGGGTTGAGCAGGTCGAGCAGGTGCCGCAGGTCCCCGACGGCCCGGCGGCCGGTGTCGGTGATCGCGGTCAGCGTCTTGTCGAGCCGCTCCGGCGTGGCGGTCAGGTAGCGCGCCGCCTCCGCCTGCACCACCATCGCGGTCACGTGATGGGTGACGACGTCGTGCAGTTCGCGGGCGATGCGGGTGCGTTCCGCGGCGCGGGTCACCTCGGCGACGTGGCGGCGGCGCTCCTCCTCCACCAGGCGGGTCTGCCGCAGCCACCCGCCCATGGCCCACGCACCGGCCAGCAGCACGAAGAACGTCGCGAAGCCGGCGAAGCCCTCGCCCGAGCCGAGCCGGTCCAGCGCGACCGACAGCGCCACGTACGCCGCGACGGCGACAGCCACGACGATCCGCCGGTGCCGCTCCACGTAGGCGCCGGCGGTGACCAGCGCGAACGCCAGGCCGGTGCCGGCCACCGAGTGGTAGGCGCGGAGCTGGTCGATCGCGAACCCGAGCGACACCAGCGCGAGGCAGACGGTCGGCCACTTGCGGCGTACGGCCAGCGGCAGGGTCTCGAGTGCGACGGCGACCACGGCGAGCCCGTCGAACGGGCGGCCGGGGAGGTTGCCGAGCTGCGTGCCGTGGTTCTCCGTCACCGGTAGCCACGAGGCGCCGGCCAGCACCAGCGCCAACGGGAAATCCCGGACCGTGACGTCGAAGCGCCGCCACAGGTCCGGGAGCCGCCGGAGGTCGATCACTGGGAAACCATAGCGGCCGGGGTCTCGCGGACCGCCCGGCGGCGGCGCGGGACGATGTGACCGCGGCGGCGCGCCAGCATCAGGAACACCACCGTCAACAGCACCCCCGCCGCCACCGTGTAGAGGCTGCCCTCCGGGCCGAAGTCACCGCCGGTCAGCACGGCCGGGCCGGACATGGTCGCCTCCAGCAGGCCCTTCGAGTCGCCGTTGCCGGAGACCACGACGCTGAAGATGCCGCCGATGGCGAAGTTCCAGCCGAAGTGCAGGCCGATCGGCACCCACAGGTTGCGGGTGGCGGCGTAGCAGGCGGCGAGCATGAAGCCGGCCTCGATCGCGATGGCCGTCGCGCCCCACAGGGAGGCGTCCGGGTTCGCCAGGTGCATGGCGCCGAACACCAGTCCGGTCAGCAGCAGGGCGATCCAGGTGCCCGTACGCTCCTCGACGATCCGGAACAGCACCCCGCGGAAGAGCAGCTCCTCGGTGACTGCGGCGGCGGCCATGAGACCGAGCAGCCCCAGCGCGCCCGTCACCGATCCCAGCCCGTGCACGTGGTAGCCGTCCAGGAACGCGATGTTGGCGATGACCGCGGCGGACATCGCGAACCCGATCAGCACCCCGCGGGTCAGCCGGGCGCCGGCGCCGGCCCGGGCCAGCTCCGTCACCTCCCGGCGTTCGGTGCGCCCGACCACCCAGCGGTAGACGAGGACCGCGAGCACGGCCGTGACGATGCCGAGCACCAGCGTGAGCCACGGGTTGCCGGACACCGCGTTGACCGCCTGGCCGCCCACGGCGGCGATCGCCACCACCGCGAGAAGCTGCTTGATGAACCTCATGACGCCTCCTTCGTGACCCGCGGCCGGGGCGCCTGGGGTCACAGAGAAAGCTATGGATTTTCGGACCGGGAATCGTCACCGTGCGGTGGACACTTCCAGGTAGCTCGCACGGGGGACAAGGACCGCGGTCAGCCGTCGGCCGAGGCGGCGAGGTCGCGCCACTGGTGCCAGGTGTCGAGGCGCTGGGCGTACGCCTTCTCCGCGACCGGGTACGGGTACGTGCCCAGGAACAACCGCAGCGGCGGCTCGGGCAGGTCGACGAGCGCGAACATCGCCTTCGCCGTGTGCCCGGGGCCGGCCGGTTGCCGCCCCGCCGCCGCCGACCGGCGCGCCTCGCGGACGGAGTCGTACGCGGGCAGCGGCTCGCCTGCACCGCGGAGCTGCCGGACCAGTCGGTCCCGTACGGTCCGGGTTCCACGACCGTGACGCGCACGCCCGCCGGCGCGACCTCCTGGGCGAGCGCCTCGCTGAAGCCCTCGAGCGCCCACTTGCTCGCGTTGTAGATGCCGAGCAGGGGGAACGCGGCGACGCCTCCGATGCTCGACACCTGGACGATGTGCCCGCCGCCCTGGCCGCGCAGGACGGGTACGGCGGCTGGCGTCACCCACACCGCGCCGAGGAAGTTGGTGTACATCTGGGCGCGGACCTGGGCCTCCGTGACCTCCTCGGCGGCGCCGAACAGGCCGTACCCGGCGTTGTTGACGACGACGTCCAGCCGGCCGAAGCGGTCCCGGCCGGCGGCGACGGCGGCCTGGGCCGCTGCCCCGTCGGTGACGTCGAGCGGCAGGGCCAGCGCGGAATCCGGGTGCGCGGCGACGAGATCGTCGAGCCGGTCGACGGTACGGGCGGTGGCGACCACCCAGTCGCCGCGCTCCAGCGCAGCCTCGGCCCAGACCCGGCCGACCTGCGCCGGATGGCCGCGCCCGAGGCCGCCCCGGCGACGCCGGAGCAGCTGGCCGACGGCATGCAGGAGCTGCTGGACGCCTGGTCGGGGGTGCCGGCGTACGTCCGCGGCCGGCACTTCGACGTGCTGGCGAGCAACGCGCTCGCGCAGGCCCTCGTGCCCGCCCACCGGCCCGGGCGCAACCTGATCCGCGACGTGTTCCTCGACCCGGACATCCGCGACCGGTATTCCGACTGACCGGCGGTGGCCCGCTCGTCGGTGGCGGCCCTGCGCGCGGCGATCGGCGCGGATCCGCACGACCCGGTGCTGCCCCGGCTGATGGAGGAGATGTGCGCGGCCAGCGCGACGTTCCGGGACCTGTGGGCGCGGCACGACGTGCACCCGACCCGCGACGAGACGAAGGCCTTCGCGCACCCGGTAGCCGGCCGGTTCACGCTGCGCCGGCACGTCCTGCACGTCGACGGCTCGCACGGCCAGGTCGTCATCGCGTACCGGCCGGAGCCGGGCAGCC
The DNA here is from genome assembly GCF_023499255.1 of Couchioplanes caeruleus. GTDB lineage: Bacteria > Actinomycetota > Actinomycetes > Mycobacteriales > Micromonosporaceae > Actinoplanes > Actinoplanes caeruleus_A. The sequence continues at coordinate 1,223,455 of NZ_CP092183.1, forward strand.
CGGCCGTCGCCGCGCTGGCCCGCCTGCGCTGACGACCTCAGAAGAGGGTCATCGGTTCGGCCTCCGGCAGCGGCTCCAATCCGGGTACGCGGGCGCGTACCTCCTCGTGGAACCGGCGGGCCAGCGCCGGCGCGTCCGCGTTGTCCGGGGTGTGGATGAACACGGTGGGGGAGCGCCCCTCCCGCAGCCAGCCGGCCGTGACCGCCACCCAGCGCTGCCAGCCCGCGACCGTCTGCTCCTCGGCGTCGCGCCCCAGGTAGCGGACGATGGGCCGGTCGGTCAGCGCCCGGGTCCGCAGGGACACGCGGGGTTTCTTCGTCCAGGCGTCGCGTTCCCCGTCGCTGGTCGGCGGCGTACGGAAGAACGCGGTCGTGTCGAACGGAACCCACTCGGCGCCGACCGTGGCCAGCACCTCCTCCAGCTCCGCCGTCGCCCGCCGGTCGTCGAAGAACGCGGGATGCCGCACCTCCACCGCGTACCGGTGCGAGGCGGGGAGCCGGCCCAGGAACGCGGCTAGCGCGGGCACGTCCGGCGGCCCGAACGAGCCGGGAAGCTGGATCCAGTACGCGTGCAGGCGCGGGCCGAGCGGTTCCATCGCGTCGAGGAAGAGGCGCAGCGGCTCGTCCACCCCGGCCAGCCGGCGCTCGTGCGTGATCACCTTCGGCAGCTTGACCACGAAGCGGAAGTCCGGCCCGGTCTGCTGCGCCCACGACACCACGGTCTCCCGCGCCGGTGTCGCGTAGAACGTCGTGTTGCCCTCGACCGCGTTGCACCAGCCGGCGTACGCCTGCAGCTTCTCGTGGGTGGGCAGGGGATGCGGAAGGAAGCGGCCCTGCCACGCCCTGTGTGTCCACATCGCACAACCCACATGGAGACGCATGGGAAAACGGTACGCGCCCGCGGAACTCCCGGCCCGTCCGGTGCGACCAACGCTGCGACCGTTCCCCCGGCCCGCGCGAGGATTCCCATGGCGACCATCACCGAACCGGCCCTGACAGCGCGCGGGCGCCGGCCCGCACCCGTGCGTAGCTTCGGGCCGCTGCTGCTGCGGCTGCACTTCTACGCCGGGATCCTCGTCGCGCCGTTTGTGGTGGTGGCGGCGCTGACCGGGCTGGCGTACACCGCCATGCCGCAGGTCGAGCGGGTGGTCTACGCCGATGAGCTGACCGTCGCCGAACCGGGCGGTACGACCGTGTCGCCGGCCCGGCAGGTCGCGGCGGCTCGGGCCGTCCACCCGGGCGGGACGCTGACGGCGGTACGGCCGGGTGACGGCGACGCGACCACCCAGGTCGACTTCACCTCGCCCGAGCTGGACGAGGAGCACCGGCACACCGTTTACGTCGACCCGTACACCGGCGCTGTCACCGGGCAGCTGACCACGTGGTACGCGACCACCCCGGTCAAGACGTGGTTCGACGACCTGCACCGCAATCTGCACCTCGGCGCGGCCGGCCGGCACTACTCGGAATTCGCCGCCAGCTGGCTGTGGATCCTCGCGCTGGGCGGTGTCGTCCTGTGGTGGCGGCGCCGGCGCGGCACCCGTACGGTCCGGCACCTGCTGACCCCGGACCTCGCGGCGCGCAGAGGCGTACGGCGTACCCGGGGCTGGCACGCCGCCACCGGCATGTGGCTGACCGCCGGCCTGCTCGTCCTGTCGGCCACCGGCCTGACCTGGTCGCGCTACGCCGGGGGCACGTTCAGTTCCGCTCTGGACGCGCTCGGCGCCGCGACGCCCTCGGTCGCGACGGATCTGCGCGGCGCGCACGTTGCCGCGACCGGCGGCCACCACGGCGGCGCGGCACCTTCCGCCGGCGGTGCCGTCACCGATCCCGGCCTGATCGACGGTGTCCTGCAGGCGGCACGCGCCGACGGGCTGTCCGGGCCGGTCGAGGTGGCCGTACCGGAGAACGCCGCGACCGCGTGGACCGTGACGCAGACCCGTAACCTGTGGCCCGTCGGCCGGGACAGCGTCGCGGTGGACGCCGCGACCGGCGCGGTGACCGACCGGGTGGACTTCGCCGACTGGCCCCTCGCGGCCAAACTCACCCGGTGGGGCATCAACGCCCACATGGGCACGCTGTTCGGCATCGTGAACCAGATTCTGCTCGCCGCGCTCGCCCTGGGCCTGATCTGCGTCGTCGTCTGGGGTTACCGGATGTGGTGGCAGCGGCGCCCGACGCGCCTCGACCGCCGGTCCCGCGCCGGTGCGCCCCCGGCGCGCGGAGCGTGGCAGCAGCTGCCCGGGTGGGGGATCGCTGCCGGCGTGCCGCTCGTGGCGGTGCTGGCCTGGGTGCTGCCGCTGGTCGGCGTCCCGCTCGTCGCCTTCCTCGCCGTGGACATCTCCGTCGGCGCGTTGCGCAACCGCGGCTGAGCGGCGTGGCGAAAAGCGTTGCGGCGCCGGGGCGGGACGGCACAGACTGCCCCGCATGAGGCATGTCGCGCTGGTCACCGGCGCCAACCACGGCATCGGCGCGGCGACGGCGGAGGCGCTGGCGGCCCAGGGTACGGCGGTGGTGTGCGCGTACTGGACGGTCGAGGAAGAGCCGGACCCGGCGGTGCCCGAGGCGTACCGCACGAACCGGGCGCGAACCGCCGACGCGGTGGTGACCGCGATCCGGGAGCGCGGCGGCGACGCCGCGGCGGTTGCCGAGGACCTCACCGACCCCGAAGCGGCGCGGCGTCTCTTCGACCACGCGGAAGAGGCGTTCGGGCCCCTCGACATCCTCGTCAACAACGCCTCCGGCTGGGTGCAGGACACCTTCAGCCCGGCCACCGTCGACCAGCACGGCCGCGCGCTGCAGCCGGTCACGGCGGGCACCTGGCAGCGCCAGTTCGCCGTCGACGCCATGGCGCCGGCCCTGCTGATCGCCGAGTTCGCCCGCCGGCACGCCGCCCGCGACGCCCGGTGGGGCCGGATCGTCGGGCTCACCTCCGGCGGCGACCTCGGCTTCCCGCAGGAGGTCTCGTACGGGGCGGCGAAGGCGGCGCAGAACAACTACACGATGTCGGCGGCGGTGGAGCTGGCCCCGCTGGGCATCACCGCCAACGTGGTGCACCCGCCCGTCACCGACACCGGCTGGGTCACCGACGAGGTCCGTGGCTTCGTCGAGCGGAGCAACGCCCACGTGCACGTCGCGACGCCCGCCGAGGTGGCCGGCGTGATCGCGTACCTGGCCTCGGACGCGGCGTCACTCATCACCGGCAACGTCATCACGCTGCGGTGATGCACCGCGCGCAAGCGCGTGAGGGGGCCCGAAGGTTGCAGTCGCGGGACAGGTGAGATGTATGTCTCGGACGGCTTTCCGCCGCAACTCCCACCTATGTGCCACGTCGCCGGGAAATCACCCGGCTTCGCCGCCGCCCGGGCCAACCTCTTCCCCGGTAATGATCACGTAGGGGAGGGCCAGATGAGTGTCGTGACGCCGATGCCGCGGTTGTCCGTCGTTGTTCCGGTGTTCAACGAGGAGGACGTCCTGCCGCTGTTCGCGGAGCGGCTGCGTCCCGTGCTGGACGGGCTCGGCGAGACGTACGAGGTGCTCACCGTCGACGACGGCAGCCGGGACGCCACCCCCGCGGTGCTGGAGAAGATGCGCCGCGAGTGGCCGCAGCTGCGGGTCGTCCGGCTGCGCCGCAACAGCGGGCACCAGAACGCGCTCACCGCGGGGCTGCACCGGGTCCGCGGGCAGTACGTGGTCAGCATCGACGTCGACCTGCAGGATCCGCCGGAGGTCATCGCCGAGATGCTGAGCCTGGCCGAGAGCGAGGGCCTCGACGTGGTGCACGGCGTACGCACCGACCGCACCACGGACAGCCCGTTCAAGCGCTGGACCGCGGGGATGTACTACCGGCTCATCCGGCGCGTGGTGGGGACCTCCGTACCGCACAACGCCGGCGACTTCCGGCTGCTCAGCCGTACCGCCGTGGACGCCCTGACCGAGCTGCCGGAGCAGGGGCCGGTCTACCGCCTGCTCGTGCCCTGGCTGGGGCTGCCCAGCGGCGAGGTGACGTACGCCCGGGAGCGGCGCGCCGCGGGCCGCTCCAAGTACCCCCTCGCCAAGATGATCCGGCTGGCGCTGGACAGCATCACCGGCTTCTCGGCCGCCCCGCTGCGGGTCGCGACCTGGCTGGGCTGCGCGGGTGTGGCGCTGTGCGTCGTGATGGGGGCGGCCGTGCTCGCGGCGTATCTGTGGGGCAATGTCGTCCCCGGATGGACCTCGATGTTCGTGGCGCTGGTCTTCCTCGGCGCGTTGCAGCTGCTGTGCCTCGGGCTGCTCGGCGAGTACGTGGCGCGCATCTTCACCACGCTGCAGGGACGCCCGGCGTACGTGGTCACCTTCGACTCGGCCGTGACCACGCGCACCCGCCCGTACGCGACCACCGGCCGGTGAGCTCCGTGACCGTCACGCTCGACCAGCCGGCGAGCACCCGCACCGCCGCACCCGACGTTGCCGAGCCGGTCCGCAGCCCCTGGCGATCGGCGTTCCTCGCGGCCCTCGCCGTGTGGTCGGCGACCATCGTGGTGCACCTGATCGTGAGCGTGCTGGCGTGGGTGCCGCGCGGCGGCAGGGCCCCGGACCTGTGGCATGTCCTGCTCATGTGGAACAAGTGGGACGCCGGCCACTACGTACGCATCGCCGAGAGCGGCTATCACCTGGGCCCGGGCTTCCCGGCGTTCTTCCCGCTCTACCCGCTGCTGATCCACGTCGTCGACGCGGTGCTGCCGGGCGGAGCGCTGATCAGTGCCCTGGTCGTCGCCAACGCGGCCGCGTACGGTGCGTTCGCCGTGCTGTACCGGCTGGCCGACCACGAGTTCGGCCCGCAGGTGGCCCGGCGCGCAGCCTGGTACCTGGCCGCGTTCCCGATGGGGTTCTTCCTGTTCATCGGCTACAACGAGTCGCTGTTCCTGCTGCTCGCGGTCGGTGCCCTGTACGCCGGACGCCGAGGGCACTGGTGGCTCGCCGGTGCGCTGGGCGCGCTGTCCTCCGCCACGCGGCTGTTCGGCGTGCTGCTGATGGCCCCGCTGGCGATCGAATACCTGCGTCAGCACGGCTGGCGGCTGCGCCGGATCCGGGCGGACGTGCTGGGGATCGCGCTGGTGCCGCTGGGGGTGGTGGCGTACAGCATCTACTGCCTGGTGGAGCTGGGCAGCCCGCTGGCGTTCAGCATCGCTCAGGACCAGTGGGGGCGGCGGTACACGTTCCCCGGCGAGGCGTGGCTGATCGCCGTACGGCAGCCGGGCGGCCACAGCCTGCTGTCGCCGACCACGCTGGGCGCTGTTCTGGACGCCGGCACGGTCCTGGTCGCCCTGGTGCTGCTCGTGTTGTGCGTGGTCGGTCCGTACAAGTTCCGGCGCGACCAGATGTACCTCGTCGTGCAGGGCGGCCTGACCCTCGTCATGCTCATGTCGACGGAGGTCGGCGGGCGTGCGATGCAGTCCTCGTCGCGCTACGCGATGGAGGCCGTGGCGATCTTCCTGGTGCTGGCCCGCATGGGCGCCAAGGAGGCCGTCGACCGGTCGGTGCTGGTCGTCGGGATGGCGCTGCACGCGGTGTTCCTGGTCATCTTCATGGCCGGGACGTGGTTGGTGGCGTGACCCGGCGGCCGGCGGCTACTGCAAACCGAACTTAACAAACACGTATCGACGTTTTACGATGCCGTAACGCAAGGGATCGCACATTTCCTCGCACGTTCGCTCGTAGGGGGTCGCTGTGGATCGACGTACGCTTCTGTCCTCAGCGGCGACAGCCGCCGCCGTGGCACCCTTCGCCGGATCCGCGGGTGCGCGAGCCGCCGCACCCGGATACGTCACCAACCGGGCGCCGCTGCGAGCCGAGGCGTTCCTCAAGCTCGCCCCCGGCTCGACCCGGGCGGCTGGCTGGCTCGCCACCCAGCTGACCTACCAGCTGAACGGCCTCAACGGCCGCATGACCGAGGTATCGCACTTCCTGCAGTACGACAACACCGGCTGGGTCCATCCCACGCTGGCCGGCTGGGAGGAGCTTCCCTACTGGCTCAAGGGCTTCTCCAGCCTCGGTTACGTCACCGGCGATGCGCGCGTGCAGGCCGAGACCGCCCGATGGGTGAACGGCGTCCTCGCGACCCAGGCGAGCGACGGCTACTTCGGTCCGGCCGGACTGCGGACGAGCCTGAACGGCGGGCCCGACTTCTGGCCCCACATGCCGATGCTGCACGCGCTGCGCACGTTCGCGGAGTTCACCGGCGACGCGCGGATCGTCTCGTTCTTCACCCGGTTCTTCCAGTTCGTCAACAAGCAGGGCGCCGGCGCCTTCAACCAGAGCTGGGGCGCCCAGCGGTGGGCGGACACGCTCGAGGTCGTCTTCTGGACCTACAACCGCACCGGCGACAGCTTCCTGATCGATCTGGCCAAGAAGATCCACGCGAACTCGGCCAACTACGTCAACAACCTGCCGAGCCTGCACAACGTCAACCTGGCGCAGGGCTTCCGGGAGCCGGCCGTCTACTCCGTGCTCTCCGGCGACGCCGCGCACCGGCAGGCCACCTACGGCGACTATCAAACGATCATGAATGCGTACGGGCAGTTCCCCGGCGGCGGGTTCGCCGGCGACGAGAACGCCCGTCCCGGCTTCGGCGACCCCCGGCAAGGCTTCGAGACGTGCGGCATCGTCGAGTTCATGGCCAGCCACGAGATCCTGACCCGGATCACCGGCGACCCGGTGTGGGCCGACCGCACGGAGGACCTCGCGTTCAACTCCCTGCCCGCGGCACTCGACCCCCAGCAGCGCGGCGTCCACTACATCACCAGCGCCAACAGCATCGCCCTGCTCGACCGGCCGGGACACGCCGGACAGTTCCAGAACGGATTCGCGATGCAGGCGTACATGCTCGGCATCGACAACTACCGGTGCTGCCCGCACAACTACGGCATGGGCTGGCCGTACTACGTCGAGGAGATGTGGGTCGCCACCCCCGACGGCGGTCTGGCCGCGACCCTGCACGGGCCCGCAGTGGTCACTGCCGCCGTCGGCGACGGCACCACGGTCTCGATCCGGGCGGACACCGTCTACCCCTTCGGTGACACCATCACGTACACGGTCACGACGCCGAAACCGCTGGCGTTCCCGGTCTACCTCCGCGTGCCGGGATGGTGCTCGAACCCGGCCCTGACGGTCAACGGCGCGGCGCAGACCGTGCCGGCCGGACCGGCGTACGCGAAGATCAGCAGAACCTGGACGACCGGCGACACGATCGTCCTGAAGCTGCCCATGCGTGCGACCACCCGGACCTGGACCGCGAACCACCGATCGGTGTCCGTCGCCTTCGGCGCGCTGACGTTCTCCCTCGCGATCACGGAGAACTGGACCCAGACCGGCGGCACGGCCACGTGGCCCACCCGCGAGGTGCGACCGGGCTCCGCCTGGAACTACGGCCTGGACGGCGCAACCCGGTTCTCGGTGACCACCGGGCTGGGCAACACGAACGACCCGTTCACGGCCGCGAATGCCCCCATCAGAATCACCACACCGGCGCGCAGGATCCCCGGCTGGCAGGCGGACAGCGACACCATCGTCACGACGTTGCAGGACAGCCCGACGCCCTCGAGCGAACCCGTCGAGCAGATCACGCTGATCCCCATGGGCGCCGCCCGGCTGCGGATCACCGCATTCCCGACCATCGGCGCCGGCACCCCGTGGCAGAGCACCGCCGTGGCGTTCCGCATCCAGAACCAGAACAGCGGCAAGGTGCTCGGCGTCGACGCCATGTCGACCGCGAACAGCGCCCGGGTCGTGCAGTTCTCGGACAACGGCACGGCTGACCACCTGTGGCGGTTCATCGACAACGGCGACGGCTGGGTGAAGATCCAGAACGTCAACTCGGGCAAGCTGCTCGGCGTCGACGCGATGTCCACGGCCGACTCCGCACAGGTCGTGCAGTACGAGGACAGCGGCACCGCCGATCACCTGTGGCAGGTGCTCGACAACGGCACCGGCTATGTCCGCCTGAAGAACAACCACTCCGGCAAGGTGCTCGCCGTGGCCGGCATGTCCACCGCCGACTCGGCGAACGTCGTGCAGTTCAGCGACAACGGCACGGCCGACCACAACTGGCGGCTGCTCCCGGACGGGAACGTGAAACTCCAGGCCACCCACACCGGCGACGTGCTCGCCATCCACGACATGTCGACCGCCAACGGAGCCCAGCTCCAGCAGTATCCGGCGGTCGGCTCACCCGATCACATCTGGACCTTCCGGGACGCGGGCGACGGCTACTTCACGATCATCAGCGCCATGGACGGCAAGTGCGTCGACATCTCCGGCAAGTCCACCGCCGACGGTGCCAAGGCCGTCCAATGGGACTACCTCGGCGGCACCAACCAGCAATGGCGGCTCAGCTGGACCGGGCCCGGCACCTTCGCCATCACGGCCCGGCACAGCGGCGAGGTCCTCGAAGTGCAAGGCAGGTCCACCGCTGACAGCGCCGACGTCGGCCAGTGGACCGACCTCGGCCTGGGCAGTCAACGCTGGCGCCTCCTGCCCGGCAGCTGAGCCCGTTACCCGGCCCTGCGGCCGGTGCAGAGCAGGTACTCCCAGTCCATCGCGCCGCCGCCGATGTCGTGGCGGCGGGCCAGATCGGCGAGATCACGGTCCAGCGCGGCCCGCCGCTCCTCGTCGGCCCCGACCGCCCGGTACGCCGCGATCGTCGGGCCGTAGTTGGCCCGGAAGTAGTCGCGGAAATCCTCCGCCGTCCCGAACCGGTCCACCCGGTGCACAGCCCGCCGTACGGTGACGTCGGCGAGGCGGTCGCCGAAGAGCGCGCCGACGTGGTCCGGGTCGCCCCACAGCGGCGGTGGCTGCGTTCCCGGCGGCGGCGCCGGCGCGTACGGCCTCATGGCGGCGAACAGCCGGCCGATGAAGCCCTCCGGCGTCCAGTTGATCATCCCGACGACGCCGCCCGGCCGGCATACCCGGACCAGCTCGTCGGCCGTGCGCTGGTGGTGCGGGGCGAACATGGCGCCCACGCACGACAGCACGACGTCGAATTCCCCGTCGCCGAACGGCAGCGCCTCCGCGTCCGCCTCCTGCCACCGGACCTGTACGCCGCGGCGCTGCGCCTCTGCGCTGCCCGCCGCCAGCAGCTCCGGGGTCACGTCGGCCGCGGTCACGTCCGCCCCGGCGAGCGCGGCGGGGATCGCGACGTTGCCCGTACCCGCGGCGACGTCGAGCACCCGCAGCCCCGGCCCGACGCCGCACGCCTCGACCAGCACCGGCCCGAGCGCCGGAATCACCTCGGCGGCGACCGTGGGATAGTCCCCGAGCGCCCACGTCTCCCGAGCCGTCATGTCAGTGCCCCCTCGTTGGTGATGCCCCCGACCGTAGGGCCCGCAGGGAGGAACGAACCAGTACACGATCTGTACCGGCCGGGCGGGGCGGCATAGCGTACCGGTATGGGCGCGTCCTACCAGCAGTTCTGTCCCGTGGCCAAGGCCATGGAGGTGCTCGACGAGCGCTGGACGCTGCTCGTCGTCCGGGAACTCGTGGCGGGCAGCCGCCACTTCAACGACCTCCGGCGCGGGCTGCCGCGGATGTCGCCGACGCTGCTGTCGAAACGGCTGCAGCAGCTCGTCGCCGCGGGCGTCGTCCGCCGCGAACCCGCCGGCACGGAGGTGCACTACCTGCTGACCCCCGCCGGGCGCGAGCTCGAACCGGTCGTCCTGGCGCTGGGCGCGTGGGGCGTGCGCTGGATCGGCGAGCTGGGCGACGCGGACCTCGACCCGAGGCTGCTGCTGTGGGACATGCACCGCCACGTCGACCACACCGCGCTGCCCACCGGCCGTACGGTCGTGCACTTCCGCTTCCCCGACACGCCGCCGCGGCTGCGTGACTGGTGGCTGGTGCTGACCGACGCCGACGCCGACGTCTGCGACGCGGACCCGGGTCACCCCGTGACGGTGTCGGTGACGGCCCGTCTGCGCTGCCTGACCGAGGTGTGGCGCGGGGATGTGAGCTGGCGGCAGGCGCTGCGCTCCGGCGACCTGCGGATCGACGGGCCGGAGACGCTGCGTCGCGCCCTGCCGGGCTGGTTCCGCCCCACGGCCTTCGCCGAGGTCCCACGCCCGTCGGTGCCGGCATAGACATCGGCCGCATCCCCCGGTGCGGGTGATGCGGCCGGCTGCCGGGACGGTGCGTTACTTGGTGGCGCGGCCGGTCAGCTTGTCGCGGAGGCGGTCCACCAGGCCGACGCCCGGCCCCACGAGCTTGTGGAACACCTCGTTGTTGGGCGCGCCCGGGTGCGGGCGGGTCGGCGCGAGCTTCTTGGCGGTCTCCACCTTGCCGGCCAGCTCGGTGAGCTCGTCGGCCGGGATCAACCGGCGCAGCTCCGGGAACTGCTCGCTCTCCTCGTCCTGCACGTGGTCGGCCAGCACCTCCTCCAGCTTGCGCAGCGCGGTCTCGAACTCGGCGCTGGACACGTCGAGGTCCTCGAGCGCCTTCATGGTCTGCTCGAGCTCCTTGTGCTCCTCGACGTCGTGCTCCACGGCCTTCTCGCCGTCGGGCAGGTACTTCTTCATGGCCGGGTAGACGTACATCTCCTCGGCGACGGCGTGGCGCACCAGCTCGCTGATCGCGGTGTCGGTGAGGTCGCGCCGGATCATCGGGTCCTTGATCGTCCAGATCTCGCCGATCAGCGCGGTGACGTCGCGGTGGTCGCTGGTGAGGACATCGATCACGTCCCTGCCGGTCTCACTAGTGCTCACGATTCCTCCAGGATCAGCCGGCCCACGACTGAGCAGCCGTGATGACGAGTGCGTCGTACCCCCGAAACCGGCCACCTACTCCTGGGGCGGCCGGAGGAGGTGGGCCGTCAGCCAGGGCGCGAGGATCGGCACGACCGTCCGCGCCTGCATGGCCGCGATGTGGTCGGCGCCGGGGACCACCTCGACGGTCCAGCCGCGGGCGACCAGCTCGTCACGGTGCTGCTTCAGCCCGTCGGCGAGCCCCACGTACGCCCCGCCCCAGCGTTCGCCGTACTGAATGTCGTCGTTCTCGCCGGCGAAGGCGAGCCGCGGCACCCGGACCCGGTCGAGGGCCGCTCGTTCGTCGAAGCCGCGCAGCGACTCGTAGAGGGTGAGGTACTGCCCGGCCTGCTCCGGGCTCACGGTGACCTCGGTGGCGTCCCAGTCGCCCGGCTGCACGTCGGCGGCCGGAGCCGGAGGATCGGCACGGTTGGCGAGGGCCATACGGTAGGTGGCCTCGGTGACGGTCAGCATCGGCTCGTAGGGGCCGCCGAGCGGCGGGAAGCCACCCATGGCCAGCGCGGTCAGCCGGTCGGTGCGGATCGCGAGCTGGAGGCCGGCCAGGGCGAGCCACGAGTAGCCGTAGTAGGCGAACCGCTCGGCGCCCGCGGCGTCGGCGATGGCGAGCAGGTCCTGTGCGACCTGGGCGGCGGTGAGGGTGTGGTGCTGGGGATGGGCGGCGAGGTGGCCTTCGTAGTCGGCCGCGACGACCCGCAGGCCGGCGTCGGCAAGAGCGCTGGCCAGGGTGCGGCCGAGCGTGGGGTCGGCGCCCCACGCGCGCATCTGCTCCGCGGCCTCGGGGCCGGGAACCTGCATGCTGACCGGGAGCAGAACCGCTGGTCCGTCGCCCAGGATGGTCACGTCGAGGGCGGCGTCGTGGAGCTGAGCCGTCGTCATGGAAACACTATACAATGTAAGGAGTATGATGGGCGACCCCGAGGTGCACGTCCGCCGGCTCTGGCGGCACCGGGGCGCGGCCGTGCCCGGCCCGCGGCGCGGCCCGCAGCGGCAACTCGACCTCGACGAGATCCTGCGGATCGCCATCGGGATCGCCGACCGGGACGGCCTCGCGGCGGTGACCACCCGCTCGGTCGCGGCGCTGATCGGCAAGACCGCGATGGCGCTCTATCCGTACGTCGGCACGAAAGAGGACATGCTCGCCCTGATGCAGGACCACGCGTCCGCCATGCCGGCCTGGGACGACCCGGAGGCAGGGCTCCCGGAGGCGCTGGGGGCATGGGCGGAGGCGCTCTTCGAGGTGTACGTCGCCCATCCGTGGCTCGCCGAACGGCCGTGGTCGCAGGCGAGTCAGGGCCCCAACGAGCAGGACTGGCTGGAACGGCTGCTGCGGATCCTGGACCGGTGGGACGTGCCACCGCAGGCGCGAGCTGTTGCGGTCACCACGCTTTATGCGACCGTACGGGCGACAGCCGGGACCGCCGCCGCGTACGCCGGACTCGACCGGTCCGGCATGGAGGAGTGGAGCGCCCGGGTGGCGGCCACGCGCACCGTGATCCCGGACTTCGCCGAGCGGTACCCGCTGTCCACCTCGCTCCAGCCGGTGACGCCGGACTGGCGGGCGGCGCCCCGGGAGGCGCTGCGTGAATCGGTGCGGTTGCTGACCCGGGGGCTGCCGGGCGCGTGAGGCCGGATTGTGTCGTACCCGCGTGGGAGGCTGCCGCCGTGGAAGTGGTTTTCGAGGCGGAGCCGTGGCTCTGGGCGGCTCGCAAGACGGAGAGCTGGACGTTCGTCAGCCTGCCGGTGGACGCCTCCGCGGAGATCCGGGAGCGGGCCGGCGGGCTGAGCCGCGGGTTCGGCTCCCTGCGGGTGCGCGCGACGATCGGCGGGAGTTCGTGGCGCACGTCGATCTTCCCCGACTCGGGGCGTCAGGCCTATGTGCTGCCGGTGAAGCGGGCCATCCGCACGGCGGAGTCCCTCGAGGTGGGGAACGTCGCGGCGGTGGCGGTGGAGGTGGTCGACCTCTGAACGGCCGTACTGACTCGGTTCATTGACAGCGATCTCTGGGCGGCGGAGTATGGGAGCGCTCCCACACCCGACCTCAGCTCCGGGAGATCACTGTGCACACCTCGCCCCTGCGGCGTGCCCTGACGAGCGCCGCCCTGCTCGCCGCGGTCACCGCCGCATCCGCCACCCCACCCGCCCTGGCCGCTCCCACTGCGGCCTCGGCCGCAGCAGCGTCGCCGGCAGCCATGTCTCGTGCGGCCGCCTCCGCGCTGACGAGTTCGGCTGCGGCCGACGTCACCGTCGATGTCGACGTCAGGGCCGGGCTCGCCACCGTCCCGACCACCGCCATCGGCGTCAACCACGCCATCTGGGATACCGAGCTCGGCAAGCCCGCCGTCTCCGACCTGCTCAAGAACGCCGGCGTCCGGATGCTGCGCTACCCCGGCGGCTCGTACGCCGACATCTACCACTGGCGCGACCACACCGCCCCCGGCGGATACGTGGCTCCCGGCACCGACTTCGACACCTTCATGGCCGCCGCCCGGCGCGTCGGCGCCGAGCCGATGATCATCGCCAACTACGGGACCGGGACGGCTCAGGAGGCCGCCGACTGGGTCCGGTACGCCAACGTCACCAACGGGTACGACGCCACGTACTGGACGATCGGCAACGAGAACTACGGCAACGGGCACTACGGCTCCGCGTGGGAGGCCGACGACCACGCCGACAAGAGCCCGTCCCAGTACGCGTCCGAGGTGGTCGCGTACTCGCGGGCGATGAAGGCCGTCGACCCGGACATCAAGGTCGGCGCCGTCCTGACGATGCCGGGCAACTGGCCCGACGGGATCGTGGCCGCCGGCGACGACGGTACGTGGAACCAGACGGTGCTCCGGCTGGCCGGCGCCGCGATCGACTTCGTCGACGTGCACTGGTATCCGGGTGGCGGCACCGCGGCCGAGGCGCTGAGCCGCACCGAACACATCGGCGACGCCACGCGGTTGCTGCGGGAGCAGATCGACCGGTACGCGGGTCCCGGCGCCGGCCGGATCGGGATCAGCCTCACCGAGACCAGCGTCGGGGTGGGGCCGGACACGCAACCGGGCGCCCTGTTCCTGGCCGACGCCTACAGCGGGCTGCTGGAGAACGGCGTGTTCACCGTGCAGTGGTGGAACGTGCACAACGGCATCGGCACCGTCTCCACCGTCGCCGGGCAGACCGATTACGGCGACTTCGGGCTGCTGTCCAGCGGCGGCTGCCTGGCCGACGGGTCGGTGTGCGAGCCGGCCCTGAACACGCCGTTCGCGCCGTACCACGGGCTGGACCTGGTGGCCGGCTTCGCGCGGCCCGGTGACCAGCTCGTCCGGGCCGGGACCGGCAATCCGCTGGTGACCGCGCACGCGTCGCGGCGGGCGAACGGTGATCTCGCCGTGCTGCTGGTCAACAAGGACCCGGACCGGGCGCACACCGCGGCCCTGCAGTTCCACGGGTGGACGCCGTCCGACGCCGCCCCGGCCGTCTCGTCGTACCTCAACGGTGGCGACGCGGTGCAGACCGGTGGCACCGGGGACGTCTCCGGCCAGGTGCTCCCGGCGTACTCGCTGACGCTTATGACCTTGCACCCGGCCCGCACGGACGCCGCGCCGCCGCAGCAGCCGGGCCGACCGGTGGCCGGCGCGGTCACCGACCGCACCGCGACGATCTCGTGGCCGGCCGCCCGGGCCGGCTCCCGCCCGATCGCCAAGTACGAGGTGTACCGGCAGACCGCCGGCGCGAGCGAGCAGCTCGGCGAGACGACCGGCACCACCTTCACCGCCCGCAACCTCGAGCCGGGCCGCCGGTACACCGTCACCGTGGTGGCCCGGGACACGGGCGGCACGGCCTCGTGGTCGTCGCTGCCGCTGACGTTCACGACGGCGGCCCCGGCGCAGTCGGCCTGCACCGTGCGTTTCGCGGACACCAACGACTGGGGCAACGGCTTCGTCGGCTCGGTGGACATCACCAACAACACGTCCGCGCCGGTGGCGGGCTGGACGCTGGCGTTCACCTGGCCGACCGGCTGGCAGAGCGTGAGCAGCGGCTGGAACGCGACCTGGCAGCAGACCGGCACGACCGTCCGGGTGACCAGCGACGCCGCCATCGCCGCCAACGGTACGACCTCGGTCGGCTTCGTCGGCTCCTACAGCGGCCCGAACGTGCTGCCCGCCGCGTTCACGCTGAACGGGACGGTGTGCTCGACCGGCTGATCAGCTCCGCCGTCCGCGCCACGGACAGGGCCGGGTCCGCCGCGGCGGGCTCGGCCCTCGCCACGTCCTCGAGCAGTTCGTCATCCCGGGAGGTCCAGGTCGAGGCGCAGCCAGAGCGCCAGGTTCTCGATCTCCCGGCGTACGGCGGCCGCCGTGGTCCTGCCGAACGGGGCGTCCTCGTGCACCGCGTCGACCCGGAACACCCCCGCCTTGCGGTCCGCCGTGGCGTCGAGCTTGCCGACCAGGCGGTCCCCGTACAGGATCGGCAGCGCGTAGTAGCCCCAGCGGCGCTGTGCGGCCGGCTTGTACATCTCCAGCGTGTAGTCGAACTCGAAGAGCTCGGCCATCCGCTTGCGGTCGAAGACCAGGCGGTCGAGCGGTGACAGCAGCGCCGCCCGTCCGGAGAAGCCCCGGTCCAGGTACGCCGGATCGACCCGCCAGACGCCCTTCACGCCCTCGACCACCGCCGGCTCGCCCGCCGCGCCCACGTCGGACGGCTCCACCGGGCACTCCGGGCCACGGGGCCGGGCGATCCCCAGCGCCCGCAGCCGGCGCTCGTTGCGCAGGCGCAGCGCCTCCTCTTCCGGCACCGTCTCGTCGGGGTAGATCCGGCTCGCCAGGTCCCACAGCCGTTCCCGGCCGCGCCGCCCCGCCCCGGCGACCTCGCCGCGCTGCACCATGAAGTCCAGCAGCTTGAGCACGTTGCGGTCGTCGTTCCAGCCGGACGACTTCCACCGTACGGCGCAGGTGTCGGGCAGCTCCGACGCCGGCAGCGGCCCCTCGATCTCCAGGCGGCGCAGGATGTCGCGGCGGCAGTCGTCGTTGGCGTCGACCCACTCGCGGACGTCCTCCTCCCACGGGCGCAGGCCGGTGCGGGTCGCCCAGCCGGCCATCTCCGCCCGGTAGAGCGCCACGTCCTCGCGAGGCAGGATCCGGCCGCGGAGCTCGATGAGGGTGTGGTCCGCGAGCGCCGTGGACAGCTCGGCCGGGTCGTACGCCGTGCCCAGCCGGCTCCACAGCACCAGGTCCGCGCTGGGTGCGACCGCGGCGGTCTGGTCGACCTGCAGCATCGTCAGGTGGCGTACGACGTCCGGCATCGTGGCCGGCCGTTCCCGGTGCAGCAGCTGGGCCCGTACGGCGATCCGCCGCGCGTCACGCCGGGTGAGCTGGTGGGCCGGCACGGCTAGTCGCACAGTCCCGCGAGGATCTCGGCGATCGCGGCGGGTTTGTGGCGCAGCGTGGCCCGACCCACCGAGAGTTCGGTGCGGACCACGCCGGGGTCCCCGGTCGAGATCGCGCTGGGCCACACCCACAGGCCGGTCTCCTCGGCCAGCCGCTTCGCGTTGAGCCGGTAGGCCTCCGCGGAGGTCGCGAACAGCAGGTGCATCATCGGCGTCTGCGGCGGGTCCGGCACGACCCGGACCTCCGGTACGCCGGCCAGCGCGTCCGCGACGGCCCGGGCGTGACGCATCCGCGCCGGCATCTCGTCGAGCGCGGCGTCGAGCAGGGTGAGCGCGGACGAAGCCGCCGGCCACATGCCGTACAGGGTGCCGCCGAGCCGGCCGCGCCATTCGCGAACCTGGTCGACGTCGCTCCCGGAACCCGCCACGCAGCAGCCCGCCAGCGCGCCGACGCCCTTGTAGAACGACACGTACACGGTGTCGAACAGCGCGGCGATCTCGGCGGGGGAGCGTTCGTAGCCGGCCGTGGCCTCCCAGAGACGGGCGCCGTCGAGGTGGACGGCGGCGCCCCGGTCGCGGGCCCAGCCGGTCTGGGCGACGAGGTCGTCCCAGGGCGGGAGCCGGCCGCCGAGGTCGCGTTGCGGCAGCTCCAGCAGCAGCGCGGCGACCGGCTCCGCGACCGCCCGCACGTCGTCGAGGGTGAGCGGCCGCTCCAGCTCGCCCGCGTGCCGCCCGACGAGCTGGTGCAGCCGCTGATGGGCCTGCCCCTCGTGCCGCTCGAGGTGGCAGTACGGATGCCACACCACGGTCCGGGGCCCGCGGGCGTCGGCGTGCACGCGCAGGGTCGCCGCCTGCGCCATCGTGCCGCTGGGCAGGAAGACCGCGGCGGGCTTGCCGAGCAGGGCGGCGACGTGCCGTTCCAGCTCGGCGACGACGCCGCCCTCGCCGTACGTGTCCGGCACGGCGTCCGGGTCGACGGTGGCGATCAGGTCCCGGGGACGGACGAGGCCGTTGCCCAGGAACGAGTCGGTGCAGGCGGCCCACCGGGCCCGGGTTGCCTCATCCACGCCCCCAGTCTCGCGGGTCCGCGGCGACCTGTCAGGCCGGTCGGCCCAGGAAGCGCCCTAGAGGTCGATCGTCGCCTCGACGCGGCGCAGCTGGTGCCGGGCCATCGCCAGGTTCGCCTTGGCCCGGTCCAGCGCCAGGTAGAGGAAGAGGCCGGCGCCGCTGCGCGAGGTGAGCGGCCGGATCAGGTGGTACTGCCCGTCCATGGTGGTGAGGATGTCCTCGATGGAGTCGTCGAGGCCGAGCATCTGCATCGTGCGCAGCTTGGCCCGTACGACGTCGGTGGTGGCGGCCGCGGCGACGGTCATGTCGAGGTCCGCCGTGCCGCCGACGAGCCCCAGCGCCATTCCGCTGCCGGAGTCGACGAGCGCGGCGCCGAGGGCGCCACTGATCTGCATCGCGTCCTTGAGGGCGACGTCCATCTCGGGCATGGGGTCCTCCTGTCATGACTGGTGTCGATGGCGAGGATGGCCCGGCCCGCGGCCGCGGGATCGCACCCGATGTGCGAACTTCTTCAACTGCTCAATTCAGCAACGTACGGCCGTCGCACCGGGCGTACGTCGCCGCGGGCCGCGTTCTGCCATGGTTCAGACGTGTCGAAGCCCCTCTACCAGGCGAAGGCGGAACTGTTCCGGACCCTCGGGCATCCCGTCCGCATCCGGGTGCTGGAGCTGTTGCAGGACGGTCCGCTGCCCGTACGTGACCTGCTGGCCGAGATCGACGTCGAGGCGTCGAACCTGTCCCAGCAGCTGTCGGTGCTGCGCCGCGCCGGCATGGTCACCTCGACGCGGGAGGGTTCGCTGGTGGTGTACGCGCTCAGCACCCCGGACGTCGCGGCGCTGCTGGCGGTCGGCCGGCGGCTGCTCGGCGCCGTGCTGACCGACCGGGACGAGCTGCTCGTCCAGCTGCTCGGGGGTGTCGCGGCGCCCACCGGCGAACTGGTAGGCAGAAGCCATGCAACTTCGTCCGTACGCCGATGAGGACCGTGGGCTGACCCTGCGGCTGGAGACCGATCCGCAGGTCGTGGGGCATCTGGGCGGCGCCGGCGACGAGGAGCACGCCGACCGGGTGCACCGGCGGCGGCTCGCGGAGGTCGCCGCCGGGGACCTGATCTTCACGATTCTGCCGGAGGGCGAGGCGGTGCCCGTCGGCGTCATCGCGATCTGGCGGTCGGAGTGGGAGTCCCGGCCGATCCACGAGCTGGGCGCCATGCTGGTGCCCGGGCATCAGGCGCGCGGCGTGGCCTTCGAGGCGTTCCAGCAGCTCCTTCCGCGTGCGCGGGACCGCGGGGTCGGGCTGTTGCACGCCTTCCCCGCGGTCACGAACGGCCCGTCGAACGCGATCCTGCGCAAGCTCGGCTTCGCCCGCGGCGAGGACTGCGACCTCGACTACGAGGGTCGCCCGCTGCGCTGCGCCCATTGGGTACGCGACCTGCGCGCCGATTCCGTCAGCGGCGGCGCAGCACCCCGTCGAGCTCCGTGAGCGTGGCCAGCAGCCTGTCGATCTGCTCGTCGGTGTGCGCGGCGGTCATCTGGATGCGGAAGCCGACCTGGTCCTTCGGTACGCCCGGGTACGGCGCGAGCGTCACGTAGATGCCCCGCTCCAGCAGGGTCTGGGCCACCTCGGGCAGGCGCTCGCCGTCGGTGAGCGGGATCTGCACGAGCGGGTAGCCGGAGACGTTCGGGGTCTGCACGCCCATGCCGTCGAGGTGGTCGAGCACCCGCCGGGTCTTGCGGTACAGCTCCCCGCGCAGCACCTCGCCGCGGGCGTCGTTGACCTCGAGCCCGGCCAGCACGGTCGCCAGCGAGGCGGTCGGCACCGGCCCGGAGTAGAGGTACGGCGGGGCGGCGATCTTGAGGTGTTCCTTGACCGGCGTGGTGCACGCGACGAAGGCGAGCATCGACGAGTACGCCTTCGAGAAGCCGCCGACGAGCACGACGTTGTCGTAGTCGAGCCCGTAGTGGCGGATCACGGCGTTGCCGCGGCTGCCGTACGGCGAGGTCTCGTCGTCCGTACGCTCGCCGATGATGCCGAAGCCGTGCGCATCGTCGATGTAGAGGGTGGCGCCGTGGCGGCGGCACAGTTCCGCGAACGCCGGCACATCGGGGGTGTTGCCGGTCATGCTGTTGACGCCGTCCATGCAGACCAGCACGGGCTCGCCCGCGGGGATGGCGGCGAGCAGCTCGGCGAGGTGCTCCACGCTCTCGGAGCGGAACCGCTGGACGGTCGCGCCGAGGGCCCGCGCGTGCACGCAGCCGTCGTAGATGGTGCGGTGGGCCCGCGAGTCCATGAGCACGTGACCCTTGCCCGCGAGGGCCGGGATGACGGAGAGGTGGATCTGGCTGATCGTCGGCAGCACCAGGGTGTCCGGCGCGCCCAGCAGCGCGGTCAGCCGCTCCTCGATCATCGGGTAGAGCCGGGGGCTGCCCAGCATCCGCGACCAGCTCGGGTGCGTCCCCCAGCGCCGGACCTGCACGTCGATCGCCGCCATGATCTCGTCGTCGAGGTCGAGACCGAGGTAGTTGCAGGAGGCGTAGTCCACGAACCAGCGGTCGCCGATCCGGATCTCGCGGCCGTCGATCTCGTCGATGACCTGGTCCCACAGCCCGGCGCGGGCCAGGTCGGAGACGCTGCGATAGGCCGACTCGGCGGCGGGAGAGGACGCGGTGGGGGCGGGGAGGAGCATGCGCGATGCTACGCACGCTCAAGGATGCATCGTCCAGTTAACAGCCCTTAGTGTGACGATGGGCTCAATGAATCACGCGTTCGCCACGCGCCGGCGCGCCTCTTCCTCGGGCAGCGGCCGCGCGAAGAGGAAGCCCTGACCCAGCCGGCAGCCCGCCTCGGTCAGCAGCCGGTGCTCCTCCTGCGTCTCGATGCCCTCGGCCACCACGTCCAGGTTCAGCGTGCCTGCCAGCTGGATGATGCCGCGAACCAGGTCGAGCTGCTGCTGCGAGCCGGTGATGGTGTCCACGAACGACTTGTCCAGCTTCAGCGTGTCCACCGGCACCCGGTGCAGGTAGCTCAGCGACGAGTAGCCCGTACCGAAGTCGTCGATGGACATCTTGATCCCGGCCCGGCGCAGGCGGGCGATGTCGGTGTGGATCCGCTCGTGCTCGCCCAGCAGCAGGCTCTCGGTGATCTCCAGCGTGAGCAGGTGTGCCGGCAGCCCGGAGCGGGTCAGCTCGTCGAAGACCTGGTCCACGAAGTCGGGCGAGCGGAACTGCCGGACCGAGACGTTCACGCTGACGTACGGCGTGTCCCGCGGGTGCTCCCGGTGCCAGGCGGCGGCGGTGGCCACGGCCGTCCGCAGCACCCAGGCGCCCAGCTCGACGATCAGCCCCGACTCCTCGGCGAGCGGGATGAAGGTGGCCGGGGACACCATGCCCCGCTGCGGGTGCTGCCAGCGCAGCAGCGCCTCGAAACCGACCGTACGCGTGCTGCCCAGCTCGACGATCGGCTGGTACGCGAGCCGGAACGCGTCCTCGGCGAACGCGCGGTCGAGGTCCTTGCGCAGCTGCATCCGGTCGAGGACCTCCTCGTGCAGGGAGGCCTCGTAGCGCCGCCAGCGCGGCCCGTCGCCGGCCGACACGGTGTCCAGGGCGACGTCCGCCTGGCCGAGCAGCTCCTTGGCGGTGTGGGCGTCGGCGGTGGTCGACACGCCCGCGCGCAGGTACGCCGCGACCAGGCTGCCGCCCGCGTGGAACCACTCGGTGGACACGCCCACGATCTGGTCGGCGAGCTTCTCCAGGTACGCCACGTCCGGCGCGTCCCGGACCACGATGCCGAACTCGTCGGCGCCGAGGCGGGCGACGGTGCCGCGGCCGGCGAGCGCGGCGGAGAGCCGCTTGGCGACGGCGATCAGCAACTCGTCGCCGACCTCGTGGCCCATCGTGTCGTTGACCGTGCGGAACCCGTCGATGTTGCACACCATGACGCCGCAGGTGCCGCCGTCCCGCCCGGCGGCCGCCGCGGCCACGTCGTCCTGGAACTGCAGCCGGTTGCCCAGCCCGGTGAGCGGATCCACGTACGCCCGGGCGAGCAGCTCCTCCTCGAGGCGGCGCCGCTCGGTGACGTCGCGCAACGTGATGACCAGGCCGTGCACGCCCGGCTCCGAACGCATGTCGCCGATGGCCGCCTCGGTGTAGATCAGCTCGCCGTCGGTACGGCGTACGCGCCACAGGTTCAGCGCGTCGCCGGTGCGCCCGCGGCGGGCGGCGTCCAGCTCGTGGCGGACCTCGTCGCGCTGCGCGGGATCGATCAGGTCCAGGACGCCGGTGCCCACCAGGCCGGCCGTGCCGATCACCGGTTCCGCCGCGGGGCTCACGTACGTGATCGTGTTGTCGTCGCCGAGGATGGCGATCACCTCGGTGGCGTTGACCACCAGCGTCCGGAAGTAGGCCTGGCTGTCGCGGCGGCTGATCTCCCGGTTCAGCCGGATGCGGTCGATCATCGTGGCGGCCTGGCCGGCGAGCACCGGCAGCGCCTCCTGCAGGTCGATGATCGCCCGCTCCTCCGTGCCGACGTACAGGTCGCCGATCCACGTACGGCCCACCGCCAGCCGGCAGTACAGCGCCAGCTCGAAGGCCGCCAGCGGCTCGGCGGCCTCCGGCGGAAGCGTCACCACGTACCGCAGCTCGAGCGCGCCACCCGGAGCGCCGGCGGGCACCGGATCGGCCGGGGTGATCTCCGGGTCGTCGTGCACCATCAGCACCACCCGGTGCTGCGTGCCGGGCGGCAGCATGTGCCCGACCGCGCGGCGCAGGACGTCGGTCGCCTCCTCGGTCCCGGTGCAGACCAGCAGCGCCTCGCACGCCAGCCGCAGCTCCCGCTCGCGGGCCAGCGTCTGGCGCAGGCTCGTGGCGACGGCCGACATCCGGGCCAGCGACAGCACGATCAGCGCAGCCGACACCACGGCGATGAGAACGCCGTCGGTGACCGGGCCGCGCAGCGCCTGCACCAGCAGCGCGGCCGGGGCCAGCAGCGACGCCACGGTCAGCACGGCCCGGCGCAGCGATACCTGGGTGCTGCTGAGCACCTGCGGCTCGGTGGCCCGGATCATCGACGGGTGCAGGGCGGCCGCGCCACCGGCGACGCAGAAGAGCAGCCAGCCCACGTCGCTCGGGCTGCCCAGCTGCCAGAAGCCGCCGAGGCGGCTGAGGCCGTACAGCGCGTCCGCGGTCAGCAGCGCCGCACCGGAGATCAGCAGGAAGACCAGGCTGGTGTTGCGGGTCGCGCTCACGCCCAGCCGCGCGAGGATCGCCAGGATCAGCAGATCCGTCAGCGGGTACGCGATCGAGACGGCCTTCTCCAGCGGGCTCAGCGTCGGGTCCTGCAGGAACGGATTGATCAGGAACGTCCAGGCGAGGAACCCGACGCCGATGGTGAGGATGACCGCGTCCAGCATGCCGGCGCGGTCGGGCAGCCGGGCACCCGACCGGGTCAGCCCGAGCAGGCCGGCCACCAGCAGCGGCGACGAGACACCGAGGAACACCAGGTCCGCGGGGGACGGGAAGTCGCCCGGCATGAACAGGGCCACCACGGTGCCCGCCACGAAGGCGCCGTAACCACCGCCCAGCAGCAGCCACGGCGCCCGGCGCCGAGGGGCGTTCAGCGTGACGCCGACGGCGAAGGCGGTCAGCGAGGACAGGACGATCAACGCCCACGCCGCCACCACCGGCCCGGGAAGCACCAGGTAGATGCCGATCAGGCAGAACGACAGGGCGATGTGCGCCAGCATGGCCCGGCTCAGCAGGGAATCCCGGCGCGCCCGTGCCGCGTCGGTCCCGGCCCCCGAGCCGGCCGCCTCCAGGCGGCGCAGGACACCGAGATCCGGCCCGGGCCCGACGCCGACCGGCCGCTCCTCGACCGGGACGGCCACGCCGGTCGCCGAGCGCCGCCCGGCGGCACGCCAGCGGCGCGCGTCGCCTGGGCGACCCTCGACGGAAAAGCGCTCGTCTGTACTCAAGGCAACCTGCCCGGGCCGCGACTGTGCCTGCCGTGAACTGGCGTCACTACCTCTTGTTCGGCATCGGGGAATCAGGACTGAGTGTCGACGCGCGGTGACGGATGCATCGCACGCGAAGTTCTCGGGATCGTACTAGCCGGCCTGCGACGACGCTACAGGTTCAATGGCGTACCGGCATGAGAATGGAGAAGCCCGTGGTGCCGCGTACGGCCAGCGGCTTGATCGGACCGTCCAGTTCCAGCACCAGCTGTCCCGGGCCGCCCGCGTCCAGCGCCTGCAGCAGGTACTCCCGGTTGACCGCCACGTGCGCCTCGGCGTCGGCCGCCCAGGCGTGCGCGTCGGCCGTACGCAGCTCGCCGGCCGGCCCCACGGTGAGGATCGCGACCTCGAACCGGCGGCCCTCGTGCTCGCGGGTCACCGTGGTGGCAGCGCCGAGGGTGGCGCGCAGCTCGGGCCCGTCCACGGTGACCCGCCGGGCGCCGGGGGCGTCGAGCGTCACCAGGCGGCGATGGTCCGGCCAGTCCACGTCCAGGGGCCGGGCCTCGGCGCGGCCCGCGGGCGTCTCGGCGACCAGCGTCGCGTCGTCCAGCAGCAGCGTGACCGTTCCGGTGAGCAGCGGGCGCAGCTGGTCGACGAAGGACAGCGGCGCGGCGGCCCGGACCGGCGGCCCGGCCACCGTGGCGGCGGCCTCGGCGACGGCGAGCCGGAACCGGTCGGTGGCGGCCACGGTCAGCACGCCCTCCGCGCCGGTCTCCAGCAACACGCTGTTGATCATCGGCAGGGCCGGGTCGGCGCAGGCGGCGAAGCGGACCGCGTCGAGGGCGGCGGCGAGCGCGGCGGCGGGCAGGGTGATGCGGGTCATGGTGGTCTCCTCGGCGTCCAGCAGGTGATGGAGTCGGGAGAGCTCGCGGCGGGCGTCGGCGAGGCCGTCCTCCAGCCGGCGCAGGTGCTCGTCCAGCAGCGTGCGGACGGTCCGGGGGTCGGGCAGCTCCGCGACCGCCCGGCCGATGTCCGCGACCGGCATGCCGACCCGGCGCAGCCCGGCCACCAGGCGGGCGGCGAGGATCTGCTCCTCGCGGTACCGCCGGTAGCCGGTCACCGGGTCCACCTCGGCCGGCACCAGCACGCCGGCCCGGTCGTAGAACCGCAGGGCGCTGACCCCCAGGCCGCTGGCCCGGGACACCTCGCCGATCCCGCGCATCTCGCTCTCCACACCGCGGAACCCTGGTGCCTCGACAAGGTCGAGGGTCAAATCCCGCACCTCTGTGTCATCGTGCACGGCATGGCACGTGAGTCGAGATGGTGACGGGCGGGCGGGCCCGGGGCAAGAGCGACGACCTGCCGCTGCTGCGCCGGGCCCGGGACCGGATGGACCGCGAGTACGCCCAGCCGCTCGACGTCCCGGCGCTCGCGCGGACGGCGCACATGTCCGCGGGCCACTTCGCGCGCCGCTTCCGTGCCGAGTACGGCGAGACCCCGTACTCGTACCTGATGACGCGCCGGATCGAACGCGCCAAGGCCCTGTTGCGCCGCGGCGACGTGAGCGTGACCGAGGCGTGCGTCCGGGTGGGCTGCACGTCGCTCGGCTCGTTCAGCTCCCGTTTCACCGAGCTGGTCGGGCAGACGCCGAGCGCCTATCGCGCCCGCGCGCATGACGAGGTGGCCGGCGTACCCGGGTGCATCGCCCGTGGCCTGGGCCAACCGATCAGATCTGGAGAAGCGCCGGGGGCCCGCAGCGCCCTAGCGTGAGCGGCATGACGATTTCCCTGTCGCACTGCTTCCTCATCGTGCACGACTACGACGAGGCTCTGACGTTCTACCGCGACGTCCTCGGCCTCGAGGTGCGCGCGGACGTCGAGTTCGAGGACAACCGGTGGCTGACCCTGAGCGCGCCGGACCAGCCGGGCGTCGAGATCGGCCTGGAGATCCCCGGCTACTTCCCGCACACCTCGGAGGCCGATCGGCGGGCCACCGCGGACCTGCTGGCGAAGGGGTTGCTGCCGGGGATCATCTTCCGCACCGACGACTGCGACAAGACCTTCGACCGGGTACGGGCGGCCGGCGCCGAGGTGCTCCAGGAGCCGATCGATCAGCCGTACGGCGTGCGCGACTGCGCCTTCCGCGACCCCTCCGGGAACATGGTCAGGTTCTCCCAGTACCCGGAGGGGTGACGCGACGGACGGTCAGTTGCCGGTGACCGTACCCGTGACCGTGCCGAGGCCGGTCTCCTCGCCGAATTGCAGCTGAACGATCTCGTCCGACTCGGCGACGCTGTCCGTCACCGTCGGGACGGTGATCTCACCGCTGGTCTTGCCCGGCTCGATCGTCGTGTACGCCGTCAGGTACGTCGACGACAGCGGCCGGGACGGCTCGGGGTCCTCGTACGCGAACTCCTGGAACCAGGCCGGGTCGACGTCGGTGCTGGACAGCTCGGTGCCGCTCGCCGGCTTCTGCGGAGACGCCCAGATGTCGAACGGCGTCTCGGCCGGCGCGGAGAGCTTCACCTGCCAGCGCAGCGTGCCGCCCTCGGCCACCTTGTCCGTCGCCGTGCCCAGGCTGAGCTTCGGCGCCGGGTCGTCGTTGCGGACGTCGACGCCGCCCTGGTAGTCGCCGATCACGAAGCCGCGCTCGGCCTTGGCGCCGACCATCTTGCCCTCGTCCTGGCCGTACAGCGTGTCGCCCTTCACCTTGACCGGCACCGGGATGGTCCGGGCGCCCGGGCGGACGGTGGCGAGCCACGACGTGCTCTTGTACGTCACCGCGTCGGTCATGAACAGCCGGACCTTGCCGCCGCCCCGGCCGGTGATCTTGACCGGCACCTGGTACGTCTTGGTGCCGGAGTTGCCCTCCTTGACCTTCAGGCTGCCGATGTCGATGCGCGGCAGGGAGGTCTCGCGCGGGTCGGGGGTGCCCGGGTTCCAGCCCCAGGCGTCGATGAGGAACGCCCGTCCGCTCGCCGTCCGCGGCGTCAGCTCCAGCTTCGCCACCTTGCCGCGCAGGCCCTTGAGCGGTACGCGCAGCTCCTGCGCCCACCACGACGTCGTGTACTCCGTGCCGGGCAGCCCGTCGGCGCGGACCTCACCCAGCTGCGTACGGTGCCCGTCCGTGCCGATCGCGGCGACGCCGAAGCGGTTGCCGGTGCTGTTCGGCGCGACCATGAGTCGCAGCGCGAGGGCCTTGTGGCCGGCGAGCGTGATCGGCTTGGGCGCCTTGAGCGTGACCGGCTTGTCCGCCGTCGTCCACTTCAGGTCGGCCGCGTACCGGCCCGGCTCGGGCGAGACGCCGTTGAACGAGACGAAGTGCGCGGAGCGCTGCGTCCAGTCGTCGGGCTCCAGGCAGGCGCCGGCGTCGTCGGCGATCTCGGCGCAGATCCGGGCACCGCTGGTGGCGACGGCCGGCGACGGGATCAGCGCGGCGGTGCGGTTGGCGCCGATGGCGTGGCTGAGCACCCGTGCGGGGTCGGCCGACGGGGCCCGGACGCCGCTGCCGTCGAGCAGCGGGCGGACCCGGTCGTCGCGGCCCACGAACAGGCGCGCGGCGGCCGCGATGTACGTCGCGCCGGCCTTCTGCTCCTGCGCGGCGGTCAGGCGGGTCGGGGCGCCGGGCGAGCAGACCGGGTCGGGCTCCTCGCTCCAGAAGTCGTCCCACGCGGGTGCGGCCGCCTGTCCCGGCGTCCACTCGGTGTTGAAGTAGTTGTGGTTGGCGCCGACCACGTACAGCGAGCTGTGCAGCGCCTTGCCCCGGCTCACGCCGCGGGTCTCGTCGATGAAGATCTGGCCCTGCAGGTCGGAGACGTCGCCGTCACAGCCGGGCAGGATCGTCGCGGACGGCACGTCCGGCACCGGGTTGTGCCCGAAGATGGTCGGGCCGATGAGCAGCAGGCCGCGGATCGTCCAGCGGACCTTGCCGTGGTAACCGTCCTGGGCGGAGGGCGGCGGGGTGAGCGTGTCCATCGCGGCGCGGCTGACGCCCTCGCCGCCACGGGAGTGACCCATCAGGAACACCTTGGACAGGTCGGCACGCGGCGCGGAGCGCACGATCGAGGGGGCGCCGGAGCGGCCGGTGCCGGCCCAGGCGGCCCACTTCGCCAGGTGCTGGCGGACCAGCGAGGACCGGGCCTGCGCACCGCCGTCCTCGGCGGCGTAGTCCTGGCCGTTGATGCCGTTGGCCGAGATCGACACCGTCACGTAGCCCTGCGAGGCCAGCAGCTCCTGGGCCTGCAGGTAGCCGCGGTAGCTCGGAATCGGCTTGGTGCCCCGGGGGCACGGCCAGTCCTGCGGGGCGTCCTCGTCGGCGCCGTTGTAGCAGATCGAGTGCCGCCCGTGCAGGAACAGCGCGAGGGGCCGCTTGCCCGGCGCGCCCTTGGGCGCGACGACCACGGCCTGCATCTCCACCTTCGCCGGGAAGTCGGGGAGCTTGACGCCGGCCAGGGAGTACTCGCCGCGGACCGTCCGGTAGGGGCCCTTGACGCCCGGGTCGACGGGGTTCTTCGCCTGCGGCGCCGGCGTGCTCGCCGCGGGCGCGGCGGACCGGCGGCGGGCGGCCGGGGCGGCCTCGTCCAGGCGCTTGCCGCCGGCGCGGACCTGCAGCGAGTCGAGGCTGGTCACCTCGCCCAGGTCCAGCTTGAAGGTCTGCTGGTCACGCTGGGCGCGCGGCCGGCCCAGCAGCCGGTCACCGGCCCAGAACTCGACCGCGGCGTCGCCCATCGGCACCCGCTTGTCGGAGTGCCAGGTCAGGTGTCCGTTCTGGACGGACCAGCCGGCCGGGAGGCCGGCGGAGGGTGCGGGGTCGGCCGGCGGGGCGGCCCAGGCCTGCCCTCCGGATCCGATCACCACGGCCGCGGCGAGCGCGGCCGACACGAGAAGTCTGCGCATGCGCCCGTGTCTACTCGATACGTGCAAATCGGTCGATGACCTTCTAAACAAGCAGCGCGATCCCGAGACCCGCCATGACGGCCGCGATCAGGCCGTCGAGGACCCGCCACGCCCCGGGCCGCGCCAGCACCGGAGCCAGCCGCCGCGCGCCCAGTCCCAGCCCGGTGAACCAGACGGCGCTGGCCGCGGCGGCCCCCACGCCGAAGAACCATCGGTGCGGATGCTGCTGCGCGACCGCCCCGAGCAGCAGGACGGTGTCCAGGTACACGTGCGGGTTCAGATACGTCAGCGCGAGGCAGGTGAGCAATGTCGCCCGCAGGGTCGCCGGGCCGCGGTCGGTGGGGGACAGGACGGCCGGCTTGAGCGCGCGCTTGGCGGCCGTCACGGCGTACGCGAGGAGGAAGGCGGCCCCGGCCCACCGGATCACGGTGACGGCCACCGGGCGCGCGGCCACGACGGCGCCGAGGCCGGCGATGCCGGCCGCGATCAGCGCCAGGTCGGAGACGGCGCAGACCACCACCACCGGGAGTACGTGCTCCCGCCGCAGTCCCTGGCGCAGCACGAAGGCGTTCTGCGCGCCGATGGCGACGATGAGCACGACGGACGCGGCGAAACCGGCGAGGGCGGAGGTGAGCACGACGTCGACGCTAGGGCGGTGCCATGCTGTTCTCCAGCTAAAGATTCTTCAGGAAGTTAAGGAGAACTGATGGACGCCGTGCAGCTCGCGACGTTCCACGCGGTGATCGGCGAGGGCAGCTTCGACGCGGCCGCGCGGGCACTGCACGTGACCCCCTCGGCGGTGAGCCAGCGGATCAAGGCGCTGGAGCAGGCGGTCGGCCAGGTGCTGGTCCGGCGCACCAAGCCCGCCGAGCCGACCGCGGCGGGCCAGGCCCTCGTACGCCTCGCCGGTCAGGTCGCGCTGCTGGAACGCGAGGCGCTCGACGCTGCCCGGGGGGCGCTCGGCGGCGGTGGCCGTACCCGGATCGCGGTGGTGGTCAACGCCGACTCGCTGCACACCTGGTTCCTGCCGGCGCTCGCCGCCCTGCCCGCGGACCCGGCGCTCAGCTTCGACCTGCACCAGGACGACCAGGATCACACCGCCGACCTGCTCCGCGCCGGTACGGCCATGGCCGCGGTGACCGCCCAGCACACCGCCGTGCAGGGCTGCCGGGTCGAACGGCTGGGCGCGATGCGCTACCTCGCCGTGGCGGCGCCGGGGGTCTTCGACGGCTTCGCCACGACACCGATGATCGTGCTGAACCGCAAGGACCGGCTGCAGCACCGCTTCCTCGCCTCGGTGACACGCCGGCACCTCGACCCGCCGCTCCATTACGTCCCGGCGGCGGCCGCCTTCGTCGACGCGATCCGGCTGGGCCTCGGCTGGGGCATGGTCCCGGAACAGCTCGCCCGCCCCGATCTGGCCTCCGGCCGGCTCGCCGAACTCACCCCGGGCCGCCACCTCGACGTGCCGCTGTACTGGCAGTACTGGCGCCTCGAGTCGACGATTCTGACAACCTTGACCGCAGCCGTCCGCGCCGCCGCCGAAAAAGTTCTGCGCTGACCGGCGAGATCCACGTCCTGCCGGACAGGAAGGGGCAACCGAGGGCGGAGGGCTCCATGACCGAAGAAGAATTCAACGGGTTCTTCGCGGCGAACTTCACGGACGTGTGGGGCTTCGCCCGCCGGCGTACGGACTCCGGTTCCGACGCCGACGACGTCACGGCCGAGACGTTCGCCGTCGCGTGGCGCAGGCGTACGCAGATACCGTCCGTCGACGGCCGGCTGTGGCTGTTCGGCGTGGCCCGCAACGTGCTCGCCAACCATCGGCGCGCCACCCAGAGGCGGCTCAACCTGCATCTGCGCCTGGCGACCGTGCAGGGAGAGCCGGTCGCGTACCAGCCGGACGGGCTCGTCTGGGAAGCATTGGCAGAGCTGTCCGAGGACGACCGGGAATTGCTGCTCATGCGCGCCTGGGACGGATTGAGCGTCCTGGACATCGCCACCGTTCTGGACATCACGGCGGCGAATGTGTCGTCGCGCCTCTACCGAGCCCGTGCCCGTCTTCTCCGCGAACTCGAGCGGCGAGATTCCCCGGATTCCGAACAGGTACGTACCGAATCCCGCGGAAAGGGGAGTGATCGCTGATGACCGCCGACGACGACCGTGGAATCGAGCGGCTCGGCGCGCTGGATCCCGTTCTCCGTGACGCCCCTCCGGCGCCGGGATCAGCCCGCTACCAAGCCATTCTGGAGAAGGCCATGACCCAGACCACCACACCGATCCGTGTCACCGAGACCCCCGCGGCGCCGCGGCGGGCGAAGCGCCGTGCGCTGTTCGCCGCGCTGGCCACCGGGGTCGCCGCCGCGGCTGTCGCGGTGACCGTCGCCGTCACCGGCAACTCGCAGCCGAGCGTGGCGCCGACCGCCTCCGGCCCGTCGATCCTGCTGGCGGCCGCCGAGAAGACGCAGAACGTCAAGTCGCTGAAGTTCAGCGAGGCCGTGCACGGCGGTGGCGGATTCAGCGGGGAGGGCGAGGTGAACGGCGACGACTATCGCATCGTCACCAAGGGCGAGGGAACCTCGGAGACCACGATCGTCGTGGGGAATCAGCAATACACGACGCCGGCCGGCGGCAAGACCACCCGTACGAAGCTCTCCGCCGACGAGAAGATGGTGCCGTTCACCAAGGCGGCGGGCGATGTCGTCCGTGCCGCGGTCAGTGACGGAAACGTGCAGAAGATCGGCACGGAGAACGTCCGCGGCCTGGACGCCACGCACTACCGCCTCACGATCCCGGAGCGTACGAGTGACGCCGACCCTGCCGTGGCCCTGACCAAGCTGCCCGACACCGAGCTCGGCTGGTTCGGCCTCGACGGGGTCGCCGGCTACAGCTCCCAGGTGACGGTCGACATCTGGGTGGCCGACAACCTCGTCCGTCGCATCGGCGGCACGATCCAGGGACAGGACCCGCTCGCCACGATCGACTTCTACGACTTCAACGAGCCGGTCACCATCAAGGCGCCCTGACGAACCTCAGTCGTTGGCGTGCAGCGCCGCGTTGAGCTCGATGCCCGTCCCCTTGCGGGGGCGGGCCTCGAGCGCGCCGGTGACTGAGTTGCGCCAGAACAGCAGGTTGTCGACGCCCGACAGCTCGCGCGCCTTCACCACGCGGCCGTCCGGCAGCGTGATCTTGGAGCCGGCGGTGATGTAGCAGCCCGCCTCGACCACGCAGTCGTCGCCCAGCGAGATGCCGATGCCCGCGTTCGCGCCGAGCAGGCTGCGCTCGCCGATCGACACCTTGTCCTTGCCGCCGCCGGAGAGCGTGCCCATGATCGACGAGCCGGCGCCGACGTCCGAGCTGTCGCCCACCACGACGCCCTGCACGATGCGGCCCTCGACCATCGACGTGCCCAGCGTGCCGGCGTTGTAGTTGCAGAACCCCTCGTGCATGACGGTGGTCCCGCTCGCCAGGTGGGCGCCGAGCCGCACCCGGTCGGCGTCGGCGATGCGTACGCCCGTGGGCACCACGTAGTCCGTCATCCGCGGGAACTTGTCGACGCCGTACACGGAGAGGTGCCGGCCGGCCGCGCGCTCGATGAGGCGCAGCTCGTCCACCCGGTCCGGCGGGCACGGGCCGGCCGACGTCCACGCGACGTTGGCGAGCTGGCCGAAGATGCCGTCGAGGTTCTGCTCGTTGGGGCGTACCAGCCGGTGCGAGAGCAGATGCAGCCGCAGGTACGCGTCCGCGGAGTCCTTGATCGGGTCGGCCAGCGACGCCACCTCGGTGCGCACCTCGACGGTGGAGAGCCCGGCGAGCGCCTTGGGCCCGACGAGGCCGGCGGGCAGGGTGGGTGCGTCCTCCGGCAGGGCGCCGAGGCCGAGATAGCCCGCCGGATACCAGGTGTCGAGGACCGTCCCGTCGGCGGTGACGGTGGCGAGGCCGATGCCCCAGGCTGCCGAGGTCGAGATCGCGCTACTCACACCGCGAAACCCTACTAGGGCATGTCCGGCCGGTAGTGTGCGGCTCATGGGAAACCCCCTGACCCCGGACGTGCTGGTCGATCCGGTGGTGCTCACCCGCACCCTGGTGGACATCGAGTCCGTCTCGCGCGACGAGAAGGTCATCGCCGACTGTGTGGAGGACGTCCTGCGGCAGGCGCCGCACCTGAGCACCGAGCGCCACGGGAACACCGTGATGGCGCGTACGGACCTCGGCCGCGACCAGCGGATCGTGCTCGCCGGGCACCTCGACACCGTTCCGGTCCACGGCAACCTGCCCTCGACCGTGGTGGACGACCTCATCTACGGCTGCGGCACCGCGGACATGAAGTCGGGTGTGGCCCTGGCCCTCCACCTCGCGGCCACCCTGCCCGACCCTCGCTACGACCTGACGTACCTGTTCTACGAGGCGGAGGAGATCGAGAGCCGGTTCAACGGTCTGCACCTGCTCGCCCAGCACCGTCCGGAGTGGCTCGCCGCCGACTTCGCGGTCCTGCTGGAGCCCACGTACGGGGTGGTCGAGGCCGGCTGCCAGGGCACATTGCGGGTGACCGTACGGACCCACGGGCGCCGGGCGCACCCCGCGCGGGCGTGGCGCGGAGTGAACGCCATCCACGCCGCCGGGGAGGTGCTGCGACGGCTGGGCGACTACCGCCCGCGCACGGTCACCATCGACGGGTGTACGTACCGTGAAGGGCTGAGTGCCGTACGGATATCCGGCGGCGTGGCCGGCAACGTCATCCCGGACGCGTGCGCCGTCGAGGTGGACCTGCGCTTCGCCCCGGACCGTACGGAGCAGCAGGCCCTCGACCACCTGCACGAGATCTTCGCCGGCTTCGACCTCGAGGTGACCGACTCGGCGCCCGGGGCGCTGCCGGGGCTGGACGCGGCCCCGGCCCGTGACTTCGTGACCGCGGTGGGTTCCGAGCCCGCCGCGAAGCTCGGCTGGACGGACGTGTCCCGGTTCGCGGCGCTGGGCGTGCCGGCGCTGAACTACGGGCCGGGTGACCCGATGCTGGCGCACGCCCCGGACGAGCACGTCGAGATCGGGAAGATCAGGGACGGCGCGGCCACGCTGCACCGCTGGCTGTCGGCGTACTGAAGGGTCAGCTCGGCTGCGGTCGCGGTATCTCGACCGTCGTCTCGGGGTCGAACGCCGGGTCGGCCGGCGGCCGCAGGGCGACCGCCAGGCGGCGTTCCTCGACGACCTGCCGGATTCGCCGCTGCATGCGGCGCTGCATCTTCATGCGCTCGTAACGGGTCATCACGGTGGCTCCTTCGCCCAGATGCCCGGCCGGAGCCGGTCGCCGTGCCTGCCGTGCGGGGGTCTGGTAACTGTACAGACGTCGCGGAGCTACCGTCCGTGGCTTCAATCTGGCAAAAACGCCGCGGGGCCGCAATCCTCT
The DNA here is from genome assembly GCF_023499255.1 of Couchioplanes caeruleus. GTDB lineage: Bacteria > Actinomycetota > Actinomycetes > Mycobacteriales > Micromonosporaceae > Actinoplanes > Actinoplanes caeruleus_A. The sequence continues at coordinate 1,256,926 of NZ_CP092183.1, forward strand.
TGCCGAAACCCAACCGGTTATTCACCGGTTACGGACCGTCCGCACTACCGTGGGTGCCATGACGGACAGCACCAACGGCCGTGAGCGCGTACCCCAGGAGCGTCATCGCGGCGCCGTCACGCTGCGGCGTGATTCGATACCGCCCAGCACGGCCGACGAGAAACTGCTCGACTCGCACCACCGGGGCGAGTGGAAGACGAAGGACGCCTGGCGCGCCCTGCGGATCCTGTCGGAGTTCGTCGAGGGCTTCGACACCCTCGCCGACCTGCCGCCGGCGGTCAGCGTCTTCGGCTCCGCCCGCAGCCGGCCGGACAGCCCCGAGTGCGAGCTCGCCGCCCAGCTCGGCGCGGCCCTGGCCGAGGCCGGGTACGCGGTGATCACCGGCGGTGGCCCGGGCGTGATGGAGGCGGCCAACCGCGGCGCGACCGAGGCCGGCGGCATGTCGGTCGGGCTCGGCATCGAACTGCCGTTCGAGCAGGGACTCAACGACTGGGTCGACATCGGCATCGACTTCCGCTACTTCTTCGTCCGCAAGACCATGTTCGTCAAGTACGCGCAGGCCTTCGTCGTGCTGCCGGGCGGCTTCGGGACCCTGGACGAGCTGTTCGAGGCGGTCACGCTCGTCCAGACCCGCAAGGTGACCCGCTTCCCGGTGATCCTCATGGGCTCCGCGTACTGGGGCGGGCTGTTCGACTGGATCAAGCAGCGGCTGCTCGCCGACGGCAAGGTGAGCTCCGACGACCTGGACCTCATCACGCTCACCGACGACGTCGGGGAAGCCGTGAAGATGATCGTGGACGCCGACCGCGCGGCCAACGGCAACGGGAAGCGGTGACGTGGCGGCCATCTGCGTCTTCTGTGCCTCCTCGTCCGCCATCGACCGCGAGCACCTCGACCTGGCCACCGCGTTCGGTAAAGCCCTCGGCCCGCGCGGGCACACGCTCGTCTCCGGCGGTGGCTGCGTCGGCATGATGGGCGCGGTCGCCGACGGCGCCCGGTCCGGTGGCGCGCACACCCTCGGCGTGATCCCGCAGTCCCTGGTGGACCTCGAGGTCGCCGACCGCACCGCCGACGAGCTGGTCGTCACCACCGACATGGGCGCCCGCAAGAACATCATGATCGAGCGCTCCGACGCGTTCGTGACGCTGCCGGGCGGCCTCGGCACCCTGGACGAGCTGTTCGAGGTGTGGACGACCGCCACCCTCGACCTGCACCGCAAGCCGATCGTCGTGCTCGACCCGGACGGCTTCTACACCGGACTGTGGCGCTGGCTGGGCGAGATCACCGAGACCGGGTTCGTCCGCCGGCCCGCGCTCGCCCAGGTCACGCTGGTCACCTCGATCGACGCCGCGCTGGACGCCGTCGAGCGGGCGCTCACCGCCTGAGGGCTGAGGTGTCACGCCGGGGGCGGTAGTCATCCGTCCCCGGCGTGACCGGGGCCTCGGCAGCCCGCCGGGCGACGCGGTGGGCGCGCCGGGGCATGCTCTCACCGGAGGCGCGTCCCGGTGCGCGACGCTCCCGCGCTGCCGGCGGCTTGACGCTGCCGGGCCGGTTCTCGTCGCCGCGGCCCCACGGCGGCCCGCGGCGGCGAAGGGGCGCCGCGGATGCCGGCGGCATACCGGCCACCGCCGCCCGCGGGTACGGGCTGAGCGGGCCCGCGGGGCGTCCCCGGCCCTGCCGAACCGGTGCGACTGCGGCTGCCGGCTCGACAGGGGGTCTGCTAGATGGGTTTAGCGCTGACGCTCCTCGCTTCGCCGCCGGCCGTCAAGGGTTGTCGATGTGCCAACACCTGCGTGAAGTTTCGCGAAAGGCGCGGAGCCGCGTCGGCGCCGTGGACCGCGCGTGGAACACTTTGCGCCATGCCTCAGCAACGGGCCACCCTGCTGCAGGTCGCACAGCGGGCCGGCGTGTCCCGCAGTACGGCGTCCTTCGTCCTCGCCGGACGCCACGTCGACATGCGGATATCCGAGGACGCCCGGCAACGGGTGCTCCGCGCGGCCCAGGAGCTCGACTACCGGCCCAACCTCATGGCGCGGAGCCTGCGGACCAAGGTCACCAAGACCGTCGCGCTGGTCTCCGACACCCTCGCCTCCGATCCGTACGCCGGCCGCGCCATCCACGGCGCCCTCGCCGCCGCGGTCGCCCACGGACACCTGCTCTTCATCGGCGAGACCGAGGGCGACGCGGTGATCGAGGACAAGCTCATCTCCGACTTCCTCGACCGGCAGGTCGACGCCTTCGTGTACGCGAGCATGTTCACCCGCTACGTCCGCATCCCGAAGGTGCTCAAGGGCCACCCCGTCGTCCTGCTCAACTGCCTGACCCGGGCGGCGCGACCGGCGTACCACTCGGTGATCCCCGACGAGGTCGGTGCCGGCTGGAGCGCCGCCAAGACGATCATCGAAGCCGGCCATCGCGACGGCATCCACCTCGTCGGCAGCCCCGCCCAGCACGTCTTCGCCGGGCGCGAACGGCTCGCCGGCATCCGCGAGGGCTTCGGCGCCGCGAGGGTCAAGCTCGCCGGCACGATCGACTGCGACTGGTGGCCCGAGCCCGCGTACGAGGCGGTGCGCGGCGCGCTGGTGAACGGGCTCGAGCCGCGGACGCTGATCTGCCTCAACGACCGGATCGCGCTGGGGGCGTACCAGGCCTTGCGTGAGGCCGGACACGCCATCCCGGACGACGTGTCGGTGCTCTCGTTCGACGACTCCGACCTCGCGGCGTGGCTGCGACCCCAGCTGACCAGCATCTCCCTGCCGCACTACCAGCTCGGATGGAAGGCCGTGGAGCTGCTGCTGGGCTCACCGGGCGAACCCCAGGTGCACCGCGTGCCCATGCCCGTACGTCTGCGCGCCTCGATCGGGAAACCCTGAAACGGTTTTTGTCGTAGCTGCGTGGTGTCATTGGTGCCGTGACCTCGACCCCCGCGGCAGTGCGCCGGCCCGCGTACCGGCTGGTGCGCCGCCCCGCGCCCGCCGCGGCGCCGCTGCTGGACGACGCGGTGCAGCGGTATGTCGCCGGGCACACGGACGGGCCGCTGCTGGTGGTCGGCGGTCCCGGCACGGGCAAGACCACCGTGCTGGTCGAGGCGGTCGCCGAGCGCATCGCCGCGGGCGTCGACCCCGAACGCATCCTGGTGCTGACCTTCGGCCGCCGCGGCGCGACCGCGCTGCGCGACCGCGTCGAGGCCCGGATCGGCGGCGCGACCTACCACGAGCCTCTGGTACGCACCTTCCACGCGTACGCGTTCGGCCTGCTCCGCCGCGCGGCCGCCGAACGCGGCGAACCGTCCCCCCGGCTGCTCACCGGCCCGGAGCAGGACCTCATCATCCGCGAGCTGCTCGAGGTGGTCGGCGACGACCAGGCGCCGGACACGGTCCGCTGGCCGGAGGCACTACGCCCGGCCCTGCCCACCCGCGCCTTCGCCCAGCAGCTGCGCGACCTGATGCAACGAGCGGCGGAGCGCGGCATCGGCCCGGTCGAGCTCGCCCGCCTCGGCGAAAGCCTCGGCCGCGACGACTGGCCCGCCGCGGCCCGCTTCCTCCGCGAGTACGTGGCGGTCCTCGCCCTGCGCGACGTCACCACCCGCGGCTCGACGGCGTACGACCCGGCCGAGCTCATCCGCGCCGCCGCCGGCCTGCTCACCGACGACCCGGCCCTGCTGGAGGCCGAGCGCCGCCGCCTGGCGTACGTCTACGTCGACGAGCTCGCCGACACCGACCCGGCCCAGATCGACCTGCTCTCCCTGGTGGCGGGCGGCGGCAAACCCCTGGTGGCGTTCGGCGACCCGGACTCCTCCATCTACGGCTTCCGCGGCGCCGACCCGGAAGTGATCGACACCTTCCCGGCCCGCTTCCGCACGGCATCGGGCGCGCTGGCGGAGGTCATCACGCTGCACACCAACTACCGCGCCCGGCCGGGCCTGCTGGACGCCACGAGCCGGGTCGCGCGACGCATGCGCGGCCGGGTACGCCACCGCCCCATGCACCCCCCGCCCGCGCCCTCCCCGCCCGCGTCTTCCCAGGCTGCGCCTTCTGCGTCGGCCGCGCCCGCCTCGGCGGCCCATGCTCCGGCCGCGCCCACCTCGGCGGCCCATGCTCCGGGCGCGCCCGCCTCGGCGGCCGTTGCTCCGGCCGTGCCCGCCGGGTCGTCCTCGGCCGCGCTCGCCGGGTCGTCCTCGGCCGCGCCCGCTTCGCCGGCTGAGGCCGGCGCCCCCGCTCAGCCGCCCCGCCCGTCGCCGTCGCCGTCGCCGGATCGTTCGGCGCCCGAGGCGGTCGTGCGTACCTTCCGCTCACCGACCAGCGAGACCGCGTTCGTCGCGCACGCCCTGCGTGAGGCCCACCTGCTGCACGGCGTCCCCTGGTCCCGGATGGCCGTGGTGCTGCGGTCGACCAGCCTACAACTGCCCTCCCTGCAGCGCGGGCTCGCCGCCGCCGGCGTGCCCACCGTCACCCACGCGGAGGACATGCCGCTGCACCTGCAACCCGCGGTCGCGCCGTTCCTGCTGCTCCTGCGCTGCGCCCTCGACCCGGCGGTGCTGGACGAGGAGGCGGCGGTCGCGCTGCTGCACTCGCCGCTGGGCGGGGCCGACCCGCTGGCCGAGCGGCGGCTGCGGCAGGGACTGCGGGCGCTCGCGCTGGCCGCCGGCGACCGCAGGCCCTCCGGCGAGCTGCTCGTCGACGCGGTGCGCGACCCGGCCGGGCTCGACATGGTGGAGCGGCGCTGGGCGACGCCCGCCCAGAACGTCGCCCGGCTGCTCGCCACCGCCCGGGAGGCGGCGGCCGCGCCGGCCGCGACCGCCGAGCAGGTGCTGTGGTCGGTCTGGCGCGCCAGCGGTCTCGCCGAGAAGTGGTACGCCCTCAGCACCCGGGGCGCCCCGACCGAACCCGGCGGCGAGGGCGGCCGGGCCCGGCAGTGGCGCGCCGAGGCAGCCGACCGCGACCTCGACGCGATGGTGGTGCTCTTCGACGCCGCTGCCCGTTTCGTCGACCGGCTGCCGGGGGCGCGTACGGAGGTGTTCCTCGACCACGTGCTCGGCCAGGACCTGCCCGCCGACTCGATCGCCCCCAGCGCGGACCGCGGTGAGGCCGTACGCCTGCTCACCGCGCACGCGGCCAAGGGCCTGGAGTGGGACGTCGTCGTGCTGGCCGGCGTCCAGGAGGGCATCTGGCCGGACCTGCGGCTGCGCGGCAGCCTGCTGGGCTCGGAACGGCTCGTCGACGTCCTGGCGGGCCGGGCCGCACCGGACACGGCGGCGATCGCCGGGCAGACGTCGGCGCTGCTCGACGAGGAACGCCGCCTCTTCTACGTGGCCACCACCCGGGCCCGGCAGCGGCTGGTCGTGACCGCGGTGGCCTCGGCGAGCGTGGGCGGCGCGGACGGCGAGGAGCAACCGAGCCGCTTCCTGAGCGAACTCGCCATGCCGGACCGCCGCGGCGGTGGCGACCCCCCGCCACCGGAACAGGGCGACCCGGGCCCCACGGAACCGGGCCCGGACGACCCCGGCCCTCCGGAACCCGAACCCGACGACGACCCCGGCGCCCGCGAGCCGGACCCCACCGACGTCCGCGAGCCCGACCCCACCGGCGCCCGGGAGCCGGAACCCGGGGAGACGGGCGAGGGCGACTTCGAGCTGCCCATGGGTCGCCCGCCCCGCGCCCTCACCCTGTCCGCGCTGGTCGCGGAGCTGCGTACCGTCGTGGTCGCACCCGACGCCACGCCCGCCCGGCGGCATGCCGCCGCGGCCGAGCTGGCCCGGCTCGCCCAGGCCGGGGTGCCCGGCGCCCATCCCGACGAGTGGTGGGGGCTGCGGCCGCTCTCCGACGACCGGCCGCTGGTCGATGAGGGCGAGCCGGTCAAGGTGACGCCGTCGGCGATGGAGAGCGCGCTGCGGTGCAGCCTGCGCTGGCTGTTGGAACGCCATGGCGGCGCCGCCCCGGCCGGGCCCGCGCAGGGGGTCGGCAACCTGGTGCACGCGGCGGCGATGCTGGCCGAGGACGCGAACGCCGACCGCGAGCGGCTCGTCGAGTACGTGTCGGCGCGGTTCGACGCGATCGAGCTGGCGGCGCGCTGGCTGGCCGGGCCGGAGCAGGAGCGCGCGCAGGGCATGGTGGACAAGTTGCTGCGCTGGCTGGCGCGCAACCCGCGGCGGCTGCTCGCGATCGAGCACGAGTTCACCGTGCGCCTCGACGACCCGAAGCGGCCGATCCAGCTCACCGGGCGGGTCGACCGGCTGGAGGTGGACGAGCAGGGCCGGCTGGTCGTCATCGACCTGAAGACCGGCAAGAGCACCGCGGTCACCGCCGGCGAGGTCGAGGAGCACGCGCAGCTCGCCGGTTATCAGGCCGCCGTGGACGCGGGTGCTTTCGACGCGCTCGCCGAGGGGGCCGGCAGCGGCGGGGCGGCGTTGGTGCAGCTCGGGCCGAGCAAGGAGGCGCGCGAGCAGATGCAGGTGCCGCTCGCCGAGGCCGACGATCCGCAGTGGGCGTACGCGATGGTCCGCCGCACCGCCGACACGATGGCCGCGGCGACCTTCTCGGCCGTCGCGAACGCGAAGTGCCGGGTTTGTCCGGTGCGGACCAGCTGCCCGGTCAGCGGCCAGGGCCGGCAGGTCGTCGAACCCGGTCCGCCCGCCGCGGACCAGCGAGGGTAGAACCGTCCACGATGACGCAACCGAGCCTTTTCGCCGACGCCGAACCCCGGCCGCGGCGGCGCGCCGATGCCGGGCCGCGCTACACCCCGCTGGAGCTCGCCCGGCTGCTGCGGCTGCACGCGCCCACCCCGGAGCAGGCCGCGATCATCGCGGCCCCGGTCGAACCGGTCCTGGTCGTCGCGGGCGCCGGGTCCGGCAAGACCGAGACGATGGCCTCGCGGGTGGTCTGGCTCGTCGCCAACGGGTACGCCCACCCGGACGAGATCCTCGGCCTGACGTTCACCCGCAAGGCCGCCGGCGAGCTGGCCCATCGGGTACGGACGCGGCTCGGTCAGCTGGTCCGCCGGCTGGGGCAGCAGGAGGCACTGACCGGTGAGCCGACAGTCGCCACCTACCACTCGTACGCGGCCCGCGTGGTCACCGAGCACGGCCTGCGCGCCGGGTACGAGCCGTCCGCCCGGCTGCTCACCGAGGCGGCCCGGTGGCAGATCGTGGACTCGCTGGTGCGCTCGTACACCGGGGAGATGACGGGCCTCAACCGCGCGCCCGGCACGGTGACCGACGACGTGCTGGCGCTCTCCGGCGAGCTGGCCGAGCATCTCGTCGGCCCCGACGACCTGGCCGCGTGGACGGGACGGTTCTTCGCCGACGTGCAGTCGCTGCCCGGGCGGGTCTACAAGGACGTCACCGACATGCTGCAGCGCCAGCGGCACCGGCTCACCCTGCTGCCCCTCGTACGCCTCTATGAGCAGCGCAAACTCGACCTCGAGGCGATGGACTTCGGTGACCAGATGGCCCGCGCCGCGCTGGTGGCCCGCAACCATCCCGAGGTCGGCGCGATCGAGCGGGGCCGCTACAAGATCGTGCTGCTGGACGAGTACCAGGACACCAGCCACGCCCAGGTCGTGCTGCTGAACGCGCTGTTCGGCGGCGGGCACCCGGTGACCGCGGTCGGCGACCCCTGTCAGTCGATCTACGGCTGGCGTGGCGCGTCCGCTGGCACGCTGGACCGGTTCCCGGCCGAGTTCACCGGTCCGGGCGGCCGCGAGGCGTGGGTGCTGAACCTGACCCGGAGCTGGCGCAACCGTCCCGAGATCCTGCAGGTCGCCAACTCCCTCTCGCGCCCGCTGCGGGCCGCCGGCGCCCGGGTCGCCGAGCTCGTCCCGGCCCAGCGGGTGGCCGATCGCGTCGGTGGCCGCACGGTGGCATGCGCGCTGCTGTCCACGTACGCGGAAGAAGCCGAGTGGATCGCCGGCTCGATGCTGGCCGCGTGGCGGGCGGCGGCCCGGCTGCCGGAGGCGGCGCCGGCGGACATCCCGCTGGAGAAGCGGCCGACCAGCGCGGTCCTGGTCCGGGTCCGCAGCCAGATCCCGGCGATCGAGGAGGCGCTGCGCGCCCGCGGCCTGCCCGTGGAGGTGGTGGGCCTCGGCGGCCTGCTGGACACGCCGGAGGTCCGCGATGTCGTGTGCACGCTGCGGGTGCTTGCCGACCCGACCGACGGCGCGGCCCTGCTGCGGCTCCTGACGGGCGCCCGCTGGCGCATCGGCCCGCGCGACCTGGTGGCGCTGCACCGCCGGGCCCGGGCGATCGCCTCCGCCCGCGCGGCCGTGACAACCGGCCCGGGTTCTTCCGCGGCGGCCGGCCCCGGTTCTCCCGCGGAGCCCGGCTCCGGTTCTCCCGCGGCGGCCGGGTCCGGTGCTTCCGCGGCCGCTCCGGATGACGCGCAGCAGATCTTCGGGGACCGGCTGGAGGACGCCACGCTCGTCGAGGCGATGGCCGACCTGGGGGCACCCCAGCAGTACTCGCAGGAGGGCTACCTGCGGCTCCGCGCGTACAGCAGGGAGCTGGCGGAGCTGCGCCTGCGCCTGGACCAGCCGCTGCCCGACCTGGTCGCGGACATCGAGCGCACCACCGGCCTGGACGTCGAGGTCGCCGTACGCGGCTGGGGCGCGGGCGACGCAGGCCTGGCCCGCGGCCACCTCGACGCCCTCGGCGACGTCGCCGCCCGGTACGCGGGTGAGACCGACGGCGGCACCCTGGCGGGGTTCCTCGCGTTCCTGGCCGCGGCCGAGGAGGAGGAACGTGGCCTCACCCCGGGCCAGGTCGACGTGGTCGAGGGCGCCGTCCAGATCCTGACCGCCCACGCCGCCAAGGGCCTGGAGTGGGACGTCGTCTCCGTGGCCGGTCTCACCAAGAACGTGTGGCCGGGCGTCACCCGGGGCTCGGACAACTACCTCGGCGGCATCGGGGTGCTGCCGTTCCCGTTGCGGGGCGACTCCGACGGGCTGCCGGAGCTGGACCTGTCGGAAGCCGTCGACCAGAAGGACGTGGCCGCGGCCGTGACGGCGTTCGGGCGGGCGTGGCGCGAGCACGACGAGCGGGAGGAGCGGCGGCTGGCGTACGTGGCCGTCACCCGCCCGCGCCGGCTGCTGCTGGCGTCCGGCTACTGGTGGGGCGACGGCGTGAAGCGGCCCCGAGGTCCGTCGGTGTTCCTGACCGAGATCCGGGACGCCTGCGACGAGGGTGCCGGGGTGGTCGAGCACTGGGCGCCGGAGCCGCCCGGCGACGCCGCCAACCCCAGCGCCGAGCTGGTGGCGTCGGCGGAATGGCCGTCGGACCCGCTGGGCGCGCGCCGCCCGGCAATGGCGGCCGCCGCCGACCTGATCCGGCGCATGATCGCCGCACCGACCCCGGAGGCCGCCGCCGCGTTCGCCGAGCTGGCCGAGTCGGACGCCGAGGTGGGAGCGCGTGCCGGGCTGGCCGCCGACCTGACCGGGCTCGCCCCGGCCGCGGCCCCGGAACCCCAGCCGGCACGGCCCCCGGCCGCGGAGGCGCGGGCGGCGGTGGCGGAGCCGGCCGGCGAGGTGGATCCGGACGTGGAGCGGTGGCGGCAGGAGGCCGCGTTGCTGCTCGCCGAGCGCGAGGAACGGGTCCGTCGCGACGGACCGCTCGAGGTGGCGCTGCCGCCGCACCTGTCGGTGTCGCAGCTGGTCGTCCTGCGCCGCGACCCGCAACTGCTGGCCCGCTCCCTGCGCAGGCCGCTGCCGCAGCGGCCCGCGCCCTTCGCGCGGCGGGGCACGGCGTTCCACGCTTGGCTGGAGCAGCGGTACGGGTCCGTACGCCTGCTCGACCTCGACGAACTCCCCGGCGCGGCGGACGACGACGCGGCGGCCGACGAGGAGCTGGCCGCGTTGCAGGAGGCATTCCTGGCGGGGGAGTGGGCGGACCGTACGCCGGTCGAGGTCGAAGTCCCGTTCGCCACCACCGTGGCCGGCGTGGTGATCCGGGGCCGGATGGACGCCGTCTTCGCCGAACCGGGCAACCGCTTCGACGTCATCGACTGGAAGACCGGCCGGCGTCCCACCGCCGCCGACGCCGCGGCCGCGACGGTGCAGCTCGCGGCGTACCGGGTCGCGTGGGCGGCGCTGGCGGGCGTGCCGGTGTCCCGGGTACGGGCCGGCTTCCACTACGTGCGTGACGGCGTGACCGTACGCCCGGCCGACCTGCTCGACGCCGACGGCCTGGCCGCGCTCGTCGCCGAGCTCCCCGAGGCCGATCAGGGCCGGTGAGCCCGCTCCCGGTCAGAGGCCGGCAGCGGCCAGGAGATGCAGCAGAGCCGCCGCGTACGCCTCCTCAGGCGTCGCCGCGGTGAACGTACGGTCCTCGCCCAGCAGGGTGATGCCGACCTCGTAGCCCGCGTCGCCCCGTCGCAGGCTGCGGAAAGTCCCGCCGAGCAGATCGCGCAGCTGATCCTCGCGGGGCAGCCAGAGCGCCTCGTCGAGCTCCACGTCGTCGAGCGCCCACTCGGTGGTGCCGTTGAACCCGATCACGCGCCCCTCCGGCACGGGGTACACCTCGATGGTCATGTTGCTGAGCACAAAGGTGTCCTCGTCCAGGTCGCGGTCCGGGATGGCGAAGCTGTCCCCCGGGGCGGGCTTCCACTCCAGCCCGGCCTCCCTGAGTTGCCGTGCCACTTCCACGCCGATCACGAGCAGACCCCCTTGTGCGTGCTAGGCTCCTACGCGTTGTGTCAGTTTGGTTCCCAAGTACTCAGGAGCGCCTGTGGGGAAGTCTGCCCCAGGCGCTCTTTGTCGTAACCCGGGGTTCTCCGGTACGGGCGATCAGTACGGCAGCACGAGTCCCGCGAAGTGCGGGACTTATTACCTCGTTCCCGTCCATAATGGTCGGGAGCGATCGACCGTCGAGGAGACGATCATGGTTACCGGCGTAGTGAAGTGGTTCAACGCGGACAAGGGCTTTGGGTTCATCACCCCGGACGACGGCGGCGCCGACGTCTTCGCCCACTTCTCCGCCATCCAGACTTCCGGCTACCGCAGCCTGGACGAGAACCAGCGGGTCGAGTTCGAGGTGACCCAGGGCCAGAAGGGCCCGCAGGCGGCCAACATCCGCCCGCTCTGATTCCAGCCCAGCGCTGACGCGCCGGCGCCGGTCCTCCGCGAGGAGGCCGGCGCCGTCGTGCTTTCCGGCCCCATCCGCGGCCTGCGACCGCCCGTTCCAGGAGCCGCCGAGCCGCCGAGTGGCCGCCGGACCGCCGGACCGCCCGGACGGGGCCGGATGAGTGCCCTCAGGCGTCCAATGGGGCCGGGTTGCCGGCGTCCTCGGGCCGGGGCGGATAGCCCAGCTCCTCCGGCCGCGGCGCCGTGCCACCCAGATGCGCCGGCAGCCACCAGCGGTCGTCCGGCCCGGAGGGCTGTTCCGGATAGTTCTGCTGCGCCCGGTCCAGCAGCGCGCTCAACCGCTGCCGCAGCACCACCGTCGTCGCGTCCGCGGTGGCGCCGGCCGCCGCGACGATCGGCTCGCCGATGCTGATGATGACCGGTACGTGGCGCTTGGTCAGTTCCTTCTCGCGGCCCTTGGTCCAGAGCCGGTGCGGGCCCCACACCGCCATGGGGATCAGCGGCACCTCGGCCACCTCGGCGAGCCGGGCCGCGCCCGACTTCAGTGCCTTCACCGTGAACGACTCGCTGATCGTCGCCTCCGGGAACACGCCGACCACCTCGCCGCGGCGCAGGGCGTTCTCGGCTTCCTGGAACGCCGCCGTGCCGGCCTTGCGGTCCACGGAGATGTGGCGCATGCCGCGCATCAACGGACCGCTCACCTTGTGGTCGAAAACCGACTTCTTCGCCATGAACCGTACGAGGCGCTTCGCCGGCTGGGCGCCCAGTCCGCAGAAGATGAAATCGAGATAGCTGGCGTGGTTGCTCGCCAGGACCGCCCCGCCGGTCGCTGGGATGTGGTGCGCGCCGTCGATCTGGATCCGCAGGTCGAGCACCCGGAACATCGTCTTTGCCAAGGCGATCACGGGGGGATACACGATTTCCATCCGGTTACGGTACCGGGACCGCATGAACCTTTCCTGGGAGAGATGCAACCGATTTGCCGTCGGCTGCGTCTTACCTATGACTGCGCCGAGTCGCACCGGGGTCCACGCTGACAGGGATCATCCGGTTCGGCACTTCCCGGGAGGACCCGCATGGACACCGTGTCCGCACGCCGCGAGCTCGCGATCGTGGTGGCGCTGGCGGTCCTGGGCCTGTGCCTGGTGCTGGTGGTGGCCTTCGCACCCTGGTACGCGTCGGCCGGCTACGGCGGGGCGGGCGCGGGAGTCGTCGAGACCGTGCCGCCCAAGGCCGCACCGGTGGCCGCGGCCCGCTGACAGACCGGCGGGGACGGCCGCCGCAGCCCGCTGACCGGCTTGAAGGAACGGCCACTGAGCGGCGGGAGGGCGCTGCCCGAGCCGGGCGATGACCCGTGACATCGCCCCGTGGTGTTCACTGGGATGATGTCCGACGGCACGCCCACCCCCACCGCCTTCCCGCGGCCGGGTGGCGCGTGGGCTTCCGGGACGGTCACCGCTTACGGCGTACCCCCGCTCGTGCCGCCTCCGCCACCCACCCCGCCGGGCCCGCCCGGCGGTGACGGGCCACGACGCCGCCGGCGGCAGATGATGGTTTTCGGCGGGATCGCCGGCGCGATCGTCGTGATCGGTCTGACCATCATCCTGATCGTGGCGTTGACCTCGGACGGTGACGCCTTCGGCGGCAAGAAGGCGTCCGGTCCCACCGATGTCCGGCCGCCGCTCGCGCAGATGTGCCCCGCGCCGACCGTGGCGCCGAGCGAGGGGCCGACCGGCAGGCCGGAGAAGGTTCCGCCCGCCACCGGTGAACGGACCACCGACACCGAGGCGGGCATCTCCTACCGGAAGTACGGCGCGCCGTGGGTGCCGTGGGACACGACGTGGCGGGCGGGCACGCTCGAGGTTCCGTACCGGGTGGGGCAGCACTTCGTCACGGAGACGTACAGCGGGGGGACGTACCACGCGTCGATCCTGTCCGCGGCGGTGCCGGCGGCCGACAACGACGCGGTGACGCTGAACCTGGACTGCGTGGGGCGGCAGGTCGCGGCGGACGTCCGCGCCGAGTACTACCCGCAGCCGAACACGCTCGAGCAGCTGCGCGACGGGATGACCACGCTGGGCGGGCGGCCGGCGTACCTGAGCGAGTTCCGGCTGCACTTCAAGGCCGAGGGGCTGACGGCCACCGACGAGTTGTCCGCGGTGGCCGTCATCGACGTCGGCAAGACCACGGCCGCCGTGCTGTACGTGTCGATCCCCGGCACCCACAAGCAGTTCGACTACGTGATCGATGACGTGCTGAAGTCCGTACGGCCGCTCTGAGCGGGTCAGGAGCCGGTGAGGCCCCAGCGCTTGCGCAGCGCGTTGTCCGCGGCGTTGAACAGCAGGTCGATCAGGATGCCGATCACCAGCACCACGATGATGAAGCTGATCACCAGGCTCGACTCGTTGAGGTCGCGGGACTGCTGCATGCGTACGCCGATCGACAGCGCCCCCGGCACGATGACCAGCAGCTCGCCGGCCATGAGGCTGCGCCAGGAGAACGCCCAGCCCTGCTTGAGCCCGGAGATGAACGACGGCAGCGACGCCGGCAGGATCAGGTGGCGGTACTTGGCGAAGCCGGTCATGCCCAGCACCTGACCGACCCGCAGCCAGGTCCGCGGCACGTAGTCGATGCCGCTGATCAGGCCGTTCGCGACGGACGGGGCGGCGCCGATGACCACCACGAACATGATGGCGCTCTCGCTGATCTGGAAGAGCAGGATCGCCAGCGGGAACCACATGATCGAGGGCATGGTCTGCAGGCCGGTGATGAGCGAGCCGATGGCCGCCCGCAGCGGGGCGAACCGGGAGACCGCCGCCCCCACGATCGTGCCGATCAGCACGGCGAGCGCGAAGCCGGTGACCGCGCGGGTCATGGTCAGCCGTACGCCGTCCCAGAAGTCCCCGGTGGTGATCAGCGAGCCGAGGTCCTCGAAGACCGTCGCCGGGCCGGGCAGCACGTACGCCGGTTTCCATTCCGCCCAGACGACGGCCTGCCACGCCGCCAGCACGATGGCGACCGCGAGGAGCTTGGGCCAGGCGCTGCGCCAGATGCGCTTGCCGAGCGCGCCCTGCTCGCCCTTGCCGGCGAGCTCGAGCGCGTCGAGCCCGGTGACCCGGTCGGCGGCCCGGTCCGACTCGGTCCGCGGGTCGGGGGCCTGGGTGGGGATCTCAGCCTGCATGACGGGCGACCTCCGCGCGGAGCCGGTCGGTGATCTCGGCGGCCTGCCCGGCCACCTCGGGGGAGTCGATGCGGCGCGGCCGCTGGTGGGTCACCGGGAAGTCCTCGATGACCCGGCCCGGGCGGCTGCTCAGCAGGATCACCCGGTCGCCCAGCCGGACCGCCTCGCGCACGTTGTGGGTGACGAACAGGACGGTGAGCTCCTGCTCGCGCCAGATGCGCTCCAGCTCGTCGTGCAGGATGTCGCGGGTCATCGCGTCCAGCGCGCCGAACGGCTCGTCCATCAGCAGGATGTCGGCGTCCTGGGCGAGGGCCCGGGCCAGCGCGACGCGCTGGCGCATGCCGCCGGAGAGCTCGTGCGGCCGCTTGTGGCCGAAGCCCTTGAGCCGCACGATCTCCAGCAGCTGCTCGGCGCGTTCCCGGCGGGTGGCGCGGGGGATGCCGCGCAGCCGCAGGGGAAGCTCGACGTTGCCGGCAACCGAGAGCCACGGGAAGAGCGCCGCCTCCTGGAACATCAGCGAGACGGCCCGGCCGCCGGTGTCCAGTGTGCCGCCGCTGATCCGGTCGAGCCCGGCGACGAGCGAGAGCAGCGTGCTCTTGCCGCAGCCGGAGGCGCCCAGCAGGCAGACGAACTCGCCCTTGCCGACGCTCAGCGAGACCTTGTCCAGGGCGAGCAGCGCGTTGGCGCCGGTGCCGTACCGCTTCGAGACGCTGTCGAGGCTGACGACCGCCTGCTGGGTGCGCTGGTGGGTGGCTTCGAGAATGCTCATGACGTGGCTCCCGGTTGTCCGGCGGCGATCAGGAGGCGGCGGCGTCGCTGACCTCGGGCTGACCGTCGGCCTTGAGCAGCTCGTTGAGCGGGCCGAGGTCGTAGATGCCCTTGAGGTCCACCGGCTTGAGCAGACCGACGTCCTCGGCGTGCTTGGCGCTGGTGTAGAGCGACGAGGCGATCGGGTCGTTGGTGAACGTCAGGTTCTTGAACGCGGCGGCGAGGATGTCGTCCTTGAGCGGCTTTCCGGACAGGGCGGCGAGCTGCTCGTTGGCGGCCTTCTGCGCTCCGGCGGTGTCCGAGGCGATGTACTTCTCCGCGGCGATGTGACCCTGCAGGAGCTTCTTCACCGTGTCCGGGTGCTTCTTGAGGAAATCCTGCTTCACGATCAGGTGCGTGGTGACGAACTGCCCGTTCGGCCACAGGTCCTTCTCGTTGACCAGGATCTTGCCCTTGGACTCGAGCACCATCTTGCTCAGGTTGGGCTCGGGGACCCAGGCGCCGTCGATCGCGCCCTGGGCGAACGCCTGCACCGCGGTCGCGTTGTCCTGCGGCAGCACCGAGACGTCGCCGCCGCCCTGCTGGTCGGCGTTGAGGCCGTTCTCCTTCAGCCAGGCGCGCAGCGCGACGTCCTGGGTGTTGCCCAGCTGCGGCGTGGCGATCTTCTTGCCCTTGAGGTCGGCCGGGCTGTTGATGCCCTGCCTGACGACCAGGCCGGCGCCGCCCGAGGTGCTGCCCGCGATGATCTTCAGCGCGGTGCCCTTGGAGGTGGCCCAGCCGTTGATGGCCGGGTTCGGCCCGATGTACGTCGCGTCGATCGCCCCGGAGAACAGCGCCTCGATGGCGGCCGGGCCGGCGTTGAAGGTCTTCGGCTCCAGCTTGGTGTCGCCCAGCGCCTGCTGGAAGAGGCCGTTCTTGACGCCGACGAGCGCGGGCGCGTGGGTGATGTTCGGGAAGTACCCGAGCCGCAGGGTGTTCGCGTCACCGCTGGCGGCGGCGTCGTCGCTGCCGCAGGCGGTCAGGGCCGAGGCGGACAGAAGCGCGGCAGCGGCAACGGCAAGCGCACGAAGAGCGCGGGATTTCATTGTCACTCCTAAGCGGAGACGGTGAGTTGGGCGAGGGTGCGGTGGTTCACGACCCCCTCGATGGCCTCCTCCACCGCGAGCCAGACGTCCTTGAGGCCGGTCGCGACCCCGTGGTACGTCGTGGTCGTGGTGGGCAGGCCACGAACGGTGGTCAGCGCCCCGCCGACGGCCCGGACCACGTCGCCGACGGTGATGTCGTCGGCCGGCCGGGCCAGGGCGTACCCGCCGTCGACGCCGCGGTGGCTGTGCAGCAGGCCGGCGCGGCGCAGGTCGAGCAGGATGCCCTGGAGAAAGCTGAGCGGGATGTCCTGGCCGGCCGCGAGCGACGCGGCTTTGACCAGGTGGGGGTGGTCAGCGGCGATCGCGAGCATGGCCCGGACGGCGTAGTCGGTGCGTGCCGAGACGTACACGGGGGAATGTCCTCTCGGTCCGGCGGAGCGCAAACTCTGCTTTCTCTATCTGATGGATGGGAATAGTGGACGAGGTGCGGTATCGGCGTCAACCCCGAACCGCATCATGGGATGTTTGCCTGCCGGTTTTGTAGGAAAAGCCCTCGTCCGGGTGACGCCGGGAGCGTCCGGCGCGCGGGAACGGCCCCGGGCTGTGGGAGTATCTGCGCGTGTTCGCCGTGTCCGAGCGCCGTCGGATGTCACAGGTGGTCCGCCTGGCGCCCGGGGTACGGGTCCGCGGGTCGATCGCGTACGTCCCGCGCCGGGACCACTTCTTCGCCCTGGACGCCCGGCACGAGGCCGTCGTGCGCCGCCGCACGGGCGACGACGAGGCCATCCGTACGCTCGCCGAACTGGGCATCTGTGACACCGAGCCGGCCACCCCGCGCCGCGCCTTCTTCGGCCGTTCCGTGGTCGGGCACCTCGACGTGCTCCCCGTGGTCACCGAGCCGCTGGTCGTGAACTGCTTCTCGACCGCCTTCTGCCCGCTGCGCTGCCGCTACTGCCACGCCGACGACCTCATGACCCCCGGCTACCGGGAACGCGAGGACGGCCGAGGGCTCGATCAGGTGCTGCGGGTCGCCGGCGCCACCCCGGCGATGGTCGGCGTGGTCACCGGCGGCGAGCCGCTGGCGCGGGCGGAGCGTACGGAGCGCCTGGTGGAACGGCTCGCGGCCACCGGCAAGGCGGTCGTGCTGGACACCTCGGGAGTCGGCGACTTCAGCCGCATCGTGCCCCTGCTCCAGCGCCACCACGTGCACGTACGCGTCTCCCTGGACAGCGCCGACCCGGCCGTCAACGACGCGTTGCGCCCCGCCAACCGGCAGTTCGTGCCGCCGGGCACCAGCTCGGCGGTGTACGCCCGTGACGCGATCCGCCGGGCCGTACGCGCCGGCGTGCCGTGCAGCGTGCAGACCGTGGTGACCCGGCGCAACGGGGACCTCCCCGGCCTGCTCGCCCTGCGCGACCAGGTGGCGGACCTGGGCGTGACCACGTGGGTGCTGCACGTCGTCGTACCGGTCGGCAAGGCCGCCGACCCCCGCGGCGCGGACCTCCTGGCCCCGGCCGGCGTGCACGGCGTCGTGGAGGAGCTGGTCCGACGCAGCGCCGCGGACGGCGTGGCCATGGACATCCGGCTCACCAGCACCCACCGGGCGCCGAACTCGACGCTGCTGATCAGCGCCGACGGCGAGCTCGCGGTGGAGGACGTGATCAACGGCGGCAAGAAGACGTTCCGCCTGCCCCGGGTCGGCGCCCGCGCGGCGGTGCTACGGCACTTCCGGGAGCACGTGGACCTGGCCGGGCACGCGAGCCGCTACCTCAACGGCTCGCTGGCGGCCTTCGAGAACGCGACGGGCGCTACCCTGCCGCGGGGCTGAGCGACCAGGCCGCCGCGGTCTCCAGCAGTGCCTTCACGCTGGTCTCGTCGCCCTCGGAGAGGCGCAGCACCCGGGCCGGCACGTAACCCTGCGGATCCATCTCCCGCAGCCAGGCCGCGGCGAGCGCCGTCCGGTTGGCCGTCTCGAAGACGCTGACGATCTCCGCGGCCGCGGCGAGCCGCCGGCGCACCAGGTAGCCGGGGCGGGTCGGCGCGGCGAACCAGGACTCGAACTCAGCCACGCTCACGGCCCCGGCGACATACGCGGTCAGCTCCCGGCCGAGCACCGTGACGCACAGCTCCGCGTGGTCGTCGACGGTCGCGATGCGGTGCCCGACGCGTTCCACAACTGCGGCAGTCATGCCTCGACGCTAACTCCGTACCGCCAAGACCGCGACCGCCGAACGGCCCGTCATCGCAGAAAGACATTTGTCACCCGGGCGGCCAGATCGTCGAGGACCGGCTTGCCGTCCTCGTCGGCGGCGACGAAGGCCGCCCACGAGTCCAGCGGGAAGTCGTCGGTCTCCGGCACCGGCTCGTGGTTGAGGTAGCCGGGCAACAGCAGCGCGTTCTGGAACAGCCAGGGGATGTAGCTGCCCTCCGCGTCCCATCCCGGCAGCTCACGGGTCCGGTGCAGATGCCGGGTCAGCTCCTCCTGCGACGACCAGCGCAGCATGTGGGCGTCGTGTTTCAGGTTCCTGATGTACGGGTTGTAGAGGTGCCCCGGCCCGAAGCCGAACGTCTGCCGCCACTGCGCCCACAGGATGGCCTCGTCGCGCCCGCCCAGCGTCATCACGTCGTTGGTCGTGCTCTCCAGGAGCATGCTGTTCAGGTACGGCCAGAGCGTGAGCGGTGTCAGCAGGTTGCGCGCGTCCGTCCGCAGCACCGCCTGCACGATCGGCCACGCGTTCTTCTCGAGCTCGTCCCACGAGGTCAGGTTGGGCACGGCCTTCACCGCGGCGAGCAGGCTGTACAGCGACGGGTTGTGCTCGCCGTAGAACATCCGCGCCACCGACCAGGGGTCCGTCGGGCGCAGCAGTGCCTCGGGGTTGCCGGCGGCCGGATACCGGGCACCCCGGTCGAGGAACTCCGACAGGCTGACGAACTCGCGGACCGCGCCGTGACCGGTGTGGTCGATCCAGCGGTCGAGGTCGTCGCGGAAGCCGGTCTGCGCCTCGGTGTCGCGCAGGCCGACGTCGTCGATGCAGATCCGCACCTCCACGCCGAGGCGGGCGAGGGCGCCGGCCACGAACGCCTGCACCATGTGGATCACCGAGGCGCGGGGGCGCAGGCGTACGGGCCACAGCAGCCGGATCGGCTGGACCGTGCCACGCTGCTGCGTCACCCAGCCGAACCGGCGCTCGAGCTGGAGCAGCAGCCCCGGCACGTCGCGCGGCGGGCTGCTGTCCGGCTGGGAGACGAGCTGGCGTTCCCAGGCGTGGTGGCGTACCCGGTTCTTGAGCCCGGTGGCGCGCGGCGGCACGGCGACGCCGGCGCGTTCGGCCAGGGCCGGGAAGAGCCGCTCGGAGTCGACGCCGGGGAAGCACTCGACGGCCACACCCGTGTTCTCGCGCAGCCGGGTGGCCGCGCCCAGGGCGGTTGCCGCGTCCGGGTCGTTCAGCGCCCAGAGCACCCGTACGGGCCGGGTCCGGGCGACCGCCGCGGTGATCGTCCCGGCCCAGTCGCTGCTGCCGATCACGCACACGGTGTCGCCGCGGATGAGGTCGGCGGTGGTGGCGACCAGGGGCGCGTTCTCCGCGATGCGTGCCGGGTCGTGCAGCAGCTGGGGTCCGCGGACGTGCAGGGTGGGCCGCCAGAAGCCGTGCAGGTGGAAGACGCGTACGGCGCCGTCGGAGCCGCCGGTGTGCCCGAAGCCGCCCGACGAGTCCAGCGGCAGGCTGACCGCCCGGCCGCCCGCGTCGCGGATCGCGATCTCGAGCAGCGGGTCGAAGTTCGTGGTGAGCACCCGGTGGTCGAACGCCTCGGGGATGGCGGCGAGCAGGTGGCCGAGGGCCTGCACACCGCGCGGGAGCAGCCAGGAGAAGCGGTCGTTCTCGACGCCCTCGCCGACCCCGCGGTCGAGGCGCTGCCCGAGCCCGTGCGTGGCCAGCGGCGACTCCATAGGATCCGGTGCCGCGTACGCCTTCAGCACGGCCTGCTGCGCGATCACGTCGAACGCCCCGCCCGACACCCAGTCCGTGAACACCCGCCGGTACGCCCGGTACACGTCCACGGGCCGCGCGCCGACGAGTTCCGCGCGGGCCTGGGCCAGCGCCCGTTCCAGCGCGCCGTCGTCGTTGCGTCCCGCCGCATAGCTGTCGGCGATCTCCAGCACACCCTGCACTCGGGGGACGGCGGTGGCCGTCACGCCCGAGCCGATCACCAGCGTGATCTGGTCGGCGTCCTGCAGGGCGGCCGCCAGCCGGTCGATGAGCAGGCGCTCGCCCGGGCTCAGGCCGTCGCCCGCCGGGTCCGGCTCCGGCGCCGTCATCGGCCCGCCTGCAGCGACTGCCACAGCTCACCGGGGCGTTCGGTGAAGACCTGGCGGGCGGTGTGCCGGCTCGCGACCAGGGCACCCCGGTCGAGGTATTCCTCGAGCTCACCCGAGCGCCAGCCCAGGTAGCCGACGAACACCCGCATGGCGTCCACGCTGCCGGTCACATCCTCCGGGTTACCCGAGAGGTGCAACGTGCCCAGCCGGTCCCGTACGGGCGTGAAGCGCAGCGGCTTGGGCGCGCCCGCCCGCAGCAACGTCACGACGATGTAGCCGTCCTGGGCGACCGGGCCGCCGTGGAACAGCATCACGGGATTGCGCAGCAACCGCCGCCACGAGGCGGGGAAGTCGGCCGGCAGCTCGCCCCCCGGCCGGGTGATGCACACCCCGAGCGCGCCGGTCTGGTTGTGCCGCAGCACCAGCATCGCCCGGCGGCCGAGGTCCTCGTCGACGAACCAGGGCGCCGCGTACAGCACCGTGCCCGCGAGGTTGTGCCGGGGCGCGGCGGGGTTGTGCACCAGCGCGATCTCGCCGCCGGAGTCGCGGGCGCGCAGCTCGGGGCGCTCGAACCCGCGGCGCAGCATCGCACGGCGTACCGTGCGCCACACGGCATGGACGGTCAGCGCGGGCGGCGCGGGTTCGGGTGGCGGTGGCCGCAGGCCGTCGCGGAGCAGCCGGATCAGCTCGCCGGTGAAGGCGGTGTGGACCTCCCCGCGCGGCGCCATCGCGGGCCGGTTGGCGGGTGCGGAGACGAGCAGGCAGGTCCCGTCCGTCTCGGCCTTGTCGGCGACCGCGTCCGTGCCGCTGCTGTCGCCGCCGATCTCGGCGCCCGCGCGCCCGGAGTAGCAGCAGTCGAGGATGACGACGCGGCGGCGGGCGCGGGAGTCGGCGACCGCCCGGCGGATCCACTCGTACGGGACCCCGCGCTCGTAGGGCACCTCCGGGTCGCAGCCGGGCAGGCCGAGGATCAGCCGGTCGTCGTCGGGATCGACCAGGCCGTGCCCGGCGAAGTACACCAGCAGCAGCCCGTCGCGCTCGGTCGCGGCGGCGGCCCGGCGGACCGCGCGGCTCACCTCGGCCGGATCCTCCGGGTCCACCAGCACCTGGCAGTTGTCCGCGGGGACACCCCAGAGATCCTCACCCGCCAGCAGGTCGCGCAGGTCGGTCACGTTGCGCCCGGCGGCGGGCAGCTCCGGGAGCCTGCGGTACGCCGAGACGCCGATCAGCACGACCTGCGAGGCGGCCGGGTCGGCGACGTCACTCATCGGTTCCTGCCGCCCGCCCTCCGCCCGCCTCTTCCAGCCGCGTCAGGGCGTCGGCCAGCGTCCGGTGGTCCTCCGCCTCGATCCGCGTCGTGGAACCGTCCGCGGCGGTGTGCACGATCGTCACCTTCGGGGACGGCCGGCGCGAGTCCCGCCAGGAGGCCACCGCGAGGGCGAGCTGGCCGGCCGACAGCCCGCTGCCGATCACCAGCGTCAGCACGTCGAGCAGGGTGCCCATCGTCTGCGGGTCGTCGCTGCGGGCCCGGGCCAGCCGGCCGTCGACGCGTACGGCGTCCTCCCGGCGCAGCCAGCGGTGCAGCGACTCGGCGTCCTCTGGCGACGGACACTCCAGTCGGAGCTGAACCGGCATGAAAGTCCCCCCGCGTATATCGATGCGCGTGTTTGGCTTCGCGGACACTGCTAGGCGAAGCTAGCATCGAGCGTCGACGCGGTGACCGGGCGTACCCGTCGGATGCCGCGGCGGCGGGATAGATTCTTGGGGTGGCCCGCAAAGTAAAGATCCCCGCGACGAAATACCCGGTCGAACGGTTCACCCTCGACAACGGCCTGCGGGTGGTCCTCACGCCCGACCGCAGCGCTCCCGTCGTCGGCGTGGCCGTCGTCTACGACGTCGGCATCCGGTCCGAACCGGAGGGTCGCACCGGCTTCGCCCACCTCTTCGAGCACCTCATGTTCCAGGGCTCGGAGAACCTCGAGAAGCTCGCCCACTTCCGGCACGTCCAGGGGGCCGGCGGCAGCTTCAACGGCTCCACCCACCTCGACTACACCGACTACTTCGAGGTGCTCCCGGCGGGCGCCCTGGAGCGCGCGCTGTTCCTCGAGGCGGACCGCATGCGCGGCCCCCGGCTCACCGAGGAGAACCTGCGCAACCAGGTGGACGTGGTCAAGGAGGAGATCCGGGTCAACGTCCTCAACCGCCCGTACGGCGGCTTCCCCTGGCTGAAGCTGCCCCCGGTGATGTTCGAGACGTTCCCCAACGCCCACGACGGGTACGGCTCCTTCACCGACCTGGAGAGCGCCACGGTCGAGGACGCGCAGGAGTTCTTCGGCAAGTACTACGCCTCGGGCAACGCGACGCTGGCGGTCGCCGGCGACTTCGACGTGGCCGCCGCCACCAAGCTCGTCGAGGCGCACTTCGGCGACGTGCCGGCCCGGCCGAAGCCGGAGCTGCCCGACTTCGCCGAGCCCGGCCTGAGCGCCGAGCGCCGGGAGAGCTATGTCGACCGGCTCGCCCCGCTGCCCGCCGTCGCCGCCGGCTACCGGGTTCCCGACCCGATCGCCGACTTCAGCGCCTACCTGCCGTACGTGGTGCTCGCCGAGGTCCTCACCGACGGCGACGCGTCCCGCCTGGTCGAGCGGCTCGTGCAGCGCGACCGCATCGTCACCAGCGTCGGCGGCTACATCGGATTCATGGGCGACGAATACCAGGTCCGCAACCCCACCGCGCTGCTGCTGCAGGCGCACATGCCGCCCGGCGGCGACGCGGACAAGGTGCTGCGGGTCGTCGACGAAGAGCTCGACCGGCTGGCCACCGGCGGCCTCGCGCCCGGCGAGCTGGCCCGCACGCAGGCCCGCATGGCGACGCATCTGCTGCGCGACACCGACGCGGTGCTCGGCCGGGCCCTGCCGATGGCCGTGCTCGAGCTGCAGCGCGGCAGGCCCGAGCTGCTCAACGAGCTGCCGCGGCTCGTCGGCGAGGTCACCGAGGCGCAGATCGTCGCGGCCGCCGCCAGCCTGCGGCCCGAGAGCCGCGCCACCGTCGAGGTCGTCCCGGGAGCCAACCAGTGAGCGTCAAGACCCTGCCGGACCTCGTGCCGGACTCGAAGATCAAGCTGCCCAAGCAGGCCGAGCGCACCCTCAGCAGCGGCCTGACCGTGATCGCCATCCGCCGGCCGGCGGTGCCCCTGGTCGAGCTGCGGCTGCGGGTGCCGTTCGGGCGCGCCCCGCTGGCCCGGGCCACCCTGCTGTCGCAGGCGCTGTTCACCGGCACGGCCACGATGTCCAGCATCGACATCGCCGCCGAGCTGCAGGCGGTCGGCGGTGGCCTCTCCGCGGGGCTCGACCCCGACCGGCTGCTCGTCACCGGGAATTCCCTCGCCGCCGGCCTGGACCGGATGCTGGAGATCCTCGCCGCCGTCCTGACCGACCCGGCGTACCCGGCCGACGAGGTGGGCACCGAGCGGGACCGGCTCGTCGACCACATCCAGGTGGCGCAGAGCCAGCCGGCGCACCTCGCCCGTACGGCCCTGCTCAAGCGGATGTACGGCAAGCACCCGTACGCGGTCCAGACGCCAGAGCCGGAGCAGGTCAGGGGCGTACGCCCGGGTCAGCTGCGGACGCTGCACGCGGAGCGGGTGCGTCCGGAGGGCTCGGTGCTGGTGCTCGTCGGCGACATCAACGTCGAGAAGGCGATCGACGCGGCGGAGAAGGCGCTCGGCGGCTGGATCGGCTCGGGCCGCGACGGCAACGTGCCGCCGACGCCCGCGCTCGAGCCCGGCCCGCTGCTGCTGGTCGACCGGCCCGCGTCGGTCCAGTCGTCGCTGCGGATGGCGTTGCCGGCGGTGCCCCGCACCGATCCGGACCACGCGGCGCTGCAGCTGGCGAACATGGTCTTCGGCGGTTACTTCTCCTCGCGGTGGGTGGAGAACATCCGCGAGGACAAGGGCTACACGTACGGCCCGCACACCGCCATCGAGCACTTCGTCGCCGGCTCCTCGCTGGTGGTGGCCGCGGAGGTGGCCACCGAGGTGACCGGCCCGGCGCTGCTCGAGACGCTGTACGAGCTCGGCCGCATCGCCAGCCTCCCGCCCGGCGCCGACGAGCTCGAGCAGGCCCGCCGGTACGCCCTCGGCACGCTGCGCCTCGGCATGTCGACCCAGGCCGGGCTGGCGGGGCTGGCCAGCATCTACGCCAGCTTCGGGCTGCGGCTGGACTACCTCACCGAGCACTCGGCGGCGCTCGCGGCGGCGACCCGCGAGCAGGTGGCCGAGGCGGCGGCCCGCTACCTGGCGCCGTCGCGGGCGGTGTCCGTCGTTCTCGGCGACGCGGAGAAGGTGGAGGGGCAGCTGTCCGCCCTGACGAGCGTGGAGCGCGGCACCGCGTGACCGGGCCGGCACAGGAGGAGCAGCCCGACGTCGGCGAGCAGCCCGGCCTCGACGGTCCGCCGCTGGCGCGGACCAGCCTGGACCGGGCCGCGCACCGCCGCAAGGACGACGCGTGGCTGGCCGAGGCGTGGAAGAGCGGTCTGGTCCTGGTGATCGACGTCGCCAAGGGCGGGCGCGCGCTGATCGCCGGAGCCGACGGGGACGAACCGTCGCTCGTCCTGGTGAGCGCGGAGGAAGCGCCCGAGGGCGAGCGGCTCTTCCTCGGCGTCGACCCGGCCGGGGTGCCCATCTTCGCCGTCGACGCGCCGCTGCCCGAGAAGGCCGGCGCGGAGGTCCGCAACCTGCGCGACATCGGCGACCGGCTCGACCCGCGCGACGCCGGCATCTTCACCACGGCCGCCGCGCTGGGCAACTGGCACGCCACGCACCGGTTCTCGCCGCGCTCCGGGCAGCAGACCCGGGTGGTCGAGGCCGGCTGGTCGCGCGTCGACGAGGACGGGCGGCAGATGTGGCCGCGCACGGACCCCGCGATGATCGTGCTGGTGCACGACGGGGTCGCCGGGCCGGACGGCCGGTGCCTGCTCGGCCACAACGCCGCCTGGCCGGCGGTCGACGGCGTCCGGCGGTTCTCCTGCCTGGCCGGTTACGTCGAGCCCGGCGAGTCGGCCGAGGCCGCCGTCGTCCGCGAGGTCCGCGAGGAGGTCGGCGTCCGGCTCCGCTCCGTCGTGTACGAGGGCAGCCAGGCGTGGCCCTTCCCGGGGTCGCTGATGCTCGGGTACACCGCCGAGGCCGACCGGGACCAGGCGCTCGCCCTCGACCCCGAGGAGATCGACGAGGCGCGCTGGTTCACCCGCGCGGACATCACCCGGATGATCTCCGGCGACTTCGTGGACGCGGCGAGCGGCGTACGGATGAATCTGCCCATGCGCTCCTCCATCGCCTTTTATCTCGTTGAGCGATGGTTGGGGGATTCCGCCCGATAAGGGATTCACATTTCTCTAATCAGAAGGATCTTCACACGGAATTAGCAACCATCGGGGCAGGCTCTCGCGTCTGGGAGATCAGACACGGAGAGGTGGTAGTGGAATGTCGCTGCTTGCGGAGCAGACCTGGACCCCGATGACCGCCGACGAGCGCGCGCGTTTCCAGCGCGACGGTTTCCTCGTCATTCCCGGCGTTCTCAACGACGACGAGGTCGCGGTCGCGCGCACCGCGATCCTGCGATCCAAGGAGAAAGCGGCGCGGGAAGGAGGTCTCGGGCCCACCGGCGCGCTGCACCAGCTGTCCGCGGTGACCAACAACCCCGAGCTGGCATTCCTGCTGGACCACCCGAAGGCGTTCAAGTACATCTGGTCGATGCTGGGCTGGAACGTGCACGTGTACCACTCGCACGTCGACGTGCACCCGCAGATCCACGAGAAGCAGAAGGACTGGTGGCACTGGCACCAGGACGGCGGCCGGCAGAACCGGGAGCTCGAGACCGACCCGCGGCCGATGATGTCGGTCAAGCTCGCGTACTGGCTGTCGGACGTCTCGGAGACCGGGCGCGGCAACTTCACGGTGCTGCCGGGCAGCCACCTCACCAACTGGCTGCCGGGCCCGCCGTCGCGCGGCGTGCCGTGGCCGCAGCCCGAGGGCGCCCTGCAGATCACCGCCAACCCCGGCGACCTCGTCGTCTTCGACCGGCGGCTGTGGCACGCGCGCTCGGACAACTACTCGCCGATCACCCGGGTGGGCGCCTTCTTCGGGTACACGTACCGCTGGGTCGCCGGCCGCGACGAGGTGGCCCACCTGCCCGGTACGCCCGAGTGGGAGACGTTCAACCCGGTGCAGCAGCAGCTGCTCGGCGGGGCGGGCGACGGCACCGGCGACCACGCCTGGGGCCACTACCCGGAGACCACCCCGCTGTACGTGGAGCTGAAGCGGCAGGGCCTGCTCGACTCGAGCATCCCCGCGCTCATCCCGTGACCCGGGGCGGGCCGGCCGGCCTCTCCCCGCCGAGCCCGCTCCGCCATCTGTCCCCGCACCTTCGCCCGCCGCCCCGGGCGGGGTGCGGGGCGCGACCACCGGCCCTCGCCCGCCGCCACGGGCGGGGTGCCGGCGCGGACACCAACGGGCCGCCCCGGGTTCCTCCGGAGGCGGCCCGTTGCGTTGCCGTCAGGCCGTCAGGCTCGCCAGGTGCTGCTTGACCTGGACGATCGACGGGTTGGTCATCGCGGTGCCGTCGTCGAAGCGCATCGTCGGGACCGTCTGGTTGCCGCCGTTCACGCTCATCACGTAGTCGGCGGCCTTCGGGTCCTGCTCGATGTCGATGACTTCGTACGCGATGCCCTCCCGGTCGAGCTGCGACTTGAGCCGGTGGCAGTAGCCACACCAGGGCGTCGAGTACATGGTCAGCATCGGTCTGGTCCCTTCGCAGAGGTCACATGGCACTACGCCATCCGACGAAACGTCGGACCCGGGTGCCATGATTCCCGGTTGTGACAGCGGAACGCGTTCTTGCCGGGCTCGACCCCGATCAACGCCGGGCGGTCACCGCTCCCGCGGGACCGGTGTGCATCCTGGCCGGGGCCGGCACCGGTAAGACCAGAGCGATTACCCACCGCATCGCGTACCGAACACTTTCCGGCGACATCGACCCCCGGCACGTCCTCGCCGTCACGTTCACCGCCCGGGCCGCCGCGGAGATGCGCGCGCGCCTCACCGGGCTGGGCGCCGGCCGTGTGCAGGCCCGCACCTTCCACGCCGCCGCGCTGCGCCAGGTGCGCTACTTCGCCCCTCGGCTGCTCGAGGGCCGGGCGATGCCCGAGCTCGTGGAGAGCAAGGCCCGGCTGGTCGCCCTGGCCGCCGCGAAGGCGGGCGTGCGCGCCGACCGCACCGCCGCCCGCGACCTGGCGAGCGAGATCGAGTGGGCCAAGTCGTCCCTCGTCGAACCCGGCGAGTACGTGGTGGCCGCCACCAAGGCGCTGCGCGAGCCGCCGTACGACGCCGCCAAGGTGGCCGAGGTGTTCGCCGCGTACGAGTCGCTCAAGCGGCGCCAGGGCGTCATCGACTTCGAGGACATGCTGCGCGCCGCGGTCTGGGGCATCGAGGACCACCAGGACGTCGCCGAACAGGTCCGCTCGCAGTACAGGCACTTCGTCGTCGACGAGTACCAGGACGTCAACCCGCTGCAGCAGCGTCTGCTGGACGCCTGGCTCGGTGGCCGCGACGACCTCACCGTGGTGGGCGACGCCAGCCAGACCATCTACTCGTTCACCGGCGCGACGTCGTCGTACCTGGTGGACTTCCCCCGGCAGCGCCGCGACGCCGTCGTCGTCCGCCTGGTCCGCGACTACCGCTCCACACCCCAGGTCGTCGGCCTCGCCAACGCGGTGATCCGGCAGGCCCGCGGCACCGAGGCCAAGCTGCGCCTGGAGCTGATCGGGCAGCGTCCGCCCGGCGCCGAGCCCGACCTCAAGATCTTCCCGGACGAGTCGGCCGAGGCGGTCGCCGTCGCCAAGCGGTGCCGGGAGCTCATCGCCGCGGGCACCCCGGCGCGGGAGATCGCGGTGCTGTTCCGCACCAACGCCCAGTCCGAGACCTACGAGAAGGCGCTGGCCGAGGCCGAGGTGCCGTACGTCGTCCGCGGCGCCGAACGCTTCTTCGAGCGCGCCGAGGTACGCCAGGCCATGATCGCCATGCGCGCGGCGGTGCGCTCCACGCCGGGCGAGACACCGCTGGTCCAGGCCGTCGTCGACGCGCTGTCCGCCACCGGCTGGGCCCGCGACCGCCCCCCGCCGGGCGGCGCGCAACGCGAGCAGTGGGAGGCGCTCGCCGCGATCGTCACCCTCGCCGAGGAGTACGGACGCAGCCCCGACGTGCTGCCGCTGGGCCAGGCCGGCGCGGTGCAACGCGACGTGTCCCTGTCCGCGTTCAACGACGAACTGGCCCGGCGCGCCGAGCAGCAGCACGCGCCCGCCGTGGAGGGCGTGACGCTGGCGTCCCTGCACTCCGCCAAGGGCCTGGAATGGGACGCCGTGTTCCTGGTCGGGCTCGCCGACGGCACGCTGCCCACCACGTACGCGAAGACCCCGGAGCAGTTGGAGGAGGAGCGGCGGCTGCTCTACGTCGGCGTGACCCGGGCGCGGCAGTGGCTCTGGCTCTCGTACGGTCAATCCCGCTCGTCCGGCGGCCGTAGCCGGCGCCCCTGCCGTTTCCTGCCGCAGCTGACCGACGCGCGGCACCGCACGTTCGAGAAGGCCGGAACGGGCAGTCGGAAACCCGTCACCCGGCGCGCCCAGGTGGTCTCCTGCCGCGTCTGCGGGGCCACCCTCCTCGCCGGCGCCGACCGCAAACTGGGCCGCTGCCCGACGTGCCCGTCCGACCTCGACGAAGAGCTCTTCGAACGGCTCCAGACGTGGCGCGCGCGCACCGCCGCAGAGCAGAAAGTCCCTGCTTACGTGGTGTTCACGGACGCCACGATCGTGGCCATCGCGGAGCGCCGGCCCAGCACCCCGCCGGAGCTGCTCGCCATCGCCGGGATAGGCCCCCGAAAGCTCGGCCAGTACGGCGCCGCGGTGTTCGCTCTGGTGGGCGGCGCGGACCCCGCCGAGGTGTCCCCGGAGGACGTCTCAGAAAACTTTGAAAACTAGTGCGTTAATTCGTTTGCCCTCGCTTGCGGGGACGGCATAGCCTCAGGTCACACCTTGGTGAGCGGCATGCTCAACGGGGTTCTACAACGAGTGCAAGGCGATGGAGGAGGTGGCACCGATGAAGCTCAACTACACGATCGAGCGGCCGTCGACGCTGCCTGCTGCCTGCACTCCGTCCGCTTCCTGGCTGCCCGTCTCGGTGCCCGTGGCGAAGTCCGTCCTTGCGGCGGAATACGTCACCGTGCCGGCGCCGGCTGCCGAGCGGGCCCCGGCTTCGCAGGCGCACCAGGTCCAGATCCAGGCCGAGCTGGTCCGGATCCTGGCGTCCGTCGATGGAAGCAACGGGACCACTGGGTTCGTGGGCAGCAACGGCATGAAGCGTCGTCTGACGGATGGTGCCGACGGTGTCCCGCCTCGAGGAAGGCCGGTCTGAGCGATCAGACCTCCGGCTCACCTCGAGGCCGCGGAACCCGTAACCGGGATCCGCGGCCTACTTTTTTGCCGGCTTACCGGCCGGTGCGAACAGCATCACGATCCAGAAGATCGACAAAGAGAGAGGTGACCGGGCTTTATGAGTCTGGCGCTGGCCCTCCTCGACGTGAGCGTCGAGATGGAGGCAAACCTGCCCTGTCGGAAGTTCGACCCTGACCTGTGGTTCTCCGACTCCCCGGCCCAGCTGGAACTGGCCAAGTCGCTCTGCGGGGACTGCCCGCTGCGCGTCGAGTGCCTGGCCGGCGCGGTCGAGCGAGCCGAGCCCTGGGGTGTCTGGGGCGGCGAGATCTTCGAGCGCGGAGCTGTCGTCCCCCGCAAGCGGCCCCGTGGCCGCCCGCGGAAGGTCGACGTGGCCCGCGACGCGGAACTCGCGGTCGAAGTGGAGGAGCGGCTCGCTGCGAGCGGCGTCGAGACCCGCAACTCGGTCCGGCTGGCGGCCTGACATGACCACCCTCACCACCCCCTACCGGAAGACGGAAGACGTAGCCATGAGCCCGAACGGAGCCCCGAAGGTGAAACTCATCCAAGAAGCGCTCTCCCGAGCACGAATGCGTCGGCCTCAGGCCGACCAGCACCCTGAGGCGCACCGCCCCGCACGTCAGATCGCCATCGCAGCCCGCCACCGTTCGGCGCGGGAACTGGGTGGACGCCTCTGAAACGACGTGACGGCCCACTACGGCCCCGCCCGCAGCCACCGGCTGCGGGCGGGGCCATTTCCATCCCTGCGCGGGCTTACGCGCCGCGCTCGCTGCCGTTGTCCACGCCGTGCCGGGCGCTTTTCCGCGCCGCGCTCGCTGTCTTGCTCGTGGCGCGCTGGGCGTTCTCTCGCGTCGTTCGCTCGTCCACTTGTCGCGCTGCGCTGCGTCGCGCGCTGGTGTTGCGCTGCGGTGCGCTGACCGGCGCTGCGACGCTCTCGCCGGCGTTGCGGCGCGTCCGCCGGCGTTGCGGTGCGCTGACCGGCGTTGCGGCGCGTCCGCCGGCGTTGCGGTGCGCTGACCGGCGTTGCGGCGCGTCCGCCGGCGTTGCGGTGCGCTGACCGGCGTTGCGGCGCGTCCGCCGGCGTTGCGGTGCGCTGACCGGCGTTGCGGCGCGTCCGCCGGCGTTGCGGTGCGCTGACCGGCGTTGCGGCGCGTCCGCCGGCGTCGCGGCGCGTTCACCGGCGTTCGGCGCGCTCGTCGGCGCTGCGATGCGCTACCGCCGTTGCGGCGCTTCCCTTTGCGGGCAACCCTCCCGCGACGCTGAACCACGGCCCGCCCGCGTCTCGGTCCTCTCCCGGCGGCGAGCAGGTCCCGCTCCGCTACGGCACGGGGGCGAAGCCGGGCAGCCA
The DNA here is from genome assembly GCF_023499255.1 of Couchioplanes caeruleus. Taxonomy (GTDB): domain Bacteria; phylum Actinomycetota; class Actinomycetes; order Mycobacteriales; family Micromonosporaceae; genus Actinoplanes; species Actinoplanes caeruleus_A. The sequence continues at coordinate 1,288,191 of NZ_CP092183.1, forward strand.
CTTCTGCAGGATCGCCCGGTACGGCGCCTTAGCCTCCAGCTGGCAGAGGACGCCGATCGACCCGAGCGTCACCCTGTGGATCAGCAGGTACGACGGCGGCAGGTTGAGCTTGCGGCTCAGCTGGAACGCGGGGGAGCGGGGGCTCGAGAGGCGGGTCGCCTCGGAGCGAATCCAGCTGCGGGTGAAACGGAACTCGTCGACCGCGACCGGCTCGATCATGGGCCGCAGGAAGTCGAGGACCGCCTGGGCGTCCAGGTCGTCGTCCGGCTTGATGAAGCCCTCGTCGCGCAGCCCCTCGACGACCGCCCCGGCGTCACCGTCGAGCGCGAGGCGGACCAGGCGGCCGATCGGCTCGGGGTGGCCGTCGGGCAGGCGGGCCACCGCGCCGAAGTCGATGACGCCGAGGCGCCCGTCCGGCAGGATCCGGAAGTTGCCCGGGTGCGGGTCGGCGTGCAGCAGGCCGGCGCGGGCCGGGGCGGAGAAGTGCAGGGTGGCCATCAGCCGGCCGGCCTCGTCGCGCTCCGGCTCCGTACCGTCGCTGATGATCCGGGACAGCGGCGTGCCCTCGACCCACTCGGTGACCAGCACCGTCGGCGCCGACGCGACGACGCGCGGGACGAAGATCTCCGGGTCGTTCGCGTACGCGGCCGCGAACGCCTTCTGCGTCTCGGCCTCCATCGCGTAGTCGAGCTCCTCGGTGATGCGCGCGCGCAACTCCGCCAGCAGGGGCTTCATGTCCATGCCCGGCTGGATGATCTTGAACATGCCGGCGAGCCGGCCCAGCTGTTTGAGGTCCGCGAGCAGGGCGTCGCCCGCCCCCGGATACTGCACCTTGACGGCCACCGGCAGGGTCTTGGACCGGGCGCCCTTGCGCGACGGTGGGAGCTTCCAGACCGCCCGGTGCACCTGTCCGATGCTGGCGGCCGCGGCCGGGCTGTCGTCGAACTCGGCGAACTTGTCCCGCCAGTCCGCACCCAGCTGCTCCACCAGCACCTTGTGCACGCTGGCGACCGGCATCGGTGGAGCGGCCTCCTGGAGCTTGGTGAGCGCCTGCCGGTACGGTCCCGCCATCTCCTCCGGCATCGCCGCCTCGAAGACCGACAGCGCCTGCCCGAACTTCATGGCACCGCCCTTGAGCTGCCCCAGGACGCTGAAGAGCTGCTCGGCGGTGCGCTGCTGGATGTCGGCGGAGATGACGTCGGTGGCGATCCCGGTCACCCGCTTGCCGAGCCCCAGCACCGTACGGCCGGCGAAGCCGAGGGGGAGGGCGGCGAGCTTGGCTGTCCGGGACGCCGCACGACGCGGGATGTCGGTCACCAGATCATTGTGACCGAGAAATGGCCGATCGACCGCCCTGGAGCGGAGGCCCGGCTCAGGGCGAACGTACGGACGACCGCCCGGGCGTGCAGAAACACGCGGGATGAGAGGTCCAGCTCCGGCGGCGGATCCGGCCCGGTGAGCTGAGCTCGATCTCCGCCCCGAGCGCCGTGGAGGGGTCGCCGTCGATGAACGCGAGAACCTCCCCGACGGCGTAGCCGGTGGCGGCGAGCAGGGTCGAGACGGCGCACGGCTCCGCCGGTCCCGGGCGGTGACGTGCCCACTCCGGGTGGTCGGGCGTGGCCGGGCTGCCCGTGGGCGTCGAGCCGTCGAGGACGTGTGTTTCGCGGTCTCGGCGGTGCAGGTCCAGGCAGTTCAGGCAGGGTCCGCCGGGGGCGCGGACGAGCGGGCCGATGACCGGCACACCCTCGCGGATGGCAACCGGCAGGTAGGGCTGACGCCGTTGTGCGTAACCGGCGGCGAGCAGGGCTACCGGCTGGTCGTACTCGAGCTGGACGACGAGCGACGCGCCGCCGCGGCGTACCGGCCGGGTCTGCGTCGTGGGGGCGGCCCGGCGGATGGCCGCGGCGATGGCGTCGGCGCGGGGCTGGCCTGGGTCGGCCTCGCGCAGCGGGCTGCCGGGGCGGTCGTGATGGGTGACCGTTCCGGGTACGTCGGCGTGGACGTGCCCGATGCCGGCTTCGGCCAGCGCGACCGCGATGCCGGCGGCGAGCCTCCCGCGGCCTGCGACGGCGACTCGCGCGGCCCGGCGGCGGCGCAGGACGCCCGCCGGTGCAGCGGGGCCGGCAGCCGACGTGGCGGGGTGTGGGGAGGGGGTGGGGCGGAGAGCTATCGCGGCGGCCTCGCTGGAGAGGCGGTGGCGGGTGTCTTCGTCGAGGGTGGCCGGGCACAGGGCCGCCGCCGGCAGGACGAGGCCCGCCTCGTGGAGGCCGTCCAGGAGGGCGAGCGCGTCCTTCGCGGGTACGCCGAGGGCTGCGGCGTGGCGCAGGATCGTGCGTTCGGGGCGGGTGCCGTCGAGAAGGTCGAGCAGCGCCGCGGCCGAGGGGTCCGGGAGGTCCAGCAGGTAGGCACGGGCGGGATGGGTGCCGAGTTGCACGGTGTGGGCGTTGCGCCAGATGCGGCGGAGCCCCGGCACGAGGGTCGGGCGCGGCAGTGGTGAACGCCAGGAAGGTGAACGCGGTGCTGCGGCGCGGGGCTGCGGTGCTGAGGAGAGCGGGGGGCGGCTCATACGTGACAGGTTGTCACGGTGCCGACGCGGAGGGGTGTGGTTGTCCACAGGCCCGCGGACGGTGGTGCTCGCTTGTCCACAAGCTGGAGCGAGTTATCCACAGGGCGGTGCACGCGTGGATAACTACTCAACGTCGCGAGACGAACACGGTTATGCCCCCAGCGGGTGAGTTGCCCGAGCCGGGACGACGGTAGGGGCGGCCGTGCGGCCGCCCCTACCGTCGAGCGCGTCCGGTCAGGCCTTGGCCTTGCCCAGGATGCGGTTCACCGTGGTGCCGCAGACCGGGCACTTGCCCTTGGCCATGTTCATGCCGGTCTTCGAGACCTCGACAGTCCCCTGGAAGTCGCGCTTCTCCTTGCACTTCACGCAATAGCCGTTGTACGTGTTGTCGGCCACGGTTCCTCCTCGTCATGTTGTCGGCCGGGTCGGCCCGATGGCCCGGGCGCGGCCAGGTCCTCAGAACCTGGACCTCCCGGGGTCCCTGCTCGCGGCGACAGGCCGCGATCTGTGTTCGGCGCTGGACCGCTCCGCGACCACGTGGATGTGGCCACCCGTTCGGGGCGGTCACTACCCAGCTCCGGCCATTTCCATGTCAGCGCGGCGCCGGCGGTGTCGTCGACGTCGTGAGTCTGCCGGTCAGGATGCTGCTTTTCCGGAACATTCAGGCAGACACGCCGACGAAGCGCCCAGAAAACCCAAAACCGGACTTGAAAGACGATCTCCGGTACCGAAGGGCGACGGCCGGGGCGGCGGGGGGTGGAGGAGGTCGGCGTCGCGCGGCGGAGGCAGAAGGGGGTGGGCCCCGGGCAGGAGCCGTGGGAAGGCGGCGCCGGGCCGGAGGCATGCGGAAAGCGGACGGAAGCGGTGGCGCCGACTCGCGTGGCCTTTTCCGGCGGCGTTGAGGTTTAGGGGCGCCCGGGGTGGTGACGTTGGGGGCGTATAGCGTGGCCCCTGTTCCCGCTGCATGTTGCAGCTTTGGAAAATATTTTCGGATTTTCTGGGGCGAAGCTCACATTTTGGGTGCGTGTCGTTTGCCGTACCCTTGCGGCCACCTGGCCCTTACGGATTAACGTCGCAATGTGAACCCTAGTCTGGGCTGCGCAGGCCGGTAATGGCCAGGACGCGCAAGCCTGTCGTCGAAGTGCGGCGCAGCCAGCGCCGTCGTCGCACGGTGTCCGCGTACCGCGAGGGCGAGCGCGTCGTCGTCCTGATTCCCGACCGGTTCTCCCGCGCCGAGGAGACCGAGTGGGTCGCGCGGATGCTGGAGCGGCTGGCCGCCCGTGAGGAGCGCGTCCAGCGTACGGACGGGGAGTTGCTCGCGCGGGCGCAGCGGCTCACGGCTCGATATCTGTCCGACCATGCGAGGCATGTGATCCCGGCCAGCGTGCGATGGGTCACCAACCAGAACGGCCGCTGGGGCTCCTGTACGCCGGACGACGGCACGATCCGCATCTCCCACCGCATCCGGGAGATGCCGGACTGGGTCATCGACTACGTGCTGCTGCACGAGCTCGCGCACCTGGTCGTGCCCAGCCACAACGCCACCTTCTGGGAGCTGGTGAACCGCTACCCGAAGGCGGAACGGGCGCGCGGCTACCTGGAGGGCATCTCCGCCGCCACCGGCCTCGTCCTCGCCGACGACTAGCCCGCGCGGCGCGAGGAGGCGGCAGGCCCGCGCGGCGCGCGAGGAGGCGGCAGGCCCGCGGGGCGGGAGAAGGCGGCGGGCGTGAGCGGGGCAGAAGGCGGTAGACCCAGCGCGGCGGGGGAAGGCGGCAGGCTCGGGCGGCGAGCAGAGACGGCAGGCCGAGGCGGCGCGGGACGGCGGCTAGTCTGCGGGCGTGACCAGACGTGTCGTGGTGGCTCTGCTCAACCCCGTGACCTGGAGTCCTCCCGGTGTCGAGCTGGGCCGGTGGCGCGCGGCGCTGGCCGAGGACGTCGTCGACCTCCTCGCCCGGCTGGCGCAGGCCGACCCCGCAATCGCGGCCGTTTCCGGGGACCTGGAGCTCGCGCGGGAGATTGCCTGGCCGGGGATGCCGATCTACGAGGTGCCGACCGCGACGGTGCTGCCGGTGCTGCGGCGCGCGGCCGATGACGGGTACGAGCAGGGCGCCGTGCTCGCCGCTGATGCTGCCGACGTGCCGGGGATGATTCTCGGGAAGTTGCTGCGGCCGTTGAGCAGCAAGCCGGTGGCTGTGGCGCCGGCCGGGCCGGGAGGCGGGGTGCTGGGGGTCGCCGCGAACCTGCCCGTGCCGGAATGGGTGGCGGACACCGATCTGGACGACGCCACGCCGATGACGCTGCGCCGGGCGGCTCCGCAGCCGAGCCTGGTCGAGTCGACGCCCGAGTGGCGGCGGCTGCGTGGGCCGGCGGATATCGCCACGCTCGACATGGGCTTGGAGGGCTGGGAGAACACCCGGATGCTTCTCGGGGGTTGATGTTTCCCACGCACGCAGAATGAAGGGGCCAGGGCCAGCGAATGCTGGGCCCCGGCCCCGGCCTCGACGGGAGTTGCGGTCAGCACCACCCACCGAGATACGACATCAGGACGTTGATCCTGGTTCTTTGCCTTCGTCGGAATCGCCGAGGTTGTCGAGCTCGGAGATGTCCCAGTCGAGCTGGCTGGCGGCGAACTTCTGCGGGTCGGCGAAGTCCTCGTCGGTCGGCAGCAGGTCCGGGTGGTCCCACAGCGCGTCGCGGCCCTGCACACCGCGGGCCTCGGTGACCGCCGCCCACAGCGCGCCCGCCTCGCGGAGGCGGCGCGGGCGCAGCTCGAGACCGACGAGGGCCGCGAAGGTCTGCTCGGCCGGGCCGCCGGCCGCGCGGCGGCGCCGGAACGCCTCGCTGAGCGCGGCGACGGACGGCAGCCGGTCGCCGGCCGCCGAGTCGACGACGTGGCCGACCCAGCCCTCGATGAGCGCGAGCGCCGTCTCGAGGCGGGCGAGGCTGGCCTTCTGCTGCGGCGTGTCCTCCGGCGTGAAAATGCCCTCGAGCGCCATGGCCTGCATCGATTCCGGGTCGGTGGGATCGACGCGGCTCATCGCCTCCTCGATCGCCTCCCGGTTGACCGTGATGCCGTTCGCATACGTCTCCACCGCGCTGAGCACGTGCGCGCGCAGCCACGGCACGTGCTGGAACAGTCGCTGGTGGGCCGCCTCGCGCAGCGCCACGTAGAGCCGGACCTGGTCCTCGGGGATCTCGAGGCCGTCGCCGTACGTCTTGATGTTGGCCGGGATGAGCGCGGCGGTGCCGGCCGGGCCGAGCGGCAGGCCGATGTCGCCGGCCGACAGCACCTCCGCGGCGAGCTGGCCCAGGGCTTGGCCGAGCTGGCCGCCGAACAGCGCGCCGCCGAGCGTGGCGACCATCGACTGCATCGGCCCGAGCTGGGCGCGCGCCTCTTCGGGCACGAGGTCGCCCATGGCGCCGACCATGCGGCCGGCGATCGGGTCGCACAGCTTCTTCCACACGTCGAGGGTGTTGTACACCCACTCGTTCCTGTTCCAGGCGGTCGCGTCGCGGATGCCCGAGGGCAGCGCCGACGCCGGGTCGAGCCACAGGTCGGCGAGGCGCAGGGCCTCGGAGACGGCATTGTGCTCGTACATGTTCACCGACGGGTCACCGGTCGCGCTCAGCTGGCTGGCGGCCACCTGGCGCGCCAGATCCCAGTTGACCGGGCCACTTCCGGGCGCGGCGAACATCTGCTGCAGCTGATTCATGAACTGCTGCATCTGCTGCGGGTCGGAGGGATCGGGCGGCTGGGCGCCCGGCAGGCTGAAGCCGAACGGGATATCAGGCACGTCCCCAACCGTACGCGCGTCAAGGCGCTTCGGGACCAATGCCGGTGTCAGCTCAGAGAGAACTCAGGGTCGGTTGGTACGGTCACGCGCATGAGACGTCGCGGTGTCACGGTCATCCTCGGCGCCCTGATCACCGCACTGCTGGCAGTCGGAGTCATGGCCTTTCCCCTGCCGTACGTGGTGCTCAAGCCCGGTCCGACCGTGAACACCCTCGGATCGGACAACGGCAAAGAGGTCATCCAGGTGACGAAGGCCCAGACCTCGACCAGTAAGGGTCAGCTCCGGCTGACCACCGTAGGGGTGCAACCCAGCGTGGAGCTGGTCTGGGCCATCCGGGGCTGGTTCAGCGACGAGCAGGCCGTCGTGCCGCGTGACCTGATCTACCCGCCGGACCGCAGCGAGCAGCAGGTCGAGCAGCAGAACGCCGAGGAGTTCAAGTCCTCGCAGTCCAGCGCCGAGACGGTCGCGCTGCGCAAGCTCGGCTATCCGGTGCAGACGTACGTGACGCAGGTGACACAGGACGGGCCGTCGGCGGGGCGGCTGGAGAAGGACGATGTCATCACCTCGGTCGACGGCGTGGCGGTGACCGGGCCGGCGAAGCTCACCGAGCTGATCCAGTCCAAGCCCGCGGGGACCGGCCTGACCATCGGCTACACCCGGGACGGCAAGGCGGGGACCGTGAAGATCGTCTCGGAGAACCTGGAGAGCGGCCAGAAGCCGCGCATCGGCGTCGGCATCGACCAGCGGCAGCCGCACCCGTTCACCGTCACCATCGACCTGGACGAGATCGGCGGGCCCAGCGCGGGGCTGATGTTCACCCTCGGCATCATCGACAAGCTCAAGCCCGAGGACCTGACGGGCGGCAAGATCATCGCGGGTACGGGCACGATCGACGACCAGGGCGACGTGGGGCCCATCGGCGGCATCCCGCAGAAGCTCGTCGGCGCCCGGGAGGCCGGCGCCCAGCTCTTCCTGGTCCCGATCGACAACTGTGCCGAGGCGCTGCGCAACGCGGTGCCCGGCCTGCCGATGGCCGAGGTCGCAAATGTGGATGACGCCCTGACCGCCCTGCAGACCTTCACCAGCGGCGGAACGCCGAAACCGTGCACGGCCACATGACTTGTCCACAGGCACCCAGAGCGGAACGACGCAACACCCTAGAGTGAAGAACCGGTCTTGAAAACTTAGTGGGGTTCACGGTGGTCATGCGTAACAGTCCTCTACCGAGGATGAGCCGGCGCGGTCGCGTGACCGTCGGCGTCCTCGTAGGGGTTTTCCTTCTCTTCACGCTGCTCGGCTGGGGCATCGACGCGTACACCGACTACTTGTGGTACGACGAGGTCAAGTTCACGGAGGTCTTCACGGGCGTCCTGCTGACCCGGCTCCTGCTGTTCCTCGCGATCGGCCTCGCCATGGCGCTGATCATCGCGGGCAACCTCTACCTGGCGTACCGGCTGCGGCCGCTGCTGCGCCCGCACTCGGCCGAGCAGGCCACCCTCGAGCGCTACCGCATGGTGATCCAGCCGCGGCTGGGCACGTGGATCGCGGTCGTCGCCGTCGTCATCGGGTTCTTCTCCGGCCTGTCCGCGCAGAGCCGCTGGAAGGACTGGATGCTCTTCCAGAACGCCCAGCCCTTCGGCGTACGGGACCCGCAGTTCAACGTGGACATCGGCTTCTACGTCTTCGACTACCCGCTGCTGCGCTACCTGCTCGGCGTGGGCTTCACCGCGGTCGTGCTGTCGGTGATCGGCGCGCTCGCCGTGCACTACGTCTTCGGTGGCGTACGGCTGCAGGGCGTCGGCGACCGGATGACGTCGGCCGCTCGCGCCCACCTGACCACGCTGGTGGCGGTGTTCGTGCTGCTGAAGGCGGTCGCGTACATCCTCGACCGGCGTGCGCTCCTGCTCGAGCAGCACGTGTCGCCCGGCCTCTACGGCGCCGGCTACACCGACGTGAACGCGTTGCTGCCCGCCAAGGAGATCCTGGCGTACATCTCGATCGTGGTCGCCATCGCGATCATCGTGTTCTCCAACGCGGTCATGCGGAACCTGGTCTGGCCCGGCGTCTCGCTGGCCCTGCTCGCCATCTCGGCGGTCGCGATCGGCGGCATCTACCCGCTGGCGGTGCAGAATTTCCAGGTCCAGCCCAGCCTCGCGGACAAGGAGGCGCCGTACATCGCGCGGTCCATCCAGGCCACGCGCGCGGCGTTCGGGCTCGGCGACACGCAGGTGACCCCGTATGCCGCGGAGAGCGTCGTACCACCCGCGGCGCTGGCGACCAACGCCAGCGCGCAGAACATCCGGGTCATCGACCCGCAGCTGGTCTCCGAGGCGTTCACGCAGTCGCAGCAGGTCCGCGGCTTCTACGACTTCGGCCCCAAGCTGGACGTGGACCGCTACACGGTGGCCGACAAGACGCAGGACTACGTCGTCGGCGTCCGTGAGATCAACGACCGGGCGCTCACCCAGCAGCAGCAGAACTGGCTCAACCGGCACACCGTCTTCACGCACGGGTACGGGCTGGTCGCGGCGCCCGCCAACCAGTCCTGCGGCGGGCTGCCGTACTTCGTCTCCGGCTTCCTCGGCGGCGGCGCCCAGACCGCCAACTGCTCCTCGCCGACCGAGCAGATCAAGGTCGACCAGCCGCGCATCTACTACGGCGAGCAGTCCACCGAGTACGCGATCGTCGGGCAGGCCGACAAGAACAAGAACGTGGAGTTCGACCGGCCGCAGCCCACGGACAGCAACGCCGAGCAGCGCTACACGTACGACGGCCAGGGCGGCGTGCCGATCGACTCGTTCTTCCGCCGGCTGGTCTTCGCGATCAAGAACACCGAGAGCAACTTCCTGCTCTCCGACGCGGTCAACAGCGAATCGCGGGTCATGTACGTCCGCGACCCGCGCTCGCGCGTCGAGAAGGTCGCGCCGTTCCTGACCATCGACGGGGACCCGTACCCGGCGGTCGTCGACGGCCGGATCAAGTGGATCCTCGACGGGTACACGACCGCGTCGACGTACCCGTACGCCCAGCGGATCAACCTGCAGGAGGAGACGGACGACGAGCTCACCAACCGGGGCACGTTCGCGCTCGCCCGCGACAACGTCAACTACATGCGCAACTCGGTCAAGGCGACGGTCGACGCGTACGACGGCACGGTCACGCTCTACGAGTTCGACGACCAGGACCCGGTGCTGAAGGCGTGGAACAAGGCGTTCGGCGGCGACCTGATCACCCCGAAGTCGCAGATCCCGGCGTCGCTGGAGGCGCACTTCCGCTACCCGGCCGACCTGTTCAAGGTGCAGCGCAACCTGCTGACCAAGTTCCACGTCACCGACCCCGCGGACTTCTTCACCGGCAACGACTTCTGGGCGGTGCCGAACACGCCGGACGGCTCCGAGCAGAAGAAGCAGCCGCCGTTCTACCTCAACGTGCAGCTGCCGGGGCAGGACGCCACCCGGTTCCAGCTCACCTCGGCCGTCACCCCGAGCAATCGGGAGAACCTGGCGGCGATGATCTCCGGCTCGTACGTCGACGGCAAGCCACGGCTGGAGATCCTCGAGCTGCCGGACGAGACCGCGATCCCAGGTCCGGCGCAGGTGCATCAACAGATGACCAGCAACGGTACGGTGCGCCCCGAGCTGAACCTGCTGCAGACGAACAACCAGGCCCAAGTGCTCTTCGGCAACCTCATCTCGTTGCCGGTCAGCAACGGCATGCTCTACGTCGAGCCGGTGTACGTGAAGAGCGGCCAGCAGTCCAACGCGGCCCCGCTGCTGCAGAAGGTCCTCATGTCGTACGGCGACGGCGGCCGGTACGCGGTCCTGGCCAACAACCTCCAGGACGGCCTGAAGGCGCTCGTGGCACAGGGCAAGAACCAGCAACCGCCCGCGTCCACGCAGAACAACAACCCGCCGTCCGGCACGCAGCCCCCGGCCAACAGCCAGCTGAGCCAGGCGGCAGCGGACCTCGACAAGGCCATCGCGGACGTCAAGGCGGCCCAGCAGTCCGGCGACTTCGCCCGGTACGGCCAGGCGCTGCAGGCGCTCGACACGGCGATGAACAACTTCCAGAACGCCCAGAAGGCGGCCAACACGCCGGTGACGCCGTCGGCAGGGCCGTCCGCGCCGCCCTCCACACCGGCGTCGACGCCGGCATCGGCGGTGGCGCCCACGCCCAGCGGCGGTTGACGGTTCTTGGTTGAGGGGCGGCCCGCCGGGGGTTCTCGGCGGGCCGCTTCTTTCCCCGGATGGCCGGCCGCTTCGTTTCCGGGCCGGCCGCTTCGTCTCCGGGCCGGCCGCTTCGTTCCCCGGCCGCCCCGTCGTTTCGCGGCCGGCCGCCGCGTTCGGTGCTGGCCGCTTCGTTTCCGGGCTGGCCGTTTCGTCTGCGGGTTGCTTCGCCTCTCGGTCCGCCGGGCGTTTCGTTCCTTGGGTGGCCGGGTTTCCGGTGGGCCGCATGCAGGTGTGGGGAGCGTTACGGGGGGTCGTTTTGCAGGCGTCGGGGCCGCACGCTAGGGTTGAGCTACCGACGCGGGGTGGAGCAGCTCGGTAGCTCGCTGGGCTCATAACCCAGAGGTCGCAGGTTCAAATCCTGTCCCCGCTACGAGAGAAATGCAGGTTGAAGGCCTGTCACCCAGCTGGGTGACAGGCCTTCGCCATTCTGTGCCGTCGTGCGGTGAGTTCTCGGTCGGGCGCAGCGCCTTCGCGCGGTGACTTCCCGGCCGGGCCCAGCGCCTTCGCGCGGTGACTTCCCGGCCGGGCCCAGCGCTGTCGTGCGGCGACTTCTCCGCAGGCCGTAGCGCGGTTGTCGGTGAGCCGCCCGCCTGATCGCCCACGGGCCGGCCGGTGATCTCACCTTGCCTGCGCAGCGCTCATGCGGGGGCCTCGCGACCCGGCAGCAGCATCACCTTGCCGTGCGGGTTGCCCGACAGGCTGAGCGCCACGGCGTCGCGCCACTTCTCCAGCGGGTACGACTTCGCGATCGGGAGACGGAATGCGCCCTGGGTGGCGAGGGACGCGTACTCCGGGAGGAGCGTGGCGGGAGGCGTGAGGCCGGGACGCAGCTCGTCCAGGTTGACGCGGGCGCCGAGCCGGCGGGCCTCCTCATGGTTGCTGATGGTCATCACGCGGCCGGGATCACCGCCCGCCAGCGCGATGAGGTCGGTCAGGGTGCCCGGGCTCGGGCGAGGCGCGTCCAGCACGAGGTCGACGTCGTCGCCACCGGTCAGCATGCGGACACGGTCGGGCATGCCTTCGCCGTACGTGGTGACCCGCGCACCGAACCCCTCCAGGTCCGCGGCGAACGTCGGGCCGGCGGTGGCGACGACGCGCGCGCCGCGGCGCAGCGCGATCTGCACGGCGGCGTAGCCGACCATGCCGCCGGCGCCGTGGACGAGCAGCGTGGCGCCGGGTCCGACGCCCATGGTCTCCAGGGTCCAGGCGGCCGTCTGTACGACCATGGGCAGGGTGGCCGCCTGCACCGGGTCGAGGCCGGCCGGTACGCGGTACCAGGTGTTCAGCAGGGCCACGTCCGCCGCGCCGGCGCTCGGCTGCTCGATGAAGTCGGCGGTGCCGAAGACGACGTCGCCCACCCCGGCCGGCTCATTACGGTTGCGAGCCCGTCGCCCGGCGCCACCGGCGCCACCGCCGCCATCGCCGCCATCGCCCGCGTCGGCTGGGGAGTTGACGCCATCGCCCGCGTCGGCTGCGGAATTGCCGCCGTTGCTCGCGTCGGCTGCGGCGTTGCTGCCGCCCGGCGCTTCCTCGGCGCTGACCGCGTCGATGATGCCGGCCACGTCGTAGCCGATGCCGCGGGGCAGTGCGCCGGGCAGGAAGCCGCGGCACAACTCCCAGTCCGCGGGGTTGAGACCCGTGGCTAGGACCCGTACGCGTACGCGGCCGTTCGGTGGGTCTGATATCTCGATCCGTTCCTCCTCCAGGACGGCGAGCGGCTCGCCGGTCCGGTGGAAGCGGATGACGCGGGACGGAACGGCAGCCATGATCTCTCCTTCAGTTTGTGTCAGTCACTGACGTTATCACGTTAGCGACAGTGACTGACGCAACCTAGACTGTGCCTATGCCGAGAAGTGGCGCTGAGGCGCGGGCGAGACTGCGCGAGGCAGCGTTGGACCTGTACGGCGAGAGCGGCTATGACGCCACGACCACCGCCGAGATCGCCGCGCGGGCCGGGGTCACCGAGCGGACGTACTTCCGGCATTTCCCCGACAAGCGCGAGGTGCTCTTCGACGGTGAGGCGGAGCTGCGCGAGGTCATGACCGGCGCGATCGCCTCGGCGCCCGGGAGTCCCGCACCCTTGTCGCTGGTCCTGCGGGCGTATACGGCTGCGGTACCGCTCTTCGTCGCCGGCCGTCCCGTGGCCGAGCGGCGGGCGAAGATCATCGCGACGTCTCCCGCGCTGCAGGAGAGAGCTCACGCCAAGCGGGATGCGATCACGGATGCGGTGATCGGGGCGTTGCAGGAGCGCGGGATTCCTGAGCCCACGGCGCGTCTCGCCGCTCGGGTGGGCGCCGCCGTCTTCGAGCGGGCCGGCCGGGAGTGGGACGGCGCGTCAGGGGTCGCCCTCACGGCGCTGATCGCTCAGGCCGCTGAGGAGTTGCGCGCGCTGGCTTGAAGCTCCCGGTGGTGTCAGCGCTGCGCCGGCGGCCGCCGGATCGACCGTACGTTCGCGTCCACCGGTTGGCTCTCCGTGGCCACCCGCATGCCGTTCAGGTATCCGTCCGTCTCACGCTGCTCGCCGTACTCCGCGAGCCGTTCGCTGATGGCCTGCCATTCCCGTTCGCGGTCCGCGGCGAGCGCCGTGCGTACCTCGTCGAGCAGGTCCTTCATCTGCTCCTCGTCGACGGTTCCGTCCCGCTCCGGGGAGAGGCGGCTGAGGATCTGGTCGCGGGAGAAGGCGACGAGGACGGCGAGCCAGGCCAGGACGAACATGCCGGTCACCACGACGAGGACCGCCACGCCCTGGAAGTTCGGGGGCGGGCCGGGGGGTACGCCCGGGATGCCGGGGGGTGGGCCGGGGCGTTCCGGGAAGCCGACGATGAGCGTGACGACCAGGGCCCCCGTCGCGGCGATGGCGACGATGAGGCAGGAGATGAGGAGTTTGCTCATCTGGAGGTGCAGCCCACTCGCGGCGGATCCGTGGTCGGCTTTGGCCCGCGCTGTCATGGTGCCGAGATTACGGATGTCGGGCGCGTCACGCGAATGGCACTTATGCGGTGCGCCGCCGGCGGAGCACCTTCCGGTATGGATCGATCATCCGATCGAGGACCGTCTCGAGCGCCCGGCGGTCCTCCGCCGGGATCGGGGAGTCGTCGGCGAGCATGCGGGCCAGCTCGTGGACCAGCGGGTGGGTGGCCGGCGGCTGGGGCGGCGGTCCGCCCACCCGGTCCGGGTACGCCGCGAGCACCAGCTCGTTGATGCTGCGGCCGAGCACGGGCGCGATCCGCTCGATGGACCGGATGGTGGGCCGCTGCTCCCCGCTGAGCCAGCGCAGCACCACGGACGGATCCATGCCGACGGCGCGGGCGAAGTGTGTGGGCGTGGGGAAGCGGGCGGCCTGGATCGCTTCCTTGAGGTAGCCGCCGAAGCTCATCGGCACAGCATAAGCGGCGCGCGACACCGCTCGGCGATTGGTTGAAGGGCACGGTACTGATAGCGTCATTGGTTGGAAAGCCAACGGCCCGGGCCGCCACCCGCCGCTGCACGCCCGAGAGAGAGGTCGTGTCTTCGTGGTGCAGGTAATGATCATCGTGTCTGCCCTGGTGGGCCTGGCGGCGCTGACCGTCCTCGGCGTGCTGTCGGCCCGTGTCCGGCGGTCGCCGCACGATACGCCACCTGCGGCGACGCGGCCTGACGGGCCGGACGGCGTGCTCGCCGCGCCGCGACCGGCACCTCGTCCGCACCTGCCCGCGGTGGCGGCCGCGGCAGGTGCGGGTCCCACCCCGGCTGCCGCCCTGCCGCCGGCGCCACCGCAGTCACCCGAAAGAGTGAATGTGGTCGAGGCGCCGAGAAGCCCGGCGGCCCGGCGAGCCGTCGCGAACAGTGGCGCCAACAGGTTCGGCGCGGTCCGGGGGATGAGCGCCGCGCCGGCGGTCAGCGGCCGGCCGGCCCGGCGGTAAGCGGCCGGCCATCACCGGCGCGGAGAAGGCGGCCGCGCCGGGGCAGTGACGGCGGGGACAAGGCGGCCGCTCCGGAGCAGTTACCGCGGGGACAAGGCGGCGCGCCGGAGCAAAAACAGCGGCGAAAAGGCGCGGCGCCGGACCAGTGACAGCGGCCCGGAGAAGGCGCCGCGCTGGAGCAGTGACAGCGGCGCGGGGGAGAAGGCCGCGCCCGGGGGGAAAGACGGAAGGCCGGTTCTCGAGTCGAGAACCGGCCTTCCGCGCTTCGTAGCGGGGACAGGATTTGAACCTGCGACCTCTGGGTTATGAGCCCAGCGAGCTACCGAGCTGCTCCACCCCGCGTCGGCTCGGCAACGTTAGCACGGCCGGGCGGAGCGCCCGCCGGGCAGGGTCGGGCCGGAGGGCGGCGGGCGACGCAGAGCGGATCATCCGCCGGGCAGGGGTCAGGCAATGAGGCGGCGGGCGAAGGGGAGCGACGCGGTGCGGTAGGGGCGGGGAGCAAGAGGGCGCGTGGCGGAGGAAAGGCGAGCGGTGCGGGAAAGACAACGCGGCTCCCGGCCGGGGGCGGGCCGGGAGCCGCGTCGGGCTTGTCGGGTCAGCAGTACGTGACGCCGCTGCCGCTGCCGCTGCCCCACTTGCACGAGTCGATCGACTTGCCCGAGGCCGTGCGCAGGTACGCCGTGTCGCCGCCGTTGTTCCAGATGTAGCCGGTGCGGTTCCAGTAGCGGTGCTTGGCGTCGGGCTTGCCGTTCGTGCCCTTGCCCGTGTGGACGTACATGTACTTGCCGGCGCCCAGGCGGTAGTCGCCGCCGAAGGTGTACGTGTGGCCCGCCGCGTCGCGTACCGTCCAGCCCTTGAGGTTGATGGTCGCCTCGGTCCTGTTGGTCAGGCGTACCCATTCGTTGTTGAGGCTGGTGTTGCTGCCGGTGTCCGTACCCGGGGAGTTGTACTGGATCTTCGAGAACTGGACGTCGCCGGCCTTGACGGACGGCGTCGACGGCGCCGGCGTGGTCGGCGCCGGGGTGGACGGGTTGTCGCCGCCGCCGCTGCCCGTGCCGCTGCCCACGTTGATCGCAACGCTCTCGGTCTGGCCCTTGAGCAGGTTGTTCTCGGTGTCGGCGTCGATCACGGCGCGGTAGTACTTGGTGCCGCTGCCCTGGCCGGTGAGGGTGGCGCCGTAGATGGCCGCCGGGTCGGAGGTGTAGCCGCT
This sequence comes from Couchioplanes caeruleus, assembly GCF_023499255.1. Taxonomy (GTDB): domain Bacteria; phylum Actinomycetota; class Actinomycetes; order Mycobacteriales; family Micromonosporaceae; genus Actinoplanes; species Actinoplanes caeruleus_A. The sequence continues at coordinate 1,303,892 of NZ_CP092183.1, forward strand.
CGCGACGTCGGTCCAGTCGCCGTTCGCGCCGCGCTGGATGTGCACGCGCAGGTGCGGCTGTGCGGGGTCGGCCGAGACGTTGACGTTGACGGTGCCGTTGTCGGCGGTCAGCGTCATCGACGGGACGATGCCCATCGCGACCGAGATGCGGCGGGACTCGACGCCGTTGACCTTCACGTAGAAGCGGAAGCCGGAGTCGAGGAGCCGGTTGATCGACCAGGTGCCGGAGCCGCTCGCCTTGGTGGTGACGTAGCCGCCCGTCGCGTAGTCGGGGGACGGGTAGAAGTCGTTGAAGACGTACGCCGACTCGTACAGTTCGACGGTGGCGCCGGCGGCGGCCGTACCGCTGAGGGTGATCGTCCCGTATCCCTGGCGGCTCGCCGGGGCCGAGATCGTCGGCGTGTCGGCGGCGGACGCCGGGGCGGCGAGGCCGAGGGCGGCGGCGCAGCCGAGGGCGACGAACAGGGCCGTCTTGCGTGCACGCATCAGCAGGGTCTCCTTGAGCGTTCGGGGGCGGTCACCGAAGCCTAGAGACAATGACTGTGCGTAGTCACCCGTACGGATGGTCCTGGTTATTGGCTAGTAGGACGAGCGTGGCGGCGACTCAGAGTTACTTTCGGTCACCGCAGGCGGTCGCGGCAGGTAAGGGGTGAATCGGATATCGTGGGGCGGCCGGCGGGGGAGGATGCGATGACGGAGCTGGTGCTGCGCGCCGACTGCAGCCGGTGCGTCGGGCTGTGCTGCGTCGCGCCGGCGTTCGCCAAGTCGTCGGACTTCGCCATCGACAAGCCGGCCGGGCGGCCCTGTCCCAACCTCGGCGACGACTTCCGCTGCGGCATCCACGACCGGTTGCCGGAGAAGGGCTTCCCCGGCTGCGTCGTCTTCGACTGCTTCGGTGCCGGCCAGCACCTCACCCAGGTGACGTTCGCCGGCCGCGACTGGCGTACCCCCGGCGTCGCCGGCCCGATGTTCGCGGCCCTGCCGGTCATGCGCCAGCTGCACGAACTGCTCTGGTACGTGACACAGGCGCTGACCATGCCGGCAGCGCGCCGGGTGCACCCACGGCTGAGGATGGCGCTCGAGGAGACCGTCCAGCTCACCAGCGGTACGCCCGAGGAGCTGATGGCGCTCGACGTGGACGCGCATCGGGGCAGGGTGAACCCGCTGCTGCAGAAGGCGAGCGAGCTCGTACGCGCCCAGGCCGGCGCCCGGCGGCCGGATCACCGGGGCGCCAACCTGATCGGGCGCCGGATGAGCGGCGCCGCGTTGCGGGGCGCCAGCCTGCGGGGTGCGCTGCTGATCGGGGCGGACCTGCGCGACGCCGACCTGCGCCTGGCCGACTTCACCGGCGCCGATCTGCGCGGTGCTGACCTGCGCGGAGCCGACCTGACCGGAGCGCTGTTCCTCACGGAGTCGCAGCTCACGGCCGCGGTGACCGACGGGACCACCCGGTTGCCTCAGCCCCCGGAGTCCTCGAGGCGGTAGTAGCGGTCGGTGTCGGGCCACAGTGGTGCCGGCGTCCGCGGTGCGGCGGCCATTCGCCGGTGACGCGCGAGCCACCACCACGCCGCGGCCGCACCCGCGAGCAGGACGACCGCTGCCGAGGCGACGAGCGCCCAGATCCACCACGCCGGCCCGCCCGCGGCCGGGGTGAGGGCCTGGGCCGGTACCGGCTCCGGGACGGTGACGGCGGGCAGCGGCCCGGTCTGCACGCCCACCCCCTCGGCGTCCGCCGGAAGCTGCAGGATCCACCCGGGCAGGATCGACTCCGGCTTGGTCAGCCGCAGTCCATCGGGCTGCAACCGGCCCCGGTTGAGCGCGAAGATCTCGTCGTTGCGGTCACCCGAGCCGAGGAAGCGCTGGGCGATCTCGAACAGGAACTCCGGCTCGCCGTTGAACTGGTTGCGCACCACGTAGTACTTCACGGCCCCGGCGTCGGCCGACGGGGCCGGGGTGGCCGCCAGCGCCGGTGGGGCCGCGAGGGTGGTCAGGGCGGCGAGCAGGAGAGCGACGAGCACGCGGCGAAGCATCGACCGTCCTTGATGGGAGTGGCTGATGGGGCGAGCGTACGGCCGGCCCGGCCACCCCGGCCCGCTTTCTTCCCGGACGCACCAGCGAAACGCGCCCGTGCGCACCAGCCCTAGGATGAGTCTCGTCGATCGGCCGAGACCTGGAGTGTGCCGTCATGCAGGTGCCGGGGCTCGTCTGGACGCTCACGGTGGCCGGGATCATCGGCCTGGTCCTGTTCGACTTCTACTTCCACGTCCGGCGCGCGCACATCCCGTCGCTACGCGAGGCCGCCGTCTGGTCCTCGGTGTACGTCGGCCTCGCCGTCGTCTTCGGCCTGGGCGTGCTGCTGTTCGGCGGCCGCGACATGGGCGCCGAGTACTTCGCCGGCTGGGTGACGGAGAAGGCGCTGTCGGTCGACAACCTCTTCGTCTTCCTCATCCTGCTGAGCAGCTTCAAGGTGCCGCGCGCCGATCAGCAGAAGGTGCTGCTGTTCGGCATCGTCGTGTCGCTGATCGCCCGGACCGGCTTCATCTTCCTCGGCGCGGCCCTGATCAACTCGTTCGCCTGGGTCTTCTACCTGTTCGGGCTCGTGCTGCTGATCACGGCCGGCAACCTGCTGCGGTCCGACCAGAGCGACGAGCGTTCGGCGGACAACATCATCATCCGGCTGGCACGGCGGTTCCTGCGGACGTCCGACGAGTACGACGGCGACAAGCTTTTCACCGTACGCGACGGCCACCGCGTCATGACTCCGATGCTGTTGGTGATGGTGGCTCTGGGCGGCACCGACATCCTGTTCGCGCTCGACTCGATCCCGGCCATCTTCGGCCTGACCCAGAGCGTGTACCTGGTCTTCACCGCGACGGCGTTCTCGCTGCTCGGCCTGCGCCAGCTCTACTTCCTGCTGGACGGGTTGCTGGACCGGCTCATCTACCTGTCGTACGGGCTGGCGGCGATCCTCGCCTTCATCGGCGTGAAGCTGGTCCTGCACGCGCTGCACGAGAACAACGTGCCGTTCATCAACGGCGGCGATTCCGTCGAGGTGGTGGAGATCAGCACGGTGGCGTCGCTGGGCGTCATCATCGGGGTCCTGACCATCACCGTCGTCGTGTCGCTGCTGAGCCCCAAGGGGCGGGCGCAGACGTACGTGGCCGCGGCGCGCCGGCACGCCCTCGAATACCTCGACATCGAGACCGACCCGGCGTACTGCGACGAGATCTTCCACAAGCTGGTCGTGGAGGAGGAGCGGATCAAGGGGCTGCCGGCGAAGTACCGGGCCCGGATCCGTCAGGAGCAGGAGCTGATGGAGCTGCTCCAGCGCACGCACCGGCTGCACGAGCAGCGGCTCGCGGCCGGCGTCTGCTTCGTGCCCGCCCCCGCGGCCCAGGCGGTGGGCGGGGCCTAGGGTCCTTTCCGCACCCGGAAGCCGGATGCGGACGGGACCCTAGCGGCGGTGGCCGTGCGGGGTCGTGCCGGGCTCGCGCTCGGGGCGGCGGACCGTCGCCTTGCCCTTGGCGGAGTTGGCCGCGAACCGGGCCGACGCGCGCCGGACGCGTTCCGCGCGGGCGGACAGGTCCCGGGTGGGCTGGTCGGAGTGGTCCACCACCTCGGCGCCGGACACCAGGTTGGCCACGCGGGCGGCCAGCTCGGCGGCGCGGGTGGCCAGGTCGGGGTGGGCCTGGTGGACGGCCTCCTCCGCGGCGGCGGCCCGCAGGGCGCGGGCCTCGTCCGCGGCCAGGCCCGGGCGGTGACCCGGAAGGCGCACCGGTCCGGCCGGCTCCACCGCGTGCCGGGCGGGCGCCGCCGCCGGCTCGGGAAGGTGGTCGGGCGCAGGGATCTCGGCCGGGGCCAGGCCGTCGGACAGCTGCGGGTCCAGGTAGAGGGCCGCTTCGGGGACGGGCTCCGCGGACGTGGCCGGGCGCGGCACCGGCAGCGCGCCGAGCAGCGAGACCGTCTGACCGTCGCCGCCGTGGAGGCTGGTGAACTCGGGCCCGATCAGCAGACGCGACAGCATGCGGGCCTGGGGCGTGGTCAGGCCCAGCTTCTCCGCGTTGTCGACCCGGAAGCGGGCGATCCCGTGCCGGATGACGTTCGCCAGGCGGTCCGCCTCGCGCACCTCGGTCACGTCGCCGCCCGCGAAGACCAGGGCCGGGAAGGTGCCGTCGGCGCCGCCGCAGACGAGCTGGACCTGGGTGGCCACGGCGGGGCGGCCGGGGGAGCGGGAGCCGGGCTGCACGCGCAGGTGCTGGGGGTAGAGCCAGCGCAGCTCGCCGGAGGTGATCTCGAGGTCGTCGGGCGAGTCGGAGGTGGTGTGGGCGTACAGGATGCGGTGGTCGGTGACGAGGACGTCGGTCGACTCCGGCAGCGTCCAGCGCGGGAGCGAGGCGGCGCGGTCGAACGCGTATTCCGCCACCGCGCAGCGGCCGCGCCACAACTCACGCTCGCCACCGTGCAGCGGCCCGAAGACGTCGGGCGCGGGCTGTAGGTGTTCGGGCTGTCGGTACTCGGGCTGTAACGGTTCGGGCTGGTGAGCCGGGAAGGTCGGGTCCAGCATGCCCTCGATTAGATCGGGAGGCGCCCGGCCCGACAAGTCGTGGAACTGTCGGATTGCCGCATACCGCGACGACGGTCCATGCGTGCTGAATCGATTGAACCTTCGGCTGACGCGAGCCGTACCCGGGTCTAGGGCCGCGCGCTGAACAGGCCCTCGGGCGGCGCGGGGGACGCCACCGCGTCGGCGTCCGTGGCCGGCCGGCGGCCGCCGGTGAATCGATCCAGGTCGGTCTCGACCCGGCCGGGGAACCAGTCGCCCGCCGCCCGCCGGCTCAGCTCCGCGACCGGGGGCGGGGTCCGGCCGGCGAGCACGACGAGATTGCCGAAGCGGCGTCCGCGCAGCACCGCGGCGTCCGCGACGAGGCAGGCCTGCGGCAGCGCGGAGCGGATCGTGGCGACCTGGGTACGCGCGTACGCCAGCGGTGGCCCGTCGGCGACGTTGGCGATCAGCCACCCGGCAGGCGCCAGCACCCGCGCCACCTCCCGGGCGAACTCGGCCGACGCCAGGTGGGCCGGGGTGCGCGCCCCCGCGAACACGTCGACGATGACGAGGTCGTACCCGGCGTCGCGCATGCCCGTGACCGCCTCGCGCGCGTCGCCGACGCGTACCCGGATCTTCGCTCGGGGGTCCCAGGGCAGCGCGCCGCGCACCAGCTCGACCAGCGGGCCGTCGATCTCCACCACCCGCTGCGGCGACCCGGGCCGGGTCGCCGCGACGTAGCGGGGCAGCGTCAGCGCGCCGCCGCCCAGGTGGAGGACGCGCAGCGGCGCCCCCGGGGCCGCCAGCAGGTCGATCGCCGCGGCCATCCGGCGGACGTACTCGAACTCGAGGTACGTGGGATCGCCGAGGTCGACGTGCGACTGCGGGGCGCCGTCGAGCAGCAGCGTCCATCCGTCCGGGCGGTCGGGGTCGGGCGCGAGCTCGGCGACCCCCGAGCCGACCGTCTCGACCCGCCGTTCACCCCGCCTGCGCTGCGCCACGGCTGCACAGTATGCCGGTTGCGGTTGGGGAGCACGGCGGCCGGAATGCGACGGACCCGGCGCGGGTGGCCGACGACGGTGGATGTGACGGCTACGGACTTCCTGCCCGCTGACCCGTTGCTGCACCTGCTGCGCCGCGCCACGTACGGACCGACCCCGGCCTCGACCGCCGAGATCCGCCGCCTCGGGGCCACCGCCTGGCTGGAGCGGCAGCTCAAACCCGCCTCGATCGCCGACCCGGCCGCCGACGACCTGGTCGGGCGGCTGCCGCTGAGCGGGCTCAGCGTCGACGGCGCCCGCGCGAAGGTGCGCGAGGGCGCGTACAAGATGTACGGCTGGGAGCCGATGTTCGAGCTCGGGTACGCCACGGTGGCCCGAGCGGTCTGGAGCGAGCGGCAACTCCTCGAGGTCATGGTCGCGTTCTGGTCGAACCACCTCAACGTGACCAACCCTTCCGGCGACGTGTGGGACAGCCGGCCCGACTACGACCGGACGGTGATCCGGCCGTACGCGCTGGGCCGCTTCGCCGACATGCTCAAGGCGAGCGCCAAGCACCCGGCGATGCTGACGTACCTGGACAACCGGTTCTCCACCCGCGCCGCGCCGAACGAGAACTACGGCCGTGAGCTGCTGGAACTGCACACGGTCGGGCTGGGCTACACCGAGGCGGACGTCAAGGGCGCCGCCCGGCTGTTCACCGGAATGACCGTCAGCTGGGACACCGGCCGCTACCGGTACGACGCCGGTCAGCACGCCACCGGCGCGGTGTCGGTGATGGGCTTCCGCCACGCCAACGCGACCGCGTCCGGTGGCCAGGCCGCGGCGATGGCGCTGCTGGACCACCTGGCGTCGCACCCGGCCACGGCGAAGCGGATCGCCACGAAGCTGTGCGTACGGTTCGTGGCCGACGAGCCGCCCGCCACGCTGGTGACCAAGCTGACCAAGGTCTACCTCGACAACCGCACCGCGATCGCCCCGGTGCTCCGCGCGTTGTTCGCCTCGCCGGAGTTCGCCGCGTCGGTGGGCGCGAAGACCCGGACGCCGTACGAGGACATCGTCGCCACGGTCCGGACCCTCGGGTACGCGCCGGAGAAGTCCGGAACGCAGGGAGTGCGGGCGCTGTACTGGATGACCGAGGCGGCCGGGCAGGCGCCGATGGCGTGGTCCCCGCCGAACGGCTACCCGGACGTGGCAAGCGCCTGGGCGTCGCCGTCCGGCCAGGTCAAGCGGTGGAACGCGCACCTGAGCATCGCCGCGGGGTGGTGGCCGACCACGCTGCAACGGCCGGCGTCGCCGCTGGCCGAGTACGCGGGCAGCACCCTGCCGGCCACGTACGGCGCCCTGGTCGACGCCGTCGCGACCCGCCTGCTCGGACGCACGCCCTCCGCCGTGCACACCGCCGCCCTGGCCGCGTTCTACGGCGAGAAGCCCGTCAGCCCGCTGAAGGCCGGCGATGCCGCGGCGGGGTGGGCGTTCCCGTACCTGCCCGCGCTGCTGCTCGACTCCCCCTACTTCGCGCTGAGGTGACCGTGATGACAACCGAGAATTGCGGCTGCCCGGTCAGCCGGCGCAAGCTGCTGGCGGCCGGCGCGGCCGGCCTCTTCGCGGGCCTCGCCGGTGAGCAGCTCAGCACCCAGATGGCGTTCGCGTCGCCCGGGTACGGCGGGGACGTGTTCGTGCTGCTCTCGCTGCGGGGCGGCTTCGACGGGCTGTCCGCGGTCGTGCCGGCCGGGGACGCCGGGTACTACGCCGCGCGGCCCGGGATCGCCGTACCGAAGCGGCAGCTGATCGGCGGCGACGCGTACTTCGGGCTGAACCCCGCGCTGGCGCCGCTGCTGCCGTACTGGAAGGCCGGGACGCTGGGCGCGGTGCAGGCGGTCGGGCAGCCGGCGCCGAACCGGTCGCACTTCTCCGCCATGGAGGAGCTGGAACGGGCCGCGCCGGGCACCTCGCTCCGCACCGGCTGGCTGGACCGCATGATGGGCGGGCTGGGCGCGGCGGGCGCGTTCGACGCCGTGTCGGTGGGCAGCGCGATGCCGGCCCGGGTGCTCGCCGGCCCGGCCCCGGACCTGGGGCTCAGCGCGGTCGACGACTTCGTGCTCTCCGGCGAGGACAAGAACCGCCCGATGGCGGCCACCATCGCGGCGCTGTACGCCGGAGCCCCGCCGGCCCTCGCGGCCACCACGGCGATGACCACCTCCGCGCTGGCCACCACGGCGCGGCTGAAGGCCACCGGCTACACCCCGGCCGACGGCGCCGCGTACCCGGACACCGACCTCGGCAAGGCGCTCAAGGACCTGGCCCGGCTGATCAAGGCGGACGTGGGCCTGATGAGCGCCTGCGTGGACTCCGGCGACTGGGACATGCACGAGAACCTCGGTACCGCCGCGCCCGGCAAGCGCATGTACGACCACCTCGCCGCACTCGCCTCGGCGCTCGCCGCGTTCGCCCAGGACCTCGGTCCCGACGGGATGGGCCGGGTCACGCTGGTGACGATCAGCGAGTTCGGCCGCCGGGTCGGGCAGAACGGCTCCGGCGGACTCGACCACGGGTACGGCAACGCCATGCTGATGCTGGGCGGCGGCGTCCGCGGCGGCAAGGTGCACGGGAAGTGGCCGGGCCTGGCCGCGGACCGGCTCGTCGACGGCGACCTGGCCGTGACGACCGACTACCGGGCGGCGATCGGCGAGATCCTGCGTGCCCGTTGCGGCGTCGCGGACGTGGCGGCCGTCTTCCCGGGCGTGCGCCCGTCCACGCTGGGGCTGGTCAAGGCGCGTTAGGTGCGGCGCACGGCGAAGCGCGCGTACGTGAAGCCGCCGTCGCGGTGGATCGACAGCGAGTCGCACAGCTGCTGGACCAGCCACAGACCCATGCCGCCCGCCGTGCTCGGATCGGGCAGCAGGTAGCCGGCCAGCGGCTGGGGTGTGCCGGGGCCGTCATCGATGATCTCGCCGACCACGGCGTCGTCCAGCAGCCAGATGCGCAGCTCGCGGCGCTCGCCGCCGTGCCGGATGCCGTTCGTGGCGAGCTCGCTGACCGCGAGGGCCAGCAGCTCGGCGCGATCGGGCGGGAGCCAGCCCTCCGCCGACGCGCGCTGCCGCATGGTGGCGCGCAGCTCCGCCACCGTCAGGGCGATGGGCACGGCCAGGAGCGGCTCACCGGAGACGGGCCAGAGCGGTTCGCGCGTGACGGTCAGGACCTGCTCGGGGGTCTCGTAACCGGCGCTGTCGCGCCAATCACCGTCGTGCACGCGGGGGTGGGTGCGCCCGGCGGCGGCCAGGACGGTCGTCGGCAGCCGGGAGCGATCGTACGGGCACAGCAGATGGCCGTGGAGCTCGGCGAGGCTGCGGTTGAGCGCCGCCTCGAAACGCACCCACGAGTCGGCGCCGTCGGCGTACGGGATCTCGCCGATCAGCCGGGTGTACGGCCGGCCGTCGTCGGCCGCGGACCGCAGGATGTGCGCCCAGCCGGCGATCGTGCGCACCGGGCGCACGTACCACTCGTCGGCCGGCAGGAAGCGGACGACCTTGGCGTCGTCGGCCAGGGTGTCGCGCAGGAGCCCGAGCCGGCTCGGGGGCGCGGCCACCGCCACCGCCTCGCCACGCTCCAGCCCGTCCCGGACGAATCCGGACAAAGTGGAGGCGTACGCGGAATCGCCGTCATAGAGGAACGCGGAGTGGGTGAAAACCACCTGGTCACCTCCGAGTACCGCTGATCGACCACGGTAACACCGTCCCGATCTCGGCCGGGCAGGCGATGGCGGCCGGGGCACCGCTGCGGGTGAAAGCCGGGGCCCGGAAACGTGAAACGCCCGTGTCGTTCCGCCGGGGCGGTCCACACTGGGCGCGATCGACGAATGCGGAGGTGAGTGGTGTCGGGTACGGGCAGCGCACTGGCCGAGATCATCGGTGGCGGGCCGGGGCGGACGTCCGGGCCGCCGGCCACCGCCGACATGACGGCCGTTCTGGCGGCCGCCCAGCACCGGTCCGGGCCGCCGCTGAAGATCCGGCGGCACGACTCCGACGAGGGGCCGGCGTTCTGGCGCTGGGACTGCGGCAACTGCGGTGAGTACGGCGGCGGCCGGCACCACTCCGACGCCGTGAGCCGGGCGATGCGCCACTGCGCGGAGCACCCGGAGCACCGCTCGTCGCTGCTCCCGCCGGCCCGCTGCCGGGAACGGGACCACCGGCTGGCCGTGCACCCGATGCTGTTCGCCCTGGACGACGACCCGGGGCCCCCGCCGCTCGCCGTCTGACGGGCGAGCCGGCGGGGCCGGGTCATGCGGTCACTGCTGGGTGTCGCCCTCGCCGGTACGCGCCTGCGCCTGGTCGACGCCCTTGTCGATCTGGTCCGAGTACTTGTTGCCGGTGCGCTGGTCGACCTGGTCGCCGGCCTTCTCGAGGCCCTGGTCGACCTGCTCGTCGTGCTGGTCGGCGAAGTCCTTGGCCTTGTCCATGAAGCTCATGGCGTCGTCCTCTCATCGGTGTACGCCTGACGAACTTCCCGGACAGGGCCCCCGGAAACCTCTACGACCGGGTGTCGCCGTCGCCCGTACGCTTCTGCGCCTCGTCCACGCCCCGGTCGATCTGGCTCGTGTACTTGTGCCCGGTGCGGTTGTCGACCTCGTCGCCGAGCTTCTCCAGCACCTGATCGACCTGCTCGTCGTGCTTGTCGGCGAACTCCTTCGCCTTGTCCAGGAAACTCATCGGGCCCTCCTCGCGCTCAGCACCTCGGCGACCCGCGCCACCCGCGGGTCCTCCGAGATCTTCTCCAACGGCGTACGCAACGGCATCCTCCAGTTGGGGTACTCGTCGGTCGTGCCGGGCAGGTTGGGCTGGTCCAGCTCGCCCAGCACGTCGTAGAGCGAGGCGGTGACGAAGCGGGACGGCGTACGGGCCAGGAACTCGTGCATCGCGACCACGATGTCCTCGGGGGTGCTCTCCGTCGTGATCAGCCCCTCCTCGGTGAGGCGGGCCAGCAGCTGGGCGCGGTCCCTGTCCGCGTTCCTGCGCTCCTCCTCGACAGAGCCGGCGAGCTGGCCGAGCTCCGCGCGTACCTTCACCTGCTCGCCGGCGAGGAAGCCCGCGGCGGTCGGCAGGTCGTGGGTGGAGATCGTGGCCAGGGCGTTGCGCTTGTACCGCGACGCCGGCAGGTAGCCCTCGTCCGGGTCGTTCTCGTAGTCGCGGGTGAACCACAGCACCGCCGAGCCGAGCATGTTCATGTCCTCGAGCGTCTCGGTGACCACCGGGAGCACGGTGCCGAGGTCCTCGCCGACCACCACGGCGCCGGCCCGTTCGGCCTCCAGCGCGAGGATGCCCAGCATGGCGTCGGGGTCGTAGTGCACGTACGTGCCCTCCGCGGGACCCATGCCCGGCGGCACCCACCACAGCCGCCACAGCCCGGCCACGTGGTCGACGCGCAGGCCGCCCGCGTGCCGGAAGATGCGCCGGAGCATGTCGCGGTACGCCGCGTACCCGGTGGCGATGAGCTGGTCGGGCCGCCACGCCGCGAGCCCCCAGTCCTGGCCGAGCTGGTTGAACGCGTCCGGCGGGGCGCCCGCGTGCACCCCGGCGGCCAGCACGTCCTGCAGCAGCCATCCGTCCGCGCCGCTCGGGTCGATGCCGACGGCGAGGTCGTGCACGATCCCGACGGGCATGCCGTGCGCCCGGGCGGCCTCGTTCGCCGCGTCGAGCTGGGCGGTGAGCAGGTCCTGCAGCCACACGTGGAACGCGACCCGCTCACCCTTGCGGGCCTCGCGTACCTGCGGGGTGTCGGGCCGGCGCAGCTCCTCCGGCCAGTCGTGCCAGTTGGCGCCGTGCTCCTCGGCCAGGGCGCAGAACGTGGCGAAGTCGGTCAGGCCCGGGTCGGCGTCCACGTCGATCTCGCCGGCCAGCGGCCAGAGCAGCTCCAGGGCGGCCCGTTTCGCCTCCCACACCGCGCTGTAGTCGATGAGGCCGTCCGCGGTGGTGCCGGGCCGCAGCGCGTCGACCCGTGCCCGCAGCCCGGCGTCGGCCCGCCGGTACGCGTCGGTGTCGGCCACCCGCAGGTACAGCGGGTTGGCGAAGCGCCGGCTCGACGGCGAGTACGGCGACGTCTGCACGGGCGTGGTGGGAGTGATGGCGTGCAGCGGGTTGAGCAGGATCAGGTCGGCGCCCTGGCTCTGCTCGACGAACGAGCGCAGGTCGCCGAGGTCGCCCATGCCCCAGGAGGCGGCGGAGTGCAACGCGTACAGCTGGATCATCCAGCCCCACGCCTCGGGTGGCTCGGGCAGGCGCTGCGGCACGACGACCAGCGTCACCTCCTGGTCGGCGACGGTGAGCCGGTGCCAGCCCAGCGGCAGGTCCGCGGTGATCCCGGTGACCTCCAGCGCGGTGCCGTCCTCCTGGACGATGCTGCCGGGCCCGGGCAGCGGCCGCGTCTCGCCCTGGCGCACCACGATCGTGCCGGGCAGCCGCTGCTGCTCCTCGGCGGCCCGGATCGCGGCGAGCTCACGCTTGATCGAGGCCGGGGACGACGCGTCCACGCCCAGCAGGCCGAGCACCCCGATCACCGACTCGGATGCGACGTCCTTGCGCTCGCGGTGCCAGTCCTCGTACCAGGTCGCGACCCCGTGCGCCTCGGCCAGCGCGGTCAGCTCAGCGTCCAACTCCGCCCCCTATCTGAAGTTCCTGCTGCATACCCTGCCCTGTGCCGGCTATGCGGGGTGTCCCGCCCTGCCGGTCTTGCGGAGGTCGGCCAGACTGGGTGCCATGTCTTCTGCAGCGAAGTGGTGGGCCCGGTTGAGCGCGGCCGTGACCGGCGTGGCCCTGACCCTCGTGGTGCCCGTGCACGCCTGGGCGGCGAGCAAGGGCGTCGACGGCGTCGTCCTGGAGGCGGCGAAGTACCGCCGCCGGCGCAGCGGTTTCGGCTTCTTCCCGATCGTCGGCGGCCTGTGCTGCCTGTTCGTGGTCGGCGGCATCGTCCTGGCGGTCGTCCTGATTTCCCGGAACCGCAAACGCCGCTGAGGGGCCGCCCCTACCGTCGAGGGGTGAGGTTGCGGGCAAGCGTCGTCGCGCTCGGCGTGGGGATCGCCGCGGTCTGCACCGTGCCGCTGGTCGTGTCGATGACCGCGGACGCGGCGCCGGACGTGTTGCTCTCCCGGACGCACCCGGTGCTCGCGTCCAGCGCCAAGGACGCCGCCCGTACGGGGGCGATGGCCGTCGACGGCGACGTCACGACCCGCTGGACGAGCTCCACCGCGGCCGGGACCCAGTGGCTGCGCCTCGACCTGGGCCGTTCCCAGGCGGTCACCCGCGTACGCCTCAACTGGGACAAGGCGTACGCGCGGGCGTACCGGCTGCAGCTGTCCATGGACGGCGCCACCTGGACCGACATCTACCGCACCCAGTCCGGCAACGGCGGCGCCGACGACCTCAAGAACCTGCGCGGTTCGGGACGCTACCTGCGCCTGCTGGCGACACAGCGCGCGTGGGCCTCGGGATACTCCTTGTTCGAGATGCAGGCGTACGGCCCCGGTCCGGCCAGCCGGACCACGCCGACCACCGCACCCGCCACCGTCCCGCCCGCGGCCACCGGGCTGGCCGACCCCGCGAAGAAGGAGCTCGCCTTCCAGCTGGTCTCCAGCGCGGAGAACTCGACGCTGAACTGGCGCGGGCAGTTCGGCTACATCGAGGACATCCGGGACGGGCGCGGCTACACCGGCGGCATCATCGGGTTCTGCTCCGGGACCTCGGACATGCTGGCCGTGGTCACCGAATACACCCGGCGCTCCCCGCAGAACAAGCTTGCGAGGTATCTGCCCGCCCTGCGGGCCGTCGACGGCTCGGCCTCGCACGCGGGGCTCGACCCCGGCTTCCCCGCCGCGTGGAAGGCGGCCGCCGCCGATCCGGTCTTCCGCAAGACGCAGGAGGACGCGCGGGACAGCATGTACTTCGATCCGGCGGTCACCCTGGCCACCGCCGACGGCGTGCGGGCGCTCGGGCAGTTCGCGTACTACGACGCCGCGGTCATGCACGGCATGTCGGGGCTGCGCAGCATCCGCTCGGCGGCCCTGCGCGTCGCGAAGACCCCGAAGCAGGGCGGCGACGAGACGGTCTGGCTGGGTGCGTTCCTCGACGCCCGGGTCGCGGAGATGCGTACGGAGGAAGCACACAGCGACGTCAGCCGGGTGGAGACGGCCCAGCGGGTGTTCCTGCGTACCGGCAACCTCGACCTCGACGCCCCGCTGACCTGGCACGTGTACGGCGACCGCTTCGCCGTCGGCTCCTGACACGGCGGATGCCGGCAGCCCGCTCGGGGCTGCCGGCATCCGGATCCGCTCAGGTCAGGCCTTGGTCCACTTCTGGTTGCTCGTGCCGCCGCAGTCCCAGAGCTGGAGCTGGGCGCCGTTGGCGTTGTTCCAGTCCTTGACGTCGACGCACTTGTTGGCGGAGACGTTCACCAGGTCGCCGGCACCCGAGAGGGTGAACCGCTGCACCGGGTTGCCGTTGCAGGTGACCAGCTGGATCGGCGTGCCGTTGGTCAGCGCGCCGCCGGCCGGGTCCATGCACTTGCCCATCGCCTGCAGGGTGCCGTTGCTCGCGAACGACCACTTCTGCGCGTTGCTGTTGTTGCAGTCCCAGAGCTGCAGCCGGGCGCCGTCCACCGCACTGGCGTTCGGGATGTCGATGCAGCGGCCGCTGAAGTTCGACTTGAGCATCGTGGCGCCGCTCGTGGGGGGCGGGGTGGTGCCGCCGCCGTCGTTGTTCCAGGCCGAGACGCGGACGTAGTCGACGAGCATGGTCTGCGGGAACTGGGTCGTGCCGTCCGGGTAGCCCGGCCAGTAGCCGCCGACCGCCACGTTCAGGATCATGAAGAAGTTGTGGTCGAACACCCACTGGTCGCCGCCGAGGTTGGACGGCGTGACCCGGAAGTACTCCGAGCCGTCGAGGTACCAGACGATCAGGTTGGGCGACCAGTCCACCCGGTAGTTGTGGAAGCCGTCGGCGAGCGGGAAGCCAAGCGTACGGTTGCCGCCGATGCCCTCCGCGCCGGAGTAGCCGGGGCCGTGCACCGTGCCGTACACGGTGTTCGGGGCCTTGCCGACGTTCTCCATGATGTCGATCTCGCCGGTGTTGGGCCAGCTGTTGCCGCCCAGCATCCAGAACGCCGGCCAGATGCCCTGGCCCCGCGGGATCTTGATGCTCGCCTCGAAGCGGCCGTACGTCTGGGAGAACTTGTCGGCCGTGAGGATGCGGCCGGACGTGTACTGGCAGGTGCCGTAGTGGCACTGGTAGTTGGCCGGGTTCTCCTTGCGCGCGGTGATCGCGAGGTGGCCCTGGCCGTCCATCGACACATTGCTGGTCGAATTGGTGTAGTACTGCCGCTCGTCGTTGCCGAAGCCGCTGCCGCCGATGTCGAACTTCCACTTGGCGGGGTCGACCGAGGAGCCGGCGGCGCCGTTGAACTCGTCGGACCAGGTGATGCCGCCGATCGCGGCATCGGCTGTGTCGTTACGGGAGGCGGCGAAGAGGCCGCCCGAGACGGTGACCGCGACTACCGCCGCGGCCAGGAGAACTCGTGCTGCGCGCATGGGGATGTGCCTCCGGGGGAAGAGGTTTGTAACACTCTTAGCAGTCTTTACAAATCGACTGCCGCCAGTCAAGGGAGATCAGTTCCGGAACTCCCGATAACCGGTTTTCCCGCGGAGGTTTTCCCTCAGAGCTTCTTGAAGAGGCTGGGCAGCGCCGTCGGCTCCCAGCCGGGCAGCGAGGTGTGTGCCTCCAGCACCTCGTAATCGGCACCCTTGAAGGTCACGATCTGGCCGGCGGCGTAGTCGGTGAACGGCTTCCACGCCTGCTTGGCCGGCTTCGACGCGGGCGGGGTCGTGGGCGGGGTCGTGGGCGGTGCGGTGGTGGTGGGCACGACGGTCGGCTCGGTCGTCGGCGGCGTGGTCGGCTCCGCTGTCGGCTCGGTCGTCGGCGGGGTGGTCGCCGGGGCGGTCGGCTCCCCGGTGGGCGCGGACGTGGTCGGGGGCGCCGACGGCTCGGTCGCCCCGGTCACGTTCACCGCGTCGACGACCATGCGGGCCGGCAGCTCCGCGCGGCGCCCGTCGGTGACCACAAGGCTCAACGCGAGGCTGAACGGCCGGTCCGTCGCGTCGCCCGGGACCTCCATCTGCCGCACCACGGTGCCGTCGACGGAGAACGTGAGGGTGCCGGCGGTCCAGGAGGCCGCGTACGTGTGGAAGCCGTCGGCGACCGGCTCGGCGAGCAGGTTCATCGCGGCGCCGCCCGGCGCGCCCGCGCTGATCAGCTCGAACGCCGGGCGCAGACCCTCCCCGGCGGACACCTGGATCCGGGCCGAGACCTCGCCCGACTCGCGGCGGAACGTCGACCGGGAGACCAGCCGGGCCGAGGTGAGTCCGCTGCGGCGGCCCTCGCGGGCGGTCAGCAGCAGGTTGCCCTCGCCGTCCAGGCGCGCGTTGCGGGTGCTCTGGCTGAACTGCAGGCCGTCGTCGGAGCGGCTCGTGTCCAGCACCCACTTCTGCGGGTCGACCGTGCTGCCGGCCGCCCCGTCGAAGTCGTCGGTGAAGCTGTCCGGCGACGTGCCGCCCTGCCAGCCGTGGCGCTGCTCGGTGCGTCCGCCGCGGTCACGCTCCGCCGCGTCGGCGCTGTCGTTGCGCGTCGGCAGCCAAATCGCGGTGGCCAGGCCGGCGGTCGCGACGGCGAGCGTGACGACGAGTCGGGGACGCAGCCAGGCGGGCTGCTGCGGCGCGCTGTGTCGCGGCACGGGGGAACCTCCGGGGGAGCGGTGGCGGTGTTGCTGGTGCTTCAGCAGAGACCTAAGAAGATCCAGGGGCAAAGGTCAAGGGTGAATCCGGGCAATTAAAAAAAGATTCAGGTTTTCAGCCGGTGACGCGGCTCGAGATGCGTACGGCCGTCCCTTCGGGTCCGCTTTTGATCGCGAATGTGTCGGTGAGCTCCCGGACGAGATAAAGGCCCCACCCGCCCGGCTCATCGGGCGCCGGCTTCTCCTCGCGCAGCTGACCCACGCCGGCGCCGCTGTCGACGACCTCACAGGTCACGGCACACGCCTCACACCACAGGGTCAGATGACCGGTGCCGCCGCCGTGGCGCACGGCGTTGGTCAGCAATTCGTTCACGGCCACGACGAAATCGTCGAGCCGGTCCCCGGTGAGCCCGGCCGCGCCCGCCCGGGCCGCGACGGCATGCCGCAGCGGTGCGACCCGGCTGCGGTCGAACGTCTCCGAGATGAGCACTTCCGTACCGATGTCTTCAGACGGTAGGCGACCCCTGATCATTCTGCTCGGTGAGTAGGGTCAGCCCATGGCGGAATCGAGCGGGCTCCAAACGCCGCTCTGGCGCGCGATCGCGGTGTACCGCATCGCCGCCCTGGTGTACGTGACCATCCTCGTGGTGCAGAACGTCAGCGTGTACGAGCGTCCGGTGCTCGCGTGGCCGGTGCTCGCGCTGACCGCGGGCTGGACCGTCTTCACCACGTACGCGTACGCCGTACCGGCCCGGCGCCGGCCGCCGCTGCTCGTCGCCGACCTGATCGTCACCATGGCGGTGATGGCGTCCAGCGCCTGGATCGTCGGCCCGGCCGCACTCAAGGACGGCAAGCCCACGCTCGCCGTCGCCTGGCACGTCGCCCCGGTCATCGCCTGGGCCGTGGCCGGCGGCCGCCGCTGGGGCATCGCCGCGGCGCTCGCCATGGGCGCCACGGATCTGGTCGTGCGCAACCACTACGACCAGGCGGCGTACACCGGCACCGTGCTGATGCTGCTCGCGGCGCTCGCCGTCGGCTACCTCGTGGGCATCGCCGAGGTGTCCCAGCGGCGCCTGGAGCGCGCGATCCAGATGGAGGCCGCCACACGGGAACGGGAACGGCTCGCGCGCGACATCCACGACTCGGTGCTGCAGGTCCTCGCCCTCGTCAAGCGCCGGGGCGCCGGCCTCGACGGGGAGGCCGGGGAGCTCGCGCGCCTCGCCGGCGAGCAGGAGGCGGCGCTGCGCACCCTGGTCACCGGGCGCACCGCGGCGCCCGTGGACGCCAACGCCGAGGTCGACCTGATGACGCTGCTGGAGCCGTACGCGTCGGCCACGGTGTCGGTCGCGGCACCCGCGCAAGCGGTCCGCCTGCCCGGCCACGCCGCCACCGAGATCGCGGCCGCGGTCGCGGCCGCCCTCGACAACGTCACCCGGCACTGCGACCCCGGCACCAAGGTGTGGGTGCTCGTCGAGGACGAGCCCGGCTCCGTGACGGTCAGCGTCCGCGACGACGGCTGCGGCATCGCGCCCGAGCGCCTCACCGAGGCCGAGCATCAGGGCCGGCTCGGGGTCGCCCAGTCGATCCGGGGCCGCATCGCCGACCTCGACGGCACCGTGACGATCACCTCGGCGCCGGGCGAGGGTACGGAGGTCGAGCTCCGCGTCCCCCGCCCCTCGATAGGGTGAGCGGCGTGGCAGTCAAGGTGATGGTGGTCGACGACCACCCGATGTGGCGCGAAGGCGTGGCGCGCGACCTCGCCGCGGCCGGGTACGACGTCGTCGCGACGACCGGGGAGGGCCGCCAGGCCGTGCGGATCGCCGGCGCCGCGCGGCCCGACGTGGTCGTGCTGGACCTGCAGCTGCCGGACATCTCCGGGGTCGAGGTGATCACCGGGCTGCTCGCGGCACTGCCGTCGGTCCGGGTGCTCATGCTGTCGGCCAGCGGGGAGCAGCAGAGCGTCCTCGACGCGGTCAAGGCGGGCGCGTCCGGGTACCTGCTCAAGTCGGCCGGTCAGGCGGAGTTCCTCGAGGCGGTGGGGCGTACGGCCGCCGGCGACACCGTGTTCACGCCGGGGCTGGCCGGGCTGGTGCTCGGGGAATTCCGGCGGCTGGCCGTCGAGCCCGCCGGGGACGACGGCATGACGCCCAAGCTGACCGAGCGCGAGACCGAGGTGCTGCGGCTGGTCGCCAAGGGCCTGTCCTACCGGCAGATCGCGGAGCGGCTGGTGCTGAGCCACCGGACCGTGCAGAACCACGTGCAGAACACGCTGGGCAAGCTGCAACTGCACAACCGGGTGGAGCTCACCCGCTATGCGATCGAGCAGGGCCTGGACTGACGAGCGCCCCGGCAGCCGTCGCCGCCGGGGCACCCGAGTTCTCAGTGGTAGTTCGGGGCGTTGGTCTCGTGCATGGCCGCCTCCTCCGCCGAGGCGCCGCCGCCGGCCGCCCCCGCGTCGTACGCCACGCTGTCCGGCTCGTCGTCGGTGCCGAAGCCCTCGTCCGACTCGACCAGGCGCCCCACCGGCCGCGGGGCGACGTCGTCGAGCTGGCCGTCGTCGTACATCGAGACCGGGGAGTTCGGGTCGGACGTCGGGCTCTGGCCCCACACGTCCGCGTCGAGCTGCCGCTGCTCCGGGTCGTCGACGGTCTCGTCGTACGGGTCGCGCCGGGGCGGGAGCGGGTCCTCCGCGCCGACGTCGGGCCGCTCCTGGCTGAGCCGGTAGTCGAGCGATTCGCCCTCGCGCTGCTCCTCGGCGGTGTTGCCGTAGCGGTTCGCGCCGCCCGGTCCCACCCCCGCGAGCGCGGCCGGGTCGGGGCCGTCCGCCCAGCGGCCGCTGTCCACCTCGTCGTACGCGTTGGAATCGTCGTCCGCGGTCTCGGGCAGGCCGGACGCCTCCGGATCGGAGACCTCGGTCGGGAAGTCGTCGTCTCGCATGAGGTGATGACTACCCGCGGGAGTGCCCGGCCATGCCTGTGCCGCGCAGATCGCCCGCCGGCTCCTCGTCGCCCGCGAGCGCGGCCCACACCACCTTGCCGTCGGACACCGGCAGGCAGCCCCAGCGGCTGGCCACCGAGTCGATGAGCAGCAGGCCGCGGCCGCCGTACGAGGTCACCGGCACGGGCTCGCCGGAGTAGCGGGGCACCTCGGGGGAGCGGTCGCGCACCGCCACGGTCATCGTCCCGCCGTGCAGCCCGAGCAGGACGACCATGTCCGTGTGCGCGTGCGCCACCACGTTGTTGACCATCTCGGTGACGACGATGCACGCGGGGCCGGCCAGGTCGCGCAGCTCCCAGCGGGCGCAGGCCTCCGTGACGAGCTCGCGGGAGCGCCGGGCGGCGCCGACGACCGGCTGGAGCGGCGTGGTCAGGAAGTGGTCCGGGGCGGGGTCGCCGAGGGCGGTGAACGCCTCCTCGGGCGTGGACCACGTGGGCAGGCCCAGCCCGTGCCAGGCGCGGGCGTCGCCGGCGGCGCAGACCACGAGGGGCGCGCCCGGCCATTCGGCGCCGGCCCGGGCGACGTCGCGCAGCACGGTGATCGCGCCGGGCTCGTCGAGGGAGAGCTCGCGCACGTCGACGACCAGGGCCTCCGGCTGCCCGGCCAGGACGTCGAGCAGAGCCGACCGCACGGCGGGGGCGGAGCCGGTGTCGAGCACCCCGGTGAGGCGGACGACCGGGTAGGTCAGCCCGCCGTCGACCCGGTGTCGGACCTCGCTCGGCATGATCACTCCATTGTGCATAACGCGTAGGACGTTCGCATTGTTGCAGGACTGGACTTTGGCGCGGTATGCACTATTTGGTGCATAAGCGAAGCATGGTCATGGGGAGGTCTGTACCCCGCCGACCGCCGCTCATGCACATCTCATCGGGCGGCCGGGCGCAGGGGTACCCCTTCCGCCCGTCGCCCGGTCGCGGCCCTGGCGGTCGCATGGTGGTGCTGCGGCTCGGCGTACCGGGTCATCGCGATGACCGCACCGAGCGTGATCACGAAGCCGAACGCCGCCAGCCACTCGCGCCCCGGATGGATCCGGTCACCGAGCAGCAGCAGCCCCACGATCGCCGCGGGCACCGCCCCGGCGGCGTCCATCGCGGCGACCGCGGCCGTGGTCGAGCCGCGCTGCATGGCCAGGCCCAGCTGGAGCTGACCGACCACCGAATGCGCGATCAGCAGGTAGAGCAGGGGGTTCGTCAGGAAGCCCGCGGCCGAGTGCTCGTTCGCCAGCGGGCGCGCCGCGATCGCCGCCGCCGAGAAGGCGATGCCGGCCAGCGAACCCAGGACGACCGAGCCGGTGGCACCGTGCAGGCGCACCGCGAAGAAACCGAGCAGGCCGATCACCGCGAGCGCGACCGTCAGCCCGATCACGCCCGCCGTGCCCAGCGGCCGCGACGGCGCCGGCTGCGCCGACACCACCAGCGCGGTGATGCCCACCAGGAGCAGCGTGAGCAGCGCCAGCTCGGCGACGGGCAGCGCCCACTTCAGCACGATGACGCCCAGCAGCGCGGTGACCCCGAGCCCTGCCGCCACGCTGGCCTGCACCAGGAACAGCGGCAGATCCTTGCGGGCGAAGAACGCCAGCATGAAGCCCAGGACCTGACAGACGACACCGAACAGATACGTACGGTGACAGGCCAGGCGCACCAGCAGCTGCGGATCGAAGGTGTGGTGCACGCTCGTCCGCGCCGCCGCGACCGACTGCAGCAGGTTCGCCACCCCGTACGCGCCGATCATGGCTGCCAGGTATACCCAGCCTGCGGACATCACTCGGCGAGGATAGACCAGCCGCGGAGCCCCCCGGAGGACGAACGGTGCGTCAGGCCCGCCCGCGTGCCAGCCGTCCGAGGATCTCCTCGTGGAGGTGACCGTTGGTAGCGATCGCGCTGCCGTCGCCCGGCGCCCGCTGGCCCGCCAGGTCGGTGAAGGAGCCCCCGGCCTCGAGCACGATCGGGATCAGCGCCGCCACGTCCCACAGCGAGAGGTCGGGGTAGACCATCGCGTCCACCGCGCCCTCGGCGAGCAGCATGTAGCCGTAGAAGTCGCCGTAGCCCCGGGACCGCCAGGTGTCGCGCATCAGGTCCAGCATCGGCTCCAGGTAGCCGGCCTTCTCCCAGTCGGGCAGGCTCGCGTACGCCAGGCTCGCGTCGGACAGCCGCCGGACCCCCGACACGGAGATCCTGGTGGCGGCCCGCTGGTGCTTTCCCGCGTACGCGCCGTGCCCCAGCGCGCCCCACCACCGGCGGCCCAGCGCGGGCGCGGAGACCAGCCCGGCCACCGGCCGCTCGCCCTCCATGAGGGCGATCAGCGTGCCCCAGATCGGCACGCCGCGGATGAAGTTCTTCGTGCCGTCGATCGGGTCGATCACCCAGTGCCGGTTGCCCTGCCCGGCCGGCGCGGTCGAGCTGCCGAACTCCTCGCCGATCACGCCGTCGCGGGGCCGGGCCCGCGCCAGCGTCGAGCGGATCGCCTGCTCGACGGCGGTGTCGGCGTCGGAGACCGGGGTCAGGTCGGGCTTGGACTGCACGTGCAGGTCCAGCGCCCGGAACCGCGCCATGGAGATCGAGTCGGCGGTGTCGGCCAGCAGGTGGGCGAGCGCGAGGTCGTCGGCGTACGAAGCCATGCGGGCACGCTAGCCGATCGAGGTCGCGGTCACGCCGCACCGGGGGCCACCCCGGGTCGTTGCGGCTCGCGGTCGTGGCCCGGCCGCCGGGTCACTCCATGTGGTCGCGCGGGTCCAGGTCGCCGGCGCGGCTGCTCAGGAGCCGGCGGTACGAGGCCAGCCGGCGCTGATCCGCCTTGCCGGACGCCACCCACGCGTCCAGGGCGCAGTCCACGTCGGCGGCGGTGTGCCCGCAGTTGGGCGGGCAGTCCACCGTGCCCTCGACCAGGTCGGGAAAGCCGTGCAGCAGGCTCTCCGCGCTCACGTGGGCGAGCCCGAAGCTGCGGATGCCGGGCGTGTCCACGATCCAGCCCGGGTCGCCCTTCCTGCGGACCCGGGGCAGCCGCAGCGCCACCGCGCTCGTCGAGGTGTGCCGCCCCTTGCCGACGGCGCTGACCACGCCGACAGCCCGCAGCGCGTCCGGCACGAGCCGGTTGACCAGCGTGGACTTGCCCACGCCGGAGTGCCCGACCAGCACCGAGATGCGCCCGGCGAGGTGCTCGCGCAGCTCCGCCAGGTCGCTCTCCGGCTGCACCAGCACGTACGGCAGGTCCAGCTCGGCGTAGTAGTCGAGCACCTGCTCGGGGCCCGCCAGGTCCGCCTTGGTCAGGCAGAGCAGCGGCTCGACGTCGGCGTCGTAGGCGGCCACCAGGCACCGGTCGATGAAGCCCGTCCGCGGCGGCGGGTCGGCCAGCGCGCTGACGATCACCAGCTGGTCGGCGTTGGCCACGACGACCCGCTCGAGGCGGCCCTCCGGCGTGGTGTCGTCGTCGTCGGCCGTACGGCGCAGCACGGACGTGCGCTCCGAGATGCGCACGATGCGGGCGAGCGCGCCCGCATCCCCGGAGACGTCGCCGACCAGGGCCACCCGGTCGCCCACGACGACGGACTTGCGGCCGAGCTCGCGGGCGCGCATCGCGGTGATGATCTCCGGCTCGCTGTCGGCGTCCTCCCGGACACAGCCGTAGCGGCCGCGGTCCACGGTGATCACGAGCGCGTCGACGGCGTCCTCGTGCTTGGGACGGGTGCGGGTACGCGGGCGCGACGACCGGCCCGGACGGATCCGGACGTCGTCCTCGTCGTACTCCCGTTTGCGTGGCGGCAGGTTCAGCTCCCTGTCACGAGGCCGGCCCAGAGCTCGGGGAACTCGGGCAGCGTCTTCGACGTACACGCTACGTCGGTGAGCTCCGTACCCCCGGCGGCGAGGCCGATCACCGCCGCCGCGTGGGCCATCCGATGGTCCGCATACGTCTCGAGGGTGGCCGGCCGCAGCGGGCCGGGGGTGATGTCCAGCCCGTCGGGGTGCTCGACGACGCCGGCGCCGGCCCTGCCGAGCTCGCGGGCGAGCGCGGCGATGCGGTCGGTCTCGTGCCCGCGGATGTGCGCGACGCCGCGCAGCGACGACGGCGAGCCGGCCAGCGCGGCGAGCGCGGCGACGACCGGGGTGAGCTCGCTGACCTCGGACAGGTCGGCGTCGATGCCGCGCAGCTCGCCGGTGCCCCGCACGGTCAGCCCGTCGTCGCCCTGGCTCACCTCGGCGCCCAGGGCGGTGAGCAGCTCGGTCAGCGCGCCGACGGGCTGCCAGCTGTCGCGCGGCCATCCGGCGAGCGTGACCGCACCGCCGGTGACCATGGCGGCCGCGAAGAACGGCGCGGCGCCGGACAGGTCCGGCTCGATCTCCCACGTGCGCCCGTGCAGCGGCCCCGGCTCGACGGCCCACACGTCGGGAACGCTCTCGTCCACCACCGCCCCGGCGGCCCGCAGCATGTGCGTGGTCATCCGCAGGTGCGGCGCGGACGGCACCGGCGGGCCCTCGTGCCGCAGCACCAGCCCCTTGCCGAAGCGCGGCGCGGACAGCAGCAGACCCGAGACGAACTGGCTGGAGCCGGAGGCGTCGATGACCGCCTCGCCGCCCGCCACCATGCCGGTGCCGCGCACGACGAGGGGCAGCCCGCCGGAGGGTGACGAGTCGACGACGACCCCGAGGGCCCGCAGCGCCTCGACGATCGGCCGCAGCGGGCGGTTGCGCGCGTGCGGGTCGCCGTCGAACGTCACCGTGCCGTCGGCCAGCGCGGCGACCGGGGGCGCGAAACGCATGATCGTGCCGGCCAGGCCGACGTCCACGGTGGCCGGCCCGCGCAACGGGCCCGGCTCGACCGTCCACGTGTCGTCGGACGACGTGTCGATCGCGACCCCCAGGGCGCGCAGGCCGGCCGCCATCAGCGTGGTGTCGCGGGCGCGCAACGGGCGACGGATCTCGGACGGCCCGTCGGCGAGCGCGCTGAGCACCAGGGCGCGCGCGGTCATCGACTTCGAGCCGGGCAGCCGCACGGTGGCGGTCACGGGACCCGAGGCGACCGGCGCTGTCCAGGGACGGGCTTCTGCTGTCACGGCGCCCATTCTGCCGGTCGGGTACGACAAGCTCACGCCGGCGTACCGGCGTGCCGGCACCCTGCACGAGCGGGTGCGGCCGGGCGGCCCGGCGGGTCAGCGGGCGAACGGCGTGCGGCGTAGGGTCTGGCGCATGTGCGGGCGGTACGCGACGACGAAGAGCGAAGCCGATCTCGGCGAGCTCTTCGACGCTGTCGCGATCTCCGAGGCGCCGGCCGCCAGCTGGAACGTCGCACCGACCGATCCGGTGCCGCTGATCCGCATGTCCGAGCGCCACGACGCGCGGGTGGTCGACACCGCCCGCTGGGGCCTGGTGCCGCCGTGGGCCGAGGACCTGCGGGCCGGGTCCCGCATGATCAACGCCCGGGCCGAGACCGTCGCGCAGTCGCCGGCGTTCGCCCCGTCCTTCCAGCGCCGCCGCTGCCTCGTCCCGGCGGACGGCTGGTACGAGTGGGTCCGCACGGGCAAGCAGCGCCAGGCGTATTACATGACCCCGCTCGACTCCTCGGTGCTGGCGTTCGCGGGCATCTGGACGATGTGGCGGGGCGAGGCGCTGACCTGCAGCGTGCTGACCACCGCCGCGCTGGGCGGTCTGCGCTCGGTGCACGACCGGATGCCGCTGATCCTGCCTGCCGAGCGCTGGCCGGCATGGCTGGCGGGCGGCGGCGACGCCGGGGAGCTGCTGCGCCCGCTGCCCGAGCACGAGCTGGCGGCGATCGAGGTGCGCCCGGTGGGGCCCGGGGTGGGCAACGTGCGCAACAACGGACCGGAGCTGATCGCGCCCGCGGCGGCGCCGGCGAAGCTGGAGGCAACGCTGTTCTGACCGCTTCCGTATCCCGCAATGCGGCCGGAAGCGGTGTCCGAATTGCCGTGTCGCCGCTCATTCGCGTGCCGCTTTGCCCCCATAGGTTCGGCTTTTCAACTCCCAACTTTGTTGCGAGATAGATAAGACCCTTGTTCTGATCTTCCTCGGTGCGATAGAAACCAGCGCCGGTGTGGTGACGGTACGCACGGTGCGGACTGCGTCGCCACGGCTCTACCGGTACCCACGGGGGAGGTGGGCTGATGACACGCGCTCGTATGCCGCGTCCACATGAAGTTGCCATTGCACGGCGTGACCCGAGGCTCCTGGAAGCCATCGCGGAACGCCGGTCCGACGAAGCCTGGCGCACCCGCGGCGCCTGCCGCACGGTTGATCCGGAAACCTTTTTCCCGGCTCCGAACGAGCCCTCCGAGAGTGCCGTCGCGCTCTGCGGAGCCTGCGACGTCCAAGGGCCCTGCCTGGCCTGGGCGCTGCAGGTCGGCGACTGCCACGGGGTCTGGGGCGGCACCACGCCCCGCGAGCGCCGCGCGATGCTGATCGCCTGGCGCGAGCGGGTCCAGCCCAACGGCGACCCGGTCGACGACGGGCCGGACGAGGAGGACCGCCGCCTGCTGACCCTCGAGCCGGTCAGCCGGTAAGGCGGTAGCACCCGGGCCGGTCGGCGATCCTTCGCCGGCCGGCTCAACCATGCCCGGACGTTCCGCGGGCCGGTCATCATGGGTGCGTGCCCACCCACGAGATCGACACGCCGCGCGGCCCCGCCCGCGTTCAGATCGCCGAGCCTGCCACGGCGCCCGCCGCCCTGCTCGTGCTGGGCCACGGCGCCGGCGGGGACGTCGACGCGCCCGACCTGACCGCCGTGCACGACGCCGCCGTCGCCGCGGGCGTACGGGTGGCGCTCGTCACTCAGCCCTATCGGGTGGCGGGCCGCCGCGCCCCCGCACCCGCCGGCCACCTCGACGAGGCGTGGGCCGCCGTGGTCGCCGGGATACGCGAGGAAGGGCTCCCGCTGATCGTGGGCGGGCGCTCCAGCGGTGCCCGGGTCGCCTGCCGGACGGCGTACGCGCTCGGCGCCGCCGGAGTGCTCGCGCTGGCGTTTCCGCTGCACCCGCCCGGCAAGCCCGAGCGCAGCCGCGCCGACGAGCTGCCCGCGGACCTGCCGGTGCTCGTCGTCAACGGCGACCGGGACCCGTTCGGGGTGCCCGAGGCGCGCGGGAGCGTGGAGGTGGCCGTACGCCCCGGAGCCGTCCACGACTTGCGCCGCGACCTGCCCGGCACCGCGGAGATCGCGGTCGGCTGGTTGCGCCGCCACGGCTGGACCCGGTAAGTCGGAATGCGGACATGTGCCAATCCGTTACACCCCCTGCGAAGGCTGTACGTCGGAAGGGGCACTTGAGGTGCAAGCCGGAATCGGATTCGTCGAACGCGACGGCACGCAGGCCAGGAAGGTGCAGGCGCTCCTGCGCTCGCCGGAATGGCCCGCGGTGTCGCCGGCGGCCCTCACGCCATCGGTGAGTGTCAGCACACCCGCGGTTTTTGAATCTGCGGACGGGGCACTACCCGTATCCTCGGCGGGGCGGTCGAGGGGAGACGTGCGGGTGACGCCAACAGAGCGGCCAACGGAACGAATGGAACGGACCGGACGCAGCGAGCGGACCGACGAGCGCCGTGCGCGCTTCGAGCGGGACGCGCTGCCGTTCGTGGATCAGCTGTATGCGGCGGGACTGCGCATGACGCGCAACCCGGCCGACGCCGAGGACCTGGTGCAGGAGACGTTCCTGAAGGCGTTCTCCGCGTTCCACCAGTTCGAGGAGGGCACCAACCTCAAGGCCTGGCTGTACCGCATCCTGACGAACACGTACATCAACTCGTACCGGCGCAAGCAGCGGCAGCCCGTGCAGGCGCCGACCGAGGAGATCTCGGACTGGCAGCTCGCGGCGAGTGAGTCGCACACGTCCGCCGGCCTGCGCTCGGCCGAGACCGAGGCGCTGGACCGGCTGCCCGACAGCGACGTCAAGGACGCGCTGCAGCAGCTCCCGGAGGAATTCCGGCTGGCCGTCTACCTCGCCGATGTCGAGGGTTTCTCGTACAAGGAGATCGCCGACATCATGGGTACGCCGATCGGCACCGTCATGTCGCGCCTGCACCGCGGCCGGCGCAACCTGCGCAAGCTGCTCGAGCAGTACGCGGTGGACCGGGGCATCACCCGCACGTCCGGCGCTCCGGCCGCACAGGAGGCGTGAGCGACGTGAGCGACGAGGACCACAAGACCGACTGCAGCGTCGTGATCAGCGAGGTGTATCTGTACCTCGACCTGGAGTGCAGCGACGAGCGGCGCACGCTGATCCAGCAGCACCTCGACGACTGCTCGCACTGCCTGCGCGAGTACGGCATCGAGCACGAGGTGAAGGCGCTCGTGGCCCGCTGCTGCGGCGACGAGACCGCCCCTCAGGAGCTGCGCGAACGGCTCCGGACGAAGCTCAGCGAGTACGCCGTCGAGGCCGAGAGCCGGGAGTTCCTCGCCTAGGGCGTACCGCACGACGACGAAGGGCCCGCAGCGAACGCTGCGGGCCCTTCGTCTTGCCACGGCTCAGGAGTTGGGGCGCTTGCCGTGGTTCGCGCTGCTCTTCTTCCGGGCCTTCTTCTTGCGGGCCTTCTTGGCCATGTCGTTCTCCTCGTCCTCCGGCCGCGCGCGGCGGGCGGTGCGGTCTTCCCGGCGGCGACGGCCGCGGGTACGTCCAACCCGCCGATCGTAGTCGGCCCGGCGGCACGTCCCGTATGCCCCCGTGGGCGACCCGTGATTGGATACCGTCACCTGAGAACCTCGACGAGGAGGAGCACCATGGCCGACGAGATCCGTGCCGAGATGGTGGCCAACGTGTGGAAGGTCGTGGCCGCGCCCGGCGCCGACGTCACGGAGGGCGACACGCTGGTGATCCTCGAATCGATGAAGATGGAGATCCCGGTGCTGGCCGAGACCGACGGGGTCCTCGCTCAGCTCGCGGTCAACGAGGGCGACGTCGTCCAGGAGGGCGACCTGATCGCCGTCATCGAGTAGGTCAGCGTCCCGGCAGCCACCGGCGCAGGCGCCCGCCGCGGCGGCGTTCCCGCTGGTGGGGCACGAGCGGGACGTCGTACGTCTCCTCGGCCCGGACGATCGCGGCGGCGCGGTCGCGCACCTCGGGGGCGAGCTCCGGCGTCGACAGCGCCAGGTGCGCCACGGACCACGCGACCGCCGTGCCCGCCGCCTCGTCCAGGCGGCGGGACACCAGCTCGGCCACGTCCCGCCGGGCCGCCGGATCCACCCACGCGTACGTGACCAGCGCGAACAGCGCCGCCTCGGTGATCCGGTCGAGGCCGCCGGTGGCGAGCCCGGTCAGCAGGCGGCGGCGGGCCGACCCGGCCCAGGACTCGTCGGTGCGGTGGTGCAGCAGGCCCAGGCAGGCCCACACCGTGGCGCAGCGGTGCCACAGCGCCGGGTCGTGGGCGGCCAGGGCGCGGCCCGTCTCGTCGTCCGGCGCCGGCGGCGGGGTGGCGATCAGCGCCAGCAGGTCCTCCACCTCGACCAGGACGAGCCCGAGCGCGGCGTCGTACGCGGCCGGCGGATGCGGCCAGAGCGGATGCGCGACCCGGTGCAGCCGCTGCACCGCCTCGGGCGTGGGGCGGCCGGCGACGAACGGCTCGCGGGCGGGGTCCGCCGGCGTGCCGGGCGCCGACGGGACCCGGCTGAGCCACGGCTGATCGGCGCAGCACTCGGCGAGGTCGGCGTGCTCGTGCGAGTCGTCCGGGTGGTCGCGCTGGAAGTCGGCGAGGCGGACGAGGTGGGCCAGGTCGCCGTCGGCCCGGTAGCGCAGGCGGTGCGCCGTGTGCACCGCGCAGTCGTACTCGGGGTTCTTCAGCAGGGCGCGGTCGATCCAGGCGAGCGCGTCGTCCAGGCGGCCGTGGTCGGCGAGGGTGCCGGCGATGTCGGCGTACACCGACAGGTCGTCGGGGTCGTACATCACCGCGCGGCGCAGGGCGGCGAGGCTCTCCGGGATGCGGCCGGCGCTGCGGTACGCGTACCCGAGCCAGATCTCCGCCAGCTTCGAGGGCCGCAGCCGCGCTCCCAGCGCCGCCCATTCGACGGCTTCCGCCACCTCGCCGAGCCGGCGCGCCAGCGCGGAGCCGGCGCCGAGCAACATTGCGTGCTCGGCGTGCGCCGCGACGGCGTTGCGCACGAGCGTCAGGTACGGCTGCAGCGCCGGGCGCCCGGCCTCGGGGGCGGGATCGCCGATCGCCGTGCACAGCTGCATGACGATCCGGGCGAGCAGCCCCGGCTCGAGCCGCTCGGCGAGCTCCGGGTCGCTGACCCACGGCACGCCGGCCCAGTCCACGCCGGGGGTGTGCCCGCTCGCCGCGGCGAGCAGCGGCAGGCCGTCCTCGGGGCGCCCGGCGGCGGCGAGCAGGTGCGCGCGGGCCACGACCGTACCCACGAAGGCGTGTTGTTCCAGCGGGAACAGCTCGAGGCCACCGTCGGCGCGCGCGGCGAGCCGGCCGAGCAGCTCGTGCGTCTCGGGAAGGGTGGGTGCGTGCGCGATCGCGCCGGCCAGGTGGTCGGCGGCGTGGTGCATCTCGCCGCGTTCGAGGGCCGCGCGGGCCTGCTCGAGGTCGCGGTCCGCGGAGCGCCGGGAGTCGTCCATGGCCACGCCTTCCTCGCCGCGCGGGCCCGGCCGACGACACCGTTCCCCACGCGAGTGGTGGCACGCCGTGTGCCACCGCACGCGAGCCTAGGCGACGATCCTCGATATGTCAGTCCTGTCTCGCTGCGCAGTAGTGCTCAATGCGTTGCGATTCCGCGCTCAAACGTGCAAGACTGCGCACCGTACGAGCGGCAGTGCGCAGAGGGGGAAGGTCCAGTGACGCAGCGAGGCCAGGGCATGGCGGCCGACATCGCGGAGCAGCCGGCGGGATACGCGCGGCTGCTCGAGGGGGAGCCGGCGGCGGCCATCGCGGCCGTGGCGTCCCGGGTCGCCGAGCAGCGCCCCAGGCACGTCGTGTTCGTCGGCCGGGGCACCTCGGACCACGCCGCGCTCTACGGGGCGTACCTCACGGAGATCCGCCTGGGCATCCCGGTCGGTCTCGCGTCGCCCAGCGCCATCACCCTCTACGGCGCCCGGCCCGACCTCGCGGGCGCGCTCGTCGTCGGCGTCAGCCAGAGCGGCGGCTCGCCCGACCTCACCGAGGTGCTGAAAGTCGCCCGGGAGAGTGGCGCCCTCACCCTGGCGGTGACCAACAACCCCGGCTCGTCGCTCGCCCAGAGCGCCGAGCTGTCCGTCGACGTGTCCGCCGGGCACGAGCGGGCGGTCGCCGCGACGAAGACGTACACCGCCGAGCTGCTCGCGCTGCTGCTGCTCGTCGAGGGGGTCCGTAACGGGGACGGCACGCTGCCGGCCGACGAGCGGGCCGCGCTGGACAAGCTGCCGCAGCTCGCCGAGGACACCCTCGCCGAGCGCGGGGCGGAGGAGCTGGCGCAGCGCTACCGCTTCGCGTCGCGCATGGTCACGACCGGCCGGGGGTACGCGTACCCGACCGCTCGCGAGACCGCGCTCAAGCTCATGGAGACCTCGTACCTGCCGGCGCTCGCCTTCTCCGGTGCCGACCTGCTGCACGGGCCGCTCGCGATGACCGACCCGGACGTGCCCGTGCTGGCCGTGGTCGGCAGCGGCCCCGGCGGCGGCTCGATGGCCGACGTGGTCACCCGGCTGGGCGAGCGGCGGGCCGACGTCGTCACGGTCGGCGCCCACGACATCCCCGGCGCCTCCGGGCGGCTCGCCGTCCCCGAGGTCGACGAGCGGTACGCGCCCCTGCTCGACATCCTCCCGCTGCAGAAGCTCGCGCTGTCCCTGGCGCTGGCCCGCGGCGAGGACCCCGACGCGCCACGCGGCCTGAAGAAGGTCACTGCGACGCTCTGAAAACGCATGGCAGGCTTGTTCCGTGTCCACCCTGCGTGATCTCGCCGAAGAGCACACCGGCCTCGGCCCCGTCGACATCGACCACCTCACCCGGCTCGCCGGCGACTGGCAACTGCTGTCCGACCTGTCCTTCGCCGACCTGCTGCTGTGGGTGCCGGTGCGCTCCGAGCCGGGCGTGCCGCGCTCGTTCCTGTGCGTCGCTCAGGTGCGCCCGACCACCGCGCCGACGGCGTACCAGGACGACCAGGTCGGCCGGATCGTCGGCGGCCCCGAGGTGGCGCACCTGGACATCGCGTACACGCAGGGCCGCATCTGGCGCGAGGGCGACCCGGTCTGGTACGGCGACACCCCGGCACGCCACGAGGCCATCCCCGTCCGGCTCCGCGGCGAGGACGAGAACATCGAGGTCATCGGGGTGATCGGGCGGGACACCAACCTGTCAACCGCCCGTACGCCCAGCCAGCTCGAGCTCAACTACCTCACCACCGCCGACGACCTCGCGCAGATGGTCTCCGACGGCACGTTCCCGCCCCCGCGGCACCCCGGCGAGACCACGTCCGCCCCGCGCGTCGGCGACGGGCTGATCCGCCTGGACGCGAGCGGCAAGGTCACGTACGCGAGCCCGAACGCGCAGTCCGCGTACCGTCGGCTCGGTTTCAACGCCCACCTCGTGGGCGAGGAGCTGTCGGTGCTGTCGAGCCGGCTTGCCGCCGACCCGCTGGAGGGTACGGACGCCGCCGAGCGCATCCTCTCCTCCCTGCGCGGCGAGTCCCCGCCCCGCAAGGAGGTCGAGGCGCGCGGCGCGACCGTGCTCATGCGCGCCCTGCCGCTGATGCCCGCCGGGGTGCCGATCGGCGCGCTCGTGCTGGTCCGCGACGTCACCGAGGTCCGCCGCCGGGACCGCGCGCTGATGACCAAGGACGCGACGATCCGCGAGATCCACCACCGGGTCAAGAACAACCTGCAGACCGTTGCCGCGCTGCTGCGGCTGCAGGCCCGCCGGGTGGACATCCCCGAGGCGAAGAACGCCCTGCAGGAGTCCGTACGCCGGGTCGCGTCCATCGCGCTGGTGCACGAGACCCTCTCCATGTCCAGCGACGAAGCGGTCGAGTTCGACGGGATCGTGGACCGGGTGGCGACCGCCGCGACCGAGGTCGCCGCCACCGAGATCACCGTGAAGATGCGGCGCGAGGGCACCTTCGGGGTGCTGCCCGCGGAGATCGCCACCTCGCTCGTGATGGTCCTCAACGAGCTGCTCATCAACGCCGTGGAGCACGGCTTCCCGGCGCCGCCCGAGGACGCCCCGCCGGCCGAACCCACGATGACCCCGCCGGCGCCGGCGGGCGAGGTGGTGGTCTCGGCCCACCGCTTCCGCAAGCAACTGCACGTCACTGTCGCCGACAACGGCCGGGGCCTGCCGGAGAACTTCAAGGCGGACGCGAGCGGCCGCCTCGGCCTGCAGATCGTCCGCGCGCTCGCGACCGGCGAGCTGCGCGGCAGCATCGAGCTGCGCAACCGCGCCGGCGGCGGCACGGAGGCCGTGCTCGTGGTCCCGCTCGGGAAGCGCTGACCCCCACCCCCTGACCCGCCCCTGACCCGCTGTCCAGACCGGCTTCCAACGCCGAGTCCAGCGGGCAGTCCAGCACGCGCTCCAGCCGCCTGCCGACGATGGAAAGCCGGGGGCCACCGCGTCGACGAGGCGGGCTGAGCCCGTCGGGGCGATTTCTCAGGGGGAGACTTTTCGTGTACGACGTCCTATGTGTCGGATTCGGTCCGGCCAACATCGCACTTGCCGTCGCACTCGACGAGCTGTGGCCCGCCGCGCGGGTCAAGTTCGTGGAACGGGAGCCGGCGCCGGCCTGGCAGCCGGCGATGATGCTCGACGGCGCCGACATCCAGAACCACCCGGTGCGTGACCTGGTCACGCCCCGCAACCCACGCAGCCGCTACACCTTCGTCAACTACCTGCACGAGCAGGGGCGGCTGTTCAAGCACCTGAACCTGCCCGGCCACCACCCGCTGCGCAAGGAGTACGCCCGCTACGTCAAGTGGGTCGCGGAGACCGTGCCGGCCGACGTGGACTACGGGCAGAACGTCACCGCGATCCGGCTCGCCGGGACCGGCGCGGCCGCCGAGGCCCGCCCGGTCGAGGTGGTCACCGCCGACGGCCACCGCTACCTGGGCCGTTCCGTCGTCGTCGCGCCGGGGCGCAGCCCGTACGTGCCCGCGGTGTTCGAGGCCGTGCCGTTCCCGCAGGTCGCGCACACCTCCCGGTTCCTGCCGGCCGTCGCGGACCTGGACCGTGACTGGACGGGAACGCTCGCGGTCGTCGGCGCCAGCCAGAGCGCGATCGAGGTGATCCTCGACCTCACCAACCGGTTCCCGGCCGCCCGGATCGTCAACGTCATGTCGGGCTACGGCTACCGGCTCAAGGACACCAGCCCGTTCTCCGAGGAGGTCTACTTCCCGGAGTTCGTCGACTACTACTACCGCGCCTCCGAGGAGGGCAAGCGGCGCCTGCGCGACCAGCTCCGCCCGACCAACTACTCCGCCGCCGACCGGGACGTCATCGACGCGCTCTACATGCGGATGTACGAGGACGAGCTCGACGGCCGGAGCCGGGTGACGCTGCGCGGCAACCGGCTGATCACCGCCGTACGGCACGACCCGGCCGGGGTCACGCTCGACCTGACCGAGCGCATCA
Organism: Couchioplanes caeruleus; assembly: GCF_023499255.1. Lineage (GTDB taxonomy): Bacteria > Actinomycetota > Actinomycetes > Mycobacteriales > Micromonosporaceae > Actinoplanes > Actinoplanes caeruleus_A. The sequence continues at coordinate 1,337,728 of NZ_CP092183.1, forward strand.
CCGGCGACTGCGAGCAGCTCACGGCGGACCGGGTGGTCCTCGCCACCGGCTACCGCGACCTGGGCACGTCCGGCCGGACCGAACAGCTGCCGCCGCTGCTCCGCGAGATCGCCGACGTGCTCGCCGTCGACCCGGACGCCGGGCTCGCGGTCGGCCTCGACTACCGCGTGGAGAACAGCACGACCGGCCGGGACGCACCGCCGATCTACATCAACGGGCTCTGCGAGACCACCCACGGCCTCGGCGACGCCGGCTCGTTCAGCCTGCTCGCCCTGCGGTCGCAGGCCATCGTGGACAGCCTCCGCCGGCGCCTGACCGCACCCGAACGCGCGACGGCCGCCGCCGACCTGGTGGGCGCGGCAGTCGTCGCCGCGACCCGATAGAGGAGACCCGACATGCAGACCTTGGAAGCGGCCGCCGAGGCGGTCCTGACCGACCTGGCCGAGCCCGGACCGATCGGCCGTGAACTGCTGGACCACCAGTCGCGTACGGAGTCCAGCGCCCGTACCTATCCGCGCCGGCTGCCGGTGGCGATCGGCGAGGCGGCGGGCTCGTACATCACCGACGTCGACGGGCGCCGCTACATCGACTTCCTCAGCGGCGCCGGGGTGCTGGCGCTCGGCCACAACCACCCGCACCTGATCGCGGCGGTGCAGGCCCAGCTGGGCAAGCTGACCCACGGCCTCGACCTGCCCACCCCGGTACGGGAGGAGTTCAAGCGCCGCCAGCTCGGCATGCTGCCCGAGTCCATGCGCGGCTCGATGAAGATGCACTTCTGCGGCCCGACCGGCGCGGACGGCGTCGAGGCGGCCGTGAAGCTGTGCAAGAAGGCCACCGGCCGGGGCACCGTCGTCGCGTTCCAGGGCTCGTACCACGGGTCCACGCACGCGGCGATGTCGCTGACCTCGGAGGTCCAGCCGAAGGACGGCCTGCAGAACCTGCTGCCCGGCATCCACTTCGCGCCGTACGGCTACTGCCACCGCTGCCCGCTGAGCCTGACCCCGGACACGTGCGCCACCAACTGCGCGGAATTCCTGGCGAACGCCCTGCACGACACGCACGGCGGGATCCAGCCGCCGGCCGCGATCATCCTCGAGCTGGTCCAGGGCGAGGGCGGCTCGATCCCGGCGCCGGTGCCGTTCGTGCGGCGGATCGCGGAGCTGGCCCGCGCCCTGGACATCCCGCTGATCGTCGACGAGGTGCAGACCGGCTGCGGGCGTACGGGCACCTGGTTCGCGTTCGAGCAGTACGGCATCGAGCCGGACGTGATCGTGGCCTCCAAGGGCCTGTCCGGGATGGGCCTGCCGGTCTCGGTGATCATGTTCAACGAGCGGCTGGACGGGTGGTCGCCGGGCAGCCACATCGGCACGTTCCGCGGCAACAACCTGGCCTTCGCCAGCGCCAACGCGTACCTCGACGTGGTGGCCCGCGACGACCTGCTGGCGCACGTCCGCGAGCGGGGGGCGCAGCTGATGGCCGGGCTGCTGCAGCTGCAGGTCGACACCACGCTGATCAGCGACGTGCGGGGTCGCGGGCTGATGCTGGGCATGGAGATGAGTGCGTGCGGCACGGCCGCGGCCTCCGAGGTGGCCTCCCGGTTCCAGCGCGAGGCGCTGCGGCGGGGACTGATCGTCGAGATCGGCGGCCGCGAGGACTGCGTGGTCCGGCTGCTGCCCGCGCTGAACCTGCCCGCCGAGACGGCCGACGAGGCGCTCGCCGTCATGCGTGCGGCGGCCCGGGCGGTCGAGCACGACCTCGCGGCGGTGGCGTGATGACCGCGACCGTGGCCGACCGGGTCGCCGGCCTGCTCACCGTTCCGCCGGAGCGCCTCCCGCGCATCGGCATCGTGAACCTGATGCCGCACGCCGAGCAGTACGAGCGGTGGCTGATGCCCCAGCTGGCGGCGGCGCGCGCGTTCGAGCCGGTGTGGATCCGGCTCGGCGAGCGCAAGTTCTCGCTCGACGACCCCGCGTACATCGCCGGGCAGTACGTCCGGTACGCCGACGCGGTCGCCGACGCCGCGCTGGACGCGCTGATCGTCACCGGCGCGGCGGTCGAGCATCTGCCGTACGAGCAGGTGCGTTTCCTGCCCGAGCTGGGCCCGATCGTGCAGCGCGCCGCCGACGAGGGCACGCCCGTGCTCGGCCTCTGCTGGGGTGCGCTGGCCGTGGCCCACCTGCTCTACGGGGTCCCGAAAGAGGTCTACCCGACAAAGGTGTCCGGCATGTACGAGACGGACCGGCTGGTGGACGACGGGCCGATCGCCGCGGTTCTCGACGACCGGTTCTGGTCGACCCACAGCCGGTACGCCGGCTTCGACGACGCCGCCCTGGACCGCAACCCGCACGTGCGGGCGGTGGCCCGGTCCGCCGAGGCCGGCACGGTCATCGCCGAGTCCCCCGACCACCTCGTCGTCATGCACATCGGCCACCCGGAGTACGCGGGCGGGCGGCTGGCCGACGAGTACCGCCGGGACGTCGGTGCGGGGCTGACCGACGTACAGCCGCCGGCCAATGTGGATCTGGGCCGGCCGGTGAACCGCTGGCGCAGCCACAGCCTGATCTTCTTCGCCAGCTGGGTGGGGCTCGTCCACGACCGGGCGGCGGCCCGGTGAGCACCCTGCTGGCGCCGGCACCCGTCGCCCCGGCCGTCGCGCCGCCCGTCCCCGAGCGGGTCGTGTGGAAGTTCGGCGGCTCCTCGGTGGCCGACCCGGAGAAGCTGCGGGCGGTGGCCCGGCGCCTGGTCGCCTCGAAGCGGCGCGGCACGCAGACCGTCGCGGTGCTCTCGGCCATGGGCGACACCACCGACGACCTGGTACGGCTCGCGTACGAGATGACCGGCCGGCCCCCGTCGCGCGAGCTGGACGCGCTGCTCTCGATCGGCGAGGTGGTCTCGTGTGCGCTGACCGCGATGGCGGTGCACGAGCTGGGCGAGCGGGCGATCTCGTTCAACGGTGCCCAGGCGGGTTTCCGGACCGACGACGCGTACGGCAACGCCCGGCTGTGGCAGATGGACCCGGCCCGGGTGGTGCAGGCGCTCGACGAGGGCCTGATCGTGCTGGTCACCGGCTATCAGGGCACGTCGGCCACCGGTGACGTCACCACGCTGGGCCGCGGCGGCTCGGACGCATCCGCGATCGCGCTGGCCGCCGCGCTGGGCCTGCGGCAGTGCGACATCTTCACCGACGTCACCGGTGTGTTCACCGCGGATCCCCGGGTGGTGCCGGGGGCGCGGCAGCTGGACTGCCTCGGCCACGAGGAGATGCTCCAGCTCGCCGACGGGGGTGCCCAGGTTCTGCAGACACGGGCGGTGGAACTGGCCGCCGCCCACGAGGTCGACATTCACGTGCGTTCCACGTTCACCGCGGCGGAAGGCACCTGGATCCGAGGGGGAGCGAAGGTGTTCGAGCAGGCGAGGATCACCGGGGTGGCGCACCGGCGCCGGGATCCGGTCTACACCGTGCGGGACATGACCCCGGCCACGGTGTCCGGGGCGCTGGCGCGGCGGGGGGCCGCCGTCGGCTCGATCATCCCGGACATCGGCCGGCTGCGGTTCACGGCGCCCGGCTCGGAGGTTGCGGACGTCGTCGCCGCGCTGGCCGACGCGGGGGTGGCCGTCGACGTGCGCGACGACCTCGGCAGCGTCAGCGTCGTCGGCCCGGCGGTCGGCAACCGGCCGGAGATCAGCGCCCGGATGCTCGCCGCGCTCGAGGCCGGCGGCATCCGGCCCCAGCTGGTCACGAGTACGCCGGGACGGTTCTCCTGCCACGTCGAGGTGGACCTGGTGGACCGTGCCGCGGCTGTGCTCCACGACGAGTTCGGGCTGCACACCGTACCGGCCGCGCTGGCCGGCGTGGGTGCCGCGGACGCGGACCGGGGCTGATTCCGGGTGGGCACCGACAGCTCCGCGCCGGCGACGGTCTGGCGCAATCCGGATTTCGTCAGGGTCTGGGGCGGCGAGACCGTCTCGCTGATGGGCTCCCAGATCACCGATCTCGCCCTGCCGCTGGTCGCGATCCTGACGCTGCACGCCGGCGCGTTCGAGGTGGGCCTGCTGAACGTGGCTCGGTACGCGCCGTACGTGCTGCTGACGCTCTTCGCCGGGGTGTGGTTCGACCGGCGCCGGCGGCGGCCCACGCTGATCGCCGCCAACCTGGGCCGGGCCGTCCTGATCGGCCTGGTCCCGGTGGCGAGCCTGCTGCACGTGCTGTCGATGCCCTGGCTGTACGCGGTCGCCTTCGGTGCCGGGCTGCTGACCGTGCTGTTCGACGTCGGCATCCTGTCGTACGTGCCGGGACTGGTGGAGCGCCGGCACCTCGGCGACGCGAACAGCAAGATCGCCGCGAGCTACTCGGTCGCCGGGATCGGCGGCCCGGGGCTGGCCGGCTTCCTGGTCGGCGTGCTGACCGCGCCGATCGCCCTGGCCGTCGACGCGGTGTCGTACCTGGTCTCGGCGCTGGCGCTGAGCCGGATCAAGACGCGGGAGACGGCGCCCGCGGAGTCCGGCGAGCGGACCGCGATGCGGGCGCAGATCGCCGAGGGGCTGCGGGCGGTCTTCGGCAATCCCGTGCTGCGCCACCTGGCCACCCAGTCGGCGACGTTCAACCTGTTCCAGAACGTCGTGCTGACCGTGCTGCTGGTGTACCTGGTCCGGGTCCTCGGCATCGGGGCCACCCCGCTGGGTCTGGTGGTGAGCGCCGGTTCGGTGGGGGCGCTCGCCGGTGCCCTCGCGGCGAACCGGCTCCGGGCGAAGCTCGGGATCGGCGGAGCGCTGCGCTGGTCCACTGTGCTCGCCTGCGTGGCGCCGCTGTTCCTGCTGGTGCCGCGCGACTCCGGAACGGTCTCGCTGGTGGTGCTCGGCGCCGCGCTGGCGGTGCTCGGCGCCAACCTGGCCGTCTTCAACGTCAACGCGCTGACCCTGCGCCAGTCGGTGACCGCCGACCGGCTGCTCGGCCGGATGAACGCCAGCTACCGCCTGCTGCTGTTCGGCACGGTGCCGCTGGGCGCGTTCACCGGTGGTTCCCTCGCCGGGCTGTTCGGCGCGCGTACCGCCCTGGTGGTCGGCGTGCTCGGGGTCGCGACCCCGCTGGCCTGGCTGCTGTTCTCGCCGGTCTTCCGGCTCACCGAGATCCCCGACCGCCCCGCCGACCCGCAGGCCCCGGCGCTCGCCGGGTCGGCCGTCAACGACTGACAACCACGACAAGGAACTGGGTGACACGGCATGTTGTCTGATACTCAGCGGGCGCTCCTGGCGGCCCGCCTGCGCCGAGGCCGAGCCGACCAGGCGGCCGCGGGGATCCCCCGGCGCGCACCGGGGCTCGTGGACGTCCCGCTGTCGTTCGGGCAGGAGCAGCTGTGGTTCATCGACCAGCTGGCTCCGGGCCTGGCGACGTACAACATCGCGGGGGCGGTACGGCTGTCCGGTCCGCTCGACCCGGCCGCGCTGCAGGCCGCCGTCACGGCGCTGGTCGGCCGGCACGAGTCGCTGCGGACGCGGCTGGTCGCGCGGGACGGCCGGGCGGTGCAGGTGATCGACGAGCCGGCCGAGGTCAAGCTCCCGGTCACCGACCTGAGCGGGCTGCCGGAACCCGAGCGGGACCAGCGCTACCGGCAGGAGGTCGGGCAGGAGGCCGCGCGGCCGTTCACCCTCGAGCACGGCCCGCTGCTGCGGCTGCTGCTCGTCAAGCTCGCCGCCGACCAGCAGGTACTGGTCATCACCGTGCACCACACGGTCTTCGACGGCTGGTCGTTCGGGGTGCTGGTGAGCGAGCTCAGCGCCCTCTACGAGGCCCGCGTCGCGGGCCGCCCGGCGGAACTGCCGGACCTGGCGATCCAGTTCGCGGACTACGCCGTGTGGGAACGGGAACGCCTGCGCGGGCAGGCTCTGGAGGAACTCCAGGAGTACTGGCGCAGCACGCTCGCCGGGGCGCCCGTGCTGCAGCTGCCGACCGACCGGCCGCGGCCGCTGGTGCAGACGTACGACGGCGCGGTGGAGTCCATCGATGTCTCCGGGGAGGTGCTGGACGGGCTGAAGGCGCTCAGCCGGCGCGAGGGCACCACGCTGTTCGTCACGCTGATGGCCGCGTTCCACGTGCTGCTGCACCGCTACAGCGGACAGGACGACATCGTCGTCGGCACGGTCAGCGCCAACCGCACCCGGCCCGAGCTGGCCCCGCTGATCGGGTACCTGGTGAACACCCTGCCGGTGCGCGGCGATCTGTCCGGCGATCCCGCGTTCGGCGAGCTGCTGCAACGGATCCGGACCGCCACGGTCGGTGCGTACGGCCACCAGGACCTGCCGTTCGCCGCGATCGTGGAGGCCGTACGGGCACCCCGCGACGCCGGCCGGCACCCGCTCTTCCAGGTCGGGTTCATGCTCGCCGAGAACCAGCGCCGGGACCTGCAGGTGGCCGGGGTGGCCTGGGAGACCGAGGAACTCCCGAGCACTGCCGCGAAGTTCGACCTGCTCATGTCCACTGTGGAAGACGAGGGGCGGCTGCTGGTCAGTGCCTCGTACGCCACCGCCCTGTTCGACCCCGCGACCGTACGCCGGATGCTCGGCCACTTCCGCACGCTGCTCGAGGGGCTCGCCGCCGACCCGGCCCGGCCGCTGTCCGGGCTGCCTCTGCTCACTCCGGAGGAGTTGCGGCAGGAGATCCACGACTGGAACGCCACGCGGGCCGACTACCCGTCATGGTGCCTGCACGACAAGTTCGAGGCGCAGGTGGCGGCCACCCCCGACGGGATCGCGGTGCGGCTCGACGACGAGACGGTCACGTACGCCGAACTCGACGCGCAGGCCAACCGCATCGCCCGGCGGCTGCGCGAGCTGGGCGTCGGCCCGGAGGTGCTGGTCGGCGTGTGCACCCAGCGCTCGGTGCGCCGCCTCGCCGGCATCCTCGGCATCCTGAAGGCGGGCGGCGGCTACGTGCCGCTGGACCCGCAGTACCCGGCGGACCGGCTCGCCTTCATGGTCGAGGACGCCCACATGCCGGTGGTCGTCACCGACGACGAGAGCGAGCCGTCGCTGCCCGTGCAGGGCACCGCCGTGGTCTCGCTCGACCGGGACTGGGCGGCGCTCTCCGCCCTCGACGGGGGCGCCCCGGAGCCGCTGGCCGGGCCCGCGAACGCGGCGTACGTCATCTACACCTCCGGATCGACCGGCCGCCCCAAGGGCGTGGTGGTCGAGCATCGCCAAGCGGTCAACTTCGCCACCGGCGAGATCGAGCACTGGCCGCTCGGTCCGGGCGACAAGGTGCTGCAGTTCGCCTCGCTGAACTTCGACGTCTCCGTGCTCGACATGTTCGGGGCCCTGCTGTCGGGAGCCACGCTGGTGCTGGGACGCAGCGAGACGCTGCTGTCGCCGCCGCGGCTCGCCGACCTGATCCGCGATCAGGGGATCACGTTCATGTGCCTGCCGCCCGCGGTGCTCAACCTGCTCGCCGACGAGGACTTCCCCGCGCTGCGCGTGGTCATCGCCGGCGGGGAGGCGTTCTCCTCGGCGCTGGTCCGCAAGTGGGCCCGGCCGGGCATGAGGTTCATCAACGGGTACGGCCCCACCGAGACCACGGTCGGCTCGACGATGGCCGAGTGCCACGCCGATTCGCCGCTCGACCCGCCGCCGATCGGGCTGCCGTTGCCGAACTACACCGCGTACGTGCTGGACAAGCACCTCAACCCCGTACCGGTCGGCGTACCCGGTGAGCTGCACCTGGGCGGCGCCGGGGTGGCGCGCGGCTATCTGAACCGGCCGGAGCTGACCGCGGAGAAGTTCATCCGGGACCCGTTCGGTACCCATCCGGGGGCGCGGCTCTACAGGACCGGGGACGTGGCCCGCCGCCTGCCCGACGGCAACCTGCAGTACCTGGGCCGCTCGGACGACCAGGTGAAGATCCGCGGTCTGCGGGTGGAGCTGGGCGAGATCGAGGCGGTCCTCGCCGAGCACCCGTCCGTCGCCCAGGCGCTGGTGCTGGTCCGCGAGGACGCCGCCGGCCAGAAGCAGCTGGTCGGGTACGTCCGCGGCGACGCGCAGCGGCCCACGATCGACCCGACCGACCTGCGCGTCCACATGGCCGCCCGGATGCCGGCCTTCATGGTCCCCGCGCACCTGGTGGTGCTGGACGCGTTCCCGCTCAACGCCAACGGCAAGGTGGACCGCGCGGCGCTGCCGGCACCGGAGGACACCGGCCACGACGCCGGATACGTCGCACCGCGCACGCTGATCGAGGCGGTGCTGGCGGACATGTTCGCGGCGCTGCTGCGGCGTGACCGGGTCGGCGTCGAGGACAGCTTCTTCGACCTCGGCGGCAACTCGCTGCAGGCCATGCAGCTCATCGCCCAGCTGCGCAAGGAACTCGCCGTCGACTCGGACGTCTCGGCGATCTTCCTGGCCCCGACCCCCGCCCAGCTGACCGAGATGCTGCGCGACCGGCACGGCCTCGAGGACACCCGGCTCGACGAGATCGACCTCGACGCCCTGGAGGAGGCGCCCGCCGCCCGCGCGGAGGCACTGGCGGCGCACACGGCCGCCCCGGCGAGCACGGTCGTGGCGATGAACGCCGGGCCGGCGGACCGGTCGCTCTTCCTGGTCCACGCGGTCGGCGGCACGGTCTTCGCGTACGCCGGCCTGGCCGGTCGCCTCGACGACACGCTGCGGGTGTACGGCATCAACGCGGCCGGCCCCGGCGAGTTCCCGGCGGACCTCGACGAGACGGTCACCCGGTACGTCGCGCAGGTCCGCGCCGAGCAGCCGGAGGGGCCGTACCGGCTGGGCGGGTGGTCGCTGGGCGGCCTGGTGGCCCTGGAGATGGCCCGCCGGCTGGAGGGCGAGGGCGCCGAGGTGGCGCTGGTGGCGCTGCTCGACTCCCCGAGCGAGCCGGCCGACCTGACCGGGCTGTCGGAGGACGCGGCCGCGCGCCAGTTCGTCGTGGACGCGGCGCGGGCGCTCGGCCCGGCGGCCACCGATCTGCCCGAGGGCGACGCCGCCGGGCAGCTGGCCTGGCTGGCGGACCGGCTCGTAGGCACCGGCGACGCGGAGGCGGCACGGGCGGAGATCGAGCGGCGGTTCGCGGTGTTCCGCGAGCAGACCCGGATGATCGCGGGGCATCGGCCCCGGGCCGCGGCCGCCCGCACGGTGGTCGTCACGGCGGAGCAGTCGTACGACTTCACCCCGCACTGGCGGGGCGTGCTCGGGCCGGACACCGACTACCGGACCGTGGCGGGCGACCACTACTCGTTCCTGCAGTCGCCCGGCGCGGACGAGGTGGCCGCGATCCTGCGCGAGCACGTGTCATGAGCTCCGGCCGCTGACAGTGGTGGACATGGCTACGGCCGCCCCGGCCCGGTGCCGGGGCGGCCCCGCGGGAGGAACGGGATCGATGGGCGGCGAGGCGCAACGGGCGGCGCTGACGGCCCGGCTGGGCGTGCCTCGCGAGGGCGCGGTACGGGCGGGCGGCCCCGTCGTGTCGTTCGGCACGACCGGGCGGGTGTCCGCGTTCGCCCTGCCCGCGGTGGGCGGGACGGTGCACGAGTACGCCGCCCTCGCCCGCAGCCTCGACGGGACCTGCCGCCTCCACGGGATCGAGGCGGACGGCCTGTACGCCGGGGCCACCCCGCCGGGCTCCCTCGACGCCATGGTCGCCCGCACCGTGGAGCTCGTCCGGCGCAGCCAGCCGGACGGGCCGTACCGGTTGATCGGCTGGGCCGGCGGCGGGATCGTCGCGTACGAGACGGCCCGGCGGCTGGAGGCGGAGGGCGGCACGGTCGCGCTGGTGGCGCTGATCGACTCGCCGTACCGCACGGACCGGTGGCGGCCGGATCCGGCGGACGACCTCGCGGCGCTGTTCGCCGGTGAGGTTCTGCGGGGCCTGGGCCGCCCGGCGCGCGTGCTGCCCCGGTTGTCGGCGGCGCAGCATCTGGCCCTGCTCGCGGACCACCTGGCCGATCGCCCGGCCCCGCCCGGGACCCTGCTGAGCGACCTCGAACGCTGGTACGCCGTCTTCGTGGCACGGACCGCCGCGTTGTCCGGATACCGCGCGGCCGGCCACCTCGCCGCGGCGGCACTTCTGGTGTCCGCGCACGGTTCCCAGGACTGGGCGCCGTACTGGCGTGGCCGGTTCCACGGGGGTGTCCGGGAGCTCTCCACCACCGCCGGGCACTACGGCATCCTGCATCCGCCCGCGGTGGCCTCGACCGCGGCGGCCATCCGGGCGGTGCTGTCATGAACCATTCGTCGGACACCGGACGGTTAGCGGACCTTCACGGTCCGACATGGGAGAGTTTCACCTTGACGGGAAATCGACCGGTTCGCTCGATGGGGAGCGGCCTCGGTCCCGCCGTCTACACTCGACACTCGTGTTCGTTTCGGGGGCGACACCACCGTGTTCACGATCGGAATGGGCATGCCGATGCCGGACGAGGGTCTGTGGTGAGTAGCCCGCTCGATGGACCGGTCCGCCTCGACATCCTCGGTCAGCTGCAGGCGTGGCACGGGGAGAAGCCGGTCCCGCTCGGGTCGGTCAAACAGCGGGTCGTCCTCGGCGCGCTGGCGCTGCACGCCAACCGTCCCATCGGCCGCGAGCAGCTCATCGGCGCGGTGTGGGGCGACGACGCACCCACGTACGCGGTGAACCTCCTGCAGAAGCACGTGTCCGGGCTGCGTCAGGTGCTGGACCCGGTCCGCTCCGCCCGTACCCGCTCCGAGGTGCTGTCCTGGACCGACGCCGGATACCTGCTGTCCGTGCCCCCGGACCACCTCGACCTGGAGCGCTTCGACCGGGGCCGCACCGCGGCGCGGGCCGCCCGGGCGGCCGGTGACCTCACGACGGCGTCCGAGCGTCTGCACGCCGCGCTGGCCCTCTGGCGCGGCCCGGTCCTCGACGGGCTGAGCAGCCCGCTGCTCGACGCCGAGCGCGACCGGCTCGCCGAGCGGCACATCCTCGCCCTCGAGGAGCGCATCGACATCGACCTGGCCCTCGGCAACGACCAGGACCTGGTGGCCGAGCTGCGCCGGCTGGTCGCCGCGCACCCGCTGCGGGAACGGCTGCGCGGGCTGCTGATGCGCGCGCTGTACCGCGACGGCCGGCAGGGCGAGGCCCTCGCCGCCTTCCGCGAGGCCCGCGACCACCTCCTGGCGGAACTGGGCATCGACCCCGACCCGGAACTGCAGATGCTGCACCAGCGCATCCTCAACGGCGAGGCCGAGCTGTCCCGCCGGGCGCCGGCGGCCCACCCGCCCGCGGCGCCGGCCCCGGCGCCCCGCGAGGCCCCGGCGGCGGCGTCCGGGCCGGCCCAGCTGCCGCACGCCCTGGCGCACTTCACCGGCCGCACGGCCGAGATGGACCGGCTGACCGCGCTGGCCGGCGCCGACCACAGCGTGATGATCGTGGCCATCACCGGCACCGCCGGCGTCGGCAAGACCTCGCTGGCGCTGCAGTGGGCGCACCGCGTGGCCCCCGACTACCCCGATGGCCAGCTGTACGTGAACCTGCGTGGCTTCGACCCCCAGGGCGGCCCGATGGACCCGGGCGTGGTGCTGCGCGGCTTCCTCGAGGCGTTCGGGGTGCCGGCGCAGCAGATCCCCGCCACCGTGCCGGACCGGGCGGCCCGCTTCCGCAGCCTCCTCGCCGGGCGCCGGGTGCTGGTGGTGCTCGACAATGCCCGCGACACCGACCAGGTGCTGCCCCTGCTGCCCGGCACGTACGGCAGCGCCGCCGTGGTCACCAGCCGCCGGCGCCTCTCCGCGCTGGTCGCCGCGGGGGCGGTCCCGGTGACCCTGGACCTGCTGGCCGAGGACGAGGCCGCGCTGCTGCTGGCCCGCCGGTTCGGCGCCGAGCGGGCCGCGGCCGAGCCGGAAGCCGTGGCCGGGCTGGTCACCATGTGCGCCGGGCTGCCGCTGGCGCTGGCCATCGTCGCGGCCCGGGCCGCCGCGTTCCCGCACCACCGGCTGTCCGCGCTGGCCGCCGAACTGCGCGAGGCGACCGGGCGGCTGGACGCCTTCATGGGCGAGACCGAGAGCAGCGACGCCCGGGCCGTGCTGTCGTGGTCGTACCACCAGCTCAGCGATGACGCGGCGCGCCTCTTCCGGCTGCTCGGGCTGCACCCCGGGCCGGAGATCACCCATCCGGCCGCGGCCAGCCTGGCCGGGGTGCCCGTACGGCAGGTGCGGCGGCTGCTCGGCGAGCTGTCCGGGGCGCACCTGCTCGAGGAGCGGGCGCCGGGGCGGTTCGCGTTCCACGATCTGCTGCGGGCGTACGCGGCCGAGCAGGCGCACGACATCGACCCCGAACCGGACCGGCGCGCCGCCACCCGCCGGGTGCTCGACCACTACCTGCACACCTCGCACGGCGCCGACCGGCTGCTGTACGCGTACCGGGAGCCCATCGCGGTCGACCCCGCCGACCCGGCGGCGACCGTCCTGACCTTCACCGGCGCCGAGGCCGCACTCGCCTGGTTCATGACCGAGCAGTCCGTCCTGGTGGAGGCGATCATGCACGCCACCGGGGCCGGCTTCCCGGCGCACGCCGGCCAGCTCACCTGGACCATCACCGCGTTCCTCAACTACCAGGGCAAGTGGCACGCGTGGGCCGCCTGCCTACGCGCCGCCCTGGAGGCCTGCAACCGGACCGGCGACGTGAACGGCGAGGCGCTGGCCCACCGGCTGCTCAGCATCGCCCTGCTCCAGCTGGACCTCCTCGACGAGGCCGCGGACCACGCCCGGCAGGCGCTCGAGCTGTACGGCAAGTCCGGCGAGAAGGCCCGCAGCGCCCGCCTGCACCTGGACCTCGGCCGGATCCTGGAACGCCAGAGCGACCACGCCGCCGCGCTCGAACGGGCCCGGCTGGCCCGGGACCTGTTCCGCGAGGCGGGGGACCGGTCCGGCGAGGCGGACGCGCTGAACTGGATCGGCTGGTATTCCGCCAACCTCGGCCAGCACACCGACGCGCTGCGGTTCTGCCGGGAGTCGCTGGAGCTGCACCGCGAGGTCGGCGACTACCCCGGTCAGGCCGACACGTGGGACACCCTCGGCTTCGCCACCCACCAGCTCGGTGACTACGCCGAGGCGACGGTGTGCTTCGAGCACGCCCTGGAGCTCTGGCGCCGGCTCGGCGACCGGTACGAGGTGGCCACCACCCTGCTCCGCCTCGGCGACACCCGGCAGGCGGCCGGCGACCCCGGTGCGGCCGGCGCCCTGTGGCGCGAAGCCGGCGACATCCTCGACGACCTCGGCCACCCCCAGGCCGACCAGCCGCGGGCCCGGCTCGCGAAGAATCTCGTCCATCCACTTCGGAAAGGTGAATGACAATGTCCGATACCACGAAACACACAACCGGACGGCGTTCCACGGTCGTCCTGCTCGGCGGCCTGGCCGCCGGGGCGGTGCTCGGTGCGGCGCTGGGGGTGACGGCCGGCGACGCCCCGCGGGACGCGTCGGTGCAGGAGCAGTTCCGCTCCGCTTTCACACCGGGCGCGGCGGAGGCGGAGAGCCTCCCCATCAACCGCATCGTCGTGACCGAGCCCTGACATGGCTCTCGCGCCGGATCCGGTGCGGCTCCGCCCGGCCGATCGTGCCGGGTGGCCCGTGGTCCTCGTGTCGATGCCGTTCATGGACATCGACTGGCCGTCGATCCAGCTCGGCTTGCTCAGCGAGATCCTGCGGGGGCACGGCTTCCCGGTACGCACGCTGCACGCCAACCTGGACTTCGCCGCCGGCATCGGTGCCGACTACTACCGTCAGCTCGCCGGCCGCAAGGCGCGTCTGGTGGCGGAATGGCTGTTCTCGGTCGAGGCGTTCGGGCCGGCGGCGCCCGACCACGACGGCCGCTTGCTCGACGACTTCGCCGCCGAGCTCGCGGACCTGGGCGACGGCGGGCGCGGCGGCGACGCGGACTGGCGGGCGCGGCTGCTGCACACCCGCCGCGTCGAGGTGCCCGCGTACCTCGACCGGCTCGCCGCGGACCCGATGTGGGACGGCGTCAAGGTCGTCGGGTTCACCTCCACGTTCCAGCAGAACGCCGCGTCGTTCGCCCTCGCCCGCCGCCTGAAGCGGGACAACCCGGAGCTGATCACCGTCTTCGGCGGCGCGAACTTCGACGGCGAGATGGGCCCGGAATGGGTCCGCGCGGTGCCGAGCGTGGACCTCGCCGTGGTGGGGGAGGCGGACACCGCCTTCCCCCGGCTGCTCGACCGCCTCGTCGCCGGCGTCCCGCCCACGGGCGAGCCCGGCGTGGCGTGCCGCATCGACGGCGAGGTCGCGACCACGCCCCCGGCGCCGCCGCTGCGACAGCTCGACGAGCTGCCCGCGCCGGACTACGCCGAGTACTTCGAGCGGGCGGGACGGCTGGGGCTGCTGCCGCGTACGGGGCCCGGCGCGGTGCCGATCCCGTTCGAGTCCTCGCGCGGCTGCTGGTGGGGCGAGAAGCACCACTGCACGTTCTGCGGGCTGAACGGCTCGACGATGATGTTCCGCGCCAAGTCTCCGCAGCGGATGGCCGACGAGTTCGTCACCCAGGCCCGCCGCTACCACAGCTTCCGCTTCCACGGCGTCGACAACATCGTGGACATGGGCTACCTCAAGGACCTGTTCCCGGTGCTGGCCGCCGAGGGCGTCACCTACCAGATCTTCTACGAGGTCAAGGCCAACCTGACCCGTGCACAGGTCCGCACGCTGGCCCAGGCGGGCGTCACGCAGATCCAGCCCGGCATCGAGTCGCTGAGCTCGCGGGTACTGCGGCTGATGCGCAAGGGCGCCCGGGCCGCGCAGAACGTCAACCTGCTGCGCTGGGCGGCGTACTACGGCGTCGAGGTCGGCTGGAACCTGCTGTACGGATTCCCCGGCGAGACCGAGCAGGACTACGCCGGGCAGGCCGCCCTGCTGCCGCACCTCGTGCATCTCCAGCCGCCGACCGGCGCCGGCCGGGTGTGGATCGAGCGGTTCAGCCCGCTGTTCGGCGAGTCACCGTCGCGGACCCCGGAGGCCAGCTACCGGTACGTGTACCCGGACACGGTCGACCTCGGCAAGGCGGCCTACTTCTTCGAGTACGACCTGCCCGGCGCGCTGCCGCCCGACGCGTACGCCGCGCTGGTGAAGGAGACCGCCGCCTGGTCCGACGCGTGGTCCGCGCCGCGACGCCCCACGCTGACGTACTGGTCGTCGCCGGGGCTGGTGCAGATCTACGACGGCCGGCACCCGGGCGCGGAGGGGACGTACACCTTCGAGGGCCCGCTCGCCGACCTGTACGCCGCCTGCAGCGACCGCCCGATCACGGCCGCGGCGGTGCACGACCGGCTGGGCGGGAGCCTGACGACGGCGCAGATCCGCGAGGCCCTCGACGAATTCGCCGACCGCGGGCTGGTGGTGCTCGACGAGTCGCTCGCGCTGTCCCTGGCGCTGCCCGCCGGCCCGCCCCGGTGACATCCTGATCGCCCGCGGCCCGGCCGCCCGTCCTTCGAGGTGTGCATGCACGACTCCCCGGCCCTGCGCCCCTTCGTCGAGGGCGACCTGCCCTTCCTGGAACGCCTGGACACGGACCCCGACGCGCTGGGCCCGTACGAATGGGCGGGCTTCACCGACGCGCGGGCCCGCCGCCGCCGCTGGGAGACCGACGGCTACATCGGCACCCGCTCGACGGCGCTCGCGGTCGTACGCCCCGACGACCTGGTGATCGGCATCGCCAGCTGGGAGGCGCGAACCCGCGGCGGCCCGATCGGCGGCTGCTACGAGATCGGCCTGGCACTGCTCCCGGAGCACCGCGGCCGCGGCTACGGCACGGCGGCGCAGAGCATGCTGGTGCAGTACCTGCTGCGCTACACGACCGCCAACCGGCTCGAGGCGCAGACCGACGCCGAGAACGTCGCCGAACAGACGGCCCTGGAGAAGATCGGCTTCCGGCGCGAGGGCCTGCTCCGCGGCGTCCGCTTCCGCCACGGCATCTGGCGCGACATGGTCATCTACGGCCTCCTCCGCGACGAGGTGGAGATCCCCCTGGAATGAGGGTCAGCGGGACGCCCGGCGGACGAAGAGCGCGAGCGTGAAGCCGTCGACGCGCGCCTGGGACATCTGCCGGAACGAGCCGTTCAGCACCGCCTGCTGGGCCGGGGTGAGCTGGTCCGTGGAGCCCGCGCGGCGTCCGGTCTCCAGGTCGTCGCCGCTGAGCGTCCACACCCGGTCCGTGCCCGCCAGACAGGCCGCGGGGCCGGCGCACTCGGTCGCCCACAGCGACGCGTTCGCCACCTCGTCCGACTGCAGCAGGACGTCCTTCGGTACGTCGTCACCCAGGTAGTAGCGCAGGGCGATGTCGGTGAAGTGCCATCCCGCACGCGGCGCGTAGATGATCCCGTCGCCGGGGCGGGACTGGGCGTGGATCATCGCCGCTGCCTGGCGGTAGTCGGAGCCGGAGTGCGTACGGCGGATGTCCTCCTGCAGCGGCAGCCCGATCGCCGCGAGCACCAGCACGGCGGTCAGGCCCAGCGGCAGCCGGAGGTCGGCGAGGGCCCGGCCGGCGAGCGCGCACAGCAGCGGGACGACGAACACGAGGTACCGGCCCACGAACATCGGCGTGACGAGTTGGTCGATCGCGTACAGGGTCAGCACCGGGAGCAGGGCCGACACGAAGAGCAGCGACGCCCGGCGATCCCGGCCGCGCAGCGCCATGAGCGCGAGGGCGCACACCGCGCCGCCGATTACGCCTGACAGGAAGATGGTTCCGGCGACGTCGGCCAGGTCCGCCGGTTCCGCCGGGGACAGCCAGTCGAGCTGGGCGGCGTGCTGGCCCACACCGAGCAGGGTGAACGGGAGGACGCCCGTGGCCGCGACGGCGACACCGGCGAGCCACGCGAACAGGGCTCGCCGCTTGATGACGGCGACGGTCACGGCGTGGCCGAGAAGCAGCAGTAGAGCCAGCTGGTGCGACCACCCCAGGAACAGGACGCTTGTTGCGTACGCGAGCCAGTCCCACCACCGCCCCGAGCCGAGCGCACGGAGCAGGAACAGCGTCGCCGTCACCGCGAACAGGGCGGCCAGGGCGTACCCGCGGGCCTCCTGCCCGTAGCGGGACACCACCGGCATCGCCGCGACGAGCAGCCCGGCGACGAACGCGGCGCGCGGGTCCCACAGCCGCCGGGCGAGCAGCGCGGTCACCGCGGCCGTCGCGGTGGCGGCGAGCATCGACGGCAGCCGCAGCACGAGGATCGAGTCGCCGAACCCCGCCATCACGTGCGCCAGCAGGTAGTACGGCACGGTGACGCCGTCGATGTGCCGGCCGAGCTCGACGATCTGCGGCACCGTCCGATGCGCCGCACTCCACGTCGCCAGCTCGTCGCGCCACGGCCCGGGCGTCCCGGCTCGGACGGCCACGACGACACCCGTCACCATGGCCGGCACGAGCCAGCACAGCCACCGGGTCGGCCGGCGGTCACGGACGGTTGTCCCCGCCGCCGGCTCGGGCCGCGGGGGAGCAAGGGGCGCGAGCGTCTGCACACCCCCAGCGTCGCAGCTCAGCCTGTGCGTCGCTGGTACAGCGCGATAGTTCCCAGCGGTAGCAGCCAGTAGCCGGTACGCCGGTACTCGGCCTCGAACTTCGCCCGCAGCGCGTCGCCCGCGTCGGCCATCGGGTCGCCGGGGTGCCGCGCGCCGACGTACCAGACGCGCTGCGCGTCGAAGCACGTCAGCTCCGGGCACTCGACCGCCTCCAGCGCGCCCGCATCGGCCGCGGACCGGCGCACCAGCAGGTCGGCCGGCTCCGGGCCGTTCCGCAGCTCGTAGTCGAGGCCGGCGCGCAGGGACCACGTACCGATGCGGCCGTAGACCACCCCGTCCCCCGGCCGCTGACCGGCGCGGACGATCGCCGCGGCCCGGCGGAAGTCCATGCCGCCGTGCGCGGCGGGCCCGCGCACCACCTGCTGGGTCTCGAATCCCACGGCCACGACCATGACGAGCGCGACGACGGTACGGCCGGGCAGCCCGCGCAGCGCCACGGCGGCGAGCAGGGCCAGCGGCGCGACGGCGAAGAGCACGTAGCGCGGCACCCACAGCGGCGCGGTGACGAACGAGACCGCGATGAGCAGGGCGGGCGGGAGTGCGGCCAGGGCGGCCATCTCGCCCAGGACCAGCGGTCGTTCCCACCGGGCGGCCAGGGCGAGGCCGACGACGAGCAGGCCCGCGACCGGCGCTCCGAAGATCACCCCGGGGGCGATGAGGATCTGGTGCAGGTCCATCGGCGGGATCCACTCGAGCTGCGTGCCGCGCTGGGCGAGCCCGAGCCGGATCAGCGGCGCGACCAGCACCAGCGTGGCGGCGACCACGGCGGCCCAGCGGATCAGCACGCGCCGGTCGCGTTGCACCGGCACGGCGACGACGTGGCCGCTCAGCACCAGCAAGCCGATCATGTGCGTGTAGCCCAGCAGCGTGAGCGCGAGGCCGTACGCGATCCACCGCGGCCACGTGGGCCTGCCCAGCGCCACGTGCAGCAGAAGCGTCGCGAGGACCGCGAAGCAGAAGGCCATACCGTACGCGCGAGCCTCCTGAGCATACCGCGACAGCTGCGGTACGGCGGCCACGATGAGCCCTGCCGTCAGCCCGATGCCAGGGGTGAACAGGCGCCGTCCGAGCTCGCCGACCAGCCCCACGCCCAGCACCACCGCGATCAGGGACGGCATCCGGATCGCCGCCACCGAGTCCCCGAACACGCCCGTCCAGAAGTGCACGAACAGGTAGTACGGCGCGATGACGCCGTCCATGGTCCGGGCCAGCTCGAGAATCTCCCCCGGCGTACGCGCCGCCGCCGACCACGTCGCGTGCTCGTCCCAGCCCAGCGCCGGCCGGGTCAGCCCGGTCGAGCCGGCGATCAGCATCGCCAGGGCGGGCAGCACCGCGGGGCAGATCAGCGGCCCGATCCGCCTGACCGGCGACGCCTCGGGGGGTGTCTCTTCTGTCCGGGTGAGGGTCGCGGCGGTCACGACGTCCGGTTCTAGCGGTGCCCGGTGAATCGGGGGCGGTGGATGGGGTACCACGAGATGAACGTCGAACCAGGTGTGCGCCGACACACTCCCGCAATCTGGACCGCACTGGCCGAGAATGGCCGCCCGTGAGAGGCTTACCGGCATGACCGCTGCTGTTGACCGCCGCTTCGTGGCCCGTCGCCACGTCGACTACGGCCGCGTCCGCAGCGCGATGTGTCCGGCTTCCTGACGCCGCCCGACTGATTTTCTCGGGCGCGCCCGACGCGCCGGCTTCCTCCAGACACTGATGTCGCGGAACCTGCCGTGAGCGTCGTAGCGTGCCCACGATCTCCGGAGGACCGCCGCCATGGCGCCCAGCAACACCCCCGCAACCCCCGCAGCCCGCCCCCGCAAGGCGCGCGGCGAGGGTCAGTGGGCGCTCGGACACCGTGAACCGCTGAACCCGAACGAGCGGATGAAGAAGGACGACAACCCGCTCAACGTCCGGGCCCGGATCGAGAACATCTACGCCCACACCGGCTTCGCGGGCATCGACCCGCAGGACCTGCGTGGGCGTTTCCGCTGGTGGGGTCTCTACACCCAGCGCAAGGCCGGCATCGACGGCGGCCGTACGGCGGTGCTCGAGCCGCACGAGCTCGAGGACGAGTACTTCATGCTCCGCGTACGCATCGACGGCGGCGCGCTGAGCCTCGAGCAGCTGCGCACGATCGGCCGGATCTCCACCGAGTTCGCCCGCGACAGCGCCGACATCACCGACCGGCAGAACATCCAGCTGCACTGGATCCGCGTCGAGGACATGCCGGAGATCTGGCGCCGGCTCGAGGCGGTCGGCCTGGAGACCACCGAGGCGTGCGGCGACTGCCCGCGTGTCGTGCTGGGCAGCCCGGTCGCCGGCGTCTCGACCGAGGAGGTCGTCGACCCCACCCCGGCGATCGACACGATCGTCGAGCGCTATCTCGGCGACCCGCGCTACTCCAACCTGCCCCGCAAGTTCAAGACGTCGATCTCCTGGCTGGCCGACACGCCGCACGAGGTCAACGACATCGCGATGCTCGGCGTGGTCCACCCGCAGCACGGCCCCGGCTTCGACCTCTGGGTCGGCGGCGGGCTCTCCACCAACCCGCGGCTCGCCGAGCGGCTGGGCGTCTGGGTGCCGCTCGAGGAGATCCCCGACGTCTGGGAGGGCGTCGTCGGCATCTTCCGCGACTACGGCTACCGGCGCCTGCGCAACCGCGCCCGGCTGAAGTTCCTGCTGGCCGACTGGGGCGTGGCGAAGTTCCGCGAGGTGCTCGAGAAGGAGTACCTGGGCCGGGCCCTGATCGACGGTCCGCCGCCGGCGCTGCCCGACAAGCCGGTCGACCACATCGGCGTGCACAAGCAGCGCGACGGACGCAACTACGTCGGTGCCGCCCCGGTCGTCGGCCGCTCCTCCGGCACGCAGCTCACCCAGCTGGCCGACGTGGTGGCGGCGCACGGATCAGACCGGGTGCGCCTGACCCCGTACCAGAAGCTTCTCGTTCTTGACATTGCCGACGACCAGGTGGAACCGCTGATCGCGGGCCTGCGCGGCATCGGACTGGAGGCCCGTCCGTCGGCCTGGCGGCGCGGCACCATGGCCTGCACCGGCATCGAGTACTGCAAGCTCGCGATCGTCGAGACCAAGGCGCGTGGCGAGGAGCTGGTGGCCCGCCTCGAGGAGCGGATCAAGGACTTCGACGCGGACATCTCGATCCACATCAACGGCTGCCCGAACGCCTGCGCCCGCACCCAGGTCGCCGACATCGGGCTCAAGGGCCAGCTGGTCATGAACGCCCACGGCGAGCAGGTCGAGGGCTTCCAGATCCACCTCGGCGGTGGGCTGGGCATGGCGCAGGGCCAGACCGCCGGCTTCGGCCGCAAGGTGCGCGGCCTCAAGGCCACCGCCGAAGAGCTGCCCGGTTACGTCGAGCGGCTCGCCCGTCGATACCTGGAGGGGCGCACCAGCGGCGAGGCCTTCGCCGACTGGGTCGTCCGGGCCGACGAGGAGTTGCTGAAATGAGCGACGCCAGAAGCACCCCGCTGTACTGCCCCTACTGCGGCGAAGAGGACCTCTACCCCAACGAGGCCTCGCACGGAGCGTGGGAGTGCCACTCCTGCGCCCGAGTTTTCACGGTCAAGTTCAACGGGCTGCTTTCCAAGGGAGTGAACCGATGACTGTCGTGACAGCCGCCAACCTAGGACTGGTTTCCCTCGGGGCTCCGGTCACCCCGGCCGACCCTGCCCGCCGGTCCCGCGACGAACTGTCGGCGCTGGCCGCCGAGGGCGCCGCTCTGCTGAAGGACGCGCCGGCCGAGGAGATCGCCCGCTGGGCCGCCTCGACCTTCGGCGAGCGGTTCTGCGTGACCAGCTCGATGGCCGACGCCGTCGTCGCCCACCTGTTCTCCCGGGTCGCGCCCGGCATCGACGTGGTCTTCCTCGACACCGGCCTGCACTTCCCGGAGACGCTCAAGATCCGCGACACGGTCGCCCGCACCATGAACGTCAACGTGCGCTCGATCCGCCCGCGGATGACGGTCGGCCAGCAGGACGGCGAGTTCGGCCCCCGGCTGTTCGCCCGCAACCCCGACGAGTGCTGCTTCCTGCGCAAGGTCGAGCCGCTCGAGCGCGCCCTCGCCGACTACGACTCCTGGGCCACGGGTCTGCGCCGCGACGAGTCCCCGACCCGCGCGAACACCCCGGTGGTGGCGTTCGACGCGAAGAAGGGCAAGGTCAAGATCAACCCGATCGCGGCCTGGACCCAGTCCGACGTGGACCGCTACATCGCCCGCTGGAACGTCCCGGTCAACGAGCTCTTCAAGAAGGGGTACGGCTCGATCGGCTGCTGGCCGTGCACCCGCCGCACGAAGGCCGGTGAGGACCCGCGCGCGGGCCGCTGGGCGATGTTCGAGAAGACCGAATGCGGCCTGCACCTGTGAAGCCGAAGCCGTTCCGGCACTGCAAGGACGAAGCGAAAGTAGCCGTCGTGCTGGTCGCCCACGGCAGCCGGGACCCGCGCGCGGCGCAGGCCACCGAGGCACTGGCGGCCGCGGTGCGGGCCGGGCACCCGGAATGGGACGTCCGCGCGTCGTACCTCGACCACAGCATGCCGCGGCCCCGCCAGGTGCTGGCGTCGTTCGACGCGACCGGCCACCAGCGCGCGGTGATGGTGCCGCTGCTGCTCACGGCCGCGTACCACGGCCGCGTCGACGTTCCGGGCGAGATCAACGCTGCGCGCGCCGAGGGGGTACGGCTGGACGTCGCGCTGGCCGATGTGCTCGGGCCGGTCGGCGGGCGGGTGCCGGAGCTCCTGCTGGACGGACTGGAGTCGAGGCTGCGGTCCGCGGATGCCGGCGATTTGGTGGACGGGGTGGTGCTTGCGGCGGCCGGGACTCGGGACGCCGCGGCTCGCGGGACCGTGGAGCTGACGGCGGCGGCCCTGAGCGCGCGCCTGGGTGTGCCGTGCCGCGTCGCCTATGCCTCGGCCGCCCCGCCGCTTGCCGGGGACGCCGTACGCGATCTTGTCGGGTCGGGGTGCCGGCGGGTGGGGCTGGCGTCGTACTTCCTCGCGCCCGGGCTGCTGTGGGACTCGGCCGTGGCGTCGGCCCGGGAGGCCGGGGTGCGGGTGGTGGCCGAGCCGCTCACCGATGGTGCGGCGGTGGCGGAGCTGGTGGCTGCGCGCGTTGTTGCCGCCGCTCGGACCGAGGCCGCGTACGCCGCCTGAGCGCGGTTCGCCGTTCGGCGGGGCAGTGGCTTGATCGGTCTCGTCCGCGTCTGGCGTCTTGCCCGTTTCTCGCCGTCAGGTTGCCCGCGTGTTCCCGTGCCTTGCGTCCTCGCAGTGCCGTGCGCCCTCGTCGCGTGCGGCCGTGGGCTCGGCTGACCTGTCGGCTTGCACCGCGCGGTGGCCCTCCGGTCGCGTTGCGTCCTCTTGGGCCGGCGCGCTCTCGCGTCGTCGCGGCGGTGGGGCTTGGCCGGGTTACGCCGGGTGGGTGACCGTGCGTTTCCGGGTGGTTGCCTTCGGTCCTGCGGTGGGGCGGGGCTCGTCCACAACGGAGCGTGTGGGTGGGAGAACCAATGGTGTCAACGGTGGTGATGATTTCGAGATCATTTCGCGAAGATCCGTGATCTCATTCATGCCGTGCGTCACCATTGCTTGCCGTAATCGCGTGGAAACGGTCGATGATTCCCGGACAGCACGACGCCCCGGCACCGTCATGGGCCCGGGGCGTGAATGCTGTGAGGGATTAGTCAGGCAGTCGGAGCGCCGACCCGAAGGCCGCCGCGACGCTTCACGGCGCGCCGCTCGTCCTCGCTCATACCGCCCCATACGCCGGCGTCCTGACCGGACTCGAGTGCCCACTGCAGGCAGGACTCGGTCACGGGGCACCGGCGGCACACGGCCTTGGCCTGCTCGACCTGCAGGAGCGCGGGGCCGGACGTCCCGATCGGGAAGAACAGCTCCGGGTCCTCGTCGCGGCAGATCGCATCGTGGCGCCAGTCCATGGCGGCAACACTCCTTGTTTCGGATGGGGTAACGAAATGGTGCGGACTAACTACTTACTTTTATCTGCATACGCCGTGGCGGCCGACGGACTGCGTTCGTCCGGTCACCAGTGCGTGAGCAAGCTTTTGTTCAGGACACCGTTCCGCGTCTTCTGGATTAGGAACGCGGGCGGGCGGCATCCGGTTACTTCATATCGCTTGTGAATGCTTTCACGAACTCCCGCGATGTCAAGGGTAGCGCTCGGAAAATCTCCGAGCGGGTGAGCTAGCTCACGACCCCTTTGTCCGGTTCCGGGGCATCTCCCGGTACCGGCGGATGAACGCTCCCATCAATGTAGTACGGTGCGAGCCGCATTGCCGACCTTTTGGCCGTGATTCTGTAACGGATCGTGAGCGGCGACCCGTCCCGACCTACCCAGTCCTCAGCAGATCACACGTAGCGCCTGGGGGACGGACAGAAAGTGCACCTTCTGACGCTCGCCCAGGTAGTCGCCGTCGAGCTGGAACGCCTGGGGGCGGGTGGCGACCACCGTGAACTCCGCCTGGTCGTGCAGCCGGAGCACGTGGCGCCCCCGCGGATCCGGGTGGCGAGCCGTCATCTGCGTCACTGTGCGTGTTGTTGTCGCCACGCCTAGGCTACGAAGGGCCAGTACGTCAAGTCCCCGGTCGAACGAGGCGTCCGGGTTGGGATTGATCGGACGGTCGCCCACATACGTCCACGGGGCGGTGTTCTGGATGATGACGGTCCCCAGCCCCGAATCCGCTTCCTCGCCCGGGCGCTCGATCGTCAGGGGCGGCGCTTTGCGGTCCTCGCCCGACAACACCTGGCCGATCAGCGACCGTACATAAAGGCCCGGGGTGGATGTCCGCCCGCGCAACCGGGCCTGCTCGACCCGCCGGGTCACCGCGGCGTCGAGCCCCATCCCGGCGGTGAAGGTGAAATAGCGGTCGTCCGCGCGGCCGAGTCCGATCACGCGGTGCCGTCCCGAACGCAACCCGTCCAGGATCACGCCGGTGCCCTCGACCCAGTCGCGGGGGAGCCCGAGCGCGCGGGCGAAGACGTTGGTGGAGCCGCCGGGGACCACCGCGAGCGCCGGCAGCCGGAAAGCCGGAGAGGTGCCCCGCGAGGTGAGACCCGGCTCGGCGGTCATCAGCCCGTTGACCGCCTCGTTCACCGTACCGTCGCCGCCCAGCGTCACCACGACGTCGACGCCGCTCTCGGCGGCGGCCCGGGCCAGCGACGTGGCGTGCCCGCGCTTCAGCGTGTACTCCACCGTCAGCTCGACCTCGCTGCGCAGGGCGCGGACCAGCACGTCTCGGCTGCGCTCACTCGTCGTGGTGGCCTTGGGGTTAACCACCAGTAACGCTCGCATGCGCGGCACTGTACCCCTCAAGACCCCGCTGAGCTGGCCGGTATCGTACAGCGGTGACTTCCCCCGCGACCCTGGTCTGGGCGGTACGCCTGCTGCTCGCCGAGGCGGTGGGGCTCATCGTGCTCACGGCGTACCTGATGGTGCTCGACGTGACCGCCGACGCCGGCAGCCTCGGGGTGGCGATCTCCCTCACCGTGCTCGCGGCCATCGGCGCCGCGGCGGTCTTCCTGGTCAGCCGCGCGCTGGCGCGGCGCTCCCCCCGGGCGCGCGGGCCGGCGATCGTGGTGCAGTTGTTCATCATCGCGTCCGGCGGTTTCCTGCTGCAGACGGGACCGGCCTGGGCGGGTGCGCTGATGATGGCGCTGGGCGTGGGAGTGGCGCTGCTGTGCCTGCTGCCGCCGACGACCCGGGCGCTCGGCCTCGACTGACGGCGCTCTCCTGCTCGCCCGTCCTACTCAGTCGGTGGGCGTGTGCTCTCGGGATTTCGGTCGTGTTCTACTCAGCGCCCCGTGGCTTGTCCCGCCCGCTTACTCAGGGTCGTGGCCTGTGGTGGGACGGCTCCCGGGTGTCGTCCATCAGCACTTCCCACCTGCGGCTGAGGGCCTACTCTGAGAGTCGGATCACAAGGGGGTGAGGGGCTTGACCGGATCGACGGTGCGTCCGCCGGCATACCAGCTTCTGGCGGACGAGCTGCGGGCGGAGATCACATCCGGCCGGCTGCAGCCCGGCGAGCGTCTGCCACCGGAGCCCGAGCTGTGCGTACGCTCCGGCGTCAGCCGCAGCACCGTCCGCGAAGCCCTCCGGCTCCTCGCCAGCCAGCATCTGATCGTGACGACCCGCGGCGTCACCGGCGGCAGCTTCGTCGCCCACCCCGACGCCGAACAGCTCTCCGAAGGCCTGTCCACCGGCCTGACCCTGCTCACCAACTCCGCCGAGGTGGGCTTCGCCGACCTGCTCGAACTCCGCCGGGCGCTCGAGGTGCCGGCGGCCGGACTCGCGGCGCAACGACGTACCGACGCCCAGCTCATCGAGCTGCGCGGCGCCATGTTCGACCCCGACCTCGACGAACTCGAGACGATGCTGGCGGCCCACGCGGCCTTCCACTCGGCGATGGCGTCGGCGACCGGCAACCCGCTGTACGAGCTGGTCACCCGGCCGCTCTACCACGTGACGTACGGGGAAGAGGTCGTGGAGGCGCTGCCCGACGGGTATTGGACGCGGATCGATGCGGACCATCGCGAGTTGCTGACCTGCGTGAAGAACCGCGATCCGGCGGCTGCGATGGAGGTCGGTCGGCGGCACCTGGACTACATCGCGGAGGCGAACAAGCAGTAGGGCGCCTTGGTTGCCCGGGGCCGCTTCGATCGTCCGGCCTGGTGGCGCTTGCCGCTCGACGGCGCTTGCCGCTCGGGCGGCGCTTGCGCCTGCCGCTTGGTCCGCTTGCCGCCGCTCCGGCTCGCTTGCCGCTACTCCACCGGGCCGCCGCTCCGCGGCGCTCGGGCGGGTGTCAGTTCTCGGTGCGGCGGGTGAGGAGGCGGATCGTGGCGTGCCGGCCGGTCGCTTCCGCCGACGCTGACGTGGTCAGCGCCGTCAGTACCTTCCACGCGAAGGAGGACTCGGACGGCAGGCGTGCGCCCCGTACCGTCGTGACCGTGACCTCGACGGTGAGCGCGTCGTCGGTCACGGCGAAGCGGCATTCGAGCTCGGCGCCGCGGGTCGCGATGGCGAGCAGCATCGCGCACGCCTCGTCGACCGCGATGCGCAGGTCCTCGATCTCGTCGAGGGCGAAGTGCAGGCGCGCCGCCAGGCCTGCCGTCGCGGTGCGCAGCACCCCGAGGTAGCCGCCGTCGGCGGGCACGGTGAGCAGCACGACGTCGTCCCCGAACGCCGGCTCCGAATGTGTGGTCTGCAGCTGAGTCACCGGCCCCATCCTCCCGATGGACGAGACTCTAGCGCCTGACGGCCGGTGCGCGCTGGGCGAGTCAGTCCTCCGGGGCCATCGCTTCGTGGCCGGCTAGCCGGTCGCATCGGCCACCGGCCTCTGATCTTCCAGCCCCAGGAACGAGAAGAGCTGGGTGAATCGGAGCGCGGCCGGTGCCGGCAGCGCCGGAATGTTCCGCTCGCGCAGCTCCCAGGAACGCCGGATCGCCGCGGTCAGGCCGCTGACCGCCTCCTGCGGTGTGAGCGGCCCGGCGCCCAGGTCACCGGCCTCCCGCCGTTGCCGGGCGAAGAAGGCGGCAGCTGTGCTGGAGAGATCGAGCGTGTGCCCGAGCACCTCAGCGCTGCGTATGCCCATGAGCAGTGTGCGGTCGGGCTGCGGGTTGCTCAGGCACCACGTCAGCAACGAGCCCCCGATGCTTCCCAACGCCGATTCGACGTGGTGGGCGGTCGGCGTGTCGTCCTCCCGGAGATCCGACAGGGAGACGGCGGCGAGCCACACGTTGACGTGCCTGCGGCCGAGCGACCCCTCGGCGCTGGACCACTCGAAGTAGAAGACACGCAGCTTGCCGGCCTTCTTGCCGTCGGCCATGTCGGCCGCCCCGAAGGCCACGCTTTCGCACAGGGCCGCCGCCTCGTCCGGGGCTCCCGACTTGCGCAGGACGATGGCGAGGTTGTGGACGTACGACAGCACGTTCGGATCAGCGTCGACGGCGGCCCGGGCGGCGGCTATCGCCCCGCTCTCGTCCCCTGCGTCGTACAGGGTCCGGCCCAGATGGGTGAAGTTCTCATAGCCTCGGACGAACCCGTGCCGCCCGACCTCCATGACGGCCCGCACGAGCTCGGCGTACAGCTCGTCCCTGGGTATGTTGAACCGCTGGGCGATGCGCATCGCCGCCTCGGCGATCATGCGGTGTCTCGTCAGGATGGCGCCGCCCGCCTTGGTGACGACGGATTCGTCGGCCAGGGGGTGGACGACGAGTGAGGACACCTCGCCGCGGCCCACACCCATCAGCTCGGCCAGAATCGCCGGCGAGAGATCGGTGATGCCGAGCGCGTGCGTCGCCGCGATGAACGAGAAGGCGGTCAACAGGCTCTTCCGCTCGCCGACGCGGCGGCCGTGGAGGCGGCGCATGAGCAGGAGGATGTGGTTGTCGAAGCCGTCCGCGTACCGCACGCGAAGCATGGCGCCGAGGAAGGCGCCGTCCTTCACCGACTCCTCGTTCGCGGCCTCGCAGAGCTGCTCGACCTGCGCGGCGCGATCGTCGAGCTGGTCCAGTGCGCCCAGGCCCGCGGAACCGTACGCGGCCCACGAACCCACTATGGCGTCGGCATCGTCCCGGCTCAGGCCCTTCAGTTCGAGGTGCCGATACCCCAGAAGATTTCCCCACGGGTAGGTGTCACCCTTGGCGCCGTGCCAGTCCACCGTCCTGGCGCCGACCAGGAAGTGGATGTCCGCACGGCGAATCGTGGACGCGATCCGGTAGAGATCGTGCGCGATCTCCTCGCCGTCGTCGGTGACGAGCAGGTAGGGTCCGGCGTTGCGCGGCAGCCGGGAGATGCTCTGCGCGTCGAGACGCCCTTCCGGCTCCCGCCAGTAGACGTTCCAGTCCGGCTCCCGGGCCACCTCGACGGCCGTTTGCATCAGCGCTGTCGTCTTGCCCTCGCCGCTGGGGCCGAGCAGCAAGCGCAGCTTGCCGACCCTCGCCGTGCGGCTGGTGCCCTTGACATCGGCGATCAGCTCATCGACGACGGACCGCCGTACGATCCGGTCGGAGGAGACATCGCACCACGTCGGCGGGCGCCCGTCGAAGAACCGCAGGATGTCGTCGCGGTCGGGATCATCGCTGTCGTCCGCGCGTACGGGCTCCCAGTCCATCGGTGCGTCACACGCCGGGCAGAGTTTTGTGGATCTCCTCCAGCGACTGGGCCAGCTGTGCCGCCTGCGCCGCGGTGGGCGCGGCGATCGCGAACAAGCCGGACAGACTCTGCAAGCTGCTGCGAATGACGCCCATCTTCGGACGGCTGGAGGCCGCCTGGCTCTCGATGGTGCCGATGTCGGCCTCGGCCTCGGCCACGTCGTCCTCGCCGAGCCCCACCTCAGGCAGCGCCTGACGGGCAACGGCGAGCAGCTCCTTCAACTTCTCCAGGTCGAACTCGGCGGGCTTGTCGTGCACCGTGCTGTGCGACGTGCCCTGCTGGATCGTCGAGCCCACCATCATGCCCACGTGCACCACGTTGATGCGCGGCGCGAAGTGCTCCGTCGGCTCATCCGGCTTCCGGGCCGATTCCTCGACCTCCACGACACCGCGGTGGGTGATGGAGATCAGGCCCCCGAAGGCGCTCCGCGCGACGAGCCCCTCCTCGACGAGGTAGTCGACGATCGCGGGGGCCTCGGCGACCGGGATGCCCGCCTCGGCGGTGACCTCAGCGGTGTCCACGGAGACGGTGCGGTCGCCATCGGTGATCCGGTACAGGTGGTCCATGAACAGGAGCCGACGTTCGCGCTTCTCTTCAATGGACATGGCGCTCCATCCGGGTCATCGAGCACTCCCCGCTGCCCAGCGGTGAGGGAAACGATCGTACTCGAGCGATGACAGCCGGTGTGCTTGTTGGCCGCTCCCGCGTCCGCTGTACCTCGGATTCCAGGCGACTCGGGGCGTCGGGGCTTCGGCGGGGTTGTTTCGTGCTGCCGGAGGCGTCGGGGAGCGGCCCGGTCAGGACGGTGTTGTCGTTCCGCGCTGGGCGAGTCGCTCCAGAGCGGCGCCGGTCAGCCGGTAGGGGAGCCAGTTCTCGGTGACCGAGGCACCGATCGCGGCGTAGAAGTCCGCTGCCGGGTTCCAGTCGAGCATCACCCACTCGAGGCGGCGGTAACCCCGTTCGACGCAGATCAGGGCGAGCTCGGCGAGCAGCGCGGCGCCGGCGCCCGTACCGCGATGGTCCGGGCTGACGTAGAGATCTTCCAGGTAGATCCCGTGTACGCCCTCCCAGGTGGAGAAGTTCAGGAACCACAGGGCGAAGCCGTGAGGTGTGTCGTCCTCGCCGACCGCGACGTGCCCGAACAGGGCCGGACGATCGCCGAAGAGCGCGGAGGTCAGCTGGTCGTCGGTCAGGTGGCACGACTCGGGTTCGCGTTCGAACTCGGCCAGTTCGTGCACCATCGCAACGACGGCCGGCACGTCCTGGGGACGTACCGGCCGTATGGTCGCCGGGCTCACGCCTGCTTGGTCTCCCAGAAGATCTTGGAGATCTCCTCGATCTTCGCGAGCAGCTGGTCGCCGACGGCCGGGTCCATCGAGCCCTTGGCACCGGAGGCGCCGGCCAGCTTGGTGGCCTCGTTGAACAGCTGGTTGAGCTGCGGGTACTTCTCGAAGTGCGGAGCCTTGAAGTAGTCGGTCCACAGCACCCACAGGTGGTGCTTGACCAGGTCGGCCCGCTGCTCCTTGATCATGATGGCGCGGGTACGGAACTCGGGGTCGGTGTTCGCCTGGTACTTCTCGGCGATGGCCTTCACCGACTCCGCCTCGATGCGGGCCTGCGCGGGGTCGTAGACCCCACACGGCAGGTCGCAGTGCGCGCTGACGATAGTGCGCGGCGTGAAGATACGCGGAAGTCGCATCAGGACCCCTCCATGAGTTTGCGATGATCCGGTCCTGACACTACCCCTTACATCCGGACCCATACTCGACCGCGGGATTGATGCCATGAGGTTGCAACTGCCGCTCTTCGCCGTACTGGTGCAGGGCCCCTCCATGGCGCCGACGCTCCGCTCCGGAGATGCCCTGGTCGTGCGCCGGACCGAGCGCGTGCGGGCAGGCGACGTCGTGGTCGCCCGCTTCCGTTCGCGGCCGGACCTGCTGGTCGTCAAGCGTGCCGTACGGGCCCAGGACCAGGGCTGGTGGTTACACGGCGACAACGAGTTCGTCACCGACGACTCGCGGGCGTACGGGGTGGCGGATGTCATCGGACGCGTTGTGTTTCGCTACTGGCCCCGGCCCGGTCGGCTAAGTTAATGTCCGGTAACCGCAGCACACCGAAGTCTTGCGGTTGCTTCACCGGGTGACCCCCGCATCGCACGTCGGTCCGCGCAGACTCGCGCATCACGACCGGCTGGCCCTCCGACGTCCGCCCGCGCGCCCCGCGCCGCGGCACCCCGACGTCGACGCTCTCCTCCGATGCGTGTCTGGAGCCCTTGTGTCCTTCTTCAGTTTCGAGCTCGACCCTGCCCTGGCCGCGGACCCCGTCTTCGACCTGCACAAGCACGGCAAGATGGCGATCACGCCCACGGTTCCCCTGGCCAGCCGCGACGACCTGTCGCTGGCCTACACCCCGGGCGTCGCCCGGGTCTGCACCGAGATCGCCTCCTCGCCGTCGCTCTACTACGACTACACCTGGACCGGAAACACGGTCGCAGTGGTCACCGACGGTTCGGCCGTGCTGGGCCTGGGCAACATCGGTCCTCGCGCGGCGATGCCCGTCATGGAGGGCAAAGCGGTGCTGTTCAAGCAGTTCGGCGGCGTCGACGCGGTGCCGATCTGCCTCGACACGCAGGACGTCGAGGGCATCGTCGCCGTGGTCAAGGCACTCGGCCCGTCCTTCGGCGGCATCAACCTCGAGGACATCAGTGCCCCCCGCTGCTTCGAGATCGAGCGCCGCCTCGACGAGGCCCTCGACATCCCCGTCTTCCACGACGACCAGCACGGCACGGCCATCGTCGTGCTCGCCGCGCTGCGCAACGCGGTGAAGCTGCTGGGCCGCCGCCTCCCCGACCTGCGCGTCGTGGTGAGCGGCGCCGGCGCGGCGGGAGTCGCGATCACCGACACGCTCATCGCCGCCGGCGTCCAGGGCGCCAACATGATCGTCTGTGACTCCCAGGGCATCATCCACGCCGACCGGCCCGGACTCACCGGAGCGAAGGCCGCGCTGGCGGAGCAGACGAACTACTCCGGGCGTACGGGAGGGATCAAGGAGGCGCTGATCGGCGCCGACGTCCTCGTCGGCGTGTCGGGCGGCTCCATCCCGGAGACCGCGCTCGCGGGCATGGCACCGGGCGCCATCATCTTCGCGCTCGCCAACCCCACCCCCGAGGTCCCGCCGGCGATCGCCCACAAGTACGCGGCGGTCGTGGCCACCGGCCGCAGCGACTTCCCCAACCAGATCAACAACGTGCTGGCGTTCCCGGGCATCTTCCGCGGTGCGCTGGACGCCCGGGCCACCCGGATCACGGCCGGCATGAAGGTCGCCGCGGCGGAGGCGATCGCCGAGGTGGCGGCCGGCGAGCTGCGCGCCGACGCCATCGTGCCGTCGGCGCTGGACCCGCGGGTCGCCCCAGCGGTGGCGGCAGCGGTCGCACGGGCCGCCGAACGGGACGGGGTCGCGCGGATCGCTGTCCCGGCCGAGATGCCGGTGATCCCGGCGCCGGCTGCGGTCAGCTCGCCCGGGGCGGTGTTCTCCGCGAGCGGGACCGTGGCCTCCAGCTGAGCTTGCTGTTGCATTTTCGTGGTCCGGCCCGGCGGCCTTAGCCGGGCCGGACGCGTTTCCACCGCTTCCGGCCCTGTTCGTCGTCGCTTCCATGCCGGGCTCATCCCTTCCCCGCTGGTTCGGCCCGTTTCCGCTGCTTTTCAGCCCGTTCCCCTGCTCTCCGGGCTGGGCCCTGTTCCGGGCTGGGCCCTGTTTCGGGCTGGGCCCTGTTTCGGGCTGGTCCCTGTTTCGGGCTTGACCCTGCTTCGGGCTGTGCCCTGCTCCGGCCCATCCCCCCGCTTCGGCCCGTCCAGCATGCCGTGCCTCGCCGACGGCCCCGGCACTTATCCACAGAGCGAGGGATTGCCCTTCTTCCCGCTCGTGGTCCTCCACAGGGGGTCCCGCCGGTTCTCCGCCGCCTGCCCAGGTCAACGGGCCGCCGTTGTCCACAGGACCGCATTCGGGCTGCCTGCTCGCCGGCCTTGTCCACAGGGTCGGCCGAGTGGGTGGCGTGCACTCCGGGCGGTGACTAGCGTTCCTGGCATGCGCGCCGCCTACGCCAGTGCCACGAAACCGGACGAACCGCTCGCCGCCCTCACGGTCGGCGATCTCCCCGAGCCTTCACCGCCCGAGGGCTGGGTGACGGTCGACATCCGCGCCAGCTCGCTCAATCACCACGAGCTCTGGTCGCTGCGCGGCGTGGGGCTCCCCGCCGACCGGCTGCCCATGATCCTCGGCTGCGACGCGTCCGGTGTGGACAGCGACGGAAACGAGGTCGTCGTCTATCCGGTGATCGAGGACAAGGAGGACCCGCGCGGCTTCTCGCTACTCTCCGAGCGCTGGCCGGGCACCCTCGCGGAGCGCGTGGCCGTGCCGGTGGGCAACCTCGTGCCCAAGCCGGCCGGCATCTCGTTCCTCGACGCGGCATGCCTGCCGACCGCGTGGCTCACGGCGTACCACATGCTCACGACACGTGGCCGCGTCGACGACGCGGAAGCGGTCCTGGTCCAGGGAGCCGGTGGCGGCGTCGCGACCGCCGCGGTGATCCTGGCCGCGGCCCTCGGCAAACGGGTGTACGCGACGAGCCGCGACGCAGCCAAGCGGGAAAGAATCGCCGAGCTGGGCGCGACGGCCGTCGAACCGGGCGCCCGCCTGCCGGAACGCGTCGACGTGGTCATCGAGTCCGTCGGAGCTCCCACCTTCGAGCACTCGCTGAAGTGCTCCGCCCCGGGCGCCCGGATCGTCGTGTGCGGCGCGACGGGCGGCCCCTTCCCGAAGGTCGATCTGCGCCGGGTCTTCATGATGCAGCTCGAGATCCTGGGCAGCGCCATGGGCACCGCTGAGGAGCTCGCCAAGCTGCTGGACCTGTGCGTCGCGCAGGAGATCCGGCCGGTCATCGACTCGACGTATGGATTCTCGGCGGTGGCGGACGCCTTCGCCCGGCTGAACTCGGGGGAGGTGTTCGGGAAGGTCGCGGTGGACCACCTGCACTGAGGGCAGCTCCCCGCCGGCTGTCGCTGAGCCAGCCGGCGACTGCGCCGCCGGGCGGTGACTGCGCCGCCGGGCGGTGACTCGGTTGGCGGCGGGACGACGTCAGAGGTTGTCGCGGAGGTTGTTCGTGGCTGCGAGTCGTCTTCTTGCCGACGCGTCGCCGTAGAGGGACCAGCGCAAGAAGTCGGTGGTGGTCGTCGTGACGCGGGCGAAGTCGGGACCGCTGGTGGTGACGTGGCCGCCCTGGGGCAGGGTCAGCAGCGCCTTGGGCCGGGGCACCGCGTTGAAGGCTGCGAGGCCGTCGGCGTACTGGACGGTCTTGTCCAGCTTGCCGTGGACGAACAGCACCGGGAGTGGCGGGCCCTGGAAGGCGGCGGGCAGCAGTTGACGGCCGGCGAGCACCACGGCGGCGGTCAGCCTCTTGTCGCGGTTGCCGGACAGCATGCCCAGCGTGGTGACGCCGCCGCCCGAATGGCCGGCCGCGGCGACGTGTTCCTCGTCGAGGCGGTTCTCGAGCGGGTCGCCCCTCTTGCGGTTGAGGGCGAGCACTTCGGTGAGCACGTACGAGGCGTCCGCCGGCTGATTGATCAGGTCGAGCACGGTGAAGTCGGCGGCTCCTCGGGACGTGTGCGGGTACGCGGCGCCGGCCACCACGAACCCTGCCCGCGCCCAGCGCCTCAGCAGGGACGCGTAGTCCTCGGGGCGGC
This sequence comes from Couchioplanes caeruleus, assembly GCF_023499255.1. Taxonomy (GTDB): domain Bacteria; phylum Actinomycetota; class Actinomycetes; order Mycobacteriales; family Micromonosporaceae; genus Actinoplanes; species Actinoplanes caeruleus_A. Next base: position 1,372,171 of record NZ_CP092183.1, read on the forward strand.
TCGTCAGGCCATGGCTGAAGACGATCACCGGGTACGGGCCGTCGCCGGTTGCCGGGTACCAGATCGTGGTCGGCAGCGGCCGGTCCTTGCCCCGGCTGAGCTTCAGTTTGCGTACGCGTACAGGAAGGGCCTGATCCGGCGCTTCGGAGGCTGCGGGTTCAGGCGGAGCCGAGGAGGCGAGCTGCTGCCGGGCCGTGGGCGGCGTGCCGGCGCTGGGTGAGGCTGCCGGGTGGCCGCCGTCATTCGCGGAGCAGGAGGTGAGCGCCATTGCGACCGCTGTCAACAACGCGGCGGTACGGCGGCTCATGACCTTCATTCTGCCCGGCCGCGCTCGCCGCTCGCCCGGCCGTCGAGATTGTGCTGCTCGTACGGTGCGTGGTGCCGTTCGGGTGGCGCCGGAGCAGGCGAATCGCCATCAACGGGGTAGGCCGGTCTCCGTGGACACTCCCACGGACGGGTGAAAATCTTCGGACGTCCGGGAACGCCCTGGTAGGTGCCGGGCACGGCCTGGCTGCACGGGTACGGCTTCGCTATGGTCGTGCGCATGTCTGACAACAGCGTCGATCCGAGCGGCAACACCGAGGCCTTCCGCGCCTTCACGCACAGTGTTCCCGAGGAGCCCGCGCCGGCCTCGAAGACCCCGCTGATCATCGGGGCCGCCGTGGTCGCGGTCGTGCTCATCGCCGTCATCGCCTGGCTCGCGGTCGGCTGACACACCACCCGGACGACGGCGTCGGGCCCGATGCGTGGGCCCGGCCGCGTCGCAGTGGTGCGGCCTGCGGTGCGGCGCCGCGTCGAAGGGCGGCCGACGGCCTGTCAGCCTCCCGGCCGCAGCGATCGCTGGCGTCGGCCCGGCTGCAGCGATTGGTGACGCCCGCCCGGCTGGGGCGTTGGGGGCGCCGGCCCGGCTGCAGCGATCGGTGGCGCCGGCCCGGCTGCAGCGATCGGTGGCGCCGGCCCGGGTGCAGCGCTTGGTCGCGCCGACCCGGGTGCAGCGCTTGGGAGCGTTCCGGCTGGGGCGTTGGTGGCACTGGCCGGGCAGCATGCGCCGGAGCGGGAAGGCCGCGTAGGCGGAAGGTCAGCCGACCCGGTACCGGGAACGCCGCCTTCGGGCGAGCGACCGGCGCCGGCGGCGTTGCGACGGCGTCAGCTGTCGCCGAGCGCCTGTCGGGTCTGCTGGGCGATCTCCAGCTCCTCGTCGGTCGGCACCACGCAGACCGTCACCGTCGACCCGTCCGGCGAGATGATGCGGTCGCCCTTCGCGTTGCGGGCCGGGTCGATCTCGATGCCGAGCGAGGACAGGCCCGCCAAGGATGCCGCCCGCACCTCCGGTGAGTGTTCGCCCACGCCCGCCGTGAAGGCGATCGCGTCCGTCCTGCCGAGGAGCGCCATGTACGCGCCGACGTACTCCTTGATGCGGCGGCAGTAGACGTCGAAGGCGAGGGTGGCTGCCGGGTCTCCTTCTTCGCGGCGGCGCTCGACCGTGCGCATGTCGTTGTCGCCGATGAGGCCCTGAAGGCCCGCTTGGCGGGTGAGGGAGCGTTCGATCTCGTCCACGGGCAGGCCCGCGACCCGGTGCAGGTGGAAGATCACCGTGGGGTCGATGTCGCCGCTGCGGGTGCCCATGACGAGCCCGGACTGGGGTGACATGCCCATCGAGGTGGCGATGCTGCGGCCGCCCTGGACGGCGGTGGCGCTGGCGCCGTTGCCCAGGTGCAGCGTGATGACATTGGCATCCTCGGGGGACAGGCCGAGGAGCGCCGCGGTCTGGCGGGCCACGTACGCGTGTGACGTGCCGTGGAAGCCGTAGCGGCGGATCTGCCAGCGCTCCGCGAGGGCGGCGTCGATTGCGTACGAGACACCGGCCGGCGGGATGGTCTGGTGGAACGCCGTGTCGAAGACCGCGACCTGCGGGACGTCCGGCATCAGTTTGCGGGCCACCGCGATGCCGCTGAGCGCCGCGGGGTTGTGCAGGGGTGCGAGCGGGACGAGGCTCTCGACGGCCTCGACGAGTTTGTCGTCGATGATCGAGGCCGCGCTGAAGAGTGGGCCGCCGTGGACGACGCGGTGGCCGACGGCGCCCAGGCCGGTGAGGTCGACGGACTCCATCACCCGCTGCAGGGCAGCCGTGTGGTCGGCCGCGTCGCCGTCCGGCTCGCCGATCCGCTCGATGAGGCCCTTCGCCAGGGTGCGCGGACCGCCCTCGGACCTCCCGGCAACGGACCCGGAAGCAGCCCCGGCGGAACCCGAGGAGGACCCGGTGGAGCTGGAGGAAGCCTCGGTGGAGGACCCGGCCGAGCCGGAGGAAGCCTCGGTGGAGGACCCGGCGGAGCCGGAGGAGGGAGCGGGGGACGGGTCGTCGAAGAGCCGGTACTTGACCGACGAGGACCCGCAGTTCAGGACCAGAATTTTCATGAGTGCGCCTGGATCGCCGTGATCGCCACCGTGTTGACGATGTCCTTGATGGTCGCGCCGCGGGAGAGGTCGTTGACCGGGCGGCGCAGGCCCTGCATGACGGGGCCCACCGCGACCGCGTTGGCCGAGCGCTGGACCGCCTTGTACGTGTTGTTGCCCGTGTTCAGGTCGGGGAAGACGAACACCGTCGCCTTGCCCGCCACCTGGCTGTCGGGCAGCTTGGTGGCCGCGACGGCCGGGTCGATGGCTGCGTCGTACTGGATGGGGCCCTCCACGGGTAGGTCGGGACGGCGTTCGCGGACCAGGGCCGTTGCGGCCGCCACCTTCTCCACGTCGGCGCCCGCGCCGGAGCTGCCCGTGGAATAGGAGAGCATCGCCACCCGGGGTTCGATGCCGAAGGCGGCCGCGGTGGTGGCTGACGACAGGGCGATGTCGGCGAGCTGGGCGGCGTCCGGGTCCGGGTTGACGGCGCAGTCGCCGTACACGAGGACGCGGTCGGCCAGCAGCATGAAGAAGACGCTCGAGGCCACCGAGACCTCCGGGACCGTCTTGATGATCTCGAAGGCGGGGCGGATGGTGGCGGCGGTGGTGTGGGTGGCGCCGGAGACCATGCCGTCGGCGAGGCCCGCGGCGACCATCATCGTGCCGAAGTAGTTGACGTCGCGGACCACGTCGTACGCCAGGTCGAGCGTGACGGCCTTGTGCTTGCGGAGCTCCGCATACTGCTTGGCGAAGTCGTCGCGCCATTCGCTCGTGGCCGGGTCGACGAGCTGGGCGGCGCCGATGTCGACGCCCACCTCGCGGGCGCGCCGGGTGATCTCGGCCGGGTCGCCGAGCAGGGTGAGGCCGGCGACTCCCCGGCGCAGCAGCGTCTCGGTGGCGCGCAGGATGCGCTCGTCGGTGCCCTCCGGCAGCACGAGCCGGCGGCGGTCCGCGCGGGCCCGGTCGATCAGGTCGTTCTCGAACATCAGCGGGGTCACGCGGCTGGACCGGGTGACGTCGAGCCGGCGGTTGAGCTCGGCGGTGTCGACGTGCTTCTCGAACGCCCCGAGCGCCGCCTCGACCTTGCGCGGTGTGGCGGGACTGAGCTTCGCCTCGATGCGGCCGGCGGCGTTGATCGTGTGGTAGCTGTCGGACGGCACCACCAGCATGGCAAGTCCCGTGTAGAGCCGTTCGATGACGCGGACGGCCCGCGGGTCGGGGAACTCGCCGATGGTGAGCACCAGGCCGGCCAGGGTGACGTTGCCCGCGGCGTGCGCGGCGCTGGCCGCCACCAGCAGGTCGGCGCGGTCGCCGGGGGTGATCAGCAGGGCCCCGTCGGTGAGGTGGTCGAGCACGGCCGGGACGTGCGCCGCCCCGACGACGAAGTCGAGGACGTCACGGTCGAGCGCGGCCTCGCCGCCGGTCACGACGGTCGCGTCCAGGGCCGCCGCCACCTCGGCGACGGTCGGCGCCGCCACGGCGGGCACCTCCGGGATCGCCCACACCGGCACGGGCAGGCCGCCGGGCGCGGCGATGCCCTCCGGGACCCGGTTGGCGATCACGGCGAGAACGGTCGCGCTCAGATCGACGAGCGAGTGGTACGCCGAGCGCACCGCCGCCCCCAGATCCCCGCGACCCTGGCCGCTGACGACGGGCACGACCACGCTGCCGAACTCGTTGGCGAGGCGCGCGTTGAACGCCAGCTCCCGGGGCAGCTCGTCGCCGTGCTCGTCCTGGGCGTCGGCGAAGTCGCTGCCGATCACGATCACCGACGCGCACTGCCGCTCGACCTCGCGGTAGCGCTCGACGATGCGGGTGATCAGCTCCTCCCGCCGCCCGTCGGCGACCAGGGCGGAGGCCTCGGCTGCGGTCACCCCGTAGGAGTCGTCGTAGCCCGCGACGAGCGGGTATCGGCTGGTCAGCAGCGTCAGCAGCGGATCGTCGCCGGTGCCGGCCACCAGCGGCCGGAACACGCCGATGCGCGCGACCTGACGGGACAGGAGCTCGACGAGCCCGAGGGCGACGGTTCCTTTGCCGACGCCGGGTCCGAGCCCGGCGACGTAGACGCTGCTTGCCACAAGCCTCAACCTACCGGCCCGGCGTTGATCGCGCCGGGGGTCGCCCGACCCTGTGGACAAGGGCCAAAGACCCCAGTCGCCCGCCCCTCGAAGGAAGGCGCGGCGGCGCCACGGGTCAGGTCAGGGCGCGTAGATAGCCCTGCGGATGCGCCAGGAAGCGCCGCCAGTGGCCGACGATCTCGAGCTCCTCCCAGGTGGTGCGGCGGATGCCGGACGGCCCCAGCTCCAGGATGGTCGCGCCGGGCAGGGCGGTGAGAATCGGGGAGTGGGTGGCGACCACGACCTGGGCGCCGTCGGCCCGCAGCGCCTCGAGCCGCGCCAGCAGGCCCAGCGTCGACGTGAACGACAGCGGCGCCTCGGGCTCATCCATCAGGTAGAAGCCGAAACCGTTGAACTTGCGGGCGAGCAGTTCGAGGAAGCCCTCGCCGTGGCTGCGGTCGTGCAGGTCGCCGTCCGGCGACCCTGGCAGGTTCTCCAGGTACGTGTACAGCCCGTGCATCGTCTCGGCGCGCAGGAAGTACGCGTTCGCGCGCCGCCCGGGCGTACGGACCACCTTGAGCGCCGCGCCCAGCGGGGACTCGCTGGCCCGGCTGCTGTGCCGGGCGTTGCGCGACCCGCCCTCCGGGTTGAGCCCGTGCGCGGCGGCCAGCGCCTCGATCAGCGTCGACTTGCCGGACCCGTTCTCGCCGACCAGGAACGTCACGCCGGGCCGGGATGTTCAGCCCGTGCTCGAGGACGGCGGCCACCGCGGGGATCGTCGCCCACCAGGCATTCCGGCCGACCTCGGCCGCGGGGTCGAGCTCGATCCGGCGTACGGGACGGTCGGGCAGGGGCCCCGTCCTAGTCCTCATCGTCCTCGTCGGCGCGGGCCAGCCAGGTGGCGAACCGCTCGATCGGGGTCTCGAACTCCGGGTGGACGTCGACGAACGTGCGCAGCTGCTCGGCGACCCACTCCAGCGTCACCGACTCCTCGCCACGCCGCTCGACCAGTTCCTCGATACCGCGATCGGTGAAGTACATGCCGCCGATCCTAGGACCTGCCCCGATCGCCCCCGGGCCGGCCCGGCGCGCAGTGAGGGCGCACGCGCAGCGGGCCGCGTCGCGCCGGGAGCGCAGCGCGGTGGGAGCGCAGCGCGGTGGGAGCGCAGCGCGGTGGGAGAGCAGCGGCGGCCGCGGCGGCCACGAAGAGCGGGCCGCGCGGCCCACCGGCCCACGCCGGATGCGGCCGAGACCCGGACGCGGCAGCGCCCCGCCGCGAACGACGGGGCGCTGCCGGAGAGGTGCGGGTCAGGGGCGGGGGAGTGCCGCCTCGACCAGCGCGGACTGCTCGGCCTCGTGCATCTTGGCCGAGCCGACCGCCGGGGCGGCCGCGGCCGGGCGCGAGATGCGGCGCAGCCGTACGCCCTCGAGGTGCTCGAGCAGGTTCAGCGCGACGAACGACCAGGCGCCCTGGTTGGCCGGCTCCTCCTGCACCCAGGCGAAGTCCTCCGCGTTGGGGAACCGGTTGAGCACCGCCTTGAGCTCGTCGACCGGCAGCGGGTAGATCTGCTCCATCCGGATGATCGCCGTGTCGGTGATGCCCCGCTCGGCGCGGGCCTGGAACAGGTCGTAGTAGACCTTGCCGCTGCAGAGCAGGACGCGCTTGACCGCGTTGGCGTCCAGCGGCGTGCCGTTGATCCCGGCGTCGCCGATGACCGGCTGGAACGTGCCGGTGGTGAAGTCGTCGACGGACGACACCGCGAGGCGGTGGCGCAGCAGCGACTTCGGCGAGAACACCACGAGCGGCTTGCGCTTGCCGGACAGGGCCTGGCGGCGCAGCAGGTGGAAGTAGTTGCCCGGGGTGGTCGGGTTGGCCACCCGCATGTTGTCCTGCGCGCACAGCTGCAGGAAACGCTCCATGCGGCCGGACGAGTGGTCCGGGCCCTGGCCCTCCATGCCGTGCGGCAGCAGCAGCACCAGCGACGACTGCTGGCCCCACTTCGCCTCGCCGGAGGAGATGAACTCGTCCACGATCGACTGCGCGCCGTTGACGAAGTCGCCGAACTGGGCTTCCCAGAGGACCAGCGCGTTCGGGTTCTCCACCGAGTAGCCGTACTCGAAGCCCATCGCCGCGTACTCGCTGAGCAGCGAGTCGTGCACGAAGAAGCGGGCGTTGGAGGTGGCCAGGGTGGAGATCGGCAGGAAGTCGTCGCCGGTCTTCGCGTCGATGATCGCCGCGTGCCGCGAGGTGAACGTGCCGCGGCGCGAGTCCTGGCCGGCGAGCCGGACCGTGACGCCCTGGGCGAGCAGCGAGCCGAACGCGATCAGCTCGCCGAAGCCCCAGTCGATGCCGCCGTCGGTCGACATCTTCGCGCGCCGGTCGAGCAGCTGCTGGACCCGCTTGTGCGGGGTGAAGCCCTCGGGCAGGTCGACGTGCGCCTGGCCGACCGCCTTGACCATCGCGGCCTCGACGGCGGTCTCCACCTGCGGCTCCGGCTCCTCGCCCGGGGTCTGGCGGACCCGCGGCGGCGATCCGGCCGCGTCCCGGGTGCGCTTGAAGACCTGCTCCAGCTGAGCCTGGTAGTCACGCAGCTGCTCCTGGGCGTCGTCCACGGTGATGTCACCGCGTCCGATCAGCTCCTCGGTGTACAGCTTGCGGACCGACCGCTTGGTGTCGATGATCTCGTACATCTTGGGGTTGGTCATCGACGGGTCGTCGCCCTCGTTGTGACCGCGGCGGCGGTAGCAGACCAGGTCGATGACGACGTCCTTGTTGAACGCCTGCCGGTATTCGAAGGCGAGCTTCGCGACCCGGACGACGGCCTCGGGGTCGTCGCCGTTGACGTGGAAGATCGGCGCCTGGATCATCCGCGCGACGTCGGTCGAGTACAGCGACGAGCGGCTGTACTCCGGCGCCGTCGTGAAGCCGACCTGGTTGTTGACCACGATGTGCACCGTGCCGCCGGTGCGGTAGCCGCGCAGCTGCGACAGGTTGAGCGTCTCGGCGACCACGCCCTGGCCGGCGAACGCGGCGTCGCCGTGCACCAGCACCGGCAGCACCGTGTAGCCGTGCAGGCCCAGGTCGAGGCGGTCCTGCTTGGCCCGCACGATGCCCTCGAGCACCGGGTCGACGGCCTCCAGGTGCGACGGGTTGGCGACCACGCTGACGGTCGTGGCGGAGTCGCCGTCGGGCGTCGTGTACTTGCCCGTCTGGCCGAGGTGGTACTTGACGTCGCCCGAGCCGTGCGCCGACTTCGGGTCCATCTGACCCTCGAACTCGTTAAAGATCTTCTCGTACGGCTTGCCGACGATGTTCGCGAGCACGTTGAGCCGGCCGCGGTGGGCCATGCCGATGACCATCTCGTCCAGCCCGGCCTCGGCCGACGACTGCAGGACGGCGTCGAGCAGCGGGATCAGCGACTCGCCGCCCTCGAGCGAGAAGCGCTTCTGGCCGACGTACTTGGTCTGCAGGAAGGTCTCGAAGGCCTCGGCCGCGTTGAGCCGGTTGAGGACGTGCTTCTGCTCGTCCGGGTCCGGCTTCGTGTACTTGATCTCGATGCGGTCCTGGATCCAGCGCCGCTCCTCGGGGCCCTGGATGTGCATGTACTCGATGCCCACCCGGCGGCAGTAGGTGTCGCGCAGCACGCCGAGGACGTCGCGGAGCTTCATCTTCTGCTTGCCGGCGAAGCCGCCGACCGGGAAGGTGCGGTCCAGGTCCCAGAGGGTCAGGCCGTGCTGCAGCACGTCCAGGTCGGGGTGCCGGCGGATCTTGAACTCGAGCGGGTCGGTGTCGGCCATGAGGTGGCCGCGCACCCGGTACGCGTGGATGAGCTCGACGACCCGGGCGGCCTTGTCGATCTGCCCCTCGGAGGTCCGGGCGACGTCGCGCACCCAGCGCACCGGCTCGTACGGGATCCGCAGCGACGTGAAGATGTCGTCGTAGAACGAGTGCTCGCCGAGCAGATACTCGTGCATGGCCTTCAGGAACTCGCCGGACTGCGCGCCCTGGATGACCCGGTGGTCGTACGTGCTGGTCAGCGTGGTGACCTTGCTGACGCCGTGGTCGGTCAGCATCTCGTCGGACATGCCGGAGTACGGCGCCGGGTACTCCATCGCGCCGACGCCGATGATCGCGCTCTGGCCGGCCATGAGGCGCGGGATGGAGTGGACCGTGCCGATGCCGCCCGGGTTCGTCAGCGAGATCGTCGTGCCGGCGTAGTCGTCCATGGTCAGCTCGTTGCGGCGGGCGCGTCGCACCACGTCCTCGTACGCCTGCCAGAACTGCCGGAAGTCCATCTGCTCGCAGTTCTTGATGGAGGGCACGACGAGCGTGCGCGTGCCGTCCTTCTTGGCGAGGTCGATGGCGATGCCGAGGTTGATGTGCTCCGGCTGCACGAGGGCGGGCTTGCCGTCCACCTCGGCGAAGGAGTTGTTCATCTCGGGGTGCGCCATGACCGACCGGACCAGCGCCCAGCCGATCAGGTGGGTGAAGCTGACCTTGCCGCCGCGCCCGCGGGCGAGGTGGTTGTTGATCACGATGCGGTTGTCGACCAGCAGCTTGGCCGGCACGGCGCGCACCGAGGTGGCGGTCGGCACCTCGAGCGAGGTGTCCATGTTCTGCACGATGCGGGCGGCGACGCCGCGCAGCGTGGTGACCTTCGCGCCGGCGGGGGCGCCGCCGTTCGCGGCGGCCTTGGCCGGCGCCGGTGCAGCCGCCTTGGGCGCGGGCGCGGTGGCCGGCTTCGTCGCGGGTGCCGGCGCCGGGGCCGGGGCGGGCGCGGTGGCCGGCTTGGTGGGCGCGACGGTGGCTGCTGCGGGAGCGTCTGTGCCGGCCTTGGCGGCCGTGGCCTTCGCGGTGGCGGCCTTGGCCTGGTCGGGCGTCGCGATCGAGCCCGCGGCCGTGGCCGGCTTGTAGTCGGCGAAGAAATCGTGCCAGGCGGGGTCGACGCTGGACGGGTCGGCCAGGTAGCGCTGGTACATCTCGTCGACGATCCACTCGTTCGGACCGAAGTCCGCGAGCGGATTCTCATGCGAAGTCTGCTGGGTCGACACTTCCGTGTTCGCCTCTTTCACCATGTTGTCAGCACGCGACGTTCGTCACAGGGACGAAGGACGAAGGATTCGGCGTCAAGGCTACGCCGTGACAATCGCGTAGCCATGCGCACGTCCGGACTGTGACCAACGGCTGAGGTGGAAGAGGGACATGGGGCCTGCCCGATACGTCAGGTGATGTCCCGTTTCTTCGTGAGCCAGGTGCCGAGCACGCCGGCGAGCGCCGCATACCCCACCAGCACCAGGGCGCCGACCCATCGGGGCGGGTTACCGGGCAGCTCGGTGCCGGAGATCATGAGCTGGGAGGCGAGCGGCGGCACGAGCACCTGCAGCTTGCCGAACCAGTCGCCGATCTTCGGCGTGAGCAGCGCGAAGATCGTCGCGGCGCCCAGGTAGCCGATCACGTACACGGTGCTGAGCGTGATGGTCGCGCCGATCTGGCTGCGGATGAGCACACCCGCGCCGACGCCGACGACCGCCCACAGCGCGTACGCGAGCGCGTTGAGCCCGATCGCCCGCCACACCGCGGGCTCACCCAACTGCGTCCCGACGTTGAGCGCGTTGAGGATGAACGGCGCGAGCACCAGGTTGAGCAGCGTGGTGATCAGCCAGAAGACCAGGCCGAGGATCACCGAGGCGACCAGCTTGGCCACGATCACCGCCTCGCGGCGCGGCGTCACCAGGAACGTGGTGGTCGCGGTCTGGTGGAAGAACTCATTGGTCACCACGATCGCGGCGAGCAGCATGACCACCAGGACGCCGAAGAACTGCCCGCTGGTGTAGAGGTTGCTGGCGACGTTGACCGACTCGGAGGCCACCCGGACCTGCTCGGCCTGGTCGGCGTCGAGCCCCGCCTCGGCCGGGTCGAGGTTCAGCGTGGCGTTGGCGCTGACCCAGTTGACCAGCAGCGTCAGCGCCCACAGCGGCAGCGCGATGAGGCCGAAGACCCACCACGTGCTGGTCGTACGGATCTTGAGCAGCTCGGCCCGGACCAGGTTCATCGGATGCCCGCCTTTCCGGCCGTCAGCTGCAGGAACACCTGTTCGAGGTCGGCTCGCTCGCCGGTGAGCTCGTGCAGCTCGATGCCGGCGGTGAAGGCGATGTGGCCGACCCGCGCCGCGTCGAGGCCGGTCACCATCAGCGCCTCGTCGGGCAGCGTCGCCACGGTCGCCTGCTGGGCCGTCAGCGCGGCGGAGAGCTCGGCGGCCTGCGGCGTGCGGACCCGCACGTGGCTGACGCCGGACATGGAGCCGAGCACCTCGTCCACCGGGCCCTGCCGGATCAGCTGCCCGGCCGCGATGATCACCACGTCGTCGGCGAGCTGCTGCATCTCACCCAGCAGGTGGCTGGAGACGAGGACCGTGCGGCCCTCGGCGGCCAGCGACTTGAGCAGGTCCCGCATCCACCGGATGCCCTCGGGGTCGAGGCCGTTGGCGGGCTCGTCGAGGATCAGCACCCGCGGGTCGCCGAGCAGCGCGGCGGCGATGCCGAGGCGCTGCTTCATGCCCAGCGAGTAGCCCTTGAACTTGCGCTTGGCCGCCGGGCTCAGCCCGACCCGGGCGAGCGCGTCGTCCGCGGCCTGCCGCGGCAGCCCGGCCGACGCGCAGATCACCCGGAGGTGGTTGATGCCGCTGCGGCCCTTGTGCGCGCTGGACGCCTCGAGGACCGCGCCGACGTGCCGGACCGGCTGATCGAGATCGGTGTACGCCCGGCCGGAGAAGGTGGCCGTGCCCGACGTGGGGCGTACCAGGCCGAGCATCATGCGCAGCGTCGTCGTCTTGCCGGCGCCGTTGGGGCCGAGGAAGCCGGTGACCCGCCCGGGCCGCACGGTGAACGACAGATTGTCGACCGCGCGCAGCTGCCGGTAATGCTTTGTGAGGTGGGAGACGACGATCTCCTCGGACGCGGCCGTCAACGCTCACTCCTGTCCTTCGGTGGGGCCTCAACCTACCTGTTCAGCGCCACCCATGTGGCCCTGGCGCGCGCCAGCGGCGAGCCGTCGGGCGCGTACACCGCCGAGTCGACGACGGCCTTGCGTCCCTCGGTGGTCACCGGGGCCCCGACGACGACGCATTCCGTGCCCGCGGCGGGCAGCGCATCCACCGCCGCCGCGATCCGGCCGAGCAGGTGGACGCGGCCGGTCTGCAGCGCCGTCCAGCCGCCGGGACAGTCCAGCGCCGCCCACACGGTCTCGAAGGTGACGTCCGGCGGGACGGTCCAGGTGGCCGCCATCCGGCCGTCCGGCAGCGGGCCGGGAAAGATCCGCAGGCCGTCGGCGCGATCCGGGCCGCAGACGTAGCAGCCGCGGAAGGGGTGCTCGGTCAGTCCCGGGTAAGGCCCCGCGTCCGCCGGGGCGGCCGGCGGTGTGCCCGGGCCCGCGTCGGCCCCCGCGACGACCTCGGCCACCAGCGTGCCGGCGGGATCGAGGACCCTGCCGCCGGCCACCGTCAACGCCGTCTCCAGCGGCGGCGGCACCCGCAGGGTGACCTGGAACGGGTCGCGGCCGGTCACCGCGCCCGCCGCGGCGGCGAACGCGCCGGCGGACCAGCCACCGTTGCCGGAGCCGGGCGGGCCGTTGAAACGGGCGGGGATCAGCATGCCGGGAACCCTCTCACGGGGGTGCGACACAAAGGCGTTCACCCACCGGACATCCGGGTTCACCCGCGACGCCACGCCGTCGGCAATCGCGGGCCTTACACAGTTCCCATGACGGTATTGATGACCGCCGCCGCACCCACCGGGACCAGCGGCTACTCGCTCCTGATCGCCGACGACAGCAGCCAGGTCGCGGCCGCGCAGCGCCTGCGCCACGAGGTCTTCGCCGGCGAGCTCGGCGCCACCCTGCGCGGCGCCACGCCCGACGGGCGGGACGTGGACGAGTTCGACGACTTCTGCGACCACCTGATCGTCCGGGACGACACCACCGGGGACGTGGTCGGGACCTACCGCATGATGACGCCGAAGGGCGCCGAACGGGCCGGCCGCCGCTACGGCGACGGGGAGTTCAACCTGAGCGGCCTGCGCCCGTTGCGCGACCAGCTGGTCGAGACCGGCCGCTCCTGCGTGCACCCGGACCACCGTACGGGCGCCGTGGTCAACCTGATGTGGGCCGGCATCGCCCGCTACCTGCACCTCAACAACCTGCGGTGGCTCGGCGGGTGCGCCTCGGTGTCGCTGGAGGACGGCGGGCAGACCGCTGCCGGGGTGTGGGCCCGCGTCCGGAGCAGGCACATGTCGCCGCCGGCGCTGCGGGTGCAGCCGCGCCGCAACTGGCTCGCGGAGACGTCGCTGGTGGGCGACCCGCGGGTGCAACCGCCGCCGCTGCTCAAGGGCTATCTGCGGCTCGGCAGCTGGGTGTGCGGTGAGCCCGCGTACGACGCCGACTTCGGCTGTGCCGACTTCTACGTGCTGTTCTCCATGGACCGGTTGGATCCCCGCTATCGGCGGCACTTCCTGGGAGCCACGCGATGATCTGGCAGCCCGTGTCGGCGTGCGGTCCGCAGTGCCGGCCCGGCGGGGACGAAGCCGTGCGCGGGCTGACGACGGTGTTGCGGTTGGTCGCTGCTGCCGCCGTACTCATAGGCGGTTTGATGATCGTGCCGCTCTTGCGCGGCGCCGCGGTGCGGACCGTCGCCCGCGCCCTGCTCGCGGTCCTGGGGGTGCGCCTGGAGTGGCGCGGTCGCGCGCCGCGGCCCGGCAGCCTGCTGGTGGCCAACCACGTCTCCTGGCTGGACGTGCTCGCGTTGCTGGCGGTGACGCCGGTCCGGCTCGTCGCGAAGCGCGAGGTCGGCGCGTGGCCCGCGGTGGGCGCGCTGGCGAAGCGGTCCGGCGCGATCTTCGTCGACCGCACGCGGCCGAAGAGCCTGCCCACGACGGTGGCCGAGGTCACCGCGGCGCTGCGGGCCGGCCGGTCGGTGGCGGTCTTTCCCGAGGGTACGACGTTCTGCGGTGCGGAACGGGGCCGCTTCCGCCCGGCGCTGTTCCAGGCAGCGGTGGACGCGGGCGCCACGGTCGTCCCGATCTCCATCCGGTACGCGTCCCCGTCGGCGTCCTTCATCGGCGACGACACGCTGTGGTCCTCGGTACGCCGCGTGGCCGCGTTGCGCGGACTGACCGTGACGCTCGTCGGCTCGCCGGGGCTGCGTCCGGAGCCGGGCGCCGATCGGCGGTCGCTGGCGCGGGCGGCACAGGCGTCGGCCGGCCTCCGCGGCGCCACGTTCGGCCTCGCCGCTTAGGCAGCTCACAGAAAACTTTCAGGCACTGTGCAGCGCAGGCGCAGTCACCTGCGTGAGGATGGGCCTATGGCCGCTACTCAGACCCAGGGCAAGCAGAGCGAGGCGAAGCTCCTCGTCGTCGAGGACGACGCGAACATCCTCGAGCTGCTCTCCGCCAGCCTGCGCTTCGCCGGGTTCGACGTCAGCACTGCGACCAGCGGCAGCGCCGCCGTGAGCGCGGCCAAGAACGCCACGCCCGACCTCGTCGTCCTCGACGTCATGCTGCCGGACCTCGACGGGTTCGAGGTGATCCGGCTCATGCGCGAGGGCGGTGCGCGCACCCCCGTCGTCTTCCTGACCGCGCGCGACAGCACCGACGACAAGATCCGGGGCCTCACGTTGGGCGGCGACGACTACGTGACCAAGCCGTTCAGCCTGGAGGAGCTCACCGCGCGCATCCGTGCCGTGCTGCGCCGCACCAGCGCCGGCGACGACGAGCCGTCGCGCCTGGTCTTCGCCGACCTGGAGCTGGACGAGGAGACCCATGAGGTCTACCGCGCGGGCCAGCGGGTGCAGCTGTCGCCGACGGAGTTCAAGCTCCTGCGCTATCTGATGCTCAACGCCAACCGGGTGCTGTCCAAGGCGCAGATACTCGACCACGTCTGGAAGTACGACTTCCGCGGCGACGACAACATCGTGGAGTCGTACATCTCCTATCTGCGGCGCAAGGTGGACAACGTGCAGCCGCGCCTGATCCACACGCTCCGCGGCGTCGGGTACGTCCTGCGCAAACCCGCGGTCTGAGCCACCGGTGACCCTCACCGACCGGGTCCGCGGCCACGTCCCGCTGCAGACCGGGCTGCGCCGGGTGCCGTTGCGCACCAAGCTCGTCGCGTCCGTGCTCGCCCTCGTGTTCGCCGCGCTGACGCTGATCAGCGCCGCGAGCACGTACGCGCTGCACAAGTACATGATCGGCCGGCTCGACGCGCAGCTGGTCCGCTTCACCCAGATCCTCAACGAGCTCAACTACAACGAGCGCGCGATCCTGCCGGCCGACTACTACGTCAACCTCACCACGGTCGACGGCGTGGGCAACCCGGGCAACGAGAAGTACGACAGCTCGCTGAAACCGTCCGAGCTGCCGCCCCTGGTGAAGGGCATCAACCAGGTCAAGAAGCACCTCGACAAGCCGTTCACCGTCGACTCGGCGGACGGCACCGTGCACTGGCGGATGCTCATCACCGACGAGGGCGGCTCGGTGCTGCACGTGGCCCAGCGGCTGGTCGGCATCGACGACGCGATCAGCCGGCTGATCTGGGTGGACACGCTGGTCGGCGCGGGGGTGCTGTTCGCGCTCGCGGCGATCGGGGCGGCCATCGTGCGGCAGAGCCTCATCCCGCTGGTGCAGATAGAGCGGACCGCGGCGGCCATCGCGGCCGGGGACCTGACGCAGCGCGTACCCGATCCGGAGCCCGACGAGGGCGAGCCACAGACCGAGCTGGGCCGGTTGTCCCGCGCGCTCAATGCGATGCTGGCCCAGATCGAGGCCGCCTTCACCGCCCGCGCGCTCTCCGAGACCGCGGCCCGGGCCGCGGAGTCGCAGGCCCGCGACGCCGCCGAGGCGGCCCTCGCCTCCGAAGCCCGGGCGGTGCGCTCCGAGGAGAAGATGCGGCAGTTCGTCGCGGACGCTTCGCACGAATTGCGTACGCCGCTGACGAGCATCCGTGGCTTCGCCGAGCTCTACCGGCAGGGCGCGGTCGCCAGCCCCGACGCCACCGCGAAGCTCGTGCGCCGCATCGAGGACGAAGCCGCCCGGATGGGTCTGCTCGTGGAGGACCTGCTGCTGCTGGCCCGGCTGGACCGGGAGCGGCCGATCGAGCTGGCCCCCGTGGAGCTGCCGGTGCTCGCCATGGACGCGGTCCAGGCGGCGCAGGCGACGGCGCCCGACCGGAAGATCACGCTGGAGATCCGCGACGTGCCGGAGAAGCTGGTCGCGTACGGCGACGACGCGCGGCTGCGACAGGTGATCGGCAATCTCATGACGAACGCGCTGGTGCACACGCCGCCGGACGCCTCGGTGACGCTGTCGCTCTCGGCCGAGGAGGGCAACCGGGCGGTCGTCGAGATCACCGACACCGGGCCGGGGCTGTCAGCGGATCAGAAGGGCCACGTGTTCGAGCGCTTCTACCGGGTGGACGAGGCACGGACCCGGCGCGCCGACCGGGACGCCACCGGCACCGGCCTCGGGCTGGCCATCGTGGCGGCGATCGTACGGGCGCACCACGGCACCGTGGACGTCATCAGCGAGCCGGGCAAGGGTGCGACGTTCCGGGTCGCTCTGCCCGCTCTGGTGCCGGACGAATCCTGATCATCCCGGCATCCGGCATTCACAGAAAACCTTCAGGGCCAGCACAGGTCAGTCGGAGCGGTCGGGGGCAATGTTGACCGCATGAACGAGCCCGAGACCAACCCGCAGCGGCACGAGGACTCCTCGCCCGAGGAGCAGTCGCACCGGTCCGCGGACGCCTCCCCCGCAGGCAGCAGCCCGGAGCGGGGAGAGTCCGACACCACGGCGCAGCAGCCCGTCGTGAGCGGCGGCCCGGCGCCCTGGCAGCCCACCCAGCCGCCCGCCCAGCAGCCGGCGCAGCCGCAGGCGGCGCAGCCGCACCCCGGCCAGCCGCAGCACCAGCCGGGTCAGTGGCCCGCCTCGCCGTGGCAGAGCGGGGGACAGCCGCCGTACGGCCAGCAGCCCTACCCCGGCCAGCCGTTCCCGCCGCACCCCGGCCAGCACCCGGGCGCGCCGCAGCCCGCGTACGCCGGCGCCTACCAGGGCCAGCCCGGCCAGCCGCCGGTGCAGCCGGGCCAGCCGCAGCACGGTCAGCCGCCGGTGCAGCCCGGGCAGCCGCCGTACGGCCAGCCCGGCACCGAGGGGCCGTGGACCGCCCAGCAGGCCGCGGACGCGCCCATCTGGGCCACGCAGGTCGGCGGCGAGCCGCACCGCGACCCCGCGCGCGCCGGCCGCAGCCGCCGGATCCTGGTCGCCGGCGCGGCCGCTCTGGTCATTGCGCTGGGTGCCGGCGGCGTGGGGGCCGCCACCGCCCTCGCCTTCCACGACGACAACAACACCGGGACCGTGCAGACGACCAAGTCCGCGGTGACCTCGGTGATCGACCGCTCCTCGCTCGCGCAGATCGTCGCCGCGGTCAAGGACAGCGTCGTCTCGATCAAGACGGAGAGCGGGGAGGGCTCCGGCGTCGTCCTCGACACGCAGGGCTACATCGTCACGAACAACCACGTGGTCGCGACCGCGCAGGGCGACACCGTCACGGTGATCTTCGCGAGCGGCAAGAAGGCGTCGGCCACGATCACCGGCACGGATCCGCGTACGGACCTCGCGGTGGTCAAGGTCAGCGGCGTCTCCGACCTGAAGCCGGCGAAGTTCGGCTCCAGCGCCGACATGCAGGTGGGCGACACCGTGCTCGCGCTGGGCAGCCCGCTGGGCCTCGAGGGTTCGGTGACCGAGGGCATCATCAGCGCCAAGGACCGGACGATCCGGTCCGGCGGCGAGGACCAGCAGACCCCGCAGAACCCGTTCGGCGGCGGCCAGCAGCAGGAGCAGCCGTCCGCGACGACGTCGATGTCGGGCCTGCTGCAGACCGACGCGCCGATCAACCCGGGCAACTCCGGCGGCGCGCTGGTCAACACCAACGGCGAGGTCATCGGCATCAACTCGGCCATCGCGACCTCCGGCTCGAGCTCCGGCAACATCGGCCTCGGCTTCGCCATTCCGAGCGACAAGGTCACCACGGTGTCCAAGGCGCTGATGAAGGGCGAGAAGGTCAGCCACCCGGCGCTCGGCGTCAGCGTCACCGAGGCCGAGGGCGGCGGCGCCGTGGTCAGCGCGGTCAACCCGGGCAGCGCGGCCGCCAAGGCCGGCATCGAGCAGGGCGACGTCATCACCGCGGTGAACGGCAAGACGGTCGACGACTCCGACGACCTCATCGCCGCCATCCAGAGCGGCAAGGTCGGCGACAGCGTGTCGGTGAAGTTCACCCGCAACGGCCAGGAGCAGACGGTCAACGCCACGCTGACCGAGGCGTCCTGACGGACCACATCCGGCGCCGCCCGGGCCATCGGGCGGCGTCACCTCCCCAGCGGTGGGTGGTCGTGACCAAGGGGGTTGGTCACGACCACCCACCGCGCTTTTATGTCCCCTCCGCGTGCTATCTGCGGGCGTGTGGCAAATCGGGGGCTCGCGTTCGGCCCGGCGGACCGCCTACTCTCCATTCGCCCATCGCGCCAGTGGAAGGCCGGCACCGTGACCTACGTCGAGACCCGGACGAGCGTCTGGGAGGCGCTGGCCGGACGCGCGCCCGGTGAGCCCTCCGGACCCGCCGATCCCGGGCTCTGGGGCGCTGTCGTCGACCGGCTCAACCCGGCCCGGGCCCGGCCCGTGCTGCGCGCCGGGATCGAGGCCGTCGAGCTGACCAGCGTGCGCGGGGCGGCGTACGTGATGCTGCGCTCGCCGGACGAGGGCGGCCGCGCCTGCTACCTCCGGCTGACCCCGGAGGAATGGCAGCTGGCCCTGATGATGGACGGCACGCACACGGTCGCCCGCCTGGTCGCCGAGTTCGCCCGTCTCGCCGGGCGCCTCGCCCCGGACCAGGTCCGCCGGGTCGTCGCCGACCTGGCCGGCAACCGCATGCTCGACGAGCTGCCGGTGGACGCGTTCCGGCCGCTGCAGGAGCTCGAACGCAAGCCGCTGCCCCGCCGCGTCGGCAGCGGCGTGCTCGCGGCGGCCCGCGGGCGGCGCATGCTCGTCTTCGACGTCGACCCGCTGATCACCGCCCTGTACCGCGCCGGCGGCAAGCTGCTGTTCACCCGGGTGGCCGCGATCGTCATGGCGGCGTTCGCGCTGGCCGGTCTCGGGCTCTTCGTGACCACGTGGTGGCGCGGCAGCCAGGCCGTGTTCCTCACCAACGGGTCGTATCTGCTCGGCGCTGTCGTGCTGCTGCTGCTCAACGTGCTGGCGCTGGCCAGCCACGAGCTCGGGCACGCGTTGGCCACCAAGCACGCCGGGCGTGAGGTGCCCGCGGCCGGGGTGCTGGTCTACTTCGGCATCCCGTCGGTGTTCGTGGACACCACCGACGTCTGGATGGCCGGGCGGCGCGCCCGGATGCTCGTCACCGCGGCGGGCCCGGCCACCGGCCTCGTCCTCGCCGGCACGATGCAGCTCGTCGGCCTCGCCGTGCCCGCGCTCGGGCCGCTCGCCTTCAAGCTCGCGTTCGCCTGGTACCTGAACGCGTTGTTCAACCTCAACCCGCTGCTCGCGCTCGACGGCTACTACCTGCTGATGGACTGGCTGGAGATTCCCAACCTGCGCGGACGCGGCCTGGCATGGGTCGCGTCGCGGCTGCGCGGGCGCCCGCCGGCCTGGGGCGGGCTGGACCGGGAGGGGCGGATCGTCGCCCTGTACGGCGTCCTCGCGGTGCTGTGGCTGGCCGTCGCGGTGAACCTCGGCTACCGGATCTGGGCGGACCGGGTGGCCGGGCTGGCGACCGGGCTCTGGAACGGCGGCGCCGGCGGCAAACTCCTGCTCGTCCTCGTCGTCGCCGGACTGTGCGCCCCGCTGGTGTACCTGGCCGTCGGCTGGCTGGCCCGCTCGTGGCGCCGCTACCGCCTGCGCGCCGCCGAGAAGCGGCGAGAGGCCGACGCCCCGCGCCGCCTGGAGGCGCTGCGCACCTCCGACCTCGGTGGCCTGCCCGAGCCCGCCCTCGCCGGTCTGGCGGCCCGCGCCCGGTGGGTACGCCCGCCGTCCGGCACCCCCATGGTCCTGGCCGGCAACACCCAGCAGGCCGTGTACGTCGTGGTAGACGGCGCGATGCAGGCCCGCAAGCCCGGCGACCCGGGCGGCACCATCCGGCACCACGTCGGCGCGGGCGGCGTCGTCGGCCTCGCCAACGCGCTCACCGGCCGCCCCGCCTCGCTCGACTGGCACACCGCCGGCACCACGCTGCTGGCCGTACCGACGGCCACCGTCGCCACGGTCGTGGGGCCGCTGCCCGGGCCGCCGCCGGTCGACCGCGCCGAGGCCGAGGCGCTGTTCGCCGACACCCCGGCGCTCGCCGGCCTGGCCGGGGACGAGCGCCTCGCCCTGATCGCCACCGCACATCCGGTGGACCTCGATCCGGGCGCGCCGGTCGACCTGCCCGGGCCGACCCACGCGGTCGTGGTCGAGTCCGGCGTCATCGCCATGCCCGACGGCGTCGAGCTGCGCCGGGGCACGCTCATCGGCCCGGTCGGCGACGGCGAACCCGGTACGGTCGCGCAGACGCGTACGCCGACCCGGCTGTGGGTCATCCCGGACGCCTCCGACCTCCCGCCGCTCGTGGGCGGCCGCGCGCCGGCCGCTCCGCCCGTGGCCGCTGTGGACGGTGCCGCCATGGCCCGCAGCGTGCACTCCGCCGGGGCGTACCCGCCGCTCGCGGTGCCGCCGGGGCCGCCGGACGGCACCGAGGACCCCGAGGTGGACCGCCGCTTCGAACGGCGCATGTGGTGGCTCGTCCTGCTGTTGCTCCTGCTCGCCCTGCTGCTGACCGGGCTGAACTTCGCGCCGGGGCCGGCCTGGGCCGAGATGCCGACCGACCGGGCCCTGCTCACCGCCGAGCGCGGCACCCTCGCCGTCACCGTCGACGGGCGGGCCGTCCGCCTGGCCGCGGGCGAGCGCCGGTACGTCGACGAGGGCACCCGGATCGAGGTGCCGGCCCGCGCGTCCGGCCGGCTCACCTTCAAGGGCGGCTCGGCAACGCTGCTCTGCGCCGGTACGCAGGCCGATGTGGGCGCGTTGGCCACCGACGCGGGGCGCACGCGGGTGCCGCACGGCGTGCTGACCGTGCGCACCGGGCGGGTGCTCGCCGACACGGGCAGCACGAGCGGCGCGTACGAGCCGCTGCGCCTGACCGTGCAGTCCACCGTCGGCACCGCCACCAACGAGGGACCGGCGTGGTTCGGCGTCGACCCCGCCGCGATCACCGTCGCCACCGGACGGGTGTTCCTCGGCGGCACCCCCGTCACGGCCAACGTGACGTCGCTGAGCTGCGGGGACGGCGTACCCGTGGAACCGCCCGCGGGCTCGCCCAGCGAGTCGCCGAGTGACGTACCGTCGGATCTTCCGTCGGTGACGCCGGCCCCGACGCCGAGCTCCACGCCGCTGACCGTGCCGCCGACGACGGTCGATCCCGGGCCGGCCACGCCGGACCAGCCGCGGCCGACCACGACCCGCGCGACGACGCGGCCGCCGGCCACCACGCGCCCGACCGCCCGGCCGACGATCCGCCCGACGACCGTGCCGCCGAGCACCAGCCGGCCGCCGGTGCCCAGCCCGGACCCGCCCTCGACCCCGCCGTCCACGTCGCCGCCGCCGGCGAACCCGGAGCCGTCGGACACGAGCCCGCCCGTGATTGGATGAGCCCGTGCTCTGCTTCTTCTGCGCCAAGGCTGCGCGTGGCACCTGCCGGTTCTGCGGACGCGGCGTGTGCGAGGACCATGCCCGGTTCGGGCCGTACCTGTTGCAGGTCAGCAGGTCGGTGACCCGGGAGCGCGCCGAGGCGCTGGTGGTCGAGGACGCGGTGCAGTGCGGCACGTGCCGGCCGCGGCCGCAACCGGTCGCCATGCCGGAGCTGGACTGACCGGCCGATACCGGACACTGGCCCGGGCCGCCTACCTTGGGCGGCATGGGCGACTTCGACGTTGTGCTCGAGCGGCTCCTCACCGATCCCGCGTTCCCGGCGTTCCTGGCCCGGGACCCGGATTCGGCGCTGGCCGGCTACCGCCTCGCGCCCGACGAGGTGGCGGTGCTGCGGCAGCAGGTGGCCGGTGACGCGGGTGCTCCGGCGGCCACGGTGGAGCAGCGGGTCACCAAGTCCAGCACCTTCGGCATCTTCGGCTCGCTCGGCGGGCTCGCCGACGCCGCGGTCGGGTCGCCGGCCGACGGCGCGGCCGGGATCGGTCCCGCATACGGCGCCCACCAGGGCTTCGGGGACGCGCACGCGGCCCGGGGCGCCGGTGCCGGCCTCGGTTCGGCCGCCTCCCGGCTGGGCGACGCGCCCCGCACCGGCTTCGGCGACGCGCACCTCCCGGCGCCGCAGGGCTACCACAACCGGGTCGACGCGGACGGCGACGGCACGCTGGACAAGGCGACCTACCGCGGGCACCGGGGTGGCGGCGCGGAGATCGTGGTGGACCTCGACCGCGACGGGCGGCCCGACTTCATCGGCGTGGACCGGGACCTGGACAACCGCGTCGACTACGCCGACTACGACAAGGACCACGACGGCGTCTTCGAGAAGCGGATGTACGACGACGACGGCGACGGCTGGCTGGACCGCACGGTCCGCCGCTGAGCCTTTCATCGGCGGCCCTCGACCCTCACCATGAGGGGATGGTGGCTATCGCGGCACGCGGGCTCACGAAGGTGTTCGACGACGGAGCGGTGGCCGTCGACGACGTCTGCCTCGAGGTGGGCTCCGGCGAGTTCCTGGTGGTGCTCGGCCCGACCGGGTGCGGCAAGTCCACGCTGCTGCGGCTGCTCGCGGGGATCGAGGAGCCCACCGCCGGGACGGTGCTCTACGACGGCGTACCGGTCCGCGAGGCCGAGCCGGCGGAGCGCGACATCGCGATGGTCTTCCAGTCGTACGCGCTCTACCCGCATCTCACGGTCGCGCAGAACATCGGCTTCCCGCTGCACGTGCTGCCCCTGCCGGCGGGGGAGGTGGCGGCCCGGGTGGCGGAGATCGCCCGGCACGTCGGCGTCGACGATCTGCTCAGCCGGTACCCGCAGCACCTGTCCGGCGGCCAGCGGCAGCGGGTGGCCATGGCGCGGGCCCTGATCCGGCGCCCGTCGGTCTTCCTGCTGGACGAGCCGTTGTCGAACGTGGACGCGGGCGCGCGGGCGGCGCTGCGCGGGGAGATCGCCGCTCTGGTGCGCAGGCTGGGCGTCACCACGGTCTACGTCACGCACGACCAGATCGAGGCGATGAGCATGGCGGACCGGATCGCCGTGCTGCGCCGGGGCGTGCTGCAGCAGGTCGGGCCGCCGGCCCAGGTGTACGCCGACCCCGACACGATCTTCGTCGCGGCGTTCCTGGGCACGCCGCGTACCAGCCTGCTCGAGGCCGTGGTGTCGGTGCTGGACGGGCGCGTGCTGCTCGACCTCGGGTCGCAGGTGCTCGAGATGCCGGCGGGTGACGCCCGTACGGAGGCCCTGGCCCGGCACGACACCGCCCGGGTGACCGTGGCGCTGCGCGCGTTGTCGCCGGACAAGACGGGACCGCTGTCGCTGCGCGGCACCGTACGCGCCGTCGAGAATTTGGGTCACGAGCTGCTGGTTCACCTCGACGTCGGGGGAGTGCCGACGCCCGCGGCCACCGCGCGGCTGGAGACGTCGTCGCCGTTGCCGCGGCCGCGCACCGGGCCGCCGGCCGACCGGTCGCCGTACGGGTTGCAGCCCGCGTACGAGTCGCTCGAGCCGCCCCCGACGGGCGAGGTAATGATCCGCATGGCGACGCCGGCGCGCGCGGAGATCGGCACCGAGCTCACGGCAGGGGTGAGTTGGGACGATCTGCTGGTGTTCGACCGGGCCGGCCGCCGCATCCGGCCGGACGAGGGCCTGGACAGGATCAGTTAACAGTCCTAATAATTGGCCAACTGTCGATATACCGACGTTGGAGGCCATCCCCCATGCGCCGATCCCTGCTCCTCGCCGTCACCGCTGTACTCGCGGCGTCCGGCTCCGCCGTCTACATAGCCTCGTCCGCCGACGCCGCCGTCTCCTGCGCGGCCGCGTGGAGCCCGTCCGCGGTCTACACCAAGGACATGACCGCCTCCCAGTCCGGTCACAACTACACCGCGAAGTGGTGGACCCAGAACGAGAGCCCGGCCACCCACAGCGCGCAGTGGGACGTGTGGGCCGACAACGGCGCGTGCGGCGGGACCACCCCACCGCCCACGACCACTCCGCCGACGACGCCTCCCACCACTCCGCCCACGACACCTCCGACGACGCCTCCCACCACGCCTCCGACCCAGCCGCCGGTGGGCGGGCTGCCCAAGCACGCGCTCATCGGATACCTGCACGCGAGCTTCGCCAACGGCTCCGGCTACCTGCGGATGGCCGACGTACCGGCCGACTGGGACATCATCAACCTGGCCTTCGGCGAGCCCACCTCGGCGACCTCCGGCGACATCCGCTTCACGCTCTGCCCGGCCACCGAGTGCCCCGGCGTCGAGAGCGAGGCCGACTTCATCGCCGCCATCAAGGCGAAGCGCGCGGCCGGCAAGAAGGTGCTGCTCTCCATCGGCGGCGCCAACGGCCAGGTGCAGCTCACCACCACCGCGGCCCGGGACAAGTTCGTCAGCTCGGTCAGCGCGATCATCGACAAGTACGGCCTCGACGGCGTCGACGTGGACTTCGAGGGCCACTCGCTGTCGCTGAACACCGGCGACACCGACTTCAAGAACCCGACCACCCCGGTGATCGTCAACCTGATCTCGGCGCTCAAGTCCCTGAAGGCCCGGTACGGTGCCGGCTTCGTGCTGACCATGGCGCCGGAGACGTTCTTCGTGCAGCTCGGCTACCAGTACTACGGCTCCGGCCCGTGGGGCGGCCAGGACCCGCGTGCGGGCTCGTACCTGCCGGTCATCTACGCCATGCGCAACGACCTGACGGTGCTGCACGTCCAGGACTACAACAGCGGCTCGATCATGGGCCTCGACAACCAGTACCACAGCATGGGCGGCGCCGATTTCCACATCGCCATGACCGACATGCTGCTCGCCGGCTTCCCCGTCGCGGGCAACACGGCGAACATGTTCCCCGCGCTGCGTGAGGACCAGGTCGCCTTCGGCGCGCCGTCGTCGGTGAGCGCCGGCAACGGGTACGTGGCCCCGGCCGGCGTACAGCAGGCGGTCACCTGCCTGGTCAAGGGCAGCAACTGCGGCGGGTACACCGTCCGCAGCGGCACCAACCCGAACTTCCGCGGGCTGATGACCTGGTCGATCAACTGGGACAAGTTCTACTCGTGGGAGTTCAAGAACGCGCACGAGCCGTTCCTCAACAGCCTGGGCTGATCTCTCCCGCCGGCGTCGTCCGTCCCCGCTCCGCCGGGGAAGGGCGGCGCCGGTTGCTTCGCCGGGCCGCCGGGCGCAAGATCATGCCAGCGCTGTGGACAACGGGTCCCGGGCCCGGTGGACATGGAACGATGAGGTCATGGTGGAGAGTCCGGTCGCGTTCGTGCTCGGCGGGGGAGGCGTGCTCGGCGCCGTCCAGGTCGGCATGCTGCGCGCCCTCTTCCGCGCCGGCTACCGTCCCGACGTCGTCATCGGCACGTCGATCGGCGCCGTCAACGGCGCCCTGGTCGCGGCCGACCCCACCGAGGCCGTCACCGACCGTCTGGTCCGGCTGTGGTCCTCCCCCGAGGCCGCCGAGGTGTACGGCGACTCCATCGCCCGCCAGGTCCGCCGGTTCGCGGCCCGCACCCACCTGCACTCGCCGCTCCCGCTGCGCCGGCTGCTCACCGCCGAGCTGGGTGAGCAGTCGAGCTTCGCCGACCTGAAGATCCCGTTCCGCTGCTGCGCCGCCAGCATCGAGCGCGCCGCCGAGCACTGGTTCGACACCGGTCCGCTTGTCGACGCGGTGCTCGCGTCGGCGTCGGTGCCGGGGCTGCTGCCGCCGATGGAGATCGCCGGGGAGCACTTCGTCGACGGCGGCATCGTCAACTCGATCCCCATCGGCGAGGCGGTCCGGGTGGGCGCGAAGCGGATCTTCGTGCTCCAGGTGGGACGCATCGAGCGGCCGCTGACCGTCCCGCGCCGGCCGTGGGAGGTGGCGCAGGTGGCGTTCGAGATCGCCCGGCGGCACCGGTTCGCCCGCGAGCTTGCGTCGCTGCCCGACGATGTCCAGGTGCACGTTCTTCCCACCGGCGGCGGTGAGAGCCGCGACGACCAGCCCTGGGCCTACCGGGACATGGCCGCCGCCGGACGCCGCATCAGCCGCGCCTACACCGCGTCCCGCCGCTACCTCGAAGCGAGCGTCTCCCCGGCACCCGGCGACGGCGACGGCGCCTGATGCTCCCGCCGCCCTGGGTCCGTCGCCTGGTCATCGCGCCGGCCGTGGTGATCCTCGCGGCGGTGCTGCTCACGACGCTGCCGGTGTGGCTGCTCCTCGCGCTCGCGGCATCGCCGCTGGTCCCGGGCCACCTCCGGGTGCCGCGCCTGGCCTTCCTCGCCATCGTGTACGTCGTCTGGGACGCCGCCGCCCTGGTCTGCCTCGCCGCGCTGTGGGTCGCCTCCGGATTCGGGTGGAAGATCCGCAGCCCCGCGTTCCAGCGCGCCCACTACGTGCTCACCGGGCGCTTCCTGGCCGCCCTGTTCTGGGTCGCCGAGTGGTCGCTGCACCTGAGCATCGACGTCGTCGGCACCGACCCGGACACGGGCATGCCCGGCCGACCCGAGATCGTCGTCAGCCGGCACGCCGGCCCCGGCGACTCGTTCGTGCTGATCCACTCACTGGTCAACTGGTTCGACCGGGAGCCGCGCATCGTGCTCAAGGCGACCCTGCAGTGGGATCCGGCCGTCGACATCCTGCTCAACCGCCTGCCCAACCGGTTCATCACGCCGGGCCGTCCCGGGGTGCCCGACCTCGAGAAACACGTCGGCGCGCTGGCGCACGGACTCGACGACAACGACGCGTTCGTCATCTTCCCCGAGGGCGGCAACTTCACCCCGCACCGCCGGCTGCGGGCGATCGCACGGCTGCGGGCCAAGGGCCTCGAGGAGATGGCCGTACGGGCGGAAGGCCTGCGCAACGTCCTCCCGCCGAAACCGGGCGGCCTGCTCTCCGCGATCGACGCCGCCCCGGACTCCGGGGTCATCTTCGTGGCGCACACCGGTCTCGACAAGCTCGTCACCGTGGCGGACATCTGGCGCGAGCTGCCGATGGACAAGCAGCTGATCATGCGCTTCTGGAGCGTGCCGCCCGAGGAGGTGCCGGCCGGCGAGGAGGAACGGATCCGCTGGCTGTACGACTGGTGGGCCCGCATCGACGCCTGGATCGAGGAGAACCGGCCCCGGCCGCGTCCCCTCGGCACCGACTGGACGGCGCGGCG
Source organism: Couchioplanes caeruleus (assembly GCF_023499255.1). Classification (GTDB taxonomy): domain Bacteria; phylum Actinomycetota; class Actinomycetes; order Mycobacteriales; family Micromonosporaceae; genus Actinoplanes; species Actinoplanes caeruleus_A. The sequence continues at coordinate 1,399,054 of NZ_CP092183.1, forward strand.
CACGTCCGTACGCTCCGGCTGAACCGCCTGGCAGCCGCCGCCGTGTGGCCGGGCTCACCGGCTTCCGGCGGCCGGCGGCCGGGCCGTCCGGCGTAGCGGGCCTACCGGCTTTCGCCCTGAGGAGAATCGCTGGGCGTGGCGCTCGTTACCGGGGAAGGTAGGAGAGTCCGATGCCGGGTGGGTGCTCACCGCGTCCGGCAGGTGCGAGAGGGTGGGTCCATGAGTGTTGACGATGTGGTGATGCGGTCGGGTGGCGCATCCTTTGACGACCAGGTCTTCGAGCGGCTGCTCCGGGAGCGCATCATCTTCCTCGGCAGCGAGGTCAACGACGAGGTGACCAACCGCATCTGCGCGCAGATGCTGCTGCTGGCCTCGGCCGACAGCGAGAAGGACATCGCCCTGTACATCAACTCGCCCGGTGGTTCCATCACCGCCGGCCTGGCCGTGTACGACACGATGCAGTACATCAAGAACGACGTGGCCACGATCGCCATGGGCATGGCCGCCTCGATGGGACAGTTCCTGCTCTGCGCGGGCACCCCGGGCAAGCGCTACGCCCTGCCGCACGCGCGGGTGATGATGCACCAGCTGTCCGGCGGCATCGGCGGCACCGCGGCCGACATCGCCATCCAGGCCGAGAGCATGCTGCACATCAAGAAGACGATGAACGAGCGGATCGCCTTCCACACCGGGCACACCCCGGAGGAGATCGAGGCCGACTCGGACCGCGACCGCTGGTTCACGGCGCAGGAGGCCAAGGACTACGGCATCGTCGACCACGTGATCTCCAAGGCGGCCGACGTCACGGCGACGTCCGCGCTGGTCTGACCCACCTTCCACGAACGGGCGTACGGGCCTCCCGTACGCCCGTTTGTGTTCGCCGGCGGCCATCGGGGTATAGCGATGTCATCCCCGAAGGTTCGAAGGAGGTGGCTGACGTGAGACTCCCGTCTTTCTCCCGGCAGTCCGACACCACCGCGGAGACCGCGGACAGAGCGCCCGTTTCCACCCGTACCGACGCTCCCACGCAGGCCGGAGCGGTTCAGGCCGACCACGCCGCGACCAGGTCGGACCGAGCCGCCGACCTCGCGGCCTCCGACCGTGCCGCGGCGGAGCGGGCTGAGGCCTCCCGCGCCGGCCAGCGCGACGCCCGGCACGATGCCGCCCGCGCCGGCGCCGGCGAGCGCGAGGCCCGGCATGATGCCGCCCGCGCCGGCGAGCGGCGGGCCGAAGAGACCCGCGCCGGCGAGCACCGCACCGGCTACCTGCGGTCCGACGACCGCACCGCCCCGATGACGAAGGTCGACGACCGGGACCCGGACCGCACCGAGCGTTTCGACACGGTGCCCGCCGACCCCACCCCGGCCGGACGTGGCAGCGCGAGCATCGCGGCGAGCCGCGAAGCCGACCGTACGCCCGTACCCGCCGGACCCAAGCCCCGCGCGAGCCTGCTCGCCACGCTCGGCCTGATCACCGGTGTGGCCGGCGCCCTGCTGGTGCTCTCCGGTCCGCTCATGGGGTACGGCATCGGCGTGGCCGTGCTGTCGCTGATCCTGTCCGTCGCGGGCCTGCGCGCCACCAAGAAGCGTCACGTGGCCGGCAAGACCGACGCGCTGATCGGCCTCGTGCTGGCGCTGGCGGCGATCGTCGTGGGCGTGCTGGCGCTGACCGGTTCGCTGTCCTGGCTGGGCACCGACATGCACCCGGTCACCAGCGTCCGAGAGTGGCTCGACGCACAGTTTATCGACCGCTTCTGACGGGTATCCGACATTCACCGGAGGCGATGCGCTGACGGTGAACCCCTCGGAACCGGGACGGCCATGAGCCTTCCCGCCCCGGAAACATCCGGCGGTGCGCCGGAAAGCGCGGCAGAGACCGATCGGCGATCACCGTCGTTCGACTCGGATGGAGCCGCATCGTTGTGCGGGGGCGGCGGTTCGCCGCCCCCGACGCACATCCCCGACCCTGCCACCCCGCTCACTCCCACCATCCGGCTCCGATCCGCCCGGACCGCCGCACGGCCGGTCTCCGGTCCGTTCGGCCTCCGCACGGCCGGTCTCCGGTCCGTTCGGCCTCCGCTCGCCGGCGCCCGGTGCCCGCCGCGGCCGCCGGTGCCCCGGCCCGCTCGGCGCGCGTTCCGCGGCCTGCCACCCGCCAGGCCGCCGCACCACCAGCCCCGCCGGAACCGCGAGCAACGAATCGTCGCGCCGAGCGCGGATCACGCAACGAATCGACGCCGTGCGCAACACTGATCCGGGGCGTACGCAGGCACTTCCCGCATAGCGTTTCGGTCATGACGACCGCCGCCCCGCGCCGCTACCTGATGTGCCGGCCGACCCACTTCGCCGTCACGTACCGGATCAATCCGTGGATGGACCCGACGGCGCCGTACGACAACGCCCTGGCCGTCAGCCAGTGGGAGACCCTGCGCCAGACGTTCCTCGACCTCGGCCACACCGTCGAGCTGATCGAGCCGCTGCCCGGCCTGCCCGACATGGTGTTCGCCGCGAACGGCGCGACCGTGGTCGACGGCAAGGTGCTGGCCGTGCAGTTCCGCGACGCCGAGCGCGCCGACGAGGCGCCCGCGTACAAGGCGTGGTTCGAGAACGCCGGCTTCCCGGTCTTCGATTCGAAGCACACGAACGAGGGCGAGGGCGACATCCTGCTCGCCGGCGACGTGCTGCTCGCGGGTACGGGCTTCCGCACCGCCCACGCCGCGCACGCCCAGACGCAGGAGGTGTTCGGCCGCCCGGTGATCAGCCTGCAGCTGGTGGACCCGGCGTACTACCACCTGGACACCGCGCTGTGCGTGCTCGACGAGCGGAACATCGCGTACCTGCCGTCGGCGTTCTCACCCGGCTCGCAGGAGGTGCTCCGCCGCCTCTTCCCGGACGCCGTCATCGCCACGCCGGCCGACGCCGAGGTCCTGGGGCTCAACGCGGTCAGCGACGGCCGTACCGTTGTCCTGCCGGTGCAGGCCACCCAGCTGACGGCGGCCCTGCAGGCCGCCGGCTACGAAACCGTCGGGGTCGACGTGAGCGAGCTGCGCAAGGCCGGCGGCGGCCCGAAGTGCTGCACCCTGGAGGTCCGGGCGTGACTGACCGCACCGCACTTCGCCTGCCGGCGGCCGGCTACGACCGTGACGGTGAGGGCCGGGAAGGCACGACAACTGGAGGACGGCCATGACTGACGTTGACATGCGTACGCCGGCAGCGCTCGCCGACGCCGAGCGCTGGACCGCGCACAACTACCACCCGCTGCCGGTCGTGATCTCCGACGCCGAGGGCGCCTGGGTGACCGACGTCGACGGCCGCCGCTACCTGGACTTCCTCGCCGGGTACTCGGCGCTGAACTTCGGCCACCGGCACCCCGGCCTGATCGCCGCCGCGCACGCCCAGCTCGACCGGCTGACGCTGACCAGCCGGGCGTTCGTGCACGACCAGTTCGCCTCGTTCTGCCGCGGGCTGGCCGAGCTGTGCGGCAAGGATCTCGTGCTGCCGATGAACACCGGCGCGGAGGCCGTCGAGACCGCCATCAAGGTGGCCCGCAAGTGGGGCTACCGGGTCAAGGGCGTGCCGGACGGCCAGGCCGAGATCATCGTCGCGGCCGACAACTTCCACGGCCGGACCACCACGATCATCAGCTTCTCGACGGATCCGGACGCGCGCGACGACTTCGGGCCGTACACCCCGGGCTTCACGATTGTTCCGTACGGGGACCTGCACGCGCTCTCCGAGGCGATCACGGCGAACACCGTCGCGGTGCTGCTCGAGCCCATCCAGGGCGAGGCCGGTGTGCTGGTGCCGCCGGCGGGCTACTTCGCGGGCGTACGGGAGCTGTGCACCGACAACAACGTGCTGTTCCTCGCCGACGAGATCCAGTCCGGGCTCGGGCGTACGGGTAAGACGTTCGCGATCGAGCACGAGGGTGTCGTCCCCGACATGTACCTGCTCGGCAAGGCGCTGGGCGGCGGCATCGTGCCGGTGTCCGCGGTCGCCGCGAACCGGGACGTCCTCGGGGTGCTCCGGCCCGGCGAGCACGGCTCCACGTTCGGTGGCAACCCGCTGGCCTGCGCGGTCGGTGCCGAAGTGGTCCGGCTGCTCGCGACCGGCGAGTTCCAGCAGCGTTCGGCCGAGCTCGGCGCGCGGCTGCACGAGGGCCTGAACGCGCTGATCGGGCGCGGGGTCGTCGCCGTACGCGGGCGCGGTCTGTGGGCCGGCGTCGACATCGACCCGGCGCTGATGAGCGGCCGGCAGGCCGTGGAACGCCTCGCCGAGCGCGGCGTGCTCGCCAAGGACACGCACGGCTCGACGATCCGCCTCGCCCCGCCCCTGGTGGTCACGGCCGAGGAGATCGACCACGCCGTGGCCCAGCTGGCCGCGATCCTCTGATCTGCACCCGGCCGTCCGCCGCCTCCGCCAGGGCGGCGGCGGCCGTGGTGCTACCGCTCGAACTTGCGGATCGCCATCGTGGGCGCCTCGGCCATCACCGAGTGCGGCTGGCTGACCCCGCCGGACGCCCACAGCTTGGCGCGGCCCACCTGCACGTTCGCGTACAGCTCGACCACGTCGTCCGGACCCAGCGTGCGGATCTCGTCGCGGTTCAGCGTCACCCGCTGGTCGTCGTCGAACGAGCCGTTCGGGCGGATACCGGTGCCGTTGGTGCTGACGTCCTGCGCGCTCAGCTCACCGCTGTGCAGGGCGAACCGGACGTGCCCACGGCTGATCCACTTGCGGGCGTCGTCGGTCAGCCACTGCCCGAGCATGACGCCACCGCCGCCCTCTGGCGCGCGCCCCACCACGACCGGCTTCTCCGTGGAGACCACGAACCGCTGGCGGATGATGCCGTCGATGCGTACGGAAAGAACCTCGACGGCCGGGCGCGGACCCGCGTCGCGCAACCGCGTGCCGTGCCGGGGGCACGTCGGCACGCCGGCCCGCAGAGCGGGCGGCGGCTGGGAGACCGGGCTGGTGGTCTTCCGCATGTCGGCGAACGGGCTGTCCGGATCGCCACCCGAACCGTACGCGGTGCAGTTCTCCGGGCACCCCCACACGCGGGACAGCAGCTTCTGCCCGAGCGGCGAAGGCTCGGCCACGGCCGGCACCTCCCCGCGCCCGACCCGCGCGACCAGCACCGGACCGCCCGCGCCCGGTACGGCGGCGAGCAGGCGGCCGGGATCCTCCACCCACGGGCGGCGGTCACGGAAGCGCTCGGCCCGCGTACGCGTGAGCACGGGCAGGCCCAGCAGCTCCGCCACCTCGAGCACCCGGTCGTCGAGCTGCGGCACCACCTCGACCACGCCGTCGTCGGCCCAGCGGCGGACGACCATGCGCTCGTTGGAGGTGAGGTCGGCGTCGGAGAGCAGGCCGCGCGGGACCACGGCGTACACCGGGACGTTCTCCTCGGCCACGTGCCGGCCGAGCGCGTCGATGACCAGGCCCAGCCGCAGCATGCTGGCGGGGCGGCCGCCGTCGAGGTCGGCGTACCGGACGATCTCGGAAAGATCGACGACCGCGCGGGCGAGAGCGGGGTCGGTGGTGAGACGGGCCTCGATGGCGTCGAGGACCTTGCTGACCTCGAATCTCACGTGACCTCCCGGTTCGTGGGCGTGCGCTTTCCACGCGCCATCATGCCGTCTGCCGCCGGGCAGCGGCGAAGCAGGGGCGCGGACGGTGTCGTGATCTACGCCGTTTCGCCGCCGGTGGGGGATTCGCGTGCCCACCGGAGTGGTACCTGCCCGCTGCCGCCCGCGCCTGGTGCGCCGCCGGCCGCTGCTGCCGCCCGCGCCTGGTCCGGTGCCTGACGCGGCGGGTTCGCTGCCGGACGCGGCGGTGGCGGACTCAGGACGCGTCGGCGACGATGCGGTCGATGCGGTTGGCCAGCGCGATGTCGCGCGTGGTCACCCCACCCGCCGAGTGGGTGCTGCACCGGAACGTCAGCGTGCGCCAGCGGATGTCGATGTCGGGGTGGTGGTCCATCTGCTCGGCGACCTCGGCCACCCGGTCCACGACGGCTATCGCCGCCGGGAAACTGTGCAGTCCGACCGTACGCACGATGGCGTCCGTTCCGCCCTCCCAGCCGTCCAGCACGGCCACGGCGCTGCGTACCGATTCCGCGTCCAGCAGGTCAGCCATGAACCGAGCTTAGTGCCCGGCCGCAGCCCCCCGACGGTCAGCCGGGGGCGGAAAATGTCGCACGCCTTCGCTACGGTGAGCCCCGACATGAGCTCGAGACCGGGAGGAAACGCATGAGGAATCGACGGCTGGCGATCGCCGGCCTGGCGCTGATCGCCGGGCTCGGCCTGACCGGCTGCGGGCCGGACGACAGCTCGTCGACCGGCGCCACCGGCTCCGGAGCGGCGGCAACGCAGGCGGCCGGCAAGCAGGACCCGGCGGCCGACCTCGCCGCGGCGGTCAGCAAGCTCGGCGAGCAGAGCGTGAAGATCGACATGGACATGGCCGGCGCGCTGAGCATGACCGGCGTGGCGGACCCCAAGGCGGGCACCGCCAAGATGAGCATGGACATGGGCGCGCTCGGCCAGGGCACGAAGATCGAGATGCGCAAGATCGGCGACGACCTGTACATGAAGTTCGGCGGCCAGCTCGGCGACATGCTCAAGGGCGGCACCAGCAAGAAGCCCTGGATGCACATCGACGCGACCAAGCTCGGCGAGGGCAGCAGCTTCGCCCTGCCGAAGGACGACCCGGCCGGCACCAAGGCCATGCTCCAGGCCGTGACGGGCGTCGAGCGCGTGGGCACCGACGGCTTCAAGGGCACCCTCGACCTCACCAAGTCCCCCCGCTTCAACAAGGGTGACCAGCTCAAGGCCCTGGGCGACAAGGCGACCAGGATCCCCTTCACGGCGAAGAAGGACAGCGACGGCCGCCTGGTCGAGCTGACCCTCGACATGAGCTCGATCCAGCCGGGCACCGGCAAGATCAAGACGAAGTACTCGGACTTCGGCACCCCGGTGTCGGTGGAAGCCCCGCCGGCCGCGCAGGTCGGCGAGATGCCGAGCCAGCTCTCCGGCGTCCTCAACGCCTGACCCGACTGCCCGACACACAGGCTCCCGGCCGTCCGCCCGCGCGCGGACGACGGGGGCCTGTGTTGCTTGAGGGGCATGCGGCCGGGCGGCGTGCAGGTGGCCGGGCTGCCGTTGAGGCGGAGCGTCCCAGTCCTGCGGCTCGGGTGCTCGCTGCGCTGCCGGTCTCTGCGGCAGCGTCATCAGCTTGCCGTGCCGTCCTTCTGGCAGGCGTGGGTGCTGAGCCGGAATGGCCGGGTGGGTCACTGATCCGCCCGGCCTCTCCCTTTTCTGCCGTTCGTCCTATGCCGACGCCCGTCCCGCCGTTTCGTTTTGCGGGCCATCGGGAAAACCGGGTGCACCGTTGCCAAGGGCGGCGACGGATGGCAGGGAAGCCGTTGCCGAGAGCGGCGACGGATGGCAGGGAACCCGTTGCCGAGAGCGGCGACGGATGGCAAGGAAGCCGTTGCCAGGGCGGCGACGGATGGCAGGGAGGATCGACATGCGTACCGCTCGTATCGGTGGGCTGGGGCTCGCTTCTGTGGCCGCTGTTGCTCTGGCCGTGGGCGGATGCTCCGCCGACGGCGACGCGAATTCCGGTGCCGGCGCCCCGGCGAGCGGCGTGCCGAGCGCCTCCGCCAGCGTCGGTGCGGCCGATCCCGCCGCCGCTTCCGCGCTGGCCGCGGCCGCCGCGAAGCTGGGCACGGAGAGCTTCAAGGTGACCGTGACGTCCGGGCCCGGGTTGAAGATGAACGGTTCGATGGACGCGACCAAGGGCATCGGTACGGCCACGCTGACCGCGACCGGACCGAACACCGAGATCGAGGTCAAGACGCTGCTCGTGGACAAGGACCTGTACGTGCAGGTCCCGGGCATCACGAAGGCGGGCACCTGGACGCACGTGGACGTCTCCCGGCTGCCCGAGGGCGCCAACGTCGGCCTGCGGCCCGGTCAGATCGACCCGGCGAACACCGCCCAGCTGCTCAGCTCGACCACGGACGTGCAGCAGGTGGACTCGCGCAGCTACAAGGGCACGCTGGACCTGACCAAGGCGGCCGGTGTCGCCGGCGTCGACCAGAAGATGGTCAGCACCTGGGGCGCGCAGGCGCAGAACGTGCCGTTCACCGCGGGCGTCGACGATCAGGGCCGGCTGTCCGCGCTGACGATCCAGCTCCCGGCCGTGAACGGTCAGCAGGCCCAGCCGCTGGAGGTCCTGTACACCGACTACGGCACGACGGTCGACGCGCAGCGCCCGCCGGCCGACCAGATCACCGAGGCGCCGGACAGCCTCTACAACAGCCTGGGCGGCTGAGCCCGTCCGATCGACCGACGCGAGGTCCCCGGCCGGTGCGGCCGGGGACCTTCGTCATGATCGAGTAGGTGGGTGGCGCGGCGGGGGATCGGCTACCGTTGCGGACCGTGCCAGAGGGACACACCATTCATCGGCTCGCCGCGCGTCACCGGGAGCTCTTCGCCGGGCATGCCGTCGCCGTGTCGAGCCCGCAGGGCCGGTTCGCCGCCGGGGCCGCCCTGCTCACCGGGCGGACGCTGACCGACACCGAGGCGTACGGCAAGCATCTGCTGCACCATTACGAGGGTGAGCTGAGCCTGCACATCCACCTCGGCCTCTACGGCAAGTTCGCCGACGGTGACGGGCCGGCCCCCGCGCCCGTCGGGCAGCTGCGGATGGTGATGGTCGGCGCCGGGCACTGGCTGGAGCTGCGCGGGCCTACGGCGTGCGAGGTGCTCGATCCGGTCCAGGTGGCGGCGCTCCGGGCACGGCTGGGCCAGGATCCGTTGCGTGACGACGCCGACCCGCTGGTGGCGTACGGCCGGATCCGCAGCAGCACGAAGCCGGTGTTCGCCCTCCTGCTGGACCAGACGGTGGTCGCCGGGTGTGGATTGATCTACGCGAACGAGGTCCTGTTCCGCGCGGGCCTCGCCCCCACCACGCAGGGACGCAGCATCTCCGCCACCTGCTGGGAGCAGATGTGGGACGACCTGCGGGCGTTGATGAAGGAAGGCGTGGCGCGCGGGCGGATCGACACCGTCCACACCGCACACACCCCCGAGGCGATGCAGCGCGCGCCGCGGGTGGACCGGCACGGCGGTGAGGTGTACGTGTACCGGCGCCCGGGCCAGCCCTGCCTGGTGTGCGGGACGCCGGTGCTGCGCGGGCCGATGGCGGGACGCAACCTGTACTGGTGCCCGACCTGCCAGCCGGAGCCGACGCGCTGACTCGGTTGATCTCGGGATGACGACGGCCCCTTGATCATATCCAAGTTTACAAATATCCACGTGGACCTCTATCCTTCGGATTCGCGCTGATCACGGGGGTGAAGCATGCGTGATCTCATGCTGGATACAGCACCGGAAGACGTCGGTGGTCCGGTTTTCGACAGCTTCCTCGTGGCTGCGGCCTAGTCGCCTACCACCTTTCTGAAACTTCCTCCGCCTGCGGCTCTGCAAGCCGCAAGGTGCCTGCTGTCATGCCTGCGCTTCTTCCGAAAGGGCTTCGGTGGACCATCCCTCGATCGATGTCAGCTTCCCCGCTCCGCGCCGTGCGCCTTGGTTCCGTAGTCGTCTCGCGCTTTCTGCCGCGCTGACCGCCGCGCTGACTGCGTCGCTGCTGCACGCCACTGCGGCCCATGCGAAGCCTGACGCGTCGGAACACCTGGCGCCTCAACAGACCAGGATCGACAAGGACGGCGGTGAAGTGGCCGGCAGAGGATGGCCGACCAGCATGACGCCGGACTTGGCGGTTCCCACGCCGGTGTGGCCGACGGCCGGCACGGCCAAGGTCGTTGTGCAGAACATCGAATCGGCAGGCAAGGGTCACGTTGCGGGCAAGGTTTCTGCCGCAAGCCAGGAGCCGGCCACGGTCACCGTGCTCGACCGTGCAGCCGTTCCGCCTGCCTGGCGCAATGGCGTGGTCATGCGGGTTGCCGCCGCGGGCCGGGCGGCTGTGTCGGTGGATTACAACAGCTTTCGTTATGCGTACGGCGCCAATTGGGCCTCGCGGCTGCGGCTGTGGAACCTGCCACCGTGCACCCTGCAGAAGAACGTGACTGCTGACTGTCACGCTACGCCGCTGCCATCTACCAATGATGCCGCGAAGGGCATAGTCAGCAGCAATTCGGTCAGCAGCGGGTTCGTGGCGTTGGCGGCCGAGGCTGCCGGCGATTCGGGTGACTTCAAGGCGACCGGACTTGCTGCGTCCTCTACTTGGGCGGCCGGCGGTTCGGCTGGTGACTTCACCTGGTCGTACCCCATGCGGACGCCCCCCCGCGATGGTGGGCGAATCACCCGAGATCACCCTGTCGTACTCGTCCTCGAGCGTGGACGGGCGGTCGTCGGCAACCAATAACCAGCCCTCCTGGATCGGTGAGGGCTTCGAATACTCCCCGGGCTTCATCGAGCGTCAGTACATCCCGTGCGCCGAGGACAAGTCGGGCACCCAGAACGCCCCCGCGCAGACCGGCGATCTCTGTTGGCGCACGGACAACGCCACGCTGAATCTGAACGGCTCCAGCACCGAGCTGATCTATCAGTCGGGCAAGGGCTGGCGGCCGCGGCTCGAGGACGGCTCGAAGATCGAGAAGCTGACCGGCGGCACGAGCGATGACAAGAACGGCGAGCACTGGCGCGTCACCGCGACCGACGGCACGCAGTATTACTTCGGCCTGAACAAGCTGCCCGGGCAGACCGCCGAGACCAAGTCGGTGTGGGCGGTGCCGGTTTACGGCAATCATGCCAACGAACCGGGGCATGCGGACAAGTTCGCCGACTCGGATGAGATGCAGGCATGGCGCTGGAACCTCGACTACACCGTCGACGTTCGCGGTAATACGGTCTCGCACTGGTACGACGCGGAGACGAATTACTACGCTCCGGAGGTCTCGGACACCAAGAAGGCGAAGTACACCCGGGGTGGAGCGCTTGCGCGAACCGATTATGGAACCTGGGACCGTGCCGGATCACGATCGACCACCCCACTGGCGCAGGTCGTCTACACCCCCGGGGACCGCTGCCTCTCTGATTGCACGAAGCATGACGGCGCACATTGGCCGGACACCCCGTGGGACCAGGAATGCACGAGCGCCGCGGCGAACTGCAAGGGGAAGTACTCGCCGACCTTCTGGTCGGTCAAGCGGCTGGCAGTGGTGACGACCAAGGTATGGGACACCACCAAGACGACGCCGGCCTGGCAGGACGTCGACTCTTGGACCCTGACCCACAGCTTCCCGAGTCCGGGCGATGGGCAGCTGGGCGGCCTCTGGCTGAAGTCGATCGTGCATGCCGGTCTCGTGGGCACGCGGCTGGAGATGCCTCCGGTCGAGCTGTTCCCCACAGCGATGAGAAACCGGGTGTTGACGAAGACCAACACCACAAACAACTGGCAGCGGTTGGATTACATCAAAACTGAGACCGGCAGCTTGATCGACGTTCGGTACAGCGAGCCGGGCTGCAAGTCGGACAGTCTGCCTTCGAGCCCGCACACCAACACCCGGATGTGCTATCCGGTGATCGGCCCGGACCCGGCGAAGCCGGGTAGCGACCTCACCGAGTGGTGGCTGAAGTACCGCGTCGAGCAGGTGACCGAGTCCGACGTGCAGCTCGCCTCCGGGCATCAATCGCCGACGAAAAACACCTATTACACCTACATCGGCGACCCGGCCTGGCACTACGCCGACGACGACGGGCTGACGAAGCCGAAGCGGAAGACATGGAGCCAGTTCCGTGGCTATGAGGAGGTCGAAGTCAGGGTCGGCGACACTCAGCAAACTCTGACCCGGACGAAGTACCTGCGCGGAATGCACGGCGACAAACTCGCTCCGACCGGCGGCACCCGCGACGTCACGGTGACGGCCGATTACGGCACGGAGACCGTCAAGGACGAGGACGCATTCGCGGGCATGGTTCGCCAGCAGAGCGTCTACAACGGCACCATTGCCAAGCCAGTCTCCCGTACGGTCAATGTGCCCTGGCAGTCGCCTCCGACCGCGACTCGGACGATCAACGGTGATGCAGTCTCTGCCCGCTACGTCGAGTCGACGGTGACCTACGAGTCGACTGCCCTTGGCGAGGACGGGAAGGGCGGTTGGCGCACCACTCGCGTCGAGACCAAGTTCGACGACGCCACCGGCGATGCGAAATGGACCTCCGACGAGGGCGACGTGTCGAAGGCCAACGATGAGAAGTGCGTGACGTACACACCGATTGCGAATCCCGCGAAGAACATCACCGGACTCTCGAGCCGGATCACGACGACCGCTCTCACGTGTGGCGAGGCGGCGAAGTCGAGCGACGACGTCATCTCTGATGTACGCCAGTACTTTGACGGTGCGACTCCGGCGAAGCCGAAGGACGCCCCGGAGTTCGGCTCGGTGACCATGACCCAGTCGATGGCCGACTGGACCGTTGGCGGGGGCACGGTGTGGCAGACGGACTCCGAGGCGACGTTCGACACCGACGGCCGTCAGCTCACCACCACCAACAACCGTAAGCAGGTGTCCGAGACCACGTATGCGCCGGCCTCCGGTTTCGCCACGACTCGGACGGTGACAGATTTCCAGGATTGGGCGACTGTCACGAAGGTCAACCCCTATTGGGGCTCGACCACCCAGGAGAAGGATGTCAACGGGCGGGTCGTCGACACTGACTACGACGCCTTAGGCCGCGTCGTACGGGTCTGGGAACCCGGCTGGTCGAAGGCCGCGCACCCCAACACGCCATCCGCCCGGTTCACGTACTCGTATTCTCCGACGCGGTCCACGTACCCGTACACGAAGTCGGAGGCTCTGAAGCCGAACGGCGTCTACGAGACGACCTACGACATCTACGACGGTTTCCTCAACCCGCGCCAGACCCAGGTACCGGCGGTCGGCGAAGGCCGCGTCGTGTCGGACACCATCTACGACGAAGCCGGCCGCGTGGCCAGCTCTTATCCCGAGCATGCCGAACCGGGCACCGCGTCCGGCACGCTGTGGTGGGAGCCGGAGTGGTCGGTGCCGACCATGACCCGGAATGTCTACGACCGAGCCGGGCGATCCACGAACGTGATCTTCCTTGCCGGCGATGGGGTGACGAACCTCGTCGAGAAATGGCGGACGACGACGGCTTACCTGGGGGATCGGACTCGGACCACTCCGCCCCCTGGGGGCGTGGCGAGCACCGTTGTGACGGACGCACAGGGTCGTACGACGGAAACCCACGACCACAAGACAGCCGCTGGGGTGGCCGGCGCTGCAGTTGTGACCCGCCGGTCGTACGGCAAGAAAGGCGCCTTGGCGAAAGTCACGGACTCGGCCGGCAACGAGTGGGTCTACAAGTACGACGTCAAGGGGCGACTGACCCAGGCCACGGACCCGGACAAGGGCACGACGCATACGTCGTATGACGAGTACGACCAGCCGATCAAGACGACGGATGCCCGCGGCGAGATCCTGATCACCGAATGGGATCCGCGCGGTCGCAAGATCGGCCTGTACGACGACCGGATCGCGCAGGACACCAAGCGCGCCGAGTGGTACTACGACAAGTTCGAGCTCACTCGGAAGTCTCTGCGCGGCGCGCTGACCCGCAGCACGCGCTTCGAGGGTGGCAACGCTTACACGACTCGTTACCTGCAGATCAATGACCGCTACCAGCCCACCGGGGTCAGTTATGAGATTCCGGACGCTGAGACCGGTCTGGGCGGTACCTGGACCTTCGGGTATGGCTTCGCCGACGCGGACGGCTCACCTACCACGGTGGACTACCCGGCCGGCGGCGGTCTGACCTCCGAGTCGGTCGAGATGGTGTACGACGATGACTCCGGCATGCCACGTGCGCTCAACACCAATCTGCCCAATGTCGGCTCGTACGTGGTTGGTCAGGTCTACAACGCCTACGGCGATCCGACGGTGACCACTCGCAAGACGGCGGGCGGTGTCTACGCCGAGGAAGCCCTGCGCTACGACGAGGCGACCCGGCGTCTGGCCGGCATGAAGGTCAAGGCGGAGACCGCCAGCGGCAGCGCCTACGACACCGGCTACGAGTACGACGCGGCCGGCAACGTCGTCGAGATGACCGATCGGCCGGAGATCGGCGCGGCGGACAAGCAGTGCTTCGAGTACGACGCGCTGCGCCGGCTCACATCGGCGTGGACCCCGCATGTCGACCAATCCTGCAAAGCTCCCAAGGACCCTGCCCTGCTCAACGGGCCGGCGCCCTACTGGACCGACTGGTCGTTCGACGACCTGGGCAACCGGACCACCGAGACCGGGCACAGCATGGCGGGCAAAACCGTGAAGACGTATGCCGTGCCACCGTCCGGGGCGGGTAAGGTCCGGCCGCACGCGGTGGACGGGGTCTCGACGGCCGCGCCCGGTGAGACGACGCCGGCCACCCAGTCCTTCCACTACAACGATGCCGGTGACATGGAAAGCCGGCCGGGACCCACCGGGGTCGAGCAGGTCATCACGTACGACTCGGAGGATCGCCCCGTACGCGTCACCGAGGCCGATGCCTCCTACACCAACGTGTACGACGCCGAAGGGGACCGGTTGCTTCGCCGCGACCCCAAGGGAACCACGCTGTACCTGCCCGGCATGGAGATCCGTCGTGAGGTCGGCGGCGGCTCGTCCAGCACGGAGGCGACGCGGTACTACAGCTTCGGCGGCGCGACCGTTGCCGTGCGCAAACCCGGCGCCCGCTCCCTTGAATGGGTGTTCGAGGACACTCAGGGGACCCAGCGGATCACGATCAACGCTGAGACTCAGCAGACCGCCGTACGACGGCAGACGCCGTACGGCAAGCCGCGGGGCACGGACACCGGACAGTGGGCGACGCTCAAGGGCTTTGTCGGCGGCGACCGCGATCCCACCGGCCTGACCCGCATCGGGGCCCGCGACTACGACCCGGAACTCGGCCGGTTCATCACAGTCGACCCGTTGCTCGACCTCGACGGCTCGCAGCAGATGAACGCGTATTCGTACGCGGTCAACAACCCGGTCACTTTCGCCGACCCCAGCGGTCTAATGATCGACGCCGGCGGCGGCATGGGCCGTTCCTACGGCGGCGGCTGGTTCTCCTTCGCGCTGCACTTGGCGGCCGCGCTGACGCCGATCTTCAAAAAGCCGTTGCGGCGGATGGGTGGGGACCGCGGATCTCGTGTCCGCGACGCGGTGTCCGCCGGTACCCGAGGCATGTGGCGCGGCGTGAAGGACTATCCGAAGAACACCTGGCACAGCATCAAGCAGACGATCACTCATCCGATCGAAACCATCAAGTCCACCACTGCGCAGGCGGGCTATTGGCACCAAAAGTACATATTCGTCAGCACGGCCAACCCGCAGGTCGTGGGGGCTTGCATGATGACTGGTCTCTGTCAGGTGTACGAGGACCTGAAGGCCGGCAACTACGAAGAAGCCGGCTACGGGTACGCAAACTTCGCACTTGATGCGGTGCTGGCAGCGGCGGGAGCCGCAGCGTCGGCCGGGGTGAGTGCGGCCCTGAAGGGCGTGAAGGGCGCAGCCGGCGCCGCGCGCGTCAAGCCGCGTGCACATCCGAAGGACCGCGCCGGTGCACCGAAACCCAACGAGGGCGGTGCAGCGAAACCCAACGAGGGCGGTGACTCCGAGACCGGCGGAACGAACCCGTCGTGCGACAGCTTCGCCGCGGAGACGCTGGTACTGATGGCCGACGGCTCGACCAGACCAATCAGCTCGATTCATCCTGGGGACATGGTGCTCGCCACCGATCCCGAGACCGGCGAAACGGTTTCCCGGGAGATCATCAACATCCATGTCAACGAGGACTCCGCTCTCGCCGACGTCAGCGTCGAAGGGGCCGACGGCCATCGTGAGGTGCTGCACACCACTCAGAACCACCTGTTCTGGGATGAGGGTGACGGGGTCTGGCGGCCCGCTGTTGAGTTGAGCGAAGGCGCCGCAATGCGCTCCAATGACGGGCGGCAGGTTTACGTCCGCGACGTCAATGCCTTCCCCGGTCTGCGAGTCATGCACAACCTCAGCGTGGATGGTATTCCCACGTACTATGTGCTCGCCGGCAGCACCCCGGTACTTGTCCACAACGACGGCAACTACCCGACTAGTGGCACCATCGTTTCGCGCGGCACGATGAAAGTTCAAATCTACGCGAACGACCACGGACCGCCGCATGCTCATCTCAAGGACGGTAGGTCCGATATCCAGATCGGTCAGAATGGTAAGCCACTGGACCGTGATGTGACGCTGAATTCTAGGCAACAGGCATTTGTCGATGAAAACATCAAAACGATCCGAGGAAGCATCAAAGCTAAAATGCGCGAGTGTCGGCTGAGCGGTGGTGGGTGCTGATGGGGCTGCTTGATGACGTGGTAGGACGGCTTGCTGTGCTTGTCGGCGTCACTGCCGGCGACTTGGAAGACGAGCATGCGCGCTGGGAAATCTACCTTGAAGCGATGAACCTTCCTGCCGCCTATGAGTTGTTGCGCCGAGCCGTCGAGGCTGAAAGCGATGACAACGTCGCGGCGTCCGTCGCTCTCCGTATGCTTGAACGAACCGGCGAGGCGGAACGGGCTGACTGGGTAAATGCGCTTCGAGGAGCCAAGCGGGAATACGTTTCTCGTCGCGCGTTTGAACTGCTGATTCTGGAGCGCATCATATCGGGGGCGATGGATCCGGCCGAGGTGGCTCAGGAGATCGATGGCTGGACAGATTGGCTTCAGTTGCGGGTAGCTGATTCGGCCACCGCTGCAGGAATTCTCGATCTCCTGGGAGAGGCCGGAAGAACTCGACGTATCCGTAACGTAGCAAAAGCTCGGCGCGTGGAACTGAAGTGACAACGACAGTGCTGGCAGGAACAGTTTCTTTCCTGGACGGGCCGCTGCTGTCGGTCGCCTTGGGTCTGAGCGGTATGTGGCGATGAGCTGGTTACTGCTTGCATATGAGAAGTGCGGCGATGCCTTCGAATCGGAGGTGCAGCTCCCTGAATCGATCGGTGAAGACGTAATCAAGACGCTTGTTGGTGACTACCCGAACTTGCGAGGCGATTCGTTTCCAGTTGAAGGAGAGAGTCTCGATCATATTAAGGAGGCTTACTCGGTGGACGTGGACCCAGAAAACTTCGTCTATTTTATAGAGTATCGATCGTAGGTGGCTGTCGAAGAGGGCGGTCCGGCTTGCCGGGTCGCCCCGTGGGTCGCTCAATGAGGTCAAAATCGCGGTTGTCGAGTGCATTCCGTCGGAGCGATACATTGTCTCGCTAGGGGCCGAAGCGTGATGAGCGAACCGATCGACTT
Source organism: Couchioplanes caeruleus (assembly GCF_023499255.1). Classification (GTDB taxonomy): domain Bacteria; phylum Actinomycetota; class Actinomycetes; order Mycobacteriales; family Micromonosporaceae; genus Actinoplanes; species Actinoplanes caeruleus_A. The sequence continues at coordinate 1,416,360 of NZ_CP092183.1, forward strand.
CGACTGCCTTTGCCGCTTCGGTTAACAACCCAACTGCTCTTGACAACTTATACAAGGCTGGCAGGACTAGCGGTATCCGCGCCATGGCTGAAGGCCGGCGAGCATAATCCGGGCTGCGCAGTCGCATTATCGGATCTCCCGTCTGCAGGCGGGACAAGCACCGGGAATACGGGGAGGCACTGTGGGCGCGACCGCGCTGCGCAGGAGACAGATAATCGCTGCCACGACTGCTCTGCTGGTCGTAGCCGCCGGTGGTGCGGTCGCCGGAGCGGCGCCGGCCCTAGGTGCGCCCGCAGCGGCGGAAGGGCAGCCGCCCAAAGAGCGCACAGCGTCCACTGAACACGCTGCGCTGCAGACCGCGCGATCGTCGGGGGAACGGGTCGAGGTCGCTCCGGAGCGCACCGAGCTCAGCCAGGTCTTCGCCGAACCCGATGGGCGGCTGACCTACGAAGCGTCGGTGGTGCCGCAGCGGGTGCACCGCCCCGACGGAACATGGGCCGACGTTGACCTCAGGCTGAGCGCGCGGAGTGACGGAGTGATCCGGCCGGCCGCTTCTGTGGCGGACGTACGGTTCTCCAGCGGCGGACCGGGACCGCTCGCCACGCTGGTCGAAAATGGCAAAACGATGACCATCGGCTGGCCTCTGGGCCCTTTGCCACCGCCTGAACTGGATGCCGACGCTGCTAAATATCGAGAGGTGCTGCCCGGCGTCGATCTGGTCGCCCGCGCCACCCCTCAAGGCTTCACCCATGTCCTGGTGCTCAAGAGCGCGGTGGCCGCGCAACAGTCGGAACTCAAGACGCTGACGTTTGAGCTGGGCGGCGACGCCGTCCTGCAGCAGGAGCGTGACGGTTCCATGCGGGCGGTCCACGAAGGCGAGCTGATCGCCTCTGCCAGCACACCGGTGATGTGGGATTCCCGGGCGGAGGCTGTCGAGGCGACGGCCAGGCGGGCCGCGGCTGCGGACGCTGTGGTGATGCCTTCCTCCACTGCGGAAGGTCCCGGCGCAGGGGCCGCCATCGCCGAGTTGGACGCCGAAATCACCGCGAGCGGCGACCTGGCATTGACGCCGGACGCGTCCCTGCTTGCTTCTGCAAGCTACCCGGTCTACATCGACCCGGAGTGGGGCAAGGGCAAGACCCGTTGGGCGTACGCCACGAACAACAACACCAACAACTCCGACACCTCCCGGGCACGGGTCGGCACGGACCCGGACGGGCGGATCTACCGCTCGTTCTTCGAGTTCCCCACCAGCACGGTGAAGGGGAAGCACATCGAGTCCGCGTACGTGCAGATGAAGCTGGACCACTCCTGGTCGTGCGACAACACGTGGACGCACATGTTCCATTCGAATGCCATCGGCGGGACCCCTCGAACGTCTTGGTCCACTAAGCTCCTCGAGCACGTCTCGGCGGCGGAGTCGCATGCGAACGAGGGCGGCGGCTGCGGCAACACAGCGCAAAACGACATGTGGGTGAACTTCACCGGCGGTGACGTGACGGCGATGTTGCAGAAGACGGCGACGAACGGAAAGAGCAACGTAACGGTCGCCTTCTCCGCGGGCAATGAGAGCCACGAATACGAGACATCGGGCGATCGCTGGAAGAAGTTCTATCCCAGCAACGCCAAACTCGTCGCCGAGATCGATGCCAAGCCGGGTAAGCCGAACGGTCTGCAGGTGGCCGGCATCGCTTGCACCACCTCCACCATCCGGATCGGCACGTCGACGCCGACGTTCTCCGCCATCTTCCCGGATGCTGACGCCGGGCAATCGATCAAGGGAACCTGGGCATGGTATGAGGTCGTGGACGGCAGCTGGCTGAAGAAGTCATCGCCGAACGCGACGAGCGCGACCGCCAACACCCGCAAGACGACGGGAAACGTGTCCGGCGCCGAACACGGCAAGACGTATGCCTTCAGAGTTCTCGGCACGGACCCGGCGCCCTTCAGCCTCGAGAGCGGCTGGTCCGACTGGTGCTACTTCACGGTGGACACGAAAGGTCCACCGATCAAGATCGAAGAGGTCAAGCGGCCTTCGGGGCCGGGCCTGCCCGGCAAATACAGACTCACGACCACCGCGACCGACGCGACCACCTTCCGGTGGGGCTGGAACGAAGCGGTGAGCAACGCGGTGACTCCTGTTCCGATCACCGGCGAACCGGGGGTCACCGGCAAATACGCCGAGATCACCGTCACCGCCGCGAAGTACGGCATCAACGTGATGTACGCGCAGGCCATCGATTCGACCAACAACAAGGGCTACGGCTCGAAGGAGATACCGGTCGACCGGCCGTCTCCGGCGGTGGCGCGGTTCGGCCTGGAAACCTATCCGGGTGAAGATGTGGCTGCGGCGCTCCGGGATCAGCAAGCGACCTTGGGCATCGGCGGCGACACGCCTTTGGTTGCCCAAGCCGACGTGACGTGGGCGCAGGACAGCCGGCTGATCGGCGGCAGCACGGCGACCCTCAATGGGACCACCTCGCAACTGGCCACCGGGGTCCCCGTCGTCGACACCACGAAGTCGTTCAGCGTCGCAGGTTGGGTTCGGCTCACTGCGATGCCGACGACCGACGGATACGTTGCCGCCCAGGACGGCGTCGGACCGGCGGCCTTCGGGCTCGGAGTCAAGTGGGACTCCGCTGCGTCGGCGTATCGCTGGGCGTTCTTCATGAAGGACACCGATGTGCAGACCGCGACCACCCGCGTCGCCTTCCCTGCCGCGACTCTCACGGCTGCTGATGTCGGCCGGTGGACGCATATTGCCGGTTCGTACGACAAAGAGGCCAAGAAGATCCGACTCTATGTGAACGGCAAGCTCGCCGGCGAAGCCGACCGCACCGCGTCGCCATGGGCATCCGGCAGGTTCGTGATCGGTCGAGCACAGAACGCCGGCACGGGTGACTTCTTCGCCCGTGCATCGATCGCCGACATCCAGGTGTTCGACCGGGTGATCGTCGACGACGATTTCACTGGGCAGCTTGCCGACGATGAGTTCTCCGGCGGTGTCGATGAGCCAGGCATTCTGCAGCCGGTGCAAGTTGGTCAGTGGGATTTCAACGCCGCCGTCGATTGCTACCAGGCCGGCACACCGGGTGCGTGTGTTGCACCGGACAGCAGTGCGTGGGGTCGCCGGCTGCGCCTGACCGAGGGCGCGGCGATCGGCTCGGGAAACCGGGGATGGGGCCTGTCGGTCAATGACGTGCACTATGTCGATGACCCCGCTGACCCCAAGTACGGTGCAGCCACCCAGCAGTACGGCGTCGCCCAGCGCAATACGGGCACCCCGCAGCAGCCGACCTGGCTGGACGGCCCGGTGTTACGCACCAGCGACTCGTTCACGGTATCCGTCTGGGTGCGACTGGACGATCTGGGGACGACAAGCACAGCGGTGTCCCAGCGAGGCACGTTGCTGTCTTCCTTCTACCTGGGTTCTCGGTCGTCGACCGTCAACGGTGTGACCGCGCATCGCTGGGAAATCATGACGGCCGACAAGGACGCCGCCACCGGGGAGGTCTACTCGCACCTGATCGCCGATGCACCTCTGGTGTCTGGGGATTCCGAGTGGACTCACTTGACGATGGTGTACGACGCCGGCCAGCGGAAGCTGAAGCTGTATGTGGACGGGAAGCTTGCGAAGTCGGACACGCGCACGCTGTGGAACGCGGCCGGGCCACTCGCCGTCGGCCGGGCGTACTGGTCCTCGACGGAGACCACCGGCGCGTGGACCGATCAGTGGCGTGGCGGTATCGATGACCTGCAGGTTTACCAGGGCGCAATGACCGACGTCCAGGTCAAGCTGCTTCAGGAGAGTCAGTCCTCGGTGGAAAACTGATCCTCGGCGACTGAGGTCCCGGTTGCCTGCCGGGGCCTCAGTCCTTCACGTGCCGGAACGCAACGCGTCGGTCGATGCGCGTCCAGCGGCGGCGAGGACATTCAGGCCGCACGGTCATTTATCGGCAGCGCGGACGGCTACTGGTCGGTCGAGGCGGGCGCTGACTCTGCGGGAGCCGTCGGCGGCTTGGGTTGGGGCGGCAGGCCGAGCGTGAAGTGCTCCGTGAGCCACGGCAGCAGCTTCTCGTACGCGGCGATCGTGTCCGGCTGGTTGAAGTCGTGGGACAGCACGATCGAGCCCGGCCGGACGTGCTGCTGGACGCCGTTGACGACCTTGTCCACGTGCGCCTTCTCGTCCTCCAGCTGCGGGTGGTCCCAGTCGCGGGGGTCGACCTCCCAGTAGAGGGACGTCATGCCGTCCGTGTACGCCGTCTCGACGAGGCGGTCGGTGAAGTTGCCGCCCGGCGCGCGGAAGAAGGGGATCTCGGCGCCGGGTACCGCCGCGCGGATGGCCTCGTTGGTGCGGGCGAGGTCCTTCTGGATGTCTTCCGGCTTGTCCTTGCCGATGGTCAGGCTGTGGTTCCACGTGTGGTTGCACAGCGTGTGCCCGGCCGCGGCGATCTGGCGGACGATGTCGGGGTGGCGCCGGACCTGGTCGCCGACCAGGCAGAACGTCGCCTTGGCGCCGTACTGGTCGAGGAGCTTGAGGATCTTCGGGGTCTGGACCGGGTCGGGTCCGTCGTCGAAGGTGAGCGCGACCGTCGTGTTGCCGGTGGTGCGCAGCGACTTGGCCGGGCCGGTGCCTTCCGGTACGAGCACGGCCGGGGCGCTGGGCGCGGCGGCGCTCGGTGCGGTGGACGGTGTGTCCTTGCCGGCCGGGGGCTTGGCGGCGGTCGCGGGCTCGGAGGCGGCCGGGTCGTGCTGTTTCGCCGGTGCGGCCGGGGTGTCGCCCGGCTTCTTCGCCGGGGGCTTCGCGGCCGGGACGGCCGTGGTGACGATCGCGTGGTCGGCCGCGTTGATCGGGTTGACGTCGGTGCCGCCGCCGCGCTGCATCGGGATGACGATCAGCATGAGGCCGACCGCGACCAGGGTGGCGAGCAGCGCCTGCTGGCGGTGCCGGCCGATGAGCAGCCAGGACTCGATGGGCAGGGTGCCGGGGGCGCGGTGGGCGCCGGTGACCGGCGGCTTGCCGTTGTCGGCGCGGGCCCAGTCGCGGAGGGCGCCGGCCGCATCGCGTACGGCGGGGAGCGGGCGCACGGTGATGGCGAGCGGATCGGCGGCCTTGGCGTGCCGGCCCCGCGCCGGCCGCCCCGGAGCGGAGGCTCCGGCGGACCTGTTCCGGGAAGCGGACTTGGACCGTGGGGCGGAGCGGCCCTCGGAGCCGGAGCGGGATCGCGGGCTCAGGTCGAGGGTGGCGCGCCGCCCGCCCGCGATGCGCTGCGTGGCGGGTGGACGGAGAATGGTGTTGTCGGCCAGGGACTCGGGGCGCCGGTGCCGGCCGAGGGCGGTCTCGCCCTCCAGGACGGTCACGTGCGGGAAGCCGCCGGTGCCACCGGTGAGCGCGTCGAACCGGGCCCGCTCGGACGTGGCTGCGTGGCGCGAGCCTCGTCCCGGCGCCGGACGATCGGGGGATTGCGGCGGCATCCGTCATGCCTACCGTGCGACAAGATCAAAAACGATACCGTATTCGTGATCATCGAGTGGCCGAATGTAATCACCGCAGGCAGCGGGATTGCGGCGGCTCGGCAGAAAAGGACGCGTCGCCGCGAAATACACGCCGCCCCATCGACCAAGCGGGCGGGAGACGAAAAAGGGTCAGCGTGAGGCATGCACCTGCTCGGTCGCCTTCCGCGCCGCGATCAGCACCGGATCCCACACCGGCGAGAACGGCGGCGCATAACTCAGGTCCAGCGCCGTCATCTCCTCGACCGTCATGCGGTTCCAGACCGCGATCGCCAGCGCGTCGATGCGCTTGGCGGCCTCCTCGCGGCCGACGATCTGGCCGCCCAGGAGCATTCCCGTACGCCGCTCCGCGATCAGCTTGATCATCATCGAGCTGGCGCCCGGGTAGTAGCCGGCGCGGCTCGTCGACTCGACCGAGGCGGTCACGAAGTCGAAGCCCGCCGCCGATGCCTCGCGGGAGCTCAGGCCGGTGCGGGCCACCTCGAGGTCGCAGACCTTGGTGACCCCCGTACCGATGACTCCGGGGAACGTCGCGTAGCCGCCGCCGAGGTTGATGCCCGCCACCCGGCCCTGCTTGTTGGCGTGGGTGCCCAGCGGCACGTGCACGGGCTGCCCGCTGATCCGGTTGACGGTCTCGACGCAGTCACCGGCCGCCCAGATCCCGTCCACGCGCCCGTGCGGCCCGACGACCCGCATCCGCAGGTCGGTCCGCAGGCCGCCGGTCACCCCGAGCGGGATGCCGGACTCCTCCGCCATGGCGGTGTTCGGCCGTACGCCCAGACCGAGAACGACTATGTCGGCCGGGAACGTCCCGGTCGGGGTGACGACCGCGGAGATCCGGCCGTTCGTGGTGTCGAGCCCCTCCACGTGCGTGCCGGTGCGGACCTCGATGCCCAGCCCGCAGATCGCCTCGTGGATCCGTTCGCCCATGTCGGGGTCCACCGTGGACATCGGCTGCGGCGATTTCTCCAGCAGCGTGACGTCCAGGCCGCGCCGGACCATCGCCTCGGCCATCTCCACCCCGATGTAGCCGCCGCCGATCACCACCGCGCGGCGCGGCCGGGGTTCGCGGTCGAGCCAGGCGTGGATGGCCGTGCCGTCGTCGAGGGTCTGGACGCCGAAGACGCCCTCGGCGTCGACGCGTGCCCACGCCGGGGTCACCGGTACGGCGCCGGCCGCGTACACCAGCTGGTCGAAGCCCTCGCGGCGTTCACCGCCGCCTTCCAGGTCCCGCGCGACGACCTCGCGCCGGTCCAGGTCGATCGCCACGACCTCGTGCCGCAACCGTACGGCGATGCCGGCCTTCGCGAACGCAGCGGGTTCGCGGGCGATCAGCGCGTCCCGGTCGGTGACCGCGCCGCCGATCCAGTACGGGATCCCGCAAGCCGAGTACGACGTGAAGTGGCCCCGTTCGAACGCGACGATCTCCAGCTCGTCCGGTCCCTTGAGCTTGCGCGCCTGCGACGCCGCCGACATCCCGGCCGCGTCCGCCCCGACGACGACAAGCTTCACGAAGCCTCCCGGTCGAGCGGCTGCGAGGGGTCGAGTGGCTGCGAGGGGTCGAGTGGCGCCGAGGGGTCGAGTGGCGCCGAGGGGTCGAGTGGCGCCGAGGGGTCGATCTGAGCTCCCGGGCCGAGCGGGGCGCTCTTGGTGGTCAGGGCGAGCCAGTCCACCACGTCGGAGACCGTCGCCTGCCGGGCGAGCAGCGCCCGCTGCCGGGCCGCACCCGTGCCGTGCGCGCGCAGCCGGCCCATCAGCACGGTCGCGATCTCCAGGTCGCCGTGGCGTTCCAGCTCGGGGCGCACGTAGTCGAAGAGCTGGCGCATGAGCTTCCACGTCGGCCGCGGCTCGCGGGTGGCCATGTCGATGTTGACGCCCTCGAGGCCGTCGTGCGCGGCCCGCCAGTGCGCGGCCGTGAGCAGCGGGTACGGCAGCTGCGGCGCGTCCTTGCCGTCGTGGATGTCGCCGAGGATGGTGGCCACCAGGGCCCGGGCCAGCGCGGCCAGCAGCAGGGTGTCGTCCAGGGTCGGGCACACGTCGCCCATGCGGATCTCGACCGTGGGGTAGTTCGCCGACAGGCGCGCGTACCAGTAGAGCATTCCCTCGTCGAGCGCGGCGCCGCTCGCCTGCAGGTCGGAGATGATCTGCAGGTAGTGCTCGTGGGACTCGAGGTGGGGCGTGGGCTGGACCGTGGGCCAGCGCTCCCAGAGCATCGAGCGCCAGCTGGCGTACCCGGTGTCACGGCCGGCGAACAGCGGCGAGTTCGCCGCGGCGGCCTGGAGGATGGGCAGCCACGGCCGCAGGTGGTTGAGGACCTGCACGCCGGTCTCGGGGTCGGGGATGCTGACGTGCACGTGCATGCCGTTGAGGCCGGAGCCGGGGGAGAGGTCGCCGAAGCGTTCCCGCATCCGGTGGTAACGCGGCTTGTCCACGACCCGGCTGTGCGGCCCGACGGCCGGGGCGGCGCCGACCGCGACCAGGCGGGCGCCGGCGGCCTCCGTCGCGGTGGCGAGCCCGGCGCGCAGCCGTCGCAGGGCGTCGTAGAGCTGGGGGAGCGCGAGCTGCGGCGGGCTGGCGGTCTCGATCTGACTGCGCATGTACTCGTGCTGCACCGAGTCCCGCAGGTCGTCGGGCAGGTGGTCGAAGACGTCCTCGACCGCTTCCACCGCCCGTGGCTCGACCGCGTCGACGAGCAGGTACTCCTCCTCGACGCCGAGGGTCAGCAGACCCTGCGCCTCCGCCTCCTCGGCTACCTCCTCGGAGATCGTGGTCGCCTGTGCCGCAGTGTCCGACGTCGCCATGCGCCGCAAGTACCCTCCGCGCTCTGCCCGAAAACGAATGTTGCGCTGCGGGCGTAGCGTGATTTCCGTGCTGCTGCTGGGGTTGTGGGCCGTCGTCGCCCTGCCGGGCGCGGGCACCCAGTCGTCGCATCTGGTGCTGGGCCTCGCGGCGGTCGCGGCCGGGCTCCTCATGGCGCTGGTGGCTGCCGGAGTGCCCGCGCCCGCCCGGCCGTGCGGGCCCGGCAGTGTCGCCGCGCCGAGCCGGTCCAGCGCCCGCCCGGCACCCCGCTTCCTGGATCCGGACGCACCCGGGCGCCCGCGCCCTCGCGCGCCCTCGGCGTACCCCGCGGCCGCGCTCGCGTAGCGCACGGCCGCCTCCGCGTCCGACTTCCTTCAGACCGCAGGGGTACGCCCATGTCCGTTTTCGTCCACGCCGCGCAGTCCGTCCTCGAGGGCATCGCCGCCCTCCTGGCCCCCTCGGCCGGTGTCTTCGCCGCCGCCCTCGCCGTCGTGCTCTTCACGATGGCCGTCCGTCTGCTCATCAGCCCGCTCAGCTGGCTGCAGGCCCGTTCCGCCCGCCGTGGCGCCGCGCTGGCGCCCGACCTCGCCGCGTTGCGCGAGAAGCACCGCGGGGACCCGGCGGCGCTGGCCACGGAGACGCTCGCCCTGCAGCGGGCGCGCGGGGTGAGCCCGTACGCCGCGTTGCTGCCCGCGCTCGCCCAGGCGCCGTTCTTCATGCTCATGTACCACGTCGTGCAGCCCGGGGCGGGCGCGCCGACCGGGGTCCTGGCCGGCCAGGTGTTCGGGGTGCCGCTGACCGCGCATCTGGTGAGTGGCCTGCCGGTCTTCGCCGTCCTGCTCGCCCTCGCGGTCCTGCTGGCGTGGTGGTCGTCGCGGCGGGTACGGCGTTCCATGGCGCCGGACGCTCCGCTGCGCCGGGTGCTTGCCGGGGTGCCGTACCTGTCCGTGGCGGCGGTCGCGTGGTTGCCGCTGGCCGCCGGGCTCTATCTCGTGACCTCCACTGCGTGGACTGCGGCGGAGCAGGTCATCCTCCGGCGCTAGATCGAAAGTTCTTAATGTTGACAAGTTCGTGAAACGCGCCGGACACTTTTCTGAGAGCGCTCTCTCGTCCCCACGACAGCCCTGGGAGCCGTCGTATGAGAATCCGTCGCCGTTTCCTCGCCGCCGCGGCCGCCAGCGCCGCCCTCACCGCCCCCGCCTTCGTCGCCGTCTCCGCCCAGGCCGCCCTGCCCCCGCCCCCGTCGGGCTGGACCCAGGTCTGGGCGGACGACTTCACCGGAGCGGCCAACACCCTCCCCAGCTCCGGCAACTGGATCATCGACACCGGCACCAGCTACCCGGGCGGCCCCGCGCAGTGGGGCACCGGGGAGACCCAGACGTACACGAACAGCACCACCAACCTGGCCCAGGACGGCTCCGGCAACCTGCGCATCACGCCGGTGCGCAACGGATCCGGCCAGTGGTCCTCCGCGCGGATCGAGACGCAGCGTTCCGACTTCAAGGCGCCGTCCGGCGGGGTGCTGCGCATCGAGGGCCGCATCCAGATGCCCAACGTGACCGGCGCCGAGGCCGCCGGCTACTGGCCCGCGTTCTGGGCGCTCGGCGCGCCGTACCGGGGCAACTACCAGAACTGGCCGGGCGTCGGCGAGTTCGACGTCATGGAGAACGTCAACGGGATCAACTCCGTCTGGGGCGTGCTGCACTGCGGCGTGAACCCCGGCGGCCCGTGCAACGAGACCCTCGGCATCGGCGCCAACCGGGCCTGCCCCGGGTCCAGCTGCCAGTCGGCCTTCCACACGTACGCGTTCGAGTGGGACCGCAGCGTCAGCCCCAACCAGCTGCGGTGGTACGTCGACGGCCAGCAGTTCCACTCGGTCACCCAGAGCCAGGTCGGTGAGCCGCACTGGACCAACATGACCGGGCACAACGGCTACTTCCTGCTGCTCAATGTGGCGATGGGCGGCGCGTTCCCGAACGGTGTCGCGGGCTCCGGCACCCCGACGGGCTCGACCGTGTCGGGTCGGTCGATGCTCGTCGACTACGTCGCCGTCTACAGCCGCGGTGGCGGTGGCGGTACGACCCCGCCGCCGACCACCCCGCCGCCGACGGGCGGGACCCGGGACGCGTACGGCACGATCCAGGCCGAGTCGTACGACGCCGCCTCCGCGGTGGCGAAGGAGGCGTGCTCGGAGGGCGGCGAGGACGTCGGCTGGATCGGCAACGGCGACTGGCTGCAGTACAACAACGTCGACTTCGGTACGGGCGGCGTCCGCGACTTCGTGGCCCGGGTGGCCTCGGGCGCGGCCGGGGGGGTCAGCGGCCTGATCGAGGTGCGCATCGACGGCCGCAGCAACGCGCCGATCGGCTCGTTCGCCCTGGGCAACACCGGCGGCTGGCAGTCGTGGCGGTCGGTGCCGGGCAACGTGTCCACCGTGTCCGGTCGGCACACCGTCTTCCTGACTTTCTCGAGTGGCCAGCCCGCCGACTTCGTGAACGTCAACTGGCTGCAATTCCGCAGGTAGTCGCTTTCTTCAATACGTACACGGAAGGGCCGGCCGCGCGACGTGCGCGGCCGGCCCCGCTGCTTAATTGAAAGTTAAGTTCACGGATGCCTTTACTTCCTCTGTTAACAGTCCTAATAATTGGCGCACCCCCACCGGTCCCCGTGGAAGGCCCACCCCCATGCGCCGATCCCTAGTCCTGGCCGCGGCAGCTGTCACCGCCGCCGCGGCCGCCACGGTCTACGTCGCCTCCACCGCCAGCGCGGCCGCCGCCTGTGCCGTCGCTTGGAGCCCGTCCGCGGTCTACACCAAGGACATGACCGCCTCCCAGGCCGGTCACAACTACACCGCGAAGTGGTGGACCCAGAACGAGAGCCCGTCGACCCACAGCGGTCAGTGGGACGTCTGGGCCGACAACGGCACGTGCGGCGGCGGCACCACGCCGACCACCCCGCCCACCACGCCCCCGACCACCCCTCCCACGACCCCGCCCACGACGCCGCCGACCACGCCGCCCACGACTCCGCCGGCCTCGGGCTCGCTGCCGGCGCACATCGTCACCGGCTACTGGCAGAACTTCGACAACCCGGCCAACGAGATCAAGCTCGCCGCGGTGCCGAACACGTACGACCTGGTCGCGGTGGCCTTCGCGGACGCGACGAGCACGCCGGGCGCGGTCTCGTTCACCATCGACGCCGGGCTGTCGGCCAGCGTCGGCGGCTACACCAACGCACAGTTCAAGGCCGACGTCGCCACGCTGCACTCGCGCGGCAAGAAGGTCGTCATCTCCGTCGGCGGCGAGAAGGGCTCGGTGTCGGTCAACGACGCGGGCGCCGCGACGAACTTCGCCAACTCCGTCTACTCGCTGATGCAGACGTACGGCTTCGACGGCGTCGACATCGACCTCGAGAACGGGCTCAACCCCACCTACATGGCCCAGGCGCTGCGCAGCCTTCGGGCCAAGGCCGGCTCGAGCCTGATCATCACGATGGCGCCACAGACCATCGACATGCAGAACCCGGCCGGCTCGTACTTCAAGCTCGCGCTGGACATCAAGGACATCCTCACGGTCGTCCACACCCAGTTCTACAACTCCGGCGCGATGCTCGGCTGCGACAACAACGCCGCGTACGGCCAGGGCTCGGTGAACTTCATCGTCGCCCTGACCTGCATCCAGCTGGAGGCCGGCCTGCGCCCCGACCAGGTGGCGATCGGGCTGCCGGCCACCACCGGCGCGGCCGGTGGCGGCTACGTCTCCCCGTCCGTGGTCAACCAGGCGCTGGACTGCCTGGCCCGCGGCACCAACTGCGGCTCCTTCAAGCCGCCGCACACCTACCCCGGCCTCCGCGGCGCGATGACCTGGTCGATCAACTGGGACGTCACCGCCGGCAACGGATGGGCCAACGCCGTATCCCCCCACGTCCACGCCCTGCCCTGAGCGGAGAACCCCCGAATGAAGCTCAAGATGCGCTACCTGGCCGCCCTCGCGGTGGCCCTCACCGGAACCGCGGCCGCCGTCATCCCCATGACCGCCTCCAACGCGGCCGTCGCCTGCGCCGGTGCCTGGAGCCCGTCCGCGGTCTACACCAAGGACATGACGGCCTCTCAGAGCGGCCACAACTACACGGCCAAGTGGTGGACCCAGAACGAGAGCCCGGCCACGCACAGCGGGCAGTGGGACGTCTGGGCCGACAACGGCGTGTGCGGTGGCACCACCGACCCGACCACGCCTCCGCCCACCGGCCCGACCACGCCGCCCTCGACCGGGACCAAGATGGCGTCGGCGCCGTACATCTACCCGGGCTGGGGCAACCCGCCGGCGCCCTCGACCGTCATGAACGCCACCGGGATCAAGGCGTTCACCATGGCGTTCGTGCTCGCCAACGGCTGCAACCCGGTCTGGGACGGCGAGGGTGGCCTGACCGGCGGCGTGCACGCCAGCACGATCAACGCGATCAAGGCGGCCGGCGGCAGCGTGGTCCCGTCGATCGGCGGCTGGAGCGGTAACAAGCTCGGCCCGAACTGCTCGACGCCGGAGGCGCTCGCCGGGGCGTACCAGAAGGTCATCGACGCCTTCCAGCTCGGCGCGATCGACATCGACATCGAGAACTCCGACGAGTTCGAGAACACCGTCGTGCAGGACCGCATCCTCAACGCGCTGAAGATCGTCAAGCAGAAGAACCCGAACGTGAAGACGATCCTCACCTTCGGCACCTCCACCACCGGCCCGAACTACTTCGGCACCCGGCTCGTGCAGCAGGCCAAGGCGCTCAACGCGAACATCGACATCTTCACCCAGATGCCGTTCGACTTCGGCGGCGGCGCGGACATGTACGCCAGCACGGTCGGCGCCTCCGAGGGCCTGAAGAACCTGCTCAAGAGCACGTTCGGCTACACCGACGCGCAGGCGTACTCGCACATGGGCATCTCCGGCATGAACGGCCTGTCCGACCAGCAGGAGCTGACCAGCCCGGACACGTGGACCCGGATCCGGGACTACGCCAAGAGCAAGGGCTTCGCCCGATTCACCTTCTGGGCGGTCAACCGTGACCGTGGCTGCGCCGGCGGCGGCGTGGTCTCCAACTGCTCGGGCATCGCGCAGGCGGACTGGGAGTTCACCCGGATCAGCGCCGGGTTCTGACCCGTACCGGACGCGCGGCCGTGGATCATCGATCCGCGGCCGCGCGCCGGCGTTTGCGGACCTTCTTGACGACCCACTGCACGGTGACCAGCACGATCAGCGCCCAGACCGCGTAGTTGATCCAGGTGCTGTACTGCTCGACGTTCTGCCAGCGGGAGCCGAGGGCGTACCCGGCGCCGACGAAGATGCAGTTCCAGACGCCGCTGCCGATCGTGGTGAAGAGCGTGAACTGGCCGAGCGGCATGTGGTTGGCCCCGGCCGGGATCGAGATGAGGCTGCGCACGACCGGCGCCATCCGGCCGAACAGCACGGCGGACTTCTCGTGCTTCCCGAACCACCGGTCGGCCTTGTCCAGGTCGTCGGCGTCCACCAGCGGGATGCGGTCGAGCCAGTGGCGCAGCCGGTCCTCGCCCAGCGCGTGACCCAGCCAGTAGAGCGCCAGCGCGCCCACCACCGAGCCGGCCGTGGCCGCGATCGTGACGACGACCAGGTTGACCTTGCCCTCGCTGGCGAGGTAGCCCGCCATCGACAGCACGATCTCGCTCGGGATCGGCGGGATGAGGTTCTCCAGGGCGACGAGCAGGCCGACGCCCACCGCACCGAGGGACTCGATCACGGACGCGACCCAGCCGGTCAGCCCGGTGAGCCCGTTGAGGTCGGTCTCCGCTGCCAGGACATGCATGGTTCAAGTGTTACCCGGCCGGGTGCGTGCGAACCTGGGCCGCCCGGAGAGGCGGGACCCGGGAGGTGGCGGCAACCGGGTAGGGTCCGGGCGCGATGGACACGTTGAGCGCCCGGGGGCGCGCGGTACGGGTCGCGGTCACCGCGGTCGCGGCCGTGCTGCTGCTCGCCGGCACCTTCTGGGGTCAGGACGACGACTTCCCGTTCGGCCCCTTCCGGATGTACTCGACCGCGCCCGACCCGGACGCGGACGCACCGGACACGCGCGTCGAGGGCGTCGACACCACCGGCCGCACGATCGTGCTGACCGAGGCCAACAGCGGCCTGCGCCGGGCGGAGATCGAGGGGCAGCAGCAGGCGTACGTCGCCGACCCCGGCCGGCTGCGCCAGATCGCGGTGGCGTACGCGGAGAAGAGCCCCGGTGCGGCCCCGCTGACCACCGTACGGATCGTGATCCGCTGGGCGGGCATCGAGGACTCGCGCCCCACCGGGGAGAGCCGCGACGAGGTCGTCGCCGCCTGGACGGGTACGCCGTGAGCCGGGTGGTCGCGTGGCTGACCGCGCCCGTGCCGAGGGGCCGCGTCGCCGCGTTCCGGACGCTGATCTACCTCTTCGTCGCCGCCGACCTGGTGATCTTCACGCCCTGGGTACGCCACCATGCAAGCACCCCCGGCGACCTCTACGAGCCGCTGCTCGTGGGCCGGCTGCTGCACCTGCCCACGCCCACGTCGCTGCTGGTGCACGCCATCTTCTGGGTGCTGCTGGCGGTCTCGCTGGCGGCCGCCACCGGGCGCGCGCCCCGGCTGCTCGGCTGGACGGTCTTCGCGCTGTACTTCGAGTGGATGATCATCGCGATGAGCTACGGCAAGGTCGACCACGACCGGGTCGGCCTGCTCGTCGCCCTGGCCGCGCTGCCCACGGTGGGGCGGGCCCGGCACGGCGATCCGACGCGTACGGAGGCCGGCGGCTGGGCGCTGCGGGTCACCCAGATCGCGGTCGTGTGCACGTACTTCCTGGCGGCCTGGGCGAAGGTGCGGTTCGGCGGGCCCGGCTGGGTGACCAGCTCGGTGCTCGCCCGGGCCATCGTCCGGCGCGGCACGGACCTGGCCGACCTCATCGCCGGGGTGCCGTACCTGTTGATCCTCGCGCAGTTCGGGATCATGTTCTTCGAGCTGACGAGCCCGGCCATCTTCCTGCTCCACGGCAAGTGGCGTAACCGGGCGGTCGCGTTCTTCTACTCGTTCCACGCCGTCACGTTCGCGACCATCACGATCTCGTTCGCGCCGCACCTCGCCGCGCTGGCGAGCTTCCTGGCTCTCGAGAAGGTTCGTCCCGTGGAGTGGTCACGGGGTTTCCTGCGGCGGCGCTCCGGTCATGTAGAGCCGCATGAGCGACCGGTGGTATGAGAAGGCAGTCGTCTATTGCCTGGACATCGACACGTTCGCCGACTCGAACGGCGACGGCGTCGGTGACATCCGCGGCCTGATCGGGCGGCTGGACTACCTCGCCCGGCTGGGCGTGACGTGCCTGTGGCTCAACCCGATCCACCCCACGCCGAACCGCGACGACGGCTACGACGTCCAGGACTTCTACAACGTGGACCCGCGCTTTGGGAACCTCGGCGACTTCGCGGAGCTGCTGCACCAGGCGGGCAACCGGGGCATCAAGGTCATCATCGACCTGGTCGTCAACCACACCTCCGACCAGCACCCGTGGTTCCAGTCGGCGCGGTCGTCGGCGGACTCGCCGTACCGGGACTGGTACGTCTGGTCCGACACCCAGCCGGCGGACCGCCACCAGGGCATGGTCTTCCCCGGCGAGCAGAACGAGACGTGGACCTACGACCGGACCGCCAAGCAGTGGTACTACCACCGCTTCTACAAGTTCCAGCCGGACCTCAACATCAAGAACCCGCAGGTCCGCGAGGAGATCAAGAAGATCTGTGCCTTCTGGCTGCAGCTCGGCGTCGCCGGTTTCCGGATGGACGCGGTGCCGTTCATCATCGAGGAGACCGAGCCGGGCAACCCGAACTCGCCCAAGGACCTGGCCTTCCTCACCGACCTGCGCCAGCACATCCAGTGGCGCAAGGGCGACGCCGTCCTGCTCGCCGAGGCCAACGTCGAACCGGACCAGCTCAAGCACTTCTTCGGCGACGGCGGCGGCTCCTCGAACCGCATCCACATGCTCTTCGACTTCATGCTCAACGGCCGGCTCATGCTGGCGCTGGCCCGCCACGACCCGGAGCAGATCATCGACGCGCTGCGCGACACCCCGGCCCTGCCGGACGGCGGTCAGTGGGCGACGTTCCTGCGCAACCACGACGAGGTCGATCTCTCCCGGCTCACCGCCGAGCAGCGCAACGACGTCTTCGCCGAGTTCGGTCCCGACGAGGACATGCAGCTGTACGGCCGCGGCATCCGGCGCCGGCTCGCCCCGATGCTGGGCGGCGACCGGCGGCGCATCGAGCTCGCGTACGCCCTGCAGTTCAGCCTGCGGGGCACCCCGGTGCTGCGCTACGGCGAGGAGATCGGGATGGGCGACGACCTCTCGCAGGAGGGGCGCGACGCCATCCGTACGCCCATGCAGTGGTCCTCCCTGCCCAACGCCGGCTTCTCGACGGCCGCGCCCAAGGACCTGGTCCGCCCGGTCGTCTCGGACCCGGAGTACGGATACGAGACGGTCAACGTGACGCTGCAGCGGCACGATCCGACGTCGCTGCTGTCGTGGTTCGAGCGGATGATCCGCACGCTGCGCGAGGCGCCGGAGGTCGGCAGCGGCACCTGCAGGCACGTCGACGTCCCGGTCCCCCCGGGTGTGCTCGTGCACCGGGCCGACGACACCACCGGCACGATGGTCTTCATCCACAACCTCGGCCCGGACGAGGGCGTCGTCGACCTGAGCTCGCTGGAGCCGGAGGCGCAGTTCCCCAACGACATCCTCGCCGACCGCGAGTATCCGGACCTCGGCAAGCTGGACGCCCTGCCGATCGCCGGCTACGGATACCGCTGGGTCCGCCTCTGCCGCAAGCCGTGAACAAGCTGCACTCCAAGTGAAATAAACCACGCCTCCCGCCTTGTGACCGGCCGGTAACAACTGGACTAGAGTCGGGCGAAAACCAGATCTGCGGGAGGCCACGAATGACCCAGCCGAGTCGGGTAGCGATCGTCACCGGAGCCGCACGCGGCATCGGCGAGGCGACCGCGCGCAAGCTCGCCGCCGACGGCCTGGCCGTCGCGGTCGTCGACCTCGACGAGGGCGCGTGCGCCAACACGGTCACGGCGATCCACGACGCGGGCGGCACCGCGCTCGCCGTCGGTGCCGACGTGTCGAACCCGGACCAGGTCACCGCGGCGGTCGAGAAGGTGGTCAACGAGCTGGGCGCGCCCACCGTCCTGGTGAACAACGCCGGCGTGCTGCGCGACAACCTGCTCTTCAAGATGAGCGACGACGACTGGGAGACCGTCATGGCGGTCCACCTGCGCGGCGCGTTCCTGTTCAGCCGGGCGGTGCAGAAGCACATGGTGGACGCCGGCTGGGGCCGCATCGTCAGCCTGTCCAGCACGTCCGCGCTGGGCAACCGGGGCCAGGCCAACTACGCCGCCGCCAAGGCCGGCCTGCAGGGCTTCACCAAGACCCTCGCGATCGAGCTGGGCCGCTTCGGCATCACCGCCAACGCGGTCGCGCCGGGGTTCATCGTGACCGACATGACCGCCGCCACCGCCGCGCGCGTGGGCGTCGACTTCGCGGACTTTGAGAAGGCGGCGATCAGTCAGATTCCCGTCGGCCGGGCGGGCCGTCCCGAAGACGTCGCCCACACCGTATCCTTCCTGGTCAGTGAGGGAGCGGGGTTCGTGTCCGGCCAGGTGATCTACGTGGCCGGCGGTCCCCGCGGGTAGCGTTTGCCTTGATCGGGGTCGCTACAACAGGTAAGGAAGCGACCCCGATGGGCGAAAGGGCGGAGAAGCGTTCAGTGAACCGACGGATGAGCTCTCGTAGCGTGGCGCTGACCAGCACGTTCCTGCTGCTGGCCGCGGGTGGCGCCGCGGCGTGCGACAACGGTGACGACTACCAGGACGAGGGCTTCTACTGCGCTGACGAGAACGGCACCATCGTCGACGAGGACTACTGCGACGACGACAACGACGGCGGCGGTGGCTTCGGGGGCGGCTTCTTCATCTGGCACTCGACCAGCTACCGCTCCGGCTACCCGATCGGTTCGCGGCTGCCCGCCGGCGGTCAGAGGTTCGCGTACAACGACAAGGCTTCGCGGTCGAGGTTCGGGCTCCCGTCCAGCGGCCGGATCAGCAACGGCACGGTGAAGACCAGCGTCGTCGGCAAGGGTGGCAGCGGCACGTCCGGCAAGTCCAGCCGGTCGGGTGGCTGAGCCGTGCGCCGGGTCCCGTACGGGCCGGTCCGCGACGGCTGGCGGCTCACCAACTACAGCCTCGGGCTGACCTACAACGACACCGAGCTGCCGGACGGGACGATGATCTCGTACTGGCAGGAGGGGCCGTACTACGAGTTCTCCGAGGCCGAGATCGAGGAGCTGGAGACGGCGACCTCGGTGCTGCACCAGATGTGCCTCGACGCCGGCGACTGGATGGTCCGGCAGTGCCCGCGGCGCACGCTCGAGGGCCGCCGCCAGGGCTACTTCGCCTCCGTGTGCACCCCGGAGAGCTGCTTCCTGACGAAGATCGGCATCCCGGAGTACGCGCACGAGCAGATCATCCGTACCTGGTTCGACGGCGACGCGGAGACCTGGACCCACCGGGACAAGGACCCCGACGGCACGGTCCCGATGCAGACGCCGGACTACTCGCCGAGCATCTACGGCCGCTTCGACCTCTGGTACAACGGCGCCGGCAGCGTCCCCCGGCTGCTCGAGTTCAACGCGCAGACCCCCACGTCGCTGGTCGAGTCCGCGGTCATCCAGTGGCACTGGGTCGACCAGACCAACCTGACCCAGCACCCGTGGCGGCAGTGGAACTCCATCCACGACCGCCTCGTCGGCTGGGAGGCCGCCGACGGCGAGCCCGCCAACCCGGGCGCCTGGCGGCGCAACATCGGCAAGCTCCGCGAGGCCCGGCCCTGGCTGCCGGAGAAACCGAAGATCTATTTCGCGTACGAGACGAGCGAGACGTCCGGTGAGGACCGGATGAACGTCGCCTACCTGATGGCCACCGCCGAGGAGGCCGGCTACCCGGTCGAGCTCATCGCCATGAGCCAGATCGGCTGGGACGTGGCGGGCGACCGCGTGCTCTTCGTCCCCGCCCCCGGCCAGGAGCACAAGGCCGAGCCGATCGACGTGATCTTCATGCTGTACCCGTGGGAGTGGTTCTGGAACGAGGAGGGCGGCAAGGCCTTCTTCCGCAACATGGCCGACCCGGCGAAACGGGGCACGGTGTGGATCGAGCCTCCGTACAAGGCGGCGCTGCTGGGCAACAAGGCGCTGCTGCCGGTGCTGTGGAAGCTGTTCGGCGACGACCCCGAGCGCGGCAAGTACCTGCTGCCGGCGTACTTCGCGGAGTCCTCGTCGGCGGCCAAGCTGACCAGCTACGCCAAGAAGCCCGTCTGGGGCCGTGAGGGCGGATCGGTCACCCTGGTCAAGGACGGGGTCACAATCACCGAACACCCCTCCGAGTACGGCGCGGACGGCCGGTTCGTGGTGCAGGAGCTGCTCGAACTGCCGTCGTACGACGGTCTGGAGGGGACGGTGCACCCGGTGATCGGCTCCTGGCTGATCGACGGCGAGCCGGCGGGCATGGGCATCCGCGAAGGGCTGGGCACGGACGGCCTGGTCACGAAGGACCGCTGCAACTTCCTGCCGCACCTCATCAGCTGACACCGAGAGAGGATCTTGCTAAAGTCTTTTGCAAAAGACTTTAGCAAGGGAGGCGGCGTGGTCGGTCCGGAACTCGCGCGGCTTGTCGCCCTGCTGCGGCAAGCGCGTACCGACCTCATGGATGTCGAGGTCAAGGCGGCGGCCGGAGGGCTGCCGAAGTCGGTGCGGGACACGCTGAGCGCGTTCAGCAACGACCGAGGCGGCACGCTCCTCCTGGGGCTGGACGAGAATGACGACTTCCGTCCCGCCGTGGGCTTCGATGCGGCGCGGATCCGGGATGCGCTTGCCTCAGCGTGTAGTGACGACCTGCATCCGCCCGTGCGCGCGGAGATTGACATCGTCCCCTTCGGGGGCTCGCTGGTGGTCGTGGGTGAGGTCGGCGAGCTCGACCCGCGCTTCAAGCCGTGTTACGTCGCCGCTCGCGGTGAATACAACGGGTCTTTCACCCGGGGTGGAGACGGTGACCGCCGGCTCACCGATTTCGAGATCCACCTCCTTCACACCAACCGCGGTCAGCCGGAGGACGACCGGCAGCCGGTCGCCAACGCTCTGCCGGAAGACCTGGAGTCCGTGGAAGTGCGAGCTCTGGTCGACAGGGTTCGTCTCCGGCAACCGCGAGCTTTCGCCAATCTCTCGTCAGAGCAGGTGCTGCGCAGACTCAACGTGCTTGCTGAGGATCAGGAGGGCCGGCTCCGGCCGACCCTCGGGGGGCTCTTGGCGCTCGGTGCGTATCCGCAGCAGTTCTTTCCTCAGCTCAATGTGACCTTCGTGGTCTATCCGGGGCTGTCAGCTGAGGATGTACCGGTCAATGGGCCCCGGTTCCTCGACAACAGGTCCTTCGACGGACCGATTCCCGTGATGGTTGATGAAGCCGTCACGGCGGTCCTTCGTAACACGTCCGTGCGGTCGTTCGTCGAAGGCGCTGGACGTACCGATGTGTACGACTACCCGGCAGAGGCTGTCCGCGAGGCGGTCGCGAACGCTCTGCTGCATCGGGATTACTCCCCGTACTCCCGAGGGGCGCCCGTGCAGATCACTCTGTATGCGGACCGACTGGTCGTTGCCAATCCGGGTGGACTGTTTGGCGCCGTGACCACGGACGACTTGGGCGGTGAGGGGGTCACGTCGACGCGTAATTCCGTGCTGGCGAAGTTGCTGCAGGACGTTCGTCTGCCGGAGAGCGGCCGCATGGTGTGCGAGAACCGGGCCAGCGGAATTCCGACGATGCTCCGTGAACTCCGCCGGATCGGATCGCCGCCACCGGAGTTCCACAGTCGTATCACTCGCTTCAAGGTCGTCATGCCGAGGCATGCCCTCCTGGGTGACGAGACCATGAGGTGGATTGCCGGCCTTCATCAGAGGGGTCTCACACCGACCCAGCATCTGGCTTTGGCCGAGATGCGCGCAGGCCGCCCGGTGACCAACGGCTCCATGCGAAATCTGGGCCTGGAGGCGCACCGTGCGACCGCCGAGCTTTCCGACCTCGTCAACCGGGGTGTTGCGGTGCGGATCGGTGAACGGCGCCATGCTCGTTATGTTCTGGCCCCTGCCGATGGCAGTGCTGAACGCGGGTTCGAAGCACTGCCGCCCGCGAGGAGCGTCGAAGAGGAGGTGCTGGCCGCGTTCACGGATCAATCCGAGTTGAGTCGCCGGGAGCTGGAACAATGTACGGGCCTGAGCTGGACGAAGGTTCTTCGAGCTTTGAACACGCTCGAGGCTCAGGGGCGGATTGCGTTCACTGCACCGGCCCGCTCACCCCACCGACGCTATCGGCGCGTCGATGAGCGGTGAGCACAACCTCATCAGCTGACGTGGGGTCCGGGCGGGCCGGAAGGCGTTACCATACGGCTTCATCAATGTTACCGTTCACTTCCCGGCCGACCCGCACCCGAGGACACCGCCGTGGCCCAGCCGACCCACGCCCGTGACGACGCCGTCGTCGTCGCCGCGCGTGCCGGTGACCGGGCCGCGTGGAACGAGCTGGCGCGTCGTCATCTGCCGATGGTGTACACGCTCGTCCGGCAGGCGCTGCACGACGATCCGGGCGTGGACGACGTGGTGCAGGACGTCATGGTGCGCGCGCTGCGGCAGCTGTCCGACCTGCGGTCGCCGGGCAGCTTCCGGCCGTGGCTCGCCGCCATCGCCGTACGCCAGATCGGCAGCCACCTGGCCCGGGAGGAGGTCGCCGCCCGCCGCGCGGTGCCGCTCGGCGAGGTGACCGGCCGTCCGGATGCCGGCGCGGAGGTGGAGGGGCCGGCGCTGCTCCGGGCCGAGCTGGCGGGTCAGCGCCGCCAGGTGGGGCACGCGACCCGGTGGATGGGCGCGGACGAGCGGACCGTGTTCTCGCTGTGGTGGCTGGAGACGGTCGGCGAGCTGACCCGCCGTGACGTCGCCGCGGCCCTCGGGACGAGCGTCGCTCATGCTGGCGTACGGATCCAGCGGATGCGTGAGCAGCTCGAAGCCGCCCGGCGGGTCGTCGCGGCGCTCGAGGCGATGCCCGGTTGTGGCGTCCTCGGCGAGGTCGCGGCGGAGTGGGACGGGGTCCCGGGCGGGTACTGGCGGAAACGGCTGACCCGGCACGTCGAATCCTGCCGGGTCTGCGGCGCCGCCGCCGGTGGGCTCGTACCGCTGGACCGCCTGCTGGCGGGGATCGCGCTGCTTCCCGTGCCCGTCGCGCTGACGGCCGCGGTGCTCGGCAAGACGTCCGCGGGCGGTGTGGCCGTCACCTCGTGGCTGGGCCGGGTCGTGCAGGTGGCCGTCGCTCATCCGCTGGCGGTGACGGTCGCGTCCGGGATGCTGGTCGTCGGCGTCACGGCGTCCGCCGCCGCCGTCGTGCCGTTCACCCGCTCGAGCGTCGCCGCGGCGCCGGCGCTGCCCCGGCCCGGGCCGCCGCAACCGGATCCGCCGGCCGGGGCGCTGCGTACCGGCCGGGTGTCGCTGGAGTCGGCCACCTCGGCCGGCCGGTTCGTCGCCGTGGCGGGGGACCAGGGTGTGCTCGTCACGATCGGCCCGGGGAGCGACGCCGCGACGCGCGAGCGAACCACCTTGATCGCGGAGGCCGGGCTCGCCGACGCGTCGTGCTTCTCGTTCCGCCGGCCGGACGGGCGCTACCTGCGCCATTCGTCGTTCCGGCTGCGGCTCAGCGCGGACGAGGGGACCGTTCTCTTCCGGCGGGATGCGACGTTCTGCGGTCAGGACGGCTTCGTGGACGACTCGGTGTCGCTGGAGTCGTACAACTACCGTGGATTCTTCCTGCGCCATGTCGGCGATCAGCTGTGGATCGACCAGTTCGACGGCAGCGACGCGTTCCGGGCCGACAGCTCGTTCCGGGTGCGACCGCCACGCTGAAAAGCGTTATGGCCGGCCCGCGCAGAAGGTCGGATCTTGAGGGCTCGGGAAACCTGGGGGCACTATGGGCCTACCCCATGGAAGCGCTCCCACGCTCCAAGACCGGAAGGTTCCCCCACCATGCCCCCACTCGGAAGACGTCGCGTCCTGCTGCTCGCGAGCGCCGCGGCCACCGTCCTCGCCGCCGGTGTGGCGGTGGTCGGCACCGCTGAGGCGGCCTCCACGCTCGGCGCCTCCGCCGCGCAGTCCGGCCGCTACTTCGGTGCCGCGATCTCCGCCGGCAAGCTCGGCGACGCCACCTACAGCCGCATCCTGACCACCGAGTTCAATGCGGTGACGCCGGAGAACGAGATGAAGTGGGACGCCACCGAGCCGTCCCAGGGCTCGTTCAACTACAGCGGCGGCGACCGCATCCTGAACCAGGGCGTCTCGATGGGCGCCAAGGTGCGGGGACACGCCCTGCTCTGGCACCAGCAGCAGCCGGGCTGGGCCCAGTCGCTGTCGGGCACCGCGCTGCGCAACGCCGCGATCAACCACGTCACCCAGGTCGCCACCCACTACCGGGGCAAGATCTACGCCTGGGACGTGGTGAACGAGGCGTTCGCCGACGGCGGCAGCGGCGCCCGCCGCGACTCGAACCTGCAGCGCACCGGCAACGACTGGATCGAGGCCGCGTTCCGCGCCGCGCGGGCCGCCGACCCCAACGCCAAGCTCTGCTACAACGACTACAACACCGACGGCGTCAACGCGAAGTCGACCGGCGTGCTCAACATGGTCAAGGACTTCAAGGCCCGCGGCGTCCCGATCGACTGCGTCGGCTTCCAGTCGCACCTGGGCACCGGCATCCCCGGCGACTACCAGGCCAACCTGCAGCGCTTCGCCGACGCGGGGGTCGACGTCCAGATCACCGAGCTCGACGTCGCCCAGGGCTCCAACCAGGCGAACATCTACGCCACGGTCACCAAGGCCTGTCTGGCGGTGTCGCGCTGCACCGGCATCACGGTCTGGGGCATCCGCGACAGCGACTCGTGGCGTACCGGCGAGAACCCGCTGCTGTTCGACAACTCGGGGAACAAGAAGGCCGCGTACACCTCGGTGCTGAACGCGCTCAACGCCGGCGGCACCAGCAACCCGCCGCCCAGCTCGCCGAGCTCGCCGCCGCCGAACCCCGGAACCGGCGCCTGCTCCGCGTCGGTGTCGCTCAACTCCTGGAACGGCGGGTACGTCGCGACCGTACGGGTCACCGCCGGTTCCGCCGCGGTCAACGGCTGGACGGTGAACCTGACCGTCCCGTCCGGCGGCGCGGTGACGAGCACCTGGAGTGCGACGAACAGCGGCACCAGCGGCGCCGTGAGCTTCCGCAACGTGAGCTACAACGGGCAGATCCCGGCCGGCGGCAACACCGAGTTCGGCTTCCAGGGGACCGGCACGGGTCCCACCGCGACCCCGTCGTGCCAGGCGGGCTGACGACGCCCTGACCGCATCGCACCCGCCGGTCCGGCTCCTGCCGGGCCGGCGGTGTGTCGTCTCAGGGGCGCGGACGGTTGCGCCAGAGCCACCAGAGGCCGACGAACGGCAGCACCAGCGGGACGTAGCCGTACCCGCTGCCGTAGCGGGACCAGACCGTGTCGTCCGAGAACGCGACCGCGTCCGCGATGCTCAGCGTGCCCACCACCAGCACGCCGATCAGCTCGATCGAGCAGCTGGTCAGCGCGAGCAGCCGGCCCCGGACGCCGCCGATCGCCAGACCCACGGTCGCCGCGATGTAGACCAGGCCGGCGAACGCCGACAGCAGGTACGCCAGCGGCGCCTCGGAGAAGTGCGTGGTGATCTGGACCAGGGCGCGGGCGCTCGCCGACAGCGCGAAGATGCCGTACACGAGGAGCAGGACCCGGCCGAGGCCGGTGCCGATGGCCGCGTCGCGGGGGCGGGCCGGGGTCGGGGTGGGCTGCTCAGCCACTGGTCACCTCCGCGATCTGCTGCAGGCGCAGCACGAGGACCGGCAGCGTCAGCGCGGCGACGCCGAGGATAAGGGTGCCCCAGCGGGTCGGTTCGAGGCGGGCCAGGTAGACCGCGACCGGCGCGAAGGCGACCGTGGTGATGAGGTAGCCGACGAACGTGGTCCATTCGGCCGGCCGGTCGCCGATGAAGAGGCCGACGACGGCGACCACGACCAGGACCGCCACCAGCGCGCCGAGGCCGAGCATGGACCACAGGTCGGCGTTCGTCGGGCGGCGGTCGAGGGCCGTACGGACCAGGTACCAGACCGCCAGCACCAGCGCCACCGCGATCACGGCGATCGAGAGGGGGCCGTTCATCACCGGCACAGCGTACTGACCAGTCCGGGCGTGTTAGCTTTCGCCCGGGTGATCAGCGGCGGAAGGCGGCACGGCGATGCGGTTCGGACTCTTCGGCACGGGGCCCTGGGCCCACCAGGCGCACGCTCCGGCGCTGGCGGCCCACGACGACGTCGAGTTCGTCGGTGTGTGGGGACGCAACGCGGAGAAGGCTGCCGAGCTGGCCGGTGAGCACGGCGCGAAGCCGTACGCGGACATCGACGCGCTGATCGCCGACGTGGACGCGATCGCGGTCGCCCTCCCGCCGGACGTGCAGGCGGACATCGCGCTGCGGGCCGCGCGCGCGGGCAAGCACCTGCTGCTGGACAAGCCCGTGGCGTTCACCGCGGCGGCCGCCCGGGAGATCGTGGCCGCGGCGACGGAGCACGAGGTCGCCAGTGTGGTGTTCTTCACCCGGCGGTTCATGCCGGCCATCCAGGAGTTCGTCGAGCGGGCCGAGGCCACCGGCGGCTGGCTCGAGGCCCGCATCGATCACCTCGGCTCGATCTTCCAGCCCGGCAACCCGTTCGGCGAGTCGGCCTGGCGCAAGGAGAGCGGCGGCCTGTGGGACGTCGGCCCGCACGCGGTCGCGCTCGTGCTGCCCGTGCTCGGCGCGGTCACCGAGGTCACCGCGCTGGCCGGCGCCCGGGACATGACCCACGTCCTGCTGCGGCACGCCGGCGGCGCGATCAGCACGCTGACCCTGTCGGTCGACGCCCCGGCCAAGCTCGAACGCGAGGACGCCGTCCTGTACGGCGAGTCCGGCGTCGCCGGTGTGCCCCCGGTCGAGTGGCTGCCGGTGGAGGCGTTCGGGCGGGGGGTCGACGCGCTGATCGGCGCCGCGAACGGTGGCCCGGCGTCGCCGCTCGACGTGCGCTTCGGCGCGGAGGTCGTCACGATCCTCGCCGCCGCCGCCGAGTCCATCTCCACCGGAGCCACCGTCAAGCTCGGCTAGCGGCACTTCCAGAGCAGCGGGTGGTTGGACACGTCCTCGCCGCTGGAGTAGCCGGCGGCGGTCCGCCCGTCGTCGCTGAAGCTGGAGATCAGGTAGTCCTGCCGGCCTTTCGCCT
The DNA here is from genome assembly GCF_023499255.1 of Couchioplanes caeruleus. GTDB lineage: Bacteria > Actinomycetota > Actinomycetes > Mycobacteriales > Micromonosporaceae > Actinoplanes > Actinoplanes caeruleus_A. The sequence continues at coordinate 1,443,094 of NZ_CP092183.1, forward strand.
TGCGGTACCCGGGCAGCTCCGTCGTCACGTTGCCGTCGCTGGTGATCACGGGGCGCCGGGCCTCACCGATGATCCACCCGTTGGCGGCCACCCGGGCGGGCATGCCCGAGTCGTCCGGCAGGCGCTCGTACCGCCCGGTGGCGATGCGGAAGCGGAAGAACTCGAACCGGCGCTCCTTCCCGGTGTCGACGACGGAGCGCCCCACCACCCAGCCGTTGCGGATGGACGCCGGCCAGAACATGGTCGCTTTCTTCCCGTCGACCTTCGGCAGCGGCATCGCGCGGTGGGTGCCGTCGGGAAGCCACAGGTATCCGCTGCCCTCCTTGCCCTTGGGCGACACCGTGCCCAGGATGGTGCCGTCCTCGTCGATGTCGACCGCCGCGCCGGACTCCGTGCCGGGCGGTACGGGCAACGTCTCCGGCTGGGCGGTGATCGAGGACCAGCGGACGGGCAGCCCCTCGTAGATGGGGCCGAGGCTGCCCACCACCACGCCGGCGTCGTTGATCGCCTGGGCGACGGCCTCCCCGCCCGGGATCGGGGTGACCTTGCCTTTGCTGTAGGCGTACGGTCGCACTCCGGGCTCGAAGGTGTATCCCACGGCGTTCCCGCGCGTGTTGACGTCCTCGAAGCTCTGGTCCTCCCCGCCGATCCGGACGGTGTCGGCGATCTTGCCGTCCTTCCAGATCACCAGGGGCCGTGACCCGTCGTCCTTCCCGGCCGGGTACGTGCGCCCGACGACCCAGTGCCCGCTGGGGTCGCCGCCCGTGACCAGCGCCTTCTCCACGCCGTCGGTGGGCAGCCGGGTGACCGTGCAGTCCTTCGGCCGCTCGAGCGGGGCGGCGGCGGTGATCGAGGGGGCGGGGGTGGCGACCGGCCGCGGGGCGGTGCTCGGCCGGCCCACCGCCGAGAACGCCAGCGTGCCGCCCGCCGCGGTGGTGGCGGTCAGCGCGACGATCGCCGTGCCGCTCGCCCACCAGCGGGTCAGGCGGCGCCGGCGGCCCTGCGCCATGGCCCGGGCCACGTCGATGCGGGGCTGCCCGGCCGGCTCGCCCGCGAGGGGGCGCAGCAGGGCCCGGCCGTACCGCTCGTCGTCGAGGTGTTGTCTCACTGGTTGCTCCCGATCTCGATGCGGTCGCCGAGGATGCGGCGCAGCGCCGCCAGCCCGTGCGACGTCTGGCTCTTCACGGTGCCCTCGCTGCAGTTCAGCGCCCGGGCGACGTCGGCGACGGGCTGGTCGCAGAGGAACCGCAGGACCAGCACGGCCTGCTGCCGGGGCGGCACCTGCGACAGCGCGGCGCGCAGCACGGTGCGTTCCTCGACGTCCGGGTGAGCGCCGGCCGGGACCGGACGTTCCGGTGGGGCGCCGAGCCGGACCTTCCACCAGCCCCGGCGCTTCTCGTCGAGGAACGTGCGGACCAGGATGGCGTGCACGTACCCGTCGAGGTTCTCCACGCGGCCGATCCGCGGCCAGCGCGCGTACAACTTGGTGATGGCCTCCTGTACCAGGTCGTCGGCCTGGTGCACGTCGCCGCACAGCAGGTACGCCGTACGCCGCAGCGCCGCCGCCCGCCCGTGGACGTACGCCACGTACTCCGAATCCGTCCCGTCAGCCATCCCAGCTCCCGTCGCCGACACACCTGCTAGACGGAAGTTCGCCAGGTTCGGTTATACGGCGGCCCATCCGCATAGCGTCCGGCTCCGAATCGACGTTGAATGCCTGTGGACGAAGAGAGGGCCAGCATGGCGGAGTACGGCGCGGCCCGGAACCGGCCCGACCACCTGTCGGCGGTTCCGGCGCCGCCCACGGACGTCGGCGACCTGCTGCGCGGGATCGCCCGGGGTGACGAGGCGGCCTTCGGGCGGCTCTACGACCTGGTGGCGCCGCGTGTCTTCGGGCTGATCCGGCGGGTGCTGCGCGACCCGGCCCAGGCCGAGGAGGTGACGCAGGAGGTGCTCGTCGAGGTGTGGCGCACCGCCGCGCGCTTCGACTCGGCCCGCGGGTCGGCCACCGCCTGGGTGTTCACCATCGCGCACCGGCGGGCCGTCGACCGGGTACGCGCCGAGCAGGCCTCCGCCGACCGCACCCTGAAGGTCGGCGCCGCCTCGGTCGACACCCCGTACGACGAGGTGGTCGACGAGGTGGCCGGCCGGCTGGAGCGCCAGCAGGTGCGCCGCTGCATGGACGATCTCACCGAGCTGCAGCGGCAGGCCGTGACGCTCGCGTACTACCAGGGCCACTCGTACCGCGAGGTGGCCGATCTGCTCGAGACGCCGCTGCCCACGGTCAAGACCCGGATGCGCGACGGCCTGATCCGCCTGCGCGACTGCCTGGGCGTGGAGGTGACCGCATGACCCCGACGGATGTGCACGCGCTGGTGGGCGCCTATGCCCTGGACGCGGTGGACGACCTGGAACGGGCCGCCTTCGAACGGCACCTGGCCGAGTGCGCGGCCTGCCGTACCGAGGTGGACGAGCTGCGGGAGACCGCGGCCCGGCTGGCCGACGGGACCTGGTCGGTGCCGCCACCGCGGTTGAAGGCCGAGGTCATGGCCGCGATCGGCCGGACCCGGCAGCTGCCGCCGCCGGACACGGCCGCGCCTTCGGGCCGTTCCCGTGAGAACCGCTGGCGCCGGTATTCGGTGGCCGCGGCCGCGGCGGTGGTCCTGGCAGCGGGCACGGGCACGACCGTCTACGCGATCCAGGAGCAGCGGGTACGGGACGAGCGCGCGATCGCCTCGGCCGCCGAACAGCAGCAGCAGCGTACGCAGTCCATCCTCTCCGCTCCCGACCTCGTGGTCCGCACCGCGCCGGTCACGGGGGGTGGACGGGTGACCGTGGCGTCCTCGGCGTTGCAGGGTGCGAGCGTGGTGACGCTCCAGGCCGACCGGGCGCCCGGCGCCGACCGGGCGTTCCAGATGTGGACGATCCGCGGCGCGGGCGACCCCGTATCCCCGGGTGTCATGAACCCCGGGCAGCAGTCGGCGGTGGCAGTGGTGAAGGGGATTCCCGGCAACGACATCTTCGCGGTGTCGCTGGAGCCGGCGGGTGGTTCGGCGCGACCGACCACAGTGGTCGCTAAAGTTTCTTTGGCCTGAGAGCAATCCGGCGCGCATACGGGTCCGAATCAGTAGCGAAGGTAAGAACCACTACTGAGAGGTCCAAAATGCGCGCCACGAAGCTCACCGCAGTCGCCGCAGCCGCCCTGTTCTCCGTCTCCCTGGCGGCCTGCGGCGACGACTCCTCCTCGGACGACACCGGTTCGGCCGCCGCCCCGGCGCCCATGACCTCCTCGGCCGCGCCGATGATGTCGTCGGACGCGGGTACGGACACCATGACGAACTTCGGCTCCGGCTGCGCGGCCGTGCCGAAGGACGCCTCGAACCCGGGCAGCTTCGAGGCGATGGCCCAGGTGCCGGTCGCCACCGCCGCCTCCGGCAACCCCGTGCTGTCCACACTGGTCACCGCCGTCAAGAAGGCCGGCCTGGTCGACTCGCTCAACAACGCCAAGGACATCACCGTCTTCGCGCCGGCGAACTCCGCGTTCGAGAAGATCCCGTCGAAGGACCTGAACAAGGTGCTCGCCGACAAGAAGACGCTGACCAGCATCCTCACGTACCACGTGGTGTCCGGGAAGCTCGCGCCCGCCGACCTGGCCGGCACGCACAAGACCCTCGAGGGTGACAACCTCAAGGTCACCGGCAGCGGCACCGACTTCAAGGTCAACGACGCGTCGGTCGTCTGCGGCAACGTGCAGACCGCGAACGCGACGGTCTACATCATCGACTCCGTTCTGATGCCGAAGAGCTGATCGCAGTGCTCCGGCGTACGCGTCCGGCTCTGGCCGGCATGCTCTCCGCCGCCCTCGGGGTGGCCGCCGCGGAACTCCTCGCGGCGGCCACCCGGCCGGCGGCCGGACCCCTGGTCGCGGTCGGCGGGGCGGTCATCGACGCGACACCGACGCCGGTCAAGGAGTTCGCCGTACGGACCCTCGGCACGCACGACAAGCCGGTGCTGCTCGGCTCGATCGTGCTGGTCCTGCTGCTGTTCACCGCCGTCGTCGGCCTCCTGAGCGCCCGTCGCCGCTGGATGGCGGTGGCCGGGGCCGCGGTCTTCGGCATCGCGGGCGCCGCCGCCGCACTGTCCCGGCCGGCCGCCATCGCGTACGACGCCGTACCGTCCCTGCTCGGCGCCGCGATCGCCGGTGTAGTCCTGCTGTTCTGGGCGCCCGCCGCGCCCGCAGCACCCGGCCGGCGCCGCTTCCTGAGGACCGCGTTGCTGGTTGCCGGCGGAACTGTCGTGGCCGGCGCCGCAGCCGAGACGGTCAAGCGGATCAAGGGTGGCGCGGTGGCCCAGTCCCGCGAGGCGATCACCCTGCCCGCGGCCGCGGACCCCGCGAAACCCCTGCCCAGCGGCATCGCACCGGGCTTCTACTCCGACAAGCTCTACCGGGTCGACACCGCCCTCACCGTGCCCCGCATCGACGCCGGCGGGTGGCGGTTGAAGATCCACGGCATGGTCCGGGACGAGATCTCGCTGTCCTTCGCGGACCTGCTCGAGCGGCCCCTCGTCGAGCGCGACATCACGCTGAACTGCGTGTCCAACGAGGTCGGCGGGCCGTACATCGGGACGGCCCGCTGGCTGGGCGTACCGCTGGCGCCGCTGCTGGCCGAGGTCGGCGTGGACGCCGCGGCGGACCAGATCGTGGCGCGTTCCGCGGAGGGCATGACCATCGGTACGCCGCTCGCCACGGCCCTCGACGGCCGCGACACGATGCTCTGCGTCGGCATGAACGGCGAACCGCTCGAGCTGGAACACGGCTTCCCGGTGCGGATGCTCACCCCCGGCCTGTACGGCTACGCCGGCGCCTGCAAGTGGGTCACCGAGCTGGAGCTCACCACGTTCGCCGACTTCGACGCGTACTGGGTCCGGCGCGGCTGGGCGGCGAACGGGCCGGTCAGGACGGCCTCACGGATCGACCGCCCGCAGCCGTTCGCCCGGCCTGCCGCGGGGAAGGTGACGGTCGCCGGGGTGGCGTGGGCGCAGGGCCGCGGCATCCGCACCGTCGAGGTACGTGTCGACGACCGCCCGTGGCGCAAGGCGGAGCTGCTGCCCGTACCGTCGTCGGACACCTGGGTTCAATGGCGCCATGAGTGGGATGCGACACCCGGCCTGCACACCCTCGCGGTACGCGCGACCGACGGCGCCGGCGACGTGCAGACCGAGCAGCGGGCGACGCCGTACCCGTCCGGTGCGACCGGCTGGCACAGCGTCACCGTGACGGTGGAGTAAGTCAGGGGACTGTACGCTCGATCGCGGCGGCCCCGTCGCGTTCCAGCTCCTCGCGGGCCCGCTCGATGTTCTCCGGCGTCGGGTCCCGGCCCTCCGCCACGGCCAGGTCCACGGGCTCCCACTCCTGGTCGGCGCCCGTCCGCACCACCGGCTCCTCGCCCGGCTGCAGGAACTGGGGGTTGTCGGAGTCGGGGCCGCCCCCGGTGATGAAGGCGTCCACCGCGACGTCGTCCTCGATGGCGTCGGCCACCTCCGGGGTCTCCTCCAGCGGCGGCTGATTCTGATCGGTCATCGTTCCTCCAAGGGCCACGCTTGCGTCCTGGCTCCCGGCATACCCCCCGGTGCAGTTGTCCACGCACCCACGCCGAATGGGACGATCGATTCGTTGGGGCACCAAGCGAGCGCGATTCGGACAGCCGCCGCGCGCATCGGATGGACGGTGCGTAGCGGGCCGAATACATTTCTGCCGTGCCACGTGTATGAGCGTTCCGGCGGGGAAGGCGCACGCCCGTGGCGAGGGGAACATGATATGAGCGATCGCTGGACAGCGTGGCCCCACTCCGGCCCGGCCGAGCGGGGCGAGGCGAGGTGAGCAGTCTGCCCGACGCCGAGCGGGACGCGGGTGAGGTGGTACGGCTGCTCGAGGCGCTCGTGGCGTCGTTGCGGGCGCGCGGAGCGGACCTCGGCGACGAGAGCGAGGCCCTGGCCGCCCTGGCCCGGGAGGGCGGTACGGCGGCCGGCCGGGTCCTGGCCTACCTGCGTGCCCTGCAGGGCGCCGGCGACGGGGTGGCCGTCGCGGTGCCCCGGCACCTCGGCCCCTGGCGCGACTGGACGCCGACCCGGGGCAACCTTTTCGAGGGATTTCCTGCGCCGGCCCGGGTCGAGGAGTTCCCGCGGCCGCGGCGCTGCGATCCCGGCGAGTAGCGCCTACCCCCGCGACCGCAGCGTGTCGGAGGGCGACACCCCGAAACGCGTCCGGTACGCCGACGCGAACCGTCCGAGGTGGGCGAAGCCCCAGCGGTGCGCCACCGCCGCCACCGTCGTACGGCCCGGATCCTCCATGCGCAGGGTCTCGTGCGCCCGGGTCAGGCGTACCTGTTGCAGGTAGGACATCGGTGCGCAGCCCACGTGCCGCCGGAAGCCCTCCTGCAGCGAGCGGACGCTCACCCCCGCGATGCGGGCCAGGTCCGCCACCGTGAACGGCCGCTCCGGCTCGTCGCGGATGGCGTCCATCGTGCGCCGTACGGCCCGGGGCGGCATCGCGGGCGCCGGCGCGGTGAGCTCCTCGGTGTACCGGTGCGGCATGCTCAGCAGCAGCCCCGAGACGATGCTGCGGCGCAGGTGCTCGGCGATCAGCGGCTGCCGGATCAGGCTCCCCGGCCGGGCGATCTCGGCGTGCAGCATCCGGACGAGCTCGCTCCAGCTGCGTACGGCGCCGTCGCCGAGCGCAACCTGCGGCGGCAGGTCCAGCGGGCCGTCGACCGGACGGCCCAGCAGATCGGCGAGCTCCGCCTCGAGCGCCGGCCGTTCGATCTTCACGTCCAGCTCCGCCGAGTACGCGTCGTGCAGCGTGTAGACCGGCTTGCCGGGTCCGTACACGACGGCCGTGCCGGGGTCCGCGGTGAGCTCCTGACCGGCGTGCCGGACGTGCACGCGGCCGGACGTGGGGATGGTGACGTGGTACGCGTCGAGATCGGTCGAGGCGATCGAGACGGCGGCCCCGAAACCGATGTGGCCGACGGTCAACGGTCCGAGTTGGATCACATCGGCGCGGAACTGGAAGCCCTCGGCGCCGTCGGGCGTACCGATCGCCAGCGGATAGTAGAAGCTGGCCAGCAGCGATCGCATGTCCTCGATGTCGGAACTGCGAAAACCCGCCGTGGCGCGGTCTGCCAAGGGGGGCGTCACCGTCCTCTGGTGAACGTCAACCATGTCGCACGGCACTCCCACGCATACGGTGAGTATTCGGCCCGGAACAGTGGATCGTCAATCTCACGCGACGCGGGGTGACCGATCCAGCACATTCCGGCCAGATGAACTACCCTGGCGTTCCGCGCCTACCTGGCGTAACTTGCAGACCAGCGGATAGTTGTTGGGACGCGGAGGTCCAGCCGGCGCCGGGGTGAGGTGCCGGGCCGCGCGGCTGGTAGCGCGAAAGACCTCGCGGAACGTTCGGCGTCGCCCGCACGACGCCAGGAAGAGGGCAGCCGTGTATCTGCCGATCACCACTCGCCAGCTGGCCGATGGCACCGTCGAGATCGCCCCCAGCGGGGAGATCGATCTGGACAACGCCCACGTCCTGCGCGACGCCGTCAACGACGTCCTGACCGCGCAGACGCCGGGCAAGATAGACCTCGACCTCCAACGGGTGATGTTGATCGACAGCATCGGCATCGGCATCCTCGTCGCCTGCTTCCACGCGGCCGCCGCCTCCGGCGTGAAGCTCGCGGTGAGCCACCCCAGCCCGACCGTGTACCGGCAGCTCTGGATCTCCGGCCTGGTCGGCCTCCTCGGCTGCGCCGAACCGCCCTCCCCGCGCACCTCGGTGGGCCTGCGCCCCAGCTGACGACGGTCCTGGGGGACCCCGCCGGGTTTGCCGGCCCGGCGGAGGTCCGCAGGCGCCGTTCGTCCTCGCCGCCGGCCGGGCCGGGCACAATGCAGCGCATGTCCGTGCTGCGCTCCGTCGCCCTGTTCCTGCTTGCCGCCCTCGCCGAGATCGGCGGCGCGTGGCTCGTCTGGCAGGGCGTCCGCGAACACCGCGGCCTGCTGTACGTCGGCCTCGGGGTGGCGGCGCTCGGTGCGTACGGTTTCGTCGCGACCCTGCAGCCCGACCCGAACTTCGGCCGCATCCTGGCCGCCTACGGCGGCGTCTTCGTCGCCGGATCCCTCGGATGGGGGATGCTCGTCGACGGCTTCCGGCCGGACCGCTGGGACCTCATCGGCGCGGCGTGCTGCCTCGCCGGCGTCGTCCTGATCATGTACGCCCCCCGCGGCGCCTGACCCTCCGCCGTGGGCCGTGATCTTTCCGGGTGGCCTACCGTTGAACAATCATGGGGCGACGGGTCACGGTCGGGATGCTGCTTCTGTACGCGGCAGGCGTCATCGCCATCACCATCTTCCCGATCCGCCCGCACCCCGCGTCGTACTGGGCCGACGAGCCGCTCGCCGAGATGTTCCACTGGATCCCGGGCGACGTGGACGCGCCCAGCTTCACGCTCAACGTCATCATGTTCATCCCGTTCGGCATCCTCGTACCGCTGCTCCGGCCGGCCGCCGACCACTACCGCCGGCTCGCCGCGTACGCGGCCACCGCCAGCGCGACGATCGAGCTGGCGCAGCTCGTGCTGGGGCTCACGCTGGGCAGCCGCCGTACGGTCGACGTCAACGACCTGATCGCCAACACCGCGGGGGCGGTGCTGGGGCTGCTCATCCTGCGGCTGGCGGTGCCGTCCGCGGCGCACCGGGCCGCCGCCTGCCCGCCGCCGAGGCCGGACCCGGCCGGGTAGCGCGGGCCGGCCCCGGCGCCCCTAGATCAAGAGGTCCGGCTCGACCTGGTGAATCTTGATCGGCATGCCGTCGGGGGTCTCCACGTGCAGGCGGGTGCCCAGGTCGGGGTCGACGGCCATCCGGACGATCCGGACCTCCCGGTCGCGCAGCAGCCGCTCGAGGCGGTCCAGCGGCATCGTGGCGGAGAAGTTCAGCTCGACGGTGCTCTCCCCGCGGGCCGGGTCCGGCGGGCGGGTGACCAGTCCGATCTGGGCCGTACCGACCTGCATCAGGACCCAGTCGCCGTCTCGTTCGCCGTGGACCAGGTCGCCGCCGAGCTTCTCGTAGAAGGCGACCGCGGCCGGCATGTCGGCGACGTGCACCATCGGCTGCAGCTGCAGGCCCGGCCAGGGTGCGGGGACCTTCGCCACGCCACGGCTCGGTGCCTCGCGCTGCTCGGCGTCGGCGGCCGCGGACGGCTGCGTCGGGACCGCCTGCCGGGCATCTGCTGCCTCCGTTGTTGCTGTCGCCGCCTCTTCCGCCGTCCCCATCTGCGCCGTGGCCGTTGCACTCGTCTCCGTCGCTTCCCGCGTGGAGGTCGCTTCGTACGGCGGGGCCGCTTCGTGCGGCGGGGCCGTTTCCTCTGCCGCGACGGTCGCTTCCTCTGCCGCGACCGTCGCTTCCGTCGCGGCCGGCCCGGTCGCCGGCGTCCGTGCCTCGTCGGCGGGGGCGTCCGCTTGCTGCGCCGGGTCGGTCAGGAACGGGGACGCGATCGGGCGCGGGTCGGTCGCGCTCGGCGGGCGTCGCGGGACCGGAGCCACCGGCGCCGGCGACGTACGCGCCGGGTGCGGGCGCGGCGGGGCGGACTCCCGGCCCCGCGGATCGGCCGTCCTGCCGCCGGCGGCGACCGGTCGTTCCTTGGCCATGACGGGCCTCCTGTCGGGCAACTGTCGGCGCGGCCGGATGCCGTCACCGCAGGGCTCAACGACCCGTACCCGCTCATCGATTCAGCCGGGCGTGCCGACTTCGGGAACCGAGCGTCCGGTGTATCCGGCGAATCGCCAGAAGACCACCGACACCGGGCACGACCGCGAGCAGCCTGGCCCGCCCGTCCCGGGTCTCCCGCAGCGCCGCGCCGACGACGACCAGGTACGCGCACCCGTGCACCGGCCCCACCAGCGAGGCGACCTCGGGTGCGTGCACGGTCGCCAGGTTGGCGAGGAGCAGGAGGAGCGAGGCCAGTTCGATCAGCGCGGCGAGACGTAACGGGCGGGACGGCACGCTCACACCCCCGTCGTGGAGCCGGGACGGATGACCATCAGCACCACGACGGTCGCCCACAGCAGGTTGAACACGCCCGTGACCATGCCCAGGCGGACCGCTGCCCGCTTGCCGGGCCCGCCGAGGGCCGCGGCCTGGGCGGGGAGGATCACGAAGGCGAGGAGCACGCCGGCGACCGCCGTGAGAAGCATCGAGGCGATCAGCCAGGCGTCGGTGAGGACGCCGAGGCTGCTCGCGGTCGCGAGGCCGAACACGGGCACGAGCAGGCCGAGTCCCGCGTACACGCGGCAGATGCGGTGCAGGAGCGTGGGGCCTGTGCCGCCGGGAGTCGCTCTTCTGAGGGCGGCGGGGAACATGCTGGCCGCGACGGTCACCGGGCCGATCGCCACGATGGCCGCGAGGACGTGCAGGGACAGGAGCAGTTTCGTCACGGTAGCCGACGGTAGGGAGCACGGAAAATCGCCGACAGTGGCCGGAATGCCACATGCCAACGGATTTGCGCCACGCGTGCGGCTAGGCTCCGGTGGCATGCACATCGTGGCCGTACTCGCGCTGGACGGCGTCGTCGCCTTCGACCTGTCGACACCGCTCGAGGTGTTCGGCCGCACCCGCCTCGCGGACGGTAGCGCCCCTTATGACGTACGCGTCTGCGCGCCGGACGGTGACGTCGCCGCGGGGGCTTTCGTCGTACGGGCGCCGTACGGTCTCGACGTGTTCGAGGAGGCGGACACGATCATCCTTCCCGGGGTGGCAGACGTTGCTGTGCCCGTACCGGAAAAGGTCCTGAGCGCACTCCGCGCGGCCGCGGCGCGCGGCACCCGGATCGCCTCCATCTGCGCGGGCGCGTTCGTGTTCGCGGCGACCGGGCTGCTCGACGGCCACCGCGCCACCACGCACTGGATCGCCGCTGCCCAGCTGGCCGGGCGATTCCCGGCGGTCGACGTCGACCCCGGCGTCCTCTACGTCGACAACGGCCAGTTCCTCACCTCGGCCGGCGCCGCGGCGGGACTGGACCTGTGCCTGCACATGATCCGCCGCGACCACGGCTCGGCCGTGGCCGCGGACGCCGCCCGGCTCTCCGTGATGCCGCTGGAACGCGAAGGTGGCCAGGCGCAGTTCATGGTTGCCGAGCAGCCACCCGCCCCACGCGGCTCCACGATGGAGCCGCTCCTGCGCTGGCTCGACGACAACTGCGGCCGTGAACTCACGACGGCGCAGATAGCCGCCCATGCCGGAATGAGCACGCGCACGCTCAACCGCCGCTTCCGCGAACAGACCGGCACGACGCCGCTGCAGTGGCTCCACCTGGCCCGCGTCCGCCGCGCGCAGCACCTGCTGGAGACCACGGCGGTCACTGTGGACCGCATCGGCGCCAGGGTCGGGTTCGGGTCGCCCACCGCGTTCCGGGACCGGTTCAAGCGGGTCGTGGGGACGAGCCCGCACGCCTACCGCCACGCGTTCCGCTCGAAGCACCGCACTGTCCCGGCCGTCACGCCACCGGCCGCTCGGCCCGTCGCTCCGACGGTCGCGCCGGCTGTCACGCGGTCGGCCACGGCCGCAGTGGCGTCGAGCATCACCTCGGCCGGGGCGTCGGCGCGCGTCAGTCGTTGAGCTGCGCTCGCTGGATCTCGTCGAGCGTCGCCGTCATCACCTCCGTCATCGGTCGCGGCCCGATCAGGTGCTCGATGAGCAGCGCCGCGTGCAACGCCAGCTCCTCCGGCTTGGGCGGGGGCGAACCGTCGTCCTCCCAGACCCCCAGCGCGCCCGCCAGCAGATACAGCATCGTCTGCGGGTCGACCCGCGGGCACCACGCCGCGGCGGCCCGAACGCTGCCGGCCAGCACCGCCCGCACGTCGTCGGCGTCCAGGCCGTCGGGATGCGCGGCCTCCAGCTGCAGGCGCACCGCCGTGCCGAGGATCAGCCCGGCCTGGGTCTGGTCCTGCACGCTGAGCTCGGCGATCGCCGCGGCCAGGGCCGCCTCGTCATGGGCACGTGCACCCGCCACGGCGGCGGAGGTCGCCGCCGCGATGGGCCGGGCCGGTGCGGGCAGCTGCCGCCACTCGTTCGTCACGACACGAAGCTAGTCCGGGGGTCCGACATTCCTGGGACGGCGCGGCTGAGCGATCGAGCCCGCCCGCGATGGGGCACGCGCGCCGGCCGGGACCACCGCCTCCGGGAAGCGCTCGATGTTGTCCACCACCCACCTGCGCAGCAGTGCCAGCGGCTCGCACGCGTCCCGGCCCAGCGGCGTCAGCGAATACTCCACGTGGAGCGGGACCGCGGGGTACACCGTGCGGTCGATCAGGCCGTGCTCCTCGAGCCGGCGCAGTGTGGCGGTGAGCACTTTCGGGCTCACGCCGTCGAGCTTGGTGCGCAGCGCGCCGAAGCGCCGGGGGCCGTCCTCGAGGGCGCCCAGCGCGAGCGCGCTCCACTTGTTGGCCAGCAGATCCAGCATGTGGCGGCACGGGCAGGAGGCGTCGTAGACGTCGTGCGTACGCCCGCAGGAGGTGGTCGGCATCGGGCCATCGTAGTTCCCTTTGGAAACCAGTGTCCGTTGACGGTAACTGGGGCGTACGGAATAGCGTCCGCGGCATGGCTGAACTCATGCGCGCGGTCGGCTACCGCAAGAACCTGCCGATCTCGGACCCGTCCTCCCTGCTGGATCTCGAGCTGTCGGTGCCCGAACCAGGCGACCACGACCTGGTCGTGCGGGTCCGGGCCGTCTCGGTCAATCCGGTGGATGTGAAGGTACGGGCGAGCAGCGACCCGCGCGGCGAGCCGAAGGTGCTCGGCTACGACGCCGCCGGCATCGTCGAGCGGACCGGGGCCGCCGTCACGCTCTTCAAGCCGGGCGACGAGGTCTGGTACGCGGGCTCCATCGCCCGTCCCGGCACCAATGCGGAGCTGCACCTGGTCGACGAGCGCATCGCCGGACCGAAGCCCGCGTCGCTGGACTTCGCGCAGGCGGCCGCCCTGCCGCTGACCGCGTTGACCGCGTGGGAGGCGCTGTTCGACCGGCTGCGGCTGACCTCGCAGAGCACCGGAACGCTGCTGGTGCTCGGCGCGGCCGGTGGCGTCGGGTCGATCCTGGTCCAGCTCGCCCGCCGGCTCACCGATCTGGAGATCATCGGTACGGCGTCCCGCCCGGAATCCCAGCGCTGGGTCCTGGACCGCGGCGCGCACCGCGTCGTCAACCACCATGATGATCTCGCGGCGGCGCTGCCGGACGGCGTCGACCACGTGTTCACACCGCACTCGGCCGGCATGATCGAGACGTTCGCGACGATCGTGCGGCCGTTCGGCGCCGTGGTCGCGATCGACGAGCCGCCGAACCTGGACCTGCTGCCGCTGAAGTCGAAGAGCATCGCCTGGCACTGGGAGCTCATGTTCACCCGCTCCCTGTACGACCCCACCAGCACCGCCCAGCACGAGATCCTGCGGCAGGTCGCCGAGCTGGTCGACAAGGGCGTCCTGCACACGACCCTGACCCGGCGGATCGACGGCATCACCGCGGCGAACCTGCGGGAGGCGCACGCGGCGGTCGAGGCCGGCGCGACCATCGGCAAGATCGTTCTCGCCGGGTCCTGATTTCTGTCGTACGGGCCTGGCATGGTGGTCGGCATGACGTTGCACGAGGCGATGACGGCACGCATGGAGCGCGGCGAGTTCCCGGGGATCGTCACGCTCGTGGCCCGCGGTGACGACGTGCGGGTCGACGCGATCGGGGTCACGAGCTTCGGGGGCGCCGTGCCGATGCGCCGCGACACGATCTTCCGGATCGCGTCGCTCACCAAGCCGGTGCTGGCGGCCGCGACGATGGCGCTCGTCGAGGACGACGTCATCGACCTGGAGGAGCCGGTCCACAAGCTGCTGCCCGAGCTGGCGGGCCAGCGGGTGCTGGCCCGCATCGACGGCCCGCTGGACGACACCGTCCCACCGCATCGCCCGGTCACCGTGGAGGACCTGCTCACCTTCCGGATGGGACACGGCTTCATCACCGAGCCCACCTTCGACCCGCCGTGGCCGATCGTGGAGGCCGCCCGTGACCTCGAGCTCGTGATGGGGCCGCCGGACCCCCGCACTCCGCACGACCCGGACGAGTGGATCCGCCGCTTCGGCACGCTTCCGCTGATGGCTCAGCCGGGCGAGAAGTGGCAGTACAACACCGGCATGCTCGTGCTCGGCGTGCTCCTCGCCCGCGCTGACGGCAAGCCGCTGGGCGACGTGCTGCGCGAGCGGCTGTTCGACCCGCTGGGCATGCGGGAGACCGGCTTCTGGTTGCCGGCCGACCGGGCGGGTGAGCTGCCGGCCTCGTACATGGGGGATCCGGGCACGGGCGAGATGGTGGAGGCGACCAACACCGGGCCGGAGGTGTGGAGCAGCCCGCCGCGGTTCCCGTCCGGCTCGGCGGGCCTGGTGTCCACGGTGGACGAGTTCTGCACGTTCGCCCGGATGCTGCTCGAGGGCGGGGTCCACGGCGGCACCCGGCTGCTGTCCGAGCAGTCGGTGGAGCTGATGACCACCAACCGGCTGACGCCCGAGCAGGTCGCCTCCGCGGGGCAGCTGCTCGGCGGATCGGGGTGGGGCTTCGGCGTGGGCGTGAGCGTCACGGCCGACGACGTCTCCGCCCCGGGGCGATACGGCTGGTCCGGCGGGTACGGCACCACGTGGTTCAACGATCCGCACGAGCGCCTCATCGCCGTCGCGTTCACCCAGGTCAGCGACTTTCTGTGGAGCGGGGCGCAGAAGGAGTTCTCGAGGCTGGCGTACACAGCGGGACACGGGCGGGGGAGGTGACATGACACATCTCGACGCGGTCACCGCCTGGATCGGGAACTACCGGGCCGCCTGGGAGTCGAACGATCCGGCCGACATCGGCGAGCTGTTCACCGACGACGCGGCGTATTTCACCGAGCCGTATGCGAAGCCCTGGGTCGGGCGGGAGGCGATCGTCGCGGGGTGGCTGGAGCACCGGGACGCACCCGGCACCACCGCGTTCGACTGGCATCCCGTGATCGTCACGGACGACCTGGCGATCGTGGAGGCCACGACGCGGTACGAGGATCCGGCGCGGACCTACAGCAACCTGTGGGTGCTGCGGCTGGACCAGACCGGCCGGGCGCGGCAGTTCACGGAGTGGTGGATGGAGCACCCCGGCTGAGCCGCGGCACCGGGCCGCGGCCGCTCGGCCGCCGATACGCAGGCGAGGCTACGACGTCACCGGCGCGATCAGCCGGGATACTCCGCAGTGGACGGTGTGCACTGACGGGGCCAGCTCCGCCCCGTCCACCGGTTTGCCGTCCGTGCCCAGGTTCCGGGCGAACCGCGGGTGCGCCCCGCCCGACACCTGCAGCCTCAGCCGGTGCCCCGCCCGTACCCGATGGAAGCAGGAGTCCAGCCGCAGCGTGAGCCGCTGCACCGTGCCGGCGGGCACCGACGGGTCCAGCCGGAGCAGCGCGTCGGAGAAGTTGCGGGAGTGGCCCGACGGGTCCACGTCGCAGAGGCGGGCGAAGACGTCCGCGAACGGGTTGTCGACCGAGACGTCGATCTCGAGGGTGGGACTGCCCGCCAGGTCGAGGTCGGCGGTGAGGGCGGGGCTGGTGAAGGTGACGACGTCGCCGCGGGCTTCCAGTTTGCGGTTGTCGCGGACGCCCATGCTGCCCGCCAGGACGCGGCCGCCGACCGAGGGGGTCGGCGTCCGGGGGTCGTAGCGGAAGATCACGGCTCCCGGGGGTGCCGTCTTCGCCGAGGAGAGGGAGCCGTCGGGGGTGAGCGTGAACGTTCGTTGCCGGGTCGCGGGTGGCCAGAGGGGGAGCTCATGCCATTTCTCTTCGCCGGTGCGGTAAACGCTGACCGTGCCGGCCGGTGCCGGGGTCGCGTCGCCGGCCACGTAGTGGTCGAGCCAGGCCAGCGTGACCGGTTCGGTCCGGGTGCTGCCCTTCGTCGCGACCCCGATGTGGGTCCACGGTCCCACCAGGAGCGACACGTCGGCGCCGCGGGCGTGCAGGGTCTCGTACTGGGTGAGGGTCTGGTCGAGGAACAGGTCCTGCCAGCCGCTGATCAGCAGCACCGGCACCGTGACCCGGTCCAGGGCCCGCCCCGCCCGGTACGCGTCCCAGAACGGGTCGGAGTCCTCGGGGTGCGACAGCCACTCCCGATACCAGGGTGCGCGACCCTGCAGCACCGGCTCGGCGGCGTCGGCCAAGGGGAGTCCGTGCAGTCCCGGCCGGACCCGGCGGCGGGCGGTTGCCAGGTGGCGTACCCGGTCGAGACCGCGCCGCTCCTGCCCGGTGATCTGGTGACTCCAGCTGAGGAAGTCGCCCAAAGTGAACGCGCCCGTGCCGAACACCGCGTCGCGGAAGTCGTGCGGGCCGACCGCGATCACCGCCATCTTCAGCTCCGGCGGCGGATCGAGCAGGAGTGTCCACTGAGCCCAGCCGAGGTACGAGGCGCCCAGCGTGGCGAGCCGCCCGTCGAACCATGCGCGGGTCCGCAGCCACGCGACCGTGTCCTGCCCGTCGGTGGTCTCCTGCGCCATGGGGACGAACGTGCCGCCCGAGCCAAAGGTGCCCCGTACGCTCCCGACCAGGACGTGGTAACCCCGGGCCGCGAGCATGCGGCCCTGCAGGAGCGACGCCGGCAGGCCGCGGCCGTACGGCGTACGGATCAGAACCGTTCCCCGCGCCGGGCCCTGCGGCGCGTAATGAGTCGCTCGGAGCTCGACACCGTCGCGCATGGGGATGCGGACGCCGCTCTCCACCGTGTAACGCGTGCGCGGCGGAGGCAGGCGTAGCAGGCGTCCCAGCGGTGAGTTCATCGGGCGCCTCCCAGGGGCCGTCGCAGAAGATCCATTCTGGTGTACCCGGCGCCCAGAGCAAGCAGCCGTCCGTGAACACGCGATCACTTACCGATTTGAGCGGTCTGTGTACTCAACTTCGCGTCCGGGAAAGGATCTCTCTGTGCGGAACGCCGCCGGGCGGGCAGACTGGCTCGCCGTGGAGGCGCAGCAGCGGATGCTCGGTGGCCGCTACACCCTGCTGGACGTCCTCGGGCGCGGAGGAATGGCGGTGGTGTGGCGCGCCCGCGACGAGGTTCTCGGCCGGCTGGTCGCCGTCAAACTGCTGGCCGGACGGTACGCCGGGGACGCGCAGTCCCGGGCCCGCATCCGGGACGAGGCGAGAGCCGCCGCGGCGCTGTCCCACCCCCACATCGCGCAGATCTACGACTACGGCGAGGCCTTCGACGGCGGGCGGCTCACCCCGTACGTGGTCATGGAGCTCGTCCACGGCATCACCCTGCAGCAGCGGGTGCGGGACGGCCGGCTGGAGCCGCGGGAGATCTGCACCATCGGCGGGCAGGTGGCGGCCGCGCTCGCGGCCGCCCACGCTGACGGCCTGGTGCACCGGGACGTGAAGCCGGGCAACGTCATGGTCACGCCGGACGGCGCGAAGGTCGTCGACTTCGGGCTGGCCGCGACCGCCGGGCCGGTCGAGCCGGACGACGAGCTGCTGGGCACTCCGGCGTACCTCGCGCCGGAACGGGTGATCGGCGGGCCGGTCGAGCCGGCCTCCGACGTGTACGCGCTCGGCGTGCTGCTCTACCGCCTGCTGACCGGCGAGTCGCCGTGGACGACCGACAGCACCACCCAGATGCTCACCGCCCACGTGTACGTCGAACCGGCCCCGCTGCCGCAGCTCACCGGGGTGCCGCCGGCCGTCACCGACCTGGTCAGCCGCTGTCTGCGCAAGGAGCCCGCCGAGCGGCCCAGCGCGGCGGAGGCAGCGCAGGTCCTCGCCTCGGGCCGGGAGCCGTCGCAGCCACGCGCGGCCCGCCTCCGGACGGTGCTGCTGGTGGGTGGTGTGGCGGTGGCCGTAGCGCTCGCCGCGCACGCCTGGCTGGTGCTCCCGACCGATACGCCGCGGAACCCGGGCATGCCCGCAGTCGTGCTGCCGTCGGCCGCCCCTGCCAGGCCGCGACCGTCCCTCAAGCCCGTCGGCGGACGGCCGGCACCGTCCGTACCCGCACTCGCCACCACCGCGACCACGACGCCGCCGCCGAAGAAGTGGAGAGCAGCGCCTCCTCCCAAGCCCCATCCGGAGCCGCCACCGAAGGGCCGGGCGTTCACCTCGGCCGGTGGCAGCGTCACGGCGCGGTGCACCGACGGCCATCGGGCGGAGCTCACGTCGTGGAAGGCGACCGAGCCGTACGAGGTCCAGCGGGTGAACGCCGGGCCCGCGCTCGCGGCGGCGGTGGTCTTCGGTCACGCCGCGAGCCGGATCCGCATGACGGTGACCTGCGTCGCCGGGGCGCCGACGCTGGTCACCCGGCCCGTCTGACCCCGGCCTGTCAGACCTCGGGGTCCTCGCCGGTGGCCGGCGGCACCTCGTTCGGGTCGTACGGCTCGAGCCCCGCCGCGACGCGCTCGGCCTCGGTACGGCGCGCCAGCTCGTCGTCGTCGAGGTGGACGGGCGCGCCGCCGTGGAAGCGCCGGTCCCTCTCGCCCTCGGCCGCCTCGGTCTGGAACTGCTCGTCGGTAGCCATGCTGCCTCCCGATCTGACGATGATGTGTCGCCTTTCGCTTACCCGCTCCGGCGCGCCGCACGCCTGTCGCCGAACTGCTCAGGAGGGAACCGGAGCGGCCGATATTGGGGGCCACAGTCAGCACGGGGGAGGCACGCATGGACGCCTATCTCGATGTCGCGTACCGGTGGACGAGCAACCTCGTCGGCCCGCAGTCGGTGATCCCGTGGTGGGCGTGGATCGCGGCGCTCGGCATGATCTTCTGGGGCCTGCTCGCCCCCGGGATCGCCGCCTGGCGTGAACCCGACCGCCACCCCGGCCGCGACCGCCGCTGACCCTCGGGCCGGGCCGTCAGTCCGGGTCCTCTTCGCCGGCCAGGTCGGTCAGTGCGGCGGCGAACGCCGTGAGGTCCGCGCACATCCGCCGCTCGGCCTCGGGGGTCAGGGCGGCCAGCATCGTCTCCTCGACCACGCTGACTGCCTCGTTCGCGGCGGCCAGCTTCGCCAGCCCGGCGGGGGACAGCTCGGTGGGCAGCGCCTTGCCGTGGCGCGGAACCGGTGAGCGGGTCAGCAGCTCGCGGCGCTCCAGCCCTTTCAGCACCAGGTTCATGGACTGGCGGCTGACGAACATCGCGCGGGCCAGCTCCGAGCCGGACAGGCCCGGCTGCTGGCGCAGCAGCTCGAGGCAGGCGTACTGCGAGACGGTCAGGTCCAGCGGGCGCAGCGCCTTGTCCATCGCCGCCCGCAGCGAGCTGGCCGCCTTCTTCAGCACGTATCCGACCTGCTCATCGACGGGCCGGAAAGCTGGCTCTTGACTCATGTCAACATGATGACACAGAATGGGCGTGTCAACATGCTGACATGAGGAGGAAGCCATGACCGTCACCGGACCCGACTTCATCGCCCTGCAGGTACGCGACCTCGAGAAGGCGGCCGCCTTCTACGAGACACAACTCGGGCTCGAGCGCGCACCGGTGGCCCCGCCGCACGCGGTCGTCTTCGCCACCGGGACCGTCGCCTTCGCCGTACGCGAACCGCTGCCCGGAGTGGACCTCGACGCCGTGACCCCGCACCCGGGCGCCGGTGTCGTGCTGTGGATGGGCGCCGACGACGCGCAGGCGGTCCACGACAAGCTGCAGGCGAACGGGGTCCCGATCGCGGTGCCGCCGTTCGACGGACCCTTCGGTCGGACCTTCACCTTCACCGACCCCGACGGGTACGCCGTCACCATCCACGACCGCACCTGAGCACTCCCGCCGTCCACGGTCGGGTCCGCCAACCGGGCCCTGGCCGGGGGTCGCCGGCCGGGTCTTGGCTGGGGTCGCCGGCCGGGTCTTGGCTGGGGTCGCCGGCCGGGTCTTGGCTGGGGTCGCCGGCCGGGTCTTGGCTGGGGTCGCCGGCCGGGGACGGCGCTGAGGCTGCCGGCCGGGGACGGCGCTGAGGCTGCCGGCCGGGGCCAGGCGAGGGTCTGTGTGCCGAGCACCCTGAGCAGGGCGAGCTTGCCGGCCGCCTCGCTGCCGGGCTCGGCCGTGTACGCCACGAGCCGCAGATCGTCCGCACCCGGCACGGTCAGCACGTCGCAGTCGAGTTCCAGCTCGCCCACCGACGGGTGCACGACGGTCTTCCGCTCGGAGGCGTGCCGGCCCACGACGCCGGAGTCCCACAGCTCGGCGAATAGTCCGCTACGCGCCCGCAGCTGCGCCACGAGGGCGCGCAGCTCACCGTCGGCCGGATGGTCGGCGGCCGCTTTCCGCAGATCGGCGACCAGCGCGGTACCGAACCGCGCCAACTGCTCCGTGCCCTGCCGCACCCTGCTCGTACCGACCGACCCCTCCTCGATCGCGAAGGACTTCGTGATGGTCGCCTACAGCTCGGCGAAGGCGGCTCTCAACATGGTCACCGTGCAGTACGCGAAGGCCTTCCCGGGATGCGCATCAACTGTGTCGACCCCGGATTCACGAGCACCGACTTCAACGGCCATCGCGGGGGGCAGACGGTGGAGGACGGCGCGGAGGCGATCGTCCGGATGGCGGCGGTGGCGCCCGACGGCCCACCGGCGGCTTCTTCGACCGCAACGGCCCGGTCCCCTGGTGAACGACCGGCCGCAACGGCACGGTGTCCTGGTGACGACCGGCCGCAACGGCGGGCGCGCCGGGCACGGAAAAGGCCGCTGACCGAATTTCTCCTGGTCAGCGGCCTCGACGTCACGGTCGCCCTGGGTGCCCCCGGCAGGATTCGAACCTGCGCTTTCGCCTCCGGAGGGCGACGCTCTATCCCCTGAGCTACGGGGGCTCAGCGGGTGAAACTCTAGCAGGCCGCCCGGAACCGCCGCCAACCGGTTCCCCGGCGTGCCGCCCCGGGCACGTGGTTGCTCAGCCCTGGAGCTGCTTGAGCAGTGAGTCGATCAGGTTGATCTCGCTCTGCTGGCCGCGGACCATCGAATCCGCTATCCAGCGCACGTCCTTGTTGTCCGACATGTCGAGGATCTCCTGCGCCATGTGGATGCCGCCCACGTGGTGCTGGCGCATCAGCGTGAGGAATTGGACGTCGAGGTCCTTGCCGGTGGCCTTGCGCAGGGCCGCGAGCTGCTCCGGGGTCGCCATGCCCGGCATGAGGCCGTTGCGGATGGAGCCTTCGGAGCCCGGCATCCACGCCATCGGCTCGCCGGTGCCGGTCAGGCTGAGCTTCCAGTCGCGGAGCCAGGCCTGCATGGTGGCGATCTGGCCGTGCTGGGTGAGGGCGATGTCGCCGGCGAGGGTGACGATCTGCGGGTTGGTGGAGTTGGCGTGGGCGATCATCGCCATCTCCACCGCCTGGGCGTGGTGGGTGCTCATGTCGCGCAGGAAACCGGCCTCGGCCGAGTCGTCGCCCGGCGTGCCGATGGTGCGGGCGCCGAGGAAGCCCGCGGCGCCGCCCAGCAGGAGGCCGAGGACGAGCGCGAGAGCGATCCAGCCCGCCCCGAACCGGCGGGTGCCGGTCGAGGTCGGGCCGTCGTCGGCCGCGGCGGTGTCCTGGTCCGCCGGGCCGGGGTCGGTGGAGACGGTCATCAGTTGCCCGGCTGGTCCATGTTCGTGCCGTTGCCCGCCGCGGTGACCGGGCCGGTGGCCGTGTTGCCGCCGGAGCAGCCCGCGTTGGGCTCCAGGGTCGCGTTGACCCGCAGGTCCTTGATGAACTCGTCGATGCGCTTGTCGTCGGCGTTGTCGACCTTCAGCTGGTAACCCCAGGCCTGCAGCGAGATGTTCTTGTCGAGGTTGGCGACCGGGCTCAGCATCATGAAGTCCTTGCCCTGGACCTTCGACTTCAGCTTGTCGACCTGGTCGGCGGCGAGGCCCTGCTTGTACGTGACCCAGACGGCGCCGTGCTCGAGGCTGTGCACGGCGTGCTCGTTGGCGATGGGTTCGGTGTAGACGTCGCCCATGCAGTTCTGCCACTGCGCGTTGTGCGCGCCACCGACCGGCGGGTTGGTGACGTACGTGAGCGCGCCGTCCTTGTGGTCCCGGGCGTCGATCTGCGGGTTCTTCTGCTCCCGGTAGTTCACGATGCCCTCGATGCCGGCCGCCTTGTCCTCCCAGGTCTCGGTGCCCTTCATCGAGGCGAAGACGCCGTACCCGATGATGCCGGCCGCGATGAGCACGACGACGCCGGCGACGAGGATCGGGCCCCAGTTGCGGCCGCCGCTGACCTTGACCGGCGTGACCGGCTTGCGGCCCTTGCCGCCGCCCTTGCCCTGCGGGCCCTTGCCGCCGGGACGGTTGCCGGGCTTGGCGCCGGAGCCCCCGCCGGGCTTGCCACCCGACTTCGCGGCGGGCGGTTTGCCCTGGCCGGACGTCTTGTCGACCTTGACGGTGGACGGGACCCGCTCGGGACCCGGGGTGCTCATGCTCATCGTGCCTCGTCAATTCGTCGGAGAGGTCGGCAGGGAGGCCGGCGCGGGCCCGCACGCAGCGCCCCGGTACGCCGCCGGGCGCCAAAGTCTACCCGGATAGCATGGCTCAGTGACTCCCGCTGACCTCGCTTCCACTGTTCTCACAGCTGCGCGTGCCGTATTCGTCACCCGCGGCCTCGATGTCTCCCTGCTGCCCGAGACGACGACGGTGGAGCGGCCGCGCAACCCCGAGCACGGCGACTACGCCTCGACGATGCCGCTGCAGCTCGGCAAGAAGGCCGGAGTGCCGCCGCGCGAGCTGGCCGCGGCGCTGGCCGAGGAGCTGAGCAGCCACCCGGGGATCAAGTCGGTGGAGATCGCCGGCCCGGGCTTCCTCAACATCCGCCTGGACGCGGCGGCGGCCGGCGTGCTGGCCCGTGACGTGGTGCTGGCCGGAGCGGAGTACGGCAACACCGACCGCCTCGCCGGTCAGCGGATCAACCTCGAGTTCGTCTCCGCCAACCCCACCGGCCCCGTACACATCGGAGGGGTCCGATGGGCCGCCGTCGGTGACGCGCTGTCCCGGCTGCTGCGGGCGGCCGGCGCCGAGGTCGGCACCGAGTACTACTTCAACGACGCCGGTTCGCAGATCGACCGGTTCGCCCGCTCGCTGTACGCGGCGGCCAAGGGCGAGCCCACCCCGGAGGACGGGTACGGCGGCGCCTACATCGGCGAGATCGCGCAGGCGGTCGTCGACCAGGTTCCGGACGTCCTGGCGGCTCCCGACCCCCAGGAGATCTTCCGGCGCGTCGGCGTGGAGCTGATGTTCGCCGAGATCAAGCAGTCGCTGGCCGAGTTCGGCGTGCACTTCGACACGTACTTCAACGAGAAGGACCTGCACGACCGGGGCGAGCTGCAGGAGGCCCTGGACCGGCTGACCGAGCAGGGTCACGTGTACGAGGCCGACGGCGCCACGTGGCTGCGAACGACCGACTTCGGCGACGACAAGGACCGCGTCGTGCGCAAGTCCGACGGCGACTGGACGTATTTCGCCGCCGACTGCGCCTACTACCTCGACAAGCGCAAGCGGGGCTTCGAGAAGATCGTCATCATGCTCGGCGCCGATCACCACGGCTACATCGGCCGGATGAAGGCGATGGTCGCGTGCTTCGGCGACGACCCGGCGGCCAACCTGGAGATCCTCATCGGCCAGCTGGTCAACCTCGTCCGCAACGGCGAACCGCTGCGGATGAGCAAGCGTGCCGGCACGGTGATCACCCTCGAGGACTTCGTCGACGCGCTCGGCGTCGACGCGGCACGCTACGCCCTGGCCCGCTTCTCGTCGGATTCGCAGATCGACATCGACATCGAGCAGTGGACCCGGGCCAGCAACGACAACCCGGTGCACTATGTCCGTTATGTCGCGGCCCGGACCGCGAGCGTGGCCCGCAACGCCGCGGATGTCGGCCTGACCCGCGGCGAGCCGGACGACTTCCACCCCGAGCTGCTCACGCATGAGAAGGAACACAGCCTGCTCAAGGCGCTCGGCGACTACCCCGGCGTGGTGGCCACGGCCGCGGAGCTGCGCGAGCCCCACCGGGTGGCGCACTACCTGGAGAAGGTCGCGGGGGAATACCACCGGTTCTACGACAAGTGCCGGGTGCTTCCGGTGGGGGACGAGCCGATCACCGACCTTCAGCGCTCCCGCCTGTGGCTGAACGACGCCACCCGAACGGTGATCGCGAACGGTTTGGGACTGCTGGGCGTCAGTGCGCCCGAGAGGATGTAGGCATGCGGGCACATGAGGCCGGGGCGCTGCACGGCGACCTCGGCAACCGAGGGCCGGCGTGGCTGCGTAGCCCCGAGGACGTGAACGCGCTCGTGCCGCAGTTGTGGCCGCGTACGGTCAGCCGTACGGAAGCGGGCGCCCTGGAGATCGGCGGCGTGAGCGTCCTCGACCTGGCGGCGGAGCACGGCACCCCGGCGTACCTGTTGGACGAGGACGACCTGCGGTCGCGGTGCCGCGATTTCGCGGCCGCCTTCGCCGACGCGGACGTCTACTACGCGGGCAAGTCGTTCTTGTGCAAGGCCGTGGTGAAGGTGGTCGACGAGGAGGGGCTCTTCCTCGACGTGTGCTCCGGCGGTGAGCTCGCGGTCGCGCTGGCCGCCGGCTTCCCGCCCGAGCGGATGGGCTTCCACGGCAACAACAAGTCGGTCTCCGAGCTGCGCCGGGCGCTGGACGCCGGGGTGGGGCGGATCATCCTCGACTCGTTCCAGGAGATCGACCGGCTCACCGCGCTCGCGCAGGAGGCCGGCAAGCGTCCGGCGGTCCTGATCCGGGTGACGGTCGGCGTCGAGGCGCACACCCACGAGTTCATCGCGACCGCGCACGAGGACCAGAAGTTCGGTTTCTCGCTGGCCGGCGGGGCGGCGTTCGAGGCCGCGGTCCGGGTGCTCGACGAGGGCGTGCTCGACCTGCGGGGCCTGCACTCGCACATCGGCTCGCAGATCTTCGACACCTCCGGGTTCGAGGTCTCCGCCCGGCGCGTGCTGCAGCTGCAGGCGCAGATCCGGGACGCGCGCGGCGTCGAGCTGGCCGAGCTGGACCTCGGCGGCGGGTTCGGCATCGCGTACACGACCCAGGACGACCCGTCGTCCGCCGGCGACCTGGCCAAGCGGATCAACAAGATCGTCGACGCCGAGTGCGCCGCCGAGAAGCTGCGCCGGCCCAAGCTCTCGATCGAGCCCGGACGGGCCGTCGTGGGGCCGGCCGTGCTCACCCTGTACGAGGTCGGCACGGTCAAGAACGTCGACGGCATCCGCACGTACGTGAGCGTCGACGGCGGGATGAGCGACAACATCCGTACGGCGCTCTACGACGCGTCGTACTCGGCCACGGTGGCGGGCCGGGCCTCGGAGGCGCCGCCCATGCTCGCCCGCGTCGTGGGAAAGCATTGTGAATCCGGGGACATCGTCGTGAAGGATGAATTCCTGCCCGCCGACGTGCAGCCCGGAGATCTTCTCGCCGTGCCCGGCACGGGCGCGTACTGCCGCAGCATGGCCAGTAACTACAACCACGTGCCCCGGCCGCCGGTCGTCGCCGTCCGTGACGGCGCCTCGCGGGTGATCGTGCGCCGGGAGACCGAAGAAGATCTGCTCGCATTGGATGTGGGATGAGTTCTGGTAAGCCTGCGGTTCGCCTGGCCCTGCTCGGTTGCGGCACGGTCGGCAGCGAGGTCGTCCGCCTGCTCCACGATCAGGCGGAGGACCTGACGGCGCGGATCGGGGCGCCGCTGGAGCTCGTCGGCATCGCCGTGCGCCGGCCCGGCCGCCGGCGTGGTGACCTGCCGGTCGATCCGGGACTGTTCACCACGGACGCGCTCGGCCTGGTCAAGCGGGACGACGTCGACGTGGTGATCGAGGTCGTCGGCGGCATCGAGCCGTCCCGCACCTGGCTGACCGAGGCGCTCGGCGCCGGCAAGAGCGTCGTGACGGCCAACAAGGCCCTGCTCGCCGAGGACGGCGCGACGCTGCACGACGCCGCCACCCGGGGCGACGCCGACCTCTACTACGAGGCCTCCGTCGCGGGTGCGATCCCGCTGCTGCGCCCGCTGCGCGAGTCGCTGCACGGCGACCGTGTCACCCGGGTCACCGGCATCGTCAACGGCACGACCAATTTCATCCTGTCGTCGATGGACGCCACGGGGGCCGGTTTCGGCGAGGCGCTGGAGGAGGCCACCGACCTCGGGTACGCCGAAGCCGACCCGACCGCCGACGTGGAGGGTTTCGACGCCGCCGCGAAGGCCGCGATCCTGGCCTCGCTCGCGTTCCACACCCGGGTGACCGCGGCAGACGTCTTCCGCGAGGGCATGACCGGCGTGACGGCCGCCGACGTGGCCAGCGCCAAGGAGATGGGCTGCACGATCAAGCTGCTCTGCATCGCCGAGCGCGGGCCGGACTCGACCGGCCAGGAGTCGGTCAGCGTGCGCGTGCACCCGGCGATGATCCCGCGCAGCCACCCGCTGGCGAGCGTGGGCGACGCGTTCAACGCGGTCTTCGTCGAGGCCGAGGCCGCGGGGCAGCTGATGTTCTACGGCCGGGGAGCCGGGGGTACGCCCACCGCCAGCGCCGTCCTGGGTGACATCGTGGCGGCGGCTCGCAACCGCCTCGCGGGCACCCGCGCGCCGAGCGAGAGCGCGTACGCCCACCTGCCGATCCGCCCGATCGGCGAGGCGGTGACCCGGTATCACATCAGCCTCGACGTGGCCGACCGGCAGGGCGTGCTCGCCACCGTCGCCGGCGTCTTCGCCAAGCACGAGGTCTCGATCGCGACGGTCCGGCAGTCCGGCCGCGACGAGGACGCGACGCTGGTCATCGTCACGCACGGCGCGCCCGATGCCAACCTCGCGGCCACCGTGGAGGATCTGCGCTCGCTGGACATCGTCCGATCGATCGCCAGCGTGCTGCGCGTCGAGGGGGGAGTCTGAGCATGCTCGACCACGTCGGTTTCCAGTGCGCGGACATGGCCGCGAGTGCGGCCTTCTACGACAAGGTGCTGGCCCCGCTGGGCCTGCGCCGGCTCGCCGACCACAAGGTCGCGATGGGGTACGGCGGCGACTTCCCGGACTTCTGGATCAGCGAGCTCACGTCGGGCAACGGCTTCCGCGAGTCGCACATCGCGTTCAAGGCGGCGGACCGGGCGGCCGTCGACGCGTTCTTCGCCGCCGCCGTCGAGGCCGGCGCCGAGGTGCTGCACGAGCCGGCCGTCCACCCGGAATACCACGAGAACTACTACGGCGCGTTCGTGCGCGACCCGGACGGCAACAACGTGGAGGCCGTGTCCCACGGTCCCGTATAGTGGATGCCTGGTCTCGCCATTCGGCAGGCTGGTGCATCCTTGAGCGACCCCAGCGAGAGGAAAAGGCCATGTGGCGGGGATTGATCGAGGCGTACCGTGACCGGCTCCCGGTCTCGGAGGCCACCCCGGTGGTCACGCTGCACGAGGGCAACACGCCGCTCGTGCCGGCCCCGGTGCTCTCCCGGCGCACCGGCGCGGACGTCTACCTCAAGGTCGAGGGCGCCAACCCGACCGGCTCCTTCAAGGACCGCGGCATGACGATGGCCGTGTCCAAGGCGGTGGAGGAGGGCTCCAAGGCGATCATCTGCGCCTCCACCGGCAACACCAGCGCCTCGGCCGCCGCGTACGCGGCCCGTGCCGGGCTGACCTGTGCGGTGCTCGTGCCCCAGGGCAAGATCGCGCTCGGCAAGCTGGCCCAGGCGCTGGTCCACGGCGCCAAGCTGCTGCAGGTCAACGGCAACTTCGACGACTGCCTCGCGCTCGCCTCGAAGCTGTCCCAGGACTTCCCGGTGTCGCTGGTCAACTCGGTCAACATCTTCCGCCTGCACGGCCAGAAGACGGCCGCCTTCGAGATCGTCGAGGCGCTCGGCGGCGCCCCCGACATCCACTGCCTCCCGGTCGGCAACGCGGGCAACATCTCCGCGTACTGGATGGGCTACCAGGAGGACCACGAGGCCGGAAACTCCAAGGTCCTGCCGAAGATGTACGGCTTCCAGGCCTCCGGGGCCGCCCCGATCGTCAACGGCAAGGTCGTGCCGGAGCCGTCCACCATCGCCACCGCCATCCGCATCGGCAACCCGGCGAGCTGGACCAAGGCGCTCGACGCCCGGGACGCCTCGGGCGGCCTGATCTCCGCGGTGACGGACCGGGAGATCCTCACGGCCTACCGGCTGCTCGCCCGCGAGGTCGGCGTGTTCGTCGAGCTGGGCAGCGCGGCGAGCGTGGCGGGCCTGCTCCAGCAGGCGGAGGCGGGCATGATCCCGGCCGGCGCGACGGTCGTCTGCACGGTGACCGGCCACGGCCTCAAGGACCCGGAATGGGCCATCTCCACCGCGCCGTCGCCCACCACCATCAAGAACGACGTCCTCGCCGCCGCCCGGGCCCTCGACCTGACCTGACCCGCCCGGTCAGGCCCGGCCCGCGCGTCCGGGAGCGGTCGTCTCCCCGGCCCCGGCGACCTCGTCAGCCACATCGGCGGCCGCAGCGTCGGCCATCTCGGCGGCCACGGCTTCGGCCACGTCGGCGGCTACGCTCTCCACGGCCTCTGCGGCCACCGCGTCGGTCACTCTGCGTGCTGCGTTCTCCGCCGGGTCGCCGGCCTCGGTGCCGGCCGCGTCCTCGGTGGCGGCGCGGACCATCGCCTGCATCGCGTCCCGCACCGTGCGCAGCTCGGCGTCGGTGAGCTTGCGCAGCAGCCGGGTCTGCTTCTCGGTGCCCGCGGTGATGATCCGGGAGATCATCTCGGTGCCGGTGGTGCTCAGCCGGATCCGCCGGACGCGGCGGTCGTGCGGGTCCTCCGCGCGGGTGACCAGGTCGTTCGTCACGAGCCGGTCCACCATGCCGCTGAGCGTCGCCAGGCTGACCCCCAGCAGGCCCGCCAGTTCGCGGCCCGAGGTGTCGCCGAGCCGGTGCAGCAACAGCAGGATCTTGAGCTGCGGCATGGTGAGCTGGCTGCTGAAGAGCGGGTCCGAGCGGTCGTACGCGAACAGGTGCTGCAGCTGCTGCTGGGCGTGCATGATGTCCGCGATGAGTCGTTCGTTCTCGGCCACCGCACCTCCTGTGTAGCGCGCCGATGGCCGGTCGGCGTCCGTCGCGTGACGGGACGTTACCAGCGGACCCCGGCGAAAACCATTTGTTCGCGTCGGGCAAACTATATGCCTTGGCCGAACTTTCTCGGGGGAGCACATGTCATTCCTGACCAGGCTCAGTCTCGCCAACAGAGGGCTCGTCGCCCTCATCGCGGTGGTGATCACCGGCTTCGGCGTGTACACCATCCCGTCGCTGAAGCAGCAGCTCCTGCCCTCACTGGAGTTCCCGGGCGCGTTCATCGGCGTGGTCCTGCCGGGCGCCAGTCCCGAGATCATGGAGGAGCAGGTCACCAAGCCGATCGAGGACGCCGTCAAGGGCGCCGACGGCCTGGACACCATCCAGTCGACGACCCGTGAGGGCTCGGCCACGATCATCGTGCAGTACGAGTTCGGCACCGACCTCGACAACGCGATCAACCAGCTCACCACCTCGGTCAACCGGATCCAGCCGACGCTGCCCGACGACGTGAAGCCGACCATCTTCGCCGGCGGCACCGACGACATCCCGGCGATCGTGCTCGCCGCGACCGGCGGCTCCGGCCAGTCCGACCTGGCCCAGCGCCTCGAGCAGGACGTCGTCCCCGAGCTCAACGCCATCGAGGGCGTCCGGGACGTGCAGGTCACCGGCACCCGCTCCGAACAGGTCGTGATCAAGCCCGACCTCGTCAAGCTGCGCGCCGCCGGCGCCGACCCGCGGGCGATCACCACGCTGCTGCAGAACAACGGCATCTCCGTCCCGGCCGGCGCGATCACCGACGACGGGCGGTCGCTCAGCGTGCAGGTGGGCAGCCCGATCAATTCGGTCGAGCAGCTGCAGAACCTGTACCTCACCGGCGCGCGCGGGCCGGTCCGGCTCGGCGACGTCGCCTCGGTCACCAGCCAGCTCGCCACGGCCACCTCGTTCACGCGTACGGACGGCGTCGAGAGCCTCGGCATCGCCGTCACCGCCGCGCCCGACGGCAACGCCGTGGCCATCTCCCACGAGGTGCGCGACAAGCTCGCCGAGCTGGAAGGCACCTCCGGCGCGAAGCTGACCGTCATCACCGACCAGGCGCCGTTCGTCGAGCGCTCGATCGAGAGCCTGACCACCGAGGGACTGCTCGGCCTGATCATGGCCGTGATCGTGATCTTGGTCTTCCTGCTCTCCGTCCGCTCCACGGTCGTCACCGCGGTGTCGATCCCGCTGTCGGTGCTCATCGCGCTCATCGGGCTGTGGATCGGCGACTACTCGCTCAACCTGCTCACCCTGGGCGCGCTGACCATCGCCGTCGGCCGCGTCGTCGACGACTCGATCGTGGTGCTCGAGAACATCAAACGCCATCTCGGGTACGGCGAGGCCAAGGTGCACGCCATCATGTCCGGCGTGAAGGAGGTCGCCGGCGCGGTGACCGCCTCCACGCTGACCACGGTCGCCGTGTTCGCCCCGATCGCGCTCGTCGGCGGCTTCGTCGGGCAGCTGTTCGCGCCGTTCGCCATCACCGTCACCGTGGCGCTCGTCGCCTCGCTCTTCGTGGCGCTGACCGTCGTACCCGTGCTCGCGTACTGGTTCCTGCGTCCCGCCGCCGGCGGCAGCGAGTCCGAGGAGGTCCGCCGGGCCGCCGAGGAGAAGGAGCTGCGCAGCCCGCTGCAGCGGGCGTACCTTCCGATCATCCGCTGGGCGACCCGCAGCCGCCCCACCCGCTGGTCCACCGTCGCGATCGGCGTCGTGGTGCTGCTCGGGACGCTGGGGCTGGCGAGCCGGCTCGAGACCAACTTCCTCGACGAATCCGGCCAGGACACCATCCAGGTCAGCCAGGACCTGCCCGTCGGCACGAGCCTCGCCGCGACGAACGAGGCCGCCAAGAAGGTCGAGGCGCTGCTCGCCGCCCGCGACGACGTCGAGACCTACCAGGTGACGGTCGGCAACGGCGAGTTCAACCCGTTCGTCGGCTCCGGCGGGGCCAGCGGCGCGAGCTTCACCGTGGCGCTCGCGAAGGACGCCGACGCGGAGAAGGTCTCCGACGAGCTGCGTGAGCAGTTCAAGGGCATGACCGACGTCGGTGAGGTGACCGTCGGCGGCGACAACGGCACGGGCTTCAACGCCAGCCAGCTGTCGGTCGTCGTACAGGCCGCCGACCAGGTCGCCCTCGCCACCGCGACCAAGCAGGTCCAGGACGCGATGGCCGGCACCGCGAACGTCACCGACGTGAGCACCACCCTGGCCGCCAGCGTGCCGCGCCTCGACGTGCAGGTCGACCGGCAGGCCGCCGCCCGCCGCGGGCTCACCGAGGCCGCGGTCGGACAGGCCGTCGCCGGTTCGTTCCGGGCCGCCCCGGCCGGCAAGATCACGGTCGACGGCGCGAGCCGCGACGTCGTGGTCACCTTCGGTGCGGCGCCCGGCAGCGCCGACGCCCTGCGCAAGCTGCCGCTGACCACGCCGACCGGCCAGGTGGTCACCCTCGACTCGGTGGCGGACGTCAAGGAGGTCGCCGGGCCCGAGGAGGTCACCCGCATCGACGGGAACCGCAGCGCCACGGTCAACGGCACGGCCACCGGCTCCAACGTCGGTGCGACCACCAAGGACCTGACGAAGCGGCTCGACGGGCTGACCCTGCCGCCGGGTGCCTCGTACTCGATCGGCGGCGTCAGCCAGGACCAGGCCGACGCGTTCGCCGACCTGGGCCTCGCGGTCCTCGCGGCCATCGCGATCGTCTTCGTCATCATGGTCGCGACGTTCCGCAGCCTGATCCAGCCGCTCGTGCTGCTGGTCTCCATCCCGTTCGCGGCGACCGGCGCGATCGCGCTGCTGCTGGCGACCGGCACCCCGCTGGGCGTACCCGCGCTGATCGGTGTGCTGATGCTGGTCGGCATCGTGGTCACCAACGCCATCGTGCTGCTGGACCTGATCAACCACTACCGGATGGCGGGGCTCGGCGTCCGGGAGGCGGTCGTGGAGGGCGGCCGCCACCGCCTGCGCCCGATCCTCATGACGGCGATCGCGACCATCTTCGCGCTGCTGCCGATGGCGCTGGGCCTGACCGGCGAGGGCGGCTTCATCTCCCAGCCGCTGGCCATCGTGGTCATCGGCGGCCTGGTCAGCTCGACGCTGCTCACGCTGGTGCTGGTACCGGCCCTCTACACGATGGTCGAGAACACCAAGCTGAAGCGCCGCGAACGCCGCGACCGCAAGCGCGCCCGCAAGGCGGCCGTGACGGGCCCGGACTCGGCGGTCCCGGGCTCTGCGGAGACGGACACGCCCCGGCACGCGGCGGAGGGCCCCGACGGCGACATCCCGGCGGACGCCCCGGCACCGGAGTCCGGCGGCGGCGCGCACGAGGCCCCGGAGGACGAGCCGGCGGGCCGCCCGCTGCGCAC
The DNA here is from genome assembly GCF_023499255.1 of Couchioplanes caeruleus. Classification (GTDB taxonomy): domain Bacteria; phylum Actinomycetota; class Actinomycetes; order Mycobacteriales; family Micromonosporaceae; genus Actinoplanes; species Actinoplanes caeruleus_A. The sequence goes on from NZ_CP092183.1 coordinate 1,475,554, forward strand.
CGAGGGCGAAGGGCCGGGTGCGCTGCGCGGCTACACGGACCAGTTCGAGGTCCTGAAGATGCCGCGTCGTCCCGCCACCCCGCCGCCGGCCTGACGATCCACCCCGGCGGCCGGTCCTCCCGAGCCGGCCGCCGGGTCTCTGCCCTGCTCCGGTTTTCGCCGCGGGCCGGCCACCCGGGACGGACCCGCTCCGGCTTCTCGTGACCGCGGGCCGGCCGCCCGGGACGGACCCGCTCCGGCTTCTCGTGACCGCGGGCCGGCCGCGGGGTCCGAACCGGCTCCGGCTTCTCGTGACCGCGGGCCCGTTGCAGGTCCTGGCCTGCTTCGGTTCGATCGGCCGCGGGCCGGCCGGTACTGTGTGCGTACGTGGCATCTCCGCTTTCGGTCCTTACCGGTAACCGTGACTTCCGGCGCCTGTTCGCGGCCCAGCTGGTCGTCTTCGGCTCGGACTGGTTCGTCATGGTGCCGCTGCTCGTGCTCCTGCCCGAGCTCACCGGCAGCGGCGTGTGGGGCGCGCTCGTGCTCGCCGTGGACACCGGGATCAACGCGGTGCTGCTGCCGTACACCGGCACGGTCGCGGACCGGCTCGACCGGCGCGCCATCCTCATCGCCGCGAACGTCGCCGCGCTGATCGCCATGCTCCTGCTGTTCCTCGTGCGCTCGTCCGCCACCGCACCGCTCGCCCTGGTGGCGATCGGGGCGGTGGCGGTCGCCAAGGCGTTCTACTCCCCGGCGGCGTCGGCGGCCCTGCCGAACGTGGTCGATCCAGAGGATCTGGCGGCGGCGAACGCGGTGGCCGGCTCCGCCTGGGGCACGATGACGATCGTCGGCGCCTCGCTCGGCGGCATCGTGAGCAGCGCCTTCGGCCCGTACGTGAGTTTCGCGGCGGCTGCGGCCAGCCTCGCCGCGGCGGCCGGGCTGACGGCCCTGATCCGCCGCCCGCTGCAGGCGCCCCGGGATGCCTCCGCCCCGCCGCCGCGAACCTGGCACGCCCTGATCGAGGCCCTGCGCTACATCGGCGCCCGCCCCCGCATCCGCGCCCTGGTCACGGTGAAGTCGGCGGTCGGCCTGGGCAACGGCGTCCTCACGGTCTTCCCGCTCCTCGCCGGCCTGTACGGTGTCGGCTCGCTCGGCGCGGGCGCGCTCTTCGCGGTACGCGGCGCCGGCGCGCTGGTCGGCCCCCTCGTGATGCGCCCGGTCCTGAACCACCGCACCTGGCTCCTGCCTGGCCTGGCGCTGTCGATGAGCCTGTACGGCCTCGGCTACCTCGGCGTCGCCGCGGCTCCGTGGTTCCCCCTCGTGCTGGCGCTGGTGTTCGTCGCCCACTTCGCCGGCGGCACGAACTGGGTCCTGTCGAACTACGCGCTGCAGGGCGAGGTGCCGGACCGCCTGCGCGGCCGCGTCTTCGCGACCGACATGATGCTGGCGACGCTGGCCATCTCGGTCAGCCAGCTCGGGGCGGCGCTCTTCGTGGACCACGTGGACGAGCGCGTCATCCTGGCGGCCTGCGGCCTGATCACCCTGCTGTACGCGGTCGGCTGGCGCATCGCGACCCGCCACCTGACGCTGGCCGACACCGACACCGACACCGACACCGACACCGAGACCGAGACCAGGGCCGAGGAGCCGGCAACGGGAGAAGGCAGCCACCGCACGCTCCGCCCCGAGGGCCGGCGGCCGCCGTCGGGCGGCGACATCGCGCCGCCGGAGCCCTCGCCCGGCACCGTCGCAACGCCGGAACGGCCGGTCGGCGGCGAGCGACGCCGGCCCGCGGACGCCGTGGACTGAGCCCCACGGCAACCGGCAATCCCGCCCGGCCGGCGACCCCCGGGAGGGCCAACGGCGACGAATCCGGATGTCGCCCTCCGGGGCGGAGCCTGTCACCAGCCCCGATACCGACCACGCCGCCGAATGCCGTCCCCGGCCGCGCCTCGGTTTCCGTTGAGCCAGCAGAGAATGCGATCCCGGCGTGGCGCCCGGCCCTACATCGGCGGTCGCACGTCGCGGCCGCCCTGCGGTGGGAAACCGCCGGTGGGCGACCGGTAGCTGCGGGACCTGAGGGGCTCCTGGTAGGCGGCCGGTGGTGACTCGAACGGGCCTTCCGGGCCCTCCGGCGAGCGGGTCACCAGGGCCGCGATCAGCAGGCCGACGCCGGCGGCCACGACCAGCGCCAGCAGGATGCCCACCACCAGCGTCATGAGACCGTACGTCCGGCTGCTGTAGTCCATCGCGCCGATGATCTGGGGCAGGGACATGATCCAGATCATGTCGAGGATCTGACCCAGCAGGAGCGCGCCGAGTCCGAGCTGGGCCAGGGTCGCGCTGCGCCGGCCGAGGCGGGCGCGGCGGGTCGCCACCAGGACGAGGCCGCCGATGAGGACGGCCAGGACCGGTAGGTGGGTGACGACGCCCGATAAGAGGTAGCCGACGGTCATGGCAGCGACCGTAGACCAGGCGTACGACATTCCGGCGGCGAACGGGGTGACGCGCCGGTGATGATCAAGGCCTAGCATGTGGCGATGGGCCTGACCTTCGTCTCCGAGCCGGTACGCGTCCGGACGCCGGCCACCAGCGCCAACCTCGGGCCGGGCTTCGACACGCTCGGCCTGGCCCTCGCCCTCTACGACGACCTGTCCGCCCGTGTCACCGGTGACCGTTTCACCGTCTCGGTGTCCGGCGAGGGGGCCGGCGAGCTGCCCGCCGACGAGTCCCACCTGGTGGTCCGCGCGATGCTCGCCACCTTCGACGAGCTGGGCGGCCGGCCCGCCGGGGTCGCGGTGGAGTGCGTCAACCGGATCCCGCAGGCGCGCGGGCTGGGTTCGTCCTCCGCGGCCATCGTCGGTGGCGTCCAGCTGGCCCGGGGCCTGGTCGAGGAGCAGATCACCGACGAGGACGCGCTGCGGATCGCCGCCCGGCTGGAAGGGCACCCCGACAACGTCGCGCCCTGTCTGCTCGGGGGGTTCACCATCGCGTGGACCGAGGGCGCCGGGGCCCGGGCCGTGCGGTTGCCGACCGCTGACGCCGTACGCCCGACCGTCTTCGTTCCGCAGGAACGGGGCCTGACCTCGACGGCGCGGGCAGCGCTGCCGGCGAGCGTGCCGCACGCGGACGCCGCGTTCAACACCGGGCGGGCCGCGCTGCTGGTGCACGCGTTGCAGCACGACCCGGATCTGCTCTTCGCCGCGACCGAGGACCGGCTGCATCAGGGATATCGGGCAGAGGCCATGCCCGGCACGACGTCGCTGGTGGCCTCGCTGCGTTCCGTCGGGGTGGCCGCGGTGGTCAGCGGCGCCGGGCCGACCGTGCTGGCCCTGACCTCGGTACCTGCGGATTTCCACCCGGGAACACAGTGGCGGGCGGAAACGTTGGGCGTGGATGCCGACGGCGCCCTTGTCAGAGGGAGTATGGTGGAACACGCCGAGCGGGACCCTGTTGCCGCAGGTCGCAAGAGTTGACTACGCTCAAGACCTAGCACAGCCGCGAAGCAAGCGATCTCTGCGGTTCGGCGCGCACCCCCGAGACTTTTGCCGATCTGGCTCGTCTCACTTCTTCATCAAGGCACACGCCGAGCAGCAGGTCTCCAGATCGCTGCGCTCGCCGAGACCTACTCGTCACCGTATGACGGGTCGGGAAACCGTCGAGCTGCCGTGCTGCAAAACTCCCGCGCCGCAGGTGCGAAGCGGGTTCCGAGGGCACCCGGCCACCAGGCTGCTGCAGACCCGGGTGGTCTTGGGCTTTTTCGACGGAAGGAATCCATTGAGCGACACCACCGACGTGACGTCGGGTGTTTCTGACGTCGCTGATGACGGCGCCACCACCACCGCGGCTGTCACGAAGCGCCGCCGCGGCGGCACCGGCCTGTCCGCGATGCTGCTGCCCGAGCTGCAGAGCCTCGCCGCGTCCCTCGGCATCTCCGGCACCGCCCGGATGCGCAAAGGTGAGCTGATCACGGCCATCTCGGAGCGGCAGAACGGCGGCGCACCGGCCGCTGCCGAGAGCGCCCCTCGGGCGCGTCGCACCAACGGGGCCCCCCGCGCCGACACGCCGCCGGCCGAGCCGGTGCGTGCCGAGCCCGCCCCGGCCGTGGTGGGCACCCAGCCCGCCGTGGCCCCCGTGGCCGAGCAGCAGCAGCCGGCCTCCCCGCCCGCCGTCGTGCAGACCGCCGTGGCCCCGGTGACGGAGCAGGCCCCGCCTTCCGAGCAGACCGAGCCCGAGCAGGGCCGTCGCAGCCGCCGTGACCGTCAGGACCGGCAGGACCGCGAGCCACGCGACCAGGGCGAAGCCCGCACCGAGGGCACCGACACCGCCGAGCGCGGCGACCGGCCGGAGCGCGGCGACCGCAACCGCGACCGCCAGCGCAACCAGCAGCGCGGCGACGGTGGCGACCGGAACGACCGGGGCGAGCGTAACGACCGCAGCGAGCGCAACGACCGGGGCGAGCGCAACGACCGCGCTGAGCGCAACGACCGTAACGACCGCGGGGACCGCAACGACCGTGGCCCGCGCACCGACAGCCACGACGATGACGACAACGAGAACGGCGAGGGCGGGCGTCGCAGCCGGCGCAGCCGGTTCCGGGACCGTCGTCGCGGCCGGGACCGTGACGGTGACGGCGGTGGCCGCGAGAGCGGTGGCCGTGAGGGCCGCGAGCCGCACGTCAACGAGGACGACGTGCTGGTGCCGGTGGCCGGCATCCTGGACGTGCTCGACAACTACGCGTTCGTGCGTACGACCGGCTACCTGTCCGGCCCGAACGACGTGTACGTGTCGATGTCGCAGGTCAAGAAGCACGGCCTGCGCCGCGGCGACGCGGTCACCGGCGCCGTGCGGGCGGCCCCGCGGGACGGCGGTGGCGACCAGCGGCGGGACAAGTACAACCCGCTGGTGCGGCTCGACACCATCAACGGGATGGAGCCGGAGGAGGCCCGCCGCCGCCCCGAGTTCTACAAGCTGACCCCGCTCTACCCGCAGGAACGGCTGCGGCTGGAGACCGAGGCGCACATCCTCACCACCCGCGTCATCGACCTGGTGATGCCGATCGGCAAGGGCCAGCGTGCCCTGATCGTCTCGCCGCCGAAGGCCGGTAAGACGATGGTGCTGCAGGCGATCGCGAACGCGATCACCCACAACAACCCCGAGTGCCACCTGATGGTCGTGCTGGTCGACGAGCGGCCCGAAGAGGTCACCGACATGCAGCGCTCGGTCAAGGGCGAGGTCATCGCGGCCACGTTCGACCGGCCGCCGCAGGACCACACCACGGTCGCCGAGCTGGCGATCGAGCGGGCCAAGCGCCTCGTCGAGCTCGGCCACGACGTCGTCGTGCTGCTCGACTCGGTGACCCGGCTCGGTCGGTCGTACAACCTGGCGGCGCCGGCGTCCGGACGCATCATGTCCGGCGGTATCGACTCGACCGCGCTCTACCCGCCGAAGCGGTTCCTGGGCGCGGCGCGCAACATCGAGAACGGCGGCTCGCTGACCATTCTCGCGACCGCGCTGGTCGAGACCGGCTCGATGATGGACACGGTCATCTTCGAGGAGTTCAAGGGCACGGGTAACGCCGAGCTCAAGCTCGACCGGAAGATCGCCGACAAGCGGACGTTCCCCGCCATCGACATCCACCCGTCCGGCACCCGCAAGGAAGAGATCCTGCTCGGCAAGGAAGAGCTGGCGATCGTCCACAAGCTGCGCAAGGTGCTGAGCTCGCTGGAGTCCTCGGCGGCGCTGGACCTCCTGCTCGACCGGCTCAAGCAGTCCCGGACGAACATCGAGTTCCTCATGCAGATCGCGAAGTCCACCCCCGGGGAGTGAGTAACTCTCCCAGCCCGGCTGGGTAGGGGTCGAAGTACGGCGAAAAGGGCGGTCACCGGGCGGTGGCCGCCCTTTTGTCGCACATGCTGTGCGGTTCGGCCCGTACGGGGTCGTGCGAACCTCCCGTGACTACCTACTCGATCTGGGGGAGGGCGCTCGATGATCGTGCCTGGCTACCGGGACCATCCGGCCGAACCCTGGGACCGGTGTGCGCCGGTCGACCCGGGGGAGGCGGAGGACTTCCTGCGCCGCTGCTACCTGGAGAACCCGCGCCTCGGCCCGGTCGAGCCCCGGCTCGCCATCGTGCGCGCCCAGATCGCGGCGACCGGCAGCTACGTGCACACCACCGAGGAGCTCACGTACGGGGCGAGGATGGCCTGGCGCAACGCGAGCCGCTGCATCGGCCGGCTCTACTGGCGCAGCCTCGTGGTCCTCGACCGGCGGCGCGCCCGTACGGCCGACGAGATCTTCTCCCTGCTCGTGCACCACCTCCAGGCCGCCGGCGGTGGCCGCGAGACGGGCCGGATCCGCCCGGTCATCAGCATCTTCGCCCCCGCCCAGCCGGGGCAGCCGTACGCCAGGATCTGGAACGAGCAGCTGATCCGCTACGCCGGCTACCGCACCGAGGACGGCGGCCACGTGGGCGACCCGCGGCAGGCCGAGTTCACCTCGGCGATGCAGGGCTTCGGCTGGCAGGGCAAGGGCGAGGCGTTCGACGTGCTGCCGCTGGCCATCGAGGTGCCGGGGGAGCCCGTACGCCTCTACGAGCTGCCCGAACGCGCGATCCTCGAGGTGCCGCTGAGCCACCCCGAGTACGGCTGGTTCGCCGAGCTGGGCCTGCGCTGGCACGCCGTACCGGCCATCGCGAACATGCGCCTGTCCATAGGCGGGGTGAACTACCCGCTCGCGCCGTTCAACGGCTGGTACATGGGCAGCGAGATCGGGGCGCGGAACCTCGCCGACGCCGACCGCTACGACATGATCCCCACCGTGGCCGCCCGGATGGGCCTGGACACCGCCCGGGAGTCGACGCTGTGGCGGGACCGTGCGCTGGTCGAGCTCAACCGCGCGGTGCTGTGGTCGTTCGAGAAGGCGGGCGTCAAGATCACCGATCATCACACCGAGTCGCAGCGCTTCATCCGGCACCTGGCCAACGAGGAGAAGGCGGGCCGCCCGGTGCCGGCCGACTGGACGTGGATCGTGCCGCCCGTCTCCGGCGGCATCACCCCGGTCTTCCACCGGTACTACGAGGAGATGGACCTGCGGCCGAACTTCTATCCCGACGACACCGGCTGCCCGTACGCGAAGAACTAGGCGAACTCGTTCACCGCGAAGTCGTCGCGATGGCGCCACGCGGCTTCGGTCCGTACGTGGTCCGCCCGTACCCATTTCAGGACCTTGACGCCGAACTCCTCGGCCGGGATGCGCCCGGCGCTGCGCACCACGAAGCCCTCCGACGTCTCCGGGGTGTGCCGGCGTCCCCAGGCCGCCCGGGCCTCGCTCAAGCTCCCGCCGCGGTAGAGGACCGGTACCACCGGCAGTTCCAGGCGTTGCGCCCAGTCGACGGTGTCGTCCCAGCCGAGCAGCGTGTCGGTCTCGTCCCAGATGCCGAAGACGATGAACACCCCTGGAAGATCCGTGTACGCGATGCTGCGCCGCGCCCACATCGACTCGCCGCAGACCCGCCACTCGTCCGGGATGCGGTACGCCGTCATCGCCCACAGTGCCTTCGCCGGCCGGTCCCACGGGTGTGTGCCGGAGTCGGGGGAGCGTGCGTACATGGCGTCCCGGGTGAAGGTGAGGTTCCCGCCGTCGAGCTTCTCGGTCACCACGAGCTCACCGTCCAACCAGGACAGGTCCTGCTGCACCTTGTCGTCCGCGGTGGCGCCGGGGGAGTCGGGCAGGTGGAAAGTCCGCGGATACCTCGCCGCCTGCCCGCTCATCAGAAGTCTCCCTCCGCCACCTGGAACACGGTCAGTCCCAGCGCGCGCCACATCCGCACCACCTGCTGCCGGTCGTCGAAGACGCCGACGACCCGCCAGCGGTCGCGGATCTCCCGGTCGAAGATCTCCCGCTTCACGATCGCGTCCTTGCGCGAGTCGCCCTCGGGCCGCATGAATAGTCCTTCGTACGGCACCCCCACGTAAAGATCCAGCCAGGCCTCGGTCTCCGCCCGGCACACCGCGTCGCGCCCCGAGCAGAAGACGATCGTGTTGCCGGCCGCGTGCATCGCCCGGACCGCGTCGATCACCGCCTGGTGGGGCAGGTCCGAACCGACCCGGGACCAGTCGTACGGACTGCGCCCGGCCATCAGCGCCACCGTGCCGTCGATGTCAACGAGCACCGCCGGGGGCAGCTCCGGGTCGGGCCGGTACACCACGCCGGGGCCGCCCGGATACACGTACGGCACCGGCAACGGCAGGTTCCGGCCGGCCAGGTAGCGCTCGTGCATGCGGTGGATCGCGTCCGCGCCGACCCGCTCCTCCTCGGGCCGCTCGGCGTCGCGGCGTACGCACTCCTCCAGCGGCACGTCGGTGAAGTCGTGCACCTCGAACGTCGCGTGGAAGCGGGCCGCGAGCTCCGCCCACTCCCGTACCGTCTTCGCCCGCAGGTTGGTGTCGTCGACGATGACATCGGCGTGCGCGCGCAGCAGCGCCTCGACGGCCGCCCGCTGAGCGTGTGTCACCTGGCCCTCGGATCGCTGGGTGAACAGGCGTTGCCCGTGCAGCATGCGTCGCAGGTCGTCCCGGTTGACCCGGACGACCTGCGGCTGCAGCTTGCGTGCGAACGTGGTCTTGCCGGAGGCGGGCAGCCCCCGGGTGATCAGCAGTCGTGTCATCTCTCGCTCACCTGGGTGTCATGGCGTCGCCCGGCGGCCGGACGAGCTGCCACAGGCCGGGACGGTAGTCCTTGCCGTCGAGGCGCAGGAACAGCGCGCCCCGGTGCGGGCTGCGCACGGCTCGGGCCGCGAACTCGCGCCGGCCCCACCCGCCGGGAAGGTCCGCCACGATCGCCGCGAACTCCTTCTCCACGCCCTCGGCGAGGGCGTCGACGGACGCGGTCAGCTCGCCGGCCACCCCGAGAACCCACGCGTGGAACTCGTCGGGCAGCGGTTCCGTCAGCGCGTCCAGCTCGCCGCCGGTGGCCAGCACCTCCCAGACCGTACGGGGGGTCAGCCCGGTCACCAGCCGGTGCAGCCGGACGTACTCCGCGTACTTGATCTTGACGCGCTCGTCGGTGCCGGTGAAGTGCACCACCAGCCCCTCCCGCCCGTCACGCGGCGGGGCGGCGAGCGCCTCGGCCAGCGTCGCGTAGGCGAACGACTCCACCACCGGGCCCGGCCAGCCCGGCACGGCGTCCGGCCCGTACGTGCGCCCGGTGGCGATGTCGACGGCCCCGAGCAGCACGAGGTCGTCCATCGGCCCGTAGTCGACCACGATCCGGTTGCCCGGAAAGATGATCTCGACGAGCACGGTCATGCCGGGCGGCGGCGTGAAGCCCGCATACCGGGTACGCAGCACCTCGGTCGCGTGCAGCGCCTGCGCCGACGCGAACGACCCCCGGGTCGCGACGGCGTACCCGTCCCCGTCCCGGAAGATCACGCCGAGCGAGCCGTCGGCTTTGTCCGTGACCCGCACGGAAGCCTCGGCGCGCAGGGCGGGCGCACGCCCCTCGGTGTGGTTGAAGAACTTGGTGAAGGGGCGCGCGAGGACCTCGCCGGTGTCCGAGGCGGCGATCAGGCCCCGGCAGGCGAGGGTCACCGGGGTCCAGGCGCCGGCGTACTGGCAGGCCTCGGTGTAGTTGTAGATCACATACGGCCGCGACGGGTGACGCTGCATCCGCACGTGCCCGTTGTCGACCGCGGCGGTCAGTTCGACCTGGTCGAGGACGTCGGCGAGCATCGTCATGGCGCAACCTTTCCTGGTGGGAATGCCTGGAGGGGCGCTCACGTTATCCAGGGCGGACCGGTCGACGCCTCCTGATTTCTGATCAGGGGGTACGGCATGGCAGACTGGTCCATCGGCCAGCAAAGGTTCCGGTTCACGCTCGAGTCGTCCGCCCTGGCGGGGCGACGGTGCTGACGGCGACCCGGCGACCCGTTCATCGAGAGGGACCGAGAAGACATGAAGAGCGGAATCCACCCGGAGTACACGTCCACCGAGGTCGTCTGCTCCTGCGGCAGCACGTTCACGACCCGCAGCACCGCCAAGGGCGGCGAGATCCGCGTCGAGACCTGCAGCGCCTGCCACCCGTTCTACACGGGCAAGCAGCGCGTGCTGGACACCGCGGGCCGGGTCGCCAAGTTCCAGGCGAAGTACGCCAAGGTCAACGCGAGCAAGAAGAAGTAACTGCCTCAACGGCGCCCGGTTCCCGCTCTGCGGGGCCGGGCGCCGTTGGTATGTGGGGAGAATTGTGAGCAACGACCGGCTGACCACGCTGCTGGACGAGTACGCGCAGCTCGAGAAGCAGATGGAGGACCCCTCCATCCACGCCGATCAGGCCCTGGTGCGCCGGGTCGGGCGCCGCTTCGCCGAGCTGGCGCCGCTGAACGCCGCCCACGCCGAGCTGGAGGCGGCCCGCGCCGACCTCGCCGCGGCGAAGGAGCTGGCCGCCGAGGACCCCTCGTTCGCCGGTGAGGTGGAGGCGGTCGCCGCCGTGCTGCCCGCGCTGGAGGAGAAGCTCGGCGAGATGCTGATCCCCCGGGACCCGCACGACGCCAAGGACGTCATCGTCGAGATCAAGGCCGGCGAGGGCGGGCAGGAGTCCGCGCTGTTCGCCGGCGACCTGCTGCGCATGTACACCCGGTACGCGGAGCGCCGCGGCTGGACGGTCGAGGTCATCGACGCGCAGGAGTCGGACCTGGGCGGCGTCAAGGACGTCTCCGTCGCGGTGAAGACGAAGGGCATGCCCGAGGGCGGCCACGGCGTCTGGTCGCGGCTGAAGTGGGAGGGTGGCGTGCACCGCGTCCAGCGGGTGCCGGTCACCGAGTCGCAGGGCCGCATCCACACGTCGGCCGCCGGGGTGCTGGTGCTGCCGGAGGCCGAGGACGTCGACGTGCAGATCGACGCGGGTGACATCCGGGTGGACGTGTTCCGCTCGTCCGGTCCGGGCGGCCAGTCGGTCAACACGACCGACTCCGCGGTCCGGATCACCCACCTGCCCACGGGCATCGTGGTGAGCTGCCAGAACGAGAAGAGCCAGCTGCAGAACCGCGAGCAGGCGATGCGCATCCTGCGGGCCCGGCTGCTGGCCGCGGCGCAGGAGCAGGCCGACGCGGCTGCGTCCGACGCCCGCAAGGCACAGGTACGCACGGTGGACCGCTCCGAGCGGATCCGGACGTACAACTTCCCGCAGAACCGGATCACCGACCACCGCATCGGCTACACCGCGTACAACCTGGATCTGGTGCTCGGCGGTGAGCTGGACGCCGTGCTGGACGCGCTGGCCGAGGCGGACCGGGCCGCGCGGCTCGCCGGCGACACGGAGATCAGCCGACGTCCGTGACCGCCAGGTGCCCGTCACCGGCGCTCACGCAGGCGAGGATCGTCGCGGCGCTCTGACAGCTGTTGTCGGAGATCGCGCCGATGGTGCCGATCAGCCGCACCTGATGGGTACGCGCGTCCAGCCGGCTGACGGCCATCCGCCCGGCCGGCTCCTGGGTGCGGGCCAGCAGGTACGGCATGTCGGTCCGCGAGGTGAAGTCCCACACGAGGTTCGCGGTGCCGAGGTCGGCGATGTCCCGGCCGCTGCCCGCGTCGATCACCGCGCGCCGGCTGCCGTTCTCCCGGTCGACCATGAGCAGGCCGCCGGCCATCGGGAACACGTTGGCCGCGTCGGGCCGGCTCCAGCGCAGCCTGCCGGTCGCCCGGTCGTAGCCGGAGGTGCCCTGCGGGGTGCTGATGCACAGGACCGGACCGCAGCCGGCGAAGCCGCCGTACGACCGCTCGCCGACCCGCCACAGCTCGTGCAGCGTCTCGGTGTCGTACGCGCTGACCGTCCCGCGCTGGTCGGCGACGTTCTCCAGGTACAGCGTGTGCCCCTCGACGGTGAGGTTCGTGTAGGTGCCGTCCTCGCGGTCCTGCCGGCTCCAGGGCAGCCGCCCGCTCGCCACCTCCCGGCCGTCGGCGAGCGCGTACACCGTCGCAGCGCCCGTACCGGTGACCGTGACGAGCCGGTCGGAGCCGCCGCCGAGCCCGCCGCCGGACACCCAGGTCTCCAGGCCGCTGCCCGGACGGGTCCAGAGCGGGGAGCCGTCGCGCAGCCGCACCACGCGGAGCGTCCGCGCGGAGGTGCCGTCGTCGTTCCACTCCGCGAGGAGCACCAGGCCGTCCGCGGAGGCCGAGAAGTCGCCCGGCTGCCGCCACAGCTGCCGGCCGGTGGCGGCGTCCACGGCGACGGTACGGCGGGTGAACTGGCGGAAGATCTGACCGCCGTCGGCGTCCTCGACCTGCACGGTGGCGTCGTCGGCGGGCAGGAGCATCACTCCGGACTCCACCGCGCCGACCCAGGACGCGCCGCCCAGCTCGGTGCTGGACCAGAGGACCTCGCCGGTGTGGCTGCCGTACGCGGTGAGCCTGCCGTCCAGGGAGCTGAGCACGTACACGGCTTCCGGGGTGACGGTGAAACCGTCGCTGCCGTCGCGGAACGGCACGGTGAAGAGCTGCCGCGGGGCGTGCGAGACGGGCAGCGCGGAGGCCGTCACGCCGAACAGGCAGAGCACGGCGACCGCGGCCAGCAGCACCCGGCGGACGTCGCCGTGCCGGATCGGGCGCGCGACCGTCTCGAGCGGCTGGTCGCCGGCGTCCGTGACGAGTCCGAGCTCGATGACCCCCATGGCGGAAGCGTAGGGGTTGCGCAGCTCAGGCGGGGGTCCGGTTGGCCGCGGCGGCGGCGAGCGCGGCGCTGAGGCTGCGCGTGCTGGGCCCCACCTCGGACCATCCGGCCGCCAGGCCGATCGGCGTGCCGGGGACCAGGACCTGCCAATTCTCGCCCGCGGCGGCGGCGCTGATGCGCCGGGACACCTCCGCGGCCTGGGCGGTGCCGGCGCCGGGCAGCACCACGACGAACTCGTCGCCGGCGAAGCGGGCCACGAAGTCGCCCCGGCGCATCACGCGGTTCAGCACGCCGGCGATGCGCTGCAGCACCAGGTCGCCGCAGTGCCTCCCGTGGCGTGCGTTCACCGCGCTGAAGCCGATCAGGTCGCAGACGCCGATCGCCGCGCGTTCGCCGCGGGCCAGCATGGCGGTCACGTACCGCTCGAGCTGGCGGCGGTTGGGCAGGCCGGTCAGCGGGTCGGTGAGGGTCTCGTCGCCGTAGCGGCCGGCGTCGCGGTGGGTCTCCTGGGCGTCGAGGCGGGCCGCGACCCCGTCGAGGTAGCCGTCGCGGAGCCGGTCGATGCGCTGGGCGGCGAGGCGGAACGCGTACCGGTCCGCGGTGTGGGCCGCCTCGTGGTCGCCGGCGGTGGCGAGGCAGATGCTGCGCAGCCGGGCGGGCTCGGCGGGGCCCAGGATCTCGGGGGAGACCGGCACCGAGTCCAGCTTGCGCAGCGCCTCGGCGGGCCGGTCGGCGGCGATGTCCAGGCAGACGCCGGCGAGGTGGCGCAGGTCCCGGGAGCGGACGCTGTCGCCGCCGCTTCTGAGCAGGTCGCCGACGGCTGTCTCGGTCTGCTCGCCGAGGGCCGCGCGGCGGGCCAGGGCGTACCCGTAGACCGGGCGGCTGCTGGGGCGCAGCCGGTTCTCGGCGCCGGTGGCGACGTAGCGGGTCAGCTCCGCGTCGATGTCGCGCAGCACCCGCAGGCAGCCGTCGGTGTCGCCCTGGTGGTCGAGGGCGACCGCGTTGCGCAGCCGGATGCCGGGCGCCGCGAACACCTCGGGGGCCAGCCCGGCCGCCGCGCCGACCTGCCGGGCCTGCTCGATCGCGGTGAGCGCGTGACCGTGGAAGCCGAGGTACGAATACGCCATGGCGAGGTCGTGCCAGCCCCACGCGGTCTCGCTGTCGCCGTCGGGCACCGCCGCGAGCGCGCGGGACGCCTGGACGAGGTGGGTGACGCCGCGGTCGAGGGCGCTCTGCAGGTGGGCGCCGAGCGCGGCGAAGGCGTGCATCTGCCCGCGCAGGTACGGGTCGGAGGTCTCGTGCACCGCGTTGGAGGCGAGCGTCATGGCGGTGGCGAACTCGGCCACCCGGCCCAGGTTGATGAGCGCGCCGAACCGCTGGACCAGCGCGTACGCCCGGGTGAGCGGGTCGGTGGTGACCTCGAGGACCTTGTCGAGGATGGTCAGCGCCTCGGCGGAGCGGCCGCCCTGCTGGAGCTCACCCGCCCGGCGCAGGTCGTCCACGCAATCCGGTAGCTGGTCCAACCAGGTCATGAGACCGCCACGGCCATTCAGGCCCCTCCTGCCGGCGTCGTTCATCGATCGGAGACCCGGCCGGTCACCGTCGCGAGACGACGCACCATGATTATGCCGTGACACTCGCGCACGAACACCCCTCCGAGGGCACGGACCGGACGAGGTTGGCACCGGCGCTGGTGGCGGCGACGAAGCGGTTGTCCGCGGCGGGTGTCGCTTCGGCGCGCGTCGATGCCGAACTGCTCGCGGCGCACGTCCTGGACGTGGGCCGGGGGAGGCTGTTGCTGGTGGACACGGTGCGCGGTGACGAGCTGCGCCGGTTCGAGGAGCTGGTCGAGCGGCGGGCGCAGCGGGTGCCGTTGCAGCACCTGCTGGGTACGGCCGCCTTCCGGCATCTGGAGCTCGCGGTGGGCGACGGGGTGTTCGTACCGCGTCCGGAGACGGAACTGCTGGCGGGGTGGGGCATCGAGCACACCCGGCCGGGCGCCACGGTGGTCGACCTGTGCAGCGGGACGGGTGCGCTGGCCCTGTCCGTCGCCGACGAGGCCGAGCCGGGACTCGTGGTGGCCGTCGAGCGTTCCGCCGAGGCGCTGGTCTATCTGCGGCGCAACGCCGCCACCTTTCCCCGGGTACGGGTCCTCCAGGCCGACGTGACCGCCCCGGACCTGCTCGAGGAGCTGGACGGGCAGGTCGACGTGCTGCTGTGCAACCCGCCGTACGTGCCGGACGGGACGCCCGTGCCGCCGGAGGTCGCCGACCACGATCCGGCCGAGGCGGTGTTCGGCGGCGCGGACGGCCTGAGTGTGATCCGGCCGGTGATCGGGCGCGCCGCGGGGTTGCTGCGCCCCGGCGGCGTGGTGGGCATCGAGCACGACGACGTGCACGGGTCGGCCGTACCCGATCTCCTGCGGGCGGACGGCCGCTTCACCGGCGTCGCGGCGCACCGGGACCTGGCGGGCCGCCCTCGTTTCGCGACGGCCCGCCGGGCCTGACGGTGATGCCGGGCACCATGGCAGACTGCATCTCGTGATGCTCTACGACTGTCGGGCCGTGGCCGAGCGGGATCGCGGCATCGCCGCGGCCGTCGAGGCGGTCAAGAGTGGCGAGCTCGTCGTCATGCCCACCGACACCGTGTACGGGGTCGGCGCGGACGCGTTCACGCCGCACGCCGTCACCGCGCTGCAGAACGCCCGCGGGGTGGACCGGCGCGTGCCGCCGCCGGTGCTGGTCGGTTCCCGCCACACGCTGGACGGGCTGGTGTATTCGCTGCCCAAGGCGGCGCGCGAGCTGGCCGACGCGTTCTGGCCGGGCGCGCTGACCATCCTCGTCGAGCACTCGCCCAGCCTGCAGTGGGACCTCGGTGAGACCGGCGGCCGGGTCGCGGTGCGGATGCCGCTGCACCCGGTGGCGCTGGAGGTGCTGCGCGAGGTCGGCCCGATGGCCGTCACCACGGCGAACAAGGCCGGGCAGCCCGCGCCGGTCACCGCCGAGGAGGCGCGCGACCAGCTGGAGTACGCGGTCCGCATCTACCTCGAGGCCGGGGTGGCCCACGACCCGGCGCCCAGCACGATCGTCGACGTGAGCGGCGAGGTGCCGCGGGTGCTGCGCAACGGCGCGCTGGCGTACGAGAAGCTGCGCGACGTGGTTCCCGACCTGCTGCCCGCGGGGTCCTGACCATGCCGCCGTTCACCGTGCTGCACGTGTGCATGGGCAACATCTGCCGGTCGCCGATGGCCGAGCGGCTGCTGGTGCTCGCGGCCCGGCAGCGGCTGGCCAAGCTCGGCTCCGGCGCCGCCCTGGAGGACCTGCTGCGCAGCGAGAGCGCCGGCACGGGCGGCTGGCACGAGGGCGAGGAGATGAACCCGCCCGCGGCCCGGCAGATCCGGGTGCGCGGCGGCAGCGTGGACGGCTTCACCGCGCGCAAGCTGACCAGCACCCATCTGGCCGGCGCCGACCTGATCCTCACCGCCACGGCGGACCAGACCGACTACGTGCACGCGCTGCTGCCCGAGGCGTCGCACCGCAGCTTCGTCCTGGGGCACCTCGGCCGCATCCTGCGCGAGATCGACACCGCGGCGCTGCCGCCGGCGAGCACCGATCCGGAAGGCTTCGCCGCGCGGGCGGCCGCCCTCGTCGCCGCCGCCGACCGCGGCCGTGACGACAAGGAGCCGCTGCCCGGCGACGACCTGGACGACCCGTGGGGCCGCGGCGACCAGACGTTCCAGCGCGTCGCCGACGAGATCGACGAGTCCCTGTACGCGCTCGTCGACGCCCTGCTGCCGGGAGCACCGAGGTCCGCGTGATCGTCCCAGCCGACGCCGGCGGCATCCGTCGCGCGGCCGACCTGCTGCGCGCCGGGTCGGTCGTCGCCTTCCCCACCGAGACCGTGTACGGCCTCGGTGCGGACGCGTTCTCCGAGCAGGCGGTCGCGGAGGTCTACCGGCTCAAGAACCGGCCCTCGTGGAACCCGCTGATCGTGCACGTCCCCGGCGTCGGTGCGGCCCGCGGGCTGGCCGTGGAGTGGCCGGAGGTGGCGGACCGGCTCGCCGCGGCGTTCTGGCCGGGACCGCTGACCCTCGTCGTCGAGCGGGCGCCGCACCTCACCCAGGTCGGCGCCGACACCGGCACCATCGCGGTCCGCGTACCGGCGCACCCGGTCGCGCTGCGGCTGCTCGAGGCGTGCGGGCTGCCGCTGGCGGCGCCGAGCGCGAACCGCTCGGAGGGCATCTCGCCGACGACGGCCGGGCACGTGCTGCGCAGCCTGCCCGACGTGCCGCTGGTGCTGGACGGCGGCCCGGCGTCGTGGGGCATCGAGTCCACGGTGCTCGACGTGACCGGCCCGGTGCCGCGGCTGCTGCGGCCGGGCGCGCTGGGCCTGCGGGAGATCCGCGAGGTGACCGGCAAGGTGCTGTTGCCCGAGGACGTCGCCGACGGGTCGGCCCGGCCCTCACCGGGCATGAGCAAGCGCCACTATGCGCCGCGCGCCAAGGTGGTGCTGACAGACGAGGTGGACCTCGCACTGGTCGACGAGACGGTCGGCGTGCTGACGTACGAGACCGCTGTGCCGCTGAAGGGCGGCTCCGCCGAGATCCTCAGCGCGGATCCGAGGGAGTACGCCGCCGACTTCTACGCCGCCCTGCACCGCCTGGACGACGCCGGGGTCGCCACGATCCTGGTGAAGTCCCCGCCGGAGACCGAGGAGTGGCTGGCGATCCGCGACCGGCTCGGCCGCGCCGCCGCCTAACGGGCCTCCTCGGCGCCCCGGGCGATGTTGCGGGCCATCCCGCTGAAGATCACCCCGTGGAACGGCACGACGCTGCCCCAGTACGCGTGCCCGGCCAGCCCGCGCGGCACGAACAGCGCCCGCTGGCGGTACACGCTGGTGCCCGCGGGGCCCGGTGCGGCGCTCATCTCCAGCCAGGCCCGGCCGGGCACGCGCATCTCGGCGCGCAGCCGCAGCAGCTCCCCGGGCTTGATCTCCTCGACCCGCCACCAGTCCAGCGCCTCGCCCACGTACAGGCGGTCGCGGTCGCGGCGGCCCCGGCGCAGGCCGACGCCCCCGACGAGCCGGTCCAGCCAGCCGCGCACCGACCAGGCCAGCGGGAACGAGTACCAGCCGTTGTCGCCGCCGACGCCCTCGATGACCCGCCACAGTGCCTCCTGCGGGGCGTTCACCTCCCGGCTGCGCTCGTCGATGTAGATCGTGCCGCCGGACCACTTCGGGTCGCTCGGCAGCGGCTCGGCGTCGGCGTCCGCGCCGGAGGCGTTCGACCACCGGGTCTCCACCTCGGCGTCACGGACCTTGCCGAGGGCGAGGCGTACGGCCTCGTCGAAGGGCAGCGGCGGCTCGGGAACGTACTGCCGGATGTCCTGCTCGTGGGCGACGGCCTCGTGGATCAGGCTGGCGACCAGCGGCCGGGCGATCGCGTTGGGCACCGGGGTGATCGCGCCCACCCAGTGCGCCGACAGCCACGGGCTCAGCGGGCGCAGCGGCAGGATGACCCGGCGCCGCAGCCCGGCCACCCGCGCGTAGCGCTGCATCATCTCCCTGTACGTGAGCACGTCCGGGCCGCCGATGTCGAACGCCCGGTTCACGTCCTCGGGCATCTCCGCCGCGGCCATGAGGTAGCGCAGCACGTCGCGGACGGCGATCGGCTGGATCCGGTTGCGCACCCAGCGCGGCGTGACCATGACCGGGAGCCGCTCGGTGAGGTAGCGCAACATCTCGAACGACGCCGAGCCCGAGCCGATGATCACCGGCGCGCGCAGCACGACGGTCGGCACGCCGCTGTCCAGCAGGATCCGCCCCACCTCGGCGCGGGAGCGCAGGTGCGCCGACGGCCGCTCCTCCGCCGGGGGTTCCGGGCCGCCGAGATAGACGATCCGACGGACCCCTTTCGCGTACGCGGCCCGTGCGAAGTTGCGGGCCGCCTCACGGTCGCGGCGCTCGAAGTCGGCCAGCCCCAGCGAATGCACGAGGTAGTACGCGACCTCCACGCCGTCGAGCGCGCGTTCCAGCGAGACGGGGTCGCCCAGATCGCCCTCGACGATCTCGGCATGCGGCGCCCACGGCACGTCCCGAAGCCGGCCGGCGCTGCGCGTGAGCGCCCGTACGTCGTGACCCGCCTCGATCAGCCGGGGCGCGAGGCGGCCGCCGATGTACCCCGTCGCTCCCGTCACCAGACACCGCATCCTCCCACTGTGCCCGCAGGTGACACCCCATAAGCCATATGCTCGTAATCCGGCGACGACGCCGAGCCGAGGGAGCGCGCCATGGTCACGTTCTGGGGTCCGGACTTCTCCGCGCTGCGGCGCGAGGACCCCGAGATCGCCGAAGTGATCTCGGGCGAGCTCGAGCGGCAGCGCGGCGGCCTCCAGCTGATCGCGAGCGAGAACTTCACGTCGCCGGCCGTGCTCGCCGCGATGGGCTCCACGCTGACGAACAAGTACGCCGAGGGCTACCCCGGGCGGCGCTACTACGGCGGCTGCGCGGAGGTGGACCGGGCCGAGGAGCTGGCGATCGAGCGCGCCAAGGACCTGTTCGGCGCCGACCACGCCAACGTCCAGCCGCACTCCGGGTCGGCGGCGAACATGGCCGCGTACGCCGCGCTCGTGCAGCCCGGCGACACCGTGCTCGCCATGGACCTGCCGCACGGCGGGCACCTCACCCACGGCAGCAAGGTCAACTTCTCCGGCAAGTGGTTCCACCCGGTCGGCTACCGCGTGCGCCGGGACACCGAGCTCATCGACTACGACGAGGTACGCGACCTCGCCCAGGCGCACCGCCCCAAGCTCATCGTCTGCGGCGCCACCGCGTACCCGAGGCTCATCGACTTCCGGGCCTTCCGCGACATCGCCGACGAGGTGGGCGCGTACCTGATGGTCGACGCCGCGCACTTCATCGGCCTGGTCGCGGGCCGGGCCGTGCCGTCGCCCGTCCCGTACGCCGACGTGGTGTCGTGCACGACCCACAAGGTGCTGCGCGGGCCGCGCGGCGGCATGATCCTGTGCCGCGAGAGCCTCGCCGCCCGCATCGACAAGGCGGTGTTCCCGTTCACCCAGGGCGGCCCGCTCATGCACGCCGTCGCCGCCAAGGCGGTCGCGCTGCGGGAGGCGTCGTCGCCCGGCTTCCAGGGGTACGCCCAGCAGGTCGTCCGCAACAGCCAGGCGCTGGCGGCGGGGCTGGCCGCCGAGGGCATGCGTCCCGTCTCCGGTGGCACGGACACCCACCTGGCCCTCGTCGACCTGCGTGACCTCGGGGTCAGCGGGCGTGAGGCGGAGGAGCGCTGCGACCGGGCCCGGATCACGCTGAACAAGAACGCGGTCCCGTACGACCCGGAGAAGCCCACGACCGCGTCGGGCATCCGGGTCGGCTCGCCGTGCGTCACCACGCAGGGCATGCGGGAGGGCGAGATGCGGCAGATCGCCGGGCTGATCGCGGCCTCCGTCCGAGCGGATCCGGCCACCGTGGCCGGCGCGGGTAGTCTGCGTGACGCGGCCGAGGAGGTCGGTGCGCTCGTCCGGCGCTTTCCGGCGTACCCGATCGCGGAGGTTCTGACATGACCGACTGCACCGAGCCGCGCCGCGCGGTCGTTGCGGACGGCCGTGACGGTGAGGGCCAGGAGGGCATGTCGATGGCAGGCACAGTGAGCACGGATCCGCACGTCGCGTCCCCGGAGCTGGACGACGACGAGGACGCGCGGCCGTTGCCGGACCTGCCGCCGCTGCCGCCCGACCCGCGGTGGCGGGTCGAGCACCTGCCGCTGCTCACCGCGTTCTCGTTCGCGCTGATGATGTGCGGCGCGTCGGTGGGCTTCCTCTCCGCCGGCACCCCGGCGGCCGTCGGCGCTGCCGCCGGCATCGCGATCGTCACGGTCAGCTACACGATGTCGACGCTCGTGCTGGCCTGGGCCGACACCGTACGCCCGGCGCTGATCATGCCGCTCGGAATGGTCACGTACGTGGTGAAGTATTCGTTGCTCGGCGTGATCATGGCATTCGTGATCTCCTCGGAATGGCCGGGCCGCACCGCGCTGGGCTGGGGTGTCGTCGCGGGTGTTCTCGGCTGGACCGCCGCGCAGATCTGGTGGGTGGCGCGCCTCGCCGGCCGCCGTAGGTGATCTTCGGCACGCGCGTTTCCCCTCGTCAGTACCGGTTCGGTAGGTCTCGATCCACGAACCGGTGACGGATGGACGGCAATGGTGTCCGATTCTGGCGGGAGGGGAGTACCGTACCTGGCTAGTTGCGAGACCTCCGACGCCTGGACAACTGCGGTTGTGCGGGGGGTCTCGCATCGGCTCATCTCGCCGACTGATATCGTTCGGGCCGTCATGACCGGTCAAGAACCCCCAGGCAAGCCTCACGGCGATGACAGCCCATCCCCACCTGATTCAGGTTCGGGTATGACGGCGCTGTCCTATCTCATAGCGGGCATCCTCGTCTGGGGCCTGATCGGCTGGTTGGTCGACCGGTGGCTTGGCACTGGGGGCATCGCGACGGGCGTCGGCGTGGTACTCGGTGCCGCGGGCGGGGTCTACCTCATCGTGCGCCGTCTCGGCGCCTGACGCGACATGGAAGGGCAAAGGTGACCTCTCAGCCGACGATCCTCGCCGCGGAGTTTCCCCCGAGCATCCAGGACTTCTTCCCGCCGAGCTTCGCCGGGGGCACGGACAATCCGTGGTTCACGAAGATCACGCTGATGCTCTGGATCGCCACGGCGGCGGTCATCATCTTCTTCCTGGTGACCTACCGGAATCCGCAGATGGTGCCCACCAAGCGGCAGTGGATCGCCGAGTCGATCTACGGCTTCGGGCGCAATGCAATCGCCAAGGAAATGATCGGCCCCGAAGGCGTGCGCTTCGCGTCCTATCTGACGTCGCTCTTCTGCTTCATCTTCGCGATGAACTTCTTTGCGATCCTGCCGTTCTTCCAGCTCTCGCCGAACTCGCACTTCGCGTTTCCGGTCCTGCTCGCCGTGATCAGCTACCTGATGTTCAACTACGTCGGTATGCGCAAGCACGGCGTCGGCAAGTACCTCAAGATGGCGATGGTCCCGCCGGCGCCGTGGTACATCCTGCCCCTGTTGGTGCCGATCGAGTTCGCGTCGACGTTCCTCATCCGGCCGTTCTCGCTCTCGGTCCGTCTCTTCGCCAACATGTTCGCCGGGCACATGCTGCTGCTGGTGTTCACGCTCGGTGGCTTCGCCATGATCAATGCCAATGCCTGGCTGGCCCCGGTCTCGGTGCTCTCCTGGCTGCTCACGATCGCGCTGACGTTCCTGGAGTTCTTGGTCATCTGCCTCCAAGCGTACGTCTTCACGGTGCTGACTGCGAGCTACGTGCAGGGTGCGCTCGCCGACGGGCACTGAAAGCTGTTGGAGTTCCACACCGTTTGTCGTCCCGCGTGAACGCCACGCGAGATACCAGGAGGAATCTGTAATGGGTGTTGACATTCTCGCCGCCGTTACGGGCAGCACCGCCGCCATCGGCTACGGCCTCGCGGCCATCGGCCCCGGCATCGGTGTCGGCCTGGTCTTCTCGGCCTACATCCAGTCGACGGCCCGCCAGCCCGAGTCGTCGCGACTGACCCTGCCGTACGTCTGGATCGGCTTCGCCGTCATCGAGGCGCTCGCGCTGTTCGGCATCGCCTTCGGCTTCATCTGGCAGGGCTAGTCCCGCCGCTTCCTGGGAGGTCCCATGCTCACGTTCCTGGCCGCCGAAGGCGGGGAGCACGACATCAACCCGCTGGTCCCCGTATGGCAGGAGATCGTTCTCGGCCTCGTCGCGTTCGGTCTGCTCTGCTTCGTCCTGATGAAGTTCGTCTTCCCGCAGATGGAGAAGACGTTCCAGGCGCGGGTGGACGCCATCGAGGGCGGCATCAAGCGCGCCGAGGCCGCTCAGGCCGAGGCGAACGAGCTGCTCGAGCAGTACCGGGCCCAGCTCGCCGAGGCCCGTACGGAGGCCGCGCGCATCCGCGACGAGGCCCGTGCCGACGCCGAGGGCATCCGTCAGGACGTCCTCGCCAAGGCGCGGGAGGAGTCCGACCGCATCATCGCGGCCGGTCGCGACCAGCTCGCCGCCCAGCGCGAGAGCATCGTGCGCGACCTGCGCTCCGAGGTGGGCACGCTCGCGGTGGACCTGGCCGGCCGGATCGTCGGTGAGTCGCTGGCCGACGAGGCCCGCAGCCGGGGCACCGTGGACCGGTTCATCAACGAGCTCGGCGCCGGCGCGGCGGGCGGTCGCTGATGGCGATCGCCAACCGCGAGTCGTACGCGGCCGCGGCGGAGAAGCTCACCGCGGGCACGCAGACGGCCACGGCCGCGCAGCTCGCCGGCACCGCCGACGAAATTCTGTCGGTGGCGCGGCTGCTGCGCGGCGAGCCGCGGCTGCGCCGGGCGCTGACCGACCCGTCGCGCGCGGGCGCGGAGCGGGGCGGGCTGGTGCGGTCGCTGCTGACCGGCAAGGTCGGCGCGACCGCGGTCGACGCGGTGGCGACTCTGGCGTCCGGCCGGTGGTCGGCGCCCGGGGAACTGCTGGACGCGACCGAGCGGCTCGGCGTCGACACCGTGCTGGCCGCCGCCGACAAGGCCGGCGTGCTGGCCGAGGTCGAGGACGAGCTGTTCCGCTTCGGGCACGTCGTCTCCGGCAGCCCGCAGCTGGCAGTCACCCTCAGTGACCCCGGTGCGCCTGTCGACCGGCGGGCTAAGCTGGTGGGGGACCTGCTCAGGGGCAAGGCCCAGGCGGCGACGGTCCAGCTGGTCCTGGTCGCCCTCGAGGGTCTCGGTGGCCGGGGCTTCGAGAGCTCGCTCACCAAGCTGGTCGAGCTGACCGCTGCCAAGCGTGACCGCGAGGTCGCGTACGTGACGGCAGCCAAGGTGCTCACCGACGCCGAGGAGCAGCGGCTCGCCACCAAGTTGTCCGGCATCTACGGTCGGCAGGTGTCGCTGAAGGTCGATGTGAACCCGAGCATCATCGGGGGCCTCAGCGTCCGGGTCGGCTCCGACCTCTACGACGGCACGATCCTGCGGCGACTCAACGAAGCCCGGCAGGCGTTCGCTAAATAGTTACTTCCCTCGGCGGCGGCGACGCTACCGAAAGCCCTCGGGCGCGGCGACGCCCCGAGCCGACTAGAGAAGGCAGAGGATGGCCGAGCTGACCATCTCCTCGGACGAGATCCGGGGGGCGCTAGAGCGCTACGTCTCGTCCTACACGCCCGAGGTCTCCCGTGAGGAGGTCGGCATCGTCTCCGATGCGGGCGACGGCATCGCGCACGTCGAGGGTCTGCCCTCGACGATGGCGAACGAACTGCTCGAGTTCGAGGACGGCACGCTGGGTGTCGCCCTGAACCTCGACATCCGCGAGATCGGCGTCGTGGTCCTGGGTGACTACACCGGCATCGAGGAGGGTCAGCGGGTCAAGCGGACCGGCCGGGTCCTCTCGGTCCCGGTCGGCGACGCCTATCTCGGCCGCGTGGTCGACGCGCTGGGCAACCCGATCGACGACCGCGGCGAGATCGCCAACGAGGGCTTCCGCGAGCTGGAGCTGCAGGCGCCGAACGTCATGGCCCGCCAGCCCGTCAAGCAGCCGCTGCAGACCGGCATCAAGGCGATCGACGCCATGACGCCGATCGGCCGCGGCCAGCGCCAGCTGATCATCGGCGACCGCAAGACCGGCAAGACCACGGTCGCGCTCGACACGATCATCAACCAGCGCGCCAACTGGGAGAGCGGCGACCCGGAGAAGCAGGTCCGCTGCATCTACGTGGCGATCGGCCAGAAGGCCACCACCATCGCCAGCATCCGGGGCACCCTGGAGGCGCAGGGCGCGCTGCAGTACACGACCATCGTGGCCTCGCCGGCGTCCGACCCGGCCGGCTTCAAGTACATCGCCCCGTACACCGGCTCGTCCATCGGGCAGCACTGGATGTACAACGGCAAGCACGTCCTGATCGTCTTCGACGACCTGACGAAGCAGGCCGAGGCGTACCGTGCCGTGTCGCTGCTGCTGCGCCGCCCGCCGGGCCGCGAGGCGTACCCGGGCGACGTCTTCTACCTGCACAGCCGGCTGCTGGAGCGCTGCGCCAAGCTCTCCGACGAGCTCGGCGGCGGTTCGATGACCGGCCTGCCGCTGATCGAGACGAAGGCCAACGACATCTCGGCCTACATCCCGACCAACGTCATCTCCATCACCGACGGTCAGATCTTCCTCGAGGGTGACCTGTTCGCGTCCGGTGTGCGCCCGGCCATCAACGTCGGCACCTCGGTGTCCCGCGTCGGCGGCTCCGCGCAGGTCAAGGCGATGCGGTCGGTCTCCGGCCGGCTGCGCCTCGACCTGGCCCAGTTCCGTGAGCTGGAGGCCTTCTCGGCCTTCGCCTCCGACCTGGACAAGGCGTCGCGGGCCCAGCTCGAGCGCGGTGCCCGCCTGGTCGAGCTGCTCAAGCAGCCGCAGTACTCGCCGCTGTCGGTGGCCGAGGAGGTCGTTGTCATCTGGGCCGGCACCACGGGCCAGCTCGACGACATCCCGGTCGGCGACGTGCGCCGGTTCGAGACCGAGTTCCTCGACTGGATCAAGCGCAACCGCAGCGACGCGTTCACCGCGATTGCGTCCACCGGCCTGCTCGGTGACGACCAGCTCGAGGCGCTGCAGAGCGGGGTCAACGAGTTCAAGGAGCTCTTCAAGCGCGGCGAGACCACCGGCGCGCCGCGGGACACCCCGGCCGAGCCGCTCGCCGAGGGCACCGAGAGCCGCGAGACGGTGACCCGCGAGGTCCGCAGCTCGACGGACGAAGGCTAGGGCCATGGCCGGTCAGGTACAGGCCCTCCGGCGGCGCATCCGCACCGTCCGGTCGACCAAGAAGATCGCGAAGGCGCAGGAGCTGGTCGCCACCAGCCGCATCGCCAAGGCGCAGGAGCGGGTCAACGCCTCCAAGCCGTACGCGGAAGCGATCACGCACGTGCTGACGGCGCTGGCCTCGAACGCCTCGATCGACAACCCGCTGCTGCAGCCGCGTGAGCGGGTGCGGCGCGCGGGTGTCCTGCTGATCACCAGCGACCGCGGCCTGGCCGGCGCCTACAACGCCAACGCCATCCGCACCTGCGAGCAGTTGATCTCGCGGCTGCGGGCGGACGGCAAGGACGTGGCGCTGTACGTCGTCGGCCGCAAGGGCGTCGGCTACTACCGGTTCCGCAACCGGCCGATCGAGGCCAGCTGGACCGGCTTCTCGGAGCGGCCGTCCTTCGAGGACGCCCGCCACATCGGGGAGTCGCTGCTGGAGGCGTTCGTGGCCGGGGCGGACGACGCGGACGACCACCACGGTCCGGACGGCATTCAGGGCGTTGACGAGCTGCACATCGTCAGCACCCAGTTCAAGTCGCTCATGACCCAGACCCCGCAGGCGCGCTTCCTGGCGCCGATGCAGGTCGAGGAGAAGGAGCGCGAGCCGGGGCTGCGCGCGGCGTACGAGTTCGAGCCCGAGGCCGACGAGCTGCTCGAGGCGCTTCTGCCGAAGTACCTCAACACGCGGATCTACGCGGCGTTGCTGGAGTCGGCGGCGAGCGAGTCGGCGTCGCGACGCCGGGCGATGAAGAGCGCGTCGGACAACGCGGACGACCTGCTGAAGCGGTACACGCGCGAGATGAACTCCGCGCGGCAGGCCTCGATCACCCAGGAAATCAGTGAAATCGTCGGCGGCGTCGAGGCGCTGTCCACGTCGGGAAGTGATGTGTGATGACTGCAGTAGCTGAGCCCACCAAGACGCAGACTGGCGTCGGCCGCGTCGTCCGGGTCATCGGCCCGGTCGTCGACGCCGAGTTCCCGCGCGATGCCATGCCCGACATCTACAACGCGTTGCACGTCGACGTGACCCTGTCCGGGGGCACCAAGACGCTGACCCTCGAGGTCGCCCAGCACCTGGGCGACAACGTGATCCGCGCCATCTCGATGCAGCCGACCGACGGCCTGGTCCGCGGCTCCGAGGTCAAGGACACCGGCTCGGGCATCTCGGTCCCGGTCGGCGACGTGACCAAGGGCCACGTGTTCAACGCCCTCGGCGAGGTCCTCAACGCCGACCCGGCGACCCTGGACATCCAGGAGCGCTGGAGCATCCACCGCAAGCCGCCGGCGTTCGCCGACCTCGAGCCGAAGACCGAGATGCTGGAAACCGGCATCAAGGTGCTCGACCTGCTCGCGCCGTACGTGCGCGGTGGCAAGATCGGCCTGTTCGGCGGCGCGGGCGTGGGCAAGACGGTGCTCATCCAGGAGATGATCATCCGGGTCGCCCGCAACTTCGGTGGTACGTCGGTGTTCGCCGGCGTGGGTGAGCGCACCCGCGAGGGCAACGACCTCATCCTCGAGATGGCCGAGGGTGGCGTGCTCGACAAGACCGCGCTGGTCTTCGGCCAGATGGACGAGCCGCCGGGCACCCGCCTGCGCGTCGCCCTGACCGCCCTGACCATGGCGGAGTACTTCCGGGACGTGCAGAACCAGGAGGTGCTGCTCTTCATCGACAACATCTTCCGGTTCACCCAGGCCGGTTCCGAGGTGTCGACGCTGCTCGGCCGCATGCCGTCCGCCGTGGGTTACCAGCCCACGCTGGCCGACGAGATGGGCGAGCTGCAGGAGCGGATCACCTCCGTCCGCGGCAAGGCGATCACCTCGCTGCAGGCGATCTACGTGCCCGCCGACGACTACACCGACCCGGCGCCGGCCACCACGTTCGCCCACCTGGACGCGACCACGAACCTCGAGCGGTCGATCTCCGACAAGGGCATCTACCCCGCCGTGGACCCGCTGGCGTCGAGCTCGCGGATCCTGGCGCCGGAGTTCGTCGGCGCCGAGCACTACGCGGTCGCCCGTGAGGTGCAGCGAATCCTGCAGAAGTACAAGGACCTGCAGGACATCATCGCCATCCTCGGCATGGACGAGCTCTCCGAGGAGGACAAGGTCACGGTGCAGCGGGCCCGCCGCATCGAGCGCTTCCTCTCGCAGAACACGTACGCCGCCGAGCAGTTCACCGGCGTTCCCGGCTCGACGGTCCCGCTCAAGGAGACCATCGAGGCGTTCAAGAAGATCAGCGAGGGCGAGTACGACTCGTTCCCGGAGCAGGCCTTCTTCATGTGCGGTGGCCTCGAGGACCTCGAGAAGAACGCGCACGAGCTCATGAAGGGCTGATCCACCGGCATTCCACGGGGCCGCGCCGACGTCATCGTCGGCGCGGCCTCTTGCGTGCGCCCGTCACCCGGCCGGGGGCTTGTGTGGCGGGTCTATCCTTCGACCGGTCGGACGCCGGCGGGAGGGTTCGCACGGCTCCCGCGGGTCGGCAGGGCGTTCCGGCACTGCGTACGCGTGTCCTGTGGCCCGTTTTGTCCGTTTGACTGCGCAGTACCGGGATAACCGGACCTGAAAGTTTCTTGTGTTGTTCGGATATTCTTGACAGAGCTGACGGCGCGGCCCTGCGATCATGGCCCCTTTGGTCGCGGATCAACCCATCGACGGCGGTTGGGGAGCTAGTGGCGAAGAGTGGGAAACCGGGGACCGGACGGCGGTCGCCCCTGTGGGCGCGCCTCTGCGCGATCTTCGGCTGCGTGCTGATGGTCGTCAGCGGCGGCGTGCTGATCACGAGCCAGGTGCTAGTGTCCCGGTACGCGGGCGCCGTGGAGACCAAGGACCTGTTCGGCAACGCGGCCAGCGGGGCGACGAAGGAGCCGGTCACCGACATCAAGGGGCCGATCAACATCCTGCTCGTCGGCATCGACCCGCGCGACGCGACGACCGCGCCCCTGTCCGACTCGATCATCGTCGTGCACATCCCCAAGGGGCTGAAGCAGGCGTACATGTTCTCCATCCCGCGTGACCTGCGCGTGGAGATCCCGCCCTTCCCCAAGACCGGCTTCCAGGGCGGCACCTCGAAGATCAACGCCGCGATGTCGTACGGCAGCAGCATCGGCGACGGCAAGCACGACGTGGCGCAGGGCTTCGACCTGCTCGCCAAGACCGTCGGCAAGCTCACCGGCATCAAGAAGTTCAACGCCGGCGCGATCATCAACTTCAACGGGTTCAAGGAGATCGTGGACGCCATGGGCGGCGTCACCATGACGATCGACCAGAACGTGAAGTCCGAGCACCTGCAGCCCGACGGCAAGCCCCGCCCGCGCCGGCCCGAGTGCGCCGACAACAGCTGCGCGCACCCGTACATCGGGCCGCAGGCGCAGTACAAGAAGGGCACGTACCACCTCAAGGGCTGGCAGGCGCTCGACTACGTCCGCCAGCGGTACGGCCTGCCCCGCAGCGACTACGACCGCCAGCGGCACCAGCAGCAGTTCATCAAGGCCATGGCCGAGCAGGCGCTCAGCAAGAACGTGGTGACCAACCCCATCAAGCTCGACCAGGTGCTGCGCGCGGCCGGCGACGCCCTCATCTTCGACGGCAACGGGCACAACGTCGTCGACTGGGGCCTGGCCCTGCGCAACCTGCGCTCGGACGACATGACGCTGGTGAAGCTGCCGGGCAAGTCGCTGTTCAACGGCCGGGACTACATAGGTGAGGGACTCGACCCGAGCGCGGAGGACTTCTTCGCGTCGGTCGACGACGACACCATCTCGTCGTTCCTGGTCAGCAACCCGGACTTCCTCCAGAAGCTGTGACGCCGCCACCCGGAGTGGCGCTCGCCACCCGGGGCAACGGGGTGTCACCCGGCCGTTTAGACTTTGCGCAAGCAGGTTCCGCAGGTTCTACAGAGTTCACCGGCTTTACCAGCGTTCCGCAGGCTTTCACCGGAAGTCACACTTCACCGGAAGCCGCAGGCTTTTACAGGGAGACAGCGTGGCCAAGCAGTTGCACGTCCAGGTCGTCGCCGTCGAGGAGAAGGTCTGGTCCGGCGACGCCGACATGGTCGTCGCGCGCACCACCGAAGGCGAGCTGGGTGTCCTGCCCGGCCACTCGCCGCTCCTCGGCCTGCTGAAGGAACCGTCCCAGGTCCGCGTCAAGCTGGCCGGCGGCGAACAGCTCACCTACGACGTCACCGGCGGCTTCCTCTCGGTCGACGCGAACGGCGTGACCGTCCTCGCCGAGAGCGCGTCCCCCGCCACTCCCGACGCCCACTGACGCCCGGCGATGCGGATTCTGGAGATCGTCGGAATCTGCCTCGCCGCGCTCCTGCTCGTCCTCTTCGCGATCTTCTTCCGCCGCCGGCTGCTCATGCTCGGCGGCGGAACCATTCGCGCCCAGGTCCGGGTCAGCACGCTCGTCCCCGGCCGGGGCTGGTCCACCGGCATCGCGCAGTTCGTCGGCGACGAGCTGCGCTTCCACCGCATGTTCAGCTTCGCCTTCCGCCCCAAACGCGTCCTCGACCGCCGGACCCTCGCCGTCGAATGCCGCCGCCTCCCGGAAGGCCCCGAACGCCTCACCATGCCGGGCCACTGGGTGATCCTCCTCTGCCGCCAGGGCGGCGTGGACATCGAAATCGCCATGGCCGAGTCCACGGTGACCGGCTTCCTGT
This sequence comes from Couchioplanes caeruleus, assembly GCF_023499255.1. Taxonomy (GTDB): domain Bacteria; phylum Actinomycetota; class Actinomycetes; order Mycobacteriales; family Micromonosporaceae; genus Actinoplanes; species Actinoplanes caeruleus_A. The sequence continues at coordinate 1,505,703 of NZ_CP092183.1, forward strand.
CCTGGCTGGAGGCGGCACCACCCGGCCAGCCGGGCAGCGTCGGACCCCGCACGGTCATCACCCCCCGCCCGGCGGACAACTGACGGTTCCGGGGCGCGCTGCCGGTTGCTCGGCTCTGCCCCGATCCGCCTCGGCGGTTTGCCGCCCGCCAGCCTGTCGGCCTGCCGGCTCGCCTCATTCTTAGCCCGCCCGCGTCATTCTTAGTCCGCCCGCGTCGGCGCCTCCGCCTGCTGGCCTGGCTCGCTCTGCTGGCCTGACTCGCTCTGCTGGGCCGCCGCGTGTCGGCTTTCCCGCTTGCTGGCCTTCGTCGGCCGCCTTACCGCCTGCCGATCAGTCGGTCGGGCCGCGTTCGTCGGTCGGGCCGCGTTCGTCGGTCAGGCCACGCTCGTCGGTTGGCGCGCCGGCGGCTTGCTCGGCGCGCCGTCGTCCGGTGTGGCGGGCGGCCGGTCCTGTCAGGACGCGGTGCCGCCCGGCACCCACTTCACGTCACCCGCCGTGCCGTTGGCCGTACGGGCCAGGATGAACAGCAGGTCCGAGAGGCGGTTGAGGTACTTCGCCGGCAACGGTCCGGTCCGTTCCGGGTCCTCCTCGATCAGCGCCCATGCCGACCGCTCCGCGCGCCGCGCCACCGTGCGGGCCACGTGCAGCAGGGCCGCGCCCGGGGTGCCGCCCGGCAGGACGAAGGAGTCGAGCTCCGGCAGCTGCTCGTTGTACTCGTCGCACCAGCCCTCGAGGCGGGTCACGTACGCCTCCTTGATGCGCAGCGGCGGGTACGGCGGATCCTCGGCCAGCGGATTGCACAGGTCCGCGCCCACGTCGAACAGGTCGTTCTGTACGGCGGTCAGCACGCTCCTGATGTCGGGAGCCAGGCCGCCCAGCGCGAGGGCCACGCCCAGCGCCGCGTTGCACTCGTCGACGTCGGCGTACGCGACGATGCGCGGATCGGTCTTCGCGGCCACCTCGTTGTTGCCGAGGCGGGTCGATCCGGCGTCGCCGGTGCGGGTGTAGATGCGGGTCAGATGCACGGCCATGGACCCACCCTACGGAGCCCTGCCGGAGAGGGAAGCGTCCGGCCGCGCCCGCCCCGATATTGCGTCGCGCACCCAGCTTGGGCGCATTGTGACTTGCGCCGCGCCCGGCTCGCGCTGACGCCAAGCCCCTTCCGCGCCGCGCTCGTGCCGTGCCGCGCTCAGCCCGCGCCGTGCTCAGCCCGCGCCGTGCCGCGCTCCGCCGCGCTCCGCCGCGCCGCGCTGGCGTCCCGCCCGCAGGCCGAGCAGCTCCGCGATCCCAGGTCCCCCGCCGCGGAGCGACCCCCCACCCGCCCCCCGAGGCGCGCCCGGGCCCCCCGCCCTGCCGGGTCCGTCCGGCGCGACCCATACGATGGCGCGCGTGGATGTGATTCGGGTGAAGGGCGGAGCGCGGCTTTCCGGGGATGTCACCGTGGGCGGCGCCAAGAATTCTGCGCTCAAGCTTATGGCGGTCGCTCTGCTGGCCGAGGGGCGCAGCGTCGTGGCGAACGTGCCCCGGATCACCGATGTCGCGATCATGGGTGAGGTGCTGCGCCGGCTGGGGTGTGACGTGTCGTTCGACGGCGGGGAGGCCGTCATCGACGTGCCGGCCGAGCCGGGGAGTGAGGCCGACTACGACCTCGTACGGCGGCTGCGGGCCTCGATCTGCGTGCTCGGGCCGCTGCTGGCCCGCCGGGGGTACGTGCGGGTCGCGCTGCCCGGGGGCGACATGATCGGGTCGCGGGGCCTGGACATGCACGTGTCCGGGCTGGCGCGGCTGGGCGCCGACATCTCGGGCGAGCACGGGTTCGTGATCGCCTCGGCCCCGCGGGGGCTGCGTGGCGGCAAGATCTGGCTGGATTTCCCGAGCGTGGGCGCGACCGAGAACATCCTGATGGCGGCCGTGCTGGCCCGGGGTGTCACGGAGATCGACAACGCGGCGCGGGAGCCGGAGATCGTCGACATCTGCCAGATGCTCACCGAGATGGGGGCGCGCATCGACGGCGCCGGGACGTCGACGTTGACGATCGAGGGGGTCGACGAGCTCAAGCCCGTACGGCACGCCACGGTGGGGGACCGGATCGTCGGCGGCACGTGGGCGTTCGCGACGGCGATGACGCGCGGCGACGTCACGGTGCACGGCGTACGGCCGGAGTATCTCGAGATCGCGCTGGACAAGCTGGTCTCGGCGGGTGCGGTCGTGGAGCCCGGCGACAATCTGTTCCGCGTACGCATGGACGACCGCCCGAAGGCCGTCGACATCGTGACGCTGCCGTACCCGGGGTTCGCGACGGACCTGCTGCCGATGGCGCTGGGGCTGGCCGCGGTGAGCTCGGGCTCGTCGCTGATCACCGAGAACATCTTCGACGGCCGGTTCATGTTCGTGAACGAGATGGTGCGGCTCGGTGCGGACATCCGTACCGATGGGCACCATGCCGTGACGAACGGCCGGGAGCGGCTGTCCGGCGCGCCGGTGCGGGCGACCGACATCCGGGCGGGCGCCGGTCTGGTGATCGCCGGGCTGTGCGCCGACGGGGTCACCGAGGTGGGCGAGGTGCACCACATCGACCGCGGCTACCCGGACTTCGTGTCGGATCTGGCGAAGCTCGGCGTGGACGTGGAGCGCGCGGTCGTCACCGAGCCGACGTACGACTTCTAGAGGGCCGGGGAGCCGCCGACCAGGCGGCGGGCCTCCTCGGCCTCCTCGGGGAACACCAGCACCACGAGACGCCCGTCGGGGCGGGTCGCCGACGTGGAGCGGATCCCGGCCGTGCGCAGCAGCGTACGGATCTCCCGGGCGATGCCGGGGTCGTCGGTGACCGCCGCGGGGCAGAGCAGGCCGTAGTCGTCGCCGTAGTCGAAGATCGCGAGGCCTTCGTACAGGTCGCGTAGCGGGTCGTTGCCGGTGCGGGTCCACTGCAGGCCCATGTGCCAGAAGATCGCGGCGAGGAAGCCGACCAGGGCGACGGCGATGAAGGGTCCGAGGAGGTACCAGCCGTCGCTTGGTGGCATGCGCACAGTCTGGCATCGCCGAGCGGCCTTTTCCCCGGATTTGCCCCGATAGAGGCCGCAGATGCCGGCGGTCGCCCGCTGCGCCGTGCCTGAGTCTCCGTTAAGCGCGCCCGCTAGGCTGAGGCCACCACTCAAAGGTGAGCGGGACACCGGCATGAACGACTGCACCGAGCGAAGCGAGGGCCAGGAGGCATGCCGAAGGTGGGCTCGGGAGAAGGAGAGGCACACATGGCGGGTCGGCTTGCGGTCATCGGCTCCGGCTTGATGGGTTCCGGTATCGCCCAGGTGGCGGCTCAGGCCGGATGGCAGGTCACCATGCGGGACCTGGACGAGGCCTCGCTCCAGCGGGGCGTCTCCGCGATCAGGGAGTCCCTGGGGCGCTTCGCCGCCAAGGGCAAGATCACGCAGGAGGACGCCGACGCCACCGTCGGGCGCATCACCACGACCACCGAGCTCGAGGCGGCCGCCGACGCCGACGTCGTCGTCGAGGCCATCTTCGAGAAGGTCGAGGCCAAGCACGAGGTGTTCCGGGCGCTGGACAAGATCTGCAAGCCCGGCGCGGTGCTCGGCACCAACACCTCGGCCATCCCGATCACGCAGATCGCCGCGGTGACGGAGCGCCCCGAGTCGGTCGTCGGCATCCACTTCTTCTCGCCGGTGCCGATGATGAAGCTGGTCGAGCTGGTCCGCGGCTACCAGACCTCCGACGAGACGCTGGTGAGCGCCCGCAACTTCGCCGAGGAGGTTGGCAAGACCTGCGTCGAGGTCAAGCGCGACGTGGCCGGCTTCGTCTCCAACCGGCTGTTCTCCGCGCTGCTGGTCGAGGCGATCCAGCTGGTCGAGTCGGGCGTGGTCTCGGCCGCCGACCTGGACACGGTGATGAAGCTCGGCTTCGGCCACGCCATGGGCCCGCTCGCCACCGTCGACCTCACCGGCCTCGACGTGATGCTCAACGCCGCGGGCAACATCTACCGCGACACCGCGGACGAGAAGTTCTTCCCGCCGGAGCTGCTGCAGCGCATGGTCACCGCGGGAGACCTCGGCCGCAAGACCGGCAAGGGCTTCTACACGTACGAGGTCTGACGAGGCTAGCCGTCGCGCCTGGTGGTCCATCGGAACGTGGTCAGGCACAGGATGAGGGCCACCAGGCACCACACGCCCAGCACCAGCGCCACCTTCGGCAGGTCGTACGAGCCGCCGGGCTCCTGCGAGCCGAAGGAGGCCGGCAGGAACACCGCGCGCAGGCCCTGGCACATCCACTTGAGCGGGAAGATCGACGCCAGGTTCTGCATCCAGCCGGGCAGGCTCGTGAACACGAAGAACACCCCGGAGATGAACTGCAGGATCAGCGCGACCGGGGTGACCACGGCCGGGGCGCTGCGGCCCGTACGGGCGAGCGACGAGAACGCCACCCCGCAGAGCGTGCACGCCGTGATGCCCAGCGCCGACACCCACAGGAACGTCAGCCACCGGCCGGCCGTGTCCGGCAGGTCGAGCCCGAACAGCAGCGTGGCGACCGTGAGCAGGATGACCGTCTCCAGCACCGCGATGAACGCGACCATCAGCACCTTGCCGGCGAAGTAGACCCAGCGCGGCATCGGCGTGCCGAGCAGGCGCTTGAGCACGCCGCGGTCGCGTTCCATCGGGATCTGGATCGCCAGCGCCTGGAAGCCGGCGGTCATCAGCCCGGTCGCGATCATGCCGGTGACGAAGTACTGGGTGAACTTCACGCCCCCGCCGATGTCGCCGGTGAAGATCGAGCCGAACACCAGAATCATGATCGCCGGGAACGCGAGCGTGAACACGACCTGCTCCCGGCTGCGCAGGAACTGCCGGACCTCCAGCACGCCCTGACCCAGGCCCAGCCTCAGCTTCATGCGGAGATCATCTCCAGGTAGACGTCCTCGAGGGTCGGCCGGGTCACGGTCAGGCCGGGGACCTCGCCGCCGTAACGCGACGCCAGGTCGGCCACCAGCGCCGTCGGCGTCTCGCTGCGGGCGCTTTCCCACACCCCTTCGGGCGTACGCCAGGAGACGGTGGCCGGGGCGGAATCGCGGTCGCCGAGGTCGCGGGGGGTGTCGACCGCGATGAGCCGGCCGCCGGAGATCACGCCCACCCGGTCGGCCAGCGCCTCCGCCTCCTCGAGGTAGTGCGTGGTCAGCAGGATCGTGGTGCCGCTGCCGGCCAGGTCGCGGATCAGCTCCCAGAACTCGCGCCGCGCCTCGGGGTCGAAGCCGGTGGTCGGCTCGTCGAGGAAGAGCAGCTGCGGCCGGCCGATGATGCCCAGCGCCACGTCGAGCCGCCGCTTCTGGCCGCCGGAGAGGGTGTGCGTGCGGGCGCGGACCTTGCCGGTGAGGCCCACCCGCTCGATCACCGCGGCGGGGTCGTCGGGCGACGGGTAGAAGCGGGCGAAGTGGCTCACCACCTCGCCGACGGTCAGCTCGTCGAACTCGCCCGTACCCTGCAGCACGATGCCGACCCGGGAGCGCCAGCCGGCGTCCGCGGCGACCGGGTCGATGCCCAGGACCCGCACCTCACCGCCGTCGCGCTTGCGGTAGCCCTCGAGGATCTCGACGGTGGTGGTCTTGCCGGCGCCGTTCGGGCCGAGCAGCGCGAAGATCTCGCCCGCCGGCACGGTGAGGTCCACGCCGTCCACCGCAGATCTGCCGCCGTAGACCTTGCGCAGGCCGCGTACCTCGATCGCCACGTCCCTCATGGAGGGAACTTAGCTCAGCGGCTCGCGGCGAACGTCACCGAGAGCAGCGTGGCCGCCAGCATCCCGCCCATCAGCGTCAGCCCGATGCCGCCGATGTCCAGCCGCGCGTTCAGGCGCCGGTGGGAGAACAGGGCCGCCACGGGTACGCCCGCCGACGGCGCGACCAGGAACGCCAGCCAGCCGAGGCCGCGGAACACCGTACCGCCGGCCGCCGCGGAGTCCCCGACCGTGACCAGGCCCGCCGCGATGAGCCCGGTGAGCCCGGCGATCAGCGCGCCCACCAGCGGCAGCAGCGGCAGCGCCCACCGGGGCAGCGAGCGGCGCTCGGCCGGCCGGGCGGTCACGTCGATGCGTTCCGCGGCGCGGGCGAGCAGCGTGCGGGCCGACTGGCGGGGCGCGGGTGCCAGCGCGCCCGAGCCGGGTGCCCGCTCCAGCGCCACGCGCGGCAGCGCCTCGACCGCCGCCGGCTCCGGCACCTCGCCCAGGGCCCGTACGCGCATCCCGCGGGCCCGGCGCAGCTGGTCCCACAGCCGGGCCGCCTCCCGGTCCACGTCGAGCACCTGGGCCGCCGCAGCCCCCGCCCAGCGGTCCGCGTCCGCCGCGTCGCCCTCGGCCCGGGCCAGCTCCCCGGCGGCCTGGGCGGCGCTGGTCTGGTACGCCTGCTCGGCGTTCTCCAGTTCGGCGTCCCGCCGCCGCGCCACGTCGGCGAGCGCGGCCATCATGAGCTGGTAGTCGCGGTCACGTGTGGTCACTGTTCACCTCGTACGGGATGATCACTTCCGGATGGCGGTGCACGGAGCGGTCGAAGAACAGCGCGCGGCGCCGGCGCGGGTACCAGACCGGCCCGCCGGGTTGCGGGGAGAGCGGGCTCAGCTCGGGGCCCTGCACGTCGAGGGCGACCCAGGCGCCGATCGTGTCCAGCCGGGCGCCGATGCCGCCGAGGTCGTCGCGCAGCCGGGCCACCGAACGCCACCAGCCCAGCACGTGCAGGCGCTGCTCCGGGCCGTCGGCGAGCAGCGCGCGCAGCCGCTCCCGGTACGCCGGCCCGGCCGCGTCCCACGCGTACCCGAGCACGTAGTGCGGGATGCCGTCCGGGGCGAACCCGGCGAACAGCTCGTCGAGGTCGCCGAGGCCGTACCAGTCGGCCTGGGGCAGCTCGGCCACCAGCCGCGCGGCGGCCCGTTCCGCCCCCGGGTCCAGGCAGGTGATGCTGAACCGGGCCGGCCCCTGCGCGGCCAGGGACAGCGCCGCGGCGGCGAGCACGTCGCAGGCCTCGTCCGTACGGGTGCCGAGCACCGCCAGGTTGCGCCCCGGCATCCGGCCCAGCCGCAGCCGGGCGGGACGGGCGGCCACGTCGATCCGCTCACCCAGCACGGCGCCGGGGGAGGAGCCCACGTCCGAGCTCGCGTCCGGCACCCGCCCCGCCGGCCGGTACGTGTCCGGCAGCCGCGGCACGGCGTCGCCGTCGAACAGGCGCGGCGGCGTGCAGCTGGCCGTACGGGCCCGCCAGAGCCGGTGCTGCAGCGTGCGCCACGTGGAGCGGTCGCCGGCGTCGGGCAGCCGGACCACCTGGTTGGCGCCGGCGACGCCCGAGTCCGCGTTGACGACGGCGTGGAAGCGCGGGATGACCGCGGCGGCCAGGTTGGTGTCGGCGAGGATCCGGCGCGCCTTGGGCAGCGCGATCCGCAGCGTGAACTGCCCGATCAGGCCGGAGCGGCCCCACAGCGCCTCGATGCCGGAGACGTCCTGGGAGGCGAGCACGAGGTGGATGCCCTGGGAGCGGCCGCGCCGGGCCAGGTCCTCCAGCAGCGTCACGGCCTCCTCGGCGAGCGCGTCGCGGCCGGCGAGCAGCACCTGGAACTCGTCGATCACCGCGACGATCCGCGGCCAGTGCCCGTCCGGGTCCTCCGCGCGCAGCTCGGACAGCTTCGTGGCCTCGTACCGCTTCGCGGCCTGGGCCCGGGCCCGCAGCTCCTCGCCGAGGTGGCGCAGCATGGCCAGGCCGAACTCGCGATCGCCGTTGACGTTGATGCCGGCCAGCCGGACCTGCGGCAGCCAGCTCGGGTCCCGTGGGCCCGGCGCGAACCGGGCGAAGGACACGCCCTCCTTGAAGTCGAGCAGGTAGAGGGCGAGCTCCCCGGGGCCGTAGCGGGTCGCGAGCGAGCCGATCCACGCGTAGATCAGGTTGGTCTTGCCGGAGCCGGACGGGCCGCCGATCAGCGCGTGCGGCGGGTCGTCGCCCAGCGGCACCTCGATCAGCGAGCCGTCGGTGCTGTCCCCGATGGGCGCCAGCAGGCCGGCCGCGGACGACTCGGCCCAGATCTTCTTCGGCTGCAGGTCGGCGAAGCTGGCCGGGGGCGGGCCCTGCCGCAACCGCTCGGCGGTGCTCCGGCAGAAGCCGGTGATCCGCTCCGGCGGCGGCGGGGTGTCCAGCGTGACGGTCAGCTCGCCGGTGGTGTCGCAGGCCGCCGACTGGCCGCGCACCGCGACGCGCTCCACCGTCGGGTGCGGCGCCAGCTCCAGACCCCGGACCATCAGGTGTACGCCGCAGGCGACGCCGGTCCGCACGATCCGGTGCAGCTGGGCGCGCTGGGCGTCGGTCAGATCACCGGTGCGGGCCGGGTCGATCAGCAGCACCATGACGCGCCACGGCTCGGGCCGCGGGCCGGTGGTCGCGGCCGTCAGCTCGGCGAGCGACAGGTACTCGCCGGCCAGCACGGTCTCGTTGACCCGGCAGATGTGCTCGACCAGCTCGTCGAGGGCGGCGCCGAGCCCGCCCGGGGTGACGAAGGAGAGCAGCCCGGCGTTGCCCAGCGGGGCGAAGGCCGCCAGCGTGCCGCCGAGCTGCTCGGGGTCGTACACGCTGACGCGGACGTCGCCGGGGCGGGTCGTGCCCAGCGCGCGCAGCAGCAGCCCCGAGATGAGCCCGTCCGCGGCCGGTTGGTCGCCGAGGACGTTGAGGTGGGCGTGGTCCAGGAACGGCACCAGCGCCGGCAGCTTCGTCCGCTCCTCGCCGGCCTCGTACGCGACCGTCCCGATCCGCAGCAGGCCGGGCCGGCCCACCCGGTCGGGCTCGGTCGGGGTCCAGTAGCGCCACGACGTGCCCGCGGCACCCGGTGCGCTCAGGGCGGCCAGCGACTCGACGTTGCGGGTGAGAGTGGTGGCCTCGGTGCGGGTCCGCCGCAGGATGTCCTGCCGGGCGGTCTCGCGGGCCTCGGCCAGCTGCGCGAGGCAGGTCGAGTACGCGTCCCGGATCAGCCGACGGCGGCGCTGGGCCTCGTTACGGGCGGACTCGGCGGCAGCCAGCACGGCTCGGGCGGTGCCGCGTGCCTCGGCCAGCTCCTGCCGGACGACGGCGACCAGTGCGTTGCGCTGACCCACTCCACCCCCCGTTGTCCACGTTGGGGGATTTTAACCACTTTGGCCATTTAATCGACCTCTTGGGCGGTGTGTCGCGTTCACCGTGCCCCGGGTGCCGGGCTTCGCCGCGCCGGCGAAGGACGACGGCAGGATCCGCGCCCTCAGCGCGGGCGGGGTGCGGGTTTCGCCGCGCCGGCCCGGGACAACCAGCGGGGATCGGCGCTGACCAGGTCACGCCAGAGCCGCGCCGCGACCAGGTCGGCGCCCTCGGTCTTCCACCGGTGCAGGCTCCGGCGCGGCACGTACCGGCGGAACCAGTCGAGCGCCTGCCGGGCGTCGCGGTCCAGGCCCTCCGACTGCGGCGCCCGGTCGTACGGCCGCAGCCCCAGCACGCAGCAGTAGTGCAGGGCGTTGAAGAACCGCCACTCGTCCGTGGTGCCGAACGAGCCGGCGGGCTTGAGCCGGGTCACGTGCTCCGCCAGCACGGCCCGCAGCTCGGCGACCCGTACCAGCGGCTGGTCCGCGACGCCGGCGCCGCGCGCGTGCAGCCGCCGGTCCACGGTCGGCAGGTCGACCAGCGGATTGCGCAGCAACCGCCCCACGTCGGCGAAGTCCTCGAGGGCGCGGCGGGTCAGCTGCTTGAACTCGTCCTCGCTGAGCGCGATCATCCGGTGCCGCTCCCGGCGCCGGGGCAGCGCCTCGGCGGCCAGCAGCAACGCCGACCGCTCCGAGCGCAGGCGTTCGTCCTGCAGGAACGCGATCCGGTCCAGCCCGCCGCGCAGCAGCCCGGCCAGCCCCACCGCGCCCATCACCATCGCGACCAGCACGAACTGCAGCACGGCGACCACCCGCAGACCGGGGGCGGCGAGCATGGTCAGCGCCGCCGGCCCGCCGCAGAGCAGGCCGGCCACCACCGCGGCCACCAGCGAGCGACGCAGGTCGGGCAGCAGCCGCTCGCCGGTCTCCGCCGCGTCGTGCACCGCCACGAGATAGCCGAGCAACAGCAGGTCGAGGCCAACGGTCGCAAGCACCAGCTCCGGCGAGCCGAGGTCGACGGGGGCGAGCAGGCCGGCGAGGGCGACCGCGTACAGGGTGGCGGCGGCCGCGAGCGCGACCGGCAGCGGCCCCGGACGGACCTTGTCGCGGTAGCGCAGCAGCAGGACCGTCGCACCGGCGAGCGGTGCCAGCGCGACCAGCTTGCCGACGCCGGGCAGCACCGCGGCGAGCACCAGGAACAGCGCGGACACGAACACCCAGCCCTGGTTCACCTGCCGCCGCTCGGGCGCCTCACGGGGCAGCAGAGCCGTCGCCACGCCCGCCCAGCACAGCGCCGGCACGCACAACAGCACCCGGGCGGCCGGGGAACCGGGCGCGACCGTCCACGCGGCCACGGCCAGCGCGTACGCCCCCAGCGCCCCCGCCGCCCGCCAGAGCACGACGCGGGCCGGGTCACGCCCGAGCAGGTAGCAACCCAGCCACCAGGTCAGGGCGAAGGCGGGAACGGCGATCGCGGGCACCGCAGGAGTCAACCAAAGAGTTGTTGCGTACGGACACCCTCTGACCGCCGGCCTTCCCGCTTGCGCCGCCGACGTCGCCTGAACACCCACACGGCGGCGAGCACGAGCAGCACCAGCCCGAGGAGCACGAGCACCGGCAGCAGGATCGCGAGCACCGACAGCACGATGCTGGTGAAGTCCTCGGCCGTACTGGCCACCGGGGCGCCCACGCCGGCCGTGGTGGCGTTGACCACCGGCCGCGACGCGGCCTTGAGCCCGTGAACACAGAGCGCGATGAGGACGCCGGCGGCGACCGGCACCCACTGGTGCGAGCCGAAGAAGGCGCCGGGGTCGGAGACGGTGACGGTCTGCGAGTTCGACCCCGCGCCGAACGCGAGGCCGCCCGCGGTCGGCCGGACCACCGTCTGCACCACGTCGTTCACGTGGTCCACCACCGGCACCTTGTCGGCGACGACCTCGACCGCCAGCAGCACGGCGAGGATGAGCATGACCCACCCGTTCGAGAGCCACTGCCACCCGCCGGGCAGGTCGATCGCGTCGGTGAACCGGGCCAGCAGACCCATCGTGAGCAGGGGGATGTACGCGTTCAGCCCGGCGGATGCCGCCAGGCCGCTTCCGGTGAGCGCTTCGAGCACGATCTCAGCATGGCACCGCCGCGCTCGCCCCGCCCGGAAGCGACAGCTACCCTCGTGCGGTGCGTCTGGTCATCGCGAAGTGCTCCGTGGACTATGTCGGCCGTCTCTCCGCCCACCTGCCGCCGGCCGTGCGCCTGCTCATGGTCAAGGCCGACGGGTCGGTGTCGATCCACGCCGACGACCGGGCGTACAAGCCGCTGAACTGGATGAGCCCGCCCTGCAAGCTGCAGGAGGCGCCGGGCGTCTGGAAGGTGGTCAACAAGGCCGGCGAGGAGCTGCGGATCACCCTGGAGGAGATCTTCCAGGACACCTCGTACGACCTCGGCGTGGATCCGGGGCTGGTCAAGGACGGCGTCGAGGCGCACCTGCAGGAGCTGCTGGCGGCCCACCCGGAGACCTTCGGCGAGGGCCACACGCTGGTGCGCCGCGAGTTCATGACCGCGATCGGCCCGGTCGACCTGCTGCTGAAGGACGCCAACGGCGGCTCGGTGGCGGTCGAGGTCAAGCGTCGCGGCGAGATCGACGGCGTCGAGCAGCTCACCCGCTACCTGGAGCTGATGAACCGCGACCCGCTGCTCGCGCCGGTGCAGGGCGTGTTCGCGGCGCAGGAGATCAAGCCGCAGGCCCGGGTGCTGGCGACCGACCGCGGCATCCGCTGCGTGGTCGTCGACTACGACAAGCTGCGCGGCATGGAGCGCAACGAGCTGACCCTCTTCTAGCGGGCGCTCAGCTCCACCCGGTCGGTGGCCGTCGTGCCGCTGAGGTAGGCGCGCGCCCCGAAGCCGGCGACGGCGGCCTGGACGATCACGCCGGTCCAGGACAGCGGGCCGCCCTGGGCCATCTGCACGATCGTCGGCAGGCCGAGGATCAGCACGTCCACCCCGGCGAAGGCGGCGAGCACGGGGCCGGTCGCGATCGACCCCGCGGGCGTCTCCAGCGGCAGCAGCGAGTTGTCCACGAAGCCCGTACGGGCCTTGCGGACCGCGGCGACCGCGCCCACCGGGCCGAGGGCCGCTCCGAGCGCCCACCACGGGCCCGGCGGGAGGTCGCCGAGCACGCCCAGCAGGATCAGCGCGGCGGTGTACCAGAGCGCGGCCACGACGCCGGGGACCACGAGCCGCTGCAGGACCGCCGTCCGCGAGCTGAGGCCCAGCATGCGCGGCATCCACGGGTTGCCGGCGTCGGTGCGGACGTTCGCCGTCGTGACGCCGCCGGCCACCATGCCGCCGACCAGGACCGCCATGGCGAGTACCCAGCCCGGGGCGTGCGCCAGCAGCGACGGCAGCGCCGCACTGCCGGCCAGCCACAGCAGCCGCCGCGGCCGGCGCCGCACCATCAGCAGGTCCTGGGCCACGAGCGCCGGGATGCGCTCCGGCAGCCGCCGGGACCGCAGCCGCCGGCGGCCCCAGTAGCGCCGCTCGACCATCTCGGTGACGAACGACGGTTCCACGCCGAACGCCGAGTCCGCGAACGTGCCGGCCGTGCGGGACGCCTCCAGGATCCGGTCGTTGGGCGTACGGGCGAGGCCGCGTACCGCCAGCAGGAAGAACACGAGCACGACCACCGCGAGCGGACCCGTGGCCGTGGCCACGACGGAGGCCGCGGGCCACCCGGCCGGCGCGTGCGGCGCGGCCACGGCCGAGTCGGCGACCAGCCCGGCCAGCCCGGCCGCGAGCAGGACGTACGCCGCATCGTCCGACCAGGACGCCCACCGCCGCTCGCCCTGGGCCCCCAGCGCCGTCAGCATCAGCGCGCCCCCGAGCAGCGCCCCGCCCAGCGGGAGCAGGGCACCCGCCCCGGCCGGCACCGGCCGCGCGGCGACGTGCCCGACGATCGCGAAGGCGCCCAGCGCGCCCGCGGCAGCGGCGGCGGCCGTGGCCACCCACAGCGACGGCAGCAGCAGCCGGCGCCGGCTCACCGGGGCGGTCAGCAGCCATGACGCGGCCGGGCGGCTGAGCGCCAGCGGACCGAGCCGGCGCAGCGCGAGATACAGGCCGCCGGCGACCGCCGCGGCCAGCGAGTACGCCGCCAGCTCCGAGGCGTTCGGCGTGCCCGGCCAGAAGACCGCCGCGAGTTGCCGGTGCACCATCCCGCCGACGATGAACACGAAGAGCACGGCGAAGTAGAAGTTGCCGAGCGTCTCCCCGCGCTCGCGATGCGCCGACCGCGTGCGCCGCACCCACCGCCGCACTGCCCCGACGTCGGTCATGGAGTCGCCGTGTGCAGGTCCGCCATGCCGACCGGCGAGGTGCCCGCCGCGGCCGCGAAGACCTCGTCGTGGCTCGCGATCAGGACCGTGCCACCGTCCTCCCGGTACGCCGCCAGCATCGCCGCGACGGTCGCCCGGCCCTCCGGGTCGAGCCGTTGCTCCGGCTCGTCCAGGATCAGCAGGCGGCTCGGGCGCAGCAGGGTGAGCGCGAGCGTGAGCCGCTGCTTCTGCCCCGACGACAGCGACGGCGGGATCGCGTCCGCGTGCGACGTGAGGCCGAACCGGTCGAGCGCCTCGTCGATCCCCGCATCCTGCGGCGGCATGCCGTGGGCGCGGCACACCAGCTCGGCGTGCTCGCGCGCGGTCAGCCCGGGATACCAGGTCGGTGGCTCCACGGTGGTCGCCACCGCCCGCCAGAACTCCGGCGTGGAGCCGGGCGGGCCGCCGAAGACCTCGACCTCACCGCCGTCCGGCCGCTGCAGGCTGGTGATGCAGCGCAGCAGCGTCGACTTGCCGATGCCGTTCTCGCCGGTGATGCAGACCCCGGCCCCGATGGGCACGGTGAGGTCGACGTCGACCAGCACGGGCGTCGAGCCGTAGCTCACCGACAGGCCGCGGACCTCGATCGCGCAATGATCCACCGGGTGACGCTAGCAGGGAGGGTCACGGGCGGCGGCCGTACAGGAGCTTCACCGCCTTGACGATGCGCCGCACCTGGGCGGGTGTGCGCTCGAACGTCATCGAGGGCAGCAGCGACGGCCCCCGGCGTACGGTGATCGCCTTCGGCACGCCGAACTCGCGCAGCCCGTCGTCGCCGTGGATGCGGCCGAAGCCGGAGTCGCCGACGCCGCCGAACGGCAGCGTGGCCATGCCGACGAAGGTCAGCGTCGAGTTCACCGCGACCATGCCGGCCCGCAGCCGCCGGGCGATCCGCACCCCGTTCGCCTTGCCGAAGACCGCGCCGCCCAGGCCGTACGGCAGCGCGTTCGCCCGCTGCACGGCCTCGTCGGCGTCCGCGACCCTGGTGATGGTCAGCGTGGGACCGAACGTCTCCTCCCGGACCGCGGCGGACTCCTCGGGTACGTCGACCAGCACGGTCGGAGCCACGCTGGGCGGCTGCACCGCGCCGGCGCCGCCCAGGACCGCGCGGCCGCCCGAGGCGAGGGCGTCGTCGATGTGCCGCCGGACCACGTCGAGCTGGCCGGGCATCGTCATCGGGCCGATGTCCTCGCCGAGCTTGAGCTTGCCCGCCTTGGCCACCACGGCCTCGACGAACGCATCGTAGACGGGCGCCACGGCGTACACCCGCTCGATGCCGATGCAGGTCTGCCCGGCGTTCGTCATGCCGCCCCACACGGCCGCCTCGGCCGCCGCGGTCACGTCCGCGTCCGCGTCGACGATCAGCGCGTCCTTGCCGCCCGCCTCGATGACGACCGGGGTGAGGGTCTCCGCGCAGGCGGCCATGACCTTCTTCGCGGTCGGCGTGGAGCCGGTGAAGGCGATCTTGCCCACCCCGGCACGGCACAGCGCGGCGCCCACGTCGCCGAGCCCGTGCACCACCTGCAGCACCGGCTGTTCCGCTACGACCTCCGCGAACGTGTCGACGAGCCACTGACCCACCACGGGCGTGTACTCGCTCGGCTTGAGCACGACGGCGTTGCCGGCGGCGAGCGCGCCGGAGATCGGGCCGAGCGGCGTGAGGATCGGGTAGTTCCAGGGGCCGATGACGCCGACCACCCCGTACGGCTGGTATTCCAGGTGCCCGGAGTGCTCGGCCAGCAGCAGCCGCATCCTGGTCCGGCGCGGCCCGAGCACCCGCTTGGCGTTGCGGGCGGCCCAGTCGATGTGCTCGATCGCTGCTGCGGCCTCCACGATCGCGTCGGCCGGCGGCTTGCCCGTCTCCGCGTGGGTGAGCTCGGCCAGCTCGTCGATGCGCTCGGCGAGCAGCGCCCGCCACCGCAGCAGCCGCGTCCTCCGCTCGTCGAAGCCCAGCCCGGCCCACCAGGCGCCGGCCGCGCGGGCCTTCTGGACGGCCGACGCGACGCCGTCCGGGCCGGAGATGGGTACGCGCCCGGCCTCGGCGCCGGTCGCGGGGCTGGTCGAGATGAGGACGCCGTCCTCGACCACGGGCATGCCGGGAGTACGCGTAGCCGTCATGAACGCGAGTCTAAGTCGCATTCGGCGTAACGCGCCTCACACGTACGCTTGATCTGTGAGCCCTCGCCGGAATCGTGCCCGCCGCGACGCGACCTCGTTCATGCCGGACGAGCGCGTACGCCGGGGCGTCGAGGGCGTCCAGCAGTACCAGGACGGCGAGTGGATGGTCCGTTCGATCTTCGGTGGTGCCGCCGTCAAGACGTACCGCTGCCCGGGCTGCCTGCAGGAAATCCGCCCCGGCGTCGCCCACGTCGTGGCGTGGCCCGCCGACGAGCGCGGTGACGCCTCCGACCGCCGGCACTGGCACACCGGATGCTGGCGGGCCCGCGACCGGCGCGGCCCGGCGGTGGAGCGCTCGCGCAACGCCCCGCGCTATGGGTAAAGATGGCTTCGTGAGTCAACCGATCCGCGCCAACTCCATCCTTCCTGCCCACAGGGAGGACATCGAGCTGCACACCGCCGACGGCCTGCGGCTGGTCGGTGAGCTGGCCCGCCCGCTCGACCGCGACCCGGTCGCCACGCTGGTCTGCCTGCACCCGCTGCCCACCCACGGCGGCATGATGGACAGCCACGTCTTCCGCAAGGCCGCCTGGCGCCTGCCCGCCCTCGCCGGCCTGGCCGTCCTGCGGTTCAACACCCGGGGCACCTCCAGCGTGCGCGGCACCAGCGAGGGCGCCTTCTCCGGCGCGGTGGACGAGAAGTACGACGTGGCCGCCGCGATCGAGTACGCCGAGTTCCACGACCTGCCGGACATCTGGCTCGTCGGCTGGTCCTTCGGCACCGACCTCACGCTGATGCACGGCCTCGACCCGGGCGTCACCGGCGCGATCCTGCTCTCGCCGCCGCTGCGGTTCTCCGCGCCCGAGCACCTGGCGGCCTGGGCGGCGGACGGGAAACCGGTGACCGCGCTCGTCCCCGAGTTCGACGACTACCTGCGCCCCGCCGAGGCCGTCGAACGGTTCCGGGCCATCCCGCAGGCCGAGGTGGTCGGCGTCCCCGGCGCCAAGCACCTGTGGGTCGGCGACGCCGAGAAGGTCCTCGACGAGATCGTTCGCCGGGTCGCTCCCGGCGTGCCGGTGCCGTTGCCCCGCGAATGGGACGGGCCGATGGAGTCGGGCGACATGAACGCGTACGCCGACCGTACCGTCGCCGCCTTCGCGGACGTTCCCGTGCCGAAGCCGCTCGCCTGACCTATTTGGTCTCCATGCTGGGGTTGACCACTTCCCGGACGATGAGCTGGATCGCCGCCACCAGCGGGATGGCGATCAGCGCGCCGATCACGCCGAAGAGGCCGACGCCCAGCAGCGCGGCGGTCACCGCGGCCACGTCGCTGACCTTCACCGAGCGGCGCATCACGTTCGGGTAGATCAGGTAGTTCTCCACCTGCTGGTAGACGATGAAGAACACGACGCAGGCGATGCCGTGCGACAGCGAGTCCGCGAAGCCGACCAGGCTCACGATGACCGCACCCAGCGTGGCGCCGATCTGCGGGATGAGGTCGCACACCGCCACCACCACGGCCAGCGCGAACGGGTAACCCAGGCCGATGATCATGGCGAACACCCAGGTGGAGATGCCGGCCAGCACGGCGATGGCCAGCGCACCCACCATGTACGCGCCGACCTTCGTCAGGATCTCGTCGGTCAGCAGCCGCACCCGGTGCCGCCGCGACGCGGGGACCAGCCCGTACGCCGCCTCCTTGATCCGCTCGAACGCGGCCATGAAGTAGATGGTCAGCACCAGCACGGTCAGGACGTTGAAGATCGTGCCGAACAGCAGCTTCGCGCCGCCGACCACCCCGCCGAGCGCGTTCGTGACCGTGCCCGGGTTGAGCGCGCTGCCGAGCTTCGTCGCGATGTCGTACCGCTCGACCAGGTCGTTGATCGTCTGGTTGCGCTGCAGGGCCTGGATGTAACCCGGCAGGTTCCCGACCAGCTCGCCGGTCTGGGTCACCAGCGGCGGGATGAGCGCGACGACACCGCCGCACAGCAGCAGCACGACGGTCAGCGAGACCACGGTGACGGCCAGCCAGCGGGGCAGGCCCCAGCGGCGCAGCCGCACGATCGCCGGGTTCAGCCCGATCGCCAGGAACATCGCGATGAAGATCAGGACGAGGATCGAGGCGGCGTTGCGCAGCCCCAGGAAGATCCCGTACGCGACCAGCACGCCGAGCCCGCCCAGCAGCCCGATGAGGAACGGGTTGCGCCGGTTCAGCGGGGGCCCGGGCGTCCCGAAATCGCCGCTCACGTGCGCCGCGGCCGCCGCATCGCCCGGCTGTCCCGCGCCACCGGACGGCACGCTGCCTTCCGGCGCGCGGGTGGTGTCGGTGGCCGTCGCGCTGCTTTCGGGCGCGCGGGTGGTGTCGGTGACCGCCGCGCTGTCTTGGGGCGCGCGGGTGCTGTCCGCGGCCGCAGCGCCTCTCTCCAGCCCGCGGGTGCCGTCTGCGCCGGGCGCCGACGCTCCTGCTCTGTCCGGCGCTGACGCCGGCGCCGGGTCGACGGCACGCGTCGCGTCCGTGGCGGGTGCGGGGACCGGCGTCGCGGGAACCTCGTCGGGACGGGGCTCGTCAGCCGCCACCGTTACCTCCACTCACGTCCGGGGAGGTCACCCATGCGGCGACCGGACATCCCGGCGGGCAATGTATCGGTCGGGCCGTATGACCCGCCACCCGCCGGGCGGCGTGTCCGCTGGTCAGTCGGCGTCGGCGCCGACGCGGGTGGTGGAGGACGGGCGGGCGGTCACCTTGGCGGAGGCGGTGACCTTCGCCGGGGTGGCGGCCGGTGCGGTGCCCGGGGTCGCCGCCTTGTCCTGCGGCTGGCCGGCCGAGGTGACCGGGGAAGCCGCCTGCGGCGCCACCGTGGCAGTCCCGGTGGCCGGCGCGGCGGCGCCTCCCGCTGCGGGGGTCGTCGTGGCCGGGGCGGGGGCCGGACTCGCCGCGCGGGCGGTGTCCGGGGCGTCGTCCTCGTCGTCGGGCGAGGCCGCCGCCGCGAGGACGGCCGCCGCGGCCAGCTCGGCCACGCGCTTGGCCTCCTTCTGCACCTGGCGGCGTACGTCGGTGGCGTGGCGCTCGGCGGCCTCGCCCGCGCGCTTGGCCTCCGCCACGTGCTGGAGCTCGCTCTCGAGCTCGCGCTGCACCTCGGCCAGTCGCTGCTGGACGCGGTCGGCCTCGCGCTCGGCGGCACCGGCCCGCTCCTCGGCCTGGGCGAGCCTCTTCTCCGCCGCGGTGACCTTGGCCTGGGCCGCCTCGAGGTCGCGGGCGGCAGCGGCCGCCTTCTCCTGGTGGCCGGCGATCTCCTTGCGGACCGCGGTGGCCTGCTCGTCGGAGCGGCGCAGGACCTCCTCGGCGTACTTGTCGGCCTCGCTGCGCAGGTCGGCGCACTGCTTCTCGGCGGCGGCGCGCATCTGGCCGAGCTCCTGGACGACCTCCTGGCGGCGCTCGCCGACCTCGCGCTCGACGGTGGCGCGGAGCTCCTTGAGCTGCCGGTCCGCCTCGGCGCGCAGCTGGGCGATCTCCTGCTGGGCCCGGTCGCGCAGCGCCTTGATCTCCTGGTCGGCCTGGACCCGCGTGGACTTCGCGTAGCCGTCGGCCTCGGAGCGGATGCGCTGCGTCTCCTGGGCGGTGCGCTCGCTGAGCTGCTGGGCCTCGGCGCGGGCGCGGGAGAGGATCGCCTCCGCCTCGGCGCGCATCTGCTCGGCGGCCTGGCGGGTCGAGGCGACGGCCTTCTCGGCGGCGGCGCGACGGGCGACGTCGGCCTTCTCCTCCTCGGCGCGGCGGGCGGCGAGGGCGATCTCGAAGTCGCGGATGCCGTTGTGCGCGTGCGCCTCGGCCTCGGCGCGGATGCGCTCGGCCTCGGCGAGCCGGGCGGCGATGTCGTCGGTGGCCGAGCTCTTGATGTCGGCGGCGACTTCCTCGGCCTTGGCGAGGATCTCCTCGACCTTGGGGCCGAGGTGGCGGAAGGACACGTCGGCGCCGACGCCGGGGTTGCGGCGGGCCTGCGCCAGCTCCTGCTGAAGCCGGTCGATCTGGCCGATCATCGCCTGGTTCTGCAGCTGGGCGCTGTCCCGCTCGCTGATCAGCGTCGCGATCTCGGTCTCAGCCCGGGCGACGTAGCGCTCGACCTGTTTCTTCTCGTAACCCCGCAGGGCGGTCTCGAAGCTGGGCTCCGGAGGGGTCTCCCCGCCGAGGCCGAAGATTTCACCGCCGTGCGACATGCTGTCCATCCTCACATACGCCTCGTCCCGTGACGGGCCGATACACACCGGCCTGGCCGGGACTGTGCGTCTGGTCGCGGTTTGCACCCACCCGTGGCGAAACGGGTGGAGCGTTTTGTCCGTGCTCAGGCTACGCGGGGAAAACCAGCGGGCCGTACCGGAGGTGCTCCGGTACGGCCCGCTCTCAGGTCTTCGCACAGCCGGCCCGGTCCCTTAACCGTTGCGCACCGCCCGGGGTGGCGCAACCGGGGACCGAGTGGTGAAAAACTCAGCTCGTCTTCGCCGCAACTTCCGGCTTCTCCGCGTCCGCGCCGTCCTCGGCGGCACGCTGCGCGGGGGCTTCGGGCACGGCGGCCTCGGCACCCTTGGCCTGGGCCTGCACCGTCTCGGCCGCCTTGGCCGCGGCACCGCCGACCGTGGGGACCAGGCCGGAGAGGCCGGAGAGCATCTGGCCGAGCTGGTTGGTGACGGCGTCCTTCTGGCGGGTGAGGTCCTCCACCTCGCGGCGGGCGGCCTGAGTGGTGAGCTCGGCCTCCGTCCGCGCCTCGCTCAGCAGGCGCTGGGCCTCGCTGCGCGCCTCGGTGACGGTCTTGTCCGCGTGGGCGCGGGCCTTCTCCACCGTCTCGACCGCGTGCCGCTCGGACTCGACGCGGCGGCTCTCGGCGCGCTGCTCGATCTCCTTGGCGCGGTCCTCGGCGGCGCGGGCGCGCTCCTCGGCCTCGGACACCATCTTCTGTGTCGCGCTGACCTGGGCGGCGTGCCGCTCGGACTCCTCGCGCTCGGCCTTCTCCCGGCGCTCGGCGATCTCCAGCGCGAGGGCCTGCAGGTCCTTGTCGCGCTTGTCGCGGGCGTCGGTCAGCAGCTTGGTCGCCTCGGCGCGCTTCTCCTCGGCCTCCCGGCCCGCCTTGGCGCGCAGCTGGGTGATCTCCCGCTCGGCGGTGGCCCGCAGCGAGGCCACCTCCCGCTCGACGGTCGACTTCAGCTCGGCGACCTCGTGCGCGGTGACCGTCCGCAGCTGCTTGGTCTCGCGGTCGGCGTCGGAGCGCAGCGTGTCGGCCTCGCGCCGGGCCTGCACCCGGGCCTCGGCTGCCTCGCGCTCGGCGTGCGTCCGGACCTGCCCCGCCTCGCGCTCCGCGGTCGCCTTCATGGCGGCCGCCTCGGCACGAGCCTTGTCCGTGATCTCACGCGCCTCGAGCCGCGCCGCGGAGAGGATGCCCTCGGACTCCCGCTTGGCCTCGCTACGGTGGTCGTTCGCCTGTTCCTCGGCCAGCCGCAGGATCTGCTCCACCCGGGTGCCCAGCCCGGACAGGGTCGGCCGATTGTTCTCCTCGAGCAGCTTGTTGCTGTCCGCGAGCTTCTGCTCGAGCGCGTTCAGGCGCTGCTCGGCCTGCCGCAGCCGGCGCTGCGCGTCGTTCATCCGCTGCTCGGCCTCGCCGCGGGCCTGCTCGGACTGGTTCAGGGCGGCGACCAGCCGGCCGAGGTGGGCGTCCACCTGCCCGCGGTCGTATCCACGCAGGACAACAGTGAAGTCGTGCTGCGAGTTTGCGGTTTCGAAGAACGCGAGATTGGCATCCTGCTGCTGGGGCATTGCGACATACTGGCAGACCCCCCAGGGGGCTACGCAAGAGCGTACGGGCCGGGTATTCCGGCCTAAGATCACCTTCGACCTGGCTGTCGAGCCCCCGTCGGCCGTTCGGGTGGCACCCCCTAGGGGCCTGTCCGCGCAGCGTCGCCACGCCGCTACCTGCTGTGCAGCCAAGGCGCGGAAGATCGTCTCACACGGGGGGCGTGCGGCGCTCCTCGATGGCCTCGATCCTGCCAGTACGCAGCCATTGCGTGGGGACTATTCACCCGCAAGGCGTACGAAACAGGCGACGCGTGCGGTCAGGCGGGCCGGCCGGGCTCCACGAGCTCGACGAGCACCCCGCCCGCGTCCTTCGGGTGCACGAAGTTGATCCGCGACCCCGCCGTGCCGCGCCGGGGCTCGTCGTAGAGCAGGCGCAGCCCGCGAGCGCGCAGTGCGGCCGAGGCCGCCTCGACGTCGCGCACCGTGTACGCCAGCTGCTGCAGCCCCGGGCCGTTGCGATCCAGGAACTTCGCGATCGCCGAGTCGGGTCGCAGCGGCGCGAGCAGTTGGATGCGCGCGCCCTCGCCGTCGGGGCCGGCGGCGATCATGGCCTCGCGGACGCCCTGCTCCTCGTTCGTCTCCTCGTGCACGCAGCGCATGCCGAACGCCCGGTCGTAGAAGGCGATGGCCTCGTCGAGATCGGCGACGGCGATGCCGACGTGATCAACGCGCAGGAGGCCGACGGGCGGCAGCGATTCCATGTCGGAGAGTGTGACATTCTCGCTCTCGTCCCCGGTGGGTGACGTAACGGTCATCCGGCTAGTCTGACCTAACCATCGTTCAGGCGTCGCGGCCGGTCCCCACGAGGGCGTGGTCGCGCCCTCGACAACGCCACCCGAAGCGACGACGCCACCCGTCGCAGCCACCCGAAAGCGAAGCTCCCGTGACCAGTTCGGTGATCGTCAGCGGCGCCCGTACCCCGATGGGCCGCCTCCTCGGCAACCTCAAGAACGTTCCGGCCACCGCCCTCGGCGGCTATGCGATCGCCGCGGCGCTCGAGCGCGGCGGAGTGAGCCCGGAGCAGATCCAGTACGTGATCATGGGCCAGGTGCTCCAGGCGGGCGCCGGGCAGATCACCGCGCGGCAGGCCGCGGTCGCCGCGGGCATCCCGATGACCACGCCCGCGGTGACGGTCAACAAGGTGTGCCTCTCCGGCCTCGACGCGATCGCGCTGGCCGACCAGCTGATCCGCGCCGGCGAGTTCGACATCGTGGTGGCCGGCGGCATGGAGTCGATGACCAACGCGCCGCACCTGATGCTGGGTCAGCGGCAGGGCAAGAAGTACGGCGACATCCTGGTGCGCGACCACACCGCGTACGACGGCCTGATGGACCCGTGGGACGGCATCTCCATGGGTGAGTCGACCGAGCGCAGCGGCAAGGATCTCGGCATCTCGCGCGCCGAGCAGGACGCGTTCGCCGCGCTCAGCCACCAGCGGGCCGCCGCCGCGCAGCGCAACGGGCACTTCGCCGACGAGATCGTCCCGGTCAAGGCCGGGCTGCGCGGGGTCGACGAGGTGGTCGACACCGACGAGGGCGTACGCCCCGACGCCACCGCCGAGTCGCTGGGCAAGCTGCGCCCGGCGTTCGCGAAGGACGGCACCATCACCGCGGGCAGCGCGTCACCGATCTCGGACGGCGCCGCGGCCGTCGTGGTGATGAGCCGCGCGAAGGCGGAGGAGCTCGGGCTGACCTGGCTGGCGGAGATCGGCGCGCACGGCAATGTCGCCGGGCCGGACAGCTCGCTGCAGGCACAGCCGGCCAACGCGATCAAGCACGCGCTGGCCAAGGAGGGCCTGACCGTCGCCGACCTCGACCTGATCGAGATGAACGAGGCGTTCGCGCAGGTCGTCATCCACTCGATGCGCGAGCTGAAGGTCAACGAGGACATCGTCAACGTCAACGGCGGCGCGATCGCGCTCGGTCACCCGATCGGCATGTCCGGCGCCCGGCTGGTGCTGACCCTCGCGCTGGAGCTCAAGCGCCGCGGCGGCGGCATCGGCGCGGCCGGCCTGTGCGGCGGCGGCGGGCAGGGTGACGCCCTGATCATCAAGGTGCCGGCAGCATGACCGACGGCGCCGGCGGTCCGCAGCAGGGTGCCGCAGCGCCCCGGGGGGCCCGGCGGCGGGACGTGCCGACGCTGGTCGCCCGGGCGCGTGAGGGTGACCCGAGGTCGGTCGCGCGCCTGATCAGCATGGTCGAGGACGGCGACCCGAAGCTCGCCGAGGTGGCCGCCGCTCTGGCGCCGTACGCCGGCCGCGCCCAGGTCGTCGGCCTCACCGGCTCGCCCGGGGTCGGCAAGTCGACCACCACCAACGAGCTGGTCCGCGCGCTGCGTACGGCCGGCCGCCGGGTCGGTGTGCTGGCCGTCGACCCGTCCAGCCCGTTCACCGGCGGCGCGATCCTGGGTGACCGCGTACGCATGCAGGAGCACACCACCGATCCGGGCGTGTACATCCGGTCCATGTCGAGCCGGGGTCAGCTGGGCGGGCTGTCGGCCGCCACGCCGCAGGCGGTCCGCGTCCTGGAGGGCGCCGGGTGTGACGTGGTGGTGGTGGAGACGGTCGGCGTCGGTCAGGCCGAGGTGGAGATCGCCTCGCTGGCCGACACGACGCTGGTGCTGCTCGCGCCCGGGATGGGCGACGCCATCCAGGCCGTGAAGGCGGGCATCCTGGAGATCGCCGACGTCTTCGTGGTCAACAAGGCGGACCGGCCCGGCGCGGACGCCACGTACCGCGACATCCAGGGGATGCTGAGCCTCGGCGAGCGCGGTCCCGGTGACTGGCGGCCGCAGGTCGTGCGTGCCACCGCGGTCCGGGGCGAGGGCATCGACGACGTGGTGGCCGCCATCGAGAAACACCGGGCGTGGCTGGAGAAGTCCGGCACGCTGCGGGCCGTGCACGAGAAGCGGGCCGCCGTCGAGGTCGAGGCGATCGCGCTCGGCACGCTGCGTGCGCGCATGGGCAACCTCCGCGACGGTACGGCGCTCAGCAAGCTGGCCGCTCAGGTGGCCGACGGCGAGCTCGATCCGTACGCGGCCGCCACCGCCCTGCTGTCCGAGCTCGGCGGGCGTGCCGGAGCGACGGCGAACACATAGGCGATTCACAGTCAGGAGGCTCAACCCGGTCGCCGCAGCGCCGATGGGAGGAACCGGTATCCCGCGCTTCCGCGGGTAGCAGGACCGGGAACGAGGTGGCCCATGACGCGCGGGCCTCTCGCGCGCGCCCGGCGCGCCGATCCGCTGCTGGTGGCCCTCATCGCGCTGCTCGTGGCGACGTTCGTGGGCTTCGGTTCCGGTGCGGGCTCGACCGGCACCCAGGTCACCGCGTTCTGGCTGCTCATGATCGCCGTGCAGGTGCCGTTCGCCGTGTCGGCCCGGCGGGTGGCGGGTCACCTGACGCGCTCGGGGACGGAGGACGCCCACGGCGGTGCGATGTGGCGGCTGTTCTCCACCGCCGGCGTGGTGCTGGTCCTCGGCAACGTCGTGCAGGTGGTGCTCGTGCTGCGCGACCCGTTGTCGGTGGGCGCGGCGATCGGAACGGATCCGCAGGCCGCCTCACTGGCGCTGGCCATGGCCCTGATCGTCGCCGCCCTGCTGCGCTACCCGATGGGCGAGATGGGCGCCGCCGCACGCCTGCGGATGCGCATCGACGTCGCCACGGTGATGGCGGCGGCGACCACGTTCGGGCTGTGGATCTTCGAGCTGCCGCCGGGTCCACGGGACGCCGGCTGGGTGCTGCACACGACGACCGTCATGCTCGTCCAGCCGGGGTTGTTCCTGGTCGCCGTCTTCGCCGTCGTGAAGATTCTTCTGGGTGGCCGGTCGGCGTTCGTGCGTACCGCCGGGGTGCTCAGCGGGACCACGGCGATGCTGCAGGCGGTGCTGCAGGCCGTACCGGTCCCGTACTACGTGGCGCCGCCGACCATGTCGTGGCTGTTCGCGGCGAACGTCCTGGCCAGCGGTCTGATCGCGATCGGCGCGCGGGTTCAGGAGCGGCAGGTTCGCGCCGGTGCCCGGACGGCTCCGCAGCGCGCGAAGCGGCCGTACAGCCTCCTGCCGTACGCGGCCATGGCGGCCGTCTGGCTGCTCGCCGCCGCCGTGCTGGCGCTGCACGGGCTGGACCTGCGGGCCTGGGTGGTGGTCGCGGGGGCGAACGTGACCACCGCGCTGGTCGTCGCCCGGCAGGTGGCGGCGTTCCGGCACATCGCGGAGCTGCTGCGGGAACGCGACGAGCTGACCGCCCAGCTCACCCGGATGGCCTACCACGACGCGCTCACCGAGCTCGCCAACCGCAGCCTGTTCATGCAGCGGCTGAGCGACGGGCTCGCGGCCGGCCCGGTGACGGTGTTCCTCATCGACCTGGACGAGTTCAAGCCGGTCAACGACGCGTACGGGCACGCCACCGGCGACCGGCTGCTGATCGAGGTCGGCCGGCGGCTACGGGGCTGCGTCCGCGCCGGCGACACGGTGGCCCGTCTCGGCGGCGACGAGTTCGCCGTGCTGATCCTGGACGTCTCGGACGACCGGCGCCGGCAGGTGGCCGACGACCTCGCCCGGGCGTTGCGGGGCACCACCCGGATCGGCGCGGTGGAGGTGCCGCTGACCGCCAGCATCGGCATGGCCGTCGGGCGCGACGGCGGGCAGGACCCGGACAGCCTGCTGCACGAGGCCGACATGGCGATGTACGCGACCAAGGAGCACCGGCGCCACCTGTCCGCCGGTAACCGCAAGTGATGTTGAGGAAGCGAGGAGTAACTCGTCTTTTCCGCCAGGGTTGACGAGGCGTTCCCGCTGGTAGCCTTGCCGCCCTCTGGCCAGGAGGAACTCCATGCGTACGAGACTGTTCGCCCTCGCTGCGGTCGCCCTGACCGCGCTCTCCGGCATGTCCGCATGCACGGGCGGTGACGACGGTGACGGCGGGACCGCCTCCGGCGGCTCCCGCTCCGGGACGGGCGCCGGCAAGGTCGGTGTGATCCTGCCGGACACCACCACTTCGCAGCGCTGGGGCACCGACGACCCGAAGCTGCTGCAGGCTGCCTTCGACGCGGCCGACGTGCCGGTCGACATCCAGAACGCGCAGGGCGACAAGGCCCAGTTCCAGCGGATCGCGGACAGCATGATCGCCGGCGGCGTGAAGGTGCTGATGATCGTGAACCTGGACTCGGCGACCGGCAAGGTGGTCCTCGACAAGGCCAAGGCCGAGGGCATCAGGACCATCGACTACGACCGGCTGACCCTCAACGGCGGCGCGGACTACTACGTCAGCTTCGACAACGAGCAGGTCGGCGTGCTGCAGGGGCAGGGCCTGGTGCGCTGCATGGGCGGGCGGGCCACGGCCGGCGGTGAGCCGCCGATGATCGCCGACCTGAACGGCTCGCCGACCGACAACAACGCCTCCCAGTTCAAGGAGGGCTACGACTCGGTCCTGCAGCCCAAGTACGACAGCGGCCAGTACCTCAAGGGTCCCGACCAGTCCGTCGAGGACTGGGACAACAAGGAGGCCGGCGTGGTCTTCCGGGAGATGTGGGAGCAGACCAACAAGAACATCGACGGCGTCCTGGCCGCGAACGACGGCCTGGGCAACGCCGCGATCTCGATCCTCAAGAAGGACGGCATGAACGGCAAGGTGCCGGTCACCGGCCAGGACGCCACCGTTCAGGGCCTGCAGAACATCCTCGCCGACGACCAGTGCATGACCGTGTACAAGCCGATCAAGAAGGAGGCGGACGCGGCGGCGGACCTGGCGATCAAGCTCTACCGCGGCGAGCGGCCGACGACCGGTGACCGCGTGAAGGACCCGGAGTCGGGCGCGTACGTGCCGGCCGTGCTGCTGGACCCGCTGCCGATCGCCAAGAAGGACATCAACGTGGTGATCAAGGACGGCTTCGTCGAGAAGAAGGCGGTCTGCGCCGGGCGGTTCGCGGCGCTCTGCCGCCAGGCGGGCATCAACTGACGGGGTCCCGTTCTCCGGCGGCCGTGCGCCGGGGGAGCCGGTCGACCGCGACGAACGCGAGCCCGAGCACCCAGAACGCCACCGCGAAGAACAGCGCGCTCAGCGAGACGCCGGCGTAGCCGAGGCCGGTCACGTCGATGAACGGGTACGGGTACGTGTGCGTGATCAGCCCGCGGATCAGCGCGAAGCCGAGGTAGCCGAGCGGGAAGGCGAGCCAGTAGGCGGCGTACCGCCAGCGGAACCGGCGGCGTTCGTCGAAGATCAGCCAGTCCAGCACGGCGAGCAGCGGGACGACCGTGTGCAGCAGCTGGTTGCCGACCGCCTCGGCGGGAGTGCGCTCGACCGGGCCCATCGAGAAGCCGCTCGCCGGGTTGGCCAGCACCAGGTGGTAGACGAGGCCGGTGATCGCCACGTACAGCGTGACCGCGCCCTTGAGCGCCGGCCGGTCGATCGGTCCGCGGAAGGCCGCCCAGCCGGCGAAGAGGCCGTACGCCACATTGCTCTGGATCGTGAAGTAGGGCAGCAGGCCGGACACGGTGGCGGCCCCGGCCGCCGTCAGCGCCACACCGGCGATGACGGCGACCAGGGCCGTGATCCGTAGAGATCTCACGAGGGGAAAGCTACCGCCGGAGCAGATCAGCAGGCGGCGTCGGTGCCCGCCACGTTCACCGCGGTCCAGGCCTTCTGCACGGCCTTGTACTCGGTGCCGCAGCGGCCGTACAGGTCGGTCGCCGCGGAGAGCGTGTACCCGCGGGCCTTGGCGTACGTGGTGCTCGAGGTGAAGTAGGTGGTCAGCGCGCGGTACCAGATGGCCGCCGCCTTGGCCCGGCCGATCCCGGTCACCGCGCCGGCGGAGCCGCACACCGGGGAGGTGCCGTACGCGGTGGCGCCGGTGCCCTCCGCCAGGTTGAAGAAGAAGTGGTTGCCGACGCCCGAGGAGTAGTGCACGTCGACGCTCTTCGTGGTGCTCGACCAGCAGTTCTGGCTGCCCCGGCCGTCCAGCGACGGGTTGTACATGTAGCGCAGCGGCGTCCCGTTGCCGTTGATGTTGATCTTCTCGCCGATCTGGTAGTCGCCCGGGTCGGCGCTGTTGCCGGCGTAGAACTCGACCATCGTGGCGAAGATGTCGGAGGTCGCCTCGTTCAGGCCGCCCGACTCACCGGAGTAGGTGAGGCCGGCGGTGCGCTCGGTGACGCCGTGGGACATCTCGTGCGCGGCCACGTCCATGGACACCAGCGGCTTGGCGTTGCCGGAGCCGTCGCCGTACGTCATCTGCGAGCCGTCCCAGAACGCGTTGACGTACGAGCTGCCGTAGTGCACCCGCGAGGGCACGCCGGTGCCGTTGTTGAAGATGCCCTTCCGGCCGAACGTCGAGTTGTAGTAGTCGTACGTCTTCGCCGCGCCGTAGTGCGCGTCCACCGCGGCCGACTGGCGGCTGCTCGTGGTGCCCGTACCCCAGACGTTGTCGGCGTCGGTGAACAGCGTGCACGTGCCGGAGGTCCGGTTGTTCATGTCGCAGGTCGTGCCGTTGCCGTGCGCCGCGTCCTTGAGGCTGTAGCTGCTCGTCGACACCTGGGTGGTGTTGATCGAGACGGCGCCCGAGTAGAGGCTGTTGCCGGTGGCGGTCTCGACGGTGTCCCACGAGCTGAGCACCTTGCCGGTGGTCGCGTCGGTGACGACGTGCAGGCGGGACGGGGTCTGACCGTCGGGTGCCATGCCGGCGACGACCGTCTCGTACGCGAGCGTGCCCGAGCCCTGGGTGGCGTCGACGACGAGCTCCGGCGAGCCGAGGCCGGTGACCGTACCCGAGAAGTGGCTCTTCGCGGCGGCCGCGGCCGATGCCGCGCTGCGCGAGGGCGTGGTGCTCAGCGACAGCGGGGCGGTGAGGCCGACCGACGCGCTGCGCAGGGCGCCGTTCGCTCCGTGCAGCACGAAGTCGCCGCCCAGCACGCGCAGCCCCTGATACGTACGGCGGTAGCGCACGTGGGTCGTGCCGTCGGCGTCCTTGGCGCTCGCGATGACCGCGAAGGCGTCGGCGGCGCTCGCCTTGACGGCGGCCCGGTGGGCGGAGGGGGACAGGGGGTCGGCTGCCGGTGCCGCGTTCGCAGCGTCGGCGCCGGCCAGCAGCCCGCCCAGGAGCAGGGCGGAACCGACGGCGGCGATGGACTTCTTCACTCGGGGGTCTCCTGACCGTTGGGGGGAGCGGCGGTGGCCACGCGGTCAGACTTCCGTTCATATGCAGCACTGTGAATATCCTGAAATCGTCATAGCACCGGCGATCACTTCCGTCCGGGGCTTAGCGATCGTTCAGGATTGTGCCTACGATGGGCGCCATGGACGCAGCCGACATCGCCGCCGGTCGCGAGCGCTGGCAGAAGCGCTACGACGACTCCCGCAAACGGGACGCCGACTTCACCACGCTGTCCGGAACCGGCGTCGATCCGGTCTACGGGCCCGCGCCCGGTGACACTGTCGAGGACTTCGAACGCATCGGCTGGCCGGGCGAGTTCCCGTACACCCGGGGCCTCTATCCGACCGGTTACCGCGGACGGACCTGGACCATCCGGCAGTTCGCGGGCTTCGGCAACGCCCAGCAGACCAACGAGCGCTACAAGATGATCCTGGCCGCCGGTGGCGGCGGGCTGAGCGTCGCCTTCGACATGCCGACGCTGATGGGCCGCGACTCCGACGAGCCGGAGTCGCTCGGCGAGGTGGGGCACTGCGGCGTCGCGATCGACTCGGCGGCCGACATGGACGTGCTGTTCGACGGCATCAACCTGCAGGACGTCACGACGAGCATGACGATCTCCGGGCCGGCCGTCCCGGTCTTCTGCATGTACCTGGTCGCGGCCGAGCGGCAGGGCGCCGATCTCGGCAAGCTCGACGGCACGCTGCAGACCGACATCTTCAAGGAGTACATCGCGCAGAAGGAGTGGCTGTTCGCCCCCGAGCCGCACCTGCGCCTGATCGGCGACCTGATGGAGTACTGCGCCCGGGAGATCCCGCGCTACAAGCCGCTGTCGGTCTCCGGCTACCACATCCGCGAGGCCGGCTCGACCGCCGCGCAGGAGCTCGCGTACACGCTGGCCGACGGCTTCGGGTACGTCGAGCTGGGCCTGGCCCGCGGCCTCGACGTCAACACGTTCGCGCCCGGCCTCAGCTTCTTCTTCGACGCGCACGTCGACTTCTTCGAGGAGATCGCGAAGTTCCGCGCGGCCCGGCGCATCTGGGCCCGGCATCTGCGCGACGACTACGGCGCGACCAGCGAG
This sequence comes from Couchioplanes caeruleus, assembly GCF_023499255.1. GTDB lineage: Bacteria > Actinomycetota > Actinomycetes > Mycobacteriales > Micromonosporaceae > Actinoplanes > Actinoplanes caeruleus_A. The sequence continues at coordinate 1,536,378 of NZ_CP092183.1, forward strand.
AAGGCGCTCTGGCTCAAATTCCACACGCAGACCGCCGGGGTGTCGCTCACCGCGCAGCAGCCGGTCAACAACGTCGTGCGTACGGCCGTGGAGGCGCTCGCGGCGGTGCTCGGCGGCACCAACTCGCTGCACACCAACGCCCTCGACGAGACCCTCGCGCTGCCCACCGACGAGTCGGCCGAGATCGCCCTGCGGACCCAGCAGGTGCTGATGGAGGAGACCGGGGTGACCAACGTGGCGGACCCGCTCGGCGGTTCCTGGTACGTGGAGGCGCTGACCGACCGGATCGAGGCCGAGGCGGAGGAGATCTTCGCGCGCATCCGCGACCTGGGCCACGACGGCACGATGACCTCGGGCATCCTGCGCGGCATCGAGGACGGCTGGTTCACCGCGAACATCGCCGAGGCCGCGTTCACCTACCAGCAGGCCCTGGAGAAGGGCGAGAAGAAGATCGTCGGCGTCAACGTGCACACCGGCACGGTCGCCAAGGACCTCGAGATCCTGCGGGTCTCGCACGAGGTCGAGGTCGTGCAGCGGCGCGAGCTGACCGCTCGCAAGGACAACCGTGATCGCGTACGCGTGGAGCAGGCGCTGGCGCGCCTGGTCGAGACCGCCCGCGGCGAGGGGAACATGATCCCGGCGATGCTCGACGCGGCCCGGGCCGAGGCCACGCTGGGTGAGATCTGCGGCGCGCTCAAGGACGTCTGGGGCATCTACCGCGAGCCCGCCCGCTTCTAGTCCTTCCCGCGCCGCAGGCCCTTGAGCACGATGTCGAGGTAGCGGTCGGCGGCGGCCTCCGGGTCGCCGCCGCTGCGTGCCGCGTGCTGGATGCCGCAGGTCAACCGGCGGAAGTCGTCGGGCGTGACGTCCGGGCGTACGACGCCGGCCTCGCGTGCCCGGTCCAGCACCTGCAGCGACGCGGCGCCCAGCTCCTTGCTGAGCTCCTGCGTGTCCGCGCACTCGAAGCCCGGCTCCGACAGCACCGCCGCCAGGCTCGCGTCGGTGAGCTGCCGGCGCAGCGCCGCCCGGAGCAGGTTCTCGAGACCCGTGGCGATGTCCGGGTTCTCCGCGGCTGCCCGAGCCTCCGCGACCAGTTCGGTGAAGCTCTCCGTCGCGAGGCCCTCCAGCAGGGACCGGCGGCTGGGGAAGTGCCGGTACACCGTGCCCACGCCGACGCCCGCCTCCTTGGCGATGGCGTTCATCGGCAGCTCCAGGTCGCCCGCCGCGACGCGGGCCCGGGCGGCGGAGAGCGTCCGGGCCCGAACCCGGGCCGAGTCTGCGCGCAAGGTCACACGCAGAGGATAACCCATCCGCTGCCGTGCTACCGTCGGCTGTGAACGGATAAAAAATCCGTTCTGACGCCGTGGAGGTACGGATGGCACTCAGCTGGAGCTACGACGACATGCCCGGGCAGACCGGCCGCACGGTGGTGATCACCGGGGCCGGCAGCGGTCTCGGCCTCGTGCTGGCCGATCGGCTGGCCCGGCGCGGCGCGTCGGTGATCATGGCGGTCCGGGACGTGGCGAAGGGCGAGCGGGCGCGCTCCGGGCTGACCGGCGACCTGGAGGTGCGGCAGGTCGACCTCGCCGACCTGGACTCGGTCCGGCGCTTCGCCGACGGGATGCGCGCCGACCGCCGCCGCATCGACGTGCTCGTCAACAACGCGGGGATCGGCGGGCAGACGCGCGAGCTGACGCCGCAGGGGCACGAGAGCGTGTTCGCGACCAACCACCTCGGTGCCTTCGCGCTCACCGGACTGCTGCTCGACCTGTTCCGGCCCGACCACGACCCGCGCGTCGTGGCGGTCGGATCGAACCTCTACCGACGGGTCAAGGTGGCGACCGACTTCGAGGATCTGCGCGCCGACCGGCACTTCTCGCCCGGGGCCGCGTACGTGAAGTCCAAGCTCGCGAACATCCTCTTCGGAGCGGAGCTCGACCGCCGGCTGCGCCGGGCGGGCAGCCCGGTGCGCAGCTTTCTGAGCCACCCCGGCATGGCGTCCACCCCGATGCACGACAGCGCCCGGACCTTCGCGCAGCGGGCGATGGTGACGATCGGCGGCGCCCTGTTCAGCCGGCCGGTCGAGCAGGCCGCGCTGCCGCTCGCGTTCGCCGCCACCGACCCGGCCGCCCGGACCGGTGTCTTCCTCGGCTTCGCGGCACGGAAAAAGGACATCCGGGTGCACTTCGATGCGCTCGTACCGCCCGCCGACGACCTCGCTCTGGCCGCCCGGCTGTGGCGCATCTCGGAGGAGGCGACCGGGGTGCGCTACCTCGGCGAGCCGCTCCCGCTGCAGGACCGGCGGGAGCGCCTGTGACGTCCGATATCGCCTGCCCGGCGGCGCGGCGGACACGCGCGGGTGCGTGCGAGACTAGGTAACCATGAGCGACCCACGGACCACTCCGTCGATCTTCACCCGCGGCGCGGTCGATCTCGGCGCGCTGCGCCCGGCGAGCAAGCCCACGCCGTCCGCCGCCGGCCCGGCCGCCGGCGCCGCCGCCACGCCCGCCGCGGGCCCGGCCACCGGCGTCCCGGGCGGCTCGCCCGCCGCGGTGATCGACGTGACCGAAGAGAACTTCCAGACGACGGTGCTGCAGCTGTCGATGACGACGCCGGTCATCCTCGACTTCTGGGCCGACTGGTGCGAGCCCTGCAAGCAGCTCAGCCCGGTCCTGGAGAAACTGGCCGCCGAGGGCGGCGGCAGCTGGGTGCTCGGCAAGGTCGACGTGGACGCCAACCCGCGGCTGGCGCAGGCGCTGCGGGTGCAGGGCATCCCGATGGTCGTCGCGGTCGTCGGCGGCCAGCTCGTCGAGGGCTTCACCGGCGTGCTGCCGGAGGCCGAGGTGCGCCGGTACGTCGACGCGGTGCTCAAGGCCGGCGGCGTGCAGGTCGCCCCGGCGGAGGACCCGCGGATGGACGCGGCCGACGACGCGCTGATGGGCGGCGACCTGGACGAGGCCGAGGCGGCGTACCGGAAGATCCTCGCCGAGACCCCGCAGGACCGGGCGGCCGAGTCGGGGCTCGCCCAGGTCGAGCTCTACCGCCGGATCGAGGGCGTCGACCCGGCCGCGGTGCTGGCGAAGGCGGCCGCCGACCCCGACGACCTCGACGCGCAGCGGCTCGCCGCGGACATCGAGGTCCTCAGCGGACAGGCGCCGGAGGCGTACGAGCGCCTTGTGGCCGCGGTGAAGCGGTCCGCCGGCGAGGAGCGCGACGCCGTCCGCAAGCACCTGCTGTCGCTGTTCACCGTCGCCGGACCGGACGACCCGGCGGTGGCGAGCGCGCGCCGCGCACTCGCCCGCGCGCTCTTCTAGGCACAGTACGGGGGCCCCATGCGCCGCATAGCCGTGCTCGACGCGCCGTCCAACCTCGGACTGCGCCCGCCGACCGGGACCTCGGTCCCCGGCTGCGCCAAGGCGCCCGGAGCCCTGCGCGACCAGGGGCTGCTGCGCCGGCTCGACGCCCGGGACGCCGGCTGCCTCACGCCGCCGCGCTACGACCCGGGGGAGTGGCGGCCCGGCGACGGCGTCTGCCACGCCCCCGAGATCTCGCTGTACTCGCGCCGGCTCGCCGACCGCATCGGCGCGATCATCGACCAGGGCGAGTTCCCCGTCGTGCTCGGCGGGGACTGCTCGATCGTGCTCGGCTCGGCGCTGGCCATGCACCGCCTCGGCGAGGCCGTGGGCGGGCGCATCGGACTGGTCTTCGTGGACGGTCACTCGGACTTCCGGCACCCCGGCAACGCCTCGTACGTGGGCGCGGCCGCGGGCGAGGACCTGGCCCTGGTGACCGGCCGGGGCCAGGTCGACCTGGCGGCGATGGAGGGGCGGCGGCCGTACTACCGTGACATCGACGTGGTGGTGATGGGCATCCGCGCCCAGGACGAATACCGCCTCGACCTGCAGGCGGCAGGCATCGTCACCCGCCCGGTGCCGACGCTGCGCGTGGAGGGGGCGGCCCGCAGCGCCCAGTGGGCCCGCGAGCAACTCGTCGACTGCGCCGGCTACTGGGTGCACCTCGACGTGGACGTCCTCGACCCGGCGGTGATGCCGGCCGTGGACGCGCCCGAACCGGGCGGCATCGCGTTCCCGGAGCTCGAGCTGCTCCTCGCCGGCCTGGTGGAGTCGCCGCACTGCCTGGGCGTGGAGATCACCGTCTTCGACCCGGACTACGACCCCGACGGCCGGTACGCCGAGGAGATCACCGCGGCGATCGTCGCGGGACTGAAGTCGGCGCACACGGTGGAGGCCCGGCCGGATCTGGTCGCCGCCCGTCAGGATCTTCTCGCGCCGGGGGCACCGGGCAAGCTCGCCTCCTCGGCGGCCTCGGGTTCGGGTTCCGCGCCGGCTCCGGCGTCGGTCTCCGCGGCGGCCTCGGGTTTGGGTTCCGCGCCGGCTTCGACGTCGGTCTCCGCGGCGGCCTCAGGGTTGGGTTCCGCGCCGGCCTCGGCGTCGGTTCCCGCGGCGGCTTCGGGTTCGGCTTCGGCGGTGGGTTCCGCGCCGGCTTCGGCGGTGGCTGCCGGGGCGGTCTCTGTGGCGGCGTCCGAGGTTGATCCCGTGCAGGAGCGGCGGGCCGCCGCGGCGGCGGACGATGTGGCGCTCGCCGCGGCCGCGATGTTGGGTGGCGGACCTGGCGCGGGCCACGACGACGAGGTGGCGGCTCCGGCGACGACGCTGATGGCGGTGGAGGAGGCCGACGAGGTCGAGGCTCGGGTGGTGGAACCCGCTCACGACCGGGACCTCGACTCCGATTCCGCCGAGATCCCTGAATCCGATGCCGGCTTCGATGCCACCGAGGGGTTCGATGCTGCCGAGGCTTTCGCCGACGCTGACGTGGTGATAGACGCCGAGGTGGAGCCGGACGTCGAGCGGGATCCGGAGTTCCGGGCCGGGCACGAATCCGGGCCGGAGGCCGACGCTGCGGGCGAGGTCGAGGCGGAGATCGTCGCCGAGGCGGATCTCGACGTGGAGCTCGCGGCCGAGCCCTCGGCCGCGATGCCGGACGAGTCTTTGGCCGCGATGCCGGACGAGGACGTGGCCGAGTCCTGGGACGCGATGCCGAGTGAGCTTGCGGACGAGCCCTCGACGGCGATGCAGCATGAGCGTGCGGACGAGCATCCGGCCGCGATGGCCGACGAGCATGCGGACGAGCACGGGGAGCCGGCGCTGCGGCCGCTGGGCCAGGCGCCGCTGCTCGACTCCGAGCCGTTGCCCGCCACCATGCCCGGCATGCTGCGACCCCGGCAGATCGACGATTTCAGCCTGCCGGCGCAGCGCCCCGCGTTCGAGATCGGACCCGAGGCGCCCGCCGACATCACCTGACGGTGCCGCTGAGCCGGTCGTTCAGCGACTGAGCCGGCGCTGAGCCGTCGCTCATCGGTTGAGCCGGTCGCTCAGCGACTGAGCCGGCGCTGGGCCGGTCGTTCGGCGCTGGGCCGTGGCTCAGCGGTGGGCCGGGCGATCAGCGGTTCAGGTCCGTCAGGAAGCGCTTGACGATCGGGACCGCCGCCTCCGCGCCCGCGCCGCCGCGTTGCACCATGACCGCGAATGCCACGTCGCCCTGCCAGCCCACGAACCAGGCGTGGGTCTCCTCGGACTTGTCGGCGAATTCGGCGGTGCCGGTCTTGCCGTACACGTCGCCGCCCGGCACGTCCTGCAGGTCGTCGCCGGTGCCCTTGGTCACCACCTCGCGCATCAGCGTGTGCAGTGGCTCGATCGATGCGGGGGCCAGCTTGGGGCCCTCCGGGGCCGGCTTGGACGGTGCCGGGTCCAGGATGAGCTGCGGCTGCTTGAACTGGCCGCGGGCCACCGCCGCCGTCGCGCCGGCCATCGCGAGCGGGCTCACCGCCGTGGCGCCCTGGCCGAAGGTCGCCGCCGCCAGTTCGGTGGGGCTGTCGGCGGGGGAGAGCTTGCCGGAGAAGGCCGTCGTGCCCAGATCCCACTCGGCGCCGATGCCGAGCTTCGTGGCGGCGTCCTTGAGCCCGTCGGCGCCCAGCTTCGAGGAGAGCTCGACGAACGCCGTGTTGCACGACTTGGCGAAGTCGGTCCGGAACGGTACGGAGCCGAGGACCATGTCGTGGGAGTTCTTGAACTCGCGGCCGGCGACCTTCCTGGTCTTGGGGCAGGCCACCACGCCGTCGAGGGTGACCGCCTTCTTGTCCAGCAGGCCCAGTGTGGACACCATCTTGAAGGTCGAGCCGGGCGGGACCTGGCCGGCCAGCGCGGTGTCCACGCCGCCGCCGTCGGGACCGTTGGCGACCGCCAGCACCGACGAGTCGCTGATCCGGATCGCCACCAGCGCGCTCGGCTGCTTCTCCGCGGCGACCGCCACGTCGGCCGCGTTCTGCGTACGGGTGTCCAGCGTGATCTTGATCGGCTTCCCGGCCACCGGCTCGATGCTGTAGAGCTGCGAATCCTCGATCTTGTCGTCCGGGGTCTTGCGGGCGATCACCACCGCCTGCCCGGGCGTGCCGCGCAGCTGGGCGTCGTACCGCTGCTGCAGCCCGCCGTGGCCGACCTGGTCGCCCTGCGCCATCGTGTCCGGGTTGGCGTCGAGGTCCTCGCGGGTGGCCTCGTCCACGGTGCCGATCGTGGCCCGGGCGAACGGCCGGGTGGGCGCGAGCTCGCGCTGCTCGTCGTGGAAGAGCGTGCCCTTCAGCGCGTTCAGCTTGGCGCTCACCTTGGCGAAGTCGGCCTGGCGCAGGGTGACCACGTCGACGAACGCGTCGGGCTTCGAGTTGCGTGCCCGGGTGGCCAGGTCGTCGGTGTCGAGGTCGACCTTGACCGTCTTCAGCGTCGTGCCGAGCTCCTTGAAGAGCTTCGCCTGGTCCTCGACCTGGTCCGGCCGGATGCCGACCACCACGACCGCCCGCTTGGTCACCAGCGGCTTGCCGTCGGGGCCGAGCAGGTCCGCCCGGTCGGCGGCCTTGCGGCGCAGCTCCAGCCGGTCGCCGTCGGTGAGCTCGCTGTGCACGAGCGACGGCTCCCACACCACCCGCCAGCCGTCGGAGTTGGCCTTCGTCAGCCGTACGGTGCTCTGGTACGACCACGCGGAGCCGCCGGGCAGCGTCCAGTCGACCTTGATCGGGGCCGACGCGATGTCGCCGGTCTCCTTCGCCTCACCCTGCTGCGACAGCAGGACGGACGACTTCGCCAGGTCGCCCGAGAGGCCCTGGAGCCGGGCGTACACGTCCTCGGCCGAGATCCGGCCGCCCGCCGCCGTGACGAAGCCGACCTTGCTCAGGTTGCCGTTGCGCCAGCCGTCGAGGAAGGCCTTGACCGTGTCGCCGGGCCCGCTGGAACCCGAGCACGCGGCCAGCAGGGAGCCGGCGAGCGCGAGCCCGGCCAGCGCGGCGACGGCTCGACGGGCTCGTCCGGTCCGGTGCATGAGGTTGCCCCTCCCCAGGTACGAATCAGGAAACGTACGGAACGGTAACCTCCCCGCGCTCGTCCGGAGTGCCCGCGCTGCGTGAGATGTGTCTAATTCGTTGTCGGATCTTCGGCTGCGCACCCGGGGTGTGCCCGGGTCCCCGGGAGCAGGATCTAGGCTGGAGCTGCGAAACGTCGACCCACAGTGCCGTGGGTGAGGGGAGCCGTCTGTCATGCCTGTCGCCGACGAGGCCGCCGCCGATTCCGGTCCCGAGCTGGATTTCGAACCGGGCCCCGGGCTAGCCCTCACGGGCCGGCTCGGCACCTCCGACGACGAACTCGACGAGCCGTTGCCGAACGCCGAGCGGCTCGTCACCGACGCCGTGGCGCTCGCCGGGGACGACCACGGCGCCGCGGCGCTCGTGGGCCGTTTCTGGCGCTTCGCGCCGGACGAGGAGCTCGTCGGCTACACCCCGGCGGAGATGTTCGAGGCCGCCCGCCGGCACCGGGAGCTCGCCGCCGAGCGGCTGCCGGGTGAGCTGAAGCTCGACATCAGCGCCCCGTCCGAGGCGCAGCCGCACACGGTCATCTCCATCGTCACCGACGACATGCCGTTCCTCGTCGACTCGGTGGTCGAGCTGCTCACCGCGTACCAGCTGAGCGTGCACCTGCTGGTCCACCCGCTGATCGTGGTGCGCCGTGCGCCGCTGGGCGCCCTCGCGCAGGTCGAGGCGGACGTCGAGCCCGACGACGCGATCGACGGCGACCTGGTGGAGAGCTGGATCCGCGTCGAGATCGATCCGGTGCGCACGGCGGAGGCCCGCGAACACCTGCACAACGAGCTGCGCCGGATCCTCACCGACGTCCGCGATGCCGTCGACGACTGGCCCCGCATGCGCCAGCGCGCGCTGGTCATCGCCGACGAGCTGGCGGCCGCCCGGGGTTCCGATCGCAAGCTGCCGGTGCCGGACAAGGACGTCACCGACACGATCGAGCTGCTCAAGTGGCTGGCGCACGACCACTTCACGTTCCTCGGCTACCGCGAGTACCACCTCGGCGGCGACGGCGACCTGCTCGCGGTCGTGCCGGGCAGCGGGCTGGGCATCCTGCGCGGCGAGCAGAGCACGAGCCGCAAGCTGTCCTCGATGGCGCCGGAGGCACGCCAGCGCGCGCTGGAGAAACGCCTGCTGATCATCACGAAGGCCAACTCGCGGGCGACCGTGCACCGTTCGGCGTACCTCGACTACATCGGCGTGAAGGTCTTCAACGACCGCGGCGAGGTGTGCGGCGAGCGCCGGTTCCTGGGCCTGTTCTCCAGCTCCGCGTACCGCACCAGCGTGCGGGAGCTGCCGGTGGTGCGGCGCAAGGTCATGGAGGTGCTGGACCGCTCCGGGCTGTCGCCGCGCGGGCACTCCGGCAAGGACCTGCTGCAGATCCTCGAGACGTACCCGCGGGACGAGCTCTTCCAGATCAAGACCGATGACCTGTACGAGGCGGTCATCGGCGTGCTGCGCATGGCGGGGCGGCGGCAGCTGCGCCTGTTCCTGCGCCGCGACGGGTACGGCCGGTTCATCTCGTGCCTGATCTACCTGCCGCGCGACCGCTTCACGACCGCCAACCGCCAGGCCATGCAGGAGATCCTGCTGCGTGAGCTGAACGGCATCGGCGTCGACTACACCACCCGGGTCACCGAGCGGATGCTCGCGCGGGTGCACTTCATCGTGCGGACGGACCCGTCGGACCCGCCCGGCGCGGTGGACCCGAACGCGCTGGCCGAGATGCTCGCCGACGCCACCCGCATGTGGGACGACGACTTCTCCCTGGTGCTCGAGCGCAAGCTCGGCGAGGAGCCGGCCAAGGAGCTGTTCCACCGGTACGCGGGAGCCTTCCCGGACAGCTACAAGGACGGGCACACGCCGTACGAGGCGGTGCAGGACATCGCCAAGCTGGAGCTGCTGGAGGAGTCCGGGCAGCTCGAGATGCACCTGTACCGCAAGCGCCGGCTCAACCGCGACGGGTGCGCCGAACCCGACGACCACGACGTGCGGTTCAAGGTCTTCCGGTACGGCGAGCCGATGATGCTCTCCGCCGTCCTGCCCGTGCTGCACTCGCTGGGCGCGAAGGTCGTCGACGAGCGCCCGTACGAGGTCCGCCGCGCCGACGGCACCGTCTACCTGTACGACTTCGGCCTGATGCCGCCGGCCGCGCACCGGGAGCTGTCCGAGGTGCGCCCGCAGGTGGAGAACGCGTTCGCGGCGGCCTGGCAGAACGAGGCCGAGGTGGACGGCTTCAACGAGCTGGTGCTGCGCGCGGGGCTGACGTGGCGGCAGGTCGTGGTGCTGCGGGCGTACGCGAAATATCAGCGGCAGACCGGCGCCGTCTTCTCCCAGCGGTACGTCGAGTCGACCTTCATCGCCTACCCGGAGATCACCCGCCTGCTGGTGCGGCTCTTCGAGACCCGGTTCTCGCCGCAGCTGGAGTACGGCGAGGACGAGCGGGCGCGCCTGGCCGACGACCTGGTCGAGCAGGTGACCGGGCTGCTCGACGGCGTGGACAGCCTGGACCAGGACCGCATCCTGAGGTCGTACCTGACGCTCATCCAGGCGACCCTGCGCACCAGCTTCTTCCAGCGCGGCGCCGATGCGCGACCCAAGTCGTACGTCGCGTTCAAGCTGGACCCGCAGGCGATCCCGGACCTGCCGCAGCCGCGGCCGAAGTTCGAGATCTTCGTCTACTCGCCCCGGTTCGAGGGCGTGCACCTGCGCTTCGGCGCGGTCGCGCGCGGCGGCCTGCGCTGGTCCGACCGGCGTGAGGACTTCCGGACGGAGATCCTCGGCCTGGTCAAGGCGCAGATGGTGAAGAACGCGGTGATCGTGCCGGTGGGCGCGAAGGGCGGCTTCGTGCTCAAGCAGAAGCCGGGTGACCGGGACGAGGCCGTGGAGTGCTACCGCCTGTTCATCGGCGCGCTGCTCGACGTCACCGACAACATCCACAGTGGCAAGATCATCCTGCCGGTGGACGTGGTGCGCCACGACGCCGACGACCCGTACCTGGTGGTGGCGGCCGACAAGGGCACCGCGACGTTCTCCGACATCGCCAACGAGATCTCGGTCGGCAAGGACTTCTGGCTGGGCGACGCGTTCGCCTCCGGCGGCTCGGCCGGCTACGACCACAAGAAGATGGGCATCACCGCCCGTGGCGCGTGGGAGTCGGTCAAGAAGCACTTCCGCGACCTGGGCGTCGACACCCAGTCGCAGGACTTCACCGTGGTCGGCATCGGCGACATGTCCGGCGACGTGTTCGGCAACGGCATGCTGCTCAGCGAGCACATCCGGCTCGTGGCCGCGTTCGACCACCGGCACATCTTCCTCGATCCCGACCCGGACGCGGCGGCGTCGTTCGCCGAGCGGCGCCGGCTGTTCGACCTGCCCCGCTCGTCCTGGGCGGACTACGACGCGGCGCTGATCAGCGAGGGCGGCGGCGTGTACCCGCGGACGGCCAAGTCGATCCCGGTGTCGCCGCAGGTCCGCGCGGCGCTGCGGCTCGGCGACGCCGCCGCGGTGAGCCCGCCGGAGCTGATGCGGGCGATCCTGCGCGCCCCGGTCGACCTGCTGTGGAACGGCGGCATCGGCACCTACGTCAAGTCGGCGTCGGAGACCCACGCGGACGTCGGCGACAAGGCCAACGACCCGATCCGGGTCAACGGCCGCGAGCTGCGCGCCCGGGTGGTCGGCGAGGGCGGCAACCTGGGGCTCACCCAGCGCGGCCGGATCGAGTACGCCCGCAGCGGCGGCCCGCGCGACGAGGAGTCGGAGACCGGTACGGGCGGCCGCATCTTCACCGACTTCATCGACAACACCGCCGGCGTGGACTGCTCCGACCACGAGGTCAACATCAAGATTCTGCTCGGCGGCGCGGTGACCGACGGCGAGATGACCCTGCCGGAGCGGGACGAGCTGCTGGCCGCGATGACCGACGAGGTCGCCGCGCTGGTGCTGCGGGACAACTACGAGCAGGGCACCGCGCTCGGCAACGCGCGGCAGCAGGCCCACTCGCTGCTGCCGGTGCACCGCCGGATGCTCACCGACATGGAGCAGGCGGGCCAGCTCAACCGCGAGCTGGAGGCGCTGCCCACCGACAAGGAACTGGCGGCGCGCTACGAGGCCGGCGAAGGGTTGACCGCGCCGGAGTTCGCGGTGCTGCTCGCGTACGTGAAGATTCTGCTCGAACGCCAGGTCCTCGCCGACGTGCTCGTGGACGAGGAGTGGACCACCGGCGTGCTGGCCCGCTACTTCCCGACGCCGCTGCGCGAGCGGTTCGCCGCCCGGATGGCCGGCCACCGGCTGCGCCGGGAGATCATCTCGACGTCACTGGTCAACGAGGTGGTGAACCGCGGCGGCACGTCGTTCGTCTTCCGCGCCATGGAGGAGAGTGGCGCCTCGGCGGCCGACGTGATCCGGGCGTACGTGGTGGTCCGCGACGTGTACGGCCTCGGCAAGCTGTGGGAGGCGGCGGAGAAGCTCGACAACCGGGTGCCCACCTCCGCGCAGACGCTGGTCTACCTGGAGACCCGCCGCCTGCTCGACCGGGCCGTGCGCTGGCTGGTCAGCAACCGCCGCTCCCCGCTGGACGTGGCCGGTGAGATCGCCCGCCTGCAACCCGGCGTCACCGCCCTGCTCGCCCAGCTGCCCCAGGTCGTCGTCGGCACGGAGCGCCGCTCGCAGGAGGCGCACGTCGACATGCTGGTGGAGAAGGGCATCCCGGAGGAGCTGGCCCGCCAGGTGGCCCGCGTCGTGTACGGCTTCGGCATGCTCGACATCCTCGAGACCGCCAAGGCCACCGACCGGGACCTCACCGAGGTGGCGGACGTCTACTTCGTCCTCTCGGAGCGTTTCCAGATCGACGTCCTGCTCTCGCACATCTCCCGCCTGCCCCGCGGCGACCGCTGGCAGACCCTGGCCCGCATGGCGCTGCGCTACGACCTGTACTCGGCGCTGGCCGGGCTGACGGCCGAGGTGCTGCAGTCGACGCCGGGGGACCTGCCGGCGGAGGACCGGGTGTCGCAGTGGGAGCACGTGAACGCGGCGTCGATCGCCCGGGCGGGCAACGCCATGGGCAACGTCTCGGACACCCCGGCCGACCTGGCGGCGCTGTCCGTGCTGTTGCGGCAGATCCGCACGCTGGTCAAGACGTCCTCGGCGGCCTGAGGCCGGTCCGGAGGCCGGTCCCGTCAGGCGGGGCCGGTCTCCACGAAGGCGGCGATCGCCGTGGCGACCCGTTGCGGCGCGTCACGCTCGGCGCCGTGCCCCTGCCCGTGCATCAGAAGCCGGCGCGTGCGGGGGAGGGTCCGTTCGAGCGCGTCCAGTCGCTCGGCCAGGTGCCTCGGTGAACGGTCGCCGCCGATCAGCAGGACCGGCACGTCGATCTTCGCGTACGCCGGGAGCCGGACGCCGAGGGCATCGATGGCGTCATTGTCGTCCAGCTGCCGGACGACCCTGTCGCGGTAGCCGGTGCGGCCGATGATGAGGCCGGCCACCGCGGCCTGCGCCGGGGACATGCGCACGACGTCCCGCAGGAAGATGGACAGCGCCTTGCCCGGCCTGCCCTTGGCCAGGGCGGCGCGTGCAGGGACCAGGCGGTCGCCGCCGAGCGGCTCGCCGATGACCACCGGCGGCTCGTAGAGGACCGCGCCCGCGTACAGCCCGGGGTCGGCGGTGAGGGCCTCCAGGGCGAGGACGCCGCCGGAGGAGTGGCCGACGACCACCGGCCGGTCGAGGGTCCGGGCGACAGCGGCCACGTGGTTCACCTCTGCCGCCATCGTGACGGGGCGCGGCAGATCCAGCCGGTACTGCCGCCGGTGCAGCCGGACCGTGCGATAGCGGTCCCGCAGGCGGTCGGTGACCTGTGACCAGGCCGAACTGTCGCCCATGCCGCCGTGGATGACCAGGATCGGCCGTCCGGTGCCCTCGTCGACCGCTTCCGCCACCGTGCCGTCCACCGCCGTCACCCGCATGACAAGCCTCCTTAGCGCCGCTAAGGCGAACTTAGCACTGCTAAGGTGAGGGCGTGAAGGGGCTGACCCGTGAGGTGCTGATCCGTACGGCGTTGCGCCTGCTGGACGAGGTCGGGCTCGACGGGCTCACCGTGCGGAAGCTCGCGGCGGAGCTCGGCGTGCAGTCCCCGGCGCTCTACTGGCACATCCGCACGAAGCAGGAACTGCTCGACGGCATGGCGAACGAGATCATCCTGCGTGCGGGAATGGGGCCGCCGCTCGACGGGGAGAGCTGGCAGGAGTGGCTCCGGCGGCGTGCCCGGGCGTACCGGCAGTCGGTGCTGGCCAGCCGCGACGGGGCCCGGGTCGTCTCGGGAGGCGGTCGCGGCGGTGCCGCCGTGCAGCACTTCGAGGCCGAGCTCGCGGCGATGGTACGGCTCGGCTTCACGCCCGTGCAGGCGCTACGGACGATCACCACGCTGAGCCACTACATCAACGGTCACGTCCTGCAGGAGCAGGCGGTGATCGAGAGTCCCGGCTCTCCGGACCTCAGTGGTCTGCCCACGCTCACCGCCGCGCTGCACGGTGGCAGTCCCGTCGGCGAGGAGGTCTTCGAGCACGGGCTCGACGTCTTCATCGCGGGGACGGAGTCGCGGCTGGCCGCAGCACCCGGGCGGACAGACCCATCACCGCGGTGAGCGCGACCACCAGCACGAACGACACGGTCAGCGACGACAGGTGGGCGATGCCACCGATGATCCCCGGGGCGACCAGGCCGCTGCCGTACGCGATGCCCGCCACGCCCGCCAGGCTGCGCCCCGGATGGTCCCCGATCCGCCCGGCCGTCGCGAAGACCAGCGGCACCACCACGGCGATCCCCACGCCGAGCAGGCCGAAGCCCAGCGCCACGACGAGCACCTGACCGCCCAGCACGACGGTCGCCGCGCCGATGCAGGCGCACAGGGCCGCCAGCCGTACGGTGCTGACCGGCCCCAGGCGGTGGATCACCCGGTCCCCGGCGAACCGGGCCACGGCCATGCTGATCGAGAACACGCTCACGGTCAGCGCGGCCGTGCTGGCCGCGCCGCCGAGCACGTCGCGGATGTACACGGCGGACCAGTCCAGGCCCGCTCCCTCGGCGAACACGGCGCAGAGCGCGACCAGCCCGATCGGCAGCACCGCGCGGGACGGCAGCGCGAACGCCGGTGGGGCGTCGGCCTCCGGCTCGGGCCGGTGCGGCAGGAGCCGGGCGGAGGCCGCCACGGACAGGGCGGCGAGGGCGCTCGCGGTGACGAGGAAGTGCACGCGCGCGTCCAGGCCGGCCCGGGCGGCCAGGGCGGCGACGGCGGAGCCCGCCAGGCCGCCGACGCTCCAGAAGCCGTGGAAGCTGGACATCACCGAGCGGCCGTACCGCTCCTCGATGATCACTGCCTGCGCGTTCATGGCCACGTCGGCGAGGCCGGCCGCGGCGCCGTAGAGGACGAGCAGCGGGCAGAGCAGGTAGATGGTCGTGGGCAGCGACGGCAGCATCAGCGCCGCGCACCACAGCAGGATCAGCGTACGGGTGAGGGCGCGCAGGTCGTACCGGTGCGCGAGGCGGGCGGAGAGCGGCATGGCGAGCAGCGCGCCGATCCCGGGCATGAGCAGCGCGACGCCGAGCCCGCCCGCCCCGATGCCGGCGTGGTCCGCGATCCAGGGCACGCGCGCGGCGAAGGTGCCGGTCACGGCCCCGTGCACGGCGAAGATCACCGAGGTGGCGGCCCGGGCGCGGCGCAGGGTCTGCATGACGCGTCACACTAGTCGCCTACTACCCCCTGGGGGTATATGGTGGTGGCATGACCCGGCAGATCGAGCTCGAGATCGGCGGCATGACGTGCGCCGCCTGCGCCAATCGGATCGAGAAGAAGCTGAACCGGATCGACGGCGTGACCGCCACGGTCAACTACGCGACGGAGAAGGCGCGGGCCACCGTGCCGGCCGGTCTCAGCGCCGCCGACCTCATCGCGGTGGTGGAGAAGACCGGATACACGGCCGCCGAGCCCGCGGCGGAGCCCGAGCCGGAGGCCACGCCCGCCGACCCGCTGCGCACCCGGCTACTGATCTCCGCGGCGCTCACCGTGCCGGTCGTGCTGCTCGCGATGGTCCCCGCCTGGCAGTTCGACTACTGGCAATGGCTCTCGCTCACCCTCGCCGCGCCGGTCGTGGTCTACGGCGGCTGGCCGTTCCACCGCTCCGCGTTCGTGAACCTGCGGCACGGCGCGGCGACCATGGACACGCTGGTCTCCCTCGGCACCCTCGCCGCCTTCCTCTGGTCGCTGTGGGCGCTGTTCCTCGGTGACGCCGGCATGCCCGGGATGACCCACCCCTTCGAGCTGCGCGCCGGCTCCGACGGCGACGCCATCTATCTCGAGGCGGCCGCGGGCGTGACCACGTTCCTGCTGGCCGGGCGCTACGCGGAGGCCCGGGCGAAGCGGCGCGCCGGCGATGCGCTGCGGTCGCTGCTCGAGCTCGGCGCCCGTACGGTCACCCTCCAGGACGGCCGCGAGATCCCGATCGAGCAGCTCAAGGCGGGAGACCTCTTCCTCGTACGGCCGGGCGAGAAGGTCGCCACCGACGGCGTGGTGGCCGACGGGGCCTCCGCGCTCGACCAGAGCCTGATCACCGGGGAGTCCGTACCGGTCGAGGTGACCACCGGCGACACCGTCACCGGCGGCACCGTCAACGCGGGCGGCCGGCTCGTCGTGCGCGCGACCCGGGTCGGCGCCGACACCCAGCTCGCGCAGATGGCCCGGCTGGTCGAGGAGGCGCAGGACGGCAAGGCCGCGGTCCAACGCCTCGCCGACCGGATCTCCGGCGTCTTCGTGCCGGTCGTGATCACCCTGTCCCTCGCGACGCTCGGGTTCTGGCTCGGCACCGGGCGGGGCGCGACGGCGGCGTTCACGGCGGCTGTGGCCGTACTGATCATCGCCTGCCCGTGCGCCCTCGGCCTGGCCACGCCGACGGCCCTGCTGGTCGGCACCGGCCGCGGCGCCCAGCTGGGCATCCTCATCCGCGGCGTGGAGGCGCTCGAGTCCACCCGCCGCATCGACACGATCCTGCTGGACAAGACCGGCACGGTGACCACCGGCGTGATGACCCTCGAGCAGGTCGCCCCCGAGCCCGGCGAGGACCCGGCCGCCCTGCTCCGGCTCGCCGGCGCGGTCGAGGCGGCCTCCGAGCACCCGCTGGGCCGGGCCATCGCCCGGGCCGCGGCCGAGCACGGTCCGCTGCCCGAGGTCGAGGACTTCAGGGCCACGGCGGGCGTGGGCGTCCGCGGCCGGGTGGAGGGCGCTGAGGTCGAGGTCGCGCGCGGCACCGGCGACACCGCCAGGACGTGGGTCGAGGTCCGCGTCGACGGCACGGTCCGCGGCCGCCTGGCCCTGACGGATGCCGTACGCCCGAGCAGCGCGACCGCCATCGCCCGCCTGCGCCGGCTCGGCCTGACCCCGGTGCTGGTCACCGGCGACGCGCAGCCGGTGGCGGAACGGGTCGCGGCCGAGGTCGGCATCACCGAGGTGGTGTCCGGCGTGCTGCCCGCCGGCAAGGTCGACGTGGTCAAGAACCTGCAGGCCGAGGGCCGCTCGGTCGCGATGGTCGGCGACGGCGTGAACGACGCGGCCGCGCTCGCCCAGGCGGATCTCGGCGTGGCGATGGGCGCGGGCACGGACGTGGCGATCGAGGCCTCGGATCTGACCCTCATGCGCGACGATCTGACCGCCGCGGTCGACGCCGTACGGCTGGCCCGCCGCACCATGCACATCATCCGCGGGAACCTGTTCTGGGCGTTCGCCTACAACGTGGCGGCGCTGCCGCTCGCGGCCGCGGGCCTGCTCAACCCGATGATCGCGGGCGCGGCGATGGCGTTGAGCTCGGTGTTCGTGGTGGCGAACAGCCTCCGGCTGCGCCGCTTCGGCCCGGCGGCCTGAACCGGCGGTGCGCGGCCCTGGCGGCGCGTGGCCCTGGCGGCGCGGCTCTCGCGGCGCGTGACCCCCGGTGGTGGGCGGCCCGGCGGGCCGCGGCTCGCTCCTGGCCGGCCGCGCGCTTGGGCGGGGCGACGGAGCGGGCAGTGTGAGCCGGGCGCTTGTTCCCGTCGGTTGCTCCCGAAACCGGCGAGGCGCCCGGCCCACCAGGGCCGCAGCGGAGAAATTCGGACTGGTCCCGAAGTCCGAAGTTCCGCGGCGGCATCCCCAGACCCACCTGCGGACATGACGCTAAGTGGTGATCACCGCACGACGGAAGCGTTGCGTACGGAAAATGACCGTTCGGGCGGACGTCTTTGGGCGACAGACTCGCCCAACGACGCACTATCGGTACGGAAGGTTCCGGTGCGCACCCACGGTGGCGATCAGCCGATCACATTGAGTAAGAGCGGTGCGACTACCCAAGGTGATCAGTCGCGGCGGATCGAATCGATCAGCGCGAGGACCTGGCGCAGCGCGGGCCGCAGCACCCGCAGCCGGGACAGCCCCACGAGCCGGTCCACGAGTGGCACCGCCCCGTCGATCAGCCGCCGGGTGCGCCGCTGGGCGGGGGAGCGGTCGTACACCCAGAAGAGCACGACGCCCATCCAGGCCAGCCACAGCAGCTCGGGCAGCTCCCGGCGCAGCTCCGGATCGATCTTCGCGGACGACCCCTCCACCACCTCCCGGAACAGCGCGATGGCGGCCTCCCGGGCGGGCGACGACTCGCTCGAGAACGGGCTCAGCGGCGACGACGGCTCGGCGGCCGTCTTGAAGAACGTGGCCGCGAACGAGTGGTAAGGCTCGTTCACGTCGATCCCGGCGTGCAGAACCCCGCGCAGCCGGGCGGCGAAGTCCTTCTCGGCGCTCAGCACCGCCGCGGCGGCGACCCGGTGCGCGGCCTGGTTCTGGTCGTAGAACCCCTGGATCAGGTGTTCCTTCGAGTCGAAGTAGTAGTACGCGTTCCCGACCGCGACGCCGGCCTCCTTGGCGATGGCCCGCATGGTGGTCTCGGCGTAGCCGCGCTCCCGGAACAACCGCAGCGCCGTCTCGAGGATCAGCTGCCGGGTCTGCTCTCCCCGCGCCCGCCGCGGCTTGTCCGCGGGTCCCGCGATCTCGCCGGTCCTGTCCGCGCCTCCCGGGGCGCGCCCGCCGGCCGGCCCGCCCTGTCGCGCCTTTCCCGACGGGTGGCCCCCCTTTTCGGAGGCCGGGTCGACCTTTCCCGGGTCCGGGGCCGTCGCCTCTGCCGGCTCCGGGGCCGTCGCCTCCGCCGCGCCGGGCACCTCACCGGCGGCGCGGCGCGGGGTGCCGGCGCCGGGGTCGTCGGCGGCGGAGTCAGCGGCAGCGGTCGTCACACCCGTCACCGTAGTCGTCCGGACGCGTCGCCTGCCGCACGGCGGCCGCCGCCGCGATGACCTGCCGCGCCGTGGGCAGCAGGGCCGGGGTGCTCAGCCGCTCCGCCAGCCCCCGGTAGTCCGCGAGCGCCCACAGACAGGCCAGCCACGCGCCGTCGGAGACGTACACCAGGCCGTTGTCGGCGATGACCGTCAGATCCCGCAACGTCGCGGCCGGGTCGAGCCCCGGGAAGCGCTGCCGGGCCTGCGGCGACCCGGCCGGCACGAACTCCAGCGGTACGAGCTGAGCCCGCCCCGCGAGCCACCGGCGAGCCGTACGGCAGAGCGGGCATCCCTCGTCGTAGAGCACGGTGAGGGCACCGATCCGGCCGGCCCCGAACCCGGCCGGATCGATCTCCACGCTCACGCCGGCGCGGGCGGCGGAACCGGCATGCCCTGCCCGGGCCACGCCATCCCGCCGCCCGCACCCGCCCCGGCGGCCCCCCGACCGCCGGCCCCACCCGGCGCGCCCGCTGCTCCCGGCCCACCCGCCGTGCCGGGTCCGCCCGTCGCTCCCGGTCCACTCGCGGCGCCCGGTCCACTCGCCGGTCCGCCAGCCGTGCCCGGTCCGCCAGCCGTGCCCGGTCCGCCAGCCGTGCCCGGTCCGCCAGCCGTGCCCGGTCCGCCGGGCGCACCGGGTCCATACGGTCCGGCCGGTCCGGCAGCCGTGCCCGGTCCGCTCGGCGCGCCCGGTCCATACGGTCCGGCCGGTCCGCCCGGCGGGAAGAGCGGTCCGCCGCCCGGGCCCATCGGCAGCCGTCCGGCCGGCGGCAGCGGCGGCATCGTCTGCTGCTGGCGGAGCCGCCCGCGCCGGTAGCGGTTGAGGAAGAAGACGTTGAGCACGTGCAGCACGCCCAGGACGAGCAGCACGAAGCCGATCTTGTACGACAGCGTCTCCAGCGCCCGGGCGGCGTCCGGGATGCGGGCGCCGGAGCGCATCGCCACCGCGACATAGCCGAGGTTGAGCAGGTAGAAGCCCATCACGAGCAGGTGGTTGACCGCCTTGGCGAGCCGGCTGTCGGCGAAGACGTCCTCGAGAAAGACGAGGCCGTTGCGGGAGAGGGTCGTCGCGACCCAGATGGTGAGCCCGACGCTGGTCGCCAGGTAGACCAGGTACATCCACACTTTGTGGTCCACGAGCCGCACCCTTCTTTGAACGTGTTCAACAGTGATGCGCTCAGGTTAGACCCGTTGTTGAACGCGTTCAAGTACGGCTAGATGGTGAGGCCGACCACTTCTGCCACGGCTCGGCTGTTGGCGTGCGAGGCGCCGTACGAGGTGATGAACGCCCGCACGCCCACGGGACGCCAGCTCGACGGCCAGCCCATCTCGACGACCGCCACGGGGTGCACCGCCGCGAGGTCCTCGATCAGTGCCCGCGTGGTCTCCGTACGGTGGATGCGCCGGCCGACCACCACGATCGGCCGCGTACCGGCTCGCGCGAGAAGCGCGGCCACCGACAGCCGTTCCGTGGCGTCGAAGTGGGGTGCCAGGCCCCACGGCAGCCGGCCCTCGGCGATGGAGTGCCCGGACTCGAGCTGGACGATCAACGCGTCGGCGAACCCGGCGACCGAACCCTCGACGCGGATGGCGCGGCGGGCGGCGGCGTACCCGACGGTGGTGTCGGGTGGGGCGGGCCGGTGCGGGCGGCGGGTCCAGGCGGCCAGGTCGGCGGTACGGGCCCCGGCCTCCTCCAGCCGGCCGGCGGTGAGGCGCCCGTCGCGTACGGCCGCCACGATCTCCGCCACCACGTGCTCGACCAGCTCCCGGTCCACCCGCGCACCGAGGCACAGGAGGTCCGCGCCCGCCCCGAGGGCCAGGACGGCCGCGGCTCCGATGCCCCCGGCCGCCGCGACGGCGCCGCGCATCTCCAGGGCGTCCGTGACGATCACGCCGGGGAAGGCGTACTCCCGGCGGAGCAGGTCGAGGGCGGTCCGGCTGAACGTGGCCGGGCCGGTGCCGGTCAGCTCCGGGACCCGGATGTGGGCCGTCATGACCGCCCTCACCCCTGCGGCGATCGCGGCCGCGAACGGCGGGAGGTCACGCTCGCGCAGGATCTGGCGCGTCGCGTCGACGGTCGGCAGCGCGAGGTGTGAGTCGGTCGTCGTGGCGCCGTGGCCCGGGAAGTGCTTCGCGCACGCCGCCACCCCCGTCGACTGCAGCCCGGTGACGGCCGCCGCCGCGTGCCTCGCCACGAGCGCCGGGTGGGCGCCGAAGGAGCGCGTACCGATGACGGGGTTGTCGTCCGCCGCGTTCACGTCGACGTCCGGCGCCAGGTCGAGGTTGATGCCGGCCCGGGCCAGGTCCGCGCCGATCGCGGCGTACACCGTCCGCGTCAGATCGGGGTCGTCGACCGCGCCCAGCGCGGCGTTGCCCGGGTACGGGCTGCCGGTGCGGTGCGCGAGGCGCGTGACGTCGCCGCCCTCCTCGTCGATGGCGACGAGCGCGTCCGGCCGTACGGTCCGCAGCCCCGTGGTGAGCCGGCGCAGCTCGGTGGGCTCGCCCACGTTGGTGGCGAAGAGCGTGACCCCCGCCAGGCCCTCGCCGAGCAGCGTGGCCACCCATTCAGGCATGGAATTGCCCGCAAAAGCCGCAAGCAGGGTACGGAGCGCGAGTCGCCGTAGCCCTGGTTCGATCGGCATGGTTTTCTCTTCCTCGGTTGAGCACTGTCCGTGGACCGGGGGAACTGTCATGATCGCTCAATGTCTATCGGACACGCCCCGCAGTCGGCCAGTGAGCTGACCGTTACGCTGCGGGCTGGACGATGCGCGCCGAGACGGTAATAGCAAACAATCCTGACTACTGAGGGACAGAGTTATGGCCGCCACCCGCCTGCCGGGCACCCCCCGGCTGTTGCGCGCGCTCAACGACCGCGCCGCGCTCGAGCTGCTGCTCGCGAAGGGCCCGCTCACCCGGGCGCAGCTCGGCGAGCTGACCGGCCTCAGCAAGGTCACCGCGTCGCAGCTGGTGGAGCGGCTCGAGGAGCGCGGGCTCGTGCGCCGCGTCGGCGAGCAGGCCGGCGGCAGGGGACCCAACGCCCAGCTGTACGCGGTCACTCCCGGTAGTGCCCATGTCATCGGCGTCGAGGTGCTCCCCGACCGGGTGATCGCCGCGTGCGCCGACATCACCGGCGAGATCGTCGGACGCAGCGAACAGTCGACCCAGGACAGCGACGATCCCGTACGCGCCGTGCACGGCGCCGTCATGCAGGCCGCCACCCGGGCCGGCACCGACCTCGACTCGATCCACCGCGTCGTGCTCGGCACCCCCGGCCTGGTCGACCCGAAGACCAGCGAGGTCTCGTTCGCGTTCGACCTGCCCCGCTGGCACCGCGGTCTCCTCGCCGAGCTGCGCAAGGACCTGAGCACGCCGGTCGTGTTCGGCAACGACGTGAACCTCGCCGCGATCGCCGAGCAGCACACCGGCGCGGCCCGCGGGGTCGACGACTTCGTGCTGATCTGGGTCGGCCGGGGCGTCGGCCTCGCCACGGTGATCGACGGCAAGCTGCACCAGGGCAGTACGGGCGCCGCCGGCGAGATCGGCTACCTGCCGGTGGCCGGCGCCGAGGTGCCGCACAACGCCTCCAAGCGCGGGGTGAAGGGCGCGTTCCAGACGCTCGTCGCCTCGGACGCCGCCAAGGCGATCGGCAAGCAGTACGGCTTCGGCGGCAAGGAGTCCGCCGACGTCGTCCGAGCCGCCGTGGCAGCCGGGGAAGCGGGCGGGCCGGTGCTCGACGAGCTGGCCCGGCGGCTGGCGCTCGGCGTGGCGGCGACCTGCGTGGTGCTCGACCCGCCGCTGGTCGTGCTCGCGGGCGAGGTCAGCCAGGCCGGCGGCGCGGCGCTGGCGCAGCGGGTGGAGGCCGAGGTCGCGTCCATCACGCTGGTGTCGCCCCGGGTCGTGATCAGCGAAGTGGCGGTCGAGCCGGTCCTCAACGGCGCGCTGCTGACCGCGCTCGACGCCGTACGCGACGAGGTCTTCGGGTCGACGACCGGATAGGCACGGCACGGTGTCCGGGGCGGTGAGCCGTGCGTGGTTGGATGGACGCGTGCTCGAGGCAGCGACCCCCACACCCCCCGACGACGACACCGTCATCTCCTTCGACCGCGTCAGCGTGATCCGCGGCGGCACCTTCCTGGTGCGCAACCTCTCCTGGCAGGTCGAGCTGGACGAGCGGTGGGTGATCCTCGGCCCCAACGGCGCGGGCAAGACCACCCTGCTCAACCTCGCCTCCGCCCGGCTGCACCCGTCGCGCGGCGTGGCGTGGGTGCTCGGGGAACGGCTGGGACGCACGGACGTCAACGAGCTGCGTACCCGGATCGGCATCACGACCGGGCAGCTGGCCGACCGCGTGCCGCCCACCGAGCGGGTCCTGGACGTGGTCGTCACGGCCGCGTGGTCCGTGGTGGGCCGCTGGCGGGAGAGCTACGACCGGCAGGACGAGGCGCGGGCCCGGGGCCTGCTCGACCAGCTCGGCATGGGCGCGCTGACCGACCGCGAGTTCGGCACGCTGTCCGAGGGCGAGCGCAAGCGCACGCAGATCGCCCGGGCGCTGATGACCGACCCGGAGCTGATGCTGCTCGACGAGCCGACCGCGGGCCTCGACCTCGGCGGCCGCGAGGACCTGCTGGGCCGGCTCAGCGAGCTCGCGGAGGACCCGGACGCGCCGGCGATGGTGCTGGTCACCCATCACGTCGAGGAGATCCCGCCGGGCTTCACCCACGCGATGCTGCTGCGCGAGGGCTCGGTCGTGGCGGCCGGCCTGCTCGGCGAGACGCTGACCGCCGACAACCTGTCCAAGACCTTCGGCCTGCCGCTGGTCGTCCAGCGCACCGGCGACCGGTACACGGCCCGGGCGGCCTGAGGAGCGCAGCATGGCATCGTCGCCCCCGCGGATCGTGGTCGCCGGCAGCGCCAACATGGATCTCGTCGGTCTCGCCGAGCGGCTGCCGCTGCCCGGGGAGACCATCCTGGGCGACGACTTCGTCATGACGCCCGGCGGCAAGGGCGCCAACCAGGCCATCGCGGCCGCCCGCGCCGGCGGCGCCTGCACGATGCTCGGCGCGATCGGCTCGGACGCGTTCGGGGTGACGATCAAGGCGCGGCTCAACGCCTCCGGCGTGGACACCGAGTGCCTGCGGACCAGCTACGGCTCCTCCGGCGTCGCGGTCATCATGGTGGACCGGGCGGGCGAGAACTCGATCATGGTGAGCCCCGGCGCGAACAGCACCTTCGCCGGCCTGAGCGCCGCGGAGACCGCCGTGATCGCCGAGAGCGACGTGCTGCTGTGCCAGCAGGAGATCCCCGGTGAGACGGTGCTCGCGGCGGCACAGGCGGCACGCGAGGGTGGCACCCGCACGATCCTGAACGCCGCGCCGGCCCGGGAGCTGCGGACCGAGCTGCTGGAGGCCGTCGACCTGCTCGTCGTCAACGAGGTCGAGGCGATGGCGATCACCGGCTCCGAGCGGCTCGACATGCCGGGGCTGCTCGCGCTCGTACCGCGCGTGGTGCTCACGATGGGCGGCAGCGGCTCCTGGTACGCCGACCGTGACGGCCGCGACGAGCGCATCCCGGCGTTCCGGGTGGCCGTGGCCGACACCACCGCGGCGGGCGACGCCTTCACCGGCGCGCTGGCGGTCGCCTGGGGCGAGGGTCGCGACCTGCTCGACGCGGTGCGCTGGGCCAACGCCGCCGGGGCGGCGTGCGTCCGCAAGGTCGGCGCGTCCAACTCCCTGCCGTCCCGCGCGGACATCGACGCGCTGTACTACGCCTGATCCCGGCCCGGCTCACTTCAGCGCCGCTGTTTTCGGCCGGACTTACTTCGGCCGGACCCACTTCGGCCGAGCCCACTTCGGCCGGGCTTACTTCGGCCGGGGCTGGGACGCGATTCGCAGGCCCCACAGGATCAGTGGCGCCTGCAGGGGCAGCCGGCCGTACGCGATCGCCCGGCGCAGCGGCGGCGCATGCCGCCAGTCGACCGCCATCTTGACGTTCGCGGGGAACACCGCGGCGAACAGCGCCGCAGCGGCGAGCGCGCCTGCTCGCCGGCTCCGGGGATGCGCGACCGCGGCGGCCACGGCCAGCTCGGCGACGCCGCTCAGATGGGTCCAGGTGCGCGGGCTGCCCGGCAGCGAACGCGGCACGATGCCGTCGAACGGCCGGGGGTGCGCGAAGTGCAGCACGCCGCTGGTCGCCAGGAGGCCCGCCAGCGCGGCGTGGGACCTCACCGGGGCACGGAGTCGTGGTCGAGGGCGCGCTGCAACGCCCGGTAGATGCGGCCGAACCGCTGGGCGTCCTGGGTCTCCAGCAGCAGCGTACGGTCGCCACGGACGTCCGCCCAGATCTCCAGCCGGCGGCTGCCACGGTCGTACGAGCGGTCCACGAACTCGAGCAGCACGTCGGACAGGGGCGCCGCCGCGAGCCCGATCAGGATGCCGCCGCCGATCAGGGCGATCGTGGTGGACGCCGAGGCGTCGATCACCAGGGCGACGACCACCCCGAGCGCGCCGATCAGCAGCGGAGCGATCATCGCGATGCCGAGAACGCCGCGTCCCGCCACCGCGCTCCACTGCCGGCGGCCGCGCGCGTGCCACACCTGCGCGAAGTCGCCGAGCCGGTAGCCGCGTTCGCCGATCCGGACCCCGTCCGACGTGACCAGCACGTCCCGGTCCCGGTAGTAGGTGACCATGGCTCCTCCCTCGTCCCGCATGTTACTTACCCGGGGCGCGCACGCTTACGCTGTCGGGACTGAACGATCGATCGGGAGGCGGCAAGCGGTGGGCGAGTTCGTGAAGCTGGAGATCGGCGACGGCATCGGCACGGTCCGGCTCGGCCGGCCACCGATGAACGCGCTCAACACCCAGGTCCAGGAGGAGCTGCGGGCGGCCGCCCAGGAGGCGGCGGGCTCGGACGAGGTGCGCGCGGTCATCGTGTACGGCGGGGAGAAGGTCTTCGCCGCCGGCGCCGACATCACCGAGTTCACGACGACGACGTTCCAGGAGATGACCGTACGGGCGGCAGCCCTGTCCAGCGCGTTCGACGCGGTGGCGCGCATCCCGAAGCCCGTCGTCGCCGCGATCACCGGCTACGCCCTGGGCGGCGGCTGCGAGCTGGCGCTGGCCTGCGACTGGCGGGTCGTCGCCGAGGACGCCAAGCTGGGCCAGCCGGAGATCAAGCTGGGCATCATCCCGGGCGCGGGCGGCACCCAGCGTCTCGCCCGGCTCGTCGGCCCGGCGCGCGCGAAGGACCTGGTCTTCTCGGGCCGGATGGTGGACGCGGAGGAGGCGCTGCGCATCGGCCTCGCCGACCGCGTGGTCCCGGCCGCCGACGTGTACACCGCCGCCGTCGAGCTCGTGAAGCCGTACGTGACGGGCCCGGCGATGGCGTTGCGCGCGGCCAAGCAGGCGATCGACGGGGGGCTGAGCATGGATCTGGCGTCGGGGCTGGCGCTGGAGAGCCACCTGTTCGCGGGGCTGTTCGCCACGGACGACCGGATCGAGGGGACGACGGCCTTCGTGGAGAAGCGCAAGCCGAAGTTCACCGGCCGCTGAATCGCGTAAGCGGGCGGTTTCCGCAGCCCCCGAGTGCCGGACACGCCCGGTGGGATCTCGCGGATATCGATCTGTTGCCATAAAGTTCCGGTCTGTGACGATGCCCGGGCTGCGCGCGACGTCGGTGCGCCGCACCGTGATCGTCGCGGTGGCGCTCGTCACCGGCCAGGCCCTGCTCGGCGCGGTCATCGGGTTCATGACGTTCGACCGCGCCGACGAGGCCCCGGCTCCCGCGCGCGCCGCGGAACCGGCCGTCGCGCCGCCGATCGTCGTACCGCCGGCGAGCATGCCCGCGCCCACGGAGGCGTCACGGCCACCGCGGAAGCGCGCGGTCGCCGACGCCTCGAGTGGCACCCGGGGGCCCGGCCGTGCCTCGTCGGCGAGCGCGAGGACCGTCACGGAGCCGCCGGCCGCCCCGGCTGCGCCGCAGCTCAGGACCACCGTGCCGACGCCGCCGCCCTCGTCGGGCCCGCCCCCGCCGGCCCCGCCCGCGCCCGGGCTCGTGCCCTCGCCCGACGTGGACGAGCCGGAGGACCCGCCGGTCGTACGGGAGCCGTGCGAGGACGAGGGCGCGACGGGCCGTACGGATGACGGCAAGGTGGTGCGGTGCGAGCGCGGCCGTGACGGCAAGCTGCGGTGGCGGCCGGTCTGACCGCGCTTCCGCCCTGATCAACTAGTACGCGCGAGCGCCTACACTGACGCGCATGTCCATCGACCAGGGTCGGCACCGCCTCGGCGTCGACTTCGGCACCTCGAACACCGTCGCGGTCGCCCGGTGGCCCGACGGCCGGGCCCGCCCGATCCTCGTCGACGGCTCCCCGCTGCTGCCCTCCGCCGTGTACGCCCAGCCCGACGGCCTGCTCGTGGTCGGCCGCGACGCGGTGCACAGCGCGCGGCGGGACCCGGCCCGGTTCGAACCGAACCCGAAGCGCCACATCGACGACGGCCTCGTGCTCCTCGGCGACCGGGAGTTCCCGGTGGTCGACCTGGTGGCGGCCGTGCTCGTCCGGGTGGCCGAGGAGTGGCACCGCGCGGTCGGCCCGGTACGCCCCGAAGTGACCTTGACCTGCCCCGCCACCTGGGGCGCCACCCGCCGCAGCCTGCTCGCCGAGGCGGCCGCCCGCGCGGGTCTGGAGGGCGCGCGCCTGGTCGCCGAGCCGGTCGCCGCCGCCACGTACTTCGCCGACGTGCTGGGCCGCGACGTACCCATCGGCTCGGTCGTGGTGGTGCACGACTTCGGCGCCGGCACCTTCGACGCGAGCGTGGTCGCCCGTACGGCCGAGGGTTTCGAGGTCCTGGCCGTCGACGGCCGTGACGACGTCGGCGGGCTCGACGTCGACGCGGCGATCGTCGACCACCTCGGCGAGCTCTGCGCGGCGCAGGACCCGGACGCCTGGCGGCGGCTCACCGAGCCGGAGACGCTGGAGGACCGGCGCGCCCAGCGGCAGCTGTGGGACGACGCCCGGATCGCGAAGGAGCGGCTGTCGCGCACCCAGTCGGCGGACGTGATGGTGCCGCTGCTGGACGCCGAGATGCACGTGACCCGCGACGAGCTGGAGGAGCTGGCGCGCCCGGTCCTCGAGCAGACCGTACGCGTCACCCGGGACCTGCTGCGCTGGGCCGACCTGCCGGACGGGCGCCTGGCCGGCGTGTTCCTGGTCGGCGGCGCGAGCCGGATCCCGCTGGTGGCGACGCTGTTGCACCGCGAGCTGGGCGAGGCGCCGGTCGCGATCGAGCAGCCGGAGCTGGTGGTCGCCGAGGGCAGCATCCTGGCGGACGCCGCCCTGCTGGCGACGGAACCCGCGGCGCCCGGCCCGACGGCCGAGCTGCGGCTGGTCTCGCGGGGTGATCGCGTACGCGTGCAGCCCACGAGCCCGCCCGCCCCGCCTTCTCCGCCGCCTCCGGTTTCCGTGGACGACATGGAGACCGTCCCCACCGCGCGGCGTGACGTCACGGGCGCGTTCCCGCCGGCGGTCGACCCGTGGCCGGACGCGCCGCAGCACTGGGCTCCCGACCCGGACGCCACGGTCGCCGCTCCCAACCCCGTGGCGTCGCTGCCCGGCCCGGCCGTCCACCCCGGCCGCTCGCTGCCGACGGATCCTCCGGGCACGTCCTCGGCGCCGCCGCGGAAGGTGTCGTCCCGCCCGGTCTCCCCGGCGGCGGCTGCGACGTCCCGGTCCGCTTCCGGCTCCCGGTCCCGGCCCGTCTCCGGGTCCGGGTCGGTTGCCGGGTCCGGGTCCACGTCCGGGTCCGTTTTCGGGTCGTCGCCGGCTGCCGGGGCTGCGCGGCCTGCCACGGGAGCGCGCCCGGCGGCAGGTGTGGCACGGCCCGCGGCCGGGGCGGCCAGGCCGGTCAGCGGCGCCCGGCCGTCCGGCACGGCGCGGCCCACCGCCACCGCGCGGTGGGACGGTCCGGAGGCGGCGCCCGCTGCCCGGGTCCGCCGGCGTACGGGCCGCGGCCTGCGCGCGATCCAGCTGTTGCTGAGCGTCGTGCTGCTGGTCAGCGCACCCGTGGCCGCGATGCTCGTCGCGTACAGCATCACCACGGGCGTACCGGTGGAGTCCACCGTGCGCCTGATCGTCAACGACATCCAGCGCTTCGTAGGGTGAGTCTCGTTCACGTTTTCTCATGCGCCGGGTAGCGTGCTGGGCATCACCGACACGGCTGGAGCGGGCATGACGGACACGATCGAGGGGCACGGCGGGGAGCTGGCGCTGGCGGCGCTGCGGGCGTACGGGGTGACGGAGATGTTCACCCTCTCCGGCGGCCACGTCTTCCCGATCTACGACGCCGCGCACAAGAGCGACTTCCCCATCTACGACGTACGCCACGAGCAGTCCGCCGTGTTCGCCGCCGAGGCGGTGGCCAAGCTGCAGCGCCGCCCCGGCCTCGCCGTGCTCACCGCCGGGCCCGGCGTCACCAACGGCATCTCCGGCCTGACCAGCGCGTTCTTCAACGCCTCGCCGGTGCTGGTGATGGGCGGCAGGGCGCCGGCGTTCCGCTGGGGTTCCGGCAGCCTGCAGGAGATCGACCACGTGCCGCTGGTCGCGCCGGTCACCAAGTACGCGGCGACGGTCACCGCCACCGACGAGATCCCCGCCGAGATCGGCCGCGCCCTCACAGCGGCGCTGACCGCCCACCGCGGCCCCGCATTCCTCGACCTCCCCCTCGAGGTGCTGTTCTCCAGCGAGGACGTCCCGGCGCCCGGCGCCCCCGACGTACCCGTGATCGAGGCCGACCCGGACGAGGTCGCCCGCGCCGCGGCCCTGCTCGCCGAGGCCGAGCGCCCGGTCATCATCGCCGGATCGGACGTCTGGGGCGGCAACGCGGTCGACGAGCTGCGCGCGGCCGCCGAGGCCCTGCAGATCCCGGTCTTCACCAACGGCATGGGCCGCGGCGCGCTGCCGCCGGGCCACCCGCTCGGCTTCGCGAAGGCCCGCCGCCCCGCCCTCGGCGAGGCCGACGTCGTCGCGGTCATCGGCACCCCGCTCGACTTCCGCCTCAACTTCGGCGAGTTCGACCCCGCGCAGGTCATCCACATCGTCGACGCCCCCGGCCAGCGCGCCGGCCACGTCCAGGCGGCCGTCTCACCGGCCGGCGACCTGCGCCGGATCCTCGCCGCGATCGCGAACCACACCGGCAAGCGCACCGACCACGCCGAATGGATCAACGGCCTGCGGGCCGCCGAGGATGCCGGCAAGGCCCGCGACGCCGAGGCCATGGCCGCCGAGAGCGACCCCATCAAACCCGCCCGCGTGTACGGGGAACTGCGCAAGGTCCTGGCCCCCGACGCGGTCACCATCGGCGACGGCGGCGACTTCGTCTCGTACGCGGGCCGCTACCTCGAGCCCGCCCAGCCCGGCACCTGGCTCGACCCGGGCCCGTACGGCTGCCTCGGCACCGGCATGGGCTACGCGATGGGCGCCAGGGTGACGTACCCGGACCGCCAGATCTGCGTCCTCATGGGCGACGGCGCGGCGGGATTCTCCCTGATGGACGCGGAGTCGCTGGTCCGCCAGAACCTCCCGGTCGTGATCGTCGTCGGCAACAACGGGATCTGGGGCCTCGAGAAGCACCCGATGCGCGCCATGTACGGCTACGACGTGGCGGCGGACCTCCAGCCGGGCCTCCGCTACGACGACGTGGTGAAGGCGCTCGGCGGGGCGGGCGAGACGGTCGAGAAGCCGGCGGACCTGGGCGCGGCACTGACCCGGGCATTCGACTCGGGCGTGCCGTACCTGGTGAACGTCCTGACCGACCCGGAGGACGCGTACCCGCGCTCGTCCAACCTGGCGTAAGGGCTGCCCGCCGCTGCTCTTGTGGGGGAGGGCGGGTGCACGGTGTAGCGGCCGGTTGCCGCAGCCCAGCGGGCGTAGCGGCCTGCTGCCGTTCCCGTCCTCGTCCGCCCAGCGGCGCCCGTCCTCGTCGGCGCAGCGGAACCGGTCGTCGTCGGCGCGGGGATGGCTGCCCTCTCCTCGTCGGCGCAGCGGTACCCCTCGTCGTCGGCGCAGCGGTACCCCTTGTCGTCGGCGCGGGATGCCCGTCCTTTCCTCGTCAGCGCAGCGGTACCGGTCGTCGCCGGCGCAGCGTCCCGGTCGTCGTCGGCGCGGGGGTGCCCGTCCTTTCCTCGCAGCGGTACCGGTCGTCGCCGGCGCAGCGCGGCCCCGGTTGTTCTGGTCCTGAAGCTTGCGGGGGGCTCAGCTAGTTCTCGTCGTTCTTCTCCAGATCGCGCTCCCACTGCGCCAGCAGCTCCCGGTCGCGCCGGGACTGCTCGGTGTCCATCGAGCGGAGGAAGTCGGGGTCGTCGTCCGGTGAGGCCGGGCGCGGCCCCGGTCGGCGGCGGACCGGGCTGCCCTCGTGCGGGGATGGCAACGGGCGGCCCCAGAGGAAGTAGGCGAGCGGGCCCGCCAGCGGAATGAAGAGGATCACGAGGACCCACAGGGCGCGCGGCATGTTGCGAACCCGATCGGCTGACAGCGAGCTGATCAACGCGAGCACGAGGAGCACCAGCTGCACCGCAGCCAGGAAGACGAACATCCGGACCATGAGGCAATGATGACGCGCCGTACGCGGAACGGCGACGATCAGAGCATGACAAGCGCCGTGCCGAGCACCGCGAACCCGGCGGTGATCACGGCGAAGGCGGCGATGGTGCGCCGGCCGGGCACCGGTGGCCAGGCCCGCAGCCCCCGCGACCGCCGGTAGGCGAGCGCCACGCAAGCAGCCCAGCCCGCCATCACGAGAGCCGCGACGAGAAAAACCCCGACGCCGGCGCCCGGCGCGAAAGCAGGCCGTGCGGCAAGCAGAGCCACGGCAGCGGCCGACAACCCGGTACGCCGCCAAGCAAGCCGCGTCCGCTCAGCGGCGGCACCGGGATCCCGATGACCCGGCGCCGAGCTGCTGGTCCGACCCTCACTCACCCCGCGACTCCCGCGCACACAGCGCAGCCCTCGCGCGCAGAGGTGCCTCTGCGGCGCGGACGGGAGGGCCCCGCCGGCGTCCGAGGGCGCCGGGCAGAGGCACCTGCGTTAGCTGGAGTGCCTAGGTTCGCCGACGTGGCTCCCCTCGCTGGAGTGCCTGCGTTAGCTGGAGTGCCTGCGTTAGCCGGGGTGGCTCCGTTCGCTGGAGTGCCTGCGTTCGCTGGAGTGCCTGCGTTAGCCGGAGTGCCTGCGTTCGCTGAAGTGGCTCGTCTCGCTGGAGTGCCCAAATTTGCTGGAGCGGCGCCGCCCGCTGAAGTCCCCGCGGTCGCTGGGCTGCCTCCGCCCGTGCAGGTGCCTCCGTTCGCAGAGCGGCCTTCGGTCATTGCACGGCCTTGATGATGACCGCCATCACCAGGAGGAGCGCGCCCGCCGCCACGAAGAGGGCGAGGATCGCCGGGAAGCGGGACTTGGGCAGGTCGGTGCCGAGACGCATGGCCTTCTCCGTACGCGCCCAGTGGTCGACCGCCCGTACCGCGACGACACCGCCCAGGAGCAGGAGCGCGACCGCGATGATCTCGCGCAGGTGCTCGATCGGCAGGGGCGGCAGGAACTGGGCGCACGCCAGCCCGCCCGCCAGCAGCGCGAGCGCCGTACGGATCCAGGCCAGGAAGGTGCGTTCGTTGGCCAGGGAGAACCGGTAATCCGGCTTCTCGCCGACCATCGGGGTCTTCTGCGGGTTGAACCACTGGTCGAGCACGCTGTCGATTATTGATCGGCGAGGT
Organism: Couchioplanes caeruleus; assembly: GCF_023499255.1. GTDB lineage: Bacteria > Actinomycetota > Actinomycetes > Mycobacteriales > Micromonosporaceae > Actinoplanes > Actinoplanes caeruleus_A. Next base: position 1,568,878 of record NZ_CP092183.1, read on the forward strand.
GAACAATCGGCTCACGGGCCGCAGCCGCCGTCCCGGCCCGGGGTGGGGGAGGATGGTCATGAGGCGGGCGACGCGGTCACGGGTGAGCTGTGTCACCGTCGGTGGCGGGCACCGTAAAGCTACCGGCGGGTAACATCCCCGTAGGAACCGTGAAACCGGCTGCAGGCGTGCGTCCATAAACAGGAGGGTCGTCGAAGCGCGATGAACATCGTCGTACTGGTCAAGCAGGTGCCCGACTCCGGTGCCGAGCGCACTCTGAGTGCGGGCGACAAGACCGTCGAGCGCGGCTCGGCGAGCAACGTCATCAACGAGATGGACGAGTACGCCATCGAGGAAGCGCTGAAGATCAAGGAAGCGCACGGCGGTGAGGTGACCGTCCTGACGATGGGCCCGGCCGGCGCGACCGAGTCGATCCGCAAGGCGCTCTCCATGGGCCCCGACAAGGCGGTCCACGTGACCGACGACGCGCTGCACGGCTCGTGCGCCGTCGCCACGTCCAAGGTCCTGGCCGCCGCGCTGGGCACGCTCAACGCCGACCTGATCCTCTGCGGAGCCGAGTCGACCGACGGCCGCGTGCAGGTCATGCCGCACATGCTGGCCGAGCGGCTGGGCATCGCCGCGCTCACCGGCGCCCGCAAGCTCACCGTCGACGGCGCCCAGCTGACCGCCGAGCGTCAGACCGACGAGGGCTACGAGGTCGTCACCGCGTCCACGCCCGCCGTGGTCAGCGTGTGGGACACCATCAACGAGCCCCGGTACCCGTCCTTCAAGGGCATCATGGCGGCCAAGAAGAAGCCGGTGCAGAGCCTCTCCCTCGCGGACCTGGGCGTCAGCCCGGACGAGGTCGGCTTCGCGGGCGCCACCTCCGCCGTGGTCGAGTTCGCCAAGCGCCCGCCGCGCAGCGCCGGCACCAAGGTCACCGACGAGGGCAACGGCGGCGTGCAGCTGGTCGAGTTCCTCGCCACCGAGAAGTTCGTCTGAGAGGGGTCCACCATGGCTGAGGTACTGGTCGTCGTCGAGGCCTCCCAGGCTGCCGGCGTCAAGAAGGTCACGCTCGAGATGCTGACGATCGCCCGCGGGCTGGGTTCGCCCTCCGCGGTGGTTCTCGGTGGCGCCGGCGCGGCGGAGCAGTTGGCCGCCAAGCTCGGCGAGTACGGCGCCGAGAAGATCTATGCGGGCGAGGGCGAGGAGATCGACGGCTACCTCGTGGCGCCCAAGGCCACGGCGGTGGCCGAGCTCGTCAAGCGCGTCCAGCCGGCCGCGGTGCTGCTCGCCGCGACGCAGGAGGGCAAGGAGATCGCCGGCCGGCTCGCGGTCAAGCTGGACAACGGCCTGCTCACGGACGCGGTGGAGGTCGCCGCGGACGGTACGGCCACCCAGGTCGTCTTCGCCGGCTCCACGATCGTGAAGTCCCAGGTCACCCGGGGCCTGCCGATCGTGACCATCCGTCCGAACTCGGTGACCCCGGCCGCCGCGCCGGCCACCCCGGCCGTGGAACAGCTGACGGTCACGGTGACCGACGCGGACAAGCTGACGAAGGTCGTCGAGCGCGTCGCCGAGACGAAGGGCTCCCGCCCGGAGCTGACCGAGGCCTCGATCGTCGTCTCGGGCGGCCGCGGCGTCGGCAACGCGGACAACTTCAAGCTGGTCGAGGAGATGGCCGACCTGCTCGGCGGCGCGGTGGGCGCCTCGCGCGCGGCCGTCGACTCCGGCTACTACCCGCACCAGTTCCAGGTCGGTCAGACCGGCAAGACGGTGTCCCCGCAGCTGTACGTCGCCCTGGGCATCTCGGGCGCCATCCAGCACCGGGCCGGCATGCAGACGTCGAAGACGATCGTGGCGGTCAACAAGGACCCCGAGGCGCCGATCTTCGAGCTGGCCGACTACGGCGTGGTGGGCGACCTCTTCAAGATCGTGCCGCAGGCGACCGACGAGATCCGCAAGCGCAAGTGACGACGGCGGGCCGGCCACGGCCCGAGCGATGAGGGAACGGCCCGGCGGCCTCGGTCGCCGGGCCGTTGTCGTGGGCTTGCGGGGTGAGCTCAGCCACTTACGCACGCGGCAGGGTGCGGCCGGCCGTTCAGGAGCCGCCAGGCGACTGGCCGGTCGGACCCGGTCCCTGGCGGGAGCGACGTCTCGGGCCACGACGGAGCCGGGCCATGATGCTCTTGGCGTTTCCGCCCTGGATATTGATCGTCCTGCCCGACGGTGACGGACGCGACGTATCCGTTGGCGGCGCACGGCATAAGCTTCATGGCGATGGCCTACCTGGATCACGCGGCGACCGCGCCGATGCTCGCCGAGGCGCTCGACGCATATGTCGCGGCCGCCCGGGAGATCGGCAACCCGTCGTCCCTGCATGCTGCCGGTCGAAGCGCTCGACGGCTCGTCGAGGAGTCGCGCGAGCGGATCGCCGCGGTGCTCGGCGCGCGGCCGTCCGAGGTGGTGTTCACCAGCGGGGGGACCGAGAGCGACAACCTCGCCACCAAGGGCATGTTCTGGGCGCGCCGCGGCGCTGACGGCCGGCGCTGCCGCGTCGTGGCCTCGGCGGTGGAGCACCACGCGGTCATGGACGCCGTGGAGTGGCTCAGGTCGCACGAGGGCGCCGTCGTCGAGTGGCTGCCCGTCGACGAGGCCGGGCGCGTCAATCCCGCGGTGCTGACGGACGCGATCCAGGCGCACGGCGACGAGATCGCTGTGATCAGCGTGCAGTGGGCCAACAACGAGGTCGGCACGCTGCAGCCGATCCCCGCGCTGGCGGCGCTCGCGGCGCAGGCAGGCATCCCCTTCCACACCGACGCGGTGCAGGCCGTGGGCCAGGTCCCCGTCGACTTCGCGGCGAGCGGCGCCGCGGCGATGACCGTGAGCGGGCACAAGGTCGGCGGACCGGTCGGCGTGGGCGCGCTGCTGCTCGGCCGGGACGTGGCCGCCACGCCGCTGCTGCACGGCGGAGGTCAGGAGCGCGACGTACGGTCCGGCACGCTGGACACCCCCGGCGTGGTGGCGTTCGCCGTCGCGGTCGAGGCGGCCGTCAAGACGCAACAGGAGCACGCGGCGCGCGTCGCCGCCCTGCGCGACGACCTGGTCGACCGGGTCCGGGCCGCCATCCCCGACGCCGTCTACAACGGTGATCCCGTCGACCGGCTGCCGGGCAACGCGCACTTCTCTTTCCCCGGCTGCGAAGGGGATGCGCTGCTCCTGCTCCTCGACGCGCAGGGGATCGCGTGCTCGACCGGCTCGGCGTGCTCGGCCGGGGTCGCCCAGCCGTCGCACGTGCTGCTCGCGATGGGCGCCGACGATGACCGGGCGCGCTCCTCGCTGCGGTTCACCCTCGGGCAGTCCTCGACGGCGCAGGACATCGACGAGCTGCTGGCTGCGCTGCCGGGCGCGGTGGAGCGGGCCCGCCGGGCGACGGCATGGAAGACGCCGCGTCAGTCCTGAGAGCCCGCGGCGCAGGAACCAAAGCATGATCATCTTGCGCCCTCCTCCTGCTGATCCGTCTTGTGCTTCGTCTATCGCGGCCGATCGCCCGGACGGTTCTTGATCCACACGATTTTCCGGGGTGGTCCAGAGCACGCCCGCCGGTCCCGGCCGCGGTGAGGTTTTGCCGGGCCCGGCGGATAGGCTTGCCGGCGTGCGAGTGCTTGCAGCTATGTCCGGCGGTGTCGACTCCGCCGTCGCTGCCGCGCGCGCCCGGGATGCCGGCCATGACGTGACCGGGGTCCACCTGGCGCTGGCGCGGAACCCTCAGACGTACCGGACGGGTGCGCGGGGATGCTGCACGCTCGAAGACTCCCGCGACGCGCGCCGGGCCGCCGACGTCATCGGCATCCCTTTCTACGTGTGGGACATGGCCGACCAGTTCCACGAGAGCGTCGTCGACGACTTCGTCGCCGAGTATGCCGCGGGCCGCACCCCCAACCCCTGCCTGCGGTGCAACGAGAAGATCAAGTTCGCCGCGGTGCTCGACCGCGCGGTCGCGCTCGGCTTCGACGCGGTCGTCACCGGTCACCACGCCCGGCTCGGCGCCGACGGGCTGCTGCGCCGCAGCGTGGACATCGCGAAGGACCAGTCGTATGTGCTGGCCGTGCTCACCCGCGACCAGCTGGACCGGGCCGTCTTCCCGCTCGGCGACTCGACCAAGGCCCAGGTGCGTGAGGAGGCTGCCGCCCGCGGTCTCGCCGTGGCCGACAAGCCGGACTCCCATGACATCTGCTTCATCGCCGACGGCGACACCCGGGGCTTCCTCGCGCAGCGACTCGGAGAGGCTCCCGGCGACATCGTCGACGGCCGCACGGGCGCGGTGCTCGGGCAGCACGCGGGCGCCTACGGCTACACGGTGGGCCAGCGCAAGGGCCTCGACCTGCGCGTGCCCGCCCCCGACGGCCGCCCGCGCTACGTGCTCTCCATCACCCCGAAGACCAACACTGTCACCGTCGGGCCCCGTGAGGACCTTGCGGTCGACACAGTGACGGCTGAGCGCCCCATCTGGCACGGCGCGCGGACGCCGGTCGAGTGCGACGTGCAGCTTCGGGCGCATGGCGAGGTCGTGTCCGCGGTCGTCTCCCTCGAGGACGGGCGGTTGACGGCTCGGCTGCGCAGCCCGGCGCGCGGGGTTGCCGCCGGCCAGGCGATCGTGGCGTACCGGCCGGATCCCGACGGGGACATCGTGCTCGGCTCGGCCACCATCGTGACCGGGGAGAACGCGCACCCCGCGACGTCCGGGACCGGAGCACCGGCCAATGGCTGACTTCCCGTGGCCGAGCGGAGCGGCGACCGGAATCGGCTCGCAGCCGGGAACGGACGTTGCCGAGGCGCAGCGGCTCATCCTCGGCGAGCTGCCCGACCTGCCGCACCTTCCCGAGCTCCCCGACCGCGGCCCGGGCGCCGACATGATCGGACGCAGCGCCGGATTCCTCGTCGAACTGCCCGTCCAGCTCTACGCCGGACGCTGGCAGATGGCGCCACGCCCGGGCAAGGACCTGCGCCGCACGGCCGACCTGCTCGAACGCGACCTCGACCAGATGACCGAGCAGGGTGACCGGTACACGGGCCCGTTCAAGATCCAGTCAGCCGGCCCGTGGACGCTCGCTGCCGGCCTGGACCTGCCCATCGGCGGCCGCATGCTGCGCGATCCGGGCGCCGTCCGGGACCTGACCGACTCCCTCGCCGAGGGCCTGCGCCGGCACGTCGCCGACGTCCGGAAGCGCCTCCCCGGCGCCACCGTGCTGCTCCAGCTCGACGAACCGTCACTGTCTGCGGTGCTGGACGGACACGTTCCCACGGAGAGCGGTCTGAGCGCGTACAGGGCCGTCGATGCCCCGGACGCCGCGACCGGCCTGCGCACCATCGTGGAGGCGGTGGGTGTGCCGGTGATCGTGCACAGCTGTGCTCCCGCCGTACCGCTGCAGGTCGTGCGGGATGCACAGGCCGCGGCCGTGTCGCTCGACCTGGCGCTCCTCAAGGATCTGGACCCGCTGGGGGAGGCCCTCGAGGCCGGCCTCGGCCTCTTCGCCGGCGCCGTGCCGACCCGGCCTGCGTCGGCGGGTCGCGCTCCGACGTCGGCAGAAACCGCAGATCGGGTACGGGGTCTGTGGCGGGAGCTGGGATTCCGGGCTGACCGGCTGCCCGAGCAGGTCGTCGTCACGCCGGCATGCGGACTGGCCGGAGCGAGCCCCGGGTACGTGCGGGCCGTGTTGACGGCCTGCCGTGACGCGGCCCGGCGCCTGTCCGAGGCGTGACGGCCGCCGTCCGGCGCGCTGTTCCCACCCGGCTCGATTCCCGGAACTGAGCCGGCGCTGCGGCTTCTCTGCTCGTCGGTCGGCGATGCCGGTCGTCCGGCGGGCGGAACTGTTGGCGTTCCGCCTTTTCTGTCGCACCCGGCGGGCATCATGCAGACATGATTGGACGTCTCGACACCGTCGTCATCGACTGCCCCGATCCCCGTGCCCTGGCACGGTTCTACAGCGAACTGCTCGGCATGCACGTCGTCCACGACGAGGACGGATGGGTGACCATCCGCACCGACTCCGACGCCCCGAGCCTGGCCTTCCAGAAAGCCCCCGACCTGCTCCCGCCGCGCTGGCCCGATCAGGACCGCCCCCAGCAGTTCCACCTGGACGTGCGCGTGGACGACATCGAGAAGGCAGAGCAGCGCGTGCTGGCCGCGGGCGCGAAACGGCTGGACGGCGGAGGCGAGACGTTCCGGGTGTACGAGGATCCGGTCGGTCACCCGTTCTGTCTGGTCTGGTAGCGGCCGCGCCGCTTCCCCGGCGGGCTCTTGCCGTCGAGCCGTTCCGCCTGCCGATCGGCCAGGCGCAGCAGGTCTCGCCGGCTCAATCCGCGGCGCCCCGCGACGATCCGGCGCACGGAACGGCTCGCCGTTCCGGCGCGACGCTGGAACGCCGAGGACCGCACCAGAATCGGCTCACCGAGATTCAGGAACGAGTCCCGCTCCGCGTACGGATCCCAGCGCCGCGTCGGAATGAGGACATGGTCCCGGCGATGGCTCTTGTCCTGACTGGTGATCTTCAAGACCACGATGCCGCGGCGGTGGTTCAGCAGCACCAGGCAGGGCCGTAGCTTCGCACCCTGACCGCGTGCGAAGGGGACCGTGGCCCACCAGATGTCACCCGCGACGGGCCGCGCATTGCGGATCCGGTGTCGCAGGAAGGCAGCGCCCGCGCCCGCGACCAGGCTCGCTGCCAGCCACAACCGCCAGTCCGCCATCGGCAGACCGTACCTTCGCGCTTCGGCGTGCGCGACCTGTACGCGGCGGCCTTTCCTCCGGTGCTGCGCCTCCGCGGCCGGCTGCGCTGGCGGCCGGCTGCGCTGGCGGCTGGCGGCTGGCGGTGCGCTTGCGGGCCGGGCTGGGTCGGGTTGCATTTGGGGCTGGCGGTGCGCTTTCGGCCGGGAGCGTGCCGCTTGGCCGGGCCATACCGCCTTGATCGTCACCGCTGCCTTCGCCGTCGCCTCGGCAGCAAAGTTGCAGCGATCGACCTTGTGACGACTTCGTAAGACGAGGCGGCCCGCAGGTCGGCGGTTTTGTCGGAGGGTCCGACTAACGTGCCTGGAGAAAGCCGAACACGGAGGTCCCGGTGCCCGAGAAGCAGTCTGTTGATGCCGAGTCGCCCGCCGACGTCGCCGTGGCCGAGGAGGTCGCCGCCGGGCAGCCCACAGCCGAGCAGATCGCGGCCGCCGGTGCCGAGCCGACGCCCGAGGCCAGCGCCCGTCATGCGGAGCTGAGTGAGGAGGTTCGCGGGCATCAGTACCGCTACTACGTCCTCGACTCGCCGACTGTCTCCGATGCCGAGTTCGACAAGCTGCTGCGGGAGTTGCAGGAGCTCGAGGATCAGTTCCCGGCCCTGCGCACGCCCGACTCGCCCACCCAGAACGTGGGCGGCACGTTCTCCACGCAGTTCACGGCGGTCGAGCATGCCGAGCGGATGATGTCGCTCGACAACGTCTTCGACGATGCCGAGCTCGCCGGGTGGGCGGAGCGTACCGAGCGGGACGCCGGCGGTCCGGTCGAGTTCATCTGCGAGCTCAAGGTCGACGGCCTGGCCATCAACCTGACGTACGAGAAGGGCAGGCTCGTCCGCGGTGCGACGCGGGGCGACGGGCGTACGGGTGAGGACGTCACCTCGAACGTGCGAACCATCCGGGAGATCCCGGAGCGGCTCGCCGGCGAGAATCCGCCCGACCTGCTCGAGGTTCGCGGCGAGATCTACTTCCCCGCGTCCGCGTTCGCCGACCTCAACGCCTCTCTCGTCGAGCAGGGCAAGGCGCCGTTCGCCAACCCGCGCAACGCGGCCGCAGGCAGTCTGCGCCAGAAGGACCCTCGCATCACCGCGTCACGAGGGCTTCGGATGGTGGTGCACGGCATCGGTGCTCGCAAGGGCTTCACCCCCGATTCGCAGGCGCACGCGTACGAGGCGTTGAAGGCTTGGGGGCTGCCGACGAGCGAGCGGTGGAAGCTGGTCCCCGACATGGCCGGCGTGCGGGAGTACATCGCCTACTACGCCGAGCACCGGCACGACGTCGAGCACGAGATCGACGGTGTGGTCGTCAAGGTGAACTCGGTGGCGATCCAGGGTCGCCTCGGCTCCACCAGCCGGGCGCCGCGCTGGGCCATCGCGTTCAAGTACCCGCCCGAGGAGGTCACCACCAAGCTCCTCGACATCGACGTGAACGTCGGCCGGACGGGGCGGGTCACGCCCTTCGCGGTGCTCGAGCCCGTACGCGTGGCCGGCTCGACCGTCGCGCTCGCGACCCTGCACAACGCCCGCGAGGTCGAGCGCAAGGGCGTGTGGATCGGCGACACCGTCGTCCTGCGCAAGGCGGGCGACGTCATCCCCGAGGTCCTCGGTCCGGTGATGGACCTGCGCCCGGACGACGCGCGCCCCTTCGTGATGCCGACCGAGTGCCCGGCGTGCGGCACGAAGCTCGCGCCCGCCAAGGAAAGCGACATCGACATCCGCTGCCCGAACACGCGTTCCTGCCCGGCGCAGTTGCGCGAGCGGGTGTTCCACCTGGCCGGTCGGGGCGCCTTCGACATCGAGGTGCTCGGCTACAAGGCCGCGCAGGCGCTGCTCGAGTCGCAGATCATCGCCGACGAGGGCGACCTGTTCGCCATCACCGCCGATGACTTGCAGCGGTCCCCGTTCTTCGTCAACAAGGACGGCAGCCTCGGCAGCAACGCGGTGAAGCTTCTGGAGAACCTCGAAGAGGCCAAGCACCGTCCGCTCTGGCGCGTGCTCGTCGCGCTCTCGATCCGGCACGTCGGCCCCACCGCCGCGCAGGCGCTGGCACGGCACTTCGGGTCCATGGAAGCCCTCGAGACCGCGGTGGCCGAGGCCCGCGTCGAGGAACTGTCCGCGGTGGAGGGCGTCGGCCCGACGATCGCCGAGAGCCTGCGCGAGTGGTTCGCCGTCGACTGGCACCGTGACATCGTCGCGAAGTGGCGCACCGCCGGCGTCCAGATGGAGGACGAACGGACGGACGAGGGCCCCCGGCCGCTGGAAGGGCTCACAGTCGTGGTGACGGGAACCCTGGCCTCGTATTCGCGTGACGCGGCCACGGAGGCGGTGACGTCCCGCGGCGGCAAGGTGAGCGGCTCAGTGTCGAAGAAGACGGCATTCGTGGTCGTGGGCGACAACCCCGGCAGCAAGTACGACAAGGCGTTGCAGCTGAAGGTTCCGGTGCTGGACGAGGACGGCTTCGGGGTCCTGCTCAGCGACGGGCCGGACGCGGCCCGCGCGGTGGCGGAGATCGGGGAGACGCCGCCCAAGGAGTGACAAGCCACGGCCGACCGGTGTGACAACGCAGTCTCCCAGCCGGCCGCGGTCACGAGCCCGCCGTGGCCAGGCCCCGGCTGGGTCGCGGCTTCGGCTGGGGTAGCGGCTTCAGCTGGACAAGGGTCCAGCTGGGGCGTGCGTCAGCTCGGGCAGGGCGTGCGTCAGCTCGGGCAGATCCAGCTGGGGCGTGCGTCAGCTCGGGCAGGGACTAAGCCGCAGCGCGGGTGCAGCTCCGGCATGCGTCCGGCCGAGCCCTCCGGCTCGGCCGGAGGCCGTCCCCGTGGCAGCCAACGTCCCGGGCGGCGTCCACCCGCCCGACCACACCCGGCCGCGCGCCCGCACCGACCACCCGCGACAACACCCCATCCACCTGCGACAACACAGCCACCGGACCCACCCGCCACCTCCACGTAAGACCTTTGATCACGCTCCAACGGGTGAACTTCTCACCGATCCACGTTCTCCGACTTATGCCAATTTGATAACGCCGAGTCTGTTTCGCGTAGTTTTGTCTATGTGGATCTATGGTGAGGAGGACTCGGTCGGTCGATGCCATCCTGGAGGTCGCATGGGTGCCGCACAGCAGCGCAGCTCCATGCCGGGTGGGCGGGGGTCGGTCAGTGCCAGGCGGGGTGCCGTCGCCGCCGTCGGGGGTGCCCTGGCCGTCGACGCCGCGCTGTGGGCGCTCTTTCCTGGGCAGTTCGCCGACTTGGAGACCGCCTTCTGGGTGATGGCCGTGCTCGCTCTCGCCGTGGACGCGCGGCCCTATGTGGTCGCGAACCGGCGGGCCAGTTCCGTCATCCTCCCGTCGATCTGTTTCACCTTCGGGATCGTGCTCGCCTGGGGGTTCGTGCCCGCGCTGGCCGTGCAACTCGCCGCCATGGCGGTCGCCGGGGTGCGGATGCGGCAGTCCGCGAGGCGGGCGCTGCACCTTGCCGTACAGCATGCTTCCGCGCTCGCCTCGGCCGCTCTGGTGGCCGGGCTGGCCGGGTTGCGGATCGGGCGGGAGCCGGACTGGAGCGAGGCGCTGCTCATGATCGCGGCCTCCGTCGCCTGGATCTGCGGGCGGTACGGGCTCGACGCCGTGTCCTCGCGGGTGCTGACCGGCGGGCGGAAGCCGAAGCGGCCCGAGCGGTGGGGGCTGGAGTGGTTCGCCACCGCCTCGTTGCTGCTCCTGGGGCCCATCGTGCTGGCCGCTGCGCAGGTGGGGCTGGCGCTCGTACCCCTGGTGCTGCTTGCTCTGCACGCCGTGCACCGGATGGTTCGGTCGGCCGGCGAGTACGAGCGGGCCGCTCGCGTCGATGCGCTGACCGGGTTGCCGAACCGGCGCGCCTTGCAGGCATCGGTCGCCGAGCGGGGTGCTGGGCGGGGATCGCATCGGCCCGAGCGGCGGATGGCGTTGCTGCTTCTGGACCTCGACCGTTTCCGTACGGTCAATGACGCGCTCGGGCACGCCCACGGTGACCGGCTGCTCATCCAGGTGGCTCAGCGGCTGGCTGCCGTCGTACCCCCGCATGATCTTGTCGTCCGGCTCGGGGGTGACGAATTCGCCGTGCTGGCCACCCGGGTCGACGGGCCGGCCGCGGCCCGGCGGATCGCCACGCACCTGGCCGACGCGCTCGGGGCGCCGTTCGCGGTCGACGGGTTGCCCATCGATGTCAGCGCGTCGATCGGCATCGCCCTGCAGTCCGAGCGGGGAAGCGACGGCGCGGCCTTGCTGCGGCAGGCCGAAGCCGCCATGTACGACGCCAAGCAGCGCGGAGCGCAGTTCGCCGTCTACGCGCGTGACGCCGACCACCACACGCCCGACCTGACCCTCCTCGCCGACCTGCGCCGTTCGCTGCAGCAGGAGCCCGCCGAGGGGCTGATGCTCTACTACCAGCCGCAGATCGCCATCGCGACCGGCGAGGTCGTCGGCGTGGAGGCCCTGTTGCGGTGGCAGCATCCCGATCGCGGCATGGTGGGTCCCGAGGAGCTGCTGCGGGTCGTCGAGCAGACGCCCGTCATGCGCCTGCTGACCAGCCGCGTCCTGGCCGAGGTGATCTCGCAGCTGGCCGCCTGGCGCGCTGACGGGCGGACCGTCCGGGCGTCGGTCAACGTCAGCGTGCGCGACCTGCACGCGGCGGACATCGCCGAGGAGATCCAGACCCTGCTTCTCCGGTACGCCGTCCCGGCCGACCAGCTGCAGCTCGAGATCACCGAGAGTGCGCTGATGGCCGACCCGCACCGGGTGCTGGACACGATCACCCGGCTGGACCGGATGGGCGTGGCGATCTCCCTCGACGACTTCGGGACCGGGTACTCGTCGCTGCAGCACCTGCGGCGGCTGCCGCTCGCCGAAGTCAAGATCGACCGGTCGTTCGTGCTGGGCATGGCGGCCGACCGGGGCGACGCCGCGATCGTACGGTCGGTCATCGCGCTCGCCGACTCCCTCGGGCTGCGGGTCGTCGCCGAGGGTGTGGAGGACGAGCGGACCTGGAAGCTGCTCGCGGCGGACGGCTGCCACGCCGCCCAGGGGTGGTTCCACGCCCGGCCGATGCCGGCGGCCGAGCTCGCGGGCTGGCTCGCGCGGTACAGGCCGCTGCGCCCCGGGCGGGAGCCGGGCGCCCTCGCGGCCACCTGATCGGAGTTGTCCACAGGTTGGGGAGCCGCCCGACAAACCCCTCGCCGAGCCAAATAGACTCTCCGGGTCAGCATCACCGACCGACACCAGGGGGCACGATGGCCGCCATCTCCCGCGAAGAGGTCGCGCATCTCGCGCGCCTGTCGCGGCTCGCCGTGACCGACGAGGAGCTGGACAGGTTCGCCGGTCAGCTCGATGTCATCCTGCAGTCGGTCGCCCGGATCGGTGACGTGGCCGCCGACGACATCCCGCCCACCTCGCACTCCGTGCCGCTGACCAACGTCTACCGCGACGATGTCGTGCAGCCGTGCCTGCGGCAGGAGGACGTTCTCGCCGGCGCTCCCGACGCCGCCGAGGGCCGTTTCCGCGTACCGCGCATCCTCGACGAGGAGGAGTGAGCACCGTGAGTGACGTCACCAGGATGACGGCGGCGCAGATCGCCGGCCTCATCGCCTCCGGTGAGACCTCCGCCGTCGAGGTCGCCACCGCCCACCTCGACCGGATCGCCGCCGTCGACGAGCGGGTGCACGCGTTCCTGCACGTCGATCGGGAGGGCGCGCTCGCGGCCGCCGCCGACGTGGACGCCCGCCGGTCCCGCGGCGAGGAGCTGGGCCCGCTCGCCGGGGTGCCCGTCGCGGTCAAGGACGTGATCGCGACCAAGGGCGTCCCGACCACCGCCGCGTCGAAGATCCTCGAGGGCTGGACGCCGCCGTACGACGCGACGCTCGTCGAGCGGCTGCGCGGCGCCGGCACGGTGATGCTCGGCAAGACCAACATGGACGAGTTCGCGATGGGCTCCTCCACCGAATACTCCGCGTACGGGCCCACGAACAACCCCTGGGACCTGGGGCGTATCCCGGGCGGCTCCGGCGGTGGCAGTGCCGCTTCGCTGGCGGCGTACGAGGCCCCGCTCGCCATCGGCACCGACACCGGCGGCTCGATCCGTCAGCCCGGCGCTGTCACCGGCACCGTCGGCGCGAAGCCCACGTACGGCGGCACCTCCCGGTACGGGCTCATCGCCTTCTCGTCCTCGCTGGACACCCCGGGGCCCTGCGCGCGTACGGTCGAGGACGCCGCGCTCCTGCACACGGTCATCGGCGGGTACGACCCGCGCGACTCCACCTCGATCCCGCAGCCGGTGCCGGACGTCGTGGCCGCCGCGCGGCTGGGAGCCACCGGTGACCTGACCGGCGTGAAGCTGGGCATCGTCAAGGAGTTCGCGGGGGAGGGCGCCGAGCCCGGCGTGATCGCCGCGTTTCGCGAGTCGGTGGAGGCGCTCGTCAAGCTCGGCGCCGAGGTCGTCGAGGTCTCCTGCCCGCACTTCGAGTACGCGCTGCCCGCCTACTACCTGATCGCGCCGAGCGAGGCGTCGTCCAACCTCGCCCGCTTCGACGGCGTGCGCTACGGCCTGCGCTCCGGCGACGACGGCAAGCGCTCGCTCGAGGAGGTCATGTCGCTGACCCGCGACGAGGGCTTCGGCCCCGAGGTCAAGCGGCGCATCATCCTCGGCACGTACGCGCTCTCCAGCGGCTACTACGACGCGTACTACGGCCAGGCGCAGAAGGTGCGCACGCTGATCACGCGGGACTTCACCTCGGCGTTCGAGCAGGTGGACGTGCTGATCTCGCCGACCACGCCGTTCGTGGCCTTCCCGTTCGGGTCGCGCACCTCGGACCCGTACCAGATGTATCTCTCCGACCTGTACACGATCCCGACCAACCTGTACGGCGGTCCGGCGATCTCCGTGCCGTGCGGGCTGTCCGAGGGTCTGCCGGTCGGTTTCCAGATCATGGCCCCGACGATGGCGGACGACCGCATGTACCGGGTGGCCGCGGCCCTCGAGTCGGCGGTCGGCACGCTCACCCCGCCGGAGCTGTAGAACCCCTGCCGCGCTCCCGGCCCCGACCCGGGAGCGCGGCGAACCCCACCAGGCTTGCTTTGTCCGGATTTGGAGTGACCGCATGAGTACGACCGTGCTGCCCTCGTACGAGGACGCGACCGCCCGCTACGAACCGGTGATCGGCCTGGAGACGCACGTCGAGCTCGGCACGAACACGAAGATGTTCTGCGGCTGCCCGACGGAGTTCGGCGCGGAGCCCAACACGCAGGTCTGTCCCGTGTGCCTCGCCCTGCCCGGTGCGCTGCCGGTCGCCAACCGGGCCGGCATCGAGGCGACGATCCGCATCGGGCTCGCGCTCAACTGCGACATCGCCGAATGGTGCCGGATGGCCCGGAAGAACTACTTCTACCCGGACATGCCGAAGAACTTCCAGACCTCGCAGTACGACGAGCCGTTGTGCACCGACGGCTACGTCGACGTCGAGATCGACGGCGAGACCGTCCGCATCGGCATCGAGCGGGTGCACCTCGAGGAGGACACCGGCAAGACGCTGCACGTCGGCGGCGCGACCGGACGCATCCACGGCGCCACCGAGTCGCTCGTGGACTACAACCGCGCCGGGATCCCGCTCGTCGAGATCGTCACCAAGCCGGTGCCCGGGATCGGCGCGAAGGCCCCCGAGGTCGCCCGCGCGTACGTGACGGAGCTGCGCGACATCATCCGCTCGCTCGGCGTCTCCGACGTGCGCATGGAACAGGGCTCGCTGCGCTGCGACGTCAACACCTCGCTCAACCTGCCGGGCGAGGAGTGGGGCACGCGTACGGAGACCAAGAACGTCAACTCGCTGCGCTCCGTCGAGCGCGCCGTCCGCTCCGAGATCATCCGCCAGGCGTCCGTCCTCGACGCCGGCGGCCGGATCACCCAGGAGACGCGGCACTTCCAGGAGGACACCGGCGACACCCGCCCGGGCCGCTCCAAGGAGACCGCGACCGACTACCGCTACTTCCCCGAGCCCGACCTCGTGCCGATCGCGCCCGATCCGGCCTGGGTCGCCGAGCTCAAGGCCTCGCTCCCGGAGCGGCCCAGCGTCAAGCGCGCCCGGCTGCGCGAGGAGTGGGGCATCAGCGCCCTCGACATGCAGTCGGTCGCCAACGCCGGCGCCGTCGAACTGATCGAGCAGACGATCGCCGCGGGCGCGTCCCCGGCCGGCGCGCGCAAGTGGTGGATGGGCGAGCTGGCCCGCCGCGCCAACGAGACCGGCGTCGAGCTCGCCGAGGTCGGCGCCACCCCGGCGCAGGTCGCGCAGCTGCAGGCTCTGGTCGACGAGGGCAAGCTCAACGACAAGCTCGCCCGCACGGTCCTCGAGGGCGTCGTCGCCGGCGAGGGCGACCCCGCGGAGGTCATGGCCGCCCGCGGCCTCGGCGTCGTCTCCGACACCGGCGCCCTCCAGGCGGCGGTCGACGAGGCCATCGCCGCCAACCCGGACATCGCCGCCAAGATCCGCGACGGCAAGGTAGCCGCGGCGGGCGCCCTGGTCGGCGCGGTCATGAAAACCACCCGCGGCCAGGCGGACGCCAAAACCGTCCGCGACCTCATCCTCGCCCGCCTCAGCTGATCCGAGGACAGCCACAACCACAAAGCATTCAAGTACGGACACCGCCAAGCTGAACTGGCACACGGCCAGGCACCTGCCGTCCCGTCCTGCGCACGCCCGCATCCGGCCGTGAGCGGACGAGACCACGCAACCGCCCCCGGCCGTCTCGCGCCGCGCGGTCCGCCCTGGGCGTCTCGCGCCGCGCGAACCGCCCTGGGCGTCTCGCTGCAGCGGGCTGCCCCGGGCGTCTCCCGTGGGGCGGGCCGCCCCGGCTGTCTCGCGGGGGGAGGGTCTCCCCGGCTGTTTCGCGGGGGGAGGATCTCCCCGGCTGTCTCGCGCGGGGCGGACCTCCCCGGCCGTCTCGGTTTGGCGCGGGATGACGCCAGAACGGCGGTCAGGCCGCGCCCCACCACGCGGCAGTCGCCTACGTCGGGGAGGGAGCTGCCGATCCGGCGGTCGTCGGGGTGCCTGCGCGCCGAACCGCACCCCGCCCACCCCCGGATGCCCACGCCCAGCGGCTGACGATTGGACAGCGGCCCCGGCCGCGGGGCCGTAGCTGGCCCGCTGGCCCGCTGGCCCGCTGGCCCGCTGGCCCGCTGGCCCGCTGGCCCGCTGGCCCGCCGATACAGCTGGGACGGCCGACGCTGGTCTCCTGCGTCACCTGCGTCACCTGCGTCGGGCAGTGAACCAACAGCCGCGATGGGACGGAAGCTGCCTGCAGTAAGTCGCCCGCGCCGCGCTAGGGGGCAAGCGACGGCCGTGTGCCGCAGGTCCAGCAGGTGAGCGGAAGACAGCGGCCTTGTGACCGCGAGCGCGGTGGTAGATGGCAGTGGGTGGAAGGCGGCGGCCGTGTTTGCCGCCGGCGCGGCGTGGGTGACAGCGACGGCGCGCAGACGGTGGGCGTCACAGGTCACCCTGGACGCGACGGCAGCCCGGCCGGGATGGCGGGCGCCACTCCAGCCGGAACGGTGGGCGCAGGCCACAGGCACGGCAGTGAGCGACGGCTGCCGGTAGCAGTGCGGGCAGGTAGACGGGCGGAGGCCGGGGCGGCAGGTGGAGCTGGCGGCGGGCGCAGGTGGGCGGTGGCCGCAGGGGCGGCTGGCGCAGCAGGCGGGCGGCGCGGTAGGCGGAGCGGGCGGGCGGTGGCGGCAGAGGCGGCTGGCTCGCTGGTGCAGGCGGCAGGTCAGCCCGGATGGGGGCGGCACTCAGGCCGGGACGGCAGGCGTCGGCCCTGTGTGCCACGGGACCCTTGTGCGCCCGTACCTGAAAAAGGGCGGCACCCTCGTGCGGCCGTGCCTGCGAAAAGAGCCGGAACCGCCGCGCGTCCGTATCTGAATAGACGGGACTCTCGAGATGGAGGGCCGGGGTCAGCTTGGCCGGGCTCCCGGGGTGACGCCGTTGAAGACTGACGGGTCCGTCGTGGGTGCAGGCTTTTCGGCGCCGACTACGTTTCGTTGCATTTCGACGTTGGACTGGCCGGTGCCGCCCAGTTGGATGTCGTCGTAGGCCTTGAGGTTCTGGTTTTCGTCGAAGTAGAGGACCGACATCTGCAGCGGCGTCGGGGCTTCCTTCTGGAGGCCGCGCAGGCCTGCCCCGCCCGTGGAGCCTTCCACGAGGAGGCGGGTTTCCAGCGGGGGCGGCGCGGGGGTGCCGGACGGCTCCGGGGTCGGGGACGGCGACGTGCCGTCGGTGGGTGGGGCGGGGGCCGGGAGGATGCTGACCTCGCGTTTGTGCGTGTGGCCGGCGAGGACGAGCGGGACCACGCCGGACAGGGGTGGTGCCATCGCCGGGTCGTGGACGAGCGCGACTCCGACCTTGCGGTTCGAGGTGCGGATCGTGGTGGCGAGCTGGCCACCGCTGCTCAGGAGCGGGGTGGTGGCCGGTTCGTCCGCGTTGGCCGCCGGTGGGGTCTCGCTCTTGTCGGGGGTGAATTCCGGGTCGCCGATGCCCGCGATGGTCACGCCGTTGATCGTGGTCATGGTGTTGTCCAGGACGATCGCGTTGCGCTGGCGGGCCACCGCCGCCTGGATGGCCGACGAGTCGTGGTTGCCGCGCACGTAGATGTACGGGACGCCGAGCTGGCCGATGTTGTTCACGTACGTCGTCTCCGCGCTGCTGCCCCAGTCGACGATGTCCCCGGTGTCCACCACCGCGTCGATGTCCCAGGACTTCACCACGGTCTTGATGACGTTCCACGAGGTCGGGTTCAGGTGCAGGTCCGAGACGTGCAGGATGCGGGTCGTGTTGCCCGACGGCTCCACCGGCAGGGTGGACACCGTGGTGTAGATGCGGCTGACGTTGCTGACCAGCTCGGCGAGCTGGTCGGCGTACCGGCCGTAGTTGTCGGCGATGCGGCGGGCGTCACCGACCACCGCGGGCGCGTTCACCAGGAGGCCCTCGTAGCGCGGCTCGCTGATCGAGCCGGGCCGGATCGTGCCGGCCGCCAGGCCCAGGCTGCCACCGGTGACCACCAGCGCGATGAGGCCCGCCGAGGCCACCCGGCGGACGTTGCGGAAGATCAGCGCGGACAGCAGCAGGGCGCAGGCGATGGCCGCGCCGAGCGCGCGCAGGCTGAGCTGCAGGACGCCCCGGGTGACGTCGTCGACCGCCGACTGGCCGGCCGCGCTGATCGCCGTCGGGTCGTCGATCAGGGCTTCCGTACGCTGCTGGTCCAGCGAGCCCAGGTTCACCTTGAGGTGGATGGGGCCGTCGTGGCTGTCGAGGTGCAACGAGCCCAGCGGCGGGATGTCCACCTCCGTGCCGCCCTCGACCGACGGGCTGATCGACATGTCGGCGCGGAACGGGCCCACCGGGATGTCCGACTGGGCGAGCAGCATCGTGCCGACGATGACGCCGGTGAGGCTCACCAGCAGCACGGCCGCCCAGATGCGCAGGCGGTGCGCCCAGTGATGGCGCCAGGCGCGGCCCAGGGCGCCGGTCACCCGGTGCGTCGCGCGCAGCGCCGGCGAGAGTCTGTTTTCCATGGTCAACGGCTCACCTGCCCCCGTGCGCCGGTCCTCAAACGGTTCGTCGATCAGGTCCCCCTGCCCTAGCTGCGGCCCGCGCCCCCGTCCGAGAAGACGAGCCGGATGATCCGGTCGTCGTCGGGACCCGGCTCACCGCCGTCCTCCTGGTTGGAGGTGGCCACCCAGAGCGAACCGTCCGGGGCGGCGGTCACGGCCCGCAACCGGCCGTACTCGCCGGTCAGGAGTTCGCGGGGCCGCCCGATCAGCGTCCCGTTGCCGGTCACCTCGACGATCCACAAGCGTTGCCCGCCCGGGCAGGCGGTCGCGATCGTGCGTTCCAGCACCGCCACGCCGGAACAGTTGGACTCCTCGGCGGGCCAGCTCACTAGGGGGTTCGTGAACTTGGCGTCGGAGCCGGCGCCCTCGACCGCCGGCCAGCCGTAGTTCTTGCCCTTGGCGATCACGTTCAGCTCGCCGGAGGACCGCTGATCGGACTCGCTGGCGTACAGGCGCTTGCCGGCGTCCCAGGCGAGGCCCTGCACGTTGCGGTGCCCGGAGGACCAGACCGGCGAGTTCTTGACCGGGTTGCCCGGCGCGGGGTTGCCGGAGGCGGTGATCCGCAGGATCTTGCCCCCGAGGCTCTTGGCGTTCTGCGCCTGGGTGCCGCCGGTCGAGCCGTCGCCGGTGGAGACGTAGAGCTGCCCGTCCGGCCCGAACTTCAGCTGGCCGCCGTTGTCGTTGCGCGAGCGCGGGATGCCGGTCAGGATCGGCTGCGGCTTGCCCTTGAGCTTCAGCTTCGCGACCCGGTTGTCCTTGTCCGTCGAGTAGTACACGTAGACGGTCTGGTCGGTCGCGTACTTCGGCGAGACCGCGATGCCGAGCAGGCCGCCGTCGCCGCCCGCGGAGACCTCGGAGAGCCGCTGCACCTCGGTGACCTTGAGACCGTCCGCGTCCGACTCCGGGCCGACCTTGAGGATGCGAGCCGTGTCGCGCTCGGTGACCAGCGCGGACCCGTCGGGCAGGAACGCCATCCCCCACGGAACCTCCAGGCCCGAGGCGAGCACGGTGGCGGCCACCTCGCGCTCCCCGCCGCCCTCCGCGCTGGCCGAGGCCGACGGCGTGGGAAGGTTCGGCGGGGCGCCGGCCACGTCCGGGTCCGGCGGGCCGAAGCTGCACCCGGCCGTCAGGGACAGCACGGCACCGAGCGTCACCGCACCGGCACGGGTGCTGCGCTTGATCACACGGCCCTTCGTCACCACACCAGGGTAGCCGCGCCCGCTCGGCGGCCTTCGGTTGTCCACAGGACGGCCGGGGACCGGCCTCGTGCCACGGTCCGGGCCGGGCGCGACCAAGCCCTCGCGGCGAACCAACGGCCCGGTGGACCGGAGTCGGCGGCCCAGCAAACCGGCAGGCCGGCGACCGGCGGATCGGCTTCCTGTCGCGGTCGCGGCGGGAGATGGCTAGGTTGGGCGGGTGTTGGTCTGGATCGCCCATGAAGCGGGCCGTACGTTGCTCGGCGAGATGCCGGCCGGTGTCGAGGTCGAAGTCTGCGAGGACGCGGCGAGCTGGCCGTCCGACCCGGCGAAGGTCGACTTCTGGGTGCCGCCGTTCCTCGCGACCGCACGCGCCGCCGAGCACGTGTCGCACTTCACCGGCGTACGGGTGGTGCAGCTGCTCTCGGCGGGCGCGGACGCCTGGGTGGGTGTGGTGCCGCCGGGCGTTCAGCTGTGCGACGCGCGAGGTGTGCACGACAAGCCCGTGGCTGAGTGGGTGCTCGGCGCGGCGATCGGCGCGCTGCGGCAGTTCCCGGCATTCGTACGCGCCCAGCAGCGCGAGGACTGGGCGCTCAAGGAGTACACGCCGACCCAGGAGCTCACCGGCAAACGGGTGCTGATCGTGGGCGCCGGCTCGATCGGCCGGGCCATCGAGGAGCACATGGCGCCCTTCGGGGTCACGGTCACCCGGGTGGCTCGTACGGCCCGGCCCGAGCAGGACGTGCACGGGGTCGACGCCCTGCCGGAGTTGCTGCCGCACGCCGAGGTGGTCGTGCTCGTCGTACCCCTGACCGACCAGACCCGCGGCATGGTCGACGCCGCCTTCCTCGCCGCGATGCCGGACGGCGCGCTGCTGGTCAACGCCGCCCGGGGGCCCGTGGTCGACACCGATGCCCTGGTCGCGGCGCTGACACCCGGCCGCATCTCGGCCGCGCTCGACGTCACCGAGCCGGAACCGCTGCCGCCCGGGCACCCGCTCTGGCACCTGCCCAACGTGTTCCTCACCCCGCACAGCGCCGGGTCGGTGGTGGGGCTGCTGCCGCGGGCGTACGGCCTGGCCGGCGATCAGGTGCGACGGTTCGCCGCCGGCGAGCCACTGATCAACCAGGTGTCCGACGGCTATTGAGTGTGGCTACCCGGCATCGTCCTGCTCATTGACCGTCCGGCCGGTCGCGGCGGCGTCATCCGGTTCATTGACCGTCCGGCCGGTCGCAGCGGCGTCCTCGGGCTCGTTGACCGTCTGGCCGCCCGCGGCCAGGACCACCGGCAGGTTGCCCGTCGTCACGCCGGTCAGCCGCAGCGCACGGCCGTCGTTGAGCAGCGCCGAGATCCGGTTGCGAGGGTCCGGCGCGAGCTCGATGATCCGGGACCACGGCACGAAGGTCGATCCGGCGAGCGCGCGGACCCGCAGCCCGTCCGGATGCACGTCGGTGCCGGCCCGCCACGCCCAGACCAGGACCGCGAGCGGGATCAGCAGCACGGGTGCCAGCTGCCAGCGCGCGCCCGCGAAGGGCACGGTGCCCACGAACGCGGTCAAGGCGGCGACGACGAGGGCGCCGGACTTGCGGACGCGCAGGACGGGTCGGCTCACGAGCGTCATCCTTCCACCCGTACGGCGGGCGGTTTTTGTCGGACCCGGCGCGAATACTGCTCCCCATGACACACATGCTCGCCATCGGCACCCAGAAAGGCCTGTTCCTGGCTACCAGTGACGACCGGCGGAGCTGGCGAGTCAGCTCCGCGCACTTCCCCGGCCACGCGATCTACGCCGTCGCGTTCGACACCCGCGGGCCGGTCCCGCGCGTGCTCGCCGGGGTCGACAGTTCCCACTTCGGGCCCAGTGTGCTCATCAGCGACGACCTCGGCGAGAGCTGGCAGGAGCCGGAGGCCGCGCCGCTCGCCTTCCCCGCCGGCACGGACGCCGCGGTCGAGCGGGTGTGGCAGATCGCGCCAGCCGGCCCGCTCGAGCCCGGCGTCGTGTATGCGGGCACCCAGCCGTCCGCCCTGTGGCGCTCGAGCGACGGCGGCCGGACGTACGAGTTGATCCGTGCCCTGTGGGACCACCCGCACCGGCCCGAGTGGGGCGCCGGCTACGGCGGCCAGGCGATCCACACGATCCTGCCGCACCCGGCCGATCCGGACCGGATCCTCGTGGCCATGTCGGCGGGCGGCGTCTACCGCACGGCCGACGGCGGCGAGACCTGGTCCGCCGCCAACCGGGGCATCAAGGCGTATTTCCTGCCCGACCCGTGGCCGGAGTTCGGTCAGTGCGTGCACAAGGTCGCGCGCGACGCCGCTGATCCCGACCGCTACTACGCGCAGAACCACCACGGGGTCTACCGCTCCACGGACGGCGGTGACTCGTGGGAGTCGATCGCCGCCGGCCTGCCGTCCGATTTCGGCTTCCCGATGGCCGCGCATCCGTCGCGCGGCGGCACGATCTGGAATTTCCCGCTGGTCAGCGACGGCGAACGGCAGCCGGTCGGCCTGGAGTGCCGGGTGTTCCGTTCGGACGACGGCGGCGACACCTGGCAGCCGCAGCACAAGGGTCTGCCGGACGGTCCGTATTACCCCGTCGTGCTGCGCGACGCGCTGTGCACCGACGGCGCCGCGCCCGCCGGGGTCTACGTCGGCACGCGCGCCGGAGAGGTGTTCGCGAGCGCCGACGAGGGCGAGACGTGGTCCATGGTGGCCGCTCACCTGCCCGACGTGCTCTGCGTCCGAGCGGCCGGCGTCTGATGCCCAGCGTGCTGATTCCCGGGGTGCTCCGCGCGGAGTCCGGCGGGGCCTCCCGCCTGGAGGTGTCCGCGGACGGCTCGCTGCGGGCCGTGCTGGACGAGATGGGGGAGCGCTGGCCCCGGCTGGAACGGCGGATCCGCGACGAGAGCGGCGCCCTGCGGCGCTACGTCAACGTCTACGTGGACGGTGAGGACTGCCGGCGTTCCGGAGGGCTGGACGCGCCGGTCCCCTCGGCTGCGGAGATCCACGTCCTCCCTTCGGTGGCGGGAGGATGACGATGCGGTGGCAGAGGATGACGAGGTGGTGGCAGAGGATGACGAGCGGGTCGTCCATAGCCGACTTTCCGCACGTGCGGAGGATGACGGCCCACACGTAACCTGTCCGGGGGACAGTCGTTACCCGATGTGGGAGCAGCGTCCCCTGCGCCGCTTCCGGTTTTCGCCGAGCACCAGACAACCCCGACAACGTCCGTAGAGGATCCCGCCGACGTGGCAGTGCCGCCCCCCGCACGCCTCGCCACCCGGGTCAGCGCCCGGGTGGTGTTCCTTGCCGTCCCCGTGATCGGGGCGCTCGCCCTCCTCGCCGGGGTGGCCGGCCTGATGCCGCCGATGGTGTCGCTCGCGGCCGGTGTCGGCGTGACGGCGATCTTCGCCACCGCCGTGCTGTGGCGCACGGCGCTGGCCATCCACCACGCCGAGGCCGCCTTCGCCGCCTGCCGGGGCGCCGGCCTGATCGGCATGGCCTCCCTTTTCGCCGCCGTGACCTGCGGCGTTCTGCTGCTCGGGCCGCCGGCCGTCGGGGTGTGGGCCGCGCTGGGTGTGGCCGCCACCGCCACGTTCTTCGTGTTCGGGACGATGCTGCTGCCGGGCGCGGCCACCTCGGTCGCGGTGCGCTTGCGGCGGGCGTTCGACGGGCTGGGGCTGGGCGTCAGCCTGGGCTTCGCGGCGTACCTGGTGACGCCGATGCACCGGGCCCCGTATTCGGCGCTGGCCGGCACGCTGCTGGCCGCCGCGGGCGTCTCGATCGTCACCGTCATCGTGCTGCGGGCGCGGCTGCACCGGCCGGCGGCCCTGCGGTGCGGGTTCGGCGCTATCACCGTCCTGCTGGCCCTCTCCGCCGTCGTCACCGTCGTGCTGTCCGGGGTGACCGGCCGGCTCGTACCGGCCCTCGGCCTGCTCGTCGTGGCCGGGCTGACGCTGGCCGCGGAGGGCGGGTCGCGGCGCAACCTGCCGGCGGACCTGAAGCCGAAGGAACCCGACCACTACCTGTCCAGCTATCCGCTGCTCGCCGTACCGGCGGGGGTGGGTGTCGTGGCGGCGCTGGTCCACCTGATCGCGGTGGGCGGGTTCGACAACACCGCCATCGCGCTCGGCATCTCCATGGTCGCCGTGCTGACCATGCGGGAGCTGCTCGTCGTCAGCGACATCCGGCGCTACACCGCGCAGCTGCGGACCAAGGAGGCGCATTTCCGGTCGCTCGTCGCCGGTGCCACCGATCTCACGCTGGTGCTCGACGAGCGGCTGACGATCCGGTGGCAGTCGCCGGCGGCCGCGCGGCTGTTCGGGCTGGCCGAGGCCGAGGTCGTGGGCCGCACGTTCCTGGAGCTGATCCACCCCGACGACGCTCCCGGCGCTCGGGCCGGGCTCGAGGCGCTGATCGCCGGTGAGCACGCCGACGGGCCTCCCGCCCTGCTCACCGCGCGGCTGCGGGACGGGCACGGCATCTGGCGCGACACCGAGTCCACGGTGGCCGACCAGCGCGCGGTGCCCGAGGTGGCCGCGCTGGTGGTGCACGTGCGTGACGTCGGCGAGCGCCGCCACCTCGAACGAGCCCTGCACCGCCTGTCCTACACCGACCAGCTGACCGGCCTGGCCAACCGCCGCGCGCTGATGCGCGACCTTCTCGAGTTCCGTCGCCGCCCCGGCCAGCAGGGCACGCTGCTCGTCATCGACCTGCACGGGCTGGCCGAGATCAACGACAGCCGCGGCCGGGAGACCGGCGACGCCGTGCTCATCGAGGTCGGCCGGCGCATCCGCAGCCTGCTCGCCGACGAGGACGTACCGGCCCGGCTGGGCGGTGACGAGTTCGCGGTGCTCACGCCGGACGGGGCGGTGCTCGCGTACGCGCTGGCCACCCGGATCGTGACCGCGCTGATGGAGCCGTACGAGCTGCCCGGCATGATCGTCGAGCTGCACACCAGCGTGGGCCTCGCCGAGCTCACCGGCGGCAAGGACTCCGAGGAGGTGCTGCGCCACGCCGATCTGGCCCGCAGCCGCGCCCGCCAGCTCGGCAAGGACCGCGTCGAGTGGTACGACACGGACGTCGAGATCCAGCTGCACCGCCGCATGGACCTGGAACGCGAGCTGCTGGGCGCCGCCGACCGCGGCGAACTCGATCTGGTCTTCCAGCCGGTCGTCTCCCTGCGCGACGCCCAGCCGGTCGGCGTCGAGGCGCTGCTGCGCTGGCGGCACCCCAAGCTCGGCACGATCCTGCCCGCCGAGCTGTTGCCCATCGCCCGCGCGGTCGGCTGCGCCGCTGAGCTGGACGAATGGGTGCTCGACGCGGCCTGCCGCCGGCTGGCGAGCTGGACCTCGGGCGGCAGCGACTTCTGGCTCTCCGTCAACGTCGCCCCCCGCGAGCTGCTCACGGCCCGCTTCCCGGAACGCGTCGCGGAGCTGCTCGACCGCCACGACATCGCTCCGGAACGCCTCGTCGTCGAGGTGCAGGAGACGTGGATCGCCGAGGACCTGCCGGCGATCGTCGCGTCGCTCACCGGCCTGCGCAAGCTCGGCGTCCGCGCCGCCCTCGACGACTTCGGCGCCGGCCACGCGTCCCTCGCCCACCTGCGCCGCCTCCCCGTCGACATGCTCAAGCTCGACCAGGCCCTGATCAACCAGCCGGCCGAGACCGGCACCACCCCCGCGGTGATCGACGTCGTGGTCAGCCTCGGCCGCCGGCTCGGCCTGGAGATCGTCGCCAAGGGCCTCGAATCGCAGGACCAGGTCGACCGCGCGCGGCAGGCGGGCTGCCACTACGGCCAGGGCTTCGTAGTCGCCCGGCCCGCTCCCGCGGAGCGCATGGAGGCCTACCTCGAAAGCCACCGGTCGTAGGTTCTCGACGGTACGGCCACAGCCACCGGCCGCCCCCACGGACGAAGGCCCGCGCGGTGCCAGGTGGTCGAGCGGCCGCCGGGCTGACCTGCCCGGTCCGGCTCTCGTGCTGGTTGCGGTGGGGGCTTCGGAGGAGGAGATGACCCACTCCGGGCGGTCGGGCTTGATCCCTGCGTGGTCATCTCCCCGAAGCCTGTTGCGGTCCCGCAGCGCCCGCAGTACTGACAGCGGCCGGGGTCTGCGTCAGGTGTCGCGGGGCGGGGCGGTGCTGCCCCGGGGCGTCAGGTGGGCGGTGCCCTCCTCCTCGTCCTTGACCGGCTCGCCCGCGATGGCCGCGAGCAGCTGGCGGGCGGCGTGCGCGCCGTACGCCGCGATGTCCCGGCTCAGCGCGGTCAGCGGCGGGTGGACGAGCGAGCAGAGCGGGGAGTCGTCCCAGGCGACGATGGAGAGGTCGCCGGGCACCGACAGGCCCATCTCCTGTGCCACCGACAGGCCGGCCACCGCCATCACGTCGTTGTCGTAGATGATCGCGGTGGGGCGTTCCGCCTCGATGAGCAGCCGGCGGGTGGCGCGGCCGCCCTCCTCGCCGGTGTAGTCGGACGGAACGGTCACCGCCTCGTTGAGCCCGAGGGACGCGCAGACCTCGGTGAACGCCTTGGTCCGTACGCGGGTGTGCAGCAGGTCCGGCAGGCCGCCGACGCGGGCGATCCGGCGGTGGCCGAGGGCCATCAGGTAGCGGACCGCCTCGGTGATCGCGCCGGCGTCGTCGGACCAGAGCTGGGTCAGGTTGCCGGTGTCGCCGGGTCCGCCGATCACCACCGCGGGCAGCTGCAGCTCGTTGAGGACCGGGATGCGGATGTCGTGCTCGCGCAGGTCGGTGACGAAGACGCCGTCGACGCGGCGTTCACCCCACCAGCGGCGGTAGACCTCGGTCTCGTTCTGCGGGGTGGCCACGACCTGCAGGGTGAGCGCGTACGACCGGGCCGCCAGCTCCTGCTCGAAGCCGCTGATCAGGCCCATGAAGAACGGCTCGATGCTGAGGATGCGGGCGGGCCGGCACAGGGTGAGTCCGACCGCCCGGGCGCGCGCGCCGGACAGGGCACGGGCGGCGCTGTTGGGGTTGAAGCCGATCTCCTGTGCGATGGCGACGATCCGTTGCCGGGTCGCCTCGGAGACGCCGGGTTGCCCGTTCAGCGCGTAGGACACCGCCCCTTTGGACACGCCCGCGCGCCGCGCGATGTCGGCGATCGTCGGCCGCTTCACTCGCCTGCCCTCTCCCTGCCCGAACCGGACCTGCACTGCTCACAGCAAACCGTGGTGGAGCGCTCTCACGCTACCTGGCCCCGGGATGACCGCAGCGACCGCTGACCGCTTGATCGGTTAAGTGTTACAGGCCACAAGCAAGGAGCAACAGCCCCTGCCGGTTTTATGGGCTTTAGTCCAGCTCGTAGGGGTTGGGGAGGCCGATGGACACGGACACGTAACACAGTATTGACAGTCGATGTGACGCGTCATACGGTCACGTCACTTATCCGGTTCAGTAATTTCTCTCGACAATTTTCCCTCGGGTGGAGGAGCAATGACACGGTTCGGCAGGCGGGGCTGGGCGCTGGTCGCCGCAGGTCTCGCGGGCGCCCTGACGATCTCGGGCTGCAGCGGGCAGAGCCTGGAGGGCGGCAACGACAAGGCGGCCGACGGCCAGATCACGCTGAAGGTCAACTTCTGGGGCGACATGGGCCTGGACAAGCTCAAGGCCGCGTACGAGAAGGACCACCCCAACGTCAAGATCGTGCTCAACTCGGGCGAGTACAACGCCCAGCACGAGGACCTGCAGAAGAAGCTCGTCGCGGGCAGCGGCGCGCCGGACATCTCCGCGGTCGACGAGGGCTTCATCGTCCAGTTCCGCGGCCAGTCCGACAAGTTCGTCAACCTCCTGGACAAGGGCGCCGGCTCGTACGAGTCGAAGTACCTGCCGTGGAAGTGGCAGCAGTCGATGTCCAAGGACGGCCAGCAGATCGGCCTCGGCACCGACGTCGGCGGCCTGGCGATGTGCTACCGCACCGACCTGTTCAAGGCGGCGGGCCTGCCCACGGACCGCACCGAGGTCTCCAAGCTCTGGACGACCTGGGACGACTTCATCAACGTCGGCAAGCAGTACGTCTCCAAGACGAAGAAGAAGTTCGTCGACTCCGGTACCAACATGTTCAACCCCGTGCTCGCGCAGCAGCCGCAGGGCTTCTACAACGAGCAGGAGCAGCTGCAGATGGACGGTGGCCCCAAGGTCGCCTTCGACGTCAGCATGAACGCGATCAAGGCCGGCCTCTCGGCGAACCTCGCGAGCTTCCAGCCGAACTGGGACCAGGGCTTCAAGAAGGACCAGTTCGCCGTGCTGGCCTGCCCGGCGTGGATGCTCGGCCACATCCAGGACACCGCGCCCGAGCAGAAGGGCAAGTGGGACATCGCCACGATCCCCGGCGGCGGCGGCAACTGGGGCGGCTCCTGGTGGACCATCCCCAAGCAGGGCAAGAACGTCGACGAGGCGTACAAGTTCGTCGAGTGGATGATCCAGCCGCAGCAGCAGATCGAGGTCTTCAAGACCGTCGGCAACCTGCCCTCGCAGCCGGCCCTGTACAAGGACCCCGCGGTGCTGGACTACAAGAAGGAGTTCATGAGCAACGCGCCGACCGGGCAGATCTTCGCCTCCACGGCTGAGAACCTCAAGCCGCAGTACCTCGGCAAGAAGAACGGCCCGACCCGCGTCGCGGTGGAGAACGTGATCACCCGCGTGCAGCAGGGCTCGCTCTCCCCGGACAAGGCCTGGCCGGAGGCGGTCAAGCAGGCCGAGAAGGCCGCCGGCTCCTGACGGAAACCGATATCGGGGGCGGTCCGCACGGGCCGCCCCCTCACCGGAAGGAGTGGCTGTGTCCCTCACCCGCAACGCCCCGCCGGTGCTCGACATCCCGGAACCCCGCCCGCCGGCGACCCCGCCGAAGCACAAGCTGTGGTTCTACCGGTTCGACACCAAGCGCACCCCGTACGTCTTCATCTCGCCGTTCTTCCTGCTCTTCGCCGTCTTCGGGCTGTTCCCGATCATCTTCAACGGGGTCGTGGCGCTGCGGAACTGGCGCCTCGACGACCCCGACCTCAACGGCTGGGCCGGGTTCGCGAACTTCGAGCGACTGGTGCACGACGAGGACTTCTGGAACGCGCTCGGCAACACGTTCGGCATCTTCATCCTCTCCACGGTGCCGCAGCTGCTGATCGCCCTGATGGTCGCGAACCTGCTCAACCGCAAACTGCGCGGCACCACGTTCTGGCGGGTCGGCGTGCTGCTGCCGTACGTGACCCCGGTGGCCGCGTCGACGCTGGTCTTCGCCGTGTTCTTCTCCCGTGACAACGGCATGGCCAACTGGCTGCTGTCGCTGGTCGGCTTCAACGACATGAACAACCCGCTGGACTGGCGCGCGTACAAGTGGAGCTCCTGGATCGCCATCGCCACGATGGTCAACTGGAAGTGGATCGGCTACAACGCCCTGCTCTACCTGTCGGCCATGCAGTCGATCCCCAAGGACGTCTACGAGGCGGCGGCCGTCGACGGCGCCGGGCCGTGGCGCCAGCTGTGGCGGATCACCGTACCGATGATCCAGCCGGTCCTGGTCTTCACGGTCGTGCTCTCCAGCATCGGCGGGCTGCAGCTCTTCAACGAGCCCATGCTCTTCGAGGAGAACCCGGCCGCCGCGACCGGCGGCTCGGACAGCCAATGGCAGACGATCGCACAGCTGATCTACAAGGTCGGCTGGAAGGACCTGGACCTCGGGTACGCGGCCGCGATGTCCTGGGCGCTCTTCCTGATCATCCTGATCGTCGCCGGCATCAACGCTTTCCTCACCAACCGTCTCGGAGGAGGCCGGCGATGACCACCGTGACCGCACCCGCACCCGCGCCCGGCAAGCGACGGCCCCGGGAGATCGGCCGCGCGCCCCAGGACACCCGCGGCAACTGGCGCACGTACCTCGCCCTGACCGCGTTCCTGCTGCTCTCGGCGTTCCCGCTGTACTGGATGTTCGTGATCGCCACGAGCACCGACGAGGCCGTCTCGCAGACCCCGCCGTCGGTCGTCCCGGGCAACCAGCTCATGACGAACCTGCGTGAGGTCTTCACGATGCAGGACGTCTACTTCACCGCGTCGCTGATCAACAGCTTCATCGTCGCGGCCGTCGTGACCGTGTCGACGCTGTTCTTCTGCTCGCTGGCCGGCTTCGCCTTCGCCAAGCTGCGCTTCAAGGGCCGCGACCCGCTCATGATCGTCGTGATCCTCACCCTGACCGTGCCCAACCAGCTCGGCGTGGTGGCGCTCTACATCCTCATGGGCAAGCTCGGCTGGAACGGCACGCTGCTCGCGGTCATCGCGCCGTTCCTGGTCAGCGCGTTCGGCGTGTTCTACATGCGCCAGTTCATCATGCACGCCGTACCCGACGAACTGGTCGAGTCGGCCCGGATGGACGGTGCGCTGACGCTGCGCGTCTACTGGAGCATCATCGTGCCGGCGATCCGACCGGCGCTGGCGGTGCTCGGCCTGCTCACGTTCGTGGCGACGTGGAACGAGTTCCAGTGGCCGCTGATCACGCTGAACGGCACCGAGTTCCCGACCTCGATGGTCGCCCTCTCCGACCTCGCGAGCGGCAACTACGTCATCTACCGGCGGGTGCTCGCGGGCGCGTTCATGGCCACCCTTCCGCTGCTGGTCCTGCTCGTCATGGGCGGACGGCAGATCGTCCGGGGAATCATGGAAGGCGCCGTCAAGTCTTGAGGAGCGATGTGACCTCGTACCTTCCCCTGCACGAAGGCTGGACCCTCAGCGGCGGCGACGTCTCCGGCGTCGCCGCCGCCGTGCCCGGCTGCGTGCACACCGATCTGCTCGCCGCCGGCCGCATCGAGGACCCGTACCTCGACGAGAACGAGAAGAAGCTCGCCTGGATCGGCCGCACCGACTGGGAGTACCGGACCACCTTCCGGTACGAGCCCGGCGACGGCCGCGCGGACCTGGTCTGCGACGGCCTCGACACGGTCGCCACGGTCACGCTCAACGGCGTCGAGCTGGGCCGCACGTACAACATGCACCGCGGATACCGGTTCGACGTGCGTGAGGCACTGCGCGACGGCGACAACGAGCTGAGCATCCGGTTCGAGTCCGCGTACTCGTACGCCGAGGCGCAGCGGGACCGGCTCGGCGACCGGCCGAACGCGTACCCGGAGCCGTTCAACTTCATCCGCAAGACGGCCTGCAACTTCGGCTGGGACTGGGGACCGACGCTGGTCACCGCGGGCATCTGGCAGCCGATCGGCCTGCACCGCTGGTCGACGGCCCGGCTCGCCGAGGTCCGCCCGCAGGTCACGGTCGCCGGCGGCACCGGCACCGCCGAGGTCCGGGTGCGCGTCGAGCGCGAGACCCCCGGCCCGGTCACCGTCGCCGCCACGATCGCCGGCGAGCGCGTGGAGACCACCACCGAGGCCGACGAGGCCGTCCTGACGGTCACCGTCGCCGATCCCGCGCTCTGGTGGCCCATCGGGTACGGCGAGCAGCACCGCTACGACCTCGACGTGACCCTGACCGGCGCGGACGGCGAGCCGCTGGACTCGTGGAGCCGCAAGGTCGGCTTCCGCTCGGCCCGCGTCGACACCACGGACGGCGCCTTCACCGTGGTCGTCAACGACGTACCGGTCTTCGTCCGCGGGGTCAACTGGATCCCCGACGACGTGTTCGCGAACCGGGTCACCCGGGAGCGGCTCGAGACCCGGTTCCGGCAGGCGATCGACGCGAACGTCACCTACCTGCGCGTCTGGGGCGGCGGCCGGTACGAGTCCGAGGACTTCTACGACCTCGCCGACGCCCTCGGGCTGATGGTCGGGCAGGACTTCCTGTTCGCCTGCGCCGCGTACCCGGAGGAGGAGCCGTTCGCCACCGAGGTCGCGGCGGAGGCGCGCGAGAACGTCGTACGGCTCGCGTCGCACCCGAGCCTGGTGATGTGGACCGGCAACAACGAGAACATCTGGGGCCACGAGGACTGGGGGTGGAAGCAGGACCTCGGCGGCCGTACGTGGGGCGCCGGCTACTACTTCGACGTGCTCGCGGGCATCTGCGCCGAGGAGGACCCGAGCCGGTTCTACTGGCCCGGCAGCCCCTGGTCCGGACGCGAGGACAAGCACCCCAACGATCCCGCGTACGGCACCACGCACATCTGGGACGTGTGGAACACCGACGACTACGCCAAGTACCGCGAATACCGGCCGCGTTTCGTGGCGGAGTTCGGCTACCAGGCACCGCCCGCGTACGCGACCCTGCGCCGGGCCCTGTCCGACGAGCCGCTCGCCCACGACTCGCCCGGCATGCGCGCGCACCAGAAGGCCGGCAACGGTGACGCGAAGCTGCAGCGAGGGCTCGACGCCCACCTGCCGCAGCCCCGCGACTTCGACGACTGGCACTATTTGACCCAGCTCAACCAGGCGCGCGCGCTGTCGCTGGGCATCGAGCACTTCCGGTCGCTGCGGCCGTACTGCATGGGCGCGATCATGTGGCAGCTCAACGACTGCTGGCCGGTCACCTCGTGGGCGGCGGTCGACGGCGACGGCCGCAAGAAGCCCCTCTGGTACGCGCTGCGCCGCTCATTCGCCCCACGGCTGCTCACGGTGCAGCCACGCGACGGCGGGCTCGCGCTGGTGGCGGTCAACGACTCCGCGCAGCCGTGGGTGCTGTCGGCGACGGTGTCCCGCCGTACCCTCGCGGGGTCCGCCGAGGCCGAGGTGGCACTCGGCGCGACCGTCGCACCGGGCGCGGCCACGACTTTGCCCCTGCCGGCCGAGCTCGCCACCGCGGGCGACCCGACGGCCGAGGTGCTGGTCGCCGAGGCGGGGGAGCAGCGCGCCTGGTGGTTCTTCGCCGAGGACCGCGACATCGCCTGGCCGTCGCCCAAGTACGACACCACGGTCACCGAGGCGGGCGCCGAAACGCACGTGACGGTCACGGCCCAGACGATCCTGCGGGACCTCACCCTGCAGGCCGACCGCCTCGACCCGGCCGCGGAGGCCGACGAGGCGGGTGTCACGCTGCTGCCGGGCGAATCGGCGACCTTCCGCGTCCGGGGCGCGGCCACGCTGGACCCGGCCGCACTGACCGCCCGGCCGGTCCTGCGCTGCGTCAACGACCTGACGTGACCGAAGCCGCCGCGCCCAGCCTTGCGAAGGCGGGGCGCGGTGGCGCGTCCAGCGACAGCTGCGCGCGGAGCCGCCCGGTGGCCGACGGCAGGAACGGTTCCAGCTCGTCCACAATGGCCAGACATCGGCCGAGCAGCTCGCCCACCACCTCGAGGCGGCGGCCTCCGGTGAGCTGCCACGGTCGTTGGGTCTCCACGAGGCGGTTGCCGCCCGCCACCTCGTCGGTGATGGCCTCGGCAGCCGCTCGGAAGTCGCCGGCCCGCAGCGCCCGGTCCACCCGTTCCGGCAGGTCGCCGCGGTACGGGACCGGCCGGATCCCGTCCCGGTACGCCAGGCTCGCCGTACGGTTCACCAGGTTGCCGATGCCGTTGGCCAGGTCGAGGTCGTGGCGCCGGACGAGGCGCTCGACGGTGAAGTCCGTGTCGCCCAGCGGTGCCACCTCGCGCACCAGCCACCACCGCAGTGCGTCCACGCCGGGCCGGCGGGCCAGATCGATCGGATCCACCGCGTTGCCGGCGCTCTTCGACAGTTTGCTGCCGTCCACGGTGAGGTAGTCGTGGACGAGGATGGTCGTCGGCAGCGGCTGACCGGTGGAGAGCAGCAGCGCCAACCAGTAGACGGCGTGGAAGCGGACGATGCCCTTGCCGATGACGTGCACCCGCTCGCCGTTTCCGGCCCACCATTTCTGGTACGCGTCCCCGCCGCCGAGCGAGGTCACGTAGTTGGCGAGCGCGTCCCACCAGACGTACACGACCTGATCGGCGTCGCCGGGTACGGCAATGCCCCACCCCGCGGCGCGGGCGGCCGACCGGGAGACGCTGATGTCCTGCAGGCCGGCGCGGACGAACGCGAGCACCTCGTTGCGCCGCGCCGCCGGTTCGATGTGGACGGTGTCGTCCTCGAGGATCCGCAGGATCTGTTCCTGGTAGCTCGACAGGCGGAAGAACCAGTTCTCCTCGCTGACCCGTTCCGGTGGCGCGTCGTGTTCCGCGCAGGTGTCCGTGTCGAGGAACTGCTCGCAGCCGGCGCAGTACAGCCCCGTGTAGCCGCGACGGTAGAAGTCCTTGCGCGACCGCTCCCACAGCGCGGCGACGCCCTGGGCATGGCGCGGTTCGGAGGTACGGATGAAGTCGTCGAACGAGAGCTCGAGCGGCTCCCGCAGCGCGGCGAAGCGGTCGGCGTTGGCGGCGACGAAGTCCCGTACGGGCACACCCGCCGCGCGGGCGGCCGTGACGTTCTTCAAGGCGTTGTCGTCGGTGCCGGTGAGGAATCGGACGTCCTCGCCCCGCGCGCGCCGATGCCGGGCGAGCACGTCGGCCTGCACGAGCTCCAGCGCATGGCCCAGGTGCGGCGCGGCGTTGACGTACGGAATGGCGGTGGTGACGTAGTAGGTCATGGCCCCTCTTCCGCCCCGCCCGCAGCACAGTCCCCGCCGCAGGCGGGGACTGTTCGGTCCTAGAGCACGCCGACAGAGCCCGCGAAGGGGCCCATCATGACGGCGTGACTCGGCTGCATGGGCCCAGCATGCCGCCCGTGGAAAAATCTCGCCAAGAATTTTCTGCCGGACGTGTCGATCGGGGGCCGGCTCTTTCGTAGCCCTGTTGAGAGGCCGGCACGGAGCCGGTCGGGAACCGCACCGGAGGGCACCATGACCACCGTCGCCACCACCCCGAAGACCACCTCGAACCTCGGCGCTCTGGCGCTGACGGGCGCGGTCGCCATCGCGGCCGCGAGCGTCGCCACCATGGCCGTGGCCGCCGGCGGCCGGGCGGCGGGGATCTCGCTCGACGTGGCCGGCGCGCCGATCCCGGTTGCCGGCTTCGGCACGCTGACGGCGCTCTTCTCGGTGGTCGGGCTGGTCCTCGCCGCCGTGCTGTCGCGTACGGCCCGGCACCCGCGGCGCGCGTTCGTCCGGACGACGGTGGTGCTGACCGTCCTCTCCTTCGTGCCGGACGTGATCGCGGACGCCGCGCCGGCGACCAAGGCGCTGCTGATGCTCACGCACCTCGTCGCCGCCTCGATCGTGATCCCGGCCGTTGCCCGTCGTCTCGCCGCCTGAACTGTCACCATGTCACCGTCTAGTCACTGGAGGACTCCCATGAAGCAGTACCTGCTCGCCGTACACATGGTCGAAGGCACCCCGATGCCGGAGCCGGACGTGATGCAGAAGATGTACGACCAGGTCGACCGCATCAACCAGGAGATCAAGGCCGCCGGCGCCTGGGTCTTCGCCGGCGGGCTCAAGCCGGCCGACACCGCGACCGTCGTCCGGTCCGAGGGCGGCAGCACCACGATGACCGACGGACCGTTCGCGGAGACGAAGGAGCAGCTCGGCGGGTTCTGGGTGCTGCAGTGCGCGGACCTGGACGAAGCGCTCGCCTGGGCCGCGAGGTGCTCGGCGGCCTGCGAGGGGCCGGTCGAGGTGCGGCCCTTCGAGGACGAGCCCGCCTGAGCGACCGGCACATGGACCTCGACGGCGTCTACCGGGCCGAGTACGGCCGCTGCGTCGCGACCCTGGTACGCCTCCTCGGCGACATCAACCTCGCCGAGGAGGCCGTCCAGGACGCCTTCGCGGTGGCCTTGGAGAAGTGGGACTCCCTGCCACCGAACCCGGGCGCCTGGATCGTCACCACCGCCCGCAACCGGGCCATCGACCGGCTCCGGCGCGAGTCGACGCGCGAGGCCCGGCACGCCCAGGCACTGCTGCTGCACCAGCCGGACGAACCCGAGGAGGTGGGACCGGTGCGCGACGACCAGCTGCGGCTCATCTTCACCTGCTGCCACCCGGCGCTGTCGCCGGACGCGCGGACCGCCCTCACCCTGCGCCTGCTCGCCGGGCTGGAGGTGCCGGAGATAGCCAGGGCGTACCTGGTGCCGGAGCCCACCATCGCCCAGCGCATCGTGCGCGCCAAGAAGAAGATCCGCGACGCGGGCATTCCGTACCGGGTGCCGGCGGCCGAGGAGCTGCCGGACCGGTTGGCGCCGGTGCTGACCGTGCTCTACCTGATGTTCAACGAGGGGTACGCCGCCACGGCCGGCCCGCTGATCAGGACCGATCTGTGCGCCGAGGCGATCCGGCTCGCGCGCGAACTGGCCGCGCTGATGCCCGACGAGCCGGAGGTGCTGGGTCTGCTGGCCCTCCTGCTGCTGACCGAGGCGCGCCGCCCGGCCCGGCTCGGCCGCGACGGGGAGCTGGTGCTGCTCCCGGCCCAGGACCGGTCGCTGTGGAACCGGGCGCTCATCGCCGAGGGACACGCGCTGGTGCGGCGCTGCCTGCGGCGCAACCGGCCCGGCCCGTACCAGATCCAGGCGGCGATCAACGCCGTGCACACCGACGGGGACGCCACCGACTGGTCGCAGGTCCTCGTGCTCTACGACCAGCTCCAGGTCGTGCTGCCGACGCCGATCGTGGCGCTGAACCGGGCGGTCGCGGTCGCCGAGGTGCACGGGCCCGCGCTGGCCCTCGCCGCGCTCGAGGGCGTGGACCTGCCGGGCTATCACCTGCTCCCGGCGACGCGCGCCGACTTCCTCGTGCGGCTCGGCCGGGACGCCGAGGCCGCGGCCGCCTACGACGAGGCGATCGCGCTGGCGGGCAACGAGACCGAGCGCGCCTTCCTCACGGCCCGCAGGGCCGCCCTCGGAACCTAGACCGTCGGCCGGGGGATGGAGTGCCGCTCGATGGGCGGGTACGGCGGCAGCCCCGCCGACGCCCGGCCGTCGAACTGCCGGAACGTCAGCGCCTCGGCGTCCAGCCCGTCGTACAGCAGCTCGAAGTCGAGGCTGCCCACCGGCGGGTAGACCCGTTCGCGCGGCGGCTCCTGGCCGATCTCGAGCGCGCCCTGCGACACCATGAAGTCGACGATGGCCCGGCGCACCGCCGGCAGCGTCACCGGCGAGTGGTAGATGACGTTCAGCGCCTGCATGCGCATGCCCTGGACGTGTTCCTCGCCCTTGTTGTCGTGGAAGTGCGGGTTCCTCGTCTCGATCTGCAGGACCGGCACCGAGCCCGCCATGGCGTCCGGGTCGTTGCTCTCCAGCACGCCGCCGAACTGTTCGAAGAGGTCCATGTACTCGTACGGCTCGACCGCGAAGCCGCCCGCGAGCCGCAGCTTCAGCCCCAGGTCCAGGCTCATCGCGTGCTCGCCCGCGTTGCCGGTGGCGATGACCTCGGTGCCGAAGTCCGAATACTCGGCGAGGAAGCGGTTGAGCCATTCGTTGGTGATCTGCGAGCTGCGGCCCTTGCGACTGAAGAAGAGCCGGCCGTCGCGCAGCTTCGGCTTCGAGTGCCACGAGATGCGCACCATCGAGTACGGGCTCCCGGCCAGGTGCAGGCCGGCCGCGTACACCTTGCAGTATTCGTGGACCGCACCCGGCACGTAGTTGTCCGCGTCGACGTAGCCGATGTAGCGCCGGCCCGTCATGGCCGCGATCGCCATGCCGATGAGCATCGCCTCGCCCTTGCCGTTGCGGACCAGCCCGTCGTCGCCGATCAGTTCCGCCATGCCCGCCGCCTTGAAGGCGGCCGCGACTCCGGGGTCTTTCTGATGGACGGCAATGGCGGAACGTCCGGCGAGCCGGCAGAAGTGTTCGAGGGTCTGCGCCTCGATCTCGTACCGGTCGACCGGCAGCTTGTCGCTGTTGGAGACCAGCACGATGAGACAGTCATGAGGAATGCCCGAGAGCACGCCTTCGATGACGCTTCGTGTCTCATTCATGCACGGAACAATGATGACCATCTGCGACTCGACAGCGCGCAATGCTTCCGGCGGCACAACCCGGCTACCAGCCGAAAGCGCCGGCCGGCCGGTGTCGTGCACGGCGCCCGAGTCGAGCTCGATCACCCTCTGCAGCTCGTGGATCCGGACCGCGCCGAAGCGCTCACTCCGGAAAGAATCAGCCAGTCGCATGCGGCGAGGCTACCTGTTGCGACCCACGTGAACGCCCCTCATCAACACACAATTCGATGACGACGCCGAACAGGTAAGCGGGACGTAACACCCGCGTTTCAGGTCATCGAATGGTGACGCAAAACGCCGGATCAGGCGGCCTGCGGAAGGCCCCTGACCCGGCGTCGGCGGGCGATGAATCAGGCGGTTTCGGTGATCGGCCGGTCCACCCAGCTCATCATGTCGCGCAGCTTCTTGCCGGTCACCTCGATGGGGTGCTCGGCGCCCTCCTTGCGGTACTGCTGCAGGCGGGTGCCGCCGGCCTCGTCGTCGGCGATGAGCGCCTTCGTGAACTCGCCGGACTGGATCTCCGCGAGGATCTTCTTCATCTCCTCCTTGACGGAGGCGTTGATCACGCGCGGGCCGCTGACGTAGTCACCGAACTCGGCGGTGTCCGAGACGCTGTAGCGCATCCGCGAGATGCCGCCCTCGTACATGAGGTCGACGATCAGCTTCAGCTCGTGCAGGCACTCGAAGTACGCGATCTCCGGCGCGTACCCGGCCTCGGTGAGCACCTCGAAGCCCGTCTGCACCAGGGCGGCCGTACCGCCGCAGAGGACCGCCTGCTCGCCGAAGAGGTCGGTCTCGGTCTCCTCCTTGAACGTCGTCTTGATGACGCCGGCGCGGGTGCCGCCGATCGCCTTCGCGTACGACAGGGCGAGGGCCTGCGCGTTGCCGGAGGCGTCCTGCTCCACGGCGATGAGCGCGGGCACGCCCTTGCCGTCCACGTACTGGCGGCGCACGAGGTGGCCGGGGCCCTTGGGCGCGACCATGGCCACGTCCACGTTCGCCGGAGGCTTGATCAGCTCGAAGCGGATGTTGAGCCCGTGACCGAAGAAGAGCGCCTTGCCCTCGGTGAGGTGCGGCTCGATCGACTCGGCGTAGATCTTGCGCTGCGCGGTGTCCGGGGCGAGCAGCATGATCACGTCGGCCCACTCGGACGCCTCGGCCGGGGTCAGCACCCGCA
Source organism: Couchioplanes caeruleus (assembly GCF_023499255.1). Classification (GTDB taxonomy): domain Bacteria; phylum Actinomycetota; class Actinomycetes; order Mycobacteriales; family Micromonosporaceae; genus Actinoplanes; species Actinoplanes caeruleus_A. The sequence continues at coordinate 1,607,445 of NZ_CP092183.1, forward strand.
GCCCCTGCTCCTCAGCCTTGGGGCGGCTCTTCGAGCCCTCCTTCAGGCCGACCACCACCTCGACCCCCGAATCGCGCAGCGACAGCGAGTGCGCGTGGCCCTGGCTGCCGTACCCGATGACGGCGACCTTGCGCCCCTGGATGATGGACAGATCCGCGTCGTCGTCGTAGAAGGTTTCGACGGTCATGATTTCCTCTCGAAGTTGGAGCCTTTAGGCCGTTTGTGGGCGGCGGCGGGGTGGTTGGAAGGGCTACGCCGCGCGCAGCGCGGGGCCGGTGGTGATGGAGCGGGAGCCGCGGCCGATGGCCACGAGGCCGGACTGCACCATCTCCTTGATGCCGAACGGCTCGAGGTCGCGCAGCAGCGCGTCCAGCTTGTCGGGGTTGCCGGTCGCCTCGATCGTGAGGGTGTCCGGTGCGACGTCGATCACCTTCGCCCTGAACAGCTCGACCGTCTCGAGGACCTGCCCGCGCACCGCACGGTCGGCGCGCACCTTGACCAGCAGGAGCTCACGCTGGACCGACTGCTGCGGGTCCAGCTCGACGATCTTCAGGACGTTCACCAGCTTGTTGAGCTGCTTGGTCACCTGCTCCAGGGGTGAGGAGTCGGCGTTGACCACGATCGTGATGCGGGAGACGTCCGGGTTCTCCGTCTCGCCCACCGCCAGCGAGTCGATGTTGAAGCTCCGTCGCGAGAACAGTCCGCTGACCCGGGCGAGCACGCCGGGCTTGTTCTCGACCAGCACGGAGAGGGTGTGCTTGTTCATGGTGGTCACAGGTCGTCCTCGTCGAAGGTGGGGCGCACGTCCCGGGCGAACATGATCTCGTCGTTGCTGGTGCCGGCGGCGACCATGGGCCACACCATGGCGTCCTTGCCGACCGTGAAGTCGATGACGACCGGCCGGTCGTTGATCTCCATCGCCGCCTTGATCGTCGCGTCCACGTCCGCCTTGGACTCGCAGCGCAGGCCGACGCAGCCCAGCGCCTCGGCGAGCTTCACGAAGTCGGGGATGCGGTGCTTGTGGGTACCCAGCTCGGTGTTCGAGTAGCGGCCCTCGTAGAACAGGGTCTGCCACTGCCGGACCATGCCCAGGTTGCCGTTGTTGATCACGGCGATCTTCACCGGGATGCCCTCCAAGGCACAGGTGGCCAGCTCCTGGTTGGTCATCTGGAAGCAGCCGTCGCCGTCGATGCCCCAGACCGGGGTGTCCGGCAGGCCGACCTTCGCGCCCATCGCGGCGGGCACGGCGTAGCCCATGGTGCCGGCGCCGCCGGAGTTGAGCCAGGTGCCGGGCTTCTCGTACCTGATGAACTGCGACGCCCACATCTGGTGCTGCCCGACGCCGGCCACGTACACGGCGTCCGGGCCGACCAGCTCGCCGATGCGCTCGATCACGTACTGCGGTGCCAGCGTGCCGTCGGTCGGCTCGTCGTAGCCCAGCGGGTAGCGCTGCCGCAGATCGTTGAGCTGCGCCCACCACGGCTCGTACGCCGCCGCGCCGGTCGCCGTGCCGGACACCGCCGCGATCAGCTCGTCGATGACGTGCCGGGCGTCGCCCACGATCGGGACGTCCGCGTGCCGGTTCTTGCCGATCTCGGCCGGGTCGATGTCGGCGTGCACGACCTTGGCGTCGGGTGCGAACGAGTCCAGCTTGCCGGTGACCCGGTCGTCGAAGCGGGCACCCAGGGTGACCAGCAGGTCGGCCTTCTGCAGCGCGTACACCGCGGGGACCGTGCCGTGCATGCCGGGCATGCCCAGGTGCTGCGGGTGCGAGTCGGGGAACGCCCCGAGCGCCATCAGCGTGGTGACGACCGGGATGCCGGTCACCTCGGCGAGCTTGCGCAGCCCGTCGGTGGCGCCGGCCTTGAGCACGCCGCCGCCGACGTACAGCACGGGGCGCTTGGCCGCGGCGATCAGCCGGGCCGCCTCGCGGATCTGCTTGCCGTGCGGGTGCAGGGTGGGCCGGTAGCCGGGCAGCTCCAGGGTGGGCGGCCAGGAGAACGTGGTCTGCGCCTGCAGCACGTCCTTCGGGATGTCGACGAGCACCGGGCCGGGCCGGCCGGTCGCCGCGAGGTGGAACGCCTCCGCGATGACCTGCGGGATCTCGTCGGCCGACTGGATCAGGAAGTTGTGCTTGGTGATCGGCAGCGTGATGCCCTGGATGTCCGCCTCCTGGAAGGCGTCCGTGCCGATCGCCGGCCGCGCGACCTGACCGGTGATCGCGACGATCGGCACCGAGTCCATGTACGCGTCGGCGATCGGCGTCACCAGGTTGGTCGCGCCCGGGCCGGAGGTGGCGATGCAGACGCCGACCTTGCCGGTGGCCTGCGCGTACCCGGTCGCGGCGTGGCCCGCGCCCTGCTCGTGGCGGACCAGGATGTGCCGCACCTTCGAGTCGTACAGCGGGTCGTACGCCGGCAGGATCGCCCCGCCGGGGATGCCGAAGGCGACCTCGACGCCGAGGGCCTCGAGCGACCGCACGAGTGATCCGGCCCCGGTGGCCGGCACCGGGGAGATCGGGGCTACGGCCGAGGCGCCGGCGGCGGCCGCGACGGTGGCCGGGGTGGCACGGTTGGCGAGGGTCTCGGGCGTGGGTCTCGTCATGGCGATTCAGACCTTCGTTCGGGTTCGGGTGTCGATCTCCGCGCAACAAAAAAGGCCCTCGTGCTTACGCACGGGACCTAGCGCACTGCCCAGGAGCTCAGGGGCAGCGCGCTCAACTAAGTACGAGGAACGACGAACACATGCGGCTAAGACTGCCCCATCTCACGAGGTGCGTCAACTGATCTCACATCCTGGTCACCCGAAAAGGCCGGGTCGGTCGGGAGCACCGCCCGGACCTGCCGCATCCCGGGGCCCAGCATGACGATCTGGCTGCGCGCCGGGGCGCTGGGCGCGACCTTGGCGGGGCGGCTGCGCGGCGCCGGCACCGCGCGGGTGCCCGTGGGCCGGGCCGTACGCAACTGGGTCTCCAGATGCTCGGCCGGCACGCCCCAGCCGAACAGCGAGCCCTGGCCCAGCCTGCACCCCGCCTCCTCGACGACCTCGCGCTGGGCGGGCGTGCCGATGCCCTCGGCCAGCACCTCCAGGCCCAGCCGGTGCCCCAGCCGGACGACCACGTCGACCAGCGGCGCGGCGGTGCCGGTACGCGACTCCGGCTCGGCCACCAGCGCATGGTCGATCTTGAGGATGTCGACGGGCAGGTTGCGCAGCTGCCCGAGCGAGGAGTACCCGGCGCCGAAGTCGTCCAGCGCGATGCGGACGCCGGTGGACCGCAGCTCGACGAGCCCACGGATCAGCTCGTCCATGTCGGTGGCGACGGCGTGCTCGGTCACCTCCAGCACCAGCCGCTGCGGCGGTACGCCGTACTTCTCCAGCACGGCCGCCACCTGACCGGCGTAGTCGGCGGCGTGCAGCTCCTTGGGCGACAGGTTCACCGACACCCACACGTCGTGCCCGGCGGTGAGCCACTGCGCCAGCTGCGCGCACGCCTGGTCCAGCACCCAGCTGCCGAGCATGTTGATGAGCCCGGACTCCTCGGCGACCGGGATGAACTCGTCCGGGCGGACGGCGCCCAGCTCGGGGTGGTGCCACCGCAACAGCGCCTCGGCGCCGACCGGGCGTACCGAAGGGAGCGCGACCACCGGCTGGAACACCAGGCGCAACTGCTCCCGCTCGATGGCGTGGCGCAGCTCGTTCTCCAGCACGCTGTGCCGGCGCAGGAGCTCGTCGTAGCGCTTCTGGTAGCGCTCGACGCGGTTCTTGCCGCGCTGCTTCGCGTACCGGAGGGCGAGGTCGGCGTCGCGCATGAGCTCGCCGGTGTCGCCCGGGGCGGGGGAGGCCGCGACGCCGACGCTGGCCGACAGGAACACCGACCCCTCGTCGGTCTCGTACGGCTCGCAGAGCACCGTGAGCAGCCGCTGCCCGGCGGCCATCGCCTCCTCCGGCGACGCCCACATCAGCACCGCGAACTCGTCCCCGCCCAGCCGCGCGGCCACGTCGCCGGTACGCAGGTTGGCGCGCAGCCGGTTGCCGACCTCGGCCAGCACCGCGTCGCCCACGTCGTGCCCGCGCATGTCGTTGACGTTCTTGAAGCCGTCCAGGTCCAGGCCGATCAGCGTGCGGGGCCGGTGCCGCGAGGCCGGCTCGCGCAGCGCCCGGACCAGCCCGCGGCGGTTGGCCAGCCCGGTGAGCGGGTCCGTGTGCGCCAGCTCGCGGAAGTGCGCCTCGCGCTGGCGCAGCTGAAGGGTGTAGCTCTTCACGTCGCCGAGCGCCAGATACTGCCGCCCGACCAGCGCGAACCCCTCGACGCTGGCCCCGATGAAGCCGAAACCGCCGAACTCACCGCCGGCGAGCAGGTGGTAGGTGCCGGCCAGCACCATGGCGGCCATCGGCACGAAGGCGTACCCGGTGCCGCGCTGGATGACGTCCCGGGTGACCGTGATCGGCCGGTCCGCGACCTTCACCGCGCGGGCGACCACGACGAGGCCGGCGGGGAGCAGCACCGCGCCCAGCAGGATCGCGCCCGGGCTGGCCTGGCAGATCCCGCCCGGCAGGGCGGTGGCCGCGACGGCGACCAGCGTGACCCCGGCGGACGCGCGCACGGTGATGTGACGGGGGCGGTGGGCGTGCATCGCGAGGATGGTGGTGAGCCCGAATGCGATCGTGGCGACACCCGCGCCGAGGAGCGCCGACAGGCAGCCCATCGGGGTGAGGGCGCCGAGGATCCGGGTGGGCTCGGCGACCAGGATCCAGCCCACGAACCAGACCGCCGCGGCGATGATGAGCCCGTCGAGCAGGTGCCGCAGGGCCGCCCGGCGGCTCTCCGCGGCCCCGGGGAGCATCAGCGTGCCGGTCAGCAGCGTCAGCGTGCCCAGCGCCATCGCCACGGCCACGGCCTGACCGAGGGTGCGGGACGAATGGTGGGTCAGGAAAAGGTCGCTGACCAGGCCGGCGAGGGCGGCCCCGGTCGCGACCGCACCGCCCGCGGCGAGCAGCAGGTGGGCACGCCGGGCGGCGCCGGTGTGCTTGCGGCCGGAGTTGCCCAGCAGCGCGACGGCCGGGACAGCGACGACGAGGCTCGCCAGCCCGGCCAGCTCCATGCCGGACGGTGAGTGCACGGAAACACTCTGCCGTACCGGGATCATTTTCGGTATCCCGCAGGGTGGACATCCTGGATACCGGTTCGGGTCCGTACCGCACCGGCGGTGGCAGTATGTAGTAATGCCTGAGCTGCGTTCCCGGACCTCGACCCACGGCCGGACGATGGCCGGCGCCCGCGCCCTCTGGCGCGCCACCGGCATGACCGACGACGACTTCGGCAAGCCCATCGTCGCCATCGCCAACAGTTTCACCCAGTTCGTACCCGGGCACGTGCACCTCAAGGACCTCGGCGGCCTCGTGGCCGACTCGATCGCCGAGGCGGGCGGCGTGGGCCGCGAGTTCAACACCATCGCGGTCGACGACGGCATCGCCATGGGCCACGGCGGCATGCTCTACTCGCTGCCCAGCCGCGAGCTCATCGCCGACGCGGTCGAGTACATGGTCAACGCGCACTGCGCCGACGCCCTCGTCTGCATCTCGAACTGCGACAAGATCACCCCGGGCATGCTGATCGCCGCGCTCCGGCTGAACATCCCCACCGTGTTCGTCTCCGGCGGCCCCATGGAGGCCGGCAAGACGGTCGCCATCGAGGGCATCGTGCACGAGAAGCTCGACCTGATCGACGCCATGTCGGCCAGCGCCAACGAGAACGTCACCGACGAGCAGCTGAGCACCATCGAGCGCTCGGCGTGCCCCACCTGCGGCTCCTGCTCCGGCATGTTCACCGCCAACTCGATGAACTGCCTCACCGAGGCCATCGGCCTGGCGCTGCCCGGCAACGGCTCGACGCTGGCCACGCACGCCTCCCGCAAGGCCCTCTTCGAGAAGGCCGGCTCGCTCATCGTCGAGATCGCCAAGCAGTACTACGAGAACGACGACACCAGCGTGCTGCCCCGCAGCATCGCCAACCGCGACGCCTTCGAGAACGCCGTGGCGCTGGACGTGGCGATGGGCGGCTCCACCAACACGGTCCTGCACCTGCTCGCGGCCGCCCGCGAGGCCGAGCTCGACTTCAGCGTCGCCGACATCGACGCGGTCTCCCGGCGCGTGCCCTGCCTCAGCAAGGTCGCCCCCAACAGCGTCAAGTACCACATGGAGGACGTGCACCGCGCCGGCGGCATCCCCGCCCTCCTCGGCGAACTCCACCGCGGTGGCGCCCTCAAGACCAGCGTGCGCGCGGTCCACTCGCCCGACCTGACCACCTGGCTGAACGCCTGGGACATCCGCAGCGGCTCGCCCAGCCCGGAAGCCCTCGAGCTCTTCCACGCGGCCCCGGGCGGCGTCCGCACCACCCAGCCGTTCTCGACGACCAACCGCTGGGCCACCCTCGACACCGACGCGGCCGAGGGCTGCATCCGCTCGGTGGAGCACGCGTACACGGCCGACGGCGGCCTGGCCATCCTCTTCGGCAACCTCGCCCCGGACGGCTGCGTCGTGAAGACGGCGGGCGTCGACGAGTCGCTCTGGAAGTTCACCGGCCCGGCCCGGGTCTTCGAATCCCAGGACGCGGCGGTCGAGGGCATCCTGGGCAAGCAGGTCGTCGAGGGCGACGTGGTGGTCATCCGCTACGAGGGCCCGCGCGGCGGCCCCGGCATGCAGGAAATGCTCTACCCGACGAGCTTCCTCAAGGGCCGTGGCCTCGGCAAAGCCTGCGCCCTCATCACCGACGGCCGCTTCTCCGGCGGCACCTCCGGCCTGTCGATCGGCCACATCTCCCCGGAAGCGGCCTCGGGCGGCCTCATCGCCCTGGTCCGCACCGGCGACGAAATCACCATCGACATCCCGGGCCGCAGCATCACCCTCAACGTCTCGGACGAAGACCTGGCCCAGCGCCGCCACGAGGAGGAACGCCGCGCCAAGCCGTACACGCCGGTCGACCGCCGGCGCCCGGTCTCGGCGGCCCTCCGGGCCTACGCCTCAATGGCCACCAGCGCCAGCGACGGCGCCTACCGCCGAGTGCCGGAATAACCCGGAGACACAGGTACGCGCCCAGCGGCGGGACAGAAGCAGCAGCCGACCGGCCCGGCCACACACGGACCTCCGTGCGTGGCCGGGCCGGTCTTGCGTCTGCCGGACTGACGACTGGCAGGGCCGGGGCGGTCTTGCGTCTGCCGGACTGACGACTGGCAGGGCCGGGGCGGTCTTGCGTCTGCCGGACTGACGACTGGCGGGCCGGGCCGGTCTTGCGCCTGCCGGACTGACGACCGGCGGGGCCGGACCGGACCCGTCGCTCAGGCGCGGTGGCTGCGAGGGTTGAACAGCGGGCTTTCTGGGCGGTTGCGGCGCTGCTCCGGGCAGTCGGGGCCGCCCGGGTGGTCGGCAGGTTGGGATCGGTTGCGCTCCGGGGCGGCGCTTCGGCCGGTCGGCGCAGGCATCCGGCGTATGTGCGCCCAGCGCACGCAGCCGGCGTATGCGCGCCCAGCGCACGCAGCCGGCGTATGCGCGCCCAGCGCACGCAGCCGGTGTATGCACGCCCGGCGCCGCGTAGTCGACGCGTGCGTCCAGCGCGCGCAGTCCGCGTCTGCGTTCAACGCGCGCGCATGCGGCCGGTGCACGTAGCCATTGGTTCGGTTCAGCGGACGCAGTTGGCGCGGGCGGCTGGCGCACACATCCGGCGGTTCCGTTCGGCGCGCGGCTGGCGCGCGTATCCCGGTGGTTCCGTTCGGCGCTCCTGGCCGGCGCGTGTGTGGCGCACGTTGCCGGCGGTTGGGTCCGGTGCGTGCGGCTGGCGCGCGTATTTGGTGGTGGCGTTCGGCGGTCGTGGCCGGTGCGCGTGTGTGGCGCATGTTGCCGGTGGTTGGGTCCGGTGCGTGCGGCTGGCGCGCGTATTTGGTGGTGGCATTCGGCGCACGCGGCCGGTGCCGCGCGACCGGCACCCGTTGCCGACGGTCTCGGTCGGCGCGTGCGTTCGGCGCACGTGGCCGGCGCCCGGGTCCAGTCCAGGCGGCCGGCGCACGTGGTCGGCGTACGTGGTTCGCGCTTTGTGGTCGCCGGCGGCTCGAGTCCGGTGCCCGCGGTCAGCCGGCCGTGGGGGTGCCGGTCGGTGGCGCGCTCGATGTGGGGAGCGGCGGCGGGGCGTTCATCGTGCGGATGTGTTCGGTCGGTGCCTGCTGGGCGGCCGCGTGCGGTGGGCCGTAGTGCGGAACCTGAGGCGCCTCCGCCGGCGGTGCCGAGGCGGGTGCGCCGACGAACGGAACTGGCGGTGCCGAGGCGGGTGCGGCGGTGAACGGAACTGGCGGTGCGGAGGCGGGCGCGGCGACGAAGGGAACCGGCGGGGCTGAGGCGGGCGCCGCTGTGGGGAGAGGCGGTGCCGAGGCGGGTGCGGCGGTGGGGACAGGCGGTGCCGAGGCGGCGTCCGGGCCGGGCCACACCGGGCCGGGACCCGGTTGCGGCATGCCCTGGTAGTCGAACGGGTGCGGTGACGTCCATCCCTGGCCCTGGCCCTGGTGCGGCTGCGGCTGGTACGCCGTCTGCTGTGGCGGGTACGACGGAACCGGCTGCTGCTGGTACTGCCCAGGACCCGGTCCCGGCCACGGCTGCTGCTGGTGCGGCCATGCCTGTTGCTGCGGCGCCGGGTACGGCGTCCACGGCTGACCCCACGGCTGCTGCGGAGCGACCGGAGGAGTGTCCGATGTGGCTAGTTCCTGCAGCCACTCCCGTTCGCCCTTGGCCCAGACGCGTCGCGCCGCGAGGTAGAGGGGGCCGTGGCCTGCCAGGGGTGGCAATGTGATGCCGAGGCCGATGGCGAGCGCCACCACGCCAACCCGTACGCCCTCGGGGTCCGTGCCGCTCATGACGCCCTGGATGAGGCAGATGAGGCCCGCCAGCATGGTCAGGCCGCCGACGACCGTGGACGCGATCGAGTTGCCGTTGCGCACGAAGGACCACGCGGACGTGGCGACCAGGACGGCGCTCGCGGCGATGACGACCGTTCCGAGACCTTCGGCCGCCGCCTCGCCGACCGTGTCCCGGTACAGGCCCGAGGTGGTGAGGGTGGCGACGGCGCCGATCAGGAGAAGGACGGTCAGCAGGCCGAGGAAGCCCACGGCCACGGCCACGCCGAAGGGGACGCGCCGGGGCGGCTCCGGCGCCACCGGCGCGTGGTCTTCGTCGTGCTCTTCTTCGGGTGGCGTCGTCATGCTGCGCAGGCTATCGGTCCGAGCCCGGGCCGTGCTTGCCCGGCTCGGCGGCCTGTGGACAACCGCGTTCCCCAGGCACCGGCCCGGTCCGTGGACAACCGCGTTCCCGCCCGCCGGCCTGTGGACGACCATGCGCCCGGCCGCCGGCCTGTGGACGACCATGCGCCCGGCCGCCGGCCTGTGGACGACCACGTGCCCAGATGCCGGCCGGTGGACACCAGGCGCCCAGGGCTGCCGGACGACCGGGAGCCCCGGGACGCCGGCGATGTGGAAGCCATTGCGGTGGCGCGCGCCGTGCGGCAGGGTTTCCGCTGTGTGACGGCGAACACGACGGAGAGACATTATGGGCCGGTCTCCCGCCTGCCTAGGATCACGCCAAGGGCCTGCGAGATGGAGACACATGACTCCTGTCGTACTGATCGCCGAGGAACTCGCCCCCGCCGCGCTGGACGTGCTGGCCTGCGACTTCGAGGTACACCACGTCGACGGCACCGACCGCGCGGCCCTGCTCGCCGAGCTGGCCGACGCGGACGCGGTCATCGTGCGCAGCGCGACGCGCATCGATGCCGAGGCGGTGGCCGCGGCGCCCCGGTTGAAGGTCGTCGCCCGTGCCGGTGTCGGTCTGGACAATGTGGACGTGGCGGCGGCGACCGCGCGCGGCGTCATGGTGGTCAACGCGCCCACCTCGAACATCGTCTCGGCCGCCGAGCAGGCCATCGCGCTGCTGCTGGCGGTCGCGCGCAACACCGCGAGCGCCAGTGCGGCCCTCAAGCGCGGCGAGTGGAAGCGGGCCGGTTACACCGGCGTGGAGCTGCAGGGCAAGACGGTCGGGGTGGTCGGGCTGGGTCGCATCGGCGTGCTTTTCGCGCAACGCATGGCGGCCTTCGGTACGCGGCTCATCGCCTACGACCCGTACGTGCAGCCGGCCCGCGCGGCGCACCTGGGCGTACGCCTCGTGGGGCTCGACGAACTGCTGCGGGAGAGCGACTTCATCTCGGTGCACTTGCCGCGTACCCCCGAGACTTTGAACTTGATCGGTGAGAAGGAGCTGGCGACCGTCAAGCCGGGCGTACGCATCGTCAATGCCGCCCGTGGCGGCCTCATCGACGAGCGCGCGCTCGCCGACGCGCTGGCGGACGGCCGGGTCGCGGGCGCGGGGCTGGACGTGTTCGTGACCGAGCCGACGACGTCGTCACCGCTGTTCGCGTTCGACAACGTCGTGGTCACGCCGCACCTGGGCGCGTCGACGGTCGAGGCTCAGGACAAGGCCGGCCTGGCCGTGGCGCGCAGCGTCAAGCTGGCGTTGCAGGGCGAGTTCGTGCCGGACGCGGTGAATGTGCAGGCCGGCGGCGTCGTCGACGAGGACGTGCGGCCGCTGCTCGGGCTGGCGGAACGGCTCGGCAAGGTTTTCACCGCGGTGGCGGGCGGCATCGCGGCGAGCGTCACGGTGGAGGTGCTCGGCGAGATCGTGTCGCACGACGTCACCGTGCTCAAACTGGCCGCCACCAAGGGGCTCTTCACCTCGGTCGTGGAGGAGCAGGTCACCTACGTCAACGCCCCGCAGCTCGCCGCGGACCGCGGCGTGGAGGTCGAGCTGGTCGTCGACCGCGAGGTCTCGGACCATCACAACCTCGTGACCGTACGCGGTGAGCTTCCCGACGGGCGCACAGTGAGTGTCGCCGGCTCGGTGACCACGACAGGTAGCCGGGAGTCCCGCAAGCTGACCCGCGTGGACGAGTTCGACCTGGAGCTCGACGCGGGGGGTGTGCTGCTCTTCTTCCGGTACGCGGACCGGCCGGGCGTGGTGGGTGCCCTGGGCTCGGTGCTCGGCGAGGCCGGCGTCAACATCGCGGCGATGCAGGTGGCCCGCCGGGAGGCCGGTGGCGAGGCCCTGATGGCGCTGACCGTGGACTCGTCGGTCGATGCCGAGTTGCTGTCCACGGTGGCCGAGGCGATCGGCTCGTCGCGCGGCAGCATCGTGGACCTGCGCGACGAGGACTGAGCGACCCGCCGGCTCAGCGGGCCTTGACCGGCGGCGGATAGACGGTGCCGTCCTGCAGGTCCAGCAGGTCGAGGTTGAGCTCGCCGGCGAGGCGTTCGATGGTCTCCAGCACCTCGTCGGCGCAGTTCTCGTCCAGCCGCATCTTGATGTGGTCGGCGGCGGCGTGCAGCGGCGCGCTCGCCCACGGCGAACCGTCCAACGTCGCGCGCGGGCCCCGATCCGGGTAGGTGCTGGTCAGAGCGTCATAGAAGGCGACGACGCGGGGGTCGGCGGGGCGGTGCGGGTGCTCGCCGCGTGCACACCGCTCGTTGGCGGCACGCACGTCGTCCGGCATGTCCGCGTTGTCCATGGCCCACACCACGAGGTCGAAACTCACCGGCGCATGGTGCCATACCGGTGGCCGTTCGATCCCATTGTCGCGCCGACACGCGGGGGATGCGTCTTGCGCGACATTAGTCCGCATCGCTAGCGTTGGTCCTTGCCGCGCGGGCGTTGCGGGCGTGTCTTCGGGTGACATTTCCGCAGCCGTTCCGCGCGGTTGTGCACCCCCGGCGGGCGCGAGCCAGCGTTTTCGTCGTGACAGCCCCCGCGATCGTTGCCGCGATCCGCGGGGGTTGTTCGCGTCCGGGGCCAGGTCACGCCTCCTTTCCACCGCCACCTGAACGATGACTAACCACACTTTGAGACCGCCGTACCGGAGATCGGGACGGCCCGCTACGCTCGACCGGGTCGGACCGAGTGAGGGAGTGGACGTGACGGTGGCGCGGATCGCGGTGGTGGCCGGTGACGGCATCGGGACCGAGGTGACCGCGCAGGCCCGCAAGGTGATCGAGGCCGTGCTCCCCGGCGCCGACTACAACGAGTACGACCTGGGTGCGCGCCTCTACAACCGGACCGGCGAAGTCCTCCCGCAGTCCGTGCAGGAGGAGCTGGCCGGCCACGACGCGATCCTGCTCGGCGCGATCGGCGACCCCAGTGTCCCGCCGGGTGTGCTGGAGCGCGGCCTGCTGCTCAAGCTCCGCTTCGACTTCGACCAGTACGTGAACCTGCGCCCGTCCCGGCTCTGGCCCGGCACGGTGAGCCCGCTCGCCGGCCTCAAGCCCGGCGAGATCGACATGGTCGTGGTCCGCGAGGGCACCGAGGGCCTGTACGTCGGCGCCGGCGGCGTCCTGCACCGGGACACCCCCGCCGAGATCGCCACCGAGGAGAGCCTGAACACCCGGTACGGCGTCGAGCGGGTCGTCCGGGACGCGTTCGCGCGGGCGCAGCGTCGCGAGCGGCGGCATCTCACGCTGGTGCACAAGACCAACGTGCTCACCCACGCCGGTGGCCTCTGGGCGCGTACGTTCAAGGCCGTCGCCGCGGAGTTCCCCGAGGTCACGACCGAATACCAGCACGTCGACGCGGCGAGCATGTTCATGGTGAGCAACCCGCAGCGCTACGACGTCATCGTCACCGACAACCTGTTCGGCGACATCATCACCGACATCGCCGCTGCCGTCACCGGCGGCATCGGCATGGCCGCCAGCGGCTCCGTGAACCCGGAGCGCAAGTACCCGTCGACGTTCGAGCCGGTGCACGGATCCGCGCCCGACATCGCCGGCCAGGGCATCGCCGACCCGGCTGCCGCGATCCTCTCCGCCGCCCTGCTGCTGGAGCACCTCGGTCACCCCGAGGAGGCCCGGCGAGTATCCGAGGCGGTCGCGGCCGAGGTCGCCTCCCGCGTGCCGGGGGCGCCGCTGCGTACCGCCGAGGTCGGGGACCGGGTCGCCGCCACCGCGGCCGCCTGATCCCACCCCGCCGCCGATCATCGGCGACGACTGCCGCCGAGCGGGCCTCAAGCCGACCGGCGTCCTGAAGCCGGCCGCCGCCGACCGGGATGAAGCCCACCGGCGTGAAGCCGACCGGCATGAAGCTGACTGGCATAAGCCGACCGGCAGAACAGCCGGCCGGTGGAGAGCCGGCGGCCCCGCTCCGGGCGTGCGAAGGCAAACCCTGTGCCCGCGCGTCTCCGGCACGGCCGGCACCGCCACCGCAGGTGGAACGCTGCCGCAGGACCTACTGCGCGAACCCCTGCGAACCGGCTTCGCCGCACCCTCGCGCGGTCGGCTTTGAACGACCGTTCGGGGTAAGTTCATGGAGCACTGCGGGTGCTCCCTCATGCTCAAATCCGTTTCTTCGCGAGAGAAAGCAGGTCAGTTGCCATGAGTGGTGGTGACAACCTCGACTTCGAGATCCGTCCGAACCCGGCGCCCGTCAGCGACGCGGACCGCGCGACGTTGCTGGCCAATCCCGGTTTCGGCCGCATCTTCACGGACCACATGGTCACCGTGCGGTACGCCGAGGGCAAAGGGTGGTACGAGCCCCGCGTGGAGGCCCGCGCGCCGATCCCGATGGACCCCGCCTCCGCGGTGCTGCACTACGCGCAGGAGATCTTCGAGGGGCTGAAGGCGTACACGATGCCCGACGGCGGCGTGGCGATGTTCCGTCCCGACGCCAACGCCGCGCGGTTCGTCCAGTCCGCGCAGCGGATGGCGATGCCGGCGCTGCCCCCGGCGGCGTTCTTGGAGTCGCTGCGGCAGATCATCACGATCGACCGGAACTGGATCCCGCAGACCGACGAGGGCAGCCTCTACCTGCGCCCGTTCGCGTACGCGAGCGAGGTCTTCCTCGGGGTGCGCCCGTCGATGGAATACCTGTACCTGGTCATCGCGTCCCCGGTCGGCGCGTACTTCAGCGGTGGCGTCAAGCCGGTGACGGTGTGGGTGACGCCCGACTACACCCGGGCGGCTCCCGGCGGCACGGGCGCGGCGAAGTGCGGCGGCAACTACGCGGCCGGCCTCTCCGCGCAGGCCGAGGCGATCGAGCACGGCTGCGATCAGGTCGTGTACCTGGACGCCGTCGAGCGCAAGTACGTCGACGAGCTGGGCGGCATGAACGTCGTCCTCGTGATGGACGACGGCGCCCTGGTGACGCCGCCGCTGGGCGGCACGATCCTGCCCGGCATCACCCGCGACTCGATCATCAAGCTGGCGCAGCGGGCCGGGCGCCGGGTCGAGGAGCGCCCGGTCAGCATCGACGAGTGGCGCGACGGCGCGAAGTCAGGTCGCATCCGCGAGGCGTTCGCGTGCGGCACCGCCGCGGTCATCACCCCGATCGGGATGGTGCGCTCGCCGGAGGGCGAGTTCACGGTGGCCGACGGTGGTCCGGGCGAGGTGACGATGGCGCTGCGCCAGGAGCTGGCCGACATCCAGCGCGGCCGCGCCGAGGACCCGTTCGGCTGGGTGCACCGCGTCCTCTGAGACGAGCTAGGCGGGTGTCAGCAGGTGGTCGCGCATCGTGGCCACCTGCTCGGCGCTGATGCCGATCTCGCGGACGTACTTCTCCACGGAGCCGTAGCGCTCCCGCAGGTCGGCGAGGAAGTACAGCATCGCGTTCTGCGGGCACTCGAACATGTGGTACTTGTCCTGCACCGCGTCCGGGTTGGTGCGCAGCAGGTACTCCGTCAAGGACGCCATCGCCTGCTCGGTCAGCGCGTAGTCGTCGGCGATGTCCTGGTCCGAGACGCCGAGCAGCGCGAGCGTCAGCGCGCAGACGACCCCCGTACGGTCCTTGCCCGCCATGCAGTGCACGACCACCGGCGCGGCCTCCGGGTCGGCGATCAGGCCGAGCGCCGCCGTCAGGCCCTCGCGGCCGTCCTCGATGAAGTTGAGGTAGCGGTCGGCGAGCCAGCGGTCGTGCGGGAGGTCCGCGGCGAACGGGATGGTCTCCCAGTCGACGTGGTGCACGACCGGGTTGTGGTACGCCAGCCCGTCCGCCTCCGGCACCCGGCCGTGCCGCTCGATCTCGAAGACCCGCCGCAGGTCGATGACCGTACGCACGCCGAGCTGCTGGAACGTCTCGAGGTCGGCGCCGCGGAGGCGGTGCAGGGCGTCGGAGCGGAACAGTCGCCGCCAGCGGACCGGGCGGCCGTCGAGGCCGGCGTACCCGCCGACGTCGCGGAAGTTGAAGCTGGAGGAGAAGGACAAGGTCCGGGGGTATGGGTCGGCAGCCACCCGTCCAACCTAACCGGCCACCCGGCCGACGGGCTTTGTCGATCTCCTCACCCCGACCGCCATGCGGACGCCGTCCGTGGCCGGCCCGGCGGTGGTACCCCGTGCGGGCGACACCACACGAACCGCGGCGTCTCGGATGATGGACTTCTTTCCCACGGACCGGCGGTCGGTGGCATGCTGCGTACGTGACCCACTCCGTGCTGATTATTCGCACCTAGCGCGCCGGCTGACGATTTCGCCGACGCGCAGACCTCCCGCATCCGCGGGAGGTCTTTTTGTTGGGTCAACAAGTCTGCCGAAAGGACGCTCCCCATGACCTACCAGGTGTTCGACACGACGTTGCGCGACGGCGGGCAACGCGAGGGCATCAGCTACTCGGTCGTCGACAAGCTCGCGGTCGCGCGGCTGCTGGACGAGTTCGGGGTCGGCTTCATCGAGGGCGGCTGGCCGGGTGCGATGCCCAAGGACACGGAGTTCTTCCGCCGGGCGAAGACCGAGCTGGACCTCAAGCACGCCGTCCTGGTGGCGTTCGGCGCGACCCGCAAGGCCGGCGTGGACGTGGCCACGGATCCGCAGGTGCAGGCCCTGCTGGACGCCGAGACGCCGGTCGTCTGCGTGGTCGCCAAGTCGGACATCCGGCACGTGGAGCGGGCGCTGCGCACCACCGGCGACGAGAACCTGGCGATGGTCCGGGACACCGTTGCGCACCTGGTCGCGAACGGCCGCCGCGCCTTCGTCGACTGCGAGCACTTCTTCGACGGCTTCCGCTACGACCCCGACTACACCACCTCGGTGGTCCGGGCGGCGTTCGAAGCCGGCGCGGAGCGGGTCGTCATGTGCGACACCAACGGCGGCATGCTGCCCTCAATGATCACCGCGGCGATCCACGACGTCGTCGCCCGCACCGGGGTGAGCGCCGACCGGCTCGGCATCCACTGCCAGAACGACACGTCCTGCGCGGTGGCCAACACCATCGCCGCCGTCGAAGCGGGCGTCAAGCACTTCCAGTGCACGGCCAACGGCTACGGGGAACGGCCCGGCAACGCCGACCTGTTCGCCGTCGTCAGCAACCTGCAACTCAAGCTCGGGCTGAAGGTCCTACCGGACGGATGCCTCGAGAAGGCGACGCGGGTGTCGACCGCGCTCGCCGAGATCGCCAACATCGCCCCCGACACCCACCAGGCCTACGTCGGGGCCGCGGCATTCGCCCACAAGGCGGGGCTGCACGCGAGCGCGATCAAGGTGGATCCGCTGCTCTACAACCACGTCGACCCGGCGGTTGTGGGCAACGACATGCGGATCCTGGTGACCGAGATGGCCGGCCGGGCCAGCATCGAGCTCAAGAGCCGTGAGCTCGGACTGGACCTGGCCGGTCATCCGGACACCCTGACGGAGGTGACCCGCAAGGTCAAGGACCTGGAGGCCGGGGGCTGGTCGTTCGAGGCCGCGGACGCGTCCTTCGAGCTGCTCGTCCGCGACGCGCTGCCGGGCGCCGGCCTGGTGCGGCCGTTCAGCCTGGAGTCGTACCGGGTGCTGGTCGAGCACCGCGAGGACGGCGCGGTCGTGTCGGAGGCCACGGTCAAGGTCCGGGTACGCGGCGAGCGCGTGATCGCCACCGCGGAGGGCAACGGCCCGGTCAACGCCCTCGACGAGGCCCTGCGTACGGCGCTGTCGAAGCACTACCCGGAGCTCAAGGACTTCGAGCTGGCCGACTACAAGGTCCGCATCCTCGAGGGCTCCCACGGCACCAACGCGATCACCCGGGTCCTGGTCGAGACCAGCGACGGCGGCCGCGACTGGACCACGGTCGGCGTGCACGAGAACGTCGTCGAGGCGAGCTGGAAGGCACTGACGGACGCCCTCACGTACGGCCTCGCCCGCACGAACGCCCCGGCCTGACCCGGTCAGTCCCGCCTGGTCATCACTCGCAGTGTGATGACCAGGCCGGCGGTGGACCAGGCAGCGAGCACGGCGTACGGCGACGCGGAGATCCCGCCGGGCGGTGATGTGAGCGCCTCCCGGACGACCTGGGCCATGGACTGGAACGGCAGTATCCGATGCGCGCCTTCCAGCCAGGCCGGAAGCCGTTCCGCGGGGAACGTCACGGGCGAGAACATCAGCGCCACGAACACCAGCGCCTGGCTCACGAGGCTGGTCACCGCGGGCGGCGCCGCGTACGCGATGGCGAAGCCGACCGTGGTCGTGGTGAGCGCGACCAGCAGCATCGCCGGGACCACCAGCGGGCTGACCCGCAGGTGCAGATCGAAGCGCAGGGTCGCGGTGAGCAGGCCCAGCACGAGCCCTGGTGCCCCCGTGCCGAGCCACGTCGTGAGGTCCGCGGCCAGCACCGCCGTGCGGGGCACGGGCAGCGTGCGGTTGTAGGTGAAGGTGCCTTCGGTCTTGGACTGGGCGACCAGTTGCGGAGCCATCACCATGCCGATGGTGATGAGGCCGAGAGTGGGGGCGCCGGTCGACAGGTACAGCGCCGTCGCGGGGTCGACCGAGGGCATCAGGTACGCGAAGCCGATCACGACCCCGACCGCGAGGAACGTCTGGACGATCAGGACGAGCGGCAGCACGAACCGCAGGCGCAGGGCTGTCCACCGTACGACCAGCGCATAGCTACGGAACCACGCGCGCATGGGGATGCCCTTCGGTGAGGCCGACGTAGACGTCTTCGAGGCTCGTGGGTGCGAGGGAGAAGCGGGCGGAGTGGCGCTGTGCCCATCCGGCCGCCGCGCCGGCGTCCGCCCGGGCCAGGGTGATCGTGAGCCGGTCGCCTTCACGCCGCGCCGTCCGGGACCACTCCGGGAGGGCGATCTCGGCCGGTGGCGCGTCGGTCTCCAGCTTCATTTCGCGGCCGGCGGCCAGGGTCGCCGGTGATCCCGTTGCCACCAGCCGGCCGTGGTCGAGGACCGCGGCGGTGTCAATCGTGCGTTCCGCCTCGGTGATGTTGTGGGTGACCAGCACGACCGCGTGACCGTTGGCCGCCAATGCGCGGACCTGGGCCCAGAGCAGGCGACGGCGGACCGGATCGACGTCGTTGGTCGGCTCGTCCAGCATGACGAGCTGTCCCGGCGCGACCGCCGCCATGCCGAACGCGGTCAGCCGGCGTGCGCCACCGGAGAGGCGCTCGGCGGGCGAGTCGGCCCACTCCTCGATGTCCAGCGCGGCCAGCAGCTCCGTGGCCCGGCGGCAGATGTCAGCACGGCTGCCTCCCCGGATGCGCCCTACGATCTCGATTGCCTGACGCGGAGTGACGCCCGTGAGCGGCGCCTGCGCCTGGGGCTGGAACGAGCAGACCTGCCGCGCGTATGCGGGGTCGGCCACCGGGTCGCGGCCGAACAGGGCGATCCGGCCGGCCGTGGGGCGTACCAGGCCGACGACCTGGCTGAGCAGCGTCGTCTTTCCGGCTCCGTTGTGACCGAGAAGCCCGACCACCTCCCCGGCGCGGACCTCGAGGCTGATGTCGTCGTTGGCCCGTACGCCGCGGCGGTAGACCTTGGTCAGCGATTCGATGTGCAGCATCACGGCCTCACATACCGGATAGTATTCAGATACCAATAAGTATCTGAATACTGGGGCGTATGTCAACGGCTAAGGTGTCGGCATGACAGAGCGGCTGACCCGTTCGCAGCAGCGGGAACGCACAGTCCAGCGGTTGCTGGACAGCGCCGAGGAGTTGTTCGCCGAGAGGGGCATCCACCAGACCTCGCTCGACCAGGTAGCCGCGGCGGCCGGCCTCACCAAGGGCGCCGTCTACGCCAACTTCGGCGGCAAGAACGACCTGATCGCGGCCCTCCTGCAGCGCAGACTCGAGGACGACGGACCGGTGCGCGAGCCTGGATCGCTGCGGTCGTGGATCGACATGCTCGGTGACAGCTATGAGTCGAGCGTGCCGAGGCCGGAGACGCGACGATTTGCCATGGCCTTCGTGGAGCTGTGGCTCATCGGGATGCGCGACCAGGGTCATCGTGACGCGCTACGCACCTGGCTGAGGACCGTACGCGAGCATCACGCCCGAGAAGTCCGCGCGCTCGGGGACGACCTGCCCCTGCCACCGGCAGAAGCGGCGGCGCTGCTCATGGCCCTCGACATCGGTATCGGTCTGCAGTTCATGACGGATCCGGAGGCTGTCCCCGCCCAGACGTACACCCGGGGGGTCGAGGCGTTGCTCGGGGTCAGGCGGGCGGGAGGATCAGTTCCGCGATGACCGCCCGGTGGTCGCTGTTGCGGACGTGGTGGACGTCCACCGCCGAGACGCCGAGGCGTTCGTCCACCAGTACGTGGTCGATCGTGACCGGGGGGATGCGGTCGCCGTCGTACGGGCCCCAGGTGCCGATCAGGCCCTTGCCCGTCGCGTCGGCCGCGTCGCGGTAGCCGCTGGCGATGAGGTCGCGCAGCGGGTCGTGGTCGAGGGTGGCGTTGAAGTCGCCGAGCAGGACGCGGGGGAGTTTCTTGGCGTCCGCGCGGGGTTCCGCCTGCAGGTCGGCGCGCCAGCGGCCGAGGACCGCGACCGAGAAGGGTGCGAGGGGGTGGGCCGACTCGACCGTGATGCGGGCCGCACCGGGTGGCTGGATCGTGCCGTACGCCTGGTGGAAGCCGCCGCCGTTGACGCGGACGCCCGGGTCGGTGAGGGGGAGGCGGGAGTAGAGGCCGGAGCCGCTCGCGCCGTATTCCGGTCCGAGCGACGAGTACGGCAGGAGCTGCCCGAGCCCCGCGTCGGCGAGTCGTTTCTGCGCGGCCGGGGTGAACTCCTGCACGGCCAGCACCGCCACGTCGTTGTCCCGTACGAGCTGGACGATCTGCGCGGCGTCGGCGTTGCCGAAGAGCATGTTCGAGGTCATCACGTGCAGTTTGACGCCGGCCTGCGGGCCCCGGTCGCCGTCGGCGAAGGCCCGCGGCAGCACCGCCGTGGCCAGCAGGGCCAGCGTCACGGTGGCCACGGCCGCCGCCAGCCAGCGCCGGGTCGCGAGCGCCGCGAGGACCGGCACCACCGACCACGCCGCCACGTACGGCGTGAAGGCGAACAGCTGCACCAGCGGACCACGTTCCCAGCCGCCGAGGCGCAGCACCGCCCACGCCGCGCCGGGCAGCACGAGCAGCCAGAGCAGCACGAGCCAGGCGGCTCGGCGTACCCGGGCGGGCTTCGCGGCGGGCGCGGACGTGGTGATCGTCATGGCGGCGACGGTATCCGGCCGTCGCCAGCGCGGCCGAGCGATCCGGCGTACGTCACATTCGGGCCGCCCGGAGGGCTCTGACCAGGATCTATACGTACGGGTTGAAGTTCTGCGCCGCCATCAGGAACCACGACGTGGTGCCGACGTGCTGGCGGTCGAAGTAGCCGAACCCGAAGCCGGTCTCGAACGAGCTGGTCGCCGCGACGATGCCGGAGGCGGCCGGCAGCGGGGTGCCGGTCCACGTGCCGCCCTCGCCGGGGTTGGAGAGCCGGCCGTCCTGCGGGTCGCTGGTGCGACCGACGGTCTGTCCGGCGCCGTGCGTCTCCTGGGCGGTCACCATCTCGTGCAGCAGCCCCTTGGCGCGGGCCGTGTCGCCGCGGTTGTCGCGTTTGAGCAGCGCGAGCGCGGTGTGCCCGTTGCCCTCCAGCCATACCGCGTCCCGGTTGGTGGGCAGGGCGCTGCCCGAGACGAGACCGGTGAGGGCCTTGGCCTGGCTGCTGTACGTCACGCCGGAGACGGCCCCGTCGGTGTTCGCCAGGTTGGCCGTGACCCAGTCCACGGCGCCGTCGTAGCGGTGGTCGCCGACGCCGAGCAGGGCCCACGTCTGCACGTCCTCGGGGACGTTGCTCACGTTGATGACCTCGGGGTCGGCGTGGTCACCGCCGAGCGTGCCGGTCCAGAAGTGCCCGCCCGAGCGGTTCCACATGGCGCGGACGAAGGTGCCGGCCACGGCCGCCCTGGCGGTCCAGGCCCGGTCGCGGGTCAGCTTGGCCAGGAGCGTGAAGAGGGCGTACGCGTCGATGTTGTGCTCGGTGGAGGCCCACTGCTGGTCGGTCTCGCCGTCGGCCTGCAGGCCGCCGTGGTAGCCGCCGTGGCGGTACGGCGACTGCCGTCCGGCGATCCAGAGCCCGAGCGCGACGGCGCCGTCGAGGTACTTGGCGATCCGGGTGTCGACGAAGAGCTGGGCGAGCGCCAGCGCGACCCAGGCCATGTCGCCCGTCGAGGAGCCGCCGAAGGCGAACGGCCACAGGAACGCCGCCCTGCCGTCCGCGCGCTTGAGGCCGGGGAACGCCGGGCCGCCGCCGTAGAACTGCATCGGGCCCGCCGCGTACGCCTGCCGCACCCGCCCGTCGGCGTACGTCTCGTCGTTGGCCTGGACCCACAGCAGGGCGTCGCCGATGAGCCGGGCCCGGCGCACGTTCGCGACCGTCGGGGTGGCGAGGTACGCGAGCGCCGCGAGCGCGTTGTCGTAGACGAACGCGGTCGTCATCAGCTCGCTCTCGTTGTTGTAGCTCTGCAGCAGCCGCGGCTCGCCGCCCTTGACGTACGCGTCCTGGACGACGTCGAGGTAGTGGTAGGCGCGGGCCACGGGCTCGGCGAGCGCCCGGTCCACGAGGTGCCGGGGCGCGCAGGTGCCGGCGGCCGCGTCCTCGGGCGACGGGAGTGGGCCGGCGGCCCGGCTGGCCGGGATGCTCTGCCGGCTGCGGCGGCTGAACGGGGCGGACGACGCGGTGAGGTTGGTGGGCATGACGGGGGTCCCAACGCTGGTGAGAGCGCTCTCGGGGAGGCGCTGTGGGTCATTGAAACCCGGTTGACACGGCGTGGCAATAGCAGGGCCGCCGTCGGGAGCGACGGCGGCCCGACATGCTACGTCACACCTCGGCGTCGACGATCTCCCCGATCGCGCTCACCGTGAGTTCATCGCGGATCAACGCGCTGTCGCCCTCGATCACGAGGGTGAGCCCCTCCGGATGCAGGTACTGCGCCGCGGCCGCCGACACCTCGTCGACCGTGGCCTCCAGCAGACGCTGCCGCAGCGTGGCGTAGTAGTCGTCCGGCAGGCCGTGCACCACCAGGGTGGCCAGCGCGCCGGCGATCGAGCCGGGCGTCTGCATGTCGACCGTCAGCGAACCGGCCCGCCACGTCCGGGCCACCTCCAGCTCCGCCTCGGTGACCCCGTACCGCCGCGTCCGGGTGATCTCCCCGACCGTGTCGACGAGCGCCGGGGCGGTCACCGCGGTCTGCACCGACGAGCTCACCCCGAACCGGCCGAACCGGCGGGTCATGGCGAAGTCCGCGCGGATGCCGTACGAGTAGCCCTTGACCTCGCGGATGAGGTGGTTGAGCCGGGACGTGAACGCCCCGCCCAGCACGGTCGCCACCAGCGTGATCGGTACGTAGTCCGGGTGGGCGCGTTCCGGGGCCCGATGCCCCAGCCGCAGCGTCGACTGCACCGAGCGGGGACGGTCGACCAGCAGCACCCGGCGGGACGCGGCGACCGGCACGGGCAGCGGACCCTCGGGCGTCAGCGCCGTGCCCGAGGTGCCGGCGAACGCCGCCGCGCCGAGCTCCTCGAGGTCCAGCTTGTCGAGGTCACCCGCGACCAGCAGCACGCCCGGCCGCTTCAGCCACGAGCCGTGGAAGTCGGTCACGTCCTCGACCGTGACGGCGGCCACCGAGGCGGGATCGCCGTGCAGCGGGCGGCCGACCCGCTCGCCGGCGCCGAACAGATCCAGGCGCAGCGCCGCGTCCGCCCGCGGCCCCGGCTGGGCCCAGTCCATCCGCAGGGCGGTCACCTCGTCGTCGCGGACCCGGGCCACGTCGGCCGGGTCGAGACGCGGCGTGCGCGCCGCCTCCGCCATCAGGGTCACGGCCCGGGGCAGCAGATCCACGGGTACGGACACCCCGACGCGGAACGAGTCCCAGTCCACCGACGTGCTGAGCTCCGCGCCCAGACCCTCCAGGGCGAGCGCGTACTGCGCGGAGTCCCGGGTCGTCGTGCCCTCCTCCAGGCACTTGGCGAGCACGCCCGCGGTGCCCTCGCGGCCGGGAGCCTCCCGGGCGGCGCCGGCGTCGAGCAGCAGCGACGCGGTGGCCAGCAGCTGGCCGGGCAGGTGCGCCGCCACCACCTCGCCGCCGGCCACCGAGACGCGGTGGATCGCGGGGAACGCGTACGGGCGGGCGTCGCCCGGCTCCGGACGGGTCGCGACGAGGCTCATGCTTCGGTCCCTTCGGGCGCGGTCTGCTCGGGCTCGTAGATCAGCGTGACCCGGGACTCCGGGGAGAGGGTACGGGCGGCGTCGGCGATGTCGTCCGCCGTGACCGCCTGCCACTGCGGCAGCCGGTACGCCGCCGCGGCCGGGTCGCCGAACTGGGTCGCGTACCGGCTCAGCGTGTCCGCCCGGCCGCCGACCGTGGACATCTGCCGCCACCAGGAGGTGGTCAGCAGTGCCTTCCCGCGTTCCAGCTCCGCCTCGGTGACCGGCTCGGTGGCCATGCTCATCACGACCTCGGCGACGCCGGCCTCCAGCGTGGCCGCGTCCACCCCGTCCTTCGCGGTGGCGGTGACGATCAGCGGGGCGGGGGCGTGGGCCAGGTCGACGCCGTACGCGCCGATGTAGTCGGGCTGCGCGATCCGGGCGCCGTCGGCCAGCCGCTGGTACAGGCGGCTGCCGCGGCCGCTGCCCAGCACGGCGGCCAGCACGGTGATCGCGTCGTACCCGGCGGTGCCGAACGGGTGGGTGCGGTGCGAGAGGTAGACACGCGGCGCGGGGACGGCCCCGGTGACGGTCTGGCGTACCGGCTTGGTGGCCGGGCCGGGCAGATGCCCGTGCGGCCCCGGCGCGACGTCCGGAACCGGCTCGATCATGCCGAAGTACTTGTCCCCCAGGGCGAACACCTCCTCGGGCGTGACGTCGCCCGCGACCGTCAGCACGGCGTTGTTCGGCGCGTAGTACCGCGCGTGGAACGCCTGGAACGTCTCCAGCGACGCCGCGTTCAGGTCCTCCATCGAGCCGATCGTCGCGTGGTGGTACGGATGCCCGGCCGGGTACAGCAGCGGCAACAGGCGCAGCCACGCGTCCCCGTACGGCACGTTGTCGTACCGCTGGCGCCGCTCGTTCTTGACCACCTCGCGCTGGTTGTCCAGCGTTTCCTGGGTCAGCGCGGGAACCAGCCCGCCCATCCGGTCGGCCTCGAGCCAGAGCGCGAGCTCGAGATGCTCCACCGGCAGGGTCTCGAAGTAGTTGGTGCGGTCGGGGTTCGTCGTGGCGTTGAGCGACCCGCCGGCGCCCTGGACGTACCGCATGTGCTCGGTCTTGCCGACGTGCAGCGAGCCCTCGAACATCAGGTGCTCGAAGAGGTGCGCGAACCCGGTCTGGCCTTCCGGCTCGTGCCGGGAACCGACGTCGTACCAGAGGTTCACGCACACCACGGGCGCGCTGTGATCCTCACTGACGATGACGCGCAGGCCGTTGTCCAGGCGCGCGGTTTCGATGGGCCATGGGTAGCCGGTCTCGGCGACCGGCGCGGGCTGAGCAGACACGCAACCTCCCTGTATCGGCCTCCAGTATCCCGGTGGGAGCCCGTCCCGCCCGGTTCCGGTGGACCAGGATGTCGCAGTCATGATCACAAACCGCGTGGCGCCCCGGCCCGGTGTGGTGCGATGCTGGGCCGCGTGCCCGACGACCTCCAGGTGAACGAGCGGCTGACCATCCCGGCCGCCGAGCTGTCGTGGCGTTTCTCCCGCTCCGGCGGGCCGGGCGGCCAGGGCGTCAACACCACCGACTCCCGGGTGGAGCTGTCGTGGAACCTGCTGGCGTCCGACGTGCTCCCGCCGGCCCTGAAGGAGCGGGCGGTCGAGCGCCTCGGCAACCGGCTCGTCGACGGTGTCCTGACCATCACCGCGTCCGAGCACCGTTCCCAGCTGCGCAACCGTGAGGCCGCCGAGGCCCGCCTCGCCATGCGGGTCGCGGAGGCCATCGCGTCCCCGCCCCGCCAGCGCCGCGCGACCAAACCGACCCGCGGCTCGGTCGAGCGCCGCATCGGCGAGAAGAAGCGCCGCGCCCAGATCAAGCGCAACCGTCGCGGGGACGTGGAGTGACCGGCGCGCCGGTGGTGGAGATGCTGTGGGAGGCGGACGAACCCCACGACGCGCTCGGCGCACGGTTCGGCTTCGACGACGGGCCGGCGGCCGCTCGCTGGGTCGCCGGCATGCTGGAGAAGCACTGGGGTCTGCGCCCGGACTCCTGCGAGCGGATCGTCATGAGCGGCGGAAATGCGCTGGCCTGGGTCGGCACGCCGTCCGGGCGGCTGCTGGCGAAGTGGTCGGTGGTGCCCGAGCGCTTCCCGCGGCTGGCCGAGGTGGCGCGGCTGACGAGCTGGCTGGACGGGCGAGGACTGCCGGTCTCGGCGCCGGTTCCCGCGCGCGACGGCCGGCTCCAGGTCGAGGCCGGCGGCGTCTCGATGGGGCTGCAGCGGGTCGTCGAGGGCGCCCTTCTCGACACCGGTGACCCCGGTCAGGTGCGGGCGGCCGGAACGCTGCTGGCCCGGTTGCAGGACGCGCTGGCGGCATACCCGTACGCCGATCGGCTCTCCGGGCCCGCGGTCGGATCCCGGCCGTTGACCGAGCGGATCACCGGCTGGCTCGACGCCCGCGCCGGGCACCTGCCGGCGGCTGCCCGCGACGGGCTGCGGGGGATGGCCGCCGCCGCACCGCCCGACCGGCTGCCGCGGCAGCTGGTCCACTTCGACTTCCGCGCCGCCAACATCCTGTGTGCCGGCGGCGCGATCGTCGCGGTCCTCGACTTCGAGGAGGCCCGGCATGAGCCTCCGCTCTTCGAGGCGGCCCGCGCGGCGGTCCTGCTCGGCACCCGCTACCACGACTGGGGTCCGGTGCCGGGGCACGTCCGCGCGGATTTCCTGGCCGGCTACCGGGCCGTACGCCCGCCGACCCCGGCCGAGGGCTCCTGGCTGGAGCTGCTGGTGCTGTGGCAGGCCTTGGAGATGGTGCCTCCCGGCGACGACCGGACCGGGTGGGCGGCGTCCGCGCTGAGCCTGCTGCCCCGCGGTTGACGCGTACCCGTCAGAGGTTGTGGGGTGCGACGGCCTCGCGGTTCTCCGCGGCCAGCGCCGGGCCGAGCAGCTCCTCGCAGACCCGGATCAGGCGCGCGCGCAGCGCCGCGGCCCGGCGGGCGAACTCGCGCTGACGGGCGACGTACTCGGCTTTGCCCTCCGGGGTCTCGATCTTCACCGGGGGATGGCCGTAGGAGCTGAGATCGTAGGGGCTGGCCTGCATGTCCAGCAGCCGGATGTCGCCGGCCAGGGCGAAGCAGTCCAGGGCGAGGGCGCCCGGCACCGCGGGACCGAGCTTGCTCGCCCACTTGTGGCAGTCCATCGCGGCGTGCAGGCAGCCGGGCTGGTCCAGGTCGACCTGGGTGGCCCGGGTCGGCTGCAGCCGGTTCAGCCCGACCGCCTCGGGGGTGAAGAACCGGAACGCGTCGAAGTGGGTGCAGCGGATCGGGTGCTCCTCCACGACCTTGTCGGTCTGCTCCTGGCCCAGGCGCAGCGGCAGAGGGTGGCGGCGGTGCTCCGGCTGGCGGTAGACCATCGCCCACTCGTGCAGCCCGAAGCAGCCGGAGAACGCGGGTCGCGAGGCCGTCGCGGTGAGCAGGCCGTGGATGTAGCGGACGCTCTCCCCGCGAGCCTGCATGTACGCCTCGACGTCCAGCGTCACCACGCCGTCGGGCAGGGTCGTGTAGAACTTCCACGCCGCCTGGTCGGCGAGGCCGTCGGGTGCCGGGGCGAGGCCCGTGCCGACGCCGGGGTGCCAGCGGCGCAGCTGGGCCGGGCGGGTGCCGTAGTAGTCGTAGAGGAAGTCCTCTATGGCGTGCTTCTCGCCGGCGGCCTTGCGCGCGCGGTGCCCCGCGGTCATCTCGTCCGCGCGCTCCGCGTGGGCGCTCGCCAGCGGGATCCAGCTGACGCTGGGCAGCACGGTGGTCAGCGCGTGCCCGCCACCGGCGAGGTCCGCACCGGCGGCATGCCCACCGGCGCGTCCGCTGATCCCCATCGCACCAGCGTATCCAGCAAGTCCAGTCCTATCGAGCCCCGGCGTCACCGGTTGTGAGGAACGTCCGTACGAGCTCCGCCACGGTCGCGGGCGCGCTCTGGTCGGGGGCGTTGTGGTCCAGGCCCGGTGAGCACGTGTACGCCGACCGGGGGATCAGCCGGGCGAGTTCCGGTTGCACCCGGCGCAGCCACTCGGGGCTGTGCCCGCCGGCGATGATCAGCGTGGGTGAGGTGACGGCGGCGTACCGGGTGCCGTCGGAGTCGAGGCCGGCCGCGACCCGCCACTCCCGCGGCAGCGTGTGCAGCAGCGCCCGGGTCTCCCGGCCGCCGGGGGTGTGCAGCATGATCCAGGCGAAGAGCGTCCAGGCCGGCACGGGCAGCACGCCGGCCGGGGCGAAGCCGAGCCCGGTGAGGAACCCGGCCATCGCCGCGGCGTCTCGGCCGGCGGCCAGCCTGCGTTCGAACGCCGGCAGGAAGTGCGTGTCGAAGGAGCCGTGCAGGCTCACGGCCGGGTCGAACAGGACCAGCCGGTCCAGCCTGCGGCGCAACGCCACGTGCAGGCCGATCAGCCCGCCGAAACTGTGCCCGAAGAGCTCGCCCGAGCCGGTCGCGTCGAGCACGGCCTCGGCGTCCTCGGCCTCGCGCTCGATCCCGTACGCGGCCCCGGGCGGTCCGCTCGCGCCCCGTCCCCGGCGTTCGAGGACGTGGACCGTCCGCACGTCCGCCATGGCCCGGCCGAACCGCGCGTAGTCCGTCGCGTGCCGCAGCCCGCCGGGCACGACCACGAGCCCGGGACCGGAGCCGCTGGTGGTGACGTCGATCGGCGTACCGTCCGCGCTTCTGATAGTTGGCATGTGAGCGAATGTAGTACTCCTACTACATACTTGATAAGGTGCCGGACATGACGACAGTGACGGGGGCGCTCATGGCCGAGGCGGACACACCCGCCGACCAGCCCGTGCTCGACGTCCGCGACCTGCGGATGCGGTACGGCACCACCGACGTGCTCGACGGCATCACGTTCACGGCCCGGCGCGGGGAGGTCCTGACCCTGCTCGGCCCCAACGGCGCCGGCAAGACCACCACCATCGAGATCCTCGAGGGATTCCGGATGCGCTCGGCGGGCGAGGTCCGCGTGCTCGGCGTGGACCCGGCCGTGGGCGACGAGCGCTGGCGTGCCCGGCTCGGCGTGGTGCTGCAGTCCTGGCGTGACCACGGCAAGTGGAAGGTGCGGGAGCTGCTGCACCACCTCGGCACCTACTACGCGCCGTATTCGGCGCCCCGCATCACCCGGCCGTGGCCGGCCGACGACCTGGTCGAGGTCGTCGGGCTCACCGGGCAGGCGGACAAGCGCGTCGGCCAGCTCTCCGGCGGCCAGCGCCGGCGGCTCGACGTCGCGATCGGCATCGTCGGCCGGCCGGAGCTGCTCTTCCTCGACGAGCCGACGGTGGGTTTCGACCCGGCCGCGCGCCGCGAGTTCCACGACCTGGTGCACCGGCTGACCGATGTGGACGACACCACGATTTTGCTGACCACCCACGACCTGGACGAGGCGGAGAAGCTCGCCGACCGCATCCTCATCCTGGCCGGTGGGCGGATCATCGCCGACGGCTCGGCCGACCAGCTCTCCCGCCGGGTCGCCGGTGAGTCCGAGATCCGCTGGACGCAGGGCGGCGTGCGGCACGTGCACTCGTCCGCGGAGGCCACGAGCTTCGTCCGCGAGCTGTTCCGGCAGCACGCGGACGGCATCACCGATCTCGAGGTGCGCCGCAGCAGCCTCGAGGACACGTACATGACCCTGGTCCGCGAGTCCGAGGCCGGCCGCGCCGCCACGGCCGCCGCCGTCTTCGAGGAGGCATTGTGAGCAGCATCGCGACGGTCGCGCGCGCCGGCCTGGCCCGCGGCGGCATCGAGCTCCGGCAGACCCTGACCACGGCCACGGACCTGTGGACGTACCTGTTTCCCGCGGTGCTGCTCACCGGCACGATCTTCTTCATGCGCGACGCGACGGTGCCCGGCACGGACATCTCGCTCGGCGCCCGTACGCTGCCCAGCACGTTCGGCATGGGGCTGGCCTTCTCCGGCCTGATGACCGTGGCCACGATGCTGGTCACCGACCGCGAGGACGGCACGCTGCTGCGCGCCAAGGCGATCCCGAACGGCATGTCCGGGTACCTGGTCAGCAAAATCGTGCTGGTCGGCGGGATGACGCTGATCGGCTTCGTGCTGCAGCTGGTGCCCGGCCTGTTCATCGTCGAGGGCCTGCACGTCGACGCGGCCGGCTGGTTCACCCTGCTGTGGCTCGTGCCGCTCGGCTTCGTCGCCACCATGCCCATCGGCGCGGTCTTCGGCTCGGTCATCGACAACCCGCGCAACATGGGGCTGGTCATGCTCCCGGTCATCGGCCTGATCGCGGTCTCGGGCATCTTCTACCCGATCGGCGCGATGCCCGGCTGGCTGCAGGCCGTCGCGCAGTTCTTCCCGATCTACTGGCTAGGGTTGGGCATGCGCTCCGTGTTCCTGCCCGACGCCCTCACCGTGGCCGAGCTGGGCCACTCGTGGCGGCACCTGGAGACGTTCGGCGTGCTGACGCTGTGGGCGGTGCTGGGCCTGGCCCTCGCCCCGGTGATCCTGCGCCGGATGGCCCGCCGGGAGTCCGGCTCCGCGGTGGCGGCCCGCCGCGAGAAGGCCCTGCAGCGGACGGCGTAGGGCATCCATGGCATCCGAGATCACCTACAACCGCATCGCGATGCTGCGCGCCGAGCGGGGCATCTCCCGGCGCCAGCTCGCCGATGCCCTCGGCGTGCACTATCAGACGGTCGGCTATCTCGAACGCGGCGAGTTCAGCCCGTCGCTGCACCTCGCGCTGCGGATCTGCGACTACTTCGAGGTGCCCGTCGAGGTGGTCTTCTCGCTGCGCCCGTTCCCCCGCCTCGGCACGGATACGGTGCCGCGCAGCGCGTAGCCTCGACCCTGGCCGCAAGCTTTCGATGGATGGGGTTCGACCGTGCGTTTCGCTCGTTTTGTTCATGCCGGTGGCGTGTCCTTCGGCGTCGTGGAGGGCGAGGCCGCCTCAGGCCTGACGATCGCTGAGATCGACAGCATTCCGTTCCAGAACGTCCGCTTCACCGGTCAGCGCTGGGCCCTGGCCGACGTCCGGCTGCTCGCGCCGATCTTCTCCAGCAAGGTGGTCGGCGTCGGCCGCAACTACGCCGACCACGCCGCCGAGCTGGGCAACGAGGTGCCCAAGGAGCCGCTGATCTTCATCAAGCCGTCCACCTCGGTGATCGGCCCGAACGACGCGATCCGGATCCCGCCGGTCACCCAGCAGGTGGAGCACGAGGCCGAGCTGGCCGTCGTGATCGGGGCGTCCGGCGCCCGCCGCGTGGACCGGGCCGGCGCGCAGAAGGCCATCTTCGGCTACACCGTCGGCAACGACGTGACGGCCCGCGACCTGCAGCGCAGCGACCCGCAGTGGACCCGGGCGAAGGGCTTCGACTCGTTCTGCCCGCTCGGCCCGTGGATCGAGACCGAGCTCGACGTGACCGACCTCGAGGTCCGCTGCGAGGTGGGCCGCAACCCCGAGGAGATGGAGGTACGCCAGCTCGGCCGCACCAAGGACATGGTCTTCGACGTGCCGACGCTGGTCTCGTACGTGTCCCACGTGATGACGCTGCTGCCCGGCGACGTGATCCTCACCGGCACACCAGCGGGGGTCAGCCCGATCGTGGCCGGCGAGACGGTCTCGGTCAGCGTCCAGGGCATCGGGGAGCTGCGCAACCCGGTCGTGACCCTCGACTAGCTCCCGGCCTCCCTCGCGATGCCGTCGAGGAGGAGGCGCAGGCCGTAGGTGAACGCCGCCGCGGCCTGCGCCTCCGTACCTCCGCCGAACCCGTCGGCGTGCCACACCCGGGTCATCGTCGGGTGCTGGTCCTCGTCGAACCAGCTCTCCCAGAAGCCGCTGCGCTCGGCCCACCACGAGTCGTTCGACTGCCCGCTCGCCCGGCGCAGCAGCACGTTCTCGCCCTCCTGCCGTGCCGCCGAGGTCACGAGCATGGTGACGGCGAGCGCGGCCTCGTTGACCCGGCCGATCGGCAGGCCCGTCCCGGCCACCGCGGACAGCACGAACTCGCGTTCCCGGAACGTGCCCGGGCCGAGCGGCGGCCGTACGGTCGAGATGCGGCTCAGCCACGGATGCGCCCGGTACATGTCCAGCGTGCGCTGCGCGTACAGGTGAATCCGGTCCTGCCAGTCCGCGGGCCCGGCATCCCCGGGGCCGGGGAGGTCGCGGCTGACCAGCACGTGATCGACCATGAGCTCGAGCAGTTCGGTGCGCGACGGCACGTACGTGTAGAGCGTCATCGTCCCCACGCCGAGCCGGGCGGCGACCTTCGCCATGGAGGCTGCCTCGAGGCCCTCGGTGTCCGCGATCGAGACGCCGGCCGCCACCACCTCGTCGACGCTGAGGCGCGGTCGCCGGCCGGTGCGTGCGCCCGGTGGGGGGTTGCGGTGCCGCCACAGCAGCGCCAGCACCCGGTCCGGATCGTTCTCCGTCATCGCGCCCCCGTCCGTTCTCGTATAGCCTACGAGAACAGTTTCCGTAGGGCATACGAGAATGGGGTGCGCGATGAGGATCCTGGTCACCGGGGCGACCGGCAACGTCGGCCGGCTCGTCGTGGACGAACTCCTGGCGCTGGGCGCGACCGGCGTCCGCGCCCTGACGGTGAACCCCGGGAAGGCGGCCCTGCCCAGCGGCGTGGAGGTGGCCCGGGGCTTCGTCGGCCGGCCCTCGACGCTCGCGCCCGCTCTCGAAGGCGTCGACCGGATGTACCTCGCGCCGGTGATCGAGACGAACGCCGAGGTGTGCCGGATGGCGGCTGCCGCGGGCGTGCGGCGCATCGTCGACCTGGCCGGCGCCAAGGGCGACCACTGGCAGGCGATCGAGGACGGCGTGGAGGCCTGCGGGGTGCCGTACGTCCACCTCGAGCCGGGTGAGTTCATGCCGAACGCGGGGCTGTGGGCGCCCCAGATCCGCGCCGGCGACGTGGTGCGCGACGGCTACGGGTCGGCCGTGAACGCGCCCATCGCCCTCGAGGACATCGCCGCGGTGGCGGCCCGGTGCCTGCTCGAGGACGGGCACGAGGGGCGCTCGTACGAGCTGACCGGCCCCGAGCCGCTGACGAGGCGCCGGCGGGTCGAGCTGATCGGGGAGGCGCTCGGCCGGCAGCTCACGTACGTCGATCTGCCCCACGACGAGTTCGTGCGGCAGCTCGAGCAGCCGATGGGCGAGTACGCGGCCTGGTACGCCGACGGCATGCGGCAGTTGGCGGCGAACCCCCAGCGCGCCGTCCCGACGGTGGCGGAGCTCACCGGGCGCCGGGCGACGACGTTCGCCCAATGGGCCCGTGACCACCGGAAACTCTTCGTCCCGTAGGCGGCTTCTCTGCGTAACCGCGGGATCACGGAAACGCAGGGTGCGGACCCGATTTGGAGGGCACCATGGGCTCGGGTAGAGTTTCCACTCGGTACGGCAAGCCGTACCAATGGGGTATGGGGTAATTGGCAGCCCGACTGATTCTGGTTCAGTTAGTCTAGGTTCGAGTCCTGGTACCCCAGCGCTACGGTCTCCCCGCGAGATCGGCGGCGCTGGACATCTGATAGTGTTCAGCACCGTTGCTGGAGCGGGAAAGCCCGGGCAAGAGCAACAAAGGCAAGGCCTGGTCCCGTCGTCTAGCGGCCTAGGACGCCGCCCTCTCAAGGCGGTAGCGAGGGTTCGAATCCCTTCGGGACTACCAGCATCAATCGGCTCGTGTCAGTGGACACGGGCCGATTCGCTTTTCCGCCCCTGACGCCTCTGCGCTGGGCGTAACCGCTCAGCCTGCCGGGCGGCAACACTGTTCAGTGTGAGCGATCCCACCGTGCGCCGCGTCGACTTCGGCTATTTCGTCCGCCCGGCCACCGAGACCGGCACCGGATCGCCGCGCGTCGAGCCCTGCCTCGGCTATCTGGTGGAGCACCCCGACGGCATGCTGCTCGTCGACACCGGCATGGGCTCGCATCCCGGCGTTGACGCCCACTACCGGCCGCGCCGGGTGGCCCTGGCGAAGGCGCTGCGGGCCGTCGGCGTCGGGCTCATCGACATCCGGTACGTGGTCAACTGCCACCTGCACTTCGACCACAGCGGCGGCAACCCGGATCTCGCCGGTCGCCCCGTCTTCACCCAGCGGGCGGAACTGGAGGCCGCGCGGACCGTCGAGGACTACACGCTGCCATGGCTGGTCGACGCGCCGGGTGTCCGCTACGTCGAACTGGACGGCGAAGCCGAGGTGCTGCCCGGCGTCGTGATCGTGCCCACGCCCGGCCACACCGCGGGCCACCAGTCGGTCGTCGTACGCCGGGGCGACGGCACCGTGATCGTCGCCGGGCAGAGCCACGACCACGCGACCGCTTTCACCGGCGACGTCCTGGCATGGCGGGCCGGGAGGGACGCCGTGGAGGATCCGCTGCCGGTTGCCCCGGCCTGGATGGACCGGCTGCTCGAGTTCGACCCGGCCCGCGTCGTCTTCGCCCACGACAACGCCGTCTGGGAGCCGTAGACGGCAAGCGAGCGGGGGGTGGTCCCTACAGGCCGCTCAACCGCTGGCCGGCCCGGACCACGGCCATGGCGTGCCGCTCACCGGGACGCCGGCCCAGCCGCTCGATCGGGCCGCTTATCGAGATGGCGGCGATGACCCGGCCGGTCCGGTCGCGGATCGGGGCCGAGACGCTCGCCACGCCCGGCTCGCGTTCGGCGACGCTCTGGGCCCATCCGCGGCGGCGGACCTCCGCCAGGGTGCGGCCGGTGAACTTGCAGCGCGGCAGCAGCGGCATGACCGCTTCCGGCGGCTCCCAGGCGAGCAGGATCTGAGCCGCGGAGCCGGCCACCATCGGCAGGACCGAGCCCACCGGGACGGTGTCGCGCAGGCCGCTGGCGCGTTCCGCGGCGGCCACGCAGATGCGTTCGTCCGCGCGGCGCAGGTAGAGCTGGGCGCTCTCGCCGGTGGCGTCCCGCAGCGCCGACAGCAGCGGTTCCGCCGCGGTCAGCAGCACGTCGGGCGCCGCGTTGGCGAGCTCGCCGAGCCGGGGGCCGGGGCGCCAGCGGCCCTGGGTGTCCCGGACCAGCATCCGGTGGATCTCCAGGGCCTGTGCCAGCCGGTGCGCGGTGGCCCGCGGCAGCTTGGTGCGGTCGACGAGTTCGGCCAGGCTGGCGCCGTCGACGCATGCCGCCAGGATGACGACTGCCTTGTCGAGAACGCCGACACCGCTCATACTGTGTCCCACAAGCCGAAACATACCTCCCAGAATTTAGGATGTCCAGATGGTGGGAGTCACTACGCCGAGGACCCTGGCCGAGAAGGTCTGGGACGACCATGTCGTGCGCAGCGCCGATGGCGAGCCTGACCTGCTCTACATCGACCTGCACCTGCTCCACGAGGTCACCAGCCCGCAGGCCTTCGACGGGCTGCGCCTGGCGGGCCGCCGGGTGCGGCGTACCGATCTCACGCTCGCGACCGAGGACCACAACACCCCGACCGGGTACGCGGACCCCTCGTTCAACACCCGTCGCGGCGACCTTCTCACGATTGCCGACACGACCTCGCGCACCCAGATCGAGACGCTGCGCAAGAACTGCGCCGAGTTCGGCGTGCAGATCCGCTCGCTCGGCGACGCCCAGCAGGGCATCGTGCACGTGATCGGCCCGCAGCTGGGGCTCACCCAGCCGGGCATGACGATCGTCTGCGGCGACTCGCACACCGCGACCCACGGCGCGTTCGGCGCGCTGGCCTTCGGCATCGGCACCAGCGAGGTCGAGCACGTCCTCGCCACCCAGACGCTGCCGCAGCCCAAGCCGAAGACGATGGCCGTCACGGTCGTCGGCGACCTGCGCCCCGGCGTCACCGCGAAGGACCTGATCCTCGCGCTGATCGCGCAGGTCGGCACCGGCGGCGGCAACGGCCACATCGTGGAGTACCGCGGCGAGGCCATCCGCAAGCTCTCCATGGAGGGCCGGATGACCATCTGCAACATGTCGATCGAGTGGGGCGCCAAGGCCGGCATGATCGCGCCGGACGACACCACGTTCGCGTACCTGCAGGGCCGCGACCACGCGCCCAAGGGTGCCGACTGGGACGCCGCCGTCGAGTACTGGCGGTCGCTCGCCACCGACGAGGGCGCCGAGTACGACACCGAGGTGATCCTCGACGCCGCCGCGGTCAGCCCGTTCGTCACGTGGGGCACCAACCCGGGTCAGGGCGCCGCGCTCGACAGCGCCGTGCCGGACCCGGAGGAGTTCGTCGACGAGTCGGAGCGCAACGCCGCCCGCCGCGCGCTGGAGTACATGGGCCTCGAGGCCGGTACGCCGCTCAAGGAGGTGCCGGTGGACGTGGTCTTCGTCGGCTCCTGTACGAACGGCCGCCTCGAGGACCTGCGTGCCGCCGCGGAGGTGATCCGGGGCCGCAGGGTGCACGAGGGCGTCCGGATGATGATCGTGCCGGGGTCGTACCAGGTGCGTGAGCAGGCCGAACAGGAAGGCCTCGACAAGATCTTCCTGGACGCGGGCGCCGAGTGGCGCTTCGCCGGCTGCTCGATGTGCCTGGGCATGAACCCGGACACGCTCAGCCCGGGCGAGCGCGCCGCCTCCACGTCCAACCGCAACTTCGAGGGCCGGCAGGGCAAGGGCGGGCGTACCCATCTGGTCTCGCCCGAGGTCGCCGCCGCCACCGCGGTGACCGGCAAGCTGGCCGCCCCGGCCGACCTGTAGAGACGGAGACCAGCCATGGACAAGTTCACCACCCACGCCGGCAAGGTCATGCCGCTGCGGCGCTCCGATGTGGACACCGACCAGATCATCCCGGCGGTCTACCTGAAGCGGGTCACCCGGACCGGCTTCGAGGACGGGCTGTTCAGCGCCTGGCGCGACGACCCGTCGTTCGTGCTCAACAACCCGGCCCACGCCGGGGCCACGATCCTGGTCGCCGGCCCGAACTTCGGCACCGGCTCCTCCCGGCAGCACGCCGTCTGGGCCCTGCGGGACTGGGGTTTCAAGGTCGTCATCGCGGCCCGGTTCGGCGACATCTTCCGCGGCAACGCCCTCAAGGAGGGCCTGCTGCCGGTGCAGCTCGACCAGAAGGCCGTCGAGGCGCTGTGGGACATGGCCGACAGCGAGCCGGACAAGCAGATCACCGTGGACCTCGGCGCCCGTCAGGTGCACGTGGACGACGCCGCGTGGAGCTTCCCGATCGACGATTTCAGCCGCTGGCGCCTCATGGAGGGCCTCGACGACATCGGACTGACGCTGCGCCACGAGGGCGCCGTCACCGCGTACGAGAAGGGTCGCCCGGCTTTCAAGCCGGTCGTTGTCTGAGCCTGCAAAACCCTGTCAGCACAGGCTTTTTCGCCCCCACCGGGTCGCCGGTGGGGGCGAATTCGTTGCGACACAACGGTTTTTTTTCGCGCGAATGTTTGTGTCTGCTGGTCAGAGGGCATACGGTGCGCGCAGAATGGCTCGCATTGGGCCAGTGAGGCATGTTCGGCGACAGCGGACCGCAGGTACGGCACCCGCGGCACGCACAGGATCGTCGTCAACGAGTCTCAGTTCTCACGTTCGGGAGGAAAACCGTGAACAAGGCCGAGCTCATCGAGGCGCTCGCCGCCCGACTGGGGGACCGGAAGACGGCGACAGCGGCGCTGGATGCGGTCATCAGCGAGGTGCAGAACGCCGTCACCAAGGGCGACCGCGTTGCCATCACCGGTTTCGGCGTCTTCGAGAAGCGGGCGCGAAATGCGCGCACGGCTCGGAATCCACGCACCGGCGAACCAGTCAAGGTGAAGAAGACGTCCGTCCCCGCTTTCAAGCCCGGCACGGGTTTCCGGGAGATGGTCGCGAGCGGCAAGGTGGCCAAGGCCGCCGCCGCCAAGAAGACCACCGCGGCGGCGAAGTCCACTGCCAGCAAGGCGGCACCGGCGAAGGCCACCGCCACCAAGACGGCGGCGGCCAAGAAGACGACCGCCGCCACCGCCACCAAGGCCACCGCTGCCAAGGCCACCCCGGCCAAGTCGGCGGCGACCAAGACGGCGGCGGCCAAGAAGACCACCGCCACCAAGGCGGCTCCGGCCAAGTCGGCGGCGACCAAGACGGCGGCGGCCAAGAAGACGACCGCCACCAAGGCGGCTCCGGCCAAGTCGGCGGCGACCAAGACGGCGGCGGCCAAGAAGACCACCGCCACCAAGGCGACGGCAACGAAGTCGACCGCCACCAAGGCCACCGCGGCCAAGTCGACCGCGGCCAAGAAGACGGCGACCGCGGCGACCAAGTCGGCCCCGGCGAAGTCCACCGCCCGCAAGACCACGGCGGCCACCAAGTCGACGCCGGCCACCAAGGCCACCACGGCGCGCACCTCGGCGGCCCGCAAGACCCGCTGAAGCACCCGCTCAGCGGCACGCTGACGAGACAAAGGGCGTCCACCCGTACGGTGGACGCCCTTTGCGTGTCCCGGCGCCACGGCGGCCGCTGAGCCTACGGTCCGCAGCATGGACCGCAGATCCGCCCCGGACGCGGGCGCCGCCGCGCCCCGGGCCGCCGCCCGCCCCCGGGGACCCGTGAGCCGATCGCTCATCGCCGCCGGCATCTTCGCGGCCACCGTCCTGCCGGCGTGGATGCTCGGCGACGCGGCGGAGAGCTGGACCGGCCTGTCCCTGCTGGACTGGACGGTCACCTGCGTGCTGTCGGGTGCCGCCGTGTACGTGCTGGCGCCGCACGCCTCGTACCGCCGCCGCGACGCCGTCCTGGGCGTCGTCCCGTTCGTCGGCTGGTACCTGATCAG
This sequence comes from Couchioplanes caeruleus, assembly GCF_023499255.1. Classification (GTDB taxonomy): domain Bacteria; phylum Actinomycetota; class Actinomycetes; order Mycobacteriales; family Micromonosporaceae; genus Actinoplanes; species Actinoplanes caeruleus_A. Next base: position 1,645,632 of record NZ_CP092183.1, read on the forward strand.
CGTGCTCTCGTGGCGGATCGCGCTGCTGCCCCTGCGGGACTGGGAACCGCGCGAGGACGAGCTGTGGCGGGCCCGCTGGCTCACCGGCGACCTGATCGGTTACTGGCGCACGGATCCGCTGCCACCGCCCTCCCCGCGCCGGTCGGGCGCCGGCGCGCGGGTCAGATCCGGCTCAGCCCCGCGAGCCGGCCGCCCGACCAGGTGAGCACCCAGCCGCTGCCCTTGGGCGTCTTGTAGTCCGCTGGATCGCCGTCGCCGTCCAGGCTCGCCAGCAGCCCCGGGATCACCTTGCCCTGGCTGCAGATCGCGACCCGCTCGCCGTCGCGCAGCTCGGCCAGCCGCGCGACGGCGGCCTTCACCCGCGCCGGGATCTCATCGGCCTCGGCCGGCTCGGCGAAGGCCGCGTCCATGACGATCGGGCGGCCCACCATCCGGGCCAGCGGCTCCAGCGTCTGCCGGCAGCGCAGCGGCGTGGCCGACACCAGCCGCCGGGGCGCGAACAGGGCGGCCGCGACGCTGACCGTCTCGGCCTGCGCGCGCCCGCGGTCGTCGATCGGGCGCAGCGCGTCCGGACCGTCGAAGTCCTTGCGCTTGCCGGCGTGGGCGTGCCGGATCAGCACGGTCACCCTGGTGACGGTCGGCAGAGTCGCGGCGTGCTCGACCAGGCGCCGGTCGTCCGGGTAGGTCAGCCGGGCGGTCGCCTCGGCGGGCGACAGCCAGGCCACCTCGTCGACCTCGGCCGGGTCCTGCGGCTGCCCGGCAGGCCCGTCACCGGCCCGCATCAACCAGAAGTCGACCGTCTTCGGTACGCCGTCCGGCATCGTGTACGCGATCTCCGGCAGCCGCATCTGGGGCTCGGCCCGTACGCCGGTCTCCTCGAGGACCTCGCGGACGGCGGCGGCGAGCGAGTGCTCGGAACCGTCCAGCTTCCCCTTGGGCAGGCTCCAGTCGGACCGGTACGGCCGGTGCACGACGCAGATCTCGATGCCGTCCCCGGCAGGCCGCCAGAGCACTCCGCCCGCGGCGCGCACCGTTGCCGTCACGTCAGTCAGACCGCCTTGCCGATGATCCGGCGCAGCAGCGCCTCCTGCAGATGGACGTGCGGGTCGGAGGGGGTGGAGGTGCGCCGGTGCCAGGTGCCGTCACCGGCGAGGTCCCAGCCCTCGCTCTCGTCGCTCATCGCCAATTCCAGCACGTTGCGCAGATCGTCCTGCGCGGAGGGGAGCGTGACCCGCACCAGCGCCTCGATGCGGCGGTCCAGGTTGCGGTGCATCAGGTCGGCCGAGCCGATCCAGTACTCGGCGTCGTCGCCGGGACCGAACCGGAAGACCCGGGAGTGCTCCAGGAAACGGCCGACGATCGAGCGGACCCGGATGTTGTCCGACAGCCCGGGCACGCCCGGCCGCAGCGCGCACATGCCCCGGATGATGAGGTCCACCTTCACGCCGTCCTGCGAGGCGCGGTACAGCGCGTCGATGGTCTCCTCGTCGACGAGCGAGTTCACCTTGAACTGCACCAGGGCGTCGCCGCCCGACCGGGCGATCCGGGCCTGCTCGTGGATCCGCTCGATCAGTCCCCGGCGGACCCCGTGCGGCGCCACGAGCAGGCGGCGGAACGCGGTCTGGCGGCTGTACCCGGTGAGCACGTTGAACAGGTCCGTGACGTCCGCGCCGATCTCCGGGTCGGCGGTCAGCATGCCGAAGTCCTCGTACAGCCGGGCGGTCTTGGGGTGGTAGTTGCCCGTGCCGATGTGGCAGTAGCGGCGGATCTGGTTGCCCTCCTGCCGCACCACGAGCGCGGTCTTGCAGTGCGTCTTGAGACCGACGAGCCCGTAGACCACGTGGCAGCCGGCGCGTTCCAGCGTGCGCGCCCAGCCGATGTTGGCGACCTCGTCGAAGCGTGCCTTGACCTCGACGAGCACCACCACCTGCTTGCCGGCGGCGGCCGCGTCGACCAGCGCGTCGACGATGGGGGAGTCGCCGCTGGTGCGGTACAGCGTCTGCTTGATGGCCAGCACGTTCGGGTCCGCGGCGGCCTGCTCGATGAAGCGCTGCACGCTCGTGGAGAACGAGTGGTACGGGTGGTGCACGAGGATGTCGCACTCGCGCAGCCGGTTGAAGACGCTGCGCGGCACCTCACCGTCGGCCAGGTGCGGGTGGGTGGCGGGCACGAACGGGCGGTCCTTGAGGTCGTCGCGGTCCGCCTCGCCGTAGACCTGCCACAGCGAGGAGAGGTCGAGCAGGCCCGGGACCCGCAGTACGTCCTCGTCGTTCATGTCGAGCTCGCGGGCGAGCAGGTCGAGCACGTGGTCGCTGATCGAGGCGGCGACCTCCAGGCGCACCGGCGGGCCGAACCGGCGCTGCGCCAGCTCGCGTTCGAGGGCCTGCAACAGGTCCTCGTCGCGGTCCTCGTCGACCTCGACCTCGGCGTTGCGGGTCACCCGGAACAGGTGCCACTCCAGCAGCTGCATCCCGGAGAAGAGCTGATCCAGGTGTACGGCGATGAGCTCCTCGACGGGCAGGAACCGCACCCCGCGGCTGTCGTTCTGCACCGTCACGAACCGCGGCACGTTGTTGGGCACCTTGATCCGGGCGAACAGCTCCCCGCTCTTGTCGGCGGGGTCGCGCAGCACCACCGCGAGGTTGAGCGAGCGGCTGGAGATGTACGGGAACGGGTGCGCCGGGTCCACGGCCAGCGGCGTCAGCACGGGGAACACCTGCTCGCGGAAGTACGTCCGCAGCCGCTCCCGCTCGGGCGCGTCCAGCTCCGCCCAGCTGACCAGCTCGATGCCCTCGGCCTGCAGCTTGGGGCGTACCTCCTCGGCGAAGCAGGCGGCGTGCCGGGTGACCAGGTCGGCGGCCCGCTCGGTGATCATCGCCAGCTGGTTGCGCAGCGAGCTGCGGTCGCCGCCGCGCATCGGCAGGCCGGCCTTGAGGCGCCGCTTCAGCCCGGCGACGCGCACCATGTAGAACTCGTCGAGGTTGCTGGCGAAGATGGCCAGGAACTTCGCCCGTTCCAGCAGCGGGGTCCCCGGGTCCTCGGCGAGCGCGAGCACCCGCGAGTTGAAGTCGAGCCAGGACAGCTCCCGGTTGAGGAAGCGGTCCTCGGGCAGCTCGGGACGGGTGTCCTCGGCGTCGGGGGCGGCCTCGGCCGGCGAGGTCTCGGTCCGGGCCACGGCAGGGGTACGGCTGGGCAAGGCGGGCTCCGTCGGCTCGATGGCGGTCGGGTCGGCGACTGCCACCCCGGCGGTTCCGGATGCTTCGTCGCGCCGGAGGAACCGCCCGTTCGGACCGCGGCGCCGGGGGGCGTTCGCGGGCGCGCTGGTCTGGGGTGTCCGGGGCGGGGTGGTCATCGCTCCATCATTGCCCGTTCGTGGTTAACGGGAAATGAACAAGACTCAGGAGATTCCCGGAAGTTGGACCTTGATCACATCGCCGCCGGCGTCCGCCTCGATCGTCAGCCGCTGACCCAGGCGCAGCAGCCGCAGCCCGGAGGCCCGGAACGCGGCGGCCGGGAACGCCAGCTCGCTGCCGTCGTCGAGCAGCAGCGTGCCGGTGTGCGTACGGGGATCGAAGGTCGCGACGGTGCCTTGCATGCCGTGCACGCTACCGTGGCGGGCTCACCGGCACCCGGCAATCGCGGCCCGGAGCGAGCCCGAGGTCACGCAGCAGGGCGCAGGTGTGCTCGCCGGCGCCGAGCCCGAGCACCGTACGCAGATCCGCCGCGGTGTCGACGTCCTGCCGCAGTCCCGGCCAGTCCCCGGCGAGAACCCGGGCTCCGGAGGCGGCGTGCGCGGCCGCCGAGCCCACGCCGAACCGGGGGTCCAGGGCGGTGCCCGGGCCGGCCGTGAGCAGCACGGTCCCCGTCCCGGCGGCGTCCACCACGATGCTGCGCCCGGTGCCCGCGGACAGCAGCGCGGCGCCCAGCTCGTACGGCCGCAACGCCGGCAGGTCCCCGGTGAGCACCGCCCGTGACCGGTCCGGACCGGCGACGGAGTCGGCGCCGTGGCGCATGGCCTCGTTCAGCCCGGCCCGCGGGCGGTCGGGCGTGACCCGGGCGCCCAGGGCGGCCACCGCCGCGGCCACCTCGGCGTCGTCCGTGACCACCAGCACCTCGGCGACCAGGTCGCAGGCGCCGACCGCGGTGACCGTGTCCCGGACCATGGCCAGGGCCAGCTCCTGGTGCCGGGCATCGGGGACGGCGCCTCGCAGCCGGCTCTTGGCCGCGGCGAGGCGCTTGACGGGAATGACCGCCGTCCAGTCCGCTCCTGACACGCCGACAATCCTGCCACCGCCGCCGGCCGCGGCCGGCGCCACGGCGACCCGGCCTGGCTACGGCGACCACGAGCAGGCATGATTTCGTCCCAGGGTGTGGGGGACGGAGGGGATCGGCGTGGCGCAGCGCAGGCGGCTCGGGTTGTGGCGGCGGCTGGCGGTGATGCTGGTGCTGCCGACCATGTGGGTCTGGACCAGGCGCAGCTGGTCGGGCATGGAGAACCTGCCGCCCGGCGGCGGTTTCATCATCGCGCCGAACCACATGTCGCAGTTCGACCCGCTCGTCGTGGCCCACTACGTGTACGCGTCCGGCCGCTGGCCGCGCTTCCTCGGCAAGGCCAGCATCTGGAAGGTGCCGTTCGTCGGGTTCATGCTGCGCAAGACCCAGCAGATCCCGGTCGAACGCGGCAGTGTGGAGGCGGTGAAGTCGCTCGACTCCCTCATCGAGGCGATCCAGCAGGGCGGTGTCGTGATCATCTACCCGGAGGGCACGACGACCCGGGACCCCGACCTGTGGCCGATGCGGGGCAAGACCGGCGCCGCCCGGCTCGCCCTGGTCACGGGCGCGCCGGTGATCCCGATGGCCACCTGGGGCACGCAGCAGGTGCACGACGTACGGACCAAGAAGATCTCGCTGAAGCCCCGCCGGCCGGTCAGCGTGGCGGCCGGCAAACCGGTCGACCTGACCCGCTGGCAGGGCGAGGCGCCGACCCGGGCGGTGCTCGACCAGATGACCGAGGCGATCCAGCTCGCCGGCCGTGACCTGCTCGCCGACCTGCGCGGCGAGACGCCGCCGGCCGAGCTCTACCAGGCTCCGGCGCGCCGGCCCTCCGGCCCGGCGGGGACGTCGGCATGAGGCGCTCCGCGGTCCTGGGCGCCGGCGCCTGGGGTACGGCGTTCGCCAAGATCCTCGCCGAGGCCGGATCGGAGGTGACGATCTGGGCCCGCCGCGAGTCCGTCGCCGCCTCCATCCGTGAGCAGCACACCAACGAGTCCTCGCTGCCCGGCGTCAAGCTGCCGTCGGGGGTCACCGCCACCAGCGACCTGGGCGTGGCCCTCGCCGGGTCGGAGCTGGTGTTCCTGGCCGTGCCGTCGCAGACCCTGCGGGGCAACCTGGCCGACTGGGCGGGGCACCTGCCCGCCGGCTGCACGCTCGTCTCCCTGATGAAGGGCATCGAGCTGGGGACTACCAAGCGGATGAGCCAGGTCATCGTGGAGACCGCGGGCGTCGACCCGGACCGCGTCGTGGTGGTCTCCGGTCCCAACCTGGCCCCGGAGATCGCCGCCGAGCAGCCCGCCGCGACCGTGGTGGCCGGCACCGACCCGGGCCGGGCGCAGCTCGTGCAGCAGGCCATCGCGCTGCCGTACATCCGGCCGTACACCAGCGACGACGTGATCGGCTGCGAGCTGGGCGGGGCGGTCAAGAACGTCATCGCGCTCGCGTACGGGATGGCCCACGCGATGGGGATGGGCGACAACACCAAGGCGTCGCTGATCACCCGGGGCCTGGCCGAGACCGCGCGGCTCGGGGTGGCGCTGGGCGCCGACCCGATGACGTTCGCGGGGCTCGCGGGCCTGGGCGACCTGGTGGCCACCTGCTCGTCGCCGCTGTCGCGCAACCGGACGTTCGGCGAGCACCTGGGCCGCGGCGAGTCGCTCGAGGCGGCGCAGGCGGCCGCGAAACAGACAGCCGAGGGCGTGAAGAGCTGCCTGGCGATCCGCGACCTCGCCCGCGCGCACGGCGTCGAGATGCCCATCACAGAGCAGGTCGAGCGCGTCTGCCACGAGGGCGTCGACCCTAGGGTGGCCGTGAAACTGCTGATGGGTCGTGAGATGAAGCCGGAGTGACGGAGATGGCCGACAAGGGTGACGGGACGCTGGTCGTGCACGCGGGACTGCCCGAGCCGGTGCCGGGGCAGCCGTTCCTGCCGGGCCCGGTCCTCGCGGCGCCGTACCACCTGGACCCGGTGACCGGGCCGGGCGAGAACGGGTACGGCCGTCCCGACAACCCGACGCGGCGCGCGCTCGAGGCCGCGATCGGTGAGCTGGAGGGCGGGCAGGTCCGGGCGTTCGCGACGGGCCAGGCCGCCATCACCGCGCTGCTGCTGTCGGTGCTGCGCTCGGGGGACACCGTGGCGCTGCCCTCCGACGGCTACTTCACCGTCCGCGCCTTCGCCGAGGGCACGCTGCGCGACCTGGGCGTGCGCACGGTGCTCGTGCCCACGGCGGGGCCGTACCCGTCGTTCGAGGGCGTACGCCTGGTGGTGCTGGAGACGCCGGCCAACCCGGGCCTGGACGTCTGCGACCTGCGGGCCGTCTCGGCGGCGGCGCATGCGGCCGGGGCGCTGGTCGCGGTGGACAACACCACGGCGACGCCGCTGGGGCAGCGGCCGCTGGAGCTGGGCGCGGACCTGGTGGTCGCGTCCGGCACCAAGGCGCTGACCGGGCACTCCGACGTGCTGCTGGGGTACGTGGCGACCGGCGACGAGGACCTGCTGACCCGGGTCACGACGTGGCGCGCGCAGACCGGCGGGACCCCGGGCGCCTTCGACTGCTGGCTCGCGCACCGCTCGCTGGCCACGCTGGACCTGCGGCTGGCCCGGCAGACCGCCAACGCCGCCGCCGTGGCCGGCCTGCTGAGCGGGCGCTCCGACGTGACCGGGGTGCGCTGGCCCGGCCTGTCCACGGACCCGTCGTACGAGGTCGCCGCCGGCCAGATGCGCCGCATCCCCGGCATCGTCTCGTTCGACCTCGGCAGCGCCGACCGGGTCGCGCGGTTCCTGGAGGCCTCCGAGCTCGTCTTCGCGGCGACGTCCTTCGGCGGCCTGCACACCACGGCGGACCGGCGCGCGCAGTGGGGTGACGACACCGCGCCCGGCTTCATACGGCTCTCCTGCGGCGTCGAGGACACGCCGGATCTGGTCGCCGATTTGAGCGCCGCTCTCGACAAGAGTTGACGCTGTGACGGAGTGGAGCAGTTTCAGCGGCGCCGAGGTGACCGCGCTGGCGCAGGGCGAGAGCTTCTTCGCCGCTCCTGGGGAACGGGACTGTCCCGCCTGCGGTTGTCGCAGCGTGCGGGCGTACGTGAATGCTCCGGAGAACGCACGCAGGCCGACCCTGGTCTCGTACGTCTGGTGCACGGCCTGCCGGAAGTTCGTCGGCACCCGGGCGAAGCATCCCGAGGGCCTGGTGTTCTCCGATCCGCTCGCCGTGCTCGATGCCGCGCAGCGGCGAGAGCTGGAACGCAGCCTGGTGGGCTTCCTCGCCCACCTGGACCGGCTCTGGGACGACGGCGTGCTCCCGCAGTCGTTCGCCGCCGCTTAGTCCCCACCGCCTTGCGCCCGAGGCCTCCGGGGTCCTATGGTTCGTTACATCAGTAATGAACCGCAGAACTAAGGAGGCGGTGGTGTTCGACGACCGCAGCCCCATCTATCTGCAGATCGCCAATCGGATCAAGGACGAGGTCCTCAGCGGGACGCTGAAGGAGGACGACCAGGTCATGTCCACCAACCAGTACGCGGCGTTCTACCAGATCAACCCGGCCACGGCGGCGAAGGGCTTCGCCCAGCTGGTCGACGAGGGAGTGCTCTACAAGAAGCGCGGCATCGGCATGTTCGTCACCCCGGACGCCCGCGAGAAGCTGCGCACCCGGCGGCGGGAGCGGTTCTTCGCCGACGTGGTCGACCCGATGCTCGCCGAGGCGCGGATGATCGGCGTCTCCCTCGAGGAGATCAAGCGGCACATCGACGGGGGTGCCCGATGATCTCGCTGCGGGACCTGACCGTCCGCTACGGCGACACGGTCGCGGTGGACGGCCTCACCACCGACCTCGAGCCCGGCAAGATCTACGGGCTGCTGGGGCGCAACGGTTCCGGCAAGACGAGCCTGCTCAGCGTGCTCGCGGCGTACCGGAAGGCGGCCGGTGGGTCCCTCACGGTGAACGGCGTGGATCCCTTCGAGAACGCCCAGGCCATGCGGGACACCGTGTTCGTGCGCGACGTGCCGGACGTGCCGCAGGCCGACCGGGTCGGCAAGGTCCTCGGCTTCCACGCGCGGCTGCGGCCCCGCTGGGACGCGGCGTACGCCGACCACCTGGCCGCCGCCTTCGGCCTCGACCGCCGCAAGCGGGTCTCGGCGCTGTCGCGGGGGCAGCGGTCGGCCCTCGGCGTCGTCGTCGGCCTCGCCACCCGGGCCCCGCTCACCATCCTGGACGAGGCGTACCTCGGCATGGACGCCGTCGCCCGCAGCGTCTTCCAGCGTGAGCTGCTCGCCGACTACCTCGCCCACCCGCGCACGATCATCCTCTCCACCCATCTCATCCAGGAGGTCGCGGACCTCTTCGAGGAGGTGCTGATCCTCGACCGCGGCCGCCTGATCGTGCAGGAGGACACCGACACCTTCCGGTCCCGAGGCGTCGCCGTGACCGGTCCGGAGGAGGCGGTCGAGACGTTCGTGTCGGGGCGTACGGTGCTCGCCCGGCAGAGCCTCGGCGGCGTCCGCCAGGCCACCCTCTACGGCAGCCTCGACGACGACGAGCAGCGGCGGGCCGGCGGCGCCGGGCTGACCCTGGAACCGGTCGGCATCCAGGACCTCTTCGTCCACCTCACCTCGGCAGAGCGCACCCCGGAGGCGGTCCGATGAACGCCCGATCCCTGGTCCTCAGCTCGTTCCTGCGGATGTACCGGCCGCAGATGCTGTGGCTCGCCGGTTTCCTGATCGTCGGTGTGGGGCTCGCCGACGCGGTGGTCGTGCGGTTCGCCGACCCGCCGTTCAGCCTCTGGATGTTCGTCGCCGGCTCGGCCGTCAAATACTGGCTCGGCGTCGTCGGCGTCACCCTCGTCGCCGTCCACCTGCGGCAGTTCGTGGCGGCCGGCATCACCCGGCGTGACTTCATCGTGGGCGGGCTGCTCTTCGGCGTGCTCCTGGCCGTCGCCTTCGCGCTGCTCGTGCCGGTGGGGCACGGCTTCGAGTACGCCCTGCGCGGCGGTGCGGACGGCGTACCGGCGGGCTATCCGCACTGGTCGCCGTCGGTGGCGGTGAGCGAGTTCGGGCACGTCCTGCCCAGCTGCCTCGCGTACCTCGTCACGGGCGCCGCCGCGGGTGCGGGCTTCTACCGCTTCGGTGCGTGGGGCGGGCTGGCCCTGCTCGTCCCGGCCCTGGTGCCCGTGGCCGCCGCGGAAGGGCTGCTCGGGCTCGGTGACAACGGGGAGGTGCTGACGCGCCTCGTGCCGTACGGGGTCGCGCTGGCCGTGTCGTTGCTGGCAACGGTGCTGGGCGCGGTGCTGTACCACCGGGAGCTGCGGCACACGGCGATCCGCTCGGCGCCGATGGGCTGAGCGGGGTGCGAACTCGACGGCCGGCTGCCACGGGGGAGCCGGCCGTCGTCGCGTCCGATGCAGTTCGGGCAGGGGCGAAGCTTCAGTGGGGGCGGAGCCTCAGTTGGGGCAGGGGGCGAAGCCGCCGTGGGCGATGGCGAAGTCGTACACCCACGCGCGCTGGGCCTCCGTGTCCGGCACCGGCAGGCCGCGGGCCTCCGTCACCAGGCGCAGGGCGCGTTCCGGGCCCACGCCGAGCATCACCAGCGTCACGCAGGCCAGCAGCGTCGACCGGCCGATGCCCGCGAAGCAGTGCGTCACCACGTAGCGGCCCGCCCGTACGTGGGCGGCCAGCCGTACGCCCAGAGCCACGACGTCGTCCGGGACCCCGCGGTCCGGGATGGGGAACGACACGTGCTGGATGCCGGCGTCGGCAGCGGCCGCCGCGGCGCCGGAGAGGCCGAGGCGGTCCTCCTCGGCCGGGGTGAGCGCCGACACGACCACGTCCACGCCGGCGGCGGCCAGGCCGGCCATCTCGTCCGCCAGCCGGGCCCCGCCGCGCGGGTGTGCCATGGTCGCCAGCCGGCCGGGACCGTGCCAGGCGATCACGTTGAGTGCTGGTCTCATCGACTCCCTGTCCCCATATGCCGGGCCGCTGCCCGCCGACTCCAGAATGTGGTTCACGCAGAGTAGGGTCACCTCCGGCATGCCCGCAGCCCGGCTCCGCGCGGCAGGCAGCCTAGCGATCCCCGGCAACGAGAGGCCATGTCATGACGACCCCTCGCAGAACCCGTGTGGCGATCGTGTTCGGTGGCCGCAGCACCGAGCACGCCATCTCGTGCGTGAGCGCGGGCAGCATCCTGGCCGCCCTCGACCCCGACGAGTACGAGGTCGTGCCGGTCGGCATCACCCGCGAGGGTTCCTGGGTGCTCGCCGGTGAGGACCCCGCCCAGCTCGCCATCGAGGGCAACCGGCTGCCGGAGGTCACCGCCGCGTCCGGCCGGGCCGTCGTGCTGCCCGCCGACCCCACGTCGAGCGGGCTGATGGTGGTCGACCCCGCCGACGGCGTCGCGGTCCTCGCCGGCGTCGACGTGGTCTTCCCGGCCCTGCACGGGGCGTACGGGGAGGACGGCACGATCCAGGGGATGCTGGAGATGGCCGGGATCCCGTACGTGGGCGCGAACGTCTTCGCCTCGGCGGCCGGCATGGACAAGGAGTTCACCAAGAAGCTCGCCGCCGCCGAGGGCATCCCCGTGGGGCCGTACGCGGTCCTGCGCGCCGGCAACTCGCTGTCCGATGCGGACAAGGAGCGGCTCGGCCTGCCGGTCTTCGTCAAGCCGTCGCGCGCCGGCTCGTCGTACGGCATCAGCAAGGTCACCGACTGGGCGGACCTGGACGAGGCGGTCGCCAAGGCCCGGCAGATCGACCCCAAGGTGCTGGTCGAGGCGGCGATCGTGGGCCGCGAGGTGGAATGCGGCGTGCTGGAGGGCGAGGCCGGCGGCGCGCCCGAGGCCTCCCTGCTCGCCGAGATCCTCGTCACCACGTCCGACGACGAGTTCTACGACTTCGACGCGAAATACCTGGGCGACGGCACGCCGTACCAGATCCCGGCCGACCTGAAGCCGGACGTCACCCGCCGCATCCAGGAATCTGCGGCCCGCACGTTCACGGCCCTCGACTGCGCCGGACTGGCCCGGGTGGACTTCTTCGTGACCGCCGACGACGAGGTGCTGCTCAACGAGATCAACACGATGCCGGGCTTCACGCCGACGTCGATGTTCCCGCTGATGTGGGCCGCGACGGGTCTGGACTACCCGAAGGTCGTGGACCGGCTGATCCGTACGGCGTTGCGCCGCGGGACCGGCCTGCACTGACCGCCGGTCACACGCACCCCGACGGCACGCCCTGCGTCACGGACTTGTCGGTCTCCACCACGACGTCGGAGAACTCGTTCGCCCACTGGGCCGGCTGCTCGTACCGCTTCGGGACGGTGACCTGCACCGGCACCTCACGGTCCATCGTGGTGAACGTGGTGGCGTCGGCCTTCGCGTCGGCGTACCAGCAGACCCTGTTCATGTTGAGCAGCTCGGTGTCGAGCGGCACGCAGCCGGACCCGGACTCGTCGAGCGACGTGCACATCACCGGCCGGGTGACCCCGCAGGCGACCGTGATGGGCGGCTCGCCGTAGGCGGCGTTCTGCTCCGGGCCGACGCTGACCTTGCGCGCGGGCAGATCCCGCACCTTGACCGGCAGCTGCGACGTGACAGCGAGACAGACCGAGGCCGGGCGCTCGCCCAGCTTCGGCGCCGCCATCTGCACGGGCGTGTCCGGCACGACCGCGGGCTGTGTCGCCGCCGGCTTCGCCTTCGGCTCGTCCGGCGCGATCTGCGTGAAGATGCCCCACCCGACGAGCAGAGCCACCGGTACGGCCACGACAGTCGCCCACAGGGCAGCGCTGCGCGTCACCGGATCCTTGGCGGGGGGCTGCTTGCCCGGGCGGGTCTCCACATCGACCATGTCAGAGATTTACCACGGAGCACGTCACCGTCCGGGTGATGCCCGGCACGTACTGGATTTTGCTCACAATCATGCGGCCGAGCTCGTCGACGCTGTGCCCCTCGGCGAGCACGACCACGTCGTACGGCCCGGTGACCGCGTCGCACCGGACCACCCCGGCGATCTTGCCGATGGCCGAGGCCACGTCACGGGCCTTCCCGACCTCGGTCTGGATGAGGATGTATGCCTGGACCACAATCCGACTCCTGTCCGCCGCGCGCCGGTGACCCGAACGTGAAACTACAGTACGGAGCGCGGTCCTCGCGGCATGCTGAGCGCGCGCACTCGCAAAAGGGGTGAGCGTTACGCCGGCCGTGTGCCCGGCGCGCAGCCCGCCGGCTGCCGGAACGACCCGCGGAGCCGACCGGGGGACGCCCGCCCGACGGCTGCGGGACGACCCGCGGGGGCTGGCCCGGCGGGACCTGAGGTATCGAGGGGGACGGTGGACGTGAGCATCGCGGAGGCGGGAGAGTTCGGGCTGATCGCCCGGATCGTCGCGCGGCTCGGGAGCGGCCCGGCGAGCCTGCTCGGCCCGGGCGACGACGCGGCGGTGGTGGCCGCCCCGGACAAGCGGGTCGTGGCGTCGACGGACGTCCTCGTGGAGGGCCGGCACTTCCGCCGGGACTGGTCCAGCGCAGCGGACGTGGGCCGCCGCGCGGCAGCCGCCAACCTCGCGGACATCGCGGCCATGGGCGCCGCGCCGACCGCGCTGCTCGTGGCGCTGTGCGTGCCGCCGGACCTCGACGCGGCGTGGGCCGAGGAGCTGGCCGAGGGCCTCTCCGAGGAGGCGGCGAAGACGGGGGCGACGGTGGTGGGCGGTGACATGTCGTCGAGCCCCACCCTGACCATCGCGGTCACCGCGCTGGGCGACCTCGGCGGACGCGCCCCGGTGGTGCGCAGCGGGGCGCAACCGGGGGACGTGGTCGCGCTCGCCGGGCGTACGGGCTTCGCCGCGGCGGGCTACACCGTGCTGTCCCGTGGATTCCGCACCCCGAAGGTGCTCGTGGAGGCGTACCGCAGGCCTGCCGTCCCGTACGCGGAGGGCCCGGCTGCCGCGGCGGCCGGAGCGACCTCCATGATCGACGTCTCGGACGGCCTGCTCCAGGACCTCGGCCACGTGGCCACGGCCAGCGTGGTCGGCATAGACATCCGCCGCGACGCCTTCGAGGTGCCGGACCAGATGCGCGACGCGGCGTCGGCACTCGGCGTGGACCCGTACGTGTGGCTCCTCGCGGGCGGCGACGACCACGCCCTCGCTGCGACGTTCCCGTCGGCGGCGGTCCTGCCGCCGGAGTGGCGGGTGATCGGCAGCGTGCACGAGGGCACCGGGGTGACCGTGGACCGCAAGCCGTGGCAGGGCGGGACGGGCTGGGACCACTTCCGCTGACCGTGCGGCCCTTCGTCTCGCGGCCGGCTTCTCGTCGGGCGCGGCGGCCTGTGCCCGCTTCAGCTCTGCGGCCACCGCGTTCCGGCTTTCGCCAGGTCGGGCGACCGCCGGGCTGCGGCGGCCTTTGCCCGCTTCAGCCTTGCGGCCACCGCATTCCGGCTTTCGCCGGGTCCGGCGACCGCCGCTCGTGCCGCCCGGCCCGGCCCCGGTTAGCGTGGCGGGGTGGAGAAGATCAAGATCCGCGAGGCCGGCTTCGGCGACCCCGCGGTGCAGCGCCTCATCGCCGCCGCGATGGCCGAACTCAGCGCCCGGTACGGCGGCAGCGGCGACGACACCCCGGTCACCGCGTCCGACTTCGCCCCGCCGCACGGCGCGTTCCTCGTGGCGGAGGACGAGACGGGACGGCTGGTCGGGTGCGCGGGCTGGCGTACGCACGGCGAGGACGCGGAACTCAAGCGCATGTTCACGATCGCGGACGCCCGAGGCCGAGGCGTGGCGCGCCGGGTCCTCACCGCGATCGAGGACTCGGCCCGGGAACGGGGGCGCAAACGGGTGATTCTCGAGACCGGCGACAAGCAGCCCGAGGCGATCGCCCTGTACGAGAAGTACGGCTACGAGCGGATCGAGGACTTCGGCTATTACAAGGGTGAGGAGGGGGTGCTGTCGTACGCCCGCACCCTGTAGCCGCTCCGAGTCGTGGGTGCATGTGCCGCTGTGGCCCGGCCCGGCCGCACTGGCCCGGTCACACGGGGCCGGCCTGACCGCGGGACTGGCTCGACCGCGGGACTGGCCTGCTCGACCGCGGGACTGGCCCGCCTCGGCCGGGGGCTGGCCGGGTCGCGCGGGGCTGGTTCGGCCGCAGGGAGCTGGTTCGGGCACACGCTTGAGCTGGCCACCCGACTGGCCCGGGCTCGCGCCGCCACGCCGGGGCGGACCGGGGCTCGCGCGGCCACACGGGGCTGTGTCGGGCCCGCGGTTCCCGCCGCTACGCCGGGCCGGGCTCGGGGTTCGCGCCGCTACGCCGAGCCGGGCTCGGGGTTCGCGCCGCCACGCCGAGCCGGGCCCGCGGCTCGCGGCTCCACGCTCCTGATCCGGCAGACACGCGTAGCCGCCGGGTCACGGGGACCCGGCGGCTACGGGAAGTGCTGTTCGGCGGGGGCGATCAGCCCCGGCGCCCGCGCGTCAGGCGCGGACGACCTTGCCGGCCTTGATGCACGAGGTGCAGACCTTCAGCTTCTTGGTGTTGCCGCCACCGGCCGGGGTGCGCACCGACTGGATGTTCGGGTTCCAGCGGCGGTTGGTCCGCCGGTGCGAGTGGGACACGTTGTGGCCGAAGCCCGGTCCCTTGCCACAGACGTCGCACACGCTAGCCACGGGGTACTCCTGGGATTGATACGCCGGGCGGACTTGACGAAGCCCGGCTGCGAACTGAGGGTGCCTCGGAGAATGCATGCCTCGGACAGACTGCGCCCGGGCAACCTGGCCAGGTTACCCGATGCCTCCGCCCGACAGCCAATCGCCCCGGAGCCCGCCGATGGACGCGGCGGATGTCAGACGTGGTTAGTACGCTTTTCGCGTGCTGGAGACCCTCGACGCCGCCGCGGTGCGCCGCTGGTGCGGCGCTGGGCTCGCGGCCCTGCGTGCGCACCAGCACGAGATCGACGAGCTGAACGTCTACCCGGTGCCCGATGGTGACACGGGCACGAACCTCGTCCTCACGCTGACCTCGGCGCACGAGGCGGTGGAGGCGTACCTGTCGCGCGCGGACCCGGACCCGGACGCGCCGGTCCCGGCCGGCCCGCCTGCGGAGTCCGCGGACCCGCTGCCACCACCGGGCGCACAGGTTCAGGGTGACGCGCCGCCCGCAGCGTCCGCACCGGCTCCGGGCGACGCGCTGCCTCCGGTGAGCGCAGAGGCCCCGGGGGACCCACTGTCACCAGCCTGCCCCACGGCGGGGGACGCGCTGACGCCGGCTGACACGCAGGGCCGGGCAGACCCACTGTCCCCAGCCGACCGTGACAGCCCGCCGGCCGGCCGATCCGCCGCGCAGGACCGCGCCGATGACCCGGCGGACGCCGGCACGGCGGACAGCGCCGGTGGCACGCTTCTGGGACGGGTGATGCGCAGGATGGCCCGTGGGGCCCTGCTCGGCGCCCGCGGCAACTCCGGCGTGATCGTCTCCCAGATCCTTCGCGGCATGGCCGACACCTTCGCCACCATGGCTTCCGCCCGCGGCGGCGACTTGGCCCGGGCGTTGCGCACGGCGAGTGAAGCGGCGTACGCGGCGGTCGCCCGTCCCGTCGAAGGCACCGTGCTGTCCGTGGTGGCCGCCGCCGCGGAGGGGGCGGGCCGGATCAAGTCCGACGATCTCATCACGGTGGCCCGGGCTGCCGCGCTCTCGGCGGCCGAGGCGCTGGCCCGTACGCCGCAGCAGCTTCCGGTCCTGGCCCGCGCCGGGGTCGTCGACGCCGGTGGCCGCGGACTGGTGGTCCTCCTCGACGCGCTGGTCGAGGCGCTGAGCGATCCCGACGGCGAAATCCTCGAAATTGAAGCCCTCGGCAACCCCGAACGCAAGGCCCTTGGAACCGCCGACTACGGGTACGAGGTGCAGTACCTGCTGGACGCCACCCCCGCCCACACGGACGTGCTCCGCGCGACCCTCGACGGCCTGGGTGATTCGCTCGTCGTGGTCGGCACGGGCGAGGGCTCCCCGCCGACCTGGAACGTCCACGTGCACGTCGACGTCGACCACATCGGCGCGGCGATCGAGGCCGGGCTGGACGCGGGACGGCCGTACCGGATCTCCGTGATGCGGTTGGAGGACCATCTGCACGATCACGCCGCCCCACCCGAACCCGCGGTCACGACCCCGGCGCCGCCCGCCGATCCCACTCCGGAGGAACACCGCCGCGGTGCTGTCGTTGTCGCGGCCGGTGACGGGTTGACCTCGCTTTTCGCCGACGAGGGCGCGGTCGTCGTGGGCCGGAACCCGTCCACCGCTGAGATGCTGTCGGCGATCGCCGCGACCCGGGCCCGGCAGGTGGTGCTGCTGCCCAACGATGCGAACACCCACGCCGTCGCCACGTCGGCCGCGCGTGAGGCGGCGGACCGGGGCGTACGCGTCAGTGTGGTGCCCACCCGGTCCCCGGTGCAGGCGCTGGCCTCGCTGGCGGTGCGGGATCCGGGCCGCCGGTTCGACGACGATGTGATCGCCATGGCGGAGGCCGCCGGCGCATGCCGCTACGGCGAGGTGACGACGGCGGCCCGGGAGGCGCTCACCGTCGCGGGCCGCTGCCGCCCGGGAGACCTGCTGGGCCTGGTGGACGGCGAGGTCCACGTCATCGTCACTCCCGGCGCCGGCGCCGGGAAGAGAGACGCTGACGCCGGGGAAGGGCACGGCGCCGGGACGAGGGACGGCGGCGCCGGGAAGCGGGACCCGGGGACCGGCTCCGGAAGGACGGCGTCCGGCGACGACCTTGCCGAGGTCTCCCGCCGGCTGCTCGACCGCATGCTGGGCGGCGGCGGTGAGCTCGTCTCGCTGGTGCTCGGCGCCGACGCACCGCCGGCCCTCGAGGACCTCCTGCGGGCCCACATCGCCCGGGTGTGGCCGTTCGTCGAGGTGCAGTGTTACGCCGGTGGGCAGCCTCGATACCACCTGCTGGTTGGAGTGGAATGACCGACACGACCACCGCGACGACGACCACCACGCCGCTGCGGAAGGTGCTGGGGGAGCGGACCGCGAAGGCGCTCGCCACCCACCTCGACCTGCATACCGCCGGGGATCTGATCTACCACTTCCCGCGCCGTTACGATGAGCGGGGCGAGCACACCGATCTGCGGGCGCTCGAGGTGGGTGAGCAGGTCACCCTGCTCGCCCAGGTGAAGAGCACGACCGTACGCCCGATGCGCCAGCGCCGCGGCACCATGCTGGAGATCACCGTCGGGGACGGCTCCGGGGCGACGCTGACCTGCACGTTCTTCAACCAGGCGTGGCGTGAGCGGGAGCTGCGTACGGGCCGGTGGGGCCTGTTCGCCGGCAAGGTCACCGACTTCCGGGGCAAGCGCCAGCTCAACGGGCCCGCGTACCAGTTGCTGCGCGCCGACGCCACGCAGGACGAGGCGGCCGAGGAGATCGAGGAGTTCGCGGGCGCGCTGATCCCCGTCTATCCCGCGGCCGCCGCCGTGCCGACGTGGACGATCGCGAAGTGCGTGCGTACGGTCCTCGACACCTTCCAGCCGCCGGATGATCCGCTCCCGGGCACGGTGCGCGCCAACCGCAACCTCGTGGGCATCGGCACGGCCCTGCGCGAGATTCACCGGCCGAGCTCCAAGGAGGACCTGTTCCGCGCGAAGCACCGGTTGAAGTGGGACGAGGCTTTCGCCGTACAGCTGACGCTCGTGCAGCGTAAGGCCCGCGCGGCCGCCGCACCCGGACGGTCGCGACCCCGCCGGGAGGACGGGATTCTGGCCGCGTTCGACGCGGCCCTGCCCTACGAGCTGACCGAGGGGCAGGCGCGGGTCGGGGAGGAGATCGCCGCCGATCTGGCGCGGCCGCACCCGATGCACCGGTTGCTGCAGGGCGAGGTCGGCTCCGGCAAGACCCTGGTCGCGGTGCGCGCGATGTTGCAGGTCGTCGACGCGGGCGGTCAGGCCGCGCTGCTCGCCCCCACCGAGGTCCTCGCCACGCAGCACCATCGCAGCATCGGCGCCCAGCTGGGTGCGCTGGGCCGGGCCGGGGAGATCGACGGCGATCCGGACGGTACGCAGCTGACGCTCGTCACCGGGTCGCTGGGCGCGGCGGCGCGGCGGGCGGCTCTCGCGAAGGTCGCGGACGGCAGCGCCGGCATCGTGGTGGGCACGCACGCCCTGCTGTACGAGGGCGTCGACTTCCACGATCTCGGCCTGGTGGTCGTGGACGAGCAGCACCGGTTCGGGGTGGAGCAGCGGGACGCGTTGCGCGCCAAGGCGGCCCAGCCCCCGCACGTGCTCGTCATGACGGCCACGCCGATCCCGCGGACGGTCGCGATGACCGTGTACGGCGACCTCGAGACGTCCGTGCTCTCCCAGCTCCCGCGCGGCCGGTCCCCGATCGCGTCGCACGTGGTCCCACCGGAGCGCCCGGCGTTCCTCGACCGCGCGTGGAAACGGGTGCGGGAAGAGGTCAAGGCCGGGCATCAGGCGTACGTGGTGTGCCCGCGGATCGGCGACGCGGCGGGAGCCGAGGACGATGGCGAACCACCGGGCGACACAGAATCCAGTCGGCGTCCGCCGCTCGCCGTTCTCGACGTGGCCCCGATCCTCGAGGAAGGCCCCCTGCACGGGCTGCGGATCGGCATCCTGCACGGGCGCCTGCCGGCCGACGAGAAGGACGCGGTGATGCGCAGGTTCGCCGCCGGTGACCTGGACGTGCTGGTGGCGACCACGGTCATCGAGGTGGGCGTGGACGTGCCCAACTCCACCGTGATGATCATCATGGACGCGGACCGCTTCGGCGTCTCCCAGCTGCACCAGCTCCGCGGCCGGGTCGGCCGGGGCTCGGCACCGGGCATCTGCCTGCTGGTCACCGAGGCGATGGAGGGTACGCCGGCCCGCGACCGCCTCGACGCGGTGGCCTCCACGACGGACGGTTTCAAGCTGGCCGAGCTCGACCTGGAGCAGCGCCGCGAGGGCGACGTGCTCGGTGCGTCGCAGTCCGGCAAGCACAGCCACCTGCGGCTGCTCTCGCTGCTGCGCGACGCGAAGCTCATCACCGACGCCCGCGCCGAGGCGGCCGAGCTGGTCCGGGACGATCCGGCGCTGGAACGACACCCGGCTCTGGCGGCCTCGGTGGCGGCGCTGGTGGACGAGGAACGAGCCGAGTACTTGGAGAAGGGATGATCCTGCACTTCTGCCCGCGCGCCGACTGGGACGCGGCCCAGGCGAGCGGCGTCTACCGCGCGGATTCCCTGGTGACACAGGGCTTCATCCACTGCTCCACCCCGGAGCAGGTGCACATCCCGGCGACCCTCCTGGCCCGCGGGCGTACGGATCTGGTGCTGCTGGTGCTGGAGGAGGCGCTGCTGCCCGTACCCGTGGTCTGGAAGGACGGCGACCCACCGGATCCGGGCGGGATGCAGTTCCCGCACCTGTACGCGCCCATCCCGGTCGAGGCCGTCTCCGGGGTCCATCCCTGGACCCCGGAGCCCGACGGCTCGTTCTCCCCGCCGAGGTTCCTTACGGGGTGAAGGTGACCCGGCGGCGGCGGGCGAGGAAGAAGAGCACCCCACCGGCGATCAGCAGGGCCAGCGCGCCGCCGGCGATCGCCCCTGCGGCCGCGCCGGTGACGGGAAGGCCGCCGCCGTCACCGCCGGTCGGGGGCGTGCCGGGTGTGGGGGACGTCGTCGGTGTCCCGGGTGTCCCGCCGGAGCCGCCCCCGTTGTCGCAGTCCGCGTCGCCGAGCGCGGCCGTGATCGGCTCGATGCCCAGGCCGGGGAACGCGATCGTCGCGACGCGGGCGTCGCCGGCCGGGAAGGTGACCGCCTCCGAGGTTCCCGGCGCGACTGTCACCTGCTTCGACTCCGTGCCGTAGGTGACTGTCGCCGCGGCCGGGACGGCACCGTGCGGGTTGGTGACGGTGACGGTGACCGTCTCGCAGTCGTTGGCCACGGACACCGCCGGCGGCTCGCAGTCCTCCGGCCGCTTCCAGTCGTACGTGACATCGGCCATGCCGTCGGCGCTGACCGTGATGGTGCCCGAGCCCGCGGGGACGGTGACGGTTTCGGCCTTGCCCGGCTTCACGGTGACGGTCCGGGTGAAGTCGCCGGCGGTGACGGTGAAGTCGACGGCGTAGCGGCTGATCTCGCCGTTGTTGCTCAGGTTGAGCTGTACGGTGCCGTCGCACTGGGAGAGGGGTTCGACGGCGGGGGTCTGGCAGCCCTTGCCGCCGCCGTTGTACCAGCCCTGGGGGCCCTGGGAGCGGCTGCCGGGGCCGTTGTTGCTGCCGAGTTTCTTGTCGCCGTAGCGGGGTCCGCCCTCGGTGATCTCACTGATGATGTCGTCCTCGCCGCCGAAGAACAGGTCCACCTGCGCGTTGCAGTCCGGCAGGTGCGCGGCGAGCGCCACCGAGCGGTTGTCGTTGCTCAGGGTCGCGGTCTCGTGGTCGTGGGCGTACTGGGGCAGCGAGAACTCGGGCTTCGGCGCGAAGTACGTGACCAGCGTGACCGGCTCGTCGTGGCAGAGCTTCACGCCGTCGTCCAGCGTCACGGTCGCCGTGGCCCGGCCGTCGCCGACCGCGAAGTCGTGGTGGAAGGTCGCGTCGGCGGGTTCGACACAGGGGGTTTCGGCCGGCGTGCAGTCGCCCAGGGTCACGGTCGCGGTGTTGTCGGTGTCCTTGGCGTCGTCCCAGATGCCGACGAAGGAGACCGTGGCGGACGGCGTACCCCCGGGAAGGGTCTGGTGCAGCACCACCTTGCCGATCGTGCCGCTGGGGGCGCGGCGCGGGATCAGGTAGCCGTTGGCCAGCTCGGGCACCGGGGCGGGCTCGGTGCGCAGCTTGTCGACCCGGGCGAACGTGTCACCGCTGTTGGTCAGCGTCCAGGAGACGAGCCACTCGCCCTTGTCCGGGTTGCAGGCGGCCGCGCCCGCGACCGTCGTCTGCGGACCCGCCGCGACCGCGGGGCCGGCCACCGCGGCCGCGCCGGTCAGGGCGAGCAGGGCGCCCGCGGCGACCGCCGCGATGCGGTGGAGCAAGGACTTCGACACTGTTCCGCCTTGGTCGCCGGAGGGGAAGGGCGCGCCGACCGGGTGGGTCGGCGCGCCCTGACAAGAAGGGGTACGGCCGTCGTTACGCGGTGAAGCGGATCTTGCGTCGGCGGGCGATGACGAAGAGCACCGCACCGGCGATCAGCAGGAGGGCCGCGCCACCCGCGATGCTCCCGGCCACCGGGCCGGTGACGGGCAGGCCGGGCTCGTCGCTGTCGCCACCACCGGCGCCACCGCCGCCGTTGTCGCAGTCCAGCTTCTCGAGCGTCGCCTTGATCGGCTCGACGTCCAGGCCGGGGAACTCGACCGTCGCGTACGTCGCCTTGCCGGCGTCGAACGTGACCTTCTCCGACTTGCCGGCCGCCACGGTCACGGTCTGCGACTTCCCGCCGTACGTGATCTTCGCGGTCGCCGGGGTCACGCCCTCCGGGTTCTCGACCGTGATGGCGACGGTGTCGCAGTCGTTCTCGACGATGACCGTGGGCAGCGCGCAGTCCTCCGGCGCCTTCCAGTCGTACGTGATGTCGTCCATGCCCTCGGCGGTGACGGTGACGGTGCCGGAGCCGGCGGGGATGGTGACGGTCTCGCCCTTGCCGGGTTTGACGGTGACGGTCTGGGTGAAGTCGCCGGCCTTGACGGTGAAGTCGACGGCGTAGCGGCTGATCTCGCCGTTGTTGCTCAGGTTGAGCTGTACGGTGCCGTCGCACTGGGAGAGGGGTTCGACGGCGGGGGTCTGGCAGCCCTTGCCGCCGCCGTTGTACCAGCCCTGGGGGCCCTTGGAGCGGCTGCCGGGGCCGTTGTTGCTGCCGAGTTTCTTGTCGCCGTAGCGGGGTCCGCCCTCGGTGATCTCACCGATGATGTCGTCCTCGCCGCCGAAGAACAGGTCCACCTGCGTGTTGCAGTCCGGCACGTCGACGTTCAGCGTCACCGAACGGTGCTCGTTGTCGATCGAGCCGGTGTCGCTGTCGTACTTGTACTGCGGCACGGCGAACTGCGGCTTCGGCGCGAAGTACGACACCAGCGTGACCGGCTCGCCCTCGCACAGCTTCACGCCGTCGTCGAGGCTCACGGTGGCCGTGGAGCCCTTCTCCGTCACGCCGAACGTGTGGTGGAAGCTCGCCCGGCCGGCCTCGACGCAGGGCGTCTCGGCGGGGGTACACGGCTCGCTCAGGTCCACCTTGGCCGAATTGTCCTGGTCGACGTACCCGTCGGAGGACCAGATGGACTTGAAGGAGATCGTGGCTTCCTTCGCGTCGCCGGTCACCTTCTGGGTGAGCGTGAGCTGGCCGTCGCTGCGGCGCTCCGACTTCGGGATGACGAGGTTGCCCTCGGCGGCCTTCTCGACCTCGGTGGGCGTGGTCTTGAGGTCTGCCACGGTGGCGTCCGTGGGGTAGTCGTTGGTGAGCGTCCAGGTCACGATCCGCGTACCGGTGGCGGTGTCGCAGACGGCGGCGCCGCTGACGTTCGAGGCGTGGGCGCTGGCCGGTGCGATGACGGCCGCAGCTCCACCGAGGCCGATGAGCGCGCCGGCGAGGACGGTCGCCGCGCGGCGGAGGGGGGAGTTCAACTTCACGCGTACTCCTGGGGGCGTGGAACTTCGGGGGGCACGACCAGGAAGGCAGAACCGGCGCCGGGCGAGGGACGGGCCGGGGACGACGCCTCCCCAGGTCGTCGAGCCGATAGCGTTTCGTCGGCGCGCCTGACCTTAGCGATTGCTCGGGATCTGGGAAGAGGCTCAGAACGGCTTAAGACTCTTGTTGCGCATCCGAGACCATCGCTGCACCGACGGCACCAGAGTCGATGCGCTGTGTTGTCATCGATCGAAACAACGGTCACCCGGACGAGCGAGGGGCGCGCCGACCGTGACGGTCCGCGCGCCCCTCGGGCGTCGTGCGATCAGGCGGTGCAGGTCACCGTGATCAGGCGGTGAACTTCACCTTGCGGCGGCGGGCGAAGAAGAACAGCGCCACACCCGCGGCGAGCAGGACACCCGCACCGGCGGCGATGCTGCCCGCGGCGGCGCCGGTCAGCGGCAGCGACGGCTCGTCGCTGCTACCGCCGCCACCGTTCGCGCAACCCTCGGGGGCCTCCCAGGCGATGGTCTCGGCCTGGTCCTCGTAGCCCTCCAGGTAGATCTTCAGCTTGAAGCCCTCGGAGGCCTTGAACGTCGCGGTTTTCTTCTCGCCCGGCTTGACGACGAGGGTCCGCTTCTCGCCCTTGCTGGGCTCGAGCACCAGCGGGATCTCGACGCCGTCCTCGGGGTTGTCCAGGCCCACGGTCATCGAGTCACAGGTGATCTCGAAGATCGGCTCGGCCTCGCCGTAGCTCGGCGTGGGCTCGGGGCTCGGCGCGGACTCGCTCGGCGCCGGCGTCGACTCGCTGGGGGTCGACTCGCTCGGCGTCGGCTCGCTCGGGGTCGACGCGCTCGGCTCGGGCTCGGTGCTCGGGGTGGAGGCGCTCGGCTGCGGGGCGGGAGCCGTGCAGTTCTCCGGCTTGGCGACCGAGGCGGTGGCGTCCCGGACGAAGTTGTCGTCCCACTTCAGCGAGACCTTGAGGCCGGCCGTGGCGTCCGACGCCTCGAGGACGCTCGAGCCGACCAGCGGGTTGCTGAAGTTCGGGGCGACCCGCTCGCCGATCTTGATCGCGCCGTCCGGGGCGGCGGCGTTGGAGGTCTCCACCTCGCGGACCGTGGCCCAGACGCCGTAGTCGTTCGCGACGGACCAGTCGACCTTCCACTGGCCGTTGGCCTCGGCGCAGCTGACCGTGCCCTTGATGACGGGCGCGTGCGCGCTGGCCGGGCCGGTGAGGGCGACCGTGCCGGCGAGGCCGAGGAAGGCGCCGGCCACGATCGCGGTGGTGCGCCGGAACGGGGACTTAAGCAGGTTCACGCCTACTCCTGTGAAGGGGACCGGGGGGTACGGCACAGGGAAGGCTGAAGGCGGCCCGTCGCGCGGTCATGGGCGTCCGCGAGGGCCCGCGACGACGCCTCCCCGCATCGTCGAGCCGACAGCGTTTCGTCGGCGGCCGGTCGACCATAGCGACTGAGACGAGTCTGAAGAACGTCCCAGCCTTCGCTAAGCCGGTTGATACATATTCGAGATCTTCCCTATACGGATCGCACCGAAGTGGATGCGATCGGTGTCGATCCGCCCGATTCGGGAGGGGAAAAGTTCACTCCGCAGTGGCCGGTGCTTTGTGGTGGCGTAGCGTCACAGCGTGCTACTCGAACGTGTCCGCGCCGCGGTTCCGGCCGCTTCCCACTCCCGCGTCGAGCTGCGGCCGCGGGCGGTCGCATGACCCGGATCATCGCGGGCGCACACGGCGGCCGCCGGCTGTCCGCGCCGCCCGGCGCCCTGACCAGACCCACCGCGGACCGGGTACGCGAGGCCTACTTCAGCGCCCTCGGCACCATGACCGATCTCGAGGGCGCCCGCTTCGCCGACCTGTACGCGGGCTCCGGCGCGATCGGCCTCGAGGCGCTGTCCCGCGGGGCGGCGCACGCGCTGCTGGTCGAGGCCGACGCCAAGGCCGCCCGGGTGATCCGCGACAACATCGTCACGCTGCGCGCCGGTGACGCCGCCAGGCTGATCACCGGCAAGGTGGCCCAGGTGCTCGCCTCCCCGCCCGAGGGCGGTCCGTACGACGTGGTGTTCGCCGACCCGCCGTACGCGGTGGCCGACGACGAGATCGACGACGTGCAGCGTGCGCTGATCGAGAACGGCTGGCTCGCCGAGGACGCGGTCGTGACGTTCGAGCGGTCCACCCGTACGGCGGTCCGCGGCGCCCCGCTGAACTGGGTGGACGGCATCACCGCCGAACGCAGCCGGCGCTACGGCGAGACCACGCTTTGGTACGGTCGCCGATCATGAGACGAGCGGTCTGTCCCGGCTCCTTCGACCCGGTCACCAACGGCCACCTCGACATCGTCGGGCGGGCCAGCCGGCTCTTCGACGAGGTGATCGTCGGCGTGCTGATCAACCACTCCAAGACCGGCCTGTTCACGGTCGAGGAGCGCATCGAGATGCTGGGCCAGGCGACGGCCGCGTACGGCAACGTCCGGGTCGAGTCGTTCCACGGGCTGCTCGTCGACTTCTGCCGCGCCCAGGGCGCCGCCGTGGTCATCAAGGGCCTGCGCGCGGTCAGCGACTTCGACTACGAGTTGCAGATGGCGCAGATGAACATCGGGCTCTCCGGGGTGGAGACATTGTTCATGCCGACGAACCCGCTCTATTCCTTCCTCTCTTCCAGTCTCGTCAAGGACGTGGTCAAGTGGGGCGGGGACGCCTCGCCTTACGTCCCGGACTTCGTCGGGGAGCGACTCGTGACGAGGCTGCGGCAAAACTGACGGCGTGGCCTTCGCGGTCCCGTCGTCGGGTTCGGCAGTAACGTGATCGCACCACTCAGCGTGAGTGCGAGCTGACAGGAGTGAGGCGCCGGTGGATCCGCTCGACCGCATCGACGAGATCATCTCCATGGTGGAGCAGGCACGGTCCGTCCCGATGTCCCGGACGAACTTCATGTTCGACCGGGCGGAGATGGTCGCCCTGCTCGACGAACTGCGCTCCGAGCTCCCGGGCGACCTGCGCCGCGCCGTCGCGCTCCTGGAGGAGCGCGACAAGATCATCGACGCCGGCAAGCGCGAGGCGGACCGGATCATCAGCGAGGGCGAGACGGAGCACGCCCGCCTGGTCTCGGTGAACGAGATCACGGTCTCCGCGGAGCACGAGGGCGCCCGGATCATCGCCGAGGCCCGCGCGGAGGCGCAGCGCCTGCGCGAGGAGGTCGACGACTACGTCGACACGGCGCTGGCGAACTTCGAGCAGTTCCTCACCCGGGCGCTGGCGTCGATAGAGCGTGGCCGCGACAAGATGCACGCGCTGCGCGAGATCGGCACCTTCCAGGGCGAGGACAGCGAACGCCCCCTGCCCTTCTGACCCCTCGCGACCGGCCCGGATGCGAGCCCACGGCCGGCCCGGTGCCGGGCCGCCCGGGCCGGCGCCCGGGGGAGCCGGGGCGATTCGACGGTACGGCCGCTGCTCAGGTAACCTTTCCAGTCGGCCTACCCAAGGCTGAGAGTTCACGATGCCCAAGACCTTGCAGAACCACCTCGATCCCAGGCAGCCGCTGGTCGTCGACACGACGAAGCTCCCGCGCCAGCCTGGGGCGACGCGTGCCTTCAAACGGGTCGTCCCGGCGCCGGCGGACCTCGGCCTTGAGTTGATCTCGGCGCCCGAGGGCTCCGACCTCGAGCTCGATCTGAGCCTGACGTCGGTCTCCGAGGGTGTGTACGTCAGCGGCACCGTCCGCGGCTCACTCTCCGGTGAGTGCGGGCGTTGTCTCAACGAGATCTCGGAGTCGTTCGAGGTTCCCCTCGCGGAGCTGTACGCCTACGCGGACAGCACCACCGAGGAGACCACGGACGAGGACGAGGTGGGCCGGATGCAGGGCGATCTGATCGACCTGGAGCCGGCGGTGCGGGACGCGGTGGTGCTGACACTGCCGACCAACCCGGTCTGCCGGCCGGACTGCCCAGGGTTGTGCCCCGAGTGCGGGGTGCACTTCGACGACCTCCCGGCCGATCACAGCCACGAGGAAGTCGACCCGCGCTGGGCCGCTTTGCGTAACGTGTCTCAACCCGAGCAGTCCGCGGCGGCCTCGCCGCACAAACCGCAGAAAATGATCGAGGAGTAGGTACCGTGGCCGTCCCCAAGCGCAAGATGTCGCGCAGCAACACCCGGTCCCGCCGGGCGAACTGGAAGGCGACCGCGGTGCAGACCGTGGCGTGCCCCCAGTGCAAGTCGCCGCACCTGCCGCACACCGCCTGTGGGGTCTGCGGCACCTACAACGGCCGTCAGGTCCTCGAGGTCTGAGCTTCACTTAAGTGACGCGCCCGATCTTCGGGCGGGTCGAGCCCGACCGGCATCCGTCCGGTGCCCGGAGCCACACGCAGTCCGGCCGCGAGGCCGGTGCTGCCGCGAAGCCGGGCACCGCGCGGATCGCCGTCGACCTCCTCGGCGGGGACCAAGCTCCCGCCGTCGTGGTTGACGGCGCTCTGCGCGCCTGTCAGGCCGATCCGGCCCTCTCGCTTCTGCTCGTCGGCCCGATCGAAGCGGCCGACGCGGTTCTTGCCGCCCTCGGCCCGGACGCCCGGCACCGGGTGCACGCCGTCGCCGCCCCGACCGGCCCGCACGGCCACGAACGTGACGTCAGCAGCGTCGAGTCCGGCGTACGGACGGCTGTGCTCGCCGTCGCGCAGGGCCGCGCCGACGCCGTGATCTCCGCGGGCAACACCGGCGCCACGGTCACCTCCGCCGCGCTGGGCCTCGGCCGCTGGCCGGGGATCCGCCGCCCGCCGCTCGCCGCCGTGCTGCCCAGCGCCGCCGGCCGCCTCGTCCTGCTCGACGTGGGTTCCTCCGTCGACCCCGACGAGCACACCCTCGCCATGCACGCGCGGCTCGGCTCCGCGTACGCCTCGGTCGTGCACGGTGTCCCCTCCCCGCGCGTGGGCCTTCTCACCATCGGCACGGAACGCGGCAAGGGCGACCGCCTGCGCCGCGCCGCTCCCGCCGTCCTGACCGGGCTCGAACTGCCCGGCGGCGGGCGCTACGTCGGCCTGGTCGAGGGCAACGACGTGGTCACCGGTGTCGCCGCCGACGTCGTGGTCACCGACGGTTTCACCGGGAACGTGCTGCTCAAGGGCCTGGAGACCGCGTACGCCCTGATCGGTTCCCCCGCGTCGCAGCCGCCCCCGCCGCGCGCGGCCGTCCTGCTCGGCGTGGCCGGCACCGTGGTCGTGTGCCACGGCGCCGCCTCGGGCGAGGACCTGGCCGCCGGCATCGGGTTCGCCGCCGCGCTGCACCGCCGGGCCGCCGTCCCGGCCATCGCCGACTTCATCACCGGTCCCGCGGGCCGGACTCCCGAGGATCCGCTGAGCGCAAGAGGTGGTCATGAGCAGTAACGACAGGCGTCGGGTGCGGCCCTCCACGGAGCCGCTCGAGGAGGCCTTCGGCGTCCCGCTGGAGCCGGAGCTGCTCGAGCGGGCGCTGACCCACCGCTCGTACGCCTACGAGAACGGCGGCCTGCCCACCAACGAGCGGCTCGAGTTCCTCGGCGACTCGGTGCTGGGCGTGGTGATCACCTCGGCGCTGTTCCACAACCACCCGGACCTGCCCGAGGGGCAGCTCGCCAAGCTGCGCGCCAGCGTGGTGAACATGCACGCGCTCGCCGACGTGGCCCGCACGCTGGGCCCGGGCGGCCTCGGCCCGCATCTGCTGCTGGGCAAGGGTGAGGAGACCACCGGCGGCCGGGACAAGGCGAGCATCCTGGCCGACACGCTGGAGGCGCTGCTCGGTGCCATCTACCTGGAACACGGCCTGGACACCGCCGGCGAGGTGATCCACCGGCTGTTCGACCCGCTGATGGCCGAGTCGGCCGGGCGCGGCGCGGCGCTGGACTGGAAGACGAGCCTGCAGGAGCTGACCGCGGCGCTGGGGCTGGGAGTTCCCGACTACGTCATCGACGACGCGGGCCCGGACCACGCCAAGACGTTCACCGCCTGGGTCGTCGTGGCCGGCGAGCGCTACGGCGGTTCCGACGGGCGCAGCAAGAAGCAGGCGGAGCAGCGCGCGGCCGCGGCGGCCTGGCGCACGCTGACCGAGCGCGCCGAGGAGAAGACGCCGCCCCCGGCCGTGGCGGGCGGCGGCCACGCCGACCTCGAACAAGCGGACGCGAAGAACGCCGCCGCCGCAGCCGACGCGAAGAACGCCGGCGCAGCCGACGCGAACAACGCCGTGGCCTCAGGCGCGAGCAACGCCGCGTCGGACGCGAGCAACGCCGCCGGGCAGGCCGACGACAGAAGCGCCGCCGGCCGGTGAGCGTGACGGCGTCGGAGCCCGGCGGCGAGGCCCCGGTCACCGAGGAGAACGCGCCGCCCGGGCCCGGCGAGCGCCTGTGGGACGCCGCCGGCCGCTGGCACGGGGCCCTCGTCGCCGCCGGCATCCTGGCCGGGACGCGCATCGTGCAGCTGATCCTGCTCGTCTGGCTCGACCGGGCCACCGCCGAGCCGATGGGCCTGCGCAACAACCTGCTGATCTGGGACGGCGGCTGGTTCCGCCGGGTGGCGGAGGGCTACCCGCACGGATACACGTACGGGCAGACCGGCGCGCTGGAAGGCAACGAGCTGGCCTTCTTCCCGCTGTACCCGATGCTCATCCGGGGCCTGTCCGCGCTCGGCCTCGACTCCGGCACCGCCGCGCTGACCGTCAGCTGGCTCGCGTCCGTCGCCGCGGCCGTCGCCCTGCACCTGCTCGGCACCAGCCTGTACGGCCGCCGCGCCGGCTGGGCCCTGGTCGCCATCTGCTGCTCGGCGCCCATGTCGGTGGTGCTGTCGATGGCGTACTCGGAGAGCCTCTTCCTGGCATTGCTCGCCGGGATGTTCGTCGCCGCGCACCGCAAGGTGTGGTGGGCGGCGGGCCTGCTCGGCCTCGGCTGCGCCCTCACCCGCCCGACCGGCGCCGCGGCCGCGCTGGCCCTGGCGGTCGCCGCGATCATGGCGGTCCGCCGCGAGCCGGAGCGCAAGTGGCCCCCGCTCGTCGCGGCCGGCGTCGCGCTGGCGGGCGTGCCGGCGTACCTGGGCTGGGTCGGTTGGCGGGTCGGCGACCCGGAGGCGTGGTTCAAGATCCAGGCTGCCGGCTGGGGCACGTCGTTCGACTACGGCAGCAGCACGCTCACGTTCCTGCACGACACGCTGACCGTGGGCGACGGCTGGGTCCCCATGAGCGTCGCGCTCATCCTGCTGGCCGCGGCCGCCGCGGCAGCCGTCGCCATGGCCGGTCGCCCCTGGCTGCCGCTCGCCGTCTACGGGCTGGTCGCGATGGTGCTCGTGTACGGCCAGGCCGGCTATTACCACTCCAAGCCGCGGCTGCTGCTGCCCGTACTGTTGACTCTGCTGCCCGCGGTCGCCGCCGCCGCCCGGGCCCGCCCCCGCGTCGCGATCCTGTCGATCACCGCCTGGGCCGCGTTCGGGCTCTGGTACGGCGCGTACCTCGTGGCCGTCTGGCCGTACACGATCTAGGGTTGTCCGATGCCCGAGCTTCCCGAGGTCGAGACCGTCCGGCAGGGCCTGGCCAAGTGGGTCGCCGGCCGCCGCATCGAGGCGGTCGAGGTGCGCCACCCCCGGGCGATCCGCCGGCACCTGCCGGGTGACGTGCACTTCGCGGCCGTCCTCGCCGGCCGCACCATCACGGACGTCTCCCGGCGCGGCAAGTACCTCTGGCTGCCGCTGGACTCCGGCGACGCGATCATCGCCCACCTCGGCATGAGCGGTCAGCTGCTGATGCAGCCGCCCGAGGCGCCCGACGAGACGCACCTGCGGGTCCGCTTCTCGTTCGCCGACGACGGGCCGGAGCTGCGCTTCGTCGACCAGCGCACGTTCGGCGGGCTCTCGGTCTCCGAGGGCGGCGCCGAGTTGCCGGCCGAGATCGCGCACATCGCGCGCGACCCGAGGGACCCCCTCTTCGACGACGAGGGGTTCGTCGCCGCGCTGCGCCGCAAGCACACCGAGGTCAAGCGCGCGCTGCTCGACCAGACGCTGATCTCCGGCGTCGGCAACATCTACGCCGACGAGGCGCTGTGGCGCGCGCAGCTGCACGGCACCCGGCCGACGGACGCGTTGACCAAGCCGGTGGCACGCCGCCTGCTCGGTCACGTCCGCGACGTCCTCGACGAGGCGATCGTCGCCGGCGGCACGAGCTTCGACGCGCTGTACGTCAACGTGAACGGGGAGAGCGGCTACTTCGACCGGGCGCTGAACGCGTACGGGCGGGAGGGGCAGCCGTGCCACCGCTGCGGCACGCCGATCCGCCGGGAGCAGTTCATGAACCGCTCGTCGTTCAGCTGCCCGCGCTGCCAGCCGCGCCCCCGGAGACCGCTCCGCTGACGTACGGGCCGGCGTCGGTGGCCAGCCCGAAGCCCGCGCCGCGCCGGCCCATCAGCCGCCGGGCCGCGGTCAGCATCTCGGTCGGCACGCCGTGCACGAGGTGCCCGTCGCCCGGCAGCGTCCCGTCGCCGTCCCATCCCTGGTACGCCGACCACGACCCGTCGAACGTGCAGATCCGTACGCCCAGCTCCCGGTAGAGCGGGTGGGTGGGCACACCCGGGTTGAGCACCACCCGGTGCAGCCCGCGCCGGGCGGCCAGCCGGACGGTCAGCGCCACCGGCCCGACCCCGCCCGACCCGGCCGGCGCCCGGTCGAGGAAGAGCCCCTCGGCACCGTCCTCGCGCCAGGCGTCCACATCGGCCAGCACGTCGGCGAGGGAGCGGCCGCCCCAGTCGAGGTCGACGCGGCCGAGGATCTGATGGGCCGTGCCGCGCGGGCCGGGCCGCTCCTGCACGACCCAGGTGTCCGGGTCGGGCGCCAGCTCGGGCGACGGGTGCGCGTACGGCGGGAACAGGGTCTTCACGACGTCCTCCGGGAATCCGCGGTGGTCCGGGCGACGATGAGCAGCCCGGCGAGGTGGGCCGCCGCCAGCAGGGCGACGACCGTGGGCAACGGCGCCGGCAGCGCCGGTACGACCGGGGTGGCCAGCGCGGCGAGCGGCGGGACGACGGCGAGCAGCGCGGCGACCCCGGTACGCCCCCGCACGACGAGCAGCAGGGTGATGCCGAGCACCCCGCTGAGCAGGACGCCCCCGGCGAGCACGAGCACCCCGGCCGTGCTGGATCCGGCCGGTAGCCGGTACGCGGCCACGGCCAGCGCCACCCCGGCGGCCAGCGGCGGCAGCAGGGCCGCCACGGTCACGACGGTCACGCCACCGAGGTGCGTACGGAACTCCCGCCCGCTCTCCGCCGCGTCCAGCCCCGCCTGCACCTGCCGGCGATGCCAGCCGATCAGCGCCTCGAGCAGCGGCCCGGCGGCGAGCAGCGGCAGCACCACGGGTGAGGTGGCGGTCGGCGGCCCGGCCCGCCACAGCAGCGCCACGCAGGTCGCCTGTGCCGCACCGAGCAGCAGCCGTACGCCCCCGAGCCGAAGGTCCTGCGTGTCCAGCCGGCCGATCGGTGCGGCGCCGAACGCCGGGGCGAAGGCGCGCGCGGCGGCCAGCGCGATGGCGAACGGCAGCAGCAGCGTCACGGGCACGCGCTGTGCGTACGTGTCCCCGACGGTCCCGGCGATGCCGACCGCGGCGAGCAGCCAGCACGGCAGGCTCCACCGGACCACCGTGGCCTCCGTACGGCTCACCAGCGCGGCGGTGACCGTACCCAGCGACAGCAGGCCGCACAGGCCGACCGCGACCGCAGCCAGCGGGTCCGGGCCGGTCAGGCCCGCCAGTGCCGCCACCGTCCAGAGCAGGGCGGCTGCCGCGAATCCCAGCGCGACCAGCCGCACGCCCGCCGCCGGTCCGGATCGGCGGGCGGCCAGCGCGCCGAGCCCGGCCAGCGCTTGGGCGGCACTCCAGCCGAGCACCAGCGTCCCCAGGGGAGCCTGCCAGCCGACGTGGCCGAGCGGCCGCGCCGCCGCGACCGCGGCGCTGAGCGGGCCGAGATAGAGCCCGCAGCGCAGCAGAGTGGCGCCCACGGCGGGGGTGCGCAGTGTGGAGCCCCGCAGGGCGAGATCGGCGGTCATCGTTCCTCCCCGGCTCCGGTGAGCCAGCGCAGTGTGGCCGGATGTGCGTCGCGCGGCGCCGGAACGGCGAGCGCCAGCTCGTAGGCGGGCGCGGGCGGCGGGCCGGCCAGGTCGGTGTAGAGCGCGCCGTAGACCCGGACGACCCGGTCGGCGGTGAAGCAGGCGAGCGCCCGGCGCCGCGCCGCGTCGCCCAGGGCCCGCCGGCGGGCGGGCGCGGTGAGCAGGTCGACGCAGGCGGCGGCGAGCGCTTCCGGATCCTTGTCGGGTACGACGACACCCGCGTCGCCGAGCGTCTCGGCAACCGGCCCGACATCCGCCCCGACGACCGCGCGACCGGACATCATGGCCTCGATCAACCGGTACGGCGGATCGGACGGTCCCGGGACGTGCACGACGAGGTGACCGGTGGTGTACCGGTCGCTGGGGTCGGCGGGCAGCGGGTGCAGCCGGATCGCGCGCCCGAGCCCCGTACGGTCCACCTGCTCGGCGCAGTGGTCCTCGTGGGCGCCGGTCACCCCGACCAGGTGCAGGACGGTCCCCGGCACCGCCGCGGCGATCCGCGTGAACGCCGCCAGCACCACCTGCAGGCCGCTCTCCGGGCCACCGTTCCCGGCCCAGACGATCGCGGGCGGCGCGTCCGGTTCGGGCGCGGACGGGAAATCCCGGGGATCCACGCCCGCCGGCACCTGCACCAGCCGCCGCGGTTCAGCGCCGTGCCGCAGCGCCCACGCGTGGTGGTATTCGCTCAACGGCGCGATCAGCCCGGCCTCGGCATAGCCGGTCCGGGCCACGGCACGACGGAAGCGCCGCAGGACCGTACGCACCGCCGGCGACAGCCGTTCCTCGTGGGCGCGCAACCGGGCCACGGGCGCGCGGGCCTCGGTGAGCAGCAGGGGCGTGCCCGTGCGCCACCGGCCCGCCAAGGCCGCCAGCAGCGGCGTCGTCCCGCCCACGCAGTGCACGACATCGGCAGGCGGCAACGGTGCGGCCAGCGCCCGCGCGGCGTGCCGCAGCAGGGTGACGGCGGTACGCGCGTCCCGCAGGCTGAGCCGCGGCAGCCGTTCCCCGTCCCCCGACGACCGTCCGGCCCGCCACGCGTCCTGCAGCACGTCCGCGAGCGGTACGGCGTTCAGCGGCGACCCGCCGGCCACCGTACGGCCCTCGGCGAGTACGGCCAGCCCCAGCAGCCCCCGGGCGAACTCGTCGTCCCGCTCCGCCACCAGCCCCCGGCACAGCAGTACGGCCGCAGCCACCGCGTGCTCGTCCTTGCCCTCGCGCCGTGGCGTCTCCCGGGGCAGCGCGACCGCCCGGGCCGACCCCACGTGCCCCGGCAGCGCGTACGCCGGCCCGCCCGGCGGCTCCCGGTCGCAGATGCTGACGAGGTCGAAGCGGAACCGGCCGAGGCCGTCGACGAGCGTCCGGCACCAGCCGCCTAGCGCGTCGCGGCGGAACGGGTAGCCGCCCCCGGTGAGCAGACAGATGCGCATGCGGTCAGCACCGCGTACGGGCAGGGGGCGATATCACGATGGCTGCAACGACGCAGCGGCGAAAAGTAACGGGACGGTGTCACCTAGGCGACAGATGTTCGCACTATTTGTCTGATTTACCGCGTACTTTGGTCACGAACGCCCGAAAAGCTGACCCCACACGATGGTGCCGTCGACGCCCTTCACCGCGCCCACCCCGATCGCCTTGAAGTCGCAGTTGAGGATGTTGGCGCGGTGCCCCTCGCTGTTCATCCACGAGGTCATGACGTCGGCCGCGTCGCGCTGTCCCCGGGCCACGTTCTCCCCGCCCGCAGCGTCGTACCCCTGCTCCTTCGCCCGCTGGACGAAGTCCCGACCGTCATCGCTGACATGGCTGATGTACAGGTTCCCATGCGTCCCGAGCTCCCTCACGTGCAGCCGGATCGCCGTCCGCAACTTCCCGTTGAGCCGTACGCCCCCACACCCGGCCCTGTCCCGCTCGACGTTGACCAGCCGGATGACCTCGTTCTCCTGACCTGTCAGCCCGGCCGCCACCACGGTCCGCCGCGGTGTGGGCTTCTTGGTCGCCGGCCGGGTTTCCGGCCCGGTCGTCGGCTTCGGCCGGGGCTTCGGTGACGCCGCCGCGCTCGGCCGGGCCGTCCGCGCCGGCTCCGCGCTCGGTTCCGCCGTCGGCGTCCCGGCGCCGGGTGCCCCGCCACCGGCACCCGGCGCCGGGACGCCGACGGCGGAACCGGGCCGCTCGGCTGCGGCGCCCGGCCCGGTGAGGCTCGACGGCAGCAGTGCGGCGCCCGCGGCGACGGCCGCGAGCAGCGCGGCGACGGGGAGGGCCAGCATGGCCGGAGAGGGCATCGCCTGCCGCCCGCGGTGCCGGCCGGCGTCCGTGTTCAGCCGCCGCCCGGTCTGCTCAACTGGCCCGTGCACGTCCTGCCTCCGCGGTCCTCAGGGATCGAGAGGTTTCGACCCGGGTGACGGTAAGCAGTCGTACGGACACGCGGCAAACCAGCTAAGAAAGACATAAGCCAGCCTTCATCCAGCCCCGTACGGATCTTGAGAACGGTCATCCGGGCGGGGAAATCGCTTGATCAAAGCTTCGTGACGTGCCAGGGTGGCGTGATTCACTGGTGAACAGGGGTCGGCGCGGTGCCCACGGCTTGACGGAGCCTGGTCATCGGCGCACCATAGAAGTGTCGCCAGTCGCGCCCATCTGTGCTCGGCTTAGCTTTGGTACATGCTCAGCTTTGAGTACAGGTAAATCTGCATCTCACGCAAGTCCTCGGGTGCAGATCTCTGTGCCTACGCGTGTCCGTGGGTGCAGTCGTGCGGTACCACAGGGCGCGCGTTTGGCCGGCCTTTCCGGCAGCGCTTTACAAAGAGACGCGGCTTTACAACGAGACGCGATGGTCTCACAAGGAGAAGTCATGGCGAAGGCCCTCTACGGCCACGTAGGTGCGGCGCCCGACCGGCGCCTGCTCGACGAGGTCACCCGACTGCGTTCCAGGGTGCAGGCTCTGGAGTTCGAGGTCACCCGCCTCCGGGCGGAGAATGATCGTCTGGCAGCCGCGGCATCGGCCGAGGCGGACGACATTCTGCGGCTGACCGAGCCGGCACTGACCTGAGTTCCGCCGGGCGCCGAGACCCGGGCGCCCGATCCCCTCGCAGCACGGAACGCACCCGCAAAGCGCGCCTCCACACAGTGGCGGCGCGCATCTTTTTGCCCAGAGTCCGCCGCGCCCTCTCCGCCGGCCGCGGTCGCGCTCGCCGACCGCGGCGTGCCAAGTTTGCTTCGTTCTGTTGCCCTGCGCTCCTGGCCGGTAGCCCTCAGCGCGGGCTCGGCCCCTTGACCGTCGCGCCGAAACGGACAAATAAGGCGTAAGACGTCCGGACTGGCACGGACCGGGACGCGCGCCGTGCGCGGACATGGCTCGTACCTGCGGGTACCCTGCTGCCCAGAGCAAACCGCGACCCTCGGAGATCCGTGCACCTCAAGAGCCTGACGGTCAAGGGCTTCAAGTCCTTCGCCTCCGCTACGACGCTGCGGCTGGAGCCGGGCATCACCTGCGTGGTGGGCCCCAACGGCTCCGGCAAGTCCAACGTCGTCGACGCCATCGCCTGGGTCCTCGGTGAGCAGGGCGCCAAGGCGCTGCGCGGCGGCAAGATGGAGGACGTCATCTTCGCCGGCACCGCCGGGCGCGCCCCGCTGGGCCGCGCCGAGGTGACGCTCACGATCGACAACGGCGACGGCGCCCTGCCGATCGACTACACCGAGGTGTCGATCACCCGCCGGATGTTCCGGTCCGGCGAGAGCGAGTACGAGATCAACGGCAGCTCCTGCCGCCTGCTCGACATCCAGGAGCTGCTGAGCGACTCCGGCATCGGCCGCGAGATGCACATCATCGTCGGCCAGGGGCGGCTCGACGCGATGCTGCACGCCAAGCCCGAGGACCGCCGCGCGTTCATCGAGGAGGCGGCCGGCGTCCTCAAGCATCGCAAGCGCAAAGAGAAGGCGATCCGCAAGCTCGACGCGATGCAGACCAACCTCAACCGGCTCAACGACCTCACCGCCGAGCTGCGCCGCCAGCTCAAGCCGCTGGGCCGGCAGGCGGAGATCGCCCGGCGCGCCGCCGGCATCCAGGCCGACCTGCGCGACGCCCGGCTCCGGCTGCTCGCCGACGACCTGCACACGCTGCGGACGACGCTGGACAAGGAGATCGCTGACGAGTCGGCGATGCGCGTACGGCGGCAGCAGGTCGAGGACGAGAACCGGGAGGTCCAGCGCTGGCTCGCCGACCTCGAGGCTCAGCACGCCGAGGACGCGCCGCTGCTGCAGGCCGCCCAGGACACCTGGTACAAGCTGTCGACGCTGCAGGAACGGTTCCGCTCCACCGAGCAGCTCGCCTCGGAACGGCTGCGCCACCTCGCCGCCACCCCGGACGACGAGCGCACCGGACGCGACCCCGACCAGCTCGCCGCCGAGGCCGAGCGCGTCCGCGAGCAGGAAGAGGAGCTGCGCGAGGCGCTCACCGAGGACCAGATGCGGCTGGCCGAGGCCGTCGAGCACCGGCAGGACCTCGAACGTCAGCTCGCCGCTGCCGAAGGCGCGCTGCGTACGGCCGCGAAGGCGATCGCCGACCGGCGTGAGGGCCTCGCCAAGCTGACCGGGCAGGTGAACGCGGCCCGGGCCCGTACGTCCAGCGCCGCGGAGGAGATCGAACGCCTCGCCGCCGCGCACAACGACGCGCTCATGCGGGCCGAGGCCGCCCAGGCCGAGGTCGACGCGGTCTCCGCCGAGTCCACCGAGGCCGACCGGGACAACGCCGACCTCGACGCGCGGCACGCCGAGGCCGTGGCGGCGCACGACCGGGCCGCCGCCGTCGTCAAGGAGCTGTCCGACGCCGAACGCGCCGCCGAGAAGGACGCCGCCAGCTGGAAGGCCCGCGAGGAGGCGCTCGCCCTCGGCCTCAAGCGCAAGGACGGCGCGGGTGCGCTGCTCGGCAAGGCGGACCAGGTCCCCGGGCTGCTCGGCAGCCTCGCGTCGATGCTCACGGTCCGCCCCGGCCACGAGGCCGCGCTCGCCGCCGCGCTGGGCGGGCTCGCCGACGCGGTCGCCCTCACCGGGATCGACGAGGCCGTCGAGGCCATGCGTACGCTCAAGATCGCCGACGCGGGCCGTGCCTCGCTGGTGGTCGCGAGCCCCGCCGCGCCCGGCATGCAGGGGTCCCTCGACGCGCTGCGACCGGCCCTGCCGGAGGGCGCCGCCTGGGCGCCGGACGTCATCGACTGCCCGGACACCATCCGGCCCGCGCTCAACCGTGCGCTGCGCGACGTCGTGCTCGTGCCCGACCTCGCCGCCGCCACCCGGCTCGTGGCGCAGAACGCCGAACTGCGGGCGGTCACCCCGGACGGCGACGTGCTCGGCGCGCACGCCGCGGCCGGCGGTTCCGGCAAGGCCACCAGTTACATCGAGGTGCAGGCCGCCGTCGACGAGGCCCGCGCCAAGCGGGAGACCGCCGAACAGTCCATCGGGGAGCTCAAGGCCCAGCTCACCGCCGCGCGCGCCGAGGTCGCCGAGCGCAAAGAGGACGTCAACGTCGCGGCTGCCGCCAAGCGCGCGGCCGAGGGCGAACGCAACGCCGCCGCCCGCCGCCTGGCCGAGCTGGGCGCCGCCGCGCGCTCCGCCAAGGCCGAGTCGGAGCGGCTCGGCGCGTCCCGGCAGAAGGCCGAGGCGAACCGGGACCGGGACCTGGCCGGGCTGGCCGAACTCGAGGAACGCCTGCGCCTCGCCGAGGCCACGCCGCTCGACGAGGAGCCGTCCACCGAGGAGCGGGACCAGCTGGCTGCGCTCGTACCGCAGGCCCGGCAGAACGAGATGGAAGTGCGGCTCGCCGTGCGTACGGCCGAGGAACGGGTGTCGTCCATCGCCGGGCGCGCCGACTCGCTGCTGCGCCAGGCCAACGCCGAACGCCAGGCCCGCGAACGTGCGGCGGCCCGCCGGGCGGCCCGCGCCCGAGGCGCCGAGATCGCCAAGGCCGTCGCGCTGGGCGCCGCCTCCGCCCTCGCCCGCGTCGCCGTCTCGCTGGCCGCGGCCGCCGAGGCCCGCGACGAGCTCGCCCGGGCACGCACGGCCCGCGAAGCCGAGCTGCAGGAGGTACGGGCCACCGCGAAGCGCCTGGTCAGCGAGCTGGAGCGGCTCACCAGCGAGGTGCACCGGGACGAGGTCGCCCGGGCCGAGCAGCGGATGCGCATCGAACAGCTCGAGGCGAAGGCGGCCGAGGACTTCTCCCTCGACGTGGACACGCTCGTCGCCGAGTACGGGCCGGACCAGCTCGTACCCCCGACGCAGGCCGAGGTGGCGCAGGCGGAGAAGGACGGGAAGCCCGTACCCGATCCGGTGCCCTTCCATCGCCCCACCCAGGAGAAGCGGGCCAACAAGGCCGAGCGCGACCTGGCCCTGCTCGGCAAGGTCAACCCGCTCGCGCTGGAGGAGTTCGCGGCGCTCGAGGAGCGCTTCAAGTTCCTGTCCGACCAGCTCGAGGACCTGAGGGCCACCCGCAAGGACCTGCTCACGGTGGTCAAGGACGTCGACGACCGCATCCTCGAGGTGTTCGCGTCGGCGTTCGAGGACACCGCCCGCGAGTTCCAGACGGTGTTCCAGGTGCTGTTCCCGGGCGGCGAGGGCCGGCTCGTGCTCACCGACCCCGAGGACATGCTCACCACGGGCGTCGAGGTCGAGGCCCGGCCGCCCGGCAAGAAGATCAAGCGGCTCTCGCTGCTGTCCGGTGGGGAGCGGTCGCTGACGGCGGTCGCGATGTTGTGCGCGATCTTCCGGGCCCGCCCCAGCCCCTTCTACATCATGGACGAGGTCGAGGCCGCCCTCGACGACGTCAACCTGGGCCGGCTGATCACGCTGTTCCAGCAGCTCCGGGAGAAGAGCCAGCTCCTGATCATCACGCACCAGAAGCGCACCATGGAGGTCGCCGACGCGCTGTACGGCGTGACGATGCGGTCCGGTGTCACGCAGGTGATCAGCCAGCGGCTGAACCGGGAGCAGGAGGACTGAACGCGGCCCTCGGGGTCTGGGCTCCGGGCGCTGCGAGGGGCCGACGTAGGCTTGTCGGCGCGGACGCGTGCCGGTCCTCGGCTGTTCTGGGTCCGCGTCTCCGTAAGCCTCCGGAAGGACCGTCAGCCGCATGCAGCGCCAACCCGCCCGGGCCATGCTCATCGATCTGGACGGCGTGGTGCGCCGCTGGGACCCCGCCGTACCCGCGGCGGTGGAGGCCGAGCACTCGCTGCCGGCGGGCATCCTCATGCAGACCGCGTTCTCCTGGGACCTGCTCCGGCCGGCCGTCGCCGGCGAGATCACCGACGCCGAGTGGATGCACCTGGTCGCGACCCGGCTTCCGTTGCCCGGGGACGAGGCGGCCACGGCCGTCGCCGACTGGCAGAAACATCGCGGCACGGTCGACGAGGAGGCTCTCGCCCTCGTCCGCGACGTCCGCGCCGCCGGCCGCCCGGTGGGCCTGGCGACCAACGCCACCGACCGTCTCCGCGACGACCTCGACCTGCTCGGCCTGACCGGCGAGTTCGACGCCGTCATCAGCTCGACCGAGCTCAGGATTCACAAGCCGGCGCCGGACTTCTTCGCCCGCGCCTGCGAGGCCCTGGACGTGGAAGCGCCATGGACGCTCTTCGTGGACGACGACGACCGGGTGATCCGGGGGGCCCGGGCGTCGAAGCTGCTGGGGTTCCGGTGGAGCGGCGGTCAGGACGTGCCGTATCTGCGGAAGGCCCTGGACGTCCCGGCCTGAGCGACCGGCGGCGCTGCGCGACGTGCTCAGGTGGCGCTCGGCTGTGGTGTGGCCATGGGCGGGCGGCTGCCGCGGTCCGCACGGTGACGGCGTAGGCCGCCGGGAGGTGTGCGCTCGGCGGTGAAGGGTCGCGCGTCCGGGTCATGGGTGCGTGGCAGCGGGGAAGGGTGCGCGCGTTCGGGTGGAGGGTGCGTGCGTCTGCGGGGAAGGGGCGCGGGTGCGGGGTGCGTGGCGCTATACGCTGCGGAGCACGCACCCGGCATCGATGGCCGCGACCTGGGCCCGTGGTAGCTGACCCCGCGTGCGCTGCGCGGTCGGGGGGTCAGTCGCCGGTGGTGCCGTCGAGGCGTTCGCGGAGGAGGTCCGCGTGGCCGTTGTGGCGGGCGTACTCCTCGATCATGTGGAGGTAGACCCAGCGCAGGCTGATGGCGGCGGTTCGCTCGGTGGCGAACTCGTGGTCGAGGGGGAGGGCCGAGGCTGCTGCCCGGGCCGCGTCGAGCTCTGCCAGGTAGGCCGCGTAGTCGGCTTCCGCGTCGGCGTCGGCCACGTCGTCGAAGTCGCCGTCCTGGTTCTTGTCGTCGTCGCAGTAGAGGAACGGGAGCTCCTGGCCGGCCGCGTGGATGCGGAACCAGCCGCGCTCCACCTCGGACATGTGGCGGAGCAGGCCGAGCAGGGTCAGGTTGGACGGCTCCACCGCGGCCGTCTTGAGCTGCTCGGGGGTGAGCCCCGCGCACTTGATCAACAGGGTCTGCCGATGCCAGTCGAGCCAGCCCTCGAGCATGGCGCGCTCGTCACCGGTGTGGGGCTCTGTCACACGTTGCGCCGGGGGCGCGGTCCAGGAAGTCACGGGTGACATCCTGGACCGCCCCTCCGACATTTTCAGCCCGTTTACGCGTCGTCCGCCGGGATGACGTGGATCTGGCCCGGGGGAAGCAGCTCCTTGACCTGTTCCGGCT
Source organism: Couchioplanes caeruleus (assembly GCF_023499255.1). Taxonomy (GTDB): domain Bacteria; phylum Actinomycetota; class Actinomycetes; order Mycobacteriales; family Micromonosporaceae; genus Actinoplanes; species Actinoplanes caeruleus_A. The sequence continues at coordinate 1,687,272 of NZ_CP092183.1, forward strand.
CGGTGGTCAGGTAGTGCGCCTCGAATACCTTGGCGGCCCAGACCGCGTGGGAGCGGGGAAGGTCACCCTCGGCTGCCGGTACGACGTCCGCGGCGAGGGGTGCGGTCTGCTTGTCCAGGTCGAGGACGGCGATGCCCGGCAGAGTGACGAGCAGGTTGAGCAAGGCGCGGGCGTGCTCGTCGTCGAGGGACTCGACGTGGGCCTCCAGCAGCGCCGTTGCCGGGACGCCCATGGCCGCGTCCCCGTCCGCGACGTCGATCAGGAGCTCGCCGATGTGGATATGGCCGCGTGCGTAGGAGCGCAGCGCGGACCGGTCGAGGACGGCCTGGATGGTCGGCGAGGGGGAGGTTGGAAACGTCATCGCTTGCGGTCCTCTCGCTCGGCGGCCTTGGCGTCGTGCCAGCGGCGGAACTCGGCACGCTGCTTATCGGTGAAGGGGGGCAGTTTGCCGCGCGCGGCAGCGATGCCCTCGTCGGTCAGGTTGAAGCCGGCCGCACGCAGGGCGGCCGTGACGGCAGCCCCGCGTTCCATGCGGGCGCGCACGGCGTCCGCGACCACGGCGGAGCTGTTGGGGTGTTTGGCGAGGTAGTCGGCTACGTCGTCGGGAAGGCTCACGGTGATCCGCCTTGTCATACTCGAATCATACCGTGATGGGGACGACGGCAGGCGCCTGATGGCCTGTCGTTGTAATGTAGAGACAGTACTACGTGGGATCGCCCCGGCCTAATCGGTGAGGGGGAGCTTCGCCACTGTGAAGAGGTCGCCCTGTTTGGTCGTACCTTCGAGGATGACCTGGGCTTGCGGGCCGTTGTGGCGCAGCGTACTGACCGCGTTGCCGAAGTAGGGGCCTGCGAGCCTCTTCCAGGCCACCGGGGGCCGTTCGACGCCCGCCGACCTGGCCAGGCCGCGCATTCCCCGGGCCGCCACGCGGGACCAGCTGAACCTCATCAGCGGCTTCAGCGGCGCCGGGACCTGGTTGTGGATGGGGGAGCAGGTCAGCTGGTGCACGGGCGTACGGACGTCCGGGCCGAGGAGCGCGCGGGCCACGTACGAGTGGTGCACGTCGCCCGAGAGGACGCTGATCGTGGCCGGGGCCGCGTACGCTCCGCCCGCTCCGACGCGGTCTCCTCGGCCTCCCTGCCCGAGCCGGCGGAACAGTTCCGTGAGGGCGTCGAAGGAGCGGCGGAAGGCCGCCCAGTGTTCGAGGTCGAAGGCGCGGCGTACGGTCTCCGCGAAGGCCGCCCGGCGGGGTCCGGCCGAGTCCGCGACCTTCTCGTTCCAGGCCTCGACGTGGTGGATGGCCGGCGGCATCAGCCACGGCAGCGACGAGCCGACCACCAGGTGGTCGTAGTCGCCGTGGGCCTGGTCGAGGAACCAGCCCCATTCCGGCGCGGGCAGCATCTCGCGGCGGCCGGGGGTCAGGACGCGGTTGCAGCGGTTGTCCAGCATGACCAGGCGGGTGCGGCCGATGTCCAGGACGAAGCTCCACTGGTACGGACCGTCCACGTTCTCCGCCGACGACGGCTCGTCCACCGAGCGGCCGAAGTCGTGCAGCAGGTCCGTGGCGTCCGGAACCGACTGGATCTTGGCGAGCAGCGGGTCGGCGGCGAGCTCGTCGGGGCTGAGGTTGCCGAGGTGCTGGTAGATCCAGTACGTCACCAGGCCGCTGGCGATGCGCTCCCGCCACCACGGCTGCGCCGACATGTCCGCGCGCCAGGACGCCGAGGTGTTCCAGTCGTCGATGATCTCGTGATCGTCGAAGATCATGACGCTCGGCACGGTGGCCAGCAGCCAGCGGATCTCGGGGTCGCGCCACGACTCGAGGTAGAGCTTCGTGTACTCGTCGAAGGACACGACCTCGCGCGCCGGGCCGTTGTGGCCGGCCGCGCGCCGGCGGCGCAGGAAGCGCCGCACCTTCGCCGACGTCTTGTCGGCGTAGACCTGGTCGCCCAGGAGCACGATCAGGTCCGGGCGCCGGTCCGGGTCGCGGGGGTCGGCCATCAACCGCCGGGCGTACGCGTCCAGCGCGTCGGGCGGCAGGCGGCGGCCGGTGGCGTGCGGGGTGGCCTCCCGGCAGGAGCCGAAGATCATGCTGACCGGGGCGGCGTCGTCGGCCGGGCGGGTCACGATGACGCTGGGCGGGTACGGCGAGTCGTCCTGCGGCCACACCTTCCGGTCGTCGAGGAACACGCGGTATTCGGACGCGGCGCCCCGGGGCAGTCCCTCGACCACCACGATCGCGTAGTGGTGCCCGTACGCGCAAAAGGTGGACGCGGTGCCGGCGCCCCCGCCGGCGGCCTCGACCCGCACCTGGGCCGGGCTGGTCGTTTCCACCCAGATCGTTGCCTTGTCGCCCACGACGCGTCGCAGCACCGGGCCGATGAGCAGGTGTGCGCTCACCGCGGCGCCGTGGAGATAAGCATGTTTCCATCCTCCCCAGCCGTCCGGCTTTCCGCCAGGGCGCTATCTGGTACCGGCAGGTGACGCCGTGTGGCCGAACGGCTGACCCCGGACGGCGAGGGTCGCGGGCCGGTTCACTGGACAGCCCTCCCCTTCAGGTGAGTGCGGGTCAGGACCCGGGTGCGGAGCCGGTGCAGCTGCGGCATGAGCCCATAGATGACGATGGGCACGGCGATGGTGGCGAGCACGAGCGTGCGTACGACGGGTGTGAGGGTGCTGAGCCAGTCGCCGAGGACGAGGTTCAGGACCGTCAGCGTGGGAAAGACCGCCAGCCAGATCATCACGGCGAGCTGGTGCTTGGTGGGCGGGCCTGCCAGGGCCGGCCGGGCGGGGTCGGTGCGGGTCATGGTGCCTCCTCGGAAGGGGTGCGGGTGGGTCGGAAAGAGCGGCCGTGGGTCTCGACGGCGATGCGGACGTCCTCGTCGACGAGGTCGGCGTTGAGGGCCACGGCAGCGGCGGATCCGGCGCCGGCGGCGGTGATGACCTGGGCGCGAGGGTCGACCACGTTGCCGGCCGCCCAGACCCCGGGGACGCTGGTGCGGCCCGTCGCGTCGGTGGTGACCCAGCCGTGCTCGTCGGTGTCGCAGCCGAGACCGGTCAGCAGATCGTTGTTGGGCACGAACCTCGGCGGGACGAACAGCGCGTCGCGCGGCACGACGCATCCGTCGCTCAGTTGCACGCCGCGCAGGTGGTCGTCGTCGATGACGAGCTGCTCGATGGTTCCCTCGACGATCCCGACGGCTCGGGCGGTGAGCTGCGTCCGTTCGGCGGCGGTCAGGATGCCGGGCGGGGTGAAGTAGACCAGGTCCTCGGTCCACTCCCGCACGATCTGGGCGTACCGGACGGCCCCGGCGGTGCCGCCGAGGACGCCGAGCTGCTGGTCGCGGACCTCGTGGCCGTGGCAGTAGGGGCAGTGCAGGACGTCGCGCGCCCAGCGTTCCCGCAGTCCCGGAACGTCGGGCAGCTCGTCACGCAGCCCGGTGGTGACCAGCAGGCGGCGCGCCGAGACTCGCTGCCCCTCAGCGACCTGCACCTGGAAGCCGGTGCCGGCGTCGGCCGCCAGACCGTCGACGGTGCCGTCGACGATCTCACCGCCGTAATGCCGGACCTCCTTACGGCCCGCCGCCAGCAGCTCACCCGGCGGGAGGCCGTCGCGGGACAGGTAGCCGTGCATGTGGGTGGCGGCTGCGTTGCGCGGGGCGCCGGAGTCCAGCACCAGCACGCTGCGGCGGGCCCGGGCGAGGACCAAGGCCGCGGACAGGCCGGCGGCGCCTCCGCCGATGATTGCTACGTCGTACTGGCTCATGGGTCGAGCCTGCTAGCGTCACGAACGCGGGCCAACGAATGTTGCCGTAACCGGGAATTGCGAGCGTGATCAGCCGTGGATCTCCCTCAGGCCGGCGGTGCGGATCCGCCCGGCGTCGCCCGAGCCCTCGAGCACGTCGCGGACCGTTTGAAGCGCGTACGGACGCAGCGCCGGATGACCCTCACGGGGGTGGCAGCGGCGACCGGTATCTCGAAGAGCACCCTGTCGCGGCTCGAGAACGGGCAGCGGCGCCCCACCCTGGAACTGCTGCTCGCCCTGTCGCTGGCGTACCGGGTGCCGCTGGACGATCTCGTGGGTGCTCCGGAGGTGGGCGACCCGCGGGTCCGGCTCAGGCCGAGCCGGGTGAAGGGCCGCACGGTGATCCCGCTGACGCGGCAGCCCGACGGCACCCAGGCGTGGAAGATCGTCATCCCGGTCGGCGCGGTGGTCCCGGAGCCCCGCGCCCATGACGGGTACGAGTGGATCTACGTGTTGTCCGGCCGTATGCGTCTCGTCCTGGGTGACCAGGACTGGGTGCTGGACGCGGGCGAGGTGGCCGAGTTCGACACCCGGGTGCCGCACTGGTTCGGCAGCACCGGCCGGGAGCCCGCCGAGATCCTGAGCATCTTCGGGCGCCCGGGCGAGCGGATGAGTGTGCGAACCGGGGGAGAGCCGGCCTGAGCGCTCCCGCACCGGGCGTGGCGGGGGACACGGGCGGGTGGCAGGACGCCCGCCGGGCCCATCTGTCAGGATTTCAGGCATGGAATACGTGGTCGCCTCCCTGATCCTGCTGGCGGTGCTGATCGTCGGGGCCGTGGGCCTCGTCGTGCCGCGCCTGCGCCGGCGTGAGCTGCCGCCGCGCGGGGAGAGCGGTGCGGGCACGACGACGCTCGAGCGGCCGCCCGCCGTGCCGTCCACCGACACGCTGCCGCCACTCATCGAGCGGCCGGCCGAGCCGTCGGTCGTCGAGGAGCCGGTGGTCGAGGCGCCGACCGTCGAGCGGCCCGAGCCCACCGCGGGCCGTCTGGTGCGGCTGCGGGCGCGGCTCAGCCGGTCGCAGAGCGTCTTCGGCCGGGGGCTGCTCAGCGTGCTCTCCCGCGACCACCTCGACGAGGACGCGTGGGAGGAGATCGAGGACAGCCTGATCAGCGCCGACGTCGGCGTCGAGGCGACCCAGGTCCTCGTCGAGCGGCTGCGGGAGCGGGTGCGGGTGCTGGGGACCCGTACGGTCGCCGAGGTGCGCCAGCAGCTGGCCGAGGAACTGACCGCGGCGCTGGACCCGGAGATGGACCGCAGCCTGCGGACCGCCCCGCACGACGGGCGGCCCGCGGTCGTCCTGGTCGTCGGCGTCAACGGCGCGGGCAAGACCACCACCTGCGGCAAGATCGGCCGGGTGCTGATCGCGGACGGGCGCACGGTGCTGTTCGGCGCCGCGGACACGTTCCGGGCCGCCGCCGCCGAGCAGCTGGCCACCTGGGGCGAGCGGGTCGGCGCGGAGACCGTCCGCGGCCCCGAGGGCGGTGACCCGGCCAGCGTCGCGTTCGACGCCGTGAAGCGGGGCATCGACACCGGCATCGACACGGTGCTCGTCGACACCGCCGGCCGGCTGCAGAACAAGGTCGGCCTCATGGACGAGCTGGGCAAGGTCAAGCGGGTCGTGGAGAAGCACGGTCCGGTCGACGAGACACTGCTCATCCTGGACGCCACCACCGGCCAGAACGGCCTGGAGCAGGCGCGGGTGTTCACCGAGGTGGTGGACGTGACCGGCGTCGTGCTGACCAAGCTGGACGGCACGGCCAAGGGCGGCATCGTCATCGCCGTGCAGCGCAAGCTGGGCATCCCGGTGAAGCTGGTGGGTCTGGGCGAGGGCCCCGACGATCTCGCGCCGTTCGAGCCCGCCGCCTTCGTCGAGGCGTTGCTTGGCTCCGACGCGTAGTCTCGGGGACGGCAGGCCTGTGCATCAGCGCATTTCCAGGGGAGGTCGTGGGTGACGCAAGAGCCCGTCCGCGAGATCCCTCTGCACGGCGGCAACGTCAGCACGGTCTCGCGGGTCGGCGACACCGTGCGCCGCAACGCCGGCCCGTGGACGCCGGCCGTGCACTCGCTGCTCAACCACCTGCAGCGGGTCGGTTTCACCGGGTCGCCGCACGCCCTCGGGATGGACGAGAAGGGCCGCGAGGTGCTGTCGTACCTCGACGGCGAGTGCGGTGAGTATCCGCTCGCGCCGCACTGGACCACCGAGGAAGCGCTGGTCACGGTCGCCACGATGCTGCGGATGTTCCACGACGCGCAGTACGGCTTCCAGCCCCCGCCGAACGCGGTGTGGCGCAGCTTCGGCCCGCCGCCGCCCGACACCGAGGTGATCTGCCACCACGACGCCGCCCCGCACAACGTGGTGTGGCGCCCCGACGGCACCCTCGCGCTCATCGACTTCGACCTGGCCTCGCCGGGCGCGCGCATCTACGACGTGGCGTACGCGGCGTGGACGTGGGTGCCGCTGTTCAGCGACCGGGACTCGTACACGCTGGGGTGGAAGCGCCCCAACCGGCCGCGGCGGCTGCGGCTGTTCGCGGACGCGTACGGCCTGATCCCGCGCGACCGGCACCGCCTGGTCCGGACCATCCGCAAGCGGATCGTGGATCACGTCGAGGGCATCCGGCGGATGGCCGCCGCCGGCGATCCCGCGTTCGTGCGGATCGTGCACAAGGGCCATCTGCGCCGGCCGATGCGCGACCTGCGGCTGCTCGACTACGAGCGGCACACCCTCGAGTACGCGCTCAGGTAACACTCCTCTCGGGGCTTTGACCCCTGTTCACGCCGTTTTCGCCACGGGGTTGTGAGAGTTTCTTCACACGTACGAAACAACCGGTCACGCGCCGGAAACCGCGTGTAGACCGTGCGCGAAACAGCCGGCCGGAAGGCTTCCCGCCACACCGGTCCTACGGCGCGACGCTGCCCGGAAGGCCGATTCAGCCCCGCTCTCGGTTGCGCCGCGGCGTGGGCATGGAGACACCTAACCGAGAGGAGGCAGCGTGGAGATCAACACCGGCAACACCGCCTGGTTGCTCCTGTCGTCTGCGCTCGTTTTGCTCATGACACCCGGTCTGGCGCTGTTCTACGGTGGCCTCAACCGGTCCAAGGGCGTACTGAACATGATGATGATGAGCTTCTCGTGCATCGGGCTCATCTCCATCCTGTGGGTTCTGTACGGCTTCACTCTGGCCTTCGGTGTCAACGGCAGCGCGGGCCTGAACAACATCATCGGCAACTTCTCGACCTACTTCGGTACGGGCACCGGCGCGATCACCGAGGAGTGGCTCTTCTTCGGCGCGAACACCGGCATCCCCACGTACGCCTTCATGGCCTTCCAGATGATGTTCGCCATCATCACCGTCGCGCTGATCAGCGGCGCGGTGTCGGACCGCATGAAGTTCGGCGGCTGGGTCATCTTCGCGCTTGCCTGGTTCACGCTGGTCTACGTCCCGGTCGCGCACTGGGTCTGGGGCGGCGGCTTCATCGGCTCCAAGATCCGCGCGCTCGACTTCGCCGGCGGTACGGCGGTCCACATCAACGCCGGCGCGGCCGCGCTGGCGCTGTGCCTGATCCTCGGCAAGCGCGTCGGCTGGCCACGGGAGAACATGCGCCCGCACAACGTGCCGTTCGTGGCCCTCGGCGCCGGCCTGCTGTGGTTCGGCTGGTTCGGCTTCAACGCGGGCTCCGAGCTCACCGTCGACGGCACCACGGTCTTCGCGTTCATCAACACCCAGGTCGCCACGGCCGCCGCGCTGGTCGGCTGGGTCGTGGTGGAGTGGATCCGCGACGGCAAGCCGACCCTGGTCGGCGCCTCGTCCGGCGCGGTCGCCGGCCTGGTCGCCATCACCCCGGCGTGTGGCTTCGTCGCCCCGCTGCCGGCCGTGCTGATCGGCCTCGTCGCCGGTGCGGTCTGCGCCCTCGCCGTCGGCCTGAAGTACCGCTTCGGCTACGACGACTCGCTCGACGTGGTCGGCGTCCACTTCGTCGGTGGCTGGATCGGCTCGCTGTCGATCGGCTTCTTCGCCACCGCGCAGGTCAACGCGGGCATCACCGACAGCAAGATCCTCAACGCGAGCGAGGGCCTGTTCTACGGCGGCGGGCTCACCCAGCTGGGCCGGCAGTTCCTGGGCAGCTTCGTCGTGACGCTCTACTCCTTCGCCATCGCCGCGGCGATCGCGCTGATCATCAAGGCCGCGAAGGGCCTCCGGGTCAGCGAGGAGGCCGAGATCTCCGGCATCGACATCGCGGATCACGGCGAGACCGGCTACGACCTCACCCCGGCCGGCGGCTCCGGCGGCGGCGGGGCGTTCGCGATGGCCGGCCTGACCCCTTCGAAGTCCATCGACGCTGACGGTAAGGCCGACGTCAGCCAGAAGGTCGCCGGTTAAGTTCTGAAGACATGGAGGGACTGAGCATGAAGCTGGTGACCGCGGTCATCAAGCCGTACCAGCTCGACGCCGTGAAGGAGGCGCTGCACGCACTGGGCGTCGCCGGGCTCACGGTGAGCGAGGTACAGGGCTACGGACGGCAGAAGGGCCACACGGAGGTGTACCGGGGCGCCGAGTACACCGTGGAATTCCTGCCCAAGATCAAGGTAGAGGTCGTCACGGACGAGATCGACGTCGAGAAGGTCGTCGACGCGGTCGTCACCTCCGCCCGGACCGGCAAGATCGGCGACGGCAAGGTGTGGGTCACATCGGTCGACGACGTGGTCCGGGTCCGTACCGGCGAGCGCGGGCTCGACGCGCTCTGATCTTGGATACGAGTGAACTACATGGTCAGTGAGCCCCAGGCGGTACCGCGCGTGCCGTCTGGGGGCCCGCTTGCCACCCAGAGGACGCACATCGGCGCTGCCGCCCGGGCTGACCGGGCCGCGGCGCTCGATGCGTGGCTGGCCCGGATGTTCCCCAGCCACCTGCCCGGCGTGAGCCTGGTCGCCGTGGGCGGGCTGGGCCGGCGCGACTGCGCGCCGTACAGCGACCTGGACCTGGTGCTGCTGCACAACGGCACGGCCGGCATCGACCGGATCGCCGCCGCGCTCTGGTACCCGATCTGGGACGCCCGGCTGGGCCTCGACCACTCGGTGCGGACGCTGCCCGAGGCGCTGTCGGTGGCCCACGACGACGTGAAGGTCGCGCTGGGCCTGCTCGACGCCCGGCACGTCGCCGGTGACGCCGCGCTGTCCGCCGAGCTGATCGCGGCCACCGGGGACCAGTGGCGGCGCACCGCCGTACGCCTGCTCCCGCAGCTGAAGGAGATCACCGCGACGCGGTGGGCGACCCACGGCGAGCTCGCGTTCCTGCTGGAGGGCGATCTCAAGGAGGCCGCCGGCGGGCTGCGCGACATGACGATCCTGCGCGGCATCGGCCGGGCCGGGGTCGCCGACACGTTGCGCCCCGCGGTGCGCGCGGCCGACCTGCGCCTGCTGGACACGCGCGACGCCCTGCACCTGGCCGTGGGCCGCCGGGTCGACCGGCTCGTCGCGCAGGAACGCGGCGCGGTCGCGGAGCTGCTGGACCTGGACGACGGTGACACGCTGCTGCGGCGCGTCGCCGGGGACGCCCGGACGATCGCGCACGCCCTGGACGACGCGTGGCGGGCGGCCGACCGGTTGCGCAGCGGCCGCCGCCGCGGTGTGACCCAGGGCCGCCCGGTCCGTCGCCCGGTGGCCCGCGACGTGGTCGAACAGGACGGTGAGCTGGTGCTCGCCCGGACCGCGATCGGCCCGGTCCCGGATCCCACGCTCTCGCTGCGGGTGGCCGCCGCAGCCGCGACCGTGCGGCTGCCCATCGCCCGGGCCACCTGCGAATGGCTCGCCGCCTTCTGCCCGCCGCTGCCGACGCCGTGGCCGCCCGCGGCCCGGGCCGCGCTGGTCTCGCTGCTGGGGTCCGGTCCGGGCCTGCTGCCGGCCTGGGAGACCTGCGACCGGTACGGGCTGATCGACGCCTGGCTGCCGGAGTGGGCCCGGATGCGCAGCCTCCCGCAGCACCACCCCGTGCACCGCTTCACGCTGGACCGGCACCTGGTGCAGGCGGCGTACGAGGCCAGCGCGTACGCCCGCGACGTGGAGCGCCCCGACCTGCTGCTGATCGGCGCGTTCCTGCACGACGTGGGCAAGGGGTTGCCCGGCGACCACAGCACCGTGGGCGCCCCGATCGCCGCCGACATCGCCACCCGCATCGGCCTGCCGCCCGCCGACGTGGCCACGGTGGAGAAGCTGGTCCGGCTGCACCTGTTGCTGCCCGACATCGCGACCCGGCGGGACCTGAGCGACCCGGTGACGATCTCGACAGTGGCCGGGGCCGTCGGCGACACCGGCACCCTGGATCTGCTGCACGCGCTGGCCCGGGCCGATTCGCACGCCACCGGCCCCGCGGCCTGGTCGGACTGGAAGGGACGGCTGATCGAGGAACTCGTCCGCCGGGTGCACACCGCGCTCGACACGGGTGCCCTGCCCGCACCGCCCCAGCCCGACCCCGAGCTGCTCGAGGGCGACCTGCCCGCCGTACACCTCGAGGGCGACCGGGTCGCGGTGGCCGCGGCCGACCGCCGGGGCCTGCTCGGCAGCGTGGCGGCGTGCCTGGCCCTGCACCGCCTCGACGTGGTCGCGGCGGACGCGTGCTCGGTGGACGGCCGCGCCATCGTCGAGTTCACCACCCAGCCCCGGTACGGCTCCCCGGCCGACCCGGTGGCGCTCGCCGCGGACCTGCGCCGGGTGGCCGTGGGGGACGTGTCCGTGACCCAGCGGCTGCGCGCCCGGGCGAAGTCCGACCGGGCCGGCGCGGCACCGCGCGTGGTGTGGCTGCGCGAGGCCGCGACCGACGCCGTCGTGCTGGAACTGCGCGCACCCGACTCCTCGGGGCTGCTGTACCGCGTGGCCACGGCGCTCGACGACGCCGGCGCCGAGGTCCGCGCCGCGCGGATCTCCACGCTGGGCGGTGACGTGGTGGACGCGTTCTACCTCGTCGGAGCCTGGGCGGACGAGGCGGAACGGGCGAGGGTCGAGGCGGCAGTGCTGGGCGTGGTCTGAAAACCTCGTCACCTCCCGCGGGTCGCAGGCGTTGCCCCCTATGTCATTGAAGGGCGTAGCGAAGAGGTCTGTTGCCGCATGGGGGATCCAGCCGGTCTGCTCGACGACTACCTGAGGGTCGCCCGGTACCACGTACAGCGGGCCGTGCCGCCGGTCGCGATCCGGTTGCGGTCGCTGGAGATGCGGCGGCTGCTGGGGTACACGGCGCTGCGGGACACCGGGACCACGTACGAGGAGCTGCTGGCGGCCGCGCGTGGCGGTGACACCGAGTGGCTGCGGCGGATCCGCGCCGACGTCCGCCCGTCCGTGATCGCCGGGCTGGCTCAGACCATCGCGTTGCAGGACATGCTGCCCGGCGACCGCGACGACGCGCTGGCCCTGTACGAGCTGGTCCGTACCGCGCTCGGGGCCCCGGCCGTCCCGGGCGCCCACCAGGGGCTGCACGCCCAGCTGACGTACACGTGGCGGGGTGCCGCGGCGGCCCGCGAGCTGCTGGCGGCGTACCCGGACATCAGCGCGGCCATCCGCACGGACCTCGAGATGGACGTGGCCAACCCGTTCACCGGCGACGACGGCGTGCCCGTGGCGCCGTGGCTCGCCGCGTTCCAGCGGCTGATGCCGAGGCCGTACCCGGCGCTCGAGCCGGCGAACGGCCTGCCTCCGTTCGACCGGCTGACGGCCGCCGCCGAGGCCGCACCCGTCGAGGAGCCGCACCGGATCTCCGTGATCGTCACGGCGTTCCACCCCGACGAGGGCCTGATCACCGCGGTCCGGTCGATCCTCGCCCAGTCCTGGCGCAACGTCGAGGTGATCATCGTCGACGACGCCTCGCCGCCGGAGTTCGACGAGGTGCTGCAGCGGGCCGTGGCGCTGGGCCCGCGGATCCGGCTGGTGAAGCAGTCGTCCAACCAGGGCACGTACGCCGGCCGCAACGCCGGGCTCGACGCCGCCGAGGGCGAGTTCGTCGCGTTCCAGGACTCCGACGACTGGTCCCACCCGCGCCGGCTCGAGCTGCAGGTCCGGCCGCTGCTCGAGAACTCCCGCACCGTCGCCACGACCAGCGACGGCCTGGCGGTCACCGAGCATCTCGTGCTGACCCGCCCGGCGGTACGCCGCGGCCGCTTCAACCCGTCGTCGCTGATGTTCCGCCGCCAGGTCGTGATGGACCGGATCGGCTACTTCGACCGGGTCCGCAAGGCCGCCGACTCCGAATACATCGGCCGGATGCGGGCGGTCTACGGCGAACGGGCGGTACGCCACGTCGAGTCCGAGCCGCTCGCGCTGATCCGGCTGTCGCAGGGCTCGCTGTCGCGGTCGGAGATCCGGGCGTACTGGATGCACCCGGCTCGGGTCGCGTACTCGTCGGCGTACCAGCAGTGGCACAGCCGCATCGCGGCCCGGGCGGCGAAACCCCACCTGCCACGGGACGGCGGCGAGCGGCCGTTCGCCGCGCCCGGCCACCTCCGGTACGCCCGGGGCGAGGCGCCGCCGCTGCCGGAGTACGACGTGGTGATGGCCGGCGACTGGCGGTTCCTGCAGGGCCCGCAGCTGTCCGCGATCGAGGAGATGCGGGCGCTCACGGACCGGGGGCTGCGGGTCGCCGTGCTGCACCTCGAGTCCGGGCGGCCGTTCGCGCGGCGCCGGCACGCGCTGTGCGACCCGATCCAGAAGATGATCAACGCGGGCCGGGTGGACCAGGTGCTCACCGGCGACGTCGCCGAGGCCGCGCTGCTGATCGTGCGGCACGCCGCGGTGCTGCAGTTCGCGCCGGGTGACGAAAGCCTGCTGCGTCCCCGCCAGGTGCTCGTCGTCGCCGACCAGGCCCCGGTACGCCGCGACGGCCTCGACCACCGGTACGAGCCGCAGGCGTGCACGCGCACGGCGGAGCGGCTGTTCGAGGCGCCGGTGTTGTGGTGCCCACAGGACCCCGAGGTGCGCTCGGCGCTGCGCGCGGACGAACCGTGGATCGAGCTGACGCCGTGGGACATGCCGACCGTCGTGGGCACCGAGCGGTGGGCGGCGGTCCGCGACGGCGCCACCCGGGACACGCCCGTGGTCGGCACCGACCTGTGCGACCAGGGGGTGTGGCCGCGCGACGCCCGGGAGTCGCTGTACGTGTACGACGACCTGGCCCGGGTGGACGTGCGGCTGCGGTTGCCGGACTGGCCGCGTACGGACTTCAGCCTGGGCGGCCCCCGTGCGCACCTCGTCTACGAGGCAGCGGACCTGAACCTGCGGACGTTCCTGCACCAGCTGGACTTCTACCTGCACTTCCCGCACCCGGAGGCGGTGGAGACGTTCTCCCGGCCGGCCCTGGAGGCGGCCGCGCAGGGGTGCGTCGTGGTGACGCCCGAACGGCACGCGGCCATGTTCGGCGATGCGGCCGTCTACTGTGCTCCGTCCGAGGTGGCGGGGCTGGTGAAGCGCTACGCCGCGGACCGGGTGCTCTTCGCCGAGCAGAGCCGCCGCGCGCGGGCCGTCGTGGCGAAGGCCCACCACGCCCAGCCGTACGTGGACCGCATCGCCGGCCTGGTGCACGCGCCCCGGACCGTCGCGCCCGCCCAGCGGCTCCCGGAACCTCAGCCGGCGTAGGCGTAACGGGCGGCGGTCGCTGCCGTTAGGGAACGTGTCGAAGACGGCGAACAACGGAGGTTCTGCGCAGATGAGTGGCCTGACCAGCGTCGGTGGCCGGCTGGCGGTCCGGCTGCGGAGCCTGACCCGCCCGCAGGCGGTCGTCCTCATGGTGGTGCTGGCGGTCGTCGCCGGCATCTGGGCCGCGGCCGCCACCGGGCACCAGGGCCTCGCCACGTCCCTGGTCGCCGTGCTGCTGCTGGGCGTGCTGCTCGGCGTGCTGCACCTGTCGCGGTGGATGGGCGGGCTGCACCGGGCGAACCAGGCCGCGAACCGCGACCTGCGGGTCGTCGTCGAGCAGATGCAGCGCCGCGTCGTCGCCGCCGTGGAGAAGGAACGGCTCGCCGCCGGCGACCGGCACCAGGAGCTGACCCGCAGCCTCACCCGCGGGCTGCGGCAGAACGGCCACGGCACCGACATGCTGCTGCGCGCGCAGAGCCGTGAGATCGAGGCGATGTTCCAGCTGTTCGGTGAGTTCACGCCGCGCGCGCCGATGCCGTCGTCGGGCGATTTCGCGCTGAACCCGACGGACCTGCTGGAGTTGCTGCACATCGTGCGGCTGCGCCGCCCGCAGCTGGTGGTCGAGCTCGGCAGCGGCACCTCCACGGTGTGGCTGGCGTACGCGCTGGAGAAGATCGGCGGCCGGCTGGTGTCGCTCGACCACGACGCCGACTACGCGGGGCGTACCCGTGACCAGTTGGACGCGCACGGGCTCTCCGGGGTGGCCGAGGTGCGTACCGCGCCGCTGAGCGACATCGTCGTGGACGGCAAGAGCTACCGCTGGTACGACGTGGAGAAGCTTGCCGACCTGCGCGGCATCGACCTGCTGCTGATCGACGGCCCGCCGACGGCCACCGGGCCCGACGCGCGGTACCCGGCGATGCACGCGCTGGAGAACCGCCTGGCGCCGGTGGCCACGGTGGTTCTCGACGACGCGAACCGCCCCGACGAGCAGGACGCCGTACGCCGATGGACCGAGAACGTCACCGGCCTCACCGCCGAGCCGCAGCGGCTCGGCCGGCACGTGGTCATGTCGTACTCGCGCAGCGGGGCGGCCGTACCCGCCTGAGCGGAAAAGGACGACCGGCCGGCATGCGGGGGCATGCCGGCCGGTCGCCTTTTTCGGGGGAGGGAAAGGCTTGTCAGCGCGAGCCGAAGTCCTGGGTGTAGTACGGGGTGCCGTTGGCGGCGTAGACGACGCCGACGGCGAACGTACGGGCGCCACAGTCGAGCAGGTTGGCGCGGTGACCCGGCGAGCGCATCCACGCGTTGACGACCTCGGCAGCGGTGCGGTAGCCCCACGCGATGTTCTCGCTGCGCGGAGCGGTGTAGCCGGCCGCCCGGTCACGGCTGATGAACGTGGAGTTGCGCGCGCCGGTGTGGCTGAACACGCCGGTGGTGGCCATGTACTTGCTGTGGCCGCGGCTGGCCCACAGGAGGTTCGCGTTCACCCGCAGCGCCCGGCAGCCGGCCTTGACCCGCTGCTGGTTCGACAGGGCGACGACCTGCGTCTGCAGCGTGGAGGTGGAGACCACGGCGGCTTCGGCCGGGGCCGCCACGGTGACCAGGCCGGCGAGGGCCGCGGCGGGGATCAGCGCGAGGGTGGCGAGGCGACGGACCAGGGTCTTCGGCACGGGACAACCTTTCGGAGAACTCCGCCCCGGCGCTTGTTCGCCAGGTACGCCATTCCCTTCGGAAGTCCGGTGGGGTGCGCTGATGCCGTTTCAGGTGCCTTGGTGTGAGGGGAGAGTTGCCGCCCGGGTGCCTGCCGTACTCCGGTCTCGACAGTGGTCGCCGTCCGGTTGCCGTACGGGTGCGAAGAGGCCCGGCGGATGACCGCCGGGCCTCGTCACGCGGGTGTTCGCGGGTGTCAGGACGATGCGAGCGCCGCACCCAGCTGCGGGGCCAGCAACCGGCTGTACGCCGTGGTGATGTGGTGCTGGTCCCGGTACACCAGGATGTCGCCGACGATCGGCGGGCAGGTCGTCGCGGTGCAGAACCACGGCACCGGGTCGATGACCGTCGCGCCCTCGGCCCGCGCGGCCGCCGCGATGAGCCTGCGCCGGACCGGCTCGGCCAGCGCGCCCACCCGGCTGCGCCCGCACTCCGCGGGACGGTCCATGTGCGCCGACAGGCATTCCGGCGTGGGCCCGTTCTGCCACGGGGTGTCGCTGATGAAGTAGACGTCCGTGCCGGGTGCGGACACCGCGCGGATCGACCGCTTCCACGCGGCGACCCAGGCGTCGTCCTGCGAGCCGGTCACCCCGAGCAGCTCGTTGCTCGGGTACGTCGAGCCCATCACCACCTTCGCCGGGTGCAGGGAGCGGACGTAGTCCCAGGCGTCGTGGCGCCACTGGACGCACTCGGTGAACTGGCGCTTGAGCTGCGGCAGGTAGATCATGCCGTCCGCCGCGGTGCACGCGCTCTTGGTCACCACGACGAGCTTCCAGTGCCGCTGCAGCGAGGCCGCCTCCAGCGCCGGGAACCAGTGCCCGGCGTGGGAGTCGCCGAACAGCACGACCGTGGTGGGGGAGCTGAGGTCGCCGTACGCGCAGGGCTTCTTGACCGTCGGGTCGTCGAAGGCCTGGGAGCAGCCCTCGCTGTAGTAGCGCGGCTTGTCCTTCATCGCCTTGTCCAGCGGGGGCGTCAGGTTCGCGGGCACCGCTGGGGCGTTCACGCTCGCCGCGATCGCGGCGGACAGGTCGCCGGGGTCGAACGTGGCGGGATTCAGCGCGGCGGCGCGGTAATTGCTCGTCCCGCCCAGGTGCGTGGCGGACACCGTGATGGCGAAGCAGAGCCCGGCGGCGAGCAGCGAGAGCCCGAGGCCCACGCCGATGCCGCGCCACGGCCGGTTCTGCAGGACGGCCAGGTGGCGTACGGGGTTCTCCACGAGCGCGTACGTCAGCGCCGCCAGCGCCAGCGCACCGATCGCGGCGAGCACGTTCTCCCAGGAGGCCAGCGGACGGCCCACCGCGTACGGCGCGATCAGCAGCACCGGCCAGTGCCAGAGGTACCACGAGTACGAGAGCCGCCCGATCGCCTGGAGCGCCGGCAGGCCCAGCACTCCCGCCGGCCGGCCGGTGCCACCGGCGATGACCGCGGCGGCGCCGAGCACGGGCAGCACGGCCGCGTACCCCGGGAACGGCGTCTCGGCGGTGTACAGCACGGCGGAGACGGCGATGGCGGCGAGCCCGGCCGGGACGAAGGAGCGCGGCAGCTTCACCGCGCCGACCGCGAGCAGCGCGCCGGCGCCCAGCTCCCAGGCGCGGGTGTGCGCCCCGAAGTACGCCCACCCGGCGTTGTGCTGCGTCTGCCACAGCGAGAGGGCCAGCGAGCCCACGGTCAGCACCGACAGCACCGTGCCGAGCCGCCGCGCGCGGCCACTGCGGACGAACAGCAGGATCAGCAGCGGCCACACGAGGTAGAACTGCTCCTCCACCGCGAGCGACCAGAAGTGCTGCAGCGGCGAGGGTTCCGCGTCGGCGTTCAGGTAGTCGGTGCCGACGGCCGCGAGCCGGTAGTTCATCGCGTACATCGTGGTGTGCAGGGCGTCGGAGAGGATCCCGCTCAGCCGCAGCGGCGGAAGCCACAGCGCGGACGCCGTCACCGTCGCGACGACCACGACCGTCGAGGCGGGCAGCAGTCGCAGCGCCCGGCGGGCGTAGAAGCGCGGGATGGACACCGTGCCGCTGCCGCGCGCCTCGCGCAGCAGCAGCCCGGTGATGAGGAAGCCGGAGATGACGAAGAAGACGTCGACGCCGACGTAACCGCCGGAGATCAAGGGCAGACCACAGTGGTACGCGACCACGAGGAGCACCGCGACCGCGCGCAGCCCTTCGATGTCACGGCGGTGCCGGGGAGGCCTGGCCGGCGCGACCGGCGTACGCGCCCGTGCCCCTGCCGCGTGCTTGCCGGCGCGGTGCTGAGGGACCGCGGCGGGCGCGATGCTCATCTCGGTCACAGCCGGTGCGCCTCCCGGCTGGTGGTGACGCCCCGGGTGTCGAAGAAGCGCTTGGCGATGCCCGCCAGGTGGTCGGCGTCGTACTCGCGGTGGTGCTGCACGAGGATCACCAGGTCGGCGGCCGCGGCGGCGCCCTCCAGGTCGTCGGTGCGCGGCACGCCCCACTCGGTGACGTACGGGTCGTGGAACGTCAGCACCGCACCCAGCGACGCGAGCTGACGGGCCAGCGGGGTGGCCGGCGACTCGCGCTGGTCGGCGATGTTCGGCTTGTACGTGACCCCGAGCAGCAGAATCTTCGCGCCGTGCACGGCCACCCCGTCGGCGTTGAGCAGGTTCTGCGCGCGGCGGGCCACGTACGCCGGCATCGTGGCGTTGATCTCCTGCGCGAGCTCGACGAAGCGGAACGGGTAGCCGAGCTTGCTGCGGACGTTGTGGCTCAGGTAGTTCGGGTCGATCGGGATGCAGTGGCCGCCCACACCCGGGCCGGGGTAGAAGGCCTGGAAGCCGAACGGCTTGGTGGACGCGGCGTGGATGACGTCCCACAGGTCGATGCCCAGCTCGTGGCAGAACCGGGCCATCTCGTTGACCAGCGCGATGTTCACGTGCCGGTACGTGTTCTCCAGCAGCTTCGCCGTCTCCGCCTCGCGGGTGCCGCGGGTGCGCACGACGGTCTGGATGAACCGGCCGTAGAACGCCTCCACCCGGTCCGTGCACGCGGAGGTGTACCCGCCGACGACCTTCGGGGTGTTGTGCGCGCCGAACCGCTCGTTGCCCGGGTCGATGCGCTCCGGCGAGAACGCGACGTGGAAGTCGACGCCGGCGGTGAGGCCGGACAGCTTCTCCAGCAGCGGGCGTACGACGTCGTCGGTCGTACCCGGGTAGGTGGTGGACTCCAGCACGACCAGCATGCCGGGCCGCAGGTTGCGGCCGACCGCCTCGGTCGCGCCGGTGACGGCCCGCAGGTCCGGCCCGTCGCCCTCGGCCAGCGGCGTCGGCACGCAGATGACCGCGGTGCCCGCCTCGGCGATCCGGGCCTCGTCGGAGGTGGTGCGGAACCCGCCGGCCACCATCTCGGCCACGTCGGCGTCGGACAGGTCGTCGACGTGCGACCGGCCGGCGGCGAGCGCCTCGACCACGGCCGGGTTGACGTCGAAGCCGAGCACGGACATGCCGGCCCGGGTGGCCTGCTGCGCGAGCGGCAGCCCCACGTACCCGAGGCCGAGGATGACGACGTCGAAGCTCACGAGAGAAGTTCTCCTTTGCAGGGCCCGTCAGGCGACGGGCGAATTGGTGGCGGCCGGACCGCCGGCCGGCTGGGCCGGCACGGCGATCTCCGGCGCCCGCTCGGATGCGAGGGCCGGGCCACGGTCGACCTGGGTCAGGACGGCGGCGGGCGCGCGGCGCGGGCCGCTCAGCTCGTACGGCGAGGCGAACGGCAGGTACGCGGGCAGGAACTCGTTGAGCAGCGCCGCCTGCTCGGCCGCGATGGCCGCGTCGGAGTCGGTGTCGTTGAGGCAGAACGCGTCGAGGTTGCGGTGGCGCAACATGCCGGCGAGCCGGAACGGGGTCGACGGGCTGGCCAGGTTCGCGTACGCGTACGCGATCGTCCCCGGCGCCGCCCGCCCGGTCAGGTAGGCGTAGTACTGCTGCAGCGACGACAGCAACGAGATGTCGTCGGGGTGGCGGAACTGGTGCGAGGCGGTGGCCTCGACGTACTCGCCGAAGCGCTGTTCGATCTCGGCGATGACGCTGCGCCGGGACGGGTGCGGGGTGTGCATCATCTTGCGGGTCAGCACCCGGCCGAACGCCGTACGGATGAGCTCCCGGTTGTTCTTGCCGGCCGAGTCCGCCGGCGGGTCGTCGGGGCGGCGCGGGGCGGAGTCGACCTGGGCGTTCGACGGGAAGAAGCGGGTCAGGCCGCCGGGGGTGAAGAAGAGGTCCGGCGTGACCGGCCGGCCCAGGAACACGTCGTCGTTGAGGTAGAGGAAGTGCTCGCTCAGGCCGGGGATGCGGTGCAGCCGCGACTCGATCGCCTGGGAGTTGAAGGTGGGCAGCCGGCCGGTACCGCCGAAGATCTCCCGGTGGCTGACCACGGTGATCCCCGGGTGCGCGGTGTCCAGCCAGTCCGGCACCTGATCGTCGGTGACCAGGTAGATGTGGTTCACCCAGGGCGCGAAGCAGTGCAGGGACCGCAGCGAGTAGCGCAGCTCGTCCCGCGAGGTGTACCGGGCGTCGTTGCAGGCGAGCTTGCTGGCCTCGTCCAGCCACCCGTTCTCCGCGAGCGCGGCGGCCTTGCGGGCCTGCCACTGCGGGTCGCCGCCGTCGACCCAGGTGTAGACCACGTCGATCGGGAAGCCGATCCGGTCCGGGCTGGGCAGCGTGAAGATCTGCCGGGTCCGGTACGGGGTCCGGTCGGCCGGCGAGCTGAACGGGCCGAACGCCGGCTCGGGGGCGTCCACCACCGGCTCGTCGAGGGCGATGACGTCGGCGATCGGGTTGCGCCGCGGCCCGGCGAGCATGCCGTCCCGCTCGGTCCAGAACTCCACCTCGCACCCGAAGTCGGTGCCGAGCACCAGGCTGCCGTCCGGGTCGGTGACCGGCCAGGACACCTTCACCACGTCCGCAGCGCCGGCCTTCTTCGCCCGGCGCGGCTTCACGACGTCCAGCCGGCCCTCGGTGGTGGCGGTCAGGTCCTCGAGCAGCCGGGCGACGGCGGGGCGGTCGGTGGCGCGTACGGCCACCGCGGTGGTGCGCAACGCCCGGGTGGGGATGCGGAACCACTCGATGCCGGCCTCGTCGAGCGCGGCGACGACCCGGTCGAGGTTCTGCCGGCGTACGCCCACCGGGCTGGCCGCCGGGTCACGGTGAGCGGTCACGCGGCCCCGGGCCGTACGGACGCGCATGGTCGTCCCGTCGTCCCGCCGCCGGGTGAAGGGCAGCCGCGGTGGGGGGGACAGCAGCACGAGCCTGCGCGCCACGCTGAGGCGCCGTTCTTCGGCGATGTGGGGGAGCACCCGGTACTGCATGCTGCGCAGGACGCGGGAGCGGACCTCCCAGGGCGCCATTCGCAGGATCCGCCGTAGAGGCACGAGCTCGTCCTTCCGCCGGATGTCGTTCGGGGCCGATCGGTCAGCCGCCCGGTTCCTGTGCCTCAACGGAGGGATCTGCCGGTTGGTTGCGGTCGATGTGGGCTTTCCGGACATCTGTGCTATGCCGAGTAACGCCTGATATCAGCGGTATACCGCGGTTTCCCCGGGCGGCGCGGCGGAACGGCCGGGTCCCACCCCTACGGGGCCGCCCTGATGCGCCGGCTTGCGTGCGGGGCGCATGGTGGACAACGGGCACCCCGAGGAGGACGACATGGGCAAGGCAGTGGCATATCTGGTGGCGATGATCGCCGGAGTGGTCGTCGTGGGCTGGGTCGCGATAGCGCTCCTGCACGCGCTGATGGGCGCGCTCTCGTACCTGGTCGTGGGCGCGATCGTGGTCGGCGGCGGCGTCTACCTGTACGGCAGGGCGAAGAAGGGGCTCGCCCCGGGCACCCGGACCCAGCGGCGGATCGAGGCTGCGGCGAAGACGTACCGGATGCGCAACCGGTGAGGGTTCCGGCGGGCGGCTAGGCTTGCTGGCATCTCCTCCCCACCGACCAACGGGAAGTTGTGCCGTGTTTGACACCTTGAGCGACCGCCTCTCCGGGATCTTCACCAAGCTCCGGGGCAAGGGGCGGCTCACCGACGCCGACATCGACGCCACCGCGCGCGAGATCCGTCTCGCGCTGCTCGAGGCGGACGTCGCGCTGCCGGTGGTCAAGGCGTTCATCGCCAACCTCAAGGAACGCGCCCGCGGGGCGGAGGTCTCGCAGGCGCTCAACCCCGCCCAGCAGATCATCAAGATCGTCCACGAGGAGCTCATCGGCATCCTCGGCGGCGAGGGGCGGCGGCTGCAGTTCGCGAAGCAGCCGCCGACCGTGATCATGCTGGCCGGCCTGCAGGGTTCCGGTAAGACCACGCTCGCCGGCAAGCTCTCGCGCTGGCTCAAGGGCCAGGGCCACCAGCCTCTGCTGGTCGCGGCCGACCTGCAGCGGCCCAACGCGGTCAACCAGCTCCAGGTCCTGGCCGGCCGGGCCGGCGTCGACGTGTACGCCCCCGAGCCCGGCAACGGCGTCGGCAACCCGGTCCAGGTGGCCCGCGACTCGATCGAGCACGCCAAGCGCACCGCCAAGGACATCGTCATCGTCGACACCGCCGGCCGCCTCGGCATCGACGCCGAGATGATGCAGCAGGCCCGCGACATCCGCGACGCGGTCGACCCCGACGAGGTCGTCTTCGTCATCGACGCGATGGTCGGCCAGGACGCGGTCACCACGGCCGAGGCCTTCCGCGACGGCGTCGGCATCACCGGCGTGGTCCTGTCGAAGCTCGACGGCGACGCCCGCGGCGGCGCGGCCCTGTCGGTGCGGCACGTGACCGGCCAGCCGATCCTCTTCGCGTCCACGGGCGAGAAGCTCGAGGACTTCGACGTCTTCCACCCCGACCGGATGGCCAGCCGCATTCTCGGCATGGGCGACGTGCTGACCCTCATCGAGCAGGCCGAGCAGGCCTTCGACGAGGATCAGAAGGAGAAGATGACCTCCAAGCTGCTCGGTGGCGAGCAGTTCACCCTGGAGGACTTCCTCGACCAGCTCATCGCGGTGCGCAGGATGGGCCCGATCGCCAACATCCTCGGCATGATGCCGGGCATGGGCCAGATGAAGGACCAGCTGGCCGAGCTCGACGACAGCCACTTCGACCGGGTCACCGCGATCATCCGGTCGATGACCCCCGGCGAGCGCACCAACCCGAAGATCATCAACGGCTCCCGCCGAGCCCGCATCGCCAACGGCTCCGGCGTGACCGTCATGGACGTCAACCAGCTGCTCAACCGCTTCGCCGACGCGCAGAAGATGATGAAGCAGATGGGCGGCATGATGGGCCTGCCGGGCGCCGGGCGGCGCAAGGCCACCAAGAGCCCCAAGAACAAGCGCAAGGGCACCAAGGGTGGCAACCGGCCCCGCGTGGGCGGCGCCGGCATGCCGGCGGGCTTCCCGGGCGGCATGCCGCAGCTCCCGCCGGGCATGGACCCCAGCGCGCTGGCCGGCGGCCAGGGGA
This sequence comes from Couchioplanes caeruleus, assembly GCF_023499255.1. GTDB lineage: Bacteria > Actinomycetota > Actinomycetes > Mycobacteriales > Micromonosporaceae > Actinoplanes > Actinoplanes caeruleus_A. The sequence continues at coordinate 1,709,840 of NZ_CP092183.1, forward strand.
TGCCGCCGGGGTTCAAGCTTCCGAAACTCGACTTCAACAAGCTCTCCAACCCGAAGCGCGACGACGACAAGCGCTGACGTCGCGCGACAACCAGTCAGTAGTACGGTGGGGTCACGGCGTCTGCATGGGGAGGATGCCGTGACCACAGCTCTGCACCGCTCGCCCGCAACTGCCCGGGTGACCTGATGGTGGGAGGTCGCCCTGGACCTGCGGGCGTGGACCGAGCACCGTGATCGGATGCGCTCCCGCGAGCGCGAGTGACCGCTCATCCGGTAGGACTGACGCATGGCTTTGCATGTGCGCGGCGTCGTCCTGCCCGAGGGTGAGCTCCGGGACCTGTGGCTGGTCGGCGACCGGGTGACGTACGAGCCGGTCGCCGGGGCGCAGACCGTCGCCGCCGAGGGCTGGATCGTGCCCGGTCTCGTGGACGCCCACTGCCACCTCGGCATCCGGTACGGCGCCACGCCCATCGAGAGCGTCGACGAGGCCCGTGAGCTGGCCGCCAAGGACCGGGACGCCGGGGTGCTGGCGCTGCGCGACGCCGGGTCGCCGTACCCGTATCCGGAGCTGGACGACGAGCCGGAGATCCCGCGTCTGGTGCGGGCCGGCCGGCATGTCGCGCCGACCCGGCGCTACCTGCGCGACATCGGCATCGAGGTGGACGCCGCCGACGTGGTGGACACCGTCACCGCGCAGGCGAAGGCCGGCACCGGCTGGGTGAAGCTCGTCGGCGACTGGATCGACCGGTCCGCCGGTGACCTGGCACCCTCGTGGGATGCCGCGACGATGGCCGCCGCGGTGGAGGCCGCGCACGCCGCCGGGGCGCGGGCCGCCGTGCACACGTTCTCCGAGGAGGCCGTGGCGCAGATGGTGCGGGCCGGCGTGGATTCGGTGGAGCACGGCACCGGGCTGTCGCTCGACCTGATCGACGAGATGGCCCGGCGGGAGACCGCGCTGGTGCCCACGATGATCAACATCCGGACCTTCGGCGGCATCGCGGATCAGGCCCGGACCAAATTCCCCGGGTACGCCGACCACATGATCGCCCTGCGCGACCGGTTCCCGTCGGTGGTGGCCGCCGCGCACGAGGCCGGGGTCCCGATCTACGTGGGCACCGACGCGGGCGGGAGCATCCGGCACGGCCTCGCCGCCGAGGAGATGCTGCTGCTGCACGAGGCCGGCATCCCCGCCGAGGACGTCCTCGCCGCGGCCTCGTGGCGGGCCCGCGCATGGCTCGGGTTCCCCGGGCTGGTGGAGGGCGGCCTCGCGGACCTGGTCGTCTACGCCGAGGACCCGCGCACCGACCTGCGCGTGGTCCGCGAGCCGCGCCGGATCGTCCTGAAGGGCCGCGTCGTCCGCTAGCCCGGCAGCTCCCACAGCCGCAGGCTCGTCGGGGTCGCACAGGCGAGCCGGTCGGCCGTACGCGCGCACGTTCCCGGATCCACCGGTACGGATCCCAGGGCCCGTACCCGGCCGTCGGCGGCCGTCACCGTGCTCAGCACACCGCTGGCCGGGAGGGTGACCAGCATGTCGTCGGTGAGCCAACCGGCCGGCGCCATGTCGCGCCACACCCGGTTGCCCTGCGCGTCGTGGAGCGCGTACCCGCCCTCGCCGCCGCCGACGAGGATCCGGCCGTCGCGCGCCTCGATCGTCTGCGCGGCGTGGGGTGCGGCCATCCGCCAGGCCTTGAGCCCGTCCGGGAGGTGCAGGGCGGTGAGGGCGGTGTTCGTGCCGTCCGGCAGGAACGGTTCGCCGCCGGCGTCGGAGCCGTCGAGCAGGCACAGCCGCAGCGTGCCGCACATCGCCAGGCCGGTCACCTGCCGCTGCTGCGGCCCCGTGAAGATCGTCCGGGACGGCAGGTCGCTGGTCACGTCGATGGCCCGGACACCGTACGAGCTCCCGGAGTTGTCCGCGCTGTAGAGCATGCGGCCGTCGGCGACCAGGTGGGCTTCCGGGCGCGGCGCGGCGGGCAGCGTCCGGATCACCTCGCCGGTACCCAGGTCCCGGACCAGCAGGGACCGCCCCTGGGTCAGCTGAACCAGGACCTCGCCGGGCGTGGACATGACGATCGTGCGCACGACGGGGTCGGCCGCCGGGGACGCCGTCCAGCGGTCCGAGCCGGTCACCCAGTCGAACGCCCGGGTCAGGCCGGTCCGCGCCGACACCGTGACGAGCCCCTGCCCGGTGTAGAGGACGTCGTCCGCGGCGGTGAAGGAGACATGCCAGCGCTCGCGGCCCGACAGCGGGTCGAGGACGTACGCCGACCGCTTCCCGGTCAGGTCGCCGCCGTTCTCCACCGTCACCACCACCGCCTGCGGCACCGCCACCAGCGCGCCGAGCCCCGCGAACCGGCCCAGCGAGCGCTCCGGCCAGGCGGGGGCCCCGGTGTGCAGGTCAGCGCCGGCCACGTGGATGCCGCCGGAGCGGTCCTCCCAGCCCGCGTACGCCCGGGCGGCGTCGACCGCGGTCAGGGTGATGCGCGCGGGAGAGGCGTACGCGAGGGGTGAACCGACCTCGGCGAGCGGGCCGCCACGGCTCACAGCGACCGGTGCGGGGCCGGCGTCGCGCAGCGCCGAGACACCCGCGCCGGCCCCGAGCGCGGCGACCACCGCGACCGCCGCCCCCAGCGCCCGCGTGCGGCTGCGCTCCAGGCCGCGGCGTCGTGCGGCCTCCGGAGCGGCCAGCGGCACGGCGTCGGCGTCGCGGCCGAGCGCCGCGAACATCTGGTCCAGGTCAGCGGGCATTGGGCGCTCCTTCGGGTACGGCGGGTGCGGCCCCGAGCGCGACGGCGAGGCCGGCCCGGCCGCGGGCCAGCCACGACTTCACCGTGCCCGTCGACGCCCCGGTCTCGGCGGCGATGTCGGCCACCGAGCGGTCGAGCAGGTAGTGCAGGGCGAGCGCGCGCCGGTGCGCCGCGGGCAGTGTGCGCATGGCCCGGACCAGCAGCACGGTGTCCTCCGACGGCGGGGCGACCGGGGCGGGCACGTTCACCGGGTGGGTACGCCGTACGCCCAGCCGCCGCCACCGGTCCGTCGACAGCCGGTTCACCACGAGCCGCAGCCACGCCTCCGGGTCCTCGTACGCCGACAGCCGCCGCCACCGCTGCCACGCCCGCGCGTACGCCTCCTGCACCAGATCCTGGGCTTCGCCGGGGTCGCCGGTCAGGCCGTACGCGTACCGCAGCAGGCGCCGGGACGTGTCGCGGTAGAACGCGTCGAACGCGTCCTCCGTTCCTGGTGTCATGAGCACCGCCTCTCATCCACAGGACACGGGATGCCCGCCCCGATGGTTGCGGGGGACGCGGCTAGGATGCTGCCTCATGGCTCGCGTGCTCACTCCCCGTGCGGAGGACTTCCCCCGCTGGTACCAGGACCTCATCGCCAAGGCGCGGATGGCCGACAACGGCCCGGTCCGCGGCACGATGGTGATCCGCCCGGCGGCGTACGCGATCTGGGAGCGCATGCAGGCCGAGATGGACGCCCGGATCAAGGAAGCCGACGCGCAGAACGCGTACTTCCCGCTGTTCATCCCGGAGAGCTACCTGAGCCGCGAGGCGCAGCACGTCGAGGGCTTCTCGCCGGAGCTCGCGGTGGTCACCCACGCCGGCGGCAAGGAGCTGGCCGAGCCGATCGTGGTGCGCCCCACCAGCGAGACGATCTTCGGCGAGTTCATGGCCAAGTGGATCGACTCGTACCGTGACCTGCCGCTGCTGCTCAACCAGTGGGCCAACGTGGTGCGCTGGGAGCTGCGGCCGCGCACGTTCCTGCGCACCACCGAGTTCCTCTGGCAGGAGGGGCACACCGCGCACGCCACCGAGCAGGACGCCCGCGACTACGCGCGCCGCATCCTGCACTCGGTCTACGAGGACTTCATGGTGAGCCTGCTGGCCATCCCGGTCGTCCCGGGCCGCAAGACGAAGGGCGAGCGCTTCGCCGGCGCCACCAACACCATGACCCTCGAGGCCATGATGGGCGACGGCAAGGCCCTGCAGATGGGCACCTCGCACGAGCTCGGGCAGAACTTCGCCAAGGCGTTCGACATCACGTACACGTCGCAGGCCGGCGCCGTCGAGCACGCCTGGACCACCTCGTGGGGCAGCACCACCCGCATGATCGGCGGCCTGATCATGGTGCACGGCGACGACAGCGGGCTGCGGCTGCCGCCCCGGCTGGCGCCGGTGCAGGCCCAGGTCATGGTGGTCAAGGCCGGCGAGGGTGTCACCGAGGCGGCGGCCAAGCTGCGCGACGAGCTCAAGGCCGCGGGCGTACGGGTGAAGCTCGACGACCGCGCCGACGTGCCGTTCGGGCGCCGGGCGGTCGACGCCGAGCTGCAGGGCATCCCGGTGCGCATCGAGGTGGGTCCCCGCGACCTGGCCGCCGGCAACGCCGTGGTGGCCCGGCGGGTCGACGGCACCAAGACCCCGGTGGCGCTCGCCGAGGTCGTGAGCCTGGTGACCCGGGCCCTCGACGAGGACCAGCAGCGGCTGTTCGACGCCGCGCTGGCGCACCGCGAGGAGCGCACGGTCGACGTGAAGACCCTGGGCGAGGCCATCGAGGCCGCCCAGACCGGCTGGGCCAGGGTGCCGTGGTCCGCGGTCGGCACCGAGGGCGAGGCCGAGGCGAACGGCAAGGCGGTCACCGTCCGCTGCCTGCTGCGCCCCGACGGGTTCGTGCCCGAGTCCGACGACGAGCCGGACGTGCAGGCGATCCTGGCCCGCGCGTACTGATGTTCGCCCCGGGCCGCACGGTCCTCTACCGCAACATCGACGGGCCGCGGCTCGCGTCCGTACGCCCCTGCCGGGTGATCTCCGACGACGAGCGCGGGCTGCTGCTCTGGCTGGCCCGCGGCTCGGCGGTGGTCCTCGAGATGGCGACCGACGGCCGCGGCATCCGCGACATGCCGTTCGCCGAGTGGATCGGGCTGAGCCATCACGTGGTCCCGGCCACCTGGCAGGGCCCGAGCCTGCTCAAGTTCATCCCGCGGGACGCCGACCACTCGGTCTGGTTCTTCCGTGACGACGAGGACCGCTTCAAGAACTGGTACGTGAACCTGGAGGAGCGCGCCCTGCGCTGGGACGACGGGCACCTCGCCGGCGTGGACGTCATCGACCAGGACCTCGACATCGTGGTCCGCCCGGACCGCACCTGGGAGTGGAAGGACGAGGACGAGTTCACCGAGCGCCTCGCCTTTCCCGGCCACTACTGGGTCCACGACGAGGCCGCCGTACGCGCCGAGGGCCTCCGCGTGGTCAAGGCGATCGAGGCGGGGGAGTTCCCCTTCGACGGCACCTGGACGGACTTCCGCCCGGACCCGTCGTGGCCCGTGCTGACGCTGGTGCCCGAGGGCTGGGACCGCCCGCCCGTTCCCCGCCCCTGACCACGGGGCAGCGGCGCCCGGCCAAGATCCGTACGCTGCCCGGGTGACCGCACCATCCCCCGTTGCCGCGGACGTGCTGGCCGGCTGGGACCCGATCTCGCGTCCGCCCCGCCGCACCCTCTCCTGGCTCGCCCTGCTTCTCGTCCTCGCCGGTTGCGGCTACGCCTACGAGGTCGGCCGCGGCCTGATCGAGGCCCGCTACCCGGCGTTCGCGGGCGACATCTGCCCCGCGGTGGACGTCCAGCCGATCTTCAAGGCGCTGCCCGGACCCATCGACCCGCCCACGGACCACCCCATCGACGGTGAGACCCCCGGTGAGGGAGTCCGGCGCCGCTGCCGGTTCGCCATCACCGGCGCTGACGGCGTCACCCCGCGCGCGATGGGTGAGATGACCGTCACGCGCTACCCCTATGCGCCCGTGGCGCAGCTGTTCTTCTCGATGGACCGCAGCCAGGCCTCCGGGTCCTCCTTCGCGCCGAAGGACGTCCGGGAGGTGGCGGCCCTCGGCGAAGAGGCCTTCGCGCTGGAGGACGGCGACGGTTCCTTCCAGGTCGCCGCCCGGGACTCCAACCTGACCATCGACCTGCAGCTGGTCGTGGCCGGTGACGTCGGGGCCGACCTGGCGCGTACCCTCGGCGACGGCGTGCGCAGCTCGCTGCGGCGGCTCGGCTGAGCCCGTTCCGGCCCGATTGGGAGCGCGGGCAAGTCGTCTGGCAGAATGGTTAGCTGGTATCCGGCACGCGTGAGGCGCCCTCTAACCCTGATCGCGTCGCCAGTCCACGAACCTAACCAGTTCAGAGACATCGGTCCCGCATCCCCACGTGGGTTCCGTCGGCTCACCCACGTAATCATCAGGAGCGAAACAACCGTGGCCGTAAAGATCCGGCTCCTGCGGATGGGCAAGATCCGCAACCCGCAGTACCGCATCGTCGTCGCGGACTCGCGCACCAAGCGCGACGGCCGTGCCATCGAGTACGTGGGCATCTACCAGCCCAAGCATGACCCGTCGGTCATCGAGGTCAAGAGCGAGCGCGTGCAGTACTGGCTCTCGGTCGGCGCCCAGCCGAGCGAGGCCGTGCAGCGCATCCTCGAGAAGACCGGCGACTGGCAGCAGTTCAAGGGCCTGCCGGCCCCGCCGCCGCTGCTCGTCGCGCCGGAGAAGGCCAACCGCCAGGCCGCGTACGAGGCCGAGGCCAAGGCCGCCGCCGGCGTCGCCGACACCCCGGCCGCCAAGCCCGCCAAGAAGGCCACCAAGGTCGCCGCCGCGCCCGAGGCCGCCGAGGCCAAGCCGGCGCAGACCAAGGCCGCCGACCCGGCCGAGCCCAACCGCGAGGCCGTCGCCGAGACCGCAGAGGACCCGGCCGGTGCCGGCGCCGACGCGAGCTGACGGGGCGCTCCGGCCCGCGCTGGAGCACCTCGTCAAGGGCATCGTCGACAACCCGGACGACGTCCGGGTGCGGCTGGTCGACTCGCGCCGCGGCAAGCGGCTCGAGGTCCGTGTGCACCCCGAGGACCTGGGAACGGTCATCGGGCGTGGCGGGCGGACGGCCAAGGCGCTGCGTCAGGTCATCGGGTCGATCGGTGGGCGCGGCATCCGCGTCGACATCGTCGACGCGTACTGATCGTCGTCCGCGATGCTGCTGGTAGTCGGTCACATCGGTAAGCCCCACGGCATCCGTGGGGAGGTCCTCGTGACTGTCCGGACCGATGAGCCAGAGGCGAGATTCGTCGCCGGAGCGGTGTTCACGACCGAGGTCCCCCGGGACCGCCGGGTGAGCACCGGTCCGGCGACCGCCGCCCCGCAGGGGGCGCGTTACCAGGTGCCGGACAAGCTGACCCTCGAGTCGCTGCGCTGGCATCAGGGCCGGGTCATCGCCCAGTTCGAGGGCGTGCACGACCGCAACGTCGCCGAGGAGCTGCGCGGCGTGCTGCTGCAGGTCGACAGCGCCGAGGTCGAGCCCCCGGACGACCCGGACGAGTTCAACGACCACCAGCTCATCGGGCTGTCCGTGGTCTCCGTCGACGGCGCCGAGCTCGGCGTGGTCGACCGCATCGACCACGCGCCCGCCTCCGACCTCATCGTCATGACGAAGGCCGCCGGCGGCACCGCGCTCATCCCGTTCGTCAGCCAGATCGTGCCGACCGTCGACCTGGCCGGCGGCCGCGTCGTCGTCGACCTGCCCGAGGGCCTGCTCGACCTCTAAGAGGGTTCTCCGCCGTGCGCGTCGACGTCATCTCCATCTTCCCGGAATACTTCTCGCCGCTGGACCTGTCGCTGGTCGGCAAGGCCCGGGGCACCGGGATCCTCGACCTGTCCGTGCACGATCTGCGGACGTGGACCTCCGACGTGCACCGCACCGTCGACGACACCCCGTACGGTGGCGGCCCCGGCATGGTCATGCGCCCCGAGCCGTGGGGCCAGGCGCTCGACGCGGTGACCACGGACGCCGCGACGCTCGTCGTGCCGTCCCCGGTCGGCAAGCCCTTCACCCAGGCCGACGCCGCCGCCCTCGCCGCGCTGCCTCATCTGATCTTCGCGTGCGGCCGCTACGAGGGCATCGACCAGCGGGTCCTCGACGACGCCACGACCCGGATGCCGGTCCGCGAGATCTCCCTCGGCGACTACGTCCTGTTCGGCGGCGAGGTCGCGGTCATCGTGATCCTGGAGGCGGTCACGCGCCTGCTGCCCGGGGTGCTCGGCAACGCCGACTCGCTGACCGAGGAGTCGCACGCTGCGGGGTTGCTGGAGGCGCCGGTCTACACCAAGCCCGCGTCCTGGCGAGGCCTGGACGTACCGGAGATCCTGCGCTCCGGCGACCACGGCCGGATCGCGCGGTGGCGGCGGGCGCAGTCGTTGCTGCGGACGGCGTCCCGGCGGCCCGACCTGTTCGAGGCCTATCCCGCGGAGAAGCTCGACAAGAAGGACCGGGCCGCGCTCGAGGAGGGCGGATTTCGGATCCCGGGGCCGGGTGTGGCAAAGTAGGGAGGTTGCCGTTCGTCCCCACGCCGTGGCGGATGGACGAGGATCTTCCCAGCAGGCTGCCTAGCAGTTCGGGATGGCAGCAGTCCGGGGAGATCAGAATCACCCATTCGCGCATCGAACTCCCGGTGCGCATTGAGTAGCACAAGGATGCAGCGATGAACACGCTGGACGATCTCGACGCCCAGTCGCAGCGCACCGACATTCCCGACTTCCGCGCCGGGGACACGCTCAAGGTCCACGCCCGGGTCGTCGAGGGCAACCGCTCCCGCGTCCAGGTCTTCCAGGGCGTCGTGATCAGCCGCCAGGGCGGTGGCCTGCGGGAGACCTTCAAGGTCCGCAAGATCAGCTTTGGCGTCGGCGTGGAGCGGACGTACCCGCTCAACAGCCCGGTGATCGACCGCATCGAGGTCGTGACCCGCGGCGACGTGCGTCGCGCGAAGCTCTACTACCTGCGCGAGCTCCGCGGCAAGAAGGCCAAGATCAAGGAGCTCCGCGAGAAGCAGACCGTCAGCTGAACCCCGTGCCGGTCCGAGCCGTATTCACTCGGACTGACGTTTGCTGCGTGGGCGAACTACGCTTGCGCCAGTGACGGATGGGATCAGCGCCGGCACGGCGATCGCCGCGCCGGTAGGCCATTCGCACTACCGCCCGACAGCGCCCCGCAAGGCGCCGGCCGGGCGGTAGTGCTGTATCCGGGGCGGGTCGGCCCGGACGGCGGCGGGAGAAACGTAGCGTGGAACCGATGCAGGGCTACCGGGGCACCTCCTCCGGGCGGCGCCGCGGGCGGGTGATCCGGCGCAAGGAGATGCCGCTGTGGCAGGAGCTCCCGCTGCTGCTCGTGGTGGCCTTCTGCCTGGCCGTGCTCATCCGTACCTTTCTGGTCCAGGCGTTCTTCATCCCGTCCGGCTCGATGGAGAACACGCTGCTGGTCGGCGACCGGGTTCTGGTCAACAAGGTCGTCTACGACATGCGCGACCCGATCCGCGGCGAGATCGTGGTGTTCCGCGGCACCGACAACTGGGCCCCCGAACAGCCCACGCAGCCCGTCAGCAACACCTTCGGCGCCAAGCTCGGCCGCACGATCGGCGACCTCGTCGGCGTCAGCCGCCCGGGGGAACGCGACTTCATCAAGCGGGTCATCGGGCTCCCCGGCGACAAAGTGGCGTGCTGCGACGAGAAGGGCCGCATCACCGTCAACGGCGAGCCGATCGACGAGCCGTACGTCGAGGAGAACTCGCCGCTCGACCAGCCGCCCAACCCGCGCCAATGCAGCAGCCGGCGCTTCGCCGAGGTGACCGTCCCCGCGGGTGAGATGTTTGTCATGGGCGACCACCGGCTCGTGTCCCAGGACGCGCGCTGCCAGGGCCCGGTGCCGATCGACAACGTGATCGGGCGGGCGTTCGTCGTCGTGTGGCCCACCAGCCGCTTCACCAGCCTCACTGTTCCCGACAACTGGAAGGCGTATGCGGCCGCGCACCCCGTCGGGGCCGCTCCGCTCGGCGCCGAACCGGCCCGTGGGCCCGATCCGGTCACCACGACGGCAATGCTGCCGTTCCTCTTAAGTGTCGGCGTATCCGCGCGTTCCGGACTGTGGTTACGGCCGCGGCGACGTAGGCTCCGTTCGTGATTGACGAGCAGACCGGCGAGAAGCGCCGTGGGTCCTTCTGGCGCGAGCTGCCCATCCTGCTGGGCGTGGCGATCCTCGTCGCCTTTCTGGTGCGCGCCTTCGTCCTGCAGACCTTCTACATCCCGTCGCCGTCGATGGAGCACACGCTCAACATCTGGGACCGGGTGCTGGTCAACAAGCTCGTGTACGACTTCCGCGACCCCCGTCGCGGCGAGATCATCGTCTTCAAGGCGCCGACGGACTGGCAGAGCGGCACCGAGGGCGAGGACTTCATCAAGCGCATCATCGGCGTCGGCGGCGACCACCTGGTCTGCTGCGACGCCCAGCAGCGCCTGATGGTCAACGGCCACTCGCTCGACGAGCCGTACATCTACAAGGACGAGCAGGGCAACCAGGACCCGGCCGCCGACGAGCCGTTCGACATCACCGTGCCGAAAGGCCGGCTCTGGGTGATGGGTGACCACCGCTCCGCCTCCGGTGACTCCCTGGAGCACTGGGAGCAGACGGAGAACATCGAGGAGGCCACGATCAAGGCCGACTCCGTGGTCGGGCGCGCCTTCACCATCTTCTGGCCGGTCAACCGCGCCACCTGGCTGCCCGTGCCCGACCAGTTCGACGCCATCCCGGACGCGGCGCCCGCGAAGTAGGCCCGGGCCGGACCCCGGGTCAAGATCGACGCCCGGCGCAATAGGCTGGGCGGGTGACGTACATCGACCGGCGCGCCGCACGGGTGCTCCTGATCGACGCCGCCGGGCGCGCGTTGCTGCTGCACGGCGGCGACCCGGCCCAGCCCGGCCGGCTTTGGTGGCTCACGCCCGGCGGCGGCCTCCACGACGGCGAGACACCCGCTCAGGGGGCCGCACGGGAGCTGTTCGAGGAGACCGGCCTGCGGGTGGACCCCGCCGAGCTCGGCGAGCCGGTGCACAGCGAGGTGACCGAGTTCAGCTTCAACGCCCGGCTGTACCGGCAGGAGCAGGACTTTTTCGCGTACCGGCCGCCGGAATGGACCATCGACGACACCGGTCTCGACGCCGACGAGCGCCACAGCATCATCGGGCACCGCTGGTGGACCATCGCCGAGATCGAGGCCGCGGACGAGGAGATCTACCCGGCCGGGCTCGCGGAACTGCTGCGGCGGTGCGCGGCCCAGGGCGTACCGTCGGGAGGTTTCTGATGCTCGCTCCGCCACGCACCGTCGTCCGCCGCGAAGGCGGCCTCTACGCCCTGGAGCGGGCGCTGCAGCGCCGGGGTTTCCGCAACGTGGCCGGCGCCGACGAGGCCGGCCGCGGCGCCTGCGCCGGGCCGCTCGTGGCCGGCGCGGTCATCCTGCCCGAGGGCCGGCGCGGCGAGATCGACGAGCTCGCCGACTCCAAGCTCCTCACCCCGGCGGCGCGCGAACGCGTCTACGACGAGGTCGTCAAGCGCGCCCTGACCTGGTCCGTCGTGATCGTCCCGCCGGCCGAGGTCGACGCCCGCGGCCTGCACGTCTGCAACCTGGCCGCGATGCGCCGCGCGCTGGCCTCGCTGACCACCATCCCGGACTACGTGCTCACCGACGGTTTCCCGGTCGACGGCCTCGGCGCACCCGGCCTCGCGGTCTGGAAGGGCGACCGCGTCGCGGCGTGCGTCGCGGCGGCCAGCGTGCTGGCCAAGGTCACCCGGGACCGGCTGATGGTCGAGCTGGACGGGCAGTTCCCGGACTACGGGTTCGCGGTGCACAAGGGCTACATCACCGACGAGCACAGCGCCGCCCTGAGCGCCCACGGGCCGTGCGTGGAGCACCGGTTCTCATATGTGAACGTGGCGACGGCATCCGGGCGGGTGAACCGGCCGCCGCGGGCCCGGCGGCCCGCTCCCGTTCCGGCGGCGCCGTCGCTCTTCGACGCCCCGCTCGACGGCGCCTCGATCGCCGGCTCGGGTGGCGCTTCCGCCGAGCCGCTGATGCTGGAGGCCGCGCTGGAGGGTACCGTCGGCGTGGCGTCGGGCGAGCAGCCTCGGCCGCCGGTGCCGGTGGGGGAAGATGAGGCCATGGAGGGCGAGAAGCGATGAGCGCAGAGGATCTCGAGAAGTACGAGACCGAGATGGAGCTGCAGCTCTACCGGGAGTACCGCGACATCGTCCGCCAGTTCTCGTACGTGGTGGAGACGGAACGCCGCTTCTACCTGGCCAACCAGGTGGATCTGCACGTGCGTAACTCGGACGGCGAGGTCTACTTCGAGGTGGAGATGCACGACGCGTGGGTCTGGGACATGTACCGCCCCGCCCGCTTCGTGAAGAACGTCCGCGTGATGACCTTCAAGGACGTCAACGTCGAGGAGCTCGAGAAGCCCGACATCTCCCTGCCGGACGACGCCGGCTTCGGCGGCTAGAGGTTATCCACAGGCCTTCCGCGGCAACCGCGGCGGATCCGGCACGATGCCGGGCATGGCTCTCCTGCTGTCGCTCCTGCTGTCCCTGACCGCCACGTGGCCGGTCGCCGACCCCCAGGTGACCCGCCGCTTCGACCCGCCGCCGCACCCGTGGCAGGCCGGCCACCGCGGCGTCGACCTGGCGGCGCCGCCGGGCACCCCGGTCCGGGCCGCGGCGGCGGGCACGATCGTCTTCGTCGGCCGGATCGCCGGGCGGGGAGTGGTGAGCGTCGCCCACCCCGGCGGGCTGCGCACGACGTACGAGCCGGTGTCCGCGGGACCGCTGCACGTCGGCGACCCGGTCGCGGCCGGGCAGCAGCTCGGCACGCTGGCACCGGGGCATCCCGGATGCCCGTCCCCGGCCTGCCTGCACTGGGGACTGCGGCGCGGTGACGACTACCTCGACCCGCTGACCCTGCTCGGCGCCGGGCGGGTCCGCCTGCTCCCGCTGTGATCCGCCTACTCGTCGGCGAGCAGCTCGGGCAGGCGTTCCGCGAGGCGGTCGTATTCCTCCGCACGGTTGTAGACCTGGGCGCTCAGCCGCAGCCACCCGCGGCCGCCCCACGCGTTCACCGCCACCTCGGTCGCCAGCTTCTCCGCGATGCGCTGGCGCAGCAGCTGCGCCTCCGGCTGCGTCGTCGCGGTGCCGGCCGGCAGCGGCAGGATCCGCATCGAGGCCTCCGCCGCACCCGGGTCCGGCAGGTCGGCGGGCGCGAGGCCGAGGGCCTCGCCGACAACCCGCTGACCGTACGCCGCCAGCGCCGCATTGTGCCGTCGCACGGCGTCCACACCCAGCGTGCGCATCGTGAACAGCCCGGTGGGAGCGGCGAGCCACGGGCTGTAGTCCACCGTCCCCTGGAATTCCACCGACAGCGGGAAGCCGGCGTCCTGCTCCCACGACACCACCAGCGGCTCCACGCGCCGGCGCCAGGCCGGCGCCACCACCAGCAGCGCGGTTCCGCGCGGCGCGTACGCCCACTTGTGCAGGTTGCCCACCCAGAAGTCGGCGCCGATCCGGTCCACCTCGACCGGCAGCATGCCCGGCACGTGCGCGGCGTCGACGAACACCGGAATCTCGTGCGCCCGGGCGGCGGCTGCGATCTCCGCCACCGGCAGCACCTTCGCGGTCGGCGACGTCACCTGGTCGACCATGACCAGCTTCGTCTTCCCCGGCCGCAGCGCCCCGCGGATCCGGGACACGATCTCGGCGTCGCCCGCGTCCAAGGGCAACGCCACGGTCCGCGCGGTGGCGCCGTCCCGCCGGCACTGCCGCCGGGTCGCCAGCGCGTTCGAGCCGTACCCGTGATCGGTGAGCAGCACCTCGTCGCCCGGCTGCAGCCGCAGCGACTGCAACACCAGCGAGACGCCCGCGGTGGTGTTGGGCACGAGCGCGCTGCCCTCCGGGTCCGCGCCCAGGAACTGCGCCAGATGACGTCGGGTGTGGACGATCCGCTCGATGATCCCCGGCGCGGCGAAGAACGACATCGGGTTGCGCTCGACCTCGTCACGCAGCCGCTGCTGGGCCCGCTGCACGCCGATCGGCACGGCCCCGAACGAGCCGTGGTTCAGGTAGGCGGTGCCCGGATCGATCGAGAAGAGGAGCCGCGCTCCCGGAATGGGCGGGGGCGGATCTCCGGCGCTCACGCTGCGATCGTACGCGACGAAGCGGCTGACCTCGCGAATCTTTCTCTTTTCCCGGCCGGCACGGTCACGCCCGCGGGTGGGCCTGCTCGAACGCCGCCCGCAGCCGCTCCGTCGACACGTGCGTGTAGATCTGCGTGCTCGACAGCGACGAATGACCCAGCAGATCCTGCACGGCCCGCAGATCCGCGCCGCCGTCCACCAGGTGCGTGGCCGCCGAGTGGCGCAGGTCGTGCGGGCTGGTGTGCGGCAGCCCCGCGGACAGGGCGGCGGCGCGCACGATCCGGCGTACGACCGTCTGCTGCAGGCGGCCACCGCGCGCGCCGAGGAACAGGGCGTCACCACTGGTCGCGTGCGCCAGCTTCGGGCGGCCGTGCGCGAGCCAGTCGTCGAGGGCGCGCTGGGCCGGCACGCCGTACGGGACAGCCCGCTCCTTGGCGCCTTTGCCGAACACGCGGACCAGCCGGCGGGCCTCGTCGACGTCGGCGATGTCCAGGCCGCAGAGCTCGCTCACCCGTACGCCCGTCGCGTAGAGCAGCTCGAGGACGGCCCGGTCGCGTACGCCATGCGGATCGGCCGCGGCGACGACCAGCTCGGCCGCCTGCTCGGCGCGCAACACCGACGGCAGATCGCGATGCCCCTTCGGACTGGCCAGCTGCGCCCCCACATCGGCGGCAGCCAACCCCTGCCGATGCGCCCAGGCGGTGAAGACCCGGGCGGCCGCGGCCCGCCGTGCCTGCGACGTCCGCGCGGCACCGCCGGCCATCCGCTCGGCCAGCCACCCCCGCAGCACGGCGATGTCAAGGTCGCCGGGCGTGCCACACCCGGCCCGAACGGCATGGTCGAGCAGCGACACCACATCCCCGACGTACGCCCGCACGGTATGAGCGGACCGGTTCTCGACGCGCGCCAGATGCAGGCCGAACTCGTCGACGGCCTCGCGCATGGCGGGCGGCAACGCCTCGTGGGTCGCCCGGCTGCTCACCACGTCCTCACCGACCGTCCACGGATCTCCGTTGCTCTCCCGATGACGGGGTTTCTCATCGCGGACCTCCGGCGCCGTCGGTGGTCGGGGCGCTCATCGCGCCGCGCCAGCCGTCCGCGAATGTCCGGTCTCGTGCCGGTGGGGCGCTCACTGCGGGCTCGCCGGCTGTCCGCGGATCTCCGGCGCTTCGCCGGTAAGGCGCTCTTGAGGCGTTCTGGACACTCTGCTGGCGAGCGCTCCGGGGTCGTTCTGGGCACTCTGCCGGTGGGGTGCTCTTGGAGCGTTCCGCCGTTGGCGTGGATCCTCGAGGTGCCCGCACCGCTCGGGCGCGATCGCGGGCGCCGTGGCCATCCGGACCGCGCGCGGTCCGGCGGCGTCCCTCGGCTGCGCGGGTGGTCATCGGCATTGCTCCACGTGCCTATGATTCCCCATCAGGCCCGTTCTTTCGCTCCGGCGTCGCCGGGTCCGGGCAGTTCAGCGCCCGGATGGACGGGTCACGGGGGGAGCGACATGGCAACGACCGCAGACCGGGCGCCGGCGCGCCCACCGGCGGCTCGTCCACCGGCTGCGGGCTCACCGGCTGCCGCGCCACCGGCGGCTTATCCGCTGGCTGCGGGCTCACCGGCGGCTTATCCGCTGGCTGCGGGCTCACCGGCGGCTTATCCGCTGGCTGCGGGCTCACCGGCGGCTTGTCCGCTGGCTGCGGGCTCACCGGTGGCTTCTTCACTGGCTGTGGGTTCGCCGGCCGCCGGCCCGTCGGCGGCCTACTCGCCGGCGGTGGGCCCGGTGGCCGCGGCCGCACTGGCGGTGGGCCCACGGAGGGCGCGTCCCGCGTCGGGGGTCCGGTGGCTTGCCTTCACGGCTTCGGTCGCGCTGGTGGCCGCGCTCGTCGCCTGCTCGAGCTCCTCGGGTCCGCGCAACGACGGCGCCTCGACGCCGACTGTGGCCTCGAACGACGGTCTGGGCGACGCCCCGGCACCGAACGATTCCCCGGGACCCACCGAGGCTTCGCCGCAGCCCCGCCCCTCCGTGGTGACCGAGGCCGCGTTCGCTTCGCCGTCGGGCAACATCGGGTGCTACCTGACCGCGGAGGGCGCCCGTTGTGACATCGCCAAGAAAGCCTGGGCCCCGCCGCCGGCGCCGGACTCGTGCACCCTGGACTGGGGGTTCGGCGTCGCGGTCGGCAAGGCCGGTGAAGCCACCTTCACCTGCGCCGGCGACACGGTCCTGGGAGCGCGGGACAAGCTCGAGTACGGCCAGTCGCTGAAGGCGGGCCCGATCCGGTGCGACAGCGCGAGTGCGGGCATGCGCTGCGAGAACACCGCCACGGGGCACGGGTTCAGGCTTGCGAAGGAACAGTACGACCTTTTCTGAGCCGTCTTCGCCCGCACATTTTGTCGTACCCCTCTTCTAGGGTCGACCCATGGCCAGCTGGCACGAGATCGAGAAGGATCAATCGGAGTTCGCCGCCAAGGTGAAGGCCCGTTTCGACGCGGGTACCAACAAGACCATCGCCACCCTCCGCCGCGACGGCTCACCCCGCATCAGCGGCACCGAACTCGCCTTCACCGACGGCGAGATGACCTTCGGTTCGATGGGCGGCTCGATGAAGCTCCTCGACATCCGCCGCGACCCCCGCATCGCGATCCACAGCCCCACCCTCGAACCCCCGGCCGACCACCCGGAACAGTGGCTGGGCGAGGCAAAGCTGGCGGGGACGGCCATCGAGATCCCGGCGAGGGAGGAACATCCGGGCGCGGGCTTCTTCCGCGTCGACATCAGGGAGGTGTCGGTGGTGTACGTGGGAGAGCCGACCGACCACCTGGTGGTGGAGTCCTGGGACGCGACGCACGGCTACCGCCGCCGCGCCCGCCACTAGAGGATCGGTCCGAGCGGTCGATTCGCCTGAGCACACAGTCGGTGTTCTCGGCGCGGTCGCTTGTCCCGCTTCGCGCGCCGGCTGCCTCGGCGATGACGGCCTGAGCGCGCTTCCGCTGCTCGTGCCCGCCCGCTGGCCAGTTCGCGGCAGCTTGCTCGGCGTTCTCTGCCCGTCGGCCGACCGGACCGCCTGAGGTCGCTCGCGTTTCGTGCTGGGACTCGTTCGGCTGGTCGGTTCGTTTGGTCCGCTCGGAGCTCTCGGAGCTCTCGGAGCTCTCGGAGCTGCGGCTTGACCGGCGGCTCGGTCCCATGGGTCCGCTCGCGGTCCTGGGCGCTCAAGTCCGCCCGGCTGCTGGAGGCCCTCGGCGTTGCGGCTTGTCCGGCGGCTCCGTCTGATGGGTCCGCTCGCGGTCTTGGGCGCTCAAGTCCGCCCGGCTGCTGGGGGTCCTCGGCGTTGCGGCTTGTCCAGCTGCTCGGTCCGCTCAGGGCTTTCGGCGCGGGCGCTTCTTCGGCTGGCCGAGTGGTGGATGGGGCCGGTCAGGGCCGGGTGAGCTGTACCCGGTCCGCCGGGTAGACCGTGGTCGTGCCGTCGGCGGCCGTGACCACCAGCACCGGTACGCCCTCGCCCAGGCGGTGGGTGCGGCGTTCGGCGTCGGTCGGCATGCGGGCGCTCACCTTCTCGCCCCGGCCGAGGGTCACCATCTCCGTCGGCTCCGGTACCCGGACGAACGTGCCGCGCGGCCGGTCCACTGTGACCAGACCCTCGGTGCGGAGCTGACCGATGGCCTGCCGCACCGTGGTGCGGCTGATGCCGTACTCCTGCGCCAGGCGCAATTCGCTCGGCAGCGGCTCGCCCGGACCCAGGTCACCGGACTCGATCTGGTTGCGCAACAGATCGGCGAGCTGGCGGAACACCGCGCGGTCGGCCGAGGGATCGATCATGGCTGACACCGTACGTGGTCACGATGTTCCATAGCATTGTACGTACGACATGATGTCGGTACGATATCCCGGCCACGCTGAGAAGGCCGAGCTTGATCGCGTGGTGCACGGCGGCGGCGGTCGGCGGTTCCCAAGGTCCCGGCCGCCGTCTGCCATCACCGAATCGTCGAGCGGGAGCGTCCATGCCGCACAGGGGTTGGGAGGGCGAAGAGCCGCCCGCAGACCCGCCCACCGGTGCGAACTCCCTGCTCTGGCGCTTGTCCAGCGGCCTGTATCGCGACCATCGCCCCAAACCTGACGGCCAGGGTGACGTTGCCGCGGGCCTTTGCGCGGCCTGCGGCGGCTACTGGCCCTGCGTTGGCCGCCGGCTCGCGGAACAGGGCCTTGCAGCAGCATCCCGTACGGCCTGAGCACCGAGCCGCGGCTGGCTGATGGAGCATCGCTGGGTCCCGCCCTCCGCGCCCGCCGGCGCTCTCCAAGTTCTCGTGAACACGTGACGTCGGCTCACTCGCTGAACGTACGGATCACTTGCTGAACGTACGGATCACTTGCCGAACGAGCGGACCGCTCGCTTGACGTGCTGGTCACTTGCTGCACGTGCTGGTCGCTCGCTGAACGTGCGGGCCACTTGGTGACGGCGCCGGGCTTGTTGGAGGTTCCGCGCCTGATGCAACTCCGGCCACGGTCAGGGTGCCGGGTTCGTTGCCTTGATCCATCCAAGGAACCGGTCCCACAGATCCGGCGGCGGCATCTTGCCGTGCGCCCCGTAGTCCTCGACTGCCTGGGACAGGTACGCGGACATGTAGATGGTCAAGCTCGACGGAAACCGCTTGAACTCGACCAGTAGTTCCTCCTTGGCCTGCGCGCACGGCCAGGGTTGAGTGCAGGCCACACAATCCCAGCCTGGTCCTACGCCGACATGCGTGATGGCAGGCCACGGCATATCCCCGGACGACCTCACCACCGGCGGCCCCACCGCGCCGTGATCTCGGACCCGGTGAAGACCTGCCACCGCGAGGATCGATGCCCCACCGGCGCCGAAGGCGTTGCGCCCCAAGAGGTGGCAACCGTCGGGTCGCGGACGCCGTGACTGCGGCCGGACGCGATTCCGCCCGAATCCTCTGGCGAGGGCTTACCGGACGCCTTGCTGCGACGGCAGTTGGGGGAGCGAGGCGGCGTCGCGTTGGGCTGAGCGACGCGGGGTGATGTCGCGCTGGGCTGAGCGACGCCGCGTAGTTCCGAACTGGGCTGAGCGACGCGGCGTAGTGTCGAGCTGCGCTGAGCGAAGCGCGGTAGGGCCGCGTTGTGCTGACTGGAGCCGGGGAACGCCGTGATGCGCCGGCTCGCAGAGTTGATCGACGCCTTGCTGCACCGACCGGGGACGCCAATTGACGCCGCGTGACGCCACACCGGGCCGTTGGTTGATGCGTCACGCCGAGCCGGGACGTTGATGGACTTACAGCTGAGCCGGGTGCGAGCGGTCGCCGGCGAAAGCATTCGCCGAGCGGCGTTGTGCCACGGCGACATGATCGAGAACTGAGGCGCATTCGAGCGGACTACCGGGACCATCACGCCGGTCCCCGGTCTGCGCGGAACGCTTGCGCCGGCGTCAGGTCGCCCGCCCGCCCGATCTGCGCGAGCGGCATCGTCGGGGCGTTCCACTGAGGTGGCACCTTCGGGCCGCCCTGCATTGCACTTGCCGGGCCCGTGGCGCAGGTGGGAGAAACACGGCTTCGGCGAAGCTCCGGCAGGTCGGCGGCGCAAGCACGCGAAGGGAGGACCGCGAGGTGGCTCGGCCGGTCCGCAGCGGCGTGCGACGGGCGGACATGGAGATGGCCCGGCCGGTCGGCGTGCGGCGTGTGGACCGGGAGGTGGCCCGGCCGGTCGGCGGCGGCGTGTGGCGTGCGGACCGGGAGGTGGCCCGGCCGGTCGGCGGCGGCGCTTGACGTGTGGCTCGGAGTGTTCGGCGGATTGGCACTGTAGGTGTGCTGGGCGCGATCCGTCGGGTCAGCGGGGCGGGGCTGCGGTGCGCGGACCGGGTGGTGATTCGGCGGGTTGGGGGCGCAGGCATGTGTGGGACTGGCCGGCGTGGTGTCGACCGATTCGGGTTCGCCGGCTCGGACAGCAGTCAGCGGACGCGCCTGCGCGTCCGCTGACGTCCGATCGTCGAAGGGGTGGAGGGTGCCGGCGGCAACCGCGGGGGGATCGCCGTGCGTGTGAGTCCGGTGCAGGAGCGGCGTTGCGCCGTGGCGTGGTCGGTGCGGTGGCGGTGCGGCGGGCGAGGCGCGCTGCGGGGTGGGCCGTTGTCGCATCGGGGTTGTGAAGTCTCGTGGATGGCGTCTCCACTCTCCGGGGAGATCGTCGTACGGTGCCTCGTTAGCAGGGGAGAAGGTCGGCGGCGACAGGTGGGGGAACGGCGTAGGTGGCGAGGACGCTGCCGTGGGACCTCCAGCGCGGTCCGGTGATGCAGCTGCGGTGCCCTCGTGCCGGGTCTCGGGCGAAGGGGCGGCGAGGCTGGACGGTGCCGTGCGGGAGCCGCCCGGCTGTTGTCGCCGGCCGGGAAGCGTGACCGTGGGCTCGAAGTCGCCGAGGTCGTATCCGGTAGGGTGCCGCCTCGAGCGATCGACGTCGGCATCCGCGGCGGGCTGGAGCGTCTCACCACTCGCGGGGTCCGCTGCGGGCGGGAAAATCCCGGGGCGCGCAGGCGTCAGGGCGAAGGTTGGTCCGGACGTCGCCCGGGGCGGTACAGGAGACGGCAGCTGGTTGGCCGCCGGGCACGGGATCGAGTGTCCGCAAGCGCAGCGGCGCCACAGACTGCGCCATTGGCGTTTGTGGACGGGCGGATGAAGAGCCTGCTGAGGGCCCCTTTGACGTGGGATAGTCATGCGACAACCCTAGTTGACGGGTAACTAGCTGTCTTTCGCCAAGTTGACCTATGACTAATAGTCATGCGTCTACGGTCGATCATGTGGCTAAGTCGATCCGACTCATGGGTGCGCATGAGATCCGCCTCCGTCTGGGCGGAGTGAGCCGCCAGCGCGCGTACCAGATCACCAGCAGAGCCGACTTCCCCGCGCCGATCGCAGATCTCAAGCAGGGCAAGGTCTGGCTGGCCGAGGATGTCGAGGCGTGGATGAAGGTCCACCGCCGCGACATCGACGACGCGGAGGCATGACCCACCGGACCCCGGTGGGACCACCGCGCGGACGGGCCGATATGCCGCCGCGCGGCAGAAACATGCGCCCTCGCGCGGCAACATCGCACGCGAGGCGAGAGCGGTAAACGGCGCCTGAGTCCAGAGCGACTGCAGCAGGCGTACGGGCGATGTCATTGGCCGGTGCCGCCGCGGGCCAGCGCTATCCCGTTGTCCCGGCGTACCACCAGGCCTTTCATCTCCAGGAGCGACAGCCTCCGCAGAACGGTGCGTACGCCCAGCCCCGCCTTCGCCGCCAGCTGTTCCGGCCCCACCGCGCCGCGCAGCGGTACCGCCTCCAGCACCAGCGCCGACTCCTCGTCCAGGTCGTCGCGCACGTGATCACGCCCGCGAGCCGGCTCGGACAGGTATTCGCCGATCTTGCCGACCTCATCGAGGACATGGGCCACGTTCGTCACCACCCGCGCCTGCGGATAGCGGCGCAGTAACTCGTGGCACCCGACCGACATAGCCGACGTGATCGGGCCCGGGACGACCATCGCGTGACGATTGAGGGACACCACGCGGCTCATCGTCTGCACGGCGCCGCTACGTGCGGCAGCTTCGACGACCACCGTCCCGGCCGTGGCGGCGGCGATGACGCGGTTACGGATGAGGAAGCGGTGGCGCAGCGGCTCGGCGCCGGGGAGCCATTCGCTCATCAGCAGGCCGCTGTCCGCTATCTGTTCGAACATGGCGGCGTTGCCCATCGGGTACGGCCGGTCGACACCGCACGCCAGCACGGCGACCGTGCACCCGCCCGCCGAGAGCGCCGCCCGATGGGCCGCCGCATCGATACCGAACGCGCCGCCGGACACGACCGTCCACTCCTGCTCGGCGATCCCGTACGCCAGGTCGCTCGTGACGTGCACGCCGTACGGGGTCGCGGCCCGGGCGCCGACGATCGCCACCGAACGCTCGAACGCGTCACTGAGCGGCCGGGTGCCGCGTACCCATAAACAGAGCGGGGGGCGTACGTCGCGATTGATTCTTCCGGCGACGTCGAGTTCCAGAGTGGCCAGCGACTCGACGCCGGCCGGCCACTCCGCGTCGGACGGTACGACCACCCGGGTGCCGAGCCGGCGAGCCCGCCCCATGGCCACCTCCGCGATCCGCCGGGGGTCGCCCAGGCCCGAACGCGTCAGGACCGCCGTACGCAAAGCTGCTTCTGGAATATCGCCGTCGAGCAACCGCGAAAGCGTGGCCTCCGCGCCGTGCGCCTGCACGAGATGCCAGACGATGCGATTGCCGGGCTCGGCGAGCCAGGTGAGCGCCACGCGCGCCATCCGGTCGGCGTCGCTGTCGGCGGGTCTGCGGTCAACGTCCGGCTTGCCGGTCAATGGCTTCTCCCATTCTGAGTTGAGCGGCCTCGTCCACATCGGAGCCGGCCGGCCGGTCGCGCCCGTCGAGGTCCGCGATCGACCAGGCAAGCCGCAAGATCCGGTCGAATCCCCGCGCCGACAGCGAGCCGCGGTCGAGGCCTTGGCGGAGCGCCGCCGTCGCCTTCGGCGCCAGTCGCCAGGGAGGCCGCCGGAGATACGGTCCGGGGACCTCCGCGTTGACCCGCCAGCCTTCCGGCGCCCAGCGGGCCGCCGCCGCGGCGCGGGCGTCGGCGACGCGGCGCGCCACCGCGGCGGAGCTCTCGGCCGGCGCCGTCGCGGTCATGAGCTGGGCGGCCCGGATCGGTTCGAGCTTGATCTGGATGTCGATGCGGTCGAGGAGCGGACCGGACAGCTTGCCGATGTAGCGACGCCTCACCAGGGCGGTGCATTGGCAGTACTGGTCTCCGGCCGGGTTCGCGCAAGGGCATGGATTCGCGGCCATAACGACCTGCACTTGTGCCGGGTATTCCGTGTTGCCGCGGGCTCGGGCAAGGACGATCCGCCCGCTCTCGAGCGGTTGCCGGAGAGCCTGCAGGGTGGCGTTGGCGAACTCCGGGGCCTCGTCCAGGAAGAGCACCCCGCGGTGGGCCAGGGAGATGGCGCCCGGCCGGGCGAGCCCGGACCCGCCGCCGACGAGGGCGGCCAAGGTCGCGCTGTGGTGTGGTGCCTGGAAAGGAGGCCGCCGGACCAGCCTGCCGTCCGGAGGAAGGACACCGGCGATGGACTGCAGGGCTGTCACTTCCAGAGCCGAGGCGTCGTCGAGGTGCGGCAGGATCGAGGGCAGACGCTCGGCGAGCATGGTCTTGCCGGCGCCCGGTGGTCCGAACATCGCGAGGTGGTGGCCACCCGCAGCGGCGACCTCCAAGGCGTAGCGGCCCAGCTCCTGCCCGGCGATGTCCGCCATGTCCGGACCGGTGGCCACCGGCTCCGGGATCTGCGGTGGCGGTTCGAGGAGGTCGTCCTCACCCCGGATGAACGCGACCAGGCGGTGCAGCGAGTCGACAGCTTGCACCGTCACTCCGGGGACCATCGTCGCCTCGCGGGCGTTCTCCAGCGGAACTACCACCTGGCCGAGCCGGGCGGACGCGGCGGCAGCAACCATCGGGAGGATCCCCCGGACCGGTCGAACCGTCCCGTCGAGGCCGAGTTCGCCGAGCACCACGACGCCGTCCATGGGTGCCAGCGGCAGTTCACCCGCGCCGGCGAGCAGTGCGCACGCGATGGCGAGATCGAAGGAACTGCCCTGCTTCGGCAACGTGGCCGGGAGCAGGTTCACCGTGATGCGGCGATTGGGCCAGCGCTGGCCCGAGTTCACGACCGCGGCGCGTACGCGGTCCCTTGCCTCGTTGAGTGCCGTGTCGGGAAGCCCGGTCAGCACGAGGGCCGGCAGCCCGACGGAGAGATCGGCCTCGACTTCGACCACGTGTCCCGTCACCCCGACGAGGCCGACGCAGAGGACTCTGGCGTAGCTCATGTCAGAACGCCGCGCGCAGGTGCTCGACCCGGGCCGGTCCCTTCGGTTGCGCCACGACTGCCACCACGTCGAAGCGGACCTCCTGGGGCCGTACGGGCCTCTCGGTCAGCCATCGGGCCGCGAGCCGGCGCAGGCGCTTGACCTTCGTGGGGCTGATCGCTTCGGCGGGGGTGCCGTACGTGTCGCCGCGGCGGGTTTTCACCTCGCAGAAGACGATGGCCTGGCCGTCGCGGAGGATGAGGTCGATCTCGCCGTCGCCGCAGCGCCAGTTGCGTTCCAGCACCACCAGCCCCTGGTCCAGCAGGTGGCGTTCCGCGAGGCGTTCCCCGTACGCGCCGACCGCCCGTCTTTCGTTCGTCATGGCCGACACCTTGGCGCAGGTGGCGGCCGGGCCGGGGGCTGCCTGTGGACAGAGCGCGACTGTGGATAACCCCTGCGTCACCGTTGTCACGTGATAGGGGCTCACCGGTGGCACGACGCCTCCGCGTCACCTACGGTGCGGAATCGTGGACGCACATCGCCGGTACGCCGAAGAGCCGGAGCCCAGCTGGTACACCGGACAGCGGACGTCGGACGGGCAGGGGTCGTACGCGGCTCCGGCGCCCGGTTCGAGCCCTTATGACTCCGGCGTGCACGAGCGCCCCAGCGGCGCCTTCCGGTTGCCCGAGCAGCGACCCGCCGACCCGTACGCGAGCCCGGCGTCGTACGCCCCGTCCGACCCGGTGACGACGTCGGGCAGCTACGCGACGTCATCGGTCGACTCTGGTTCGATGCGGATCCCCGTACGCGGCCCGGAATATCCGACGATCCGGCCGACCAGCAACCCCACCTCGGCGGCCGACCCGGCACCCGCCTCGCCCGCGGTGTCCACCGTGACGACCACCACGACGTACGGGGCGGGCGCGCTGCCCGATGCGGCGGCCGCGCCGTCCGTTCCGGGGAGTTCGGCGTACAACGAGCCGACCAGCATGATCCCGCTGGCGGCGGGATCCCGGCCGGAGAGCGTCTACAACTCGCGCCGCCCGGTCACCGCGGTGATCTTCGCTGCGGTCACCGGCGTCCTGCTGGTTCCCGCGCTGCTTCTGCTCGTCCACGTGACGTTCGTGAGCGACCCGGTGGCGCGCGGCGTCGTGCCCGCCGTACTCCTGACTCTGGGGCTTCCGTTGACCGGTGCCGGGCTGTACTTCCTCGCCGGGGCCGGACGCGTCGCCGGCCGTGAGGCGTGGCTGCGTCCACCGCTGGCGTACCTTCCGATCGGTCTGGTCCTGCTCCTGGCGGCGGGCCTGGCCGTGGCGTGACCGTCGCCGCGGCCGACGCGGGCCGGCGCGGCGGGCAAGGCGGCGAAGCGCGACCGGCAGGAAGGTGCCCCGAGGGCTCGGTGGAAACGGTCAAACCGGACGTGGATCGCCGTTCGCGGCGGAAACCGGGCCGGCACCCCGCCCGGAAGCGGGCCCCGCAGCGCACGGCGTATGCTTGTCGACGGCGACCGTCTCGCGCGGTCGACCTCGCGCGCCCTCTGCCACGTGCCGTGCTCGATGAGTGCCTTCGATCATGAGCCGTCAGCGACGGCCCTCCCTGGTCCCGATCCGTCGGGCCCACCCTGGGCCGGCGACCGGGCGCCAGGACGCCCACCGCCGGTGAGCGTGACAACCAGGGAAAACAGGGAGCAACCCACCATGGCCGTCGTGACCATGCGCCAGCTGCTGGAGAGCGGTGTCCACTTCGGGCACCAGACCCGGCGTTGGAACCCGAAGATGAAGCGCTTCATCTTCACCGAGCGCAACGGTATCTACATCATCGACCTGCGCCAGACCCTCGACTACATCGAGAAGGCCTACGCGTACGTGCGGGACACCGTCGCCGAGGGTGGCCACATCCTCTTCGTCGGCACCAAGAAGCAGGCCCAGGAGGCGATCGCCGAGCAGGCGACCCGCGTCGGCCAGCCGTACGTGAACCACCGCTGGCTGGGTGGCATGCTCACCAACTTCCAGACGGTGTACAAGCGTCTGCAGCGCATGAAGGAGCTCGAGGCTCTGGGTGACCTGACCGGCACCGCCGCCGGGTACACCAAGAAGGAGACCCTCCAGCTGTACCGGGAGAAGACCAAGCTCACCAAGACCCTCGGTGGTCTGCGGGACATGACGAAGGTGCCGTCGGCGATCTGGGTCGTCGACACCAAGAAGGAGCACATCGCCGTCGACGAGGCCCGCAAGCTGGGCATCCCGGTCATCGCGGTGCTCGACACCAACTGTGACCCGGACGAGGTCGACTTCCCGATCCCGGGCAACGACGACGCGATCCGCTCCGCCGAGCTGCTGACCAAGGTCGTCGCCGCCGCCGTCGCCGACGGTCTCATCGCCCGCTCCGGCCGTAACCGGGGCGACGCCGATGCGAAGCCCGAGGCGACCGTCGCCGCCGGCGAGCCGCTGCCCGAGTGGGAGCGCGACCTGTACGAGGGCGCCGAGAAGAAGGCCGCCGACGCCGAGCCGGCTGCGGCCCCCGCCGCCGAGGCCGCCCCGGCCCCCGCCGCCGAGGCTGCCCCCGCTGCCGAGGCCGCCCCCGCCGCCGAGCCGGTCGCGACCGCCGCCGAGTAAGTCCGCCGACGCCGGCCGCCTGCGGGCGGCCGGCGTTCACCGACAGCCAGCGAGACTTCCAAAGGATCAGAGAGAGTCATGGCCAACTACACCGCCGCGGACGTGAAGAAGCTCCGCGACCTCACCGGCGCCGGCATGATGGACTGCAAGAAGGCGCTCGACGAGTCGGACGGTGACTTCGACAAGGCCGTCGAGTTCCTGCGCATCAAGGGCGCCAAGGACGTCGGCAAGCGTGCCGGCCGTACGGCCGCCAACGGCATCGTCAGCCACTCCGGCAAGGCGCTGCTCGAGCTCAACTGCGAGACCGACTTCGTCGCCAAGACCCCGGACTTCGTCGCGCTGGGTCAGCAGCTGGTCGAGCACGGCTCCAAGTCCAAGGCCGCGGACGCCGCCGCGCTGCTCGGTTCGAAGCTCGAGGACGGCCGCGCCGTCGCCGACGTGATCCAGGACTTCTCCGCCAAGATCGGCGAGAAGATCGTGGTGAACCGCTTCGCCGAGCTCGACGGCACCGTCGCGGTCTACCTGCACCGCAAGGCCCAGGACCTGCCGCCGCAGGTGGGCGTCCTGGTGCAGTACACCGGCAAGGACGACGAGGCCGGCGTCGATGACGCCCGCGCCGTCGGCATGCAGATCGCCGCCATGCGCCCGAAGTTCCTCACCCGCGACGAGGTTCCCGCCGAGACGGTCGAGAACGAGCGTCGTATCGCCGAGGAGACCGCGCGCGAGGAGGGCAAGCCCGAGCAGGCCCTGCCGAAGATCGTCGAGGGCCGGGTGAACTCCTTCTTCAAGGACTTCGTCCTGCTCGAGCAGCCGTCGGTCACCGACAACAAGAAGACGGTCAAGCAGGTCGCGGCCGAGGCCGGCATCGAGGTCACGCGCTTCGTCCGGTTCGAGGTCGGCCAGGAGTAATCCAGGCACCAGCGCACTGCGCGGGAGGCCGGGACGCGAGACAAGCGCCCGGCCTCCCCGTCACATAAGGTCTTCTGTTAGCGAAGGAAGGGCGGGGTCGGCATGACGATGGTGACCGAGCAGACTGTCGCGGTGGGCGAGGTCCCGGCGCAGCGACCCGATCGGCCCCGGCGGGTCGTTCTCAAGCTCTCCGGCGAGGTCTTCGGCGGCGGCGCGGTCGGCGTCGACCCCGACGTCGTGCAGGGCATCGCCCGGCAGATCGCCACCGTCACCCGCCGCGGCGTCCAGGTCGCGGTCGTGGTCGGCGGCGGGAACTTCTTCCGCGGCGCCGAGCTGCAGAAGCGCGGCATGGACCGCAACCGCGCCGACTACATGGGCATGCTGGGCACGGTCATGAACTGCCTGGCCCTGCAGGACTTCCTCGAGAAGGAGGGCATCGAGACGCGGGTGCAGACCGCGATCACGATGGCCCAGGTCGCCGAGCCGTACATCCCGCTGCGCGCGATCCGCCACCTCGAGAAGGGCCGCGTCGTGATCTTCGGCGCCGGCGCCGGCATGCCGTACTTCTCCACCGACACGGTCACGGCCCAGCGCGCCCTGGAGATCCACGCGGACCTCGTGCTGATGAGCAAGAACGGCGTCGACGGCGTCTACACCGCGGACCCGCGGACCGACCCCGACGCCCGCAAGATCGACCACATCACCTTCGCCGGCGTGCTGCAGCAGGGCCTGCGCGTCGCCGACCAGGCGGCCTTCAGCCTCTGCGAGGAGAACGGCCTGCCGATGCTCGTCTTCGGGGCCCAGGGTGACGACACGATCGTCCGAGCCGTCAGCGGCGAGAAGATCGGTACCTTGATCACCGCCTGATCCCGCGCCACAACCACCATCGGACGCATGAAGAGAAGCAAGGAGGCGACGGAGCGGTGATCGATGAGATCCTCTTCGAGGCCGAAGAGAAGATGGAGAGCGCGGTCGAGCACGCCAAGGAGGAGTTCGCCGCGATCCGTACGGGCCGTGCCACGCCGGCGATGTTCTCCAAGATCGTCGTCGACTACTACGGCGCGCCCACCCCGGTGACCCAGATGGCCTCCGTCGGCGTACCCGAGCCGCGCATGGTGATCGTCAAGCCGTACGACCAGTCGCAGCTCGGCGCGATCGAGCGGGCGATCCGCGACTCCGACCTCGGCGTCAACCCGAACAACGAGGGCACCCAGCTGCGCATCCACCTCCCGCAGATGACGGAGGAGCGGCGCCGCGAAATGATCAAGGTGGCGCGGCACAAGGCCGAGGAGGGCCGCGTGGCGATCCGCAACGTGCGCCGCAAGGCCAAGGAGCAGCTCGACCGCCTCGTCAAGGACGGCGACGCGGGCGAGGACGACGGCCGGCGTGCCGAGAAGGAGCTCGACGACGTCACGCACAAGTACGTCGGCGTCGTCGACGAGCTCGTCAAGCACAAGGAAGCCGAGCTTCTCGAGGTCTGATGTCGTACCTCGAGCCCCGCGGCGGGCATCCCGGCAGCCGGGCGTCTGATCCCTCCGACGCCCCGCCGCCGTACGCCGGTAACCGGCCGCCCGCCGAGGGGCTCATCCCGCCCGTCACCGGCCGCGGCGCCCCGGCGCCGCGCGCCGTGCCGCCTGGCGCGGCGCAGGACGGCGGCCCGCGCGGAGTGCCCCAGTCCGACGCGGCACCGCGCACCGCGGCGCAGGACGGTGGCCTGCGGGGAATGCCGCAGCCCGGCGCGGCACCGCAGAACGGCCCGCGCGCCGTGCCGCCGGCCGCGGCGCAGGACGGAGCGCCGACCGGACCGGTTCACGGCGGCAATCAGCCCGACCCCTCCTGGGCCCACCAGCCGACCGCGCCCAACTGGGTGACCGCGTCCCCTGAGCAGGTGACCGCGCCCTCGGACCACGCGGACCCGCCGTTCGTCCCCGAGCCGGCGTGGGCCGCGCCCACCGCCGCCACCTCGACCTCACAGGCGGAGTGGGAGTTGACCACAGCCGAGACGACCCGCCGTGGCCCGGGGAAGCGGCGTGCGGGACGGGACGGGCGGCCGGCGCCGCAGAAGCAGCCGGCCGGCCGGGCGGGACGCAACCTGCCCGCCGCCATCGCCGTCGGTGCGAGCCTGGTGCTGGTCGTGCTCGCGTCGATGCTCGTCTGGAAGCCTGCCTTCCTCGGTGTGATCGCGCTGGCCTCGGGCGTCGGGATCTGGGAGATGGTCCGGGCCCTCAAGGTCACCGGCGCGCGGCCGCCGCTGGTTCCGCTGGTCGGCGGCGGCCTGCTGATGACCGGCCTGGCCTGGTACGAGGGACCCGACGCGCTCGAGATCGGCCTGCTCGCCACCCTGCTGGCGGCCCTGGTCTGGCGCTTCAGCGAGCACAAGGTGGGCTTCCGGCGGGACATGGCGGCCGCCGCGCTCATCGCCGTGTACGTGCCGTTCCTGCTGAGCTTCGGCGTGCTGCTGGTCAAGCCGGACGACGGCCCCAGCCGGGTGCTGTGCACGCTGCTCGCCGTGGTGCTGTCCGACACCGGCGGGTACGCGGCCGGCGTCTTCTTCGGCAAGCACCCGATGGCGCCCCG
This sequence comes from Couchioplanes caeruleus, assembly GCF_023499255.1. GTDB lineage: Bacteria > Actinomycetota > Actinomycetes > Mycobacteriales > Micromonosporaceae > Actinoplanes > Actinoplanes caeruleus_A. Next base: position 1,739,809 of record NZ_CP092183.1, read on the forward strand.
GATCAGCCCCAAGAAGTCCTGGGAGGGCTTCGCCGGCTCGGTCACCGCGGCGGCGGTCGGCGGTGCCCTGCTCGTGTACTTCCTGCTGGACGTACCTTTCTATTGGGGTCTGCTGTTCGGGGCTGTGATCTCCGTCGCCGCGGTGGTCGGCGACCTGGCCGAGTCCATGCTCAAGCGCGACATCGGCATCAAGGACATGAGCAACCTGCTGCCCGGCCACGGCGGGGTCATGGACCGGCTCGACTCGATCCTGTTCGCGGTGCCGGCCGCATACCTGCTGCTCTCGCTGATCGCGCCGCCGGGGTAGGCGTGCGCGCCCGACGTGGGAGACTGGTTATGCCATGACGATTCTTCCGGTCATCCCGACCAGCCCCGACGCTCCCGACGCGGTCACCACGCGGCGTCGCCCCACCATGCCCCCGCGCCACCTCGCCGACCTCGACCTGGCCGGCCGGAAGGCCGCCGTCGCCGACCTGGGCGAGCCCGCGTTCCGCGCGAAGCAGCTCTCCACGCACTACTTCGGCCGGCTCGTGCGCGACCCGGAGGCGATGACCGACCTGCCGGCCGCCGCCCGCGCCCGCCTCGCCGAGGACCTGCTGCCGACGCTGCTGACCCCGCAGCGGGAGCTCGCCTGCGACGACGGCGCCACCCGCAAGACGCTGTGGCGGCTGCACGACGGCGCCATGGTGGAGAGCGTCCTGATGGGTTATCCCGACCGGATCACCGCCTGTGTCTCCAGCCAGGCGGGCTGCGGCATGGCCTGCCCCTTCTGCGCGACCGGCCAGGCCGGGCTGACCCGCAACCTGTCCGTGGCCGAGATCGTCGACCAGGTCGTCTACCTGGCCGGCGTCGCCGCGTCGGGCGCGGTCACCGGTTCGCCGCCGCGGCTGTCCCGGGTCGTCTTCATGGGGATGGGCGAGCCGCTGGCCAACTACCCCCGGGTGATCCAGGCCGTGCGCCGCCTCACCGCGCCGGCGCCGGAGGGCCTGGGCCTGTCACAACGGCACATCACCGTCTCCACCGTGGGGCTCGTGCCCGCAATGCGCCGGTTGATCGCCGAAGAGCTGTCGGTGACCCTTGCGTTGTCCCTGCACGCCCCCGATGATGATCTGCGCGATGAGCTAGTGCCTGTCAACCAGCGTTGGAAGGTGGCCGAGGTGCTCGATGCCGCGTTCGACTACGCGGCGCAGACCGGGCGTCGGATCTCCATCGAATACGCCCTGATCAGGGACGTAAACGATCAGCCCTGGCGTGCCGACCTGCTTGGCAGGCTGCTGCACGGCAAGCTGGCGCATGTGAACCTGATCCCGCTCAACCCGACACCGGGCAGCAAGTGGGACGCCAGCCCCAAGCCGGTCGAGCGCGAGTTCGTCCGCCGGCTGCGGGAGGCGGGCGTCGCCACCACGGTGCGGGACACCCGGGGCCGGGAGATCGACGGTGCGTGCGGCCAGCTGGCCGCAAGTGAGCTGACGGTGGTGGACGCTGGGGGCGCCGCCGCTGACGCGGAGGTGGCACGATGACTGGGCTCAGTTCCCAGCAGACGCGAATTTGGGAGACGTTGTGACGAGTCAGGGGCAGCGTTTCCGCCGTCGCGCACTGCGCCGCGGCTACAAGGTGGACGAGGTCGACGCCTTCCTCGACCGGGTCGAGGCCACCCTCGCCGGCGAGCAGGCCGGCGCGCCCGTCGGCGCCCAGGAGGTGCACGACGTCGTCTTCCGCGTGCGTTTCGGCGGGTACGACGAGTGGCAGGTCGACCTGCACCTCGACCGGGTCGAGCGGCAGCTGGCCGAGTTCGAGGAGCGTGGCGGCGGCGGCCCCGGAGCCGGCCGCGCCGAGGTCCGCATGCAGCCCGAGCCGATGCGCGGGGGCATGCCGCCCGAGCGCATGGGCGACCGGATGAGCCAGGCGCTGGGCCGCGGTGCCCCGCCCACCGAGCGTCTCCCCGCCCCGGTGCGCGACGATCGCCAGTTCGCCCGCGACGACCAGTTCGCGCGTGACGACCAGTTCGCCCGCGACGATCAGTACGCGCGTGACGACCAGTACGGCCGCGACCCGTACCTGCACGAGGAGCGCCTGCAGCCGCAGCCCATGCCGCAGCGGCCGCAGATGCCCGGCCCTGACCCGTACGGGCGCTACGAGGAGCCTGGCTACGGCCAGCAGCAACCGCCGCAGCGTCCCCAGGCCCCGCAGGGCTACGACACCGGTGGCTACGAGCAGTTCGAGCCCGGCCGGCACGGCAAGGCCGACATGACCGCGGAGATCCGCATGCCCGAGCGGGAGCGGGGCGGCTTCGGCGGCCCGGCGCCCATGAGCGCGCCCCCGATGAGCGGCCCGCCGATGGGTGGCCCGCCCATGGGTGGCCCCCCGCCGATGGGTGGCGGTCAGGGCGGCAGCCCCGAGCTCTACCGGGTGGACCAGCTGCGCCGCACGTTCCAGCCGCGGCGCTTCGGCAGCGGGTACGACCCGGTGCAGGTGGACCGCCTGTTCGAGAGCATCCTGCAGGCGATGACCGGTCGCGGCCCGATGCCGGTGCCCGAGAACGAGCTCGACACGCTGCAGTTCGGGCTGGTCCCCGGCGGCTACTTCGAGGCCGAGGTCGACGCCGCCCTGCGCGAGGTCAAGGACATCCTGCTGCGCGGCCGCTGAGCCCGGAACAACGCGGAACGGCCCGCTTCCCCGACGGGGAGGCGGGCCGTTCGGTGCTGAGAAGGGCTACTGGTCGTTGGCCTTGAGCCCGTTGCGCCGCAGCACCGAGTCGGCCAGCACGATCACGATGAGCAGCACCGCGATGCCGATCAGCCAGAGGTTCTCGGTGTTGCCCTCGTGGTTGCCCCACAAGTAGAGCAGCAGGATCGCGGCCGATCCGATGGCGCCCCGGCGGGCCCACTTGCGGTTGCCCGGCTTGAGCTGGTCAGGCGCGTAAACCGGCTCTTCTGCCACGACTCGGTCCTCCTCGAGGAAGCGGTGCGAACGTCATCGTCAGTCTCGCACGGCGGCTCCGCGCGCGGCTCACCAACCCGTACCCGGTACCTTCGATGCCGTCGGAACCGTCGGACGAGGGAGTGACACGGTGCGGATCACGGGCACTGGGCATGCCAGCATGCGGATCGACACGGGCGCGGGCAGCATCCTGTGCGACCCGTGGGTCAACCCGGCGTACTTCGCGTCGTGGTTCCCGTTCCCCGACAACTCGCTGCTCGACTGGGAGACGCTGGGCGACGTCGACTACCTGTACGTCTCCCACCTGCACCGCGACCACTTCGACGCCGAGCACCTCAAGCGGTTCATCAGCAAGAAGGCGACCGTCCTGCTCCCGGAGTACCCGACCAGCCAGCTCGAGGACGAGCTGCGTGATCTGGGCTTCACGAGCTTCCTCAAGACGAAGTCCAACGAGGTGCACGAGCTCGACGGCGGCCTCAAGGTGATGATCCAGGCGCTGATCAGCCCCACCGACGGCCCGATCGGCGACTCGTCGCTCTGGGTCGAGTACGACGGCGTCCGCGTGCTCAACCAGAACGACGCGCGCCCCACGGACCTGTCCGTCTTCGCGGAGCTCGGCCACGTGCACGCCCACATGCTGCAGTTCTCCGGCGCGATCTGGTACCCGATGGTCTACGAGCTGCCCCAGGCCGCGAAGACCGCGTTCGGCAAGCAGAAGCGTGACCGGCAGTTCGACCGGACCTGGCGCTACATCGACGACCTCAAGGCCGACCACGTCTTCCCGATCGCCGGCCCGCCGTGCTTCCTCGACGACGAGCTGTGGCAGTTCAACGACATCTTCGGCGACGAGGGGAACATTTTCCCCGACCAGTCGGTGTTCATGAGCGAGTACGCGAAGGTCGGCGGCACCAACGGTGTGGTTCTGCTGCCCGGTAGCGTCTCGGAGCTCACCACGGACAGCATCGACACCACCCACCCGACCGACGTCGACGAGTTCTTCGCCAACAAGAAGGCCCACCTCGAGGAGATGCGCGAGCGCAAGGCGCCGATCATCGCCGCCGAGAAGGCGTCCTGGCGGCACCCCGAGATCGACGTGCTGGGCGAGCTGAAGAAGCGCATCGAGCCGCTGCTCGAGGAGTCGATCTACCTGGCCAAGGGCGTCGGCGGTCCGGTCCGCTTCGACCTGGTCAGCTACGACGGCGACGCGGTCGAGTCGATCGTGGTGGACTTCCCCGGCAAGCAGGTGCGCCCGTACGCCGACGAGAAGGTCCGCTACCGCTTCCGCACCCAGCGCGAGCTCATCGAGCACCTGATCTTCATCGACGAGGGCGACTGGGTGAACTCGCTCTTCCTCTCGTGCCGCTTCACCGCCGCCCGCATCGGCCAGTACAACGAGTTCGTCTACGCGTTCTTCAAGTGCCTCAGCGAGGAACGCCTGCAGTACGCCGAGGGCTGGTACGACGAGCACGAGAAGTCGGTCGAGTCCGAGGACACCCAGCTCGGCGACTGGACGGTCCAGCGCCGCTGCCCGCACCTGAAGGCGGACCTCAGCCGCTTCGGGATCGTGGACGGCAACGTGCTCACCTGCCAGCTGCACGGATGGAAGTTCGACCTGCCGACCGGCCGCTGCCTCACCAGCGTCGGCCACAAGATCCGCGCCGAGAAAGCCACTTCATAAGCAGATGTCGCAGCTCGGTGGGTGGTGCTGACCGTCGCTCACGCCGAGGCCGGGGCCGGGGCCCAGCATTCGCCGGCCCTGGCCCCTTCATTCTGCGTGAGTGGGAGAACACCCGGTAACCTTCGTCGCGATGGATGACCGTGACCTTCTCGCCGCCCGTGACCTCGCCGTCGACCTGGCTGTCCGCGCCGGCCGCTTGCAGCTGGAGCGGCGCGACACGCTGCGGATGGGCGCGCCCAAGGCCCACGTCAACGACGTCGTCTCCGACGTCGACATCGCCAGCGAGCGCCTCATCGTGGACGGAATCGTCGCCGCGTGGCCCGGTGACGCCGTCCAGGCCGAGGAGGGGCACGGCCGGGCCGGCTCGACCGGCTGGTCGTGGATCGTGGACCCGCTCGACGGCACCCGCAACTACGTGAGCCGCACCGGCCCCTGGTCGGTGTGCATCGCGCTGTACCACGACGACCGGGCCCGGGCGGCGGTCGTGCACGACCCGGCCGCCGGTGAGACGTTCAGCGCCGTCGACGGTGCCGGCGCCCTGCTCAACGGCGAGCCGATCACCGCGCCGGGTGGGCGGCAGCTGCACGAGGCGCTCGTCGGGGTGAGCTTCCAGCCGAACCCGGCGACCAAGGAGCGCGCCGGCCGGGTGATCCGGAAGCTGCTCCCGGTGTCGGGCGACATCCGCCGGGTCCCGGCGGCCCTCAACCTGGTGTACCAGGCCGCCGGCCGGCTCGACGGCGGCCTGGCGCTGGACACGAACCTGTGGGACATCGCGGCGGGCGCCCTGATCGCCCGGGAGGCCGGTGTGGTGCTCGGCGGGCACGGCCCGGACTTCTCCACCGAGCTGACGATCGGCGCGGCCCCGTCGCTGTGGCCCGCGCTGTCCGAGCTGGTCCGCGCAGTCGCCTGAGCCCGGCCGTCCTCGGGAGGCCGACCGGGCGAGGTGGTTACCGCCCCAGATCGGCGAGGATGCGCCGCGCGGCGTTGTGGCCGGCCGCGCCGATGACGCTGCCCGCCGGGTGGGCGCCCGCCGAGCCCGCGTACAGGCCGTCGAGGCCCGTCGCGTACGGCATGCGCTGGTCGAACGCGACCGTGTTGTCGACGTGGTGGATGTGGCCGCCGCTGATGCCGAAGTGCCGCTCGATGCCCGGCGGGGTCAGCGGCATCATGTCCGCGACCAGGTCCGACGTGCCGGGGGCGTACCGGTCGACGATCTCCAGCAGCCGCGTCACGTAGCCGGGCAGCGCCTCGTCCCACGTGGTGCCGGCCAGCTCGTACGGCACCGACTGCACGAACAGCGCCGAGGAGTGGTGCCCGGCATCGTCCTGCAGCGACGGGTCGACGGTGGTGTGCAGGTACCACTCGATAGTCGGCTCGGCGGGCAGACGCCCGGCCTGGACGTCGGCCCACATGCCCCGCAGCGCCGCCATCGGCGAATCCGACTCCGCCGGCCCGGCGAGGCCCGCGGAGCCCGGCAGGAGGTGGATGGTCGAGCCGAACGGGGAGGGTGCGTCCGCGGGGAGGCAGGAGAAGCGCGGAAGGCCGGACAGCGCCAGGTTGAGCTTGAGCGTGGTGCCGGGCCGCTTGACCGCGGCCATGCGCGACGTCAGTTCCTCCGCGAGCGCGCCCTCGGGCACGAGCGACATCAGCTGGTACGGGTCACAGGCACCCAGGACGACCCGGGCCTCCACGGAGCGTCCGTCGGCCAGGGCGACCCCGGTGGCAGCCCCCTGGGTGACGGTCACGGCGCTCACCGGCGTACCCGTGAAGATCTGGGCCCCCGCGGCGCGGGCCGCGCCGGCGAAGGTGCGCGAGACCGTGCCCATGCCGCCGGCCGCGATCATCCACGTGCCGTCCGCACCCGGCAGGCGGCACATGTTGTGCACGAGGAAGTTATGGCCGGTGCCGGGGTCGTCGGGGCCCGCGTTCAGCCCGGACAGGCCGTCGGTCACCGCGTACATGCTCATCAGCAGTTCGCTCTTGAACCCGAAGCGCTGCAGGTAGTCGGCGACCGAGCCGCGGACGAGGTCGACGAAGGTGCTCTGCAGCTGCGGCCGGATGTGCCGGTCGGCGATCTCCTCGACGGAGCCGGGCTCCTGCAGCCAGGCGGGTGCGAGATCGGCGCGCAGCGCGGCGATCTCGACCTGCAGCGCCTCGTCGGCGGCGATGTCGCGCGGCGAGAAGAACCGCTCCATCTGCGCGCGCGTGGCCTCGCGGTCGGTGCCGAACAGCAGATAGGGCGAGCCGGGGCCGCCGGGCGTGGGCAGGAAGTAGTGCGGGTCGCGACGCAGCACGGGGATGTCGACGTCGAGCGTCGCCAGCAGCTCGGGCGGCATCAGGCCGAGCAGGTACGACCCCGTGGACTGCCCGAGGCCGGGCACCTTGCCGAACGGGTGCTCGGTGCGGGTGGCGCCGCCGATCACGTCGGCCGCCTCGAGCACGACGACGTCGAGGCCGGCGCGGGCGAGCAGCACGGCGGAGACCAGGCCGTTGTGGCCGGAGCCGATGATCACGACGTCGGCGCGGGGCGGCAGAGCGTTCATGAGGGCCGACTCTAGCGCGCCGATCGGCGGACAGTTCCCCCCAAATCGGTGCCGCCTCGGCGCTGTCCGGCCGACGGCCACCGGGTGCTTTCCGCCTGTCGCGGGTACGACAGGGATGTGGGCGTGGCGGTCGTCATAGTCGGCGCCATCGAGCCCCGTTCACCCCCTACGGTGAGCGGCGTCTATGCGTAGCGGCTGGGTGCGGGAGGCGGGCGGATGTTCGGCTGGTGGGGCAGGGCGGTCGTCCGCGTGCGCTGGTGGGTGGTTGCCGCCGCCCTGGCGCTCGTCGTGGCCGGGGCGACCTGGGGCGCCGGTGTCTTCGGCGCGCTCACCGGCGGCGGGTACGACGACCCCGGCAGCGAGTCCAACCGCGCCGCCGCGGCGATCTCCCAGCACCTCGGCCAGCGCAACCCCGACCTGCTCGTGCTCTGGTCCAGTGACACCGCGACCGTGACGGATGAGTCCTTCCGCGGAGCCGTCTCCGCCGCGATCGGCCGGATCCGGGCACAGGCCGACGTCGAGAATGTCGCCGGCTACACCGACCCCGACGCCTCACCGGCCCTGGTCAGTACCGACAAGCACGCCACGTACGCGGCCGTCCACCTCAAGGCCGGCGGCGAGGACGGCAAGGCGGCCGCGTACCACCGGCTGGAGCCGGAACTCGCCGCGCCCGGGCTGGAGACCGAGGTCGGCGGCCTGGTCGCCTTCACCGATCAGGCCAACGAGCAGACCAAGAAGGACATCACGCGCGCCGAGATCTTCTCGCTGCCGGTGCTGTTCGTGCTGCTCGTGCTGATCTTCCGGGGCCTGATCGCCGCCCTCTCGCCGCTGCTCGTCGGCGGCATCGCGATCCTCGGCGCGTTCGTCGCGATCCGGGGGCTCACCTACCTCACCGACATCTCGGTGTTCGCGATCAACGTCATCACCCTGCTCGGGCTCGGCATGGCGGTGGACTACTCGCTGTTCATCGTCAGCCGCTTCCGCGAGGAGCTGGCGCGCGGCAACGACGTGCCCACGGCCATCCGCATCACGGTGGCGACGGCCGGCCGTACGGTCATGGTCTCCGGGCTGACGATCGTCCTCGCGCTCTCCAGCCTGCTGATCTTTCCGCAGCCGTTCCTGGGCGGCCTGGCCATCGGCGGCATGGCCGCCGTGCTGGTCGCGATGCTCGCCGCCCTGACGGTCCTGCCGGCGGTGCTGTCCCTGCTCGGCCACCGCATCGACAAGCTGCGCATCCCGCTGCCGCAGCGCCGGCGTGGCGACGAGGCGGTCGGGGCATGGGAGCGCCTCGCACGCAGCGTCATGCGGCGTCCCGTCCTGTACGTCGTCGGCGTGCTCGTCGTCCTCGCGGCGTTCGCGGCGCCGTTCCTGCGGGTCGAGTTCGGCGGCTTCGACGAGCGCGTCCTGCCGCCCGGCAGCGCCGCCCGGGTGGTGGGGGAGCGGCTCGACGCGGAGTTCCCCGGTGGCGGCCAGGACCCGATCTCGGTCTTCGTCCGGGGCCCCGCCGGCGACCTGGCTCAGCGCATCGCGGCGCTGCCGGACGTCGGCGGCGCGACCGTCACCGCCCAGCGCGACGCCGCCTCGCTGATCACGGTCACCTACCCGGCGGACCTGCCGAACGCCGACGCCCGCCGGATCGTCTCCGGCATCCGCGACCTCACTCCGCCACCGGGCGCCGAGGTGCTCGTCGGCGGGCGGCCCGCCGTCGACCTCGACCTGCTGGAGAGCCTCGCCGCGCGGCTGCCGTACATGGCGCTGATCATGGCGGTCGCCACGATCGTGCTGCTCTTCCTCGCGTTCGGCTCGGTGCTGCTGCCGATCAAGGCCGTCCTGATGAACCTGGTGTCGATCGGCGCGTCGTTCGGCGTGGTGGTCTGGATCTTCCAGGAGGGCCACTTCGAGAACGTGCTGCGCTTCGAGTCGACCGGCTACATCGAGCCGAGCAACATGATCCTCGTGCTCGCCGTGCTGTTCGGGCTGGCCACCGACTACGAGGTGTTCCTGCTCTCCCGCGTCCGCGAGGAGTGGGACCGCACCGGGGACAACACCGCCTCCGTCGCGACCGGCATGCAGCACACCGGCGGCATCATCACCGCGGCCGCGCTGCTGCTCATCACCGTCGTGGCGGGCTTCGCCACCGGTGGCGTGACCGTCATCAAGACCATCGGCGTCGGCATGATCGTCGCGATCGTGGTGGACGCGACGCTGGTCAGGGCGCTGCTCGTTCCGGCGACGATGCGGCTGCTGGGTCGCTGGAACTGGTGGGCGCCGGGCTTCCTGAGCCGCTTCTACTCCCGGTACGGGATCCACGAGACGCCGGAGCCGCCGGCGCCCGCTCCGCAGCGGCGTTCCGTGCCCGCCTGAGCCGCTGGTACGCGCTCGCGCTCTGGGTGGCGGCGAACCCGGCGAGCACGATGACGTGGAACAGGTACAGCCACAGACCCACCGCCACCGTGCCGCCGATCTCGGTGAACCCGCCGAACGGCGCGCCCAGGTCCAGCGGCAGGGAGCAGAAGAGCACGAAGCCGTGCAGGAACCCGGAGAGGTTCGCGGCGGTGAACGAGCCGACCAGGGTCGTCGCCAGCCACTCCGGTCGCCCGGGCGCGACACCGCGGTAGACCCAGATCACCACGGGGGTCAGGACGAGCCAGGCGGCCAGGAAGGACAGGATCACGCCGGCGACCGCGTACCAGCCGCCGCGGACCCAGAGGCCGCTGGTCACCGGCAGCGCCAGGAACAGCGACAGCAGCAGGGCGGGCGCGGCGGCGAGCAGCGGCAGCCAGAGCAGCCGGCCGCGCCAGCCGACCAGGGACTCGCCGGGATCCCTCAGGCTCACGAACGCGCGGCGCAGGCCCTCGCCGTACAGGGTGGCGGGCAGCAGGCTGGCCAGCGCGAGCCAGGGCGTCAGGTGCAGGCCCGCGTCGATGAGGCGTTGCAGAGCGTGCGGGGCGCCGATCGCGTCGGGCAGGGCGTCGATCGTGCGGCCGGTGAGGTGGCGTACGCGGTCGGCCCCGGCGATGAGCCCGGTGATCCAGATGGCCAGCAGCGCCACCGGCACCACGGCGATCCCGGCGTAGAAGGTGACCGCGGCGGCGTGCAGCGCGAGGTCACGCCCCCGCAGAGGCCTGAACGGGGCGGCCAGCAGCCGGCGCAGTCGTCGCATTCCCCTGACATACCCATTCGACCGCTACGATCCCGCACCATCCACTGCCCGCAGCGGGAAGGCACCATGTCCCTGTCCTTCAGCGCCGAGCCGGACGCGCGGCAGATCGCCGAGGCGGTCCGGCACGTGGCGCGCCGGCGGTTCCTGCCCGCCCGGCTCCTCGCCCTGCCCCTGCTGGTCATCGGGATGACCGGCTACTTCGGCTTCGGCCTGTCGTTCCTCGCGCTGCTGGCCGTGCTGGCACTGATCTTCAGCGTGCTGGGGCCCGAGGTGGTGATCCGGCGGATGACGCGGGAGGGCGTACGGCTGCTGGCCCGTCCGACCCTCTACCACTTCGACGACGACCGGTTCGGCTTCGCCACCGACCTCGCCCGTACGGAGGCGGTGTGGGAGCTGCTGAGCGCGTACGACGAGCTTCCTGGCCTGATGGTCGTCCGCCTCGGCAAGGAGCAGTTCTTCCTGATCCCGACCGAGGGGCTCGCCGAGGACCGGCTGATGGAGCTCCGCGACCTGCTGGACCGGGCGGTCTTCCGGGCCCGGAACCGGACCGGCCGGCCCGGACCGCCCGGCGGGCCGGGCTGAGCGCCGCGGGCGTGCGGGCGTCCGGGAAGATGGCAGGCATGCGTGAGCTCGTCCTGCTCGGTTCCACCGGTTCCATCGGCACCCAGGCCATCGACATCGTCCGGCGCAACCCCGACCGGTTCCGGGTCGTGGCGATCGGGGCGGGCGGCGGCAACGTGGCGCTGCTCGCCGCCCAGGCGCTGGAACTGGGCGTCGACGTCGTGGGGGTGGCGCACGCCAGCGCCGTGCAGGACCTGCAACTGGCGTTCTACGCCGAGGCGCAGAAGCGGGGATGGGCGACCGGCGGCTTCAAGCTGCCGAAGATCGTGGCCGGCCCGGATGCCATGACGGAGCTCGCGCAGTGGCCCTGTGACGTCGTGCTCAACGGGGTGGTCGGCAGCCTCGGGCTCGCGCCGACGCTGTCCGCGCTGAACGCCGGCCGTACGCTCGCGCTCGCCAACAAGGAATCCCTCGTGGCCGGCGGCCCGCTGGTCAAGGCTGCGGTGACGCGGCCGGGGCAGATCGTCCCGGTCGACTCCGAGCACTCGGCGCTCGCCCAGTGCCTGCGTGGCGGCGCGGAGCGAGAGGTGCGCCGGCTGGTCCTCACCGCCAGCGGCGGGGCGTTCCGCGACCGCCGGCGCGATGAGTTGACGAACGTCACCCCGGAGGAGGCGCTCAAGCACCCGACGTGGGACATGGGACCGGTCGTCACGATCAACTCGGCGACGATGGTGAACAAGGGGCTCGAGGTGATCGAGGCGCACGAGCTGTTCGGCGTCGCGTACGACGACATCGAGGTGATGGTGCACCCGCAGTCGGTGCTGCACTCGCTGGTCGAGTTCACCGACGGCTCCACGCTCGCCCAGGCCAGCCCGCCCGACATGCGCCTGCCGATCGCGCTCGCCCTGGCCTGGCCGGACCGCGTCCCCGGGGCCGCCGCCGCGGTGGACTGGACGCTCGCGCACAACTGGGAGCTGCGTCCGCTCGACGCCGAGGCGTTCCCCGCGGTCGAGCTGGCCAAGGAGGCCGGGCGGACCGGCCGCTGCCGCCCGGCGATCTACAACGCCGCCAACGAAGAGTGTGTGGCCGCGTTCGTGTCCGGTCGGCTACCTTTTCTGGGCATCGTCGAGACCCTGGCGGCGGTGCTCGCGGCGGCCCCCGATTTCGACGAACCGAGTACGGTCGAAGAGGTGCTGGCCGCGGAGGCGTGGGCGCGGGCCCAGGCACAGCGGATGATCGCTACTGCGGCTGAAGGAGCCTGATGCTGTACTGGTTGGGGGTAGCGGCGTTCGCGCTCGCCATCTTGATCTCGGTGAGCCTGCACGAGCTGGGCCACATGATCACGGCCAAGCGGTTCGGCATGAAGGTCACGAAGTACTTCGTCGGCTTCGGCCCGACGATCTTCTCCTTCAAGCGCGGCGAGACCGAGTACGGCCTCAAGGCCATCCCGCTCGGCGGCTTCTGCAAGATCGTCGGCATGACGCCGCAGGACGACGACGTCGAGCCGCAGGACCAGCCGCGGGCCATGTGGCGCTTCCCGGTGTGGAAGCGCACGGTCGTCATGTCGGCCGGCTCCATCACCCACTTCCTGCTGGCGATCGTCGCGACCTGGTTCGCCGCCGTCTTCGTCGGCCTGCCCAACCCGGACCTGCCGCAGACCGCCGCCGAGGAGCGGGCCATCCCGGCCAGGATCTCGGTGGGCGAGTGCGTGCAGCTGGTCATCACCGACCAGCAGGGCTGTGCGCCCACCGATCCCCAGGCCCCGGCTGCCGCGGCCGGCCTCAAGACCGGCGACGTGATCACCCAGGTCGGTGCCACGCCGATCCAGAACTACGGCCAGCTCACCGACACGATCCGCGCGCTGCCGCCCGGCGAGGTCACGTTCGCGTACACCCGCGACGGCGTGCCCGGCACCGCCACCGTGAAGCTCCTCGCCGCGCAGCGGGCGCCGCTCGACGACCCGCGGGGCGAGGTCAAGCAGGTCGCGGTCGCCGGCATCGGTCCGCGGCTCGACATGCCGGGCCTGGTCACGTACGGGCCGGTCGACGGCGTCGGCGCCAGCTTCGACTACGGCTGGAGCCTGGTGAAGGCGTCGTTCGCGGCGATGAAGCGGATCCCGGAGAAGGTCCCGGCGCTGTGGAATTCCATCACGGGCGACCAGCGCGATCCCGACACCCCGATCAGCGTGGTCGGCGCGAGCCGGCTGGGCGGCGAGGCGATCGAGGCCGGCGTGCCGCAGGTCTTCCTGATGATCTTCATCTCGCTGAACGTGTTCATCGGGCTCTTCAACCTGCTGCCGCTGCTGCCGGTGGACGGCGGTCACATAGCCATCGCCTGGTACGAGCGCGCCCGGTCGTGGCTCTACGCTCGACTCAAGAAACCCGACCCCGGCCGCGTCGACTACTACAAGCTCATGCCGTTGACCTACGCCGTCATCCTGATCGGCGGCGCGTTCACGCTGCTGACGATCACCGCCGACGTCGTCAACCCGATCTCGATCTTCTCCAGGTGAGTGTGAAATGACCGCAGTCAGTCTCGGTATGCCGGCCGTACCCCCGCCGCCGCTCGCGCAGCGGAGGCAGAGCCGCCAGATCAACGTCGGTGGGGTGCTGGTCGGCGGCGGCGCCCCGGTCAGCGTCCAGTCGATGACCACCACGCTCACCGCCGACGTCAACTCGACGCTGCAGCAGATCGCCGAGCTGACCGCGTCCGGCTGCCAGATCGTGCGGGTCGCGGTGCCCTCGCAGGACGACGTCGAGGCGCTGCCGGCGATCGCGAAGAAGTCGCAGATCCCGGTGATCGCCGACATCCACTTCCAGCCCAAGTACGTCTTCGCCGCGATCGACGCGGGCTGCGCGGCGGTCCGGGTCAACCCCGGCAACATCCGCCAGTTCGACGACAAGGTGAAGGAGATCGCCAAGGCGGCCTCCGACGCCCGGGTGCCCATCCGCATCGGCGTCAACGCGGGCTCGCTGGACAAGCGGCTGCTCGAGAAGTACGGCAAGGCGACCGCGGAGGCCCTGGTCGAGTCGGCGCTGTGGGAATGCTCGCTGTTCGAGGAGCACGGCTTCCGCGACATCAAGATCTCGGTGAAGCACAACGATCCGGTCGTGATGATCCGCGCGTACCGTCAGCTGGCCGAGCAGTGCGACTACCCGCTGCACCTCGGCGTCACCGAGGCCGGCCCGGCGTTCCAGGGCACGATCAAGAGTGCGGTGGCGTTCGGCGCGCTGCTCGCCGAGGGCATCGGCGACACCATCCGCGTCTCGCTGTCCGCCCCGCCGGTCGAGGAGATCAAGGTCGGCCAGGCCATCCTCGAATCCCTCGGCCTGCGCGAACGCGGCCTCGAGATCGTCTCCTGCCCGTCCTGCGGCCGCGCCCAGGTGGACGTCTACACGCTGGCCGAGCAGGTCACCGCCGCCCTCGAGGGCTTCCCGGTCCCGCTGCGCGTCGCCGTGATGGGCTGCGTCGTGAACGGCCCCGGCGAGGCCCGCGAGGCCGACCTCGGCGTCGCGTCCGGCAACGGCAAGGGCCAGATCTTCGTGAAGGGCCAGGTCATCAAGACCGTCCCCGAATCGATCATCGTGGAGACCCTGGTCGAGGAGGCGCTCCGGCTGGCCGACGAGATGGGCGCGGAGCTGCCGGACGAGCTCCGCGAGCTGCTGCCGGGCCCGCAGGTCACGGTCCACTGACGGTCCGGGCCGTCCGCGGCCCGGCCATTTCTCAGGTACGGCGCGACGTCCCGGACAACCGCACCACCGCGCCGGCCCCGCACACAGGTCCGCCCGCGCGCCCGCCGACCCGCCGCGTCCCCGGGCACGGCTGCAATCGGTGGCTGGGCGCGTTGTTCGTCACCACCGCGGGTTACTGACCGGCCGCGTCGATCGGCGCGCCCCCATTGTTCCGGCCGGCCTCTCCGGTCGGCGGCTCGCGCCTGTTGGCCCGTGGCGCCTGCCGGCCCGTGGCGCCTGCCGGCCCGTGGCGCCTGCTGGTCTGTGGCGCTGCCGGCCCGTGGCGCTGCCGGTCTGTGGTGTCTGCCGGCCCGTGGCGCCCGCCGGCCCGTGGGGCCTGCTGGTCCGTGGTGTCTGCTGGTCCGTGGCGTCGTGTGACCCGTCGCTCATCGGCAGGAACGGCTGCTTCAGATTCCGCGACGTGATCTTCACATCGCGCGCCGTCGCCACCGCCGGGCCCGTTCCCAGCAGGCCGGCCGGGGGCGGTGCACCGGGTCGTGCTGTGTGCGGGCGGGGGACGGTGGTGCGGTTGTCGGGTTCGTCGCGCCGTACATGAAAAAAGGGCGCACCTGGACGGTGCGCCCTTTCCCCGACGGGTTTGCCGGCAGCTCACTCGCTGTCGGCGAGGATCGCGTAGAGCTTGCGCTTGGTCTCGTTGAGCACCTCGAGGGCGCGCTGGCGCTGCTCGGGGGTGCCGCTGAAGCCGACCTGGCGCAGCGCGCTCATGATCCCGACCGCCGCGTCGCGGAAGTCCTGGACCTGCGACATCGTGTCGTCGCTGAACTGTGCCCACGGCGGGTTCTCCGCGGCCGTCTGCGCCTCCGCGCGGCCGGCCTCGGTGAGCGTGAAGCGCTTCCGGCCGCCGGTCGCCTCGGCTTCGATCAGGCCCTCGTCCTCCAGGAGCTGGAGGGTCGGGTAGACCGAGCCGGGGCTCGGGCGCCAGATGCCGCCGGTGCGGCTCTCCAGCTCCTGGATCATCTCGTAGCCGTGCATCGGGCGCTCCAGCAGGAGCGCGAGCAGGGCGGGGCGGACGTTGGGACGGCTGCCGCGGCCGCCGCGGCGATGGCCGTGACCGCCGGGGCCCGGGGGTCCCCAGCCCGGGCCGCCGCCGAAGCCGCCGGGACCGCCCTGACCGAACGGGAATCCGGGCGGGAAGCCGAAGCCCCGCATCCGGCCCTCGTGCAGACGACGCATGTGTTCGTGCCTCATGACTATCTCCGATCTGTTGTCGATAGTTAGACGATATATCGGCAACGTGTCGACGACAAGGCCTCTTCCGAAGTTGCCGGGGGAGCGCCGGGTGTGCGGGCGGTCGGATCTGGCAATCTGATAGCTGTGCTGACGGTGCCGATTCGCCAACTCGGTGAGCCCGAGCGGGCCACGGTCGAGAAGATCCTCGACCAGGACCCGTACGCGGGCGCGCAGATCGCCGAGCGCGTAGCGGCCCACGGGCTGAACTGGTGGCGCTCCGACGGCCGCATCTACGGCTACGGCACCGGGCGGCGGGTCGAATCGCTGTGCTGGTCCGGCGCCCACCTCGTGCCGGTCTGCGCAACGCCGGCAGCCGTCGCGGCCTTCGCGGACCTGCTCGGCGCCGATCCCCGCATCTGCTCGTCGATCATCGGCCGCTCGGACGCGGTCCTCGACCTGTGGAACCGCCTCGGCGGCCACTGGGGCCCGGCCCGCGACGTACGCCCCCACCAGCCCCTGCTCGTCGCCGACCGCGAAGCCCCGGTCGCCCCGGACCCCGACGTACGCCTGGTCGGGCCCGACGAGGTCGACCAGCTCTTCCCGGCGGCCGTGGCCATGTACACCGAAGAGGTCGGCGTCTCACCGCTGCTCGACGACGGCGGCAGGGGGTACAAGCGCCGCATCGCCGAGCTGGTCCGGGGCAAGCGAGCGTACGCACGGTTCGTCGGAGACCGGGTCATCTTCAAGGCGGAGCTGGCGATCGTGACGCGGCGGACCACCCAGGTCCAAGGGGTGTGGGTGGACCCGGAATATCGAGGCCGAGGCATGGCGGCCGCGGCGATGTCGGCGGTGCTGTACGACGCGCTGCACCGGGTCGCGCCTACGGTGAGCCTGTATGTGAACGACTACAACACTGCTGCTCGGCGGGTCTACGCACGGTGCGGGTTCGTGCAGTGTGGAAGCTTCGCGACGGTGTTGTTCTGACCGACCGGGTCTTTGCCGTGTCGTTCTGCCGGACCGGACCCTGGCCGTGTTGTTCTGACGGACCGGACCCTGGTCGTGTTGTTCTGGCCGACCCGGTTCCGGCCGTTTTGTTCTGGCCGGCCGGGTCCTGGCTGTGGGTGGGGTGGTCGCCCGGGGATCCTGGTGCCGGTCGCGGGCCTCTCCCGGCAGGTCAGCGGCCCAGCGCGGCGATCAGGTCCGTGAGCGCCTTCGGGCCACCCTTCTCCAGCTCCGGCGTACCGATGAGCGCCATGACCGGAACCTTGACCCCCGCGTCGCCGTAGCGCTGCACGTGGTCGCGGCACTGTTCCGGCGAGCCGTGCACGATGAGCTCGTCGACGACCTCGTCCGGGATGGCCGCGAGCGCGGCCTTCCGGTCACCCGCCGCCCATGCGGTCCACATCGGAGCCAGCACCGGCTCGCGACCCAGCCACCGGTGAAATTCCAGGTACGCCGGAACCGTCAGGTACGCGGCGATCATGCGACGACCCACGGCCCGGGCGTACGCGGCATCCTCCGTCGGGCACACGAAGATGCGGGCGACCACGTCGAAATCCGCGTTGTCGGTCTTCGCTTCCGCCAGGGCCTGCGGCACGTCGGTGGCCGCGAGCCAGTTGAGGATCACCCCGTCCGCCTCGGCTGCGGCCAGCCGAAGCATCCCGGGGCGCAGGGCGGCCAACAGAATCTGGGGCGGAACGGCCGGCGGTCGTTCGAGGCGGAAGCGCCGAACCTGGAACGTCTCGTACGCCTCGTCGACGGTCTGCCCGGCCAGCGCGGCGCGCAGGAACCGAAGCATGTCACGGCTGCGGGCGTACGGCCGGGCGAACTCGGCCGCGTTCCAATCGCCGACCACCACGGGTGACGAGGAACCGATGCCCAGCTGGAAACGACCGGGAGCGACCTCGGCAAGAGCCGCCGCGGTCATCGCCAACAGCCCGGGACCGCGGGTGAAGACGGGCGTGATGGCGGTACCGAGGCGAGCGTCGGGCTGCCAGACGGAGGCGAGGGTGAGTGGCGTGAACGCATCGGTGCCGTTCACTTCGCTCGACCAGAAATCGGTGAACCCGGCATCGGTCAGCGCGGCGAGAACCGCGGCATGGTCGGCCAGCGGAACCCCGCCGAGCGGAACGGTCATGCCCCATCGCGTCACCATGACTTGATCCTGCCTTGCGGCCGGGGCCCGGTCCAGCTTGCCGTAGATCGTGAAGGCGGAGTGGGGGTCGTGGATCAGAGGGGTCGGCTGCCTGGCGCGAAGCGTGGCCTGGGATCGGTTCGTCGGAAGCCGGGGCTTGTAGCACCGTTTCGGAACGGACTCTTGTCGAGGGTGCCCAACCCTCGGTGATCGTTTCGATACGGGTTGACACGACTCTCCCGCGGCCGTCAGCGTTCGTCGCCGCGTAAGCCGTCGGCATCGACATTGCACACAAGTCGGGCAATTGGCTCTCAGTGGGAGGTGGATGCGGTGAGGTGAGCCACCTTGGCGTGCATCTATGGCCGAGCCGGGTAAGTATTTGGACTGACCAGTCAGTGCAGAATAGGTACCCATCATGACGGTTCTGACCGTGACCGCAGCGGGAGTCCGCGACCGCCGCCGTTGGCTCTTCCAAGACCTCACCGTCACCGCCTCGGCCGGCGACATCGTGGCGATCGTCGGACCGCCGGGCAGCGGCCGCACCACCGTGTTGCTCGCGCTGGCCAAGCGGTTCCGGCTGTCCTCGGGCCGAGTGGAAGCGTCCGGACCGGCCGCGCTGGGCCACGTGCCTGGCGTGTCGGAACCCGAATCCGTCCTGACCGTCGCGGAGCACGTACGCGAACGAGCCCTCCTCGCCGGGCGGCGCCGGGCGGCCGATGTGACGTTGCACGGACTCGACCCGGACCTGCGCGGCTTCGCGCTCAGCCCGTACCAGAGGCAGGTCCTCGGGATAGTCCTGGCGCAGGTGTCGCAACCGGAGATCATCGCGCTCGATGCGGTGGATGAGGGCTTGGACGCGGGGGAGCGGCAGGCGTTGTGGGCGCTGATCGAGGAGATGGCCGAGGGCGGAACGACGGTTCTGGTGACGGCCCGGGAGGTGGATGAGGCGCGGGTGTCCACGGTCATCCGGCTGGGAGAGACGGCGGACCGGGAGGCGTTGGTGACGCCGTCTGATGTGGATGGTGGTGGTGCGCTGGGGTTGGTCGCTGTGCCGGACGATCCGCCGCCCGTGGGGTTGATGGTGATGCCGTCGGCCGAGATGGCGTCCGTGTCGTCAGCTGAGTCGGCGCCCGCGCCGTCAGCGGAGTCGGCGCCCGTGCGATCTGCCGAGCCGGAAGCGGAGCCCGAAGCTGGGTCGACGGTCGAACTGGGGGCCGAGCCTGGCGCCGAGCTCGAGAGGGAGCCGACGGCCGAGCGTGGTGTCGACCTTGAAACGGAGGCGACTGCCGAGTCTGACGCTGAGCTCGAAGCTGAGTCGGTGGCCGAGCCCGGAGTTGAGCCGGCGGCCGAGTCCGGAGCTGAGTCGGCGATCGAGCCCGGAGTTGAGCCGGCGGCCGAGCCCGCAACTGGGCCGAATGCCGGGCTGGAAGCCGAGCCGGCAACCGCGCCCGAAGCTGAGCCGGTGGCCGAGCCTGGCGCCGAGCTCGAAACGGAGCCGACGGCTGAGCCCGCGACGGGGCCGAATGCCGAGACGGCAACCGCGCCGCTCGGTGATTCCGCGGCCGTTCCGAGGGCTCGGGTCGCGGTGGCCGATGCGCCTGAGCCCGCGACGACGGTAGCTCTCCAGGACTCGGATTCGACCAAGAATGGTGGAGAGACCAAGTGATCGGATTGTCGAGCGTGCGGCTGGCGGGGTTCGAGCTGCGGCGTTTTCTGCGCGGCCGGCTCACCGCCGCCGCCCTGGTCGTCATCTGTGTGATTCCGCTGCTGTACGGCGCTCTCTACCTCTATGCGTTCTGGGATCCGTACGGCCGCCTCAACCACATTCCCGCCGCGCTGGTCGTCGAGGACACCGCCGCGACCGCCAGTGACGGCACGAAGGTGCATGCGGGGCAGGACCTTGCCGATGAGCTGGTGCGGCGGGAGGTGTTCGACTGGCACGTGACCGACGAGAAGGGCGCCGAGAAGGGGCTCGCCGACGGCCGGTATCAGCTGTCGTTGCGCATTCCGCGTACGTTCTCGACGAATCTGACCACCGGGCCGGACGCTGATGCCGCTCCGCGCGCGGCGGAGCTTGTCGTCGTCAACGACGATGCCACCAACTACCTGTCGGGCATCTTCTCGCGGACCGCGTTCGAGGAGGTCCGGGCCGCCGCGGCGCAGAGCGCTCAGTCGGGCTACTTCGACAAGATGCTGATCGGTTTCACGGACCTGAAGCAGCAGACCGACAAAGCGGCCGATGGCGCGCACAAGCTCGACGACGGCCTCACGGATGCGCACAAGGGAGCTGGTCAGCTTCAATCCGGACTGGTCGATGCCGAGAAGGGCGCGGGCCGGCTGTCGGGAGGGCTCGGGTCCGCCGCGCAGGGCGCCGACGACCTCGCCGACGGATTGGCAGCGCTGCGGACCGGGGCTGCCCAGCTGGCTACCGGTACGCAGCAGGCCGCGGCCGGTGGACGGCAACTCGCGAACGCGGTGGATGCCGCCGCCAACCGGGTGGAGCCGGTGCTGCGGGACAACGCCGAGCTCATCGAGGACGCGGCGAATCAAGTTGCCCGGGGCGCCGACGTGTTGGCGGCCAACGTCAATCGGCTCGATGACGCCGCGGACGACGCCGTACGCAATGCGACGCGGTTGCAGCGCTACCTGAACGGCCTGCCGGACGACACGCCGGGCATCGACCAGGCGCGTGCGTCCGCGAAGGAGTTGGTGTCCGCCGCGAAGCGGGTGCAGTCCACGATCGACCGCGCCGACCTGGACGGGCTGAGCAAGCGGCTGCATACCGTGGCGGCGACCGCGCGAAAGGTGGCGGCGGCCGCGCCGCACCTCGCCGACGATGTCGCGGCCGCCCGGGCGAAGGTGGACGACCTGGCAGCCGGCCTCGGCGACCTTGCCACGGGCGCGCAGCAGGTCAGCGATGGCGCGTCCGATGCGGCGACCGGTGCGACGCAGCTGCGCGGCGGCATCTTCCAGCTTGCGTCGGGCGCGCGCCAGCTCGACAACGGACTCGGTACTCTGTCCGACGGCGGTCGTCAGCTTGCCGCCGGTCTCGGTGACCTGCAGGGTGGCGCCGCGCAGCTCGCGTCCGGGCTGAGGGACGGCGCCGAGCAGATCCCCTCGTACGGCGACGACCCGTCGAACCGTGCCGACCTGCTCAGCAACCCGGTGCAGGTCGACCGCACCGTGCGACACCCCGCCGGCACCTATGGGGTCGGCTTCGCGCCGTACTTCCTGTCGCTCGCACTGTGGGTCGGCGCGATGATCACTTACATGGTGATGCGGCCGCTGAACCGGCGTTACGTGGTGTCGGGCGCACCCGCGCACCGGGTCGCGCTGGCCGGGCTGCTGCCCGCGGTCGCGGTCGGGCTCGCGCAGGCCACGCTGCTCTTCCTGGTCGTGGTGTTCGGACTCGGTCTGAGCCCGCACGATCCGCTGCGCACGCTGGGTCTGCTGATGCTGACGGCCACGGCGTTCGCCGCGATCATGCAACTGCTGGGCGCGGCCCTCGGCCCCGCCGGGCGGATCATTGCGCTGGCACTGCTGATGCTCCAGCTCACGTCGTCGGGCGGCACCTATCCGGTGCAGACGACCCCGTGGTTCTTCCAGGCGATTCACCCACTCCTCCCGATGACGTACGTCGTGGAGGCGTTGCGCCACACGATCGATGGGGGACCGGCGGGTACGGTGGTGACCGGCGTTCTGGCGCTGCTCGCGTACGGCCTCGCCGCCCTGGCGCTGACGGTCGCGGTGGCCCGCCGCAAACGTCGGCTGACCCGAACGGACCTGCACCCGGAGCTGGTGATCTGACAACCGTGGACGGACGGACCCGCAGACGCGAGGACACCCGCCAGCGCCTGTACGAGGCAGCGGTGGAACTGATCGCCGAGCAGGGCTTCTCCGCCACGACAGTCGACGACATCGCCCTGCGCGCGAAGGTCGCCAAGGGCACGGTGTACTACAACTTCGCCTCGAAGACGGCCCTGTTCGAGGAGCTGCTGCGCCACGGCATCGGCCTGCTGACCGACGAGTTCCGCGCTGCCGTCGCTGGTCTGCCACCGCGGGAAGCCGTCAGGGCCCTGGTGCGGGCGCAACTGGAGTACATCCGGCGCTACCGGGCTTTCGCACAACTTCTCCTCTCCGAGATGTGGCGGACGAACCGCGAGTGGCAGCAGACCTTGGTGCTGCTCCGTGAACAAGCGATCGGCGTGATCGCGGAGACGGTGCAGGCCGGCGTGGACTCCGGCGACCTGCCCGCTGAGCTGGACGTACGAGTGGCGTCGTCAGCCCTCTTCGGTGTCGGTCTGGTGGTGGCGGTCGACTGGCTGGTGTTCCAGCCGGACCGCGCCATCGAGGACGTGGAGCAGTCGCTGCTGGCGATCGTTCGCAGAGTGGCTTGAGGTCGCGCCGGTGCCGAACCGGCCGACGACGATTCTCGGAGCGAAGACGCGTCGCCAAGCGATCATGACCGCGATGCTTGTGTCGTGCAGTGAACAGGGCCGGCCCCTACGGCCCTCGCCTCGCTGTGTCGTTGGCCGCTGAGTGGATGCCTGCTCGACGGCGGCCACTGGACCCGCGGCCTGGGCGTCGTGCCTGACTCATCGATTGGCGCCTGACAGCATCACGAGCAGGGGCACAACCCGTTCGCCCGGAACCGCGTAGTGCCCGCGGGCGGAGGAGCGGAGCCATCCCGCGCTGACGAGCTGCTTGAGGTGGTGGTACACCTGGCCGGTCGTGCCCAGCCCGTCATCGGCCGCGAGCTCTGCGGCCGTACGCGTGCCTTGAAGCACCCGGCGCAGCAGTAGGAGCCGGGCGGGATGGCCGAGCGCGCCCAGCGTGCCGGCCCATTCCGACCAGTCGGCCTCGAAGAGGTCGTCGACGGTCGTGCCCAACTGCCAGTCGTAGTGCTCACCGGTCGGCAGGTCGACGGTGCCGGTGTAGAGCACTGCGCCCGAGTTGTCCTCGCCGACGCGTTTCCGCAGGCCATCCAGCGCCCAGTACATATCGGTGTGGTGCTCCGGAGGTGGCGGCTTCTCCTGGGTGATCTTGCTGATGAGATCCGCGAAGCGTTGCTCGAGCTCGGAGACGCGGCGCTCGAGCGGATTCGGTTCGGTCGGCGTCATGCCCTACACTTTTACGGAAGAACGTAATAACGTCAAGAGGGCCGTTCCGGAGAGCCAGCTCACCGCGACGATCAGCAGGATCCGCTCGAGAACGGCGCCGGCCAGGCCTCTGCCCACGAACAGCATGGTCAGACCCAGGGCGCCGCCCAGCGGGACGGTGAGGACGGTCGCGACGAGCGCGAGTTGCCGCATGACACGCGTGAAAAGGGAGGTGAGAGCGACGGTGAGCATGGCGCCGGCCAGCACGGCCATCCCGACGATGCTTGCTGCGGTGTGCACGACATCGCTGACCGTGGTGCTCTCGAAGGGTGGCAGCGGGCACTGGTCGGTGCACGGCACAGCGCCGGACGTCGCGGCGAGCACCCCCGCGCTGCCGAGCAGCGTCAACAGCAGGCGAGAGGCGGGGCGTAGGGCGACTCCCAGCAGTGCCACGCCGGCTGCCAGAAGAACCAGTCCCCATCGGTACGCGGTGGCCAGCGGCGAAACGGCTGTGCCGGCCTCGCTGACGTATCCCTGCAGCCAGGAACCCGGTGCGTTCACCAGGGCGACGAGCATGATCAGGGCGCCTACGACGACGGCGAAGACGGCGGCGGCGCTCAAGGCGCTGCCAGTGTCATTGCCGGTGGGGTCCTTGCGACGGGAGCCGGCGTGGTGGTCCGAGTCGGCGTCGCGGTCGGAGTCGGTGTGGCGGATGGATGGGGAACCGCGGTCGGAGTCGGTGTGGCGGATGGATGGGGAACCGCGGTCGGCGTCGGTGTGGCGGTTGGAGTTGGCGTCGGGGTCGGGTCCGGCGTCGCGGTCGGGGTCGGCCGGTCGGATCGGCGCGGGCTTCGGCGTCAACTCTTCGACTCGGGTGTGGGGGCGGTCACCCATGGGCGTGAGGGAGCCGGCGCTCCGGGGTGGCGGGCCTCATGATCGCGAGCATGCGTTCCACGCTAGCGCCGGGATGGTGATCGAATGGCGGGGTGGCGCGGACCGTGGTGATCACCGGGAGCAGTTCGGGCATCGGCTTGGCGGGGGCTGTCGCGCTGGCCCGGGCCGGCGACGAGGTCGTGCTGCTCGGACGCCACCCCGAACGGCTCGCCCGAGCGGTCGACGTGGTCCGCGAGGCCGGCGGCCGGACCCCGGCGGCGTACCGGGCGGACTTCGCCGTGCTGGACGAGGTCCGTGACGTCGGCGTGCGCCTGGCCGGGGAACACGAGCGGATCCACGTGCTGGTCAACAATGCCGGACAGCTCGCGTCGGTGCGCCGGCCGACCGTCGACGGCTTCGACCCGACCGTGCAGACGAACCACCTCGCCGGGTTCCTGCTCACGCACCTGCTGCTGGAGCCGTTGCGCGCGGCGGCGACCGAGGGGACGCCGGCCCGAATCGTCACCACGGGCTCCGCGGCCGAGGCGTGGGGGACGCTCGACGTCGCGCGTCCCGGTCGGCGTCAGCTCAGCCGATGGCTCGCGTACGGGGCCAGCAAGCAGGCCAACGTGCTGTTCACGATCGAGGCGGCGCGGCGGTGGGCGCCGTACGGGATCGTGCCGACCTGCTTCTTCCCCGGGTTGATCCGCAGCGGCTTCGGGCGGCGAAGCCCCGCCTTTTCGCTGGCCGGCACGTTACCCCTGCTGTTCCGAAGCGCGGAGGAGGGCGCCGAGACTCTCGTGTGGCTGGCGAACGATCCGGCCGGTCTGGTGCCGGGCGGGTACTTCGCGTGGCAGCGGCCGTTCGGGGCGACCGGGCGGTCCACGAATGCGCGGCGCGCTCAGGCGCTGTGGGACTCGAGCCTGGCGGCGGTCGGCCTCGTCGAGAGCGGTCAGCCGAGGAGGTAGGTCTCTCGGGCCGCGCCATGCCGGCGACGGCTTGCCCGGCCGGTCGCTGCGGCGCCGGTCGCTGTGCCGGACCGTCGCGCCGCAGGCCGGCCCCGGCCCCGCTCGGTGCGGCCGCCCGTGCCGTGACGTTCGCCGGGCCGTGACGTTCCGCCCGTGCCGTGACGTTCGCCGGGCCGTGACGTTCCGACAGCACCGAGATGTCCCCCGTGCCGTGACGTTCGCCCGGGCCGTAAGTGTTTCGCCCCGGCCGTGACTTTCGGCCAGGCCATGACTCCGCCAGGCCATGACTCCGCCAGGCCATGACTCCGCCAGGCCATGAGTCCGCCCGGCCATGAGTCCGCCCGGTTCGTGACTTCCCGTCCGGGGCGTGGCGTTTCGCGACGCGGGGCCGGACCGCGATGGCGCCTGCCCACCGTCGTCCTCCGTGACGCCGCCATGCGATGTCGGTCCGTCGCCGACGCCAGGTGCCGCTGTCGGGTCACCTCGCTGCGGAGATCAGGGCGCCGAGGGTGATCGCTCGGAGTTCGGTGAGGGGTAGTAGTGGGTGGTCGCGATGTCGGGGCGGGTCTGGGTCGGGATGTCCGCGTCGTCGTCGGGGGTGAGGGTGCCGCCCAGGTCGACGATGCGGCGGTGGGCGGCCTCGAGGCGGTCCTCCAGCTTCACGATCCGGCAGGCCGCGGCGAGCGGCATGCCGTCGTTCAGGAGTTGCCTCACGCGTTCCGCCAGGAGTAGTTGGTGGCGCGAGTAGCGGCGGTGGCCGCCCCCGGAACGTTCCGGCTCGATCAGGCCGGCCGTGCCGAGGCTTCGCAGGAAGGCAGGTGTCACGCCGATCATGGCGGCGGCCCTGCCCATCGAGTACGCCGGGTAGTCGGCGTCGTCGAACGGGGTGTTCATGGTGCCTTCCGGGGAGGTCCTGCAGACAATCCAAGGCCCCGGCGGGTTACCGGGGCCTTGGCTGTTCAATTCTGCGCCGACCGTCGTCGGCAAGGCCTTACCGCCTGCGTGCCGCTAGCGGACGGCCTGAGTGTTGGGCATCGGCTGCGATCACCTCTCGTCGGGTCGGGGACGTGGCGATTTCGCGTTGCTGCGGTATCTCGTCCTCCTTAACCAACTCAGCGTCTGTGCCAGTTGCGTTGTCGGCTGTGCGTGCCGACAACCCCGATGTTAGGCCCGTTCGCTGTCAATTTCTAGACTCGCCGCTGTAGATTTTCTAGCGTGTTGAGTAGGGAACCGACCTTCGTCGAGTAGATGCCCCGGAGGTTCCGTCGCTGCGCCGGATGAGGGTGGCGAGGTATCGCAAGCAGTCGAAGCCCGGGTCGCGGCGGGAACCGACGTGGCAGCTGGTGACTCGCAGCTGCGGCAATCACGCGAGTCGCAGCGATGGTGGGCGTGGTGGTTCCGGCGAGCGCGGCGCGGCGGCGAGCGCGGCGTTCCGCGAGGGCGTGCGACTGTTCGCGCGGTAGCGGGCGGGGCTGCCATAGCGGTAGGTGCGGCGGTGCGGGGCGGGCGCATGGCACGGCTGTCTGCCGTGTCGAGAGAGAGGTGACCGCGCCCCGCGCCGCCGCGGGATGGGAGCCGGTGTGGTGCTCCCCGGTGTTCGCGATGCCTGCCGAGGGCTCGCGCGCTTGCTCGTGCGCCGATCCGGGTGGTTCGCCCGGTTGCGCCGGTAGCGTCAGAACACCGGCAGGGCTTTGCCTGATCGGCGGCGGGCTGTGCCGCGCCGCGCTTTCCGGTGCCCTGTCATGGCTACGAGTGTGCGGGTGGCGTACGAGGGGCGGCAACGCAATTAACACGGCTCATTGACGCGCGTAACACCAGGGGGAGATCATCACCGAACGGCGGTGGCCCAGGTCACAGTCGCCCCTCGGTCTAGGGAGCCTTCATGAGTGCCGACCCTGTACCCAGCACCGACGAAGAACGACTCGCTCAGCTCGGCTACCAGCAGGAACTGCACCGCCGACTGTCCGGCTTCTCGAACTTCGCGGTCTCCTTCTCCATCATCTCGATCCTCGCCGGCGCGATCACGTCGTACGGCATCGCCATGACCGCCGGCGGGCCGCTCGCCATCACCGTCGGGTGGCTTTTCGTCGGCGTCATGGTCACCTTCGTGGCCCTGGCGATGGCGGAGGTGTGTTCGGCGTACCCGACCGCCGGCGCCCTCTACTGGTGGGCCGCCGCGCTCGCGAAACGGAACAAGGCCGCGTGGGCCTGGTTCGTGGGCTGGTTCAACTTCCTCGGTGAGGTGGCCGTCACCGCCGCGATCGATTTCGGTGCGGCGATCACCACCTCCGCCTTCCTCAGCCTCACGTTCGACATGGAAGTCACGGCCGGGCGTACGTTCCTGATTTTCCTGGTCATCATCGTGGTGCACGGCCTGCTGAACACGTTCGGTGTCAGCCTGGTCCGGCTCCTTTCGGACGTCAGCGCGTGGTGGCACCTCATCGGCGTCGCCGTCATCGTCGTGCTGCTCGCCGTCATCCCCGACAGTCACAAGCCGATTTCCGAGGTCTTCTTCGAGGTACGCAACGAGACCGGCTTCACGTTCGCCGGGGCGGGTGCTTACGCCGTACTCGTCGGATTGTTGATGGCGCAGTACACGTACACGGGATATGACGCCTCCGCGCACGTGGCGGAAGAGACGCACGATGCGGCGCGCGCAGCGCCGCGAGGAATTGTGATGTCCGTGGTGGTCTCCGTGATTGCCGGCTTCGTGCTCCTGGTCGCCATCACGTGGGCGATCCAGGACTACGAGGCGGAGCGTACGACCGATCTCGGCCTGCCTCCCGCGCAGATCTTCATCGACGCGGTCGGCCACGACCTCGGCACGTTCCTGCTGTTCATCTGCATGGTGGCGCAGTGGTTCTGCGGCATGGCATCGGTCACCGCCAATTCCCGGATGGCGTACGCCTTCGCTCGCGACGGTGCGTTGCCCGGTTCGCGGATGTGGAAGCAGGTCAACCCCCGCACGGGTACGCCGACGAACTCGATCTGGCTCTGCGTCACAATCAGCACGATTCTGGTGCTGCCCTCGCTGTGGAACACCACGGCCTATCTCGCCGCGACGTCCATTGCGGTCATCGGGCTCTACATCGCCTACGTGGGCCCGGTGCTGTTGCGCCGGCTGAGTCCGGATTTCCAGCCGGGACCGTGGAATCTCGGCCGCTGGAGCGCGCCGATCGGCTGGATCGCGATCGTCTGGGTCGTGGTCATCTGTGTGATGTTCGTTCTTCCGACCGCCAGCCCGATCACCGCGACGACCTTCAACTACACGATTGTCGCCGTGGTCGTCGTGGTCGGTGCGGCCGCCGTGTGGTGGTTCGCCAGCGCCCGGAAATGGTTCACCGGACCTCGCCAGAACCTTCTCGAAAAGGCCGCCCACGGGGAGCAGACCATGCCCGCACCGCCTGAGTGATCGTGCTCACAGGGGCCGGGCACCCGCCCGGCCCCCGGAAACTGTCGGTCCCCTGCGATAGGACATCACCCATGAACCTCGAGGACCTCGACGTCGCGGTCGACAACGGCACCATCGACACCGTCCTGCTCGCGCTCACCGACATGCAGGGCCGCCTGCAGGGCAAACGCCTGCACGGCCGCTACTTCGTGGACGAGGTCGTCCGGGGCGGCAGCGAAGGCTGCAACTATCTGCTCGCGGTGGACGTCGACATGAACACCGTCGACGGGTACGCGATGAGCTCGTGGGACAGCGGCTACGGCGACTTCGTCATGCGGCCCGACTTCACCACGCTGCGGCACGTACCGTGGTTGCCCGGCACCGCGATGGTCCTCGCCGACCTCGAGACCACCGACGGCGAGGCGGTCTACGCCTCGCCGCGGCAGATCCTGCGCCGCCAGCTCGACCGTCTGGCCGAGCACGGGCTGACCGCCTTCGCCGGGACGGAGCTCGAGTTCGTGCTCTACAAGGACACCTACGAGCAGGCGTACGCGAAGAACTACCGCGACCTTGTTCCGGCTAATCAGTACAACGTGGACTATTCGCTGCTCGGGACGGCGCGCGTGGAACCGCTGTTGCGACGCATCCGCAACGAGATGGCCGGCGCGGGCCTGGTCCCGGAGAGCGCCAAGGGCGAGTGCAACCTGGGCCAGCACGAGATCGCGTTCCGGTACGCCGACGCGCTGACCGCCGCCGACCACCACGTCGTCTACAAGAACGGCGCCAAGGAGATCGCCGCGCAGGAGGGCATGGCGCTGACGTTCATGGCCAAGCCCAACGAGCGGGAGGGCAACTCCTGCCACATCCACTTCTCGCTGCGCGGGGAGGACGGCCGGTCCGCGATGCTCGGTGACGGGCCGGCGCACCTCTCCCTGATCGGCCAGCAGGTGCTCGCCGGCCTGCTCGCCACGATGCGCGAGTTCAGCCTGCTGTTCGCGCCGAACATCAACTCGTACAAGCGCTATCAGCCCGGCTCGTTCGCACCGACGGCGCTGCGCTGGGGCGTCGACAACCGGACCTGCTCACTGCGGATAGCCGGGCACGGCCAGGGCATGCGCGTGGAGAACAGGGTTCCCGGCGGCGACGTCAACCCGTACCTGGCCATCGCGGCGCTGGTCGCGGGCGCGGTGCACGGCATCGAGAACGAGCTGAGCCTGGAGGACGAGTTCAAGGGCAACGCGTACGACGACAGCAGCGCGCCCCGGGTGCCCACGACACTGCGGGATGCGATGGACCTGTGGGAACGGGGTCCGGTGGCGGCTGCCGCGTTCGGGGACGACGTGGTGGCCCATTACACGAACATGGCCCGCGTGGAGCTGGCGGCGTTCGACGCGGCGGTGACCGACTGGGAGCTGCGGCGGGGCTTCGAGCGGATGTGAGCCCGGACCGGGCCCGGGTGGCGCGGTGCGGGCGGGAGGTGCCGGCCGGGCCGGACCGGACCGTGCCGTGCCGCGTCCCGGACGGTGGCGGCGGTCTGTCGGGCCCGTGGGGTGCCGCGGTGGCGCTGCGGGAGGCCCGGGGGCGATGGCGGTTCGCGAGGCCCGGGGGCGATGGCGGTGCGTGACGTTTGTGGGCGCGGTGGCGGTGCGGCGAGCCGGGGGACGATGGCGGTGCGTGAGGCCTGGGGGCGAGATGCCGTGCGCGGGTGATGCGGGGCGGGAGCTGCGGGGATGTTTGCCGGGGCCGCGCGGTGGGTGGCCGGTGTCGTGTGATGATGCGCGAGGAGGTGGGGCGTGAACAGCTCTGATGTGATCAATCCTGCGACCGGGGCGGTGTTCACCGCCGTACCGGCGAACGGGGTTGCCGAGACCGACGCCGCGATCGAGCGTGCGCAGCGGGCCTTCCTGTCGTGGCGGGACGTGGCGCCCGGGGACCGGGCGCGATTGCTGCGGCGGTTCGCCGCCGTCGTGGACGACCACATCGAGGAGCTGGCCGCGCTCGAGGTGCGCAACTCCGGGCACACCATCGGGAACGCCCGCTGGGAGGCCGGCAACGTCCGGGACGTGCTCGACTACTACGCGGGGGCGCCCGAGCGGTTGTCCGGGCGGCAGATCCCCGTCGCCGGCGGCGTCGATGTGACCTTCCACGAGCCGCTCGGGGTCGTCGGGGTCATCGTGCCGTGGAACTTCCCGATGCCGATCGCCGGATGGGGCTTCGCGCCGGCGCTGGCCGCCGGCAACACGGTGGTGCTCAAGCCGGCCGAGGTGACGCCGCTCACCGCGATCCGGCTGGGGGAGCTCGCCCTCGAGGCCGGGTTGCCCGAGGGAGTGTTCACCGTCATCCCCGGCAAGGGCAGCGTCGTGGGACAGCGGTTCGTCGAGCATCCCGCCGTACGCAAGGTCTGCTTCACGGGGTCGACGCCGGTCGGGAAATCGATCATGGCGGGCTGCGCCGACCAGGTGAAACGGGTGACGCTCGAGCTGGGCGGCAAGAGCGCCAACATCGTGTTCGCCGACGCGGACCTGGAGCGGGCCGCGGCGACCGCGCCGGGCGGCGTCTTCGACAACGCCGGCCAGGACTGCTGCGCGCGGTCGCGGCTGCTGGTGCAGGAGTCCGTGTACGAGCGGTTCCTGTCGTTGCTGGAACCGGCCGTGAAGGCGTTCCGGGTGCAGGACCCGGCGCTGGACACCGCCGAGATGGGACCGCTGATCTCCGCCGCGCACCGGGACAAGGTCGCGTCCTACACCGGCGACGCCGAGGTGGCCTTCACCGGGGAGGCGCCCGGCGGCGACGGCTGGTGGTTCCCGCCGACCGTGCTGCTCGCCCGTTCCTCCAGCGACCGGCACTGGCGCGAGGAGGTGTTCGGTCCGGTGCTGTCGGTCATGCCGTTCCACGACGAGGCCGAGGCGATCGAGCTGGCCAACGACACCGAGTACGGCCTCTCCGGCTCGATCTGGACGCGGGACGTCGGCCGGGCGCTGCGGGTGTCGCGGGGCGTGCAGAGCGGCAACCTGAGCGTCAACTCGCACTCCTCGGTGCGCTACTGGACGCCGTTCGGTGGGATGAAGCAGTCCGGGCTCGGCCGCGAGCTGGGGCCCGACGCGCTGCTGAGCTTCACCGACGTCAAGAACGTGTTCATCTCGACGGACAGCTGAGAGGGTCGGCAGTGGAGCGTTTGCAGGATCGGATCGCCGTCATCACCGGAGCGGGCAGCGGCATCGGGCTGGCCACCGCGCGGCGGTTCGCCGCCGAGGGTGCCAAGGTGATCTGCGTGGACATCTCGGCCGACGCCGGCAAGGCGGTCGCCGACGAGGTGGGCGGCGAGTTCGTGGCGTGCGACGTCAGCGACGAGGAGTCGGTGCGTGCCCTGTTCGACGGGGTGGTGGAACGGCACGGGCGGGTGGACGTCGCGTTCAACAACGCCGGCATCTCGCCGCCGGACGACGACTCCATCCTGGTCACCGGCATCGAGGCCTGGGAACGGGTGCTCAAGGTCAACACCACGAGCGTCTTCTTCTGCTGCAAGTACGCGATCCCGCACATGCAGCGTCAGGGCAAGGGCTCGATCATCAACACCGCCTCGTTCGTCGCGCTGCTCGGGGCGGCCACGTCGCAGATCGCGTACACGGCGAGCAAAGGCGGGGTGCTGGCGATGACCCGTGAGCTCGGTGTGCAGTTCGCCCGGGAGGGCATCCGGATCAACGCGCTGTGCCCCGGCCCGGTCGCGACGCCGCTGCTCATGGACCTGTTCGCCAAGGATCCCGAGCGGGCGGCGCGGCGGCTCGTGCACGTGCCGATGGGCCGGTTCGCCGAGCCGGAGGAGATCGCGGCGGCCGTCGCGTTCCTCGCCAGCGACGATGCCTCGTTCATGACCGCCGCGCAGTTCGTGGTGGATGGCGGCATCACCGGCGCGTACGTCACCCCGCTGTGATGCGTCCCGTCATCGGCGTCACCACCTATGTGGAACCGGCCACCTGGGGAGTCTGGCACGACCTGCCCACCGCGCTGATCCCGTACGACTACGTCGCCGCGGTCACCGCCGCCGGAGGCCGGGCCGTGCTCCTTCCCCCCGACGACCTCGACGCCGACGTGCTCGACGTGCTCGACGGCCTGCTGCTCAGCGGCGGCGCCGACCTCGACCCCGAGCTGTACGGCGAGAGCCCCCAGCCGCTGACCGTCACCCGTCCGGAACGCGACGCGGCGGAACTGCTGCTCGCCCGGGCGGCACTCGGCCGGGACATGCCAGTGCTCGGCGTGTGCCGCGGTATGCAGCTGCTCACCGTGGCCGCCGGCGGCACCCTGCACCAGCACATCCCCGACGTGCTCGGCCACGAGGGACACCGCCCGGCGCCCGCCGTGTACGGGCACCAGGAGGTCGCGTTCACCACGGGCAGCCGGATCGCCCGGCTGATGGGAGAGGACCGTCGCGTCCAGTGCTACCACCACCAGGGCGTGGCCGACGCGGGGTCGCTCACGGTGACAGGGTGTACGGAGGACGGGCTGGTGGAGGCGGTGGAGGAGCCGTCGAAGAGGTTCGTGCTCGGGGTGCAGTGGCATCCGGAGGTGGTGCGGGACAAGCGGCTGTTCGGGGCGCTTGTCGCGGCGGCGGGTGAGTACGGGGGCCGGCGGGCCGGGTCCAGGCACTGAGAAGGCTGGCGGCTGCGGCGCGGTAGGCCTGGGCGGTCGTGGCGGCCCAGCCCGTCGCGGCGGGCCCAGCGGATCGCGGTGGGCCCAGCCGGTCGCGGCGGGGTTCGGCTGGCGGCGGCCCTGACCGGTGCCGGGAGTCAGCTGATGGCGGTAAGCCGGGGTGGTGGCCGCGCCCCGCCCGCGCGGCGGTGGAACGGCTCGGGGCGGTGGCCGCGCACGCCTGGGCGGTCGGGGCGGTGGCCGCGCACGCCTGGGCGGTCGCGGAACGGGTCGGGACGGCGGCGGGCGGTTACCGTTGGAGAGACCACCCGGGCCCTCGTTGGAGTGACGGGCTTGATCGCCGGCATCGAGAAGCGGCGATAATGGTGGAAACCCGACCGAACCCGCGATGCAGGTTCGCCGACGACGGCGTCGGTTGACGCGGCTTTGGGACGGACGGCCTGCTCCGGGCCTTCTCAGCATGATTAGTGGGCCGGAGCCGGGTCATAGACATCATCGTGCCGGCAATGTCGTCGGCCTCGTACCTGTTGATGATCGCCGCCCACCGGTGCGCCGGGCCGGGCCGGTGTCAGAGCCCTGGCCTGCCACTTTCGCCGGGAATCCCGCTCAGGCGCCGTACCTGCCGGCCGATAGCGAAGATCTGGAGACCGAGGAGGATCGCCGCATGCGCAGGCCCTTGATCGGACTGACCTCGTACGCCGAGCACGTCACGTACAACGGCAACGACGTCATGGCCGGGATGCTGCCCATGTCCTATGTCAAGGCGGTGCACGCCACCGGTGGTCGCGCAGTCCTGATCACCCCCGATGATCCGGGCACCGACGTGCTGGAATCGCTGGACGGCATCGTGTTCGCCGGCGGCGGGGACATCGACCCGTCGCACTGGGGCGCCGGGCAGCATCCGGCCACCGAGTCCGACCCTGGGCGGGACGACGCGGAGCTGATGTTGATGCGGGCCGCTCTGGAGGCCGACGTACCCGTGCTCGGTGTGTGCCGGGGCATGCAGGTGATGGCCGTGGCCACCGGGGGTTCGCTGCACCAGCACCTGCCTGATCTGATCGGTCACGAACGGCATCGGGCCGCGGCCGGCACCGACCCGCTCGCCGCGGACGCGTCCGCGTTCGGGCGGCACGACGTCGAACTGCAGCGCGGGTCGCGGGCGATGGCCCTGCTCGGCGCACGGATCACCGTCAACTCGTTCCACCACCAGGCGGTCGACGACCCCGGGACGTTCACGATCAGCGGCTGGTGCCCCGACGACCGGGTCGTCGAGATCATCGAGGACCGGGACCGGGCGTTCGCGCTGGGCGTGCAGTGGCATCCCGAGCGCACTGGCGACCTGCGGGTCTTCGCCGCGCTGGCACAGGCGGCAGCGCGGCGGGCCAGCCTCGGCACGTCGTCCCTCGCCGCCTGACCACAAACTGAGGCCGACGGACCGCGAGCTGAGGCCGACGGACCACAGACTGAGGCCGACGGACCACAGACTGAGGCCGACGGACCGCGAGCGGAGGCCGACGGACCATGAGCTGAGGCCGACGGATCGCGAGCTGAGGCCGACGGCGGGGACTCAGATCGGGAAAGCCGCCTGAAAAGCGAGCCGCTCATCAGCCCCACCCGCCAGATCCTGGACGAGATCGTCCAGCACCAGGAACGCCTCCCACGGCGCCCCGCCCAGATGCTCCGCAACCCGAGCCTCCAGCGACTCCACCCGCGCACCCTTCCAGACCTTGTCCGCGAGGCTGACCAGCAGATCCTCCAGCCCCGCCTCGTCCGATTCCCACGCCGCGTGCGTCGCCGCGAACCGGGCCAGATAGCTCGGCACGCCGTACCGGATCAGCAGGTCCCGGCCCGCCGCCTCGTGGCGGTGGCCGGGGCCGGACAGTTCCTCCGGGTGCAGCACCTTGCCGATGTCGTGGGTGGCGGCGCCGAACAGCACCGCCGTCGTGTCGAACGGCAGATCGGGGGCGCGCCGGCCGAGCCGGTCCGTGACGGACCAGGCCACGTCGTGGACCGCTCGGAGGTGGGCGCCGAGGCGGGGCGGCGCATCCAGGTCGTGCAGGAGTTCCGCCGCCGCGGACGGCAGGGGGCGCAGGCCCGGTCGGGTGAGGGCTTGCTCGAGACCCGGGGTTGCCACGCGCGCAAGGGTAGCTACGGTTACCGTGCAGGTCTCGTTGGAACGGACACGTCCGGGAGGATGCATGGGCGGCGCCCTGCCGGAGCGGCTGCGGACGGCGTTCGAGCGCGGCGGCGAAATGGGCGGGCGGATGCTCTCCCTGGACTGGTCCTCGACCCCGCTCGGCGACCCCGCGCAGTGGCCGGCGGAGCTGGTGCACGCCGTGGCGACGATGCTCGCCTCCAAGGCTCAGATCGTCGTCTTCTGGGGCCCGGACTACTGCGCCCTCTACAACGACGCCTACATCACCACGATGGGCAGCAAGCATCCGAGCCATCTGGCGCGGCCCGGGCGGGAGATGTGGGCCGAGATCTGGTGGCTGTTGCAGGAGCTCTTCGACGGGGTGGAGGCCACCGACGAGTCCTACTACGCCGCCGATCACCCGTTCATGCTCGAACGGTACGGCTTCCTCGAGGAGACGTACTTCGACATCTCGTACGACCCCATCCGCAGCGCCGACGGCGTGGTGACCGGCGTCTTCTGCATCGTGGGCGACACGACGCGGCGGGTGCTGGCCGACCGGCGCGTACGCACGCTGAGCCGGCTCGGCTCCCGGCTGGCGGACTCGCCCGATCAGGCGTCGCTGGGCCGGCAGGCCGCTCAGGTCCTCGGCGAGAACCCCGGTGACGTGCCGTTCGCGGCGCTGTACCTGGACGATCCGGCCGACGGCGGCGAGCTGGGCCTGGCCGGGGTCTGTGGCGTCGCGGCCGAGGCTCTGCGGCCGCTGGGCGGCGCGGTGCTGCAGACGGTGGAGGACGTGATGCGCGCCGACCGGGCGGGGAAGCTGCCGGTCGCGCTGCTCACCGATGAGCCACCGGAGTCCGCGGCCGAGCAGGCGCTGGTGTTCCCGGTGGGTGCCGGCACCAGCCGGGTCGGCGTGCTGGTCATCGGCGTCAGCCGCTATCTGGCCCTGGACGACACCTACCGGGACTTCGTGGACCTCGTCACGTCGCAGATCTCGCGGGCGGTGGCGAACATGCGGGCGTACGAGCAGGAACGCCGGCGGGCCGCCCAGCTGGCGGCGCTGGACGCAGCGAAGACGAACTTCTTCTCGAACGTCAGCCACGAGTTCCGTACGCCGCTGACGCTGATCCTCGGCCCGCTGGAGGAACTGCTCAACGACCCGGGTCTCACCGCCGACCAGCGGGAACGGCTGCTGCCCATGCAACGCAACGGGCTGCGCCTGTTGAAGCTGGTCAACACCGTGCTGGACTTCTCGCGGCTGGAGTCGGGGCGGCTGCGCGCGGCGTACCGTCCGACGGATCTCGCCGATTACACCGCGCGGCTGGCCAGCACCTTCCGCTCGGCCGCGGAGCGGGCCGGACTCGCCCTCGTGGTCGACTGCCCGCCGCTGACCCAGCCGGTGCTCGTCGACCGGGAGATGTGGGAGAAGATCGTCTTCAACCTGCTCTCCAACGCGGTCAAGTACACCGCCTCCGGTGGCATCACCGTGCGCCTGGCCGAGCGGAACGGCTCCGCGGTGCTGGACGTCGAGGACACCGGCGTCGGCGTCAGCGCCGAGGAGCAGAAGCTTCTCTTCGACCGTTTCCACCGGGTCACCGGTGCCTGGTCACGCAGCCACGAGGGTACGGGCATCGGCCTGGCACTGGTCCGCGAGCTGGCCGAGCTGCACGGGGGTACGACCACAGCGCGCAGCGAGCTCGGCGTCGGCAGCACGTTCACGGTCACCGTCCCGCTCGGCGCCGCGCACCTGCCCGCCGACCGGGTCATCGACGAGCGCACCGCGGCGTCGCCCGACGAGCAGGCGCGGCTGTACGTCGAGGAGGCGCACTGGTGGGTCGGCGAGCCCGAGCAGCCGTCGGCCGCCCCGGTGAGCCCCGGCGAGGTCAAGGACGCCCGGCGCGGCCGGGTGCTGCTGGTCGACGACGACGCCGACCTGCGGGATCACGTGGCGCGGCTGCTGACGCCGTACTTCGATGTCACGAAGGCCGTCGACGGCCGCGACGCCCTCGACCGGGCTCAGGAGGATCCCTTCGACCTGGTCCTGACCGACGTGATGATGCCGCGGCTGGACGGCTTCGGCCTGATCAAGGCGTTGCGTGCCGACGAGCGCACCCGGGACGTGCCGATCGTCGTCCTGTCGGCCCGTGCGGGCGAGGAGTCCTCGGTGGAAGGTCTGTCCGCGGGCGCCGACGACTACCTGGTCAAGCCGTTCTCGGCCCGCGACCTGATCGCGCGGGTCCGCGCCAACCTCGAGCTCGGCCAGCTCCGGCGGCAGATCATCAGCCGGCTGCGGGGCCTGGTCGACGCGGCGGCGGCGGTCAACACCGTACGGACGACGGCCGAGGTGCTCGCGGTCGCCGCCCGGCACGTGCGCGGCATGACGTCGGCGGGCCGGGTCGTCGTGACCGCACCCGGCGCCCGCGCCGAAGTGGACGGCGGGGCGCCCTCGTCGGCCGAGCCGGACGCGGTGCTGGTGCTGCCCGACACCTCCGGCGCGCCGCTCGGTGAGCTCAAGGTCTGGTCGGGTCCCGACGGGTCGGCCGAGCCGGTGCTGCTCACCCAGCTGGCCCGCCTGATCGGGCTGCGCCTGGAGAACGCGCGGCTCTACGAGGCGGAGCACCGCATCGCCAGCACGCTGCAGCACAGCCTGCTGCCGCAGTCGCTGCCACGGGTGCCGGGAGCCATCGTGGCGAGCCGCTACCTGCCGGGCAGCAGCGAGGCGGAGGTCGGCGGCGACTGGTACGACGTCATCACCGCCCCCGACGACCAGCTCGTCCTCGTGATCGGCGACGTGGTCGGCAAGGGGGTGCAGGCCGCCGCGGGCATGGGGCAGCTGCGCAACGCGCTGCGGGCGTACATCCTCGAGGGCTTCGACTGCGGGGAGGCGCTGACCCGGCTGAACCGGCTGGTGGACAACCTCGGCCGGCGCCAGTTCGCCACTGTGGTGTGTGTGCGCTTCGACCCCCGTACGCGTGACTTGCGCTTCTCCGCGGCGGGCCACCCGTCGCCGGTGGTCGCCGCGCCCGGCAGGGAGGGGCAGTTCCTCTACACGAGCGCGCTGGGCCCGCCCGTGGGCGCGCTCAGCGACTCGGAGTATCCGACGCTGCACACGAAGCTCGAGCCGGGCGACCGTGTGCTGCTCTACACCGACGGCCTGGTGGAGGACCGGCGGGTCGGCATCGACGCCGGCCTGGCGGAGCTGCGCGCCGACCTGGCGAACCCGGCCGACCACGTGGAGGACCTGCTCGACAAGCTGCTCGGCAAGGCGGCCCGGCACACCCGCCGCGACGACATCGCCCTGCTGGCGCTGGAGGCCACCGACCCCCGCGAGTTCGTGCTGCGGCTGCACGCCGATCCGACCCGGCTCAGCGTGCTGCGCCGGCGGCTGGAGGACTTCCTCACCGCCAACGGCGTACCGGAGAACGACGTCTTCGATCTGCTGGTGGCGGTGTCGGAGGCGGCGGCGAACGCCATCGAGCACCCGATCGCCCCGGCGGAGCCGGTGGTGACGGTCGAGGTGTCGCTGGACGACGAGGCGGTGACGGCCACCGTCCGCGACACCGGAAGCTGGCGCCCCGCCGGTGGCGCCGGCTTCCGCGGCCGCGGGCTGGCACTGATCGGCGCCCTGTCGGAGCTGTCGGTGGCCCGGTCGGAGGCGGGCACCGCGGTGACCCTGCGCCGGGCTCTCAGTCGCCCGTGACCAGCCAGGGCTGGTTGCCCAGCCCGGAGATGTCGAGGACCCGGCGGACCTGCGGGGACGGGATGACCGACAGCGCCGCGGGGTAGCGCTCGGCGAGCCGGATCACCGCGTGGATGGCGGCCGAGTCGAAGAAGGTGACGCCGAGCAGGTCGAGGGTGACCGCGGCGGCACCGCCGCCGGTCGCCGCCCGGAACATCTGGTCCGCCGTCGACATGTCGACCTCGCCGGCCACCACCACGGTGACACGATCTCCGGCCACCGACGTGGTGGCCGAGAAGATGTTCTCCGGCCCGTCTTGATCCACGCAGACACGATTACACAGGGGCCCAGGGGCGGCAACAACCGGTGCACGCTGCTCCGGGCGCCGGCCGGCCCGGCGATAGGCTGGACCCATGACCGACAGCACCGAGCTGCACCTCCCGCCAGCGGCCGCCGGCCGCGGCGGCGAGGGCCAGGAGGGCCTGCCCAGAAAGGGACGAGCATGACGGTTCGTGCCCCGCTCACCCCCGGGAAGCTCTCGCCCGTGCGGGCGGTGCCCCCGCAGATCGCCCGCCCCGAGTACGTCGGTAAGAAGCGCCCGAAAGAGTGGCGTGGATCGCACGTGCAGACGCCGGAGACGATCGAGAAGATGCGGGTGGCCGGCCGGATCGCCGCCCAGGCCACCCAGCTCGCCGGTGAGCACTGCAAGCCCGGCGTGAGCACCGACGAGATCGACCGGGTGGTGCACGAGTTCCTCGTCGACCACGGGGCGTACCCGTCGACGCTGGGTTACAAGGGCTTCCCCAAGTCCTGCTGCACGTCGCTCAACGAGGTCATCTGTCACGGCATCCCGGACACGACCGTGCTCGAGGACGGCGACATCGTCAACGTGGACGTGACCGCGTACCTCGACGGTGTGCACGGCGACACGGACGCTACGTTCTGCGTGGGCGACGTCAGCGAGGAGGCCCGGCTGCTCGTCGAGCGCACCCACGAGGCGATGATGCGCGGCATCCGGGCCGTGGCGCCCGGCCGGCCGATCAACGCGATCGGGCGGGTGATCGAGGCGTACGCGCGCCGCTTCGGTTACGGCGTGGTGCGCGACTTCACCGGCCACGGCATCGGCGAGACGTTCCACAGCGGGCTGTACATCCCGCACTACGACAACCCCCGGCTCGACACCGTGATGGAGCCGGGCATGACCTTCACCATCGAGCCGATGATCACCCTCGGCACGCACGAGTACGAGATGTGGGGCGACGGCTGGACCGTCGTCACGAAGGACCGCAAGTGGACGGCGCAGTTCGAGCACACGCTGGTGGTGACGGAGGACGGGTACGAGATCCTCACCCTCCCGTGACCGCCGTCGAGCACCACCACGCCGACGTCTCGGGCGGCTGGCTGCGCGCGGCCACGTTCGGCGCGATGGACGGCCTGGTGACCAACATCGCCCTGATCGCCGGGGTCGGCGGCGGCGGGGTCGGCCGGCACACGCTCATCCTCACCGGCGTCGCGGGCCTGGTGGCCGGCGCGATCTCGATGGGCCTCGGCGAGTACACGAGCGTCCGCACGCAGAACGACCAGGTCGCCGCGGAGCTGGACAAGGAGCTGCGGGAGCTGCGGGAGAACCCCGAGGGCGAGGCCGACGAGCTGGTCGAGATGTGGACCGCCCGGGGCCTGCCCGAGCACCTGGCGCGCCAGGTGGCCGACGTGCTGAAGGCCGACCCCGAGCAGGCGTTGCGGGTGCACGCGCAGGAGG
Organism: Couchioplanes caeruleus; assembly: GCF_023499255.1. Taxonomy (GTDB): domain Bacteria; phylum Actinomycetota; class Actinomycetes; order Mycobacteriales; family Micromonosporaceae; genus Actinoplanes; species Actinoplanes caeruleus_A. The sequence continues at coordinate 1,780,303 of NZ_CP092183.1, forward strand.
AGCTGGGCGTGGTCCCGGACGAGCTGCCCAGCCCGTGGACCGCCGCGGTGTCCTCGTTCGTGTGCTTCTCCATCGGTGCGGTCGTGCCGCTGCTGACGTACCTGCTGGGGTCGGACAGTCTCGCGCTCGCCCTGGCGGTCGGGGGCGCGGGCCTCTTCGTGGCCGGTGTGATCGTCGCGCGGTTCACCAGTCAGCCGTGGTGGCGCAGCGGCGTGCGGCAGCTGGTGCTCGGTGCGGCCGCGGCCGGCGCCACGTATGTGATCGGCTCGCTGATCGGTGTCGGGGTCGCCTAATCGAACAACGCGTTGAGGGGGCCGTCCACCGGGCGGCCCCGGGCGGTCAGCTCCTCCGCCTGGCTCTTGAGCACCGCGCCCAGCTCGGTCATGTCCGCGCCCGCCAGTCCGGTGCGTTTCACCGCGTCGGCCCGGTTGCGGAAATACGTGCGGCTCAGCAGGCCGGTCACCATGGCGGTGTGCAGGCGGGCCTCGGCCATCAGCACCAGCGCGGCGTCGGTCTCGTACCACTCGGCGAGGCGCACCGCGCGGGCGTGCGCCGCGGAGGCGATGCACCAGTTGCGGCGGGCCAGGCCGCTGAACTCCCCGGGCCGGGTCTCGGCGAGCTTCGCCAGGTGGCCGTCACGCTGCTGACCGAACCAGCCGCGCGGGTCGTACAGGTCACGCACGGTCAGGTAGCGGTCCGCCTCCAGCGGCCACCGCGGGGTCAGCTCGCGGGCCCGGCGCAGGCCGTCGTCGCCGGTCACGACGCTGAGATCGACCAGGATGCCGTCGACGCGGCGCAGCGCCGCCCGGGGACCGGCACCTTGACGGTACGTGACGACGACCAGGTTGATGTCGCTCTGGTCGCTGTCGTCGCCGTGCGCCATCGAACCGTGCACGCCGATCGCCCGCACCTCGGCGGACCACCGGTGCTGCAGCATGTCACGCAGCCGCGTGGCCAGATACCAGCGCGGATTGCCCAGGTCGATCTCGTCCGTCGACACCGCTTGATTCTCGGGTACGCCGACCGCACTGTGAAGAGCTGTCCGTGACCGGCCGCTCACCATTGCGGCCCGGCGGCCGGCGTCGGCCCGGCGCCGTCCGTGCCGGGTGGCCGGCCGGGCCGCCCGGCGCGCGTCAGGGGCGTCCCGGCCAGGGGATGGTCGCCGGTGTCACCGCGCCGAGGCGCCGCCAGCGGGTCGCGCGGACGGCGGAGTCGATCAGCGCGCTGAGTGCCGTGGCCCGGTCGTCGCCCTCGGTGACCGGCAGGACGGCCCGCCACGCCTGGGCCACCCCGTCCTCCACCTGGATCGCGAGCTTCAGCGCGCTCTCCCGGCCGGTGATCGCGAACGGGAGGCGGTAACCGGCCGGGGCCGGCGCCGGCGTGGCCCGCAGCTCGGCCAGGCGGGCGACGAGCACGTCGCGGCGGTCGCGGTGGACTGCCTCGGCGGCACGCGCCTCGGTGCGGTCACCCGTACCGGTGAGCTTCACGCCCAACGCCCCGTACGCGTAGATCGCCGCCTCCTCGGCCGCCAGGGCGGCCGCCAGCTGGGCGTTCACCGCAACGCCTCGGCGTGCGCGGCCCGTGCGGCCGCGATCGATCCGACCAGCGCGACCCGCTGGACGGGAGCCTTGCGGCACGCCGCGACCGCGGTCCTCTGAGCCGACTGCTCGGCCTTGCGCAGCGCCGCCACCGTCTGGGCCGCGTCCCCGCCGGGCGCCGCCGAGGCGACCGCCGACGGCAGGGTGACGCCGATCAGCGCTGCCAGCGCCGCCGCGTGCGCCCGGTGGTCCTCGGCGAGCGGGCTCAGCCGTTCCCGCAGGCCCGGCTGGGCGACGGCGACGCGGTCGTACGCCGCGGCCAGCCGGAGGGCCTCGTCCAGCAGCGGCTGCAGCGCGTCGGGCTGCGGCGCCGGATCGGGGTCGTCGTCGAAGAGCCCGCAGCCCGCGAGCGTGGACGCGGCCACGGCCGTCCCCGCGGCGGCGCCCAGGAGCTGACGTCTGTCCACCCGGTCAGTCAACACCATCCGTGCCGCCCGCCGGAGGCTCGGTGCGACGCTCGCGCCCGCACGCCGCTGACCTGCGCATGGCGGGGATTCGGTGCGGCGGCGGCCGGGCCCGGGCCGCGGCGCGTTACGCTCTGCGTCAGCCGCCGGGGAAAACACCCCCGGTGGCATGCCGGTGTTCCCGGCGATCCACCGGTGAGCGGCGTGCCGCCCGCCGGATTCGAGCAGAAGGGTTGGGGCCGATGACGCAGCGTGGTCGCACCGGTGCCCGGCCGGCGAACCGCCGCTCCGGCAACCGGGGCCGGGATGCCTCCGACCAGCAGTCCGCGCCGGCCGCCCCGCGCATCGACCTCGTGGCCGCCCGGGCCCGGGTCCGCGCGGTGATCGAGCCGGTCGTCGCAGCCGCGGGGTACGACCTCGAAGAGGTGACCATCTCCCGGGCCGGCCGCCGTCACGTGGTACGGGTGCTCGTGGACGCCGACGGCGGGATCAGCCTCGACGACGTGGCCGTCGTGTCCCGGGACATCTCCACCGCGCTCGACGCGGCAGAGGAGACCGGAGGCGAGGTGCTCGCCGGCGAATATCAGCTCGAGGTGGGCTCGCCCGGGGTGGACCGCCCCCTGACGCTCCCGCGGCACTGGCGGCGCAACGCCGGCCGGCTCGTCGCGGTGGCCATCGGCGGCCGCTCGGTCACCGGGCGCGTCACCCAGGCGGGCGACACCGCGGTGGTGCTGGACGTCGACGGCGAGACCCGCGAGGTGGCGTACGCCGACCTCGGCCCCGGCAAGGTCCAGATCGAGTTCAAGCGGCTCGACGAGGCGGTCTTCCCGGACGAGGACGACGCCGGCGACGACGATGAAGACGAAGACGAAGACGAAGACGACGACGAGGATGGGGAGGGCGAGGAGAGGTGAACATCGACCTCGCGGCGCTGCGCGCCCTGGAGCGCGAGCGGGAGATCCCGTTCGAGACGATCCTCGCGGCGATCGAGACGGCGCTGCTGACCGCGTACCGGCACACCGAGGGCGCGGAGAGTCACGCCCGGGTGGAGATCGACCGCAAGACCGGCGCGGCCTCGGTGTACGCGCAGGAGCTCGACGCCGACGGCACTGTCGTCCGGGAGTGGGACGACACCCCGCACGACTTCGGGCGCATCGCGGCGATGACCGCCAAGCAGGTCATCCTGCAGCGGCTGCGCGAGGCGACCGACGAGGCCCACTTCGGTGAGTACGCCGGCCGCGACGGTGACCTGGTCACCGGCATCGTGCAGGCGGACGCGGCGCGGGCCGAGAAGGGCATCGTGATCGTCGACCTGGGCAAGCTCGAGGCGGTGCTGCCGCAGTCCGAGCAGGTCCCCGGCGAGACGTACGAGCACGGCTCCCGCATCCGCGCCATCGTCGTGCACGTGGCCAAGGGCTTCCGCGGGCCGCAGATCACGCTGTCCCGCTCGCACCCGGCGCTGGTGAAGAAGCTGTTCGCGCTCGAGGTGCCGGAGATCGCCGACGGCACCGTGGAGATCGCGGCCATCGCACGTGAGTCTGGTCACCGTACGAAGATCGCGGTCCGCTCGACCGTGCCCGGCGTCAACGCCAAGGGCGCCTGCATCGGGCCGATGGGCCAGCGGGTCCGCGCGGTGATGAGCGAGCTGCACGGCGAGAAGATCGACATCATCGACTGGTCGGACGATCCGGCGCAGTTCGTCGGCAACGCGCTCTCACCGGCGAAGGCCCTGCGTGTGGAGGTGGTGGACGCCGCCTCCCGCACCGCCCGGGTCACCGTGCCCGACTTCCAGCTCTCCCTGGCGATCGGCCGGGAGGGACAGAACGCCCGGCTCGCGGCCCGGCTGACCGGATGGCGCATCGACATCCGGCCCGACAACGAGCCGGCCACGGCCGGGGAGCGGGATGCCGCCGAGACGGGAAGCTGACCGGATACGCGGACCGCGCGTACGAGGGGTAGACTTTTCGGAGGTCGGCCCGGTGCGAACCTGCATCGGTTGTCGCTCACGCGCGCTGACCTCCCAGTTACTGCGGTTCGTCGTGGTGGGAGCGGGAGATGATCTCCGGCTTCAACCCGATCCGGGCCGCAGACTGCCGGGTCGGGGAGCGCACCTGCATCCTGATCCGGCTTGCTTCGCGCAGGCGGAGCGGCGACGTGCCTTCGGGCGCGCGTTGCGTCTCACCGGTGTTGCTGACACCGGCTTGCTTGCCGAGCACATCCGCGCGGTCACGCCGCCCGGAAAGACCGATGACGAGGCGTCGGAGCCCCGTCACGACCCAGCAAGGTAGGACGACCGACATGAGCACACGATGAAGTCCCTGAAATGACCAGGCTTCAAGTGCAGGAGTGAGGTCGCTGCGGGTTCGGCTCGCACGACCTCGAAGTGAGGAGTGCAGTGCCAGGTAAGGCCCGCGTACACGAGCTCGCGAAGGAGCTCGGGGTCGACAGCAAGACCGTTCTCGCCAAGCTCAAGGAGATGGGCGAGTTCGTCAAGTCCGCATCCAGCACGGTCGAGGCCCCCGTGGCCCGACGGCTGAGGGGTGCCCTCGACGCCCAGAACGGTGCCGCTGCGGCGGCCCCCGCCACGGCGGCGCCGAGCGCCCCGGCGCCCAGCGCGCCCCGTCCCAGCCCCACGACCGCCCGGCCGCAGCCGCCGCGCCGGCCTACGGCTCCGGCCGCGGAAGCGCCCAGCGCGCCCGCGTCCCCGGCGCCGAGCCCCGGCTCGCTGGCCCGGCCCAAGCCGCCGGTTCCGAACCGTCCGGGCCCCACGCCCGGCCCGGTCGCCAAGCCGGCGAGCGCACACGACATCGAGGTGGCGGCCGCCGAGGCGCGCGCCTCGGCACTGAAGGCCGAGCAGGAAGCCGCGGTGAAGGCGGCCCAGGCCGCCCGTACCCGTGACGCCGAGCGCCGGGCGCAGCAGCCCCCGGCCGACGGCACCTCCCGGCCGCGGCCTCCGGGCCCCGGCTCGGTCCCGCCGCGTCCCGGCTCTCCCGCGGCCGCCCGTCCCGGCACGCCGGGCGCTCCGGCCCCGGGTCGTCCCGGCCCGGCCGGTGGCGCTCCGCGCCCGCCGGCCCGCGGTCCCGGCAACAACCCGTTCGGCGTGTCCGGCGGCGCGAGCGCGCGGCCGACCCCGTCGGCGATGCCGCGTCCCAACCCGGCGGGCATGCCGCCGCGGCCGAGCCCTGCCTCGATGCCGCCGCGGCCCAGCCCCGCGTCCATGCCCTCGCAGCGTCCCGGCCGTCCGGCCGGACCCGGCGCCGGCCGCCCCGGCGGTCCCGGTGGCGCCGGCCGTGGCGGTCCCGGTGGCGGCGGTTTCCGTCCCGGTGGCGGCGGCGGTGCCGGTGGCGGCGGTTACCGTGGCGGCCCTGGTGGCGGCGGCGGTGCCGGTGGCGGCGGTTACCGTGGCGGTCCCGGTGGCGGCGGCGGTGCCGGTGGCGGTTTCCGTCCCGGTGGCGGCGGCGGTGGCCCGGTCGGTGGCGCCCCCGGTCGTCCGGGTGGCGGCGGCCGCGGTCGTGGCGGCGGTGCCGCGGGTGCCTTCGGGCGTCCCGGTGGCCGGCCGACCCGTGGCCGGAAGTCGAAGAAGCAGCGGCGTCAGGAGTTCGACAACCTGTCGGCTCCGCAGATGAGCTCGGGCGCCCCGCGCGGTCAGGGTCAGGAGATCCGGCTGTCGCGCGGTGCGTCGCTCTCCGACTTCGCCGACAAGATCAACGCGAACCCCGGCTCGCTGGTCCAGGAGATGTTCAACCTGGGCGAGATGGTGACGGCGACGCAGTCGTGTTCCGACGACACGCTGCTGCTGCTCGGCGAGCACCTGGGCTTCAACGTCCAGATCGTCAGCCCCGAGGACGAGGACCGCGAGCTGCTCGCGCAGTTCAACATCGACCTCGACGCCGACGTCGCCGAGGACCGCCTCGTCACCCGGCCGCCGGTCGTGACCGTCATGGGTCACGTCGACCACGGTAAGACGAAGCTGCTCGACGCGATCCGCAAGACCAACGTGGTGGCCGGCGAGGCGGGTGGCATCACCCAGCACATCGGCGCCTACCAGGTGGGCTACGAGCACAACGGCATCGACCGTGCCATCACGTTCCTGGACACCCCGGGTCACGAGGCGTTCACCGCCATGCGTGCCCGTGGCGCCCAGGCGACGGACATCGTCATCCTGGTGGTGGCCGCCGACGACGGCGTCATGCCGCAGACGGTGGAGGCGCTGAACCACGCCAAGGCGGCCGAGGTGCCGATCGTGGTCGCGGTCAACAAGGTCGACAAGCCGGACGCCAACCCGGAGAAGGTCCGCCAGCAGCTGGCCGACTACGGGCTGCTCGCCGAGGAGTACGGCGGCGAGACGATGTTCGTCAACGTCGCGGCGAAGCCGGGCATCGGCATCGACGACCTGCTCGAGGCCGTCCTGCTGACCGCCGACGCGTCGCTGGAGCTGACCGCTCCGATCGACGGCCCCGCCCAGGGTGTCGTGGTCGAGTCGCACCTGGACAAGGGCCGCGGTGCGGTCGCCACCGTCCTGGTGCAGAAGGGCACGCTCCGGGCCGGCGACTCGATCGTGGCGGGCGGCGCGCACGGCCGCGTCCGCGCCATGCTCGACGAGAACGGCCAGACCGTGGCCGAGGCCGAGCCGGCTCGTCCGGTCCTGGTGCTGGGTCTGACCTCGGTGCCGGGCGCGGGCGACACGTTCCTCGCCGCCGAGGACGACCGCACGGTGCGGCAGATCGCCGAGCAGCGGCAGGCACGCCGCCGCGCGGCGAGCTTCGCCAACTCGCGCGGCCGGGCCACCCTCGAGACGCTCATGGAGCAGCTCAAGGAGGGCGAGAAGACCTCGCTCACGCTGCTCATCAAGGGTGACTCCTCCGGTTCGGTGGAGGCCCTCGAGGACGCGCTGTTCAAGATCGAGATTCCGGACGAGATCCAGCTCAAGGTCATCCACCGCGGCGTCGGTGCGATCACCGAGAGCGACGTCAACCTGGCGTCGGCCTCGTCGGAGCAGATCGCGACGATCATCGGCTTCAACGTCCGGGCCTCGAACAAGGTCAAGGAGATGGCCGACCGCGCCGGCGTGGAGATCCGCTACTACAGCGTGATCTACCAGGCCATCGAGGAGATCGAGGCGGCGCTCAAGGGCCTGCTCAAGCCCGAGTACGAAGAGGTCGAGCTGGGCACGGCGGAGATCCGCGAGGTCTTCCGCTCGTCCAAGATCGGTCTCATCGCGGGTTGTATGGTCCGGTCGGGCCTCATCCGCCGCAACGCCAAGGCGCGCGTCCTGCGCGAGGGTGTCGTGGTGGCGGAGAACGTCACGATCAGCTCGCTGAAGCGGTTCAAGGACGACGCCACCGAGGTCCGCGAGGGCTTCGAGTGTGGTCTGACGCTCCAGGGCTTCGGCACGCCGCAGACGGGCGACGTGATCGAGACCTTCGAGATGCGCGAGAAGCCGCGGGCCTGATGACCCCGGCATGACCACGGCCCCCGGTGCTCCGGCACCGGGGGCCGTTGTCTTTACTACTGGGATGTCCCGCTACGCCCTCCTGCTCGCCCCCTCCGCCAACCGCGTCTACGCCGACCAGGCCGGCCGCCTCTCCCGGGCCGAGCTCGCCGCCTTCTCACCCGTACTGACCGGGTCGCTGAGCGAGATCGACGAGGCCACCATCGGCGGCGTGGGCTACCTGACCTTCACGGGCGACCTCGCCGACCGGGACATCGCGTACCTGTCGAACCTGTCCGCCGGCTACGCCCTCTTCGAACGGGTCGGCGACGAGCTGCTGCGGCCCGTACCGCTGAGCCCGCTGGCCCGCTTCGACAGCGACCTCATCACGATCCCGAAGTACGCCGGCAAGACCAACGAGCAGTTCACCAAGCTGCTGCTCAACCTCACCCTGCTCGCCTCCGCCTCCGCGCAGCGCATGCTCGACAAGCAGCTCACTGTCTGCGACCCGCTGGCGGGTCGCGGGACCACGCTCAACCAGGCCCTCATGTACGGGTACGACGCGCTGGGCGTGGAGATCGACGGCAAGGACGTGGAGGCGTACAAGCTGTTCCTGCAGACGTGGCTGAAGCGCAAACGCCTCAAGCACACCGCGGAGCTCGTCCCCGTACGCCGCCAGGGGCGCCGGGCCGCCCGCCGTCTCGAGGTGACGCTGGCGGCCAGCAAGGAGGACCACAAGGCGGGCGCCGTGCAGAAGGTCACGGTGCTGCACGCCGACACCACCCAGCTCGACGGCCTGCTGCGCGCCAACTGCGCCGACGTGGTCGTGGCGGACCTGCCGTACGGCGTCGCCCACGGCAGCTACGACGACGAGGGCGGCATCTCCCGCCGGCCGCTGGACCTGCTCGAACGCGCCGTACCGCAGTGGGCCGCCCTGCTGCGGCCCGGCGGAGCCATCGGCCTGTCCTGGAACACCAAGGTCGCCAGGCGCGAGCTCGCCGAGGACGTCCTGCTCGCCAACGGCCTGCAGATCGTGGCCCACGACACCCTGAGCCACCGGGTCGACCAGGGCATCGAGCGGGACGTCGTGGTGGCCCGGAAACCCGGGTGATCGTGTCGGTGGGCGGGCGTACGCTGCTCCCTGATGTATACGGAGACTGCGGTATTCGACCTGCTCCTGCCCGGTGACTCCCGCTCGCTCAAGCAGAAGCGCGGCTACGTACGGCCGATCATCGCTCTGCTGAAGAAGTTCGAGGTGAGCGTCGCCGAGGTGGGGATGCACGACCTGCACGGGCGGGCGCTGATCGGGGTGGCGGCGGTTGCGGGGGAGCCCGGGCATGCTCGGGCTGTGGTGGATACCTGTGAGAACCAGGTTGCTGGGCGGCCTGAGGTTGAGGTGTTGTCCGTGCGACGGCGGTTGTTCGGGGATGACGACTGAGGTTTTTGGTTGGTGCGCCCCCGAAGCCGTTGTGGTCCCGGTGGGTGAGGCGTGGCACGCGGCCGGGTGGACGTGCGGCCTCCCGTGGTGATGCGGGCATTGTGGAGCCGGCAGCGCGGCTGTCGCCGAGCTTCGCCTCTGCTGTTCCGCCGGCCGGCAGCGCCGCGGCCGGATTGAGCCACTGCCCTGTCCGTTGGACGGGGGAGCGCCGCCGGCGCCGTCGGTCGGCAGCGCTGGGTGGCCCGCGTTGTCAGGGGCCAACCGCGGCAAGCCCCGGCGGCCGACCACGGCGGCCGGCCGCGTCTGGCCGTGGCTGAGTGCGGCGGTTGGCTTCGGCGGGCGGCGGGGGTTGCCGGCTGCGGTGGGGCGGGGTGGGGATGGGCTGGTGGCGCGGGGTGGGAGCGGGACGGACCGGCGGGACGTTCGGGCGGCCGCGGTCGTGGGTAGGCTCTCAGACGTTGGGCGGGGGTTCGGTCCCGGCCCTGAGGCACGGTTGTCGGAGGTGGGCGATATGTCGGACCCGGCCAAGACGCGCCGGCACGCGGAGCGTGTCCGGGAGTTGGTGGCTTCGCTGGTGCGCGAGATCAAGGATCCCCGGCTCGGCATGGTGACGATCACGGACGCCCGGATCACGGGTGACCTGCGCGACGCCCACGTGTACTACACCGTGCTGGGTGATCAGACCGAGCAGGCCTCGACCGCCGCCGCGCTGGAGAGCGCCAAGGGCATGTTGCGCAGCCGGGTGGGTCACGCGCTCGGGCTGCGGCACTCGCCGAGCCTCGCCTTCGTCCTGGACAACGTGCTGGACCACGCCAAGGAGATCGACGACCTGCTGGCCGCGGCTCGCCATCGGGATGCCGAGGTGCAGCGGCTGGCCGCCGGGAAGCAGTATGCCGGCGATCCGGACCCGTACAAGGCGGAGCCGGAGGACGAGGACGAGGCCGACGAGCGGGTGGGCGCCGAGGAGAAACGGTGACGGAGGCGGTCGCGGCGGCCCTCCCGGTGCCGGGTGGGCGAACTCCCGCGGCCCGGCCCGCCGCGGCGGAGACCCCGGCCTCGAACCAGGCCGCGGCGGGTCCCGAAGCGGGCCCGGCGCCGGCCGTCGGCTCGGAGGCGGATCAGGCCGCGGTGGCGATCTCGGACGCTGACTGGGGTGCCGCGGTGCGTACGGTGCGGGAGCTCGCTCCTGAGGGCCGGGTGCTGCTGGTCTGCCACGTGAATCCCGACGGCGACGCGCTGGGCAGCATGCTCGGGTTCGCGCTCGGGCTGCGGCGGCTGGGCGTGCGCCGGATGCAGGCGACCTTCCCCGGCCCGTTCGAGGTGCCCGAGCCGTTCACCGCGCTGCCCGGCCTCGAGCTGCTGGTGCCGGAGCAGGAGGCGTACGCGAATCCGGATCTGGCCCTGGTCTTCGACGTGGCGGCGGAGTCTCGCATGGGCGCCCTGGCGGACCGGGTGAGCGCCGCGGGTGCGACGGTCGTGCTGGACCATCACGCCTCGAACACCGGTTTCGGCGACGTGAACCTGGTCGACGCCACCGCGGCCGCCACGTCGGTGGTCGTCGAGGAGCTGCTGCGGCGGCTGGGCGTGCCGCTGGACGTGGAGATCGCCGAGTGCCTGTACGTGGCGCTGGCGACGGACACCGGCTCGTTCCGGTTCGACATGACGACGCCGCGGGTGCACGAGATGGCGGCCCGGCTGATCGCGACCGGGCTGCGGCCGGGGGAGATCTCGCGGCGCATCTTCGACAGCCGGCCGTTCGGGGCGATGAAGCTGTTCGCCGACGTCCTGGGGCGGGCGCAGCTGGATCCGACGGCCGCGGCCGGGCACGGCATGGTGTGGACGTACGCGACGCTCGAGGACCTCGAGCGGCACGGGCAGCGGCCGTACGTGCTCGACGCGCTGATCGATCCGGTGCGGTCGGTGGCGGAGGTGGACGTGGCGGTGGTCGTGAAGCAGACCGGCGACGCCGAATGGGCGGTGTCCATGCGCAGCAAAGGTGCCGTGGACGTGAGCGCGGTGGCGGTGGCGCTGGGCGGTGGCGGGCACCGGCTGGCGGCGGGCTTCACCGGGTACGGGACCCCCGGCGATGTCGTCTTCTCCGTACGGGAGCAATTGACCGCGCATCTGCTCACCTAGGGCGACGGATCAGCGGACAGGCCGGCCTTCGGGCCGGCCTGTCGTGTTTTGGCGTCCCGCTCTACGGGATGTGCGGGGCACACAGCGGGACTGAACGATAGTTTGAGTTAACGGTGATTTGGTTTTTGCACGGTCACGACCACGGGCCGCCGTGAAGACCTCGAGCCACCCGGATGCACCCATCCGGGCCGCGTTGCCCCCGCGCCGCCTCCGGTGATCCCGGACCGGCCCTCGCGACGCCCCGCTCGACCGATCCCTGTGGAAGGACCCAGTCAGATGGCTGCCAAGCCGAAGCCCCAGCCCACCGAAGACGCCCGCGAGCAGGCCCGCCGCGCCCTGCAGACGTCCCTGGACACGCGCCAGTAGGACACCCCCAGCCGGCCGGTGGGTAACCGGCCGATGCGCGTTGCGATCCTTACGGCAGGGCGGGCATCATGAGGTTCCATGAGCCCGTCCGCCGTGGTCGCCGACCGCACCCTGACCGGGCGCATCGCTGCGCTCGCCGTGCCGGCGCTGGTCGTGCTGGCGGCCGAGCCGCTCTACGTGCTGGTCGACACGGCCGTCGTGGGCCACCTCGGCCGGGTGCCCCTCGCCGCGGTTGCCGTCGGCGGCACGGTGATGTCGCTCGCCGTCTGGTTCGGCACGCTGATGGCGTACGGCACGACCGGCCGCGCCGCCCGCAGGTTCGGCGCCGGCGACCGCACGGCGGCCGTCGCCGAAGGGGTCCAGGCGTCCTGGCTGGCGCTGACCACCGGCGTGCTGCTGGCGCTGCTCGCCCAGCTCTTCGCCGGCCCGCTCACCCGGGCCCTCGCGAGCGATCCGGCAACGGCGCAGGCGGCCGCCGGATGGCTGCGCATCGCCGTGCTGGGTGCGCCGGGTCTGCTCCTCGCCGCGGCCGGGAACGGCTGGATGCGCGGCGTGCAGGACACCCGCCGCCCGCTGTATTTCGTGCTCGGCGCGAACGTGCTCTCCGCCGTGCTCTGCCCCCTGCTGGTGTACCTGGCCGGATGGGGCCTGACCGGCTCCGCCGTGGCCAACGTCGTCGCCCAGAGCCTCTCCGGCGGCCTGTTCCTGTGGGCGCTGGTCCGCGAGCGCACACCCCTGCGGCCCGACGTCGCGGTGATCGGTAACCAGCTGGTCCTGGGGCGTGACCTGCTGATCCGCGGCGCGGCGTTCCAGGCCTGCTGGCTGTCGGCGACGGCCGTGGCCGCCCGGTTCGGGGTCGCCGCCGTCGGCGCCCATCAGATCGCCCTGCAGCTGTGGTTCTTCGCCGCGCTGACGCTGGACGCGGTCGCCATCGCCGCGCAGTCGCTGGTCGGCGCCGCGCTCGGGGCCGGGGACCACGTGGCGGCACGCGAGGTGGCCCGCCGGGTGACCATCGTGGGCGGAATCGCCGGCCTGGCGTTCGCGGTGCTGGCCGCGGCGGGCGCCGACGTGATCCCCGGGTTGTTCACCGGTGACCGGGCCGTCCACGACCAGGCCGCGGTCGTGTGGCCCTGGTTCGTCGGCATGCTGCCGTTCGCCGGTGTCGTCTACGCCCTCGACGGGGTGATGATCGGCGCGGGCGACGTCGGCTACCTGCGCACGATGACCCTGGTGGGCGCGCTCGGCGGTTTCCTGCCGCTGATCTGGCTCGCGTACGCGTTCCGCTGGGGCCTGCCCGGCATCTGGGCCGGCCTCGCCGTGTTCACGCTGGTCCGCCTCGTCGCCCTGCTCGTGCGGTGGCGGGGCTCGCGCTGGGCGGTCCTGGGCGTCACCCGCTGACCGCCGTCTGGTTGGGTGGACGCCGTGAACACCGACGGTCTCATCGTTGTGGACAAGCCGGCCGGGATGACCTCCCACGACGTCGTGGCGCGGATCCGGCGGCTGGCCAAGACCCGCAGGGTGGGGCACGGCGGCACGCTGGACCCGATGGCCACCGGCGTTCTCGTCATCGGCGTCAACCGGGCTACCCGGCTGCTGACGTACGTGATCGGCTCCCGCAAGAGCTACCTCGCGACGATCCGGCTGGGCCAGTCGACCGTCACCGACGACGCCGAGGGTGACGTGACCGCCACGATCTCGGCGGCGGAGGTCACCGAGGAGGCGGTACGGGCCGGGCTGGCGGCTCAGGTCGGCGAGATCGACCAGGTGCCCAGCGCGGTCAGCGCGATCAAGGTGAACGGGCAGCGGGCGTACAAGCGGGTCCGCGACGGCGAGGAGGTCGAGCTCGCCGCGCGCCGGATCACGATCCACAGCCTCGACGTGCTGGACGTGCGGCACTCCGGTGACGTGGTCGACGTCGACGTGGACGTCACCTGCTCGAGCGGTACGTACATCCGGGCGATCGCCCGGGACCTGGGCCGGGGGCTGGGCGTCGGGGGCCACCTCACCGCGCTGCGGCGTACGGCGGTGGGCGCGATGACGCTGGCCGAGGCGTCGACGCTGGAGCAGCTCGAGCAGCGGGCGCCGGACGTCGTGTCGCTGTCCCTGGCCGAGGCCGCCGGGCGGGCGTTCCCGCGCCGCGACGCCACGGTGGACGAGGTGCGGGTGCTCAGCCACGGCGGCCCGCTGGAGCCGGTCGGCATCGAGGGCCCGTACGCCGTCTTCGACCCGGCGGGCGAGGTCCTGGCCGTCGTCTCCGAGCGCGGCGGCAGGGCCCGCGCCGAGATCGTGCTGGCCCCGGCCTAGCGCTTCGGCAGGTGCTCGGCGACGACGGCGACCAGGTCGGCGGCCGCGTACGGCTTGTCGAGGAACCCGTCGCAGCCCGCCTCCAGCGCCGCCGCCCGGTCCTGGGGGAGCACGCTGGCAGTGACCGCCACCACGGCCGGTCGCCGGCGCCCGGCCGTCGCCGTACCGTCCGCCAGCTCGCCGGCGAGTGACAGGCCGTTGCCGTCCGGCAGGTTCATGTCGAGCAGGACCAGGTCGACGTCCTCCGCGTCCAGCCGGCTCCGCGCCGCGGCCAGGGTCGGCGCCTCCAGCACCTCGGCCGCCCGGACGGCGGCCACCTCGGCCCGGGCGAGTACCGCCTTGACCAGCGTGCGGTTCAGCTCCTCGTCCTCGACGAGCAGAATTCGCGGGTTCTCGGCCGTCACCGTTGCTCCTTGTCGACGTCGGTGCGCACGCCCAGCAGCGGCGCGAATCCCTGCGTGCCGGTGCCGCCGGCCATCGTTGTCGCCACCACGCCGCCGGCCAGCGCCATCAGCGAGGCGTCGCCGGCGGCCTGGGTCAGGCCCACCACCGGCACGTCGCGGGTCGCGGGGTCCTGCTCGAGCGCGGCGATCATGTCGAAGCCGTCGTCCTCGTGGGTCTGCAGCTCGCAGACGATGAGGTCGAAGCGGCTCTCCCGGCTCTTGGCGAGCCCGTCGCGCCCGTCGGCGACGGCGACCACGTCGGCGCCCCCGGCGCGCAGGCCGTCCTCGATCGCCCGGCGCACGGCGTCGTCGTGGTCGACCACGAGCACCCGCGGGGTGGGCCGGGTCGCGATCGCCCTGGCCAGCGCGCCGAGCAACGCCGCCTGGTCGATCGGCTTCACGAAGTAGTCGTCGGCGCCCAGCGCGATCCCGGCCTGCCGCTCGTCGATGATGGTGGCGAAGAACACCGGAATGCCGGCCAGCCCGGGGTCGGCTTTGAGCCGCCGGAGCACCTCGAAGCCGTCGATGCCGGGCAGCGCCACGTCGAGCACGATCGCGTCCGGTGGGCGTTCGGCGGCGGCGGACAGGGCGGCCTCGCCGGTCGCGATGACGTCGACGTGGTAGCCCGCGTTGCCCAGCTGGGTGCTCAGCAGCTCCGCCGCCTGCGGGTCGTCCTCCACCAGCAGCACCCGTGCGCCCTCGCCGGGGCGGCTCTCCGTCACGGGCCGGCCCTCGGGCGCCGCGGGCAGCCGTACGGTGAAGGAACTGCCCTCTCCCGGCGCCGAGTGCAGCGAGATCTCCCCGTCGTGGGCCTCGACGAGGCGCTTGGTGAGCGCGAGCCCGAGGCCGGTGCCGGCGCGCTGCCGGTCCGGGTCGCCGACCTGCTGGAACTCCTCGAACACCCGGTGGTGGTCGGCCGCCGCGATCCCGACGCCGGTGTCCGAGACGATGACCGCCACCCGGTCGTCCTCGACGGAGGTCGCGACGGTGATCCGGCCGCCCGCGGGGGTGAACTTGATCGCGTTCGACAGCAGGTTCTCGACGATCTGCCGGAAGCGCACCCGGTCGGCGTTCGCGGTGGCCGGCCGCAGCGCCGTGACGACCTCCAGCCCTTTCGTGCCGATGAGCGGCGACAGGCTGGTGAGCAGCTCGGCCACGGCGGTGTCCACGCGCAGCGGCGCCAGGCGCAGGTCCAGCCGCCCGGCCTCCACCTTGGCCAGGTCCAGGATGTCGTTGATGAGCCCCAGCAGGTGCCGCCCGCTGGTGTGGATGTGCTCGACCCAGTCGGCGGGAACGCGGCGCCGGTCGCCGTCCGGCTCCTCCAGCCGCATCAGGTCGCTGAAGCCGATGATCGCGTTGAGCGGGGTCCGCAGCTCGTGGCTCATGTTGGCCAGGAACGCGCTCTTCGCCTGGCTCGCCCGGGTCAGGGCCTCCACCGACGCGCTCAGCTCCGCGGCCATCCGGTGCTGTGCCGCCAGGACGGCCTGCCGCTCGGCGAGGATGCCGGCCTGGCCGCCGAGCAGCGCGAGCAGCCGCAGGTCGTCGTCGCTGAACAGGCTGCGGTGCCGGTTGAACAGCAGCACCGCGCCCTCCGCGTCCGGCGGCACCGGCATGCTCATCAGCGTCACGAAGTCGTCGCCGAGGTCGTCGCCGAAGTGCCGGACCAGGGCGTCGCCGCCCTCGCGCAGGCGGGCCGGCCGGCCGGCGCGGATGAGCGCGGTGAGGTCGGTCGCGCCGAGCTCGGCCGGCATGCTGATCGACGGCCCGGCATAGCCGATCGGCGCGAGCTGGCCGTCCGGTCGCGGCATGAGGACGGCGACCGCGTCGGCCCCGGTCTGCACGCGCATGATCTCCGCGTACGTCTGCCAGACCTGGTCCGGGGTCTCGACGTGGGCGTGCAGCAGGCGCTCGGTCACCGACTGCGCCGCGGAGGCGGAGAAGGCCCGGCGCAGCCAGCGCGGCGGCAGGAACGCGATGAGGTAGCCGATGCCGGAGAGCAGGGCCAGCACCCGGTTGGTGACGCCGAAAGCCGGGTCCGCGTGGGGCAGTGCGGCGATGCCGATCAGCACGATCATCACCGCGAACGCCACGGTGGCCCCGGAGGCGATCGTGAGCCGTGCGCGGTTGGCGCCGGACCGGGTGCGGGCCTTGCCGTACAGCAGCGCCGCCGCCATGAGCTCGCTGCAGAAGAAGCTGCCGACCGCGAAGATCAGCCAGCCGACCGGCAGCGGCCGGGGCACGAACAGCATGGGTACGGCCACCGCGAGGAACGTCGCGAACATGGCGACGTGCAGCCACCGCGGCACCCCGCGCAGCCGGCTCGCGAGCCGCACGGTCAGGTACGGCTGGGCGAGCAGCACGGTCAGTGTGACCATGCTGACCCACGCGGGCAGGTCCGCGTTCAGCCGCCGCGCCACGTCGGCGCAGAAGAGCAGCGTGCAGGGCAGGAAGACCAGGGTCGCGTCCCGTTGCAGAGGGTCGCGTCCGCGCAGGTAGCCGAGGAGCGCCCGCGCGAAAAGGACGACGAAGGTGAATTCCGCCGTCAGCAGGATGAAAGCACTCCAGTCGATGTGCATATCGGGATCAACTGTAGCGTTTCAGGCAGTCGTGCAGACCGATACTCTTACGCCCGGGACGCACAGGGGAGGCGCGGGAATGCAGCGGTGGCGCGGCTACGAGGCGGTGCCGGGCGGGTTCGGCCGGTCCGTGGTGACGATCGGGGTCTTCGACGGCGTGCACCGCGGCCACCAGGCGATCATCGGCTACACCGTGAAGCGCGCCCGCGACATGGGGCTGCAGTCGGTCGTCGTGACGTTCGACCCGCACCCCGCGGAGGTCGTACGGCCCGGCTCCCACCCGGCCGTGCTGACCGAGCCGGTGCGCAAGGCGGAGCTGCTCGAGCAACTCGGCGTCGACGCGCTCTGCGTGGTCCCGTTCACCCCGGCCTTCTCGCACCTCGGCCCGGAGGAGTTCGTGCACGACGTGCTCGTGGACGCGCTGCACGCCGCGGTGGTGGTCGAGGGGGACAACTTCCGCTTCGGTCACAAGGCGGCCGGCGACCTGCCGCTGCTCGCCCGGCTGGGCCGCACGTTCGGGTTCACCGTCGAGGAGGCGCCGCTCGTGGCCGAGGACGGGCTCGTCTTCTCGTCCACGTACATCCGCAGTTGCGTCGACGCCGGGGACGTCGCGGCCGCCGCCGCCGCGCTCGGCCGCCCGCACCGCCTGGCCGGCGTGGTGGTCCGCGGCGATCAGCGCGGCCGTGAGCTGGGCTTTCCCACCGCCAACCTGATGTGCCACCGCTATGCGGCCATCCCGGCCGACGGCGTGTACGCGGCCTGGCTGGTGCGCGGCGGTGACCGCGGCGGCCCGCTGCCGGCGTCCGTCTCGGTCGGCACCAACCCCACGTTCTCCGGCAGGGAGCGCCGGGTCGAGGCCTACGTCCTCGACTTCGACGGCGACCTGTACGGCGAACGGGTGAGCCTCGACTTCGTCGCCCATCTGCGGGAGCAGCGCACATATACCGGCATCGAGCCGCTGGTCGCGCAGATCCGCCTGGACGTGGAGGAGACCCGCGCGCTGCTGCGTTAGAGGCCTTCAGTCCGGTCGTGGGTGGCGGGCGGGGCGATCGGATGGGGCTGGTAGGGTTGAATCCGGATGGGCTTATTCCGTCCACGGTCCCGCCTGCCTGCCCGACGCCGCGGGCCGCGGGGACACCGCATTCACCGGCAACACAGAATCACGGAGAACATGGCGCTCGACCAAGAGACCAAGACCAAGATCATGGGCGAGTACGCGACCCAGGAGGGCGACACCGGCTCTCCCGAGGTTCAGGTCGCGATGCTCACCAAGCGGATCGCCGACCTCACCGAGCACCTCAAGGTGCACAAGCACGACCACCACAGCCGTCGTGGTCTGCTGCTGCTGGTGGGTCGTCGCCGCCGCCTCCTCAACTACGTGCAGAAGAAGGACATCGCGCGCTACCGGACGCTGATCGAGCGTCTCGGCCTGCGCCGATGACCTGACGGGGGAGTGGCCGAGGTGGCCGCTCCCCCGAGCTTTACCACCGGACCCGCGCGGCCGCAGTAAGAGACGGCACCGGTCCTCGGTAGTGGTTCCCGGGCTGAATCCCGGGCACTTCGATCGAAGACCGGCCACGCTGTAACCGCGCTGTAGAGACCGCCGGGTCCTCGACGAAGGAGTACCGCACCACATGACAGAGCAGAAAGCTCTCGGCACCGAAACTCGCACCGCCGTCATCGACAACGGCTCGTTCGGCACCCGCGAGGTCGTCTTCTCCACCGGCCGGCTGGCCAAGCAGGCCGCCGGCTCGGTGATCGTCCAGCTGGGCGAGACCACGGTCCTGTCGGCCACCACGGCCGGCAAGACGCCCAAGGAGCACTTCGACTTCTTCCCGCTCACGGTGGACGTCGAGGAGCGGATGTACGCGGTCGGGCGCATCCCCGGCTCGTTCTTCCGCCGCGAGGGCCGCCCCAGCGAGGACGCCATCCTCACCTGCCGCCTGATCGACCGGCCGCTGCGCCCGTCGTTCACCAAGGGCCTGCGCAACGAGGTCCAGGTCGTCGAGACCATCCTCGCGCTCGACCCGCAGCACCCGTACGACGTCGTCGCCATGAACGGCGCCTCGATGTCGACCAAGCTCTCCGGCCTGCCGTTCAGCGGCCCGGTCGGCTCGACCCGCGTCGCGCACGTCGAGGGCCAGTGGGTCGCCTTCCCGACCCTCGAGGAGCTCGAGCGCGCCACCTTCGACATGGTGGTCGCGGGCCGGGTCACCGCCGACGGCGATGTCGCGATCATGATGGTCGAGGCCGAGGCCACCCCGCAGGCGGTCAAGCTGATCCAGGCCGGCGCCACCGCGCCGACCGAGGAGGTCGTCGCCAGCGGGCTCGAGGCCGCCAAGCCGGCCATCCGCGAGCTGTGCCGCGCGCAGAGCGAGCTCGCCGAGGTCGCCGCGAAGCCGGTCCAGGAGTTCCCGGTCTTCCTCGACTACCAGGACGACGTCTACGCCGCCGTGGTCGAGGCTGTCCGCGAGGAGACCGCCGAGGCGCTCAAGATCGCCGGTAAGCAGGAGCGCGAGGAGGCCCTCGACCGGGTCAAGGCCAAGGCGCACGAGCTGCTCGACGAGCGGTTCGAGGGCCGGGAGAAGGAGATCAGCGCGGCGTTCCGCTCGGTCACCAAGTCCGAGGTCCGCCAGCGCGTGCTGCGCGAGCAGGTCCGCATCGACGGCCGCGGCCCGCGCGACATCCGCCCGCTGACCGCCGAGGTCGGCATCCTCCCGCGGGTGCACGGCTCGGCGCTGTTCGAGCGGGGCGAGACCCAGATCATGGGCGTCACCACGCTGAACATGCTGCGCATGGAGCAGGCCCTGGACACGCTCGCCCCCGAGAAGTCCAAGCGCTACATGCACAACTACAACTTCCCGCCGTACTCGACCGGTGAGACCGGCCGGGTGGGCTCGCCGAAGCGCCGCGAGATCGGCCACGGCGCGCTGGCCGAGCGGGCCCTCGTGCCCGTGCTGCCGTCGCGCGAGGAGTTCCCGTACGCGATCCGCCAGGTCTCCGAGGCGCTGGGCTCCAACGGCTCGACCTCGATGGGCTCGGTCTGCGCCTCCACGCTGTCGCTGCTGAGCGCCGGCGTGCCGCTCAAGGCGCCGGTCGCCGGCATCGCGATGGGCCTGATCTCGGACGAGGTCGACGGCAAGACGCAGTACGTCGCGCTGACCGACATCCTCGGCGCTGAGGACGCGTTCGGCGACATGGACTTCAAGGTCGCCGGCACCAGCGAGTTCGTCACCGCGCTGCAGCTCGACACCAAGCTCGACGGCATCCCGTCGGACGTGCTGGCCGGCGCGCTGCAGCAGGCCCACGACGCCCGGGCCACGATCCTCGAGGTCATGGACCAGGCGATCAACAGCCCGGCCGAGATGAGCCAGTACGCGCCGCGGGTCACCAGCGTGAAGATCCCGGTCGACAAGATCGGCATGGTCATCGGCCCGAAGGGCCAGACGATCAACGCGATCCAGGACGAGACCGGCGCCGACATCTCCATCGAGGACGACGGCACGATCTACGTCGGCGCGACCAACGGCCCGGCCGCCGAGGCCGCGGTCGAGCGGATCAACGCCATCGCGAACCCGACCCTGCCGAAGGTGGGGGACAAGTTCCTCGGCACGGTGGTGAAGACGGCCGCGTTCGGCGCGTTCATCTCGCTGCTGCCCGGCCGCGACGGCCTGCTGCACATCTCCAAGGTGGGCGACGGCAAGCGCGTCGACAAGGTCGAGGACTTCCTCAACGTCGGCGACAAGGTCGAGGTCTCGATCGCGGACATCGACAACCGGGGCAAGATCTACCTCGACAAGGTCCGCCCCGAGGGCGAGGCGGCTCCCGAGGGCGCTGCGGCTCCCGCGGCGTCGGACAAGCCCCGCGAGGAGCGCGCTCCCCGCGGTGACCGGGGCGAGGGTGGCGACGCGCCGCGCCGGCGCCGGTCGCGTCCGAGCGGCGACCGCGGTGGCGACCGCGGCTAATTGCCACAGATGACAGTGAACAACCGCGGGCCGGCCGAAAGGCCGGCCCGCGTCATGACAAAGACCCTGCAGGACGGCGTACGCCGTACAGTCCTGCCCAGTGGTCTGCGCATCGTGACCGAGGCGATCCCGACCACCCGCAGCGCTGCGCTCGGCGTGTGGGTGGGGGTGGGCTCCCGCGACGAGACCCCGACGCTCTCCGGTGCCTCGCACTTCCTCGAGCACCTGCTCTTCAAGGGCACCGAGAAGCGTTCGGCCCTCGACATCTCCGCCGAGATCGAGGCCGTCGGCGGCGAGACCAACGCCTTCACCACGAAGGAATACACCTGCTACTACGCGCGGGTGCTCGACGCCGACCTCCCGCTCGCCGTGGACGTGATCTGCGACGCCGTGGCCAACTCGGTGCTCGCCCCCGCCGACGTGGAGACCGAGCGCGGGGTCATCCTCGAAGAGATCGCCATGCACGACGACGAGCCCGGCGACGAGGTCCACGACGTCTTCACCGAGGCCCTCTTCGGGGCGGACACCCCGCTCGGGCGGCTGATCTCGGGCACCGAGGCGACCATCTCGCCGATGACCCGTACGCAGATCCACCGCTTCTACCGCAGCCGGTACAAAGCCTCGAACATCGTCATCACCGCCGCGGGCAACCTCGAGCACGGCAAGGTGGTCCGGCTCATCCGGCGCGCGCTGGCCGGGACGCCGCTGGACGGCCCCGGGGAGCCCGGCGGCCTGCGCCCGGCCGCCCGGCACCGGATCAAGCCGCCCACCACGGTGGTCCGCAACCGCGACACCGAGCAGGCCCACCTCGTGCTCGGCTGCGAGGGCATCGGCCGGCTCGACGAGCGCCGGTTCGCCCTCGGCGTGCTCAACAACGTGCTCGGCGGTGGCATGTCCAGCCGGCTGTTCCAGGAGATCCGGGAGAAGCGCGGGCTCGCGTACTCGGTCTACTCGTACGGCAGCCAGTACGCCGACGCGGGCGTCTTCGCGGTCTACGCCGGCTGCGCCCCGGGCAAGGCCGAGGAGGTGCTCGCGCTGATCCGCGCCGAGCTCGCCACGGTCGCCACCGAGGGCGTCACCGCTGCCGAACTGGCCCGCGGCAAGGGCATGGTCAAGGGCTCGTACGTCCTCGGCCTCGAGGACACCGGCTCGCGGATGAGCCGGCTGGCCAAGTCCGAGCTGCTCTACGGCGACCTGATGAGCGTCGACGAGCTGCTCGCCGAGGTGGACGCGGTCACCCTCGAGCAGGTCAACGGGCTCGCCGCCGACCTGCTCGCCAAGCCCATGTCGCTCGCCGTGGTCGGCCCGTTCGACGACGGCGCGTTTTCGCCCGCCCGCTAGCCTGGGACGCCGTGACCATCCTCAGTCCCCCTGAAATCGACGAGACGGGCGTCGCCGACCGCCGCAAGCGCCGCGCGGTCGCGATGCTCGTCTGGGCGGCGCTGTTTGCGGTCGGCACGTACTTCATCGGCGTGCCGACCAGCGACCCGCTGATCGCGTTCGGCTGGCTGTGGCTGGCCACCATCGCCTGGCGCATCGACCTGCCATGGCGGCACCACCTGCTGTTCCTGCGCGACTGGCTGCCGATCTCGCTGCTGCTCGTCGTCTACAACGTCTCCCGCGGATACGCCGACGACTTCTTCGACCCGCACGTCACGGAGATGATCAACGCCGACAAGGCCATCTTCGGCGGCCACGTCCCGACCGTCTGGCTGCAGGAACACCTCTACCAGCAGGGCGTCGTGCAGTGGTGGGAGGTCGTGGTCTCCCTCGTCTACGTCTCGCACTTCCTGGCCGTACCGACCATCGGGGTGATCCTCTGGCTGCGCCGGCGCGAGCAGTGGGCGCGGTTCATGCGCCGCTGGTTCACGCTCAGCGTCGCCGGGCTGATCACGTACTTCCTCTATCCGGCCGCGCCGCCGTGGTGGGCCGCGAAGTTCGGGTATCTCACCGAACCCGTCGCGCGGATCTCCACCAACGGGTGGAACGCCATCGGCCTGCACAGCGCCGGGAACACCCTGAACGCGCTGCAGGTGGAGGCGTCCAACCCGGTCGCGGCGATGCCGTCGCTGCACACCGCGTACGCGCTGATGGCCGTCGCCTTCTTCCTGCCCATGGTGGCTCGCCGGTGGTGGCCGCTGCTGCTCGCGTACCCGCTGGCGATGACGTTCACGCTGGTCTACTCCGGTGAGCACTACGTGATCGACGTGCTGGTCGGGTGGGCGTACGTGGCGGCCGTGTTCCTGCTGGTCGGCGCCGCCGAGCGGTGGTGGCGGGCGCGGCAGGCGCGTGCAGTAAATTGACCGCGTGACTGACGAGCGTGAACCGGTCCGGGTCGGTGTCCTCGGTGCCCGCGGCCGCATGGGCCTCGAGGTGTGCAAGGCGGTCGACGCGGCCGACGACCTCCAGCTGGTCGCGCGGCTCGACCAGGGCGACCAGCTCGCCGACGCCGCCCACGCCCGGGTGCTCGTCGACTTCACCACCCCCGACGCGGTCATGGACAACCTGCGCTGGGCGATCGACCAGGGCATCCACATGGTCGTCGGCACCAGCGGGTTCTCCGAGGAGCGTCTCGAGCAGGTGCGCTCCTGGCTGGCGGAAGAGCCCGGCGTCGGCGTGATCGTCGCGCCCAACTTCGGCATCGGCGCGGTCCTGATGATGCAGTTCGCCACCCGAGCGGCCCGCTACTTCGAGTCGGCCGAGATCATCGAGCAGCACCACCCGCGCAAGCTCGACGCGCCCAGCGGCACGGCGTCGCACACCGCGCGGCTCATCGGCGCGGCCCGCGCCGAGGCCGGCCTCGGCCCGATGCCGGACGCCACCAAGGAGGAGATGGCCGGCGCGCGCGGCACCGAGATCGACGGGGTGCGCATCCACGCCGTCCGGGCCGCGGGTCTGGTGGCCCACCAGGAGGTCCTCTTCGGTACGCAGGGAGAGACGCTGACCATCCGCCACGACAGCCTGGACCGGGTCTCGTTCATGCCGGGCGTGCTGCTGGCGGTGCGTGCCGTCGTCTCGCGGCCGGGCCTGACGATCGGGCTCGACCCGCTGCTCGACTGACCCGCTACAGCGCGGCGTGCAGCCGGAGCTGGTTGACCAGCATGTCGTCCACGTCCAGCGCGCGGGCGGCACCGTCGGGCTCCCAGCCGGCCGAGGTCAGGAACTTCTTCATCGCCTCGTCGGCGTCGTACGCCCACGCCACCGCGGACGTGAAACCGTCCTCGCGCCACAGGTCGACGACCGCCGACAGCAGGCGGCTGCCGTGCCCGCGGCGGCCCCACCGCGGCTCGACCAGCAGGTCGGTGACCGCCGCGACGCTGTCCGGCAGCGGCGGCTCCTCGGGCGCCAGCGCCTGCTCGTCGGCGGGGCCGGCCGCCGCGAAGCCGACGACCGTGTCCGCCGTCGCGGTCTGCTCCACGGCGATCAGCACCCGGTGCCGCCCGGAGGGCGCCGCCTCGATCGCCTCGGCCCAGCCCCGGGTGAGGTAGGCCTCGTCGAGGCTCGCGAGCACGTGCGCCGGGAACATCCGGCGGTACGCGGTGCGCCACGTGGTCAACTGAATGCGGGCGACCTCCGCGGCGTCCTCGGGACGGGCGGGGCGGACGAAGCCGAGAGCCATGCGGGGCAGCCTACAGAGCCTTCGCGTAGCGCAGTTCGGGCAGATCCACTGTTGTGCCGCGGGGCCGCCACAGATCCCTCTCACCGTCGGGGTGCAGGCCCGCGCGCTCATAGAATCGGCGCGCCCGGTGGTTCTCCTCCAGGACGAACAGCCGCATGTCCGGATACATGCCGGACAGCTCCCGTTCGGCCGCCGCGATCAACGCGCGGCCCGCGCCAGTGTTCCACCGTTCGGGCGCGACGTAGAGGGCGTAGAGCTCGCCGTGCGCGGGGTTCCGGCTGCCGTCGTCCTCCCTGTACGGCCCGATGTGGGCGAAGCCGATGATCGTGTCGTCCTCGACCGCCACCAGCGTCGTCCCGTGCTCGTCCTCACGGCGGCGGGCGGCGAACACCTCGGGCTGCAGCGCGTCGAGGAACTCTGCGGGGACGATGCCGGCGTAGGCGATCTGCCAGGTGCGCAGATGCACGGCGGCCACCGTGTCGATGTCGGCGTCGGTCTGGGGGCGGATGACGAGCATGCCTCGATCCTCGCCGACTCCGCGGTTTTTGTCGTACCCCTGGATTAGCGTGCTCGTCGATGGCCGTACCGGAATCTCTCTCAGTCGCGCAGGCCCGGCGCATCGCGCTGGCCGCGCAGGGCTTCACCGACCCCGCGCCCGGCGGGGCCACCGACCTGCGCCACCTGCGCCGCGTCCTGCGCCGCCTGCACCTCATCCAGATGGACTCGGTCAACGTGCTGCAACGGGCGCACTTCATGCCGCTCTACAGCCGTCTCGGGCCGTACGATCCGGGTCTGCTGGAGCGGGCCGCCTACCGCAGACCCCGCGAGCTCTTCGAGTTCTGGGGGCACGAGGCGTCGCTGATCACCGTCGACCTGCAACCGCTGTTCCGCTGGCGGATGGAGCGCGCGAAGGACTACGCGTGGGGCGGCATGGTGCGCATCGCCACCCAGCAGCCGGAGCTCGTCGCCCGCGTCCTCGCCGAGGTCCGCGACCGCGGCCCGATCACCGCCGCCGAGATCGAGCACGACGCGCCGCGTACCAAGGACCACTGGGGCTGGAACTGGTCCTCGGTCAAACAGGCCCTCGAGTGGCTCTTCTACACCGGCCAGATCACGGCGGCCGAACGCACCACGTCATTCGCCCGGCGCTACGACCTGCCCGAACGCGTCCTGCCCCGCGAGGTCCTGAACACGCCGACGCCCGCGCCGCAGGACGCCTTCCGCGCGCTGGTCGAGATGTCGGCCCGTTCCCTGGGCGTCGCGGCCGAGCCGGAGCTGCGCGACTACTTCCGGCTCCCGGTCGCGGGCTTCCGGCAGGCGGTGGCCGAGCTCATCGAGGACAAGGTGCTGCTGCCGGTGACGGTCCGCGGCTGGAAGGGCCCGACGTACGTACACCACGAGGCAAGACTGCCCCGCTGGGTGCGCGCGGCGACGCTGGTGAGCCCGTTCGACCCGCTCATCTGGGAACGCGCCCGCACCGAGCGCCTCTTCGACATGAACTACCGCATCGAGATCTACGTGCCCGCCGCCCAGCGCCTGTACGGCTACTACGTGCTGCCGTTCCTGCTCGGCGACCGGTTCGCCGCCCGCCTCGACCTCAAGGCGGACCGAAAGGCGGGCGTGCTCCAGATCCCGGCGGCCTGGCTGGAGCCCACCGCCGACCAGGAGGAGACGGCCGGCGCGCTCGCGCTCGAGCTGCGGCGGCTGGCCGGCTGGTTGGGCCTCACCGACATCGCCCCACCCCAGCGCGGCGACTTCGCCGGCCCGCTCACCGAGGCGCTCAAGCTGGCGGCGTCATGACCGCTCCGGGCATGCCGCACGGTGTCCTCACCGGTGTACCGTGGCGGCCATGAGCAGCGCGACCGAGCCGGTGGCTCCCCTCGCCGCGGACCCGTCGCAGCCGGCCGCCTCCGAGCCCGGCTCCCTCCCGTCAGGCTCTCTTCCGGCGGCCGCTGTCTTGTCCGGCTCCCGTTCGTCGGGCGCTGTCTCCGCCGGCTCTTTGCCGCCGGGTGTTTTCGCACCGGGCGCCCCCGGGCCGGAGTCCTGGCAGTCGGACGGGCAGCCCGTGCCGGCGTGGGCGGGTCACCCGCACTACCAGCAGCCCCAGCAGGACCGCGTCACCCGCTTCATCCAGCGCAGCTGGCGCAACTCCCCGCTCTGGGTCGCCCCGACGGCGATGCTGGTCTGCATGGCCGGCGCGGTCGGCTACACCCTGGCCACCCACCCCACCGAGGCCAACGCCGGCGCGGCCCCCAGCTGCCTGCTCAAGTACACGACCGGCTTCGTCTGCCCGGGCTGCGGCGGCACCCGCGCGGCCTGGTACCTCCTGCACGGCGACATCCCGGCGGCGGCCCGCCACCACGCCCTGTTCGTCTTCGCGGTCCCGTTCCTGCTCTACATGTACGTCGCCTGGGCCGGGAAGCGCCTGTTCAACTGGAAACTTCCGGAACTCACCCTGTCCCCGGGCGTGATCGGCGCGTTCATTGCCGTCTGGGGCGTCTTCAGCGTCCTCCGCAACCTTCCCTGGGCACCCTTCACCGCCTTCTACGTCTGACCCCACCCGCACCGACGACCGCAGCCCCGGAATCAGCCGGAAGCCCGCTCCGCCGAGGCCCGGCAGCCCGACAAGCCGCAGCGCGACAAGCCGCAGAGCGGCACCGGCGGTGCGTCCAGCGGCGGAGCGTTATGACCGACGGGCGGACACACGGAGCGTGCTGCGACGAGCGGCAAGACGCCGCAGTGCAGCAGTGCAGCAGGGCAGCAGGCGGCATCCTGCTCCGGCCGGCGGCGGAGGTCGCAGCTCTCGACTCGGTGGGCCCGGCGGCACGAGCGGCGGAGCGGGCCGGCGACGTAACGACAGATCTCAGGCGCGCGGCGTGACGGTTCTGAGTGTGCGGCTTAGCGGTTTTGAGTGCGCGGGCCCGGCGGGTCGCAGCGCGGTGAACGGCGTAGACAGCTCTGGCGACGGAGCCCGCGGAACGGCTCGGCAAGAGCGGCGGCGTGGCGAAGCAATCGCACGCGGAGTGACCACAACGGCTTCGGGGGCGGGGATCGCCTCACGCAGGGATCAGGCCTGACCGCCCGGAGTGAGGCGATCCCCGCCCCCGAAGCCCACCCTCGACCCCAAGCGCCCAGACAGCCCGGAAACGAGGCCCGACCACCCCAGGGGGAGCAGCCCGAGAGCACCACCCCACCACGTCCGATAAGTTGTTCGGTATGACGCAGGACCCCTCCCGCCCCTTCGGCCGTCTAATCACGGCCATGGTGACCCCGTTCGCCGCGGACGGTTCGCTCGATGCGGACGGGGCCGGTGCCCTCGCCACGTACCTGGTGGATGAGCAGCGGCATGATGCTCTTGTCATCAGTGGGACCGGTGGGGAGTCACCCACCACCACCGACGCCGAGAAGGAGACCCTGCTGCGGGTCGTCGTCGAGGCCGTCGGGGACCGGGCGAAGATCATCGCCGGGGTGGGGACGAACAACACCGCGCACACGGTCGAGCTGGCTCGCGCCGCCGAGAAGGCGGGGGCGCACGGGTTGCTGGTCGTGACGCCGTATTACAACAAGCCGCCGCAGGCCGGGCTGGTGAGGCATTTCACCACGGTCGCCGACGCGACCGGGTTGCCCATTCTGCTGTACGACATCCCGCACCGCTCCGGCGTGCCGATCGCGACCGAGACGCTGGTCCGGCTCGCCGAGCACCCCACCATCGTAGGCGTGAAGGACGCGAAGGGTGATGTCGCCGCCACGGCCGACGTGCTGCGGCGGACCGATCTGGCGTACTACTCCGGCGAGGACGCCTCCACGCTGCCGTGGCTGTCCGTCGGGGCGGTCGGGGTCGTCGGCACCTCGACGCACTTCGTCGGGGTGCAGACCAAGGAGATGATCGAGGCGTACGAGCGGGGCGACGTGGCCGCGGCTCTCGGGCTGCACCGCCGGCTTCTGCCGATCTACACCGGGATCTTCCGGACGCAGGGCACGATCCTCGTGAAGGCCGGCCTCAGGGTCCGGGGCCTTCCGGCCGGTCCCGTCCGTCCGCCGCTCGTCGACGCCACCGACGCCGAACTGAACCAGCTGCGCCAGGACGCCCGAGCGGCCGGCGTGGACCTCTGACAACGGAAAGAAACACATGAGCCAAGCGCACGTCGAGCTCGATCCGCCCCCGCCGCTGCCGGAGGGCGCCCTGCGGGTGATGCCGCTGGGCGGTCTCGGCGCCATCGGGCGCAACATGACCGTCTACGAGTACGACGGGAAGCTGCTGGTCGTCGACTGCGGCGTGCTGTTCCCCGACGTGGAGCAGCCGGGCGTGGATCTGATCCTGCCGGACTTCGCCCCGATCCTCGATCGGCTGGACGACGTGCAGGCGATCGTGCTCACCCACGGGCACGAGGATCACATCGGCGCGGTCCCGTACCTGCTCGCCCACAAGCCGGACATCCCGCTGGTCGGGTCCGAGTTCACGCTGGCGCTCGTCGAGGCGAAGCTGGCGGAGCGTCGGCTCGACCCGTACACGTTGACCGTGCGGGAGGGTGGCCGGGAGCGGCTCGGGCCGTTCGAGTGCGAGTTCTTCGCGGTGAACCACTCGATCCCGGACGCGCTGGCCGTGGCCGTGCGCACGCCGGCCGGCCTGGTGCTGCACACCGGCGACTTCAAGATGGACCAGGTGCCGCTGGACGGACGGATCACCGACCTGGCGGGGTTCGCCCGGCTCGGCGCCGAGGGCGTGGACCTGCTGCTGTCGGACTCGACGAACGCGGAGATCCCCGGGTTCGTGACGCCGGAGCGCGACATCGGCCCGGTGCTCACCTCGATCTTCGGCAAGGCCCGGGGCCGGGTCATCGTGGCCAGTTTCGCCTCGCACGTGCACCGCGTGCAGCAGGTGATGGACGCCGCGTACGAGTACGACCGCAAGGTCGCGCTGATCGGCCGGTCGATGGTCCGCAACATGGGCATCGCCCGCGATCTGGGTCTGCTGCGCATCCCGGACGGGCTGCTGGTGAGCCTGGACGAGGCGACGAACCTGCCGCCGGACGAGATCGTGTTCATGTCGACGGGCTCGCAGGGTGAGCCGATGAGCGCGCTGGGGCGGATGTCGACCGGCGATCACCGGCACATCACGATCGCCCCCGGCGACACGGTGGTGCTGGCCAGTTCGCTGGTGCCGGGCAACGAGACCTCGGTGTACCGGGTGATCAACCAGCTGGCCCGGGCCGGCGCGACGGTCGTGCACAAGGACACCGCGAAGGTGCACGTGTCGGGGCACGCCCCGGCCGGTGAGCTGCTGTACCTGCTCAACGTCGTACGCCCGAGCAACCTGATGCCCGTGCACGGCGAGTGGCGGCACCTGCGCGCCCACGCGCAGCTCGGCATCGAGTCGGGCGTCGCACCCGACCGGGTCGTCCTCTGCGAGGACGGCGACGTCGTGGACCTGGTGGAAGGGCACGCCCGGCATGTGGGCCGGGTCAAGAACCGCTACGTGTACGTGGACGGCCTCGCGGTGGGCGACGTGAGCGAGTCGCTGCTGACCGAGCGCCGGATCCTCGGCGACGGCGGGTTCATCTCCGCCACCGTGGTGATCGACTCGGTCACCGGCAAGGTCGTCGGCGAGCCCAGCGTCAGCGCGAAGGGCTTCTCGGAGGACCCGGAGGCGTTCAGCCCGGTGATCCCGTTGCTCACCGCCGCCCTGCACCGCTCGGCGGAGGAGGGCATCACCGACACGCACCAGTTGCAGCAGGTCGTGCGCCGTACGGTGGGCCGCTGGGTGAACGACGCGTACCGCCGCCGGCCCATGATCGTCCCCACCGTGGTCGAGGTTTGACCATTTTTTGAACTGTTCCCGGCTCGCCCTCGTATCGATGAGCACGGTGCCGCCCCCACGGCACCGCGATGCGAGGGGAGTACCGAATGCAGCGCAGAACGGTTGTCGCGATCGCGGCGACGGTGACGGCGGCGGGCGCGGCGGTGGCGTTCACGCTGCCGTCGATGGCGGGCACGAACCCGTCCCGGCCCGCCGTGGCCCAGCCGGGCGGCGTGGCCCCGCAGCTGCTTGCCGCGATGAAGCGGGACCTGGGCGTCAGCGCCGACGAGGCCACCGCCCGGGTGCAGCGGGCGAAGTGGGCCAGCGGTGTCGCGGCCCAGCTGCGCAGCACCTCGGGTGACTCGTACGCCGGCTCCTGGCTGGCCAAGGACGGCACCACGCTGAACATCGGGATCACCGACCCGGCGCTGGCCGGCCAGGTCCGGGCCGCGGGCGCGCAGCCGAAGCTGGTGCAGCGCAGCGTCGCCCAGCTGGACAGCGCCAAGAAGGCGCTGGACACGACCGCGACGAAGGCCGACCGGGACCTGCCCGGCTGGTACGTGGACGTCGCCGCGAACCAGATCGTGGTGAAGGCGCTGCCGGGCGACGCGGACCACGCGTGGGATCTCGTCGCGGACGCCGGGCTGCCGAAGGCCGCCGTCAAGGTCGTCACGGTCAAGAGCGCCCCGCGGCCGCTGGCCGACGTGGTCGGCGCGCAGCCGTACTTCATCAACCTGGGCAACGCTCAGGCCCGGTGCTCGATCGGCTTCGCGGTCGAGGGCGGTTTCGTCACCGCCGGCCACTGCGGCGCGGAGGGTACGCGGACCACCGACCTGGACGGGCAGGCCCAGGGCCAGGTCGTGGCGTCGGTGTTCCCCGGCAACGCCGACATGGGCGTGGTGCAGACCGGCGCGAACGTGGAGCTGCAGCCGTTCGTCGACGACTTCCGCGGCAACGCGCTGCCCGTCGGCGGCGCCACGGAGTCCCCGGTCGGCGCGGCGGTGTGCCGTTCCGGCTCCACCACCGGTACGCACTGCGGGACGATCCTGTCGAAGAACGAGACGGTCAACTACCCGGAGGGCCAGGTCACCGGCCTGACCCGGACGAACGTCTGCGCCGAGGGCGGCGACTCCGGCGGCCCGTGGTTCTCCGGCGACCAGGCGCAGGGGGTCACCTCGGGCGGCTCCGGCGACTGCACGGTCGGCGGTGAGACGTTCTTCCAGCCGATCACCGAGATCCTCGAGACGAACAACCTGACGCTGCTCACCACCGGCGCGGGTGGCTCCGGCGGGGGAGCGACCCCGCCGCCCGCCGAGGCGACCACCGCCCCGCCGGCCGCGGCGACCACCCCGCCGGCCGGCAACGGCCAGCAGCAGGGCGGCGGCCACCACCACCGGCACCGCCACAACAACTGACGTTCCAGCGGTCCCAGACGTGCCGCCCGCGTAGGTCATCCTCCGTCCTACGCGGGCGGCGCTGCGTCGCTACCGTGGAGGCGTGGGATACACGCTGATGATCGTCTTCGCCGTGGCGGCGCACTACGCGTTCCTGGCGTTCGGGATCTTCGGCGGCTTCCTGGCGTGGCGCTGGCCGCGCCTGCTCTGGCTGCAGGTGGCCGCGGCCCTGTGGCTGCTGGTCATCGTCGTGGCCAAGCTCTACTGCCCGCTGACCTGGCTGCAGGACCGGGGCCGGGAAGGGCTCGGCAAACCCCCGCTGCAGGGCGGCTTCCTCGACAACTACGCCGCCGGGGTGTTCTACCCGCACGGGTACGAGTGGGTGGCGCAGATCGTGGTGGCCGTGCTGGTCGTGACCTCGTGGACGGGTTTAGTCCTACTGCAGCGCCGCCACCGCCTCGGCCAGCTCGACGCCCGTGGCGATGCCGCAGATCATCACCTGGTCTAGCTGCTGCGGCGTGACGCCGTGCTCGAAGTCGGCGCCCACCTCGCCGACCACGTGCACCACGCCGTCGTCGCCGGTGTGCACGTACGCCTTCGGCCAGAGCCGGTCGTGGTTCCAGGCGTTGCAGAACGCGTACAGCCGGGGCACGTCGTCGGTGCTGAACTCCGGATGCGTCAGCGCCCTGACCTGGAAGATCTCGCGGTTCTTACCGAGCCGGAAGAAGAAGACGAGGCAGCCCTGCCAGGTGCCGCCGATGTCGCCGTCGTCGTCGACGAAGTGGCTGAAGTCTCGGGCCTGGAGTGCCGCGACGATCATGTCGTGGCTCAGCGGCTGCAACTGCTCGGGCATTCGTTGATCCTAAACGGGCGAAAAAGCGAATCCTGGTCACGGTGCGGCGCGCGGGGTCGCGGGCGCCACGCCGTTACGGTATGGGCATGGCGGGCCGTACTCCTCCGGCGAGCCGGGGTCGCACCGCGTCCAAGGGCGGCGCCGCGTCGGCGCGCGCCCGTCAACCGGTCAGCAAGGCGGCGGCCGCTCCGGCCCGCAAGGCCACGACCAGTCGTAAGGCCGCGCCCGCGCGCAAGGCCGCGCCGCGCCCTCGGGCCCGCAGCGCCACCCGCGCCCGGCCCAGCGTCGGCTCGGCGGTGGCCGGCGGCCTCGGCCGCGGCGTCGGCGCTCTGTGGATGGGCGTCGCGCACAGCGTCGGCTGGGTGGCCCGCGGCGTCGGCCGCCAGGCCGCCACCGCCAAGGAGATCGATCCGGAGCACCGCCGCGACGGCGCCGGCCTGCTCATGCTCGGCCTCGCGATCCTCATCGGCGTCGCCGTCTGGGCGGGCTCCGCCGGGCCGGTGGGCACGTGGCTCGCCGACGCCGTACGCCTGTTCCTCGGCGGCCTCGGCGTCCTGCTTCCGCTGCTGCTGCTGTACGGCGCGATCCGATTCATGCGCAAGCCCGCCGACCCGGAGCACCGGGGCCGGTCGGTGGTGGGCTGGAGCGCGCTGCTGATCGCCACCGCGAGCCTGCTGCACATCGCGGAGCAGCCCCGCGACGACGTCGGCCTGACCAACGCCGGCGGGCTGGTCGGGTACGGCGTCGGCGCGCTGCTCGAGCGCGCGGTGACCGCGTGGGTCGCCGTACCGTTGCTGATCCTGCTCTTCGTCTTCGGTCTGCTCGTCATCACCGCGACGCCGATCAACAAGATCCCGGAGCGGCTGCTGCTCCTGGCCGACGTGCTGCTGGGCCGGTCCACGGCCCGCGCGCCGCTGCGCCCGCCGGAGCTGCCCGACCTCGGCGACGAGGAGCCGGTCGACGACGAGGAGGAGCCGAAGCGCCGCCGGCCCGCCCGCCGCCGCCAGGGCGCGCTCGCCGACATCGGGCTCGCCCCGGAGGAGGGCGACGGCCTCGAGGACGAGATCCTGCACGACACGGTCGCGCTGCCGCGGGCCGCGAAGCTTCCGGCCAGCCGCAAGGCGCCGGAGCCGCCCGAGCACTCGCCGCTGCCCACGCGCGCGGAGCAGCTGGAGATCTCCTCGGTGCCCGGCGACTACCGGCTGCCGCCGCCCACGCTGCTCGGCAAGGGCACGCCGCCGAAGTCCCGCAGCCGTGCCAACGACGAGATCATGGCCGCGCTCACCGGCGTCTTCGACCAGTTCAACATCGACGCGCAGGTCGTCGGCTTCACCCGCGGTCCGACCGTCACCCGCTACGAGGTCGAGGTCGGTCCCGGCGTCAAGGTCGAGCGGATCACCCAGCTGTCCCGCAACATCGCGTACGCGGTGAAGTCGCCCGACGTGCGCATCCTCTCGCCGATCCCGGGCAAGAGCGCGGTCGGCGTGGAGATCCCCAACACCGACCCGGAGAACGTGTCGCTGGGCGACGTGCTGCGCTCGCGGGCCGCGGCCGCCGACCACCACCCGATGCTGGTCGCGCTCGGCAAGGACATCGAGGGCGGCTTCGTCGTGGCCAACCTGGCCAAGATGCCGCACATCCTCATCGCGGGCGCCACCGGCGCCGGCAAGTCGTCCTGCCTCAACTCGCTGCTGGTGTCGATCCTCACAAGGGCCACCCCGGACGAGGTACGGCTGCTGCTGGTCGACCCCAAGCGGGTGGAGATGACCGCGTACGAGGGCATCCCGCACCTCGTCACGCCGATCGTCACGAACCCGAAGAAGGCGGCCGACGCCCTCGAGTGGGTCGTGCGCGAGATGGACATGCGCTATGACGACCTCGCGGCGAACGGCGTACGGCACATCGACGACTTCAACCGCAAGGTGCGCAGCGGCGAGATCACGGCGCCGCCGGGCAGCGAGCGGGTCATGAAGCCGTACCCGTATCTGCTGGTCATCGTCGATGAGCTCGCCGACCTGATGATGGTGGCTCCGCGCGACGTCGAGGACTCGGTGGTACGCATCACCCAGCTGGCCCGTGCGGCCGGCATCCACCTGGTGCTGGCCACCCAGCGGCCCTCGGTGGACGTGGTCACCGGCCTGATCAAGGCCAACGTCCCGTCCCGCCTCGCGTTCGCCACCAGCTCGCTGGCCGACTCCCGGGTCATCCTCGACCAGCCCGGCGCGGAGAAGCTGCTGGGCCGCGGTGACGGCCTGTTCCTGCCGATGGGCGCCTCCAAGCCGGTCCGCATCCAGGGCGCCTGGGTGGACGAGAAGGAGATCGCCGACGTCGTCAAGTTCTGCCGGGACCAGCGCGAGCCGGAGTTCCGCGAGGACGTCACCACCCCGGTCGCGAACAAGAAGAAGGAGATCGACGAGGAGATCGGCGACGACCTCGACGTGCTGCTCCAGGCGATCGAGCTCGTGGTCACCTCGCAGTTCGGCTCGACGTCGATGCTGCAGCGCAAGCTGCGGGTGGGCTTCGCCAAGGCCGGCCGCCTGATGGACCTCATGGAGACCCGGGGGATCGTCGGTCCGTCCGAGGGCTCCAAGGCCCGCGAGGTGCTGATCAAGCCGGACGAGCTGGAGGCGACGCTCGCCACGCTCCGGCTGGACGACTGAGCCGGTTGTCCACAGGCAGCCATGCGGGCGACGCCGCGCCCGGGAGGCTGCCGGTAACCTTGTCGGGTGTCTGTGACTCCCCCTGTTCGCCGTGTCGCTCTGCTCACCCTCGGCTGTGCCCGTAACGAGGTCGACTCCGAGGAGCTCGCCGCCCGCCTCGACGAGGGCGGATGGCAGGTCAGCACCGACGCCGAGGGCGCCGACGTGGTGGTCGTGAACACCTGCGGCTTCGTGGAGAAGGCGAAGCAGGACTCGATCGAGACGCTGCTCGCCGCCGCCGACACCGGCGCCAAGGTGGTCGCGGCCGGCTGCATGGCCGAACGGTACGGGCGGGAGCTGGCGGAGAGCCTGCCCGAGGCGCAGGCCGTGCTGGGCTTCGACGACTACACCGACATCGCCGCCCGGCTCGACGGCGTGCTGGCGGGGGAGCGGTTCGACTCGCACACCCCGCGCGACCGCCGGGAGCTGCTGCCGCTCACCCCGGTCAACCGGCAGGCCGCCAAGGTCGTCGTCCCGGGGCACGCGACCGTCGACGAGCACACCCCCGCCCACCTGCGCAAGGTGCTGCGCCGGCGGCTCGACACCGGGCCGGTCGCCAGCCTGAAGCTCGCCAGCGGCTGCGACCGCCGGTGCTCGTTCTGCGCGATCCCCGCGTTCCGGGGCGCGTTCGTCTCCCGCGACCCGCAGGAGCTGCTCGCCGAGGCGGAGTGGCTGGCCGGCACGGGTGTGCGGGAGCTGGTGCTGGTCAGCGAGAACAGCACGTCGTACGGCAAGGACCTC
Source organism: Couchioplanes caeruleus (assembly GCF_023499255.1). Classification (GTDB taxonomy): domain Bacteria; phylum Actinomycetota; class Actinomycetes; order Mycobacteriales; family Micromonosporaceae; genus Actinoplanes; species Actinoplanes caeruleus_A. The sequence continues at coordinate 1,816,067 of NZ_CP092183.1, forward strand.
GGCGACCCGCGCGCGCTGGAGAAGCTGCTGCCCCAGCTCGCGGCCATCGACGGCATCGTGCGGGTCCGGGCCAGCTACCTGCAGCCCGCCGAGACCCGGCCGGGCCTGGTCGAGGTCATCGCCACGACGCCCGGGGTCGCCGCGTACTACGACCTGTCGTTCCAGCACTCCAGCGAGCCGGTGCTGCGCCGGATGCGCCGGTTCGGCTCCACCGACCGCTTCCTGCAGCTGCTCGCCTCGGCCCGCGCGCTGGCGCCCGAGGCGGGGGCGCGCAGCAACTTCATCGTCGGCTTCCCGGGCGAGACCCGGCAGGACGTCGACGAGCTGGTGCGCTTCCTGACCGAGGCCCGCCTCGACGCCATCGGCGTCTTCGACTACAGCGACGAGGACGGCACCGAGGCCGCGGGCCTGTCCGGCAAGGTGCGCGAGGACACCATCAAGCGCCGGTACGCGCGGATCAGCGACCTCGCCGACGAGCTGTGCGCCCAGCGTGCGGAGGACCGTCTCGGCACGTTCGTGGACGTCCTCGTGGACACGGTCGGCGCCGGGGAGATCGAGGGCCGCGCGGAGCACCAGGCCCCCGAGGTCGACGGCTCCACGACGCTGGTGGCCGGCGACGCCGGGGTGGACCTCGCGGCGCTGCGCCCGGGCGACCTGGTCCGGGCCCGCGTCACGGGCACCGAGGGCGTCGACCTGGTCGCCGTGCCGGTGGAGATGATCTCGGCGGCGAGCCGGGTGCCCGGGTCACGCGCCGCCGGTTCCGCGGCCGCGCCTCCCGGGGCCGTCGCCGCTTCCGCGCCCGGGCCCTCCGGGGCCGTTGCCGCTCCGGTGGCGGGGGCGGCGCCCGTGCCGACGGCCGCGCCGTGACCGACGAGCCGGTGCCGGTGACAACGCCCAGGCCGGTGCCGCTGAACAACCCGGCCAACCTGCTGACCGTCATCCGCATCGGGCTCGTACCCGTCTTCGTGGTGCTCGTCGTGATCTCGGCGATGACCGAGCCGAGCTGGCGCATGGTGGCCTGCCTGACCTTCTGTGTGGCGTCCGCCACGGATTTCGCCGACGGCTGGATCGCGCGCCGCTACCACCTGGTGACGTCGTTCGGCAAAGTGGCCGACCCCATCGCCGACAAGGCCCTCACCGGGAGCGCGCTCGTGCTGCTCTCGGCGTACGACCGGCTGTCGTGGTGGGTGACCGGGCTGATCCTGCTCCGGGAGTGGGGCGTGACGGCATTGCGCTTCTGGGTGATCCGATACGGCATCATCCCGGCCAGCCGAGGTGGGAAACTGAAGACGGCGCTGCAGATCGCGGCGATCGCCTGGTTCCTGTGGCCGGTGCCCGAGCCGTTCGACGCGGTCGGCACCGTGCTCATGGTGGCGGCGCTGCTGGTCACCGTGGTCACGGGAGCGGACTACGTGTTGCAGGCCGTACGCATCCGCAGAGAGGCAGCCGGCAGAGGGTGAGCACCAACGGTTCGGACACCAACCACATCGACGTCGGCATGGACACCGGGGTGACCGCGGCCGCCGCCGTGCACGAGCTGGTCGAGCGGCGGCAGACGGTCGCCGTGGCGGAGTCGCTCACCGGCGGCCTGCTCGCGGCCACCTTCGTCGAGATCCCGGGCGTCAGTTCCGTGTTCCGCGGCGGCCTGGTCGTGTACGCCACGGACCTCAAGCACTCGCTCGCGGGCGTACCGGAAGAGCTGCTGGCCGACCGCGGACCGGTGGACCGCGACGTGGCCCAGGCCCTCGCCGAGGGCGCGCGGGCGCGCTGCGGGGCCGACTGGGGCCTGGCCACCACCGGCGTCGCCGGCCCCGAACCCCAGGACGGCAAACCCGTCGGGATGGTTTTCATCGCGGTGGCGGGCCCGGCGGGCGCCGTCGTCCGTGAGCTCTCGCTGAGCGGCTCACGCAGCGCGATCCGGCACGAGACGATGACGTCGGCCTTCGCGCTCCTCGTCGATGAGCTGCGCAAAGTCGGCGCGGGAATGCGTCGCTGACGAGCCCGGTTGATCATCGGCGGTGACGTGTGCCACCAGTCCCGGGGGAAGACGTCCGTTCCCGGGAGTCCCGGAAATCGGCGGGGCAGGATGTCGCTGTGGTCCACAGCGGGTACGGTTGCGGGAAGCCTCCGGCGGCTGCCGGCGGCCCCGCCGCAGGAGGAGGTGCCATGGTCCTGCTACGCCGGGTTATCGGTGACGCACTTCGGGCGCGCAGGCAGGGACAGCACCGCACGCTGCGTGAGGTGTCGACCGCCGCCAACGTCAGCCTGGGATATCTCTCCGAGATCGAACGTGGCCAGAAGGAAGCATCCAGCGAGCTGCTCGCCGCGATCTGTGAGGCCCTCGGCGCCCGCCTGTCCGAGGTGCTCGGCGAAGTGAGCGACACCCTCGCCCTCGCCGAGGACATGGACGGCGTGCTGGTGCCGGTCGAGCCCACCCCGGTCGAGTCCGCCGGCGCGGGCGCCGCACCGGTCCCGCAGCCCGCAGCGACCGCGGTCAAGAGCGCGGCCGCCGCGAAGGCAGCCGAGGCCGCCGCGGTCCGCCAGGTCACCACGGACGGGGCCGTCTCGGTCTCCGTACGCCAGGACACCCCGCTCAAGGCCACACTGCGCACGCGCCGCAAGCGGGAAGTCATCTACGCCGCCTGAGCGAGGTCCGGTCTTTCCTCCGGGGGCGGGGGTGGGGCCGGAATCCCGTTCTGCCGCCCTGCGGCGGTCCGGCCCCGTTCGCCGTGCGCTGCGCCGGGTCGCGCCGCGAGGCCTTGCCGGTCCGTTTCTCGCGCCGCGAGGCCTTGCCGGTCCGTTTCTCGCGCCGTGCATTGCCGCGGGCCGTCGCCGCCTCGCCGCATTGCCGCCGCGCTGCGTTGCCGGCTCACCCCCGTGCTGCGTTGCTGCCATGCCGCCGCGCCCGCGTTGCTGCCTCGGCCTTTCGGCTGCCAGGTGCGGCGGTGGCGGCGTCGCCGGAACGGCGATCGGCGCGTAGCCTCGACGTGGGGGATCCCCCTGGAACACCCTGAGATCCCCCCGAGGTCACGTGACGCCGGTAGCGAGGAGCTGACACGATGGAGCCCGCGCCATCGTGAGAGACCCCTCGGGCCCCGCGTCGGTGGCGCGTCCGATGCAGCGACATTGAGGGGATACCGCGGATATGGCGAACCCGTTCGTCAAGGGCTGGCGTTACATGATGGCGCTCTTCGGCGCGAAGATCGACGAATACGCCGACCCGAAGGTGCAGATCCAGCAGGCCATCGAGGATGCCCAGCGGCAGCACCAGGCGCTCGTGCAGCAGGCCGCGGCCGTCATCGGCAACCAGCGCCAGCTCGAGATGAAGCTGTCGCGGCAGATGTCCGAGGTCGAGAAGCTGCAGGGCATGGCGCGCCAGGCGCTGGTCCTCGCCGACCGGGCCCGCGCGGGCGGCGACGAGGCCGAAGCCCAGAAGTACGAGTCCACCGCCCAGACGCTCGCCACCCAGCTGGTCTCCGGCGAGCAGTCGATGGAGGACCTGAAGACCCTGCACGACCAGGCGCTCTCCGCCGCCGGGCAGGCCCGCAAGGCGGTCGAGAACAACGCGATGGTGCTCCAGCAGCGCATCGCCGAACGGTCCCGCCTGCTCAGCCAGCTCGAACAGGCCAAGATGCAGGAGACCGTCGCCAAGTCGCTCGAATCCATGTCGTCGCTGGCGGCGCCCGGCAACACCCCGTCGCTCGACGAGGTACGCGACAAGATCGAGCAGCGCTACGCCAACGCGATGGGCCGCGCGGAGCTGGCCTCCAACTCCGTCGAGGGCCGCATGCTCGAGGTGCAGAAGTCCAGCCTCGACATGGCCGGCTCGTCGCGCCTCGAGCAGATCCGCGCCAGCATGGCCGGCGAGAAGCTCGGCAGCGCACCGGCCCAGCCGGCGGTCGAGCAGGCCCCGGCGGCGGACCCGGCGAGCGTCGCCCGCCTCGACGAGATCCGGGCCAGCATGAACAGCAAGCGCGGGGACACGACCGCGGCCGGCTGACCGGCTCCCGCCCGGCCGGCCCGGCGGTTGACCGGCCGGCCCGGCGGTTGACCGGCCGGCCGGAGGCTGACCGGTCGGCCCGGCGGTTGACCGGTCCGCCGCGAGTAGGCGGGCAGACCTGGGTAGCGGGCCGCGGCGCAGTTCGGGCCGCGGCTCCGCTCACCGGGCCGACCGGGCGCATCCGACGGCCGGCTCCGGGTGGACGGTGGGGCGAGACGGCGGCGTGTGTCGGCGGGACGGAAGGAGCGGACGGTGGACGAGCGGACCAGGTACTTCCGGCGGCTCAAGCGGCTGCGGGGTTCCGCGCGGCGGTGGAGCGTCATCGGCGGGGGCCTCACCGCGGCCACCGTGGTGCTCACGCCGTACGCGGGGATCGGGATCGCCGACGCCGTCTGGGCCGCCTCCGCGGGTGCTTCCGCGGCCCTCGCCTGGTGGCGCTGGCAGGACCACCGCGAGCTCGCGGCGACCCCCGCCCCGCCACCGGCCCTGCCGGGCCAGCGCCTGATCTCCGCGGTGGAACGCCTCCCGGCCGGCCGCCAGGTCATCCAGGAGGTACGCCGGCAGCGCAACCGGTACGCGGTCCGCGGCTCCGCGGTGGCGCAGACCTGGGACCGCCTCGACCGCGCGTCCACCACCCTGGAGGCGCTGGCCGGCCGGCTGACCGGCCCCGGCGAGGGTGCGGTCCTCGAGGCGGCCGTGGCCGAGCAGTGGCTGCGCGACCTGGGCCAGCGGGTGGCGGGTGTCGAGCGGGCGCTGCCCCTCACACCCCCGGACCGCCGCGCGACGCTCCAGCAGTCCCACGAGAGCCTGGCGCACCAGTTCAGCGACGGTGTGGCAGCGTTCGAAGGCCTCGTGGCCGCCGCGGCCAGCTATGTCGCCGAGGACGGGCACCCCGTCGCGGACGCCCACCCCGCACTTGCCGGCCTGGCCGACGCCACCGACCGGCTCCGGGGGATCGCCGAGGGGCTGTCCGAGCTGCGGCGCCCGTCGACTCCGGCCGCCTGAGAGTCCCTCAGGGCTTCGGTTCGGGCTGGCAGCGCGGACACCAGTACGTGACCCGGTCTTCCTGCTCCGCTTTCTGGATCGCCGTACCGCAGCGGCGGCACGGTTGTGCTCTGCGGCCGTACACGTAGCTGGTCTGGCCTTTGCGCAGTGAGCCCGTTGTCGTCTGCGTCCAGCGGCCGCGGTTGGACGCCACGAGCTTCTGCGCCATCTTGACGGTGCCGGTCAGGTCTTTCACCTCGGATACCGGCGTCCACGGCCAGAGGCCCCGCAGGAACAGCGTCTCCGCCTTGTACAGGTTGCCGACGCCGGCCAGGTTCCGCTGGTCGAGCAGGGCTTCGGCGATGCTGGCCCCGGGCTGGGCGGCGATGCGGCGTACGGCCTCGTCCGGGTCCCAGTCGGCTCCCAGCAGGTCCGGGCCGAGATGGCCGACCAGCGAGTCCTCGGCGGCGGTGGGGACCAGCGTCACCTCGTGCAGGTGGTAGCCGACCGCCACCGAGCGTTTGGTCGACAGCACGACGCGGATCAGGTACGCGGGCCGGCCCGTCCAGCGTTCGCCGGGTGCGTACGCCCGCCACGCGCCGTCCATGCGCAGGTGCGAGTGCAGGGTCATGGCCTGGTCGTCGCGGGTGAGGCGGAGCAGGAGGTGTTTGCCGCGGCTGGCCGACTCGGTGACAGTCCAGCCGGTGAGGTCGGTCGTCGCGAGCCGGGGCACGCGGAAGTCGGAACCGGTGAGGACGTCGCCGGTGAGGGCTCGTTCCAGGACGCGGGCCGTGTTCCAGACGGTGTCACCCTCGGGCATGGTGTCCATCCTGCCCCGCCGACGAGCGGCGCAATCATCACCGCTAGCGTTCGGCGATCCTCAGCATGTCGCCGGGGCGGACCGACAGGACCACCACCGCGCGGCCGCCGTTGACCGCCACGGCGACGCGACCGGCGGAGTCCTCGTACACGATCAGCTCGCCCGGGCCGGCGTCGCCGAAGGTCTGGGCCCGCCGGGCCTTGACGTTGCCGACCAGCAGCTCCGGCCCGAGCCCGCTCAGCATCGAGCCGCCCGCCGCGAGCTGCACATTGCCGAACCGGTCGACGGTCACCACCTCGGCCTCGAGCCAACCGTCGCCGACCGCCACGACCGGGTCGGCCAGCCGGACCACCGTGGCGGGATCGACGGCGGGGCCGGCCTCGCTCAGCGGGGCGCCCAGCGCCAGGCGGGCGGCGACGGGCGAGAAGATGTCGCGGCCGTGGAACGTGCGGGAGACGTCGCCGAGGAACCACTCCTCGTTGGCCAGCTCCACCACCGTCTCCAGGCCGCCCAGCGCCTCGGCGGCCCAGACCAGCAGGCCGTTGTCCGGGCCGACGAGGATGCCGTTGGGCGTGCCGACGGCGATGCCGCGCCGGTCGGTGCCGACCCCCGGGTCGACCACGGCGACGTGCACGGACGGCGGCAGGTGCGGCGCGGTCTGCGCGAGCACCGCGGCTCCCCGCGCCACGTCCGCCGGCGGCACGTGGTGTGTGACGTCGATGACACGTACGTCCGGAGCGAAGCGAGCGATCACCCCGTGACAGGCGGCGACGAACCCGTCGAAAGTGCCGTAGTCCGTGGTGAGGCTGATCCATCCATAGGCGCCCATGGGCGTTTACGTTACTTCGTCGGCACGCTGCGTGTGCGCCGGGGCGGCTCCGCCTCCCCGGGGCGTGTCGTCCGGTCTGGCAGATTTGGGGCCATGCGTCTCGTCATCTTCACCGAACCTCAGCAGGGCGCCGGGTACGACGACCTGCTCCGGGTCGCCCAGCTCGCCGAGGAAGCCGGCTACGACGGCTTCTTCCGCTCCGACCACTACCTCGCGATGGGCGGCGACGGCCTGCCCGGCCCGACCGACGCGTGGGTGACCCTGGCCGGCCTGGCCGTGCAGACCTCCCGCATCCGCCTCGGCACGCTGGTCACCTCGGCGACGTTCCGGCTGCCCGGCCCGCTCGCCATCAGCGTCGCTCAGGTCGACGCGATGAGCGGCGGACGGGTCGAGCTGGGGCTGGGCGGTGGCTGGTTCGAGGCCGAGCACACCGGGTACGGCATCCCGTTCCCGCCGCTGGGCGAGCGCTTCGACCGCCTCGAGGAGCAGCTCGAGATCGTCACCGGGCTGTGGACCACCCCGCTGGGCGAGCGCTACAGCTTCGACGGCAAGCACTACCAGCTCGTCGACTCCCCGGCCCTGCCGAAACCGGTCCAGTTGCCGCGCCCGCCGATCATCGTGGGCGGCGCGGGGAAGAAGCGCACCCCGGCGCTCGCCGCCCGCTACGCGGACGAGTTCAACACCCCGTTCGCCAAGATCGAGGACATCGCGGGCATGATCGATCGGGTACGCGAGGCGTCGGCGACGATCGGCCGTACGAGCCCGCCGGCGTTCTCCGCCGCAGCTGTCCTCTGCGTGGGCCGTGACGACGCGGAGGTGGCCCGCCGAGCCGCGGCGATCGGCCGAGAGGTCGAGGAGATGCGCGGCAACGGCGGCATCGTGGGCACGCCGGACCAGGTCGTGGACATCCTCGGCCGGTACGCCGAGGCCGGCGCGACCCGGATGTACCTGCAGACGCTGGACCTGAGCGACCTCGACCAGATCGAGCTGGTCGCCGGCACGGTGGCGCCGCAGCTGCTCTGACGCCCTTTCGTTCTGCTCATTGCGCCCCGTCCGGTTACTCAACCGGGCGGGGCGGAATGTGTCAGGTTGGTGTTGTTGCCGGTCTAGATCGTAAAGTCGCGAACCGTGGAGATTGTCACCGCGCGGCTGGCTTTGCGCCGGCCCGCACCCAGCGACGTCGACGCGATGTTCGAGATCCACAGCAACCCGGACTGTTGCCGCCACAACCCGTCGGACCTGCTGACCGATCGCGAGGACGCGAAGCGCCTCTTCCTGCGCTGGGACGACCACTGGCGGCGGCACAGCTTCGGCTACTGGGTGGCCGCCGCGCGGGACGCGGGGGCGGTGCCCGGCGCCGGGCCGGGAGCGACGGTCGGCTTCTGCGGCCTCAGGTTCGTGCGCTTCCGTGAACGGGAAGTCCTGAACCTCTTCTATCGCCTCGACCCGGCCTACTGGGGCACCGGCCTCGCCACGGAGGCCGCGGACGCGGTGGTGACGTGGGCCGGCGAGCACCTGCCGGAGTGGCCGATCCTCGCCCGGGTACGCCCGGAGAACGTCCCCTCGCAGAAGGTGGCGGTGCGGGCGGGGCTGAGCCGGGCGAGTCATCTGGATGAGCCGGGCGAGGACGGCCCGGACTGGATGTACACGATCCGCTGGCCCGCCGCGGGCAGCTGACGGGCGCCGCTGCAAGGTGAAGGCAAGCCGGCGCCGGTCCCGAGAGCGACGTCGCGGCGCACGGCGGCAGCGGACGGTGGTACGGCGCGGTGAGCGGGCGACGGCAGCGGACGCCGGCGCCCGGCGGCGAGCGCGCGCTGCGGCGGACGGAAGCCCCCGGCGTGAGCCGGTGGCGGTGGCGGTGGCGGACCGTAGCGACGCGCGGTGATGGGGTGTCGCCGCCGTGAGCGGGTGATGGCGCGGGCGGCGAACCGTGAGCGCGGCGCGGTGAACGGGCGGCGGTGCGCGGCGCCGCGGTGACAGGACGGCAGCGCAGCACGGCCCGGGACCGGCGGCTCCGGCGCGGCGGAAGAACGGCGGCCTGGCGGCGCGGCGAGAGAGCGGCGGTGCGGCAGCGCGGGAGGAACAGCGGCGGCGCGGCGGAAGGACGGCGGCCTGGCGGCGCGCGAGCAAGAGCGGCCGTGCGGCGGAAGGACAGCGGCGCGGCGAAGCGGCACTGCGGGAGGAACAGCGGCGGCCGGGCGGAGGAGCAGCGCGGCCGCGAGAAGAATGCCGGCCCGCCGCCCCCTATCGGTCGGCTCTCAGCCGCGCAGCCTCAACCCGCGCGGCGTGGCGCGGAAGCCCGCCGCCGTCAATGCGTCCCGCAGTGGCGACGAGTGCACCGATTCCCCGTCCGCCCGTTCCACCGACATCGGTCCCAGTGCTCCCGACTTCACCGAGCCCGCGAGCGCCTGGCCCGCCGCGATCAGGGCTTCCGGGTCGTCGGTGTACGACAGGAGGGTGCGGCCGCCGCGTTCGACGTACAGGGTGAGGTCGCCGCCGACGAGGACGACCAGGGCGCCGGCTTTGCGGCCCGCCCGGTGGCCGGTGGCGGGGGTGGGTTCGCCGTTGCCGCTGTCGACGATGCGGTCGGGCCAGGGCAGGGCCGCGCCGTACGGGTTGGCCGGGTCGGTGGCCGCGAGGACGACGGCGGTGGCGCCGGTGCGTTTGGCGAGCTCGGCCGGTTCGGCGAGGGCTCGGAGGCGGTCGACGGCTCCGGGGACGGCGAACTGGGCGGCGCCGAGGCCCTCGACGAAGTAGCCGCGGCGGGCCGCTCCGCGTTCCTCGAGCGCGCCGAGTACGGGGTAGACCGCCGCGAAGCCGCCGGGGACGCCCTCGGCCATGACGGCTCCGCGGGTGACGACGCCGTGGCGTTCGAGCAGGAGGTCGGCCTGGGCCGCGGCGCGGCGGGTCGGGTCGAGGTCGCGGTCGGGCAGGCGGGACCAGCGGCCGGCCATCGCCGGGGGCCCACCGCGGGACGGCATGACCGGGCGGCCGGGGCGGCCCGGGCGGCGGTACCGGGTGCGGGCGGGGGCGGCCTTGGCGCGGTGGGCGCCGCTGCCGCCGAGCAGGGCCCGCAGCGGGGCGAACGTGTCGTTGGTGAGGTGGCCGGCCCAGACGAGGTCCCACACGGCCGCGGCGAGCCCGGTGTCGTCGGTGGAGTGGACCTTGTCGGAGAGCGTACGGAAGAACAGCGCCTGCCCGTCGCCGAGCGCGTCCAGCACCGCCTGGTGCAGCGGGGTGAGCGCCAGCTCGTCGTCGGGCGGCGTGAGCAGCAGCGGGGCGCTGTCGGCGTAGGCGAGGGTGACCCAGCCGTCGCCGCCGGAGATGCTGCCGGAGCCGGCCCAGAGCACCTCGCCGCCCGCACAGAGCTCGTCGAGCTGGGGCGGCGCGTAGTCGGCGACGCGGGCGGGCAGGACGAGGCGTTCCCACGCCGACGCCGGGACCGCGAGGCCCTGGAGCTGCTCGATCGAGGCGGCGAGCGCGTCGATGCCACGGGCGTTGCCGCCGATCTGGTGCCACCGGGGCAGGAACGCCGCCAGCACGCGCGGCGGCACCGGCTCGATCTCGCGGCGCAGGGCGGCGAGCGACCGGCGGCGCAGCAGGCGCAGCACCTCGGCGTCGCACCATTCGGTGCCGGCGCCGCCCGGGGAGAACTCGCCGGAGACGACGCGGCCGGTGGCGCTGAGCCGCTTGAGGGCCTGCTCGACGACGAAGACGCCGAGGCCGAAGCGGGCCGCACAGGTCGCCGCGGCGAACGGGCCGTGGGTGCGGGCGTACCGGGCGACGAGGTCGCCGAGCGGGTCGGCCACCGGCTCCAGGTAGGCCTCGGGCACGCCGACGGGCAGGGCCACGCCGAGCGCGTCGCGGTAGCGGCCCGCGTCTTCGACACCGATCCAGCGTTCCTCGCCGGCGATGCGGACGCGGATGGCCCGCCGCGAACCGGCCAGCTGCTCCATCCAGTCCAGATCCACCGACCGGGCGGTGAGGTCGGCCGGCGACAGGTCCCCGAGGAGCCGGAGCAGCTCGGCGGCGTCCTCGGCGTCGCGCGGGGTGCGTTGCGTGGTGAGCCACTGCAGCTGGCTCTCGCTCTCGGTGACCACCGTGGGGTCGAGCAGCTCGCGCAGGTCGACGCGGCCCAGCAGCTCGCCGAGCAGCGTGGAGTCCAGCGCGAGGGCGGCGGCGCGGCGTTCGGCCAGGGGCGCGTCGCCCTCGTACAGGAAGGCGCCCACGTACCCGAAGAGCAGCGAGCGGGCGAACGGGGAGGGCCGCGGCGTCTCGGCCTCGACGAGCCGGACCTTGCGCCCGCCGATCTCGCGCATGAGGCCGACCAGGCCGGGCACGTCGAAGACGTCCTGCAGGCATTCGCGCGCGGCCTCGAGCGTCACCGGGAAGTCGGCGAACTCGCGGGCCACGTCGAGCAGCTGGGCCGAGCGCTGGCGCTGCTGCCACAGCGGCTGCCGGCGGCGGGGATCGCGGCGGGGCAGCAGGAGGGAGCGGGCGGCGCACTCGCGGAAGCGGGAGGCGAACAGCGCCGACGTGCCGACCGACTCCTCGACGATCTGCGCGATCTCCTCGGGGTCGAACGCGACCAGGTCGGCGCCGGGCGGCTCCTCGGCGGTGTCCGGCAGGCGCACCACGATGCCGTCGTCGGAGGGCATGACCTGGCCGTCCACGCCGTACCGCTCGCCGAGCCGGCGGGCGATGGCCAGCGCCCAGGGCGCGTTGACCCGGGCGCCCAGTACGCAGTGCACGGTCATCCGCCAGTCGCCCAGCTCGTCGCGGAAGCGCTCGACCACGACCGTACGGTCGTCGGGCAGGTTGCGGGTCGACTCGCGCTGCTCGCGCAGATAGGCGATGAGGTTGTTCGCGGCCCATTCGTCCAGTCCCGACTCGCGCAGCGAGGCGACGGCGGTCTCGTCGCCGGCGCGGGTCAGGCCGCGCAGCCGGGCGCCGATGGCCCGGCCCAGCTCGATCGGGCGGCCGAGCGCGTCGCCCTTCCAGAACGGCATGCGGGCAGGGGCGCCGGGCGCGGGGGAGACCAGCACCCGGTCGGGGGTGATGTCCTCGATGCGCCACGAGGTGGAGCCGAGCAGGAAGACATCCCCGACGCGGGACTCGTACACCATCTCCTCGTCGAGCTCGCCGACGCGGGAGGCCCGCTCCGAGCCGGCGAGGAAGACGCCGAACATGCCGCGGTCGGGGATCGTGCCGCCGCTGGTGACGGCGAGGCGCTGGGCGCCGGGGCGGCCGGTGAGCTGGTCGGTGGTGCGGTCCCAGACCAGGCGGGGACGCAGCTCGGCGAAGGCGGTCGACGGGTAGCGGCCGGAGAGCATGTCCAGCACGGCGTGCAGCGCGGAGTCGGGCAGCTCCGCATAGGGCGCGGACCGGCGCACGAGCGTGGCGAGGTCGTCGAGGTGCCACTCGTCGAGGGCGACCATCGCGACGATCTGCTGGGCGAGCACGTCCAGCGGGTTGCGCAGGTAGCGCAGCTCCTCGATGGCGCCCTCGCCCATGCGCTCCGCCACGACGGCACAGGAGACGAGGTCGCCGCGGTGCTTCGGGAAGACCACGCCGCGGGAGATGGCGCCGACCTGGTGCCCGGCGCGGCCGATGCGCTGCAGGCCGGCCGAGACCGACGGCGGGGCCTCGATCTGCACCACGAGGTCGACCGCGCCCATGTCGATGCCGAGCTCGAGGCTGGACGTGGCGACGACCGCGGGCAGCTGGCCGGACTTCAGCGCCTCCTCGATCTGCTTGCGCTCCTCGCGCGAGACGCTGCCGTGGTGAGCCCGCGCGACCACGGGCGGCGCGCCGCCGGCCTCGCCGGACTGGGCCATGACCTGGGCCGGCGGACGCGTGGCCGGGGCGGGGGCCGGCTCACCGCCGGCGCGCCCCAGCGCCAGCTCGTTGATGCGCGCGCAGAGCCGTTCGGCGCCGCGCCGGGAATTGGTGAACACGATGGTCGAGCGGTGCGCCTGGATGAGGTCGAGCACCCGCTCCTCGACGGCAGGCCAGATGGAGGGGGAGTGCCGGCCGGCGCCCGGGTCGTCGGCGTCGACGTCGGGCACCTCGTCCAGGCGGGTCATGTCCTCGACCGGGACCTCGACGGAGACCTCGATGGTCTTCGCGCTGCCGGGCTGCACGATCTCGACGTCGTGCGCGCCGCCCAGGAACCGGGCGGTGTCCTCGATGGGCCGCACGGTCGCCGACAGGCCGATGCGCTGGGCGGGACGCTCCAGCAGCGCGTCGAGCCGCTCGAGGGACAGCGCCAGGTGGGCGCCGCGTTTGGTGGCCGCGACCGCGTGCACCTCGTCGATGATCACCGTCTCGACGCCGCGCAGCGACTCCCGCGCGGCCGAGGTGAGCAGCAGGAACAGCGACTCCGGCGTGGTGATGAGGATGTCCGGCGGTGTCCGCGCGAAGCTGCGCCGCTCATCGGCGGGGGTGTCACCGGTGCGCATGCCGACCGTGATGTCGGGCGGCGGCACGCCCAGGCGCCCGGACGCCTGTCGGATTCCCGTCAGCGGGGCGCGCAGGTTGCGCTCGACGTCGACCGCCAGGGCCTTGAGCGGGCTGACGTAGAGCACGCGGCAGCGGTGTTTCGGGTCCTCGGGCACCGTCTCGTGGGCCAGCCGGTCCAGCGACCAGAGGAACGCCGCGAGCGTCTTGCCGGAGCCGGTCGGCGCCACGACCAGCGCGTTGCGCCCGGCGCCGATCGCCCGCCACGCCCCGGCCTGGGCGGCGGTGGGCGCGGCGAAGGCGGCCTTGAACCACTCCCGGGTCGGCAGGCCGAACTGCTCCAGCACGTCTCGCACAGTCCCCATGGTGCCCCGGGGGTCCGACAAAAATGCCCGGCCCGGGGACATCCACCGGCGTCACCGGTCCGAATGGGGGACGCCGAACCGATCAGACGACGGGCATCAATCAGACGTTGGACCACAGGACGGACGCTCGGGCAGCGGCCGCGCCCGGCCGGACGGACCATGGTGCGGGTCTGGTGACGTGCGGCACATTGATGAACGCAGAGCGTACGCATCGATCGCCGCCATGCCGACGCCACACCGGCCCGAGAAGCAGGAGGCTTCGTGAAACGCATCGTCGCAGGGGCGCTGGCCGGGCTGGTCGTGCTCGGCATGGCCGCGTCCCCCGCCCGGGCCGCCGGCGCCGGCTATGTCCGGCTCGCGCACCTCTCGCCGGACACCCCGGCGGTCGACGTCTATCTGAAGTCCCAGTCCGGCGCGGTCGACGATCAGAAGTTCGACGGCGTCGCGTACGGCGCCATGTCGAACTACCTGCGGCTGCCCACGGGTTCCTACTCCGTCGCGATGCGCAAGGCGGGCGCCCCGGCCAGCACCCGCCCGGTGCTCACCACGCAGGTCACCGTGGGCGACGGCGGGGCGTACACGGTGGCGGGCGTGGGCCGTTACGCCGACCTGGGCCTGCGCGTGTTCAAGGACGACCTGCGGCTGCCCGGCCGCGACGAGTCGAAGATCCGGATCATCCAGGCTTCCGTACGCGCACCCGTGCTGGACGTGGGCGGCGCCAACGGTGCCGCCATCGCCGACCGGGTCCCGTTCGCCACCACCACCGGATACCGCGAGGTGAACCCCGGGAAGTGGACGGTCAAGGTGCAGCCCAGCGGCGGCGGCGCGACCAGCGACCTGCCCTGCACGCTCGGCGCGGGCAACGTGTACTCACTGCTCGTGCTGGACGGCAAGAAGGGCAGCCTCGAGCCGGAGCTGCACATCGACGCGGCGCGTCAGGGCGGTGTGCCGCAGGGTGGAGTGGCCACCGGGGCGGGCGGCAGCCGGCCGCGGGACCCGCTCCCGGCGGCGCTGCTGCTGGCGGCGCTCACCGCGATGATCACCGGCGGCGTGTTCCTGGCGCTCCGGCGGGGGCGGCGAACGGCCTGATGAAGGTACGCGTCCGAGCCGCGCTACCCGTCGCGGCCTCCCTGCTCACCGGCGTCGTGGCCGGTACGGGATACCTGCTGCTCCACGAGCCCCCGGGCACCGCCGGGCCCGGCCGGTGGGCCCAGGTCCCGCCGGGCATCGTCGGGTCCGCTGTGCCCGTACCTTCGGATTGGCCGGAACCGGAAGGTGTCGCGGACCCGTTCCGGACCGCCCGGCCGGTGGTGCACGGCCCGCCGACCCGCCTGCGGGTCGCGACCGTCGGCATCGACACCGAGCTGGAGACGCTCCATCTGGGCGCCGGCGGCGAGCTGGTGCCGCCGCAGGGCGACGCGCGCGCCGGCTGGTACGCCGACGGCACCGCACCCGGCGACATCGGACCCGCGGTGCTGGCGGGCCACGTGGACTCCAAGAGCGGTCCCGCGGTGTTCTACCGGCTGCGCGAAGTGGACACCGGCGACCGGATCGAGGTGACCCGCGGTGGCCGTACGGTGACGTTCACGGTGACCGCGACGGCCTGGTACCCGAAGTCGGCGTTCCCGACCGACCGGGTCTACGGCCCGACTCCCGACCGGCAGCTACGGCTGATCACGTGCGGCGGGGTGTTCGACCGGAGCCTGCGGTCATACCGGGACAACCTGGTGGTCTACGCGGTGGCCGGGTGATCGCGGTAGGCCAGGTCAGGGGCCCGCGACTATCCTCATGACGAAGCGACGGGGTGGGGGCCGATGGCGGTCAGGCGGATGCTCATAGCCGGTCGGTATCGTCTCGACGAGCCGGTCGGGGCCGGAGGCATGGGCCGGGTCTGGCTCGCGCGCGACGAGATGCTGGACCGTGACGTCGCGGTCAAGGAATTCGTCCCGCCGGACTGGATGACCGACGACGAGAAGTCGCGGCTGCGCACCCGGACGCTGCGCGAGGCGCGCAGCGCGGCCCGGCTCAACCACCCGCACGTGGTGAAGATCTACGACGTCGTGCACGCCGAGGACCTGCCGTGGATCGTGATGGAGTACGTGCCGTCGCGCTCGCTGCACCAGGTCGTCGGCGAGGACGGCCCGTTCCCGCCGCTCGAGGCCGCCCGCATCGGCCTCGACGTGCTCGCGGCCATCACCGCCGCGCACCGCGCCGGGGTGCTGCACCGCGACGTCAAGCCGCACAACGTGCTCATCGGCACCGACGGGCGCGTGGTGCTCACCGACTTCGGCCTGGCCACCTTCGTCGACGACGGCTCGGTGACCGGGCCGGGCCTGGTCGTCGGCTCGCCGCAGTACGTGTCGCCCGAACGCGCGCGCGACGGCGCGTCCACCGTGGAGTCCGACCTGTGGTCGTTCGGCTCGACGCTGTACTTCGCCGTCGAGGGCCGCTCGCCGTTCGCGCGGGACAGCGCCATGGCCACGCTGATGGCACTGGCGACCGACGAGCCGGATCCACCGGTACGCGCGGGCCCGCTGACATCCGTGCTGACCGGTCTGCTGCGGCGCGAGCCGGTCGAACGGCTCACAGCGGAGGAGGCGGGCGAGCGGCTGCGCGGAATCCTGGCGGCCCGGCCCGTCACCGTCGCCGTACCGTCCCCGCGCCGGCCGCCGGACCTCGATGTGGCCCCGGCGCGGCCGGCTGTGGCGGCGCCCGAGCGGGAGGCGCATCCCAGCGCCCCGCTGATCCCGGCGCAGCGGCAACCCTCCGCGCGCACGCGTCCGCGGTCGCGGCTCGCGATGGCGGCGGTCGTGACGGTGGCGGTGCTCGGCAGCGCCGGCGTGGCCGCCGGGCTGGCATTGCGCCACGACGACACCCCGGCGCCGCCGGTCGCCGCGTCACCGCAGGTGCAGACGTCGTCCGGGACCGGCGGCGGCGTCGCCGAGGGCTTCAGCCCGGTCAACTGCCTCAACCCGCCTCCTTCCGGTACGCGCAGGACGCCGCAGCCGGGCGCGCAGAAGCTCCGCAACGGCTGGGCGCTCTACGACGGCTGGTCGTACTTCACGCTGGACGACTTCCACATCGCGGTGCCCGACGGCTGGACGTACCAGCGCGTCGGCACGACGATCTGCTTCCGCGACCCCGGCAACCTGCGGATCCTGAGCATCGACCCGGAGCGCAACCCCAAGGGCGACCCGGTCAAGGCGTGCCGCGCGGAGGTCGGCCGGCTCAAGCGGGCGGGCGGCCTGCCCGCCTACCACGAGTACGCGATCCGCCGCGTCCCCGCGCTCACGCGCGCCGCCGACTGGGAGTACGCGTACGACACCCCGTCGGGCGACCGCATGCACGCGATGACCCGGTGGATCGCCTCGGACGGCGATGCCTACGCGTTCGGCCTGACGACCCGTGACCTCGACTGGCCGGCGAACTTCGCGACCTGGGGAATGATCGTCAGCACCTTCTACACCGAGGGCTGAGGTATGGCTCAGTCGGTATGAGTGCATCGACCGTTCTCTCTGCGATGCTCGGCGTGGCCGCCGCCACACCCCACAGGCGACGGCGACCCCCCGAACCCGCGGAGGACCCGTGAGAGCACTGCCCCTGATCGGCGCGACGGCCCTGCTGCTGACCGTCGCCGCCGCGGCCCCGGCTTCGGCCTCGTCGGCTGTGGCGGCACCACCCGACATTGCCGTCGCGAACGTGAAGAACCACCTGAGTCAGCTCCAGTCGATCGCCACCGCCAACGGCGGTAACCGCGCGCACGGCAAACCCGGCTACCTCGCCTCCGTCACGTACGTGAAGGGCCTGCTCGACGCCGCCGGCTTCCAGACCCAGCAGCAGTCCTTCACGTACGGCGGTGCCACGGGCTACAACCTCATCGCGGACTGGCCGGGCGGCGACACCAGCGACACGCTGATGGTCGGCGCCCACCTGGACAGCGTCACCGCGGGTCCGGGCATCAACGACAACGGCTCCGGCTCGGCGGCCAACCTCGAGGTGGCGCTGGCCGTGGCGCGCACCGGCTTCCAGCCGCAACGGCACCTGCGGTTCGGCTGGTGGGGCGCGGAGGAGCTCGGGCTGCGCGGATCCACCGCGTACGTCAACTCGCTCAGCGCCGCCCAGAAGGCCGCGATCACCGGCTACCTGAACTTCGACATGGTCGGCTCGCCGAACCCCGGCTACTTCCTCTACGACGGCGACAACTCCGACGGCACCGGCTCGGGGCCCGGGCCCGCGGGCTCCGCGCAGATCGAGAGCACGCTGGCGGCGTACTTCTCGTCGATCGGCGTACCGACCCGGGGCACCGACTTCGACGGCCGCAGCGACTACGGGCCGTTCATCGCCGCCGGCATCCCCGCGGGCGGCATCTTCACCGGCGCCGAGGGGCGCAAGACCGCCGCGCAGGTCCAGCTGTGGGGAGGTACGCAGGCCGCGTTCGACGCCTGCTACCACAGCTCCTGCGACACCATCTCGAACATCAACGACACCGCGCTGGACCGCAACTCCGACGCGATCGCGTACGCGGTCTGGACGCTCGCTGCCGGCACCACGACCCCGCCGCCCGGCCAGACGGTGTACTCCGACGGCTTCGAGACGGCCACCGGCTGGACGACGAACGCGGCCGGCACCGACACCGCCACCGCGGGTGTCTGGGAGCGGGGTGACCCCGCGGCGACCAGCTCCGGCGTCGCCACCCAGCTCGGTACGGCCGCAGGCGGCACCTACGACCTCGTGACCGGCGCGACGGCCGGCGCGAGCGCGGGCGCCAACGACGTCGACGGCGGTACGACCACCGTCCGCTCGCCCGCGATCACGCTGCCCACGGGCACGCTGTCGCTGTCGTTCTCGTGGTACCTGGCGCACCTCAACAACGCGTCCAGCGCCGACTACTTCCGCGTACAGGTGATCTCCGGCAGCTCGGCGACCACCGTGTTCAGCCAGGCCGGTGCGGCGAGCAACCGGGCCGCCGCATGGCAGACCGCCACCGTGAACCTCTCCGCGTACGCCGGCCAGAGCATCAGGCTGCAGGTGGAGGCCGCGGACGCCGGTACGGCCAGCCTCGTCGAGGCGGCCGTCGACAACGTGGTCATCAGCCGGTCGTGACCTTCCGAGGGCCCGGGCGGGTCTCCGCCCGCTCGGGCCTTCGTCCAGCGAACGTCCAGCGGGCGCTGATATTCTTCTGCGGGTGATCGGCAGTAGTCAGCCGGGCTCGGCCCGGCTCCCCGTCCCCCCGCTCCCCGCGTCCTGGCCCCTCCCGTGTTGATCCTCGCGGGCGTGCTGCTCGTGATCGCGGTGACAGCCGTGACCGGCTATTTCGTCGCCCAGGAGTTCGGCTACGTCGCGGTGGACCGCAGCCGCCTGCGGCAGGAGGCCGAGGCCGGCGACAAGGCCGCCCAGCGCGCGCTCAAGGTCACCGAACGCCTCTCCTTCGTGCTCTCCGGCGCCCAGCTCGGCATCACCGTCACCGGCCTGATCGTCGGCTACGTCGCCGAGCCGTTCATCGGCGACGGCCTGGCCGACCTGCTCGGCGTCGCCGGCGTGCCCGCCGCGGTCAGCATGCCGGTCTCGCTCGTGCTGGCGCTGACCGTCTCGACCGTGATCCAGATGGTGCTCGGCGAGCTCGCGCCCAAGAACCTGTCGATCGCCCGCTCGGAGGCGGTCGCCAAGGCGCTCAGCCGCTCCACGCTGATGTACCTCGCCGTCTTCGGCCCGGTGATCAAGCTCTTCGACCTGGCCGCCGCCAAGCTGCTGCGCCGCATCGGCGTCCAGCCCATCGAGGAGCTGCCCGAGGGCGCCACCGCGGAGGACCTCGAGCAGATCATCGCCGAGTCGCGCGCCGAGGGGCACCTCGACCCCGAGCTGTCCGCGCTGCTCGACCGCGGCCTGGACTTCCGGCGGCGTACGGCGTCCGAGGTCATGGTGCCCCGCGTCGACGTGCACACCGTCCAGGCCTCCGACCCGGCGTCGCAGGTGGTGGACCTGCTCGACACGGGCCGCTCCCGCTTCCCGGTCCGCTCCGGTACGGGCGTGGACGAGATCGTCGGCGTCGTCGGCATCGCGGACATCCTCGCCGTGCCCCCGGCGGAGCGGTCCCGCGTACGGATCTCCGAGGTCGCCGTCCCGCCGCTGTTCGTGCCGGCCTCGCTGCGCCTGCCCGTGGTGCTGGACCGGCTCCGCGCCGGCCACCGCCAGCTCGCCTGCGTCGTCGACGAGTACGGCGGCTTCGCCGGCATCATCACGCTCGAGGACATCGCCGAGGAGCTGGTCGGCCCGATCCGCGACGAGGACGACCTGCCCGAGCCCGCCCCGGCCCGCCAGGACGACGGCTCGTGGATCGTCCCGGCCCGCTGGCGCATCGACGAGGTCACCGACGCGACCGGCGTGGCCCTGCCCGAGGCCGCCGGGTACGACACGATCTCCGGCCTCGTGATGGCCGAGCTCGGCCGGGTCCCGCAGGTCGGCGACTCGGTGTCGCTCGAGTCGGGTACGGCCCTCGCGGTGCTGTCGGTGGACCGCCACGTACCGGAATCGGTCCGCATCTCGCTGCCCGCCCCGTCGGAGGTGTCGCGATGAGCACCTCCTGGGCCATCATCTACTCCCTGATCCTGCTCGCCGGCAACGGCTTCTTCGTCGCGGCCGAGTTCGCCCTGGTGGCCAGCAAGCGCTACCGCCTCGAACACGCCGCGGCCGAGGGCAGCCGCGCGGCCCGCGCCGCGCTCGACGGCAGCCGCGACCTCGCCCTGATGCTCGCGGGCGCCCAGCTCGGCATCACCCTCTGCACCCTGGGCCTGGGCGCGCTCGCCGAACCCGCCATCGAACACCTGACCCACCCGCTCCTGCACGCGGCCGGCCTCCCGGACGTCGCCAGCGGCGTGATCGCCTTCCTGCTCGCCCTCGTCGTGGTGACGTTCCTGCACCTCGTGATCGGCGAGATGATGCCCAAGTCCTGGGCCATCACCGACCCGGAACGCTCGGCGACGATCCTCGCGCTGCCGTTCCGCATGTTCGTCCGGGCGATCCGGCCGGCGCTGGTCGGGCTCAACGGCCTGGCGAACGCGGCCCTGAAACCCTTCGGCGTGCACGCCCAGGACCAGCTCGCCCAGGCGCACGGACCGGAGGAGATGAACATCCTCCTGGAACGGTCGCGCGCGGAAGGCCTGCTGGAGGCCGAGCAGACCGAGCTGCTGACCAGCATGCTCAAGCTGCAGGAGACGAAGGTCCGGGACCTGCTGATCCCGGACGACCAGCTGGTGACGGTGTCGCCCGGCTCGTCGGCGGCGGAGGTCGAGGCGGCGTCGCAGCGCAGCGGACGGTCGCGGCTCGCCGTGGTCGCGCCGGCCGGGTCGGCGTCCGGCACTGCTTTTCCGGGCTCCTCGTTCCCGACCCCTGGTGCCGGTGGGGCCGGCTCCGGGGAGGTCGTGGGGGTCGTCCACGTCCGGGAGGCGGTCCGGGCCACCACCGCGGGCGTACCGGCGACCGCAGCGCAGCTCATGGACCCGCCGTTCGACCTGGAGGCGTCGGTCACGGTCACGGATGCGGTGACCCGCATGCGCGCGGCCCGCGCCCAGCTCGCCATGGTCACCCGGGACGGGGAAAGAGTCGGCTTCGTCGCCCTCGAAGACCTGCTGGAGCAGGTGATCGGCGAGTTCGACGACGAGACTGATCCCGTACCGGTGGGCAGGCGCATGCGCTGACCTGCTGGAGCGGGCGGTTTGTCGCGGGCGCTGCGCGAGGCGGTGCGACGGTCACCCGACCCGGTGGCGGCGGCAGGCGCATGCGCTGAGAGGGGTGCGGGGATGGTCTTCGAGAAGGTGCTGCGCGCATTCGGCGTCGGCGGTCCCAGCGTCGACACCGTCCTCGCCACCCCCGGCGCATACCCCGGAAGCCCACTGATGGGCGCGGTCCGCCTCACCGGCGGCGACTACGACGTGGCGGTGGACACGGTCGCGGTGGGGCTCGTCACCAGAGTCGAAGCCGAGGACGGCGACGCCCTGATCGAGTTCCACCGCGCGTGGGTGGCGGCGGGATTCACGCTGGCGGCCGGCGAGCACCAGGACATCCCGTTCACCATCACCCTGCCCTGGGAGACACCCATCACCCACGCGTACGGTGACCGCCTCAGCGGAATGTCCCTCGGCCTGCGCACCGAGCTGACCACCGAAGAGCTTGCCGACACCGGGGACGTGGACGTGCTCGCGGTCCACGCCCTGCCGGCCCAGGAGAAGGTGCTGACAGCCCTGAACCGCCTCGGCTTCCACCTCCGCCACGCCGACGTGGAAAGAGGAGCGATCTACGGGGTACGCCACGAGCTCCCGTTCTTCCAGGAGATCGAGCACACCGCGCCGCCCGAATGGCCGGTGAACGAACTGGAGCTGACGTTCATCGCGGACTCCGAGGGCATCGAGGTGATCCTCGAGCTGGAGAGACACGCCGGCCTCCTGACCCGGGCGCGAGACGCGTACGGCCGGCTCCGAGTGCCCCACGACGCAGCGGACGAGGGGGAGTGGGCCGCGCAGCTGAACGCGGCGCTGCGGGGGGCGCTGGCAGAGCTGGGCTGAGATCCGGGTCGGCCGGCTGTGGTGGTGGCTGGGTCGCCGTGGCGTTCCGGGTCGGCTGGCTGTGGTGGTGGCCGGGTCGTCGTGGTGTTCCGGGTCGGGCGGCTGTGGCTGTAGCTGGGTAGCGGGTCAGCCGGCCGTGGCGGTGGCGTTCCTGGTCAGCCGGCCGTGGCCGTGGCGTTCTGGGTCAGGCGGCCGTGGCGGTGGCGTTCCCGGTCAGCCGGCCGTGGCCGTGGCCAGCTTGATGCCGAACCCGACGAAGACCGCGCCGATGCCCGTGGCGGCCATGGCCGACAGCCGGCGCCGCCGCCGGAACTGACCGGCGAGGAACTGCCCACCGAAGATCAGCCCGCTCAGGTAGAGGAAGCTGAACACCTGCAGGATCGCGCCGAGGATCAGGAACGACACGGCCGGATGGGCGTACCCCGGGTCGACGAACTGAATGAAGAACGACACCACGAAGAGGATCGCCTTCGGGTTGAGCAGGCTGACGACAAGAGCCCGCCGGAACGGCCTCCGCATCCCCGCCCCGACGACCGCATCCCCCGACCTGCCGTCGCCCGTGCCGGCGTCTTCCGTGCCGGCGTCTACTGTGCTGCTGGCGCTCGCGGCTGCCGCGCTCGCGTCTTCTGTGCTGCTGGCGCTCGCGGCTCCCGCACCCGTGGCTGCCGTACTCATGGATCCCGTACTCGTGGCTGCCGTGCTGGTGGCTGCCGTGCTCGTGGCTTCCGGGATGCCGTCACTCGCGCGCCCGGCGCCGCTCTCATCCCTGGTCGCCGCACCACGCTCGCGCCACTTCCGCCAGGCGCCCCTGATGATCCCGAACCCGACCCAGGCCAGGTAAGCACCGCCCGCGTACTTCACCACCATGAAGACCGGCGGATACGTCCGCAGCAACGACGCCACCCCCGCAGCGGCGAGCACCATGAGCACAGCGTCGCCGAGGAAGACGCCGCCGGCCGCTCGATATCCCGCGCGTACCCCGCGCTGAGCGGCGACGGAGAGAACGAAGATCGAGTTGGGGCCGGGCAGCAGCACGATCGCCACGGTCCCCAGCACGTACGTCCAGAAGTCGGTGATGCCCAGCACGGCACCATCCTGAGGCGGCAGTGGCTTCCCGGCGATAGGCCGCCAGGGCAGGATCATGTGGCCTTGCCCACGCGTGAGCACGCCGCCTGCGGCCCGAAGTGGCGATCGGAGCCGAAGCCGAAGCCGAAGCCGAAGCCGGAGCCGGAGCCGAAGCTGGAGCTGGAGCTGGAGCTGGAGCTGGAGCTGGAGCTGGTGCTGGTGCTGGTGCTGGTGCCCGAGGCGGGTACTCGGAGCCGGTGCTCAAGGCGAGGCGGTGGTGCTGAAGAGAGACGGCGGCGTCACGACCTTCGGAGCCCCTTTCATCCCGCCGCGAGCCGCTGCCGCAACCGGTCCCGTACCCCGGGCCACTCGTCGGCCGTGACCGCGAAGACGACCGTGTCGCGCCACGTGCCGTCCGGTCGCCGGCGATGGTGCCGGAGCAGCCCGTCGCGGCTCGCGCCCAGCCGCGCGATCGCTCGCTGGGAACGCTCGTTGCGAATGTCGGTGTACCAGAACACACGCTCGGCCTCCAGCACGTCGAACGCCCGCTCCAGCAGCAGCAGCTTGGCTTCCGTGTTGACGCCCGTACGCCACCACCGCCGTCCGAGCATGGTGTGGCCGATGCCGAGGGCGCGGCCCGCCGGGTCGATGTCGTGGTAGCTGGTCGTACCCATGACTTCGCCGGTGGCCGGGTCGCACTGGGCCCACGCCACCCGTTCGCCGAGCCATTGCTGCCGGGCTGCGTTCTGCACGATGTCGGCCATCTGCTCGCGCGTCTCCGGCCGCGGGACGGTGAGGAACTGCCACACCTCGTCGTCGCCGAGGGCGGTGAGCAATCCGTCCACGTGCGATGGGGCGAGCGGCTCCAGCGACACGTGCTTTCCTGTCAGGGGCGCCGCCGTGTGCCACGGTGAGGTCGGTCCCGGCAGGTAGGCCGGGGTCGCCGCAGCCACTCCGGCGTCGGGCTCCGGTGGGCCCGCGATGCGGCGGAGCGGCAGGACGCCGGCCCAGTGCGGCAACGGCAGATCCTCGCTCTCCTCTGCTACACCGCCTGCTCTGGCGCGTACGGAAACCTCGTGCAACGGCAGGGACAGGACGACGGTGGTTGCCAGCTCGCGGGCCGTCGGCGGCCGGCTGTCGGCCGACCGGCCGGCGCCCAGCTTCTCCACCAGGGCCGTCATGGCGTTCTGCTTCTCTGCCTGGTCGGCGACGGGCCGGGCGGTTCCGTGCACCACGACGGAGCGGTAGTTCGCACTGTGGTGGAACTGCGAGCGCGCGTAGACCAGCCCGTCCAGCAGCGTCACCGAGATGGACACCGGGATTCCGTCGCCGCGCGCGGTCAGTCCGAGCCTTCCGCCGGTCGAGGCATGGATGTACAGCGTGTCGCCGACCCGGACGTGCAGCGTGGGCAGGATACGAGGCTCACCGTCGATCACGAACGCCACCGCGCAGTCGTACCCCTCGTCCAGGATGGCGTGTGCCGCCTCGTGGTCGTAGCGCATGCGCCCCCGGTCTCGGGTGGCCGTGGTCCGGGCGGTGGGCTGGTAGACGGCGGTCACGGGCCCCTCCTCGACATGATCGCTTGCCGTGATCTTTGTTCTAGTACATAATCTGTGATGTGCCAGAACAATATCAGGTCGAGGGCTCATCGGCAGCCTCGATTTCCGCGAGCATCGAGTCGGGCGTCCTCAGTGGAGCATGGAGCTCGGGGGATGCGCTGCCGCCCATCCGGGCGCTCGCCGACCGGCTGGCCGTCAGCCCCGCGACCGTCTCGAAGGCATACGAGGAGCTGCGGCGACGCGGCATCGTGGAGACTTCGGGCCGGCGCGGCACGCGGATCCGCCCGCGTCCGCCGGTGTCCGGCCCGCGGGCCTCGTTGCGCCTGCCCGTGCCGCCGGGCGCGCTCGACCTGTCGTCGGGAGACCCCGACGTCCGGCTGCTGCCTCCCCTGGGGCCGCATCTGCGTGCGGTCTCCGACGAGATCGGTGCGCCATCCGGCTATGCGGCGGCCGGCCCGCTGCCTCAGCTGATCGAAGCTGCGCGATTGCGGTTCGAGGCTGACGGCGTACCGATGGACAGCGCGTCGATCGCCGTCACCAACGGCGCGCTGGACGCGATCGAGCGGCTCCTCACGACGCACCTTCGCCCCGGCGACCGCGTGGTCGTCGAGGACCCGGGATGGGCCAACCTTCTCGACCTCATCGCCGCGCTCGGGTTGAAGACCGTGCCGGTGCGGATGGACGACGAGGGCCCACTACCGGAGGACGTTCGCGCTGCAGTGATGACCGGCGCCAGAGCTGTCGTCGTCACAACCCGGGCACAGAATCCGACAGGCGCCGCCATCAGTGCGCGCCGAGCCGCGGAGCTGCGCGAAGCGCTGTCTTTCGGGAAAGCCCTGCTGCTCATCGAGGACGACCATGCCGCCGAGCTGGCCGGCGTCCCCCTGCACGCGCTGAGCGGTTCAACCCCCTTCTGGGCGTTCATCCGCTCGGCGTCCAAACCGTTCGGTCCCGATCTGCGCACAGCGGTCATGGTCGGGGACGGGGTGACGATCGCGCGCGTCGTGGGCCGCATGCGCACAGGCGCCGGCTGGGTGTCCACCGTGCAGCAGCGGCTCCTGGTGCGGCTCTGGCAGGACGAGTCGGTGGCGGCCGGGATAGCCGCGGCCGGGCGAAGCTACGACCGTCGTCGCGACGCTCTGCGGGACGCGCTCACCGCGCGCGGGGTCAAGGCCTACGGTGCGACAGGCATCAATCTTTGGGTACGCACTGACGACGAGACCCGCCTGGTCACGGCGCTACGCGACGCGGGGTACGCGGTGGCGCCGGGCTCGCTGTTCCGCATCGACGAGCCGGCGGGCGTACGCATCACCATCAGCGCGCTGGACGATGACGCCGTGGAACCGCTCGCCGAGGCCGTGGCCGCGGCGGCCCACTCGCCCGGCGTGACCATCATCGGGAGGTGAGACACGTGCCTGCTTGATCCCGTTCAGGTGACGCCGCCGGGCGTGGAGCGCACGCCAAGGGGTAGAAACGGTGCATGCCCAGGACCGAGGCGCCCATCGGCGCGCAGCATTTCGTTCCGCCGGACGCGCACGAACTCGACCAGCTCAAGGCCGCGGCAGCGCACTGCGAAGGCTGCGAGCTGTATCAGAACGCCACCCAGACCGTTTTCGGCCGTGGCGCCGCCAACGCCCGGGTGGTGTTCGTCGGCGAACAGCCCGGCGATGTCGAGGACCAGCAGGGCCTGCCCTTTGTCGGCCCGGCCGGACGGCTGCTGCGCGAGGCGGTGGACGACGCCGGCCTCGACCCCGGCAACGTCTACATCACGAACGCGGTGAAGCATTTCCGCTTCGAGCTGCGTGGCAAGCGGCGCATCCACCAGAGCCCCGGGCCGGCGCACATCACCGCGTGCCGCCCGTGGCTGGTCGCCGAGTTCGCGCTGCTCAAGCCGGAGCTCGTGGTGGTGCTCGGCGCGACGGCGGCCAAGGCGCTGCTCGGGCCGTCGTTCCGGGTCACCCGCTCGCGGGGGCAGCTCATGCCGTGGCCCGCGTCCGCGCAGCACCCCCAGGACTTCCCGGTCGCGGAGGTCCAGGCGCTCGCCACGATCCACCCGTCCGCCGTGCTGCGCGCTGATGATCGCGACGCCGCGTACCAGAGCCTGGTCGAGGACCTGAAGGTGGGAGCGGCCGCGCTGGCGTGATCCGTGGGCTCCGCCGGGTCCGCGGGTAGGCTTGGCGGGTGCGGTTGACGGATTTCTGGCAGCGTCTCGAGCAGGCCTTCGGCGCCGCGTACGCGCGCAGCTTCGCCGCCGATCACGCCTTCTCCGGCCTGGGTGGACGGACGATCAACGAAGCCATCGCTCAGGGTGTCGATACAGCTACCGTGTGGCGCGCCGTGGTGGCTGCGTACCCCGATCGGGTGCCTGCGCGGCTGCGCTGACCGTTTTTTCGTACGTTTGTTCTGGCGTGTCGCTCGATCGTCGTACACCTGTTCGGCTATTGTCCTCAGCGGCGTGGTCATCCACAGCTCCGGGCCGGGCGGCGGTTTTTGTCAGACCCACCGTCTAGCGTGACCCGCGTGGTGAACAGAAGCTCGGCGGCGAAGACGCCTGCGAAGTCGAATACAGGGGTGGCGGACATGGTGGCAGGACCTGATCGGGACAAGGCGCTCGATCTCGCGCTGGCGCAGATCGACAAGCAGTTCGGCAAGGGTTCGGTGATGCGGCTGGGGGAGCGACCGGTCGTGCAGACCGCTGTCATCCCGACCGGCTCCATCGCCCTCGACGTGGCGCTCGGCGTCGGCGGCCTGCCGCGCGGCCGCGTCATCGAGGTGTACGGGCCGGAGTCCAGCGGTAAGACCACGGTGGCCCTGCACGCGGTCGCCAACGCCCAGCGCGCCGGCGGCATCGCGGCCTTCATCGACGCCGAGCACGCGCTCGACCCGGAGTATGCCCGCGCCCTCGGCGTCGACACGGACGCCCTGCTGGTGTCCCAGCCGGACACCGGCGAGCAGGCGCTCGAGATCGCGGACATGCTGATCCGTTCGGGCGCGCTCGACATCATCGTCATCGACTCGGTCGCCGCGCTCGTGCCGCGCGCCGAGATCGAGGGTGAGATGGGCGACAGCCACGTCGGTCTGCAGGCCCGCCTCATGAGCCAGGCACTGCGGAAGATCACCGGCATTCTCAGCAACTCCGGCACGACCGCCATCTTCATCAACCAGCTCCGCGAGAAGATCGGCGTCATGTTCGGCTCGCCCGAGACGACGACCGGTGGCCGCGCCCTGAAGTTCTACGCGTCCGTGCGCCTCGACGTGCGCCGCATCGAGAGCCTCAAGGACGGCACCGACGTGGTCGGCAACCGCACCCGCGTCAAGGTCGTGAAGAACAAGGTCGCGGCGCCGTTCAAGCAGGCCGAGTTCGACATCATGTACGGCAAGGGCATCTCCCGCGAGGGCTCGCTGATCGACGTGGGCGTCGAGCAGAACATCATCCGCAAGTCGGGCGCCTGGTACACGTACGACGGCGACCAGCTGGGCCAGGGCAAGGAGAAGGCCCGCGAGTTCCTCAAGGAGAACCCGGACGTCGCCGCTGAGATCGAGAAGAAGATCCTCGAGAAGCTCGGCGTCGGCCAGACCACCGGCGACGCCGCAGGCGGCCCGGAGCTCCCCCCGGTCGACTTCTGACCGGAACGCCCCGTCCCGGGCGCTGCTTTCGCCACGCCGTGCCGGCGACCCACGTCGCCGGCACGGCATCGGCGGTGCGTCTGCGTTCGTCGTCGGCGAGCCGTCCGCGGTAAGCCCGGGTGTCTCGCTGGCCGGCCGTTTATGTGAGGTCCGCGTTTGTCGTTGGCCGGGCGTTGGTGTGAGGTCCGCGGCTGTCGCTGGCCGGGCGTTGATGTGAGGTCCGCGGCCGGTCATCGGCTCCGGGTCTGAGCTCGTTGTCGGCCGGCGTCGCCACTCCCCGGCTCTGCGCCCGCTCGGTCCCACGGCTTGTGTCGCGCGCGACTCGAAATGCCGGCGGCAGCGGTATCGTCCCAAGCGCTGTCCCGGATGCTGTCGTTAGCCGGCGCCGGGTTTGACGCGCGGTCTGAAACTGACCGCTCCGACCCTGGCGATCATTGCGTGCCTGCGCCCCGTCGACGATGTGCGTGCCTCCGTTGCGCCGACGATGGGACGGGATCCGTGCTGCCGGTGACGCCATGCCCGTGCCGCAGGTGACGCGAGTGTCGTCATCGCAGCCGACCGCGGGTCCATGCCCGTGCCGCCGATGACGACGGAGTCTTTGCAGCCGGCTTGCCGACGGCTGGGCACGGCGAGACCGACGTCGGCTTTCATCCGTGACAGATTGCTGCAGAAGGCGGTGAGCGATGGTCGGACGACGAGGTGCACGATCCGGGCGCGGGTGGGATGCGCTTCCTCCCCGCCCGCCGGAGGACGGTGACGGCTCACCGCGGGACAGCCGTCGCCGGGGCGGTGCGCGTGGGGCCTCCCGTAGCCGGCAGGCCGACCCCTCCGACGCTTCGACGGGCGGTCGCCGGGGCGGCTCCGCGGAACGGCCGGCCGAACCACCCCGGCCCGAGTCCGAAGTGGCCCGGGAGATCTGTCTGCGGCAGCTCGCCGTGCGGCCGCGTACCCGGGCAGAGCTGGCCAAGGTGCTGGCCCGCAAGGAGATCTCCGAAGAGGTGATCGCCGAGGTGCTCGACCGTTACGACGAGGTCGGCATCATCGACGACGCCGCCTTCGCCCGAGCCTGGGTCACCAGCCGCCACCAGGGCCGCGGCCTGGCGCGCCGGGCGTTGGCCAACGAGCTTCGCCAGCGTGGCGTCGACGCCGAGGTCGCCACCGAGGCCCTCGAGACGCTGGACGAGGACGAAGAGGCGGCCACCGCGCGGGCCCTTGTTGACCGCAAGCTGCGTACGGCGACCGGCACACCCGACCAGGTCTTCCGCCGCCTCGTCGGCATGCTCGCCCGCAAGGGATACCCGGCGGGTGTCGCCATCCGCGCGGTGAAGGACGCCCTGGCGGCCCGGGACGCGGAGGCGGCGGAGTTTGCCGACCAGATCGACGCCGACGCCATGGCGGACCAGGAGAACGACAACTTGTCGTGAACGCCTCCTTTCACCCACCCAGTGTTGCCTCGGCGGCACGTGTCTGTTGCCCCTTACGGCTCGCGTTGAAAGAACGAACGGGCACGCGTCGGAAAGCGCTTCGACACGTGTGAGAGACCGGCGCCGGTGAAGTTCCATATCGGACACATAGGCAAGCCGAAACGGCGAGAGAAGGTGGGCGCCTGCTCACACCGAATACGTTCGCGTTCCACGTGCGCTTCGGTGTGTGGCGGGTGCTTCTGCGTAGCGGCGTTTCGGTGCTCGGTCCAGCCGGCGGCCGTACGACGACAGCAGCTGGGCAGCCCCAAGTCGGCAGCAGAGTCAACAAATCAGTAACGGTTGCACCTCGGAAGCCTTGAGCTCTGGGCGGACTCACCCCCGTACGCGTGTCGCGCCGGCTCGATGAAAGCCGAGGAGGCCATTGATGCACGGTGATTGTCCGTCTTCCACCATATTGTCAATGGTGGATAGAAAAGTTGGTGGGTAAGCCGGTAATCTGCTCGTCCGGACTGTGTTGATCATTGTCCACTGAAGACGGACGAGTCTGAAGTACGGGGAGGAACATGCGAACCAACCAGCTCGCACGCCATCGCGGTGTGCGCGCCGTAGCGCGGCTGGGCTTCATAGTCGGTGCTGTGGGCGTGGCCGCCCTCGCGGGTGCCTCCGCGGCCACCGCGTCCACGACCCACGTCTCCACTCGCGGTGTCGTCGTCCTCACCGAGCCTGCTGCCTCGAACGAGGGCTCCGCGACGAAGGCCGCCGGCGACGACGAGACCCCCGGTAACGACAACCCCGGCGACCCCGACAACGGCGGCGGCGGTGGTGGTGACACGCCTGGCGGTGGTGACAACCCCGGTGGTGGTGACAACCCTGGCGGTGGTGACAACCCTGGCGGTGGTGACAACCCTGGCGGTGGTGACAACCCTGGCGGTGGTGACAACCCTGGCGGTGGTGACAACCCCGGTGGTGGTGACAACCCTGGCGGTGGTGACAACCCTGGCGGTGGTGACAACCCTGGCGGTGGTGACAACCCCGGTGGTGGTGACAACCCCGGTGGTGGTGACAACCCCGGTGGTGGTGACAACCCCGGTGGTGGTGACAACCCCGGTGGCGGTGACAACCCTGGTGGCGGTAACAACCCTGGTGAGGGTGGCGGGACGGGCGACAACGGCGGCAACGACGGCGGTTCCGACGACAACGGCTCCGGCGGCGACGGTTCCGGCGACAACGGGTCGGGCGGCAACGGCTCGGACGACGGCGGTTCCGACGACAACGGCTCCGGCGGCGACGGTTCCGGCGACAACGGGTCGGGCGGCAACGGCTCGGACGACGGCGGTTCGAACAACGCGGGTGGCACCGGTGGCAGCTCCGGCTCCGGCGGTCTCCCGGTCACCGGCGCCAACGTCGTGACGGTTGCCGGTGTCGGCGCTGCCATCGCCGCCGGCGGTGTCGGCCTCATCCTCGTGACGCGGCGCCGCCGCCCCGAGGAGACGGACGCCGTCAAGGCCGAGGCCTGACGGCTCCGCCCGGACGGGACGGCTGCGCAACGGAGAACCCCGGAACGCACCGGCCATCACCGAGGCAACGAAGCAGGACGGCGTGACGCCAGCAAGACGGCGTGACGCCAGCAAGACGGCGTGACGCCAGCAAGACGGCGTGACGCCAGCAAGACGGCGTGACGCCAAGAGAACGGCGTGACGTCGGCAAGAACGGCATCAGGAAAAAGGACCGCGTGACGAAGGACGACAGCGTGACGCGCCGAAACGCGTGACGCGCAGACCACGTGACGCCCCAGACGGCGGGTCGCTCCGGAACAGGAGCGGCCCGCCGTTTCCGTCCGGGCCCGGCCCTGGCCACGTGCACACCGGTGGCTCCGATCACACCCGTCCGACCTGCGCATTCATTCCCCTGCGTGGATCTCCCGGGGCATCGCCGATAGCGCCGTACTGGTAATCTGCAACGTCGTGACAGACGACTCCCACGGTGCTCAGCGCGGTGGCGTACCCGTCCCTGAGGACGCCGGTGCGACCGCTTCCGTCGCGCCGCGCGGCGGGGTCGTCGGCCGTCCGGAGCGGGTCGTTCCGCCGCAGGCGCAGGGCCATGATCCCGACGCGACCGTGCAGTATCCGATCGCGCCCGGTCAGGCTCCGGCGGTGCCGGAATCCCCGGGTGTGCATCCTCAGCCCATGCCGGCGACGACCGGGGCGCACGACAACGACGAGGTGGGGATGGCTCCGGTGAACGGAACGGGCCAGTCGCACAGCCTGCCGCAAAGCTCGCCGGCCACGACCGCGGGGAGCTCGCCCGCGAGCGGCGTCCCGGCCGGCGGCGTGCCCTATCCCGACCCCCAGGCGCCGCAATACGGCCCGTTCCACACCGCCGCCCACCCGACCTCCGGCGGCGCCGCATGGACCGCCGAGCCCACGTCCGGCGGTGCCCCGTGGACCGCCGCGCCGACCTCCGGCGCCGGCCCCACCTCAGCGCCACCCAACTGGTCCGCGGCGACCCCCACCTCGGGCCCCGGCAACCCGGTCTCAGGACCCGGCAGCCCGGTCTCGGCCCCCGGCAGCCCGGTCTCAGGCGCCGGCAGCCCGGTTCCAGGCCCCGGCTACCCGGTATCGGCCCCCGGCAGCCCGGTCTCAGGCCCCGGCTACCCGGTCTCTGCCCCCGGCAACCCGGTCTCGAGCCCCGGTAACCCCGTCTCAGGCGCCGGAGGTGGCCCCGGCAACGACTACGGCGTCGCATCGGCCGGCACAGACGAGTACGGCCTGCCCATCGGCGGCAGCAGCCCGTTCGGGGCGGGAAGCAACGCTCCCCCCGATGCCGACTACGGCAGCAACCGCTTCGGCGCCGCGACCGGCTCGCCCGCGGACCCGTACGCCCGAGGTGGCGCCGCGACCGGCTCGCCCGCAGACCCGTACCCCCGGGGAGGCCCCGCGGACCCGCACGCGAGACAGGGAGGCCACGCGGACCCGTACCCCCGGGGAGCCTCCGACGCCGACCGCTTCGGCTTCGAGGGCGCCCCCAGCTACAGCGGCCCGCGCATCGAGCCCACCCCCAAGCAGCCCAAGAGCCGCTTCATCATTCCGGCCCTCGCCGGGCTGGTCGCCGGTCTGCTGATCTTCGGTACGGCGGGCTGGTTCGCCGGCCGCGCCACCGCCCCCGATCCGAGCCCTGCCGGGACCACGGTTGCGGGCCCCGCGCCGAGCACGAGCCCCTCCCTGCGTGTGTACGAGCAGAACCAGGTCGCGATCAACCAGCCGAAGTTCACCGGCTCGCTCGCTACGGTCGCGCAGGGCTGGCTGCCGCACCTGTCCGGTTGCACCGGCAACGGCGACAAGGGCGGCCCGAAGCTCGGCAAGAGCGAGAAGGCCCGGGTGCGCTGCGAGATGGACGCGATGAGCGTGATCTTCGTGGAGTACGCGACCACCGCCGACCGGGACAAGGCACGGGTGACGACGCTCGGCCAGAACGTCGACGCCCGTACGCTCACCCCGGGCGTGGGCGCCGCCGTCGAGCGGGCCACGCCGTCGGGGCGGACCAACGGCAACTACGTCGAGTACGCGTACAAGGTCTCGGGCCGGACCGTGGCGGGAATCTGGTGGGACGACGCCGCCACGCCCGTCGCGGCGTACCTGCTCGCGTACTGGAAGGAAGGCGCGGGGGAGAAGTGGGAGCCGATGCGCGACATCTGGGCCCGCTACGCCTGAATTGCCCCCAACGTACGTGAGCTGGGCGTGTATCGGTCTGTGCCTAACGTCCCATCCCCTGCCGAATCATGAGTCCTTGACCGAAGCGGCTCTCGCGACCTAGCCTCGCGTTACACGAGGTTTGCTCGACCATCGAAGGCTAATCGCACAACATAGATCGCATTACTTTTCGGCATCACTTCCGGCCTCGGACGGGACGCCCGGCGGACTCCACCGCCGGTACGGACCACCGAACCGGGAGGACGGGACGCCCGGCGAGGCCATCGCCGCCAGCGGACCGCCCACCCGGCGGCCGATACGCCCGACGGCTGTTCCCAGCGACCCGCCCGACCGGCGCCGGCCCACCAGGCCGACGCCGAGCCGGCCCGAACCGACGCAAGTCGGCACCCGAGCCGGCGCCCAGGCGGCCGACACCACCACCGCGGCGACACCGTCGCGGCCACGTCGGCCACCGTCACCCGGGCGGCGCAGGCCGGACAGCCGGCAACCCGCAGGCCAGACAACCGGCGGACCCGGCGACCACCTGGGCGAGGTGCCGGCTTCCGGCGCCCGGCCAGGCGGAGGCACCGGCTTCCGGCAGGCAACCGGGTAGACGGGGCGCCGGCTTCGGCAACCCGGCAGACGGGGGCACCGCGACAAGCGGCCCGCGCCCCGGCGAACCCGGGCCAACCGGCGGCCACCCGCCCGGCGAACCCAACGCCCGGGCCGGCCCGGCGGTCGGCCGGTCCAACCGGCGGCGTGCCGGGCGTGACCAGCCTGCAGCTGCTCAAGGCAGGTCGGGCGCGACCAGCCAGCCGGCGGCCGTACAAGGCCTGTCGGGTGAGGCCCGCCAGCCCCGGCGGCCGCACAAGGCCGGTCGGGCCGGGCCGGTCGGGGTGAGGCCGGGTTCCGGAAGCGGCACGTTCCGGACGGGAACGGCCAGGCGCGGCACGAGCGCCAGGCCGACGAAGAGTAGGACGAAGTTGGACGAACCACCCGCTGACCGCGCGGGTGGAACGAATAGCAGCGGTCGGTCGTCGGCGGCGACCCACTCGGGCTTCGGCCGCGTGCGGGGGTCCGGCCGACGGACGATGGCACCTGCGGTCGGTTCCGCGCTCCGGCGCGGGACCGCGAGACAGCCTTTGGTCGGGCATCCCTTACCCGTGCTTCGCGCAGGACACAGACCGGCCCGCTATCCCAGCGGCGCGCGGCGAAGGGAGAAACGGCGAGATGACGGCCCTGGTGTGGGTGCTCGTAGTGGCGATCGTCGTTCTCGCCGCCTTCGTGGTGGCCGGTCTGGTCCTCGGTGCGCGTGCCCTGCGCCGCCTCCAGGAGAGCAGGGTGGCCGATCAGGAGACCCGCGAGCAGACGTTGCACGCCGCGAAGGCCAAGGTCGACGACGCGAACGCGAAGGCTGCGTCCGTACGCGCGGAAGTTGCCGCCGCCAAGGCCGAGGCCACCGCCGCCAGGGCCGAGGCCCGGCGGGTTCTGGAGTCCGCGCACGAGGAAGCCGACACGATCCTCGAGCACGCCCACCGCCAGGCCGAGTCGGACGCCGAGCAGGTCCGTGCCGCCGCCCGCCGCAGCGGCGAACGCGAGGTGGCGCTGCTCAACACCACCGTCAAGGAGCAGGCCGCCGAGGTCGAACGGCGCGCTGCGCGGATCGACGAGCGGGAACGCCTGCACGCCGACGAGGTCGAGCGCCTGGTGGAACGCGAACGCCGGCTGGCCGCCATGGACGCCGACCTGACCGCCCGGGAGACCGCGCTCGGCACCCGCGAGGCGGAGCTCGCCGAGGCGGAGGAGCAGCGCCGGCGCGAGCTGGAACGGATCGCCGGCCTCACCGCCGACCAGGCCCGCGCCGAGCTCATCGAGGGGCTGGAAGGCCAGGCGAAGCGCGAGGCCGCGATCCTCATCCGCGACATCGAGGCCGACGCCAAGCACACCGCCGACACCCGGGCCCGGCACATCGTGGTCGACGCGATCCAGCGGATCGCCAGCGAGCAGACCGCGGAGAGCGTGGTCAGCGTCCTGCACCTGCCCAGCGATGAGATGAAAGGCCGCATCATCGGCCGCGAGGGCCGCAACATCCGGGCGTTCGAGTCGACCACCGGCGTCAACCTGATCATTGACGACACCCCCGAGGCGGTCCTGCTCTCCTGCTTCGACCCGGTACGCCGCGAGGTGGGCCGGCTGACCCTGGAGAAGCTGGTCCTCGACGGCCGCATCCACCCGCACCGCATCGAGGAAGTCTTCGAGAGCGCCAAGAACGAGGTGGACCGCCTCTGCGAGCGTGCCGCCGAGG
This sequence comes from Couchioplanes caeruleus, assembly GCF_023499255.1. Lineage (GTDB taxonomy): Bacteria > Actinomycetota > Actinomycetes > Mycobacteriales > Micromonosporaceae > Actinoplanes > Actinoplanes caeruleus_A. The sequence continues at coordinate 1,851,751 of NZ_CP092183.1, forward strand.
AAGCGCTGGTCGACGTCGGCATCACCGACATCCACCCCGAACTGGCGACGCTGCTGGGCCGCCTGCGCTACCGCACCAGCTATGGCCAGAACGTGCTCAAGCACCTGGTCGAGACCGCGCACATCGCCGGCGTCATGGCCGCCGAGCTGGGCCTCGACGTACCGACGATCAAGCGCGGCGCCTTCCTGCACGACATCGGCAAGGCCCTCACCCACGAGGTCGAGGGCAGCCACGCCCTCATCGGCGCCGACCTGGCCCGCAAGTACGGCGAATCCGACGACGTCGTCCACGCGATCGAAGCGCACCACAACGAGGTCCAGCCCCAGACCGTCGAGGCCGTCCTCACCCAGGCGGCGGACGCCTGCTCCGGCGGCCGCCCGGGCGCGCGCCGCGAAAGCCTGGAGGCGTACGTGAAGCGCCTGGAACGCATCGAGGAGATCGCCGGCGGCAAGCCGGGCGTCGACAAGGTCTTCGCCATGCAGGCGGGCCGCGAGATCCGCGTCATGGTCCGCCCGGAGGACGTCGACGACATCGCCGCGGCCGTGCTCGCCCGCGACGTCGCCAAGCAGATCGAGGAAGAGCTCACCTACCCCGGCCAGATCCGCGTCACGGTCGTCCGCGAATCCCGGGTGACGGAGCTGGCGCGCTAGAAGGCAACATCAAGAGCGGGATGTCGTAGCTTCGTGGGTGGTGCGGACCGTCGCTCCCGCCGAGGTCGGTCCCGGCGCCCCGCTCGCCTGACGGCTCACGGACCGCCGTGCCCTGCAACCTGCGTGAGTGGCTGAGCTCGCCCGCTCCGCGGGCACCCCACCGCGCTCCGCTCGAAGCCCCGCACCCACACCGTTCACGTCCATCGTCGGTTGGAATCCGTCGAACTGAAGCGCGGCACAGACGGGCGTTGGGCAGCCGGCCTGTCGCCGGGGCTTGGGTGCAGGTGGAACGCCGTCGCAGCGTTGACGGACGATCACCCGGTGCGACGGCTTGCCACTCTCAGCCCTGCGGTTCCACGGCCCCACCGGCTCCCACCGGCCCCACGGCCACGATCCCGGTGTCGGCCGGAGCCCCGCGCCCGGCCCGGGGAGCCCGCCCGCTCCGCCGGGTGCGCCGCTCCAGCACCCCCGCGAAGAACGTCAGCGAAGCGTTCAGAACCACATAGATGATCGCCGCCACGATCGCCGCGGCCACCGTGTTGCCGTAGTTGGCGCCGAGCGTGTTGACGCCGTTCTGCAGCAGCTCCGTGTACCCGATGATGTACCCGAGCGCCGTGTCCTTGACCAGGACCACGAGCTGGCTGACGATCACCGGCAGCATGGCCCGGGCCGCCTGGGGGATGAGGATCTCGCGCATGACCTGGTTCTTGCGCATGCCGATCGCGTACGCCGCCTCGCTCTGCCCGCGTGGCACCGCGCGGATGCCGGCGCGGAAGGCTTCGGCGAGCACCGAGCCGTTGTAGAGGGTGAGGCCGATGACGACCGCCCAGAACGGTGGCATGGGTTCTTCGGTGAGGAACGGGACGCCGAAGAAGATGAAGAACATCATCAGCAGCAGCGGTACGGCCCGGAAGAACTCGACCACCACGCCGGAGGGGATGCGCACCCACCAGTGGTCGGAGAGCCGGCCCACGGCGAAGATGATGCCGAACACCAGCGACAGCAGCATGGCGATCGCGGCGGCCTTCACGGTCGACCAGAGGCCCGGCAGGATGTAGTCCGTCCACGTGGAGCCGTCGAGGAACGGACGCCACAGCGGTCCGGCCCACTGGCCCTTCTCGTCGAACTTGTCGTAGACCCACCACAGCAGCGCGACCAGGACGATGCCGAAGACGATCGTCAGGATCAGGTTGCGGGTCTTCGCCCGAGGGCCCGGGTGGTCGTAGAGGACGGCGTCGGGGTTGCTGCTCACCGCTTCACCGCCAGGCGGTTGGCCAGCCAGCCGAAGAGGTAGCCGGTGGGGATGAGGACGACGGCGAAGGTGCCGGCGAAGACCAGGAAGATGGGTATGACCGCATTGCCGTTGGCGTTGATCAGGTCTTTCATGGCGGAGGAGGACTCCATGAGGCCGATCGTGCCGACGATCGTGGCGTTCTTCGCCAGCGCGATGAAGATGCTGCCCAGCGGGGCGACGACGGCCCGGCCGGCCTGCGGCAGGATGACGATCCGCAGGGTCTGCAGGAACGACATGCCGATGGCCCGGGCCGCTTCGGCCTGCCCGGCGGGCACGGTGTTGATGCCGGACCGGATGGCCTCGCACACGAACGCGGCGGTGTAGACGGAGAGGCCGACGACGCCGAGCCAGTAGTTGTTGCGGTCGATGTCGTCGGAGAGCGTCAGGCCCAGCGCCGAGTACAGGCCGAAGTAGCAGAAGAAGACGATCAGCGTCAGCGGCGTGTTCCGGAAGATGTTGACCCAGGCCGTCCCGACACCGCGCAGCACGGGGATCGGCGAGACCCGGAAGGCGGCCAGCACGACGCCGAGCACCAGCGCGCCGACGGTGGCGGCCGCGGTGAGTTTCAGGATCCAGAGGAACCCGGTGACGTACGTGTCGATGTTGGCTGAATCGGAGAAGACGTCCATCGCCCTCGCTTCCTCGCGACGCCGGAAAAACGATCAACAGCCGGGCGGGGCCGGTAGAGGACCGGCCCCGCCCGTACCGCCGTAGCTCAGCTGCAGTTGGTCAGCTTGGTGACGTCGAGCTCGGGCGCCGGGGTGCCGCTCTTGCCGAGCGTGCTGTCCCACGCGGCCTTGTACGAGCCGTCGGTCGCCGACGTCTTGAGGATCTCGTTGATCTTTTTGCAGCCCTCGGTGTCGGTCTTCTTGACGCCGATGCCGTACGGCTCCTCGCTGAACTTCTTGCCGACGACCTTGAACTTGCCGGCGTACTGCTCCTGGGCCGCGTAGCCCGCGAGGATGATGTCGTCGGTGGTCACCGCGTCGACGGTCTTGTTCGACAGCGCCTGCACGCACTTGGAGTACGAGTCGAACTGCTGCAGGTTGACGCCCTTGTAGTCGGTCTGGATCCGCTTGGCCGGCGTGGAGCCGGACACCGAGCAGACCTTCTTGCCGACCAGCGCCTCCGGCCCGGTGATCGTGGAGTCCGTCGCGACCAGCAGGTCCTGCCCGGCCACGTAGTACGGGCCGGCGAAGTTGACGACCTTCTTGCGCTCGTCGTTGATCGTGTACGTCGCCACGACCATGTCGACCTGGCCCTGCTGGATGAACGGCTCGCGGTTGGACGACACCGTGGTCTTGTACTCGATGCCGGACTCCGGCACGCCGAGACCCTTCGCGATGATCTTCGCGATCTCGATGTCGAAGCCGGTGTAGGTGCCACCGGTCTGCAGGCCGAGGCCCGGCTGGTCGGCCTTGACGCCGACGACGAGCTTCTTCTGGCTGCTCGCCTTGCCGACGATGCCGCTGCCCGCCCCCGAGCCGCTGTCGTCCCCGCCGCACGCTGCGGCGGCCATCGCCAGGGCGAACGCCCCGGCCACTGCCGTCATTCGGGTGATGCGCATCGTCGCACTCCTCCTGGTGAATGTGTACAAAGTGTCCGCAATGGACGGGATCAGTGCGTCAGAATCTTGGAGAGGAAGTCCCGGGCGCGCTCGCTCTTCGGGTTGTCGAAGAACTCCGCGGGGGCCGCCTGCTCCACGAGCTGCCCGTCGGCCATGAACACGACCCGGTCCGCGGCGTGCCGCGCGAAGCCCATCTCGTGGGTGACCACGACCATGGTCATGCCCTCCTTGGCGAGCGACGTCATGACGTCGAGCACCTCGCCCACCATCTCCGGGTCGAGCGCGCTGGTCGGCTCGTCGAAGAGCAGGGCCTTGGGCTGCATGGCCAGGGCCCGGGCGATGGCGACCCGCTGCTGCTGGCCGCCGGAGAGCTGGGCCGGGTACTTGTCCGCCTGATTGGCGATGCCGACCCGCTCGAGCAGCTTCATCGCACGTTCCCGTACCGCGTCGGGCTTCTCGCCGCGCACCTTGACCGGACCCAGCATGACGTTCTGCAGGATGGTCTTGTGCGCGAAGAGGTTGAACGACTGGAACACCATCCCGACCTCGCTGCGCAGCCGGGCGAGGGGCTTGCCCTCGGCGGGCAGCGGCCGGCCGTCGAAGGTGATCGTGCCGGCGTCGATGGGCTCGAGCCGGTTGATCGCCCGGCACAGCGTCGACTTGCCGGAGCCGGACGGTCCGATCACGACGACCACCTCGCCGCGGTCGACGGAGAGGTTGACATCCTGCAGGACGTGCAGCGGGCCGAAGTACTTGTTGACGCCCTCGAGGACGATGAGAGGCTCGCTCGTCGTCACCGTCTGACCACCGTCCCGTCGTTGGGTTCACTCGGATGGGGTCACTCTATGGGCGCGCTTGTATCGGTTCACGCCGAGAATGGTCACGGAGCAGTAACACCGCAGGTCTGCGGGGAAAGGGATGTCCACGATGAGCGGTATGGCAGACGCCGAACCGGCGGACGGACTCTGGAGCTGGTGCGCCGCGGGGACCGTGGACCCGGCCACCGCCCGCGCGGCGGTGTCGGGTGCGCTCCAGCGTCCGGTGACGACCCTGGAGGCGGCCTCCGCCGGCGCGGTGCTCTGCGACGTCTGGCACATCGGCGGTGACTTCCCGACCCAGATCGACTGCTATCTCACCCCCGGCGAGATCGACGAGGCGACGATCGCCAGCGCCGTCTCGGTCCGGCTGGGCATCGACGTCCTGCTCCCCGACGACACCCTCAACCCCACCAGGTACGTCCTGGCCGAGCCCGACGGCACGCTGCGGGCCGTGCACGTCGACGTGGCCGAGACCGACGACGGTACGGAGTGCCGTCACGTACGCCCGTGCACGGGTTCCGACCCGGAGTGCGCGGCCGGCCCCGGCTGTTCGCGCTCGCGGTGGCGGCCCGCACCGACCCCGGGACGCCCGGCCGCGGCCTGAGCGCTCCGCCGGGATCGGCGCTCCGCGGCACAGGGACTACCCTGGTTGATTGCCATGACTGAGACCCTGCAGAGCGCCGCGCCCCGCACCTATGACGTGCGCACGTACGGCTGCCAGATGAACGTGCACGACAGCGAGCGCATCTCCGGGTTGATGGAGGACGCCGGCTATGTCCGCGCCGCGGAGGCGGACGCGGCCGACGTCGTGGTCTTCAACACCTGTGCGGTGCGGGAGAACGCCGACAACCGCCTCTACGGCAACCTCGGCCACCTGCGCCCCACCAAGCTCAAGAACCCCGGGATGCAGATCGCGGTCGGCGGCTGCCTGGCCCAGAAGGACCGCGGCGACATCGTCAAGCGGGCGCCCTGGGTCGACGTGGTCTTCGGCACGCACAACATCGGCTCGCTGCCGGCGCTGCTCGAGCGCGCCCGGCACAACCGCGAGGCCGAGGTCGAGATCCTCGAGTCGCTCGAGGTGTTCCCGTCGACGCTGCCCACCAAGCGCGAGTCGACGTACGCGGGCTGGGTGTCGATCTCGGTCGGCTGCAACAACACGTGCACGTTCTGCATCGTGCCGTCGCTGCGCGGCAAGGAGAAGGATCGCCGGCCCGGCGAGATCCTCGCGGAGGTCGAGGCGCTGGCCCGTGAGGGCGTGCTCGAGGTGACGCTGCTCGGCCAGAACGTCAACTCGTACGGCGTGGAGTCCGGCGACCGGCTGGCGTTCGGCAAGCTGCTGCGCGCCTGCGGCGAGATCGACGGGCTGGAGCGGGTCCGCTTCACCAGCCCGCACCCGAAGGACTTCACCGACGACGTGATCGCCGCGATGGCCGAGACGCCCAACGTCTGCCACTCGCTGCACATGCCGCTGCAGTCCGGCTCCGACCGTGTGCTCAAGGCGATGCGCCGCAGTTACCGCTCGGAGAAGTACCTGGGCATCATCGGCAAGGTCCGGGCCGCGATGCCGGACGCCGCGATCACCACGGACATCATCGTGGGCTTCCCCGGCGAGACCGAGGACGACTTCGCGCGCACCCTCGACGTGGTCCGCGAGGCCCGCTTCTCCAGCGCCTTCACGTTCCAGTACTCGAAGCGGCCCGGCACGCCCGCCGCCACGATGGACGAGCAGCTGCCGAAGCAGGTCGTGCAGGAGCGCTACGAACGGCTGATCGCCACCCTCGAGGACATCACCTGGGCCGAGAACAAGCGGCTGGTGGGCGAGAAGGTCGAGGTCCTGGTCGCGGTGGGGGAGGGACGCAAGGACGAGCGTACGGGCCGGATGAGCGGCCGGGCCCGCGACGGCCGCCTGGTGCACTTCGCCACCGGCGCGACCGCCCCGCGCCCCGGGGACATCGTCGAGACCGTGGTCACGTACGCGGCCCCGCACCACCTCAACGCCGACGGTGAGCCGCTGAGCCACCGCCGCACGCGGGCGGGCGACGCGTTCGAGGCCGGGCGTACGCCCAAGCTCCCGGGTGTCTCCCTGGGCCTGCCCACCATCGGGGTCCCCGCCCCGCTGCCCACCACCACCGGCGGCTGCGCCCTCTAGGAGCCCACCTCGACCCCGGTCCGGGCCGCCCGGGCGACTCCCCAGTCGTAGAGCGCCTGCAGGACGGGGGCGAGGCTGCGGCCCTCCTCCGTGAGGTCGTACTCGACGTGCGGCGGGACGGTGCCCCGGTCGCGCCGCGTGATCAGCCCGTCCGCCTCCAGCTCGCGCAGGCGCTGGCTGAGCATCTTCTCGCTGATGCCCGGTACCAGCCGGCGCAGCTCGCCGTAGCGGTGCACGCCCTCCTTGAGCCGGGACAGGATCACCGTGCGCCAGCGGCCGCCGATCACGTCGGTCGTCAGCTCCACCGGACAGCTGTATCGCTTGGGCACGCACCATTATGTGCGTACTTGTGGCCGCGGTGATCCGATGCTGGGGTGGGCGCATGGGGGAGACACCGACGCTGTACGAGTGGGCCGGCGGCATGGCCGCGATGGACCGGCTGACCGACGCCTTCTACGCCCGGGTGGTCGAGGACGACCTGCTCGGGCCGCTGTTCACCCGGATGCCGCCGGAGCACGCGCACCACGTGGCCGTGTGGCTCGCGGAGGTGTTCGGCGGGCCGCCCGCGTACACGCGGGAGCACGGCGGCTATCCGCGCATGCTGTCGATGCACCTGGGCATGGCGATCACCGAGCCGCAGCGCCGCCGCTGGGTGAACCTCATCCAGGACGCCGCGGACGACGTCGGGCTGCCCGGGGACCCCGAGTTCCGCGCCGCGTTCCTCGGCTACATCGAGTGGGGTACGCGCCTGGCCCGCCAGAACTCCCAGCCCGGCGCCGACGTCGTCCGGGACGCGCCGGTGCCGCGCTGGGGCTGGGGTGTCGCTCCGCCCTACCTCGGGTAGCCCGGTCAGCCGGCCTGTTCGGCCAGAGCCAGGAACTGCCTCTTGGAGGCGAGCGCCTGCTCGGCCTCCTTGATGCGGCGGCTGTCGCCGGCGGCCTGCGCCCGGGCGAGGCGCTGCTCGGCCTCGGCCACCTGCTCCCGCATCTGCTGCAGCAGCGGGTTGTCCTGCGGGGTGGTCTTGCGCCACGCCGAGTCCATGGCGACCCGGATGCGCTCCTCGGCGGCGCGCCAGCGGCGCTCCAGTGAGGCGGCCGACTCGCGGGGCACCCGGCCGGCGTCGTGCCAGGCCGCCTGCAGGTCGCGCAGCCTGTTCTGGGCGCCGCGCGGGTCCGCGTCGACGTCCACGGCCTCGAGCTCGGCCAGCACCGCCTGCTTCTTCTCCAGGTTGCCCTTGTACTCGGCGTCGCGGGCGGAGAAGACCTCGCTGCGGCGGGTGAAGAAGGCGTCCTGCGCACCCCGGAAACGTTCCCAGAGCCGCTGCTCGGCCTCCTTGGCCGCGCGCGGCGCGGCCTTCCACTCGTTCATCAGCTCCTTGAGCCGGGACGCGGTCGGGCCCCACTCCGAGGAGCCGGCGAGGGTCTCCGCCTCCTTGACCAGCTCCTCCTTGGCGGTCTGCGCCTGCTTGCGCTGGCCGTCGAGGGTGGCGAAGTGGGCGCCGCGGCGGCGGGTGAAGCCGTCGCGGGCGGCCGCGAAGCGCTTCCAGAGCTCACCGTCGGTCTTCTTGTCGACGCCGCGGATCGTCTTCCACTCGTCGAGGATCTCCTTGAGCCGGTCGCCCGCGCTCTTCCAGCCGGTCGCCTCGGCGGCGATCTGCTCCGCCTCCTCGACCAGCGCGGTCTTGCGGGCGAGCGCCTCCGTGCGGGCCACCTCGCGGGCGGCCTTGGCCTCGCCGGCCTTCTCGTCCGCGATCGCGGTGAGCCGGTCCAGGCGCGCCGCCAGCCCGTCGATGTCGCCGACGACGTGCGCCTCGTCGAGCGTCGCGCGCAGCCGCTTGATGCTGCTCAGCGAGTGCGATGCGTCCGCCGCGCCGGACTTGAGCCGGGCCTCCACGAGGTCGACCTCGGTGACCAGGTCGGCGAAGCGCCGGGCGAAGTGGGCCAGGCCCTCCTCGGGCGTGCCCGCCTGCCATGAGCCGACCACCCGGTCGCCCTCGGCCGTCTTCACGTACACGGTGCCGTCGGCATCCACGCGCCCGAAGGTCGTCCAGTCGTTCATGAGCCCATCCTCAGTCTTCCCGGCGTCGCGGGCCTCGCTGCCCTCGACGGCCGCCATGGCGCAGTCGAATGCCATCATTCCATCGGCATTCTTTCTCGCGCATTGTCACAGGTCCAACCCGGTTCCGGGGAAGCGCCCGAGGATGACCGTGACCAGCCCGTTACGGTGACTGCGTGCCGTTGCTCCCACCCCCCGGAGTGGTCGCCGTCGTCGGGCCCACCGCCGCCGGCAAGACCGCGCTCAGCCTGGCCCTCGCCCACGCCCTCGGCGGCGAGGTGGTGAACGCGGACTCCATGCAGCTCTACCGCGGGATGGACATCGGGACCGCGAAACTGCCCCCCGACGAGCGGGAAGGCGTCCCGCACCACGTCCTGGACCTCTGGGACGTCACGTTCCCGGCGAGCGTCGCGGAATACCAGGAGGCGGCCCGGTCGGCCGTGGAGGACATCGCCGCGCGGGGCCGCGTACCCCTCTTGGTCGGGGGTTCGGGGTTGTACGTCCGGGCCGTGCTGGAGGACTTCGAATTTCCCGGCACGGATCCCGCCATTCGGGAACGCTGGGAGGCGGAGCTCGCCGAGGCGGGCCCGGCGCGGCTGCACGAACGGCTGCGGGAGGCCGACCCGGAGGCCGCCGCCAAGATCCTTCCGTCCAACGGGCGGCGGATCGTCCGGGCGCTGGAGGTCATCGAGATGACCGGCGCGCCGTTCACCGCGGCGCTGCCCGAGCCCCGGCCGTACTACGACGCCGTCCAGGTCGGTGTGGACCGGGAGACCGGCGAGCTGGACCGGCGCATCGCCGACCGGGTCGACCTCATGTGGGCGGCCGGGCTGGTCGAGGAGGTACGCGCCCTCGACCGCGCCGGCCTGCGCGAGGGGCGTACGGCGAGCCGCGCGCTCGGCTACCAGCAGGCCCTCGCCCAGCTCGACGGGAGGCTCACCGAGGCGCAGGCACGGGACGAGACCGTACGGGCGACCCGCCGCTTCGTCCGCCGGCAACGCTCCTGGTTCCGTCGCGACCCGCGTGTCACCTGGCTCGACGGTGCCTCGCCCACGTGTGTGGAGGACGCGTTGGCGGCCTGTTCGGCGGCTGCGCGATGATGGAGCGCGTGTTGTTCACCAAGGGCCACGGCACCGGCAACGACTTCGTCATCCTTCCCGACCCGGACGGGGCGCTCGATCTGACACCGTCGCTCGTCGCGGCGCTGTGCGACCGCCACCGCGGCATCGGCGCGGACGGCGTCCTGCGGGTCGTGCGCGCCGCCAAGCACCCGGACGGCGCGGGCCACGCGGCCGAAGCCGAGTGGTTCATGGACTACTGGAACTCCGACGGGTCCGCGGCCGAGATGTGCGGCAACGGGGTCCGGGTCTTCACCCGCTACCTGCTCAGCGAGGGTCTCGCGACGGCCGGCCCGGAGGGCCTCCCGGTCGCCACCCGCGCCGGCGTCGTGCGCGCGCTGATCGAGGGCCCGCTCATCTCCGTCCACATGAGGACCCCCGAGGTGTACGCCGCCGGCACCGCGACCGTCGGCCCGCTGACCATGCCGGGCATGGCCGTGAACTGCGGCAACCCGCACCTGGTCAGCGCGCTGCACGACGGGGTGGAGCTGGCGGCGCTGGACCTGCACGTGGCGCCGGGCTACGACCCGGCCCTGTTCCCCGAGGGCGTCAACGTCGAGTTCACCACCCCGGGCGAGCCCGTCGACGGCACCGACCTGCACGTGCACATGCGGGTCTACGAGCGCGGCTCGGCCGAGACGCTGTCCTGCGGCTCCGGGGCCCTGGCGGTCGGGGCCGTGGCGCTGCGCGACGCCGGCCTGGCCACGGGAGTGGTCGCGGTGGACCTCCCGGGCGGGCGGCTCACCGTCACCGCCGACGGCGAGGGCCGCTGGTGGCTGGCCGGGCCGGCGGTGCTCGTCGCCACCGGCGAGGTCGACGTGAGGGCGCTCGGCTGATGGCGGCGCTGCACCGCGTGGCGCACCGCGGATATTCCGCCGTCGCGCCCGAGAACACCCTGCCCGCCTTCGCCGCGGGCGTCCTCGCCGGCGCCACGTTCATCGAGTTCGACGTCCGTACGACCGCCGACGGCGTACCCGTGGTCATCCACGACCGCACGGTCGACCGGACGACGGACGGCTCCGGCAAGGTCTGGGAGCTCACCCTCGACGAGATCGCGCGGCTGGACGCGGGCTCCTGGTTCTCCCCGGCGTACGCGGGGATCGGCGTGCCCCGGCTGAGCGAGGTGCTGGAGCTGCTGCGCCCGCACGCCGTCCTCGCCGACGAGGCGGAGCAGGCCGGCGTCACGCCGTCGGTGGCGCCGCGGGTCGAGCTGCTGCTGGAGATCAAGCCGCCCGCCACGCTCGAACAGGTAAAGGTCATCCTCGGCCAGGTCGCCGACGCGGGGCTGCTCGCCCGTACGGTCGTGCAGAGCTTCGACCCGGCGATCGTGCGTCTCGCCGGTGAGGCCGCCCCGGACGTGCGCCGGGGCCTGCTGCGCGACGGCTTCGACACCTCCCAGGTCGAGGTGGCCGGTGAGCTGGGTGTCTCCTACTGCAACCCGTCCATGAACGCGGTGCTCGGCTCACCGGAGACAGTCGCCGCGCTGGCGGACGCCGGGGTGGCTGTCATGCCCTGGACGGCCAACGACATCGCGCTCTGGCCGGACCTGGTCCAGGCCGGTGTGGCCGGGCTCATCACCGACCACACCGGGGAGCTCACGGGCTGGGCCGCCGGACGTCAGAAGGTCTCCGCCGGGGCCTGGTCCAGCTCGGCCTGAGGCACCGCCGCCTGGTTCTGCGGGGGCGGGCTGCCCTTGACGGTCGCGCGGATGGCCGCGGCCACGGCCGGGGTCACGCGCGCGTCGAACACGCTGGGGATGATCACCGTCGGGTTGATCTTCTCCTCGCCGACCACGTTCGCGATGGCCATCGCCGCGGCGAGCGCCATCTCCTCGGTGAACTCCTCGGCGGCCACGTCGAGCATGCCGCGGAAGACGCCCGGGAACGCCAGCACGTTGTTGATCTGGTTGGGCTGGTCGGAGCGGCCGGTTGCCACGACGGCGGCGTGCTTGCGGGCCTCCCGCGGGTCCACCTCCGGGTCCGGGTTCGCCAGCGCGAAGACGATCGACTTGTCGGCCATCTGGGCGATGTCGTCGCCGGTCAGCAGGTTCGGGGCGCTGACCCCGATGAAGACGTCCGCCCCGACGATCGCGCCCGGGAGGTCACCCGAGTAGTTGTCCCGGTTGGTGTTCTCCACCAGCCATTCCCACGTCGGGTTCAGGTCGTCCATGCCGCGGTGCAGCGCGCCCCTGCGGTCGTACGCGATGATGTCGCCCACGCCCTGACGCAGCAGCAGCTTCATGATCGCCGTACCCGCGGCACCCGCGCCCGACACGACGACCTTGACGTCCGCCAGGTTCTTGCCGACCACCCGCAGCGCGTTCGTCAGCGCGGCCAGCACGCAGATCGCGGTGCCGTGCTGGTCGTCGTGGAAGACCGGGATGTCCAGCAGCTCGCGCAGCCGCATCTCGATCTCGAAGCACCGCGGCGCCGCGATGTCCTCGAGGTTGATCCCCCCGTACGCCGGCGCGATCGCCTTCACGATGCTGACGATCTCGTCGGTGTCCTGGGTGTCGAGCACCACCGGCCAGGCGTCCACGCCACCGAACCGCTTGAAGAGCGCCGCCTTGCCCTCCATCACCGGCATCGCCGCGGCCGGGCCGATGTTGCCCAGCCCGAGGACCGCGGAGCCGTCGCTGACCACCGCGACCGTGTTGCGCTTGATGGTCAGCCGGCGCGCGTCGGCGGGGTTCTCCGCGATGGCCATGCAGACCCGCGCCACGCCCGGCGTGTACGCCCGCGACAGCTCGTCACGGTTGCGCAGCGCGACCTTGGACGACACCTCGATCTTGCCGCCGAGGTGCAGCAGGAACGTACGGTCGGACACCTTCCGCACGTCCACGCCGTCCTGTTCCTCCAGGTTCTTGACGACCTGGTCGGCGTGGGTGGAGTCGGCGGTGTCGCAGGTGAGGTCGACGAGGACCCGGCCGGGGTCGGAGTCCACCACGTCGAGGGCCGTCACGATCGCGCCCGCCTCACCCACACAGGTGGTGAGCCGGCCGATGGACGAGGCGTCGGCGGTCACGGCGATCCGGATCGTGATCGAGAATCCTGCGCTGGGCAGGCGGGTGGTCACCACGGGAGTCCCTCCGTCGTTGGCGGGTGAGTATCCGCATTGTTGCGCTTCCGGAATATCGGGGGCCATCGCGGTGGTTACTGAAGAGTCAGACACTCCTGCGACAACGCCCAGCCCGGTTATGTGGATGCGCCGCCCGCGATGGCGTGCCACGATCGGGCTGAGGAGGTCACCTTTTGCGAACTGAGCTTTTCGAACCCGACGTCACCACCGGTGAGCTGGAACTCGAGGAACGGCACTCGCTACGGCGCGTCGCCGGCCTCTCCACCGAGCTCACGGACATCACCGAGGTCGAGTACAGGCAGCTGCGGCTCGAGCGAGTAGTCCTGGTCGGCGTCTGGACCGAGGGCAGCGTCTCCGACGCCGAGAACTCGCTGACCGAGCTGGCGGCGCTGGCCGAGACGGCCGGCTCCCAGGTGCTCGAAGGCCTCATCCAACGACGTTCCCGCCCGGACTCGGCCACCTTCATCGGCCGCGGCAAGGTCGACGAACTGCGCGACGTGGTCATCTCCACGGGCGCCGACACCGTCATCTGCGACGGCGAGTTGTCGCCGTCCCAGCTGCGCAATCTCGAGCAGAAGACCAAGGTCAAGGTCGTCGACCGTACGGCGCTGATCCTCGACATCTTCGCCCAGCACGCGAAGAGCAAGGAAGGTAAGGCGCAGGTCGAGCTGGCCCAGCTGCAGTACCTGCTGCCCCGGCTGCGAGGCTGGGGTGAGTCGCTCTCCCGGCAGGGCGGTGGAGCCGGTGGCGGTTCGGGCGGCGGTGGCGTGGGCACCCGTGGTCCCGGTGAGACGAAGCTGGAAACCGACCGGCGCCGGATCAACCACCGCATCGCGAAGCTGCGGCGGGAGATCAAGGCGATGCGGACCGTACGCCAGACGAAGCGGTCCCGCCGTTCGACCAGCGGCGTCCCGGCCGTGGCGATCGCCGGTTACACCAACGCCGGCAAGTCGAGCCTGCTCAACCGGCTGACGTCGGCGGGCGTGCTGGTGGAGGACGCCCTGTTCGCCACCCTCGACCCGACGACCCGGCGCACGGCCGCCGAGGACGGGCGCGTGTTCACGCTCTCCGACACGGTCGGCTTCGTCCGGCACCTGCCCCACCAGATCGTCGAGGCGTTCCGCTCGACGCTGGAGGAGGTGTCGTACGCGGACCTCGTCGTGCACGTCGTCGACGGCGCCCACCCCGACCCCGAGGGTCAGGTCACGGCCGTACGGGAGGTGCTGGGTGAGGTCGGCGCCGACCGGATCCCGGAGCTCCTCGTGGTCAACAAGGTCGACGCCGCGGACGAGGAGACGATGCTGCGGCTCAAGCGCACGTGGCCCGACGCGATCTTCGTCTCGGCCCGCTCCGGGCTGGGCATCGCCGAGCTGCACGCGGCCATCGCGCAGCGGCTGCCACGGCCGGCGGTGGACCTGCGGGTGATCCTCCCGTACGACCGGGGCGACCTCGTGGCCCGCATCCACCGGCGTGGACAGGTCCTGGACACCCGGCACACCGACGAGGGCTCCGAGCTCCGCGTACGGGTGGACGAGCAGCTCGCCGCCGAGCTGGCGCCTTACCGGGCATAACAGCACATCAAGGGCGCGCCGCTCTCCCGTGTGGACGGGGGAGCGGCGCGCCTTCTGCGTATCTCCCTGGGTTACCGGCGGCCGCACCGCGGCCGGCGAGGACCGGAGGCGCGGCGCTTCCGGAGGGGGCGCCGGCGGCTGCTGTTCCGGGCGGCGCGGCCCGTCCCACCAGGCTTGATCCACGCGTAACACCGGCGCGCGACACCGCATGCGACACTGATCGGATGCGGCGTCTCGTGTTCCCGGTCATCCTCGCCTCCGGGCTTGTGATGTTGGGGGCCGTGCCCGCCTCCGCCGAACCGGCCCCCGCGGCCACCCAGGCGAAGGCTGCGGCCGGCAAGAAGGTGTGCAAGGTCACCGATCCGCTCCTCAACGAGCTTTCCGGCATCGTGGCGACCGACGACGGCTACGTCGTCATCAACGACGGCACGGACAGCTCGGCCCGCGAGAAGGTGTTCTTCCTCAACGGGCAGTGCGACATCACCCAGCGGATCCCCTTCAGCGGCCGAGGGCCGGCGGACACCGAGGACATGATCCTGGCGCCGGGCGGCAAGACGCTGTGGATCGCGGACACCGGCGACAACGGCGTACGCGCGAAGCCCGCCACCCACCGCGACACCATCAGCGTCTGGACCATGCCGGCCGACGGATCCAAGGAACCGAAGATCCACCGCCTGGCGTACCCGGACGGCGACTACCACGACGCCGAGGCGCTGCTCCTCGACGGCAAGGGCGAGCCGCTGATCATCACCAAGGAGCTCGTCGGCCCGGCACAGATCTACGCGCCGGCGGCCGCCCTCAAGTCGAACAACACCGAGGGCGTCCCGCTGAAGAAGGTCGGCCAGGTCGAGCTGCCGCGGACGTCCACCCCCGGCACCGCCTTCGCCCGGCTCGCGCAGGGCGTCGTCACGGGCGCCGCGATGTCGCCGGACGGCAAGAAGGTCGTGCTGCGGACGTACCTCGACGCCTTCGAATGGGATGTCACCAACGGTGACGTGCTCGCCGCGCTGAAGAACAAGCCGCGCCAGACCGGCCTGCCCAACGAGCCGTTCGGCGAGGCCATCACCTACAGCCCGGACGGCAAGACCTTCGCCACGGTGTCCGACTTCGGCGACATCGAGGAGGAGGACGCGACCAACTACATCCTCCGCTACACCCCGGCCACGCAGGTCTTCACGGCCGACGCGGGTGCCGCCGGGGACGCCGCGAAGGACAAGGGCCCCAGCTGGTTCTCGCAGCTCAGCCTCTCCGACATCACGTACCTGGTAGGAGCCGTCGGCGTCCTCGGCGCCCTGCTCGTCGGCGCGGGCATCTTCGGCATCGTCCGCTCCCGCAAGAAGCCCCGCCCGGAACCGGACGACATCGACGACGAACCGACCGGCCCCAAGCCCAGCGACGCCGCGACCGAACTCCTCGCCGTCGGCGGCCCGCCGCGAACCTCGGGAGCGGCATCCGGCCCCGTGTACGGAGCCAAACCCCCGCAGAAGGGCGGCGTGTACGGAGCAGGCGGCGCCCGCCCGCCCGCCGCGCCTCCCGGCCGCCCCGGTGTGACGCCCCCGGGCGCCGCGCCTGCAGGCCGGCCCGGTGCCGCGCCGGCCGGCCGGCCGGGTGCCGTTCAGCCCGGTCGTCCGGGTGCTGCCCAGCCGGGTCGTCCGGGTGGCGCTCAGCCGGGCCGACCCGGCGGTGGTCAGCCGGCTCGGCCTGCTGGTGGTCAGCCGGCTCGGCCTGCTGGTGGTCAGCCGGCTCGGCCTGCTGGTGGTCAGCCGGCTCGGCCTGCTGGTGGTCAGCCGGCTCGGCCTGCTGGTGGTCAGCCGGCTCGGCCTGCTGGTGGTCAGCCGGCTCGGCCTGCTGGTGGTCAGCCGGCTCGGCCTGCTGGTGGTCAGCCGGCCCGGCCTGCTGGTGGTCAGCCGGCCCGGCCTGCTGGTGGTCAGCCGGCCCGGCCTGCTGGTGGTCAGCCGGCCCGGCCTGCTGGTGGTCAGCCGGCTCGCCCCGCCGGCGGTGCGCCGGTGCGGCCGGGTCAGGGCGGTCAGCCCCGGCCCGCGGGCGGCGGCGGTTCAGGCCGGCCCGGCGGAGGTGTCTACGGCGCCCCGCCCCCGCCCCCACCGGGCGGCGGCCGTCAGCAGAGCACGGGCTCGCCCCGCCCCGCCGGCTTCTTCGGCACGCAGGGCAACGCCCCGTCCCGCCCGAACGGCGCGATGAACACCGGCACGCCGTACGGCCGCGACGGCCGTTACTCGCAGGGCCGCTGACACCGGCGAACCGCAGTCCTGATGCTGCGGCCGCGCCCGCAGCAAGGCCACGGACGACGCGACGGCCGGTCCACCACCCGGTGGGCCGGCCGTCGCCGTGTCGTTGCACCCCTCGCGGGGCGGTCGTTCTTGCCCGACGCGCCCGTCAGACGCGGCGCAGCACCGCCACGACCCGGCCCATGATGGTCGCGTCGTCGCCGGGGATCGGGTCGAACGCCGGGTTCGCCGGCATCAGCCACACGTGCCCGTCGCGTTGCCGGTAGCTCTTCACCGTGGCCTCGCCGTCGATCATCGCGGCGACGATGTCACCGACGTTCGCCGTCGGCTGCTGGCGGACCACCACCCAGTCGCCGTTGCAGATCGCCGCGTCGATCATCGAGTCGCCCTTGACCTCGAGCATGAAGACCTCGCCCTCGCCGACGAGCTCGCGCGGCAGCGGGAAGAACTCCTCCACCGCCTGCTCGGCCAGGATCGGCCCACCGGCCGCGATGCGGCCCACGAGCGGAACGTACGCCGGGGTCGGGCGCGCCGACCGCAGCGTCTCGTCGTCGACCATGTCGCTCGGCGAGCGCACGTCCACGGCGCGCGGGCGGTTGGGGTCGCGGCGCAGGAAGCCCTTCTTCTCGAGCTCCTTCAGCTGGTACGCGACGCTCGACGGGGAGACCAGCCCGACCGCCTCGCCGATCTCGCGGACGCTCGGGGGATAGCCGTACCGCTCCACCCAGTCCTTGATGAACTCGAGGATCCGGCGTTGCCGGGCCGTCAGATCGGCAGTGACCAGATCCGGGAACTGGCTGACCACCGGGGTGACCGACCGCAGCTGCGGCGCGTCCGCGGCGCGGGAGCGGGCCGGGGAACGACGGCGCAGGGCCGCCCTGGCGCCCGCGGCCTCAAGCTTGGAGTCCTTCTGGTCTTGCCGGATCGTCCGGTCGTCGCTCGACACGTCCGCCCTCCTTGTCGGCCACGGCCTCGACGGCACGTGGTCTGCTCGCGGAGCCGGACGGAAGTCGTGGGGATGGACTCGCGCCCGGCTGACCCCTCTTGATGTAGGACCGTATCGGCGCGGTACGACATATTCAAACATCTGTACGACTTTCTCTCGGCGTGTCGCCCGGAAGTGCTCGACTTCCGTACGCCTGTTCTGATACACCGTCGTACGGGCGTTCGATCGAACGCTTGTCCGAGCGACGCATGCGAGGAAAGGAATACGCCGTGGTAACCACAGGTGCCCGTACGGGGCAACCGGCGCCACTCCGGTTGACGCGGCGAGGCCGGATCGTGGTCCTGAGCTTCTTCGTGCTGATGGCGTCGCTCGCCAGCGCAGTGTTGTGGACCACTGCCTCCCGCGCCGACGAGCCGGTGCAAGGCCCGGCGCCCACGGTCGTGGTGCAGCCGAACGACTCCCTGTGGTCGATCGCGGAGCGGGTCGCGCCGGACCGCGCGCCGCTCGGTGTGATCGACGACATCCGTCAACTCAACGACATCGACGACTGGTACGTCTACGCGGGCGAAACCTTGGTCGTCCCGCGCGGGCGCTGAGAGGTCGGCGAGGTCTGAGGGTCGACTTGGCTCCGCTTCACGTCCTTGATGCAGGGCGCTGTGCCGCTGCGCCCGAACTGCGCCGCGCCCGAACTGCGCCGCACCGGTCCGCCGCGCCGCACCGGTCCGCCGCGCAGCGCCGGTCCGCCGCGCAGCGCCGCACCGGCCTGCCGGGCGGCACCGCCTGCCGTGCCGCACTGGTTCGTCGCGCCGGCTTGCCGCGCCGCACCGGCCCGTCGTTCCGCACCGGCCCTCGGGAGCCCGCGCCTTGCTTCCGCCCCGTCCCTCGATGTGCCTTGTTCTCGCACCGGACGCGCCGCACTCGGCCCCGTGCGCGACTGCGCTGCGCCGGATCGGCCCGGTGCCCAAACTCCGCGCCCGACGCTACGGCCCGCGCGGCCCGCGCCGCGTCGCGCTCTGCTCGGCCTGCGCCGCGCTCTGTTCGGCCTGCGCCGCGCTCTGTTCGGCCTGCGCCGCGCTCTGTTCGGCCCGCGCCGCGTCGCGCTCTGCTCGGCCTGCGCCGCGCTCTGGTGGGCCTGCGCCGCGCTCTGCTCGGCCCGCGCCGCGCCGCGCTCTGCTGGGCCTGCGCCGCGCTCTGCTCGGCCTGCGCCGCGCTCTGCTCGGCCTGCGCCGCGCTCTGCTCGGCCTGCGCCGCGCTCTGCTCGGCCTGCGCCGCGCTCTGCTCGGCCTGCGCCGCGCTCTGCTCGGCCTGCGCCGCGCTCTGCTCGGCCTGCGCCGCGCTCTGCTCGGCCTGCGCCGCGCTCTGCTCGGCCTGCGCCGCGCTCTGCTCGGCCCGCGCCGCGCGGCGCTCTGCTCGGTCTGCGGTGCGCCGCGCTCGTCCTTTCGAACCTCGCCGCCCCCTCGACCCATCCACGTTCCAGACCGCCTCGCCGTGTCGCAGCGGAGCGGGCGGGGATCTGTTGATCAAGGTTTCCGTGCTGGCCGTGACCGGCGCGGCACCGGTCGTGTTGAGGTAGAAAATACGGCGCGCCGACGCGCCGGTGAACTTGCGTCGGTGTCCGCAGGGGCCTAACGTCGACCCCAACATCTAGTAGTTACAAGGGTGTAAGTCGTCCACAGGTTGGGGTCTGGTCCCCCCGTCATCCACATGTTCGTCCACAGCTCCGAGGCGGAAATTGATCACCGCGGGGCTGCGTTCGGCGTGCCCGGAGATGGGAATGCCGGGTGCACCATGAGGGGGCGACAGCCCGGTGACAGGAGGACTGCGGTGCGGTGCCCGTACTGCCGGCACGCGGATTCCCGCGTGGTCGACTCGCGTGAGGCCGACGACGGTCAGCTGATCCGTCGCCGTCGCTCGTGCCCCGAGTGCGGCAAGCGGTTCACCACCGTCGAGGAGGCGGTGCTCGCTGTGGTCAAGCGCAGCGGCGTCACCGAGCCCTTCAGCCGGACGAAGATCATGAGCGGGGTGCGCAAGGCCTGCCAGGGCCGGCCCGTCGACGAGGACTCGATCGCCCTGCTCGCTCAGCGCGTGGAGGAGACGGTCCGAGCGAAGGGGGCGGCCGAGGTGCCGAGCCACGACGTCGGTCTGGCTATCCTCACTCCGCTGCGCGAGCTGGACCAGGTCGCCTACCTCAGATTCGCGAGCGTCTATAAGTCGTTCGACTCGCTGGACGAGTTCGAGCGCGAGATCTCCGAGCTGCGGGAGGCGGCGAGCACCAGGGAGACGGCGGGCGCGCGGCACGTCGTGCCCACCAGGCCGGGCGGGCGGCGCCCGGCGGGCCCGGATGCGCCGGACGCCCGGATGCCCAAGATCGGCGACCGGTCGCCCTAGAAGCGGCCGACCGGTCGCCCTGGAAGCGGCCGAGCGGACGTACCGGGTGGGCGTGGCGTGAGCGGCGCGGCACCTGACGGCGTACCGGAAGCGCGGAGCAGGACCCGCGCGCCGGGTGCGCGTACCGAAGAAGGCTTGGAAGCAGGCGCGGTCCCACGGACCGCGACCGATGTCGGAAAACGGATCGCGGTGGGGAAGCCGCGATCGTTCGAGGGGGAGCACTAAATGGCCGGTGACGGCATGACAGCAGGTAGGCAGCGCAGTCGCGCTGGCAACGGGGGCGCCGCGGTCGGGGGGCTGCGCGTCGAGCGGGTGTGGACGACCGAGGGTGTCCACCCCTACGACGAGGTGGAGTGGGAGCGCCGCGACGTCGTCATGACGAACTGGCGGGACGGTTCCGTCAACTTCGAGCAGCGGGGCGTCGAGTTCCCGGGGTTCTGGAGCGTCAACGCCGCGAACATCGTCACCACCAAGTACTTCCGGGGTGCGGTCGGCACGCCGGAGCGGGAGTGGTCGCTCAAGCAGCTCATCGACCGCGTGGTGAAGACCTACCGCAAGGCGGGCGAGGACCACCGGTACTTCGCGACCCCGGCCGACGCCGAGCTGTTCGAGCACGAGCTGACCTGGATGCTGCTGCACCAGGTGTTCAGCTTCAACTCGCCGGTCTGGTTCAACGTCGGCACCAAGTCGCCGCAGCAGGTCAGCGCCTGCTTCATCCTGTCCGTGGACGACTCCATGGACTCGATCCTGGACTGGTACAAGGAAGAGGGGCTGATCTTCAAGGGCGGCTCCGGCTCCGGCGTGAACCTGTCCCGGATCCGCTCCTCCAAGGAGCTGCTGTCCTCCGGCGGCACCGCCAGCGGCCCGGTCAGCTTCATGCGGGGCGCAGACGCCAGCGCGGGCACCATCAAGTCCGGTGGCGCCACCCGGCGCGCGGCCAAGATGGTGATTCTCGACGTCGACCACCCCGACATCGAGGAGTTCGTCACCACCAAGGCGCGCGAGGAGGACAAGATCCGCGCGCTGCGGGACGCCGGCTTCGACATGGACCTCGGCGGCTCCGACATCGTCAGCGTGCAGTACCAGAACGCCAACAACTCGGTGCGCGTCAGCGACGAGTTCATGCGGGCGGTCGAGGAGGGCACCTCCTTCGACCTGCGTGGCCGGCTGCACGGCGAGGTCATCGAGACCATCGACGCCAAGAAGCTGTTCCGCGACATCGCCCAGGCCGCGTGGGAGTGCGCCGACCCGGGCATGCAGTACGACGACACCATCAACGACTGGCACACCAACCCCGAGACCGGCCGGATCACCGCGTCGAACCCGTGCTCGGAGTACATGTCGCTGGACGACTCGTCCTGCAACCTGGCCTCGCTGAACCTGATGAAGTTCCTCACCCCCGAGGGCGGCTTCGAGGTCCAGAAGTTCGTCAAGAGCGTCGAGTTCGTCATCACCGCCATGGAGATCTCGATCGCGTTCGCCGACTTCCCGACCCCGCGGATCGGCGAGACCACGCGGGCCTACCGCCAGCTCGGCATCGGGTACGCGAACCTGGGCGCGCTGCTGATGGCGTCCGGCCTGCCGTACGACTCGGAGGGTGGCCGCAGCGTCGCCGCCGGCATCACCTCGCTCATGACGGGCACGGCGTACCGCCGCTCCGCGGAGATGGCCGGGGTCGTCGGCCCGTACGACGGCTACGCCCGCAACGCCGAGGCGCACAAGCGCGTCATGCGCAAGCACGCCGCCGCGAACGACGAGATCCGCCCCACCAGCCCGGTGGCCACCGCGCTGGTGAAGGAAGCCACCAAGCAGTGGCAGGACGGCATCAAGATCGGCGAGAAGAACGGCTGGCGCAACGCCCAGGCCTCCGTGCTCGCGCCGACCGGCACCATCGGCCTGATGATGGACTGCGACACCACCGGCATCGAGCCCGACCTGGCCCTGGTCAAGTTCAAGAAGCTCGTCGGCGGCGGCTCGATGCAGATCGTCAACCAGACCGTGCCGCGCGCGCTGCGCAGCCTCGGCTACCCCGAGGAGCAGGTCGAGGCGATCATCGAGCACATCTCCGACCACGGCAACGTCGTCGACGCCCCCGGCCTCAAGCCGGAGCACTACCCGGTGTTCGACTGCGCCATGGGCGAGCGCACCATCGCCCCGATGGGTCACGTCCGGATGATGGCCGCGGTGCAGCCGTTCATCTCCGGCGCGATCTCCAAGACGGTCAACATGCCGGAGTCGGCGACCGTCGAGGACATCGAGCACATCCACTTCCAGGGCTGGAAGCTGGGTCTCAAGGCGCTCGCGATCTACCGCGACAACTGCAAGGTCGGCCAGCCGCTCTCCGTGGCAAAGCCGAACAAGGCGGTGGCGGAGACCGAGACCCCGGCCGAGGCCCAGGTCGAGAAGGTCGTGGAGAAGGTCGTCGAGTACCGCCCGGTCCGCAAGCGGCTGCCGAAGAAGCGCCCGTCGGAGACGGTGTCGTTCTCGGTCGGCGGCGCCGAGGGCTACCTGACGGCGTCCTCCTACCCGGACGACGGCCTCGGCGAGGTCTTCCTCAAGATGTCGAAGCAGGGCTCCACCCTGGCCGGCGTCATGGACGCCTTCTCCGTGGCGATCTCGATAGGACTCCAGTACGGCGTCCCGCTCGAGACGTACGTCAGCAAGTTCACCAACATGCGCTTCGAGCCGGCCGGCATGACCGACGACCCGGACGTCCGCATGGCCGCGTCGGTGATGGACTACATCTTCCGCCGCCTCGCGCTGGACTTCCTGCCGTACGACACCCGCGCCGAGCTCGGCATCTTCACCGCCAAGGAGCGCGCCGCCCAGGTCGCGGCCGAGGCGGCGGAAGCGGCCGGCGTGGACCTGGCGGGCATGGCGGCCTCGGCCCCCGTCTCCGCCCCGGTCGGCGCGGCGACGGCCACCTCGGCCCCGGCGCCGGTGGCCTCCGCGGTGGAAACCCCGGCGGAGCCCGAGAAGTCCCCGCACTCCTCGACGGAGCTGCTCGAGAAGGTGCTCGGCACGTCGGCGGACGCACCGCTGTGCTTCACCTGCGGCACGAAGATGCGGCCCGCGGGCAGCTGCTATGTCTGCGAGGGCTGCGGCTCGACATCCGGCTGCAGCTGACAAAGGCAACGGGTCCCGAACCCTGCAAGGTTCGGGACCCGTGAGAGCCGGGACGAGCCCGCTCTTCTGTTGTGCCAGAGGATCCTCGCTTGCTCCGGCTCGATCTTGCAAGTTGATCGAGTTGGGAGGAGGTGAACTGGTATGGCGAAGAAGGGCGGCGGCGGCACCTACCGCAGCGCGAAGACGGGCCGCTACGTGACTGAGAAGCACGGCAAGTCGCACCCGGCAACGACCGTCAAGGAATCGACCAAGAAGAAGTAAGTTCCCGACCGGCGCGGCTGGTGCGAAAGCACCAGCCGCGTTTGTACGTCGACCCGACTTCGGTCAGCGAGCCGGGAGTGTCCAGTTCGGGTCGCGGCCCGACAACCCCAGCGCCCGGTCCAGCGGCGGCGCCGTTTCCGGCACCGGCACCTCCGGACCGTACGCCTTGACCTGCCGCCCCAGCTCGGCCGTCCGCTCCACTTCGCGGTGCAGGAACGTCACCACCTCGGCGTCCCAGACGGGGGACTGGCCGGTGGCCCGGGCGAGGTCCCAGCCGTGCAGCACGATCTCACCCAGCGCCATCCCGCCGACCATCGCCGCGGGAAGCGGGTCGCCGCCGCCCATCGTCGTCGTGCCCTCCCACGCCGACGGATCCGACCAGGCCTCGGCGAGCCGCACGAGGGCGTTCGCGAGCCGCGCGGCATGCTGCGAGGCAAGCTCCGCGAACTGCGGGGCAGGCTGCGCATGCTGCGCGGCAGGCTCCGCGAGCTGAGCGGCAGGCTCCGCGGGCTGCGGGGAAGCGGCCGCCGGCTGCGTGGCAACGGCTACGCGTGAATCCACGGGCGTCGCCGGCGCAACAGCTGCGGTCGCGGCCGCGAGGAGGGGAGCCCATTCGGCCATGTGCTCGAGCAGCTCCCGTACGGTCAGCTCCGCGCACGGCGTCGGCAGGTCGAGCTGGTCGGGGCCGATGGCCTGGAGCACCGCCAGGGTCGGCCCGAGGGCCGGCTTCAGAAGGTCGTGTTCCCGCATGGCCGCCGACGATACGGTGAGCGGCGGACGGCGGTCTTGAACAAACGCGACGTCGGGAGGGTAGCCGTGCCGAGGGACGCGCGGGAGTTGCGCGGTGCCTGGGCTTCGTTCCAGAGCATCCGGTACGCCGACCCGCCGCCCGATCTGGCCGGGCTCGTGGACCACTACTGGGGCGTGGAGTGGGATCTTCGAGGGCAGCCCCCGTACCGTCAGAAGGTTGTGCCCTATCCGTGCGTGCACGTGACGTTCCGGGACGGGGAGGCGCTGGTCACCGGCCCGGCGCGGCGGCATGTCGTGCGGGTGCTGGAGGGGCGCGGGCGGGTGTTCGGCGTGGCGTTCCGTCCCGGGTGTTTCCGTCCCTTCGCGGATGCTGCGGATGCCTCCGCCGCGATGCTGGTGGGGCGGTCGGTGCCGGCCGCCGAGATCTTCGGGGCCGCGCCGCGGGAGGATGAGATCGAGGAGTTCCTGCGGGCGCGGCTACGGCCGGATCCGCTCGCCGGTACGGTGGCCGCCATCGTCGAGCACGTACGGCGCGACCCGCATCTCACCCGCGCCGATCAGCTCGCCCGCGAACACGGCATGGGCCTGCGCCGGCTCCAACGGCTGTTCCGGGAGTACGTGGGCCTCGGCCCCAAGTGGGTCATCCGCCGTTACCGTCTGCACGAGGTGAGCGAGCGCCTCGCCGCCGGAGCCGTCGACTGGGCGGCGGTGGCGGCGGACCTCGGGTACGCCGACCAGCCGCACCTGGTCCGCGACTTCACCGCCATGGTCGGCGAGTCCCCGACCGCGTACGCCCAGCGCTACGCCCCGCAGAGGCGGTGACGCCGGCGGGCTCAGCGGCCGTGACTGACGTCGTTCGGTGGGTACCTGCTCACGTACTGGTCCAGCCGGTCGGCGCGCAGCGCTGCGAACAGTTCCCCGCAGCGCTCGGCGTCCGGGACCATCACCGCACCGACCCCGGGCACGTCGCGGTTCTCGGCGATGGGCAGCGTCATGAAGGTCAGATCCTTCGGGCGCAGGCTTCGCAGCGTGTACGCCAGGCGTTGCACGGGCATGCGGCGGTCCACGGTGAGCATGCCGGCCGCGGCGCGTACCAGCCGGTCCAACGCGCGCGGATCGGTGAGCACGTTGCGGTCGGCGACCTTCTCGGCGAGCGCCCGCAGATACTGCTGATGCCGCTTGGCCCGGTCGAAGTCGTCGTTGGGCAGGCCCCTGCGCTGGCGTACGTAGTACTCCGCGAGCTTGCCGTCGAGATGCACCTTGCCGGCGGTGAAGAGCACGCAGCGACGGGACCGGCCCTGCGGGTCGGTGCACGGTGCCGACGGGTACGGGCTGTCCTCCGGCAGGAAGCGGTACCTGTCGACGGCCGTCCTGTCGATGACGACGTCGACGCCGCCGACCAGGTCGGTGAGCTTGCGGACTCCGGCGAAGTCCACGATGACCGGCCAGTCGACCGTGCTGCCGGTGAAGTCGTCGAGCGTCTGCACGAGCCGGGGTGCGCCGCCCCGGGCGAACGCCGCATTGACCTTGTCCCGTCGTCCCGGTTCGCCGTCGGCCGTGGCGATCGGGAGATAGGTGTCGCGGGGAATGGAGATCACATAGGCGCGGCGGGTACCCGCGGGAACGTGGACGAGGATGACGACGTCGCTGCGCCCGTCCCCGGGCTCGCCCTTCGTGCGGCTGTCCGATCCGATGAGCAGCAGGTTCAACGGACCGCGGACCTTCGGCGGCTCTGTCCTGCCGCCGGACCGGGCCGGTGTGGGAAGCAGGTCGGCCCGGTTGACCTGCTTCTCGTAGCGGCCCGTGAGGGCGTGGAGCCCGGCCACGGCCGCCACCGATCCGGTGGCGAGAACGGCGACGACGACGGCGAGCACCACGCGCCAGCGGCGCCTCGGACGAGGGCGAGGGCGAGGGCGTTCCGCCATGCCGTCACACTCCCACGAACGTGTAGCCGGAATCGATGAGCACGGGAATGAAGTGCCGTAATGCCCGTACCGTCTGCGACCGGTCGCCGCCCCCGTCGTGGTTGAGCACGATCGACCGGTTCCCCACCTGGTCCAGCACCTTCGAGCTGATGTGCGCGGCGCCCGGGTTGTCCCAGTCCCGCGGGTCGACATTCCAGGCTATGGAGGTCTGGCCCATCGCGGCGCATTCGGTGAGCACCGTGCGGGACCAGTTGCCGTAGGGGGCGCGGAACAGGGTCGGCATCCGGCCGGTCGTGGCGGTGACGGTCTCGACGGCGCGTCCTATCTCGGTCTTCACCCGGTGGGCGGGCAGCTTCCTCAGGTTCGCGTGCGACCAGGTGTGGGTGCCGACGACGTGCCCGGCGTCCGCCACCGACCGGATCAGGTCGGGGTGAGCCGCCGCGCTCTGCCCGATGACGAAGAACGTCGCGGTGATGTGGTGCTTCCGCAGAATCGCCAGGACCTGAGGGGTGTACGTCGGGTCCGGGCCGTCGTCGAGGGTCAGGGCCACCACCTTCGACCCCTTCCGGGCGGACGAGGCCGGTACGACGTATCGGGGTTCGCGCTGCACCGGAATGCCGGACGGGGTGGGCCCAGGCGATGGCGGCGGGGACGGCGGTGACGACGGGAGCGGCGCCTGCGCAGTGGGTGCGGGAGTGGGCCGCTCTTCCTTGGCGCAGGCGCTGAGCAGGGTGAGACCGCCGAGGGTGAGGAACACCCGCCGGCTGCCGCCCCGTTGTCGTTGCGTCATCCTCGTCACCACCTCCGGCTTCGTGCGGTCACGAAGTGGTGGAAAGTCTGGCGCGGGCATATCAGGAACTGATGAGGACTTCCCCTTCCGGCGCCGTTTCCGGCCATGTCGAGGTCAGAGGGGCAGCCGTGTCGCTGTTCACAGACCGCTGCCGAGCGGGCATCGCGCCGCTTTAACGGTTAAGTTCGGAGGGTGAGCGCTGACCTTCTCGACCCTCCCCGCCTCGAGCGCGCCAAGGTCGCCGTCGGCGTCACCTTCGCCACGAACGGGCTCGCCTTCGGTGGCTGGCTCGCCCGGGCCCCCGCCGTACGGGATGATCTCGGCCTTTCCCCGGCCGGTTTCGGCCTTCTGCTGCTGTGCCTGTCCGGGGCGGCCGTGGCGGCGATCCCGCTGGCCGGGCCCCTCGTGCAGCGCCTCGGCCCGGCCCGTGCGGTGCTGTTCGGCAGCATGTCCGTGGTTCTTGGCCTGGTCGGTCTGGGCCTGGGCGCGGCCGCCGGGTCGGTGCCGATCGCGGGCGTCGGCCTGGTCCTGATCGGCATGGGCAACAGCACCTGGGACGTCGCGATGAACGTCGAGGGCGCGGACGTGGAACGGCGGCTCGGCCGCACGCTGATGCCCCGGTTCCACGCCGGGTTCAGCGTGGGCACGGTCGGGGGAGCGGGCATGAGCGCGGCCGCTGCGGCGGCGGGCGTCAGCGTGACCGCCCAGGTGCTGCTCACCGCCGCGCTGGCGGCGGCGATCATGCTGGTCACGGTCCGTCGTTTCCTGCCGGTCCCGCAGGCCCACGGCGAGCCCGCGCCGCGCGGCCGGGTCCGCGACGCCTGGCGCGAGCCGCGCACCCTGCTGATCGGCGTCATCATGCTCGGCTTCGGCTTCACCGAGGGCGCGGCGAACGACTGGCTGGCGATCGGCCTGGTCGACGGCTACGGCGCCTCGGAGGCGGTCGGCGCGATCGGCTTCGGCTTCTTCGTGACGGCGATGACGCTGGGCCGGCTCTTCGGCGGGCCCGCGATCGAACGCTGGGGCCGGGTGACCACGCTGCGGCTCACCGCCGTGTCGGCGCTGGCCGGCCTGCTCCTCGTGGTCTCGGGGATCGGCGTGCCCGCCGTGCTGGCCGGCGCGTTGCTGTGGGGTGCGGGCGCGTCGCTGGGCTTCCCGATCGGCATGAGCGCCGCCGCCGACGACCCGCTGCGCGCGGCGATCCGGGTGTCGGTCGCGGGCTCCATCGGGTACGGCGCCTTCCTTGCCGGCCCGCCGCTGATCGGGCTCCTGGCCCAGCGCGTCGGCGTGCTGAGCGCCCTGCTCGTGGTGGTCGTGGCCATCGGGCTCGGCCTGATCGGTTCCGCCGCGTCGCGCCCGCTGCCACAGGACTGAGAAATCAGCCGGCCTGCAGGAAGTCGCCGATCAGTGAGGCGAGCAGGTCCGGCTGTTCGATGACCATCGCGTGCGACGCGTCCTCCAATGGCAGATATCGCATGCGCGGATTCAGCTTCGCGCCCGTGGCGGCCTGCTCCACCAGGTAGCGCCGGTGGGCGGCGTACAGGTCGGCGAAAGGCTCCTGTTCCGGCAGATCCCGGGTGGCGAGAACGGCCAGCGTCGGGGCGGGCGTGGAGGCGTACACCGGGCCCAGGTCGAGCTCGCTCATCAGCGTACGCAGGGAAGCGGAGGTCTCGGCGGACGGCCGCAGCGACGTCTCCCCGTCGCGATGGGCGAGATTGCGCCGGAAGCCCTCGACCCACACCTTTTCGTTGGCGCCCATGTCCCGGGCCGCCATCCGCTGCCGCTCCACCAGATCGGGCAGATCGGTGGCCGGAATCGTCTGCCCCATCCGGGCCTGCATCCCGTCGAAGACCGAGCGCAACCGCGCCAATTCGGCGGCGGCCTTCTCCGGATCCAGCCCCGGCAACTGCTCCACACGCGACGGTGGCGGATTCCCGTCCAGGCTCACCACACCCGGCGATTCCGGATGCCGTTGCCCCCACAGCGCCGCGAGCATTCCGCCGAGCGAATGCCCGACAACGGCAGGACGATCCAATTCCATGTGTACGGCTACCGCGGCGATGTCTCCGAGAGCGTCATCCCAGTTCCACGGACCGTCACCGGAGCGCCCGTGCCCGCGCAGGTCCATGGTGACGACGCGGTGCCGGGGCCTCAGTGCCCGCGCCAGCGTCGTCATCATCGCCAGATTTCCGCCCGCGCCGTGCAGGAGCAGCAGCGGAGGCTGATCCCCGCCGAAGTCCCGGACGGCCACGGGAAGCGTCCCGGCGTCGACCAGACGGTCATTGATCACGGTCATCCCTCTTTCGCTGTTCCGCCGCCCGGAGCCGGTCGCGGACCGCTGCCGACGGTACGCCGCCGTCCGGATGCCGCGGCAGTTTCCCGCGGCGTACCAGGTCGTGCACGCCCTGCCTGCTGATGCCCAGCATCGCCCCGGCCGTCGCCAGCGACACCGACTCGGCCGCCGGATGCCCGGCCCGCAACGCCACGACCTGCCCCAGCGGCGTACGCCACCACTCCAGCGGCGGGTCGAACGCCCGGTCGCCCGGGTACAGCGTGGCTATGAGCCGGACCGCGGTGTGCGTGGCGGCCCGGTCGTCGCCGTCGCGCAGAACCCCGGCCCACCGGCGCGCCCGGGAGCGGACGACCTCACGCATGGCGGCCACCGAGTCGTCGCCGTCGAGCAGGATCTCCAGCGGATCCAGCAGCCGTACGTCGAGCAGCCGCACGATCTGCTCGACGAGCTCCGGTTCGCTGGGCACCCGGCCATCCTCAGCTACTTGACATCAGGTGTCAAGCACTGCGCCCGTACGCTCGTACCCGTGAAGCGGCGACCCGGCAGTGAGCCCTTGGCGCCGCGCCCGCTCACGCAACCGCACCCGTCCCGGCTGGCCCCCGACCACCCTCGGCGAGCCGAGATCCTGGCCGCGCACGCCACGGCGCTCGACGCGGGGCAGGCCGGTTACCCCGACCCGGGCACCGGCCTGTTCGTGCTCACCGCCGCGTTCCTCGCCGACTGGGGGACCTGCTGCGGGCGCGGGTGCCGGCACTGTCCGTACGTGAACGAGCCCTGATCCCGGCGGAAAGGCGCGGGGCCCGGCCTCCCGGCCGGGCCCCGCACAGTCCTCGAGCCCCGTGGTCGTCTCGCCGGGTGGGCGTCTCGCCCGGTCGGTGCCGAGCTCAGTGGGCGTCGACGAACACCCGCGACGCCACCTCGCGCGGCAGGCGGATCTTGTCGCCCGACCGGTCGATCGTGACGCCGTCCCGCTCCTGCGCCACCGTCACCGTCGCGCCCGGGTCGATGCCGGCCGCGTGCAACTGCCGCAGCACCCCGGCGTTGGTCTGGACGCTCTCGCAGATCCTGCGCACCACGACGCTGCCGCTCAGCCCGGGAAACGCCAGGTTGCGCTCACCCGAGTTGACCACCGTGGCGCTGCTGTCCAGCG
The DNA here is from genome assembly GCF_023499255.1 of Couchioplanes caeruleus. Classification (GTDB taxonomy): domain Bacteria; phylum Actinomycetota; class Actinomycetes; order Mycobacteriales; family Micromonosporaceae; genus Actinoplanes; species Actinoplanes caeruleus_A. Next base: position 1,881,926 of record NZ_CP092183.1, read on the forward strand.
GCTCCTCCGGCGGGATGCCGAGCACCTCGAGGCCCGGGATCGGGTTGCCGTACGGCGAGCGGGTCGGGCGGTTGAGCAGCTCGTACACCTTCTTCTCGACCGAGTCGCTCATCACGTGCTCCCAGCGGCAGGCCTCCTCATGGGCCTCCTCGTAGGGCATGCCGATGACGTTGACGAGCAGCAGCTCGGCGAGGCGGTGCTTGCGCATGACCGCGACCGCCGCGACCCGGCCCTGCTCGGTGAGCAGCAGGTGCCGGTCGTTCTCCACGGTCAGCAGCCCGTCGCGCTCCATCCGCGCGACCGTCTGGCTGACCGTCGGACCGCTCTGGTGCAGGCGCTCGGCGATGCGGGCCCGCAGCGGCGGGACGCCTTCTTCCTCGAGCTCGAGGATCGTGCGCAGGTACATCTCGGTGGTGTCGACGAGATCATTCACAGTGCGGCCCTCCCAGCAGCGATGTTACCTCGTAGCCGGGGGTTGACTTCGTGCCGACGAGGTGGTGTGGAGACCTTACCCAACCGCGCCGGGCGCCGTCCGTACGGGACAAATCCCCCGGCCGCCGACCGGGAATCTGTCGGACCCGCGTGGCAGAGTGACTGCCATGGCGGACGGCACGACGGCGGTGGTGTGGGACGAGGCGCTGCTCGCGTATGACATGGGTGAGCATCCGCTCAATCCCGTGCGCGTCGAGCTGACCATGGCGCTCGCCCGGGAGCTCGGCGTTCTCGGCCGTCCCGGGGTGCGGATGGTGACGCCCACGCCCGCCGACGACGCGGCGCTGACCCGTATCCACCGGGCCGACTACCTGGAGGCGGTCCGGTTCGCGCCGCATGACCCGTTCTTCCGCGGATGGGGCCTCAACACCCCGGACAATCCCGTGTTCGAGGGCATGCACGAGGCCTCCGCGCGCATCTGCGGCGCCACCATCGCGGCGGTCGAGGCGGTCTGGTCGGGCGCCGCGACGCGGGCCGTCAACGTCTCCGGTGGCCTGCATCACGCGATGGCCGCCCGGGCGTCCGGCTTCTGCGTCTACAACGACCCGGCCGTGGCCATCGCCCGGCTGCTCGACCTCGGCGCGGAGCGGGTGGCCTACGTCGACATCGACGTGCACCACGGCGACGGCGTGCAGGCCGCCTTCTACGACGACCCCCGCGTGCTCACCGTGAGCCTGCACGAGTCGCCCCTGGCGCTCTTCCCCGGCACGGGCTTCCCCTCGGAGACCGGAGGACCGTCGGCCGACGGTATGGCGGTGAACATCGCCCTGCCGCCCGGCACCTCCGACGGCGGCTGGCTGCGGGCGTTCCACGCGGTGGTGCCATCGGTGGTGCGCGCGTTCCAGCCGCAACTCCTGTTCACCCAGTGCGGGGCTGACGCGCACCGCCTCGACCCGCTCGCCGACCTGCGCCTGTCGGTGGACGGCCAGCGCGCCGCCTACATCGCGTTGCGCGCGCTGGCCGAGGAGGTGTGCGAGGGCCGCTGGGTCGCCACGGGCGGCGGCGGATACGCGCTCGTCGAGGTGGTGCCACGGGCCTGGACGCACCTGCTCGCGGTGGCGACCGGCGAGCCGCTCGACCCGGCGACCCGGACCCCGCCGGCCTGGCGCAGCCTCGCCGCCGAGCGCTGCCCCCGGCACATCGTCCCGGAAACCCTCACGGACGGCGTCCCGCCGCCGGTCGAGAAGTGGGAGCCGGGCACGGCCCACGACCCGGTCGACAAGGCCATCATGGCGACCCGCATGGCGGTGTTCCCGCAGCACGGCCTCGACCCGCACGACCCCCGCGACTGACCGGCCGGGACCCGCCCGGCATGCACAGCACCAGATCACCCGGCCGGGACCGGCCGGGACCGAAGACCCGCGACAGCCCTGCCGCGAGCGCCCAGACTGGGGAGGTGACAGCGGTGACCAGAGATGCCGATGTGCTGCTCTCCGACGGCAGCGCCGTGCACCTGCGGCCGATCCGGCCCGAGGACGCACCGGCCATCGTGGAATTCCACTCGCGGATGAGCGACCGCACCCGCTATCTGCGCTACTTCTCGCCGTATCCGCGGATTCCCGAGCGCGACCTCGAGCGGTTCGTCAACGTCGACCACCGGGAACGCGAGGCGTTCGTCATCGTCTCGGGCAGCCGGATCATGGCCGTCGGCCGGTACGAGCGGCTCGGGCCCGACTCGCCCGAGGCCGAGGTGGCGTTCGTGGTCGAGGACGCGTACCAGGGGCGGGGGATCGGGTCGGTGCTGCTGGAGCATCTCGCCGACGCCGCGCGCGAGAACGGCATCCTGCGGTTCGTCGCCGAGGTGCTCCCGCAGAACGCCGGGATGCTGCGCGTCTTCAGCGACTTCGGCTACCAGATCCAGCGCAAGTACGCCGACGGTGTCGTGCACCTGAGCTTCCCGATCGCCCCGACCGAGAAGTCGCGTGAGGTGCAGGAGAGCCGCGAGCAGCGCACGGAGGCCAGGTCCATCGCACGGCTCCTGCACCCCCGCGCCGTCGCCGTGTACGGCGCGAGCCGCAGCGGGCAGGGCATCGGCGCCGCGATCCTCGGGCACCTCCGCGACGGCGGTTACACCGGCACGATCGTGCCCGTGCATCCCCGGGCGGATCGGGTGGCGGGGCTCCCGGCCCACCGGTCGGCGGCCCGGCCCGGTGTCGCGGTCGATCTGGCGCTGATCGCCGTACCCCCCGACGGGGTGTCCTCGGCCGTGGCGGACGCGGCCGCCGCCGGCGCGGGTGGCCTGGTCGTGGTCTCGGCCGGCTTCGCCGAGGCCGGCGCCGACGGCGCGGTCGCCCAGCGGGCGCTGGTCGACGCGGCCTTCGCGGCGGGCATGCGCGTCGTGGGCCCCAACTGCCTGGGGATCGCCAACACCGACCCTTCCGTACGCCTCAACGCGACGCTCGCGCCCGCCCTGCCGGCGGCGGGGCGGGTGGGCTTCTTCAGCCAGTCCGGCGCGCTCGGGGTGGCGCTGCTGGCGGAGGCGGACCGCCGCGGGCTCGGCCTGTCCAGCTTCGTCTCGGCCGGCAACCGCGCCGACGTCTCCGGCAACGACCTGCTGCAGTACTGGCAGGACGACCCCGGCACCGACGTCGTCATGCTGTACCTGGAGACGTTCGGCAACCCACGCAAATTCGCCCGGCTCGCCCGGCGGATGAGCCGGGTGAAGCCGGTCGTCGCGGTGGCCTCGGCGACGCGCCCGCCGGGGCTCGCCGGCGACCTGCCCGGCCCCGACACGAGGGCGGTCACCGCGCTGTTCGCCCGCTCCGGCGTCATCCGCGTCGACACCGTGGCCGAGCTGTTCGACGTGGGCGTGCTGCTGGCCAACCAGCCGCTCCCGGCGGGCCGCCGCGTCGCCGTGGTCGGCAACTCGTCGGCGCTGTCCGGCCTGGCCGTGGCGGCCTGCCGCGCCAACGGACTCACCGTGGCGCAGGGCTATCCGCGCGACATCAGCCCGCAGGCCGGCGCCCACGACTTCGCCGACGCCCTCGCCGACGCGGCCGTCGACGAGCGGGTGGACGCGCTCGTCGTGGTGTTCGCGCCGCCGCTGCCCGGCCAGCTCCCCGACGAGGACGCCGACTTCGCCGCCGCGCTCGGCAGCGTGGCGCTCGCGGGGGAGAAGCCGACCGTGGCGACGTTCCTGCTCGGGCAGCTGCCGGCGAAGGTGCCGTCGTACCCGTCGGTCGAGGAGGCGGTGCGCGCGCTGGGCCGCGTGGCCACGTACGCCGACTGGCTCCGCCGCCCGCCCGGGGTGCTGCCCGTGCTGTCCGGTGTGGACCCCGACGCGGCCGAGGTCGACGGGCCACCGTCCGCCCTGCTCGCCGCGTACGGCATCAGGGTCGAACCCTCCTCCTCGGCGTCCTCGGTCGACGAGGCCGTCGCGGCGGCCGGCGCCCTCGGCTACCCGGTGGCGTTGAAGGCAGCGCGCGGATCGTTGCGCCACCGCATCGACCTGGGCGCCGTACGCCTCGGCCTAGCCGACGAGGACGACGTCCGAGCCGCGTACCGGGAGCTGTCCACGGCGTTCGGCCCGGACGTGCTGGTCCAGTCGATGGTGCCGCCGGGCGTCGCCTGCACCATCGACGTGGTGGAGGACCCGGCGTTCGGCCCGGTCGTGGGCTTCGGCCTCGGCGGCGTGGCCAGCGAACTCCTCGGCGACCTCGCCTGGCGCGCGGCCCCGCTCACCGACCGCTCGGCGGCCGCCCTGGTCGACGAGCCCCGCGCGGCCCCGCTGCTGCACGGCTACCGCGGCTCGGAACCGGTCGACCGCGACGCCCTGATCGACCTCCTGCTGCGGGTGGGCCGCCTCGCCGACGAGCACCCCCGCGTCCGCGCCCTGTCCCTCAACCCTGTCCTGGCCCGCCCGGACGGGTACGCGGTCCTGCACGCCTCCGTCGAGTACGGCGACCCGGGCATCCGGCCGGACACCGGCCCCCGCCGCCTCGACACGGTCTGACGGCCCACCCGCCCCGCCGCACCGCAGTGGCGCCCGCTGTGCAGGGTGGCGTCCGGCTGGGCGGTGGCGTCCCAGAGCGGGCGGTGGCGTCCGGCTGGGCGGTGGCGTCCCAGAGCGGGCGGTGGCGTCCGGCTGGGCGGTGGCGTCCCAGATCGGGCGGTGGCGTCCGGCTGGGCGGTTCACACCGGGCTGGGCGTTCCTCTGTCCCCTTCGGACCTTCCCTCGGTCGTCGTGCCGAGCAGGTGCAACGCCAGCCGGTTGCCCGCTGCCGGCACGGCCAGCAGGACTGCCTGCCAGGTGCGTCCGGTGACGAGCAGCGCCACGGTCGCGCCCCCGAAGACCACCCATTCCGGGATGAGGCGCAGCGGATCCGGGATCGGCCGCCGGGCGTGCGGCGCCACCCACTGCGCCCAGACCGCGATGCCCGCCGCCGGGAACGCGATCGCGGCGAGCAGGCGTACCCACAGCGGCCCGGGTACGTGCCAACCGCCGTAGCCGAGCGCCGTCAGCGCCGCGAGCTCCAGCCCGAACCGCACCGTCAGGTTCAGGCCCCTCCACAACTGCACCACCACGGTACGGATCATGTCAGCCCGTACCCGCGCGCGCGTCCCCCGAAAAAGGGAGGCCGGTCGCGCACCGCGACCGGCCTCTCCACTGCTGGGGTGCGAATCAGCCCGCGTACGCCTCGAGCCGGGACGCGCGCTCCGGGTCGCGGAGCTTCGACATGGTGACCTTCTCGATCTGGCGGATCCGCTCGCGGCTCAGGCCGAACTCGCGGCCGACCTCGTCGAGGGTGCGCTGGCGGCCGTCGTCCAGGCCGAAGCGGAGGCGGATGACCGCGGACTCGCGCTCGGAGAGGGTGGCCAGCACGATCTCGACCTCGTTGCGCAGCTCGCCCTGGGCGACCGTGCTGCCGGGCTCGGCGTTGGGGTCGACCGCGGCGACGAAGTCACCGAGGGCGCTCTCGCCGTCCTCGCCGACGGCCTGGTCGAGGCTGACCGGCTCGCGGTCGTACGAGATGAGCTCGATGATCTGGAACTCCGGTACGCCCATCGCCTTGGCGATCTCGGCGACGCCGGGCTCGCGGCCCAGGGTGGCGGCGAGGTCGCGGCGGGCCCGGACCATGCGGTTGACCTGCTCGACCATGTGCACCGGGATGCGGATGGTGCGGGCCTGGTCGGCCATGGCGCGGGTGATGGCCTGGCGGATCCACCAGGTGGCGTACGTGGAGAACTTGTAGCCCTTGGTGTAGTCGAACTTCTCGACCGCGCGGATCAGGCCGAGGTTGCCTTCCTGGATGAGGTCCAGGAACGCCATGCCACGGCCGGTGTAGCGCTTCGCGATGCTCACGACGAGGCGCAGGTTGGCCTCGAGGAGGTGGTTCTTGGCGGCGCGCCCCTCGGCGATGATGATCTCGAGGAGGGGTGCCAGGTCGTCGCCGGCCCCGGGGAGCTTCTCCTCGGCGAAGAGGCCCGCCTCGATCCGCTTGGAGAGGGTCACCTCCTCGACCGCCGTGAGGAGGCGGGTACGGCCGATGCCGTTCAGGTACGCCCGGACGAGGTCCGCGGAGACTCCGCGCTCGTCGGTGGCGTCCAGGTCGGCCAGGGCCTCGACACCGTCAGTCATGATGTTCTCGGCGGTAACCACCGTGGACTCCGTCGCCTTCATCTGCAGGACCACCTTTCAGTCCCCTCCCCGCGTTAACCGATGTCGTGCTGCCCAGCCGCTTCGTGCTGTGTGATCGGAAGTCTTCCCCGCGGGGCGTTAAGCGGAGGTGAGGAGGGCGTACGGGTGGCATGAATCAGGGAGAACCCTGAGTCGCGAAGGCGACAGGACGCCCGTATCGACGGGACATTCCGGACCTGTGGACAACTCCGAACACCTTGGCCGAGCCCGGTAATCTGCTCCTGGAACGTTTCGCACGAGGAGGTTCGGTGGTTTTCAAGCGGATGTTGCAGGCGATGGGCGTGGGCGGGCCGTCGGTCGAGACGGTGCTCGCCAACCCCAATTGCCGCCCCGGCGGTTACCTCGAGGGCCAGGTGCACGTCGTGGGCGGCGAGCACGCCGTCGACATCGAATACGTCGCCGTCGGGCTGATCACCCGCGTGGAGGTGGAGAGCGGCGACAGCGAGTACAACACCGACCAGGAATTCCACCGGCAGCGTCTCACCGGCTCGTTCAAGCTCGACCCGGGCGCGCGCTACGACGTGCCGTTCCGCTTCGACGTGCCCTGGGAGACGCCGATCACCGAGGTGTACGGCCAGCACCTGCACGGCATGACCATGGGGCTGCGTACGGAACTCGAGGTGGCCCGGGCCGTCGACAAGGGTGACCTGGACGCGGTGGCCGTGCATCCGCTACCGGCACAGGAGCGGATCCTCGACGCGTTCCTGCGGCTGGGCTTCCGCTTCAGCCGGGCCGACGTCGAGCGCGGCCGGGTGTACGGGGTGCAGCAGACGCTCCCGTTCTATCAGGAGATCGAGTTCTACCCGCCGGCCCAGTTCGCGCACGGCATCAACCAGCTCGAGGTCACGTTCATCCCGACGCCGCAGCAGCTGCAGGTGGTCCTCGAGATCGACAAGCGCGGCGGCCTGTTCACCGAGGGGCACGACGCGTTCGGCCGCTTCGACGTGGACTACCACACGGTCGACCAGGTCGACTGGACCGCGCAGCTCAACAACTGGCTGCAGCAGTCCGCCCAGCGCCGCGGCTTCTTCTAGGAACGGCCGGGGCTCACACCTCGAGCCAGACGGTTCGCGGGCCCACGTTCACGCTCTCGACGAGCATGTGGGCCCGGAACCGGCCCGTCTCGACCGTGGCCCCGCGCCCCCGCAGCGCCTCGACGAACGCCGTGACCAGCGGCTCGGCCACCTCGGCGGGCGCGGCCGCGGACCACGTGGGGCGGCGGCCCTTGCGGGCGTCGCCGTACAGGGTGAACTGGCTGACGACCAGCAGCGGGGCTGCGGCGTCGGCGGCGGACTGCTCGTCGTCGAGGATGCGCAGCTCGTACGCCTTGCGGGCCATGGTCTCGGCGGTCGCCGCGGTGTCGGTGTGGGTGACGCCGAGCAGCACGAGCAGCCCGTCCTCGATCTTGCCCACGACCTCGTCGCCGACCGTGACGCTCGCCCGGCTGACGGTCTGTACCAGTGCTCTCATCGGCGTACCAGCTCCGCTGCGGTGTCGAGTTCGCCGATCTCGCCGGCGGTGAGGGTGGCGGTCTGACGGCGGCGCAGGGCCACGGCCTCGTCGAGCATCCGGCGCGGATCGCCGGGCGCGACGGCCAGGAACGCGTCGAGGAACGTCCGCGCCAGCGCCCGCGCCGGATGATCCCAGAGCGTCACCTGAGCCATGATCAGCGCGGACAGCGCGGTGTCGAGGTCGGCGTCCCCGGCCCGGACGTTGCACCAGTCGATGACGACCGGCCCGCGCGCGGTGAGAAGCACGTTGTCGGCGTGCAGATCGAGGTGCAGGATGCGGGTCGCGTCCGGGGCGCCCGGCCAGGGCGGCAACTCGTGCAGGCGGCGCAGAAGATCGGCCAGCTGCTCGGCTGCGTCCGCCGGGGAGAGGTCACCGGCGAGGGCGGCCTGGAGCATCGTGGGGCCGTCGAGGCGTTCCATCACCATGTCCCGGCCCGCGGCCTCGTGGACGACCGGTACGGGGTAGCCGCGCCCGGCCAGGTAACGCATCGCCTCGGCCTCGGCCGTGACGTCGGCGTCGCGGCGGTAGCGGCGCAGGACCCGGGTGCTGTCGAGGGCGTACACGTCGGCCTCGCGTCCGGAGGCAAGCAGCGGGCCGGTCACCCGACGCACCATATCGGCAGCCGGGCCGGCCACGCCGGGCCGACCCGCAGAGCTGGGGCCGGCGCGCGAAGGCGGGCCGACCAGCCGGAGCCGGCCATCCGAAGCGCGAGCCGACCAGCCGAGCCGAGCCGAAGCCGGCCAGCCGAGCGTAAGCGGGAACCGAGCCGAAGCCGGGGCCGACCAGCCGCCGGAGCCGGAGCCGGAGCCGGCCAGCCGAGCCGAAGCCGAGGCTGGCCAGCCGGAGCCGAAGCCGAGGCTGGCCAGCCGGAGCCGAAGCCGAGGCTGGCCAGCCGGAGCCGAAGCCGAGGCTGGCCAGCCGGAGCCGAAGCCGAGGCTGGCCAGCCGGAGCCGAAGCCGAGGCTGGCCAGCCGGAGCCGAAGCCGAGGCTGACCCGCCGGAGCCGAAGCCGAGGCCAGCCGGAGCCGGAGCCGAAGCCGAGGCTGACCCGCCGGAGCCGAAGCTGAGGCTGGCCAGCCGGAGCCGAGGCCGGACCAGGGAAGGGCCGACGCCCGGAAGAGCCGTCAGTCGACAGCGGTGGTGCTGTTGTCGCTGTGGTACGTGCGCTCCGGCGTGTCCATCCCGCCCGTCCCGGCGTCGCCGGTCGTGGTCGGTGCGACGCCCTGGCCGTGGCGGGCCTGGGGGCGGAAGCTGTTCGGGCCCGCGGTGCCGCCGGTCGTCGTCATGATGCCGCCGTCGGCCGGGCCGGGGCCGCCGTTCCGGAGCTGCTCCGGGTCGGTGCCGGCGGCGATCGTGCTCGACAGGCCCTCGTCGTCGTCGCCGTTCTCCGGGCGGGAGGTGCTCGGCACGTCCCGGACGCCGTCGATGTCGCCGTACTCGCCGTGGCCGATCTCGTCGTTGTCGCTCATGGTTCTGGTGGTTGCCCGAACGGAGGTCCGGCAAACCGGACCCGGGGGCCATCCCGGTGCGGCCGCGTGGCGGCGGGCCGACATCATGGGCGGATGGCTCAGGGTCTGCGCTACGCCGATGCCGTCAAGCTGCTCGGCGGGGCCGGTCCCGTCCTGCGGACGATGGACGACCTGCTGGGCGGTGCGCTCGCGGTCGCCACCGGCGGCGGCTCCGAGGTGGCGCTCAGCCTGTTCGACGCCAAGGCCGAGGTGATCCGGCTCGGCCACGTCGTGGCCGGGAAGATCCAGGATTCGGTACGGGTCCTGGGCCGCTACGACCGCAGCAGCCGGCTGCAGGCTGCACATGGCGTGCTCGTGGTGTCCAGTTTCTTCGAAGCGCTGGACGCCACCGTGCGGGCGAGCGCGGTCGAGCCGCCCGAGCTGACGCGCGCCGACCAGATCATGCTCGCCTCGGACACCCGGGTCGACGGCAGCTGGCTGCACATGTTGTTCCACGCAGACCTGCCCGTGCCGGCGGCCGAGTCCTCGTACGCGGAGCTGCTCGCCGCTCTCGACGGCTGGTATCGGAGCATGGCGCGGCGGGTGCGGGCGTACCTCGAGGGGCTCGCGGTGTGGGACCGGGCGAGCGACACCGACCAGCGCCGGGCGGCCGAGCTGATCGAGAACCGGGTGCCTGCGCTGGCCCTGCGCCGGTACGAGGAGGTGCACCGGCAGCTGGCTGTGGACGTACCCGAATTCGGGTTGTGGGTGGCGGCCGCCGACCGGCGCCGGATCGGGCAGAGCCTCACCGAGCTGCGGGAACTGCTGGAGCGTGCCACGTCCGGCCGGGACCCCTCGGCGCGGCGGGCGGGGCTGGCGGCGGCGTACCGGGCGGATCTGGAGCGTTCCGTGGCCGGCGACGCCACCGGTGACCTGGTCGCGCCCGCGTTGCGCGACGCGTACCTGGATCCGCGGTTCCGGGTGAAGGCCGCCGGCCCGGGGGACCGGGTGGCGACCGACTCCTGGTGGGACGGCGACATCCGCCACGACCTGGCCGGCTTCCTGGCGCGGTATCTGACGACGCCGCAGGCGGCGGAGGCGCCGCTGCTGCTGCTCGGCCAGCCGGGCGCCGGGAAGTCCGCGCTGACCCGGGTGCTCGCCGCGCGGCTGCCGGCAGCGGACTTCCTCGCGGTCCGGGTGGTGCTGCGCGAGGTGCCGGCGGAGGCCGGCATCCAGGACCAGATCGAGGTCGCGGTCCGCGCGACGATCGGCGAGAGCATCGCGTGGGCGGACCTGGCCCGCGACGCCGGCGACGCGATGCCGCTGATCCTGCTGGACGGCTTCGACGAGCTGCTGCAGGCCACCGGCATCCACCAGTCCGACTACCTGCACCGGGTGGCCGAGTTCCAGCGGCGCGAGGCCGTGCAGGGGCGCCCGGTCGCGGTGATGGTCACGAGCAGGGTGGCGGTCGGGGACCGGGCACGGGTGCCGGCCGGCAGCCTCGCCGTACGCCTGGAGGGCTTCGACGAGTCCCAGGTGGCGCGCTGGCTGCTGACCTGGAACGCGGCGAACGCCGCCCGCCCCGGCCACCGCGACCTGCTGCCGGAGCAGGTCGGCCGCTTCCCCGACTTCTGCGAGCAGCCGCTGCTGCTGCTCATGCTGGCGCTCTACGACGCGACGACGTACGGGCTGCAGGGCGACGCCGCGTTCGGCACCACGCAGCTCTACGAGCGGCTGCTCAGCAGCTTCGCCGAGCGGGAGGTGCGGCGGCTGCACCCCGGCGCGCCGGAGCACGCCGTACCGGCGCTGGTGGACGAGGAGCTGGTCCGGCTGTCGGTGGTCGCGTTCTCGATGTTCAACCGGGTGCGGCAGTCGGTGACGGAACGGCAGCTCGACGCGGACCTGCGGGCGCTCGGCGTCGGCCCGGTGCGCCCCGGCGGTGACGAGGCCTTCCGCCGGCCTCTGTCCGGCGCGGAGGAGCTGATCGGGCGCTTCTTCTTCATCCAGCGTGCCCGGGCGCTGAGCGACGGCCAGACCCTGCAGACGTACGAGTTCCTGCACGCCACCTTCGGCGAGTTCCTGGTGGCGCGGCTCGTGGTCCGGCTGGTGCGTGACACGGCCGCCCGGGCCGCGGTGATGACGCTGACGCTCGACGGGGGCGTACGCGACGACGGCCTGCTGCAGGCCCTGCTCGGCTGGACACCGCTCGCGGCGCGCGGCACGGTGCTGCCGTTCGTGACCGAGCTGCTGCGCGAGCAGGACCTGACCGCCGTACGGGCCTGGCTCCTGGACGCGCTGCGGGCGGCGGTGCTGCGGCCGGCGTACCCGCAGCGCGAGTACCGGCCCACCGACCGGCGCCTGGATCACCTCACGGCGACGTACTCGCTGAATCTGGCGCTCCTGACGCTGGCCTGCGGGGAGCCGCTGCGGGCCTCGGAGGTCTTCGTGCACGCCGCCGACCCGGCTTACTGGCTGCGGGTGGCCGCGCTGCAATGGGAGGCGGCGGTGCCGTCCGGCATCTGGAGCGACCTGGTCGACACGATGACGGTGATCCGCAGCTGGGACGGCGACCGGCGCGACCTTGTCCTCGACGCGACGTCGCAGCGCCGCTTCCCGGCCGTCGACCTGGCGTGGACCGCGGCCGGCGCGCGGACCTGGACGTCGGTCCCGTACGAGCAGGTGGCGAACCGGCTGCAGCTCACCGGGGAGACGAGCGCGGACCTGCTGCGGCTGGCCCTGGAGCCGCTGGGGCAGTGGGCGCCCGACACCGTCACGACCGTGGTCCCCCTCGGCGAGGACGACGCCGACACGGTCGCGCACTGCCTCACCCGCGTCTGGGTCGCCTCAGCGCGAGGCCCCGACGACCTGCCCGCCGAATACACCCGCGCCGTCGCGGTCCTCTTCGGCGGCGGCCCCGAGCGGGCGGGCCGGCAACTGCACTTCGGCCGGGCGGCCCGGATGCTGCTCGGCATGCTGGCCCGCGACGCCGGCCGGCTGCCCGTCGGGGACGTGCTCTCCTGGCTGCGGCTGGTGTCGGCCGGCGGCTACTTCCGCCGCTCCGTGCCCGAGGTCCTGGAGTGCCTCGCCGCCCTGCACGCCCCGGCGGACAGCGGGGTGGCCCAGCTGATCGACGGCATGGACCTGCTGCGCCTGCGCCTGGACATCACCGACCAGCTCCGGGTTGTCGCCGCCCTCCACGAGCTGCGCGAGCACCTCCCGGAGAGCACGCTCCGGCTGCTGAGGGCCAACCTGGCACCCGATGCGGCCTCGCGAAGCCGCACCGGCAGCCCGCTCGCCGCGGACCGGGCGCTGGCGGCGCGGGTGCACCGGGCGCTCGATCAGTAGCCGCCGTGTCCGCTCACCGCGCGAAGTAGAACGGCACGAAATCCCCGACGTGTCCGCCGGGTGGGACGGGAATGCGGCGCTGTCGCCCCGACTCCTTGATGTCCTTGGCGCCGACCTCGGTCGCGGTCATGCCTTCGCGGGTGACGGCGTCGCACGTGAGACCGTCCGTGCGACGGATTCCCGCGAGATTGTCCAGGTGCGTGAAGTGGAACAGTCAGTGGTCGCCGGTGGCTGGAACAACTGCGTCCGTCATGCTTGTAGTCGGTCTCCAAGTCCTTGCCGGGTGCTCGACCGGTGGCGGGACCAGGATGACATCGACCGACCACGCTGTGTCGGCGGCACAGCGGCGCATCCCGAAAGACTGGAACCACTATGGCGCTCGCACTCCCCATCGCCGCTGAGGCGAACGAACTGCTCGACCACGACCCGCTGGCACTGCTCATCGGCATGGTGCTCGATCAGCAGATTCCGCTGGAGAAGGCGTTCAGCTCCCCGTACGTCCTGACGCAGCGCCTCGGGCACGCGCCGACCGCGCAGGAGCTGGCCGGCTTCGATCCGGATGCGCTCGTCGCGATCTTCGCCGAGCCGCCCGCGCTGCACCGGTTCCCGAAGGCGATGGCCGGGCGGGTGCAGGAGGTGTGCCGGGTGCTCGTCGCCGGCTATGACGGGGATGCCGCGAACCTGTGGCGGGACGTGGCGGACGGCAAGGAGCTGGTCAAGCGGATCGCGTCGCTGCCCGGGTTCGGGAAGCAGAAATCGCAGATCTTCGCCGCGCTGCTCGGCAAGCAGTACGGCGTGCAGCCGCCCGGATGGCGGGAGGCCGCGGGCGCGTACGGCGAGGAGGGCGCGCACCGGTCCGTGGCGGACATCGTCGACGACGAGTCGCTGGCGCGCGTACGGGCGTTCAAGAAGGAGATGAAGGCCGCGGCGAAGCACGCAGCAGGCTGACCAGCTCGGTGGCCGGCAGCGGGGCGGCGAAGAGGTAACCCTGACCCACCCGGCAGCCGAGGAGTTGCAGCTCGGCCGCCTGGTCGGTGGTCTCGATACCTTCGGCGACGGTGGTCAGGTGCAGCGCGTGGCTCAGCCGCAGGATCGCCTCGGTGATGCCGGCGCCCTCCGGGGTGCCGTTCAGCTCCGCCACGAAGCTCCGGTCGATCTTCAGGATGTCGACCGGCAGGCGGGTCAGGTAGTGCAGCGACGAGTAGCCCGTACCGAAGTCGTCGATCGCCACCCGGATGCCGTGCGAGCGGAACGCCGCCAGCATCGAGATGCTCGCGGCGTCGTCCACCAGCGCCGACTCGGTGATCTCCAGCACCAGGCGGGCCGGGGCCAGGCCGGTACGCGCCAGCACCGACAGCACGTCCCGCACCAGCGTCGGCACCTGCAGCTGGCGCGGGGACAGGTTGACGCTGACGTACATGTCGCCGGACCAGGAGACGACCTGGCGGCAGGCCTGCTCGAGGACGTACATGCCGAGCGCGTTGATCAGGCCGCTGCGCTCGGCGATCGGGATGAACCGGCCCGGTGAGACCACGCCGAGCGTGGGGTGCTGCCAGCGGACCAGCGCCTCCACGCCGATCGGGCGGCTGTCGGAGAGGTCGACCAGCGGCTGGTAGAGCACGGTCAGCTCGTTGCGGTCGAGGGCGCCGGACAGGTCCTCGCCGAGCTGGGCGTCCGCGGCGCGGCGGTCGGACATCGACGGGTCGTGCAGCTGGACGCCGTGCGTACCGAGGTTCTTGGCCTGGTACATGGCCACGTCGGCGCGGCGGAGCAGGTCCTTCGGGGTGTCGCCGGCCCGGCTGGTGGCGACGCCGATGCTGGCCCGGACGGGCAGCGTGTCCTCGCCCAGCACCACGGGCGTGTCGGCCGCCGCGGCGAGCACCCGGTGCGCCGCGGACAGCGCGCTCTCGGCGTCGATGACGTCGGTGAGCAGCACCACGAACTCGTCGCCGCCGATCCGGGCGGCCACGTCCTCGGACCGTACGCAGCCGCGCAGCACGTCGGCGAACCCGGTCAGCATGGTGTCGCCGGCCGCGTGCCCGTACGCGTCGTTGACCAGCTTGAAGTCGTCCAGGTCGATGAGCAGCAGCGCGACGTCCTGCCGGCTCCCCACCGTCGCGGCGAGCCGGGCGTCCAGCCCGGCCCGGTTCGCCAGCCCGGTCAGCGGGTCGTGCAGGGCCATGAGCTGCAGCTCGTTCTCCCGCTGCCGCAGCCGGGTCTCGACCTCCTGCCGCCGCTGGATGTCGAGGCGCAGCGCGGCGGTGGCCGCGTCGACCTTGCTCATGGCCCGGTTGCGCGCGCCGGTGAGCAGGCCGACCAGCGCGGCGAGCAGCAGCGTGATCGTCATGGCCACCGTGAACGTGCTGGTCACGATGCCCCGGTCGGTCTCGTCGAGCAGCCGCTTGGTGGGGTGCACGTCGAGCTTCCAGGTGCGCAGCCCGGCGGCCATGAACGACACCCGGTCCAGCGTCGCCGACGGGCGCGCGTCGCCGCCCGCGGCCCGCGCCACGGTCCGGCCGCTGCCGTCGGCGGGGTCGTCCAGCTCGGCGGTGACGGCGCCGTGCGACTGCGTACGCAGCGTCTCGTTCAGCAGGTCACCGCCGTGCACGCCCATCGTCAGCCAGCCGCGGAACGCGCCGCCGATGAACGACACCGGTACGGCGAAGGTGAACGCCAGCTGCTGCTGTGCCGCGGGCAGGGTCCGGTCGGCCGGCAGCACGTACGCCCGGCTCACCGCCAGCCCGCCGATCAGCCGCGCCTCGGCGAGCGTCTCCTCGGCCTCCGGAGAGGCGCTCATGTCCGCCCCGGCCTCGATCGCCGTGCCGTCGAAGGAGCGGGTGAACACCATGAACGCGTGCTCGTCCCCGTTGCCGACCGGCTGCAACCGCAGGTCCTTCGCGCCCTTGCCGCGCCAGTAGTCCTCCAGCGCCTGGACGCCGGCGTCCGGGGCCGAGGCCACGAACGCCAGCGAGGCCGCGCCGGGCAGCCGCCGGTTGCTCGCCTTCGCCGTGATCCACGCGAAGTCGTCGGCGGTCAGATCGGTCTGCGAGCCCAGCGCGATGGCCACGTCGGCGAGCGTGTCGGCGTACCGCTGGACCTCGGTCGTGATCGCCCGGCTCAGGTCGCTGGTGTAGCGGTCCATGAGCTGCGCGGCGTAGCGCTGCTCCGAGGCACGGGCGCCGCGGGCGGCTCCCCAGGACACCGCCGTGCCGATCAGCGTGACCACGACGACGAGAGCGACGCCGGCCCAGCGCCGCTTCGAGACGTGGGAGCCCGAGCGCACGGACTTCCAGATCGGTCGCGGGACGCCGGAATGAAGGCTTGCCGAGCGGGCTGCGTCGATACTGGGCACCTTCCGCACGGCAGTGCAAGGATGGGCCGGTGAAGAAGCAGCCGGAGCGGCCGGTGCTGATCACCGACGCCGCCCGCAGCCAGAGCGACCAGCTCCGCAGCCGCGAGATCCGCTACGTGACGATGATGGGCCTGAGGGCCGCGTGCCTGATCCTGGGCGCGGTCCTGATCAGCGTGCGCCCGCCGCTGCTTCCGCTCTGGCTCTCCCTCTGCGCGGCCGGCATGGTCTTCCTGCCCTGGGCCGCCGTCCTGATCGCCAACGACCGCCCGCCCAAGCACAAGGCCGCCCCGCCGCCGCGCGTCGAGAAGCTGCAGCCGGCGATCGAGCCGCGCACGGCCGAGGAGACCACCCACCGCACCATCGACGTCGAGCCTTAGGGTCGCGCTCCCACGGTCGTCACGGCCGCGGCCCCGAGCGCCGCACCGGCCGCCAGCGCGGCCTGCGGCTCCGCGCCGGAACACCATGCCCCGAGCAGGCCGGCCGCGAAGGCGTCACCGGCCCCGGTCGGATCGATCGACGGTACGGGCACACCCGCCACCGACCGCAACACCCCGTCCCCGGATCGCCAGACGGCACCCTGCGCGCCGCGTTTCACGACCACGTTGCGGGCGTACGCGCCCAGTACGGCCGCCTGCTCCTCCGCGGTGCCGGGGCCGGCCAGCACGGCTGCCTCGTCGGCGTTGCAGAGCAGCAGGTCGGTGCCGCGTACGAGATCGAGAAAGTCACCCGCGGCGCGCAACGGCGCCGCCGAGGCCGCGTCGACGCTGGTCGTGATCCCTCGCTCGCGGGCCGCCGCGAGCGCCGCCAGCCCGCCCGGCCGGGACCCCGCGTGCAGCAGCGGGTAGCCCGAGAGGTGCAGGTGGGAGGCGTCCGGGACGCCCTTGACCGCCGCCGTGACGTCGCCCGGGTCGAGCAGCAGCGCGGCGCCCCGGTCGGTGATCATCGTGCGTTCGCCGGCCGAGCTGAGCACGACGACGCTGCCGGTGGCCGTACCGGTGTGGTGCCGCACCTCGCACCGCACGCCGGCCGCGACCAGCTCGGCGACCCGTTCCCGCCCGGCGTGGTCGTCGCCGACCGCCGCGACCAGCGTCACCGCGCAGCCGGCGTGGGCGAGCCAGGCGGCCGTGTTGGCCGCCTGACCGCCGCCGCCGACGCGGATGTGCGCCTGCGTGTCCGACCCGACCGCCGGCGTCCCGGCGTGCCGCACCAGGACATCGGTGACGAGATCGCCCACCACGAGCAGGTGGGTCATGCCGGCAGGGAGAAACCGAGCGCGGTGTGCGCCGGGGTCGCCGCCGCCGCGATCTGCGCCGCGAGGGCGGCGTTGCGCAGGATGATCCGCACGTTGACCTCGAGGCTCCTGCCCTCGGTGCTGCTGTGGAAGTGGCTCAGCAGGAACGGGGTCACGGCCTTGCCGGTCACCCCGTCGCGGGCGAGCATGTCCAGGCCCTCGGCGAGCGTACGGTCGTGCAGCTCCCGGTCCAGCTGCTCGTCGGCGGGCAGCGGGTTGCCGAGCACCAGCGCGCCCGCGCCGACCCCGTGGTCCTCGCGCGCCTGCATGACGGCCGCCACCTGGGCGGGGGAGTCGAGCTGCCAGTCCACGTCGTGGCCGCCGTCGGTGACGAAGAAGCCGGGGAAGCGGCGGGTGCCGTACCCGGCGACGGCCACGCCCAGCGTCTCCAGGCGCTCGAGGGTCGCCCCCACGTCGAGGATCGACTTGACCCCGGCACAGACCACGACGATCGGCGTACGCGCCAGCGTGGTCAGGTCGGCCGACTCGTCGAACGTCGTGCTGGCCTCCCGGTGCACGCCGCCGAGGCCGCCGGTGGCGAACACGCCGATGCCGGCCGCGGCCGCGACGGCGCTGGTGGCCGCGACGGTCGTGGCGCCGTCCGCCCCGGTCGCCGCGCCGAGGGCCAGGTCGCGCACCGAGAGTTTGGCCACGCCGTCCGCGCCGGCCAGGTGCTCGATCTGGGCGTCGTCCAGCCCGACGACGAGCTCGCCGCCGATCATGCCGATCGTGGCGGGCACGGCGCCGTTGTCGCGGACGGCCTGCTCGATCTCCCGGGCCACCCGCAGGTTGTCGGGTCGGGGCAGGCCGTGGGAGACGATCGTGCTCTCCAGGGCCACCACCGGATGTCCGTCGCGGCGGGCCCGGGTCACGTGGTCGCCGTAACGGATGGAGAAGCGGCCCACCGGCCGCGTGGAATCGGTCACGATGGCAACGGTACGGGCCCGGAAAGGCCCTTCGTCGTTGGACCGACCAGGCGTGAGCTGTCAGACTTGCGGGTTGGAGAGCTTCCGCCGCGAGACCGGGGGGCACGCGGTGGCCTACCTCACAAGACTCGACACCCGAGACCGGACGAGCACCACAGACCTGAGAGGCAGATGCCGTGAGCACGCAGATCCTCGAGCGCCCGGAGACGAAGGACGCCGACACCGGGCCGGAGATGTTCCACTACGTGCGCAAGGAGAAGATCGCGGAGAGCGCCGTCATGGGCACGTTCGTGGTGGCGCTCTGCGGGGAGAAGTTCCCGGTGACCAAGTCGCCGAAGCCCGGTTCGCCGGTGTGCCCGCAGTGCAAGGAGATCTACGAGGCGATGCAGGTCTGAACCACCATCACCACGGGGGAGACACGTGACGGCGAGCCACACCCTGCTCGTCGCGGACCTCATCGGTGTGGCGGTCTTCGCGGCCTCCGGTGCCAGCGCCGCGGTCGCGAAGCGCCTCGACCTGTTCGGCGTGGCCTTCGTCGGCTTCGTGGCGGCTCTCGGCGGCGGCATCCTGCGCGACCTGGTGCTCGACGCGGTGCCACCGCTCGCCTTCGCCGACTGGCGGTACGCGATCACGGCCGTCAGCGCCTCGATGGCCGTCTTCTGGCTGCACCCGCACTTCAACCGGCTGCGGCGTACGGTGCTGCTGCTGGATGCCGCCGGCCTGGGCCTGTTCACGGTCACCGGCACGCTCAAGGCCATCGACGCCGGGATGCCGGCGGTGGGCGCCTGCCTGATCGGCATGCTCACCGGCATCGGCGGCGGCCTCGCGCGTGACCTGCTCACCGGCGAGATCCCGGTGGTGCTGCAGCGCGACATCTACGCGGTGGTCGCGCTCGGCGGCGCCGTCGCGGTCACCGTGATGAGCCGCCTGGGCGTCGCCGATCCGGTCACCCTGGCCCTCGCGGCGGCCGTGATGATGTCGGTACGGATGCTCGCCCTGTACCGCCGCTGGTCCGCCCCGGTGGCCGTGCCGTAGCCCCGCCGCCGTCGATGGCGCGGTGGCCGTGCGGTGGTCGCCGCCGCCGCTATGCTGGGGTTCGCCTCCGCGGCATTCCGCGGGGGCGTTTTGCTGATGTGGAAGGGATCGTCGCAGCTTGAGTCCGCCGTTGCCGAACCTGGAGACCTTCCCGCCGCTGCGTGACTGGCAGCGCAAGGCGCTGGTGAAATACCTGCGCAACCGAACCGCCGACTTCATGGCGGTCGCGACCCCGGGCGCCGGCAAGACCACGTTCGCCCTGCGCATCGCGGCCGAGCTGCTCTCCGACGGCACGGTCGAGGCGGTCACCGTGGTCTGCCCCACCGAGCACCTGAAGACCCAGTGGTCACAGGCGGCGGCCCGGGTCGGCATCCAGCTCGATTCGGCGTTCCGCAACTCCGACGTGCACAGCTCCCGCGACTTCCACGGGGCGGTCCTCACGTACGCCCAGGTCGGCATGGCGCCGGCCGTGCACCGCCGGCGCACCATGACCCGCCGCACGATGGTCATCCTCGACGAGATCCACCACGCCGGCGATTCCCGCTCCTGGGGCGACGGCGTCAAGCAGGCCTTCGACCAGGCCGAGCGGCGGCTGATGCTCACGGGTACGCCGTTCCGCTCCGACGACAACCCCATCCCGTTCGTCGAGTACGAGCGCGGTCAGGACGGCCTCCAGCGCTCCCGCTCCGACTCGGTGTACGGCTACAGCGACGCCTTGCGCGACGGCGTCGTCCGGCCGGTCATCTTCCTCGCGTACTCGGGAGAGACCCGCTGGCGCACCAGCGCGGGCGACGAGCTGGCGGCCCGCCTCGGCGAGCCGATGACCAAGGACCTCATCGCCCAGGCGTGGCGTACGGCCCTCGACCACCGCGGCGACTGGATGCCCCAGGTGATGCGGGCGGCGGACGCGCGCCTGTCCCGGCTGCGCTCGCACGGCATGACCGACGCCGGCGGCCTGGTCATCGCCAGCGATCAGCAGTCCGCCCGCGCGTACGCCAAGCTGCTGGACGAGATCACCGGCGAGAAGGCGGCGGTGGTCCTCTCCGACGACCAGGGCGCCTCCGCGCGCATCGCCGAGTTCGCCCGCTCCGAGCAGCGCTGGCTCGTCGCGGTCCGGATGGTCTCCGAGGGCGTCGACATCCCCCGCCTCGCCGTCGGCGTGTACGCGACCAGCGCCTCCACGCCCCTCTACTTCGCGCAGGCCATCGGCCGCTTCGTCCGCGCCCGCCGTACGGGCGAGACGGCGACGGTGTTCCTGCCCAGCGTCCCGCACCTGCTCGGCCTCGCCAGCGAGATGGAAGCCCAGCGCGACCACATCCTCGGCGCCCCGAAGGACCCGGACGGCCTCGACGACGCCCTGCTCGAACGGGCCCAGCGGGCCGAGGACGCGGAGGGCGAGCTCGAGAAACGCTTCGAGGCGCTGTCGGCCACGGCGGAGCTCGACCAGGTCATCTACGACGGCACCTCGTTCGGCACGGGGGCCCGTACGGGCACGCCCGAGGAGGAGGAGTACCTGGGGCTGCCGGGCCTGCTCACCCCGGACCAGGTCTCGGTCCTGCTGAACAAGCGCCAGTCGGAGCAGATGGCGGCCCAGAAACGCGCGGCCGCGGCGGCGCCCAAGGAGTCCGTACCGGCCCAGCGCGAGCCGGTCGCCACGATGAGCGCGGCGGAGCGCCGCGTGGCGCTGAGGCGGCAGCTGAACACGCTGGTGGCCGCGCACCACCACCGGACCAACCTGCCGCACGGAAAGATCCACGCGGAGCTCCGGCGGCTGTGCGGGGGGCCGCCGAGCGCGCAGGCGACGATCGAGCAGCTCGAGGAGCGGATCGCCACCATCCAGACGCTCTGAGACCGGGCCGCTCCGCCGCGCTCCTGGGCGCTGTCGGCTCCCGTGGGCCCTCGCCGGGCTTCGGGAGTATGGCTGCTCCGGGGTGGCTGGCTGGGGTCGGGGGGCGGGCTACGGGCCTGCTGGCGTCGCGGAGGTCGCGCGCTGGGTCCGGCCGGCATAGCGGGGCCGTCGGCGATGCGCCGGGGCTGGCGTGCGGCCGGTGCGCCGGTGTGGCGGTGTGGCGGTGGTGATGCGTCCGGCTGGTGTGCGGGCATGTTGCCGTGCGCCGGTGCGGCGTGGTGATGCGTCCGGCTGGTGTCGTGGGCGGCCGGTTGGCGTCGCGGCGGGTGGGCACGGAAAAAGGGCGCCCCCACACCGGGGCGCCCTTCCCTTGCTTGTTTGGGGGGTTCTAGTTGGAGTTAGACATCATGTCCGCGCCGCGCCACGTGAACTCGGGGTCGGCCGCGTACTGCACCGCGATCTTCACCAGGTCCTCGGCGTACCTGTTGGCGTGGTGTCCGCAGAACACCAGCTCGCCGCCACCAGCCAGGGTCAAACGGAGCTTCCCGGCTGCATTGCAGCGGTCGCACCGTTCATCGGCTGCTGTTCCGGCCACGCTTCCCGCCGGCGGCGTGAGAGTCGGGGTCATCGCCTTCCTCCTCTGGTCGTCACCGATGAACATGTTCCTCGGCTACTGCTCACCCATCGTGCAACACCCTTGGCCGTTGCAGCCTTCCCACTGTGCCCTGGGGGGACCCAAGTCACACGTGGTCCGGCTAGTGTGCCGTGCCCCAAGGGTGCCACGTCAACGATCACTTCTGCACAACGGTCTGATGACCACCCGATGATGTACGGGTAGTGACCAAAAGGGCACCGGATGTTGACGGAAGGGCCCATCGTCCAGTACTGATCAAGCTGTCCGTGCCTGTACCCAAAATGCTGATCTTGAGCCGCGCCGCGCCGGAACGGGGCGTCCGAGGAGGGGGCGGACCCCATCCGCGGAGGGGGGCGAACCCCTATCCGGAGCAACCGACGAGCGGCCGCCCGTTCGCAGCAACGACCGATCGAGCGCCGCCCGCAGCGAGCGTGGCCCGTAGCGAGCGCCGCCCGCAGCGAGCGCCGCCCGCAGCGAGCGCCGCCCGTAGCGAGCGTGGCCCGCAGCGAGCGCCGCCCGTAGCGAGCGTGGCCCGTAGCGAGCGCCGCCCGCAGCGAGCGTGGCCCGGCGTGAAGCAGTCCCGCCGGCGCCATGACGGCCGCCGGCGGGGGAGAGCTTCGAAATCCCGGTGCCGCTCAGTCCAGGTAGTCGCGCAGGACCTGGGACCGCGACGGGTGCCGCAGCTTCGACATCGTCTTCGACTCGATCTGACGGATGCGCTCGCGCGTCACGCCGTAGACCTGGCCGATCTCGTCGAGCGTGCGGGGCTGGCCGTCGGTCAGGCCGAAGCGCAGCCGGACCACGCCCGCCTCGCGCTCGGAGAGCGTCTGCAGCACCTGCTGGAGCTGGTCCTGCAGCAGCGAGAACGAGACCGCGTCGACCGCGACGACCGCCTCGGAGTCCTCGATGAAGTCGCCGAGCTGGCTGTCGCCCTCGTCGCCGATCGTCTGGTCGAGTGAGATGGGCTCCCGGGCGTACTGCTGGATCTCCAGCACCTTCTCCGGGGTGATGTCCATCTCCTTGGCCAGCTCCTCCGGGGTGGGCTCGCGGCCCAGGTCCTGGAGCAGTTCGCGCTGGATGCGGCCGAGCTTGTTGATGACCTCGACCATGTGCACCGGGATGCGGATGGTGCGGGCCTGGTCGGCCATGGCGCGGGTGATGGCCTGGCGGATCCACCAGGTGGCGTACGTGGAGAACTTGTAGCCCTTGGTGTAGTCGAACTTCTCGACCGCGCGGATCAGGCCGAGGTTGCCTTCCTGGATGAGGTCCAGGAACGCCATGCCGCGGCCGGTGTAGCGCTTGGCCAGCGAGACCACGAGGCGCAGGTTGGCCTCGAGCAGGTGGTTCTTGGCGCGCTCGCCGTCGCGGCCGATCCAGCGCAGGTCGCGCTCGAAGTTGCGGTCGAGCTTCTCCTCGCCCTCCTCGCAGGCGCGCAGGCGTTCGGCCGCGTACAGGCCCGCCTCGATGCGCTTGGCGAGCTCGACCTCCTGCTCCGCGTTCAGCAGGGGGACCTTGCCGATCTGCTTCAGGTATGCCCGGACGGAGTCGGCGGAGGCGGTGAGCTCGGCGTCGCGCCGGGCCTGCTTGAGCGCCTCGGACTCCTCGTCGTCCCACTCGAAGTCGCCGTCGGTGGCCGAGCTGGCGGCGTCGGTCGCGGCGGCCTGGACCAGGGCGGCCGGCTCCTCCACGACGACGTCCTCGATGTCGGCGGCGAGCTCCTCGGGATCGATGTCCTCGGCGACCTCGGGCTCGCCCTCGCCGGGAGCGCCCGCCTTCGTCGCCTTGGTGGCCTTCGCCGGTCCGGCGGCGGCCTTCTTCGCCGGTGCGGTCTTCTTGGCGGCCGCCTTCCTGGCGGGGCCCTCGGCGGCGGCCGGGGCCTCGCCGTCGGTGGGCTGCTTCGGCGCCGGGGTGGCGGCCTTCTTGGCCGCGGGCGCGCGGGTCGCCTTGGCGGTGGTCGCCTTGGAGGCGGGGGTCGCGGAGCGGGCGGCGGCGACCCGGCGGCGGGTGCTCGCCGAGCCGTCGACGACGACCGTGACCCCGGCGTCCACGAGGGCGCGGAGGATCTTCTTGGCCTGGGCCGGTGTCACCTCGGCGGACTCGACCGTCTGCACGACCTCGGCCGACGTGATCTGCCCACCCGCACCCTGCGCGTGGGCGATCAGGGCCTCGGTGAGAGAGCGAACGTCGGCACCGGTCTGGTGGGCTTCTGTCACGAATGACCTTCCGGAGGGCGATGGAGCACGGCCATGGGGCCCAGCGCAGCACGCGGCGAAACGAGGCTGGCCGGTGGGTGTGGGAGCCCGCGGGTCGCGGACGGGCCTGGCGAGCGGGTGTCCGTGAAGCGTGGGCAGGGGTGAATTGTAGCGCCGTCCAGCGAGATCCTCCCGCCGCAGCACGCCGCGGGGGGTCGCCGACCTCGCTGCAGGGGTGGGGCGGGAGAATGGTAGCCGCTGAAAGGGCGGTGTGGAGTGGCTGAGAACCCCGGATCATCGACGCCGGAGGACCTGCTCGCGGTGGCCGTACGGATCGCCCGGGAGGCCGCCGGCACGGCGCGGCGCATGCGCGCCGAGGCCATCACCGACGTGCAGACCAAGAGCACCGACACGGACGTCGTGACGGCGGCGGACCGGGCCGTCGAGCGTCAGGTCGTGGAGGCGCTGCGGCGCGAGCGCCCGGGCGACGGCGTGCTGGGCGAGGAGTACGGCGACAGCACCGCGTCCACCGGCGCGGTCCGCTGGATCCTCGACCCGATCGACGGCACGGTGAACTACCTGTACGGGCTCCCGCAGTACGCCGTGTCCCTCGCCGCGGAGGTCGAGGGCACAGTGGTCGCCGGAGTGGTGCACAACGCCGCCACAGGGGACGAGTGGACGGCCACGCTGGGCGGCGGCGCGTGGCGTGGCGAGCGACGTTTGCGCGGCTCGGCGCGTACGACGCTCGACCAGGCGCTCGTGGGTACGGGCTTCGGGTACGACTCGGCGCGCCGGGCGCATCAGGGCGCGGTGGTGGCCCAGTTGATCACCCGAGTGCGTGACATCCGGCGGTTCGGCGCGGCGTCGCTGGATCTGTGCATGGCGGCGGAGGGCAGCCTCGACGCGTACTTCGAGAAGGGGCTCAACCCGTGGGACCACGCCGCGGGCGGGCTGGTCGCGACCGAGGCGGGGCTGCGGGTGTCCGGACTCGACGGTCATCCGGCCGGCAAGGACATGCTCGTGGCCGCCCCGCCGGCGCTCTTCCCGGCGCTGCACGACGTGCTCGTCGAGCTGGACGCCGCAGGAGGCCCCTGACCGTCCGTGGCGGCCGGGGTGGCCTGACCCTGCGGCGGCCTCGGTGAGGCCCTCAGGCGCCGCCTGAGGGCCTGCGGGAAGGGGTCAGGAGTCCTTCTTGACCGGAGCGGCGCACGCACCCGGCGGGAGCTGCGGCTCGCTGAGCTCGACGAGCGACTGGTTGACCTCGGTCGTCGTGGCGAGCTGCTGGAACCGGCCGCCGATGACGATGTCCACGACGGCGCCCTTGCGCTTGGCGCTGTACTGCGGGTCGGCCTGGTTGAGGAAATACGCCCGCAGCAGCCAGGCCGAGCCGACCGCGTCGGGGCCGTACCGCAGGATCGCCACGCCGTCGAACTTCTTGTTGTTCTCGGCCGGCTTCTGGGTCTGGAACCGCCGGTTCTTGAAGTCGTTGGTGACCCGGTCGGCGAGGCCGGCCTGGTCGGTCCCGTTGAGGATCTTGACCGTGACCTCCTGCGGGTCGTCCGGCAGCTTCACGTTCGCCATCACCGAGCCCTCGGGGCATCCGCCGCCGGCCACGGCACCGCCCTGGGTGTCGCGGACCAGCGCCACGACGACGAAGACCACCGCCGCGACGGCGAGGACGCCGACCACGACGAGCGCTCGGACGCGCGCAAAGCTCATGGGTGCAGTACTCCCGCCTCGGGTGTGCGTCGTCCTCGGTGACGCCACGGTCTGCGGTGAGGTTAGCGTCTGCCCGCCACGCCCGCGGCGTCTGCCCGCCACGCGCACGGAAAGAGGGAACGTTTCCCGGCGCGGCGACGATGATCCACGCCGCTGGGCCCCTACCTTGATGTCGCCTCAGTCACATCGGGAACAATTGGCCGCCCGCGGACGTACAAGCGTCCCGCGAGGGCGGTAAGGTGCCGCGTTTGCCGGGGCAGTTTCACGAGGGGGTGGGGGCGCCTCGGCGGATGGCCGTTCCCCTGCGGTTCGGGTCAGGGAGAAAAGTCCGTCAGAACGGGAACCGATACGTCGTCGCCGGCGTTACTTACGCCAAGTGACACATCGATACAGGAGAGTGAACACCGATGGCCACCGACTACGACGCCCCGCGTCGCGACGAGGTCGACCTCGGCGAGGACAGCCTCGAGGAACTCAAGGCCCGCCGCGCCGACTCGCAGTCGGGCGCAGTGGACGTCGACGAGGTCGAGGTCGCGGAGAGCTTCGAGCTTCCCGGCGCCGACCTGGCCGACGAGGAACTGACCGTCAAGGTGCTGCCGATGCAGACCGACGAGTTCCGCTGCGCCCGTTGTTTCCTCGTGCATCACCGCAGCCAGCTGGCGGTCGAGCGCAACGGGGAACTGATCTGCCGCGAGTGCGCCTGACCCGCGTACCCGTCGCAGGAGCGACACCCACCCGGCCGTCGCCGACGGCCGGGCGCCGAGCGAAGCCCGATGGGCTGCAAGCGCGGCGTGTGACCCGTGTGCCCGCCGGTCCGGCGGGGTAAAGGGTCGCTGACGGCAGACGAACGGGGAGGTCGACCACCATGAGCCGCCCAGACGACAACTCGGCACCGACCGCAGAGGCGGGGCGTGAGCTCATGAAGGTCGACCCGGCAGAGCCGCCGGAGGCGGCCGATGCCGAGATCGGCGCGACCGTGGCCGCGCTGACCGCCGACGACCTGGAGCCGGAGAAGCGCCGGCGCCTGCTCGGCCGGCTGGTCGGCGACGTCCGCCGCCGCGGGCTGGGGCAGATGTTCCGGCCGAAGGCGGCGATCCGCTGGATGGCCGACGTCGTCGCCGACGTGGCGCCGCACGTGCCGATCCGTGATCTCGAGACGCTGCGCCGCCATCACGACGGCCTCGAGGGCGACGACCTCGCCGAACGCCTCGTCCGCAACGCCGCCCGGGCAACGGCCGGGGTGGGCGCGGCCGGCGGCGGCGTGGCCTCGCTGGAATGGGCCGTGACGCCCACGCTGCTCTCGGCTCCCGTCCTGCTCGCCGCCGAGACGGTCGCCGTGGTCGCCATCGAGCTGAAGCTGATCGGCGAGCTGCACGAGGTGTACGGCCGGTCGGTCGCCGGCACCGGCGGGCAGAAGTCCGCCGCTTTGATCCAGTCCTGGTCCGGCGGGCGCGGCGTGAACCCGCTCGTACCGGGCGTCGGGGTCGCGACGGTGCTCGGCACGGCGGCCCGCAAGGAACTCCAGTCGTCGCTGCTGCGCCGCTTCGGGCGCAATCTGACCACGATGGGGCCGCTGCTCACCGGCGCGGCCGTGGCGGGCTACCTGAACCGCCGGGCCACGCAGAACCTCGGCGAGAAGCTGATGAAGGACCTCCGCAGGTAACCGCGCGGGGCTGCCCTAAGCGCGGCCGCGGGCCGCCAGCAGCGCGGTCGCCAGCTCCACCGGGTGGCGCGTACTGACCACCCAGAACGGGGTGGGGTCGGCGGGGTCGTCGAGCACCACCTGCACCGCCCCCCTGATCCAGGGACGCTGCACCACGAAGGCGAGCGGGTGCGAGCCCACGCCCAGCACCTCGCGCTTGCCGTCCGCGTCCAGCGCGACGACGTCGGCGATCACCGTCAGCGGCAGCCGCGCGTCGTCCACCTGGAACTCCGTCGTGGTGACCGCCACCCGGATGCGCCCCAGCCACCAGGGCAGCAGGGCGGAGAGCGGGAGCAGGACGGCGAACGGCAGCCAGGCGCGTACGCCCGCACCGCCCATCCAGATCTCGGCCGCCAGCAGGAACCCGACCCCGAGCGCGACCGGCCACATCCACCACGGAGCGTGCAGCCGTTCGGCGTACGCCGCGGCCGCGACCGTGCGCGCGGAGGGCTCGGGTGTCACGCTGGTGAGGGTACGGCGCGCCTCCGTCCGCGCTGACGGCAGGATGGCAGGGTGAGTGCCGCCCCGATCCGATCGACGTGAAGGACTTCCGCCGTGGACATCCAGGTCCGACTCCTCGACCCCGGCCTGCCGCTGCCGGCGTACGCCCACCCCGGTGACGCCGGCGCCGACCTGTACGCGGCCGAGAGCGTGGAGCTGGCCCCCGGTGAGTGGAAGCTCGTGCCGACCGGCGTCGCGATCGCGCTCCCGGAGGGTTACGCCGGGCTCGTGCACCCGCGCTCGGGGCTGGCCGCCCGCCTGGGCGTGACGGTCCTCAACGCGCCCGGTACGGTCGACGCCGGTTACCGCGGCGAGATCCTGGTGAATCTCATCAATCACGACCGGGAGAACACCGTCAAGATCTCCCGGGGTGACCGCATCGCCCAGCTGGTCGTCCAGCGGGTCGAGCGGGCCGTGTTCCACGTCGTCGACGAGCTCGCCGGCAGCGTGCGTGGCGCGGGTGGCCACGGCTCCACCGGCGGCCACGGGGCGCTGCCGGAGCAGGGTAAGGGATCCGTGGAGACGCCGGCCGCGCCCGGAGCCCGCTGACGGATCTCGCAGGCCGGGCCCGGCGACGGTCCGGCGCAGCAGAAGCTTGAAGATCGGGAAGGTGGCAAGCAGATGTTCTCCCGCAAGCGCGGAGGCCCGCGGCACGTACGCCCGGACGACGCGCCCCAGACGGCGGCCCTCGCCCAGAGCATGGGTGACCTGCCGCCGGCGCCCGAGTTCGGCCCCTGGGACGGCGCGCAGGCGCCCGAGGGGGTCCAGCGCCTCGACCTCGGCAGCCTGCTGATCCCCGCGGTCGAGGGGGTCGAGGTGCGGGTGCAGGCCAACCCGGACGGCGGGGTCGAGCAGGTCGTGCTCGTGCACGGCAACAGCGCCCTGCAGCTGGGCGCGTTCGCGGCGCCGCGTACGGAAGGGATCTGGGACGAGATCCGCGAGGAGATCGCCGCGGCGATGAAGGCCGACGGCGCGTCGCCGGTCGAGTTCGAGGGGCCGTACGGCGTCGAGCTGGCGGCGCGGGTCAACACGCCCGAGGGCCCGGCCGACGTCCGCTTCGTGGGCGTGGACGGGCCGCGCTGGATGGTGCGGGCGCTGTTCCAGGGGCTCGCGGCCGCCGATCCCAGCCAGGAGGGCGTGCTCGGCGAGTGCCTGCGCGGGCTGGTCGTGGTCCGGGACGACGAGGCCCGCCCGGTGCGTGAGGCCCTGCCGCTGCGGCTGCCGCGGGAGATGGCCCAGGCCGCCGAGGAGCACGCCCACGAGCACGAGGACCCGACGCCGCCGGACGTGGCGCGCAACCAGCAGATGCCGGGTACGAACGGGCGCCACGCGCGCTGACCGGTGCCCGCCGGTCGAGGTGATCCCCGGTGACCTAGGTCACCGGGGTGCTTCCGGCGTACCGTGGAGTTGCGGTCCCCGCCCACACTGGGGCCGTCCGCCGGTGCCCCCGCCGTCGGCTTCCGTGGCTTGCCAACAGAGGTGGCAGAGGGTCATGACGACCGATCAACGCACCGGCCTGCGCCGGTTCTTCGAACGGCTGACCGCCTCCGAGGAGGAGCTGGACGCCGAGGAGCTGCAACGCGACAGCGCCAAGTGCGGAGCGATGCCGGCCGGGCAGTGCCACCGCGGCCAGGTCGTCTCCGTGTCGGGGCGGCTGCGCACGGTGGCGTACACTCCCCGAACCAACCTGCCGACGCTCGAGGCGGACCTCTGGGACGGCAGTGACGTGGTCACGCTCGTCTTCCTGGGCCGGCGCTCGATCGTGGGCATCGAACCGGGACGTCAGCTCACCGCGCGCGGCCGGATCGCGATCCGGGACGACCGCAAGGTCATCTACAACCCGTACTACGAGCTGGAGGCGCCCCGGTGACACCCGGCAGCGAGCCCCGTCACGCCGCGCACGAAACGGTCGAGGAACGGGTCGCCGAGGAGGTTGTCGAGGAACTCGATCTGCATCCGGTGCCGGAGCCGGAGGAGGCGGACGAGCCCCTGCCCTCGATGAGCGAGCAGATCTCCGAGCAGCTCGGCGGGGTACGCGGGCTCATCGAGTCGAGCGTCCCGGTGCTGGCCTTCGTGCTGCTCAACGTGCTGCTCGGGGACGTCGGGCTGGATCTGGCGAAGAAGACCGCCCTGTACTGGGCGATCGGCGGCAGCGTCGGCTCCGCGCTGGCCATCGGGGCGTACCGGCTGAGCCGCAAGCAGCCGATCCGGCACGCGGTCAACGGCATCTTCGGCATCGCGGTCGGCGCGTTCCTCGCGTGGCGTACCGGCGACGCGAAGAACTTCTACCTGCCGGGCATCCTGCTCACGATGGGGCAGGTGGTGGTGCTCATCGGCTCGGTCGCGGTCCGCCGCCCGATCATCGGGTACGTGTGGGGCGTGCTGGCCAACGGCGGCAAGCACGACTGGTTCGACAACCCGCGGCTGTTCCGTACGTTCCAATGGCTGACCCTGGTCTGGGCCGCGTCGCTGTTCGTCCGCGCCGGCGTGCAGGGCTGGCTGTACCTCGCCGACCAGGCCAACGCGATCGGCATCGTGCGCGTGCTGATCAGCTGGCCCATCTACGCCGCGACGTTCGCCTTCACCGCCTGGGCTGTGCACCGGGTGACGTCGGCCGAGGCGGCCGAGCCGAGCGAGGCGGTCGAGCCCGCCTAGGGCAGAACAGGCCCCGGGGCACGGCGGTCAGCCGAGGTCGCCGGTCTTGCCGAGGACGACCGCGCGGACGGCGTCCTCCACCTCGGTCGTGCACACGAAGATCAGCTCGTCGCCCGCCTCCAGCGGGTCGTCCGGGGTGGGCACCAGCACGCGCTTGCCGCGCAGCACGGCCACCAGCGCCGAGTCGCGGGGCATCGGCACCGAGCGCACCGGCTGGCCCACGTACGGGGCGTTCGCCGGCAGGGTGATCTCCACGAGGTTGGCCTCGCCCTGGCGGAACGTCATGATGCGCACCAGGTCGCCGACCGTCACCGCCTCCTCGACCAGGGCGGCCATCAGCCGGGGCTTGCTCACCGCGACGTCCACGCCCCACTGCTCGGTGAAGAGCCACTCGTTCTCGGCGCGGTTCACCCGGGCCACGACCCGGTTGACGGCGAACTCTGTTTTGGCGAGCAGCGACACGACGAGGTTGGCCTTGTCGTCGCCGGTGGCCGCGATGACCACGTCGCAGCCGGCCACGTCCGCCTCCTCGAGGCTGCTGACCTCGCACGCGTCCGCCAGCACCCACTCGGCCTCCGGCACCCGTTCGGGGCGCAGCTGGCGGGGCTGGCGCTCGATCAGCATGACCTGGTGGCCGTTGCCGATCAGCTCACTGGCGATCGACCGGCCGACGTTGCCGGCGCCCGCGATGGCGATCCGCATGTCAGTGACCCCCCACGCCGGTGCTCGCGGCGGCCGCGAGCACGTCGTCGACGATGTCGTCGGTGACCAGCACGAACACCTGGTCACCGTCCTGGATGACGGTGGAGGGCGTGGCCAGCGAGCCGATGCCGAACCGCATGAGGTACGCCACCCGGGCCCCGGTGGTCTCCTCCAGCGTCTTGATCGTGCGGCCCACCCAGTCGCGGTGCAGCGGCGCCTCGACGATGGAGACGGCGCTGGTCGGGTCGCGGAACACCTCGACGGTGCCCTCCGGCACGAGGTGGCGCACCATCCGGTCGGCGGCCCAGCGGATCGTCGCCACGGTCGGGATGCCGAGCCGCTCGTAGACCAGCGCGCGGCGGGCGTCGTAGATGCGGGCGACCACGCGGGAGACGCCGTACGTCTCGCGGGCCAGCCGGGCCGAGATGATGTTGGAGTTGTCGCCGCTGGAGACCGCCGCGAAGGCGTCCGCGCGCTCGATGCCGGCCTGGCGCAGCACGTCGCGGTCGAAGCCGATCCCGGTCACGGTGATGCCGCCGAACTCCGCCCCGAGCCGCCGGAAGGCGTCGGAATTCTGGTCGATGATCGCGACCGAGTGGCCCCGGGCGTCGAGTTTGTGGGCCAGCGTCGAGCCGAGCCGGCCGCAGCCCATGATCACCACGTGCAAGGTTTCACGCCTTCCCGCTGAATGCGTACGTGCAGAGCGTCCCATGCCCGCGCGACGCACGCTGGCCGGGGCGGCCGACGGCGTGGCGGATACCGCCGTACGCTTGGCGCTTGTGGCAAGTTCGACGTCCCTAGCCAAGCGCCTGCTGCTCGGCCGGCCCTTCCGGTCCGACAGGCTGCAGCACACGCTGCTGCCCAAGCGCATCGCGCTGCCCGTGTTCGCGTCGGACGCGCTCTCGAGCGTCGCGTACGCGCCCGACGAGATTCTGCTGACGCTGTCGATCGCCGGCGCGACGGCGTTCGCCATCTCCCCCTGGATCACGCTGGCCGTGGCGGTGGTGATGGTCACGGTGGTCGCGAGCTACCGGCAGAACGTGCACGCGTACCCGTCCGGCGGCGGCGACTACGAGGTGGCGACGGTCAACCTCGGGCCCAAGTTCGGCGTGGCGGTGGCCAGCGCGCTGCTGGTCGACTACATCCTCACGGTCGCGGTGTCGGTGAGCGCCGGCGTGTCCAACCTGGGCTCGGTGGTGCCGTTCGTCGCCGAGCACAAGATCGGCATCGCGATGGCCGCGATCGCGCTGCTCGGTGCGCTCAACCTGCGCGGGCTGCGTGAGTCCGGCACGGCGTTCGCCATCCCGACGTACGCGTTCATCTTCATCGTCTTCGGCATGATCGTCACCGGCCTGGTCCGGGTGTTCGTGCTCGGCCAGGACCTGCGCGCGCCGAGCGCCGGTCTGGTCATCGACGCCGAGGCGCACCATCTGACCAGCTTCGCCTTCGTGTTCCTCCTGCTGCGGACGTTCTCCTCCGGCTGTGCGGCGCTGACCGGTGTGGAGGCCATCTCCAACGGCGTGCCGGCGTTCAAGCCGCCGAAGAGCAAGAACGCCGCCACCACGCTGCTGCTGCTCGGCGGCATCGCGATCATGATGCTGTTCGGCATCGTGCTGCTCGCCCGCGCGACCCACCTGCAGTACGTCGAGGACATGTCGCAGATCGTCAGCGGCCCGTCGAACTACGTGCAGAAGACGGTCACCACCCAGCTCGGCGAGACGGTCTTCGGCGAGGGCTCGATCCTGCTGTACATGGTCGGCGCGGTCACCGCCCTGATCCTGTTCCTGGCCGCGAACACCGCCTTCAACGGCTTCCCGGTGCTCGGCTCGATCCTGGCGCAGGACCGGTATCTGCCGCGCCAGCTGCACACCCGTGGCGACCGGCTCGCGTTCAGCAACGGCATCATCTTCCTCGCCGTGGCGGCGATGGTGCTGATCGTGGCGTTCGACGCCGAGGTCACCCGGCTCATCCAGCTCTACATCGTCGGCGTCTTCGTGTCGTTCACGCTGTCGCAGGCCGGCATGATCAGGCACTGGAACCGGCTGCTGCGGACCCAGCGTGATCCGATGAAGCGACGGCAGATGTTCCGCTCCCGGGCGATCAACACCTTCGGCATGGGGCTCACCGGCGCGGTCCTGATCGTCGTGCTGATCACCAAGTTCCTGCTCGGGGCGTGGATCGCCATCGCGGGCATGGTGGTGATCTACGTGCTCATGCTCGGCATCCGCAAGCACTACGTGCGGGTCGCCGAGGAGCTGCAGCCCACCGAGGAACGCCCGGTGCTGCCCTCCCGGAACCACGCGGTGGTGCTGGTCAGCAAGGTGCACATGCCGACCCTGCGGGCGGTCGCGTACGCGCAGGCCACCCGCCCCGACACGCTGACCGCCGTCACGGTCAACGTGGACGACAAGGACACCCGCAAGATCCAGGCGGAGTGGGAGCGGCGGCAGATCCCGGTGCCACTGACCGTCGTGGACTCGCCGTACCGCGAGATCACCCGGCCGATCATCGACTTCGTCAAGAGCGTGCGCCGCGGCTCGCCGCGCGACGTGGTCACCGTCTTCGTGCCCGAGTACGTCGTGGGCCGCTGGTGGGAGAACCTGCTGCACAACCAGAGCGCGCTGCGGATCAAGGGCCGGCTGCTGTTCGAGCCGGGCGTGATGGTGACCAGCGTGCCCTGGCAGCTGCGTTCCAGCCAGGACCGCGACCTCGAGCGGCTGGACCGGGACCTGAGCCGGGCACCCGCCCGCGGGCCCCGGACGCGCCGGACGGACGCCGGGCAGGCCGGTGCCGCGCCGGGCGGGACCGCGGCGGCCGAGCCCGCCGCCACCGGGGCGGACGAGGCCCGGTGAGCTCCCCGTACGGCATCGAGGACCTGGTCGAGGGCGACCGCGTGGAGCTCCTCGTCGGGGCGCCGGCGCACGGCGGGCACTGCGTGGCCCGGATCGGTGACGAGCACGGCCGGGTGGTGTTCGTGCGGCACGCGCTGCCGGGCGAGCGGGTCACGGCCGAGATCACCGAGCTGCACCGCGGATACCTGCGCGCGGAGGCCGTGGCCGTACAGCAGGCGTCGCCGGACCGGGTGACGCCGCCGTGCCCGTACGCCCGGCCCGGTGGTTGCGGGGGTTGCGACCTGCAGCATGTCGCGCCGGCCGCGCAGCTGGAGTGGAAGGCCGCGGTCGTCCGGGAGCTGCTCGGCCGCATGGGCGGTCTGAGCGCGACCCAGCTCGACGCCCTCGGGGTACGGGTGGAGCCGCTGCCCGGCGGCCCGCTCGGCTGGCGGTCGCGGATCCGGTACGCGGTCGACGCCGCCGACCGGCCCGGCCTGCTCAAGCACCGCTCCCACGAGGTCGTGCCGATCGACCGGTGCCGCATCGCGCACCCCCGCCTGCAGGAGCTCGACGTGACCGCGCGGCGCTGGCCGGACACGGCCGCGGTGGAGGCGGTGGCGTCCACCGGCGGCGACGTGAGCGTGCTGGCCCGCCCGGTCACCTCCGCGGGGGCGGCCCCGGTCGTGGCGACCCGGTCCGCGGGGGAGGCCGCGCCGGTGACCGGCGACTGGCTGCTGGACGAGGTGCACGGCGGCGACCGTGCGCTGCTCGACGGGTCGGCCGAGGTGCGTGAGGTGGCCGCGGGCCGGGAATGGCACGTGCCGGCCGAGGGCTTCTGGCAGATCCACCCCGCCGCCGCGGACACCCTGGTCACCGCCGTGCTGGAGATGCTGCGGCCGGCGGCCGGTGAGGTCTCCTGGGACCTCTACGGCGGCGCGGGGCTGTTCGCCGCGGCCCTCGCCGAGCGCACCGGGGCCCGTACGACGGTGGTCGAGTCGTCCCCGGTCGGCGTCGCCGCGGCCCGTCGCAACCTCGCCACGCTGCGGCACGTGGAGGTCGTCTCCGCCAAGGTGGACGTCGCCCTGGCCCGTCGCCGGGTCGCCGGTCCGGTCGACGTGGTGGTGCTCGACCCGCCCCGGACCGGCGCGGGCGCGAAGGTGGTGCGGGCCGTCGCGGCGGCCGGGCCCCGGGCGGTGGCGTACGTGGCCTGCGATCCGGCCGCCCTGGCCCGGGACGTGAAGACGTTCGCGGAGCTGGGGTTCCGGGTGTCGGCGCTGCGCGCGTACGACTGCTTCCCGATGACGCAGCACGTGGAGTGCGTGGCGCTGCTGGAACGCTGAGGTCAGCTACCGGCGGTCCTGGCGGCCGGCTGCCGTTGCGTGTCGTCCTCGGCGGGGGCGTCGTCGTCGGCCGCGTGGGTGTCGTGCGGGTCGTCGTCGTAGCTGATCTCGTCGAACGGCGCCGCGCCGGACAGCACCGCGTCGACCTGCTCGCGGTCGATCTCGTTGGTCCACGTGCCGACGAGGACGGTGGCGACGGCGTTGCCGGCGAAGTTGGTGAGCGCCCGGGCCTCGGACATCAGCCGGTCGATGCCGACGATGAGGCCGACGCCGGGCACCAGGTCGGGCCGGTGGCTCTGCAGCCCGCCGGCGAGCGTGGCGAGGCCCGCGCCGGTGACGCCGGCCGCGCCCTTCGACGCGACGATCATGAACAGCAGCAGGCCGATCTGCTGGCCCACGGAGAGCGGCTTGTCCATCGCGTCGGCGATGAACAGCGAGGCCATCGTCAGGTAGATCGCCGTGCCGTCGAGGTTGAACGAGTAGCCGGTGGGCACGACGATGCCGACCACCGGCCGGCTGACACCGAGGTGGCCCATCTTGGCGATCAGCCGGGGCAGCGCCGACTCCGAGGACGAGGTCGACAGGATGAGCAGGAACTCCCGGGCCAGGTAGCGCAGCAGCTTGAAGATCGACACGTGGGCGATCAGTCGGAGCAGCAGCCCGAGCACCACGAAGATGAAGAGCGCACAGGTGATGTAGAAGCCGACCATGATGGCGGCGAGGCTCTTGAGCGCGTCGAAGCCGGTCGCGCCGACCACGGCGGCCATCGCCCCGAACGCGCCGATCGGCGCCAGCCACATGATCATCGCGAGGATCTTGAAGACCAGGCGCTGGATCACGCCGATCGCCCGGATCACCGGCTCGCCGGAGCGGCCGATGGCCTGCACCGCGAAGCCGACGAGCAGGGCCACCAGCAGCGTCTGCAGCACCTCGCTGGTGGTCAGCGCGCCCAGCAGCGAGTCCGGGATGATGCCGAGCAGGAAGTCGACGGTCGACTCGGCCTCGCCGCTGACCTGCGCCTGACCGGTCTTGGCCAGCTCGGCGCTCAGGTGCAGTCCCGAGCCGGGGTGCAGGATGTTGCCGACGACCAGACCGATCGCGAGCGCGACCGTGCTCATGATCAGGAAGTAGCCGAGCGCCAGCCCGCCCACCCGGCCGACCTGCGCGGCGCGGCGGATCGAGCCCACGCCCAGCACGATCGTGCAGAAGATCACCGGGGCGATCATCATCCGGATCAGCGCGACGAAGCCGGCGCCGAGCGGGCGCAGGTCCTTGCCGAACTCCGGGAAGAGGAAGCCGACGGCGATGCCCAGGGCCATCGCCACCAGCACGGCGATGTAGAGCACATGACTGCGGTCGCGGCGGGCGGCGGGCGGGGCATCGACGGTCATGGCTCCTTCCTACCGCAAGCTGTGACCTGAGTCACGATCTCGCGAATGTGCAGGTTTTGTGGAGGAGGTCGCACTGGCCGTTCGCGCCGGATGCGTACCGGCCGCACGCCGATAGACTGACTCCTCATGAGCGAGCGCAGTGATCAGACGACGACCGGCATCCTCGGCACGATCGCCACGCCGGGCGACCTCAAGCGTTTGAGCCCTGAGCAGCTCACCCTGCTCGCCGCCGAGATTCGTGACTTCCTGGTGGCCAAGGTCTCGCGCACCGGCGGGCACCTAGGCCCCAACCTGGGCGTGGTGGAGACGACCCTGGCACTGCACCGGGTCTTCGACTCGCCGCGGGACCGGATCCTGTTCGACACCGGCCACCAGGCGTACGTGCACAAGATCGTGACCGGCCGCCAGGACGGCTTCGACCTGCTGCGCCAGCGCGGCGGGCTCTCCGGCTATCCGAGCCGGGCCGAGAGCGAGCACGACCTCATCGAGAATTCCCACGCCTCCACCGCGCTGTCGTACGCCGACGGCATCTCCAAGGCGTTCGCCCTGCGCGGCGAGGACCGGCACGTGGTGGCCGTGGTCGGGGACGGCGCGCTCACCGGCGGCATGTGCTGGGAGGCGCTCAACAACATCGCCGCCGCGAAGAACAAGCTGGTCATCGTCGTCAACGACAACGGCCGGTCGTACGCGCCGACGATCGGCGGCCTCGCCGACCACCTCTCCACGCTGCGCCTCAACCCGGGCTACGAGCGGGTGCTGGACCTGGTGAAGAACGCGCTCGGCTCGACGCCGGTGGTGGGCAGGCCGGCGTACGAGGTGCTGCACGCGGTCAAGAAGGGCATCAAGGACGCGGTCAGCCCGCAGCCGATGTTCGAGGACCTCGGCATCAAGTACATCGGCCCGGTCGACGGCCACGACCACCAGGCCATGGAGTCCGCGCTGCGCCGGGCCAAGGGCTTCAACGCGCCGGTCATCGTGCACTCGGTGACCCGCAAGGGCTACGGCTACCGGCCCGCCGAGGACGACGAGGCCGACTGCCTGCACGGCCCGGGCAGCGCGTTCAGCATCGAGACCGGCAAGTTGCTGGCGGCGCCGACGGTGAAGTGGACGCACGTGTTCGCCGAGGAGCTGGTCGCCATCGCCGACGAGCGCCCGGACGTCGTCGGCATCACCGCCGCGATGGCCGAGCCCACCGGCATCGCCGCGCTCGCGAAGAAGTACCCCGAGCGGGCGTACGACGTGGGCATCGCGGAGCAGCACGCGGCCACGTCCGCGGCCGGCCTCGCGATGGGCGGGCTGCACCCGGTCGTCGCCGTGTACGCCACCTTCCTGAACCGGGCCTTCGACCAGGTCCTGCTGGACGTGGCGATGCACGAGCTGCCGGTCACGTTCGTGCTCGACCGGGCGGGCATCACCGGCCCGGACGGCCCGAGCCACTACGGCATCTGGGACATGAGCGTCTTCGGTGTCGTCCCCGGCCTGCGCATCGCCGCCCCGCGCGACGCCGCCACGCTGCGCGAGGAGCTGCGCGAGGCGGTCGCCGTCGACGACGGGCCGACGATCGTCCGGTTCCCGACCGGTTCGGTCGCCGCGGACCTGCCGGCCGTGCGCCGCGTCGGCCCGGTGGACGTGCTGCACGAGGCCGAGCGCAACGACGTGCTGCTGGTCGCGGTCGGCGCGTTCGCCAAGCTGGGCATGGAGGTGGCCGAACGGCTCGCCGAGCAGGGGTACGGCGTCACGGTCGTCGACCCCCGCTGGGTGCGCCCGGTCCCGATCGAGCTCGTCGGGCTGGCCGGCCGGCACCGCCTGGTCGTGACGCTGGAGGACGGCGTACGCGCCGGTGGCGTGGGTGAGGCCGTGGCCGCCACCCTGCGCGACGCGGGCTCCGACGTGCCGGTGCGGAGCTTCGGCGTGCCGACCGGCTTCCACCCGCACGGCAGCCGCGCCGAGATCCTGGCCTCGCTGGGGCTCACGGCGCAGGACGTCGCGCGGGACGTCACCGAATGGGTCTCGAAGCTCGAGGCAGCCCCGGGCGAGCCGCAGCCGGCGTCGTAGCCGGCGCTCGGCGCGCACTTTCGTTATAGAGCCGTTACCTTTGAGGGTATGGCGGCGGAGACGTTCGAGGGTCCGACGGTAATCATCGACCTGGGGCTCGCGCGCGGAGAGCCCGACGAGTACGCCGCCCCCACCCGCTCCACGGTTCCGGACTGGTTCGCGCCCGTGATGGTCGCCGTCCTCGTGCTCTTCGGCTCGACGGCCTCGGCCGCACCGCCGCCACCCGCGCTCACCCCGCTGCTGTCGATGCGGGTGGGGCCCGCGGACCCGTACACGCTCACCGACAACGGGGACCTGCTCGCGCAGAGCCTCGGGGTGCTGACGTCGTACGACCTGCGCGACGGGCATCTGCGCTGGCAGGCGGGCTCGGCGATGCCGACCTTCCGGCTGCGTACCGGTGACGGGCTGATCCTGCTGCGGCCCTTCTCCGGCAACGCCCGCGTCGACCCGGGCACCACCGCGGTCGCGCTGGACAACGGCTCCGTCCGGTGGCGGCGCTCCGGCAGCGTCGTCACCGTTACCGGCTCGTCCACCCTGCTCGCCGTCTCCAACGTGCGCAGCTTCTCCGGGCCGGGCCGGCGCGTGCAGGGCTCGGTCGAGGCGGTCGACCCGGCGACCGGCCGGACGACGTGGGCGGTGCCCGTGCCGTCCACGGCGGTGCTGCTGGGGGTGCCCGGGCCCGCCGAGTCCCCGTGGCGGATGCTGCTGGTCCACGACAACCGCACCGCCGCCGTGCACGACCTCACCACGGGTGCGGAACTCGTTGAGGCCCAGCTGCCGCCCGCCGACTACGGCCCGGACAACCCCGTGCTCTCCGGTGGCCTCCTGCTGCTGCGGCACCCCACGCTGGGCGGTCGCATGGTCTCGGCGTTCGACCCGGTGACGCTGCAGCCCCGCTGGACCCGCCCGGCCGGGTCCGCGTTCGGCGTCACCACCTGCGGCGCCCTGGCCTGCCTCGCCGGCCCCGACGGCGTCCGGGCCGTCGACCCCGCCGACGGCGCCCTGCGCTGGTACCGCCCGGCGTGGCGCAGCGTCGAGCAGCGCGGCGGCCTGGTGCTGGCGTTCGGCACCCCGGCCGGCGAGAACGATCCCGTGGGCGTGATCGACCCGGACACCGGCGAGGTCGTCACCGACCTGGACGGCTGGCGTCCGGTGCCCGGTGCGGGCGGCGGCGACCATCTTCTCGTGACGCGGACGGCGAACGCGGGTGCCCGTACCATGGTCGCGGTCGCCGCCCCCGACGGCGCGCAACCGGAGCTCCTGGCCGACCTCCCCCCGGGCACCGGCGACTGCCAGGCCGTCCCGGCCCGGCTGGTCTGCCGGTCGACCTCCGGCGATCTCACGGTCTGGGCGTACCAGCGGAAGGGATAGGCGTGGCGCTGATCGAGCTGAGCCCGGAGTCGCCGGCTCCGCCCGACCCGCCCGCCGCGCCGCCCGCCTACGTCTACCGCCGCCTCGGGCTGGCCCTGGCCGCCCTGCTGACCCTCGCGCTCGGCGGCGCGGCCCCCGTCTCCTCGCCGCTCTGGCAGCGCACCGGCCGGGTGCCGGCCCCGCCCGGGACCGAGGTTCAGCTGCTGGGCGGGCGGCTCTACGCGCTCGACTTCCAGCAGCATCCGCCGCTGGTCACGGCCTGGTCGGCGGATCCGGTACGGCGGCTCTGGAGCGCGCCCGGACCGCAGGGGAGCGAGGAGGAGCCGTACTACCTCACCGAGGCCACGCCGGACGTGGTGATGGTGAACGTGCGCCGCTCGACCACCGTGCTGGACGCGCGGACCGGGTCGGTGCGGTGGCGCTCGGCGACGCCCCTGCAGCGGCTCGACGACCGGACCGGGCTGGTGCTGCGGGAGAACTTCCGCCCCGGCACCGAGTACGACGTCGACACCGGCGCGCCCGGCCGGCTGTACGGCAGCACCACCGAGCAGCTGCACACCGAGCCGGCCCGCAGCACCGAACTCGACGGGGTCGAGCTGGGCACCGGCCGGCGCATCTGGTCCGCCTCGGTACCCGGGTCGATCTCCACCGCCTGGATCGGCGGGACCATCGTCGTGCTCTCCGCCGACAGGCTGACCGTGCGGTCGCCCCGGGACGGCACGGTGCTGCGCGAGCGGGCCGTGCCCCGGGTCGGCGGCGGGCGCCCGGCGTGGGGCGAGGCCGCCGGCGCCGTCCTGCTCGTGCACTACGGGGGCTTCGGGGAGGGCGGGCCGGTCGTCGCGTACGCCGTCGACACGCTCGAACCGCTCTGGCAGCAGTACCAGCCCGATCCGCAGGGCAGCGCCACGGCCTGCGCCGGCCTGCCCTGCGTCCGCAGCCTGACCGAGGTGCAGGTGGTGGACCCACGGACGGGCCGGCTGCTGTGGCGCGCGGATCCGGACACCGACCTGCTCGCCTTCGGCCCCGGCTCGGTCCTGGAGGTCCGGGGCCAGACCAGCCCGCTGCGCTCCGTGGACCAGGCCACCGGGCGGGTGCTGGCCGACCTCAGCGGATGGCGTGGGTACGTCGGGGTCGGCGACGAGGCGTACGTGCTGACCCGCAGGGAAACCGACCGCAGCACGAGCGTCGGCGTCCTGCGGGCCGGCCGGACGGCGGTGCAGCCGCTCGGCCGCATCCCGCAGCCGGCCACGCGGTGCCAGGCGGACACCGCGAGGGTCGCGTGCCGGGTCGGCGACGGGGTGGAGGTGTTCCGGTACCGCGCCTGATGGTCGCCGCTGGACGTGACGTGGCGCACAATGACGGCGTGGGCGACGTCGTCATCGACCTCGGCGAGCTGCACGACGAGCAGCCGCTGCAGCCCGCTCCCGCGCGCCGACCGTTCCCCTTCCGCGCCGCGCTGGCCGTCGCCGCGGTCGCGCTGCTCGTGCTCGTCTCCGGCTCGGCGCCGCGGCTGCCACCGGTCACCCCGACCGTCGTACCCGCCCGCCTCGGCGACGCCATGTTCGTCGAGAACGACCGGCTCTACCTGGTCAGCGCCCCGGAGGTCGGCTGGGTCACCGCGGCGCAGGACCGGGTGGTCAGCACGTACGCGCTGCCCGGCGGCACCCTGCTGTCCCGGACGACGGCGGCGGTGACCGGCGGGGTCCTCAGCGTCACGTCGGCCGGGGACGCGATCCTGGTGTCGTACCAGGTCGACACGCTCGGCGCGGAGGCCACCGTGGCGGTCGAGGCCGGCACCGACCACGCCCGCTGGCGGGCACCGGCCCGGCTGCTCAGCGTGTCCCGCGCCGACAACGTGGCGCTGCTGCGGGAGAACAGCCCCGAGTCCGGCCACCTCGACTGGTACGGCGTCGACCTCACCACCGGCCGCAACCGCTGGGTGCTGCGCCAGCCGATCCTCGGGTACACCACGGAGGCCGGCTACGACGACGGCTTCCCGGGGCGCCTCGTCACCGCCACCGTCGCCGGCCACCTCGAGGTCCGCGACACCGTCACCGGGCGGGTCACCGCCACGCTGGACGTACCGGCCCCGCCCACCTGGTCGCGCCGCGGCATCACGGTGTGGCCCGCCGGCGACCTCGTGCTCGTCGGGGGGCTCGGCGACGTCACCGCGTACGACCTGCGGGACCTGCGGGAACGCTGGCGCAACGACCTCGACCTGTCCGGACGCTGGGTGCAGCCGGACTGCGCGGGCGCCATCTGCCTGTTCGGCTACCGCGGCGGCGTCCAGGTCGTCGACACGCTGACCGGCGCCTTCCGGTGGTCCAGCGACCGGTGGACGTGGGCCGAACCCACCGGCCGGTACCTGCTCGTCACGGGCAACGAGGGGCTGGAGGCGCGGTACCCGCTCGCAGTCGTCGACCCGGTGACCGGCGAACTGCACGGCGACTTCGGCAACTGGCGCTCCGTCGGCGAGGTACGCCCGGACGGCACGGTCATCGGGCTGCGGCAGCGGATCGGCGACGACGTCGTCTGGTACGCCCTGCTGGACCCGCGGACACTGGCCGTACGCGTGCTCGGCAAGGCCGCCGGCGTCTCCGGCGACTGCCAGGGCGCCGGTGACGTGCTCGTCTGCCGGGGCCTCGACGCCTCGGTCGCGATCTGGCCCCTGACCGATCCGGTGACCGACCGGTAGCCTGCACTTACAGCCTCTTAACGCGGCAGCGACGAAGCTGGGCGCCGGCTGACCCGATTTTCGACAGGAGCCGCGGGTGCGCGTGCTGGTGGTGGAAGACGAACGGAACCTCTGCGACGCGATCGCCCGAGGT
The DNA here is from genome assembly GCF_023499255.1 of Couchioplanes caeruleus. GTDB lineage: Bacteria > Actinomycetota > Actinomycetes > Mycobacteriales > Micromonosporaceae > Actinoplanes > Actinoplanes caeruleus_A. The sequence goes on from NZ_CP092183.1 coordinate 1,924,734, forward strand.
CTGCGCCGCAAGGGGATGGCGGTCGACGTCGCGTACGACGGCCTGACCGGTCACGAGATGGCGTACGTGACCCGCTACGACGTGGTCGTGCTGGACCGGGACCTCCCGGGCATGCACGGCGACGAGATATGCGCGGCGCTGGTCGAGTCGGGCGCGCTCACCCGGGTGCTGATGCTGACCGCCAGCGGCACGGTCGCCGACCGGGTCGAGGGCCTGCAGCTGGGCGCCGACGACTACCTGCCCAAGCCGTTCGCCTTCGACGAGCTCGTCGCCCGGGTGCAGGCGCTCGGCCGGCGCGCCACCCCCGCGGCCCCGCCCGTGCTCACCGTCGGCGACCTCGTGCTCGACCAGACCCGCCGGGTGGTCACCCGCGGCGGCGCGCCGGTCGACCTCACGAACAAGGAGTTCGGCGTCCTCGAGGAGCTGCTCAAGGCCCGCGGCGGCGTGGTGTCCAGCGAGGAGCTGCTGGAACGCGTCTGGGACGCGAACACGGACCCGTTCACGACGACCGTACGGGTCACCGTCATGACGCTGCGCAAGAAGGTCGGCGACCCGCCGCTGATCGAGACCGTGGTCGGCGCCGGATACCGCGTGCCCGAGCCGGTGATCGTCACCCCCGCCGGCGGCCCCGCGTGACCGTGTACGCCGGCCGGCAGGAACGGCTCGGGCTGCGGCCGACGCTGCGGCTGCGGCTCACCCTGCTCAACGGCATCCTCCTCGTCGGCGCCGGCGCCATCCTCGTCCTGCTGGCCTGGCTGCTCGTCGGCGACGCCCTGCACCCCGCGGACGAGCTGCAGCCCGGCACACAGGTCGTGCTCTCCAACGGCGACCGCCTCGACGCGCTCACCTGGCAGACCCAGCTCGTCGAACGCGCCTCCCAGGAACTGCTGGTCAAGGGCCTGGTCGCGCTCTTCGCCATCGGCATCATCGGCATCGCGGGCGCGTACGCGGTGGCCGGCCGGGCGCTGCGGCCGCTGCACAACGTGACGGCCACGGCCCGCCGCCTCGGCGAGGAGACCCTCGACGAACGCATCCGCTACTCCGGCGCGGACGACGAGGTCGCCGAGCTGGCCCGTACCTTCGACGCGATGCTCGACCGCCTCGCCGGCGCCTTCGAATCCCAGAAACGCTTCGTCGCCAACGCGTCGCACGAGCTGCGAACGCCGCTGGCGGTGATGCGTACGGAGATCGACGTGACGCTCAGCGACGACGAGGCGGACGTGGCCGAGTATCGCCGGATGGCCAAGGTCGTCCGCAACGCCTCGGAACGCGCCAACGGCCTCGTCGACGCGCTGCTGGTGCTGGCCCGCAGCGAGGCCCAGTCCGGCCGCCGCCTGGTCCGCAAGGTCCCCGCCGACCTGGCCACCAGCGTCTACAACGCGCTGTCCGCGGTCCGCGCCGAGGCGGAGCGGCTGAAACTGGACGTGACCACCGACCTGCAGGCCGCCAACGTGGTCGGCGATCCCAGCCTGCTGGACCGGCTCGCCGGCAACCTCATCGAGAACGCGATCCGCTACAACCACCTCATGGGCAAGCTGTGGCTGCGTACCGAGAACGTGGGCGGCCAGGCCCGGCTGGTGGTGGGCAACACGGGCTACGAGGTGGACCCGGGCGACGTGCCGGGCCTGTTCGAGCCGTTCCGGCGCGGCGGCTGGGAGCGGACCGGGTCCCGTGGGTCGGGGCTGGGGCTCTCGATCGTCCGGGCGGTCTGCGACGCCCACGGCGGGACGGTCTCGGCGGTGGCGCAGCCGGGCGGCGGGCTCGAGGTCACGGTGAGCCTGCCGGCCGCCGACACGACCCCGGTGGTCGCGGCGACGGCCACCGTGCCGAAGGCCAAGGGGCTCGGGATCGCCCCGGGCTGACCGCCTGGCGGCCCGGGCCGGCCGGCTCTGGGCCGGCCGGCGTCAGGCGGCCAGCCGCAGGTTGTCGTCGGCTCCGGTCTCGCGGCGGATCGTGCGCCAGCGGGAGACGCTGATGCCCAGCTCCGCGGCCAGCTGCGCGTCGGTCAGGTCCGGGCGGGAGGCCTTGATCTTCGCGGCAGCGGCGACGGTCTCGGCGGGGGAGCGGCGGGCCTTGGGCTTGGCCGGGCTCGCCGGTCCGGTGCGGGCCGTCGTCGCCTGAGCGCGTGTCAGGACGGGCTTGAAGGAGGACGTCTCGGGCGCCCGCGTCTTGGGCAGGGTGGCGGGAAGAGTGGCCGCCACCTCCGCCAGCGCCGCTGCCGTCGTCCGCCGCAACGCCGTCGCGCCCGTCGCGGCCGTGCCCTTCGCCGTCGCGGCTTGGCTCGCCGCCGTCGTGGCTGTCGCCGCGGCCGGGGCCGTCGTGGCCGGGCTGGCTGTCGGGTTCGAGGACGTCGGTGCGGGGGCCGGGACCGGGATCAGGCCGGGGACCACCGGCTGTGCGGCCGGCGTGGCCTCCCGGGTCTCGTGTTCGACCGCCGAGATCCGGCCGCCCAGCTCGACCAGGCAGATGCTCGCCACCACGATCAGCCCGTCCACCGACAGCGGCAGCAGGTACGGCGACGCGCCGGTCTCGCCGTACCGGGCCGCGACGCCGGCCATGTGCCAGTACGACACCCAGGCCGCGATGCCCGCGATGGTGGCCGTGGCGACGAGGCGTGCGGCGGCCAGGGAGCGGCGGTGCACCGGGACGCGGGAGATCAGCTCGACGGTCAGCAGGAGCGCGAGCGGCGGCCAGGCGGCGATGGCCTGGCTGATCGGGTTGTCCAGGGCGTGCAGGATGTTGGCGACCACGGAGGCGGCGACGCCCAGCACCAGGGTCGCGCGTACGGCCCAGCGGACGCGGCGAAGTTGCGGGAGGATCACCGTGCGCTCCTCTGCCAGTCGATTCGGGTGACGACGGGCCCGGCCGGGCCCGGCGAATCATCCTGGCTGCTCGATGTTGCGGTACGGCATCGAGTGACGGATCGCACGTCGACCGCGTCGCGTTCGTGGCGAAGGTGAGACGAACGTGTGATGCAGCCTTCGGCGTGTCAGGTTGACTTCTTCTCGACCTGCGCTCGCAACGTCGGGAACTCCGCCTTGGCGCTGCTCATCGACTTGTAGTACCAGATCACCCAGCCGACGCTGCCCTCGTCCGCCCAGCCGCACATGATCAGCGGGGCGCCGCCCGCCTCGCCGCGGCCGCACTTCGCCGCGCCGCCCAGCGCGCCCGGGTAGGTCTTGGTGATGCCGGTCAGCTTGAGGCCGCCCACGCCCGCGCCGAGGAACGTGCCGTCGAGCTCGCGCGTGGGGTTGGTCACATCCGCGGCCGCGGCGGCGACGATCACGATGTTCTGCCGGCTCGGGGTGCCGTAGAGGGCACCGACCGTGGCCTTGGCGTTGGGCACCTTCTTCAGGCCCTCTTCGAGCTGCTCGGCTGCCCCGGCGAACTGGGGATCGGTGAGCTTCGGCCGGCCGCCCAGCTTCCTGGGCTCCACCACGGTGATCGTGGCGGTGGGCGCCAGGGTGGGTTCCTCGGTCGGAAACGTCGGCAGCGTCGGGTCCGGCGTCGCGGCGTCCCACGGCGTCGGGGCGGTCGTGGCGACCGCGTCCGCGATGTCGTCGGCGGTGTTGCGGCCGACCAGGTAGACGGCGGTGCCGCCGCCCACGCAGAGCACCAGGAACACGGCGATGGACACCAGCGTGATCGGCAGCGCCCGGGACTTCGCCGGCGGCTGGGCCGGCGGGTAGCCCATGGCCATGGGCGGCCCGGACTGGGGATAGCCGGCCATGGGCGGCCCGGACTGCGGGTAGCCGGCCATGGGCGGCCCGGACTGCGGGTAGCCGGCCATCGGCGGGCCGGACTGCGGGTAGCCGGGCTGGGCGTCGACCCGGGTGGGGTCGGGCTGCGGGTACGGCGGCTGCTGACCGTACGAGGGCTGCGGCGGGTAGCCCGGCGGGACCGACGCGGGCACGTCCGGGTTCGGCGGCGGCGGGTAGCCGGGATGGCCACCGTACGGCTGCTGCGGCGGCTGCCCACTTCCGGGCTGCTCGGGGTACGGCGGGCCCGGATAGGGCGGCTGCGACATCAACGCTCCAACGATCGGCCGACTGCTCGCAGGAGCTTAGCCGCCGCCGTACAGGTGAATCTTCCCCTGTTCCGCGGGCCCCGACGCACCGAAAGGATCAATCGTCGGGGCCCGCGGAGGACGTCAGGACTTCTGCTCGATCTCGCCGCGCATCGCGACGAACTCCTTCTCGAGGTCCGCCTTGCCCTTGAACATCATCGCGATCATGCCGACGCTGCCGTTGTCGGACCAGACGCAGACGGCCATCGGCACGCCCGAGGTGTTGCTGTCGCCGCACTTGGCGATGCCGCCCAGCGGGCCCGGGTCGGTGTCGGTGACGTCCTCGAGCTTGATGCCGCCCTGGCCGAGGCCCTCGGTGAACTCGTCGTAGCGGCTCTGCGGGGAGCCGTTGATCGACGAGGCCGCGGCCACCATGACGATGTCCTGCTTCTGGATGTCGCCGTAGATCGCGCCGACCGAGCCGGTCGAGCCGGGGATCTTGGCCATCTCGCTGTCGAGGCCCTCGACGCTGCTCTGCAGGGTCGGGTCGCTGGCCTTCTCCCGGCCGCCGAGGGTCTGCGGCTCGACCACGGTGATCTTCGTGGCGTCGACGACCTGCTCGACCTTGTCCTTGGCCGCGAACACGGCGATGCCGATGCCGGCGACGCAGAGCACCGCGACCACGGCGACCACGATCAGCACGATCTTCAGCGCCGAGTTCTTCTTCTTCGGCGCGGGCGCCGAGCCGTACGGCGGCACCGCGCCGCCGGGCTGCGGCGGGTAGGAGCCGTCACCGGGCGGCGGGTAGGAACCCTGACCGGACGGCGGCGGGTAGGAACCCTGACCGGACGGCGGCGGGTACGAGCCCTGGCCCGGCGGCGGGTACGAGCCGGCACCGGAGGAGGGCGGCGGGTAGCCACCGGCCCCGGAGGACGGCGGCGGGTACGAACCGGGTGCCGCCGGCGGCTGGTAGCCGCCTCCTGATTCGGGGCCGGGCTGGCCGGGATAGGGCTGGTACGGCGGCTGAGACATGAGAACTCCAGAGCTAAGAACGTCAGCCGCAGGAGCGTACCCACCTGCGACGACGGCGTGGGTCCCCTATCCGTCAGTTGAACGACACAGTGCTGTCACGAAGACGCCCCCGCGCCAGGGACAGGCGCGGGGGCATCGGTTCGGACGGCCGGATCAGGCGGGCAGACTCGCCAGGCCCCGCGGCAGGAAGCGCTTGCCGGTGACCCGCTCGGAGGTGCCGCTGCGATCCAGGTACGGCGTCACGCCGCCCAGGTGGAACGGCCAGCCGGCGCCCAGGATCATGCACAGGTCGATGTCCTGCGCCTCGGCGACGACGCCCTCGTCCAGCATCAGCCGGATCTCCTCGGCGAGCGCGTCCAGCGCCTTCTGGCGTACCTCGTCGGCGGTGAGCGGGGCGGAACCGCCCCCGATCAGCGCTTCCACCTCGGGGTTGATCTCGTCGTCGACCATCAGCGGCAGGCCGGCGTCGACGATCTTCTTGAGGTTGGGGCTGTCGCCGAAGCGGTCCGGGAAGGCCTCGTGCAGCGTCTCGCCCACGTGGTACGCGACCGCCGGGCCGACCAGCTGCAGCAGCGCGATCGGGCGCATCGGCAGACCCAGCGGGTCGAGCGCGGTGTCGACCGTGGCCAGCGGCGTGCCGGCGTCGATCGCGGCGAACACCTCGCTCGTGAAGCGGGTGAGCAGGCGGTTCACCACGAACGCCGGGGCGTCCTTGACGAGCACGGAGGACTTCTTGAGCTCCTTGCCGACCGCGAAGGCGGTGGCCAGCGTCGCGTCGTCCGTACGGCCGCCCTTGATGATCTCCAGCAGCGGCAGCACGGCGACCGGGTTGAAGAAGTGGAAGCCGACGACCCGCTCGGGGTGCTCGAGGTCGGCGGCCATCTCGGTCACCGACAGCGACGAGGTGTTGGTGGCGAGCACGGTCTCCGGCCCGACGATCTTCTCGAGCTCGGCCCAGATCTGCTTCTTGAGGTCGAGGTTCTCGAACACCGCCTCGATCACGAAGTCGGCGTCGGCGAACACGGACTTGTCGACCGAGCCGCTGACCAGGCCGCGCAGCTTGGCCGCCGTACCCTCGTCCATCCGGCCCCTGCCGACCATCTTGTCGATCTGCCCGCGGACGTAGTCGACGCCCTTGTCCACCCGGGCCTGGTCGATGTCGGTGAGCACGACCGGCACCTGCAGGCGCCGCGCGAAGAGCAGCGCCAGCTGGGAGGCCATGAGACCGGCGCCGACGATGCCGACCTTGGTGACCTTGCGGGCCAGGGACTTGTCGGGTACGCCCACCGGGCGCTTCGCGCGACGCTGGACCAGGTCGAACGCGTACAGGCTGGCCCGCGACTCGTCGCCCATGATGAGGTCGGCGAGGGCCTGCGTCTCGGCCGCCGTACCGTCCTCGAACGAGGCGTCCTTGGCGAGCGCGAGCAGCTCGAGGGCCTTGTTGGCCGAGGGAACCGCGCCGTGCAGCTTCTCGTCGAGCTGCTGCTTGGCGAAGAAGAGCACGCCCTCCCACATGTCCTTGTCGACCTCGGGGCGCTGCACCTCGATCTCGCCCTTGACCACGCCGGCCGCCCACTCCAGCGAGCGCTCCAGGAAGTCGGCCGGCTCGAACAGCACGTCGGCGACCCCGAGCTCGGCGGCCTGCTTCGGCCGGAGCACCTTCTGGGTGAGCGGGTTCTGCAGGATGACCTGCGCCGCCCCCGGCACGCCGATGAGGTTGGGCAGGAGCTGGCTGCCGCCCCAGCCGGGCACCAGGCCGATCGCGACCTCGGGCAGACCGAGCGCCGCGGCGCCGCCGGACACCGTGCGGTAGTGGCAGTGCAGCGAGACCTCGAGGCCGCCGCCGAGCGCCGCACCGTTGATGAAGGCGAAGGTCGGGATGCTCGAGCTCTTCAGGCGGGCGAAGACCCGGTGGCCGAGCTCGCCGAGGGCCACCGCCTGGTCCCGCTCGGTGATGAACGGCATGCCGGTGATGTCGGCGCCGACGCAGAAGATGTACGGCTTGCCGGTCAGCGCGATGAATGCCGGCTCTGCCTCGGTGGCCTTGGTGATCGCCTCGTCCAGCGACCGCAGCCCGGCGGGGCCGAAGCTGTTCGGCTTCTTGTAGTCCAGGCCGTTGTCGAGGGTGATCAGCGCGGCAGGCTTCTCCAGCCCGGGCACCTTGACCAGGCGTACGAGCGCCTTCGTCACGACCTCGTTGGGGTACTCGGGCAGAGCCGTCACTTGTCGTTCCCTTCCCAGTTCGGGTTCTCCCAGATCACGGTGCCGCCCATGCCGATGCCGATGCACATCGCGGTGAGGCCGTAGCGGACCTCGGGGTGCTCGGCGAAGTGGCGGGCCAGCTGCGTCATCAGCCGTACGCCGGAGGAGGCCAGCGGGTGGCCGATGGCGATCGCGCCGCCCCACGGGTTCACCCGCGGGTCGTCGTCGGCGATGCCGAAGTGGTCGAGGAACGCGAGCACCTGCACCGCGAACGCCTCGTTCAGCTCGAACAGGCCGATGTCGTCGATGGTGAGGCCGGCCAGCCGCAGCGCCCTCTCGGTCGACGGGATCGGGCCATAGCCCATGACCTCCGGCTCGACGCCGACGAAGCCGTACGACACGAGCCGCATCGCGACCGGCAGGCCCAGCTCACGGGCGGTGTCCTCGCTGGCCAGCAGCGCCGCGGTGGCGCCGTCGTTGAGGCCGGCTGCGTTGCCGGCGGTGACCCGGCCGTGCGGGCGGAACGGGGTCTTCAGCGTGGCGAGCTTCTCCATCGAGGTCTCGCGGGGCGCCTCGTCGGCCGTGGCCAGGCCCCAGCCCTCCTCGGCGCTGCGGATCGCCACCGGCACCATGTCGGGCTGCAGCTTGCCGTTCGCGTACGCCTTCGCGGTCTTCTCCTGCGAGGCCAGGCCGAACGCGTCCGCCCGCTCCTTGGAGATCTGCGGGAGGCGGTCGTGCAGGTTCTCCGCCGTCGCGCCCATGACCAGCGCGGACGGGTCGACCAGCTTCTCCGCGAGGATGCGCGGGTTGGGGTCCACGCCCTCGCCCATGGGGTGCCGGCCCATGTGCTCGACACCGCCGGCGATGGCCACGTCGTACGCACCCATGGCGATGCCGCCGGCGACGTTGGTCACCGCGGTCATGGCGCCGGCGCACATCCGGTCGATCGCGTACCCGGGAACGGTCTTCGGCAGCCCGGCCAGCAGCGCGGCCACCCGCCCGATCGTCAGGCCCTGGTCGCCGATCTGGGTGGTGGCCGCGATCGCGACCTCGTCCACCCGCTCGGGCGGAAGCTGCGGGTTGCGGCGCATCAACTCACGGATGCACCGGATCACCAGGTCGTCGGCGCGGGTCTCGGCGTACATGCCGCCGGCCTTGCCGAACGGGGTGCGGACGCCGTCGACGAAGACGACCTCGCGACTTACTCGGGGCACAACAAGCCTCCTTGCAGGCGTGAACCCAGGGCTGTGACACGGCAGATGTTACTCGCCGGTAGGTAACCGGACCAGTCGATGTGACAAGTCCCTGGGAACACGGTGCCGCAGGAGGAACGGCGGTGTCAGCCCGTCGCGGCGGCCGGATCGGGCAGCACCTTGGCCAGCTCGTCCGCGAGCAGGCCGACCTGCCAGTTCCGGGCGCCGAACCCGCGGAGGACGTCGCCGACCGTCTGCGGCGCGACCTCCTCCGGCGGGGACCAGGCCAGCCGCCGGATGAAGTCCGGGCTGATCAGGTTCTCCGGCGGGAGGGTGTGCGCCTCCGCCGTCGCGATGACCACCTGACGGCAGCGCTGCAGGCGGGCCGCCGCGACCGGGTCGCGTTCCGCCCAGCGGTGCGGCGGGGGCGGCCCCTCGACCGGCTGGTTGACCGGCAGCTCGTCGTCGGGCAGGGCGCGGGCGGCGTCCAGCGCGTCCAGCCAGACCCGGGCCAGCCGGCGCACCGAGCGGCCGCCGAAGCCGGGCAGGCCCAGCAGGGCCCGCTCGTCCTTGGGGTCCAGCTCCGCCGCCGCGATGATCGCCGAGTCCGGCAGCACCCGGCCCGGTGCCGAGTCCCGGCGGGCCGCCACGCCGTCGCGGGCGTACCAGAGGGCGCGGACACGGGACTGGGCGCGGGCGCCGCGGACCCGGTGGATGCCCGAGGTGCGGCGCCAGGGGTCGGGGCGTACCCGCGGCGGCCGGTCGGCGCTGGCCACGAGGGCGGCGAACTCCTCCGCCGCCCACTCGGCCTTGCCCTGGCTCTCCAGCTCGGCGGCGAGCAGGTCGCGCAGGTCGGTGAGCAGTTCCACGTCCAGGGCCGCGTACGTCAGCCACGACTCCGGCAGCGGGCGGGTCGACCAGTCCGCGGCCGAGTGGTGCTTCTCCAGCGAGTACCCGAGCAGCTGCTCGGTCAGCGCGGCGAGGCCCACCCGCTCGAACCCGGCCAGCCGGGCGGCCAGCTCCGTGTCGAACAGCTTGCGCGGCTTCATGCCGATCTCGGCCAGGCACGCCAGGTCCTGGCTGGCGGCGTGCAGCACCCACTCGGTGTCGGCAAGCGCGGCGTCGAGCGTGCTCAGGTCGTCCAGCGGCATCGGGTCTATGAGCACCGTGCCGGCGCCCTCCCGGCGCAGCTGCACCAGGTACGCGCGCTGCGTGTAGCGGTAGCCGGAGGCCCGTTCGGCGTCCACCGCCACCGGACCCGAGCCGGCGGCGAGCCGCTCGACGACCTCGGCGAGCTCCTCGGCGGTCTCGAGGGGGCGTGGCGTGCCGTCGCGGGGCGCGGTCAGCGGTACGGCGGCGCGGGCAGGCTCGTCGGGACCGCCAGACGTCGGGTCGGGCGGCACGTCGTGCGGTCCGTCGGTTGCGTGGTCCGGCGCGTCCCGACGGCGCGGAAATGCTTCGTCGGTCACACCGTAACCGTACGGGGGGACCTCCCCGGGCGTGTGCAGCCGGGTACCGGCGCGTCGAATGCGATGCAGTCCGCATCCTCGCCGAACCGTCGGAAAAGGCGCCACGGGACCCGTCCGCGGAGGCGGTTCCGTCCGTACTACCGGCCGTGACCACCGCGTTCGACCCCTTCGGGGCGCCCGGCCCGCGCCGGCTGCCGCAGGATCCGCTGCTCAGCCTGCCCGACCATCCGTCCGGCGAATGGGCCACCGCCCGGACCGCCACGCCGCCGCCGCGGATAGGGCATCCCCGCCCGGCGCGCCGCGACGCAGGTCCCTATCTGGCCTCGCCGGCCGGGGGAGCGCCGTACCCGGTGGTCGCCGGGCCGGACGAGGTGCGGCAGCCCCGCAGCCGGCTGGTCCCCGCGTTGCTGGCGGTGGTCCTGCTCGTGGGCGGCGGGTTCATGGCGTGGCGGCTGGACCGCGCCGACAGCCGCCTGACCGCGCAGCTCGCCGCGTCGCAGCAGCGGCAGGGCGAGCTGGCCGACCGGGCCGCGCGCCTGGAGAAGCGGCTGGCCGGGGTCTTCGACCCCGAAGCCATCTCGTCGTCGGTGCTGCCGAGCGTCTTCCGGGTCCGGGCCGGCAACTTCACGGGTACGGCGTTCGCGGTCGGCGAGGGCGGCGACAAGCAGGCCAGCCTGCTCACGAACTACCACGTGGTCGAGTCCGTGTGGGAGAACGGCGGCCGCAAGGTGTTCCTGGAGCGCGGCGGGGACGAGGTCTCCGCGACGATCGTCAAGGTCAGCAAGGGCAAGGACCTGGCGCTGCTGCGGGCGTCCCGGAAGATCGCCGGGCTGGAGACGGCTCCGGGCACGGTCAAGCCGGGTCAGCAGGTCGTCGTGGTGGGCGCGCCGCTCGGGCTCGAGGACACCGTCACGACCGGCGTGGTGAGCGCGTACCGGCCCGGCGACGCCGACGGCCCCTCGATCCAGTTCGACGCGCCGATCAACCCGGGAAACTCGGGCGGTCCCGTGGTGAACGGCGACGACCAGGTCATCGGGCTCGCCACGGCCAAGGCCCGGGACGCCGAGGGCATCGGTCTCGCCGTACCGATCAAGACCGCCTGTGATGCCTTCGACATTTGCTGATGGCCTCCGCTCCGCTCCGGCGGGCACTTCGCCCCGGGAAGGTCGGTGTCGAGGTGCGACTCGCGTTGCGCTCAGCGACTCGCCTCAGGTGGCTGACGCGCGCTGGTGGTTGAGGGCGGTGACGCCCGGCGGGGGCAGGCCCGCGGTGGAGGCGAGCATCGTGCACCAGCCCTGCAGGTGATCGCCGAGGTCGCCGGAGGTCGGCGTCCAGGAGGCGCGGATCTCCAGGTCGGCCGTCGGGGCCGGGCCGGCCAGCTCGCCGAAGCGGGTCGACGTGGTCTGGGTGATCGTGCCGCCGATCGCGGTGTACGCGGCCCCGTGCTGCTCCAGCCCGTCGGTCAGCCAGGTCCAGGCCACCGCCGGCAGCAGCGGGTCGCCGGCCAGGTCGGACTCCAGCTCGGCGGTGATCAGCGTGACCAGGCGCAGGTTGCCGCGCCACGCCTCGTGCCCGTCCGGGTCGTGCAGCAGGATCAACCGGCCGCTGGCCACCTCTTCGCCGTCGCGCAGCACCGTGGCGCTCAGCGCGAAGCCGTACGGGGCGAGCCGCTGCGGCGCGGCGATCTCCTCCAGCAGGATCTCCTCGCGCGGCGCGGAGGCGCGCAGCCCGGCCACGGCGCGCGTGAACGCCTCGGGTGCAGCGGACGTGGGCGCCATGGGAGGCAGCCTATGCCGATCACTGCCTTCCGTCCGTGCGCGGCGCGCCGCAGGCGCCGGTTCACTCACGTGGCACGATGTCGCGGGTGACCAACTCTCTCGCGGATTCCGCCCTCGTGCGTGCCTGCCGCGGCCTGGACGTGCCGCACACCCCCGTCTGGTTCATGCGCCAGGCCGGCCGGTCCCTGCCGGAGTACCGCAAGATCCGCGAGGGCGTCGGCATGCTCGAGTCGTGCCGCCGCCCGGACCTGGTCACCGAGATCACCCTGCAGCCGGTGCGCCGCCACGGCGTCGACGCGGCGATCCTGTTCAGCGACATCGTGGTGCCGCTCGCGGCCGCCGGGATCGACCTGGACATCGTGGCCGGCACCGGCCCGGTGGTGGCCGAGCCGATCCGGACGGCCGCCGCCGTCGAGGGCCTGCGCCCGCTGGAGCCCGGCGCGGTGGACTACGTCGCCGAGGCGGTACGCCTGCTCGTGCCCGAGCTCGGCAGCACCCCGCTGATCGGCTTCGCCGGTGCCCCGTTCACGCTGGCCAGCTACCTGATCGAGGGCGGCCCGTCGCGCACGTACGTGAAGACCAAGGCCATGATGTACGGCGACCCCGGCCTGTGGCACTCGCTCTGCTCCCGGCTCGCCGACATCACGTTCACCTTCCTGCGCGTCCAGGTGGACGCCGGGGTCAGCGCGGTCCAGCTCTTCGACTCGTGGGCGGGCGCGCTGTCCGAGGCGGACTACCGTGAGTACGTTCTGCCGCACTCGGCGAAGGTGCTCACCGGCCTGGCCGGCGCGGGCGTCCCGCGGATCCACTTCGGCGTCGGCACGTCCGTGCTGCTCCCGGCGATGGGGGAGGCGGGCGCGGACGTCGTGGGGGTGGACTGGCGTACGCCGCTCGACCGGGCGGCCGCGCTGGTCGGCCCGGACCGGTCCGTGCAGGGCAACCTCGACCCGGCGGTGCTGTTCGCGCCGTGGCCGGTCGTGGAGCGCGAGGCGCGCCGCGTGCTGCGCGAGGGCCGGGCCGCCCGCGGTCACGTCTTCAACCTCGGCCACGGGGTCATGCCGGAGACCGACCCGGACGTGCTGACCCGGCTCGTCGAGCTGATCCACACCGTCGGCGCCTGAGTCCCGCTCGGGACCTTCGGCCCTGGGCGATGATCCACGCCGCCGGGCAGGGTGGGTGCCGTGCCGCTCACATCGGATGACCCCGCTGGCCGGGGAGCGACGGGACCTGACAGTGTGGAAGGCGTGCGGAAGCGGGTGGCGATCGTCGGCGGCGGCATAGCCGGGCTGGCCGCCGCTGTGCGGATCCGGGACCGGGCCCCGGCCGACACCGAGATCATCGTGTACGAGCAGGCCGGCCGGCTCGGCGGCAAGCTGCGCACCGGCGAGCTCGCGGGCGCCACGGTCGAGCGCGGCGCCGAGTCGTTCCTCATGAGCGCCCCCGACGGCGACGAGTCCGCGGCGGTGCGTTTCGCGCGGCGGGTGGGGCTGGGCGGATCGCTCGTGCATCCCGCGCCGATCCCGGCCGCCCTGGCCATCGGCGGCCGGCTGGAGAAGGTGCCCGGCGGCACGCTGCTGGGCGTACCCGGGGATCTGAGCCTGCTCGGCACGGTCGCGACGCCGGCCGCGGACGCCGACCGCGACGAGGGCCGGCCGCTGCTCGAGCCCGGCGCCGACGTCGCCGTGGGCGCGCTGGTGCGGTCCCGCTACGGCGACGAGGTCGCCGACCGCCTGGTCGACCCCATGCTGGGCGGGGTGTACGCCGCCCGCGCCGACGAGCTGTCCCTGGCCACGACGATGCCCGCGCTCGCCCGCACCGCCCGTTCCGAGCACACCCTCGCCGGTGCCGTCCGGGCCGCCCAGGCCGCGTCCGTACGGGTGCCCGGACGTCCGATCTTCGCCGCCGTGGCCGGGGGCATGAACAGCCTCGTCTCGGCCGCCGCCACTGCGAGCGGCGCCCGGATCAGCCTCGGCCTGCCGGTGCGCGAGCTGACCCGCACCGCGCACGGGTGGCGGTTGCTGCTCGGCCCGGTGCCCGCCCCGCAGACCGACGACGTCGACGCGGTGGTGCTCGCGGTGCCGGCCCGTGCGGCCGCGCGCATGCTGGCCGGGGTGGACCTCTCCGCCGCCGCCGCGGTCGAGGTGCTCGACTACGCGAGCGTCGCGCTCGCCGCGTTCGCGCTGCCGGCCGGCACGCCGCTGCCCGAGCTGTCCGGGTTCCTCGTGCCGCCCACGGAGGGCACGCTGGTGAAGGCGGCGACGTTCTTCACCAGCAAGTGGCCGCACCTCAGCACACCCGACGGGCCCGTGATCGTGCGTGCCTCGCTGGGCCGGGCCGGTGAGGAGGAACGGCTGCAGCACGACGACGCCGTCCTGCTCGAGACCGCGCACGCCGAGCTCGGGCGGCTGCTGGGCACGTCGCTGCCGGCCCCGGTCGCCTCGTGGGTCCAGCGCTGGGGCGGCGGCCTGCCCCAGTACACCCCCGGCCACCTCGACCGGGTGGCCCTCGCCCGGGCGGCGCTGAGCGACCGGCCCGGGCTCGCGCTGGCCGGCGCCGCGTACGACGGCGTCGGCATCCCGGCCTGCGTGGCCAGCGGCGAGAAGGCCGCCGATGACGTCCTGAAATACCTGGAGGAGCGATGAGCGAGCCGCAGACCAATGCCGCGCGGATCAACGAGCTGAACGCGACGATCCGGTACACGATGTGGTCGGTCTTCCGGGCCGCCACGCCGCTGCCGGCGCTGCGCGACGAGCTGTCCGGCGAGGTGGACGCCCTGTTCGAGCAGCTCGGCGGCAAGGACGTCACGATCCGCGGCACGTACGACGTCTCCGGCCTGCGCGCCGACGCCGACGTGATGATCTGGTGGCACTCCTCGTCGCCCGACGCGCTGCAGGAGGCGTACGGGCTGTTCCGGCGTACGGCGCTGGGCCGGCACCTCGAGCCCGTGTGGTCGCAGATGGCGCTGCACCGCCCCGCCGAGTTCAACAAGAGCCACCTGCCCGCGTTCCTGGCCGGTGAGGAGGCGCGGGCGTACATCTGCGTGTACCCGTTCGTGCGCTCGTACGAGTGGTACCTGCTGCCCGACGAGGAGCGGCGCGCGATGCTCGCCGAGCACGGCCGGCTGGCGCGTGGCTACCCGGACGTGCGGGCCAACACGGTGGCGTCGTTCGCGCTGGGCGACTACGAGTGGATGCTCGCCTTCGAGGCCGACGAGCTGCACCGCATCGTCGACCTGATGCGGGACCTGCGGGCTTCCGGCGCTCGCCGGCACGTCCGCGAAGAGGTGCCGTTCTACACCGGCCGCCGCCGTTCGGTCGCGGAGTTCGTGGCCGCGCTGCCCTGACCGCCGCTGTCGGCGGAGGGCCGGTCGGGCCCTCCGCCGACGTCACGTCAGTGACACTCTCTCCAGGCGAAGTGGTACGTCGTGGAGATGCTGCCGTCGGTGGAGTCCATCGTCACGAAGCTGGTGTCCGTGGACGTGCCCTTGCTGACCCGCAGCTCGGTGTTGATGTTGAGGTTGCGCATCTCGCCGCACGGGTGCCACACCATGGCGGCAACCGGTACGTCGTCGCTGACCATCCAGTTGTCGTCGAGCGGCGAGGCGATCGGGTGGCTGGTGTAGGTGCCCTGGCTCATGCCCTGGAAGTAGTAGTTCGCCCGCTGGGTCGCAGAGGCGCCGGTCTTCAGGAGGCCGTACCCGCGGTAGTCGACCTTGGCGATCGCGAAGGTGAAGCCCTGCGGTACGTGGACGAGCACGTTGAGCTGGCAGTTCTTGCGGCCCTCGGTGCTGGAGATGCCCGGCCCGACCTGGGCCAGGTATTCGCTGTAGATGGCCGTGAAGGCCGTGTTGTCCGGGGAGACCGCGACGTCGGCCGTTCCGGGCTTGCATCCCGAGCCGGCCATGGCCACCAGGTCGATGACGATGTGGTCGGCCGGCGGATCGTCGAGGATGCTGCCGGCGGAGGCGGGTGAACTCACCCACGCCGGTGAGGCGAGCAGTGCCAGGACGATACCTGCACGAGCCAGCAATTTACGCATGGGATTCCTTCCGAATGTGGTGCGACGACACGCGCGCGGCTCGATGCTAAGAATATAGATCGATGGAAGTCAATGAAACGAATAGCTGATATGACCACTCGGTTACTCGGCCGGCCCTGGAGAAAGCACACACGCACCTTCCGGCCAAATTGGGGCAGGTAGGCGTCGACCGCGCCCGAATTATCCTCGTTGTACTGCCTATGGATACTCAGTCGGCGCGCGCCGACCAGGGAGTAAGAGGGCGCCGAGGGTCGTGAGTCCGATTGACTACAGTCAATGCTTGTGTCCGGGCTCCGCGCTGCCTTACATTCCTTCGCGGGGTGTACCGAGGTCACCTCCCGTGGGCGACGAAGCCCGCGATAAAGCGGCGACGCTGCGCGCGCTGATGCCATCGATTTTGAGCCCGTGAACCGAGGGGAATGCTATGAAAGAAAGTCTCGTCGGTGCGAGACACGCGATTGTCGCCGTACTCGGTACGGTTCTCGCGTTGTCCGCCTCCGCGCCCGCCCACGCTGCCGCCGCGACCGCCCCGGAGGGTGCGGTCACGGTCGAGGTCGTCGCGGCCAACGGCTCCGGCTGCGCGCCCGGCACGGCCACGGTCGTCACCGCGCCCGACAAGAGCGGCTTCCGGATCAAATACCACGACTTCGTCGCGCAGGCCGGCTCCGGCGCCGACCCGACGGACAAGCGCAAGAACTGCCAGGTCGGCGTCGTCGTGACCGTGCCGGCCGGCTGGACGTTCGCGATCGCCGAGGCGGACTACCGGGGCCGTGCGCGGCTCGCCGGCGGGGCGACCGGCCTGCAGCGGACGAATTACTACTGGCAGGGATCGTCGGACAACAGCCGGACCGAGGAGACGTTCGCCGGCCCGTACAGCGGCTACTGGTCGACCGAGGACGTCGCCCCGGTGCTGGTCTACGTGCCCTGCTCCGAGCAGAGGGTGCTGAACATCAACACCGAGCTGCGGGTGGACGCCGCGGCGACCGCTCCGCGGAGCAGCATGTCGATGACCGCCAGCGAGGGCGACGTCGACACGCTGTTCAACTTCAGCTGGGTGCGCTGCTGAGCGGTCCGGAGCGCTTCATCGGTACGTGGGGGATGCCGTCCTCCACGTACCGTTCTCCTGCGATCTGGAAGCCGAAGCGCGCGTAGAAGCCCGCCAGGTGTGCCTGCGCGCCGAGCACGGCCGGCCGGTTGCCGACGACGGTGAGCGCGTGCTCCATGAGCCGGCTCGCGTGGCCGCCCTGGCGTGCGGCCGGTGCGGTCACCACCCGGCCGATCCGCTCGGTGCCGCCGCCGTCGTCGAGGATGCGCAGACAGGCCAGGACGTCGTCGCCGCGCTGCAGCCACACGTGCCGGGTGCCGGGCTCGGCGTCGCG
This sequence comes from Couchioplanes caeruleus, assembly GCF_023499255.1. Taxonomy (GTDB): domain Bacteria; phylum Actinomycetota; class Actinomycetes; order Mycobacteriales; family Micromonosporaceae; genus Actinoplanes; species Actinoplanes caeruleus_A. The sequence goes on from NZ_CP092183.1 coordinate 1,941,831, forward strand.
GCCGTCGAGCTCCGGGTACGGGCACTTCTGCTCGACGACGAACACGTCGACGCGCAGCTTGAGGATCGCGTACAGGGTGGTGTTGTCCAGGTCGCGGAACGACGCCACCCGGATCTCGTCGCGGGGCTGCGGGTGCATCCGCCGATCTTATGCGTCACCCCGGCGCACCTCCGGCGTTGATCAACGAGGAGGCCCGCATTCCAGGAGTTGAGATGATCAAGCGCAGCAAGCTGTTCGGCAACAAGACCCGGGTGACGTTCTGTCTGCCCAAGGACGCCCCGCAGGGTCCGGTCAGTGTGGTCGGCACGTTCAACGGCTGGGAGCCCGGACTGCACGAGCTCAAGCTGCGGCGCGACGGGATGCGTACGGTGACCCTGCGCCTGGACCCGGGCCACTACCGCTTCCGCTACCTCGCGTCGGACGGGGTGTGGCTCGACGACGAGCACGCCGACGAGGTGGGCCCGCACGGCAGCGAGTTGCGCCTCTGACGTTTCGCAGCGGTGGCCCGGGGAACGTCCCTATCTTTAGTTGACAATGCAAGCAACTGCGGAGGGGGTCCTCGTGGCCAACGTGAAACTGGCGGTCATCTACTACTCGTCCACCGGCACGGTCCATGCCATGGCCGAGCGGCTTCAGCAGGCCGGCGAGAAGGCGGGCGCCGAGGTGCGCCTGCGCCAGGTGCCCGAGCTCGCGCCGCCGGAGGCCATCGCCTCGAACGCGGCCTGGAGCCAGCACTTCGACCGGACCAAGGACGAGCCCAAGGCCACCGCCGACGACGTCGTCTGGGCCGACGCGGTGCTCTTCGGCAGCCCGACCCGGTACGGCAACATCACCAGCCAGCTCAAGCAGTTCATCGACACGCTCGGCCCGCAGTGGCAGCAGGGTCTGCTCGCCGACAAGGCGTACGCGGGCTTCACCTCGACGATGACCGCGCACGGCGGCCAGGAGTCGACGCTGCTCGCGCTGTACAACACGATCTACCACTTCGGCGGCGTCGTGGTCGCGCCCGGCTACACCGACCCGCTGAAGTTCACCGACGGCAACCCGTACGGCGTCTCGCACGTCACCGGCGGCACGAACGACGCCCCGCTGACCGACGTTCAGTTCGCCGCGCTCGACCACATGGCCCAGCGGATCGTCCGGATCGCCGAGAAGCTGCGGTCCTGACGTCCGATCCGCCCCGGGCGACCTGCACGAATGCATCGGCCCCGGGGTGGCACACTGTCCGCCGTGGTCAAGAAGTTCGAGGCGGATCTGAGCGGCGCACAGTGGCGCCGCAGTGCAACGTCGGGAGAGGCGGCCGTGGAGGTCGCCCTGCTGGACGACGGGGTGGCCGTGCGTGACTCGCGGCGCCCGGAGGGCGATGTCCTCTTCTTCACGCCGGCCGAGTGGGACGCCTTCGTCGGTGGCGCCAAAGATGGGGAATTTGATCTTTAGGGTCGCGGCCGCAGCCCTCCGGTGAAGGGCGGGCGGTTGGGGCGGAAGCCGGGTTTATGAGTATCAACCCGAAGAGTGTTCATTTCTGGCTACTGTGCGGGTATGACCAACTACGAGGGTTCTGACCTGCTGAAGAAGGTGGAGCGGTACGAGGCTGCCGTGACGGAGCTCAAGGCCGCCCACGACGACGTCAAGGACGTCCTGATCGAGGCCATCCTGTTCGACCGCTGGCAGCAGCTCGGCACCCAGCTCGGCTTCAAGGCCGAGCAGCCGGCCGCCAGGACCGAGGAGCCGAACCGGGACCTCGCCCAGCTCAACCAGCAGATCTCGGCGATGAGCGAGTCCTGGTCCCGCTGATGCCGGTGTGATCCGCGACGCCCGGGGCGCACCCCGCCCCGGGCCCGCGGAGGCGCTACCGTGTCGGCCATGGCCGACACCCAGTACGAAGAGCTGCTGCGCCGCGTCCTCGAAACCGGCGTCCCGAAGGCGGACCGCACGGGCACGGGCACGGTCAGCCTCTTCGGTGAGCGCCTGCGCTACGACCTGTCGCGGGGCTTCCCGCTGATCACCACGAAGCGGGTGCACTTCAAGTCCGTGGCGGTCGAATTGCTCTGGTTCCTGCGCGGCGACAGCAACGTGCAGTGGCTGCGCGACCACGGCGTCACCATCTGGGACGAGTGGGCGGACGAGAACGGCGAACTCGGCCCGGTGTACGGCAAGCAGTGGCGCTCGTGGCCGACCCCGGACGGCGGCCACGCCGACCAGATCGCCGACCTGCTGGCCACGCTGCGCCGCGACCCCGACTCCCGGCGGATGATCGTCTCGGCCTGGAACGTGGGCCAGCTCCCCGAGATGGCGCTCGCGCCGTGCCACGCGATGTTCCAGTTCTACGTGGCGGACGGCCGGCTGTCCTGTCAGCTGTACCAGCGCAGCGCCGACATGTTCCTCGGCGTGCCGTTCAACATCGCCAGTTACGCGCTGCTCACCCACATGATCGCGGCGCAGGCCGGGCTCACCCCGGGCGACTTCATCTGGGTCGGCGGTGACTGCCACGTGTACTCCAACCACGTCGACCAGGTGCGCGAGCAGCTGTCCCGGGAGGCGTACGACTTCCCCCGGCTGGAGCTCGCGCCGGCGCCGTCGCTCTTCGACTACCGCTACGAGGACTTCACGGTGGTCGACTACAAGCACCACCCGGCCCTCAAGGCGCCGGTCGCGGTCTGAGCGCGATGATCCACATGATCTGGGCGCAGGCCCGGAACGGCGTCATCGGTGCCGGCGGGGAGATCCCGTGGCGGATCCCCGGCGAGCAGAAGATGTTCAGGGACCGGACCATGGGCTCGACCGTGGTCATGGGCCGGGCCACCTGGGACTCGCTGCCCGCGCGGGTGCGGCCGCTGCCCGGGCGGCGCAACGTCGTGCTGACCCGGCAGGCCGGCTGGTCCGCCGAGGGCGCCGAGGCCGCCGGATCGGTCGAGGAGCTCCTGTCGAAGCATGACGACTTCTGGGTCATCGGCGGCGAGGCGGTGTATCGGGCGCTGCTGCCGCGCGCCCGGCATGTCGTGCGGACGCTCGTGGACATCGAGGTCGAGGGCGACACGTTCGCGCCGGAGCTGGGCCCGCAGTGGCGGGTGGCCGCCGGCGCCGACTGGCTGGAGTCGGACGCCGGCGTGCGCTACCGGGTGGAGGAGCTCACTTCGGGTCCAGCCTGATCGACAGGCTGTTCACGCAGTGCCGGGTGTTCCTGGCGGTCATCATCTCGCCACGGAAGACGTGGCCGAGGTGGCTGTCGCAGCGGGCGCAGCGGATCTCCGTGCGGGTCATGCCGTGGCTGCGGTCCTCGATCTCCTTGACCGCGCCGGGAATGGCGTCGTCGAAGGACGGCCAGCCGCAGTGCGAGTCGAACTTGGTGTCGCTGGGATAGAGCTCGGCGCCGCAGGCCCGGCACTGGTACATGCCCTCGGTCTTGGTGTTCACGTACTCGCCGGACCAGGGCGCCTCGGTGCCCGCCTGGCGCAGCACGCGGAACTCGTCGGGGCTGAGGCGGACCCGCCACTCGTCCTCGGTGGTGGGCAGGGTGGTCTTGTCAGGTGCCATGCCTCAACGGTACGTCGGAGCGCACCGGCAGTGCGGCGTTGCGGCGGGCCGGTGGCGTTGAGCGTGCCATGGGAGCTGCGCGTTTTCGGCCCACGTGGCGGCAGGCGCTCGGCCGGGGCCTGTGCCTCGGCGTCCTTCTCGCCGGCGGGGGCCTGAGCCTTTTGGCCGGACTGGTCACGGCGGGTGCGGTGACGGCACCGCCGTGGCTGTGGCTGCTGGTGGCGGCCGGACCGCCGATCGCCGGGCTGCCCGCGGCCGTACTGCTGCGCAGGCGGCTGGGCATCGAGGCGGGGTCACACGGGATCCGGACGGTGACGCCGTTCGGCGCCGGGGTACAGCCGTGGAGTCGCGTGGTCGACCTGCGGGCCGAGCGGCGGGGCGCCCGTACGGTGGTCGCGGTCTATCTGGACTCGGGCGCGAGCATGCAGTTGCGGGCGCCGTACGACGGCGGGATGTTGGCCGCCGATCCCCGCTTCGAGATGAAGGTCTCCGTCCTGGCGCATCTGTGGCGTAGCCACAGAATCGGTGGAGTTCCCTCATAAGGGATAGCTTGCGTGCAAATCGGGCAGAAAACGCTAAACTCCCAGCGGACTGCAACGGACCTACCGCAACAGAACGGATTCCCTTCATGAAGTTGACGCGCCGACTGGCCGCCGCACTGCCCGCGGCCGGCGTCACCGCCGTCGCCGCCCTGGCCCTCACCGGGGCGCCCGCCGTGGCGACGGCTGACCAGGCCGCGGCCCGCGCCCAGCACCCCGCCGTGATGACGACCCCCTGCTCGGAGGGGCAGCGCGACGAGGACTGCGGGTACGGCGACGACGACGCGACCGGTGGCGGCACCCGCGGCAACGACGGCTACGGCGGCGAGAAGCCCACCACCTCGCCCATCCCCTCGCGGACCACCGCCACGCCCGGCACCACCACGCCGACCCCGGGCGTGAGCACCACGCCGACCGGTGTCGTCAACACCGTCCCGCCGGGCGGTGAGCTGCCGGCCACGTCGCCCGCGGTGGCGGCGAGCCCGAGCCGCAGCACCGGCGGTGGCGTCAGCGCCGGCGGAACCCTGCCGGTCACGGGCGCGCCGATGGGCCTGACTTTCGGGGTGGGTGCCCTGCTCGTCGCGGGTGGCGCGGCGGCGGTCCTCTACAGCCGCCGGCGTCGTAGCGCCTGAGCCCTGCCCGCTCGACGCGGCCGTCTCCTCGACCCGGGGAGGCGGCCGCTGTCGTACCCGGGGCCTAAGGTCGAACCCATGGCAGCTTCCAGGTCACCCGCCGAAGAGGTCGAGGTCGCCGGTCACGCCGTACGGCTGACCAGCCCCGACAAGGTGTGCTTCCCGAGCAGGGGTTACACCAAGCGCGACGTGTTCGAGTATTACCTCGCCGTCGGCGACGGGATCATGCGCGCCCTGCGGGACCGGCCGACGACCCTGCAGCGCTTCCCCGACGGCATCGAGGGGGAGATGTTCTACCAGAAGCGGATGTCCGCCCGCGGTGTCCCGCCGTGGGTGGAGTCGGCGACGATCACCTTCCCCAGCGGGCGTACGGCCGACGAGCTCTGCCCGGCCGACCTCGCCCACGTGGCGTGGGCGGCGCAGATGGGCACGATCGTCTTCCACCCCTGGCCGGTGCGCCGGGCCGCCCCGGACAACCCCGACGAGCTGCGCATCGACCTCGACCCGCAGCCCGGGCTCGACTTCGGCGACGTGGTGGCCGCGGCCGGGGTGGTGCACGAGGTGCTCGACGACCTCGGCTGGACCGGCTACCCCAAGACCTCCGGCGGGCGCGGCGTGCACGTGTACGTCCGCATCGAGCCGAAGTGGTCCTTCGTGCAGGTCCGCCGCGCCGCGATCGCGCTGGCGCGCGAGGTCGAGCGGCGCAGCCCGCAGCGGATCACCACCTCCTGGTGGAAGGAGGAGCGCGGCGACCGGGTCTTCATCGACTACAACCAGATGGCCCGCGACCGCACGATCGCCTGCGCGTATTCGCTGCGCGCCAACGCCCGCGCGACCGTGTCCACGCCGGTGACCTGGACCGAGCTGGGCGACGTCGAGCCCGACGACTTCGACCTGCGCACGGTGCCGAAGCGGATCGCGCAGCTCGGCGACGCGCACGCGGCGATCGACGAGGTCGCGCACGACATCACGCTGCTGCTGGAGTGGTCGGAGCGCGACGAGAAGGCCGGCGCCGGGGACCTGCCCTATCCGCCGGATCATCCGAAGATGCCGGGGGAGCCCAAGCGGGTGCAGCCGTCGAAGGACCGCGACCTGAAGGAAAAGCGTTAGCGCCGCGCTGAAGGCGAAGCGGGGCCGCGTCCGGGAGTGGAAGCGTCAGAGGGGCAGCTTGAAGCCCTCGTGGCTGGCCTCGAAGCCGAGCGAGGCGTAGAAGCGGTGCGCGTCGGTGCGGCGCTTGTCGGTGGTGAGCTGGGCCAGGCCGCAGCCGCGCTCGCGGGCGCGCTCCAGCGCCCAGAGCATCATCTGCCGGCCGAGGCCCCGGCCGCGCTGGTCGCCGCGGACGCGGACGGCCTCGATGGTCATCCGCTCGGCGCCGCGGCGGCTCAGCGACGGGATGAACGTGAGCTGGCAGGTGCCGACGATCTTGCCGCCGGCCTCGGCGACGATCAGCTCGTTGCGCGGGTCGGCGTCGATCGCCTCGAAAGCCGCCCAGGCGGCCGCGTCCTCGCTCTCCGGGGTCGGCGCGTCCTCGCCGGCAGGGATCGGCACGGCGGCGCGCTCACTTCCCGGGGTCTGCGTGGCATCGTTCTCGTCCGGCGGGGCTTGCGCGGCGGCGTTCCCGTGGGTCGCGGTGTGCGCGGCGGCGCTCCCGTGCGGCGCGGTCAGCGCGGCCGCGTTCCCGTGGCGCGGGGTCTGCGTGGCGGCGTTGCCGTGTGGCGGGGCCGGCGCGGCGTCGCGGGAGCGGGCGATGTCGTCGTCGGTCAGGAGGGCGAGGATCGCGGGCACGTCGGCGCGGGTGGCCGGGCGGAAGACGGCGGGCGGGTGCGAGATCGACTGGGCCACGCGGCCATCCTGACACGCCCGTCGGGCTGAGCCGTGCGGTGGCCCGGCCAGTGCACGATGACGCCATGCGGTTGCTGCTCCTGCCGTTTCGGCAGATCTACCGGGGAATGGTCTGGCTGGCGAACTCGCCGCGCACGCTGATTCTGTCGTACCTGCTGCTCATCCTCGTTTGCGCCGGGCTGTACCGGGTTTTCGAGCACGACGTGAGCATCGGCGACGCGCTGTGGTGGGGTGTGGTCACCGCGTCCACCGTCGGGTACGGCGACATCTCACCGCACACCTGGCAGGCCCGGCTGATGGCGGCGCTGCTCATCTCGATCATGGTGTTGATCGTCGTGCCGCTGATCACCGCGCACTTCGCCAGCAAGCTGATCGTGGACACCGACGCGTTCCGCCACGAGGAGCAGGAGGAGCTGAAGAACAACCTGCGGGTGGTCCGCCGGCTCCTGGAGGAGCTCGCCGAGCGGGAGGGGATCAGCGCGCCGGACAGCGCCGGCCCTCCGGCGGCACCGTCAGATCGATGAGGTAGCGGTCCACCGCGGTCACGATGCACTGCGTGCTCGGGTACGCCGTGTGCCCCTCGCCCTCCCAGGTCAGCACGTGCCCGGTGCCGAGCATGCCGGCCAGCTGCGCGGTGTTCTCGTACGGCGTGGCCGGGTCCCCGGTCGTGCCCACGACGACGATCGGCGGGGCGCCGTTCGCCGCGCCCGCCGGGTACGGGTCGCGCTTGCCCGGCCAGAACGTGCACGGCATCATGCCCAGCGCCAGCGAGGCGCCGAACAGCGGGTACTTGGCGCGCCACTCGCCCTGCAGCTGCCGGATCCGCTCGACCGACGGCGCCTGGTCGGTGTCCGCGCAGTTCACCGCCAGGTTGGCGTCGAAGAGGTTGGAGTAGGTGCCGTCGGGTTTGCGGTCGGCGTACTGGTCGGCGAGGTCGAAGATGCCGCCCGCGTCGCCGCCCTGCAGGTCGTCGACGGCCTTGGCGAGCTGCTGCCAGCCCGACTCGGTGTAGAGCGAGGAGATGACCGCGACGAAGATCCAGCCCGGGGTGGCCTCGCGGCCGTCGTCGCCCTGCACCGGGGAGACCTTCGCCTTGGCGAGCGCGTCGGTCACCGCCTTGCGCGCGTCCGGCGCGATCGGGCACTTGTCCGGGGTGGCCCGGCACCACGCGGTGAAGTTCGTGAAGGCGCGCTCGAAGCCCTTCGCCTGCGACTCCGACCCGGCGACGAAGTCCTGCTTCGGGTTGATCGCGCCGTCGAGCACCAGCGCGCGCACCTTGGTCGGGAACAGCTGGGCGTACGTGGCGCCGAGCAGCGTGCCGTACGAGAAACCGAGGTAGGTGGTCTTCGCGTCACCGACCGCCGAGCGGATGGCGTCCATGTCGCGCGCCGCCTGCTCGGTGCTGAAGGTGCCGAGCTGGTCGCCGTACTTCTGGCCGCAGCCCTCGGCGACCCGCTTGTTGAGCGCGACGACCTGCTGGAACTCCTCGTCCGACCGCGGGTCGGGCGGCGCGGCGAACGTCGCGTCCTGGTCCTTGTCGCTGATGCACTTGACCGGGCTGGACCGGCCGACGCCGCGCGGGTCGAAGCCGATGATGTCGAACCGGTTCGTCACCTCGGTGGGCAGGCCGCCGAGCGCCTGGCCGAACGACAGGTAGACGGCGGTGTCGATGCCGGAGCCGCCCGGGCCGCCCGGGTTGATGAGCAGCGAGCCGATCCGGTCGCCCTGGTCGTTCGAGCGGATGCGGATCATCGCCACGTCGTAGGTGCCGCCGCTCTGCGGGGCGTTCCAGTCGCGGGGCACGGCGACCGACGCGCAGTCGTACGCCATGTTCTGCGCGCCCCGCCCGACGAGCTCCTGCGGCACCTCGGGGCACGGCGTCCACTGCGCCTGCGTGCCGGGTACGGCGGGCGGCGCCTTGCTGCCGGCGGGCGGCTTCGGCGCGGCGCCGTCGGAGTCCTCGGGGGCGAAGACCGGCAGGGTGCAGCCGGCGGTCACCACGACCGCGGCCACCAGGGCGGCGAGGACCGGACGGGAGGTACGCGGCACGGTGCGCGGCCTTTCGTCGTGCGATTGTTCCGCGCACGAGGCTACGCGCTGCGGCTGTGCCCGTGGTTCAGCGGCTCGTCAGCACGTCGGCGAGGTTGAACCGCACGGGCCGTTCCAGCTGCTCGTACGTGCACGAGCGGGGTTCCCGGTCGGGGCGCCACCGTTCGAACTGCGCGGTGTGCCGGAACCGCAGGCCCTCCATGTAGTCGTAGCGGACCTCGACCACGCGTTCCGGGCGCAGCGGCACGAACGACAGGTCCTTGCCGGCGTTCCAGCGGCTGACCTCGTTCTTGCGGGGCGTACGCTCCCCGGACTCGTGCGCCGCCCAGTTCCAGGGGTGCCCCTCGAACGTCGTGACCAGGTGCTGCAGCTCGGTGAACAGCTCCTCGCGGACGCTCATCGGGAACGAGCCGATCACCCCGACCGACACGAGCACGTCCCGCTCGTCGTAGAGGCCGAGCAGCAGCGAGCCGATGCGGTTGTCGCCGGACTTGTGCAGCCGGTAGCCGGCCACCACGCAGTCCGCCGTACGCTTGTGCTTGATCTTGTACATGACCCGCTTGTCGGGCTCGTACTCCAGGTCCTTGCCCTTGGCGATGAGCCCGTCGAGCCCGGCCCCCTCGAACTCGGCGAACCAGCGTCGCGCGGTCTGCAGGTCGTCGGTGGCGGGCGTGACGTAGACCGGCGGCTTGACACCGGCCAGGCACTCCTCCAGGCGGGCGCGGCGCTCGGCGAACGGCCGCGTGGTGAGGTCCTCGTCGCCGAGGGCCAGCAGGTCGAACGCGACGAAGCCGGCGGGCGTCTGCTCGGACAGCAGCTTGACCCGGCTGGCGGCGGGGTGGATGCGCTGCTGCAGCGCCTCGAAGTCCAGCGTGTTGCGCCCGGTGTCGGCGACGATGATCTCGCCGTCGATCACGGAGCGTTCCGGGAAGTTCGCCAGGACCGCCTCGACCACCTCGGGGAAGTAGCGCGTCATCGGCTTCTCGTTGCGGCTGCCGATCTCGACCTCGGCGCCGTCGCGGAAGATGATCGAGCGGAAGCCGTCCCACTTGGGCTCGTAGAGCTGCCCCGGCGGGATGTCGGCGACCGGCTTGGCGAGCATCGGCTTGACGGGCGGGTTGATCGGCAGGTCCATGCCGTCAGTGTCCCTGCTCACGGCCGAAAATAAAGCCCGCGGGGCTCGTTCGGCGGCCGTGGCGCCGGGTATCAGACCGCCATGGATTCTCGGGTCGTGGTGCTGACGGGCGCGTCGAGCGGGATCGGACGGGCCGCCGCGCTCGCCTTCGCCGCACGCGGGGACAAGGTCGTGCTCGCCGCCCGGGGCCTCGCCGACCTGGAGAAGGTGGCGGCCGAGTGCGGCGGCGACGCCCTGGTCGTGCCGGCCGATGTGACCGTACGCGAGGAGGTCGACGCGCTCGCCCGGGCGGCGCTGGACCGCTTCGGCCGCATCGACGTGTGGGCCGACACCGCGGCGGTGATGGTGTACGGCCGCTTCGAGGACATCCCGCCGCACGTCTTCGACCGGGTCGTCACCGCGGACCTGCTGGGACCCGCGAACGTGGCCCGGGCCGCGCTGCGGGTGTTCCGGGCGCAGGGGCACGGCACGCTGATCACGGCGAGTTCGCTGGTCGGGCACATCACCGCGCCGAACATGAGCGCGTACTCGACCGCGAAGTGGGGCCTGAGGGCTCTGTCGCGGACCCTGCGCCAGGAGACCCGCGACGCCCCGGACATCCACGTGTGCCAGCTGGTCCCCGGCAGCGTGGACACCCCGATCTACACCAGCGCGGCCAACTACGCCGGTTTCGTGGGCCGTCCGCCGCCGCCGGTGGACAGCGCCGAGCGGATGGGCGCGGCGGTCGTCCGGCTCGCCGACCGCCCGAGGCGGGAGCTGTCCGTGGGCGCGACGAACCGGCTCATCGAGTTCGGCTTCGTCGCCATGCCCCCGGTCTACGACCTGCTGGTCGGCCCGCTGATGGGCCGGCTGGGGCTGTCCCAGCGCCGCACGCCGCCGAGCAGCGGCAACGTCTTCGCCAGCCGGCCGCGCGTCGAGGGCGGCCCGGCACGGTTCGGCCGGGCCGCGGTGGGCGCGGCGGCGGCCGGGGCGGTCGCGCTCAGCGGGGTGGCCGCATTGGCCCTGCGCCGGGGCGCGGCTACGCCATGGAGACGTGCGGGCGGCGGCGCAGGCGTACGGCGGAAGTGACCGCGACCAGGACGAGAAACAGGGCGAGCGTGATCAGCGCGTGCACCAGCCCGCGGAGCACGTGGCCGGTGCCGGCGTCGTGCTCGATCGCGTACACGCCGATCTCGCGGGAGAACCAGAACGGCAGCGCGTGCGCCACCGCCTTGTCCGGGTCCAGCATCATCTGCATGGCGACGACCGTGAGCAGGACCAGCATGCCCTCCAGCTCGCGGGGGAGCAGGGCGCTCAGCGCCAGCCCGAACGGCGCGGCCACCGCCACGGTCAGCAGCAGGATGAGCGCCACCGGACCGTGCCGTACCTGGTCCAGGTCGATGAGGATCAGCAGGAAGTACGGCACGATCAGCGCCAGGCCCACCGCCCACAGCGCCGCGAGCCGGCCGAGGTAGAGCTGGTGGGTGGCGTAACCGGACAGCCGCAGCCGGGGCTCCACCGCCCGGGCCGCGCTGCCGGCGAACAGCGCCGCCGTGCTCAGCGTCCATCCGATGCCCAGCGACACGAACCGCACCGACTGCCAGTACGCCTCACCACGCCGGCTGTAGTAGAACGCCAGCGGCAGCAGCGCCAGCAGGATCAGCACCCCGCGGCGGCGGGCGATCTCGCGCAGGGCCATCTCGGCGACGGTCAGCGTCCGGCTCATCGCGCGCTCCCCGGGGTCAGGTCGAGCACGGCGTCGGCGCGGTCCAGCTCGCCGAGCCGGTGGGTCACCACGACCACGGCCTTGCCGGCGTCGCGCCAGCGCCACACCTGTTGCCAGAAGTCGAGGTAGCTGCCGTTGTCGAAGCCCTGGTACGGCTCATCGAGCAGCAGCACGTCGGGGTCGCCGAGGCCGGCCAGCACCAGGTTGAGCTTCTGCCGGGTGCCGCCGGACAGGTGCCGGGCCGTACCCGCCGCGGACGAGCGTGGCCAGTCGAGGGTCGCGGCGGCCGCACGGCCCTGCGCCCGGGCGGCACCCCGGGACTCGCCGCGCCCCGCCCCGATGAGCACGTAATGCTCGTCGGGGGTGAGGTAGTCGGCGGTGCCACCGTCCTGCGGGCAGTAGCCGAGCGTGCCGCGGATCCGGACGTGACCCTCATCGGGGGCGAGCAGGCCGGCGCAGATGCGCAGCAGGGTGCTTTTGCCCGAGCCGTTGGCGCCGATGACCGCCACGACCTCGCCCTCGTGGACGGTCAGGTCGACGCCGTCCAGGATCGTGCTGCGGCCGTACCGTTTGACGATCTTGACGGCCGCCAGGCGCCGCTCGCCGGACGGTGGCCGGCGCAGCTCGGTGGTCGCGCCGCGCAGGCTGTCCACGAGGCTGACGGCGTACGCGGTGGGCGGCCCGAAGACCTGCAGCGGGGGCCGCCCGCTGTCGCGCAGGTGCGCGGCGGCCTCGGCCACGAGCGCGGCCGGTTCGACCCGGCGGCGGCGCAGCTCGGCCGCGAACGCGGCGAGCCAGTCATCGACGGTCACGGGACCTCCATCATTGCGGTGACGTTGTCCACGAACACGGCCCAGTCGGCGGAGGCGGAGCGGAGTGTCGCCGTGCCCTCGGGGCTGAGCCGGTAGTACTTGCGCGCGGGCCCGCCGTCGCCGGCCCGCCAGTCGGCGACGACCAGCCCGAGCCGCTCCAGGCGCAGCAGGGCGGGGTAGAGCGTGCCGCCGGCGATGGACCCGAGGCCGCCGGCCTCCAGCCGTTGCGCGATCTCGTAGCCGTAGGACTCGCCACGAGCGAGGGCGCCGAGCACGCAGAGGTCGAGCACGCCGCGCAACCACTGCGTCCGCCGGTCCACGCGGACAAGGTAGCACCACTACCTAGTGGGAGGCGCCCCTCGGAGCAGGGCTAGCGGACGAGTAGCTCGACCAGCCGGTCCAGCTCGGCCGACGGGTCCTCGGTCAGGCCCATGTGGACCGGGCCGGCCTGCAGGATCGTGCTGCGCGGGGCGACCATCCAGCGGAAGCGCTCGCCCTGCTTCATCTCGCGGGCCGCGCCGCCGTCCGCGCCGCCGGCGCAGACGATCTCCCAGGACTGCAGGGCCGCCCGGATGCCGTCCAGGTCGGCGTTCGGGTCCAGCGCGAGCAGCCGTTGCTCGTGCAGGTGCGTACGGGCGCAGAGGAAGTCGCGCCGATGGCAGTAGAGCACCACCCCGACGTTGATCAGCTCGCCGCGCTCGACCCGGGGGACGGCTCGGATGATCGCGTACTCGTACGGGACCCTCATGACGCCGGGATCCAGGCCGCCGGGTCGGACGCGCGCGCGAGCAGATGGTCGCGGTACGCCGCGCGCGCCTCCTCGGCGGTGCCGAAGTCGAACTCGGCGAGCCATTCGCCGGGCACCAGCGCCAGCACCTCGTCGAGCAGGTCGCCGGTCAGTTGCGGCACGATCGCACCGGCCGCCGCCGGCACCGCGGTCGCGTACGGCTTGAGCACGTGGTCGTCCCACTTGTACGGCCGGTGCACCACGGTGGCGGCGCGCGGCCAGTTGTGGTGGAAGTACAGCGTCGCGCCGTGGTCGATGAGCCACAGGTCGCCGTGCCACATGAGCAGGTTGGGGTTGCGCCAGCTGCGGTCGACGTTCTCCACGAAGGCGTCGAAGACCAGCACGCGGGAGGCGAGCTCGGCGTCGATCGGGTACGCGACCGGGTCGTACCCGAGCGCGCCGGGCAGATAGTCCATGCCGAGGTTGGCGCCGGCGCTGGCCTTGATCAGCTCCTGCACCTCCTCGTCGGGCTCGGCCCGGGCCACGACCGGGTCGAGTTCGACGACCACCAGCTCGGGGACGGGCAGCCCGAGCCGCCGGGCCAGCTCGCCGGAGACCACCTCCGCGACCAGCGCCTTGGGGCCCTGGCCGGCGCCGCGGAACTTGACCACGTACGTGCCGAGGTTGCCGGCCTCGACGATGCCGGGCAGCGACCCGCCCTCGCGCAGCGGGGTGACGTATCGGATGGCGGTGACCTCGGGCAGCACGCGCCTAACCCTAGAGGGTGGTGGGACCCTGCCGGCGCAGGTCCGCCACCCGGGTCATCGCCTCGCGCAGCTCGGTCAGCCATTCATCGGTGTGCTCGCCGACCAGGCGTACGCACCACGCCAGCGCCTCCGAGCGGCTGCGGGCCACCCCGGCGTCGACGAGCGTGTCGAGGACCTGCCGTTCGGGCTGGCGCAGCCGGGTCATCACCGGCGCGGAGAGGTGGGTGAACAGCTCCTGGGTGTCCCCGCAGCGCAGCCCCCAGCTGACCTTGCGCTGGTAACGGTGCTCGACCTGGCGGGCGACCTTGATCCGGTCGTCGCGGCTGTCCTCGCGGAACTGGTGGATCCGCCCGGCCTGGGCGGCGGCGCGGTCGGCGTCGCTCGCGTCGGCCGACAGCTCCGGTGCCGGGACCCGGCCCCAGATGACGATCTCGTCGCGGTCGACGACGACCTCGGGCGGCCCGGTGAACCAGCCGTCGGGGCTGGCGCCGGTGATCCAGGCGGCGGCGTCGTCGGCGGGTGGCGGCTCGGTACGGGTGCCGGCGGGTGGACGGAAGCGCATGACTACCTCCCAGTGCAAGCTTTGATTACATGCTTACACCGTTGCACGACTGACGCCATGGCCTCGCGTTCAGCTCTCAGAGGACAAAGGCATCGGTCCAGAGCTGACGGGAACGCCCGGTCAGCGCGTCCATGAACGCCACCGCCTGGCTGTCCGTCAGGGCGGCCACGAAGTCGATCACCGCACGGCCGCGGGCCCGTGCCAGCCGGTCCGGCGTGCTGTCCGGCAGTTCCAGCTCGGCCAGCTCCACCAGGTCCCGCAGCCGGCGCGGCAGGCGCTCCGCCTCGTCGCGGTCCGACAGCCACGCGACCAGCGCGTCGACCAGCTGTTCCAGCAGCCGCGCCTGACCGCGCTGGTGCAGCGCCAGGTCGGGGCGTGCCAGCACGAACCGGTTCTGCACGAACTTGAGGACCTGCACCTCGTGCCACTGCGCGGGCGCGAGCAGGACGTGCCCCGACCGTACGGCCGGCGACTCGCTCACCTCGATCGCGTCCACCAGCCGCTTCGTCCACGCCGCCGAGAACGCCGCCACCTGCGCCTCGGCCTCCAGCGAGCCGTCGAACGGGACGCTGAGCAGCCCGTCGACCAGCTCCGCGCGGACCCGTTCCACCGCCGCCGCGAACGCCTCGTCGTCGGCCACCCAGCCGTCCTTGCGGTGCAGCTGGCGGCGCAGCGCCTCGATGGACGTACCCGGCCGGCGCGGCAGCAGCTCCTCGTCCGGCACGTCGGCGAACTCCATCCGCTGCCACGCCATCAGTTCCGCGGCCACCGAACCCTGCTGCAGCACGCCGACGCGGTGCACGTCCTCCAGGTCGTGGATCGCGTACGCGATGTCGTCGGCGGTGTCCATCACCGAGGCCTCCGGGGTCTGCTGCCACGGCGCGACCCGGCCGTCGAACGGCAGCCGTGCCTGCGCCATGTCCCCGACCTCGGTGGAGTACGCGCCGAACTTCAGCGACCCCCCGTCGGGGTCGTCCGGCGGCGCGGCGGCACCCCGGGGCGGGGGATCCATGTGCCGCGGGTGCGGTGCGGGATGCGTACGCCGGGTCCACGGGTACTTGAGGATCGCGGCGCGGGTGGCGGCGGTCAGGTTCAGCCCGATCGTCGCCTGGCCGCGGATCTCCGTGCTGGTCACGATGCGGTACGACTGGGCGTTGCCCTCGAAGCCGTCGCGCAGCCCCAGCCGTTGCCGGGCCACGTGGTCGAGCACCCGCTCGCCGAGGTGGCCGAACGGCGGGTGCCCCAGGTCGTGGGCGAGCGCGGCCGCCTCCACCACGTCCGGGTCGCAGCCGCCCAGCTTCTCGAGGGTGTCGGCGTACCGGGACAGCAGGCGCTCGGCGATGGCCCGGCCGACCGAGGCGACCTTGAGGCTGTGGGTGAGCCGGTTGTGCACCAGCAGCCCCGCCCCGCCCGGGCTGATCACCTGGGTGACCCCGCCCAGCCGGGCGAAGAACGGCGAGCTGACGATCCGGTCCCGGTCCACGCGGAACGGGCTGGCGGCGAGATCGCCGGGGGCGACGAGGCCGTCGCCGAACAGGCGCCGGGCGCGGGGATCATCCATGCGCCCGACGCTATTACATCGGCGTGCGTACCCGGCTCAGCGAGCCTGCAGCGCGTCCAGGGCGACCGCCATCGCGGCGACGAGCCGGCGGTCCAGCTGCGGGTCGTGGATCGTCACGACGTACTTGTCGCGCAGGCCCCACTTCTTGACCACGGAGAACGCCGGGCGCTCGCCCAGGAGGAAGTCGAAGTGGTACGGCAGCCAGGACAGCGAGTCCACGAACCGGCGCAGGATGGCCACGGTCAGGTTCGACTCGCGGCCGACCATCTCGCCGTATCCGGGCTGCTCGAGGTGCCACGTCGAGCGCAGCAGGGACTCCTTGAAGTTCTTGCGGAACAGGCCGATCGCGGTGCCGGCGGCGTCCGTGACGTCGTACGTCGCGCCCAGGTCGATGACCTGGCGGGCCTTGAAGCCGAGGACCGGAGTCGTCTTGGTGTCGTCGGTGTAGAGCGTCACCTGCTCCTTGAAGGCCATCCGCTTCTGCTGCGCGAACGCGAGCACGCCGGCCTCCGAGCCGTCCGGCGCGACGGCGTGGATCTCGTACTGGTTGACCATCAAACGCACGCGCTGACGCACGATGAGTTGCTGCTGATTCTGAAGGGTTTGCACAGTCACGGCGGCAGTGTGACACACATCGCCATGCTGAGGAGATCCACAGCACCTCGGTGGCGGGCCGGCCGCACCGGCGGTCAGACTTGGCAGTCAGACGGAACCGACACGGAGGAATCGCGCATGGCGAAGCAGGCAGAAGGCCGCCGAGGGCTCGGAAAGGGATGGATCGCCCTCGCGCTCGGCGCGGCGGCGGTGTGGGCCGCCCGGGACATTCCGCTCCAGATCGGCTCCCGCAAGATCGGCGATCGGGCCGAGGGTGAACGCGGCGCGCGCTACCGGCGGTCCCCGCAGTTCAAGGACGGCAAGTTCCGCAACACCGTGCCGGCCACCGAGGTCGCCCTGGCCTCGATGCCGCGCCTGCTCGCCGCGTCGCTGACCGACCGCGACCGCCGCCACCCCGCCTCCCCGATCCCGGTGGTCATCCCCGAGACGGGCGGCGACGGGCTCTACGTCACCTGGTACGGCCACTCCTCGGCGCTGATCGAGATCGAGGGCCGCCGGGTGCTGCTCGACCCGGTGTGGAGCGACCGGTGCTCGCCCTCGCGCCTGCAGGGCCCGAAGCGGCTGCACGAGCCGCCCGTGCCGCTGCGCTCGCTGCCGCCCGTCGACGCGGTGGTCATCTCGCACGACCACTACGACCACCTGGACATGGAGTCGATCCGCAACCTGGTGGACCTGCAGGCCGCGCCGTTCCTCGTGCCGCTCGGCATCGGCGCGCACCTGGAGCGCTGGGGCGTACCGGCCACCCGCATCATCGAGCTCGACTGGGACGAGCGCGCCACGGTCGCCGGCATCGAGTTCGTCGCCACGGCCGCCCGGCACTTCTCCGGCCGCGGCTTCTCCCGCGACGAGACGCTGTGGGCCTCCTGGGTGATCGCCGGGCCGACCCGCAAGGCGTTCTACTCCGGCGACACCGGCTACTTCCCCGGCTTCGCGGAGATCGGCGAGGAGCACGGGCCGTTCGACGTGACGCTGGTGCAGATCGGGGCGTACGGCGACCAGTGGCCGGACATCCACATGGTGCCGGAGGACGGCGTCGCCACCCACGTGGACGTCCGCGGCGGCCTGATGATCCCGGTGCACTGGGCCACGTTCAACCTGGCGCTGCACGACTGGGCCGAGCCGGCCGACCGGGCCTGGCGCGAGGCCAAGGCGCGCGACGTGAAGCTGGCCGTCCCCCGGCCGGGCGAGCGGGTCGACGTCGACAACCCGCCCGCGGTCGACGGCTGGTGGCAGCAGCTCTAGGGGGTGGCCGACGACTCGCTCTACACCGGCAGCGCGGCGCACTACCCGGTGGGGCGGATGCCGTACCCGCCGGCGCTGCCCGAGGTCCTGCGCGAGCGGCTCGGCCTGGACGGCACCGGCCGGCTCCTCGACGTGGGATGCGGCCCGGGCTCGCTGACCCTGCTGCTCGCCCCGCTGTTCGCGGAGGCGGTCGGCGTCGACGCGGACCCCGGCATGATCGCCGAGGCGCGCCGCAGGGCCCCGGGGCTGTCGTGGCACCGCCTGCGCGCCGAGGAGCTGCCGGCCGGGCTGGGCGAGTTCCGGCTGGTCAGCTTCGCCCAGTCCTTCCACTGGATGGACCAGCCGGCCGTGGCGCGCGCGGTCCGTCCGATGATCGATCCGGGCGGCGCCTGGGTGCACGTCGGCGCCACCACCCACCGCGGCGTGAACGGCGCCGACCCGCTAACCCGGCCCCGGCCGCCGTGGGAGCGGATCGACGCGCTCGTGGCCTCGTACCTCGGGCCGGTGCGGCGCGCCGGACGGTCCACCCTGCCGAACGGCACCCCCGGCGGCGAGGAGGACGTGATGCGGGCGGCCGGCTACCGCGGGCCGGACCGTGTCGTCGTGGGCGGCGGCGAGGAGGTGGCACGGTCGGCGGACGAGATCGTGTCGGCGGTGTTCTCGCTGTCGTACGCCACGCCGCACCTGTTCGGGGAGCGGGTGGGGGAGTTCGAGGCGGACCTGCGGTCGCTGCTGGCCGAGGCGGCGCCGCCCGGCGTCTTCGCCGAGCGGCGCCGCGAGACGGAACTGGTGATCTGGCGCCCCTGACACGGGTGGGGCTTCGAAGTGGACGCTCTCGCGCCGGCGGCCGGCGGTCTCCCCGAGTGCGACGAGGAGGACCACCGCTTCCGCAGCCGGCTCGCTCACCGGCAGGTGACGGGCCTCAGGCGGCGGCGCGGTAAACCGCGGCGACGACCGTGGCCAGCAGGAACAGGGTGCCCATCAGCAGGGGCCGGGTGTGGCCCCAGGCGATCTTGCGCTTGGCCGGGACGTCGCGCTTCGTTGCGCGCAGGTCCCGCCAGGCCGCGTGGGCACGTCCGGCGCGGTAGCCGATCGTGAGCACGGTGACGGCGGTGATCATGGTGGCGACGCTCGCTGTCATGCGACCCCCTGGAGGTGCGTGGCGGTGCGGTCGCGACCCAGTGTGGGACGGCAATCCGACCGATTCCAGGGGATTAAGAGCGTTAAAACCGTATAAAGCCGATTCCCGGGTACGGACGTCCGTGTCAGCTTTCCGATCGTTGCCGTGGCACGCAGACCTTGACAGCGGCCGGCGCGACCTCGACGCGGATCTTCTTGACCTTGTCGCGGGAGCCGCCGTCGAGCTCGTACGTCAGCGGCTCCTTCAGCTTCACGTCGATGCGGCGGGCGCGGGTCATGTGGACGAACGGGGACTCCTCGGAGCGGCCGACCGCCATGCGGCCCATGGTGCGGGCCCACTGGGCGGCGCCGCGGGCGGTGGCCACGCCGACGTCGAGCCAGCCGTCGTCCGGCTTCGCGTCGTCGAACGCGGTGATGCCGCCGGTGATCATGCTGACGTTGCCGACCAGGACGCAGGACGCCTCGTCGGCGAACCAGTCGGTGCCGTCCACCTTGATCTTCGCCTGGGGGGCGGGGTCGTCGAGGTGGCGCAGGCCCGTCCAGACGTACGACAGCTTGCCCATCCGGTCCTTCAGCTTGCCGTCGGCGTCGTGGATCATCGCGCCGTCGAAGCCGATGCCGGCCATGACCGCGAAGTGCTCGCCGTTGAGCACGCCGAGGTCCAGCCGGCGCCGCCCGCCGTGGAAGGCGGTCCGGACAGCACCGGGCAGGTCGTCCGGGACGCCCAGGTTGGTGGCCAGCAGGTTCGCGGTGCCGGCCGGGATGATGCCCACCGGGATCTTCGCCCCGCCCTCGGCGCCGGCCAGCGCGTCCAGGGTGCGCTGGACCATGCCGTCGCCGCCCCAGACGATGAGCAGGTCGGGCTGCTCCTTGACGGCCTTGCGCACCTGCTTCGGGGCCTTCTTGCTCTTCGGCACCTCGTACCAGAGCAGATCCTCGACGCCTTCGTCGGTGATGAGGCGCCGCAGCTCGTCCAGTCCGCCACCGAGCGTCTTGCGCTGATGGGCGACCACGGCGACCTTCCGGGGAGTACGCATGCGACCGCCGTTACCCGGACCCCCGGATTTTCAAGCCTGAAGCCTCAGCTGACCGTCTCACGCATGCGCTGCTCGGCGGCGGCGCTGCGGATGACCATGAGGCGCAGTTCCAGCTCGTCCGAGACCATCGACGCGAGGTGCTCGAGGGCCTTCAGCTGCCGGGGCGTCGCCTCGCGCGGGCGGTTGTCGATGACGTTGACCGTGCCGAGGCGGTAGCCGTCGTGGGTGCGGATGGGCGCCGCCGCGTAGAAGCGCAGCCCCAGCTCGCCGCGGACCAGCGGGTGTTCGAGCGTACGGGGGTCCACGGCCGCGTTGTTGATCACGTACACGTCGTCCTGCGCGATGACCGAGGCGCACAGGCCGGGCTCCTTGCCGACCTCGCGGACGCCGGTCAGGCCCTGGCAAGCGGCCAGCCAGACGCGGTCCTGCTCGACCAGTGACACCGTGGCGATGGGGGTGTCGAAGATGGCGCCGGCCACGAACGCGATGCGGTCGTACGCGTCCTCGACCGGCTGGTCCACGAGACGGTAGCGGCGTACGGCCTCGAGCCGCTGCTGCTCCTCGTGGCCGACGGTGTCCAGGTATTCGTAGGCTCCGCCCGAGATCGGGCTGCTGTTCGTCACGATGAGGCCCCTCACACAGTGATCGCCGGTGATGACTGTGAGCGTAGTGAAAGTTCCGGGGGTCGCCGCAATGCCCGCGTCCAGGTAATTGCCAGGTGACCTCGCCCGCACGGGGGAATGTCGCACAAACTGTCGGGGTAGTAATGCAGCGTGAAACCACCGGTAGCGGCCGTAGTCGGGCAACTCGCCCGTGACCTCGTCCTGTCCGTCGATGCGGTCCCCGGTGCGGGGAACGCCGCCGACGCGCTCGACCGCCGGGAGCAGCTGGGCGGGAAGGGCGCCAACCAGGCCGTCTCGCTCGCGCAGCTGGGCGTACGCCCCCGGCTCGTGGCCGTGGCCGGCGAGGACGTCATCGGCGACGTGCTGCTCGACCAGGCGCGGCGCGACGGCATCGACGTGACCGCGGTCGTCCGCCGGCGCGGCGCGCTCACCGGGCTGATCGTCGAGGTGCTCGACGCCGAGGGGCACTGGCGGTACGTGCAGCATCTGCCCGAGTCCGTGCTGCTGACCGACCGTGACGTGGAAGCGGCGCGCACGGTGATCGCCGGTGCTGACGCCGTACTCGTGCAGTTGCAGCAGCCACCCGCGGCCGCGCTGGCCGCCGCCCGCATCGGGCACGACGCGGGCCGGCTGGTCGTGCTGGACGGCGCTCCGCAGGAGCGACGCGACGACCTGCTCGCGGCCGCCGACGTGGTCCGCGCCGACGAGCAGGAGACCGAGCTGCTGCTCGGCGGGAAGGCGACCGTCGACCGGGCCCGCGCCCTGCTGGAGAAGGGGCCGCGCCTGCTGGCGCTCGGCGTCGAGGACGGCAACCTCTTCGTGTGGCGCGACGGGGACGTGTGTCTTCCGCTGACCGACGAGAAGGTCGTGGACACGACGGGTGGCGGCGACGCGTTCACGGCGGCGCTGACCGCGGCGCTGCTGCGCGGTGAGGAACCGGCGACGGCCGCGCGGTGGGCGGTGGCGGCATCCGGCGCGACCGTCGGGCACCCCGGCGGACGGCCGGACCTGACCGTCGAGGATCTGGAGAAGCGCGTGAAGGAGATCGCCGGTGGGTGAGATCGGACCCGCCGAGCCGTGGGCCGTCCGGGAGACCGGCCTGACCGACGAGACGCTCACCACCGCGCAGCTGCGCCAGTCCGAATCCGTCTTCGCCCTCGCCAACGGGCACATCGGCCTGCGCGGCAACCTCGACGAGGGGCTGCCCGACGGCATGCCGGGCACATACCTCAACTCGCTGTTCGAGGAGCGTGACCTGGTCTATCCCGAGGCCGGGTACGGCTTCCCGGAGACCACCCAGACGATCGTCGACGCGCCCAACGGCAAGCTCATCGCGCTCACCGTCGACGACGAGCCGTTCGACGTGCGTACCGGCACGCTGCGCCGCCACGAACGCTGCCTGGACCTGCGCGCCGGCACCCTGCAACGCGACGTCGAGTGGGTGTCGGGCTCCGGGACGGCCGTCCGCATCCGCAGCACCCGCGTCGTCTCGTTCCCGTACTCGTCCGTCGCGGCGATCCGGTACGAGGTGGAGGCGCTGAGCGGCCCGGTGCGGATCCGGATCGACTCCGACCTGCTCGCCAACGAGGAGCAGCCCGACCAGCGGGACGACCCGCGCGCGTCGGCCACCGTCGAGGCGCCGCTGCGGCCGGTCTCGCACTCGCCGGACGTGCTGCTGCACCGCACCGCCCGCAGTGGCATCGAGGTGGCGTCCGCGGTCGCCCACACCGGCGCGCACGTCACCACGTCCAGCGAACCGGACCGCATCCGGGCCGTCGTCAGCACGACGCTGCGGCCCGGCGAGCCGTTGCGGTTGGACAAGTTCCTCGCGTACGCGTGGCACGAGAGCGACCCGGCCACCAAGGCGCTGGCCGACCGGGACGAGGCCGTCGAGCTGGGCTTCGACACGCTGCTCGAGCGGCAGCGGGAGTACCTCGACGACTTCTGGGAGAGCGCGGACGTCGAGCTCGACGGCGACCCCGAGGTGCAGCAGGGCGTCCGGTTCTGCCTCTTCCACGTGTTGCAGGCCGGCGCCGAGGCGGGCCCGCACCCCATCGCCGCCAAGGGGCTGACCGGCAACGGGTACGACGGCCACGTGCTCTGGGACACCGAGACGTTCGTGCTGCCCGTGCTCACGTACACGCATCCGGCCTGCGTGGGCATGGCCCTGCGCTGGCGGCACCGGACGCTCGGCGAGGCCCGCGAGCGGGCCCGGGAGCTGCGGCTGGCCGGTGCGGCGTACCCGTGGCGCACGATCGGCGGCACCGAATGCTCCGGCTACTGGCCGGCCGGGACGGCGGCGCTGCACGTCAACGCGGACATCGCGGCGGCCGTGCTGCGCTACGTCGCGGCCACCGGCGACGAGGACTTCCTGCGCGAGGCGGGGCTGGAGATCCTCGCCGAGACCGCGCGCCTGTGGTGCCGCATCAGCCACGCCGACGACGACGGCGTGTTCCACATCAGCGGCGTGACCGGGCCGGACGAGTACACCGCCCTGGTCGACGACAACGTCTTCACCAACCTCATGGCGCGGCAGAACCTGCTCGGCGCGGCGTCCGCCCTGGCCGACACCACCGCCTTCGCCGACGAGGTTCGCGCGTGGCGGGAGGCGGCAGAAGGCCTGTTCATCCCGTACGCGGACAGGCGCGAGGTCCACGAGCAGCACGCCGGCTTCACGCGCCTGGAGGAGTGGGACTTCGACGAGACCAAGGACGACGACTACCCGCTGATGCTGAACTTCCCGTACCTCGACCTGTACCGCCGGCAGGTGGTGAAGCAGGCCGACCTGGTGCTGGCGATGATGCTGCACTCCGAGGAGTTCACGGCCGAGCAGAAGCGGCGCGCCTTCGAGTACTACGAGGCCCGTACGGTCCGCGACTCCTCGCTGTCCGCGCCGGTGCAGGCCGTTCTCGCCGCGGAGACCGGCCACCTCGAGCTGGCCCACGACTACCTCGCCGAGGCGGCCCTGCTGGACCTGCGCGCGGGCGGCGAGTCCAGCGGCGACGGGCTGCACATCGCCGCCTGCGCGGGCGCCTGGATCGCGCTGGTCCAGGGCTTCGGCGGCTTCCGGGACCACGGCGGGCGGCCGTCGTTCGCGCCCCGGCTGCCACAACACCTGCCCCGGCTGCGGTTCCGCCTGCGCTGGCGGGAGAGCCGGCTGCGGGTGACCGTCACGCCGGAGCAGGTCACGTACGAGGCCACGGGCGCCGAGGTGACGTTTCACCACTACGGCACCGCGGTGACGCTCGCCGGCGGCGAGACGGCCACGATCCCGCTGGACCCGGTGGAGAACCGCCCCGCGCCGCCGTCGCCGCGTCCCCCGCAGCGCCGCCGGGATGCGCTGGATCCGTCCTAATCGTCCTCTTCGCCAGATCTCGGCAGTGCCCGCAGCCGTACCCGGGTGATCGCGCGGCCGGTCACCTCGACCACCTCCGCGGTGAACTGGGGGAGCGTGACGACCTCGCCCGGCGCGGTCGGGATGTGGCCCAGCGAGGCCAGGACCATGCCGGCGATCGTCGTGTAGTCGCCCTCGTCCGGCGCCCCGCCGTCGAAGCCGAGGTCCGGCAGGTCGTGGATCGGGAACGAGCCGGCCATCAGCAGCGCCCCGTCGGCCTCGGTGACCACGGCCTGCACGTCCCGGTCGGTCTCGTCGTAGATCTCCCCGACGATCTCCTCGACCAGGTCCTCCATGGTGACGATCCCGTCGATCGCGCCGCGCTCGTCCACGACCATCGCCAGCTGCTGACGCTCGAGCCGCATCTGCCGCAGCGCGTCGGACACCCGTAGCGTCTCCGGCAGGAACAGCCCCTGCCGCGCCACCGCGTCGACCGGGCCGTCCGCGCCCACCAGCTCCCGCAGGTGCACGACGCCGATCACGTCGTCCAGCCCCGCCGGGCCCACCACCGGCGCCCGGGAATGGCCGCCCTTGATGAGCTGGGCCAGGGCCTCCCGCGCGGGCAGCCCGGTGGGCACCGACAGCACGTCCCGGCGCGGCACGAGGATCTCTCGCAGGTTCCGGTCGGCGATCTCGAAGGCGCCGGAGATGATCATCCGTTGTTCGGCGGAGAAGTCCTGCTGCGCGGCGACCATGTCGCGGATCTCCTCGGTGCTGACCTCCTCCCGCTGCGCCCGCGGGTCCCCGCCGGCCAGCCGGACGACCAGGTCGGTGGCGGCGCTGAGCAGCCACACCGCCGGCCGCGAGATCGTCGACAGCACGTCCAGCGGCCGGGCCACGAGCAGTGCCCAGCCCTCCGTACGCTGCATCGCGATCCGCTTCGGCGCCAGCTCGCCGATCACCAGCGTCACGAACGTCAGCACGATCGTGACCAGCACGATCGCGGTCGGCCGGGCGGCCGCGCCGAGGAAACCCAGCGGCTCGACCAGCGGCTCCGACAGCGACACCGCCGCCGCCGCGGACGCCAGGAAGCCGGCCATCGTGATCCCGATCTGGATCGTGGCGAGGAACCGGTTCGGGTCGCGGGTCAGCCGGCCCAGGACCCGCCCGGACCGGGAGGCGCGCTCGAGCTTGTGCAGCTGACTGTCCCGCAGCGAGACCAGCGCCATCTCACTGCCGGAGAAGGCCGCGTTGATCAGTACGAGCACCAGCACGAGCACGATCTGCCCGCCTATGCCATCCACGACAGCCCCAGCCCCTCGGCTCACGGATCACGAGCCCCACACGCTAGCGACCACGGACGGTGGCCGCCCGGGCGCCGGGCAAAACCCGCTCATCAGGGTACGGCCGGGGTCAGCCGGCCTCGTCGGCCCAGACCCGCCAGTCGTCGAGGACGCCGTAGAGCGCCGGCGTCAGCCAGCCCGGCGCCGAACGCCGGAAGACGCCCGGCTCCATCTGGCCCGCGCCGTCCGGCACCGCGCCCACCAGGTGCGGGACGAGCTCGGTCAGGTTCGCCCAGTGGACCAGCTCCGGTTCGGCCGGCCACGCACCGAGCACCACCTTGGCCGGTACGCCGCGGCGGTCCAGGGCCTCCAGCGTCAGCGCCGTGTGGTTGAGCGTGCCCAGGCCGGCGCGGGACACGACGATCGTCTGGGCGCCCAGCGCGGTCGCCAGGTCGGCCACCGTCCAGGCCTCGCCGGACGGGCGCACGCCCATCGGCACGAGCAGGCCGCCCGCGCCCTCCACCAGGACCAGGTCGTGTTTCTCGGCCTCCGCGCGGATGGCGTCGACGGCCTCGTACAGCTCCAGCGGCGGCAGGCCGGCGACCCGGGCCGCGGCGAGGGGCGCGAGCGGCTCCGGGTACGAGGCCAGCGTGCGGCTGGTGTGCGGGGAGGCGAGGCGGGTCACGACGTCGATGTCGGTCGGGCCGCCCTCGGCCGTACCGGTCTGGCCGGGCTTGACGACGGCCACCCGCAGCCCGGCGGCCTGCGCGGCGGCGGCGACGGCCGCGGTGGCCACCGTCTTGCCCACGCCGGTGTCCGTGCCGGTGACCACGACGATGCCGCGCCACTCGCCGTGCTGCGCGGGCCGCGGCTCGGGGCGGGCCTCGGGTGGCGGCGCGGCCACGGCCGGCTCCGGAACCGGCAGCGTGAGCGGGGGAAGGTCGGCGTCGGCCGGGTCCGCGGGGCCCACGCCGGGTGACACGGGCGCCTCCGGCAGGTCCGGCACCGGCAGGTCCGGCACCGGCGAGAAGGGCGCCGGGGAGACGGGGACCGGAGAGATCGGCGCGACGGGGACCGGGGAGGCGGGCGCGGGCGAGACCGGGATCGGGATGGGGTTCTCCTCCGGGGTCTGCGGCGGGGCGGTCTGCTGCTCGCTCGTCACGGGGCGCACTCCACGATCACGGTCAGGGCGCGGTCGAAGTCGGCCTGCCCGACCCCCGCGTTCAGGGTCAGGCGCAGGCGGGACGAACCGTCCGGGGTGGACGGCGGGCGGAAACAGCCCACGGCGACGTCGCGGTCGCGGCAGTCCGCCGCCCAGGCCAGGGCCGCCTCCGGGCCGGGCGCCGGCACCGACAGCACGCCCGCCGCCGGGGTGCAGACGGCGAAACCGGCCGCGCCCAGCGTGCGTACCGTCGTGGCGGCCCGCTCCGCGAGAAGCCGGCGGCGGTCGTCGGCCGACCGGGCGACCCGCACCGCGGCACGGACCCCGGCCACGACGGCGGGCGGCGGGGCGGTGTCGTAGATGAACGTGCGACCGGTGTCGACCAGGTGCCGGATCAGCGCCTCGGGACCGGCGACCACGCCGCCGGCGCCACCCAGCGACTTCGACAGCGTCGCCGTGACCACCACGTCGGGTGCTCCCGCGAGGCCGGCCGCCGCGACGCCGCCCGCCCCCTCGGGACCGAGGACGCCCAGCGCGTGCGCGTCGTCGACCAGCATCAGCGCGCCGTGCGCGGAGGTCACCGCGTGCAGGTCGGCGAGCGGGGCGAGGTCGCCGTCGACCGAGAAGACCGACTCGGTGACGAAGACCGCCGGCCGGCCGGGACGGGACGTGAGGATCTCCGCGAGGGCCGCCGGGTCGGCGTGCGGGGCGACGACCACCTCGGCGCCCGAGGCCCGGCAGCCGTCGATGATCGAGGCGTGGTTGTACCGGTCCGAGACCAGCAGCGTGCCCGGGCCGGCCAGCGCCCGGATCGCGCCGAGGTTGGCGAGGAAGCCGGAGGAATACACCAGCGCGCGGGGGAACCCGAGCCACTCGGCGAGGTCCGACTCGAGCGCCTCATGAGCCCGGGTCGAGCCGCGGACGAGCCGCGATCCGGTGGCGCCCAGCCCGTACGCCCGCAGCGCCTCGACCGCGGCACCCACGACCTCGGGATGGACCGCCAGGCCGAGGTAGTCGTTGCCGGCCAGATCGACGACGGCGTCGCCGGCGTCGCGGGGCCGTAGCCTGCGCGTAAGCCCGGCCTTCGCCCGCGTGCGGGCCTGGCGCTCCAGCTCCTGCTGCCAGCCCGTCACCGCATCCTCGCTCTTCGCCGGTCCGAGTCGTTCGCCCGGGAAACTACCACTCACCACGGGCAACCCGCGGGCCGGAATCCCTTGTAGGGTACGGGCATGCCAGACATCCTCGACCGGGCGCGGGCCCAGGTGCTAGCTGACGGCGTCGGTCTCGACGAGGCAGGAATCCTCGAAGTGCTGCGGCTGCCCGACGAGGATCTGCCGCGGTTGCTCCAGCTCGCCCACGAGGTCCGCATGGCCTGGTGCGGTCCCGAGGTGGAGGTCGAGGGCATCGTCTCGCTCAAGACCGGCGGCTGCCCGGAGGACTGCCACTTCTGCTCGCAGTCGGGGCTGTTCACCTCGCCGGTGCGCGCGGTGTGGCTCGACATTCCGGCCCTGGTGGAGGCCGCCAAGCAGACCGCGGCGACCGGGGCGACCGAGTTCTGCATCGTCGCGGCGGTGCGCGGGCCCGACGAGCGGCTGATGGCGCAGATGCGCGAGGGCGTCGCGGCGATCAAGGCCGAGGTCGACATCCAGGTCGCGGCGAGCCTCGGCATGCTCACCCAGGAACAGGTCGACGAGCTCGTCGCGATGGGTGTGCACCGCTACAACCACAACCTGGAGACCTGCCGGTCGTACTTCGCCAACGTGGTGACCACCCATTCGTGGGAGGAGCGCTGGGTCACGCTGAAGATGGTCCGCGACTCGGGCATGGAGGTCTGCTGCGGCGGCATCCTCGGGCTCGGCGAGACGGTCGAGCAGCGCGCCGAGTTCGCCGCGCAGCTCGCCGAGCTGGACCCGCACGAGGTCCCGCTGAACTTCCTCAACCCGCGCCCCGGCACCCCGCTCGGCGACCGCCCGGTGGTGGAGGGCAAGGACGCGCTGCGGGCCATCGCCGCCTTCCGGCTGGCGATGCCGCGGACCATCCTGCGGTACGCGGGCGGCCGCGAGATCACCCTGGGGGACCTGGGCACCCGCGACGGTCTGCTCGGCGGCATCAACGCGGTGATCGTCGGCAACTACCTGACGACGCTGGGCCGCCCGGCCACCGCGGACCTCGAGCTGCTCCAGGAGCTCAAGATGCCGGTCAAGGCGCTGTCGGCGACGCTGTGACGGTCCTCGTGTACTGCGACCGCTGCGGAACACCCACCGCCGAGGGCGACCACACGGCGTGCGCGGCGGCCCGGCGACTGGAGCCGCCCCGCTACTGCCCGGACTGCCGGCGCCGGATGAAGGTGCAGGTCGTGCCGACCGGATGGACGGCGACCTGCGTGGAACACGGTGTCCGCCGCTCCTGAGCCGCTGCGCGGCACGCTCGTGACGCTGCGCCCGGCCACCGAGGCGGACGTGCCGGCGCTGGCGGCCATCCGGGCCACGCCGGAGGTGCGGGCGCGGTGGCGCGGCGACGACGACGCCTCCGCCGAGACCCGCGAGACCATCGCCGAGCTGGGCGACCGCCACCTCGCGATCCTCGTGGACGGCCGGGTTGCCGGGATCATCCAGTGGGACTCCGAGGACGAGCCGGACTATCGCCACGCGAGCATCGACATCTACCTCGACCCGGCGCTGCACGGCCGCGGCGTGGGCACCGACGCGGTCCGGACGCTGGCCACCCACCTCATCGACGTCGAGGGCTTCCACCGGCTGGTCATCGACCCCGCGGCCGACAACGAGCCCGCGATCCGCTGTTACGCCAAGGTGGGCTTCCGGCCCGTCGGGATCATGCGGGAGTACGAGCGCGGCGCCGACGGCACCTGGCACGACGGACTGCTGATGGACCTGCTGGCCGCCGAGCTGGTCCGGTAGCGCGAACCCATCGGCGACGGTGGACCCGCTCACGGGCCCACCGTCGCCGCTCTCACCCGTCACCCGGAGGTGGCAGGAGTCTCATCCGAGGCGGGCCGGCGGGCGCCCACCGGCAGCGTCACCGTGACCATCGCGCCGTCGCGGTCCGCCGGGCCGGTCGCCCCGAGCCGGCGCAGCGTACGGAGCATCGCCACGTTGGCCGCGGCGACGTGCGCCACGACAGCCTCGAGGTCGGCGCGGACCGCCCACGCGGTCAGGCGGCGCAGCAGCGCCGTCCCGATGCCACGGCGCTGCCACGCGTCCTGGACCAGCACCGCCACCTCGCCGAGGTCGCCCTCGGTGCGCAGGGTCGCCGTCGCCACCACCCGTTCCTCGCCGGCGGCCGGGTCGTCGTACGCCGCGAGCAGCGTGAGCCCGTTCGACGGCTCGAGCAGCCGGCGCAGGCGGCCGTCGCTCCAGCCGTGCAGGCGGCGTACGCCCTCGAGGTCCTCCGCGGTGGCCTCGCGCACCAGCAGCTCGGCACCGCCGGGCAGCAGCAGCGTGGTCTGCTCGGCGGAACGGCGCAGCACGGAACCGCTCACCTCGACCAGCGCCTGGGCCCGGGCGTACTCGGCCGGTGTGAACGCCGGGGCCGGCCGGAGCACCTCGTACGTCCCGCCGGCCGGGTCGATCAGCGTCATGCGCTGCTCGTCGTAGCCGTGCAGGACCACCGAGCCGGCCGGGCGCCAGCGCACCTCGGCGGCGTCGAGCAGGGCGACCAGCGCCTCGCCCAGCGCCTCCGGGTCGTGCACGATGCGGCCGGCCAGGGCCAGCGCCCGGGTCGGCTGGTCGGCGAGCCCCTGCGCCTCGGCCCGGGTCACGAACGCGTCGCGCCCGCGGCCGCGGGTGATCGCCGCGTGCAGCTCCTGCTCCGACATGGTGTCCGGCGCGTCGACGAGGAAGTCGTCGACCGCGCCCTCCTCGGTCGTGTGGACCTGGACGGCGAGGATGTTGACCGACCGCAGCGCCAGGCTGGCGGTCAGCACGGAGAGGTAGCCCGGCCGATCGTCGACCGTCGCCCGGATCCGCCACAGCGCCACGGTAGGCACGTCCCTTCGCAGATCGAGTCGCCCTGAACCGACTGTAAGCCTGCCTCCGCGGTGTTACCTGCGCATTGCCTGAGCTGGGAAAACTATGAGGGGTCAGTCACAGCCGATGCGACCGGGGGCACACCCGCGCGGTCGAGACGGTCGCCGAGGATCACCGCGGCGGCCCGCACGAGCTGCGCGATCCGGTCGACCTCGGTGATGTGGAAGGCGGCGGCCGGCAGGTCGTCGTCGTCCGTACGGGCGATCACCAGCAC
This sequence comes from Couchioplanes caeruleus, assembly GCF_023499255.1. GTDB lineage: Bacteria > Actinomycetota > Actinomycetes > Mycobacteriales > Micromonosporaceae > Actinoplanes > Actinoplanes caeruleus_A. Next base: position 1,972,392 of record NZ_CP092183.1, read on the forward strand.
CAGGCCCGCGCGGCCGAACGGCGCGACGGCGTACCGGGTGCCGTCCGTGCCGGTGAGCGGGCGGGCGCGCAGCGGCGTGACCTCGGGCAGGCGCAGCGGGGACGGGGCGCGCCAGCTCGCGTACGCCACCGTCGGCTCGCTTCCGGTGGGCAGGCGCAGCGACGGCTCGTCGGCCCGGGTGGCACGCGGCGCGGCCGTACGGGCGGCCCAGTCGGCCGGCACCACCGCGGCGGCGGCCCAGTCCGCGGCGAGCAGCCCGGGCACCGCGTCGACCAGCGTGGCGAGCCCGTCGCCCGGGTTGGCGGCGACCTGGGCCAGCAGCTCGGCGTCGTGGCCGCCGGAGACCGGGGCGCCGATGGCCTTCCACACGCCGTCGACCTGGACGCCCGGGATGGCGGCGAGCCCGGCGAGGAGTCGCTCGACGCGCGACGCGCCCGGCCAGACGACGGTGAAGTCGTCGACGGCCCGGCCGCCGAGCCGCTCCAGCACCACCACCTGGACGATGTCGGCACCGGCGACGCCGAGCGTGCGCGCCACCTGGCCGAGGGCACCCGGGCGGTCCGGCAGAGTGACCCGTACGCGCAGCAACATGCAACTCCTCCCGTCTGACGGACGGCACGGCGGTGCCGTCCGGGCTGCCTCCAGCGTGCCCGGGTGGCGTTTCGCAGCGGTTGCGGCGCCGTGTCCCGGCCGTCAAGGGGCGCTGGTATGCCCCGAATCACACCGAGGGTATGACGGGTCAGGCGGAGGCGCGACGGACCAGGTGGGTGTCGAGCAGAACGTGGGAATCGCCGACGGGATCGCCGCCGATGCGGGCCACCAGCAGCTCGGCCATCCGCCGGCCCATCTCCTCGACCGGCTGGTGGACGGTGGTCAGCGGCGGCTCGCACTGCCGGGCGATCGGCGCGTCCTCGAATCCCACCAGCGTCACGTCCTGCGGCACGCGCAGCCCCGCCTCGCGCAGGGCCCGCAACGCGCCGCTGGCCATGAGGTCGGAGGCGGCGAAGACGGCGTCCAGGCGCGGCTCGCGGGTCAGCAGGGAGCGCATCGCCGCCGCCCCGCCCTCCTCGCTGAAGTCGCCGTACCCGATGAGCTCGGGGCCGCGGACCGCCTCGCGGTAACCGGCGAGCCGGGCCCGGCCCACCTCCATGTCCTGCGGCCCGGCGACCGTCGCGACGCGGCGGCCGCCGCCGGCGATCAGATACTCGACCGCCTTGCGCGCGCCCGAGGCGTTGTCCACGTCGACGAAGAAGTCGTCGGGGTGCGGGTTGGCGGGACGGCCGCCGAGCACGAACGGCATGCCGCGCTCGCGCAGCATGCGGGGGAGCGGATCCTCGTCGTGCAGGGACAGCAGCAGCACGCCGTCGACGTGCGCGGTGGTCAGGTGGGTCTCGACTCGCTCGCGCTGCTCGGTCGACGCCGCCATGGCCAGCCACAGCTGCAGCGGCGTTTCCAGCAGCGCCGAGTTGATGCCGCGCAGCACGCCGGCGAAGAACGGCTCGCCGAAGACGCGCTCCTGCGACTCGGACACGACCAGGGCCACCGAGTCGGTGCGCTGGGTGACGAGCGAGCGGGCGGCCCGGTTGGGCACGTACCCCAGCTCCGAGATGGCCGCCTCGACGGCCGCCTTGGCCTGCGGGCTGACCTGAGAGGACCCGTTCAGGACGCGGGATGCCGTGCCGCGGCCGACACCGGCGCGCGCCGCGACGGCGTCGAGCGTGGGTCGTCCCGGCGAACGGACGGGTTGCCTGGTCATGGGCGCATTATTCTCCTGCCGTACGGTCCCTGTCCTGCCCGTCCCGCCTAGGCTTACGACATGATCTGCCGCGCTTGCCGCGATCGACGGCATGAGGACTGCCGGGGCGGGTCCTGGTGTGACTGTCAGCACCGGCCCGTCGAGCCGACGCCGCCCGTCACCGGCCCGGCCTCGCCATGATCCTCGAAGACCTGCTCCCGCGCTACCCACGTGCCGCGGAACCGACTCTGCGCGTCAACTTCGTGGCCAGCGTCGACGGGGCGGTGACCGTGGACGGGAGGTCGGGCGGGCTGGGCGGTCCGGGCGACAAACAGATCTTCGACATGCTGCGGATGACCTGTGACGCGCTCATCGCCGCGGCGGGCACCGTACGCACCGAGAAGTACGACGCGCTGCGCCTGGACGATGCGGGCCGGGCGTGGCGGCGCTCGCACGGGCTGCCCGAGTTCCCGCTGATGGTGGTCGTCTCCGGCTCCCTCGGCCTCGACCCCGGCCAGCTGATCTTCTCGGACGCGCCGATCCGGCCGCTGGTCGTCACCACGGCGCGCGCGGTGCCGCCGCCCGGGCTGGCCGACGCCGCGGAGATCCTTGCGCTCGGTGACGAGACGGTCGACCTCGCCGCGATGGTCGCCGAGCTGCACCGGCGCGGCGCCACGCAGCTGCTCTGCGAGGGCGGCCCCCGCCTGTTCGGCTCGCTCATCGAGGCCGACCTGGTCGACGAGGTCTGCCTGACCGTCTCGCCGCTGCTCGCCGGCGGCACCGCCGGCCGCATCGCCGCCGGCTCCGACGGACCGGCGCGGCGCCTGGCCCTGCGCAGCGTGCTCTCCGAGGGGGACGAGCTTTTTCTGAGGTACGCCCGGAGCACCTAGTTCTTGTGGACAAACCTGTGGATGACCCCTAGAAGTTGTGGACACGGCGTGCCAACCCACAGGGCGTCCGCCAAGTGTCGTACCTCTGGTGCAACATGATCGGCGTGTCTGACGAAGCAACCGAAGCGAGCGAGCCGGTCGGGCGGGTGCTCGGCACCGCCGACGCCACCCCGTTGCAGTTCTGGACGGCCGTGACGCCGGGCAGCTACCTGCAGCTCGACGACGTGGTCGTGACCACCCGCGACCTGCCCGACCGGGAGCCGGTGACGATCGCCGGCGTGGTCACCCAGGTCCGCGCGCGGCACGAGGGGGCCCAGTTCGACTCGGACGTCTTCGCCATCGCCGAGGGCACGCTGCCGGCGCTCGTCCAGGAGGCTGCCGAGATCACCACCACCCGCGTCGACCCGGAGTTGTATGTGCCACCCGCTCCCGGCGCGGTCGTGCGCCGGGCCTCCGGCTCGGCCCGGGACGCGGCGCTGCACTTCGACCGGATGGAGCGCCGGGTCCCGATGGGCACCGGCCGCGACGGCGTCCCGGTGTTCCTCAACGCCGACTTCCTCGACGGCACCCGCGGCGCGCACGTCTCCATCTCCGGCATCTCCGGCGTGGCCACCAAGACCAGCTTCGCGACGTTCCTGCTCTACTCGGTCTTCCGGTCCGGGGCGCTGGGCGCCGACGGCACCAACGCCCGGGCGCTGATCTTCAACGTCAAGGGCGAGGACCTGCTCTTCCTCGACCACGGCAACACCAAGCTCGACGCGGCGACCACCGCGGCGTACAAGCTGCTCGACCTGCCCGCGACCGCGTTCCCCGACGTCCGGGTGTATGCGCCGCCCCGCGCCGGTGACTCGTCGGGCGCGCCGGACGTCAACAGCCGGCTCACCGGCGTGGACAGCTTCTACTGGACGCTCGAAGAGTTCTGCGCCAACCGGCTCCTGCCGTACGTGTTCGCCGACGCCGACGACGAGCGCCAGCAGTACACGATGGTCGTCCACTCGGTCACCGCGCACCTGGCCCGGCACGCGGTCGCCGCGGAGGGCGGCATCAGCATCGACGGGCGCCGCCTCGGGTCGTACGGCGACCTCGTCGATCACGTGGTGGACCAGCTCACCGACGACGAGACCCGCTCGACCTGGGCCGGCAGCGCGGTCAACATGGGCACGGTCAACGCGTTCGCGCGCCGGCTCATCGGCAGCAAGCGGGACCTGTCCCGGCTGATCCGCGGCGACCTCGCCGCCCGCCGCCCGCACCAGATCAAGACCGCCGAGAGCGCCCAGGTCACCGTCGTGGACCTGCACAACCTGCCCGACCGCGCGCAGCGCTTCGTGGTCGGCGTGACGCTGAAGACCGAGTTCGACGACAAGGAGAAATCGGGCACCGGCCGGCCCCTGCTCTTCGTCGTCCTCGACGAGCTCAACAAGTACGCCCCGCGCGAGGGCTCCTCGCCGATCAAGGAGGTGCTGCTGGACATCGCCGAGCGCGGCCGCTCGCTGGGCGTGATCCTCATCGGCGCGCAGCAGACCGCCAGCGAGGTGGAGCGCCGCATCGTCACCAACTCGGCGATCCGCGTCGTCGGCCGCCTCGACCCCGCCGAGGCCTCCCGTCCGGAGTACGGCTTCCTCCCCCCGGCGATGCGCCAGCGCGCCCTGCTGGCCCGGCCCGGCACGATGTTCGTCAACCAGCCGGACATCCCGGTGCCGCTCTGCGTGGAGTTTCCGTTCCCGGCCTGGGCCACCCGCAAGTCCGAGTCCGGCCCGCCGCCCGCGGGCAGCCTGCGCTCGATCGTCCAGGGCGTCGACCCGTTCGCGGTCGTGGGCGGCCGCGGCGGTTCGCCGGACGACGACATCCCGTTCTAACCTGCCTAGGCGCCTTCGGCGCAGATCAAGACCAAAACGGCGAAGGTGACCGATGCGGATCCTGCACACGTCCGACTGGCATGTCGGGAAAGTCCTCAAAGGGCGGAACCGCCACGAGGAGCACATCAAGGTGCTCGCCCAGCTCGTGGAGGTCGCCCGCGCGGAGCGGCCCGACCTGGTCATCGTCGCCGGTGACCTCTACGACACGGCCGCGCCTTCGCCGGACTCGGTGCGGGTGGTCACCCGGGCCCTCTCCGCGTTGCGGCAGGCCGGCGCCCGGGTCGTCGCCATCGGCGGCAACCACGACAACGGGCAGGCGCTCGACGCGCTGCGGCCGTGGGCCGACGCGGCCGGCATCGAGCTGCGCGGCTCGGTGCGGGACAAGCCCGAGGACCTGATCATCCGCGGCGAGACCGCGTCGGGGGAGCGCTGGCAGGTGGCCGCCCTGCCGTTCCTCTCCCAGCGCTACGCGATCCGCGCGGTGGAGATGTACGACCTGACCGCCGCCGAGGCCAACCAGACGTATGCGGACCACATCGCCCGGCTGATCGCCCGCCTGGCCGAGGGCTTCGACGAGCCCGGCGTGGTGAACCTGCTCACCGCCCACCTCACGATCGTCGGCGCCAGCTCGGGCGGCGGCGAGCGCGAGGCGCACACCGTCATGGGCTACGCCGTGCCGGCCACCGTCTTCCCGGCGAACGCGCACTACGTGGCGCTGGGCCACCTGCACCGCTCGCAGCGGGTCATCGGCCCGTGCCCGGTGCGCTACAGCGGCAGCCCGCTCGCCGTCGACTTCGGCGAGGAGGAGAACGTCTGCTCGGTCGCGATCGTCGACGTCTCCGTCGACAAGGCCGCCCAGGTGCGCGACGTGCCGCTGACCTCCGCCCGGACCCTGCGTACGGTCCGCGGCAGCCTCGACCAGCTCGCGACGGTGAACCTTCCGGACGCGTGGCTGCGTGTCTACGTCCGTGAGAAGCCGCGGGTGGGCCTGCGCGAGGACGTGCAGGAGCTGCTGCCCAACGCGCTCGAGGTGCGCATCGACCCGGACATGGTCCCCGAGGCCGGCAAGCAGACGGCCCAGCGCGCCGGGCGGTCGCCCCGGCAGCTCTTCGGCGACTACCTGGACAACCGCGGCAACGCCGAGGAAGGCGTCCGCGAACTCTTCGACGAGCTGTATGACGAGGTGAGCACCCAGCAATGAGGCCTTTGCGGCTCGACATGGCCGGGTTCACGGTCTTCCGCGACGAGACCACCGTGGACTTCACCGACGCCGACTACTTCGCGCTGGTCGGCCCGACCGGCTCAGGCAAGTCCACGGTGCTCGACGGCATCTGCTTCGCCCTCTACGGCACCGTGCCGCGGTGGGGCGGCAGCCGCGGCATCGTCAACGCGCTCGCGCCGTCGGCCACCGAGGCCCGCGTCCGGCTCGTCTTCGAGTCGGCCGGATCGCGGTACGTGGCGACCCGGGTGGTGCGCCGCGACGGCCGGGGCAGCGTCAAGACGGCCGGCGCGGGCCTGCAGCTGATGCCGCCCGGATTCGACGTGACCCGGCTCGACACCGGCATGAGCCTCGACGACCTCGGCGACGTGCTCGCGGGCACGCCGGCCGAGATGGAGCAGGCGGTCGTGGAGGCGGTGGGGCTGCCGTATGAGCAGTTCACCAGCTGTGTCGTGCTGCCGCAGGGCCAGTTCGCCGACTTCCTGCACGCCAAGCCCGCCACCCGCCAGCAGATCCTCGTCAACCTCCTCGGGCTGCACGTCTACGAGGAGGTGCAGACCCGTGCCTCCAACCGCGCCACCAAGGCCGAGGCCCAGCTCGCCGTCGTGGACCAGGCCCTCGCGGGGCTCGCCGACGCCGACGACGCGGCGGTGGAGGCGGCAGACGCCCGGGTCGCCGCCATGCGCCGGCTCACCGCGGCGGTCGAGGCGGCCGTGCCGCGGCTGCGCACCGCCCGCGAGCGCGAGACCGAGCTGGCCGCCGCACGTGACGCGATCGCCGAGGAGCTCGCGGTGCTCAGCCGGGTCACCATGCCCGCCGGCAGCGCGAAGATCGCCGAGGCCGCGGCCACCGCGCGGGACCGGGCCGCGGAGGCGGCCACGGCCGTGCGGGCCGCCGAGGAGCACGAGGAGAAGGTACGCGGTGAGCTCGCGGCGGCCGGCGACGCGGGCTCGCTCGGGCTGCTCCTGGACCGGCACGTCGAGTTCGACCGGCTGACCGGTCAGGCCGAATGGTTCGCCGGCGAGGTCTCGGTCGCCGAGGTGGAGCACCGGGACGCGATCGCCGCCGCAGAGCTGGCCCACGCCGCCCACCTCGGTGCCGAGCAGCTCCTCGAACAGGCCCGGCTGGACTACGCCGAGGCGCAGACCGTGGACCGCGCCGCCGCCCTGCGCGCCCACCTGAAGGCCGGCGACGACTGTCCGGTGTGCACCCAGCCGGTCGCGACCGTACCGCCGATGCCCGAGGGCTCCGCGGTGAAGGTCGCCGAGCAGCAGGGCAAGGCGGCCCGTGCCGCCGCCGACGTCGCCTCGACGGCGTGGAAGCAGCGCGATGCCGTCGCCCGCGAGCTCGAACGCGGCCTCGACCGCAAGCGCGCCCAGTTCGAGCAGCACAAGTCCCGGCTGGCCGAGGTGCAGGCCGGGCTGGCCGGCTCGCCCGGCGCCGAGGCGCTGCGGGCCCGGCTCACCGAGCTGACCAAACTGCAGCGCAAGCTCGACGACGCCGGCACCGACGTCCGCGCGGCCCGCGAGGCCCAGCGCCGCGCCCAGACCGCGGTGGCCGCCGCGGAGGAGCAGCAGCGCACGGCGTGGCGTTCCTTCGACGCGGTCCGCGACGCCGTGGCCCGCTTCTCCCCGCCCCCGGCCGACCGCGACGACCTCGCCGGCGCCTGGGCGGCGCTGGTCGACTGGGCCCGCGACTCGGCCGCGCAACGCGAGACGGCCCGCGCGGAGGCGGTCGCCGCCGTCGAGGCGGCACACGCCGACACCCAGCGGGAACGGGCGGCGGTCGTCGCGCTCTTCGCCGACAGCGCGGTCCCGGCCCCGCCGAGCGGGTCCGACGCCGACCTCATCCGCGCCGCCGCGGTCGCCGCGGAACGCGCCCAGGCGGCCTGGCAGCGGCTGGCCGACCGTCGTGAGGAAGCCCAGCGGTACGCCGAACAGCGCGCCGCACTCCTCCGCGACGGCCGGGTCGCCAAGTCCCTCGCCGGGCACCTGCGCGCCAACAACTTCGAGCGCTGGCTGCTCGAGGAGGCGCTCGACCTGCTCGTCGACGGCGCCTCCCGGATCCTGCGCGAGCTCACCGGCGGCCAGTACGACCTCATGCACGACAAGGGCGAGTTCTATGTGATCGACCACCACGACGCGGGGCTGCGCCGGGGCGTGCGCACGCTGTCCGGCGGCGAGACGTTCCAGGCCTCGCTGGCCCTGGCCCTCGCGCTGTCCGAGCAGCTCGCCGGCATGTCCACCACGGCGGCCAGCCTCGAGTCCATCGTGCTCGACGAGGGCTTCGGCACCCTCGACGCCGCGACGCTCGACGTGGTGGCGGCGACGCTGGAGAACCTCGCCGCCCGTGGGGACCGCATGGTCGGGGTGGTCACCCACGTGCACGCCCTGGCGGAACGGGTGCCGGTGCGGTTCGAGGTGCACAAGGACGCGCGTACGGCGCACGTGGAACGGGTGGGCCTGTGACCAGGATGTTCGTCGACGCGTGGGACCCGGCGTACGGGGCGTCGTTCGAGGGCGGCGACGGCTCCGACGGGCCCGCGTCGCCCAGCAGCGCCCAGGTCGACGCGGACGTGGAGGTGCCCGCGGCCCAGTGGGCGCCCATCGACGTGTCGCCGCGGGTGCGCTGCCCCGACGTGGTGTTCCTGGTCGACGGCGTCCGCCGCAACGACGCCGGGCTCTGGACCGCCGAGGAGGACGGCCAGTCGTACGCGGGCCTCGCCGCCTCGTACGCGGCCGGCGTCGTCCGCTGCGACCTGCGCAACGGCGTCGCCGAACTGGCCGGCGCCCGGGTCGGCCGCGGCCTGTTCACCGCCAGCCCGTCGGCCGGCGACGTCCAGGCGGGCTCGGTGCGCTACGAGATCCACCGGGTCAGCGGCACCGGCGAGGCCAGCAAGCTCCCCGCGGCCGTCCAGGCCCCGCTCACCGCGCTCGAGATCGAGATCTCCGGCGAGGTCCGCCACCACGGCTCCGACGGCGCTGACCTGCTCGTGGTCGACGGCCCGCTGCGCAACCGCCGCCAGCTGCCCCGCACCATCGGGTACGTCAAGACCCAGCAGAAGCAGTACCTGTCGGCCCAGCTCACCCAGGTCGTCACGGCCCTGCGGCCGGCGCAGCGCACCCCGGTGTTCGCGCTGGGCACGGTCTGGGGCGGCTGGTCCTGGTACCTGCGCCTGCCCGGAGCCTCCGGGGCGCCGTGGTCCGGCATCGTGCGCGTGGAATGCTCGCCGGACCTGACCCCCGAGGAAGCCATCGAGCTGGCCGACCTGTCCCTGGCAACACTGCCGCGGTTCGCGTCGTCGGCGTACAAGGACCCCCGCGCCCCGCAGAACCTGGTGCCGATCGCGGGGCTGGAGCGGCGGCTGCGCGGGATGCTGGGTGACGCGCGGGTGCTGCACCGGGCGCTGACGCTGGCAACGGCCCGCAGCCGCTGACGACCGGCGGATCCCGACGCCGATCCTGCGCGGCACCGGCTCCGCCCGGCCGGCCTTTTGTGCGCGACGCGCTGCCGGCTCGGCGTGCCCGGACTGCCCGGCGCCGGCCAGTCGGACCCGGCGCCGGCGCTGCGTCGGCTCGGCCCGCGTGGATCGGGCGGCGGCGGCTTCTCGGGCCCGGCGCGGCGCCGGTTCCGCCCGGCTGGACCGGCCGGCGCGCCGTTCGGCCGGGCGTGCCTCCGCCGACCGCCGCCGCGAACCGGGCGCCGACCCGCCGCACCGCCGCGCAGCGCAGCGATTTAGAGCTTTCATCCCTTTCGGCGGTAAGTGGCGGACCTGCGCACCGTCGCCGCCGGGCTACCCACGGCGAGCCCTCCGAGGCTGATCCACACGGTCGGTAAGGGTGACATGACGGCGCGCCGACAATGGATCCGCCGGGCGTGTGGAGTACGCACCGCGCGTCTGTCGACTCCGGCTCGACGCTGAGTATTATTCGCGTGCCCCTAGGCCCATATCGGGACCTATGGATGGATGTTGCGCCCCCCATGCGCGCCCTGGGCTGCCCGCTCCGGCGGGGGATCAGGTGTGCCCGACGTCCCTGGAACCGGAGGACCCTCTTGCGACTGCGTGTCGATGCCGCCCCGCCTCCCAGGATCCCGGAATTTTTCCCGCTCGCTTTGATCCCGGCGGGTGCCCCCGGCCGTATGACAGGCGACGGGGAAAGCACCGGCAGGAGGAATCGATGCATGCGACGGTCATGGAGCGGCTCGCGCCGGCTGGGGAGCGCGTCATGACGCAGCAGCGTTCCGGGGGCCGGTGGCAGGCGCTCGACGGAGGCCGGGGTGCGGACAATGATGACGCCGTGATGCCGCGACAGGCCCGCCATGAGGCCGGGTCGGCGACCGCGAGTCACGAGGACACGCTCGTCCGGATGCTCTACGAGGAGCACGCGGGACCGCTGCTGATGTTCGTGCTCCGCCTCACCGGCGGGGACCGGCAGCGGGCCGAGGACATCGTGCAGGAGACGCTGCTGCGGGCGTGGCGCAACGCCCACCGCCTCGGCGCCCAGGGGCAGCAGTCGCTGCGGCCCTGGCTGGTCACGGTGGCCCGGCGGATCGCGATCGACGACCACCGCAGCGTCAGCGCCCGCCCGCCGGAGACGTACGACCGGGAGCTGGAGAGCTTCCCGAGTACGGCCGACGACACGGATCGGGTCCTGCAGCTGATGACGGTCACGGACGCCCTGCGTACGCTGTCCCAGTCGCACCGGGAGATCCTCGTCGAGACGTACTTCCGCGGCCGGACCGTTCCGGAGGCGGCTGACGTGCTCGGCCTGCCCCTGGGTACGGCCAAGTCGCGTGTGTACTACGCCCTGCGGGCCCTGCGTACGGCTCTGCAGCAGCGGGGGGTGACGGAGTAATGACACAGGAACAGCACTTCGACGTCGCCGCGTACGCCCTGGGCGTGCTCGACGAACGCGACGCCGCCCGCTTCGAGGACCATCTGATCGACTGCCCGGCGTGCGCGATCGAGCTGGAGTCCCTGCTGCCCGTGGTGGACATCCTGTCGGACGTCGACGCCGACGCACTCGTGGCCACCGAGCAGTCGCGCCGCGACGGCATGGTGCTCAAGAAGATGATCGGCGAGGTGAAGCAGGAGCGGCGCCGGGCCAACAGCCGGCGGCTGTACTCGCTCGCCGCGGCGGTCGTGATCTTCGCGATGCTCTCCATCGGTGCGCTCTTCGCCGGGGGTAAGTTGCTGGCCCCCGACCCGCAGAGCCCGCAGGCGCAGGCGCCGCCGCGGTCCAGCAAGAACCTCGACCCGCTGCCGCTGGCCAAGGGTGGCCTCGGTGGCACGCCGCTGGCCGGTGAGGTGCTCACCAACACGGACTCGCGGACCAACGTGACCGCCTCGGTGGGCTTCGAGCCGAAGGACTGGGGCACCCAGGTGTCGTTCGCGGTCTCCAACGTCAAGGGCCCGCTGACGTGCCGGCTCGTCGCCGTGCGGACCGACGGCAACTCGGAGGTGCTGTCGACCTGGACCGTGGGGGAGAAGGGCTGGGGCACCGCCGCCCAGCCGGAGCCGCTGCTGCTGCAGGCCGCCACGGCGCTCCCGCGGGCCGACATCGCGCACATCCAGGTGCAGTCGATCGACTCCAAGGGCGCGACGGAGACGCTCGTCCGGGTTCCCTGACCCCACGCTCGTCGAAAGGCCCGGCCGCCGATGCGGCCGGGCCTTTCCGCGTCCGTACGCATTGTCGGTGACGCCATTACGCCGCGCGACGGATGATCGCGAGGGCCTGTCATTCACGGACGCGGGTCGCGAAGGGTTCAAAGAATTTTCCGGGAAATTGATTCAGCCGATTCTTCAACCGCGGCGGCGGGCGGCGCGTACTACTGCGCGGAACACGGAGATGAAGAGATCAGTTGGAGGGCTCTCGTGGTACCGGAGAAGCGAAAGTTGATCGTCGTCAGCGCCGCGATCGCGGCGGCGTTCGCGCTGCCCGGTTGCGCTCCCGCCGGTTACAACAGCGGCGGCAGTGACTACGGTGCCCAGCCGGCCGCCAACGCGGTCGACGCGACCCCGGGCGCCACGGCCGAGCCGACCGCCGGCGCCACGCCCGGCGCGGAGACCGGGGACGGCGCCGACGAGGCCTCGGACACCCCGGAGCTCAGCGAGGACGAGGTCACCACGGAGCTGAAGGCCGCCAAGGTCAAGCGGATGGGCGAGACCGTCCAGAACGAGGACGGCTTCGTGCTCTACCGCTTCGACAAGGACAAGGTGAAGCCCGACGTCGTCTCCAACTGCAACGGCGACTGCGAGAAGACCTGGCCGCCCGCTCTGATCAACAAGGGCGAGGAGCCGAAGCTCGAGGGCGTCGACGCGGACCTCGTCGGCACGGTCGAGCGCAAGGACGGCACGCTGCAGCTGACCCTCGACAAGTGGCCGCTGTACACGTACATCGGCGACAAGAAGCCCGGGCAGTGGAAGGGCCAGAACGTCGCGAGCGCCTGGTTCGTCGTCACGCCGGAAGGCAAGAAGAACCTCACCTGCCTCCCGCCGCCGTCGAAGGCCGTGGCGCCCCCCGCCGACGACAAGGGCAGCGACTCGCAGGACAGCGGCGGCGACGCCGGTTCCGACAGCTCCGGGTCGGACTACAGCTACTGAGCGTCGACCTGGCCGGCCGCCGTTTTCCATCGGCGCCGGCAGGCCGAAAGACCGCCCATAAGTTCTCTTTAAGTCGGGCGTAAGAAGTTCATTTTCCATTGCGACACCGCAAGACCTGCTCCTAGCGTTTCCGGCGTTCCACCACGGTTCGCCGGAATCGTTTCCCCACCCGTCGTCGGAGGTGTGATACATGATTGCCGCTCGCTCTTCTCGCCGGCTTCAGCGCTGGCTGGTGGGCGTCTCGGCAATGTCCCTGGCGTTCCTGCTGGCCCCGGCCGGCGTTGCCCGGGCGGCCGATTCGACGCCCGTACCGGTCCCGCCCAACACCGGGCTGACCGACAAGGGCACCGGCACGGTCACCGCGGCGGACCGGGACTTCGTCATCAAGGTCCGGCTCGCCGGACTCTGGGAGATCCCGGCGGGCAACATGGCCGTCGAGAAGTCGGACGACCCGCGGATCCAGGAGATCGGCCGGAACATCTCGGCCCAGCACGTCGTGCTCGACAAGCTCGACATCGCGGTGGCCAAGAAGCTGGGCGTCGCCCTGCCGAACCAGCCCAACGGCGACCAGCAGGGCTGGCTCAACGAGATGCGTACGGCGCCCACGAGCCGGCAGTTCGACCAGATCTACATCGACCGGCTCCGCGCGGCGCACGGCAAGATCTTCCCGGCGATCGCGACGATCCGGGCCAGCACCCGCAACGACTCGGTGCGCAAGCTGGCGCAGGAGGCCAACCAGTTCGTCATGACGCACATGACCCTGCTGGAGAGCAGCGGCATCGTCGACTACTCCCAGCTGCCGACGCTTCCGCCGCCGGCCGCCGCCGGCAAGGGGCCGGTACCGGTCGACAACGCGATGCTCGCCGCCGCCAGCAGCCCGGGTGGCGTACCCGGGGTGAGCACCTCGGTCATCCTGCTCGTCCTCGCCGGTGCCCTGGTGGCCGGCGTGGTCACCACGATGCGCATCTTCCGGGCGCGCTAGCCCCCGAACGGTTCCCCGACCTGGCCAGCCGACCAGGCCGTACGGCAGTACCTCCAGGCGGCTCCACCGCCCGCCACGTGTGGACAGAGAAAGGTGTCAGCAATGCGAAGGTCGCAGTACCGGCGCGAATCCAAGTACTCCAAGTGGTTCACCGGTCGGCGCCGGATCATCGCCGCGGCAGCCACGTTGGTTGCCTTCGGTGGCATCGTCACCGTCACGCAGGTGTCGGACGCAAGCACCAAGCGTTCCACGCAGCGTGCTCTGGCCGCTTGCAACAACATCCAGGCGCCGAAGCGGTCGAAGCTGTCGACCGAGACCCGGCGGGGCACCTACACCACGAACAAGGGCCGGGTGACCCAGCACGCCGACGACGGCTCGGGTGACATCCCGACCACCGATCAGATGCGGGCCCGCTGTCGCCAGTGGGTGATGCAGAACGCCGGCAACCAGGGCGGCGGTGGCAACAACGGTGGTGGCGGCGCGAGCCCGGCCCCGTCGAACAGCACCGCGGCCGGCGGCGACCAGAACGGTGGCGGCCAGAACGGCGGTCAGAACGGCGGTCAGAACGGCGGCCAGAACGGCGGCCAGAACGGCGGTCAGAACGGCGGCAACAACGGCGGCGGCGCCGCGACCCCGCCCCCGGGCGCTGGCCTGGGCATCCTGACCAACAGCTGCTCCACCAGCCAGCTCACGCCGCACGACGGCTTCCAGAACGGCAACCGCTGCGTCTCCACCGAGTTCGGTGAGGTCGGCTCGCAGGAGAACAACCCGTCGCTGCTCATCACCGAGGCGCCGACCGAGGTGCAGCCGAACACCCCGTTCACCCTCAAGGTGAGCACCCGCAACCTGATCCGCGACCGGTTCCTCGCGGCCGGCCAGGGTGGCTACTACGTCGAGTCCTCGGTGCTGCAGGACGGCATCGTCCGCGGCCACTTCCACACCGCCTGCCGCATGCTGGCCAGCACCAACGAGGCGCCGGACCCCGCTCCCGTCCCCGCGTTCTTCGTCGCGACGGAGGACAAGCAGGGCGGCCGGGCCCCCGACACCGTGACGATCCAGGTTCCGGGCCTGCCGCAGGCGGGCACCGCCCAGTGCGCCTCGTGGGCCGGTGACGGCTCGCACCGCATCCCGATGATGCAGCGCGCCAACCAGACCCCGGCCTTCGACGCGGTCCGCATCGAGGTCGGCGGCGGCGGCAACGGTGACCAGGGCGGCCAGAACCAGGGCGGCCAGGACCAGGGTCAGCAGCAGGGCGGCCAGGACCAGGGTCAGCAGCAGGGCGGCCAGGACCAGGGCCAGCAGCAGGGCGGCCAGGACCAGGGCCAGCAGCAGGGCGGCCAGCAGCAGGACCAGAACGGCGGCCAGAACAACGGCGGCCGCAACGGCAACAATAACTAGGTACGGAGCCCTGCCGCACCCGGGAACCGAACCCCGCGGGGCCGCGCCACCTCTGACATGGCGCCGCCCCGCCGGGGACCCCCCGTCGGGACCCGGACGCCGTCCATCCCCCTGAGGACGGCACCCGCGGCAGGCGGTTCGAGCAGGTAATCGGCTGACGAAAGGAGGCGCGGGAACCGCTCGGGCCGAGCTGCCAGCTCCGCCGCCGGGTGACGCGGACCGACTCGGGTGTCCGCGCCCACCCTCCCCGATGGCCCTGACCGGGAGCGCGGTCAGGGCCATCGGCATGCCCGCGGCCGGCCACCGGAGCGAGCGGCCGGCGACGCCCGAAGGCGGCCTGCCGGAAATCGATCGGCCGGGGGAGCGGGGGAGGTCCGTATAGTGGCCCGGGTGACGACGACGGCGACCCGCCGGCTGCGACCGCTGGACGGCTACCTCTTCACGAGGACGCTGCGGTCGTTGCTCGTTGTCCGGCACGATCCCTGCGGCAAGCTCGTGGACGGCGAGTTCTGGCTCGCCGCGCGTACCCCCGACGGTCCGGCGACCCTGTGCCTCGCCCGCGACGGCGCGGAGCTGAGCGCGACCGGGCACGGGCCCGGCGCGGGGTGGATCGTCGAGCGGGCCGACGCGATCGCCGGGCTGCGGGACGACCTGGGTGACTTCCCGGCCAAGGCGGCCGGGCATCCGCTGGTCGCGCGGCTGGCCAGGACCTTCTCGGGGGTACGGTTCCCCGCCACCGGCCTGGTGTTCCACCGCCTGATCCGGGCGGTGCTGGAGCAGAAGGTGACCGGCATCGAGGCGCACCGGGCGTACCGGGCCATGGTGCGGCACTTCGGGGAGCCCGCGCCGGGACCGGTGGAGCTGCTGCTGCCGCCCGATCCCGAGGCGGTGGCCGCTACGCCGTACTGGGTGTTCCATCCGTTCGGGGTCGAGCAGAAGCGCACCCAGGCGTTGCTGCGCTGCGCGGTCGGGGCGGCCCGGCTGGAGCTGTGCGGGGACAGCGCCGAGGCGACGCGCCGGCTGACCGCGATCCCCGGGATCGGGCCGTGGACGGCGGCCGAGGTGGTGCGCACGGCGTACGGCGACCCCGACGCGGTCAGCGTGGGTGACTACCACATCCCGAACACCGTGGCGTGGGCGCTGGCCGGGGAGGCGCGCGGGACGGACGCGCGGATGCTGGAGCTGCTGGCGCCGTACGCGGGGCATCGGGGCCGGGTCTGCGACCTGCTGGCGGCGGGCGGCATCATGGCCCCCCGCTTCGGCCCCCGGATGCCGATCCGGTCCTTCGCCCGCTTCTGAGCGGCCCCCGGGCTGGCAGACTGCACCTGTGGCTTTCACGTTGACGATCGACTGCGGCGGCGGTGGCATCAAGGGGTCGGTGCTGGACGAGGCCGGCACGATGCGCGCGCATCCGCTGCGGGTGCCCACGCCGTACCCGTTGCCTCCGGATCTTTTCGTGAAGACGCTGGTCGGGCTCGGCGAGCGGTTGCCGACCGCCGACCGGGTGACCGTCGGCATGCCCGGCATGCTGCGCCACGGCGTGGTCGTGGCGACGCCGCACTACGTCACCCGCAGCGGGCCGCGGACGAAGGTCGACCCCGACCTGGTCGAGGCGTGGCAGGGGTACGACGCGCGGACCGCGCTGGCCGAGGCGTTCGGGCTGCCGACGCTGGTGCTCAACGACGCCGAGGTGCACGGGGCCGGCGTCGTGGCGGGGACCGGGTGCGAGCTCGTCCTGACGCTGGGCACGGGGCTGGGCTGCGCGCTCTTCGACGGCGGCGCGCTCGCCCCGCATCTGGAGATGTCGCAGGCGCCGGTGCGGTGGGGCATGAGCTACGACACGTACATCGGTGAGCACGAGCGGCGCCGGCTGGGGGACGCGCTCTGGTCGCGGCGGGTCCGTAACGTCGTGGAGGGGCTGCGGCCGGTGTTCCTGTGGGACCGGCTCTACCTGGGCGGCGGCAACTCCCGGCTGATCACCGCGACCCAGCTGGCACGGATGGGTGACGACGTGGTGGTGGTGCCGAACACCGCGGGCATCGTCGGCGGCGTACGCGCCTGGACGCTCAACACCCGCTGAGATGCCGCCCTCCCCGGTTGCGTTGCTGCTCGACTTCGGTGGTGTGCTCGCCGAGGCGCCCCGCTCCGATCCCGCGCCGCCTGGGCTGGTGCTGCGGCTGTACAACCTGACGAACGGCGTGCTGTCGCCGGGGGAGATCAACCGTGCGCTGGCCGACGGGGCTCAGGCGTACGCGCAATGGCGTGACCGCGACGAGCCGGACGAGCTGCCCCAGGCGGAGGTGTGGCGGCGCTTCGTCACCACGGGCTGGCCGCAGCGCGCGCAGGAGGCCGTACGAGTCAACGCGGCCAAGCTCAGCTACGACTGGGCGTGGCGGCCGACGTGGGCGCTGCGCCCCGGCGTGCCGGAGGCGTTGCGGGCGGCCCGCGCGGCCGAGCTGCCGATGGCGGTCGTGAGCAACACGTTGTGCGGGGCGGCGCACCGCGACTTCCTCGCGAAGGCCGGCGTCGGCGGGCTCTTCGCCGTGCAGGTGTACAGCGACGAGGTGGGGGTGCGCAAACCCAACCCGGAGATGATCTGGCACGCCACGCGGCGGCTGGGCGTACCCACCGAGCAGTGCTGGTTCGTCGGCGACAGCTACCGGCGGGACATCGTCTGTGCCCGCCGCGCCGAGACGGGAGCGGCGATCCTCATGCGCTCGCCGCGGACGTCCACCGAGGACGCGAGCCGCTGGCCCGAGCCGGACGTGGTGGTGCAGGACGGGTTCGGGCTGCGCGACCTGCTGCCGTTCTAGGACGGGTCAGGCCGCGATCGGCTGCGGGTTGCGCAGCCAGGTCAGCGCCTCGGTGGGGTCCAGCGGCGAGGAGTAGTAGTAGCCCTGGCCGAGCGGGCAGCCGAGCTGGGCGAGGATCCGGCGGTGCGTCGCGTCCTCGATGCCCTCGGCCACCACGGTGAGGTTGAGCGTCTGCGCGAGGCTGACGATGCCGCGGACCAGCGCGAGCTGCTGCTCGTCACCGACCATGTCGTCGATGAACATCTTGTCGATCTTCAGCACGTCGATGGGGCGCTGGCGCAGGTACCCCAGCGACGAGTAGCCCGTGCCGAAGTCGTCGATGGCGATGCGGACGCCCATCTCCCGCAGCACCGCGAGGTCGGACCAGATCCGCTCGTCGTCGCCCATCAGCAGGGTCTCGGTGATCTCCAGCATCAGCGCCTGCGGGGGTACGCCCGCGTAGTCGAGTGACGCGCGCACCTGCTCGACGAAGCCGGACTGCCGGAACTGCCGGACGGACACGTTCACGCTGACGTACGGCTGGCGCGTGCGCGGCAGGATCCGCCGCCACTGGGCGACGGTGTGCAGGGCCTGGTCGAGCACCCAGCGTCCCATCGGCACGATGAGCCCGCTCTCCTCGGCGACCTCGATGAACTGGTCCGGCGCGATGAGCCCGCGGGCCGGGTGGTGCCAGCGGACGAGCGCCTCGAAGCCGACCGCCTCGTCCGTGGACAGGTCCACGATCGGCTGGTACTGCAGCACGAAGTGGCCCTCGTTGACCGCGTGGTCCAGCGCGGAGCGCAGCTCGAGGCGCTCGACCATCGCGCTGTGCAGGTGGCTCTGGTAGCGGCGCCAGCGGTTCTTGCCGGCGCCCTTGGCCACGTACAGCGCGAGGTCGGCCTGGCGCAGCAGCTCGTCGGCGTTGTCGGCCTCCGGGGTGGTGGTGATGCCGATGCTCGCGACCGCCTGCAGCACCTCGCCGTCGACGACGATGGGTGCGTTCAGCGCCGCGAGGATGCGGGTGGCCGTCTCCTCGACCGCGCCGGGGTCCTGCACGTTCTCCACCAGCGCCGCGAACTCGTCGCCGCCGATGCGCGCCGCGGTGTCGTCCGCGCGCAGCGCCCCGGAGATCCGTTCCGCGACCGCGATGAGCAGCTGGTCGCCGACGGCGTGCCCGAGCGTGTCGTTGACGATCTTGAAGTCGTCGAGGTCGATGAAGAGCACGCCGACCACCGAGCCGTCGCGGGCGCCGCGGGCCAGGGCGTGCTGCAGCCGGTCGGCGAACAGCACCCGGTTCGCCAGCCCGGTGAGGGAGTCGTGGAAGGCCTGGTGGGTGAGCTCGCGTTCGAGCCGCCGCCGCTCGGTGACGTCGCGCAGCGTCACGACCAGCCCGGCGACGGTCTGGTCGGCGCGCAGGTCCCGCAGGTGCATCTCGAGCAGCACCTCGGTACGCCGCCGCCCGACCGCGCGGAAGTCGAGGCCCTCCAGCGTGGAGTCGCCGGCCCGGACCGCGCTCAGCACGCCGGCGAGGCGTACCCGGTCGCCCGGGTGGATGATCTCGGGGAGCCGGACGCTCACCGGGTCGGCGCCGAGCACCTGGACCGCGGAGGGGCTCGCGTACCGGACCCGGTCCTCCTCGTCGACGATGAGGATGACGTCGGAGGTGTTGAGCACGAGCGTCCGGAAGTAGGCCTCGCTGTTGCGCCGGATGACCTCCTGGCTGAGCGCGATCCGTTCCAGCGCGAGCGCCACCTGGGTGGCCAGCACCTCGAGGGCGCGCTGCAGCCCCAGCAGCGCCGTCGTCGGGCCGCCGACGTGCAGCACGCCCACCAGCGGGTCGCCGGTGGGACGGTCGGCGAGTACGAGCGGGCAGCGCAGCACCGTGTTGAAGTGGGTCAGCCGGACGGCGACCGCCCAGTCGACGTCGCGGGTGGCGACCAGCCGCGCGGCGGTGCCGGTGGCCCGGTCGACCTCGGACTGGGCCGCCGCCTCGGCCGAGATCGGCTGTTCGGGCTCGGTGATCGCCATGGCCAGCACCACGCGGTGCGGCACGTCGGACGGCAGCAGCTGCGCGACGGCCTTGCGGACGGCGCCGGCCACCTCGTCCGCGTCGGCCGCCGAGACCAGCGCCGCCGACGCCTCGCGCAGGCCGCGCTCGCGGGCCAGGGCCAGCCGGTGACTGGCCATCAGCCCGGCCATCCGGGCCAGGACGAGCAGGAACGTGCAGGTGCTCAGCGCCGCGATCACCGACAGGTTGCGGACGCCCCCGTCGAGGCCGGCCCGCAGCACCAGGACCGCCGGCGCGACGAGCGAGGCCAGGCCCAGCAGCGCCAGCCGGGAACGCCCCAGCTCGGTGGTCGGCCGGGGTGCGGCGTGGGTCAGCTCGGTCATCGACGGGTGCAGCGCGGCCACGCCGAGGGCGGCGTACCAGGGGAGCGGGCCGAGGACGGCCAGGTGGTCGAGCCCGTCGCGGTAGCGGTCCACGTCGGTGACCACCAGCGCCAGCAGCCCGGCGGACAGCCACTCCGCGGCGCCCAGACGGTGGCCGGAGGCGGTGAGCAGCCGGGCGAGCAGCGCGAAGCACAGCAGCCCGCCGACCGGGTACGCCAGCGACACCCACTGACCGTCGGCGGCCGGGACGCCCTCGCGGAGCCGCGGATCGAACACGAACGTCCACGCCAGCAGCGTCAGGCCGCAGGTCAGGGTGAGGGCGTCGAGCAGGCCGCCGCGGTCCCGCCGCCCTCCGGCGCGGTGCCGGACGAACAGCACCAGAGCGGACGCCAGCACCGGGTAGACGGCCAGGAGCAGGCCGGTGCCCACGGCCGGGAGCACGGGTACGGCGAGGTCGGTGCGGGCGGCGTCGCCGAGCGCGGACAGGGCGACGGCGGTCGCGAGGAGCTGCCACGGTGCGCGCGAGACCGGTCTGTGCCGCCGTACACCGAGGCCGATGGCGAGCGCGGCGGCGACTCCCGCGGCGAGGCGTACGGGAGTGTGCCAGGCCGGCTCGGCGGCGTGGGCCACGGCCAGGGCGAGCATGAGGCCGCCGAACAGGGCGGCCGCGAGCCGTGTCGGCATGCTGCTCCCTCCGGCGCACTGGACGACGACGCTGCCCCCTGATCGGTACCGGGCCGCGTCAGCTGAGCAGAATCGCAGGGTGTCCACCACTGCTGAGTTCGTCCGCGCGCACACCCGGCTCGCACCCGTACCCTTCGTCCCCGAGCTGGTGCTGCACCAGGCCGACGAGCCGATCGGGCTCTGGGAGCTGACCGAGGCGGGCGGCGCGGAGCAGCCGCCGCCGTTCTGGGCGTTCGCGTGGGCGGGCGGCCAGGCGCTGGCCCGGCACGTGCTGGACGACCCGGCGCTCGTGGCCGGCCGTGACGTGCTGGACCTGGCGACCGGATCGGGCCTGGTCGCGGTCGCCGCGGCCAGGGCGGGCGCGCGCTCGGTGACCGCGAACGACATCGATCCGCTGTCGCTGGCCGCGGCCGAGGCGAACGCTTGTGCAAATGGCGTGAACGTCGCCGTGGTCGAGGGAGATCTCCTGGAAACCGGGTACGCCGATGCCGGTGTCGTCCTCGCCGGCGACGTGTTCTACAGCCGCGAGATGGCCGCCAGGGTGCTGCCGTTCCTGCGCGCGGCGGCCGGGCGGGGCGCGTTGGTGCTGGTGGGGGACCCGGGGCGGGCGTACCTGCCGACGCAGGGCATGGTGCGCCGGGCGACGTACGACGTGCCGGTGAACGAGGCGCTGGAGAGCGTGCCGATGCGCCGTACGAGCGTCTGGCAGGGGCATTTCACGTACCGGTGACCCTAGATTGTTGAACAACCCTTGTGCGATCGTTGAACAATCCCTAGCGTCAGCGGTGCCTCCACTCGAACCATTCCGATCGAGGAGCGCCGATGTCGACGGACGTGACCAACCCCGCCAGGACCCGCCGGACCGCCCTCATCGGGGCGATCTTCCTGATGGCCACCAGCGCCATCGGGCCCGGCTTCATCACCCAGACCACCACCTTCACGGCGAAGCTGGGCGCCGCGTTCGCCTTCGGCATCCTGGTGTCGATCCTGGTGGACTTCGTCGTCCAGATGAACATCTGGCGGATCATCTCGATCAGCGGCCGCCGCGCCCACGAGATCGCCAACGCGGTCGTCCCGGGCGCCGGCCACCTGCTCGCCGCGCTGGTCATCCTCGGCGGGCTGGTGTTCAACATCGGCAACGTGGCCGGCTCCGGGCTCGGCCTCAACGCCGCCCTGGGCCTCGACCCCAAGCTCGGCGGCGCGATCAGCGCGCTGATCGCCATCGTCATCTTCGCGGTGAAGCGCGCCGGCCTGGCCATGGACCGGCTGCTCATCGTGCTCGGCCTGGTCATGATCGTGCTGACCGTGTACGTCGCGGTCGTGTCCGGCCCGCCCGTCGGCACCGCGCTCAAGCAGACCGTGCTGCCCGACCACATCGACTTCGCGGCGATCACCACGATCGTCGGCGGCACGGTCGGGGGCTACATCACGTACTCCGGGGCGCACCGGCTGCTGGACAGCGGCACCGCCGGGCCCGAGCACATCCGCGAGGTCACCCGCGGCGCGCTCACCGGCATCGCCGTCACCGGCCTCATGCGGTTCGTGCTGTTCCTGGCGATCCTCGGCGTGGTGGCCGGCGGCGTCGCCCTCGACACCTCCGGCAACGCGACCGCGCAGGCCTTCCGGTCGGCGGCCGGCGAGTTCGGCGAGCGGGCCTTCGGCATCGTGCTCTGGGCCGCCGCCATCACCTCCGTGGTCGGCGCGGCGTTCACCTCGGTGTCGTTCTTCAACGCCTTCTCGCCCAAGCTCACCGCGGGCCGCCCGCGCTCCTGGGCGACGGTCGCGTTCATCGCCGTCAGCGCCGCCGTCTACCTGCTGATCGGTACGGCGCCCTCGGCCCTGCTGGTCTTCGCCGGCGGCTTCAACGGCCTGATCCTGCCCATCGGCTTCACGATCCTGCTGTACGCGGCGTGGCGCCGGCGGGAACTGCTCCAGGGGTACGCGTACCCGGTGTGGCTGCTCGTGCTGGGCGCCGCCGTGGCCGCCCTCACCTGGTACATGGGCATCACGTCGGCGCGCACGATCTTCGACTACCTGGCCGGCTGACCGCCGTCCGCGCGAAGGAGGAGACATGGACCTCAACAGCGACCTCGGCGAGGGCTTCGGCACCTGGCGCCTCGGCGACGACGCCGCGATGCTGGGCATCGTCAGCAGCGCCAACGTGGCCTGCGGCTTCCACGCCGGCGATCCGCGGACGCTGCTCGCCACCTGCGAGCGGGCGGTCTCGAGCGGCGTGGTCATCGGCGCCCAGGTCGGCTACCGGGACCTGGCCGGCTTCGGGCGGCGCTTCATCGACTACGAGACCGAGGACCTGGTCGCCGACCTCATCTACCAGATCGGCGCCCTGGACGGCCTGGCCCGCGCCGCCGGCGACCGGGTGCTGTACGTCAAGCCGCACGGCGCGCTCTACAACGCGATCGTGCATCACGAGCAGCAGGCCGCCGCGGTGGTCGACGCGGTCCGCCGGTACGACCCCGACCTGCCGGTGCTGGGCCTGCCCGGCTCCGCGTTCCTGCGGCTCGCCGAGGACGCCGGGCTGCGGACCGTCCGCGAGGCCTTCGCCGACCGCGGCTACCACCCCGACGGCACGCTCGTCTCCCGGCGGCTGCCCGGGGCGCTGCTGCACGATCCCGCCGAGGTCGCCGAGCGCATGGTCCGGCTGGTCACCGACCGCACCCTGGTGGCCGTCGACGGGTCCGTGATCAAGGTGGAGGCCGATTCGATCTGCGTGCACGGCGACTCGCCGGGCGCCGTGGAGATGGCCCGGGCCGTGCACGACGGGCTCACGGCCGCGGGCGTACGCATCACCGCCTTCGCCGGAGCCGGCGCATGACCGCCGCGGCCGACCTGCGCGCGCGGTTCCGGGCCGGCCTGGTCCGGCCCACGGCCGGCCTCGCGCCCGGCGTGGCGCAGGCCAACCTCATCGCCGTGCCCCGCGACTGGGCCTGGGACATGCTGCTCTACGCCCAGCGCAACCCCAGGCCCTGTCCGGTGCTCGACGTGACCGACCCCGGCTCGCCGGCCACCGTCCTCGCCCCCGGCGCCGACGTGCGCACCGACCTGCCGCTCTACCGGATCTGGCGCGACGGCGCGTTCGTCGAGGAGGTCCCGGACGCGACCGCGGCCTGGCGCGACGACCTGGTGGCGTTCCTCATCGGCTGCAGCTTCAGCTTCGAGGCCTCCCTCATCGAGGCGGGCATCGACGTCCGGCACATCTCCGCGGGCAGCAACGTGCCGATGTACCGCACCAGCCGCGACTGCCGGCCGGCCGGGCGGATGCGCGGCGAACTGGTGGTCTCCATGCGGCCGATCCCGGCGGACCGGGTGGCGGACGCGGTGACGATCAGCGGCCGTTTCCCCGCGGTGCACGGCGCGCCGGTGCACATCGGGGACCCGGCCGGGCTGGGTATCGGCGACCTCGCCAAGCCCGACTTCGGCGAGCCGGTGGAGATCCGGCCGGGAGAGATCCCGGTCTTCTGGGCCTGCGGCGTCACGCCTCAGGCGGCCGTGATGGCCTCGCAGGTCCCGTACGCCATCACCCACGCACCCGGGCACATGTTCGTGACCGACGTGCCCGACACGGAATACGAGGCATGACGAGATTCCTGCGCTGCGGGCGGGAGGCCGTGCTCGCCGAGGTGGACGACCTCGACGCGGCCCTCGCCCTGTACGCGGCCCTGCGCGCGGCCGCCCTGCCCGGCGTCACGGACCTGGTGCCGGCGGCCCGGACGGTGCTGATCCGGTTCGACCCGGCGGTCACGTCCCCGGCGGCGGTCCGGGAGGCGGCCGCCGTGCTCGAGCCGGACGGGCGCGGGCAGGCGTACGCCGGCTCCGTCGAGATCCCGGTGTCCTACGACGGCCCGGACCTGACCGAGGTTGCCGAGCATCTGCGGATCACGCCGGACGAGGTCGTCGCGCGGCACACCGGCACACCGTGGACCGTGGCGTTCGCCGGCTTCGCGCCCGGCTTCGGCTATCTCACCGGCGGGCACCCCAGCTTCGACGTGCCCCGGCGCACGACGCCGCGGACCCGGATCCCGGCCGGCTCGGTGGGGCTGGCCGGCCGGTTCTCCGGCGTCTACCCCGGTGACAGCCCGGGCGGCTGGCAGCTGATCGGCAGCACCACGGAACGCATGTGGGACCTGGACCGGCCCGAGCCGGCACTGCTGCTGCCCGGCGTACGCGTGACCTTCAAGGCGGTGCAGCGATGACCGTGACCGTCTTGCGGACCGGCCCGCTCGCCGTGTTCAAGGACGCCGGGCGCCCCGGCCACGCGCACCAGGGCGTCGCGCCGTCGGGCGCGGTGGACCGGGCCGCGTACGCCCGCGCCAACGCGCTGGCCGGCAATCCGTCCGGCGCGGCCGTCCTGGAGTGCACCCTGGGTGGCCTGCGGGTGCGCTTCGACGAGCCGGCGGTGGTCGTGCTGACCGGTACGGACGCCGTGCTCACGGTGGACGGCGAGCGCACCGGCGTGGAGGAGGTCGTCGAGGTGCCCGCCGGGGCCACCGTCGCCGTCACCATGCCGCGGCGAGGGCTGCGCAGCTACCTTGCCGTGCGCGGCGGCTTCGCGGTCCCGCCGGTGCTGGGCTCGCGCTCGACCGACCAGCTCGGGATGGGCCCGGCCCGCCCGGCGCCCGGCGACGTCCTGCGCATCGGGCCGGTCCCGGGCAACCCGGGGGACACCCCGGCGCTCGCCCCGCCCGCGGACGGGCCGCTCGAGGTCGACCTCGGCCCGCGCGACGACTGGTTCACCCCCGACGCGATCGAGACGTTCCTCGGCGCCGAGTACACGGTCACCCCGGCGAGCAACTCGGTGGGCCTGCGCCTCGACGGCCCCCCGCTGACCCGAGCACGCACGGCCGAGCTGCCCAGCGAGGGCGTCGTCCGAGGCTCGGTGCAGGTGCCGCCGGACGGCCGGCCGATCGTGTTCCAGGCCGACCATCCGGTGACCGGCGGATATCCCGTCATCGCCGTGCTGACCCCGGAGTCGGCCGATCGCGCGGCGCAGCTGCGGCCGGGTGCGACCGTGCGCTTCACCCGTGCGCCCGGCTGAGGTGCGCGCGTCGCGGGCTGGTTGACTGGAACCGTGACGACCGTCGAGAGGCCGGGTCCCGCTGCGGGTGAGGGCTCCGCTGCGGGTGAGGGCTCCGCCGCGCGGGCCGGCTCCGCCGCGCGGGCGGTGGAGCAGCTGCGCAATTCGATGATCAACGGCGAGCTGGCGCCGGGTACGCGGCTCGCCGAGACCTCGCTCACCGGGCCGCTCGGCGTCTCCCGCAACACCCTGCGCGAGGCGTTCTCCACGCTCATCGAGGAAGGCCTGCTGGTCCGCGAGCCCAACAGGGGCGTCTTCGTCGCCACGCTCAGCCCGGCGCAGATCGCCGACATCTACCGCGTACGCGTCCTGCTCGAATGCACCGCGCTCGCGCAGGCACCGACCGACCCGCCGCGCGCCCAGGCCATGCGGGCGGCCGTGACCGACGCCCGGGCCGCGGTGGCGGCGGGGGACTGGCGGGGCGTGGGTACGGCCAACATGCACTTCCACGAGCAGATCGTGGCGCTGGCCGGAAGCCCCCGCCTGGACGGCTGGATGCGTCAGCTCACCGCGGAGCTGCGCCTGGCGTTCGTGGCGGCGCCCGACCCGGAGGCCCTGCACCGGCCGTTCGTGGCCATGAACGACGACATCACCACGCTGTACGAGGCCGGCGAGCAGGACCGGGCCGCCGCCCTGCTCCGCGACTACCTGCTCACTTCCGAACGCGTGGTCCTCGGCAACCTCCCCTGAGCGATCGATG
Source organism: Couchioplanes caeruleus (assembly GCF_023499255.1). Lineage (GTDB taxonomy): Bacteria > Actinomycetota > Actinomycetes > Mycobacteriales > Micromonosporaceae > Actinoplanes > Actinoplanes caeruleus_A. The sequence continues at coordinate 1,998,735 of NZ_CP092183.1, forward strand.
CGGCAGGATGGCCGCGTGGCAGACATCATCGATCCCGCGATCAACGACTACATCCTGGCGCACAGCAAGCCCGCCGACCCGGTCCTGCGCGACCTCGCGGCCGAGACCGCCCGGTCCTTCCCCGGCCCCGCCGGCATGCAGATCAGCCACGACGAGGGCGAGCTGCTGACCATGCTGGTCCGGCTGACCGGCGCCCGGTTCGCCGTCGAGGTGGGCGTGTTCACCGGCTATTCGGCCATCTGCATCGCCCGCGGCCTGCCGGAGGACGGCCGGCTGCTCGCCTGCGACGTGTCGCCCGAGTGGACCGCGGTGGCGCGCGACTACTGGAAGCGGGCCGGCGTGGCGGACCGGATCGACCTGCGCCTGGCCCCGGCCGTCGAGACGCTGCGGGCCCTGCCCGGCGATGCCGTCGTCGACTTCGCCTTCATCGACGCCGACAAGACCGGATACCCGGACTACTACGCCGAGCTGGTGCCGCGGCTGCGGCCGGGCGGCCTGATCGTGCTCGACAACGTGCTGCGCGACGGCCGCGTCCTCGACCCGGCCGCGCAGGACCCGGCGGACCAGGCCATCCGCCGCATCAACGACCTGGTGGTGGCCGACGAGCGCGTCGACTGCGTGATGCTGCCGGTGCGGGACGGGATCACCCTCGTCCGCAAGCGCTGAGATCTGGCGGTCCCGGGCAACCCTCCGGCGCAGCGGGCGGCGGTCCTCACCCGCCACCGCTGAAATCCGGCGTTGCCGTGCAACCCTTTCCGGCGCGGCCGACGACGGTGAGGTGAGGGCGCCGGAGGGAGCGGGATGCGGGCCGACGAGGAACGTGAGTACACCGAGTACGTGGCGGGACGGCTGTCCCGGCTGCACCGGACCGCGTACATGCTCTGTGGCGACGCGCACCGGGCGGACGACATCGTCCAGGCCACGCTGACGGCCCTGTACGTGCAGTGGCGCAAGGTCGCGGCGGCGCACAACGTCGACGCGTACGTGCAGAGCATCCTCGTGCGGCGCTACCTCGACGAGCGGCGGCTGCGGTGGTCGCGCGTACGGCTGGGCGGTGTCCCGCCGCACGCGGTGCCGATAGCCGCCGCCGAGCACGGCATCGTCGAGCGCGACGCGCTGGTCACGGCGCTGCGGGCGCTGCCCAAGGGCCAACGGGCCGTGGTGGTGCTGCGGTACTTCGACGACCTGACCGTCGAGGCCACCGCCGAGGTGCTCAAGTGCTCGGTGGGCAACGTCAAGAGCCAGTGCTCCCGGGGGCTGGCCGCCCTGCGCGCCGCTCTCACCCCGGCCGAGGCCGGTACCGCGCGAGGATCGAGGGACGGATCATGATGGGTGAGCAGGACGTACGGGAGCGGTTGCAGGCGGTGGAGGTGCCCCACACCCAGCTGCGCGTGGGGACGGTGGTCGAGGGCGGCCGCAAGCGGGCCAGGCGCCGGCGGGCAGTGCAGGCGGGTCTGGGCGCGGCCCTCGCGACGGGTCTGCTGGCGGCGGTTCCCTCGCTGATGGCGTACACGGACGGTCAGCGCGCCGACCAGCCGGCCGGCCCGCCGGCGACGGTGCGGTGCGGCGCCACGTGGCTGCCGACTCCCGACGGAATGACCGCCGTCCAAGCCGCGGGCGTGGACCCCGGCGGCCGCTACGTCATCGCCAACGACTTCCGGCCCAGCAAGCGCAGCACCCCTCAGGGAAAGCTGGCCGGAGTCGGGCGCTCACAGCCGGTGCTGTGGACGGACGGGATGTCGCAGACCCTGCCGAAGGTCGGCGACTGGGTGCAGGCGGACGCGGTCAGCGCCGGCGGTGTGGTCGCCGCCGTCGCGGGCCCCAAGGACGAATGGGCCGACTCGGTCCTGCGCTACATCGGCGGCGTACCGGAGAAGATGATCCCGCCGCCGGGGAAGTGGACGTTCCGCGACGCCTCCGTCAACCGGCGGGGCGACATCATCGTCAACGCCACCCGGCAGGGCTCCGGCGACCGCACCGACGCCGTGCTGCTCTGGAAGGCCACTGCGACGACCGCCACGAAACTGCCGCTTCCCGCGTACGCCGAGGGCACGAGCATCCTCGACGACGGCTCGATCCTGGGCAGCGTCGTCTCCGCGAAGGGTGATCTGACCTCGTTCCGCTGGGACGAACGCGGGCTGGGGCGGGCGCTGACCGGGCCGGCCAACCAGCAGGGTGCCGTCAACGACGCGCACGGCGACTGGGCCACCGGCAACCTGTGGCCCTCCGGCGAGGTTGCCCGCTGGGACCTGCGCACCGGCGAGGTGACCGTCCTGCCCGTGAACGCGCCCGCGAACGCCGTCAACGCCGCGGGCTGGATCGTCTCCAACGGCACGGTTCTGCGCGACGACGCCACCGTCGAGCTGAGCTCCGAGAACGGCGGGCGCGGCGAGCCCTTCGCGATCGCCGACACCGGCCTCGTGATCGGCCGGCCGTTCGACGGCAGCTCCGGTGTGATCACGTGGCAGTGCGACCGCTGAGTCCTAGTACGGGTTGCCGGAGCCGGGCAGCCGTCCGCGCAGCACCCCACCGAGGCGCCCCGGCAGGTCCGGGGCGCCCGACAGCGGCGGGCTGTCGGTGTGCGCCCGGTCGGCCATCCCGGCGACCAGTTCCTTGAGCGCGTGCACGGCGCCGGTGAGCGGTCGCCAGCCCAGCTCCGCGGCGATGCGGTCGCAGGACATCAGCGGCGCCTTCAGGCCCAGGCGTACCCAGCCGACGTCGACGGGCTGCAGCCGCAGGCGCCAGCTCAGGTCGGCGGCCCCCCGCAGCAGGAACCCGGGTACGGGGACCTCCCGGCCGTGGAACGCCTCGGCGGCCACGGTCGGGTCCAGCACCGGACCGGCCGCCACGTTGAACGCGCCGTGCACGTCGGAGGCGAGCGCGCGGGCGTACGCGTCGGCCACGTCGTCGGCGTGCACCGCCTGCACCCGCAGCCCCGGGTGCGAGGGGATGACCGGGATCCGGCCGAACCGCAGCAGCCGCGCGGGCAGCAGCGGGCCGGCGAAGTAGCGGCCGATCTCCGTACCGACGTCGCGCTGGAAGATGAGGCCGGGGCGCAGCCGGACGACCCGCAGCGTGGGATGGTCCGACTCGGCGCGGTCCAGCAGCGCCTCGACGAGCGCCTTGTGCCGGCTGTACGACGAACCCTTCACCCCGGTCTTCGGGTACGCCTCCGTGACGTACGCGTCCTTGGGGCCCGGAGCGTACGTGCCCACCGACGACGCGTACACCAGCGACGGAACTCCGGCCCGCAGCACCGCCTCGACGACCGCGCGGCTGCCGAGCACGTTCGTCCGGAACAGCCGCCGCTGGTCGTGACTGGGCTGGATCTGCCACGCCAGATGCACCACCGCGTCGGCGCCCCGGAAGATCTCCGCCAGCCGCCGGGGCGCTTCCGGCGTACCGATGTCGCAGGAGTGCCATTCGACCGCGTCGTACGGAACGGTGTCCGTGCCGGGCATCCGCCGCACCACCCCGGCCAGGTCCATCCCGGGCTCGTTGCGCAGCCGGCGCAGCAGCGCCGTACCCGCGTTACCGCTCGCTCCGACGATCACGACTCGCATGTCTGAAGCCCTACCCGGGCAGCCGGCGTTGAACCCTGGGCGGCTCGGCTCGCGGCCAAGCTGCGCGGGGCCTGTTCCTCTTGCGCGGGGACCGCGCGGCCCGCGCTCCAGCGCGGGCACCGGCCTGCCTGCGCGGGGACCGGCTCTCCTGCGCGGGGCCGTCCTCTTGCGCGGGGACCGGCCCTCCTGCGCGGGGGCCGGTCCGCCTGTGCCGGGCCGGTCAGCGGGACCGGGCGGCCTTGCCGGCGTACATGCGGTCGGTGATGCCGGGCAGTGCCGCGGCGGCCAGCATGGAGACCCGGTAGCGCCACGGGACGACGATGCGGCGGCGGGGCCGGCGCAGCGCCCGCTCGATCGCGTCCACGACCACCTCCGGGCCGGGCAGCCGGTGGGCGTCGCGGGCGTTCATCTCGGTGCCGACGCGGCCGGGTTCGATCAGCGTCACGCCGATGCCGGTGCCGGCGACCTCACGGCGGACCGAGTCGGTGATGCCGCGCAGCCCGAACTTCGTGGCCGAGTAGACGCCGCCGATGCCGACCTCGCCGGCGACCGAGCCGATGTTCACGATGGAGCCCGCGCCGGCGGCCAGCATCGCCGGCAGCACCGAACGCATGAGCCGGATCGGCGCGAGCAGGTTGACGTCGACCATCGCGACGAGCTCGGCGTCGTCGAGGCGTACCGTGGCCGGGCCGCCGCGGCCGGCGTTGTTGACGAGGGCGTCGATCCGGCCGGTGACGCCGAGCGCCGCCGCGGTCAGCGCCTCGGTCGCCGCCGGGTCCCGCAGGTCGCCCGGCACCGATACGGCCGCGCCGCCGGCCGCCCGGATCTGCGCCGCGACGGCGGCCAGCTCGTCGGCGCGGCGGCCGGCGAGGACGACGGTGGTGCCGGGGCGGCCGAGGCGCAGCGCGGTGGCCCGGCCGATGCCCGCGGACGCCCCGGTCACGATCACGACCCGCATATCGCCTTCAGTCCGTTCGTGGGTGGTGGTGGGGTGGTCGGACGGGGCGCCTTCAGTCCGTTCGTGGGTGGTGGTGGGGTGGTCGGACGGGGCGCCTTCAGTCCGTTCGTGGGTGGTGGTGGGGTGGTCGGACGGGGCGCTCCGGTTCACGCGTGCCGTTCATGCGTGCCGTTCACGCGAGAAACGGCGTCGCCGATGTGGCGACGCCGTTTCCCGAGCCGGCGGACGAGTTATCGCTTGTTGTGGTACGCCTCGACCACGGAGCTCGGGATCCGGCCGCGCTCGGAAACCTCGTAACCGTTCTTGCCGGCCCACTCGCGAATGGCCTGATTCTGGTCGCGGGTGGCGCGGCCGGTGCTCGCCGGGGCGCCGCCGCGACGCGCGGAACGGGGCTCGCCGCCGCCGCGGCCCACGCGGGTGGCGACCGACAGGTACGGGTCCAGGGCCTTGCGCAGCTTGCCGGCGTTCTTCTCCGACAGGTCGATCGTGTAGTTCACCCCGTCCAGTCCGAATTCGACCGTGCGGTCGGCCTCGCCGCCGTCGAGGTCGTCGGTCAGAAGGGTGATTACCTGCTTGGCCATGATGTGCTCGCTCCTACAGCGGTCATTGTTCGAGTGCGTGTCGTCGAAATTGTCGCGCGTTTTCATTCTGTCGCCGCGGCGGGTCCGAGGCAAATTGCACTCGCGCATGTCGCGTTCCGATCCGGCGGGCCGGAAAGATTCGCCGGTGAGGGCTGCGAAGGCGGCCGCGGCGCGGGCCGGCTCCCGGAAACTTCGTGGCAACACTTCTCAGGTTCGTCGATGTGTTGTACGTTGCCTGGGAGCGCTCCCACGAACCCCCGTCCCCCGGGAAATCCCTCACCTAGGAGCTGTCATGAGACGCGCCATCCGCGCCGTCGCCGCGGCTGTCATGCTCGCCGGCGCCGGTGTCACGGCCTTCGCCGTGGCCGGCCCCGCACAGGCCGACACGCAGATCTGCGATCAGTACGGATCCACCACCATCGGCGGCCGATACGTGGTGATGAACAACCGGTGGGGCACCAGCGCCCAGCAGTGCATCAATGTCACGAGCACCGGATTCACCATCGCCAGTCAGCAGGGCACCGGCAGCACCAGTGGCGCACCCGTGTCGTATCCCGCCGTGTACTACGGCTGCCATTACACGAACTGTTCGCCGGGCACCAACCTGCCGATGCAGCTCAGCTCCATCAGCAGCGCCCCGAGCAGCATCTCGTACAACTTCGTCAGCGGCGCGACGTACGACGCGGCGTACGACATCTGGCTCGACCCGACGCCCAAGCGTGACGGCGTCAACGCCATGGAAATCATGATCTGGTTCAACCGGCAGGGCTCCATCCAGCCGATCGGCTCGGTCGTCGGCAACGCCACGATCGGCGGCCGCACCTGGCAGGTGTGGCAGGGCAGCAACGGTTCCAACAACGTCGTGTCGTACGTGGCGCCGTCCCCGCTGTCCAGCTGGAGCTTCAACGTGCTGGACTTCGTCAACGACACGAAGACCCGTACGTCGGTGACCAACTCCTGGTACCTGACCAGCATCCAGGCGGGCTTCGAACCGTGGATCGGCGGCGCCGGCCTCGCGGTCACGAACTTCTCGGCCCAGGTCAACAGCGGCACCCCGCCCACCGGCCCGTCCTCGCCGCCGCCGAGCAACCCGCCGCCGTCCGGCAGCACGGCCTGCCGGGTCACGTACGGCACCAACGCCTGGAGCAATGGCTTCACGGCCGACGTGACGGTGGCCAACACCGGTGGCAGCGCGATCAACGGCTGGAACCTCGCCTTCACCCTGCCGAACGGCCAGGCCATCACCAACTCCTGGAACGCGACGCTGACCGGCTCGAGCGGCGCGGTGACGGCCCGCAACGTCTCGTTCAACGGGGCGATCCCGGCGGGCGGCAGCACGTCGTTCGGCTTCCAGGGCACCTACAGCGGCACCTTCAGCGCACCGTCCAGCTTCACCCTCAACGGCACGGCCTGCAGCCGCGCCTGATCCCGCACGACCCCGGCCCCGCGCCGGGCACGAACTGCCCCGCCCCGTCACCGATCAGCCCGGTGGCGGGGCGGCCGGCGTTCCCGGGCCGGCTGGCCGGCCCCCGCTATCCGGCGGCCGCGCGTTCGACCCCCGGATCCGGGCCGGCACTGGAAACGCTTCCAGCCGCAGGTTTGCCAGGGGAGGCCACCGCATCGCTCACCGGGGCCGGAGCCGGGGTCACCGCGTCCCTCGCCGGAGCCGGACCCGGAGCCGGACCCGGAGCCGGACCCGGAGCCGGACCCGGAGCTGAGGCCGGAGCCGGAGCCGGAGCCGGGCGGCGGGTCCAGCGCAGCACCGCCGGTGCGTGCGCCGGCACAGCGGGGGAGCGCGGCAACACCGGCTCGACCCGTTCGTACCCCGCCCCCAGCGCGGGCCGCGGATCGGCATCGCCGTTGTTGGGCCAGAACGACATGGCCCGCTCGGCCAGCGCGGTGATGGTCAGCGACGGGTTCACCCCGAGGTTCGCCGGGATCACCGAGCCGTCCACCACGTGCAGGCCCGGGTACCCGTACACCCGCTGGTAGGGGTCCACCACGCCGGTCGCCGCGGAGTCGCCGATGGTCGCGCCGCCGAGGATGTGCGCGGTCATCGGGATGTCGAAGACGTCGCCGACCGAGCCGCCCGGGTGGCCGCCGATCGCCGTGGCCATCCGGCGTACCGCCTCGTGACCCACCGGGATCCAGGTCGGGTTCGCCGGCCCGTGGCCCGGTCCGGTGGTGAGCCGCCCGCGCCGGGTGCGGCGTACCGTCAAGGAATTGTCCAGGGTCTGCATGACCAACGCGATGATCGTCCGGTCGCTCCACCGCCGGTTCGACAGCGAGCGCAGCAGCAGCGCCGGGTGCCGCAACGCCTGCCCGAGGAACCGCACCGGCCGCGGCACCCGCCCGCCGCCGTCCACCAGCAGGGTCGTCAGCAGGCCCATCGCGTTGCTGCCGGGGCCGTACCGGACGGGTTCGATGTGGGTGTCCTCGTCGGGATGGAACGACGACGTGATCGCGACACCCCGGGAAAACGGTTCCGGGGGTACGCGTTCGGCCTGCGCACCGAGCAGCGCCTCGGAATTCGTACGCGTCAAGGAGCCCAGCCGGTCGGAGAGCGCGGGCAGCACGCCGGTGTCCTTCATCGCGTGCAGCAGCCGTTGCGTGCCGAGCGCGCCCGCCGAGAGCACCACCTCCCGCGCGGTGAACACCCGCTTCTTCGTCTCCACCCGCCAGCCGCCGTGCACCGGCCGCAAGGCCGTCACCTCGGTGCCGGGGTGCACGGTCGCGCCCGCCCGCTCGGCGAGGTGGAGGTAGTTCAGGTCCAGGCGGTTCTTCGCACCGACGCGGCAGCCGATCATGCAGTCGCCGCATTCGGTGCAGCCCGTACGGTCCGGCCCGGCACCGCCGAAGTACGGGTCCGGCACCGACTTCCCCGGCTCGCCGAAGAACACCCCGACCGGCGTACGGCGGAACGTCCCGCCCACGCCCATCTCCTCGGCGACGGCCTCGACCACCCGGTCGGACGGCGTCATCGACGGCTGCAGCGTGACCCCGAGCATCCGCGACGCCTGGTCGTAGTGCGGTTCCAGCTCGGCCGCCCAGTCGGTGATCCCGGCCCAGCGCTCGTCGGCGAAGAACCGTGCCGGCGGCTGGTACAGGGTGTTCGCGTAGACCAGCGAGCCCCCGCCGACACCCGCGGCGGACAGCACGATGATGTCCTTGAGCAGCGTGATCCGCTGGATGCCGCGCAGCCCCAGCGCGGGCGCCCACAGGAAGGCGCGCAGGTCCCAGGACGTCCTGGGCAGCGTCTGCGGGGTGTAGCGCCGGCCGGCCTCGAGCACGCCGACGCGGTACCCCTTCTCGGCGAGCCGCAGCGCCGTGACGCTGCCGCCGAACCCGCTGCCCACGACGACGATGTCGTAGTCCGTCATGGCCCCACTCCACCATGTGAGATTCGTTCGCACCAGGTCCGCGTTCAGCCGGCGTTAGGTCCGCCGAAAGAGCCCCCGCGCACAGTCACCGGCATGACCGACAACGCGAACACCACCGAGACCGAACCGACCGGGCTGCTGCTGGCCCACCGCGCCATGCTGCGCGACCTCGACCGCGTCGCCGACCTGGCCGCCCGGGAGGCCGGCCGCCGCCTCGAGCGCCGCCGGGCCGCCGCCGTCGCGGACTACGTGACCGACCTGTGCGACTCGATCCATCACCACCACAGCGCCGAGGACGAGGTGCTGTGGCCGGTGCTGGAACGCTCGGCGGGCGCGCACGTGGACCTCACCGAACTGACCGACGACCACGCGGTCCTGGACCCGAAGCTGGCCCGCATCCGCGACGGCGCCGCCTCCCTGCGGGCCGCCGGCCTCTTCCCGGCCCCGCTCGCCGCCGACCTCGCCGACCTGCGGGACACGCTGCGCGAGCACATCGAGGACGAGGAACGCTCGATCGTCCCGCTGATCCGCCGGTACGTGACCCGCGCCGACTGGAGCCGGGTCGAGGCGACCATCCGCAAGCACGGGGCCAAGATGTCCTTCGAAGTGCCGCGGATCCTGGCCGTCAGCACCGATCGCGAACTGGCCGAGTTCCGCGCGGAGGGTGGCATTCCGTTCGCCGTGATGGTCAGGGTGCTGCCGCCGATGTTCCGCCGCCGGGAACGCCGCGTGTTCGCTTAGGACGATTGCAGGGCCGCCGCCACCCGGTGCAGCAGCGCCGCGGCGGCCTCCTCGTGCGCCGCGGCCTCCGCGGGGCGGCCGAGGGCCCGGGCCAGCGCCGCCAGCGCGGAATCCACCGGACCGGCGTAGAGGGTGCCCGAGTCGGCGCCGGCGAACCGGCCGGAGAAGGGCAGCAGGTCCTCGTACGCGGCCCGGGCCACGTCGAGATCCCCGAGGCGGGCCGCCGCGTGCGAGCGCAGCGCCATGAACCCGAGCCAGTAGTAGTCGCGGTCGATCGGCGTCCGGCGCGCCCACACCCGCCGGGCCGCGTCCTCGTCGCCACCGTCCAGCATGGCGAGCACCAACGGATCGGTGATGCGGCCCGGGAAGCCGTAGTCGACGGCCTCGAGCTCCGCGCGCAGCGGGCCCAGGTCGCCGCGGTACATCGCCACCGAGATGCGGCCGACGACGGCCATCATGGCTCCGTTGATCGCGCCGTGCTCGGTGAGCCGGGCGGCGGCCTCCTCGTAGCGGGCGAGCGCCGCATCGGGCCGTCCCGCCAGCACGTCCAGCAGCGCGGTGAAGATCGCCACGACCGACAGCAGACCGCCGAGCTGGCCCGTCTGGCACCGCTCGACGGCCAGGCGCATCTCGGCCACCGCGGCGCCGAGGTCCGTGCGCGCCGAGGACTCCAGGAACAGCAGCCAGTGCGCGACGGCCTCGTGATCGATCTGGCCCGTCGCCGCCGCCACCCGCAGGTACTCCTCGGTCACCGCCCGGCGCTCGGTACGCAGGTCCGGCCCGAGGGCCGCGTACGCCCGGGCGTTCAGCGCCGCGCACAGCAGCCGGTCGTCGCCGGCGGACCGGGCGAGCTCCAGAGCCTCGGCGCTCACCTCGATCGCCTCGGCGACGTCGTACCCCTCGACCTCGCGGAACAGGGCGATCAGCAGCGCGGCGCGGGTCGCCGGGCCGAGGTCCGCGGCGAGTTCGCTCCGCAGCGCCGCGAGCGTGACCGGGTCCGGATCGCGGGCCTCCCGCGTCGTCCAGATCAGCGGCGCGTCCCAGGCGGTCAGCGGCGCCCGGGCCCGTCCCAGCGGCCGGGCCACCGCGGTCGCACGCAGGTACGCCTGCCGGGCCCGGACGAAGTCACCCGCCCTCGCCAGCGCGGCCACTGCCGGCGTCAGCAGATCCAGCAGGCCGTCGTCGTCACCGGCCGTCCGGCGTCCGGCGAGCTCGCGCAGGCGCAGGGCGGAGGTCCACTGCCGGGCTGCCTCGCCGTACGCGCCGACGGCCTGCGCCTCACGCGCCGCGGCCACCGCGTACGGCACCGCCTCATGCGCCGTGGCAGGGCCTGCCGACGCCGCCGCGTGGTACGCCAGCGTCGCCGCATCCGCGCGCCTGCGCTCGTACGCAAGAAGGGCCGAGGCATGCAACCGCGCCCGCCGCAGCAGCGGCATGTCGTCGTAGAGGGTGTCGCGCACCAGCGCGTGGGTGAACCGGACCTGCCCCGGCGCCGGCTCGTCCAGCAACCCGGCCAGCACCGCCGTCTCCAGGGCGTCGAGCAGGTCGTCCGGGTCGCGGCGGGCCACCTCGGCCAGCACGTCGACATCCACCTCCCGGCCGAGCACGGCCGCCTGCCGCAGCGCCGCGGTCGCGCTGCCGGGCAGCCGCGCCACCCGCCGGCGCAGCACCTCGCGCACCCCGGCCGGTACGGCGGCCCCGGCGGCGCCCGGCCCCTCGGCGGCGATGAGGCGGGCGAGTTCCCGGACGAACAACGGGTTCCCGCCCGTACGCTCGCTCAGCATCGCCAGCAGCTCCGGCGTCGCCCGGGTGAGCCCCTGCTCGGCGGCGAGCGCGGCCACCGCGCCCGGATCCAGCCCGCCGAGCCGCACATGCGCGGCGGTGACCGTGAGCAGCGCTGCGATGGTCGCCGCGAGCTCGTCGCCCAGCTCGGTGCCGCGGTACGTGCCGATGACCAGCAACGGCCGCGCGGCGAGCTGCGCGAGCACCTGCCGAAGCACCTGCAACGTGAGATCGTCGGCGCGATGCAGGTCGTCCAGCACCACGACGGTGGGCCGCTCGTCGTCCAGCAGCCGGGCAACCGCCTGCCCGAAGCGGAACGGATTCCGCTCGTCCCCGGCGTTCTTGTCCCCGGCGTTCTCGTTCGCCGTGTTCTTCTTCGCGGCGCTTTGTTCGTTGGCTTCGCTTGCGGCCCGGTCGTGGGCGGTCGCCTCCGTCCAGGCCCAGCCGGGCGGCGCCCCCTCGACCTCCGGCGACCGTCCCCGGGCGAGCCGCCAGCCGTCCCGGGCCAGCTCCCGCGCCACGGCGTCGGCCAGCGTGGTCTTGCCGGCACCGGGCTCCCCGCCGACCCAGGCGACCCGCGCGCCACCGCCGGCGACCTCCGCCGCCGCGGCCGCGAGCGCGGCACTCTCGCTGTCGCGACCCCGCAATCCGGCGCCGGGACGCGGTCGTTCGGGCTCGACCGCCAACGGTACGGGCGCAGCGGCCGGCTCGTGGTCCAGCTCGGCGTCCTGGGTGAGCACCGCGGTCTCCAGCGCCCGCAGCGCCGGACCCGGGTCGAGCCCCAGCTCACCGGCGAGATGCTCGCGGGTACGGCGGAGCACGCCCAGCGCGTCGCCCTGCCGCCCGGTCCTGTACAGGGCGAGTACGAGCAGCCGCACCGCCTCCTCCCGCCCCGGATGGTCGTGCAGCAGCCGTTCCAGGTCGGCGATCACCGGCCCCGGCCGCCCCAGCTCCAGGTCGGCGCCGGCCCGCGCCTCGACGGCGGTGAGCCGCAGCTCAGTCAGCCGGGCCACCTCGGGCACCGCCCACGCCTCGTCGGCAACCTCCGCGTACGCCGGCCCACCCCAGCAACCCAGCGCGGCGGTGAGCAATTCATGCCGCCGTACGGCACCGACACCAGCGGCCCGCCGGACAAGGTCATCGAAGCGCCAGGCATCAACCTGCTCCACGGGCAACCGCAGCGCGTACCCAGGAGCGGCGCTGACCAGCACCCCCGCCGGCGCCCGCCGCGCCCGCCCCGGCTCCAGAGCCCGCCGCAGATGAGAGACATGCACCTGAAGCACGGCCAGCGCCTTGGCCGGCACCTCGGCCTCACCCCACAGGTCATGCACCAACAGATCGGTGGAAACCACCTCACCCCCGGCCACCACCAGCCGCGCCAGCACGGCCCGCTGCCGAGGCCCGCCAAGATCGGCGGCCCGCCCCCCAACCGTCGCACCGCACGGCCCAAGCACGCCAACCCCGACGACCACGCGGTGACCGTACCGGATAACACCTGCTCAGACCCATCACCACACCAACTCCACCCCACCTACCCAATGCGCACGCGCACGCGCCGTCGTGCGTGCGCCCTGTCCGATGCGCGTGCAGCCTGTTCGTGACGCGTGCGCCGCTGGCGCGTGTGTGGCCTGTCCGTTGCGCGTGCGTCCTCGCCGCCGTCTGCGCCCTGTCCGCCGCCGCTGCGTGCGCCGCCGCCGCTGCGTGCGCCGCCGCCGCTGCGTGCGCCGCCGCCGCTGCGTGTGCGGCCTGTCCGCCGTGTCTGCGCCCTAGTCGCCACCTATGGGCAATTGCTTGTCCGTTGTGCGCCGCCGCCCTCGCGTGTGCGGCCTGTGCGCCGCGTTCGAACCCTCGTCGCCGCGTACGCGTCGATATTTGTCGGTTGCCCATGCGCTCTCGCCGCCGCGAATGCACTCTGGCCGCCGCGCACGCGGCATCTCCGACGCGTATGCGCCCTCTCCGATAAGCGTCACTGTCTCCGAATGCACGGGGCCTCTCCGGCAGGACGTCGGCCCCCGCAGTGCGGTGACGCGGCGTCGCCCTCGTCTCCCCGCGGCGGTCCGCCGCCTGCTCATCGGTCCAGCGTTCCCGTTGCGCTGGCTCACTCCAATGCCCGCCCCTCGACAAGACGCGACGTGAACTCACCCCCTCCCGCTGGAATCGGTACCACCCGGCCGGCGAAATTGACTCCCGCTGCGAGTGGTACCCGAATCCTACCGAGTGCGTCCGGGTGATTCCCTGTGACCGTCATCGCTCTTTTGGAGTGATCGTCTAATGTGTTTCCACGGCCGGGTGCGGAACAATTATTGCATGCGGCAGCTTCAATTGTTCTCGACGGCAGAATTGGCGGTGATGCGCGACCGGACCGCGTCGCGTCGCTACTCTGCCGAGCGGGAGGAGTTCCGCCGCGAGCACGCCCGGCGCCGGGCGTGGGGCTTAGCCCAGCGACACGCCGCGAAGCTGCGCCGGGTGCGCGGCAGTGGCAGCGAGGAGCGGCCGGTGAGCGTCCGGAGCCCGGCAAGGCCGACGGCAGGCCGAAGAACAGCGACGTCGGCGCCTCGACCCGTGACGGTTTGTCGTCCGCTCGCCCCAGCGGCGAGTCCCGCCCCGGCCATGAATGCCGCAACGGCATCGGAGTGCGCGCCGGCCGTGGCTCCCGCTCCGCCCCTGTCTCCCGCTTCGCCCCTGTCTCCCGCTTCCGCTTCGGGTGCGGCGTCCGTGCCGACTGCGGTCTCGGCTCCCGCTCCCGCTGCGGCTCCTGTTCCTGTTCCTGTTCCTGCTCCCGCTCTGGCTGCGGCTCGTGCTCCGGCTGTGGCTCCTGCTCCTGCTCCGGCTGCGGCTGCGGCTGCCCTCCTGCTCTGGCTCCGGCTGCGGCTCCCGCTCCGGCTGCGGCTCCCGCTCCGGCCGCGGCTCCAGCTTTGGGTTTGGCTCCCGCTTCGGTGCGGCGTCCGTTCCGGCTGCGGTCTCCGGCTCCCGTTCCCGTTCCCATTCCGGCTGCGGTCCCGTGTGTCAGGCGCAGATCTCGTTCTCGATGCGGCTCCCGCGACGGCTCACCAGACCGGCGTTCCGGCAAAGAGGATCGGCCCCGCCGCCGCGCGCAGCGGCCCCGCCGCCGCGTACAGCGGCCCCGCCGCGCGCAGCGGTTCCACCACGGCGCGCAGCGGCGGCGCGGGCTGAAGTGCCGGGTGCTGGCTCCAGCCGCCCGGATCGCGCGCGGTGCGCCGTGTCTCCCGAATCGCACAATGCGACGGTGCGGTCAATCGCGCTCACAGGATGCGCGCGATTATTAAATGACGACCCAAAGGCAAACAACCGGCGTCGGAAATCGACGGCGCGATGTCGCGCGGGCCGATATTGAGGCATTCATCATAAGGGGGTGGCGGTCGGCTTCGGGTGGTCAGGCGTTGCGGATTTGGGAGGCGTTGTGCAGGTTCAGGATTTCGACTGCCTTTTCGCGCATTTCGACCTTGCGGACCTTGCCCGTCACCGTCATCGGGAAGCCTTCGACCACGTGGATGTAGCGGGGCACTTTGAAGTGTGCCAGCCGGCCTGCGCAGAATTCGCGGACTGCTTCGGTTGTCAGGGGTTCGGTGTCCGGGCGCATGACCAGCCAGGCCATCAGTTCCTCTCCGTATTTTTCGTCCGGGACGCCGATGACCTGGACGTCTGCGATGTCCGGGTGGGTGTAGAGGAACTCCTCGACCTCTCGGGGGTAGACGTTCTCGCCGCCCCGGATGACCAGGTCTTTGATGCGGCCCACGATGTTGACGTAGCCGTCCTGGTCCATCGTGGCCAGGTCGCCGGTGTGCATCCAGCGGGCCGTGTCGATCGCGTCGGCGGTGGCTTCCGGTTGGTTCCAGTAGCCGAGCATCACCGAGTAGCCGCGGGTGCAGAGTTCGCCCGGTTCGCCTCGGGGGACGACCAGGCCGGATGCCGGGTCGACGACCTTCGACTCGAGGTGCGGCATCACCCGGCCGACCGTGCCGGTGCGTCGGTCGAGGCTGTCGTCGGCGCGGGTCATCGTGGACACGGGGGATGTCTCCGTCATGCCGTAGCAGATCGCCACCTCGGCCATGTTCATCTCGGCGACCACGCGCTTCATCACCTCGACCGGGCAGGGGGAGCCCGCCATGATGCCGGTACGCAGGCTGGACAGGTCGTACGCCGGGAAGTCGGCCAGCCCCAGCTCGGCGATGAACATGGTCGGCACGCCGTACAGGGAAGTGCATTTCTCCTCGGTGACCGCCCGCAGTGCCGCCGCCGGGTCGAAGCCCTGCGCCGGCAGCACCATCGCCGCGCCGTGCGAGGTCGCGGCGAGGTTGCCCATCACCATGCCGAAGCAGTGGTACAGCGGTACGGGGATGCAGATGCGGTCCCGTTCGGTGTAGCCGACGAGCTCGCCGACGAAGTACCCGTTGTTGAGGATGTTGTGGTGCGACAGCGTCGCGCCCTTCGGGAAGCCGGTCGTCCCCGACGTGTACTGGATGTTGATCGGATCGTCGAAGGCGAGCGTCGCTGCCCGAGCCGTGAGGTCGGCGCCGACGCCGGCGGCGACCAGCGCGTCCCAGTCGCCGGTGCCGATGAACACCGTCTCCGCGAAGCCGATCTCCCCGATCATCGCCCGGTAGTCGCTGGTCTTGAAGCCGACGGCGCTGATCAGCAGCCGCATGCCGGACTGCCTGACCACGTAGTCCAGCTCGTGGGTCCGGTACGCCGGGTTGACGTTGACCAGGATCGCGCCGATCTTCGCGGTGGCGTACTGGACGAGCACCCACTCCGCGCAGTTCGGCGCCCAGATGCCCACCCGGTCGCCCTTGGCGATGCCGCGGGCGAGCAGGCCGCGGGCGACGTCGTTGATCGCGGCGTCGAATTCCGCGTACGTCCAGCGCCGGCCCGTCGGCACGTCGACGAGCGCCTCGCGGTCGCCGAAGGCCGCGACGGTGCGTTCGAGGTTGGCGCCGATGGTCTCGCCGAGCAGCGGCACGTCGGAGGTCCCGGAGGCGTAGGAGAGCATTTCTGCAGCATGGGCCCGTCCACCGCGGGCTGCCACCCCCGATCGGGGGTGGACCGGGACGCGCCCGGGGCGACATGCTGGTCACGTGCTCGAGACAGCCGACCTGACCGCGGCCCTCGGCCGGCTCCGCCGGGTGACCGGCCTGCCGGTCGCGTTCGGCGGCGCGGTCTCCGCGGACGGGCGGGCGATGCGGCTCACCGACTTCGCGGGTACGACCACGCTCGCGCTGAACGGCCTGGTGGTCGCTGCCGGCAACGGGCTGGGCGGCCGGGTGCTGGCCACCGCGCGGGCCGCGCGGGTGGAGGACTACGCCGCCGACCCGCGGATCTCCCACGAGTACGACAAGCCGGTCACCGCCGAGGGGCTGCGGGCGATCGCGGCGGTGCCGGTCGCGATGGGCTCCTCGGTGCTCGCCGTGCTCTACGCCGGCACCCGGGAGCCCCTGTCGGTGGGCGCGCGGGCGCTCGACGCCATGGTGCAGGTGGCGCTCCGGCTGGGCACCGAGGCCACCGTACGGCGAGAGGTCCAGCGCCGCCTCGCCGAGCTGGAAGCGGCCGCCGTCCTGACCCGGGAGGCGCCCGCGGCCCGGGAGTGGGAGGACGTCCGCCAGGCCCACGCCGACCTGCTCACCATCGCCCAGGAGGTCGGCGACCCGGTCCTGCGGGCGCGCCTGCGGCAGGTGTGTTCGCTGCTGTCGCGCCCCGGCGGCGGGCCCGACAGGCCGGCCGACCCGTTGTCACCGCGCGAACGGGACGTGCTCGCGATGGTGGCGGTCGGGTACAGCAACGCCGAGACCGCCCGGCGGCTCGGCGTGCTGCCGGAAACGGTGAAGAGCTATCTGCGCAACGCCATGCGCAAGCTCGGCACGCACGGCCGCATGGAGACCGTCGTGACCGCGCGACGGCTGGGTTTCCTGCCATAGTCTGGGTCCGGTGACGCATAGTCTGGGGCCGATGAAGAGACCGACGATCGCCGACATCGCGCGCGAGGCCGGGGTGTCCAAGGGCGCGGTCTCGTACGCGCTCAACAACCGCCCCGGCGTGTCCGAGGAGACCCGCGCCCGGATCCTGGCGATCGCCGACCGGCTGGGGTTCCGGGCCAGCGCCGCCGCCCGTGCGCTCGCCGGCGCCCCCGCGTCCGTGGTGGGGCTGGCCCTGCGCCGCCCGGCCAGCACGCTGGGCGTCGAGCCGTTCTTCATGGAGCTGATCAGCGGCCTCGAGGCGGAGCTGTCCACCCGCTCGTACGCGCTGCTGCTGCAGATGGTCGACGACGAGGCGGACGCGGGCGCGGAGATCGAGGTCTACCGGCAGTGGTGGATCGAGGGCCGCGTCGACGGGGTGCTGCTGTGCGACCTGCGCCCCGACGACCCGCGGGTGCCGGCCGTGGAACGCATCGGGATACCGGCGGTCGCGGTCGGGCCCCCGTCGGCGGGCGGCCGGCTGGCCACTCTCTGGTCCGACGACGCGGTGTCGGTCGCCGAGGCGGTCGACCACCTGACCGGCCTCGGGCACCGGCGCATCGCCCGGGTCGCCGGCCTGCCCGGTCTCGCGCACACGGCCACCCGGACGGGCGCCTTCGCCGACCGCGGGATCACCGAGGCGGTGACGGTGTTCACCGACTACACCGGGGAGGCGGGGGCGCGGGCGACCCGTGAACTGCTCGGGGCGCCGCACCGGCCGACGGCGATCGTGTACGACAACGACGTCATGGCGATCGCGGGCCTGGCCGCGGCGCGGGAGCTGGGGCTGGCCGTACCCGCGGACCTGTCCATCGTGGCCTGGGACGACTCGCCGATCTGCGGGCTGGTCCATCCGCCGCTGACCGCGCTGACCCGCGACATCGTCGCGTACGGCGCGCACGCCGCCCGGCTGCTGCTGTCGGTGATCGCGGGGGAGCAGCCGGGCGCACGCCTGGACGAGCCGGCGCGGCTGGTGGCGCGAGGCAGCACCGCCCCGCCCCGCGCCTGACGTCGTTACCCGCGGCCGTCCAGCGCGATGAAGCGGTATCCGCGCGCCTTCAGCGCCGGCACCACGGTCTTGAGTGCCGCGTACGTCTGGGAGCGGTCCCCGCCGCCGTCGTGGCACAGCAGGATCTGCCCGGGGCGGGCGGCCAGCAGGCGCCGCCGGATGGCCTCCGTGCCGGGGCGCGACCAGTCGCGGGGGTCGTCGCTCCAGTCCAGCGGCACCATCCCGGCCGTGGCGGCCGCGCCGAGCACCGTGGACGACCAGTCGCCGCCGGGGGAGCGGAACAGCGCGGGAGCATGCCCGGTCGTGCTGTAGATCTTGTCCTGGGCCCGTTCGATCTCCTTGCTGACCTTCGTGCCGGGCTTGCGGGCGAGGTGGGTGGGATGGCTCCACGTGTGGTTGGCGACCTTGTGGCCGTCGCGTACGACGTCGCGGGCGATCGCCTCGTGACCGAGCACCTGATTGCCGATCATGCAGAACGTCGCCGGTACGTGGTGCCGGGCCAGCAGCCGCAGGATCTTCGGCGTCCACAGCGGATGCGGGCCGTCGTCGATGGTCAGCGCGACCGCGTCGCCGGGGAACGCGGGGCCGGGCACCGCCCTGCGGTATTCGCGCAGCGTGAACACGGGACGGCTGAGCTGGGGCCGGTGCTGCGGGTCGGGCGCGCCGTGCCGCCGGTGGGACGGTTCCGGGCCCGGTGCGGGCGGCACCCGCGGCGTCGCGACGGCGCGCGGCTGGTACTCCTCGGCCGACGACGCTCCGGACCCGCTGAGCAGCATCGCGCCCACGCCGGCCGGGATCATCCGCAGCATCTGACGGCGTGAGGTGGGGCCCTCACGCAGGGTCTTCGTCACCGCCTGAAAAAGATCGACTTCCCGCACGCCGCCCGACGTTAACTCACGGTCGCCACTGTCGCCCAGTGCCGTTCGGCCCGGAAACCGGCGAAACCGGTCGGTCGGTGCCCGGCGCGGGACCGGTGCTGCGGCGGATGGCCAGGTCGCCGCCGCGCGCCTGGACCGGCGGCTCGGCGGTGCCGTCCAGCGCCGCGAAGAGCTGTGCCGTCGCGAGGGCGCCGTACGCGGCGATGTCCCGGCGTACCACGGTCAGCGGCGGCCCGACGACCTGGCACAGCGGCGAGTCCTCGCAGGCCACGATGGACAGGTCGGCCGGTACGGCCAGCCCGAGCTCGCCCGCGACGCCCAGCCCGGCGATGGCCATGACGTCGTTGTCGTACACGACGGCGGTGGGCCGCTCCGGGCCGCCGAGCAGCTCACGGGTCAGCCGGGCCCCGGACTCGCCGGTGTAGTCCCCGCGGACGATCGTGGTCCGTACGCCCCGCGCCCCGGCCGCCGACCGCAGCGCCTCGTCGCGGATGCTGGTGTGCAGCATCCCGTCCGGTCCGCTCACCCGCGCGATGTGCCGGTGCCCCAGGTCAGCCAGGTGGTCGGCCAGCCGGTGCGACCACGGCACGTCGTCGCACCACGCGCCGGGCAGCCGGCCGTCCGGCGAGACCCCGATCAGCGCCGCCGGCAGGCCCAGCTCATGCACCGCGGGGATGCGCGGGTCGTCGGGGCGCGGATCGCAGATGAGCACGCCGTCGACCCGGCGTTCGGCGCTCCACCGCCGGTAGACCCGGATCTCCTCCTCGAGGCCCGTCACCATCTGCAGTGCCAGCGCGAAGCCGTGCCCGGACAGCTCGGCCTGGATGCCGGCGATGAGCTGCCGCCGGAACACCTCCACGGTCAGCGCGGCCGACGAGCGCAGCAGCACCAGCCCGATCGCCCGCGCGGCGGCGCCGTGCAGCGCGAGCGCCGGGCCGTTCGCCCGGTAACCCAGCTCGCGCGCGATGCCGAGGATGCGCTCGCGCAGGTGGGCGGAGACGCCGGGACGGCCGTTCAGCGCGTACGACACCGCGATGCGGGACACGCCGGCACGCCGGGCGATGTCGGCCATCGTCGCTGCACGCACCCCCCTACCGTAGTGCTTCACCCGGCCGGCTCGGCGCGGGCCGACTATCCTCCGGGAATGATGCGCAAGGTCGTCGTCACCCCGGAGGGTGTACAGGTCGTCCCCGCCCCGGAGCCGACTCCCGGACCGGGGGAGGTCCTGGTGCGGACCGCGGTCTCCGGGGTGTGCGGCTCGGACACGCACGCGCTGCACGGCCGGCACCCCAACGTGACTCCGCCGTACGCCCCCGGCCACGAGGTCGTCGGCCTGGTGACGGCGGTGGCGCCCGACGTGACGATCGTGCAGCCGGGCAAGCGCGTCACGGTCGAGCCGGACCTGCCGTGCTGGGCGTGCAAGCAGTGCCGCGCGGGCCGCGAGAACCTCTGCGAGAACCTGGGCTTCTTCGGTTGCGGCTCGGAGCAGGGCGGGATGGCCGACCTGTTCACCATCGACGCCCGTCGCGTCCACCCGGTCCCGGAGGATCTGGACGACGCGACCGCCGCGCTCATCGAACCGCTCGCCACCCCGGTGCACGCGGCACGGCTGGCGGGCCCGCTCGAGGGCAGGGCGGTCGCGATCCTGGGGGCCGGCACGATCGGCCTGCTCACCCTGCGCGTCGCCCGCGCGCAGGGCGCCCGGCGCATCGTGATGACGGCCCGCTCGGCGCAGCGCCGCGAGCGCGCCACGGCCTTCGGCGCGGACGCGGTCGTGGACGCCTCCCTCCCGGACGCGGCGGATCGCGTACGCGACCAGCTCGGCGAGAGCGCCGACGTGGTGTTCGACTGCGTGGCCGAGGAGTCGACCCTGCACCAGGCCCTGGCGATCGCGAACAAGGGCGGGACGGTGGTCGTGGTGGGCGTGCCGCCGGGCGACGTACGGCTCCCGCTCGCGCTGGTGCAGGACAGCCAGCTGCGCATCCAGGGCAGCGCCACGTACCTGCCGGAGGACTTCACGGACGCGATCGACCTGCTGCACAAGGGCGTCGTCACGTCCTCCGACTTCGTGACGGCGATCCGGCCGCTGGACCAGGCGGCCGCGGCGTTCGCGGACGCTGACAGCGGCAACCACATCAAGGTCCTGATCGCCCCCGACCTGACCGCCGTGCGCTGAGCAGAGCATTGCCGTGATTGCACGGTGAGTTCACATTCGTTCCAGGAGGTCGAGGCGCGATTGCGCAAGTAGTGGGCCGGCCCTGGTTCTCAAGACCTGAGGATGTTCCTACGTAGATCTTCCGCGAAAGCCTCGAACTCGTCACGGTGGGCAATCAGCAGGTCCGGCAGTGGCCAACGGCCGTGCCACAGCGGCGTGCTGTCTTCGACCAGGTCAGGCGGCCGCCGGACGAGTGTGCCGTCAACCAGCTCGAGCAGGGCTCCATCGGGATTGTCTTCAGCCCATTCGAAGGCTGCGTACTCGATTCCCAGCAACTCAAGCATTGCCTCATCGGAGGCGACCGGATCGCCGAGGGGACCACCCAACGCCCAGCGGAGGGTGTCTCCATACACCGCTTCGAATGCATCGATGACTCCCGTGTAAGTGCCGTTGTGCACCAGGCGGCCACGGAGTCGCTTCACGGCACGCCCATCCCGTATCGCGATGAATTGGAGGTCCGGCAGGTATCCCTCGAGCTTGTGGGGCCACCCGTAAGCGAAGGCTGTGACGAAGTTGCACGGGTTGAAGACCAGTGCGCCGACCTCCACCGCGTACGGCAGGGCCGCGATCTCCTGGAGCCAGTGATCGGCGATTCTCAGCCAGCTGGGGTTCGCGGAGGCCGAGTAGGCAACCCTGCTGACGAAGCGGTCCCACCGTTGCACGTGGTCCGTACGGGCAACGCCCACGTACCGAATGTCGGAGAGGCCGCCGCCCGTTGCGGCTTCCCGGGTCAGGTTCTCGGTAGGAAATATCACCTCGTTGCAGAAAACCCCCCGGCGCCGCGTCCGGCTCAACGTCCAGTTGGGATCATGGAGCAGGTTCTGGAGAACCTCGGGTCGGCCGGTGTCCACTGACCCGGAGATAGACTGCTGGCATAAGTAGTACAGCGCGAGATATTCCGTCTGGAACTCCTCCGGGGCATCCGAGAGGTCATACTCCTCTTCGTCGGCCAACCTCGAGAGCACCGTCTCTGCGGAACTGCCTGGATCCACATTTCCGAAAACCAGGTAGAGCATCGGCGGGTAGGTCGGGTGGGTGAATTCGAATCCGATCAGATGCTCAACGGCTACCTCGTCCATCTGGGAATTCACCCACTCCCACATCCGCCCTACATTACGGTCCCAGGGCTGCACTGCGAGCTGGAGAGGCGTGGGGCCGACAAGTGCGGCCGGTGTCAGAGCGCGCACCTCCGTCGCTGAGACCGGGGTCGCGCAGCCGGGTTCGAGATTCAGTTGATAGCCACGAAGATCCACGGACCACTCGCGTACGGCCTGGCTGAACGGTGCCATCAATTCTCGCCAATGGGTGGAGACCAGGGCAACGCGGACATCGGCGGGCCCCAATCGCATCTGCTGCAGCATGAGTTCGACATACTTGTTCAGCTCGTGCAGCCCTTGCCGGGCCGAGTTGTCGGAGCGCTTGAGCTCGATGACGACGTAGGACCCGGTCGTGTCTTTGGCGAGAATGTCGACCTTTCCGATGCTCCCCGCATCATTCGGCAGCTGGAAGTTGGTCGCCACCAGCGTGAGACCCTGCTCGATGATCGACAAGTTCTTGGCGAGTTCGTCCCGGATCTCATCCTCGTGCACAGAGCCAGATTAGTGGCGGGGGTGTTCTCGGCTCCTTCGCCCCGCTGCGGTAAGACATGCCGCCCCGTCGGAAGACGATTGCCGCTCGGGCAGGATCCAGGCGTCGTCCATGGTCGGTCTCATGCGAGGTGAGACGCGAGTTACCGGCGGTCTTGGCCACAGTTGCCGTGTTGGCGCAGCGGTCAGCGGGAGGTGTTCGCGATTTCCACCTAGTGGTCGAGAAGATCGAGCCAATCCTCATGTCCGCCGGCCGCCACGCGGAGCTACGAGGTCTGAGCGAGCATCCGGCGGTGGAGGTCGGCGGCTGAGCCGGCGTCCAGGTCGAGGGTGCGGCGCAGGGCCAGCCAGGCCGCCGCGGCCGCCGGGTCGCGGGCCGTCGCCACGCCCGGCAGCGCCGCCAGGACCTCGGAGCGGATCCGGGTGTCGCCGGTCAGCAGGCCGCCGGCCAGCACCACCGGGCCGCCCGGCGGGCCGAGGTCGTGCAGGGTCGCGATGAGGCGGGCGGCCGCTTCCGTGGTGAGGCGTACCGCGATGGGGTCGTCGTGGGCGCAGACCAGCGGGGCGAGCGCCGCGAAGGCGGACGGGGGCTGGCGTACCGCCCAGGTGATCAGGTCGTCGCAGGTGGCCGCGCCGGAGTGGGCGGCGATCGCGGCGGCGAGGCCGGGTGGCGGGGCGCCGGCCGGGGCGGCCCAGGCGCGGGCGGTGGCGCGGACGGCCTGCAGGCCGAGCCAGTGGCCGGAGCCCTCGTCGCCGAGCAGCCAGCCGAGCCCGTCCGCGGTGCGCCGGATGTGCCAGTTCTCGATGCGGGCGGCGACGGCGCCGGTGCCCGCGATCAGCACCGCGCCGCTGGGGGACGGCACCCCCGCGGCGAACGCGGTGACCGCGTCGCCGGTGACGGTGAACGGGCAGGTCAGACCGAGGGCGGCCCATGCGTCGTCGAACGCGGCGGCGATCGTGGGGTCGGACAGCACGGCGACCCCCGCGACCCCGGCCGTGCCGGCGAGCACGCGGGCCGGGTCATGGGGACCCAGTGCCGTGCGGACAGCCGTACCTATCGCCGTGGCCGCGGCGGGACCACCCGCGGAGGTGGGGTTGCCCGGCCCGGCCGACCCGCGGCCGACGACCGTGCCGTCGGTCGCCGCGACGACGGCCCGCGAGGCCGTCCCGCCGGCGTCCACGCCCACTACGAGCATCATGGCGCCGATCGAAACATAGAAACTCGTTGTTGACCAGACGCCAAAGTGGTCGTAATTTTCATCGGCATAGCTGTTCGATGAAAACGAGGACCACCGATGACGGGTGAGAGCGGCGGGCTGCTGGTGCGGCTGCGCATCGAGGGACCGACCATGCCGGAGGCACTGGCGCGGATCGCCGAGACGATCCTCGCCGACCCGGAGACGGCCGCGCACGCCAGCATCGTGGACCTGGCCGAGCGGTCCGGGACCTCGACGGCGACGGTCACCCGCTTCTCGCGGGCCCTGGGCTTCAAGGGGTACGCGAACCTGCGGGTCGCCGTGGCCACCGAGACGGGCCGCGCCGAGCAGGCCCGCTGGGAGACCGACATCAGCGGCGACATCAACCCGGGCGACCAGACCGAGAAGGTTCTCGACATCATCACCGCGGCCGACACCCGGGCCATCCAGGCCACCGCCGCGGGGCTCGACACCGACGCGATCGAGCGGGTCGCCGCCGCGATCGCCGGCGCCGGCCGGGTGGAGATCTTCGGCCTGGGCTCCAGCGGTACGGCGGGCAGCGAGATGGCCTTCCGCCTGGAGCGCATCCGGATCCCGGTGCGGTACCGCGCCGACACCCACACCGCGCTGACCAACGCGGCGCTGCTCGGGCCGGGCGACGTGGCGATCGCGCTCTCGCATTCCGGGCGGACCCGCGAGTCGATCGAGATGCTCGCCGAGGCGGCCGACCACGGGGCGTTGACCGTGGCGGTGACGTCGTTCGGCCGGTCGCCGCTCGCCGAGGTCGCCGACGTCGTGTTCACCACCAGCGTGCACGAGACCACGTTCCGGCTGGCCGCGCTCTCCGCGCTGCACTCCCAGCTGCTCATCCTCGACCTGATCTACGTGGCTGTCGCCCAGCGCACGTACGAGCGCACCGCCGAGGCGCTCGAGCTCACCGTGCGCGCCGTGGACGCCCACCGCGTGCCGGACACCCCCGCCAACCGCAAGCGAGCACGGAGGGACAAGCCGCTGTGACCATCACGAGCGCCGCGTACGTCGAGACGATCCGGGCCGCGATCGACCGGGCCGGCACGAGCCAGGGTGACCTGGTGGCCCGCGCCGCCGACCTGTTCACCGCGACCCTGCAGGCCGGCGGGGTGATCCAGGCGTTCGGCTGCGGCCACTCCGAGGCGCTCGCCATGGAGATCGCCGGGCGCGCCGGTGGCCTGGTGCCCACCAACAAGATCGCCCTGCGGGACATCGTCCTGTACGGCGGCGAGCCGGCGAGCGTGCTGGCCGACCCGCAGCTGGAACGCACCCCGCGGGTGGCGCACCGGCTCTACGAGCTCGCCCCGATCAAACCCGACGACGCGTTCGTCATCGCCAGCAACTCCGGCGTGAACGGCGCGGTCGTGGAGATGGCCCAGCTGGTCAAGCAGCGCGGGCACGCCCTCGTCGCGATCACCTCGCTGGAGCACTCGGCGCGGGTGGACTCGCGGCACGAGAGCGGGCTCAAGCTCACCGATCTCGCCGACGTCGTGCTCGACAACGGCGCACCGTACGGCGACGCGGCCCTGTCCTACGGCGACGGTGCCGTCGGGGCGGTCTCCTCGATCACCGCGGCGCTGCTGGCCCAGCAGATCGTCGTCGAGGTGGTGGCCCGCCTGCTGGCGCTGGGCGAGACGCCGCCGATCTACCTGTCCGACAACGTGCCGGGCGGGCGTGAACACAACAAACAGCTCGAGGAGCGGTACGCCGGGCGCATCCGGCGTACCGCATAGAAAGGGCGTGGCCCGATGTCCCCGACGAGACGAACCCTGATCCGCACCGCGCTGACCGCCGGTGCCGCCGTACCCCTGCTGAGCGCGTGCGTGACCGGCGGGAGCGACGACGACGACCCGGCGGCCGGCAACACCGGTGCCAAGAGCGCCGACAACCCGCTGGGCGTCAAGGCCGACGCCCCGCTCGAGGTCGTCATCTTCAAGGGCGGGTACGGCGACGACTACGCCAAGCACGCCGAGACGCTGTACACGCAGAAGTACGCCGGCGCGAAAATCGACCACAAGGGACTGCAGAAGGTCGGGGTGGCGCTGCAGCCGCGGTTCGTCGCGAACACGCCGCCGGACGTCGTGGACAACACGGGCGCCGACCGGCTCGACATCGCCGTGCTCGTGGGCGCCAAGCAGGTCTCGGACCTGACCACGCTGCTCGACGCCCCGGCGTTCGACGACCCGTCCAAGAAGCTGCGGGACACCTTGCTGCCCGGCGTCGTGGACGACGGCACGTTCGACAAGGTGCCGCGGACGCTCAACTTCACGTACACGGTGTGGGGGCTCTGGTACTCGAAGAAGCTGTTCGCGGCCAAGGGCTGGGCGTACCCGAAGACCTGGGACGACATGCTGGCGCTGTGCGCGACCATCAAGGCCGCCGGCGTCGCGCCCTGGACCTACCAGGGCAAGTACCCGGAGTACATCAACGACCCGCTGCTGTCGATGGCCGCGAAGACCGGCGGGCTCGAGCTGGTGAAGGCCGTCGACAACCTGGAACCGAACGCGTGGAAGGCGCCCGGGCTGGTCAGTGCGGCCGAGGCGTTCGCCGAGCTGGCCGCGAAGGGCTACATCATGGCCGGCTCCGAGGCGCTGTCGCACACCGAGGCGCAGGCCGCCTGGTGCCAGGGCAAGGCCGCGTTCATCCCGTGCGGGTCGTGGCTGGAGAGCGAGCAGAAGGGCGTCACCCCGGACGGCTTCGACATGGTCATGGGCCCGGTGCCGTCGCGGACCGCGTCGGATCAGCTCAAGCAGACCGCCGTGCAGGCCGCGAGCAGCGAGTCGTTCCTGGTCCCGGCCAAGGCGAAGAATCCGGCCGGCGGCATGGAGTACCTGCGGATCCTGTTCTCGAAGCAGTCGGCGAAGGCCTTCGCCCAGTCCGCCGGCACCCTGCCCGCGGTGGCCGGCGCCACCGACGGGCTGACGCTGAGCAGCGGGCTCTCCTCGGTCCGCGACGCGGTGCAGACCGCGGGGCCGGAGACGTTCACCTACCGGTTCCGCACGTGGTACGCCCCGCTCGCCAAGGCGGTGGACGACGCCACGGGCGAACTGGTGAACAAGCGCATCACCGCGGCGCAGTGGTCGGACCGCATCCAGAAGGCGGCCGACGGCATCGCCAAGGACTCGTCCGTGCAGAAGTACACGCGCTGATGAGGTACGGCCGGTGGCGGTTCCTCGCCGGGGCGCTGATCCCCGCGCTGGTCCTGCACGTCGTCTTCGTGCTGTCGCCGTACGCGCAGGCCTTCTACCTGTCGCTCACGGACTGGACCGGCGTGGCCGGCGAGGCGCACTTCGTCGGGGCGGACAACTACCGCCGCCTCGCCGGGGACTCGCTCTTCGTGGACGCGGTGCGCAACAACGCGCTGCTGCTCGTCGTGGTCCCGCTCGTCACGATCGCCATCGGCCTGTTCCTCGCCAGCATGCTCCACCTCGGCGGCCGGGGCGGCCGGCGGGCGGTGGCCGGCTCGGGTGCGTACCAGATCATCTATTTCTTCCCGCAGTTGCTCTCGCTCGTCGTGGTGGCGGTGCTGTGGGGCTTCGTCTACAACCCGAACACGGGCCTGCTCAACGGGGCGCTGCGGGCGCTGGGGCTGGGCGGGATGGCGGCCTCCTGGCTGGCGTCGCCGTCGCTGGCCCTGCCGGCCGTGATGGCGGTGCTGGTCTGGTCGTCGGTCGGGTTCTACGTCGTGTTGTTCAGCGCGGCCATCGACGGCATCCCGGTCGAGCTGTTCGAGGCGGCGGTCCTGGACGGCGCCGGCGGCTGGGCCACGTTCCGCAACGTGACGCTGCCGCTGGTCCGCGACACCGTGCAGGTCGCCTTCGTCTACCTGGGCATCGCGGCGCTGGACGCGTTCGCCGTGGTCCAGGTGATGACGGTGGGACCGGGAGGGCCCGACGGCGCCACGGAGGTCATCGGGCTCTCCCTCTACCGCAACGCCTTCCAGTACGGGAAGTTCGGCTACGCGTCGGCCATGGGGGTCGCGTTGTTCTTCGCCACGCTGACCCTCGCGGTGTTCGCCCTGCGCGGCGGCCGGCGGTCCACAGTGGAGGTGTCGTGACGCTCTCGGTCTCACCACCCCGATCCCCGCAGTCGCCGCCCGCCCCCGCGCGGGGTGACCGCCCGGCCCGTGCGCCGCGGTCGGTACGGACCCTCCCCGTGCACCTGGCTATGCTCGCGTGGAGCGTCGTCACCGCGCTGCCGCTGCTGTGGGCGGTGGTCAGCTCGTTCAAGACCGACGACGAGATCCTCAACCACCCGTGGTCGCTGCCGTCGACCCCGCAGCCGGGCAACTGGGCGCGGGCGTGGACCGAGGCGAGCATCGGCCGCTACTTCTTCAACAGCCTCATCGTCGTCGGCGGGGCGCTGGCCCTGACGATGCTGCTCGGCTCGCTGGTCGCGTACGCCCTGGCCCGCTACGAGTTCCGCGGCAACCGGATCATCTACTACACGTTCGTCGCGGCCATGTTCTTCCCGGTGTTCCTGGCCCTGGTGCCGCTGTTCTTCGTCGTGCAGCAGCTCGGGCTGCTGGGCACGTACCAGGGGCTGATCCTGGTGTACGCGGCGTACGCCGTGCCGTTCACGGTGTTCTTCCTGCACGCGTTCTTCCGCAGCCTGCCGGCCGAGGTGGCGGAGGCGGCCTTCCTCGACGGCTGCTCACACGGCGCGGTGTTCTTCCGCGTCATGCTGCCGATGGCCCGGCCGGGCCTGGTGGCGGTCGGCATCTTCAATTTCCTCGGGCTCTGGAACCAGTACCTGCTGCCGCTGGTTCTCAACCCCGACCCGGACCGGTACGTCCTGGCGCAGGGTCTGGCCGCCCTGTCGGTCAGCCAGGGCTACCGCAGCGACTGGAGTGGTCTGTTCGCCGGCCTGACGATCGCCATGCTGCCGGTATTGATCGCCTATGTCGCCTTCCAGCGCCACATCCGAGCCGGAATGACCGCCGGCGCGGTCAAGTAGGTCCATCCCCTTTCCCCCGAACTGGAGGACCCCGCTCATGTCCATCGACAGACGTAAATCAATGTCCGCGCTGGCCGCGGTCGCCGTGGTGGGCGCGTTCGGCGCCGCCGCGGTCCTCGCGACCGCGACCAGCGCCTCCGCCGCCGACTGTGGCTACCTGTTCGACGACTTCGCGTACTCGTCGTCGAGCGACGCCAACCTGTCGGCGCACGGCTGGACCCCGCGCAGCTACGCCGGCGGTCCGGGCGTTCCCGGCGCCACCTGGTCGCCGAACAGCATCACGTTCCCCACCGCGGACGGCCAGAAGGTCATGCAGCTCACCGCCTCGACCGACGGCACCGGCGCCGGCACCAACCAGGCCGAGCTGTACAGCACGCAGAAGCGCTACCTCGAGGGCACGTACGCCAGCCGGGTCCGCTTCACCGACACCCCGGTCAGCGGCAACGACGGCGACCACATCAACGAGACGTTCTTCACGATCAGCCCGCTCAACGGCGACCTCGACCCGACGTACAGCGAGCTGGACGTCTCGGAGTACCTGCCGAACGGGGGCTGGGGCGAGACCGGGCCGATCAACTACCAGACCACCTGGTACACGTACCGCAACGACCCGTGGTACGCCGACAACGTCCACTCCGAGCAGCGCAGCTCGCTCAACGGCTGGCACGACCTGGTGGTCACCGTCTCGGGCGGTCACGTCATCTACTACATCGACGGCGTGCAGGTCGGCGACCACTCGGGCAAGTACTACCCGCGCCAGACGATGACGATCAACTGGAACCTGTGGTTCATCGACACGGCGGCGCACACGGGTGGGCTGTCCACGTACATCCAGCAGGTCGACTGGGTGATGTTCGCCAAGAACCAGGCGCTGAGCCCGGCGCAGGTCAGCTCGCGCGCGGCCGGCTACCGGTCGTCGGGCACGGCGTTCACGGACACCGTGGACTCGTCCGGCAGCGGATGCTCCACCACGCCGCCCACGAACCCGCCGTCGACGCCGACCACCCCGCCCTCGTCGCCCAGCACGCCGCCCCCGGCGGGAAAC
Source organism: Couchioplanes caeruleus (assembly GCF_023499255.1). Lineage (GTDB taxonomy): Bacteria > Actinomycetota > Actinomycetes > Mycobacteriales > Micromonosporaceae > Actinoplanes > Actinoplanes caeruleus_A. Next base: position 2,028,624 of record NZ_CP092183.1, read on the forward strand.
TGCTCGACCGCGCCCGAGTGGGCCTTCGGGACCGTCTACACCGCGGGCCAGACGGTCAGGCACGAGAAGAGCAAGTACGGCGACCCGAGCGGCCCGGCCTCCGGTGAGGGCAAGCACCTGTGGCGCGCCCGGTACTGGACGCAGGGCTCGGAGCCCGGCTGGACGCAGCAGTGGGAGGACCTCGGCCGCTGCTAGTTCACCAGGCGCCGCGGCGGGTCACTCCGGTGATCCGCCGCGGCCCGCGGTGTCGCGGAACTCGGTGGCCGGAGCGGCGTCCGGGGTGGCGTACTTGCGCTGCTCGGCCTCGCGCAGCTGGACCCGCCGGATCTTGCCGGAGATCGTCTTGGGCAGCTCGGTGAACTCGAGCCGGCGGATCCGCTGGTACGGCGACAGGTGCGCCCGGCAGTGCTCGAAGATCGACTGTGCCGTGGCCTCGTCGGCTGCCCACCCCTCGGCCAGCACCACGTACGCCTTGGGAACGTGCAGCCGCAGCGGGTCCGGCGAGGGCACGACGGCCGCCTCCACCACGGCCTCGTGCTCGATCAGCACGCTCTCCAGCTCGAACGGCGAGATCCGGTAGTCGGAGGCCTTGAAGACGTCGTCGGTACGCCCCACGTACGTGATGTAGCCGTCGGCGTCGCGGGAGCCGATGTCGCCGGTGTGGTAGTACCCGCCGGCCATGGCGTTGCCGGTGAGCTCCTCGTCGCCGTGGTAGCCGACCATCAGGCCCAGCGGCCGGGGATCCAGCTCGAGGCAGATCTCGCCCTCGTCGGCGGGCTCGCCGGTCAGCGGGTCGATCAGCGCCACCCGGTAGCCCGGCACCGGCCGGCCCATGGATCCCGGCCGGACCGGCTGGCCGGGCGTGTTGGCGATCTGCACCGTGGTCTCGGTCTGGCCGAACCCGTCGCGGATGGTGACGCCCCAGGCCTTCTGCACCTGCTCGATGACCTCGGGGTTGAGCGGCTCGCCGGCGCCGACCACCACGCGCGGCGCGGTGTCGAGCGCGCCGAGGTCGGACTGGATGAGCATGCGCCACACGGTCGGCGGCGCGCAGAAGCTCGTGACGCCGCACCGCTGCATCTGCTGCAGCAGCTTCGGCCCGTCGAAGCGCGAGTAGTTGTAGATGAAGACGCACGCCTGCGCGTTCCACGGCGCGAACACGTTGCTCCACGCGTGCTTGGCCCAGCCCGGCGACGAGATGTTCAGGTGTACGTCGCCCGGGCGCAGGCCGATCCAGTACATCGTCGAGATGTGACCCACCGGGTACGAGGTGTGCGTGTGCTCCACCAGCTTGGGGCGGGCCGTCGTACCGGACGTGAAGTAGAGCAGCAGGGTGTCGTCCGCCCTCGTCACGCCGTCGGGCTGGAAGTCGGCGCCGGCGGCGTACGCGTCGTGGAACGAGTGCCAGCCCTCGGCGGGCGCACCGACCGCGATGCGGGTGACCGCGTCGTCGACCTCGCCGAACCGGTCGGCCGCGGACGACAGCGCGATGACGTGCTGGGCGCCGCCCCGGCGCACCCGGTCACGGGCGTCCGCGGCACCGAGCAGCGGCGTCGCCGGGATGATGACCGCACCGAGCTTCATCATGGCCAGGATGGCGTCCCACAGCTCGACCTGATTGCCGAGCATGAGCACGACCCGGTCGCCGCGGCGCACCCCGCGGTCGCGGAGCCAGGTGGCCACCCGGTTGGACCGTTGCGCCATCTCGGCGAACGAGAACCGCTGCTCGGAGCCGTCCTCCTCGACGATCCACAGCGCCGGGGCGTCGTTGCCCTCGGCGATGACGTCGAACCAGTCGAGCGCCCAGTTGAACTCGGTCAGCCGTGGCCACGCGAAGCCCGCGCAGGCGCCCGCGTAGTCCTCGCGGTGCTCCAGCAGGAAGTCCCGGGCCGCACGGAACGCCGCCGTGCTCTCTGTCGCCGCCATGCGCTCCAGGCTGCTCCCGTGGCCCGCGGCCGCGCCACCCCCGGACGGGGGTGATGCGACCGTCATGGCTGCGTGGTGGCGCTCACCCGCTCTGGCTGCGTGGTCCGCGCCGGAGCCACCGCCGCGCTCACCGCGGCCGCCGCGTGCTCCTTGGCCAGGGCGACCGGGAACGCCCGGGTCGCCTGCCAGAGCCGCAGGATCAGCCACAGCTCGAAGCCGAGCAGGAGCGTGCCGGCCACGACCGACGTCGCGATCACCCAGCCGGTCAGCGGGCCGACGATGAACACGGCCATCTCGAACTCGATGCCGCTGACCAGGTGCGTCCGGATCCGGTGCGACAGCAGCAGCTGCCGCACGCGCGCGCGGGGGCCCTGCGGGATCACCCGGGCGCCGGGGTCGCCGGGGTCGGCGGGCGGGACCGGGCCGCGGGCCTCGGCGAGCTGGTCGCGCATGCTCTGGCGGACCTTCGCCATCTGCTGCGAGTTCAGGTATCGGAACAGGTCCAGGAAGACCACGACGGCCAGGGTCCACAGGTACGCCGCCGAGCCGGTCCTCGCGTACTGGCCGCCGAAGAGCGCCAGCGCGCAGACGAAGACGCGGAGGCGGTCGAACACGAAGTCGAACCAGGCGCCGAAGAGCGAGCCCGTACCGTTCAGCCGGGCGATCTTGCCGTCCATGCAGTCGACGACGAAGCTCACGTGGAACAGCAGGGCACCCGCGACGAGCCACCACCGGTCCTGCATCGCGAAGCAGGCGGCCGCGCCCAGGCCCAGCAGCGTCGCCACGACGGTGAGCAGGTTCGGCGTGACCCGGCGGTACGGCGAGACGAGCCGGACCAGCCGGACCGCCACGGGATCGACGAGCAGCACCGTCCACCACGCGTCGCGGTCCTTGTAGGTCTGCTCGCGGATCTCTCGCAGCGATGAGCGTCGCACCATAACCCCAATCAACGCGACGAGGGGGGTCGCGGAAACTACTTTTGTCCTTTTTGTGACGCGGCTGTCCACCGTCGCGGAAATGCCACGTCACAAGAAGCGCCCTGCATAGTAGCGTCCTTTCATGGCCGACCGTCGATATCCGCCGGTGGACCGTGCGGCGGCCTCGGACGTGCCCGCCGGCCCGGTGCCCACGGCGTCGACGGCCACCCCGCCCGGCGTCGACGGCCACCCCGCCCGGCGTCGCGGCGGACCCGCCGGCCGTCCACTACGACGACGAGGAACGCCCCGCCCGCACCCTCACCGGCAAGGTGGGCGCCGGGGTGACGGCGGTCGCGTTCGCCGTGGCCCTGCTGGGTCCGCGAGAACCTGGACGCGAACGTCGCCTGCGTGTTCACCAGGACGCTGTTCGAGAACCATCCCCAGCTCGCCCGGGCCGACGCCGCCGGCAAGGAGATCAGCCTCGACAAGGCCCGCAGAACCGAACCGGTCACCCTGCACCGCGGCGCGGTCCAGGCCCTCGACGACCCGGGCGCCCCGAGGTAAATGCGTTGAGGGCGCCCGCCCGGGCGCCCTAACGTAGGCCCCGTTCCGCACGGCAGCACGGACCGGAGGGAGTAGGCATGCACGGCAGCACCGCGAAGCGATCGCGCACCCCGCGCACGCAACCCCCGGGACCGGCCCGGCGACGCGACTGATCACCGCCTCGCCGCAAGCCGCCGCCCGGTTCGCCGCCGGCGGCTTTTTCGTGGCCGGCGGCGTGCAAGAGGGTCGGTGGCCGGCGCGGGCCGGCTGCGGCGGGTACGACGACCGCCGGGCTCGCCGGCAGGGAACACTTGCGCTACCCCGCCAACGCGCAGGCTCACCGCCCTCGAGAAACCCCTACCGACCAATGCCCCCATGGCGCAGCTGGACAGCGCGCGACGCTACGAACGTCGAGGCCGCAGGTTCGAATCCTGCTGGGGGTACGGGATCGTTGTCGCGTACATGTCGTCCACCCGAGGATGAGGAGGCGCCTTGTCGCCGCTCCTGAGTGACCGTGCGCCGGGCAACGAGATCGATGTGATCCTGACGCATCCCCTCCATTCCTGGTCCATCCGCACGATGGTGGGCTTGATCGATGACCTGCGCCGTTGCGGCGGAGCCGAGGATCTGTACGCGTTTCAGCGCCGGCTCGCCGCGCACGTGGCCGACATCGAGGAGCGGCACTACTCGGTGCGCAGGGTCGCGGGAAAGCTGAAGAAGGCCGGAGCGAAGCTTCCCGCCTACGCACCGGAGCTCGGAACCGATCGGGATCCCCACGATCGCGAGTCGTGGATCCTGGAAGGCGAGGTGTACGAGCGGGTATGGCGCCAGTTGAAGACGATCGGGGATGCGCTTGCGTGGCGCGCCTTCGGGTACGACCGGCGGATCATCGTGGCGCTGAGACCAGCGAGACGAACCGCGACCGTAAGCAGGACCGCAGGCTCATCCGCACGAGCCAGGTGCTCGCGGACGGCGGCGAGCTGCCCAGCGGCTTCACTCCCGTCCCGACCGGCGTCCCGTACCGGACCCAGCTTCAAGGCCTGCGTGAGCTCCTCGACAAGGCGCACACGCGAACCGGCGTGCAGGCAGGCGTGGTCTCCCGCGGGCGGGCGGTCGTGGCCGCCAGCCAGTACACCGCAGGTGACCACCACGATGCGGAGTCCTTCGGCAGCCTGTTCAAAGCGGAACTCGACCGGTGTCAGCGACGGATCGGCGCCCGATCGGACCAGGCCCTGACCTTCGCGAGCACCGACCTCGCGGCGCGATCGCCGACCCGGCCACCGTGGGCCATCTATCCGGTGTCGTCCTATGTGGCGGCGAGCCTGACGGCGGACGCGATGTTCTTCTACAGCACGATGGCGCCTGCAACGATCATTGCCGCGCTCGCCGGCGTCGGAGTCGAAGCAGGCTGGCTGCAGCCGCTGAACGGCGCGCTGGACCGGTCGCGGCCCTGCTGGGCGTCGCGTCGCCGCCGACGGTCCGTGCCGGTCAGAAGATGCGGGTGGCGTCTCTCAACGTCGAGGCCTTCACGAGCCTCATGTACGAGTTGGTCGATCTGACGACGTGGGCGCGACAGGTCGCCGCCACCCTCTCCGGCACGACTCCGGAGGGCGTCCTGCCGTGGCCGGTCTTCGCCGGCGAGCACCGGACCTGGTACTGAGCCGGGTCCGGTGCGCACGCCTGATCCGTCGGTCAGTGGACGTACAGGTCGAAGACCGTGCGGTTGTTGCTGTGCACGCAGCGGTAGAACTCCCAGCGGTGCTCGTTGGAGAGCTGGCGGCCGGTGTTGTCGCACTCGTTGCGGTTGGTGACCCCCGTCTTGTGCAGGTACAGCAGGTCGGAGTCGGAGCGGTTGTAGTACATGGCGTTGTCGACGACGTACTCGCCGAGTTCGTTGCCCGGGTTGAGCACGTTGTCCGCGTCGAAGTGCCAGTGGACGCCGAGCCAGAGCCGGCTGTGCGCGTCCTCGTCCGCGGCGGCGGAGAAGCTGGTGAAGGTACGCTGCACGCCGGCCGCGTTGGGGTCCTCCGTCGTGCCGGTGTAGGTGATGTTGTCGCGGCCGAACCAGTGCTCCATGACGTGCGCCCAGGTGTAGGCGAACGTCGCGTGGCCGGAGACGTAGGCCGGGAACGGCGGCGAGAAGTGGCGGCCCTGCCGGTCGACCGAGAGCGGCTGCCAGTTCGGGTCCGGGTCGGTGTCCGGGTTGCTGTCGTTCGCGGCCTGGTGGATGGCCATGTCGGGGCGCCACAGGTCGATGGATCCGAGGAACTTGCGGTCCCAGGAGAGGATCGAGGCGTCCGCGAGCCCGGTCGCCACCTGGGCGAACAGCTTCACCTTCGAGGTGACCGGCACCTGCTGGCCGTCCGCGACGATCTGGGTGTGCTGCAGCAGCTGGCCCGGCGGCTTGTACGTGCCGTTGACGTCGTTCGCCCAGAAGAACGCGGCCCGCTTCTGGTCGGCGGTGCGCACGGTCGAGTTCACCGCGCCGTACGCCTTCACCTCGTTGAACTGCTCGGTGTACTCGGGGCTGGCGAGCAGCTCGGCGTACGTGCCGGCGTCGGCCGGCATGTCCGGGCGGAACTGGTCCCCGCTGCTCATCACGAACGGCGTGACGTTGCCCCAGTTCGGCGTGACCACCGGCCCGGTGGGCGTGGCCGGCTGCCAGGCGCCGATCGCGCTGTCCGGGGTGTACGTCATCAGATCGTCGGCGTGGTCGTCGGCGCGCCGCTGCAGCGTGGCCGCCGCGGTCTGCCGGCCGATCGACTGGCCCGCGGCCTGCTGGGCGGAGGCCGGGATGTCGGTCTGTGCGGTGGCCAGTTCGTCGTCGAACGTGAAGCCGAGCGGTCCGAAGACGCCGGTGAGCGCGTCGTGGGCGGCGTAGTCGACGGCGGTGTTGAAGTCGCCGCCGCTGCCCACCTTCAGCGTGTACGGCCGGCCGAGGCAGTCCGCCGCCCGCTGCGCGCAGAGCACGGAGTTGGCGGCGTCGTACATCGACACGTACATGATGGCGGCGGAGCGCGCGAGCGGGCCCGGGCCGATGTCGTTGGTCTCCCGGAACGTCTGGAGCAGCACGCCGTTCCAGAAGTTCACGTGGTCGGCGGGTCCGGCGGCGGACGCCGGGGCGGGCGTGACGGCTTGCAAGGTTGCGGCGGACAGGGCTCCGGCCGCCATGAGCGCGCCGAGCCGGCGCAGTCGTGTGGCGTACGGGTTTCGGGCAGACAGCATCGTTTCCTAACCTCCCCGTGAGTCATGCGTCACTTTTGGTGACGCATGAGGCGACTCTACGAAGGGAGGCCGGAGGGGCGTCGGCCGCCGATGGTCCCCAGATGCGTGACCGATCGGCCGTTGACGAGTGTCCTATGTGGTCGTACGCAGCCAGCCACCGTCGATGTAGTACGTCGACCCGACCGTGTAGCTCGCGCGCGGCGAGCACAGGAAGACGAACAGGTTCGCGATCTCCTCCGGGTCGGCGAACCGGCCGATCGGCGCGTTGTCGTCGGCGACCTTCTGGAGGTACGCCTCCCACGTCGTGTCCGTGCCCGCGGTGAGCAGCTTCGCCGTCTTCTGCCAGTCCGGCGTCATCACCAGGCCGGGGTTGACGGCGTTGACCCGGATGCCGTCGCCGATCAGCTCGTTGGCGAGGCACTTGGAGAACATCACCAGCGCGGCCTTGGTGACGTTGTAGATCGGTTCGTAGCCCAGCGGCTGGGTCGCGCAGATCGACGCGTTGTGCAGGATCACCCCGCCGCCGCGCGCCTTCATCCCCGGCGCGAGGGCGCGGGCGAGGCGGACGGCCGCCATCACGTGCAGATCCCAGTACGCCTGCCAGCGCTCGTCCGTCGCCTCGAGGATGGTCTCCTCGCTGCCGGTGCCCGCATTGTTGACGAGGATGTCGGCGCCACCGAACTCCTCGCCGACCGCCGACGCGAGGGCCGCCACGCCGTCGGGCCGGGCGATGTCGGCGGGGACGGCGACCGCCCGTACGCCGAAGTCCGCGGTGATCGTCTCCGCCACGGACCGCAGGCGGTGCTCGTCGCGGGCGCACAGCGCGAGGTGGACGCCCTCGGCCGCGAGGCCGCGGGCGACCGCCAGGCCGATGCCCACGCTGCCGCCGGTGACCACGGCGACCTTGCCGCTGAGCTGAAGATCCATGGCGCCTCCCGGTTCACGTGCAAGCACCGTCGCACGAAACCCGGATCACCGCAGCGGCTCGCCCACCTCGTGCAGGTGCCGCAGCGCGATGCCGTACGACTCGAGCAGCCCGGTCACCTCGTAGTGCACGCCGATCTCCGCGCAGTACGCCTGCACGATCGGCTGGGCCCGGCGCAGGTTCGGCGTCGGCATGGCCGGGAACAGGTGGTGCTCGATCTGGTGGTTGAGCCCGCCCAGCGCGATGTCGGTCAACCGGCTGCCCCGGACGTTGCGGGAGGTCAGCACCTGCTTGCGGAGGAAGTCCTCGGAGCCGGTGGGGTGCGGCATGCCCTTGTGGTTCGGCGCGAACGTCATCCCGAGGTAGATGCCGAACAGGCCCTGGTGCACCGCGGCGAAGGCGAGTGCCTGCAGCGGGCTCAGCACGACCAGCAGCGCGGTCACGTACGCGACGAGGTGGAGAGCGAGCAGCGCCGCCTCGAGTCCGCGGTGCTTGATGCCGCCCGCGCGCAGCGCCCTGATGCTGTCCTTCTTGAGGCTCAGACCCAGCAGGGTCAGCAGCGGGAAGAACAACCACGCCTGGTGGCGGGTCAGCCACCGGTTGAACCGGCCGCGACGGTTGCGGGCCGCCTCGGTGGACCACACCAGCACCGCCGGCGTGACGTCCGGGTCGAGATCGTCGTGGTTCGGGTTCGCATGGTGCCTGGTGTGCTTGTCCATCCAGTAGCCGTAGCTCATGCCGATGGCCAGGTTGCCGGCGATCCGCCCGGCGCGGGCGCTCGGCTCGTTGGTGCGGAACACCTGCCGGTGCGCGAGGTCGTGGGCCACGAGCGCCACCTGCGCGAAGGTCACCGCCAGGAACGCCGCGACGGCCAGCGTCCACCAGGAGGAGCCCACGAGCAGGAAGGCGGTCCATCCACCGGCGAGCATCAGCGCCACGACGCTCAGCCGTACGGCGTAATAGCCGGGCTTGCGGGCCAGCAGGCCCGCCTCGGTGATCCGGCGGGCCAGCTCGGCGAAGTCGCTGCCGGTCGCGGCCCGGGGCCGCTCGATCGTTGTCATGCGTCCAGCCTCCCGGCGACGAGCGGGACAGTCAGGAGTGCAGACCCCCATGGAAGAGGGGTGCCAGCACTACCGCTTTGCGGTGTGCCGGCCGCCGAGAATGGCGGCATGGAGACGCGGGCGTGGGTACGCGACGGGCTGCGCGCCGTGGCCGACGGTGTGATCGCCGTGGGACTGGCGCTGACGAACTTCCCCCTGCTGGTGCTCTGGATCGTGGCGCTCGCGCTGACCCCGGTCGCCGGCATCGGCCTGGTGGCGCTGCCGTTCGTCACCTGGCTCGTGCGCGGACGGGCCGACCTGGCGCGCCGGCTGGCCGCCCGCGCCGGCGTGGCGATCACGCGGCCGTACGCGCCACGGCCGCAGAACGCGCTGCCCGTCGGCTGGCGCCGGTACCGGTGGATCCTCACCGATCCGGCGACCTGGCGGGACCTGGCGTGGCTGCTTCCCGGCGGCCTCGCCGGCCTGGTCCTCGGCGTCCTGACGCTGGCCCTGCCGCTGTACGGCCTCGAGGGCATCACGCTGCTGCCACTGTGGCTCTCGCTCGGCCTGGACTCGTACGGCTACGGGATCTACTGGCCGATCCAGACCCTCGGCGAGGGCATGATGTCGCTGCCGCAGGGCGTGCTGATCCTGGCGGCCGGCGTCGCCGTCGCACCCGGCCTGCGCTGGGTCGACGCCCAGTTCACCAGGCTGTTCCTGGCCCCGACGAAGGCGGCCGGGCTGCGGCTGCGCGTGGCGCACCTGACCGAGACGCGGGCCGACACCGTGGACGCGCAGGCCGCCGAGCTGCGCCGGATCGAGCGCGACCTGCACGACGGCGCCCAGGCCCGGCTGGTCTCGCTCGGCATGACCATCGGGCTCGCCGAGGAACTGCTCGAACGCGACCCGGCGGCGGTGCGCAAGCTGCTCGCCGAGGCGCGCGAGGCCAGCGGTTCCGCGCTGGTCGAGCTGCGGCACCTCGTGCGCGGCATCCACCCGCCGGTGCTCGCGGAACGCGGGCTCGACGGCGCGGTGCAGGCCCTCGCGCTCAACCTCCCGCTGCCGGTCGGGGTCGAGGTGGACGTGCCGGGCCGGCCGGAGACGCCGGTGGAGTCGGCCGCCTACTTCGCCGTCGCGGAGGCCCTGACCAATGTGGTCCGGCACAGCGGCGCCCAGACGGCCGCGGTCTCCATCCGGTACGCCGACGGCACGCTCGCGATGGTCGTGCTCGACGACGGCCGCGGCGGCGCGGACCCGGACGCCGGCACCGGGCTGCGGGGCATCGGGCGCCGGCTCGCCGCCTTCGATGGCACGATGACGCTGTCCTCGCCGCCCGGCGGCCCGACCGTCGTGACCATGGAGCTCCCGTGCGCGTTGTCATCGCCGAAGACCTCGCACTCCTCCGTGAGGGCCTGACGCGCATCCTCACGGCGTTCGGCATCGAGGTGGCCGAGGCGGTGGACAACGGTCCGGCGCTGCTGCCCGCGCTGCTGCGGCACCGGCCGGACGTCGCCGTGGTGGACGTACGGCTCCCGCCGACCTTCACCGACGAGGGGCTGCAGGCCGCGATCGCCGCCCGCACGGAGGTTCCCGGCCTGCCCGTGCTCGTGCTCTCGCAGCACGTCGAGCCGCTGTACGCCCGTGAGCTGCTGACCGACCGCCGCGGGGGAGTGGGCTACCTCCTCAAGGACCGGGTCTCCGACGTGGCGCAGTTCGTCGACGCCGTACGCCGGGTCGCGGCGGGCGGCACTGCGATGGACCCGGAGGTCGTGTCGCAGCTGCTCGCCCGCCGCGGACCGCTCGCCGCGCTGACCCCGCGCGAACGCGAGGTGCTCGGTCAGATGGCCGAGGGCCGTTCCAACGCGGCGATCGCGGCGAAGCTCTTCGTCACCGAGAAGGCGATCAGCAAGCACATCAACAACATCTTCACCAAGCTGGCCATGCCGCCGTCGGACGACGACAACCGCCGGGTGCTCGCCGTGCTCGCCTACCTCAACGCCTGAGCCGTCAGCCGGCCGCCCGGTACGCCTTCCCGGTCTCGGTCGGGCTCGTCGCGTTCCGGTAGAGGCCGTACGGGAGGGAGTCGCCGACCGCCGGCAGCGAGAACCAGGCGTACCGCTCGACGTAGGAGGCCGCGTTCAGCTGCTTCGTGCTGTTGGTGATGAACGCCGTGATCTGCTGGGTGTTCGGGAACTTCGGGGTGCCGGTGAAGTTCATCAGGCCGTACTCGGTGACCCAGATCGGCAGGTTGTAGCGGTTGTGCACGGCCTGCACGTACCCCATGAACTGCCCGACGGCCGCGTCGCTGAAGTCCGAGCCGTACCAGTGCAGGGTGATGAAGTCGACCTTGAGCCCGCGCTGGCGGGCGCCGGTCAGGAACCGGTCGAGCCAGCCGCCCGGGGTGTCCCCGCCGTACGCGACGGCCGGGCTGCCCAGCCGCATCCCGGTGCTCTGCAGCTGCGGCCACAGGTCGAGCGCCTGCTCCACGGTCATCTCGGCCTGGCCGGCCAGGTCCGGCTCGTTGAAGCCGAGCAGCGTCGAACCCTCGGTCCTCACCTTGGCCAGATTCGCTGCCGTGACGACGTTCTCGTCCCAGATCATCGGCACGAATTCGGCGTCGGCGGGCATCGCGTCGTTGTTCGTGCCCCAGTTGTAGTACCACTTCGCCCCGACGTCCTTGACCGCGCCGGAAAGGCCGTCGAACTGCCAGGTGCTCACGCCTTTCTTGCCGGCCGCCGGCGCGGGCGCCGGAACTGTCGCCGTCGGCGTGGCCGTCCCACCGGGCAGCGTCCATTTCTGGTTCGCCGCGCCGGTACAGGACCAGATCTGCAGGCGCGTTCCGGCGGCGTCCAGGCACTTGCCCGATCCGGTGTTGACGAGCTGTCCGCTGCGCGCCGACCACTTCTGTGCGCCGGTGCCGTTGCAGTCGTACAGCTGCACCCGGGCCCCGTCGGCGTGCGAGGCCGCGGCGACGTCGAGGCACTTCCCGAGCGCCTGCACGGCTTCGCCGTCGACGGTCCAGCGCTGCGCGGCGGTGCCGTTGCAGTCCCACAGCTGCACGGCGGTGCCGTTGGCCGGGTTGGCGCCGGCCACGTCGACGCACGTGCCGGTGCTGCCGGTGATCGGGCCGGCCGTGGCGGCCATGGCCTGGGTGACACCGAGGACGCCGAGACCGGCGACGACGACACTGGAGACGACAATCGCTAGGGAGCGCCGCCGGCGCGGCTGTGACGCTGACATGCCCGGCAACCTAACCGAGACAATGGTCGCCGGGCACATCGCGGACGCGGATTTAACCGACCCCTAAGCGGGCGGCTTTTTCTTTCCTTAGAAGTGTTATCGGCGCCAGGTCAGCGTGGCCACGCGACCCTGTTCTCCCGACGCCCAGCACGTTCCCCGTACGCATTGCACCGCGTCGAAACTGCCGCCGTCGAACTCGGTCCAGGTCCGGCCGCCGTCGCGGCTGAGGTCGCTGCCGGTGGGCCCGACCGCCAGGGCCGTGCGGGCATCCAGCCAGGCCGCGCCCGAACGGTATTCGTCCGGCTCCTCGCGGGCGGGGATCCAGCTCCGGCCGCTGTCACGGGTGGTCGCGGCGGCGTCGGGCGCGGTGCCGGCACGGCGTAGTCGCCGCCCACCGCGATGCCGTGCCGCGGGTCGCGGAAGGCGAGGCTGTAGACGCCCGCGCTGGGCCCGCCGGGGATGCTGCTGTCGGTGACCTGCCAGGTGCGGCCGCCGTTCGTGGTGGCGAAGACGCGGGCCCGCTCGCCGCCGCCCGTCGCGAACCAGGCCCGCCCGGCGCTGCCGTGGTCCGCCGTCACGAGGCAGGTGCCACTCGCGGCGAACGCGAACTCGCCGGGCAGCGCGCCGGGCATGCCGGTGGTGGGCCGCACCGACCAGGACCGGCCGCCGTCGGACGTGGTGAGGATCCGGAACCGGCCGCCGACCGGGTCGGACAGGGCCAGGCCGTGGCGGCGGTCGAGGAACGTCACGCAGTCGTAGAACGCCGCCGGGTCGTCGTTGCGGAACGTCTCCGCCCAGGTACGCCCGCCGTCGCCGGTCACGTACAGCCGCGACTGCTCGCCCTCGCCGATGGTCAGCGCGACGGCGTGGTCGGCGTCGAACGCCTCGATGTCACGGAACTGCAGGTCCGCCGTACCCGGGGGATCCACGCGCTGCCAGGAGCGCGCGCCGTCGAAAGCTTTCGAATCATGTCCGGACCTACTCCCACCGGCCCGGACGCGCTCTTCGTCACAGCCGGAGGATGCCCTGTCCGTAACACGGGCGGCCGACGATGGGGGTATGCAGACCGCGACCCACCAGCTCCCCGTGACCGTGGCGATCACCCGCCGGGCCGATCCGTCCCGTAACGCGGAGATGCTGGCCTGGGTGCGCGCCGGCGCGGCGCTGGCCGAGGACTTCCCGGGCTTCCTCGGCGTCGGCTGGATCCGGCCGGGCCCGGGCTCGACCGACTGGCACATGCTGTACCGCTTCGCCGACGCCGAGGCGCTCCGGGCCTGGGAGGAGTCGTCGCAGCGGCAGTGGTGGCTGTCCTCGGCGCAGGGCATGGTCGAGCACACCCGGGTCGAGAGGCGTACGGGCATCGAGGGCTGGTTCGACCCGCCCCGCGAGCACTCCGTGGCCGAGCTGCCCCCCGCCGCCCCGCCGCGGTGGAAGCAGGCGGTGACGATCTGGGTGGGGTTCTTCCCGCTGAGCCTGCTGGCGGCGGTCACGCTCGGTCACCTGCTCGCCGGGCAACACGTGGTGGTGCGGACGCTGGCCACCACGTTCGCGCTGACGCCGCTGATGACGTACGTCGTCCTGCCGTGGGTCACCCGCTCCCTGCGGTGGTGGCTGCAGGGCCACCCGGCGCCCTGGCGGCGGTGAGCGGGGACTCCTCAGGTCGGCCGCGTGGCGCCCGATGGTCTCCGCGAGGAGGCATATCCATGCGGCTGCGCAACTGGATCGCCGTGGTCGTCAGCGTGTTGCTGCTGGTGGCCGTCGGCATCGTCGGCGTGCTCGTGAACCGGTCGGCGCTGCGGGCGGCCGACACGGTGCACCGGGCCGACTCGCGCGCGCTCGCGGTCAACAACGCCACCCTCGCCGGGCAGATGCAGCTGCTCTCCGCCAAGGCGCTCAGCGAGTTCGCGGGCAGCCACAGCTTCGGGCTCGGCCCCGGCCAGGCCGCCGACCGGCTGGCCCTCGAGGCGTACGTGCGCAAGTCGGCGGTGTTCCCCTACGGAGCGGCGCTCACCGCGCCGGACGGCACGGTCCTCAACGCGACCCGGTCGAACCCCCTGCCCGACCCGAGCGACCCCGGGTACGGGGTCATGCGGGCCCAGCTGCTGGCCGGCAAGCCCGGCTTCTCGTCGCTGATGAGCGTGTACGACGGCACCGGCCGGAAGGTCGCCGTCGAGGCGGTCGCCGTCCCCGTGCGGGTCGGCGGTGCCGTGGCCGCGGTCCTGGTCGGCTACTACACGCTGGCCGAGACGCCGCTGCAGGCGTACACCGCGAAGCTCAAGTCGGACCTGCACCGGACCATGGTCATCGACACCACCGGCGTCGCCCTGTTCTCCAGCGACACCGACACGATCGGCGCGAAGGCCGACCCGGCCATCGTCGCGGCCGTCAAGGCGCACCCGTCCGGCTCGACGTTCGTGGAGTACCGCGACGGCAAGACCGACATGATCGCGATCGTGGTCACCGGGGACGTGCTGCCGGGCGGCTGGGCGTACGTGCGCATCCAGACCATGGCCTCGTTCGACGGCGCCGTGCACAGCCGCAGCCAGACCATCAACGTGACGCTGCTCGCCATGCTGCTGATCGGCGCGGTCGGCATCTCGATCCTCGGGTACCGCACCCAGGTCCAGCGGCGGCGGGCGGACGAGAAGTTCCAGGCGCTGTTCCAGCACGCCCCGGACATGGTGGCGGTGCTCGACGCCGACGGGCGGGTGGCGTTCTCCAGCCCGAGCGCGGCCTCGGTGCTGCACTTCCCGGCCGGTTCGCTGCAGGGCAGCAGCGTCTTCGAGCTGGTGCACCCCGACGACCGGCAGCGCATGGTGGACGCGTTCGGCCGCCTGCTGGGCGAGCGCAACGGGGTGCTGCGGCTGCAGACCCGGATCCTCAACTCCGCCGGCTCGGCGACCTGGTTCGAGTTCACCGCCTCCAACCAGATGCACAATCCGGCCCTCACCGGCATCGTGATCAACGCCCGCGACGTCTCGGAGAACCGCGCGTTCCAGGAGCGGCTCGCGCATGAGGCCCAGCACGACGCGCTGACCGGGCTGCCGAACCGCCGCCGCATGCAGGACGCGCTGAGCTCCTCGCTGCGGCAGGAATCCGTCGCGGTGCTCTTCGTCGACCTGGACGGCTTCAAGCCGGTCAACGACGCCCATGGCCACGAGGCCGGCGACGAGCTGCTGCGTCAGGTAGCCGAGCGGCTCAGCGCCTGCGTCCGCAGCAACGACGTGCTGTCCCGGGTCGGCGGCGACGAGTTCGTCGTGCTCATGCCCGGCATCACCGAGCGCTCCGACGCCGACGCGATGAGCGAGCGGGTCCGGCTGTGCGTCGAGCGCCCGTTCTACGTCCTGGGCAACGAGGTGACCATCGGCGCGAGCGTCGGCGTGCACCTGGCCGGCGCGGCGGACGACCCCGACCAGGCGCTGCGCGCCGCCGACCACGCCATGTACGCGGTCAAGCACCGCGGTGGCGGCCGGGCCGCGACGATCCCCGAACAGCGCACCCTCATCCACGTGGGACGGCACCGCGCGGACGACTGACCGGCTACGTTGAGATCCATGGCCACGAAGCCGCCCGCGATCGAGGTGGAGGCGGGGGAGCACACCGTACGGGTCTCGAACCCGGACCGGGTGTACTTCCCCGAGCTCGGCCTGACCAAGCTCGACCTCGTCCACTACTACCTGAGCGTCGGCGACGGCATCGTCCGGGCGCTGCGGGAGCGGCCGTGCATGCTGCACCGCTTCCCCGACGGCCTGGCCGGCGAGAAGGTCCACCAGAAGCGGGTGCCGCACGGCGCCCCGCCCTGGCTGGAGACCGTCCGGGTCACGTTCCCCCGCTACAACCGGCACGCCGACGAGCTGTGCGTCACGAAGCTCGCCGACGTCGTCTGGGCCGTGCAGATGTCGACCGTGGAGTTCCACCCGTGGAATTCCCGGCGGGCCGACACCGAACGGCCCGACGAGTGGCGCATCGACCTCGACCCGATGCCCGAGTGCGACTTCGCCGCCGTGCGCCGCGTCGCGCACGTGGCCCACGAGGTCCTCGACGAGCTGGGCATCACCGGCTACCCGAAGACGTCCGGCGGCCGGGGCCTGCACGTGTACGTCCGCGTCGAGCCCGCGCACGGCTTCGGCGACGTCCGCCGGGCCGCCCTCGCCTTCGCGCGCGAGGTGGAGCGCCGGGCGCCCGAGGACGTCACGACGACGTGGTGGCGCAAGGACCGCGACCCGCGCAAGCTCTTCGTCGACTTCAACCAGAACGCCCGCGACCACACGATCGCCAGCGCGTACTCGGTGCGGGGCAACCAGCGGGGCACGGTGTCCACGCCGATCCGGTGGGCGGAGGTCGACGACGTGGAGCCGGACGACTTCACGCTGCAGACCGTGCCCGCGCGCTTCGCCGAGCTCGGTGATCTGCACGCGACGATCGACGACACCGCGTACGACTTGCGGCCGTTGCTCGAATGGGCAGATCGCGACGAGAAAGCCGGGCTGGAAGCGCCCGCGGAGGCCGACTGAATATTCTCAGGCGTCGATGGGGGTGGTCCTGACCCCCGTGGACCCCGGAGGCGTTCATGCACAGGTCGATCCGGTGGACGGTCGCGGCCACGGCCGCTGTGACCCTGACGATGCTCGGCACCGAGGCGCCCGCCACCGCAGCGCCGGCCGAGAAGGACGTTCTTGCCGTCGCCGGAGCGGAGGTGGTGCCGGACAGCTACGTCGTCGTTCTCAAGCCGGACAGGTCCGCGGTCGCCGGGCAGGCGCGGACGCTCGCCACGCGGCACGGCGCCACCGTGCGGCGGACGTACTCGCACGCGCTACGCGGGTTCGCCGCCACCATGGGCGCGCAGCAGGCCCGCCGGATGGCCGCCGACCCGGCCGTCGCGTACGTGCAGCCCGACGTCGTGCTGCGCGCGAGCGACACCCAGGCCAACCCGCCCTCCTGGGGCCTGGACCGCATCGACCAGCGCAACCGGCCGCTGAACTCCGCGTACACGTACTCGACGACCGCCTCGAACGTGCACGCGTACATCGTGGACACCGGCATCCGCACCACCCACCAGGACTTCGGCGGGCGGGCCACCAGCGGCTTCGACGCCGTCGACGGGGGCGCGGCGGACGACTGCAACGGCCACGGCACGCACGTCGCCGGCACGGTCGGCGGGACGTCGTACGGGGTCGCCAAGGGCGTGCAGCTCGTCGCCGTCCGCGTGCTCAACTGCGAGGGCAGCGGCACCACCGCGCAGGTCGTCGCGGGCATCGACTGGGTGACCGCCAACGCGGTGAAGCCCGCGGTGGCCAACATGAGCCTCGGCGGCGGCGCCGACACCGCGCTCGACGACGCGGTGAGCCGGTCCATCGCCTCCGGCGTCAGCTACTCGATCGCCGCGGGCAACGGGCTGCTCGGCATCATCGCGCTCGACGCCTGCACCCAGTCGCCGGCCCGGGTGCCGACCGCGATCACCGTGTCGGCGGTGGACAACACCGACCGCAAGCCCAGCTGGCCCAACCGCGGCACCTGCGTCGACGTGTTCGCGCCGGGCATCAACATCACCTCCGCCTGGGGCACGGGCGACACCGCCACCAACACCATCAGCGGTACGTCCATGGCGACGCCGCACGTGGCCGGCGCGGCCGCGCTCTACCTGGCCACGCACCCGTCGGCGAGCGCGGCGGAGGTGCAGGCGGCGATCGTGTCGAACGCGACCACGGGCGTCGTGACGAACCCCGGCACCGGCTCACCCAACCGGCTGCTCTACACCGGCGCCTTCTGAGCACCCGTCAAGGCGGCGGGCCGCGAATCCCCCGAAAGGGTTGTCCGCGCACTCGCCGCCCCGACGGTGACGTCGCAGGTCACGCCCGGTTTTCCGGGGCCGGGGAGGCGCCGCGCCGGGTGGTCGCCGTGGGGGCGCGGTGCCAGCATGTGTCAATGCGTTCCGGCCACCCTCACCGCCCCGGCGAACGACCGTCGTGGTTCGACCCGGACTCCCGCGTCCCCGGACCCCGGCGGCCCGAGCTGCCGGACCGGCCCCAGCAGCGCCGGGTCTCCGACTGGGCGGCCGCCACCTGCGCGGAGATCGCGGGCGACGTGGTCCGCGGCGGGCTCTGGCGCTTCACCGAGGTCGTCGCCGACGTGCTGTACCCGGGCATCGGGGTCGCCGTCGCCGCCGCCCAGCGGGCCACCAAGTGGGGTCCGCAGCTGCACGGCCTCAACGACGAGCGCGGCGCCGACGTCAAGATCGGCCTGGCCGGCTCGGAGAACCTCGGCCTGTGGGTGGTGTTCCGGACCCGGCTGGGCCAGTTCGACCCCGGCCCGCGCCCGGACTGGTGCACGGACCTGCCGGTCGGCCCGCTCGGCGGGGACGGCGTACGCCGCGACGCCGCGGTCGTCTCCGGCGTGGAGGACGTCAAGCCCGCGGACGTGGCGCCGCTGCTGCTCGTACCGCCCGCGGCCGGCGCGGGCACCCGGCTGCTCGCCCGCGTCGACGTGGCCCGGCGCAGCGGCGTGGTGGCCGTCGACCCGGGCGACGGGTACTGGCAGCGCCGCCTGCACTTCACCGTGCTGCACGCGTCCCGCCGCCGCGCCGGCCACCACGAGCTCTACCGGGTCGTCTGCCCGGTGTGCGGCCGCCGCCGCCTCGCCCAGTTCCGCGGCTTCGACGTGTGCTCCGACTGCGGCTGGCTCACCACGCAGTCGTGACGGGAGGGCTCAGACGCCCAGGCCGGAGGCGACCGCCTCGGCGTAGGTGAACTGCAACGGGCGGGCGTCGATGCCGAGCACCTGCAGCATCTCGGCGTGCTGCTCCTCGGTGAACAGGTACTCGCCGGTCAGCACGGTGGTGAGGGCCCGCTCGTCCACCTCGCCGACCGCCAGCGGCGTGAACGCGGCCGGGTCGGCGCCGTACGGCCCCGCGGGCAGCGCGGCATCCTCGGGATACTCGCGGCCGAGGAAGTCGACCTGGATCTCGTTCTCGTCGTCGTCCCAGGCCTCGGTGACGTACTCCTGATCCGACAGGTAGTCGTGGTAGTTGCGGCCGTCGCGGTACAGCCCGATCGCCATGACGTCGGAGTCGAACACGTTGAAGGACGCCGCGACCGCACCCGGCGGCCGGCTCAGCAGCCGCGCCAGGTCGCCGGTCTCGGCGTACCCGTCCTGCTGGAACGGCACCACGGCCCACCGCGCCGGGCCGGCCGGGATGACCACCGCCTGCTGGCCCGAGGCGGCCACCGCCGCGCGCACGTCCGTCAGCTCGCCCGTGGCGAGAACCGTCTGATAGCTGCTACCCACGGCACGGCATCGTACGGACCCCGCGGCGCCGGCTCACTGCAGGGCGCGGACGATCACCGTGACGTCCTCGCCGCCCAGGCCGCCGTCCACGGCCCGCTGCCACTGGCCGAGGATCGCGGTGGCCGCCGACAGCCGGTCGACGGGAGCCCCGGCCAGCGCCAGCCGTACGTCCTTGAGGCCGAGCGTGAGCGCGTACTCGGGGCTGTAGTCGTCCTCGCGGATCCGGGCGAGCTTCTGCGCCTGCCAGCCCGAGATCAGCGGGCTGCCGTCCATCGCGTCCAGCACCGTGTCCCGGTCGAGCCCGAGGTCCCCGGCGACGGCCAGCGCCTCGGCGAGCCCCTGGGCCGCGTACGCCAGCAGCAGGTTGTTCACCAGCTTGACCCGCGACGCCTGCCCGGTGGCACCGACCCACACCGTGCGCTGCCCGACGGCGTCGAACACCGGCGCGACCCGCTCCCGCACGTCGTCGGGGCCCGCGGCGAAGACGGTGAGCCTGCCCTGCTCGGCCGGGCCCCGGCTCCCGGCCACCGGGGCGTCGACCAGCGTCACGTCCGGCCGCTCCTTCGCCACCAGGGCGGCCACCTTCTCGATGCCCTCGACGCCGATCGTCGCCATCTGCGCCCACACCGCGTCGCGGGGCAGCGCCGCCAGCATGCCCCGGTCACCGGCGATCTCCAGCACGGCGTCGGCGTCGGTCACCATCGTGACGACCACGTCGGCGTCGCGTACCGCGTCGGCGGGATCGTCCGCGACCCGCGCGCCGGCCTCGGCGAGCGGCTCGGCGCCCGCACGCCGCCGGTTCCACACGGTGGTCCGCAGGCCGGCCGCGGCGATCCGGCGGGCCATCGCGCCACCCATGACACCCGTTCCCAGGACGGCCACCGCCGTCGTACGCGTCCTCATGGCCTCAGGCTGCCCGCGGGAGCGCGAGGCAATCACGGGCTTGCGTACGGTAGCGAGAATGTGACGATGAACGCACCCTTCGCCGGTGTCCTCCTGCTGCCGGACACCTCCGTCTTCGGCTCGACCTCGGCCGTGACCACCGGTGACGGCCTGCCGGTCGCCACCATCCGCCGGCGCAAGCTCTCCGCGCGCAGCCGCTTCGAGATTCTGGACGCGACGGGGACGACGCTGCTCGCCACCGGCGCCCAGGCCGGCTTCTGGGGCAACAAGTACGAGGTGATGGGCCCGGAGTCGCAGTTCCTGCTGTCGCTGAAGTTCAGCGGCTGGACCGGGCCGACCGGGCGCGGCGTGGTGTCGCTCCCCGACGGGCGCACGCTGGCCACCAAGGGGAACTGGAGCGCCCGGGAATTCACGCTGGCCGACGGGGCCGGGACCCCGGTCGCCCAGCTGCACACCACGAGCCGGCTGTTCTCGCTGCGCCCGGGCAGCCTGGCGTTCGAACTGAAGGCGCCGGTGCTGTCCGTGGTGCAGGCGGTCGGTCTGGCGCAGTGCATCCGCGCGGCGGTCGAGTCCGCCACAGCCGCGGCGGCCGCCTGACCGACCGGCCCACCGCGGCTGGGGTGGTCCGCTGACCGGATGCCCGACCGTCCGGCTCGGACGTTCGGCCCAACCCCATGATCAACGCCCCTGATCAACCCCCGAGCTGTCGGTTTATCGCTTCTCGGCGCGGACCGGACGGGTCTACTCTCCGGCACTGTCGAACGTGATCGGGGGATACGTCTCGGGGGGATGGGTCATGGCGTGGCTGGTGTGTGGCCGGTGGACGAAGTGGATCGTCCTCGGGCTGTGGGTGGTGGTGCTCGCGGTCGCGGGACCGCTGGCCGGGAAGCTGTCCGGCGTCGAGAAGAACGACAACTCGGCCTGGCTGCCCGGCAGCGCGGAGGCGACCAAGGTCGCCGACCTGCAGAGCCGGTTCGGTCCGGACGACATCGCGCCCGCCGTCATCGTGTACGAGCGCGGCGGCGGCATCACGGCGGCGGACCGGGCCAGGGCCACGGCCGACGTCGCCCGCCTGCAGCAGGTCCCGGGCGTCACCGGCCAGGTCGCCGGTCCCGTGCCGGCCAAGGACGGGCAGGCGCTGCAGACCCTCGTCCCGATCAAGGTCGATGAGGACGGCTGGGAGAAGATCGTCGACGTCGTGGACGACGTCAAGGCGGTGACCGGGACGCCGTCGGACGGGCTCGCGATCCACCTCGCCGGGCCGGCGGCGACCGCCGCGGACTCCGCCGGGGCGTTCGAGGGCATCGACGGCACCCTGCTCTACACGACGCTCGCCGTCGTGGCGATCATTCTGCTGGTCACGTACCGGAGTCCGGTGCTGTGGCTGTTGCCCATCATCTCCGCCGGCGTCGCGCTGACCACCGCGCAGGCGGTCATCTACCTGCTCGCCGAGCACGCCGGGCTGGTGGTCAACGCGCAGAGCGCGGGCATCCTGACCGTGCTGGTCTTCGGCGCCGGCACCGACTACGCCCTGCTGCTGGTCGCCCGCTACCGCGAGGAACTGCGCCGGCACGAGGACCGGCACGAGGCGATGGCGCTGGCGCTGCACCGGGCCGGCCCGGCGATCATCGCCAGCGCGGCCACCGTCGCCGTCGGCATGTCCTGCCTGACCCTGGCGGAGCTCAACTCGACCAGCGGCCTCGGCCCGGTCGCCGCCCTGGGCATCGTGGTCGGCCTGCTCGCGATGGTCAGCCTCCTGCCGGCGCTGCTCGTCATCTGCGGGCGCTGGCTGTTCTGGCCCGTACGCCCCAAGCCCGGCACGGCCGAGCCCACGGCGACCGGCATCTGGGCGCGGCTCGGCGGCCGCATCTCCCGCCGGCCCCGCATCGTGTGGGTGGTGACCGCGGTGGTGCTCGGCGCGATGTCGCTGGGCCTGCTGCAGCTCGAGGCGAACGGCCTGGCCCAGGCCGACCAGTTCACCAGCGAGCCGGCGTCGGTCGCCGGCGAGCAGGCGCTGGCCCGGCACTTCCCGGCCGGCCAGGGCCAGCCGGTGGTGGTGATCGGCCAGAATTCCGCGTCGGCGCAGATCCGGTCCGCGGTGGCCGCGACGCCGGGCATCAGCTCGGTCGCCGACCCGGTCGTCAACGGCGACCTGGTGAGGTACGAGGCCGTGCTCGAATCGGCGCCGGACATCGACGCCGCCATGGCCACCATCGAGCGGGTGCGTGACGCGGTCCATCCGTACGGGGGCGCGCAGGTCGGCGGCATGACGGCCATGACGCTCGACATCAACGCCGCCAACGACCACGACAACCGGCTGATCATCCCGCTGGTGCTGCTCGTCGTCCTGGTGATCCTGGGCCTGCTGCTGCGGGCGGTGGTGGCGCCGCTGGTGCTGATCGCCACGGTGGTGCTGTCCTTCGCGGCCTCGCTCGGCGTGAGCGCCCTGGTGTTCCGGCACGTGTTCGGCTTCGCCGGCGAGGACACGTCGTTCCCGCTCTACGTGTTCGTGTTCCTGGTGGCGCTGGGCATCGACTACAACATCTTCCTGATGACCCGGGTCCGCGAGGAGACCCAGCAGCACGGCACCCGGCGCGGCGCCCTCGTCGGCCTCGCGGCCACCGGCGGCGTCATCACCTCGGCGGGCCTCGTGCTCGCGGGCACGTTCGCCGCGCTGGCCAGCCTGCCGCTGACCGCGTTCGCCGAGATCGGCTTCGCGGTGGCGTTCGGCGTGCTGCTGGACACGCTGGTCGTGCGCTCGGTGCTGGTGACCGCGCTGACGCTGGACCTGGGCCGGTGGATGTGGTGGCCCAGCCGGCTCACCCGGATCCCCGACGCGCCGCAGGCCGAGCCGATCACCCCCGGCGCGCCCGGCCGGGACCTCGATCCCGTGTCCTGAGCTGGCTATTCTCCGCACCATGAGATTCAGGGGCGAGTTGCGGGCCACCGGCGGCACGGCCACCGGTTTCCAGGTCGATGACGAGGTCGTCGCCGCGCTCGACGGCGGCGGCCGGCCCAAGGTCGTGGTGACCGTCAACGGCTGCCGGTGGCGGGGCTCCATCGCCCGGATGGGTGGCGCGTACTGGCTCGGCGTCAGCGCGGAGCGCCGGGCCGCCGCCGGGATCGCCGCCGGCGAGGTGCACGACGTGGACGTCGAGCTCGACACCGCCGTCCGCGAGGTCGACGTCCCGGCCGACCTCGCGGTGGCGCTGGCGGCCGCGCCCGAGGCGAAGCGCTTCTTCGAGGGAATGTCCTACACCAACAAGAGCTGGCACGTGCTGCAGGTGACCGGCGCCAAGACGGACGAGACGCGGGCCCGGCGCATCGCCAAGTCCGTCGCGATGCTCAGCGAGGGCAAGGCCCGGTAGCCGCGGTCAGCCGATGCGGTTCAGCGTCGTGCCGACGAGCTTCTTCCAGTCCGAGGAGAACTGCGGGTTGGCGCTCGCGTCCGACTTGCCGAGGCGGTAGATCGCGTACTGGTCGACGAGCACGACGTTGCCGCGCGACAGCGCCACCACCGCCACGTCGGCCGTCGCCGGGTGCGCCTTGTCGTACTGCTTGTTGCGGATGGTGACGAAGCCCGTCCAGCCGCCCTCCTCCAGCGGGGAGGTCGTGGCGGTCTCCGTGAACGCCGGTTCCTCCCGGTCTCCCGTCTTGGCCGGCCGCTGCACGCTGGGCGGGCAGGCGTCGGCGACCGTACGCAGCGTGGCGAGCGCGGTGGCGGAGGAGACGGCGTCCTCGTAGACGAGCCCGATCTGCGTCAGGCTCTGCACGCCCTCGGTGCCCTCGTCGGAGAGCGGCGCCGCGACGACGGACGGCTTGCCGGGCACGGCCGCGGGCGTGCTGTCCGCGCCGCAGATGCTGACCAGCTGCCCGGGGGCCGCGGACTCGGTGGGCTGCTTCCACGTCGGCCCGATGTCGGCCGGCTTGAGCAGCGCGTTGCGCACCGTGTCGACGCCGATCGTGGTCGGGTCCGGCTTCGGCGGGTCGTCCGAGGAACACCCGGCGAACCCGGCGGCGGCGGCGACCGCGACGACACCTCGGAGCAGGCGACCAACGACAAGCATCCGGCCATGATGGCAGACGCGCCCCGGTGACCGACCGTCACCACCAGCCGGTCACCGCCCCGGTACGCAAGGTGGCCGCCGAGGTCGGTAACCCGACATGGGGGCGCACCGGTGTATCACCGGGACGCCGGGGTGGATCTTTGCCACCGGACGCGGCCGAGGGGGATGTGTCCGGCCGCCCGCCGGCGTACTGCCGGCGGGCGGCGTCTGACAGAGCGCAAGGCACTGCTCGCCTCGCTGGGCGACACCCGCTCCGGACGTCTGAGCGCACGCGGCGGGGGCCGGGGCGGCACGGCCCCCGGCCTGCCGCTATCCGGCCGCCACCCGGTTGCGGCCGGCGCGCTTCGCCTCGTAGAGCCGCTGGTCGGCGCGGGCCATCGCGTCGTCCAGGTCGCCGCCCGGCGCGACCGCGGCCACGCCGAAACTGATGGTCACGGTCAGGCCCGGCTCCAGCTTGTCCCACGGGTACGCGGCCACCTGCGCCCGCAGCAGCTCGCACCGGGTCCGAGCGTCGGCGAGGTCCGCGCCGTCGAGGCCGAGCAGGAACTCCTCGCCGCCGAGCCGCGCGACCAGGTCCAGCTCGCGGACGTTGTCGCGCAGCACCGAGGCGAGCCGGCGCAGCACCTCGTCGCCGACGAAGTGGCCGAAGCGGTCGTTGACACCCTTGAAGAGGTCGACGTCGGCGATCGCCACGCACAGCGGACCACCGGTCATCTCCGGCAGCCGCAGCTCCGCACCGCGCCGGTTGGGCAGCCCGGTGAGCGAGTCCTCGGTGGCCTGCCGCTGCCAGGACACGCTCGCCTCCTCCAGCTCGGCGCTGCGCACCCGGGCCAGCTCGGCCTCGAGCCGTGCGTTGTCCAGCTCGAACTGGTGCACCGCGACCCGGGCCCGGGCGGCGGCCACGTCGTTGTGCGCGGCCCGCTCCAGCCCGTGGTACGCCCGATAGTGCCGCAGCGCCGCCGCGAAGTCGCCGACCAGCTCGTACGCCTCCGACAGCTCCCGGTGGATCTCCATGGCCATCGGCTTCTCGCCGGCGTCCATCGCCCGGTCGAGGGCCGCGAGCAGGCCCTCGATCGCCGCCGCGCACTCGCCGCGCATGAGGCGTACGCGCGCCTGGTGCTGCAGGGCGCCCGACTCCAGCGACCGGTAGCCGTGGATCGCGGCGATCGCCCGGGAGTCGTCGATCATGCACTCGGCGGCCTCGAAGTCGCCGTCGAGCGCGCGCAGCATCCCGTAGTTGTCGAGGCAGATCGCTTCCCGGAAGGGGTTGCCGGCCGCGCGCGCCAGCCGCAGCGCCTCGTCCACGTACCCGAGGGCGTCGTGCAGCATGGCCTCTGCCCGCGCGGTGGCACCCGCGGCCCGCAGCTTGCCCACCTGGTGCACCGCGTTGTCGCCGACGTTGTTGAGGATGCAGAAGCGGGCCTCGGCGTCCATGCCCTCGACCATGGTCAGGGCCCGCATCAGGTACTCGGTGCTGAGCTCGTGGTTGCCCATGCTGCCGTGCACCACGCCGGTGCGGTTGTGCACCCAGTACAGCAGGCTCCGATCGCCGAGCCGCTGGGCTATCTGCCGCCCGCGGGCCAGCTCCTCGAGGGCCTCCTCGTGCATGCCCAGCTCGTTCAGCGGCATCGCGAGGGAGGTCAGCACCTCGCAGATCGCCGCATCGTCGCCACGGCTCTCCAGCACGGCGACGGCCTCCCGGCAGGCGGCCACCGCGGCTTCCTGCTCGCCGAGGCGCAGCAGCTGATTGGCCATCGACCGCAGCGCCCGGGCCTGCCCGTCGGCGTCGCCGGATGCCCCGGCCAGCTCGGCGGCCTGCCGGGCCAGGTCGGAGCCGGCCCGGTAGTCCCCGGCCAGCCGGCGCGCCTCGGCCTGGTCCAGCAGCGCCGCCACCTGTACGGCGGCCGCGCTGCGCGGGACCTCGACGAGGGCGCTGCCGGTCATGTGCCGAAAATCGCCGGAAACGGGCCCCGGTTGAGTGAAACCGTCCGGCCAGTTCCCCGGACGGCACGTTTCCGGGATTACCGGGCATCACCGGGCTCCTACTGTCAGTGCCACGCCCGGTGCGGGCGTTGAAGCAGCCCAGGAGGCCGGCATGACCGCCCGTCCCATCGTCCCGACCGTTCTCGTGCTCGCCGCGGCGATGACCGCTCTGACCGGATGTGGCGGCTCGGCAGAGCCCGCAGCCACACCCGGCGCATCCGGTGCCCCCGGTGCCGTCGCCGGGCTCGGCGGAACCGGGGCGGACAAGGCGGACGAGGCGGCCGCCGCCGGGGTCACCACCGAGGACGTCGTCAAGCCGAAGGCTCCGAAGGCGCCCGCGACGGCCGAGCCCCGGCCGGAGGGCCCGCGCATCGTCTCGTTCACCGTCGTGCAGAAGCCGAAGTGCGCGCAGGCCCTCCCGCTGATCATCAGTTGGAAGATCACCGGCGCGGACTCCGGGGCCCTGTCCGTCGACGACCCGACCGGCACCCCGGGCACGTACGGGCCGGTGAGCCGGCACGGCAGCCAGGAATTCCCGTTCTCCTGCGGCGGCGGGGCGGGCACCATCGAGACCCACACGTACGCGCTCTACACCGTCGGCGGCGGCCCGCAGAAGCACAAGACCCTCACCGTCTCGGCGAAGGTGCTCGGGCACGGCACCCCCGTCAGCGCCGAGCCGAGCTGAGTCAACGGTTCGCGTACGGCTCCACGGCCGCGGTCAGCGCCGCCCGCAGCATCCCCTTCGGCCGCGCCCCCACGATCGTGTTCACCACGATCCCCGCGCGGAACACCATCAGCGTCGGCATCGACAGCACCCGGTACGCCCGCGTGGTCTCCGGGTTCTCGTCGGCGTTGATCTTCGCGATCCGGACCCGGCCGGCGAACTCCCCGGCCAGCTCCGCGAGCGACACGGCGACCGGGCGGCACGGCGGGCACCACTCGGCCCAGAAGTCGACGAGCACGGGCAGCCGTGCCCCCAGGACGACGTCGGCGAACGTCGCGTCGGTGACGGTGATCAGCGGATCTTCAGGCATCGGGTCTCCCGTTCCTCGATCGCCTGGGCCAGCTGCACCCGCAACCGGTCCCGGACGGCGGACAGCTGATCGAGGCACCCCTCGACCTCGGCGAGCTTGCGGCGCAGCACCGCGACGGAGTCGGGACACACGTGCCCGGCGGCGTTGCCGGCGCGCAGGCACGCGACGAACGGCCGGATGTCGTCGAGCCCGAAGCCGGCCGCCAGCAGCGCCCGGATCTCGTGCACGACGCGCAGCTCGCCCTCGTCGTACCGCCGGTAGCCGTTGGCGTCGCGGCTCGGCTCGACCAGGCCGTGCTCCTCGTAGTAGCGCAGCGTGCGGGCACTGGTGCCGGCCCGCTCGGCCAACTCCCCGATCAGCATGCGACCCAAGCTAGGCCTTGCCACCGGCGTCAAGGCAAGCGTTGTGACGCCGGCTACCCGCCGGTGGCGGCCCCGCTCGAACAGGGGAGCAGGCCCGCGCGGTCCTTCGCCGCCAGGACGTGCCGGGCGGCGTCGGTCAGGCGCGCGTCGAACGACGGCGACCGGCGCGCCTCGGCCACGAGCGCGTCGGCCATCGGGCCGGCGTCCTGCGGCCGGATCGTCAGCACCATGTCGCCGCCGGCCGCGACGAACGTGACCGCCCGCTCGCCGACCGGCACGACCGCCGCCGCGTCCGCCGCGCCGACGTCGTCGGACATGACCAGGCCGTCGTAGCCGAGCCGCTCCCGCAGCAGGCCGGTGATGATCGGCTTCGAGTACGTCGCGATGCCGGTCCGGTCGAGCTGCGGATACCGGGCCGAGGAGATCATGACCCCGGCCGAGCCCGCCCGGATCCCCGCCGCGAACGGCTGCAGGTACGGGTCGGTGGCGGTGGTCGTCGCGTCCACGGCGTCGCGGGAGACGTCGGTGTTCGCCCGTACGCGCCCGAGCCCCGGGAAGTGCTTGAGGACGGTCAGCACGCCCTCGCCCTGCGACGCGGCCACCGCAGTCCCGACGTCCGCGGCGACCTCGCCCGGGTCGGAGCCGTACTGCCGGTGGAACGCCCCGATCGGTGGGTTGCCCACGCCGATGCTCACCGGCACGGTGTCGGCGACCGGGGCCAGGTTCACGGTGACGCCGATGCCGTGCAGCCGCCGCGCGCTGTCGCGTACGGTGTCCCGCAGCTTGTCCGGCGAACCGCGCCCCAGCCGCTCGGCCGTGGGCATCAGGGGGAAGTCGGCGCCCTTGAAGGTCTGCACGTTGCCGCCCTCCTGGTCGGCGGCGACCAGCGGAGGCACCGGCGCGGCGCTGCGCAGCGCGGTGATGTCGGCGCGCAACGCGTCCGCCGAGCGGGTGCTGCGCCCGGCCAGGAACACCCCGCCGAGGCCGTAGCGGCGCACGGCCGCCTCGAGCTCCCGCGGCGACCCGACCGGCGTCCCGATCATGAGCGCCTGACCGGCCCGTTCCTCCAGCGACAACCCGGCGAGCGTCCCCGCGGCACAGTCCACCGGCGCGGACACCGGCGTGGACGCCGACGGCGCGGCGGATGACGGCAGCGGCGCGGCGGTCGGAACGGGGGCCGGCGCGGGCGAGGCGGCCGGCGGCCGTTCCGAGCAGCTCGCGCCTCCGGCGACGAGGCAGAGAGCGGCGACTGCGTGAACCGGGCGTCTCCACATCGGGCCCACGTTATCGCGCGGCCGCGGCGAGGTCCCTCTAGCGTGGGGGAGTGCGCCACTACTCCGTCGACCTGGCCGCGCCGTCCGGCGGGCGCCGGGGAACCCTCGCCGTGTACGGGCACTGGGGCCGGCCGGTGCTGGTGTTCCCCAGCGAGGGCGGCGACGCCTGGGAGTTCGGCCGCAACGGCATGGTCGGCGCCGTCGAGGGGCTCGTCGACGCGGGACGGGTGAAGCTGTACTGCGCCGACTCGTTCGACGCCGAGACGTGGTCCGCGCACCACCTGCCGCTCGAGGAACGGGCCTGGCGGCACGCCGCGTACGAGTCCTGGGTCCTCGACGCGGTCGTGCCGCACATCCGCGACGACACCGGCCCGGACGCGGAGATCGTCACGCTGGGGTGCTCGCTGGGGGCGTACCACGCGCTGAACTTCGCCTTCAGGCACGCCGATCTCTTCCCGGCCGCCCTGTGCTTCTCCGGCAACTACGACCCCGGCACGTGGAACGGCTGGGGCGACCGCGGCGACGCCGTCTACTTCAACAACCCGGTGGACTACGTCGCCAACCTGCACGGCGACCACCTAGCGTGGCTGCGCGACCGGCTGAGCGTGTTGCTGGTGTGCGGGCAGGGCCGCTGGGAGGACACGACCGGCGCGCTCCCGGCGACGCGGCGGATGGCCCGGTTGCTGGCTGACAAGGAGATCCGGCACGAGCTGGACCTGTGGGGCCCGGAGATCCCCCACGACTGGCCGTCGTGGCGGAACCAGCTCGCCAAGCACCTGCCCCGCTTCTGCTGACCGGCCGGCGGCTCAGCTCAGGTGGAAGCGGGGGTCGACGGCCAGCTTCGCGAGATCGGGGCCGCTCAACGGAAGCTTCTTCAGCGGCGCGAGACCCGGCTCGGCGTTCGTGGCCGTACGGGACTGGGCGACGTACACCACGATGCCGTCCGGGTGCCGGTACGCCGCCCACTGGCTGATGCGCGTGTCCGATCCCGAGGGCGTCGCCACCCCCACCCGGGCCCGGCCGACCCGGACCACGTGGCAGTCGCCGCCCAGTCCCCAGAACTCGGCCGCCAGCTCGCACGGCCCGGCGGGCAGGCCGTTGCCGCGG
The DNA here is from genome assembly GCF_023499255.1 of Couchioplanes caeruleus. Classification (GTDB taxonomy): domain Bacteria; phylum Actinomycetota; class Actinomycetes; order Mycobacteriales; family Micromonosporaceae; genus Actinoplanes; species Actinoplanes caeruleus_A. The sequence continues at coordinate 2,058,454 of NZ_CP092183.1, forward strand.
GTGTGCACCTCGGCCAGCAGCCGGCCGGTGCCCGTGCCGTCGGCGACCGCGGCGGACGCCAGGTAGCCCCACGAGTTGTGGTCCTCCACGGCGGCCTGGTGGTCCCGCAGCGGGATCCCGTCCCGCGCGGTGCCCTCCGGCTTCGTGTAGCCCTCCGGTACGACAGTGAGCAGCACGTCCAGGAGCTGCCGGCCCTTCTCGTAGCGCTCGCCGGACCGCGCGGTCGCGTCCTCCTGGGGCCGGCCGTCGCCGTCCAGCGGCCACGACGGCTTGGTCTCGGCCCCGGCGTCGCTCGGGGCTCCGGTGACGGTTGCGGGCGCGGAGGCGGTCGGCATGGGCCGGGGTGGGCCGCCCGCCTGCACCGGGCCGCCGCCGCTGCGGGAACCGCCGTCACCGCCGGCGATCAGCGGCCCGGCCACCAGCACGGCGGCGACCACCGCGGCGGTCGCCCCGGCGCCGGTCCAGGCCCGGCGGTGCACGGCGCGGCGACCGGCCGCGACCGCGGCCGCCGACTCCATGGGCGGGGGCGTCCGGGCGGCGGTCATCGTGGCCCGCAGGGCCTCCCGCAGGTCGTTCTCGTTCACGGTGCCTCTTCTCAGTCGGCTGTCACGGGGTGGGAGATCAGCGACCGCAGTGCGTCCAGCCCGCGCGCCGCCTGGCTCTTCACCGTCCCGGGTGAGCAGTGCAGCGCGGCCGCCACGTCATCCACGGACATGTCCTCCCAGTACCTCAGCACCAGGACGGCCCGCTGCCGGGGCGGCACCGCGGCCAACGCCCGCACCAGATCGACGCGGTCGTCGGCGGACGCCTCCGGCAGCGGCGCGTCGACCGGCGTCTCCTGCGGGCGTTCCCGCCGCCACCAGCCGCGCCGCCCGTCGTCGATGAAGGTCCGGATCACGATCTTGCGGACGTACGGGTCCAGCGCGTCGTGCCGCCCCACCCGGTGCCAGTTGACGTAGAGCTTGGTGAAGGCGGCCTGCACGAGGTCCTCGGCCCGGTGCCAGTCGCCGCAGAGCAGATACGCCGTCGCCCGCATGGCCCCGGAGCGGGCCGCGAAGTACTCGGCGAACGCCCCGTCCCGATCGCTCATCTGCACCCCTATCCGTTCGGTCCCGCTAAGCACGAGACCGGGACCCCGCCGGGTTGCACGCCGGGACCGGGAATCACCCCGCGGACCGCCCGTCGGGGCGCGCCGCCAGCCGTTCGGCGACGTGCGGGCGGGCCGGCGACGCGGCGTCGCTCAGTCATGGCCCGCATCGTGCCGTGGGGGTACGACACCTCCGGCGAGGTTCTTGCGCATGCGGACCAGGGGGACCGGTACGCCGCCCGCCGCGTCGGTCAGGTGCTCGACGACCCGGTAGCCCGCGGCCTCGTACAGGGGACGGCCGGACAGGGTGCCCATCAGCTCCAGGACCGTGAAGCCCTCCGCGGCGGCGGCCGCCTCGCAACGGGACAGGATGAGCCGGCCCACGCCGCGGCGGGCGTACGCCGGGTGGGTGTACATGGCGCGGATCTTGGCGGGGTCGCGAGCCGGGTCGAGTGGGGCGGGGTCACGGCCGATCGAGTGGTCGCCGCCGTAGAGGGTCGCGCGCCGGCTCCAGCCGCCGCAGCCGGCCAGGTGCCCGTCGAGCTCGGCCACGAAGTACGTGCCGTCGTCGACGAGCTGGGTGTCCAGACCCATGATCGCGTGGCTCGAGGCGATCTGCGCCGGGTCGAGGAACCCGCGCTGCAGGCCGGCGATCGCCGCGTCGATCAGCGGCCGTAGGGCGGGCAGGTCCGCCCGGGTGGCGAGCCGGCTGGTGAGCGTCATGCGCCCAGGATGCCGGGCGCGCCGGAGCGGGCCGAGGGCGCCTCGCCCCTCGGCCCGCCGTTACCGGCCCGTTCTCAGTAGACGAACAGGGCCATCCCCGTGCCACCCGGGACTGTGTGGGATCGCGCCGAGAGCGCCGCCGGGGCGACGAAGGCGAACGACGCCGGCTCGCTCACCCCGCCCGGCGTCGTCACCACGATGCTCGCCGGGCCGGCGGCCCGCGCCGGGACCGTGAGCCGGAGGGTGGTGTCCGAGACCCGGACGAACGGTACGGTCGCTGTGCCCGCCGTGACCTTCGAGGCCGCGGTCAGGTTCGTGCCGGTGACCGTCACCGTGGTCGTGGTGCGGGTCGAGCCGGTCGTCGTGCTCAGTGCGGTGACCGCCGGGGGCGGCGGGGCGATCCAGGTGAACTGGGCGCCGGGAACCTCCGCGGTCGTGCCGCCCGGGGTGGTCAGCCGCAGCTGGAAGGCGCCGGCCGCGTGCACCGGCAGGGTCACCTTGAGCTGCGTGTCCGAGACCTTCGTGTACGGCACGGTCACGCCGCCCACGGTCAGCTTGGTGGACTCGGTGAAGTTGGCCCCCGTCACGACGACCGGGGTGCGGGCGTACGTGAACCCGCTGTTCGGCGTGACCGACGTGATCTCGGGGACCGGCGGGGCGACGTACGTGAAGGATCCGGTCGTGTTCTCCCCGCCCGGGGTGGTGATCCGCAGGGCCGCCTGTCCCGCCGCGTGCGCGGGCAGGGTGACCTTCAGCTGGGTGTCGGAGACCTTGGCGAAGGGGACGTTCCGACCGTCCACCGTGACCTTCGTGACGCCGGTCAGGTAGGTGCCGGTGACCACGACCGGCGTCGTCCGGTAGGTCAGCCCGCCGGCCGGCGTCAGCGCGGCGACCACGGGCGGCGGCGGGTTCTCGTACGTGATCGAGCCGGCCGTCGTGCTGGTGCCGGCCTTGTTGGTGACCGTGACCGGGTAGGTGCCGGCGGTCTTCGCCGGTGCGGCGAAGCTGAGCGACGTCGCGGTGACGGCCTTCGCGGGCGCGGACGACGTGCCGATCTTCACGGCCGTGACGCCGGTCAGATCCGTGCCGGTGAGCGTGACGGTCTGCCCGCCGAAGACGAGGACACTGGCCGGGCTCAGGCCGGTGATGCCGGGCGGTGGCGGGACGTACGTGAACTTGCCGGCCGGGCCGGTGGCACTGGTGCCGGCGTCGTTCGAGACCGTGACGTCGACGGTCTCGATGGCGTGCGCGGGAGCGACCGCCACCAGCTTGGTCACGCCGCCCGAGGTGACCGGCTCGAACTGCGCCGCGGTGGCGCCGAACCGGACCGAGGTCGCCCCGGCCAGCCCCGCACCGGTGATCGTCACCGAGGTGCCGGCGGTGCCCTTGGCGACCGACAGGGCGGCGACGGTGGGCGCGATCGCGACCGGCGCGGCCGGGGTGGTGATCCCGCTGACCGTGTACGCGCCCGACACCTGCCGGGTCACGAAGTCCCAGGACAGCTTGGCGTCGCCCGCGTTGCCCCAGCCCGTACCCCACGAGTTGCGGATCAGCACACCCTGCGCGTCGTACCCGTACGCGGCGATCATGTGGCCGCCGAGGTTCGTGCCAGTGAGCGTCGAGTAGACGGTGTGGGTGCGCAGGTACATGAAGTCCCGGAAGACCGGGATGCCCAGGGCGACCGGGCTGCCCGAGGCCAGCGCCTGCATGATCGAGGTCTTGGCCGTGGCGCCCTGGCCGGCCCCGTTGAACAGCCGGGTCCAGCCGCTGACCCGGTAGTTGCGGGCGTTGGCGATCTGGCCCGCGGTCGGCGCGCTCTGCCAGTTCGTGGTGCCCTGCCAGTAGTCGGACTGGGTGTCGACGCCGGCGGACTGCGCGTTCGCGAGCACGGCGTCCGGGTTCAGGCCGGCGTTCGGCGCGCCTCCGGGCGCCACGTTGCGCATGTACAGGAAGAGCGGCGCGTACGGGGCTCCGGCGCCCGACGTACGGTTCGCGTAGTAGCCCATGATGCTGTAGCCGATGGACCACGCCACGCAGGAACCGATCTGACCCTGGTCGCCGGGGGACGGCGCGTACGAGCGCAGATCGACGGAGGTGGGCAGGACATCGAGCGCCCCGGCGCCGCCACGGACCCGCGCCGGGGTGCGGCCGGCGCTCGGCAGCAGCCCCCCGACGGCGTGCGGCAGGGCGGAGGGGCGGCCGGTGGCGGCCTCGGCGGCGGTCGCGGAGACGCTCACCGGCGCCGCGGTGATGACCGCGGCGGCGAGCAGCATCCAGCCGCGGGTGAGGGTGCGGGAAGTCAGGCGCATCCGGGGTCCTTTCCAGTGACGCGTGGGCAGCCCTATCGGCCCGGTCCGCGAAACCTTGAGCACTTCTTGATCCGCGACCCGTGGAGCCGGGAGTGGAACCGACGACGGAGCCGCTGCCCGGCGCGCCCGCGGCGACGGCTCGACGCCCGTGGAGACCCGGCCGGCGGCCACCGGCCCCGGGGTCGTCCGCGCGCAGTCGTCCGGCGCGCAGTACGGCCATCCGGGCGCGGGGCACCGGACCGGCGGCCGTGGTGCGGTGGCCGCCGGTCCCCGGTCAGCGGGTCACAGCCAGTCCGACTCGGTGGCCGTGCGGATCGCCTCGACCCGGCTGCGCGCGCCCGTCTTGTGGATGATCGTCGACAGGTAGGTGCGGACCGTGCCGGCGGTCAGGAACAGGGCGCTGGAGATCTCCCGTACGGACATGCCCTCGGCGGCAAGCCGCAGCACGTCCCGTTCCCGGGCGGTGAGCGGGCTGGCGTGCCGGCGTACCACCGCGGCGGCGAGGCACGGCTCGATGAACCGTTCCCCCGCGGCGACCCGGCGGACGGCGTCCACCAGGTCCTGGACGCGGCAGTCCTTGCTGAGGAACGCCTGCACCTTGCGGCAGAGGGCGTGCCGCAGCGCACCCGAGGCGGCTCCGGTGGTCAGGGCCAGGACGGCGCCGCCGGGCTCATGGCCGGTGATCGTGTCGAGGGCGCCGGTGACCGACGGGCTGAGCGTGTCGAGGTCGACGACGACGAGCTCCGGGTCCCAGCTGCCGAGCAGTTCCGGGGTCACCTCGGTGCTCGTCGCCTCGGCGACCACATCGAGGTCGTGGTGGTGGGACAGGGCTGCGCCCAGAGCGGTTCTGAGCAGGATGGCGTCGGCGACCAGCAGAATGCGGATCACGGGGGGTTCCTTCCCGGGAATGTGCCTGCCGGATCCGTCCGGGCACGTCACGGTGCGGACCGGCGACGGACAGGGATCGGGTACGCCCGGACGCCACCTCGACGGCGGCGCGGCGGGCGCGGGAAGGATTCAGCCGGGGGGAAGGGCGAGGGTCAGGCGGCGGCCGTGGCCACCCTCGGAGGTGTGGACGAGCAGGCCCGCCGGGCGCAGCGCCGGCCGCCAGGCGGAGGAGGTGGTGGCCCAGCCGCCCGCACCGGCCGGCGAGCCGCCGCTGGCGGAGACCGGGCTCATGCCGGGGGCGGGCACCCCGGGAGCGTGCGGGGGCGCCGGGACGGAACCCGGTTCGCCGGTACGGTCACCGCGCGGCCCGGACCGGTTCTCCCGGGTCGTGGTCGCGCTGTCATCGCAGGTCAGCGTCTGTTCCCCGGCGGCCTGTACGGCCGGCGGTTTCGTCTGCCGGGGTGCCGACGCGGCCGGCGGCAGGGCCGGTGCCCGCGCATGGCGGACGCCCGGCCGGGGAGCGGCGGGCAGGTGGACGGGAGCGACGCCGATGCCGGGGGACGCCGTCGGCGTCCCGGTCCGGCCGGCGGGGAGAGGCACGGGCGGGACGGCCGTCTCGACGACGGGGCCGACGACGGTACGGGTCATCGGCCGCAGCACCACCTCGGTGGCGGTCTCGGCGGCCGGCCGCACGATCAGCTCGACGACGGGGCGGACCACGGTCCGGGTCGCCGGCCGCACGACCACGTCGACGGCGGTGCCCACCACGCCTCGCACGGCAGGCCCGAGCACCGGCTTCGTCACGGGGGAGAGCCGGGTGGTGACCCGCTCCGTCGCCCGGTCCAGGGTGGACCGCAGCGGAGCCGGCCGGTGCACCCGCGCGACCGGACCGCCGGCGTGCCGGCGCACCGCCGACATGGTCCGCTCCCGCACGACGGGCGCCGGCTGCCGGACCGTGGCGCGGACCACCTTCCGGACCGGCCGCCGAGCGTCGTCAGTGGAGCGAACCGTCGTGCCGGTGGCGCGGATCGCCCGGCCAGTGGAGCGGATCGTCCTGCCTGTGGCGTGAACTGCCCTGACCGTGGGGTGAGCCGTCCTACCGGTGGCCCGGATCGGCTTGCGGGCGGAAATCTGGTGGGCCGTGGTCCTGGTGGCGGTGGTCTTGCGCACCGGCTCGGCGCGCTTGCTGGAACTCGCCGAGCTGCGAACGCTCGCCGAGCTGCGAATCGGCGCCGGGCGGTGGACGGCGTGCCGGACGGTGTCCGTGGCGGCGCGCACCGGCGTGGCCTTGCGGACCGTCTCGCCGGCGGTGCGGACCACCCCCGGACCGCTGTCCCCGGAACCGGTCACGGCGGCGAGGGGAGCAGCGGGCGAGCGCCCGTCGGCATGCGCCGCCCCGGCGCTGAACAGCAGGTAGGCGACGATCGCCAGCCCGCTCAGAATCATCAGACGGATAGCGGTCCGGATAATGTGCCGCGGTAGGTGTCCGGTCGCTGATGACATCGACACCGCAGCTCCATTCCTCTCGCACGAATTCGGCCGTCCACTCGCGACCGTAACACCGGCGCGCGGTGATCGCACAACTCGGAGCGCGCCTCTTTTCCCTGGGGTTCTTCGCTCAAACCCTGCGTTTGTCAGAAATCCCCGGTGAGCGTGTGCCGGTCACCTTCTGACATCGGCGACTAGGGCGGAGGGTGCCCGGCACGGCAGCATTGGTGGGGACAGGAAAGGAGCCGGCATGGACCGCCGATACGACGCCTATTGCGCCGCTGACCCGCTGTTCTACGACTCCCTCGCGACCGCCGAGCGCTCGGCCGGGGACTTCCCGGCGGCGCGCCGGCCGCTTCCCGAGGGATGGCGGATCCAGGCGCACGACGACTGGCTGATCGCCGGTCCGGTCGGCGCGGTCCTGCCCCGGCAGGGCTGGAAGATCCATTCTTCGGGTTGTCCGGAGAACGCCGAGAAGATCGTTGACAAGGTCTGGGAGTACTGCGTAGCGCGGTCAATACCGTTCAAGTTCCTGCGTTCTCGGCAGGTGCTGTTCATGCGCAACTCGAAGTATTCCCCGCGGGCCTCCAGCGGCAAGCTGGTGACCATTTATCCGGCCGGCGAACAGGCGTTGCACACGATCCTCACCGAGCTCGGCGCCGAGCTGGCCGGCGAGCCCGGCCCGTACGTCCTCAGCGACCTGCGCTGGGGCGACGGCCCCCTGCACGTGCGGTTCGGCGCCTTCGCGCACCTGTACTGCGTCGGCGACAACGGCGACCTCGTCCCCGCCCTCGAGGGGCCGGACGGCGTGCTGGAGCCCGACCGGCGGCAGGCGACGTTCAGCACCCCGTCCTGGGTGGAGCTGCCGTCGTTCCTGCAGCCGCACCTCGACGCCCGCAACGCGGTGACCACGCACGGGCTGCCGTACCGGATCACCGAGGTGCTGCACTACAGCAACGCCGGCGGGTTGTACGCCGCTCAGGACACCCGTACCGATGAGCGGGTCGTGCTCAAGGAGGCCCGCCCGTACGCCGGCCTCGACGGTCGCGGCGACGACGCCATCACGCGGCTGCGCCGGGAGCGGGAGATGCTCGACCGCGTCGCCGACGCCGGCTTCACGCCGCGGGTGCACGACACGTTCACGCTGGGCGAGCACGAGTTCCTGGCGCTCGAGTACGTCGAGGGCGACCCGCTGAACCGGCTCATCGTGCAGAAGTACCCGCTGACCGACCCGGACGCCGACGAGACGGCGCTGCGGGCGTACACGGACTGGGCGCTGAGGATCTACGACCAGGTGGACCGGGCCGTGCGTGCCCTGCACGAGCGCGGGGTGGTCTACGGCGACCTGCACATGTTCAACATCATGGTGCGGCCGGACGGGCGCATCGCGCTGCTCGACTTCGAGGTGGCCGCCCCGGTCACCGAGCGGCGCCGCCCGGGCCTGCGCAATCAGGGTTTCGCGGCGCCCCGCGACCGGGTCGGCCCGGCCGTCGACGAGTACGCCCTCGCGTGCCTGGCCCTCGCCCTGTTCCTGCCGCTGACCCCGCTGCTGCGCCTGGACCTCGCCAAGTCCCGGCACCTCGCGGACGTCATCGCCGAGCACTTCCCGGTCCCGCGGGCGCTGCTCGACGAGGCCGTCGCGCGGATCGAGGGCCCACACTCCGACCGGGTACGCCAGGCCGGCGTGCGGGACTGGTCGGTCTTCGACCCGGGACCCGACGGCTGGCCGCGGGCCCGCGACACCCTGGCCCGGGCGATCCTGGCCAGTGCCACGCCCGAACGCGACGACCGGTTGTACCCCGGCGACATCGAACAGTTCCGCCTCGGAGGGCTCGGGATCGCGTACGGCGCCGCCGGCGTGCTCTACGCGCTGGCGGAGGCGGGCGTGGAGATCCCCCCGGAGCACCGCGACTGGCTGCTCAAGCGGGCCGGGGATCCCGGGTTCGACCCGCGGCACGGGTTCCTCGACGGGCTGCACGGGGTCGCGTACGTCCTGGACCGCCTCGGGGAACGCCGCGCCGCGCTGGACGTGGTCGAGCGCTGCCTGACGGACCGGTGGGAGGGCCTCGGGCCCGACCTGGGCACCGGCATCGCCGGGATCGGGCTGAACCTGCTGCACCTGGCGCAGCGGACGGGTGAGACGGGCCTGCGCGCGGCGGCGTTCCGGGCCGCGCAGATCAGCCGGGACCGGCTCGGCGGGCCGGACTCGGTACCCGGGATCAGCGGCGGGCGGCACCCGTACGCCGGCCTGACCCGCGGTTCGAGCGGCGTGGCGCTGCTGTTCCTGCGGATGTACGAGGAGACGGCCGACGCCGAGTTCCTGGACCTCGCGGCCACCGCGCTGCGGCAGGACCTGCGGCGCTGCGTGACCAGGCCGGACGGCGCGCTCGAGGTGAACGAGGACTGGCGGACGATGCCGTACCTCGGTGAGGGCAGCGTCGGCATCGGGCTGGTGCTCGACCGCTACCTGCGGCACCGCCCCGGCGACGAGGACTTCGCCCGCGCCGCCGACGGGATCGCCCGGGCCGCCCGCTCGCCCCTGTACGTGCAGCCCGGCCTGTTCGCCGGACGCGCCGGCATCCTGGCCTACCTCGCGCTGCGGCCCGAGCCCGATCGGGAGCTGGTGTCCGCGCAGGTCAGCCGGTTGGCGTGGCACGCGTTGCCGTACGGCGGCGGCCTGGCCTTCCCGGGCGAGCAGCTGCTCCGGCTGTCGATGGACCTCGCGACCGGTACGGCCGGCGTGCTGCTCGCCCTCGCCCTCGCCCAGCCGGGCCGGCGCGCCGCACTGCCGCTGCTGGGACGGGCCGATGACTTCCACGCGGAGCGCGTGGAGACCGACGACGTGGACGGGAGGAGGTGAACGGACATGGCGCTCATGGATCTGCAGGGCATGGAGCTCACGGCGGAGCGCAACGGTGGCGGCGGAAGCCGGGCCTCGCTGCTGCTGTGCGGCAACAGCTCGCTCAGCGTGACCACCTGTAACTGATGACGGGCCGGCTCATGGCCGGCACCTGCACCCCCACCACGACACGAACGGCTCATCACGCGAAGGAGAAAGATCATGGCACTTCTGGACCTGCAGGGCATGGAACTGACCACCGAGCAGCGCAACGGCGGCGGCGGAAGCCGGGCGTCCCTGCTGCTCTGCGGCGACAGCTCGCTGAGCGTCACCACCTGCAACTAGCCGATCGATCGATCGCGACGCACGCGCCCCGGGTGCCGGCCACGAGCCCGCCCGGGGCCGCGTGGCGCCGCCGCCCGGATCCGCGCCGCTGACCGAAGGAGGCTGAATGGTTCCCGCGAGGCCGCGCCGCTGCACCCTGGTGCTGCTCGCCGTGACCGCGAGCCTCTGCGCCGTCGCGGAGCTGGCCCTGCCGCTGGCGATCGGCCGCACGGTCGACGAGGTCTCCCGGCGCGGCGCCGGGCCGTGGCTCGCCGCGTCGGTGCTGCTGATCGCCGTGCTGGTGGTGGCCGACCCGATCCGTGACCTCGCCGCGGGGCTCGCGCCGGCGTACCGGACGGCCGAGCTCCGGCGCCGGCTCGTGCGGCACACGCTGAACCTCGGCGGCCGCGCCGGCTCGCCCGGCGACGTGGTGAGCCGCGTGATGACCGGGGCCGCCGACGCCGGGCAGGGCGGGGTCGCCCTCGTGCTCGCCGTGATCAGCACGGTCCCGGTGCTCGGGGCGGTCGCCGCGCTGGCGTACCTGGACGGGCGGCTCGTCGCCGGTTACCTCGCCGGCGCGGTCGTCGTCGCCGCCCTGCTGCGCCGCCACGTACGGGACACCTCCGGCACGGTGCTGCGCTACCAGCGGGCCCAGGCCGGCATCGCCGAGCGGCTGTCCGAGGCGATCGCGGGCAGCCGTACGATCGCCGCCGCCGCGACCGTGCCCACCGAGATCCGCCGCTGCCTGCGCCCGCTGCCCGAGCTCTCCGCCGAGGGCGTACGGACGTGGCACGTGCTCGCCCGGTCGGCCGGTCAGGGTGCGCTCACCGGGCCGCTGCTGCAGCTGTCGGTGGTGGCCATCGGCGGCTGGCTGCTCGCGGCCGGCCGGCTCACGCCCGGGGAACTGCTCGCAGCCATCCAGTACGGCGCCATGGGCGCGGGCATCGGCGGCCTGGTCGCCGGGTTCAGCCGGGTGGCCCGGGCCCGCGCCGGCGCGCGCCGGGTCGCCGAGATCCTGGACCGGCCCGCACCCCGCTACGGCCCGCGCCCGCTGCCGCCCGGCCCCGGCACCCTGATCTTCGAGAACGTCACCGCCCGGGTGGACGGGGAGCCAGTGCTGCGGGACGTGTCCCTGACCGTCCCCGGCGGCCGGCCCGTCGCCGTGGTGGGCCGCTCGGGCTCCGGGAAGTCGGTGCTCGCCTCGCTCGCCGCCCGGCTGACCGATCCGGACGAGGGCCGCGTGTGCCTGGACGGCGTACCGCTGACGGAGGTGTCCGCCGAGTCGCTGCGCCGCGAGATCGGCGTGGCGTTCGAGCGCCCGGTGCTGGTCGGTGCCACGGTCGGCGCCGCCGTGGCGCTCGGGCAGGAACGCCCGCAGCCGTACACGGTCGATGCCGCGCTGCGGGCGGCCCGCGCCGACACGTTCGTGTCCCGGCTGCCGCAGGGCATGGGTACGCCGCTCGCCGAGACACCCCTGTCGGGCGGCGAGGCGCAACGGCTCGGGCTGGCCCGCGCGTGGCACGCCCGGCGGTTGCTGGTCCTCGACGACGCGACGTCCAGCCTGGACACCGCCACCGAGGCGGAGATCCTGCGGTTGCTGACCGGCGAGTCGCGGCGTACGCACCTGATCGTGGCGCACCGCGCGGGTACGGCGGCGCGCTGCGCGAGCGTGGTGTGGCTGGACGCCGGCCGGATCCGTGCGGTCGCGCCGCACCGGGAACTGTGGCACGACCCGGACTACCGTGCCGTCTTCGGCGGTGATGCGGCGTGAGCCCGGACAGCGGTTCCACGGCGCGGGTCGCCGGGCGCGAGGCCGTCACCGTGCTGCGCCGGCACCGGCGTGCCGTGGGGAGCCTGCTCGCCTGGTCGGTGCCGGAGGCGGCGCCGGCCATGCTCACCGGGTTCGTCGTGGCGCGCGCGGTCGACCAGGGCTTCCTCGCCGGCCGGCCGTGGACGGGCACCGCCTGGCTGGCGCTGCTGGTGGCGGCCGCGGTCCTCGGCGCGTGGGGCGCCCGGAACACCCACCGGGCGGTGGCCGGGGTGGTCGAGCCGTTCCGCGACGACCTGACCCGCCGGGTGGTCACCGCCGGTGTGACCACGGCGGCCCGGCACGCCGGGACGCCCGCGACCGACGGCGCCGTGGCCCGCCTGACCAACCAGGTCGAGGGCGTACGGGACTCCTTCGCCGGCCTGATCCTCGTCTCGCGCGGCTTCGTGGTGACCGTGCTCGCCGCCCTGCTCGGCACCGCCTCCCTCGCGCCGTCCCTGCTGCTCCTGGTGGCCCCGCCGCTGCTGGGCAGCATGGCGTTGTTCGCCGTGGCGCTGCGCCGCGGAGTCCGCTGGCAGCGCGACTTCCTGTACGCCGGCGAGCAGCTCGCCGACCGTACGGCCGCCGTGACCGCCGCCGCCCGGGACGTGGCCGCCTGCCGTGCCGCCGACCGCGCCGCCCGGTACGCCGACGAGGCGATCGCCGCCCAGGCCCGGGCCGAGCGGGCGCTGGCCCGGCTCGCCGCCGTGCGGTCCCTCACCGTGGCCGTGGGCGGATGGCTGCCGCTGCTGGCCGTGCTCGCCGGGGCGACCCGGGTCACCGGCCACGGGCTGAGCACCGGGGCGCTGATCGGCGTGCTCACGTACCTGGCGCAGGTCGTGGTGCCGACGCTGGACATGTTCGTGCAGACGGTCGGCAGCGCCGGGCTCCGCTTCGTGATCACCCTGGACCGGCTCGTGCGGCGCATCGGGCCGGGCGACGCCGTCCCCGCCGACCCGCGTCCGTCCCTCCGGCGACCCGCCGGCTCCCGCCTCGAGCTGCGCGGGGTGACGTTCCGCTACGGCGCCGCGGCCCGGCCCGTGCTGCACGACTTCGGCCTGACCGTGCACGAGGCCGACCACCTCGCCGTCGTCGGGCCCAGCGGCGTCGGCAAGTCCACCCTGGCCGGTCTGCTGTGCGGGACGATCAGCCCGGACGACGGCGCGGTGCTGCTCGGCGGCGTACCGATCGAGCAGCTGGACCCCGCGGCGCGCGCCCGGCACCGGGTGCTGATCCCGCAGGAGGCGTACGTCTTCCCCGGAAGCGTGGCCGACAACCTGCGCTACCTGAACCCGGAGGCCGGCGAGCGGGAGCTGCTCGCGGCGGTCGACGTGCTCGGCGCCGGGGCGTTGCTGGAGCGGCTCGGCGGCCTCGCCGGTGAGGTCCGCCCGCGCGAGTTGTCCGCCGGCGAGCGGCAGCTGCTCACGCTGGTACGCGCGTACGTGGCACCGGCGCCGGTGGCCGTCCTCGACGAGGCGACCTGCCACCTGGACCCGGCGGCCGAGGAGCGCGTCGAGCGGGCGTTCGCCACCCGTGGCGCCCTGGTGGTGATCGCCCACCGGATCAGCTCGGCGATGCGCTCGCGGCGGGTGCTGCTGCTCGACGGCGACCGGGCGGTGCTCGGCGACCACCGGAGCCTGCAGGCGGTCAGCGCCCGCTACCGGGAGATGACCGGCTACTGGACCGCGACGTCAGAGCCAGCCGGCGCGCCGGGCCCGGTTGATGGCGTCGATCCGGCCGTCCGCGCCGATCTTCGCCGCGATGCCGGTCAGCCGGTTGCGCACCGTACCGGGTGACAGGAGAAGCTTGCGGGCGATCTCGTCCGGCGGCATCCCCTCCGCGGCCAGCGCCAGGATCTCCCGCTCGCGCTTCGTCAACGGGTTCGGCGGCCGGTCCAGCAGCGATGCGACGAGCTCGGGGTCGATCACCGCGCTGCCGTTCACGAGGCTGCGCAGCGCCGACAGCAGGTGGTCGAGCGAGGCCCGTTTCGTCACGAAGCCCACCCCGTCGAGGCGGTCGGGGTCGATCCGGGCGAGCACGTCGTGCCGGTCGGCCGAGAGCAACACCAGGACCTTCGACTCCGGTACGGCCCGGCGCACCGCGCGCGCGGTCACCAGCGGGTCGTCGTCGGCGTCGTCGAGGTCCAGCACCGTCACGTCGGGGCGTACGGGCAGCGACACCGTGTGCCGCCAGGCCGGCAGCTCGGCGACGACGTCCAGATCGTCCTGACCACGGAAGGCGGCGGCCAGGGCGCCGCGGTACAGCGGCGCATCCTGAACGACGGCGATGCGAATGCAATGGGAGCGCCCCGGCACCGCGCCATCGTGACACGCGGGAGATCCGCGACGCTGTCGCCGATCCGGCTCCGGGTGCGGCCGATCGGTCCGACAAAACCGGATGATCGGATCGAGGTGAGTCCATGAAGGTGGTTGCGTACGCCCTCAGCGGCGCAGCCCGTGCCGGCGGTGCACGGCCCTCTCCACCAGCGTCGCGGGCAGCACCCGGCGCAGAGCGAACACGGCCGGCGCGTTGCTGCCCACGGCGTACAGGGGTTTCGGCCGCGCCGCCTCGATCGCCCGGACGACGACCGCGGCCACCCGGCCGGCGCTGACACCGGCGTGCTCGTTGCGGTCCAGGGCGGCCAGCATCGTCTCGAAGTCGCGGCGGTGCACGGAATCCGGCGTCGTGTAGCGGGTGCGGCGTTCGCTGATGCCGGTGTTGATGGAGCCGGGCTCCACAGTGGTCAGCCAGACGCCGAACGGTGAGAGCTCGTGCCGGGCGCCGTCGCTGAACCCCTTGAGGGCGGCCTTCGTCGCGACGTACGACGAACGGTAGGCGAGCGGGAACGACGCCAGCATCGAGCCGACCATGACGACCCGGCCGTAGCCGCGCTGCCGCATGCCGGGCAGGGCCAGCTGGGTGAGGCGTACGGGCCCGAGCACGTTGACCTGGAACAGCCGGCGCAGCGCCTCACCGGGCAGCTCCTCGAACGGGCCGGACTGGCTCTCGCCGGCGTTGTTCACGAGCACGTCGACGTCGGCGACCCGGTCCGCGAGGGCTTCCACGGACTCGTCCGAGCCGAGGTCGAGCCGCAGGTATTCCACGCCTGCCGCTCGTTGCGAGGGATCGAGGACGTCCGGGTCGCGGCTCGTGCCGAGGACGCGGTAGCCGCGGGCGGCCAGCACGGCCGCGGTGGCCCGTCCGATGCCGGACGAGGCCCCGGTCACCAGGGCGGTGCGCTTCATCGACGCACCATACGCGCCCGCTATCGGCCGCGGTCCAGCCACTCGGCGAGCAGCGCGCGCTCCGTGCCGGTGAGCTGCGGCAATTCCGGTACGTACGCCCGGAAGGCGACGGCGGCCCCGGCGGCGTCGGCGGCGGGCAGGGCCGGGACATCGGTGAGGATCGCCCGCGTCACGGCGTCGTACATGGCGTCGGCGAGGCCGGGATCGCGCTGCTCGGGGGCGGTGGCGAGCAGGGTGAGCACCGCACCCGTGCCGGCGGCGTGGATGAGCTCGACGGCGCGGCGTTCCGGCACCCGCAGCCGGCCGATCGCGGCGACGCGGTGCACCCGGGCGCGCAGCACCTCGAGGCCCGCGGCGGCGGCCGGTGACGGTCCGCCGCGGGTGGGATCGGTGAGGAGGCCGAACAGGGCGGCGTTGGCGAGGCCGAACTCGATGTGCCGCTGCCATCCGGCGCGCAGGCCGGCGATCGGGTCGTCGTCGTCCCCGGCTGCCGACTTCGCCGCCACGTACGTGGCGAAGACGTGCTCGGCGACGGCGTCCAGCAGCGCATCCTTGTCCGCGAAGAAGCGGTAGATCGTCGGCGCCTGCATCCCGGCCGCCTGGGCGACCGCGCGGGTGGTGAGCGCGCCGGCCCCCTGCTCGCGGAGCAGTTGCGCCGCCGCCTCGACGATGTGGGTCCGCGTCTTCGGTCTGACCTCCGCCATGCTGCCAATGTTAACCGCCATTTGCTAACGCTGTTGCTAACGTTGGTAGCATGTTGCGCGATACGGCGTTAGCAAGGGAGAGATCATGATCATCGTTACCGGTGCGACCGGCCTGCTCGGCTCGCAGACCGTCGAACGGCTGCTGGAGCGTGTGCCGGCGCGGGACGTCGGCGTCAGCGTCCGGAATCCCGATCGCGCGGCCGGGCTGGCCGCACGGGGCGTCCGCGTCCGGCGCGGCGACTTCACGGCTCCCGCGTCCCTGCCCGAGGCGTTCGAGGGCGCGACGCAGGTCCTCATCGTCTCCGCCGACCGGACCGGCGAGGCGGCGGTCGCCCAGCACGCCGCAGCGATCGACGCGGCCGTCGCGGCCGGGGCCCGCCGCATCCTCTACACGAGCCACCAGGGCGCGGGGGAGCACTCGCGCTTCGAGCCGATGCCCGACCACGCCGCGACCGAGCGCTACCTCGCGAAGGCGGGCGTCGCCTTCACGTCGCTGCGTAACGGGTTCTACGCCGCCACGGTCCCCCGCCTGCTCGGCCGGGCGCTCGAGACCGGCGAGCTGGCCGCGCCCGCCGACGGCCCGGTCTCCTGGACGGCCCACGCCGACCTTGCCGAGGCGGCGGCGATCACGCTCGCCGAGGAGGGGCGATACGACGGTCCGACGCCGCCGCTGACCGCACCGCAGGCCCTCGACCTGGCGGACGTCGCGGCGATCCTCGGCGAGCTCACCGGCCGTACCGTGCGCCGCGTCGTCGTGGACGACGACGAATGGGTGGCGGGGCTGGTCGGGCACGGGGTGCCGCAGGAGCAGGCCACGATGCTGCTCGGCATGTTCCACGCCTCCCGGCGTGGCGAGTTCGCGGCCACCGGCCCGGAGCTGGAGAAGCTGCTCGAGCGTCCGGCCACCACGCTGCGAGCCGTGCTGGCGGCGACCCGGGCGTGAGGTGCGGGGCACCCGGTGCGGCGGTGCCGACGCGCAGGCCCCCGGGCGGCCCGGCGCAGGGTGGAGAAGTGGGGGCTGGTGGCGGCCGGCCCGGAGGTCTGCCGCCGGGAGGTGCCGGCAGCGGAATCCCTTCTGTTGACAAGCCGTAAACATAGAAGTAAAGCTATGTTACCGTTCACATCGAGCGGTTCCCGGCAGTGAAAGGCAGACCATTGGGTTCTCGCTCGTCATGGCGGACATTCCTCGCCGCGGCCGCCATTGCCGCGGCCGTCGTGCTCTCCCCGGCATCGGCCAAGGCGGCCGGCACGCTGCCCTGCGACATCTATGCGAGCGGCGGCACGCCCTGCGTCGCCGCGCACAGCACCACCCGCGCGCTCTTCGGTTCGTACTCCGGGTCGCTCTATCAGGTGCGCCGCTGGTCGGACAATGCGACCGCAAACGTGGGCGTCCTCGGCGCGGGCGGGTACGCGAACGCCGCGGCGCAGGACTCGTTCTGCTCGGGCACGTACTGCACGATCATCCGCATCTACGACCAGACGTCGCGGCACAACGACCTGACGATCGCGCCGGGCGGGGGTGCCAACCCCACCGCCGACCAGGGCGCCAACGCGGCGGCGCTGCCCGTCACCGCCGGCGGCCACAAGGTGTACGGCGTCTACATCTCGGCGGGCAACGGCTACCGCAACAACGCCACGAACGGCGTCGCCACCGGCAGCCAGCCCGAAGGCATGTACATGGTCACCGAGGGCACGCACGTCAACGACCGCTGCTGCTTCGACTACGGCAACGCCGAGACGAACAACCTGGACACCGGCAACGGCGACATGGATGCCATCTACTTCGGCAACCTCTGCTGGTTCTCGCCGTGCTCGGGCGGCCCGCGCGTCGCGGCGGACCTCGAGAACGGGCTGTTCGCCGGCGGCAACGGCTCCTGGACCGCCAACACCGGGCGCAACAGCGCGTTCGTGACGGCGGTCCTGAAGAACAACGGCACCTCCACGTACGCCATCAAGGACGGCAACGCCCAGTCCGGCGGCCTCGCCACCCGGTACGACGGCGCGCTGCCCAGCCAGTCGGGCTACCGGCCGATGACCAAGCAGGGCGCGATCATCCTGGGCATCGGCGGTGACAACAGCAACGGCTCGGTCGGCTCGTTCTTCGAGGGTGTGATGACCAGCGGGTACCCCGGCGACGCCACCGAGAACGCCGTGCAGGCCAACATCGTCTCCGTCGGTTACGGCAAGAACGTGTCCTTCCCGGTGAACGGGGCGACGTACCGGCTCACGAACCTGGTGAGCGGCAAGGTCCTCGACGCCGTCAACTGCGGCACCGCCAACGGCACCCAGATCGACGTCTGGCAGTCCCTGGGCAACACCTGCCAGCAGTGGCGGTTCACCAGCGTCGGCCCCAACAAGTGGACTGTCACGAACGTGAACGCGGGCAAGGTGCTCGACGCGGTCAACTGCGGCCAGGCCCTGGGCACCGCGGTCAACCTGTGGCAGTCGCTCGGCAACACCTGCCAGCAGTGGGCCGTCATCCCCGCCGGCAACGGCCGCTACGAGCTCGTCGTGGAGAACAGCGGCATGGTCCTCGACGACCAGAACTGCGGCACGGCGAACGGCACCAAGGCGCAACTCTGGATGTGGCTCAACAACACCTGCCAGCTCTGGTCCATCGCACCCTGACAGGCGACGGTTCTTGACCCTGACACAGGGGGAGACGGCACTCTGACTTCCGGCGGCGCGCCCGCGTCGCCGGAACAGGGGGTGGCGACATGATGGAGATCAGCCTGCGCGACGTGCCCGAGCAGCACGTCGTGTCGGAGACCCGTACGGTCGATCAGGCCGGGCTGGAGGCCTGGCTGCCCGGGGCGATGGCCCGGGTCGCGGACCGGGCCCGGGCGGCCGGCGGCCTGCTCGGCACCGACGACTGGCCGTTCCTCGGCCGGACCGGCGGGCCCGGCGAGCCGGTGTTCATCACCGTCTACGAGGGCAACCCCAACGACGGGCCCACGCCGGTCGAGGTCTGCGCGACGGTCGCCGCCGGCGGTGACCGGACCATTCCGGCACACCGCGAGGCGTACGCCCGCATCACCAAGTCCCAGGTCACCCGCGGCGAGCTGGGCGGCGTGTACGAGGCGATCGAGAAGTGGATCACCGAGAACGGGCTCGCCGTGGCCCGCGCCCCGCGCGAGACCTACTGGACCGACTTCCCCTCCGCCGGGCCCGATGACGAGGTCTTCGACGTCGCGTTCCCGGTGACCTGACGCTGTGAGGCCATGATCTCGCGGATACCGTACGGGCATGGCCGATCATCGGATGCTCGTCGTCGCGCACCGGGCCGGCAACACCGTCGACGGCCTGCGGGCGGCGCTCGCCTCGAACGCGGACCTCGTCGAAGCCGATGTGCACCTCTACCGTGGCGCCCTCGAGATGCGGCACAGCCGCACGCTCGGCCCGCGCCTCTACTGGGACAGGTCGAGCGGTGTGACCCGGCGGCGCGACGTGGTGGTGCCGGAGCTCGAGGAGATCCTCGCGGTCGCGGACGGTGACCCGCGGCTGCTGCTGGACCTGAAGGGCCGGTCCCTGGCCGTCGCCGCCCGCGTCGCCGAGACGCTGCGTGCCCGCCGGCCCGGCGTCCCGGTGGCGGTGTGCACGAAGGAGTGGCCGATGCTGGACGCCTTCGCCGGCGACGCGAACGTCCGCCGCATCCTGTCCGTCGCCAACGCGGTGCAGCTCGCCCGGCTGCGGGCCCGCCTGCGCGGCGAGCGCGTGGACGGCGTCTCGATCCGGCTGCGGCTGCTGACCGCCTCCGTGGTGGCCGAGCTGCGCCGGGCCACCGACCTCGTGCTGGCCTGGCCGGTCGACTCGCCGGCCGCGCTGGCCCGCGCCGAGCGCCTCGGCGTCACCGGGGTGGTCACGAAGAACGTGTGACGGTGGCGGCGATCCGGCTGATGGCTGCCACCGACATGTCCACGTCCGCCTCCGTCGTGGCGTGGCCGGACACCGAGATCCGCATCAGCCGGCGGCCGCGCCACGTGGTGCCGCCCAGCCAGCAGGTGCCGTCCAGCTGCACCGCTTCGATGATCCGGTCGGTACGCGCGTCGTCGCCGAAGCCGACCAGCACCTGGTTGAGCACCACCTCGTTGACCACCTCGAAGCCGGCGGCGGCCAGCCCGTCGGCGAACCGGCGTGCCAGCCGGCAGCACCGCTCGACCAGGTCGCCCACCCCCTCGGCGCCCAGCTCCCGCAACGCCGCCCAGACGGCGAAGCCCCGCGCCCGTCGCGACGATTCCGCGGTGTAGTCGGCGCCGCCGGAACCCGCCCCGGAGCCGACCAGGTACGCGGCCGCGTACGACATCGCCGCCACCTGCACCTCGGGACGGGAGCAGAACGCGAACGCGCTGTCGTACGGCACATTGAGCCACTTGTGCCCGTCGCAACCCCATGAATCGGCCCGCTCCACGCCGTCGACCAGGTGGCGGGTGCCCGGATGCGCGGCCGCCCACAGCCCGAAGGCGCCGTCGACGTGCGCCCATCCGCCGTACCGGTGCACCAGGTCGCAGGCCGTGCGCAGGTCGTCGCAGGCGCCGGTGTTGACGTTGCCCGCCTGCAGGCACACGATCGCGGGCACGCCCGGCTCCAGGGCCAGCACCCGGGCGAGATCGCCGGCGTCGAGGGCGCCGCCGGCGTCGGCCACGACCGGCTCGATGACGTCCGACCCGAGCCCCAGCAGCCGCAGCGACCGGTCCACCGTGGCGTGCCGCTCGGCGCCGGCGATCACCCGCAGCCGTGGCGCCCCCGGCAGGCCGCGGCGCTCGACGTCCCAGCCGGCCTCGGCCAGCAGGTGGTGGCGGGCCGCGGCCAGACCCACCGTGTTCGCCGCCTGCGCCCCGGTGACGAACCCGGCCGACGCGGTTGCCGGCAGGCCGAGCAGCTCCTTGAGCCAGCCGCCGGCCACCTCCTCGGCCGCGATGGCGGCCGGCGACAGCACGGCGTTGAACGCGCACTGGTCCCAGCCGGCCGCCAGGATGTCCGCCGCGGTGGCGGCCGGCAGCGCGCCGCCGATGACGAAACCGAAGAAGCGCGGCCCGGCGGTGGCCACGAGACCTCCGTCGGCCGCCGCGAGCAGGTCGGTGAGGACCTCGTCGGCCGGTGACCCGTACGCCGGCAGCGGCCCGCCGAACGCAGCCCGGACCTCGGCGGCGTCACGCGTGGCGCGTACGGGGCGTTCGGCCAGCGATGCGCGGTACCGGGCGGCCTCGGCGGCGGCCCGGTGCAGAAGTTCGCCCAGTTCGTCCATGGCACGACCGTACGCATAGTCATAGGCTTCGATGAAACCCCCATGCCCCCGCGCCGAGGAGAGGTCATGAAGCTGGTGCTCAGGTTCCTGATGGCGATGGTCGTGACGGCGGCGGCCGTGGCGCTGGGGTTCGCCGGCCCGGCGGCGGCGACCGGTCATCCCCGGTTCGACGCGCTCGTGTTCTCCAAGACGGCGGCGTTCCGGCACGACTCGATCCCGGCCGCCGTCGCCGCGATCCGGCAGCTCGGCGCCCAGTACCGGTTCCGGGTCGACGCGACCGAGGACGCCGCCGCGTTCACCGACGCCAACCTCGCCCGCTACGACGTCGTGATCTGGCTGAGCACCACCGGCGACGTGCTGAACGACGAGCAGCAGGCCGCCTTCGAGCGCTACATCCGCGCCGGCGGGGGCTACGCGGGCATCCACGCCGCGTCCGACACCGAGTACGACTGGCCCTGGTACGGCGGGCTCGTCGGGGCGTACTTCCGCGACCACCCGGGCGCGGTCAACGACCAGTTCCAGGTGGCCACGGTGAAGGTCCTCACCCGCGGAACCGCCGCCACGTGGCCGCTGCCGCGCCGCTGGCAGCGCGAGGAGGAGTGGTACAACTTCCGGACCAACCCGCGCGGCACCGTACGCGTCCTCGCCGAGGTGGACGAGAGCACCTACGACCCGCGCGGCTACAGCGAACCGGGCGGCTCACCCGGCATGGGCCCGCACCACCCGATCTCCTGGTGCCAGCCGTACGACGGCGGCCGAGCCTTCTACACCGCGATGGGACACAAGGCCGAGTACTACGCCGAGCCGCTGCTGCGGGCGCACATCCTCGGCGGCATCGAGATGGCGGCCGGCGCGGCCCGGTTCCCCTGCGGCCACGAGGACTGACGGCCGACGAGCTACCGCGGGTACCACAACGGCCCGGTATCTCGCCGTGGCCGCCGTTCGAGTGACGGGTCGGCCAGCCTGCGCCTCGGCGCCCCTGAGCCGCCGTTACGGTGCCGCCATGGACATCCCCGGACGTGCCGTACGCGCCTGCCTGGCCCTCGTCCTCGCCGGTGCCCTGACGGCCTGCCGCACCGAGGAGCCGGCCGTCACCCACGATCGGGCCTCCACCGTCTACGCCTCGGTCGTCACCCGGATCTACGGCACTCCGGCCCAGCGGCGAGCCGCCGACGAGCGGGCCTGGAAGCTCACGCAGATCGCGGCGGGGGAGTGCCGCCGCCGCGCCGGCATCGACTACCCGGCAAGGGGGTTCACGCCGGTCAGCGAGCGCACGTACGTCGCCCCGGGCGACCTCCTCGGGTTCGCCCCCGCCCGCGCGGACTTCGACATCGCCGGCCAGCTGGAGCTGCTCGTGCTGAAGGCCGTGAACGCCGAGCACTACGCCAGGTGGATGGCCAGGACCAAGCGCGGATCCGGGCCCGCCTGGGTGGCGGCCCAGCGCTGCGAGGCGACGGCGACGGCGACGACCGCCCGGCTCGCCCCCGAAGGTCAGGAGCACCTTGCCGCCGCCCTGGTCGCGGAGCTCAGCCGGGTCCAGGCAGCGGCCGCGCCGATGCTGCCGGCCGACTACCGCAACTGCCTGCACGCCCAAGGCTTCGACGCGGCCGGCCTGCCGGCCCTGCAGGCCCGGGTGGAGCAGGCGTTCCCCGCGGTGCCGGTGGGAGCCAGGACCGTCCCGGCCCGCCTGCCCGGCTGGCCGGACGCCGTCACCGTCGAACGCCGGGCGGCCGCCGCCGACGCCCGCTGCCGGGCGCGCGAAGCCGGCGCCGTGATGGAGGCCGCGCTGCCGCGCCTGACGACGTTCGCGGCCACGCACACCGAGGCGCTCGGCGAGATGAGCGCCGGGTGGTCCCGCATCGAGGTCGAGGCCCGGGAGCTGCGGTTCCCCGACTGAGGCGGGCTCAGCCTCGACGGCATCGTGGCGCTGTTCGAGCCCGATGCCGTCGTCGCCGGCCCGGGCGGCGACGGCGTCGTCGCCGGCCATGAGGCCATCCGTGCCGAGTACGCCGCCGTCCTCGCCCGTCGCCCGCACTTCAGCGTGGGCAACCGGCAACCGGCCATGATCTCCGGCGACCTCGCGCTGACCAGCACCTGGTTCGACGACGAGGACGGCGGCGCAGCGGCCGAGGTGGCCCGGCGCCAACCGGACGGCACCTGGCTCTGGGTGATCGACAAGGGGCAGATCCGCGGCCCTATCCGCTGATGAGCGCGAGCACGTCGTCGGTCGCCCGCACGTCGCCGAAGCTGCGGTAGACCGTGTGCAGCGTGGCGTTGTGGACCTCGTCGCGCGGAGCGGACGTCGCGTCCGCCACCATGACGACCCGATACCCGAGCGTGCTGGCGTCGCGCGCCGACGACTCGCAGCACACGTTGGTCACAGTCCCGGTGATCAGCACCGTGCCGATGCCGCGCTCGCGCAGCAGCGCCGGCAGCGGGGAGAAGCCGGGAAAGAAGGCGCTCGCAGCGGTCTTCTCGATCAGGAGATCAGCGTCGTGCACCACGAACTCATGCCACAGCCGGGACCGCAGTGGCCCCTCGCCACCGCTGCGGGAGAACATGCCGGCGATCTCGGGGCCGAAGAACTCCCGGGCGAGCGGTGACGGCTCGACGGTGCCGGGCAGCACCCAGACCACGAGACCGCCGGCTGCCCGCAGCGCATCCGCGAGCCGCGCGATGTTCGGCACGATGCCGTACGTGTACTCGTTCTCCTCCACGAAGAACGGCACCATGTCGACGACCACCAGCGCGGTCCGTGCCGGTACGAGCGACGTGAAGGCGTGCCGGCGACCGCGTCGGGCTTCCTGGCGCTCGTACTCCCGCTGCTCGATCTTCCAGGCGTGCACTCGGCGCTTCATCGGGCCGCCGGTTGGTCCCAGCCCTCCTGCGGGGTGGCGCAGGTGCCGCGGAAGACGTACTGCGAGGGCAGTTTGCGCTGCTCACTGGTCCAGTCGATCGGGGGCCGCCGCTGCTCCTCGGGCAGATAGCCCAGACGGTAGACGGCCATCAGTTCGAGGTCGTCCGGCACCCGGAGCAGGCGGACGATCTCGTCCCAGCGCCCGGGCACCTCCATCGGGAAGGAGATGAACTGGATGCCCATGCCGAGCTCCACGGTCGTGAGCCAGACGTTCTCCATCGCCGCGCCCATGCTGAACACCGAATAGAAAGAGGACAACTCTCCGGGCCGGTACTCCGATCGGTCGAGCATCACGCCGAGCAGCAGCGGGGAGCCCGCAACGAGTTTGCGGTTCTCCTCACCGAGGCTCTGCGGCACGCGCAGGGCGTTCATGAGTTTCTGTCCCCGGGAGGTGAACACCTGACCGGTGAAGGGGCGCAGCGGCGCGGGCAGCCGGTCGAACAGCATCCCGTCGCGACGCCGTTCCATCTCCTCCCTGCTGAAGCGGAAGTACGGCTTGTACCGCTCGAAGAACGTCCCGTTGGACATCGCCGCGGTCATGCTCTCCCCGCTGATCCGCGCGATGGCCTCGATCGTCGGCCGCTCCTCCACGATCACGAACCGCCACGGCTGGCTGTTCAGCTGCGACGGGGCGCGCCCCGCCACCTCCATCAGGAGTCGCTGGTGCTCCTCGGAGACCGGGTCGGGCAGGAAAGGACCGTTGGTCGTCTTACGGCGGCGCACCACATCGAGAAACTCCATCAGCGTCTCCTCCAGGTCAGAACGAGGGCGGTGGCGAACGCGGGCGCCGCCGACCCGGCGAGGACGGCATGCCGGCGAAGCCGCCCTCCGGCGTACGGCAGCGCGACGAGCGGACCGACCGCGGGCAGCAGCGCGAGGCCGGCGCCCCGGCGCTCGACAGCACTGGCGGCCAGCGCGACGGCGGTCAGCGAGGAGGTCGCGACATACAGCGCATGGTGCACCCAGCGGATACGCCGATTGTCGATCGCCCCCACGGCGACGGCCGTGCCGAAGGCGACGTTGCTCGCGTAGCTCAGGGCCGCGGCGGTGATCAGAGCCGTCGCCCGTCCGCTCATGGGTGCGCCCTCTCGTGGGTCAGCAGGAGGCGCTGCGGGAACATCGGCCGCACGCGCCATCCCGGCGGAACGACCGCTTGCAGTTCCCGCTGCCGGTAACTGCGGCGAATGGAGAGCAACCCGTCCTGATGGATGAACGAACCACGGGCGAACGGCAGCGTGGCGACGGCATACAGGCCGTAACCGGCCCGCCCCCGCGACAAGTCATTGTGGATGACCAGATGACGCGACAGCGCCGTGCTGTCCGCCAGCAAGGCCTCGAGCTCCGCCTTGTCGAGGTGATGCAGCAGATGGTTCGACACCACCAGGTCGTACCGTTCACCCCGCGCGACCAGATCCGCACTCGACGCCCGCTCGAAGCGAACCCCGCAATCCGGCAGCCCGCGCACATGACGAAGCGCGCGCTCGTCCGGGTCGACAGCCGTGGTCCGCAGCACCAGCCCGTCCCGGGCCGCCCACCCGGCGATGGAACGAGCGATGTCCCCGCCACCGAAGCCGACGTCCAGCAGCGTCGTGGGCCGCTCGGCGTCGAGACGCGGCCGGATCCACCGCCGGTAGATGCGCCGCCAGCCGGACACGAGCCGGTTGATGGTGCGGAACTGCTGATACGTCCGTTCCAGCCGGTCAGGATCGCAGTCGGGAAAGTCCATGAACTCCCGCGCCTCGGAGTCTCGCCGGGCGAACCTCGCACGCGTCATGCCACCATCAACCCGCGTCCCCCTCACCGCCCCCATCCTGCGCTGCCGCCGGCTGGTTCGCACCCCGGCGTACTCCGCAGAAGCGACGCCCCTGCGACGAGAAGCCGGTCAGCCCGCGAGGTGGCCGGTGTCGCCAAGCGTGAGGACGTGGCGGTTGTGGAAGTAGTCGTCCTCGTGCAGCGTGGTGATGTTGCCCGAGGCGGCCCGGAAATTGACGTACCCGAGCGAATCGATCGGCATCCCGATCCACGACGTCAGGACGAAGGTGACGGCAAAGCCGTGGGTCACGACGATCTGATGGTCGCAAGGATCTTCCAGAACGGTGTCCATGGCCGCATAGATCCGCTTCGCGAACGCTGCCTTGGTCTCAGCGCCCGGCACACCTTCGTGGTGGCCCATCCGGTCCCCGTCCGCCGGCGGCGGGCGGAATCGCTCGTCCAGCCACTCCTGGGGCCTGCCCTCGGCATCGCCGTAGGACTTCTCCCGAAGCCGGCTGTCCAGGATCGGCTCGACGTCGAACACGTCGGCGATTGTCGCGGCGGTCTGCGCGGTACGTTGCAGATCAGAGGAGAACAGCCGCACCTTCGCCGTCGGAGGAATCCTGTTCCGCAACGCCTGCGCGATCAAGAGGGCGGCGTGCTCGCCGGCCGGGGTCAGGCGCGAGTCGTGCCACCCACCGACCGTCCTCTCGACGTGGTGGGTCGCTTCCGGATGAGCGATGACATGGACGGTACGCAAGACCCGCGCCCTTCCTTCCGTCCGCCGGGATGCTGATGCCCGGGAAGCGTAACGGGGCGTCGGTCCGGGCGGAGACCCTGGCACGATCAACCGATGTCGAAGACGGATGGGGTTGTGGTCGTGGCGGTATGTGGTTCTCCCGGAGCGGGGAAGACCACCGTCGCAGCCGCAACAGCACACCATCTGGGGGTGCCGTTCTTGACGCGGGATGCGATCAAAACCGGTCTCGCTCTGTCCGCGGCTCGCGTGGCAGAGAACGGTACCGTGCACCTCGGCCCTGACTTCCACATCGCCGGCGGTCCCCTGAGCCGCCGCGCCGAGGCGGTGATGATCGACGCGGCGCGGCTTCTGGCCTCCTCCCGGGTGAGTTTCGTCGTGGAATCCTCGGTGCTGCCCAAAGAGCTGCTCGATGCGCTGCGCGACTGCCAGGCTCGAGTTCTCGCCCTGCACGTGGTCGCCGACAAAGCAGTGATCGGCAACCGGCTGCGGGGTCGCGCGTCGGGCGGGTCAGCCGTGGACCAACAGCTCGCAGCGCTGTTCGCCCGAGGTGAGATGGACCCGTTGATCTTCCGTCCGCCGTCCGGGGTGGACGCCGTCACAACGGTCGACACCTCGACCGGCGAGGAGCCGCCGGTCCAGATCATCGAGCAAGCGTTCATGACGTTGCTGACCTCGACTCGCGCGACCGGAAGCCAGGGTCCCGGACGCACGCCGACCTGACCGGGCCCGCCGGCCTCGGCGACCCTGCCATCCGGCGCGGCCAAGCACCTACGACAGCAGGGAGTCCTCCGGGCCGTGGCTGCCGGCCGGGTACTCCAGCAGCGGCACCGCTCCCTTGCGCCAGGCGGACAGCACCGGGTCCACGATCCGCCAGCACTGCTCGGCGGTGTCGCCGCGGACCGACAGGCTCGGGTCGTCGTCGAGGACTCCGCGCAGCACCTCCCCGTACGCGGCCAGCTCGCCGGGACCGAATTCGGCATCGAGGGTCACCGGGTCGATCTCGAACGGGTCACCGGGGCCGTTGATGTTGAGGTCCAGGGCGAGCCGGTCGGGACCGAAACCGATCCGGAGCCGGTCCGGCCGGTCGTAGCCGGTCAGCCCGTCGGGTACGCGGGCGGGCTGCTTGAACGTGATGACGGCTTCCTTGCGGGTCGCGCTCATCGCCTTGCCGGAGCGCAGCCGGAACGGCACTCCCGCCCAGCGCCAGGTGTCGACCGCCAGCACCACCTCCGCGAGGGTCTCCGTACCCCGGCTCTCCTCAACCCCCGCCTCGTCCGCGTACGCGGGAAGGCGGCGACCGTCGATCTCGCCCGCCGTGTACCGCGCCCGGCGGCTGCAGGCCTGCACGTCGTCGTGCCACAACCGGGTGGCGCGCAGCACCTGGGCCTTGCGGTCGCGCAGCTCGCGCGCGTCGACGGACGGGGGAGCGTCCATGGTGAGCAGCGCGAGCACCTGCAGCAGGTGGCTCTGCACCATGTCGACGAGCGCACCGGCGGTGTCGTAGTAGCCGGCCCTGCCCTCCAGGCCCAGGCTCTCGTCGAAGACGATGTCGACGCTCGCCACGTGCTCGGCGTTCAGCACCGGTTCGAACAGCCGGTTCGCGAACCGCAGGCCCAGAATGTTGAGCACGGTCGACTTGCCCAGGAAGTGGTCGACCCGGTGGATCTGATCCTCCGGTACGAGCGTGGCCAGCAGCTTGTTGAGCGCTTCGGCGCTGGCGGCGTCGACGCCGAACGGCTTCTCGAGCACCAGCCGCGTACCCTCGGGCATTGTGACCCCGGTCAGCGCCTGGCAGGCCTTCGCGGTGATCGCCGGCGGCAGCGCGAAGAAGATGATCACCTGCCCCCGGCAGGCGGCGAGCAGCCGCTCGAGGTCCTCCCGCCGGGTGACGTCGGCCTGGAGGTAACGCGTGCTCTGCACCGTGGCCGTCACCTGCGGGCCGGTCGCCGACGAGAAGGCCTCCGTCACCCGCTGACGCCAGTGCTCGTCGGTCCAGTCGTCCTTGCCGCTGCCCACGAGGAACAGCTTGTCGTCGGGACTCTCGGCCAGCAGGCCGCCCAGCCCCGGCAGCAACAGGCGTGCGGTGAGATCGCCGCTGGCGCCCAGCACCAGCAAAGTCTGTTCGTTGTCGGCCGATGCCACGGATTGCGTCGTCATGACCCGGACCATCCCCCGCCCACGACGTCGCTAACCGTCCCGGCGGCGGCCGGCGCTCGACGGTTCCGTCCGTCACGCTGCCCGGCGGCGCAGGCCGTCGACTATGAGGGTGACGGCGCCGTCCGCGTCCGCCCGGGAGCCCGGTCGGCCGCAGGCCCCGCAGATGCCCTGCAAGGCCATCAGCACGGCGCCGGCTCCGACGTCGTCACGGATGGTGCCTTCCTGTACGCCTGCGTCCAGCAGCTCGGTGATGACCAGGCCGAGCTCCCGGCCGCCGTCGGCGAGGGTGCCTGAGCGGGTGGTCATGAGGGTCTCGAGCGTACGAGCCAGGCCCTCGTGGGCCTGCAGATGATGCACGAAGTCGCGCAGGAAGGCCTCCAGCGCCTCTGACGCGGGGAGTGTGGCCTTCACCTCGCGGGCGTGCGCGCACATCGCGGTGATCTCTTCGCGGTAGACCGCCTCGGCCAGCGCCTCCCGGGTGGGGAAGTGCCGGTAGAGGGTGCCCGTCCCGACGCCGGCCAGCCGTGCGAAGTCGTCGAAGCGAAGGTCGAAGCAGCCGTTGGAGAACAGCTCACGGGCCTTGGCGAGCAGGGCCTCGCGGTTGCGCCGGGCGTCGGCGCGCAGCGGCTTGGCGGCGGTCACCAGCAGCCTCCTTTGACAAGCGGAAACCGTCTCCATATTTTGTAACCGGAGACAGTCTCCGATTTTAGCCGCCCACGAGGTGCGCATGAAGATTCTGATGTTCGGCCGGGGTGTGATCGCCGCGGCGTACGGATGGGCGCTGGAACGGGCCGGGCACGAGGTCGAGTTCTACGTACGCCCCGGCAGGGCGGCGACGTACGGAAACGTGATCGATCTCGAACTGCTCGACGCGCGGCGCCGGTGGCGAGGGCAGCGCGTCACCGAGAAGTGGCCGGTGCGCTACCGCGAATCACTGGAGCCGGACCACGACTTCGATCTGATCGTGCTGAGCGTGCAGCACCACGACTTCGCCGAGGCCGCCTCCTTCCTGGGACCCCGCGTGGGCGACGCCACGGTGCTCGTCTTCAACAACCTGTGGGTCGAGCCGCCGGCCGCGATCGGCGCCCTTCCGGCCGAGCAGGTGGCCTGGGGCTTCCCCGGCGCCGGTGGCGGCTTCGGCGACGACGGCGTCCTACGGGCGGCCCTGCTGCCCCTGGTCTACTTCGGCACCCTCGACGGGCCGCCGACCGAGCGTCAGCAGGCCGTGCGCGCGGCGTTCCGCCAGGCCGGGTTCAAACTCCGGGAGAGCGCCGACTTCCGGGGCTGGCTGTGGATCCACTTCGTCCAGAACGCGGGCTTGCACACCCAGAGCCTGAAGCTGGGCTCCCTCACCGGGCTGGCGGGAGAACCGCGCCACGTACGCGAAGCGATCCTCGCCACCCGCGAACTCCTGCCCCTCCTCGAAGCCCGCGGCGTCGACCTGCGACAGCACCGCGGCGAGCTCCTGCCGTTCACAGCGCCCGTCTGGCTGACGGCGCCGGCGCTCGCCTGGCTCTTCGCCCACTTCCCGCCGATGCGTACGGTGATGGAGGCTCACGCCAACCCCGAGGAACTGCGCTCCGTCTGCCGCGACACCTTGGCCGAAGCGCGCCGCCTGGGCGTGTCCGCGCCGCGACTGGAGGCAGCCGAGCGCTATTTCAGCGCCGAGAACCGCGCGTAGCCTTTCGAAGCCCGCGGCTTGACCCTTCGACTCGAGAGGTGGGTCGCCACAGCTCTGCGGTGCGGCCGGCAAGCCCGACGACAATGCCGGCGAGTCGGCTATGCCACGAAGCGGGAACGGCGTCGGCGTCCGATCAGGTAGCCGGCGCCGCCGAGGAGGAGAAGCGCACCGCCGATGCCGGCCACGGTCCCGGCGGCGGCACCGGTCACGGGCAGCCCACCGTCCTCGCCGCCGGAAGACCCACCGCTACCACCGCCATCGCCGACGGTGGCGCTCGGGCCGGCGGAGGAAGTCGGGGTGGGTGCACCGGTCGTGGCGCCGGGCGTGACGCTCGGCGTCGGCGTGGGCTGAGACGCGCAGTCAAGCGCACGTGCGGCATACAGACCGTCGTTCAGGTAAGCCAGGAACGCGTCGACGGTCCCGTCGTCGAGCACCTTCTGCGCGGCGGCCCGCACGTTGGTGCCCGCGCCCGTCAACGTCCGGACCACGGAGACTCGCAGACCGGTCAACCAGGCCGTCTGCACGCCCGTCCTGAGGAACGCCCGCAGCTCATCCGGCGTGCCGTCCATCCGCGCCTGCAGGGCGTCAGGCAGAACGGGCAACGAGTCGGCCTCCGCCGCGGCCAGGATCTGGTTGGCCAGCACCCGCACCTCCGTATCGGTGGCGGTGTCGAGGTCGAGGGTCACAAGCTGGCGAACATCCTTGTACGCCTCACGCTCCACCGTTTGACAGGCCGCGTTGAGCCCGGGCGTTCCCGGCTGAGCCGCCGCCGGTGCCGCCGGGATCAACAACGCCAGCGCCACGACGACGCCGGCCGAAATCCTGTGTCGCATGTGGGTCTTCCCCCCGTTGCAGTCCGAAGCATCGAGATACTAGCGGCCATCGGCAAGAAGGCCACCGGGCTGCCTTGCCGGACCTCACACCGATGGCGCCTCGGGGCACACCGCAGCGCGCCAGGCGCGGGACGGCTACGTTCGTCGATGCGACCCCAGCGGTCCGGAAAGCACGTCCTCGTCGTCGTTGACCCGTACAAAACTGATCCCGTTGGCTCCTTCGACGAAGCTCGGCACGAGCATGCGTCTGCCCGGCCCCTTCTCCGCTACATCGCGTGACGGCTTGCCGCGAGACCGCCGCGTACGGTCGGCGGCAGGAGCGGACGGCCGTAACTCGCGCGGGTCCGGTGAGGTAGCACTCGACCTGTTCGCGGAATGCGCCGCCCCTCTCGGCTGCCGCTGGTCGGACCAGCCCGGCGGGAGAGTGGCGTACGGGGCCGTGAGGCCCCGGCTTCCGCCGTTACCAGGCGACTACGCCCTGGTTGCTCGGCTGGAGTGAGCCGATCTGCAGGCGCTTCATGGTGATGTCGCTGTCCTCCGGGTTGGGGAAGCCCTCCAGGTGGGCGACGTCACCGTCGGTGGAGGCCTCGAGGTTGAAGCGCAGGGTGTTGCCGGCACCGCAAGACGAGTCGCCCTTGTCGCAGGCGGTCCACTTGATGCCGGCCCATGCGCTTCCGCCCGGCCGCAACGTGATCTTGACCGGTTTGCCGGGCTGGTTCACCTGGCTGCTCTTGACCGGCACGACCTCGTCGGCGGCGTTGACCAGCGAGATCGCGGCCCAGCCCTCGACCGTGCAGCTGTTCTTCTTCTTGTTGCTGAGGGTGACCAACCCCCGGTGGGTCTGGGTGGTGTCGCCTTGCGGCTGCCAGGTGACGACCGCGGTGAGATCGCGGGTCCGGCAGACGGGTGCGGCGGTCGTCGTCCTGGTGCTCGTGGTCTTCGTGTCCCCGGTCTTCGAGTTGCTGGTTGTGGTGCCGGTGGTTGTGGTGCTGCCTGCGCCTGCACCCGCCGGAGCACTGCTGGTCGACGTGGTCGTGGCGGGCGCCGACGTTGCGGTGGAGGGCGCGTCGCACGCACCGAGGAACACGGCGGCGGCGGCAATCGCGGGCACGGCCAGGAGCATCGGGCGCATCGGTTCGATCCTTCGGGAGAGCGGATGTGGTGCCGCTCAATCTGCCGTGCCCGTGCCCCGCGAAACCCCTGACCTTCACGCACTGGCACAAACGAATGACGTTGTGAAATCAGTGTCAAGCCGGGCGCCACCGGCTCGGTCGTGCCGATCCGGCCCGGCTGGGGCGGCTCGCGGTGCGACAGCCGCCGGCGGCGTGCGGCACCAGGTCCCACGCGGCCTCGGCGTGCGCCGCCAAAGCGAGACCGCCGTCCTCGTCGTCCTGGTCGACCCGGACCGTCCGGATGAGCACGGCCGCGATCAGCCAGGTGGTGCCGAACGAGTACGCCGCGACCACCGCCACCGCCAGCGCTTGCCGCCCACGCGAGCCGCCGGTCACTGTTGCGGTGGCGAGCAACCCGATCAGGATTGTCCCCACGAACCCGCCGGCCCCGTGCACCCTGGCCCCGTGGGGCACGTCGGCGGAGCCCCGACGCTGTGGGTGACCGAACGCGGTGGCCGAACCAACCCGCCATGCCCTGGGGCTGTCGGGGCGCCGACGTCGACGCCCCCTATCGGATGGGTCTTCCGCTCCCACCGTAAGCGGTGCAACGCAAACGGCCCGTTACCGGTGGTCCGGTAGCGAGCCGCTGAGCTGCACAAACTGTGGTGGGCGATACTGGGATCGAACCAGTGACCTCTTCCGTGTCAAGGAAGCGCGCTCCCGCTGCGCCAATCGCCCTCGATCTTGATGCCGAGGTGGAGACGGGATTTGAACCCGTGTACACGGCTTTGCAGGCCGTTGCCTCGCCTCTCGGCCACTCCACCGAGCTGACCCCGCACGTAACCTGTGGCGGCCTCTCCGAGCGGACGACGGGATTCGAACCCGCGACCCTCACCTTGGCAAGGTGATGCGCTACCAGCTGCGCTACGTCCGCTTGTCCTTCCGGGTTCCCCCGGCGACGGATGAAACATTAGCGGGTCCGCCCGCGCCTTGCCAAACCGGGGTCCCCCGGCGCGTCGCGTTCGGTCCGCAGCTCGGTGCCTTCGGCCGCGTCGGTGCAGGTCAGAGGCGCGGGCGCGAGGGAAGGCCGCAAAAGGTGCAGATGGGTGAAGGGCCAGCTCAGGGCCGTATCGCTCGGAAGTTATCCACAGGCCGGAGAAACAACCGAGCGGGCACCCGGCCCTTCCGGGTTGGATGGGGCCCATGGAGATCCGACAGGTCACCGCCGACGAGCGCACCGGCACGATGTTCCCGCTGCAGGCGTACGGGTTCATGCCCTCGCCCTGGACCGACGCCGAGCGTGAGACGTACGCCCGCCGGATGATGTATTACCGCACCGCGACCAGCCTCATCGCCGAGGAGGACGGGCAGACGCTCGCCGGAGCCGCCGCGTTCCCGATGCGGCAGAACGTGCGGGGCGTGGTTCATGACATGGCCGGCGTCGCCTCCGTCACGAGCCATCCATCGGCTCGGCGGCGGGGGTTCGTGCGGGAGCTCCTGACGCGGCTCATGGGGCAGATGCGTGAGCAGGGGTGTGCCGTCAGCGCGCTCTATCCGTTCCGGCCCTCCTTCTACGGACGCCTGGGATACGTGGGTGTTCCGCGCGTGCGCACCGTGACCTTCGCTCCCGAAGGGCTGTCAGGCCTGCTCAGGGCCGATCTGCCGGGTGAGGTGGAGCGGGTGCACATGACGGAGGGGTTCGACGACTTCAACGCGCTGACGCTGCGGCTGCTGGAAGAACGGCACGGCTTCTCGGTGTACGACGAGACGCGGACGGCTGAGTTCCGGGAGAGTCCGTCGCGGTGGGTGGCCATCGCTCGCGTAGCGGGTGAGGTGGTCGGTGCCGTGATCTACCGGATCGACGAATACGGCGGAGATCTGGTCGCCGACGACCTGCTCACGACGGGGCCGATGGGCCGCGCTCTGTTGCTGCAATTCTTCGCCCGGCACGTCGACCAGGTGGCCCGCGTCCGGCTGAAGACAGGTACGGACGAGGTGCCCGAGCTGTGGGGCACGGACTTCGCCGTCGTCACGGAGGGCCGCGTGGAGTACCCGCGCATGGGCGGCCCGATGGTGCGCCTGCTGTCGATCGACGCGCTGAACGGCCTGCATGCCGGGGCGGAGGCAGGCGTCACCGTCGAGGTGGTGGACGACGAGCTGCTGGCCGGGCGTTACCGCCTCACCGGCGAGGCCGGCTCCCTCACCGTGGAGGTGACCGGGGACGAGCCCCAGGCCACGCTGACGTGCCAGGGGATCTCGGCGCTGGCGTACGGCGTGCTGGATCCGGTCGAGGTGGTGATACGCGGGTTCGGCCGGGTGGAGGCGCCGGCGGCGGAGGCGCTCGGCGCGCTGTTCCCGAAGAAGATGCCGTACCTGTTCGCGGACTTCTGACATGAGCGCCCGGCGGTCAGACGGCGGCGGGCAGGCCGGCGGTGCTGAAGGCGCGGCCGTCCTCGGTCACCGCGGCGGATTCGTAGCCGTCCGGCACCAGTTTGGCGAGCCAGCCGATGCCCGGTTCGCCCATGGCGAGGGCGGCTGTCGCGTACGCGTCGGCGATGGCGAGGTCCGGACCCACGACCGTGACCGAGCGCAGCCCTCGCGCCGGCTTGCCCGAGCGGGGGTTCACCACGTGGTCGCCGCGCTCGTAGGTGCCCGAGGTCGCCACCGCGCAGTCCGTGACCGACAGGACCCAGCTCAGCTTGTCGGCCTCCCACGGGTGCCGGATGCCCACCCGCCAGGGCTTGCCGGAGGCGGCCAGCCCCCGCACGCGGATGTCACCGCCCGCGTTGACGCA
Source organism: Couchioplanes caeruleus (assembly GCF_023499255.1). Taxonomy (GTDB): domain Bacteria; phylum Actinomycetota; class Actinomycetes; order Mycobacteriales; family Micromonosporaceae; genus Actinoplanes; species Actinoplanes caeruleus_A. The sequence goes on from NZ_CP092183.1 coordinate 2,093,119, forward strand.
GTGGCGCACCGAGCCCGCGTCGGCCAGGCGCGCGGACGCGAGCTCCACGGACCAGCCCTTGACGTAACCGGAGGGGTCGAGCGGGCCGGTCGCGTACGCGTCGAAGTAGCCGTCGGTCTCGCGCCACAGGTCGGCGCACGCCTCCAGGACGTGCCGCATGTCCGGCGAGCATTCCTCGAGCGTGAGCTCCTGGCGGCGGAAGCGGCTGACCTCGCTGTCGTCGCGGTACGTGCTGAAGCGGCGGTCCACCTCGTGCAGCCACGCGCACACGTCGGCGATCATCGTCTCCAGCGTCGCCGGGGGCAGCTCGTCGGCGAGGTCGATGCTGACGACCGTACCCATCACATGCTCGACGTGGTGCATGGGCGCAATCTACGCGTTGGCGTCGTCGATCGCGGCCTGGAGCGACTTGACGTACGACTCGCTGGTGAACGTGGCGCCCGAGACCGCGTTGACCTCGGCGCTCTGCGCCTTCAGCGTCTCCTGCTTGAGAGCCGAGACCGCCGGCGGGTTGATCGTGGCGCTCTCGCCGGTCGTCGGGTACGTGGCGTCCGCCGCCGTGATCTTCCCGCCCTGGACCTTGATCGAGACCTGGATCGTGCCGTACGGGTTCCGGACCGCCGCGCCCTTGTAGACGCCGTCCTTCAGCCCGCTTCCGCCCGCCTCGCCCGACGAGGAGCCGGCGTCGCCGGACGACGAGCCCGCGTCGTCCGCGTCATCGTCGGCGTCCTTCTTCGCCGGCTTCTTCGAGGACGGCTTCTTAATCGGGCCGGGCGTGGCATCCTGACCGGATCCGGCCAGGTCGACGGCGGGCGGCGCGGCCGTCGGCACGGCCGGCGCGGACACGCTGAGGCGTACGCCCACGATCAGGGCGGCGCCGGTCAACGTCCCAACGGCTGCTGCGGTGCTGCGTCGCATGAAAACTCCCGGGCTACGGATTCGGCTTCAGAACTCGAACGGATCGAGGTGGATCTGGCTGTCCGGCACTTCCAGCTCCCGCAGCGTGTGCACCGCCGCGCCCACCAGGCCGGGCGGCCCGCACAGGTAGACGTCCCGGCGGTTCACGTCGGGGACCAGGCCGAGCAGCCCGTTCGAGGTGAACAAGCGGCGCGGGCCGGGGTCGGTTCGGGAGCCCACGATGTAGCGGACCCAGGCGTCCCGGCGTTCCGCGAGGTCTTCCAGCTCCTCCCGGAACACCAGCTCATCGGGGCGGCTGGCGCGGTAGATCACGATGGTGTCCGGCGGCATGTCCTCCAGCAGCGCCCGGATGGGCGCGATGCCGCTGCCGCCGGCGATCAACAGCGCGCGGCGACGGGTACGGCGCTGCGCGGTGAACGTGCCGAACGGGCCCTCCGCCCACACGGGCGTGCCGGGCTCCATCTCGGCCAGCTTCGCCGTGTGGCCGCCGACCGCGGTGACGGTGAGCCGCAGCCACTCCGAGTTCGGCGCCGCCGACAGCGAGAACGGGTGGGACTGCCACCAGCCGTTGCGGGTGAGGAAGCGCCAGCGCATGAACTGGCCGGCCTGCGCGGGCAGCTTGTCGAGGCGGCGGCCGTCGATGTAGATCGAGAACGTGTTCGTGCCCTCGGCGACGACCTCGGCCACCTCGAAGCGGTGCCGGACGTTCAGCCACACCGGCTCGATCAGCCGGCCCCACACCACGGCCGCGATGACCAGCGCGCTCAGCGCGGGCCAGAAGATGTCGGCGAACCTGCCCGACAGGTTGGCGCCCATCGCGATCTGGTGGCCGTAGCCGAGCACCAGCACGAGGTAACCGGTCAGGTGGATCAGGTGCCACAGCTCGTACGGCAGCTTGCTGCGCAGGCTGCGGATCGAGATGAAGCTGATGAACACCAGCAGCCCGGTGGCGACCGTGGCCCCGATCATGTCCGGGAACGTGGTGATCATCGTCCAGCCCTGGTCGACGACGCCCGTCTCGGCGGTCAGCGCGTAGCCGTACACGATGAAGACGACGTGCGCGCCGACCAGCACGACCAGGGACGCGCCCAGCCAGCGGTGCCAGCGCAGCAGGTCGCGGGCGCCCACCCACTCCTCGAGGAAGGACACCCGGCTCATCATCAGCAGCTGGATGAACAGGACGTAACCGCCGGCCAGGCCGGTGATCCGGCCGATCGCCATCATCAGGGTCGGGGTGTCGTTGACCGTGCCCGCCTCGGTCTCGAACAGCCACAGCGCGAGGCTCGTGGCCAGGCCGGCGAAGAACAGCAGGACCGTCAGCAGCCGGTTGCCCGAGGTGGCCTCGGCGGGCGGCCGGTCGTCGGTGGCGATCGCCGGGCCGGAACCGTGCCAGCCCGACGGGTCGTCCGGCGCCTCGACCACGATGTCGCCGCGGGGCACGCCCTCGTTCAGGTCGGGCTGCTCCCAGAAGTCCCGCGCGGGGCGCTGGTCGGCGAAGTCCGGCGCCGGACGCTGATCCGCGAACGTCTCAAACATCATCGGCCCTGGTCGCGCCATCGATCTCACCCGCCCGGCAGTCATCTTCCGCGTCGGCCGCCACCCCCCAGCGGCGAACGTGACGACCCGGTCTCGGGAGGCCGTCGACGGGTACTACGCGGTGCGGGGCGGGAAGGCTCAACGCCGGACCGAAAAAGTGACACCCCGGATGGGCGCCGGCCGGCCTGCGCGGTGTCGCTGGTGCGTGGGCGGACGCGGATGACGGGCGGCGGCAGTGCGGCCGTGACGGAGTTATCGCCGGGCGGTCCGGTCGGGACGTCGCGACGGGCCGGCGGCTACGGTCACGGCGTGACTGAGAACCCCGCCGGCCTCACCGTGGTCGGCATCGGCGCGGACGGGTGGGCCGGGCTCCCGGGTACGGCCATCGCCGCGCTGACCGCCGCCGACGTGATCTTCGGCAGCGACCGTCAGCTCGCCCTGCTCCCGCCGCCCCTCGACCGAAGGCCGGACCCGGCGAGGGCGGGCGCGGCAGCAGCAGCGGGGGTGGCGGGTGAGCGGATCGCCTGGCCCTCGCCGCTCCTCCCGGCTCTTCCCGGCCTCCTGGAACAGCACCGTGGGCGCCGGATCGCCGTCCTGGCCAGCGGCGACCCGATGTTCCACGGCATCGGCGCCACGCTGGTCCGGCTCGTCGGCCGGGATGCCCTGCGCGTGATCCCGCATCCGTCGTCCGTGTCCCTGGCGGCGGCTCGGCTCGGGTGGCCGCTCGCCGATGTCGACGTGCTCAGCCTGGTGAACGCTGCGGTGGAGAAGCTGCATCCGCTCGTCCACCCGGGCCGGCGGATGCTGGTGCTCAGCCGCGACGCCGACACGCCCGGACTGGTCGCCGCGCTGCTGCGGGACCGCGGGTACGGCGACAGCACGATCACGGTGCTGGCCCAGCTCGGCGGCGCCGGGGAGACGGTCGTCAGCGGTACGGCGGACAGTCTGGACACGGCCGGGCTGGATCCGTTGACCGTGGTGGCCGTCGAGTGCGGGCGCGGGGGTGCCGCTCGGCCCGTGGTTCCCGGGCTGCCGGACGACGCGTACGAGAGTGATGGGCAGCTGACCAAGCGTGAAGTGCGCGCCGTGACCGTGGCGATTCTCGGGCCTCAGCCCGGCGAGTTGCTGTGGGACGTCGGGGCGGGCTCCGGGAGCATCGCGATCGAGTGGATGCGCAGTCACCGGGCGTGCCGGGCTGTCGCCGTGGAGTCGTCCCCCGAGCGGGCGGGGCGTGTCCGGGCCAATGCGGCCGCTCTGGGCGTACCCGATCTCCGGGTTGTGGAGGGGCGTGCGCCCGGCGCCCTTGCCGGGTTGCCGGCGCCCGACGTGGTTTTCATCGGTGGCGGCGTGACGCGCGACGGGGTGCTGGACGCCGCCTGGGACGCGTTGCCCGTGGGCGGCCGGTTGGTGGCGAACGCGGTCACGCTCGAGTCCGAGGCCGTCATCGCCGCCTGGTACGCGAAGCTGGGCGGGGAGCTGACCCGGGTGGCCGTGAACCGGGCTTCGCCGGTCGGCGGCTTCACCGGATGGCGGGCGATGATGCCGGTGACGATCTGGTCCGTGGTCAAGCGATGACGGGTGGCGATGGAGTGAGGACGACGGTGGCGGAGACCTCGAGAGCGGCGGGTGCGCGGTGACGGTTCACTTCATCGGCGCGGGGCCGGGGGCTGCCGACCTCATCACCGTACGGGGGCAGCGGCTGCTCGCCGCGTCGCCGGTCTGCCTGTACGCCGGCAGCCTCGTACCGCGGGAGCTGCTCGATTCGTGCCCGGCCGGGGCCCGTCTGGTCGACACCGCGAACCTCGACCTGGACGCGATCGTCGGCGAGATGGTTCAGGCCACGGCGGCCGGTCAGGACGTCGCGCGGCTGCACTCCGGTGATCCCTCGGTGTTCAGCGCCGTCGCCGAGCAGATGCGCCGGCTCGACCAGGCCGGGGTGCCGTACGACGTGACCCCGGGCGTACCCGCCTTCGCCGCCGCGGCGGCCTCGCTGCGCCGGGAGCTGACCGTGCCGGAGGTCGCTCAGACGGTGATCCTCACCCGGACCGCCGAACGCGCGACCGCGATGCCGCCCGGGGAGGACCTGGCGACGCTGGGGGCCAGCCGCTCGACGATGGTGCTGCACCTCGCCGTCCAGCGTATCGACGCGGTCGTCGCGGAGCTCGTGCCGAGCTACGGCGCGGACTGCCCGGTCGCGGTCGTCGCGCGGGCGAGCCGGGACGACGAGCTCATTCTGCGCGGCACGCTCGCGGACATCGCGGACAAGGTTCGGGAGGCGGGCGTACGGCGTACGGCGGTGATCGTGGTCGGTGCGGCGCTCAGCGCGTCGCAGTTCCCGGACAGTCACCTGTACTCGACCGCGCGATGCCGCAGCTGAGAGTGCTCGTCCTCGGCGGGACCACCGAGGGACGTGCCCTGGCCGGCCGGGTACCGGTGATCAGCTCACTGGCCGGCCGTACGTCGCGGCCGCTGCTGCCGCCGGGCGAGGTGCGGACCGGCGGCTTCGGCGGGGTGGACGGGCTGGAGGCGTACCTGCGCGCGCAACGCATCGATGCGGTCGTCGACGCCACGCACCCGTTCGCCGCGACCATGACCGGGCACGCCGCCGCCGCGACGTCCCGGGCCGGGATCCCGTTGCTGATCCTGCGCCGGCCGGGCTGGACGGAGCGGCCAGGCGACCGCTGGCATCGCGTCCCCGACCTGGATGCGGCCGCCGCCCTGCTGCCGACGCTGCGCCCGAGCGACCCAGGCGCGGACGTCGCCGACTTGGATGCGGCCGCCGCCATGCTGCCGACGCTGCGCCCGGGCGACCCCGGTGCGGGCGTCGCTGACACAGCCGGCGGCGGGATGTGCGTCTTCCTCACCACCGGGCGGCAGAGCATCGCCGCGTTCGCCGCGTCGGACGACTTGCGGTTCGTGTCCCGGTCGGTGGAGCCGCCGGTCCCGCCGGTGCCGCGGCACCTGGAGGTGGTTCTGGACCGGGGGCCGTTCGACCTCGACGCCGAGCGGGACCTGTTGCTGCGGCATCGCATCGATGTGCTGGTCACCAAGGACAGTGGCGGGGCGGCCGCCAAGCTTGACGCCGCCCGGGAGCTGGGGATCCCGGTGGTGATGGTGGACCGGCCGCCGCTCCCCGCCGGCGTGCCGACTGTCGCGACGGTCGACGCGGTCGTGGAGTGGCTGAGCGCGCTGGAAGCAACCCACGCCCGCTGACGGCCGCAAGCGCGGGCCCGGCGCCCGTGCGGGACGCGCAGATCGGCTGCGGGACGCGCAGACCAGGGTGTGGTTCGCGCAGACCGGGTCTGGGAGGCGCAGACCGGGTGTGGGTCGGGCTGACCGGGTGTGGTTCGCGCAGACCGGGTGTGGGTTGCGCTGACCGGGTGTGGGTCGCGCAGACCGGGTGCGGCGCGCGCAAAAGGGGATGTGCAAAACCGGATGTGCAAAACCGGATGTGAGGCGTCGAGAACTGGCGCGAGGCGCACAAAACCGGTGCGACGAGCGCAAGAGTAGGAGCGGCACGCGGCAAGCCAGCGGCGCGCGGCAAGCAAGCGGCGCCCGGCTGGCGTGTGGCGGGCAACCCGAACGCCGCTGGATCGCCGGCCGGTTCAGCCGGGGTAGTGCCGGGGTGTGAAGACCTGGGTCGAGCCGTCTCCCCGGGTGACCAGCCGGGTCTGGCTGGATCCGATGATCAGCAGGCACCGCATGTCGATCGTTGCCGGGTCGAGGTCGCCCAGCGTGGTGATCCGTACCGATTCCTCCGGGCCGCCCACGTCCCGGCCCACCACCACCGGCGTCTGCGGGGCGCGGTGCTCCAGGAGCAGGTCCCGCGCCCGGACCAGCTGTTCCTTGCGGCTCTGCGAGGCCGGGTTGTAGAGCGCGATCACCATGTCCGCGCCCGCCGCCGCGGCGAGGCGGGAGGCGATCACGTTCCACGGCTTGAGCCGGTCGGAGAGCGACATGATGCAGAAGTCGTGGCCGAGTGGCGCTCCCGCGCGGCTTGCCACGGCCTGGGCTGCGGTCAGGCCGGGGACGATGCGTACCGGGACGTCCTTCCACTGGGGGTCCTCGCTGACCTCCAGCACCGCCGCCGCCATCGCGAAGACGCCCGGGTCGCCGGAGGACACGACCGCCACCCGGCGGCCGCGTTTGGCCAGGTCCAGGGCGAACGCCGCGCGCTCCGCCTCGACGCGGTTGTCCGAGGCGTGGCGGTGCTGCCGGGGGTTCGCCGGGACCCGGTTCACGTACGGGCCGTAGCCGACGACGTCGTCCGCCTCGGCGAGCGCCGCCTGCGCCTCCGGGGTGAGCCATTCGCGTCCCGCCGGGCCGAGCCCGATGACCGTCACCGCGCCGGGTCCCGCGGTCTGGGCGCCGGCCTGCGGGGCGGCGAAGGCCGTGGCGGCGGGGCTGGGCAGCAGCGCCAGCGAGAAGTACGGGACCGTCGCCGGGTCGACGTCGGCCAGGCGGGCGTGGCGTTCGCGGTCGGTGGTGGCGCGTTCGACGTACCAGGCGTCGTCGAGGCGGCCCGCTGTCTCCAGGGCCTGCCGGACTCCCTCGAAGGTGCGGCCCAGCTTCATGATCGCGGCGGAGTCCGTGCCGGCCAGGCGGGCCGCCAGCTCGTCCGGCGGCAGGGTGCCGGGCAGCACGGTCAGCACCTCGTCGCGTTCCATCAGGGGGCGGCCGAGCACCGCCGACGCGGCGCTGACCGAGGTGACGCCGGGGACGACCGTGGCCTCGTAGCGGTGCGCGAGCCTTTTGTGCATGTGCATGTACGAGCCGTAGAAGAGCGGGTCGCCCTCGGCCAGCACCACGACGTCGCGGCCGGCGTCGAGGTGCGCGGCGAGCCGCTCGGCCGAGTCGGCGTAGAACTCGTCGATCGCGCCCTGGTAGCCGCCCGGGTGGTCGGTGCTCTCGGTGGTGACCGGGTAGATCAGCGGTTCCTCGATCTGCCCCTCGCGCAGGTAGGCCGCCGCGATGGCCCGCGCGTTGGACCGGCCGTGGCGCGCCGCGTGGTACGCCACCACGTCCGCCTCGGCGATGAGCCGGGCCGCTTTGACGGTGACCAGGTCCGGGTCGCCGGGTCCGAGCCCGACGCCGTACAGCCGACCAGCCACCACTACTCCTCCTCCGAGGCGAGCGCGTTGACCGCGGCCGCCGTGATCGCGCTGCCGCCGCGGCGCCCGCGGACGATCAGATGCTCCAGGTCGGACGCGGCCAGGGCGTCCTTGGACTCCGCCGCGCCGATGAAGCCGACCGGTACGCCCAGCACCGCGGCGGGCCGGGGCGCGCCCGCCTCGATCATCTCCAGCAGGCGGAACAGGGCGGTGGGCGCGTTGCCGATGGCCACCACCGCGCCGCCCAGCCGGTCGCCCCACAGGTCGAGGGCGGCGGCGCTGCGGGTGTTGCCGATCCGGGCGGCCAGCTCCGGCACGGCCGGGTCGCGCAGCGTGCAGATGACCTCGTTGCCGGCGGGCAGCCGCTTGCGGGTGACGCCCGAGGCGACCATCTCGGCGTCGCAGAGGATCGGCGCCCCGCCGAGCAGGGCCTTACGGGCGGCGGTGACCACGCCCGGGCTCCAGCCGATGTCGTCGACCAGGTCCACCATGCCGCAGGCGTGGATCATGCGTACGGCAACCCGCGCCACGTCCGCCGGCAGCCGGGACAGGTCCGCCTCGGCACGGATCGTGGCGAACGACCGCCGGTAGATCTCCGCGCCGTCGCGTACGTATTCCATGTCAGCCCTTTCTCGCGGCCGTGACCAGCGCCGCCACCTCGTCCACCGCCCGCGCCGGTACTGCGGCGCCCCCGCCCGGGCCGGCCACGAGGTAGCCGGATCCGGTCGCCTCGACCCGTACGTGCGGGCCGGGCGGCGCGCCGCACCCGCGGGCGCAGCCCACCCAGTGCACCGGCACCCGTCCGTCGAAGGGCCGGACGGCTGCGGAGGCGTCGGAGCGCACGTCGGCCAGGGATTTCGCGCAGCCGGGCCGGCCGGCGCAGGTGGTCACGCCGATCCACGGCGAGCCCGCGGCGACCTCCAGGCCGGTCGCGGCCAGCCGATCGACCCACGACGCCGCCTCGGCCGGGTCCAGATCCGCTACGACGATGCCACGCCACGGTGTCACGACGAGCACCGCGGCCGCCGACAGCGTCGTGAGCTGGGCGGGGGTGAGCCGGCCGAGCGGGACCAGGGCCGCCACGGCAGTTCCGTCGATCACCCCGATCGGTTCGTGCGACGCGGGCCGTGACGGCGGCGGCGCGGGGTTGGTGGGGGGCGGCGGGAAGGTGTGCGACGCGGGCCGTGACGGCGGCGGCGCGGGGTTGGTGGGGGACGGCGGGAAGGTGTGCGACGCGGGCCGTGACGGCGGCGGCGCGGGGTTGGTGGGGGACGGCGGGAAGGTGTGCGACGCGGGCTGCGACGGCGGCAGCGCGGAGTCGGTGGGAGGCGGCGGGAAGGTGTGCGACGCGGGCTGCGACGGCGGCAGCGCGGAGTCGGTGGGGGGCGGCGGGGCGGTGTGCGGCGCTGGTGCCGGGTCGGCGAGCGGAACGCCCAGCGCCGCGGCGGTGCGCGCCGCTGCCCGGGCCGGACCGTCGGTCAGCTCGCGCAGGCGCCACGGTCTGGCCTGGCCGGCGGCCACCGCCTCGCCGGCCAGGGCCAGGAACGCGTGTGCGCCCGCGAGCAGCGCCGGGACGAGCTGGTCCGGGCCGACGCGCAGCCCGGCGTCGCGGCCGGCGAACAGCACGGCGATGCGGTCGCCGGCCGGCAGGGACGCCACGTCCGCGGAATACGCCACGTCGCCGGCTCCGCCGTCGATCGCGAACAGGAAGCGTCCGGGCAGGGCCGCCAGCGCCGGGTCCGCGCACAGGGCATGGTCGAGCGCCGCGACCGGGGTGGGGTCGCCGATCAGCGGGGACGCGGCGATGTTGCGTACGAGCTCATGGGTCTGCGAAGGCAGCAGCCCGGCGGCCGCGAGACGGGCGGCGAGCCGCACCGCCGGGGCGCCGTTGAGCGCGCGGAGCTGGAGGTTGGCGCGGCTGGTCAGCTCGACGTGCCCGTCGCCCCACTCCGCGGCGATCTCCCGCAGCGCCCCGAGCTGGACGCCCGTGATGCGGCCGCCGGGGATGCGCACGCGCGCCAGCGGCCCGTCGGCGGCGTCGTGCAGCCGCAGAGCGCCGGGGCAGGCGTCGGCCGCGGTTGAACGATGGGGGGAGGACACGGCCCGGATACTACGGATCGGCCCTGACAGTTTTCCCGGCCCCGTCGGCATCGTCACACCGCGCGCCTCACGTTGACGCGGCCGGTCGCGGTCGGCAGAGTGGGAGGCCACGTGCGGCGACGCCGCGGAGGAAGCCGGTGCGAATCCGGCGCGGTCCCGCCACTGTCACCGGTGCGCCCAGCGCTCCGGGAGCCAGGAACTCCGGTCGCCGTGATTGCACCTAGCCGGGGCGCGGACCCCGAGGGGAGAGCCGTGTTCCTGCTGCTGTCGACGTCCGACACCGACCTGCTCAGCGCCCGGGCCAGTGGCCGGGAGTGGCGCCTGGGCAACCCGGCCCGCACCGCCGTCGAGGATCTGGCCGCCCTCACCGAGGGCGTCGGCCTGGTCGTCGTGCGCATCCTCGGTGGCCGCCGGGCCTGGGAGGAGGGGCTCGACGCGCTGCTCGCGGGCCCGGTCCCGGTGGTCGTGCTCGGCGGTGAGCAGGCGCCCGACGCCGACCTCATGAAGCTGTCGACCGTGCCGGCCGGTGTCGCCGCGGAGGCGCACGGCTATCTGGCATACGGCGGGCCGGACAACCTGGCTGCGCTGCACGACTTCCTGTCCGACACGATCCTGCTGACCGGCAACGGCTTCGCGGCGCCGGTGGCCGCGCCCGACTGGGGTGTCCTCGAGCGCGAGACGCAGCCGATCGACGGGCCGACGGTCGCGGTCCTCTACTACCGCGCGCACCACATGGCCGGGAACACCGCCTTCGTGGACGCGCTGTGCCGGGCGGTCGAGGCCGAGGGTGGCCGGCCGCTGCCGATCTTCACCGCTTCCCTGCGTACGGCCTCGGCGGAGCTCCTGGCCGAGTTGCGCAAGGCGGACGCGCTGGTCGTGACCGTGCTCGCCGCGGGCGGCACGAAGCCCGCGACGGTCAGCGCCGGCGGCGACGACGAGGCGTGGGACGTCGGGGTGCTCGCCGACCTGGACGTGCCGATCCTGCAGGGGTTGTGCCTGACCAGCAGCCGCGAGGCGTGGGAGGCCAGCGACGACGGGCTGTCCCCGCTGGACGCCGCGACGCAGGTGGCGATCCCCGAGTTCGACGGCCGGATCATCACCGTGCCGTTCAGCTTCAAGGAGCTCGACCGGGACGGGCTGTCGGTGTACGTGCCCGATCCGGAGCGCGCCGCCCGGGTCGCCGGCATCGCCGTGGCGCACGCGCGGCTGCGGCACATCCCGCCGGCCGAGCGCCGGATCGTGGTGATGCTCTCGGCGTATCCGACGAAGCACTCGCGCATCGGCAACGCCGTCGGGCTCGACACGCCCGCCTCGACCGTGCGCCTGCTGGCCGCGCTCGCCGAGCGGGGATACCGGACCGGGTCGTTCCCGGGCGTGGCCGAGCAGGACGGCGACGCGCTGATCCACGCGCTCATCGCCGCCGGTGGGCAGGACCCGGACTGGCTCACCGAGGAGCAGCTGGAGAGCAACACCGTCCGGATCAGCGGCGAGCGGTACGCGGCCTGGTTCGCCACGCTTCCCGAGGACCTGCGCGAGGCGATGGAGCGGCACTGGGGACCGCCGCCCGGCGAGCTGTACGTCGACAACGGCGACATCGTGCTGGCCGCGCTGCGCGACGAGAACACCGTCGTGATGGTGCAGCCGCCGCGCGGTTTCGGTGCGAACCCGGTGGCCATCTACCATGATCCCGACCTGCCGCCGAGCCACCACTACCTCGCCGCTTACCGGTGGCTGGGCGACGAGTTCGGCGCGCACGCGGTCGTGCACGTCGGCAAGCACGGCAACCTCGAGTGGCTGCCGGGCAAGAACGTGGGCATGTCCGCCTCGGACGGCACCGACGCGGCGCTGGGCAACCTGCCGCTGATCTACCCGTTCCTGGTCAACGACCCGGGCGAGGGCACGCAGGCGAAGCGCCGGGCGCACGCCACGCTGGTCGACCACCTGATCCCGCCGATGGCCCGCGCCGAGTCGTACGGCGACATCGCCCGCCTGGAGCAGCTGCTCGACGAGCACGCGAACATCGCCGCGCTGGACCCGGCGAAGCTGCCGGCCATCCGCTCGCAGATCTGGACGCTGATCCAGGCCGCCAAGATGGACCACGACCTGGGCCTGGCCCACCGGCCCGGCGACGAGGAGTTCGACGAGTTCATCCTGCACGTCGACGGCTGGCTGTGCGAGGTCAAGGACGTGCAGATCCGCGACGGCCTGCACGTGCTGGGCGCCGCGCCGACCGGCGAGGCGCGCGTCAACCTGGTGCTGGCCATGCTGCGCGCCAAGCAGATGTGGGCCGGGCAGGTCGCCGCGCTCCCGGGCCTGCGCGAGGCGCTCGGCCTGCGCGAGGACGCCTCGACCGCGGAGACGGACGCGGTGGAGGGGAAGGCCCGGGCACTGGTCGCGGCGATGGAGGAGGCCGGCTGGCCGCAGGACGTCCCGGACATCACGGACGATCCTCAGGTACGGGAGATCCTGGGGTTCGCGGCTCGCGAGGTCGTGCCCCGGCTCGCGCGGACCACCGACGAGCTGACGAACGTGCTGCACGCGCTGGACGGCGGGTACGTGCCGGCCGGCCCGAGCGGCTCCCCGCTGCGCGGCCTGATCAACGTGCTGCCGACCGGCCGCAACTTCTACTCCGTCGACCCGAAGGCCATCCCGAGCGCGCTCGCCTGGGAGACCGGTCAGGCGATGGCCGAGTCGCTGCTCAAGCGCTACCGCGACGACCACGGCGACTGGCCGAAGTCGGTCGGGCTCTCCGCCTGGGGCACGAGCGCGATGCGCACGGCCGGCGACGACATCGCCGAGATCCTCGCGCTGATCGGCGTACGCCCGGTGTGGGATCCCGCCTCGCGACGGGTCACCGGCATCGAACCGATCGGGCTGGACGAGCTGGGCCGGCCCCGCATCGACGTGACCGTGCGCATCTCCGGCTTCTTCCGCGACGCGTTCCCGCACGTGGTGGCGCTGCTGGACGACGCGTTCGGGCTGGTCGCCGCCCTGGAGGAGGCGCCGGAGCACAACTTCGTCCGGGCCCACGCGACGGCCGACACGCAGGCGGGCAAGACGTGGCGGCAGGCGACCACCCGTATCTTCGGTTCCCGGCCGGGGGCGTACGGCGCCGGCATCCTCCCGCTGATCGACAGCCGCAACTGGCGCGGCGACGCCGACCTGGCCGAGGTGTACGCGGTCTGGGGCGGCTTCGCGTACGGCCGGGGCCTGGACGGTGTTCCGGCGCGCGGGGACATGGAGACCGCGTACCGGCGCATCGAGGTGGCGGCGAAGAACATCGACACCCGCGAGCACGACATCGCCGACTCGGACGACTACTTCCAGTACCACGGCGGCATGATCGCCACGGTACGGGCGCTGACCGGGCGGGCGCCGGCCGCGTACATCGGTGACTCGACGAACCCGGACGCCACCCGGACCCGCAGCCTCACCGAGGAGACCGCCCGGGTGTTCCGGGCGCGCGTGGTCAATCCCCGCTGGATCGCCGCGATGCGCCGGCACGGCTACAAGGGCGCGTTCGAGCTGGCCGCGACGGTCGACTACCTCTTCGGCTACGACGCCACCGCGGGCGTGGTGGCCGACTGGATGTACGAGCAGCTCGCCGCGGCGTACGTGCTGGACCCGGAGAACCAGAAGTTCATGACGCAGTCCAACCCGTGGGCCCTGCACGGCATCACGGAACGCCTGCTCGAGGCGGCCGACCGCAAGCTGTGGGAGGCTCCCGACCCGGGCACCCTCGCCGCGCTGCAGCAGGTCTACCTCGAGACGGAGGGTGACCTGGAGGGCGAGGGGTAGGGCCTGCACTACCTTGGCCCGGCAGCCTGCGGCATTCAGCTGGACCGCCGCTCTCCATAGCGTTCTAGGCATGTGGAGAGCAGCGAAAACACCAGCACGAGACGCTATGCCGACCCCGGGCGCGCTGGCCGTCCGGACCGAGCAACTGACCCGCGTCTACCGCACCGGCGGGCAGAGCGTCACCGCCCTCGCCGGTGTGGACGCCTCGTTCGCCCGGGGCACCTTCACCGCGGTGATGGGCCCGTCGGGTTCCGGGAAGAGCACGCTGCTGCAGACCGCGGCGGGGCTGGACCGGCCCACGTCGGGGCGGGTCTGGATCGGCGCCACCGAGCTGTCCCGACTGTCCGAGACCGCGCTGACCAAGTTGCGGCGTACCCAGGTCGGCTTCGTCTTCCAGGCGTTCAACCTGATCGGCGCGCTCACGGTCGAGGAGAACATCGAGCTGCCGCTGCGGCTGGCCGACGCGCGGCCGGACCGGCAGTGGCTCGCCGAGGTGGTGGAGCGGGTCGGGCTGGGTGACCGGCTGCGGCACCGGCCGAGCGCCCTCTCCGGCGGCCAGCAGCAGCGCGTGGCGATCGCCCGGGCGCTGGCCACCCGGCCGGATGTCATCTTCTGCGACGAGCCCACCGGCGCCCTGGACACCCAGACCGCCGCCGAGGTGCTGTCGCTGCTGCGCGCGGTCGTGGACGAGCACGGCCAGACGGTCGTCATGGTCACCCACGACCCGGTGGCCGCCTCGTACGCGGACCGCGTCATGGTGCTGGCCGACGGCCGGATCGTGCGGGACATGCCGCAGCCGGGTGCGAACCGCATCGCCGAGGAGCTGGCGTCGCTGGGCCGTACCGTGCAGGGGGTGCGGTGAACCATGGTCAAGCTCGCCGCTCAGATGCTGCGCCGCCGGATCGGCAGCGCCCTCGCCACGCTGGTCGCCCTGACCGTGGGGGTCGTGATCCTCACCGCGCTGGGCGCCATGGTGGAGTCCGGCCTGCGATACCGGCCGGCCGTCCAGCAGTACGCCGCGGCCGACGTCGTCGTGGCCCACCGCGAACTGTCCTTCACGACCAAGGAACTGGGCGACGTCAACCACGTCACCGTGGGACTGCCGGAGGGCGGCACGGTGCCGGCCGCCCTGGCCGATCAGCTCCGCACGGTTCCGGGGGTGGCCACAGTGGCCGTCGACACCCGGGTTCCGGTCCTCGGCTCCGGCCCCGCCACGGGCCACGGGTGGGGCGCTGCCGCGCTGACCCCGTACACGATCGTCAAGGGTGACCCGCCCGCCCGCGCCGGCGACGTGGTGCTGGACGCCCGCCTCGCCGGCGGCGCCGGGCCGGGCGACCGCACCACCCTGATCATCGGGGGTATGGCCCGCGAATTCCGGGTCAGCGGCGTCGCGACGGGCGCCGGGCCGCAGAGCGTCTTCTTCACCGACGAGCAGGCGGCGACGCTCGCCGCCAAGCCGGGGAAGGCCGACGCGATCGGCGTCGTGGCGAAGCCGGGCGCCGACGTGGACGCGGTGGCCGCGGCGGTCGGCAGGATCGCCGACGGAGCCGGCGCCGAGACGTACGCCGGAAGCGGCCTGGGCGCGGCCGAGGGCGGCTCGGAGTCGCCGCAGGGCCTGCTCATCACGATCGGCGCGTCGCTCGGCGGGTACGTGGCGATGCTGGTCGGGTTCGTGGTGGCCGGGACGATCGGCCTCTCGGTCCGGCACCGCCGCCGCGACCTGGCCCTGCTGCGCGCAGTGGCCGCCACCCCCGGCCAGGCCCGCCGGATGGTCGTGGCCGAGGCCGTGCTGCTCGGCCTGGTGGGCGCCGCGATCGGTGTCCCGGGCGGTTACCTGGCGACCGAGTGGGTCCACGGCCAGTTCGTCGACCGGGGTTTCCTGCCCGCGGGCTTCCCGATGAGCATGGGGCCGCTCGCCGCCGTGACCGCGGTGGTGACGACGCTGCTGGTGGCGATGCTGTCCGCGCTGGCCGCCGCGCGCCGGGTGACGAAGATCCGCGCGACCGAGGCGCTCGGCGAGGCGGCGGTGGAGCCCGCGCAGAGCGGCAAGGTGCGGCTGGTGTCCGGCGTGCTGACGCTGACCGGCGCCGGTACGGCCAGCTCCCTCACGGTCGGCGCCGGCGGGCAGACAGCCCTGGCCGGCGCGATCGGGATGCTGTACCTCTTCGTCCTCGCGGTGGCGCTGCTGGCGCCCTGGATCAACCGGGCCGGCGCCCAGCTGCTCACCCCGCTGCTGCGCGGCGTCTGGGGCACCAGCGGCTACCTGGCCACGAAGAACCTGAAGGCGAACGCGCAGGGCATGACCACCGTGCTGACCGCGCTGGTGCTGTCGGTCGGCTTCGGCGGCTCGGTGTGGTTCCTGCAGGACAACCTGCAGCGCCAGACGGTCGAGCAGGCCCGCGAGGGCACGCTCGCCCAGCACGCGCTCGTCTCCCCGGCCGGGTTGCCCGCCGGCGCGGCCGCCGCCGCCCGCGCCATCCCCGGCGTGCAGGGCGCGACCGGCGTCCGGCACACGTCCGTGATCGTGAAGGCGCTGGGCGACGCCGAGCCGGTGTCCGCGCAGGCCGTCGACGCCGGCGGCGCCGGAACGCTCGACCTGCACGTCACCTCGGGCAGCATGGCCGGCCTGGGCACCGACGGTGTCGCGGTCTCCGAGCTGCAGGCCGGCAGCGCGGGCTGGAAGGTGGGGGAGCGCGCCTCGTTCTGGCTGGGCGACGGCACTCCGGTGGAGCTCCGCGTGGCGGCGATCTACCGGCGCGGGCTGGGCTTCGGCGACGTGACGCTGCCCCGGGAGGTGGTCGCCGGGCACACCGCGAAGGACCTCGACGACCAGGTGCTGATCCGGACGGCGACCGGTGCGGACGTCGACGAGGCGCTGGCCTCCCTGGCGGCCCGGTACCCCGGCAGCACGGTCGTCGCCTCCGCGGACCAGAACAAGCAGCTCGCCCGGGACATGGCGGTCAGCGCGTGGCTGAACAAGCTCCTCATCGGCGTGATGGTCGGCTACGCGGCGCTCGCCGCGGCCAACACGATGGTGATGGCCGCCCTGGCCCGGCGTCGCGAGCTGTCCCTGCTGCGCCTGGCCGGCGTCACGAAGCGGCAGGTCAAGCGCATGGTGCATGCCGAGCAGGCGGGGCTGCTGGGAGTCGCGCTGGTGATCGGTGGCGGTATTGCGGCCACCACGCTGATCGCGGTGGTGAACGCCCTGACCGGGGACCCGGTGCCGTACGTGCCCGCGCTCGGCTGGGTGGCCGTGCTCGGCGGGACGGCGCTGCTGGCGCTGGTCACCACGGTGCTGCCGGTCGGCCGCCTGCTGCGGGTGCCGCCGGTGGAGAGCATCGGCACCAAGGAATAGCAGATGGTCACGCGGCAGTGCCCGCGGGCGGCCTCGCCGCATGGGGGACGAGCTGGGCGAGCTCGTCGCGGCCGGCAGACTCTAGGTACGGCGGCGCAGCAGGTACGTGTCCATGATCCAGCCGTGCCGTTCGCGGGCCTCGGCGCGGACCCGGCGGATCTCTTCGGCCACCTCGGCGAGCGGCCCGGAGATCAGCAGCTCGTCCGGCGTGCCGATGTACGCGCCCCAGTAGATGTCGACGTCGCCGTCGACCGTCCCGAAGCTCTGCTGCGCGTCCAGCATCACGATCACGTCGTCCACGCCGGGCGGCCACTGCTCCGCGAGCCGGCGGCCGGTCGTGACCTGGAACGGCCGCCCCACCCGGTTGACGCCGATCCGGTGCTTCGCGGCCAGTGCGGAGACGCTGCTGATGCCCGGCACGACCTCGTACTCGAAGCGGGTCGCGCCGCGCGCGAGGATCTCGTCGAGGATCGCGATGGTCGAGTCGTACAGCGACGGGTCGCCCCAGACCAGGAACGCGCCGACCTCGTCGTCGAGCAGGTGCTCGCTGATCAGGGCCTCGGTCACCTCGGACCGGCGCCGTCGCCAGTCGGCGATCGTGCCCTCGTAGTCGGCGGGGGTCCGGTCCCGGTCCGGGTCGCGGCCCTCGGCGATGCGGCGGCCGGGCTTGCCGTACGCCTTCAGCATCCGGCGCCGCAGCTCGATCATGCTCTCCTTGGCCTCGCCCTTGTCGAGCAGGAAGAACACGTCCGTCCGGCCGATCGCCTTGGCTGCCTGCAGGGTGAGGTGGTCGGGGTCGCCGGCCCCGATCCCGATGACGTAGATCTTCCGCACGCCGTGCAGTCTGCCCGACCCGTGCCCGGCTCAGTCCTCCAGGAGGGGTACGGAGGGGTTCAGCTCACGGCCCAGTGACGCCGCGCGGGTCACCGACGAGGAACCGAACCGGTCGCGTACGGCGTCGAGCGCGCTGTCGAGCCCCTCGTCGTGCGGGTCCTCGAAGGGCAGCTCCAGCTGCACCGACCCGTCGCTGTCGAGGTTGCCGACCGCCACGCCGACCAGCGTGATGCCGCGCTCCTCGATCAGCGGGCGGGCGGCGGTCAGCAGGCCGCGGGCCGTCTCGAGGATCGGCCGGGTCTGCATCGTGGCCTTGAGCAGGCTCCGGGACCGGGTGGCGCGGCTGAAGTCGCCGAACCGCAGCCGCAGCGTCACGGTGCGCCCGGCGCGGTTCGCCGCCCGCATCCGGCGGGTGACCCGGTCGACCAGCGCGGCCAGCGTCGCCTCGAGCTCCGTGAACGGGCGCGGCCGCCGGCCCAGCGCGCACTGCGAGCCGATCGAGCCGCGCCGGTGCCCGACCCGGACCCGCCGCGGGTCGCGGTTGTGGGCGAGCGCGTGCAGGTGCCGGCCGGCGTGCGCGCCCAGCATCGTGACCAGCGCCGCCTCGCCGACGCGGGCCACGTGGCCGACCGTGCGGATCTGGCGGTCGCGCAGCTTGGCGGCGGTCACCGGCCCGACGCCCCACAGCCGCTCGACCGGCAGCGGGTGCAGGAATGCGAGCTCTTCGCCGGGCGGGACGACTAGCAGGCCGTCGGGCTTGCCGACCCCGCTCGCCACCTTCGCCAGGAACTTCGTGCGGGCCACGCCGACCGTGATCGGCAGGCCGGCCCGTTCGCGCACCTCCGCGCGCAGGCGTACGGCGATCTCGGTGGGCGTACCCCGGATCTTGAGCAGGCCGCCCACCTCGAGGAACGCCTCGTCGATGGAGATCCCCTCGACGATCGGCGTGGTGTCCCGGAAGACCTCGAAGACCGCCTTGCTCGCCGCCGAGTACGCCTTCATCCGCGGCGGGACGAGCACGGCGGCCGGGCAAAGGGCGCGGGCCTGCGCGATGCCCATCGGCGTGCGGACGCCGTACGCCTTCGCCTCGTAGCTGGCGGCCAGCACGACCCCGCCGCCGACCAGCACCGGCCGCCCCCGCAGCCCGGGGTCGTCGCGCTGCTCGACCGACGCGTAGAAGGAGTCGAGGTCGGCGTGCAGGATGGTCGCCCGGTCAGCCACGGCGTCATCTTAGAACGCCTGTACGAAAGAAGCGATCAGGCGATGGTCAGCAGCACGGCCTGGTTCTCCCGGGCCGCCGCGAGGTAGAACGCCCGGAGCTGGTCGGCGTTCGGGCCGAGGTAGGTCTCGAAGACGTCGTCCGCGTCCCAGATGCCCGGGTAGATCTCCGCCTCCTCGAGCGCAGCCGCGTCGTAGCGGGTGCGCAGCGCGGCCGCGTCCAGGTCGCGCAGGCCGGCGGCGACCGCGGCCACCCGGTCCGCGGTGAGCAGGCGCGCCGGGCCGTACCCGGTGTCCTCGCCCACCGGATCGCCGCCCAGGACCGCTTCTCCGGCGCCCGGGGTGGTCTTCCAGGCGCTCCGGGTCAGCAGGAAGTGGATCCCGTGCCAGGCCTTGTCGAGGTCCAGCTCCGCCTCACCGAGCTTCTCGAGGGTGCCCGGCGCGTCGATCTCCAGGTCGCGTACCTGGTCAGGGGTGAGCCGGCGGCCGGCGAAGATCATGCCCATGGCGGGCAGTCTGCCAGACGCCGAGAATGGGGTCATGACGACGCGACCGCCGCTGGCCGAGGCCCTGGACCTGCTACCCCACCCGGAGGGCGGGTGGTTCCGCGAGACGTTCCGGTCGCGGGTCGTCTTCGAGCCCGAGGGGTACGCGGGCCCGCGCGCCGCCGCCACCGGCATCTACTTTCTGCTCCAGCCCGGCGAGTCGTCGGCGTGGCACGTGGTGACGTCCGACGAGCTGTGGTTCCTGCACTCCGGCACGCTCGAGCTGCGCCTCGGCGGGAGCGGGGAGAAGCCGGCCGAGCCGGGCGACGTGGTGCTGGTCGACGCCCGCAACCCGCAGGCGCTCGTGCCGGCCGGGGTGTGGCAGAGCGCGTACCCGGTGGGCGGCGAGCCGGTGCTGGTCAGCTGCGTGGTCTCGCCCGGCTTCGACTTCGCCGACTTCCGCATGGCGTGAGCGCTCCGCGCGTCGTCAGTGGCCGAAGGCGAAGTAGTTCAAGTTCAGGAACTCGGTGCCGCTGTCGCTGGCGAACGTGAGGAACAGCGTGTGCATCCCGGTCGTCGGGGTGACCATGGTCGTCTGCGTCTGCCATTTCTGCCAGCCGCCCATGTTGCCCACGGTCAGGCCGCCGATCGGCGTGGAGGCCGGGCTGTCGAGGTGCAGGTCGACCCGGCCGGTCACGCCGTCGCCCACGTCGGACGCCACCCGGACGGCGAACCGGGTGGCCGGCGTCGCGCCGAAGTTCACCTGGTCGTAGCGCAGCCAGTCGCCGTTGTTGATCCAGCCGACGTCCTGCCCACCACCCTCGTCCTCGGTGTCCTCGGCCTGAGTGCCCTGCTGGTTGGTGGCGCTCTCCGCCTGGATCGTGGTGTACGCGTCGGTCCCGCCGACCGGCACTTCCTCGGACGGCGACGGGCTGGGCGCGGCGACGCTCGGGGAGGGCTGCGCGGACCCGGCGGGCGCGGCCGCGGCCGGCGCCGGGGTGGACGGCCCGTCCTGCAGCCGGCCGAGGAAATAGCCGAGCAGGAGCAGGGCGAGGCCGGCCGCGGCGAGCGCGGCGCGGCGCCGGGTGACCCTCGAGCGCGAGTGGTACACCCCGGGCGGAGCCGGTGCGGGGATGCTCACGGGTCGACAGGATAGCCGACCACTGTGATGAGTGACGAAATAACACACAGTAGCTACGTGTCGGGTGGCGAAGAATGCGCCCCACCTTCGCCAGTGCAGAAGATTTCCTGGTGTGCTAAGGGATCCGGTCATCGGTTGACATCTCTGAACGGTCGTACCATGGTGGTGAGAGCGCTCTCACCGTCGAGACGGCGATGCGGAGCGTAACGGCCAGGACGCATCCCCCTTCCGTGTCCGCCCCCGAAGCGAGCCTGGCCGGCGTGGGATCCCTCCCGGCCGGTGCCGGGCCCGCGCCACCCGGGGGCCGGACACTGGAGCGCCTGTGCGACTCAATCGCAAGTCCCTGCTCGGACTCGCCGTGGCGGCCGTCGCCGTCCCGGCGGCCATCGCGGTCGTTCCCACCGCCCAAGCGGCCACCCTGCCCGACGTGCTGCCGCTGACGGTCACGAACAACTCCGGCCGTGCCGAGGCCGTCCACCTGTACGTGCTCGGCGAGTCGGGCGGCAAGCTCGGCTACGTCAGCGAGTCCGGCGCCTTCACGCCGTGGACCGGCGGCGCGAACCCGCCCGTACCCGCACCCGACGTCTCGATCGACGGCCCGGCGAACGGGGCCAGCAGGACCATCGGCGTGCCCCGCGGCCTCTCCGGCCGGATGTACATGGCGTTCGGCGACAAGCTCGACTTCAAGCTCGCCCAGGACGGCGGCCTCGTGCAGCCCGCGCCCTGGGCGGCAGGGGACGCCAACAGCGACATCCTGTTCGACTGGAGCGAGTTCACGTACAACGACGCCGGGGTGTTCATCAACAGCTCGCAGGTGGACATGTTCGCCGTGCCGCACGAGGTGAGCGTGACCGGCTCGGACGGCCGTACGCAGGCCACCGGCGCGCTCAAGCCGGGCGGGCGCTCCGCGGTCGTCGACGCCATGAAGGCCGACCCGGAGTTCGCCAAGCTCGTGCAGACCCGCGACGACGGCACCGTGCTGCGCGTGCTGTCCCCGGGCAAGGGCGCCGACGGCGGCTCCTTCGACCCGGACTACCTCGCGTCCTACATCGACGAGGCGTGGGCCGCGTACGCGGGCACCGACCTGACCGTGAAGCCCTTCGCCGACCAGCCCGACAAGGTCTTCAAGGGCCGGACGGCCGGCGACGTCATGACCTTCACCGACGCCACCGGAGCGCAGGTCGCCACGTTCACCAAGCCCAGCACGTCCAACGTCTGGGGCTGCGACGGCAAGCTCGGCGCCCCGAACGACCTGGTCGTCGGCCCGATCGCGCGCAGCCTGTGCGCGGCGCTGCAGCGCACCACGCTGGGCTCGCTGCCGGTCGAGCCGAGCACCGACCCGTCCACCTTCTATCTTCACGACCCGACCAACGAGTACGCCAAGGTCATCCACGAGCAGATGGCCGACGGCAAGGCGTACGCGTTCGCCTTCGACGACGTCGCCAACCAGGAGTCGCTGGTGCACGACGGCAACCCGACCTCGATCGGCATCACGCTGACGCCGTTCGAGTAGGGGGCGGCGCGGCTGCGCGGTGGCCGGGGCCGAACGTCAGCCGTTAGGGGCCAGCGCGCTGAGGATCTCCTCGGCGCGCTCCCCGGCCGCCCGCGGGTCCGCGTCCGGTGAGCCGATGAACGGGTCCCAGTTGAGGTCGTAGAACAGCTCGGTGACGCCGGCCTCCGCGTACCGCTGGGCGCCGGAGCGGATCTGGTCCCAGGTGCCCGACAGCGGGACGGCCTCGTCACGCAGCCCGACCCGGACCACGCCCCGCACCACGATGCTGACGGCGTCCGGGTCCCGGCCCGCCTCCTCGGCGGCCCGCCGGACGATCTGCGCGCCCCGGGCGATGTCCTCCAGGCTCGCGCGGCTGCTGCTCACCCATCCGGCGGCGATCCGCCCGGCCCGGCGCAGCGCGACGTCGGCCGTGCCGCCGAGCAGGATCGGCGGGCCACCGGCCTGCACCGGCGGCGGCGCCATGCGGCTCGGCGGCACCCGGTAGAACTCGCCCTCGACGGCGGCCATCTCGCCCGCGAAGAGCGTACGCAGCACCCGCAGGTACTCCTCCGTCCGCCGCCCGCGGGGGTTCGGGTCCGAGCCGGTCGCCGCGAACTCCACCTCGGACCACCCCGTGCCCAGCCCCAGCACGAAGCGGCCGCCGGAGAGCACGTCCAGCGTCGTGGCCTGCTTGGCGAGGTACGTGGGGGACAGGTACGGCAGATTGATCACCGCGACGCCGAGCCGGATGTCGGTGGTACGGGCGGCGGCGTACGTCAGCGCCAGCATCGGGTCGAGCACGCTGCGGTAGACCGGCGCCAGGTCCTGGCCCTCGCCGGCGAGCAGCCGCTGGAACGCCCACAGCCCGTGATAACCCAGCTCCTCGGCGCGCATCGCGAACCCGGTCACCGACAGGGGATCGGCCCAGACGCCGGACACGGGGCAGCCACAGCTGATCAACATGCGAGTCACCGTACTGCCCGGGACGGCGGCGGGGCCACCGGGCAGCTCCGGGGCGTCACTCGGGCATAACGGTCAGGCAGATTGAACCGTCGAATCTCAGAAGGCGGTATTTGCCGGGTGAACCGGAATCGCGATCGCCCGGCCGGGGTACTCAGGCGGCCCGAAATCGCGCCACTATTCGGACCAATGGGCCCGAACCGAGGATGAGGAGCACCACCTCATGAGCGACCCGCCCGGCCCGCAGCGACAGATCCCCCTCAACGCCGAGGATCGCGCCGCGGGCGAGCAGTACGCCGGTGAGCACGATCCCGGGCCACCCGAGAACTACGCGGGCGATCCCGTCCCCGACCCCTGGGAGGAGGAGCCGGATGGCCAGCTGGATCCTGGTGCCGTGCCTGGTCTCCCTTCGTAACGAGTTCAACCAGCTGGCGCCGAACCGGGACAAGGCCTCGGACGGCTCCATCGGCGACACGTCCCACGCGGCGAGCTCCTCGGACCACAACCCCGACGAGACCGGCAACACGCCGTACGAGGACAGCGACCGCATCAACGAGGTCCACGCGATCGACGTGGACGACGACCTGCGCGAGTCCGGCTGGACCATGACCCGGTGCGTGGAGATCATCGTCACGCGCCACCGGGAGGGCCGCGACGACCGGCTGCAGAACGTCATCTACAACCGCCGGATCTGGTCCCGGTCGTGGGGCTGGACAGCGCGTTCGTACACCGGGGCGAGTCCCCACACCGAGCACGCGCACTTCTCCGCGCGTTACACCACCGCCCAGGAGCGTGACACCAGCCCCTGGGGACTGCTGGAGGCAGACGACGTGACCAAGAGCGAGTTCACCGCCTGGATGACCGAGTGGGCGCGCAGCGCCGCCGGGCGCGAGGCCCTGGCCCGGGCCGTGCTGGCGTACGACCCCGGCAGGTCGTCCAACGGTGCCATCCCGCCGGGCGGCATCACGAACCCCGGCTCCGACGCCGCCACCAACCCGACCGTCGGCGCCAACTGGGCGCTCAACCGGGCGATCATCGCCTCGATCCTCGGATACCAGATCCGCGACCGGGTGGACCACGTGCAGGCGAGCATCGACGCGCTGGCCAAGTCCGCGGGCGCCCCGGTGGCCCAGCAGGTCAGCGCGCAGACCGCGCTGGACGCGATCGGCTCCGGCCGGATGTCGCCCGAGGAGGCGGCAGCCGCGCTGCGGGCCGCGCTGGGCGAGGAGGGCGCCGCGAACGTCGGCCGGCTGCTCACGAGCTGACATTCATCCGTACGGGGCGGGCGCCGCGGTGCCCGCCCCGCGCCGGGCGGCGCGGAAATCCGGTGGACCGTCGCGGCCCGGCCGGGTGATCGTGGGCGGATGCGCCAGGACGAGATCTGGGACGCGGACACCGCGAGCCGCTACGACACGCCCGGCACCGGCATGTTCGCGCCGGAGGTGCTCGGGCCGGCCGTGGAACGGCTCGCCACCCTCGCCGGCGGCGGGCGCGCACTCGAGTTCGCGATCGGGACCGGCCGGGTGGCGGTGCCGCTCGCCGGCCGGGGCGTGCCGGTGACCGGCATCGAGCTGTCCGCGGCGATGATCGCCCGGCTCCGCGAGAAGGCCGGCGAGGCGCGGATCCCGGTGATCGCCGGCGACATGGCGACCGCCACCGCGCCGGGCGAGTTCGCGCTGGTCTACCTGGTGTACAACACGATCTCCAACCTGCTCACCCAGGGCGAGCAGGTGGCGTGCTTCCGGAACGCGGCCCGGCACCTGACGCCGGGCGGCCGGTTCGTCGTCGAGCTGTGGGTGCCCGAGCTGCGCAAGCTGCCGCCGGGGCAGGCCGCGACGGTGTTCGCCTGCGAGCCGGGCTACATCGGCCTCGACACGTACGACACCCTGCGCCAGCACGTCGTGTCGCACCACTTCCGCTTCGGCGAGGGGCGGGACGCCCGGCTGAGCCGGTCGCCGCACCGCTACATCTGGCCGGCAGAGCTGGACCTGATGGCACAGCTCGCCGGCATGGAGCTGGAGAGCCGGCACGCGGACTGGTCCGGGGCCGAGTTCACCGCGGACTCCGGCTCGCACGTCTCGGTCTACCGCAGGAGCTAGTTCTCGTCGCCCGTGGCGGTGTGCGGCGAGCCGACGGGCTTGGACTGCGACGAGCCGCGCTGGCGCAGGTAGATCGCGAGGATGGCCATCGACGCCACCGCGAGCAGCTCCGACTGCCAGTTCTGCAGCGTACGGTTCCAGAAGTCCGGCGCCACCAGGTACTGCGCCGGGCTCATCGGGTCCTCGAGGTTGCCCAGCTGCTCCTCGTTGAA
This sequence comes from Couchioplanes caeruleus, assembly GCF_023499255.1. GTDB lineage: Bacteria > Actinomycetota > Actinomycetes > Mycobacteriales > Micromonosporaceae > Actinoplanes > Actinoplanes caeruleus_A. The sequence goes on from NZ_CP092183.1 coordinate 2,118,378, forward strand.
CGCGGCCCGCCCGGCGATGAACTGCGCGACCCACGAGACGACGAAGATCGCCCCCATCACGAGGCCCAGCGAGTTGGAGAACAGGAACAGCTTGAAGCCGCTCGCGTGCGCCCACTTCGGCGAGTCCTCCCGGGCGTACGGGCCGACCTTCTGGTCCTTGTCGGACTCCCGGCCGGCCTTGCCCAGCTCCTTGGACTCCGGCGACCCCTTCTGCAGCAGCCACACGGTCAGGTAAATGAAGAGGAAGAACTGCAGGTACTCCGACTGCCAGTTCTCCGCCACGTCCGCGCCGAAGCTCGCCGAGGTCACGTAGCGGGCGAAACCGATCGGCGGCAGGCCCTCGGCGAGCTGCTGCTGGTTGTAGTCGGCCAGCCCGGCGAACGCCTGCCCGACCAGCACGATGAGGAACAGCAGCCCGAAGGTCAGGCCCAGAGCGTTCTCCTTGACGAACCGCTTCACCGGTGCAGCACCCCCAGCGTGATGAAGTAGCCGAGCCCGACGATCACCACGACCAGCAACAGGACGAACAGCGCACGCATCGCTCACCCTCCCTGGATCGCGCAGTTGTACGGCTTCTCCCCGCGGGGCGTGCAGCCGGCCGCGACGACCCGCCAGCCGCCCGGGAAGACGGCGAGGAAGAGTGTGTCGTCGGTGAGGCGGACCTGGGCCCACTGGCCGTACACGTCGGTGCCGGTCACCTGCCCCGGCGCCGGCAGGTCCTCGTCGAGGATGGCCTGGTCGCACGACTGACCGGCGGAGGACTCGATCTCCTCGAGGGTCCCCGGGGCCAGCGTGGCGCACGCCGTGGCCCCGTCCTTGCTGCCGACCGCGCTCAGCAGCCGGAGCGCCACGTCGGCGGCGGCGTCACCACGCTCGCCGACCGATCCGCACCCGGCCAGCCCCATCAGGAGCAGGGCCGGAATCACTCGCTTCAGCACGAGCGGCGGTTTCCCACGCGTGGCCGTTTTCAATCATCGAAGATCGCGACTGGGTCAGTTGCTGTACACCCGCGACGGCGTGATCAGCACGGCGGTGCGGCGCTGCTCGGCCATCACGCGGTCGTACTCGGCCCAGTCGTCGTGGGTGCCGCCGGCCGCGGTGAAGATGGCGCGCAGCAGGCCGGGCAGGGCGTCCGGGGCCAGCCACGGCTGCGCGTCGTCCGGGCCCGCCAGCTCCGCCCGGCCCTCGACGGCCGCCCACTGCCAGCCGTTGCGGAACGTCACGGTCAGCTGCGGGCGGGCGCGCAGGTTGGCCAGCTTCACCCGGCCGTACGTGACGAAGGCGAGCACCCGGCCGCCGGTCGCCGGATGGGCCACCAGCCCGGCGTTGACCAGCGAGGACTGGATCGTCGCGTCCGCCCGCAGGGTGGCGACCACGGCCAGCCCGCTGTCCTCGCGGGCCAGGCCCCACGCCTCGTCGAGGGTGGTCACGCCGCGACCTCCGCCTCGTGCAGGAACCGCTCGATCCAGGCGATGCGCTGCGGGCTGAGCCCCGCGTCGCGGGCCTGCCGCAGTGCCTGACGGACATGGCCGAGGCCCTGGTCGCGCAGGCCGTCGGCGATCTCGGCCAGGCCGAGCGCCACCGTGCCGCCGGGGATCCAGCGCGGGTCGCCGAGCTCGGCGCGCAGGTCGTGGGAGATCCGCAGGTGGTGCAGGGCACGGTCCGACCCCAGGTCGTCCAGGGTGTGGAAGAAACCGATGTGCCGGTGCAGCTCGCTGCGCAGCAACAGGTCGTCGTGCCGCTCGGCCAGCTCCAGCGCCTCGCGGTAGCACGGCATCGCCGCGTCCCAGTCGCCGCGCAGCACCTGGTGGACCAGCCCCAGGCCGAAGAGCGACTCGGCCACGCCGGCCTCGTCGCCGAGCTCGCGCCGGATCGCCAGCGCCTGCTCGAAGAGCCGTTGCTCGGCGTCGCCGTCGGCCTGCGCCAGATCGCCGTCGATCGCCCGGAAGTGGGCGAGCATCCCGAGCCGGTCGAGCGCCGCGGCCTCCAGCGCCCGGTCACCCTCGGCCCGGGCCCGCTCCAGCAGACCGGTGAAGGTGGCCTCGGCCCCGGCGTAGTCACCGGTACGGAACGCCGCCTCGTACATGGCCTCCGTGCCGGCCGTCAGTGTGTCCCCCGTCGTCCCCATGCCGCCACGCTACTGCCGTTCGGGGTGGCGCGGGCTCCTAAAGGGCGTCGACCGCCTGGGGGATGGGGGTGTCGCCGCCGAAGAGCTCGAAGGTGAGCCCGGCGGTGCGCGGCGCGCCCAGCACGTACGCCAGCACCGCGGCCACGTCGTCGCGCGGCACCGGCCCGCGGCCGCCGAGCTCCCGGCTCACCCGGACCAGGCCCGTGCCCGGCTCGTCGGTCAGCGACCCCGGCCGGACGATCGTCGCGTCCAGCCCCGAGGCTCGCACGTAGTCGTCCGCCTCGGCCTTCGCCAGCAGGTACGGCCGCATCGTCTCGCCCGCGGACTCCGGACGGTCCGCCCCGATCGACGAGACCATCACGTAGCGGCGTACCCCGGTGGAGAGGGCCGCGTCGGCGAGCTTGACCGCACCGCCCAGGTCGACGGTCCGCTTGCGTCCGGGGCCGCTGCCCGGGCCCGCACCGGCGGCGAAGACCACGGCGTCGGCGCCGCGCACGTACGCGTCCAGCGTCTCGTCGTTCTCGAGGTCGCCGAGCACCGGCACGGCGCCGGCCGCCTCGAGGTCTGCCGCGTGCTGCGGCGACCGGATGAGTCCACGGGCGGTGTGCCCCTGCTCGGCGAGGAGCCGGAGGAGGCGGAGCGCGACCTTGCCGTGGCCGCCGGCGACGAGAATGTCCATGGGTTCAGTCTTCTCCGTTTCCGGCCGCCGTGAACGCGACGTCGCTCACGTCCGCGCTCACCTCGGTGAAGCCGGTGCCGTAGGCCTCCGGCTCGCGGATCCGCAGCACGAGGCAGAACGGCCGGTCGGCGCCGTACTGCCGGACCAGGTCCCGGTGGTGGTCCGCCAGGTAGCGCGCCGCCGCCAGGTTGCCGTCGGAGCTGAGCCCGCCGAGCAGGTACACCGGCCGGCCCGCCGTCGGCGCCCGGAAGCGCGCCAGGATCGCGTACCGGTCGTCGCGGCTGTTGGCGTACCGGGTCGCCCCGATCACGAAGGTGTTCCGCTCGTCGGGGCGGTACTCCACTCCCGGCAGGGCGGTCCGCAGGTGAACGGCCGCGCGGGGGTTCGCCGACGGGCCGCCGACGCAGAACTCCGTCACCCGGCCCAGCTCCTGGCGCAGCTCCGCGCCGCCGACGACGTCCGCGCGGGCGCCGCACTCGCGGACCAGGGTGGCGAGCTCCACCAGGGCGGCCACGTCGCGGCGGTGCACGCTGTCGTCGCTGGGCGACGAGAAGTGCCGCGACGCCACCAGCAGGGCGCCGGCGCCCGGAGTCAGGCCGAAGAAAGCGCGTTCCCGGTCGAGCCGGCGGCGCCGGACCGCGAACTGGGCCAGCCACACCGCGGTACCGGCGATGACGCTGGCGAGAAGGTTGATCAGCAGGTCGCCCACGCGGTCATGGTGACCGATGCCGTCGCACGGTGATCAGGCGGACTCGCGGATCACCAGCGTGGGCTGGAACGTCACCGAGCGGGGCAGCCGGCCCGGCGAGGCGATGTGCGCCATCAGCACCTCGGCCATCTCGGCGGCCATCTCCTCGACCGGCTGCCGGATCGTGGTCAGCAGCGGACGGCAGTCCAGCGCCGCGCTGCTGTCGTCGAAGCCGACCACGGCGACGTCGTCGGGCACCCGCCGGCCGAGGTCCTGCACCGCGCGCAGGGCACCCTCGGCCATGAGGTCGCTGGCGACGAAGAGCCCGTCGAGGTCCGGGTGGGTGGCGAGCAGCCGCCGGGCGCACTCCTCGCCGCCGTGCCGGGTGAAGTCGCCCTCGAGCGACGGGACGTCGGCGAAGCCGCGGTTGGCCAGGTACGACCGGAAGCCCTCGAGCCGGTCCTGCCCGGCCGGCATGTCGAGCGGCCCGCTGATCGTGGCGAGCCTCCGGCAGCCGCGGGCCAGCAGATGCTCCGCGGCGAGCCGGGCGCCGAGGCGCTGGTCGACGTCGACGAAGCTGGCGGCCAGCGGGGAGGCCGGGCGGGCCGAGACGACCGCGGGGATGCCCAGCTCGTGCACCTGCCGGGGCAGCGGGTCCTGCTCGTGGCTGCTGATCAGCAGCACACCGTCGACGTGGCCCTGGCGCAGGTAACGCAGCACGTGGTGGTGGTCGGTCGAGTCGGTCGGGATGATCACCAGGTGGATGTCGTGGGGGCGCAGCGCGCTGGTCGCCCCGGCGGTGACCCGGCCGAAGTACGGGTCGGTGAAGACCCGGTTGAGAAACGACGAGTCGTACGGCCGCTCCGGCTCGGAGATCACCAGCGCGACCGAGTTCGACTTGCGGGTGACCAGGCTGCGCGCCGCCACGTTGGGCACGTACCCGGTCTCGGCGATGGCCCGCTGGACCATCTCCCGGATCTTCGCGTCGACGCTGGGAGCCCCGTTGATCACCCGGGACACGGTCGCCCGCGACACCCCGGCCGCCTCGGCGACCTGGTCCATCGTCGGGTTCTGGCCGCCGCGGCCGGCCCGGGAATTCATGGGCTCTGTTATAGCACCGGCCCGGATCTCTCTGAGAGCGCTCTCCGGCCCCCACCCGCGACCGGCCGCCGAGCCGGAGCCGGCCGCGGGGCTCCGAGCGCCGGACCCGGTCGCCGGGCCGGGCGCGGCGGCGGGGCTCCGAGCGCTGGAGCCGGGCGCGGCGCCGGAGCCGGCCGCGGGGGTCCGAGCGCCGGAGCCGGGCGCGGGCACGGGGCCCCGCGGCCGCCCCGAGCCGGCCGCGAGGCCGGGTCCCTGGCCGCCGGTGCCGGGTGCGGCGCCGGCGGCCGGGGCGGACATCAGGGACGCCCGTTCGTGCCGCACTTCACGATGACGCGGATGCAGTCGTTGACCCGGCGGGCCATCTCGTCCACCGGCCACGCGTTGAAGAAGTCGCCGTGCATCGTGTACCCGCGGCCCGACGCCAGCCGGAATCCGGCCGGGTTGCCGCTCACCGGGTAGCGCATGACCTGGCGCAGCTTCGGCACGACCACCGGGTGGCTCGCCGGGCAGGCGTTGTTCACCGGGTACGCCATGTGGCTCTTGTGGTCCGGCGAGTCCAGGTTCACCCCGTCCCAGCAGTGCGGGAAGTCCAGGTACGACTCCAGCATCGAGCCGGGCGGGCAGGTCACGAAGTCGTGCGACGGGTTCACCTCGCCGGCTCCGAGGCAGGACCACCGCGAGATCGTGTTGTCCTCCGGACCGGTGGCCTTCGCGTTGCCGGCGACGATGCGCAGGCCCAGCGGGAACGGCTGGGTCTGGGCGATCAGCGCGTCGCTGACCCCCTCGCCGAGGTAGTAGAAGACCCCGGTGGTGGGCTCGACCGGGACGTCGTTGTTGTAGAAGGTCGGGATCCAGTACGCCGACTTGTCCACCGACGGGTTGCAGTTGCTGTTCGCGTTGAGCAGGTCGGTGACCGTCGTGCTCGCCTTGGTCGTCTCGCTGCCGAAGAAGCTGTGCATGTGCGAGGCGCCGGGCATGTTCGGGAAGACGATCGGGTCGTCCGGGAGGCGGTGACTGGCCGGGCAGTCGGCGAGGAATTCCGCGACGCGTACGGCGCCCGGCGGGATGGTCGGCGGGGGAGCCGTGCCGCCGCCGGTGCCGTACACCTCGAACTCGGTGAGCGAGACGCCCCACTGGGTGGCGCGGGCCAGCGATTCGAGGCGGACGTAGCGGCCGGAGCCGGAGACCGCGACGCTCTGCCGGCCGCCGGTGCCGGCCACGTTGGTCCTGAGATCGGTCCAGGTGCTGCCGTTGCCGGAGATCTTCAGGGTGAAGGTCTTCGCGTACGCGGCCTCCCAGTTCAGCACGACCGAGGAGACCGTTGCCGTGCCGCCGAGGTCGACCTGGAGCCATTGCGGGTCACTGAACGCGCTGGACCAACGGGTGGCGGGGTTGCCGTCGACGGCGTTCGAGGCGGGGAAGGCCGCGGATTCCGTCGACGATGCGGTGGCCGTACGTCCCTGGGAGAGCAGGCCGTCCGCAGCGGCCTGAGCGGTGACCGGATAGAGGAGCAGGAGGGCGGCCGCCGAGGCGGCCACAGCTGCGCGCATGAGTTTCCTCCGGGGAAAGAGGTCGCGCCGGGGCGGAGATGGGGGCTCCGCCCCGGCGAGGTGGATGTCGCCGTCAGGTCACTGATAGACGCGGACGTAGTCGACGAGCATCCGGGAGGGGAACGGGGTGGAAGCGTCGATCGGGCCGGGGAAGTCGCCGCCGACCGCGAGGTTGAGGATGATGTAGAACGGGTGGTCGAAGATCCACGGGCCGCGGGTCGCCTCGACGGTCGCCTTGCTGGCGTAGAAGACCTGGTTGCCGTCGAGCAGGAACTTGATGCCCTTGCTGTCCCACTCGGCCGCCCAGACGTGGAAGTCCTGGGACAGGTCCACGGTGGCGTACTTCTGGCCGTAGCCGCCGGCGCCGTTGTACTGCGGCGCGTGCAGCGTGGAGTAGGACTCGCTCGTGTTGCGGCCGAGGACCTCCATGATGTCGACCTCGCCGTTGTACGGCCACGGGCGCCCGGTGAGGAAGTCGGCGCCCATCATCCAGAACGCCGGCCACAGCCCGTTGCCCTTCGGCACCTTGATCCGCGCCTCGACGCGGCCGTACTGGAAGGAGAACTTGTTGCCGGTGTTCATCCGCGCCGAGGTGTAGTCGCGGCCGTTGACGCTCTCCTTGCGGGCCTCGATCACCAGCTGGCCCTGGCCGTTCATTTGCGCGTTGTTGCTGTTCTCGGTGTAGTACTGGACCTCGCCGTTCTGCGGCACGCCCGGGTCGTACGTCCACTTCGCGGTGCTCGGTTTGGTGCCGGCCGGGTCGTTGAACTCGTCCTGGAAGACCAGCCGGGTGGCCGGGAACGTGGGGTCGGCGGGCTTGGCCGGCGGGGTGGTCGGGGCGCCGCCGGTGCCGTACACGTTGAAGTCGTACAGCGAGTAGCCGTACGGGCCGGAGCGCGCGGTGCCGTACATCCGCACGTAGCGGCCGGAGCCCGACACGTTGAGGACCTCCTTGAAGCCCTTGCCGGTCGTCGTGGAGTAGATGTCGGTCCAGGTGCTCGCGTTCGGCGAGACCTGGATCTTGTACGCGGTCGCGTACGCCGGGTCCCACTGCAGCTCCACCCGGCTGATCTGTGCGGTGGCGCCGAGGTCGACGTAGATCCAGCCCGGGTCCACCCAGCCCGTGGTCGAACTGGTCGCCCAGCGCGTCGCCGGGTCCAGGTCGAACGCCTTGTTCGCGGTGCACGGGTTGCAGTTGACGTCGTTCTGCTCGCTCGAGGCCACGGCCGGCTTGTTGTACGACAGCAGCACCGCGCTGCCCGGCGGCGGGGTGGTCGGCGGCGTCGTGGGCGGCGTCGTCGTGCCGTCGGCGTACACCTGGAACTCCCACAGCGAGTAGCCGTAGATGGACAGGGCCCGTTCGGTCAGGTTGAGCCGGACGTAGCGCGCGCTGCCGGTGACGGGGATGTTCTGCGCGCCGACGTTGCCACGCAGCGTGTTCGTGGCGTTGGTGAACGTGGTGCCGTTCGTGGAGAACTGGACGGTGAACGCGGTCGCGTACGCGTTCTCCCAGTTCAGGTTGACCCGGGTGACGGCCATCGTGGAGCCGAGGTCGACCTGGATCCACTGGTTGGCGGAGAACGCGCTCGACCAGCGGGTGCCGGTGTTGCCGTCGGTGGCGGCGGAGGCGGGCGTGCCCTCCCACTCGACCGACGAGGCGGTGGTCGGCTTGCCCTGTGAGACGACGGCCTCGGCCGCGGCGGCGTTACCGGTCGTGGCGACGAAGTAGGCGCCGAACATGCCGAGCAGCGAGGCGCCGAGGGCGGCCAGGCGTACCCGGCCGCGTCTGCGGCCACCGCCTCGGAACACAGCGGAACTCATACGGGGGTCCCTCCTTGCGGGGAATCAAGAAGTGGGGATGGGATGGGGATGGATGTGTCGTACTGGTTACCGAGCGACTACAAGTGGGGGAAAGCGCTCTTTGGTACGACACTCTGAACCGTCCACTTCACGGGTGTCAATGCCTGGTCACGGCTCGGGAAGCGCTTCCCCGTACGCGTTCACGAGTCTCCGCAGGTAGACGCCGTGCAGGCCGTGGAGGCGGGTTCAGGTTCCGGAACCGAGCGGGCGCGTCATCATGAGCGCCAGGTCGTCGTCCACCCGTACGGGCGCCCCCGGCGGCACGGGTGCGGCCCCGTACACGACACCACGGCCGTCCGGCAGGTAGCCGCGCCGGAGGTACATCAGGTGCGCGGCGGTGTAGTCCGCGTACAGGCCGACCCCGATCCCGGCGGTGGGCGAGCGCTCGGCGATCAGCGCCTCCGCGCGGTCCATCAAGGCCCGGGCGATGCCGCGCCGGCGCAGGTGCGGCAGCACGTTGAGGTCGGTGATCTCGGGAATGCCGGCCGCGCGGAACGGCTGGTAGGCGCTCCGCCAGTGCACCGTCAGATACCCCGCGAACCGCCCGTCCACCGTGGCCACGAGCACGGTGCGTGATCCTTCCCGCTGCTCGCCGAGGTACGAGCGGTAGAGGGCGGCGTCCTTGCCGGGCCACCCGATCGCGGCGAACGCGGCCGGGATCTCCGCGAGGTCGGCCGCCGCCAGGAGCCGGATCTCCGGGACGATCGCGCGGTGATAGCGGTCGTACGAGCCGAACTCGGCCACCCGCGAGAAGCCCAGCCGGCGAAGAAGCGCGACGCTCCGGTCGTTGCCGTGCGTCACCCCGGCGAAGACGTCCGTGGCGCCCAGCGACCGGGCGTGCTCCAGCAGCGCGCGTACCGCGGCCGTGGCGTAGCCGTGACCGGTGGCGTCCTCGCTCAGCCAGTAGCCCAGCCCGTAGCGGGGCGGGTCCACCGGCACCAGGTCGACCCGGCCGACGAGGCGGTCGTGCAGGACGATGCCGTACCGCAGCGGCGACGGTTCCGACAGCCGCGCCGTCACGTCGTCCAGGCCGGCCGCCGCCTCCTCCCGGTAATCTCCCAGCCGCGTCAGGTGGGCGGTGTTCCGCTGCACGAGAGCGTGATATTCCCCGGCGTCTCGGGCGTCGAGGTGCCGCAGGCGAAGGCCGTTGATCGTGGTCCGCATTCCCGCAGCCTCGGTCGCGGCTCCGCGGCGATCAAACGGTTATCGGGCGAGGCGCCGGTACAGGCCCGGGACGTTGGTCAGGATCCACAGCGCCAGCGCGGCCGTGCCGAGGGTCAGGACCGCGCCGCTGACCACCTTGTCGATCGCCTGGGCCGTCACCAGGATCGGCAGGAGCCGTACGGCGATCGAGCCGCCCAGCGCCCGGGCGGACGCGCTGTAGGCGAGCGCCGTCGTCACCGCCTCGGGCGGGGACTGATCGGCGATCACGGCGTCCATGTCGCCCTCGAACGCGGTCTGGCTGACCCCGGCCAGGAACTGGGCCAGGATGACCCCGCCCGCGTGCAGCGGCGCGCCGAGCCAGCCGACCAGCATGCCCAGCCCCCACAGCGTCCAGCGCAGCGAGGCCGGCAGCCGCAGCCGGCCGACCGTCTCCACCGCCGCCGTGGCCAGCAGGCAGCCCACGCTGAAGGCCACCGCCGCCGCGGCCACCCAGTGCCGGCCGTGCAGCTCGGTGGTGAGCGGGACCGCGAGCAGGGTCGGTCCGGAGGCCAGCAGCATGACGCCGCCGCCGGCGACGAGCAGGTGCGGCGCGACGACGCGGCGCCGGCCGGCGTGGTGCGGCGTGTGCCGGGCGTGGTGCGTCGCGCGGATCATCCCGTACGCCAGGGAGCGGGCGGCGACGATGCGCCGGGCCGCACCGCGCGGGGTCATCCGGGCCCGGCGGGCGCTCAGCACCGTCGGGAGCAGGGAACCGGCGTACAGCACGAAGACGACGACGAGGGCCGTGCCGGTCGGGTAGCCGTCCGGGCCGGCGGGCAGGAGTGCGCCGAGGCCCGTACCCGCCGCCTCGACCGCGGAGATCGCCAGCGCGTACCGGGTCATCGATCTCGGCCGGGCGTCCACGGCCGCCACCTCCGCGCGCATCGCGGCGAAGCCGGTCCACGCCGCGATGTGCATCGCGACCACCGCGACGGCGATCAGCCAGGACGGCAGGCCGGCGATGAGGCCGGCGAGCGCGCCGACGCGCAGCAGCATCTCGGTGCCCGCCGCGCCGCGCAGCAGGCCCCGGCCCGGGACGCGCCGGGCCAGCCAGCCGGTGACCGGAGCCGACAGCACGACGCCGATGAGCATGGCGGCGTTGTAGAGGGCCGCCTCGGCGAGGCCGCCGCGGGACACGGCGAGCAGCACCAGGACGGTCCAGCCGAGGGCCATGCCGAACGAGTCCGCCACCCCGGCCGCGACCAGCTCCCGCAGCCGCCCGGCGCGGCGCAGCCCGACCGGCCCGACGCGGCGATGCCCGCCACCCCTCGGTTGCGCTCGGCTCCCGGGCTCAGCGGCCACCGGAACCGGCGGCGGCCAGGCCGGCCGGGCAGCCGGCCCCCACGAAGACCGGGGTGGGTGGCGGGAAGCCGTTGAAGTCCGAGGCGTAGCTCAGCGTGTACGCGCCCGCCGAGCCGATGTAGACGACGTCGCCCACGTCGATGACCGCCGGCAGCGGCAGCCCGGTGAACATCGTGTCGGAGCTGTCGCAGCTGGGTCCGGTCACCGTGAACACGACCTCGTCGTGCCCGGGCACCGAGGTCCGGACCGGGTAGTCCCAGCCCGTCGGCAGCTGGATCGTCTCCATCATGCCGTGGTAGGCGCCGACGTCGAGGAACAGCCAGTTCTGCCCGGCGCGCACCTCTCGCCCGATGACCGTGGCGGCCAGCACCCCGGCCTCGGCGACCAGGTGCCGGCCCGGTTCGGCGGCGAGCAGGCCCGGACGGTACGGCAGCAGCTCCGCCACCGCGGGCAGCACAGCGGCGCCGATCTCCTCGATGGACGGCACTTCGTCGACGTACCGGGCGGGGAAGCCGCCGCCGAGGTCGAGCATCTCCAGCCGGATGCCGTCGTGCAGCAGGTCGGCCATGATCCGCCCGGAGAGGCCGATCGCCTGCCGCCAGGCGGCCGCGGTGGCGCACTGCGAGCCCACGTGGAACGTCAGCCCGTACGGCCGCAGCCCCAGCCGCCGCGCCAGCGTGAGCAGGTCCCGGGCCTCGTGCGGCTCGGCGCCGAACTTGCGCGAGAGCGGGAACGAGCTGGCGCTGTCGTCCACGTGCAGCCGCAGGTACACGGCGCTGCCCGGGGCGTGCTGGGCGATCTTGCGCAGCTCGTTGGGCGAGTCGAAGCTGAACCGCCACAGCCCGGCGGCGTACGCGGCCGCGATGTGCGCGGGCGGCTTGACCGGGTTGCTGTAGAGCACGCCGGCCGGGTCGACGCCGAGCCGCTGCAGGCTGCGCAGCTCGCCGAGCGAGGCGATCTCGAAGCCGGCCCCGCCGTCGGCCAGCGTCCGCAGGATCTCCGGCGACGGGTTGCACTTCATCGCGTAGAACGGCAGCACGCCGGGCAGCGCCGCGGTGAACGCGGCCAGCCGCCGCGCCACCGTGTCCAGGTCGGTCACCAGGTACGGCGTGGGCATGTCGATGACCGCGAGGCAGTCCGGTGCGAGCGCGGCCGGCCACGAGCCCGGCAGCGTCGCGGTCGGCGCCGTCACGCGGTCTCCCGGACGAGCGGTGCGCCGGCGCCCTCCATCAGCAGGCGGCCGGCCTCGCCGGCGGGCACCGGGCGGGAGAAGTAGAAGCCCTGCGCGAACGTGCAGCCCATGGCCCGCAGCGCGGCGAGCTGGCCGTACTCCTCGATGCCCTCGGCCACCGTGGACATGCCGAGGCTCTGGCCGAGCTGGACGATGGTGCTGGCCAGCGCCGCGTCGTCGGTCTGGCCGCCGAGCCGCTCCACGAACGAGCGGTCGATCTTGAGCGTGTCGACGGGGAACCGGCGCAGGTACGCCAGCGACGAATAGCCGGTGCCGAAGTCGTCGATCGCCAGCGTCAGGCCGAGCGCCTTGAGCCGGACGAGCTGCGCGAGGTTCTCCTCGGTGTCGGTCATCAGGACGCTCTCGGTCATCTCCAGGCACAGCTTGTCGGCCGGCATGCCGGTCTCGGTCAGCACCTCGCGGACCATCGCGGCCAGGTCGCCGCGGTCGAACTGGCGTACCGACACGTTCACGGACATCTTCATCGGCGGCTGCCCGGTCTCCCGCGACCACTCCACGGCCTGCCGGCACGCCTCGGCGAGCACCCAGCGGCCCAGCGGGACGATCAGCCCGGTCGCCTCGGCCATGGGGATGAAGTCCAGCGGCGAGATCATCCCGCGGACCGGGTGCTGCCAGCGGACCAGCGCCTCGAACCCGATGACGCTGCTGTCGGCCATGTCGATGGTGGGCTGGTAGTGCAGCCTGAGCTCGCCGCGGTCCAAGGCCGTCCGCAGGTCCGCCTCGAGCTGCAGGCGCTCGACGAGCCCCGCCAGCATCTGCGGGTCGTAGCTGGCGAAGCCGCTGCCGCCGGTCGACTTGGCCCGGTACATGGCCAGGTCGGCGTTGCGCATCAGCTGCTCGGCGTCGCCGGCCTGGGAGTCGCCGGAGCCGAGGGCCGCGTACGCCGCCAGCCCGACGCTGCCGCGCACGTGCAGGTCGCGCTCGCCGATGCCGAACGGCTCGTGCAGGGCGTCGACGATGCGCTGGGCCACGGTCTCGCCGTCCGCGGAGCCCAGCTCGGAGCGGATGAGCACCGCGAACTCGTCGCCGCCGAAGCGGGCCACCACGTCGTCCTCGCGGACCGCCGCGCGCAGCCGGTCGGCCACCCGGACCAGGAGCTGGTCGCCGGCCAGGTGCCCGAGGCTGTCGTTGACCTCCTTGAAACCGTCGAGGTCGAGGAAGAGCACGGTGACGTCGTCGTTCTCGCCGCGGGCCTCGAGCGCCTCGGCGACGCGCTCGCGGAACAGCGCGCGGTTGGCGAGCTGGGTGAGGGCGTCGTGGTACGCCTCGTGCACCAGCTGTTCCTGCAGCTCCTTGCGCTCGCTGATGTCGCGGGTGTTCAGCACGAGGCCGCCGACGTTCGGGTCGGCCTGCAGGTTGGTGATGGTGATCTCGGCCTGCCGGGTACGCCGGTCCCGGTGCCGCACGGTCAGCTCGATGACCGTGGTCGCGTACGGGCGGCCGCTGACCGAGCGCAGGGCGTCGGCGAGGCGGCCCGCGGACTCCGGCTCGATGACGCTGGTCAGCCGCCGGCCGGTGAGCACCCGTGCCGGGTAGCCGAAGACCCGGCGGACGGACTCGCTCTGGTACAGCACCTCGCTGTCCGGGCCGACGACGGTCACCACGTCGGAGCTGTGCTGCACCAGGGCGCGGAAGCGCTGCTCGCTGGCGTACAGCTCGGCGGTGCGCTCCTCGACGCGGGCCTCGAGGTTGCGGGTCAGCCCGCGGTTCTCCAGCAGCGTGAGGACCTGACGGCCGACGATGAGCAGGATCAGCGCGGACCGGCTGTACGCCACGAACGCGCTGCTCTGCCCGGTGCGCGCGAACCACACGACGCTGGTGACCAGGGCGGCCAGCACGGCCACGTACGGCAGCAGCACACCGAACGGCTCGGTGCCGGCACCGGACTCGGCGCCGGCGTCCGGGCGCGACACGATCGGGCGGGTGGCGGCCAGCAGGATCAGCGAGAAGCCCGCGAACCAGCCGATGTCCGTCACGCCGCCGGAGGCGTACGCGCCGATCAGGTTCAGGTAGGCGTACCCGATGTCGGAGATCGCGAAGGCGACGATGCCGGCGCCGACCAGCGCGAAGTGCGCGGCCGTGCGGCCGCGGCGGCGCTGCATGGCGAGCAGGTAGACGACGATCGTGACGATGACGACGTCGCCGAGGGGGTACGCGAGGCTCACGGAGAGCGCCAGCGCGTTGTCGCCGCCGGCCTCGATCAGCGCCTCGACGACGAAGATCCAGGCCATCAGCATGAGCGAGGCGGCGACCATCAGCCCGTCGAGCACGCTGCGGGCCCGGTTCGCCAGGGTCTGCGTGGCGGCCGGGAGGATCAGCAGGCCGGCCGGGGTGAGCAGCACCATCCCCAGGTAGCCGATGTCGGCCTCGGACGGCAGCGGGACCGCGCCGGTGAAGGTGTCGAGCCAGACGGCGCAGGCCTGGCCCAGGCCCCACGAGAGCACGCCCAGCCCGACCAGCGCCCAGCCGGCCCGCGTCCGGCCGCGGAAGGTGGCGCTGCGCACGAGGCAGGCGACCGCCGCCGAGATCGCGGCGGCGCAGAGCCCGAGGTTCGAGATCACCTTGGCGGCCTCCTGGCCGCCCACACCGGTACCGAGCACGACGGCGAACCCCGCCACGACCACGGCGACCGCGGCGCACAGGCGCGCCCAGCCGCGCAGGCCGGTGGCCTCGCGGCCGGCCGGTGCGGGCGGTGCCGGCGGTTCGCTCGTGGATGCCATCAGACTCTTCTCCGGTCCGTGGAGCCGTCCCGGGTGAGACGGCTGCATGTGCGAGATCGGGTCGGTGGTACCGGAACTTGAGGGCTTCCGGTCCACGAGAGCGACGTCACGGCGGGAGCCAAGGAGGAGCGGCGGCGGCGCGCACTCATTGACATCGATGAAGTGCCCGTGACAACGTTGTCACGGGACGATGACGTCGTTGACCGGAGGTTTTGCATGACCCGTCGGTTCCTAGCCGCCTCGACCGCATTTCTCGTGTCCGCCGCGGTGCTGCACGCCGCGCCCGCGCAGGCCGCCGAGCCGGCGCCGGTCGACCTGGTCCACCCCTTCGTCGGCACGCAGAACTTCGGCAACACCTTCCCGGGCGCGAGCGCGCCGTTCGGCATGGTGCAGGTCAGCCCCGACACCGGGGGCCAGGGCGGATACGACTACCAGCAGAACAGCATCTACGGCTTCAGCCAGACCCACCTCTCCGGCGTCGGCTGCGGCGTGGCGGGGGAGCTGCCCATGCTGCCCACCACCGGCGCGGTCAGCACCGTCGACCCGAACGAATACCGCTCGCCGTATTCGCACTCCGATGAGGAAGCGTCGCCCGGCTACTACCGGGTCGGCCTGTCGAAGTACCAGACGAAGGCCGAGCTGACCGCGACGCCGCGGACGGGCTGGCAGCGCTACACCTTCCCGTCCACCGGGGCCGCGAACGTCCTGTTCAACACCGGCAAGGCCAACCAGTCCGTGTTCGACTCCGAGATCCACGTGGTCGGGGACCGTACGGTCGAGGGCCGCGTGCACGCCGGCAACTTCTGCGCGGGCAAGGACGACCACACCGTCTACTTCACCGCCACCTTCGACCGCCCGTTCGCCTCGTACGGCACGTGGCGCGGCTCGACCATCAGCAAGGACTCCCGCGACGCGGCCGGCACGGGCGGCAACGGCGCGTTCGTCACCTTCGACGCCACCGCCGACAAGGACGTGGTGGTCAAGGTCGCGCTCTCGTACACCGGCCTCGACGGCGCCCGCAAGAACCTGGCCGCGGAGACCGGCGACTCGTACGACTTCGACGCCACCCGCGCGAAGCTGCGCCAGACCTGGATCGACGAGCTGAACCGCATCGAGATCGGCGGCGGCGCGGCGGACCGGCGCAGCGCCTTCTACACCGCGCTGTACCACTCGCTGCTGCACCCCAACGTCGCCGGCGACGTGGACGGCAGGTATGTCGGCTTCGACCGGCAGGTGCACACCGCGCAGGGCTACACGCCGTACCAGAACTTCTCGCTGTGGGACACGTACCGTCCGCAGAACCAGCTGCTGGAGATGCTCGCGCCGGACGTGGCGCGCGACGTCGCGCTGTCGGTCGTGGCCATCGGCCGCGACGGCGGCTGGCTGCCGCGCTGGGCGCTCGCCAACAGCGAGACCAACATCATGACCGGTGACCCGGTCACCCCGTTCCTGGTCGAGGCCTGGTCGAAGGGCCTGCTCGCCGGGCACGAGGAGGAGGCGTACGCGCTGCTGCGCAAGAACGCCACCGCGCAGCCGCCGGCCGAGTCGCCGTACAACGGGCGCACCGGGCAGGACTACTACGCCGACCGCGGCTACATCCCGTCCGGGCTGCAGCTCGGCAAGGACTGCGTGCACAAGGGCGGCGACAACGACTGCGTGCACCCCGCTTCCGCCACCCTCGAGTACGCGGCGGCCGACGCGGCCCTGGCCCTGATGGCGCAGGGGCTGGGCAAGTCGGACGACGCGGCGCTGTTCGCCGGGCGCGGGCAGTGGTACCGCAACCTGTGGGACTCCTCGATCAAGCAGTTCCGGCCGCGGACCGTCGACGGCACGTGGCTGACGCCGTACGACCCGGTCGCCGCGGACGAGCAGTTCCACGAGGGCGGCTCGTACCAGTACCAGTGGCTCGTGCCGCAGGACCCGGCCGGGCTCGTGCAGCTGATGGGCGGCCGGGCGGCCACCGAGAAGCGGCTCGACGACTTCTTCGTGTACGACAAGCTGCTCACCGACCCGGCCGGCACCGCGCGCGAGGACTGGATCGCCAGCCCGTACGACTACTACGCGAAGGCCACGTACAACCCGAACAACGAGCCCGACCTGCTCGCGCCGTACATGTACCACTGGGCGGGCGACCCGGCGAAGACCGCGACCGTCGTCCGGGCGGCGATGACGTTGTTCACCACCGGGCCGGACGGCATGACCGGCAACGACGACCTCGGCACGATGAGCTCCTGGTACGTCTTCTCCTCGCTGGGCCTCTACCCGACGATGAGCGGCGCCAACTTCCTCGCCGTGTCCAGCCCGCAGTTCCCCTCGGCGAAGGTCAAGGTCGGCGGCAACACCTTCACGATCACCGCACCGGGCGTCTCCGACGCGAACCGCTACATCCAGCGGGTCCGGCTGGACGGGCGCAACCTGGCCAAGAGCTGGGTCGACTGGTCCGACATCGCCCGCGGCGGCACCCTCGCCCACACGGTCGGCACCAGCCCGTCGGCGTGGGGCACCTCGGTCGCCGCCCAGCCGCCGTCGGTGAACAAGGCGCCGGCTGACGACCGTACCCATGTGGACGCGACGATCCGCCCGGCGAGCGCGGCCCTGCCCGCCGGCGCGGCCACCGCGCAGCGTGCGACCTTCGAGGTGGACGTGGTCGGCCAGGCTCCGCTCGCGATCGCCCCGCGGATCACCGCGACCGCCCCGGCCGGCTGGAAGGTGACCGTGTCGCCGCGGCTGCCCAAGGTGCTCGTCACCCGGCATCTGCCGATCGGCACGACCGCCACGGTCACCGTCGAGGCCCCGGCCGGGATCGCGGCCGGGGCGTACCCGGTCGAGGTCCAGGCCGGCGCGCCCGGCGCGAACACGGTGAAGCGCACGGCGACGGTCACCGCCTCGCAGCCCACCACCTGCGTCGCCGGCGGTGGGGCCTGCCGCATAGACCTCACCGCCCAGCGCAACCACGACGGCACGGCGACCGTCGCCGCCACGACCGAGGGCAACTTCGACGGCGGCGGCTGGAGCTACGACGCCGACCTGCTGCCCCCGGCCGGCCCGGTCACCTGGGACGGCGTGACCTACCAGGCGCCGGACCCGACCGGCACGGCGAAGAACTTCGTCAAGGCCCAGGGTCAGTCGCTGCTGCTGCCCACCGGCGACCACTCCGCGGTCAAGCTCGTCGCCACCACCCACAACGGCCCGGTGACGGCGGCCCTGACGATCGGCTACGCCGACGGGACCTCGGCCCCGGCGACGGTGACGATCGCCGACTGGTGCGGTTCGGCGGCGCCGGGCACCACCGCGGTGCTGGCGATGCCGCACCGGATCAAGGCCGGGCAGGGTGTCGACGGCCCGCCGGTCAGCCTGTTCGCGGCATCGCTGCCGATCGCCGAGGGCAAGCAGATCCGGTCGATCACGCTGCCGAACGACCCCAGGTTCCACGTGTACGCGCTGACGCTCGCCTGAGCGGGCGCCGGCGGTCGAGCCGGGGAGCGGGACCACCCACCGGTCCCGCTCCCCGGCGCCTCACGCGGCGACCAGCCGCAGCTTCAGGGTGTGCGAGACATCGTCGCTCAGGTTCCCCTCGAAGCCCAGCGCGATGCTGCCCTCGTCGGTGACGCCGAACGACATCTCGACCGTGCTCTCCGCCAGCTCGAACCGATCGTCGCCGGTCGCCGCGCTCCGGACCGCCCCCCGCCACCGGACCGGGTCACCACCGTGTGCAGGGTCAGCTCCACGCCGGCCACCCGCAGGTCCCGCCCCGGCTGTGCCTGCGACATCCCGGCCGCGACGATGACCTCCTTGACCGTGCCGATCACGTCCGCGACCGCGACGCCGTCCTCGATGACATCCATGGCCCCGCACTCCTCCTGCTCAGACCGCACGGCTGATCGTGGCGGCCGGGTCCCCGTACGCGGTGTACGCCAGCCAGGTGGGATCGCCCGGGTCCACGATCGCCTGCCGGGCCCGCAGCGATGCCGTGCCCAGGCCCGCGCCGGCCGTGAGCTCGCCGTAGAACGCCTCGGCGAAACCGGCGGCCCGGGCGCTGCCGACCGGCCAGAGCGTGCCGACGAACGCGCCCGCGCCGGCCAGCATGAACTGGCTCGCCCAGCCCATCATCCGGGTGTACTCCGGTGCCACGCCGGCGCTGCGGCAGGCGTTGACGAAGACCAGGGGACGCCGGTCCGCGAACCGCCGCCGCTGCACCGCGCTGTTGAGCATGAGCGGCACGAACGCGCCGCCCTCCATGGCGATCGCGGACCCGCCCTGCTGCAACGAGAAGGCGTTGTGGCAGGCGAAGTGCAGCAGCCCCACGTCCGGCCCGTCCAGCACCGCCATGAGGTCGTCCAGGTCCGTCACGTACGCCGGTTCTGCGCCGTCCGCGCCGCCGCCGAGGATGCGGTGCACCGCCACGGCCTCCTCGCGGGCGTTGGCCGGCGAGCGCCCGGGCACGATGTAGCGCGCGTGGCCGACGGACGACGTCTGTGCGGACAGCGTCCCGAACACCCGCCGCAGCACCGGGAACTGCTCGACGAGGAAGCCGTGGTCCTCGGTGCGGGTGAGCGGGTACAGCAGCTCCCAGGGCATCCTGTCGTCGGCGCAGGCGATCGTGAACGTGCCGATCTCCCCGCGCAGCTCCCAGAACGCGTCCTTGATCGGGCCGGGGACCATGTCCTGCCACAGGCCCACGCCGGTCTCCTGCACCCAGCGCCGCGCGGCGGCGGGGCCGTACGCCGCCTGCCCGCCCGCGAACCGGCGCAGCATGTCGACGGTCCGCTCCACCGCCTGCCCGGGCGCGTCGGTCAGGGACCGGGCCACGATCTGCTCCGACCAGTAGCGGCTCGACGCGATCTGGAACGAGTAGCGGCTGCCGTCGAAGCTCACCTGCAGGGTCACGTCGCCCGGCCGGACGACCGGCTCGGCCATGGGGGCGCGGCGGTGCTGCGTACGCTCCTCGACCGCGGAGGGCTCGGCGGAGATCTCCAGCGTCAGCTCGGCCAGCGCGGTGCCGCCGATCCACGCCGACAGGTCGAGCCGCAGCAGGCCCACCTCGTGCGCGCGCAGGCCGAACCGCACCGGCGCCGAGCCGGCGGCCGGGGGGACGCGTGCGGTGCGGCGGGGAGGCCGGCCCACGGCTCGTCCACCGAGATGCGCACCACCAGGCTGAACTCCTGGCCCACCCGGACGCTCGTCGGCAGCTCCGCGGTGAGGAACCGTTCGAGGTCGTCGACGGGCGGCGGCGACGATCGGACGCCGCCACCGTGCACGGTGCCCGGCCACCAGAGCTCTTCCCGTTCGCGCGCCTTGACGCTCCCGTGCTGTGCCCCGGGGAGTTCTTCCCACCGCGGCGCCAAGTCCTCTTCGTCCGGCGTGAGTCCGGGTTGTTGCCGTGGTCCGACGGAGAAGACGGTGATGCCCTCGGGCAGGCGTACCTCGTCGCGCGGTCCCGGCCCGGCCGCCCGCGCCGTGAGGAAGGCCCGGATGACCGGCTCGGGGTCGTTCACGAGGTTGCGGACCACGGCGAGCGGATCGTGCACCCGGAACCCGACCTCCACCGGCAGCAGCGGATCGTCATCGGCGGCGACGACGATCCGGTGGTCGGTCGTGTCCACGTCGTACCGCATGCGGTAGGGGAAGAAGAGCTGTTCGAAGAAGGTGAGCGTCCGCCCGCCCAGCGAGAAGAACTCACCGGAATCGGTGGCGTAGACGACGTGGACGCCGGGCCCGGGCGGGGGACGGACCGGGGACACCCGGCGCACCGGCTCGACGCGGAGGATCAACCGCAAGGCGTCTCACCCATCCCGCCATTATGGACCCGGGGCGGCCGTCGTGGCCGCCCCGGGATCCGTCACGGGGTCCAGCGCAGGTACGGGTTCACGTGCCCGGTCCAGTCGAAGGTCGCCATGTTGTCCCAGCCGTCGCCCGTGCCGTTGATGTTCGCCGGGTCCCAGCCGTTGCCCTTCACCGCGTACCAGGTGGGTTCCCAGTAGAAGACGCCGATGGCGCCGGCGTTGCGGGCGGTGTTCTGCACCCAGGCGAACTCCTGGGCCTGGCCCTGCCAGGTGGCCGGGATGTTGTCGCACAGCACGGTGCCGGGGATGGAGTTCTTCTCGCTGTCGGCGTCCGCGGTGGTGAACTGGTACGCCGTCTCCGCGATCACCACCGGCTTGCCGTAGCGGGCGCGCACGTCGGTGATCACGTTGTACAGGTTCGCCAGCGTGCCGTGCCACATGCAGTAGTACGACAGGGCCGTGACGTCCCACTGCACGCCCTGGGCGCGGATGCCGTCGTAGAACCAGTGCGCGTTCGCCGTGCTGTCCGCGTCCGCGGTGTGGATCATCACCTGGGTGCCGGCGTTGCACGCCTTGGTCGCGGCGTACCCCTGCTTGAGCAGGCTCGCCAGCGGCGCGAAGTCGTTGTTCGTGACCCGCCCCTCGGGCCACAGCATGCCCACGTTGATCTCGTTGCCGATCTGCACGCTGTCGGGCGTGGTGCCCTGCGCCTTCAGGCCGGTGCACACGTCGTACGTGTAGCTGTAGACGTCCCGTTGCAGCTGGGCGAGCGTGTGCGACGACCATGCGCCCGGCTTGAACTGCTTGCCCGGGTCGGCCCACGTGTCGGAGTAGTGGAAGTCGACGAGCAGCTTGAGTCCCTTGGCCTTCAGCGCCCTGGCCTGCTGCAGCACCTTCGCCTTGTTGTTGTAGCCGCTGGCCGGGTTGTTCCAGACCCGCAGCCGGGCGTAGTTCAGCCCGGCCGACCTCAGGATGTCGATGGGGTCGCGGGCGGTGCCGGCCGCGTCGTAGTACTTCGCGCCCCGGTCGAGGCTGCGCTGCAGCGACGAGACGTCGGCGCCGAGCATGGACAGGGTGGTGGCCGCGGTGGCCGGGGCGGGGACGGTGAGGCCGAGGGCGGCCGTCGCGAGGACGGCGACGACGGCCCGGAGGTACCTCTGCATGGCGGTTCCTTTCCGGTAGGGAGCGAGAAAGGGTGGTGCCGTGGGGAGAGGGTGGTGGAGCCGGTACAGGGTCTTCAGGCGGGTGAGGACTCGCGGAGCACCAGCGACGTGGGCACCGTGATCGACAGCGGCGTACGCCCGGCGACGAGCTCGCCGAGCAGCCGGACCATCTCCTCGCTGATGCGGTCGAGCGGGTTGCGGACCGAGCTGAGCGGCGGGTGCAGCGTGGCCGCCAGACCCGAGTCGTCGAAGCCGACGAGGCGCACGTCGCCCGGCACGTCCCGGCCCGCCTCGCGCAGCACCGGCAGCGTGCCGGCGGCCATGGCGTCCGAGGCGGCGAAGACCGCGTCGAGGTCGGGGACCCGGCGCAGCAGCTCGCGCATCCCCGCGGCGCCGCTCTCGTGGCTCCAGTCGCCGTGCACGATCGCCGCCTCGTCGACCGGCAGGCCGTGCGCGGTGAGCGCGTCGGCGTACCCGCGGAGACGCTCGACGCCGCCCGAGGTGTCCTGCGGGCCGGCGAGGTGGGCGATCCGCCGGCAGCCGGCGGCGAGCAGGTGCTCGACCGCCGAGCGCGCGCCGGCCCACTCGTCGGCCGCCACCGAGCTGATCGTCGTCTCGTGGCCGAGCACCTTGCCGCACGCCACGATCGGGACCTCGGCGCGCACGAGCTGGCTCAGCAGCGGGTCCCCCGAGTGCGGCGAGACCAGCAGCACCCCGTCGACGTGACCGCCGCTGAGGTAGGTGACCGCCCGGCCACGTTCCTCCGGCGTCGCGGCGATCATCAGGATCAGCGTGAGCTCGCGCGCCGACAGGGCCTGCGCCACGCCGCGCAGCAGGACCGCGAAGTTCGGGTCCTCGAAGAGCAGGTGCTGCGGCTCGGTGAGCAGGAACGCGATCGACCCGGACCGGCCGGTCGCCAGCGAGCGGGCGTGCGGGTTCGCGGTGTAGCCGGTGCGCGTGATGGCGTCGCGGACCGCCCGGACGGACTCGGGGCTGACCCACTCCCGGCCGTTGAGGACGCGGGAGACGGTGGCGTAAGAGACCCCGGCCTCGCGCGCCACGTCGCGGATGGTGGGCCGCTTGCGCCCCGTACCGGGCGAGGTCGGCACGCTAGGGATCATAGTCGCGTCCATGCCGGCCTCACGCCTTGACCGCGCCCGCGGCCAGGTCGACCTGCCAGTAGCGCTGCAGGCTGAGGAAGAGCGCCACCAGCGGCAGCACGGAGAGCAACGCACCGGTGACGACCGAGGTGTACATGGCCGGCTGGGTCGCGCCCTGGTTGAGCAGCCCGCTCAGGCCCACGGTGACCGGGAACAGCCGGTCGTCGCCGAGCATGATGTACGGCAGCATGAAGTTGTTCCAGATCGCCACGAACTGGAACAGGAACACGGTGACCAGCCCCGGGCGCATCATCGGCAGGGCCACCCGGGCGAACGCGTGCCAGTCGCCCGCGCCGTCCATCCGCGCGGCCTCGAGCACCTCGCCGGGCACGGCCGCGGCGGCGAAGATCCGGCAGAGATAGATCCCGTACGGGCTGATCATGCTGGGTAGCAGCACGGCCCAGTACGTGTTCGTCATGCCGGCCTTCGCCAGCAGCAGGTACTGCGGGACGGCGAGGATGACGCCGGGCACCAGCACGCCGGCGAGGATCAGGTTGAAGACCACGGACTTGCCGGGGAAGGCGTACTTGGCGAGGGCGAAGCCGGCCATCGCGGAGACGAAGGCCGAGGCCAGCGCGCCGACGCCGGCGTACAGGGCCGTGTTGGCCATCCAGCGCCAGTAGAGGCCGCCGCGGTAGTCGCTGAGCGAAGCGACGTTGTCGAAGAAGTGCGTGCTGGGCGACAGGGTGAAGGTCGAGAACAGCTCCCCGGCGCTCTTGGTGGAGGCGATCACCACCCACAGCACCGGCAGCAGGCAGTACGCCGCGCCCAGCAGCAACAGCGCGGTGGCGGCCGGGCTGCGGCGGTTCCGCCGCTCGACGGGTACGGCCACGGCGGTGGCGACGGCCATGGTCAGTCCTCCTGCCGGAAGGCGCGCGAGCCGACGAGCTTGAGGAAGCCGAAGGACAGCGCGAACGTCGCGACGGCGATGACCACCGAGGTGGCCGCCGCGGCGTGGATGTCGTTACGGATGAAGGCGTCGCGGTAGACCATCATCAGCGGCGTCCACGTCGCGGAGATGGTGTTCGCCAGCGGCCGCAGGGTCATCGGCTCGGCGAAGACCTGCAGGGTGGCGATGAGCGAGAAGACGAACGTCATGATCAGCGACGGCAGGATGACCGGGATCTTGATGCGCAGCGCGATCTGCACGTCGGAGGCGCCGTCGATGCGGGCCGCCTCGGACAACTCCCCGGGGATCGTCCGCAGCGCCGTGTAGAGCACGATCATGTTGAAGCCCATGCCACCCCAGATGGCGATGTTGGCGACGGCGTAGAGCACCCACGACGAGGAGAACACGTTGGGTGCGCTGAGCCCGGCGCTGTTCAGCACGTCGGCGATCGGACTGATCCGGGGCAGGTAGAGGAAGCCCCACAGCAGCGAGGCGATCACCGCGGGGACCGCGTACGGCAGGAAGATCGCGGTGCGGGCGAACCCGCCCGCCCGGCTGCGGCCCCCGTCGATCAGCAGCGCCATGAGCAGCGCCCCGCCGAGCATCAGCGGGACCACGATCAGCCCGTAGAGCGCGATGCGGCCGACGCTGGGCAGGAACTCGGAGTCGGTGAGCACGCGGGTGTAGTTGCTCAGCCCGGCCCACTGCTCGACCCGCGAGCTTCGGCCGAGCCCCAGCCCGGAGATCTTCACCCGGCGCACGCTGAGGTAGCCGGCATAGACCACCGGCGCCCCGAGGAACGCGGTGAAGAGCATCAGGGCCGGGGCGAGGAAGGCGTACGGGGTCCCGGAGCGCCGGCGGCCGCGGCCCGGGCGGTCCGCCGCAGTGGTGACGGCGGACCTCTCGGCGGCGGGGGTCACCGCGGGCAGCGTGGTCACCCGGCGACCTTGAACCCGGCGGTCTTCATGTCGCTGACCGTGGTGCTCTGCATGGTGGCCAGCGCGCCGGTGAAAGCGGCGCTCTGCTTCGCCTCCGCGGCCTTGCCGAACGCGTCGTTGTACGCGCTGTACGCGACGTTGACGTTCGGCCCGTACGTGAACGGGTTGCTGACCTTCCCGGCCTCGGCGGCGATCGCGTAGAAGTCCTTCTGATCGGCGAAGAACGCGGGCGGCGAGGTCAGCGCGGTGCTGGTCGCGTCGGTGGCGGCGGGGTAGATGTTCGCCGTGCCGGCCAGCGCCTTGAGCGCGGCGGGGTCGGTGTTGAGCCACGTGATGAACTCGACGGCCTGCTTCTTGTGCTTGCTCTGGGTGGTGACGCTGGTGGCCGAGCCGCCCCAGTTGCCGCCGGCCGGCTTGGCCGGGTCCCACTGGGGGAGCGCGGCGACCTTCCACCTGCCCTTGGTGGAGGCGGCGTTGCCCTCCAGCACGCCGGGGGCCCAGACCGCGCTGAGCCAGCCGACCTGGGTGCCGTCGTTGAGCGCTGCGTTCCAGTCCGGCGTGTACATCGGGGTGTTCGCGATGACGCCCTCCTGCACGAGGCCACCCCAGTAGCCGGCGACCTTCTGCGTCGCGGCGTCGTTGATGTTCACGGTCCACGAGTCGCCCTGCACGCCCCACCAGGAGGCGCCGGCCTGCTGGGCGAGGCCCGCGAACCAGCCCGGGTCGTTGGCGGAGAACGTGCCGAGGTACTGCTTGCGGTTCGCCGAGTGGATCTTGCGGGCGGCGTCGGCGTACTGGTCCCAGGTGGCCGGCGGGGAGATCTGGAGCTTTCCGAACACGTCGGCGCGGTAGTAGAACATCATCGGGCCGGAGTCCTGCGGGATCCCGTACACGGACTCGGAGCCCAGGGTGACCGCGTTCCAGGCGGAATCGGGGAACTTCGCCTTGAGCGTGCCGGCCTCGCCGGCGACGTCGGCGATCGCGTCGGCCGAGACCAGCGTCGGGATCTTCTGGTACTCGGCCTGCATGACGTCGGGGGCGCCGCTGCCGGCCTTGATCGCGGTGAGCAGCTTGGTGACCGCCGGGTCGCCGCCGTCCTGCTTGTTGACGGTGACGTGGATGTCGGGGTGGCCGGCGTTCCAGCCCTCGACCACCTTGTCCATGTTCGGCGCCCAGCTCCAGTAGGTGAGCTCGACCTTGCCGCCGCCGGTGGTCCCGCCGCTGTCGTCGTCGCTGCCGCTGCAGCCGGCGGCCAGGAGCAGAAGGGCTGCGGCGAGCGCGCCGCCGATGGCTTTCCTCATGGATCCTCCTCGATCGGCAGGCG
Source organism: Couchioplanes caeruleus (assembly GCF_023499255.1). Classification (GTDB taxonomy): domain Bacteria; phylum Actinomycetota; class Actinomycetes; order Mycobacteriales; family Micromonosporaceae; genus Actinoplanes; species Actinoplanes caeruleus_A. The sequence continues at coordinate 2,144,118 of NZ_CP092183.1, forward strand.
TGCCGTCCCTGTGACCGGTTACAGTGATACTCGTTTACGCGCGTGTCAAGACCTTGCTTCTACGCTGTTAACACCGTGTAGGGTGCGAACAATTCGCCTGTGACCGGTTACAGACATCTGCGCAAAGGGGGTCGCGTTGCCGACCGATCACCCACCCCTCGCCGTGCGCCACCGGCCCTGGGCCGCGCCGCTGCGCCGGCCCCGGATGAGCAACGCGGAGGACGTACGGCCCGGCCTGGAGCTGACCAGCCGTCACCTCACCCGCGACGGGGTGCCGCTCATCCCGGTCTCCGGCGAGCTGCACTACAGCCGGGTGCCACGGGCGCGCTGGGCGCACCGGCTGCGGCAGATGCGCGCCGGGGGCGTGACGGTGGTCAGCTCGTACGTCTTCTGGCTGCACCACGTCGAGCACCGCGACGAGCCCCGTTTCGACGGCAACCTCGACGTGGCCGCGTTCGTCGACCTGGCACAGGAGGCCGGCCTCGACGTGATGCTGCGGATCGGGCCGTGGTGCCACGGCGAGACCCGCAACGGCGGCTCCCCCGACTGGGTCCAGCAGGCGCCGGTGCGGCACCGCACGGACGACCCGGCGTACCTCGACATGGTCCGCGACTGGTACGGCCAGCTCGCCATCGCGCTCGGCGGCCGCTGCCGCGCGGACGGGCCGGTCCTGGCCCTCCAGCTGGAGAACGAGCTGTACGAGCAGCCCGGGCACCTCGTCACGCTCAAGCGGCTGGCCCGCGAGGCCGGGATGACCGCGCCGCTGTGGGTGGCGACCGCGTGGGGCAGCGCCGACCTGCCCGCCGAGGAGGTCCTGCCCCTGTACGGCGGCTACGGCGACGGCTTCTGGGTCGACGCCGACGCGCCCTGGGACCCGACGTTCCGCGACCACTTCTTCTTCTCGCACACCTGGGACGACCCGGGCATCGGCGCCGACGTCCGCCGCTACCAGCATGCGGGACACACCGCCGTGCCGCCGCGCAGCCCGTCCACGCTGTTCCCGCCCGCGACCTGCGAGCTCGGCGGCGGCATGGGCACGGCGTACCACCGGCGGCCCCGGCCCGCGGCGCTCGACATCGCCGCCGCCGCGCACTGCAAGATCGGCAACGGCTCCGCCTGGCAGGGCTACTACATGTACGCCGGCGGCACCAACCCGCCCGGCGACCACGGCATGCAGGAGTCGCACGCCACCGGCTACCCCAACGACCTGCCCCGCCTCGGGTACGACTTCCACGCCCCCATCGGCGAGGCCGGCACCCTGCAGCCCAGCCACGCCGAGCTGCGCCGCCAGCACGCCTTCCTCGCCGCGTTCGGCGCCACGCTGGCCGAGATGCCGTCGACGCTGCCCTCGTCGCGACCGTCCGGAGTAGAGGATGCCGAGACCCTGCGGTGGGCGCTGCGCTCCGACGGCGACAGCGGCTTCCTGTTCCTCGCCTGGCACCAGCCGCACGTGCCGCTGGCCACGTACCGCGGGGCCCGGTTCCGCGTGGAGCTCGACGGTTCCTCGCTCCTGCTGCCGTCCCGGCCGGTCGACATCCCGCCCGGAACCCTGGCCCGGTGGCCGCTGCGGTTCACCGCGGGTGGCGTACGGCTGAACTGGGCCACCGCCTCGGCGCTGACCCTGCTGCCGGGTGCCGTGCCGACCCTCGTGCTGACCGCCGAGCCCGGCATCGACGCGGAACTCGCGCTGGACGGTGGCGAGGTGCTGACCCTCACCCCCGCCCGCACCCCGGTACGCCTGACCGCCGGCGACGGCGCGCTCGACGTGCTGCTGCTCGACCCGGCGGCCGCCCGGACGGCGTGGGTCTGCGAGGACGGCGGCCGGCGCCTCCTGCTCTGCGCCGACGAGCTCTCGTGGGGACCGGACGGGCGGGTCACGGCCCGCGGCGACGTGCCTTCGGTGCAGGCGTACGACCCGGCCGCCCGCGCGTTCGCCGACCTCCCGATGGACCCTGCGGGGCCCGCGCCGGCCGCGTCCGGTGACGCGGGGATCGAGCTGCTCCGGGCCGCCGACACCGCCGTGCCCGTCTCGTACGGCAAGCACGACGGCCGCCCCTCCGCGCCCGCCCCCGAGACGTTCTCCTCGCTGGCCGCAGTGCACCGGCTGACCCTGCCCGGCTGGGCCGGCGAGGACGGGCTCGACGTGCTGCTCGACATCGCGTGGGGTGGTGACGTGGCGGAGCTGCGGATCGACGGGCGTACGGCCACCGACCGGTTCTGGGACGGCTCTGCCTGGACCGTCGACCTGCGCGACGCCGGGTACCGGCCCGGCGCCGAGGTCACGGTCCACATCCTCCCGCTCGCGGGCGGTTCGACGGTCCACCTGCCGCCTGACGCCCGCGACCGGCTCCTCGCCGCGGACGGGCAGCTGGTCGCCCTCGACCGCGTACGCGTGGTCGGACTGCGGACGTGGCGGGAGCGGAAGCGCTCATGACCGCTCGCCTTGCACCTCATCGCGACGCTCGGCCGGCCGAGTCGTGCGATGCGGTGGCCGGGCCGAGCCGGGCCGCTCGGTGCGGGGCGGTGGCGGGGCCGGGTCGTTCGGTGCCGGGCGGTGGCGAGGCCGGGTCGCTCGGTGCCGGGCGGTGGCTGCGCCGGGTCGTTCCGTGCGGGGCGGTGGCGGGGCCGGGTAGCGGTAGGGTCGGTGGGTGGAGATGCTTGCCGAGGAGACGCTCGCGGCGATCGGCCGCATGACGGTGGCCGCGACCGACCTGGAGCATCTGCTCGCCTGGGTGGGCGCGGACCGGTCCGGCGGCAACCCCGACCCGGTCTTCGCGGTGCCCGGCGAGCCGCTGCGCGCGGCCCGCGGCGCGGTCGAGTTCGCCGCGCCGGCGCATCGTGAGGAGCTGATCCGCTACGTCGAGGCGGCCGGCACCCAGCTCGCCCTCAGCCAGGCGGCGCTGCGGGCCCTCTGGAAGCAGAACGCCCGCCGCGACCCCGCCACGTTCGACGAGATCGCCGCCCGCCTGGTCCGCCTCCGCGGCATGCTCGGCGAGCTCGTCCAGAGCCACCTGCAGGCCCACGGATGACCGTCACCATCAAACGAGCGCACGAGGAGCCGTCCACAGAGGACGGTTACCGCGTCCTGGTGGACCGCCTCTGGCCGCGCGGCATCTCCAAGGACCGCGCCCACCTCGACCAGTGGCTGAAGGACGTCGCCCCCAGCACCGAACTGCGCCGGTGGTTCCACGCGGACGAGGGAAGCTTCGACGAATTCGCCGCCCGCTACCGCGACGAACTGACGACCAACCCCGCGGTGGACCAGCTCCGCGACATCCTCGCGGCCCACCCGGTCGTCACATTGGTGTACGCAGCCAAGACGCCGCACGACCGCAGCCACGCCGCCGTGCTCGCCGCTTACCTGGGGCTCACGCCGTCCGTCTGAGCGCGGCTGTGCTCGCTTCGTGCTCGGGGCTCACGCCGTCCGTTTGAGCGCGGCTGTGCTCGCTGTGTGCCGTCCGTCTGAGCGCCGCCTTGCTCGCTTCGTGCTCGGGGCTCACGCCGCCCGCTTGAGCGCCGTTGTGCTCACTGCGTGCCTGAAGCTCACGCCGCCCGCTTGAGCAGGCAGAACTCGTTGTCCTCCGGGTCGGCGAGCACGGTCAGCGTGTCGGTCTCCCACAGGAACCGGGCGCCCAGCCCGGTCAGCCGCTCGAGCTCCGCGGCGGGATCGTCGGCGGCCACGTCGAGGTGGACCCGATTCTTCACGGTCTTCGCCTCGGGCACCTTCGTGAACCACAACCGAGGACCGCCACCGGCCCCGGGCAGCACGAGAACGGTCGGATCATCCTCGGGATCCTCGACCCCCTGGGCCCGCAACCGCTCCAGATCCTCCGCCGTGTACGGCGCGATCGCATAATCCTCGAGCACCGCCACCCAGAACCGGGCCAGCGGAGCGGGCCGAGCACAATCCACGACAATGTCCTTGATCCGCGCCATGCCGCCGAGCGTAATGCCGCCCCCGTCGCCCCGCTGACCGCTGGCCCCGCTGCCCGCGCAGAGCCCGCTGACCGCCGTCGCCGCCGCCCGCGCAGAGCTCGCTGCCCGCGCAGAGCTCGCTGCCCGCGCAGAGCTCGCTGCCCGCGCACAGCCCGCTGCCCGCGCACAGCCCGCTGCCCGCGCAGAGTCCGCCCGCAAAGAGCCCGCCGCGGCACGCCACACCAGGAGACCAGGCCGCCGCGCCGTTGGCCGGGCGCGCTGCTGAGTCCGGCGCGGGTTGTGGTGTCCCCTCCGCGCGCGGGCCGGCCGACGCGTCGCGCTACCTGACGTGCGCCGTGCCCGTCTCGTTACCCATGGCCCGGCCGGGCTTGGTGCGGCTTGGCTGTCTCGCCCGGCGTGGCTCGGCCGATGTGGTTGTGCCGTCTCGTTCCGCGGGCCCGGTCGGGCTTTGTGCGGCCTGGCTGTCGCGGCCGATGTGGTTGTGTCGTCTTGTTCCGCGGGGCCGGTCGGGCTTGGTGCGGCCTGGCCGTCGCGGCCGGGAGGGGGCGGCCGGTGTTACGCCGCGCGGCTCTCGTCGGGGTCTGCTGGGAAGGGTACGAGGGTGCGGCCGGGCCGGGCGTCCGCGTGGGGGAAGACCCAGCGGCGGAAGGCCCACAGGCGGAAGGCCATGGCGAGCAGCGTGCCCAGGATGATGCCGGCCACGAAGTCGCTGACCTCCTGCGACAGCCGGCTCACGTCCGGTACGCGCAGGTCGAGGGCGTAGCGGGCGATCCACATCGGGATGTCGTTGACCACGATGCCGACCGCGCTGATGCCGAAGAACAGGATCGCCTCGTGGTGGCGTTGGCGGCCGCCCCGGGTCTTGAAGGACCATTCGCGGTTGAGGACGTACGAGACGCCGGTTGCGACCATCGTGGCGATGGTGAGCGCCGCGATGGGCTTCTCGTGCAGCACGGTCAGCTTGAGCGCGTAGTTCACCACGACCGTGATGACGAAGCACGTGCCGCCCACCACCAGGAACTTGAGCACCTCGCGGTGGCGTACCAGGTAGCGGCGGGCCGGGCCGGGCAGCACGGCGAGCAGGCGTCCGACGATCCGGCCGTAGCGCCCCGCGGCGGCGGTTCCGTCTGTCATCCGCGGGACTTTAGCGGTGGCCGCACCCGCCCCGCTGCCCGCCGAAGCGTGATCTCCGCCGCTCACCCCGGCGGGATCGGCAGAGGCTCAGCCCATCACCCACCCGTACAGCCGCTCCACCCGCAAGCTCAGCACCAGCCGGCCGTCGGCCACCATCGCGCGCCGGTATTCGGCCCAGTCCGGGTGCTCCTTGCCGCCGACCAGCCGGTAGACCTCGATGAGCTCCTCCACCGTGGCGTCGTGCTCGTCGGCGGAGGGCGGGGAGAGGGTGGCCGTCGCCTCGGCCACGGCGTAGCCGCCGCCCGGGGCTTCCACGCGGAGCGTGGCGCGGGGGTCGCGGCGGAGGTTGTGGACTTTGGCGAGGCTGGACCGGGTCGAGGCGCGCAGCACGCGGGTGGCCGGGTCGGCGGTGTAGTTGATGTCGGAGAGCTGGGGGCGGCCGTCGCGTTTGATGGTGGCCAGCGTGCACAGGTTGGCCGCGGCGATGACGGCCCAGAGGTTCTCGGACATGGTGAGAACAGTAGAGCGCCGCGGGCCCCTCGTGGGGGTCCGCGGCGCTCGGTGATCAGATCGTCAGATTCGTGCGCACTGGGCCAGGCGGGCGCCCGTACCCGTGGTGGCGAGGCCGTTGTTGACCGGCGCCGGCTGGTTGCCGGTGCAGGTCAGCGGGCCGTTGACCGTGTCGGCCGCGACGACCGTGGCGGTACGGTTGTTCAGCAGCGTGACCGCCCCCTTGATGGTCGACGCCTCCAGCAGCACCGGACCCGAGCCGGTCACCGTGACCGGGCCGTTGACCGTGGCGTGCAGCAGCGACACCGTGCCGGCGCCGGTCGCCGTGACCGCCGCTCGCAGGGTTGCCCCGGAGACGTAGAGCGACGCGCCCTTGGAGACCGTCACCAGGCCGGTCACCGTGGCGCCCTCCGTGATGCAGGTGACGCCCGACTTGACCGACACCGCGCCGACCACCTTGTCGGCGATCGTCGTGGTGCAGGCCGGCGCCGGCCTGCCCAGCAGCTCGACCTCGGCCAGCGTGGTGCTGGTCTCGCCGGTGTTGGCGGTGACGTCGAGCTTGTACGACGTGTACCGGCCCGGCTTGGCGATCTTGAACGGCCGGGTCTGCAGGCGCCAGTCGAAGGTCTGGTCGCTGCGCTCGTCGATGGTCGTCCAGGTGGTGCCGTCGTACGAGCCGGAGAGCTTCCACGCCTTGGGGTCGCCGGCCACCGCACCCGAGGTCAGGGTGTAGTAGTCGGCCTGCTGACCGCCGCCGGTGAAGTCCCACTGCCACGACGGCGTCGCGGAGGCGAAGACCGCACGGGTGTTCGACGTGTCGTCCACCAGGGCCGGCTCCGACGCCGTGCCCTTGCCGGGGCCGGTGAGGTCGCGCAGCGGGCTCGGCACCGCGTCACCTTCGGTGATCGACGGCGGCGCCGCGTCGTCGCCCGTACCCCAGGTGGACGGTTCCGGGCCCATGGCGAAGTCCAGAACCGCGCCGTTCGCGAGCAGGGAGTGCGGCAGGGAGGTCGACGTGTACGCCTTCCCGTTCACCTTCAGCGACTGCACGTACACGTTCTTGGCGCTGTTGTCCGGGGCGTTGACCACGATCTTCTTGCCGCCGGGCAGGTTGATCGTGGCCTTGGTGAAGAGCGGCGACCCGATCGCGTACGCCGGGCTGCCCATCTGCAGCGGGTAGAAGCCCAGCGCGCTGAAGATGTACCAGGCGCTCATCTCGCCGTTGTCCTCGTCGCCCGGGTAGCCCTGGCCGATCTCGCTGCCCAGGTAGAGCCGGGACAGCGCCTCGCGGACGATCTTCTGTGCCTTGGCGGGCTCGCCGGCGTAGTCGTACATGTAGGGGATGTGGTGCGACGGCTGGTTGCTGAAGCCCCACTGGCCCATGCGGACGTCGCGCGCCTCGAGCATCTCGTGGATCGTGCCGCCGTACGAGCCGGGGAAGGTGGCCGTCTCGGGCGTCGAGAAGAACTTGTCGAGCTTGTCCGCGAGCTTGTTCTTGCCGCCGTACAGGTTGGCGAGGCCCTGGCCGTCCTGCGGTACGTGGAACGCCATGTTCCAGCCGTCGGTCTCGGTGTAGTCGTAGCCCCAGACCCGCGGGTCGTAGCTCGACGGCGAGTTGCGCCAGGTGCCGCTGCTGTCCTTGCCCTGGAAGAAGTTCACGTTCGGGTCGAACATGTTGACGTAGTTCTGGGCCCGGTTGCGGAAGTACTCGGCCTGTTCGGCGTACTCGCCGGCCTTGGGGCCGCCCTTCTTCGCCAGCGCCGCGGCCATGTTGGCGATGCCGAAGTCGTTGATGTAGCCGTCCATGGCCCAGGACATGGCCTCGCCGGTGACGTCGAGCGGCGTGTAGCCCTTGAAGATCGACGTCGCCAGGCCCTTGCGGCCCACGTTCTGGTTCGGCGGCGTCACGGTCGCGTTCTTGATCGCCGCCTGGTAGGCGGCCTCGGCGTCGATGCCGGGCACACCCTTGAGGTACGCGTCGGCGAACGCGACGTCGGAGCTGGTGCCGACCATCAGGTTGGCGTAGCCGGGGGAGGACCACCGGGAGATCCAGCCGCCGTCGCGGTACTGCTGGACGAAGCCGTCGACCATCTCGCCGGCGGACTCCGGGGTCAGCAGCGAGTACGCCGGCCACGTGGTGCGGTACGTGTCCCAGAAGCCGTTGTTGACGTACACCTTGCCGTCCTTGACCGGCGCGCCCGTCTCCGTGGGTGAGCTGGCCGGGCTGGTGACCGCCGACTGCACGGTGTGCTTCCAGACCGGCGCCGCAGCGGTGCCGGTGTTCTCGTAGCCGGAGTTCGGGTAGAGGAACAGCCGGTACATGTTCGAGTAGAGCGTGACGAGCTGGTCCTCGGTCGCGCCCTCGACCTCGACGGTCTTCAGCTTGGCGTCCCAGGCGGCCTGCGCCCGGTCGCGGATCTGCGCGACGGTGGCGTCCGCCGCGACCTCCAGGTCGAGGTTGTGCTTGGCCTGCTCGACGCTGATCAGCGAGGTGGCGATGCGCATCGTCACCGTCTTGTCCTGCGCGGTGTCGAACGTGACGTAGCCGGTCGACGGGCGGTTGCCGGTGGGCAGCATGCCGCTCGCGGTGATCGGGGCGTCGACCGTCGCGTACATGAACATGCGGGTGTAGCCGGCGGAGAGGCTGCCGCTGTTCACGTCGGACCAGCCGGAGACCGCGCGGTTCGCGGCGTCGATCGTCAGGCCCGAGCGGTTGTCCACGTTGTCGAAGATGAGGTTCGAGCTGTCCCCGGTGAACGTGAACTGGAACAGGGCCGCGTGGTCGGTCGGCGCGAACTCCGTCTTGAGCCCGTTGTCGAAGGTGACGCCGTAGTAGTACGGCTTCGCGACCTCGTTCTCGTGGCCGAAGGCGAGCGCCCGGTTGGTGCGGTTGGCGTCCGGCGTACCGGTGGCGGCCGACGGCATGACCTGGAACGTCTGGCGGTCACCCATCCACGGGCTGGGCTCGTGGCTGGCGGCGAACGCCTGCAGGGTCGGCCGGTTCGCGGCGTTGTTCTGGCGGTGGTACTCGTACAGCCAGTTGACGGAGCCGGCGTTGGTCATCGGCGTCCAGAAGTTGAAGCCGTGCGGCACCGCGGTGGCCGGGTAGTTGTTGCCGCGGGAGAAGTCGCCCGAGGACTGCGTGCCGCGGCGGGTCTCGGCGTACTCCGAGAGGTGGGCGCGGGGCTGCGCGGGCGGGACCTCGCGGACGGCGATGTCGTCGTACCACGCCCGGAAGCTCGTGGGACCGTCCGGCTTGTCGTACCCGATCAGGATCTTGTCGATGGTCTTGCCCTCGGCGACCTTGCCGATCCGGCTGGTGCGCTTGTTCCACTGGGCGGTGTAGAGCGTCTTGGACGCGCCCTGCGCGGCCGGGCTGACGACCACGCCGTGCTGGTCGACGGCCTTCAGGTCCGACAGGTACGTCCCGTCGGTGAACGCCAGGTCGACGGCCGTGTACGTGGCCGGGTTGCTCAGGTCCTCGCGGTTGAACTCGGGTAGCACCAGGTACGACAGCTCGGTGTCGGCGGTGACCGCCACGTCCACGTCGAAGACCTTGTTGTACGAGTAGCCGCGCCCCTCGGCGGTGTGCCGCCCGGCGATCTGGAACGCCTTGACCCCGGTGTAGCCCACGCCGGCCTTGGCGGTCGGGGAGCTCGCGGGCCCGTTGCCGGGCCGGCTCTGCATCGGGCCGGCCGGCGGCGCCCCGGTGTTGTCGTCGGCGAGCTCGAGGTCGGCGAGCTGGGTGAGGTTGCCCGACGGGTGGCCGGTGATGCTCAGGCGGTAGATCGGGAACGAGCCCGGGTTCGCCACCGTGTACGTCTTCGTCTGGAAGCGCTCGTCGAACGTCTGGCCGGTCCGCGTGTCCACGGTCGTCCAGGTGGTGCCGTTCGCCGAGCCCTCCAGGGTCCAGTCCCGCGGGTCCCGCTCCGGCGCGTCGTTGGCGGAGGTCAGCGCGTACTTCACGACGGTGGCCGGGGCGTCCAGCGTGTACTGCGCCCAGCTGGTCGGCGTGTCGACCAGCCACTTGGTCGCCGCGTCGCCGTCGTTGAGGTTGTTCACGCCCTCGTTGGGGTTGGGCTGGGCGTTCGCGGCGATCGCGGTGACGTGATCGCGCAGGCTGCCCGGCATGCCGACGGCGACCGAGCCGTCGACGCCGCTGCTGCGGTCGCCGTCCACGGTGTCGGTCCAGGTGGGCTGCGGGTCGTCGGTCTCGAAGGACGACGCGAACGAGGTCGCCGCCGCCGCGTGCGCGGCGCCGCCGCCGGCGACCGCTGCGGCCGCGGCCACGAGACTGACGGATAACAGGGCTGCGCCCCATCGTGGCCGGTGCATGCCGTCTCCTTGCAAGGCTGAGGGGAAGGGCTGACGGAAACATCCGCGACACATCGTCACGTGTCCCTACATCGATACGCAAGGGTTGGACCGCACACGATCGCCCATGATTGACATCGATGTCAGCTTGACGCCCTGAACCCCTTGCCCGGGTCCGTCAGCTAGGCATATGGTCGAACGGCCGGACCCTGGACGCGATCACGAACGCGATGATCGATGTTGGATCGTGTGCGGTTATCGCCGCGCGCCGAGGGGCCCGGCCAGCGCCGCGAGGCGACGATCCCGTCGCGGCTCACGGCGCACGGAAGGCTACCCGGCCAGCCCTTCCTCGTACGCGACGATGACCAGCTGGACCCGGTCCCGGACGCCGAGCTTGGAGATCGCCCGGGTGATGTGGGTCTTCGCCGTGAGCGGGCTGATCACCAGCCGGCGGGCGATGTCCTCGTTGGACAGCCCGGCGGCCACCAGCGCCACCACCTCCCGCTCGCGCGCCGTCAGCACCTCGAGGCGCCGCCCGCCCGGCGCGGCCGCGGGCCGGTGCGCGAACTGCGTGACGACCCGGCGCGTGACGCTCGGCGAGAGCAGCGCCTCCCCGGCCGCCACGACCCGGACGGCGTGCCGCAGCCCTTCCGGGTCCACCTCCTTGGTGAGGAAGCCGCTCGCGCCGGCCGCCAGCGCGGCGAACACGTACTCGTCGGTCTCGAACGTGGTGAGGATGACGATCCGGCACTCCGGGGCCTCGGCCAGGATGCGCCGGGTCGCCTCGATGCCGTCGAGGCCGGGCATGCGGATGTCCATCAGGACGACGTCCGGGCGTACGGCGCGGGCCGTGCGGACCGCCTCGTCGCCGGTCGACGCCTCGCCGACGACCTCGATGCCCCGGTCGCGCTTGAGCAGGCTGCGGAACCCGGCCCGGACGAGGTGCTGGTCGTCGGCGAGCAGGACGGAGATCGTCACGGCGCCAGCGGGATGGTCGCGTGGACGGTGAAGCCGCCCGCCGCTCCGGGTCCCGCCGTCAGCGCGCCGCCCAGCGCCGCGACCCGCTCGCGCATCCCCATGATCCCGCGCCCCTCCGTCACCGGCCCGCCGCCGCCGTCGTCCGTGATGTCCGCGACGACCGTGTCCGCCCCGTAGTCCAGCGTCACGGTGGCGGAGGCCGCCCGGGCGTGCCGCACGGTGTTCGTCAGTGACTCCTGCACGACGCGGTACACCGCCGTCGCCACGGGGGCGGGCACGGCCGTCCGCTCGCCGCGCTCGACGAGGCGTACCGGCACTCCGGCAGACCGTACCCGCTCGGCGAGGTCGTCGAGGCCCTCCAGGCCGTGCGCCGGCTCGCCGCCCTCGAAGCGCAGCACGTCCACGAGCGCCCGGAGGTCGCTCATCGCGCGGCCACGGACGTCCTGGGCCAGCCGTACCGCGTCGCGCGCCTCCGTCGGGTCCTCCTCGAACGCGTCCAGGGCCACGTTGAGATGCACCCCCACCACGGCCAGGGTGTGCGAGACCACGTCGTGCAGGTCGCGCGCGATGTCGACGCGCTCCTCGGCCCGGCGCCGCCGGGCCTCGAGCTCCCGCTGCTCCAGCGTCTGCCGAAGCCGCGCGGCGACCTCGTCCTGCCAGCGCCGGGTGCTCCGGTACGCCTGCGTCAGCGCGAGCGCCGCGGCCAGCCACAGCGCCTCGGCGCCGACCCGGCCGATCGTGGCGTCGAAGGTGCCCAGCTGCACGACGTAGTCCCAGACGAAGCCGTACCAGACGGTGAGGGCGCCGGCGACGATCGCCGTACGGATCCGCCCGGCGAGCACGTTCGCCGCGAACGCCGCGGTGGCCGGCCACACCCAGCCGGCGCCGATCAGGTCGGCCGAACGCCACGCCACCACCGTGCCCAGCGACACGATCAGGACCGTCGCGGGCCACCGGCGCAGCAGCAGGGTCAGAACCGCCAGGTAGAGGGCCAGCGACCAGGTCAGCACGGGGTCCACGGTGCCGCCGGTCAGCGCCAGGCCGGCCGGTACGCCGACGAACGTGAGGCCGGCGGCCGTCCACAGCAGAGAAGTGCGCATGCGTCTCACCTCCCGATGAGGGTCTCATTGATGCCGCCGACGCTATGGCCGTACGCGGGCGGGCCGCGTCGTCCGGCCGCGGTCTCCGCGACGGACGCCATCCGGGTACGCCCTACTCCGATCGATGTACCTCTAGGGTGGGCGGGTGATCGCATCGCGACCCGGGCTCTCCGACGCCGAGTTCGACGCGGTGGAGCGGGAGTTCGGCTTCTCGTTCGCCGACGACCACCGCGCGTTCCTCGCCGCCGCGCTGCCCGTGGGCCGAGGCTGGCCGGACTGGCGCGACGGTGACCGGGCCGAGCTGCGCGACCGCCTCGCGATGCCGGTCGAGGGCGTGCTCTTCGACGTGGCGGAGAACGGATTCTGGTACGGCGCCTGGGGCCCGCAACCGCCGGAGGCCACCGGCGCGGTGACCGTGGCACGCCGCTTCCTGATGACCGTGCCCCGCCTGATCCCCGTGTACTCGCACCGCTATCTGCCCGCGGGCCGGGGCACGTCCGGTCATCCCGTGCTGTCCGTCATGCAGACCGACGTCGTCGCGTACGGCGCCGACCTCGACGACTACCTCCGGCGCGAGTTCGGCGGTGGCGAGGCCGGCCCGGTGCAGGGTGCCCGGCCCACCGTGGCGTTCTGGAAAGACCTTCTCTAGGTCAGCGCCGCCACGAGCGCGTCGACGAGCGGGGCCAGCCCGACCTCCTCGGGCACGTGGTCGGGGTTGACCTCGGTGACCGTCATCCCGGCGAACTGCGGGCTGGCGACCAGCACCGACAGCGTCTCGACCATCTCCTGCAGCGTCAGGCCCTGCGGCTCCGGCACGTCGGCGAACGGCGCCTGGGCGAACGCGAGCACGTCCACGTCGAAGTGGACGACGAAGTGCGTCGCGGCGGCCTCCGCGGCGAACCTGGCGCGGGCTGCCGCCTTGGCCGGCCCGGTGTGGACCTCGCCGGCCGGCACGTACCCCAGCCGCAGCCGCTCCACCAGGTCCCGCTCCGGGTCGCCGGCCGGCAGGTCGAAGCCGTACGTGACCACGCGCTCCGGGGTGATCGACGCGACCGACGCGACCGTGGGGTCGCACCCGGGCAGGCCGAGCAGGTGGGACAGGCCCATCGCGTCGAGGTTGCCGTGCGGGCGCGTCTCCGGTGTGTAGAGGTCCGGCCCGCCGTCGATGTAGATCAGTGCGGCGCCGGGGGTGGCTGCGACCAGGCCGAGCGTGACGGTGCAGTCGCCGCCGAGGACCAGCGGCATGCCGGGCGCCGTCGCGGCTGCCCGGGCCACGTCCGTGGCGACCCTGGCCACAGCGGTCGCGTTCTGGGCGTTGGGCCGGCTCAGGTCCGGGCGCCAGCGGTACCCCGTGACGTCACCGAGGTCCTGCACGGCGACGCCCCGGCCGTCCAAGGCGGTGAGCAGGCCGGCGGCGCGCAGTGCGGCCGGGGCGCGCTCGACGCCCGGCGTGTGCGCCCCCGCGCTGGACGGGGCACCGATCACGCTCCAGCGAAGAACCATGCCGCCCATGCTGCCACGACGCCGGTCCGCCGGGCGGGCTGCGGAGATCGCTCGAATCCCGCCGAAGCCGATGGTTTCGGGCACGGCGCCGTAGGGCGTGGCCGACATCGATGTCATACTTTCGTCCTCCATCGCTTGGACGAATTCGTCCTCGCACCGCTGGAAGAATCCGCCGCCTGTGAGATTCGGAGCGTTATGACCGCATCCCGGTCCGCCGACGGAGCCGTCGACGTGGCGGCCCTGCGCCGCCCCACGCTGACGCAGGTGGCCGCGCTGGCCGGCGTCAGCCTGAAGACGGCGTCGCGGGCGCTCAACGACGAACCGAACGTCGCCGAGGCCACCGGCCGCCGCGTGCGCGAGGCCGCGGACCTGCTCGGATACCGGCTCAACGGGATCGCACGCGAGCTGCGCCGGGGCGCGACCTCGGCGCTCGTCGGCCTGATCAGCGGCGACCTGACCAACCCGTTCTACTCGGCCGTCGCCAGCGGCATCGAGCGCGAGCTGCGCCAGCACGGGCTGCAGCTCGTCACCGCCAACAACGACGAGGACGCCGAGCTCGAACGGGCGCTGGTGGACGCGTTCCTCGAGCGACGGGTCCGCGCGCTGCTCGTCGTGCCCAGCGGCGAGGGCCACGAATACCTCGCCATCGAGGGCAACCGCGGCGTGCCGTTCGTGTTCCTCGACCGCCCGCCGGACGGCCTCGAGGCGGACGCGGTGCTCATCGACAACGTCGGCGGCGCCCGGGCGGCGGGGGAGCACCTGATCGCGGCCGGTCACCGGCGCATCGCCCTTGTCGCCGACCTGGCCCGGATGGCACCCCAGCGCGGCCGCATCGACGGGTTCGTCCAGGCGATGGAGGCCGCGGGCAACGACGGCTGGCGGCCGTACCTGCGCACGGACGTGCACGACGTGCACCGCGCCGAGCGGACCGTCCGGGAGCTGCTGGAGCTGGAACCGGCGCCCACGGCCCTGTTCACCACGAACAACCGGCTGACCACCGGGGCGCTGCGGGCGCTGCGCGGGCACCCGCAACCGCCCGCACTGATCGGCTTCGACGACTTCGACCTCGCCGACGTCATCGGGGCGACGGTGGTCGCGCACGACTCGGTCGCCATGGGGCGCGAGGCGGCCCGGCTGGCGCATCAGCGGATCAGCGGCTTCTCCGGGCCGGCCCGTACGGTCACCATCTCCACCTCCGTGATCGCCCGGGGGAGCGGGGAGCGGGCGCCCGCCTCGTGACATGGCGCGCGCCCCGGCCCGAGCTGCCCTAAAGTCCTTGGCGTGACGCTGGAGATCGAGGGGTCGCCGCTGGCGCCCCGGCCGGTGGCGTACCGGACGGCGGAGGACATCCGCGAGGACCGGCTGGCGGCCGCACGCCGGACGGAAGCGGCGCTGCACGTCCTCCTCGTCACGCTCGTCTGGCTCGTCGTGGTGCCGTTCCTGCTCGGCTGGGGTCTGCTCGGCACGCAGCGGGAGGCCGGCACGCTCGCCCTCGCCGCCCTGCTCGCCGTGGTGCTGCCGTTCACCGCGGCGGTGATCGCCACCCGCAGCCGGCTGTACTTCACCGGTGGGGTGTACGTGGTGCTGACCCTGGTGATGATGCTTCCCGCGGTCAGCATCGTGCGGGCAGGATGAGCCCATGGCGGCGGAGAAGGAAGAACGCGACGGCGTACCCCTGACCAACCTGGACCAGGAGCTCTTCCCCGGCGCCGGGGCGACCAAGCGCGATCTCGTCGACTACCTCGACGCCGTTCGCGACAGCATCGTCCCGGTCCTGCGCGACCGCCCGCTCTCCGTGGTACGGGTGCTGCGCGGTCAGGACAAGTTCATGCAGAAGAACCTGCCGAAGTACACGCCCGACTGGGTGCCCCGCACGAAGGTGTGGGCCGAGGCGTCGCACCGCGAGGTCCTGTACGCCCTCTGCAACGACCGTCGCACCCTGCTGTGGTTCGCCAACCAGCGCGCGGTCGAATACCACCCGACGCTGATGACGGTCGCCGACGTGCACCACCCGACCCACCTCATCATGGACCTCGACCCGCCGGAGGGCGGCGCCTTCGGACTGGCGGTGGCCGCCGCCCGGCTGGTCCGGCGGGCGCTCGCCGACGCGGGCCTGGACGGCGCGGTCAAGACCAGCGGCTCCAAGGGGCTGCACGTCTTCGTCCCGCTCGACGGCGCCGCGACCGAGGACGTGGCGGCGGCGACCCGGGCGGTGGCCGCCCGCGCCGAACGGCTCGACCCGGAGCTGGCCACGACGGCGTTCATCCGCGAGGACCGGCACGGCAAGGTGTTCCTCGACGCGACCCGCTCCGGCGGTGCCAGCGTGGTCGCGGCGTACAGCCCCCGGGTGCGGCCCGGCGTGCCGGTGTCGTTCCCGCTGTCCTGGGACGACCTCGACGACGTGACACCGGCGGACTTCACCGTGCACACCGCGCCCGCCCTGCTGGCCGGCCGGGACCCGTGGGCGGCCGGCATGCCCGCACCGCAGAAGCTCGACGCCGGGCTGGTGGCGGAGGGCCACACCATCCCCGTGGCCCGGGTGGCGGCGATGCACGAGGGCAAGCGGCGGGCCCGGGCCCGGCGCGCCGAGGGCTGAGCGAGGTCACCCCGCGAGTGCGACCTCCGATCGGGAGGCCGGCAGGTCGCGGCGGCCCCGGAACGGGCCGAAGAGCACGATCAGGCCGCTGAGGGCGTACTCGACGGAGAGCATGACCAGGGCCGCGCGGGTGCCGAAGGCCGCCGCGGCCGCGCCGCCCAGCACGGCACCCACCGGGATCGCGCCGTAGTTCACGAACTGCATGCAGGTCAGGATCCGGCCGAACATCGCGGGCGGACAGTACGCCTGGCGGAAGCTGCCGGAGATCACGTTCCCGGCCACCGCGCCGGCCGACACCCCGGCCATCCCGGCGACGAACAGCAGCAGCCCCGGCCCCGGGGTGGCCCACGGCACCAGCAGCGACGTGACACCGGCGGCGCTCTTGCAGGCGACGAGGGCGCGGGCGCCGCCGACCCGGCGGACCAGCAGCGGGGTCAGGCTCGCCGCGGCGACGCCGCCCACGCCGGCGACCGCCAGCAGCAGACCCACCGCGGCGGTGCCGACCCGCACGTCGCGGATCAGGAAGACCACGAGCAGCGCGTTCATGCCGGTCAGCGCCAGGTTGGCCGCGGCGCCGTGGACCATCAGATTCCGCAGGTACGGATCCCGCAGCAGCCACCGGGCCCCCGCGGCGATGTCGGCGCGGATGCCCCGCCGCTCGACCACCGCGGGCCGGCGTTCCGGCCGGCGGATGCGCCACACGCAGGCCGCGGACACCAGGAAGCTCAGCCCGTCCACGACCAGCCCGGCGGCGGCGCTGACCGCGGCGATCAGGACGCCGCCCACGGCGGGCCCGGCGACCTGGGTGCCCGACTCGGTGCCGTACAGCACGGAGTTCGCGGTGACGAGGTCGGCGTCGTCGAACATCGCCGGCAGGTACGCCGTCCAGGCCACCGAGAAGAACACGGTGGCGACCCCGAGCGCCATCGCGACGATCAGCAACTGCGCCATCGTGAGCACGCCCAGCCACGCGGCCACCGGGACGCTGAGCACCACCACCGCGGCCACCACGTCGGCGGCGAGCATCACCGGCCGGCGGGCGACCCGGTCCATCCAGGCGCCGGCGGGCAGCCCGACCAGCAGCCACGGCAGCCACGCGACGGCGGTGAGCAGGCTGACCAGGAAGGCGCCGGCGTCGAGCACCCGTACGGCGATCAGCGGGGTGGCGACCCCGGCGACGGAGGTGCCGAGCTGGCTGACGGTCGTGCCCGCCCACAACCGGCGGAACGCGCCGTCGCGCAGAACGCCGCGGGCGGTCACGGCCGCGCCGGGAAGCCGCGGCTGAACACGAAGACCGGCTCCCGTTCCGGGTCCTCGGGCCGGTCCCGGAAGCGGTCGATGACCTGCTGCAGCTCCCGGCCCAGCTCGGCCAGCTCCGCCGGGCTGAGCCGCAGGAAGCCGTCGGTGGAGAACGCGCTGTCCACCCACTCCCCGTCCCGGGACGCCGGGCTGCCCAGCCACGACGCGGTGAGCTCGACCTGCCGCTGCAGTCCCAGCGCCTCAGCCGCGTCGGCGGCGGCGAGGTCGGCCGCGTCCCCGGTGAAGTCGGCGACGTTCCAGCTGATGCTCCGGTCCGGCATGCGCCACCAGTGCTCCTTGCGGTTGCGCGCGAGCTCCGGGGCCTCCTCGATGAGGCCGGCCTCGGCCAGCACCCGCAGGTGGTGGCTGACGTTGGCGACCGCCTGGCCGGTGACGCGTGCGAGCACGCTCGGCATGGCCGGCCCGTCGACGCGGAGCACGTCCAGGAGCCGGCGCCGGACCGGATGAGCGACCGCCTTCAGCACGGCGGCGTCCTTGATCTGTGCCATGCGACCACCCTGCCATGGTAAAGGGCTGTTGCGCAACAGCTCTTTACTTATGCTGGAGCCATGGTGCGTGATCGGCAGACCGAAGACCTCGAAGAATGCGTACGCCTGCTCCGCGACGTGCACGAAGCCGACGGCTACCCGATGAACTGGCCGGCCGACCCGATCCGCTGGCTGTCCCCGCCGGGCCGGCACCTCGTGGCACTCCGGGACGGTGCGGTCGCCGGGCACGTGGTGGTCACCGCGGCCGGCGAGCTGAGCCGGCTCTTCGTGGACCCCGCGCGGCGCGGCCTCGGGCTCGCGTCTCTGCTGGTCAGCGCGGCGGAGCGGTACGGCGCCCGGCGGCTGGAGGTGGTCGACGGGCGCGTGGCCGGGTTCTACGAGCGGCTGGGCTGGACCTTGACCGGGACGAAGCGCGCGGACTGGGACGCGTCCGTGCATCTGCGGTGCTATCGCAAAGCACAGTGATGCCACAGGTGGCGCACAGCGGTGGCCGGTTTGCTCGATACAGCCGACCAGAAAGGGCGTCCAGTGATGGAAGACAACGCCGCGTACGTGCGCCGCGTCCACGACAAGGGCCTGCAGTTCGACCTGCGGACGATGTCCCGCCGCCGGCTGCTCGCCGCGCTCGGTGGCGCCGGGGCGCTGGCCCTCACCGGAGCCTGCAGCACCGACGCGGAGGCCGAGACCACCCCGGCCGCGTCCGCGTCCAGCGGTGGCTCACTGGCCGAGGTCGAGTCGGAGACCGCGGGACCCTATCCGGCCGACGGTTCCAACGGGCCGGACGTGCGTACCCTCGACGGGATCGTGCGCAAGGACATCAGGTCGTCCTTCGGTGGAGCCGCCGGCACCGCTGAGGGCGTACCCCTGGAATTCTCTCTGATCGTGAAGGACCTCGACGGCGCGGCGGTGACCGGCGCGGCCGTCTACGCCTGGCATTGCGACCGCGACGGCAACTACTCGCTGTACTCCACGGGCGTCACGGACCGGAACTATCTGCGCGGCATCCAGCAGACCGACGACACCGGCACGGTCACCTTCACCAGCATCTTCCCCGCGTGCTACTCCGGCCGCTGGCCGCACATCCACTTCGAGGTCTACTCGTCGCTGGAGGACGCCACCAGCGGCTCCGGCCCGATCGTGAAGACCTCACAGATCGCGCTGCCCGAGGACATCGCCAAGACGGTATACGCGACGGCCGGGTACAGCAAGAGCGTGACGAACCTGGGCCACATCACCCTCGCCACGGACAACGTGTTCGGCGACGACTCGGCGGCCCGCGAACTCGCCACGGTGACGGGCGGCGTGGACGCCGGCTACCGGGCGACCCTCACCATCGCGATCGACCCGTCGGGACAGGAGAGCGGCGGCGGCGCACCAGGCGGCGCCCCACCGAACCGCCCCTGACGTGGGATATCCCACATCGCGGCACTTGTCGACCGATCGGGGTACGTCGAACGGGCCATAGCTTTCGGTCTATGCCGCTGTCCAGAATCTTCACTCATGACCGCGCCCGCGAACGACGCCTTGCTCATCACGCTGCTCGCCGTGTTCACCGCCTGCGCCGGCTACGCGGCCGGCCGCCTGCACCAGTGGTACCGGACCGGCCTGGACCGCGACGAGGCGTACCGGGACGGCTACGACACGGCGACCCGCAGCGTCTTCAGCATGGCGGCCCGGCTCATCGGCCCCCGCCGCGCGATCCGTGGCACGGCGGTCGTGACCTCGGCCACGATCACCCCGGCCGTCATCACCACGGCGGGGGTGACCGCCGGTGCGGACCAGAGCCCGCTCTCCGCCTCCTCTTTCGACCCGGCTTCCGCCGGTGATCGGACGTCGTCGGCCGGCTCGCCGTCCCGGCCGGAGAGGTCGTCCCCGGCCGTCGTCCTGCCGGCCGGCGTGATCACCTCGGAGGACGACGACGCGTCGTCGGACGGGGGCTCGGGCGGGCGGCACCTCGTCCCGGACGAGCTGGTGTCGGCGCCCACCTACCGGCTGCCGCCCGACCGGGTCGCGCGGGCCAAGGTACGCCAGGCGCCGGCCGCGGGAGATCAGGAGCAGGAGACCACCCGGCTGCCGTCCGTACCCCGGCCCAGGTCGTCCTGAAAGTGTCGTACCGGGGCGCTAGCGTGCCGGAATGGTCACGGTGCAGCAGGTCAGAACGGTCGCGCTGGGGTTGCCCCGGACGACGGAGCATCTGATCCACGACCGGGTCAAGTTCCGGGTCGGCGCGATCGTCTACGTGGCGTTCTCCCGGGACGAGACGGTCATGGGGTTCGGCTTCCCCAAGGTCGAGCGGCAGGCCCTGGTCGACTCCGAGCCCCGCATCCTCCACCTGCCCGACGCGTCGAACATGCGGTTCCAGTGGGTGCAGGCCTGGCTGTCCGAGCTGGACCCGGCGCGGATGGAGGAGCTGGTGGTGGACGCCTGGCGCATGGTGGTCCCGAAACGGGTCGCCGCGGCCTACGTGGCCGGGCTGCCGGACCGGCAATAGCTCGAAGCCGCCGAGGAGCGCCCTCCCGCGCCGACCCTGGCCGCGGCGACTGCTCTCGGCTCTGCTCGCTACTCCCAGCGGAATCTGCGCGCGGCCGCCGTCAGGGCGATCGCCGCCCACAGCGTGAGGCTCAGCCAGATCGTGCCCGGCACCGCCGTGCCGTGGGTGAGCGTGTCGCGCAGCGCCTCCGCGTGGGCGGCGAGGGGGAGCAGGAACCAGCCTGCCGTGCCGAGGCCGGGCGCCGCGAACATGATGCCGCCCGCCGCCAGCATCAGGACGTAGATCAGGGTCGCCGCCGCCGTGACGGTCTCCGGGCGCAGCAGGCCGGCGATGAACAGCGCGAGCCCGCAGTACGCCGCGGTCGCCAGCACCGTCACGCCGATCGCGGGCAGCACCTCGGTCAGGTCAGGGCGCCAGCCCGCCACGACGCCCACCGCGGCCAGCGCCAGGATCTGCAGGCCGACCAGGCACAGGATCGCCGCGGTCTTGGCGAACAGCAGGCCGGGCCGGGTCAGCGGCGAGGCGCCGAGGCGTTTCAGCACGCCGTAGCTGCGCTCGTACCCGGTGGTGATCGCCTGTCCGGTGAATGCCGTGGACATGACCGTGAGGGCCAGCACGCCGGGCACGACGTACCCGAGGCGGTTGTCGGTGGGCAGGTTGGTCGCGTGCGTGAGGCCCGCACCCAGCAGGACAAGCAGCGGTACGCCCATCGCCAGCACGACCGCCTCGCCGCGACGGGCGGTCAGCACCAGTTCCATGCGGATCTGTGACCGGAGGATGCTGCGCATCGGCGCCCGGCGGGGTGCCGGCGTGAACGTGCCGGTGCTCGTGGTCATCGGGAAGCTCCTGCGGTCAGGGCCAGGTACACGTCCTCGAGGGTCCGGCGGCGGGTGTTCACCGCGGTCACCCTCGCGCCGGCCTGCGCGAACCGGGCGAGGACCGCGGCTATCGCGTCGGTGTCGAGGGTGCCGGCGACGGCGTACTCGCCCGGCACCTCCTCGGTGACCTTGGCGTCCAGCCCCGCGGCCAGCGCGGCGATCGGAAGGCCGGGCTCCGCGCGTACCTGAAGGAGGTCGATGCCGGCAGCGGCCGTGAGCTCCGCCGGCGTGCCCGTCGCGGCGACCCGGCCGGCGTCGATGATCACGACGTGGTCGGCGAGGCTCTCCGCCTCGTCCAGCAGGTGCGTGGTCAGCAGCACGGACACCCCGTCGGCGCGGAGGTCCTCGACCAGCTCCCAGGTGGTCCGGCGCGCGCCCACGTCCATGCCGGCGGTGGGCTCGTCGAGGAACACCAGCTCGGGGCGGCCGACCAGCGCGACGGCCAGCGACAGCCGCTGCTGCTCGCCGCCGGAGAGCCGCCGGAACGTCGTCTTGGCGAACTTCCGCAGGCCCAGCCGGTCCAGCAACATGTCCACATCGAGCGGATTCGCGGAATACGAAGCAAAGAGCCGCAGGATCTCGCCGGCCGTCGCCCACGGGTAGACGCCACCGGACTGCAGCATGATCCCGAGCCGTGGCATGAGCGCGTCGTGGTCGCCGGTCGGGTCGAGGCCGAGAATGCGGACGGATCCGCCGTCGGGTCTGCGGAATCCCTCGCAGACCTGCAACAAGCTCGTCTTCCCGGCGCCGTTGTCGCCCAGCAGCGCGAGGATCGAGGCCCGCGGCACCATGAGCGAGACACCGTCCACGGCGGTGACCTCGCCGTACCGGACGATGACGTCCTGCACGTCCACGGCGGCTTCGAGCATGCCGAAACTGTACTGTCCGCCGGGCCGGAGCTCGGCGCGCCACCGCCGCGGTGTGGTGTACGCCCCGCTCCGGCGTCCCTGGGCCGTCGTCATCGGCATTTACGGGGCGGCCGTCGTTCGCTAGGCTGCGGAGGTGGGAGCGCTCCCAGCGCGACCCGTTATGCGGGGGCAGGCCGCCGGCCCGGGCCGGTTCCCCCCGGAGACCTGTCCGTCACACAGGTACCCGGCCGGCGGCCTGACACATCCGCGTGGCCCGCTGCCCGGCCCTCCTGCCGGGCCGCCTGCCGCAAACCGTCTCCTGCCGGTCGGCCTGCCGCGTCCGGCTCCTGGCGTGCGGTCCGGTCGTCCGGGCCTCCGCGCCGCGCGGCACGGCAGTGCGTCGTCGTTCGCCCGCCGCTCGGTAGGGTGCTGCCCATGACGGGCGCGGTGACGGCGGTGGAGATCTTCACGGACGGTGCCTGCGTGCCGAATCCCGGCCCCGGCGGCTGGGGTGCCGTCCTGCGCTGGGGCGCCCGCGAGAAGGATCTCTGCGGCGGCGAGGCCACGCCGACCACCAACAACCGCATGGAGCTCATGGCCCCGATCCAGGCGCTCGAAAGCCTGACCCGGGCCCCGCTGCGGGTGCTGCTGTACACGGACAGCATCTACGTCCGCGACGGCATCACGAAGTGGCTGCCCCGGTGGCAGGCGAACGGCTGGCAGACCTCGGCCCGGCAGCCGGTGAAGAACGTCGACCTGTGGCAGCGCCTCGACGCGGCGGTCCGGCGCCACGACGTCGAGTGGCACTGGGTCAAGGGACACGCGGGACACCCCGAGAACGAGCGCGCCGACCGCCTCGCCGCCCGCGGCCTGAAGGAAGCCCTGGCCGCCCGCTGACGCGTCGCACGCCACGTCTCCGCAGCCCGGTCCGGCGCCGCGCGGCCGGCGCTGTCGCTCACAGCGCGCCCGGGTCGAGGCGCTGCAGGGCACGCACGAAGCTGCGGCGGTCCGCCGGCGGCAGGTCCGCGAGCAGGCGTTCCTCCTCGGCCCGGATCGCGCGGCGCACGGCGGTGTGCACCCGCCGGCCCTCGGGGGTCAACCGCAGCAGCCGTACGCGCCGGTCCGCCGGATCGGGCTCCCGTTCGATGAGGCCGCGCTCCTGCAGGTCGTCCAGGTCCGCGATGATCCGCGTCTTGTCCGCGCCGATGGCCCGCGCGAGCGCCGCCTGGGTGCGCATCGGCTCGTCGGCGAGCGCGGTCAGCACGACATAGCCCCACATCGACACGTCGTGCGCGGCGAGGATCGGGCGTTCGGCCGCCATGAGGGCGCGGCCGAAGCGGCCCACCATGGCGGCGAGGTCGGGGCGGTCGTCGGCCACGGTTGCACGATAGCCATTGACATACCGTACGCATCGGCAGATCGTAAGCGAATGCATATGATTAAGCTCGACGAGCGTGCGGTGCGCGCGACCGTGACCGTCGTGGCCGGGATCTCGCCGGACGACCTGCCCCGGCCGACGCCGTGCGCGGGGTGGGACCTGGCGACCCTTCTGGCCCACATGACCGTGCAGCACCGGGGCTTCGCGGCAGCGGCCGCCGGGCGGGGCGCCGACCCGGCCATCTGGGTTCCGGTGCCGCTCGGCGCGGATGTCGCCGCCGACTACGCGGCCGCCGCCGAGGAGGTGATCAGCGCGTTCGCCGCCCCGGGCGTGCCGGACAGCGGCTTCGACGTGCCCGAGTTCGGAACCCGTCCGGTGCCCGGGCATCTGGCGATCGGCTTCCACTTCGTCGACTATCTCGTGCACGGCTGGGACGTGGCGGCCGCGCTCGGCAGTCCGTACGAGCCGGACGCCGACCTGGTCGAGGCGGCTCTGCCGATCGTGGAGGCCGTACCGGATGACGAGCGCCGGCTCCAGCCGGGAGCGCCGTTCGCGCCGGCCCTGCCGGACCCCGGCACCGGACCGTTCGACCGCCTCCTCGCCCTGCTGGGACGCCGCCGGGGAAGTGTCACGCCCGGCCGCTGACGTCCGGCCGGGACATCGACCGGGCGCCGCCGCGTTCCCGACGTCCGTCGGATGGACACGACCCCGGGCCCGGCTCGACCATGGGTGGCGTGCCGCACATCGATCTGCCCGGGTTGCCGGGCATCGCCGGGCTCCTGGCCCGCTATCCGCTGACCGCCGCCCCGCTCAACGAGCTCGCCCAGACCCTGCTCCGCGGCCCGTCGCCGCTGACGCCGGGCGAACGCGAGACGATCGCGGCCTACGTCTCGCAGCGCAACGAGTGCGCGTTCTGCGCCGGCACCCACGGCGCGGTCGCGCGGTATCTGCTCGACCGCGAGGGCCGGACCGCCGACGACGCCGAGGCGGACCCGAAGATGCGGGCGCTGCTGGCCATCGCCGACAAGGTCCGGCTCGACGGCCGCAGCGTCGCCGCGGACGATGTCGCCCGGGCGCGTGAACAGGGCGCCGACGATCAGGCGGTGCATGACACCGTGCTGATCGCAGCAGCGTTCAGCATGTTCAACCGATACGTCGACGGGCTCGCCACGGTCGCGCTGCCGAGCCCGGAGGCGTACGAGGGGCACGCGAAGCACCTGGCGGAGAGCGGCTACCTGACGCCGCCCGCCGGCTGACGAACCGAGGGGCCGGTGTCCGTCGATCGGTGGACACCGGTTGACCGCCTCCCGGTCGTCCCGGCGGGCACCCCTCGACCGCGATTCTCGATGGCATGACAGCGATCAAGGCGCGCGGCCTGCGCAAGACCTACGGCACCCATCTCGCCGTAGGCGGCATAGACCTCGACATCGCCACCGGTGAGGTGTTCGCCCTGCTCGGCCCGAACGGGGCCGGGAAGACCACCACTGTGGAGATTCTGGAGGGGCACCGGCGTCGCAGCGGCGGCGACGTCTCCGTCCTCGGAGAGGATCCGGGGGCGGCCGGCCGGGCGTGGCGGACCCGGATCGGCATCGTGCTGCAGAGCGCCGCGGACGCCGGCGACCTGACCGTTGCCGAGGTGGTGCGGCATGTGGGCGGGTTCTACCCGCGGTCGCGGCCGGTCGCCGACGCCATCGAGCTGGTCGGGCTGGAGGACAAGGCGGGGGCCAGGGTACGGACGTTGTCCGGCGGCCAGCGACGCCGGCTCGACGTGGCGCTGGGCATCGTGGGCCGTCCCGAGCTGGTGTTCCTCGACGAGCCGACGACCGGGTTCGATCCGGAGGCGCGGCGGCAGTTCTGGGCGTTGATCCGCGCGCTGGCCGCCGAGGGGACGACGATCCTGCTCACCACGCACTACCTGGACGAGGCCGAGGCCCTCGCGGACCGGCTCGCCGTCATCGCCGGCGGGGTGATCGTGGCCGAGGGGACGCCCGCGACGCTGGGCGGGCGGTCCGCCGCCGGCGCGGTCGTGCGGTGGGGCGGCGATCAGGAGGTCCGTACCGACGACCCGGCCGCGCTCATCGCCGGGCTGGTCGGGCGGGGCGCCGATCTCAGCGGCCTCACCGTCAGCCGCCCGAGCCTCGAGGACACGTACCTGAGCCTGATCGGAGAAGCCCGATGACCAGCACCCTGACGATCGGCCGCCGGCGTGGCGGCATCGAGATCCTGCAGTTCGTCCGGGACCGGACGGCGATGATCTTCACGTTCCTGTTCCCGGCGCTGCTGCTCCTGCTGTTCGGCTCGATCTTCGGCGACGACTACGACCACCCCGGGCTGAGCGCGGCCCGGGTCTTCTCCGCCAGCATGATCGCGTACGGGATCGTGTCGACCGCGTTCATCACGATGGGCGTCGGCATCGCCACCGACCGGGAGGACGGGACGCTCAAACGGCTGCGCGGCACCCCGGCGACCGCCGGCGCGTACTTCCTCGGCAAGCTCATCCTGGTGGCGGCGCTGACCGCGGCCGAGGTGCTGGTCCTGCTCGGCGTGGGGGTGCTGCTGTTCGACATGCCGCTTCCCGCGGACGCCGGGCGGTGGTTCACCTTCGGGTGGCTGTTCCTGCTCAGTGTCATCGCCTGCAGCCTGCTGGGCATCGCCGCGAGCGGGCTGGTGCGCTCCGCCCGTACGGCAGGAGCGGTCCTGAATGTGCCCGTCGTCGCGTTGCAGTTCCTGTCCGGGGTCTTCATCCACCCGATCACGCAGCTGCCGGACTGGATGATCACCGTGGCGTCGGTCTTCCCGGTGAAGTGGATGGCGCAGGGCTTCCGGTACGTGTTCCTGCCCGGCTCCGCCGCGTCCCTGGAGGCCGCCGGGGCGTGGGAGCTGGGCCGGATCGCCTTGGTGCTCGGCGGCTGGTGTGTGATCGGATTGGTGCTGTGCCTCCTGACGTTCCGCTGGACGAACCGCCGCGACGGATGACCACGGCCGCGACGCCGCGGCGGCTCATGGACGAGGTGCTGTGGGACGTCTTCTTCGCCGTCGTCGCCCTCGGGGTGGCGGCGGCGGTCGCCGTCCAGGACGCGCCCGGCCGGGTCGCCGGCCTGGCGAGCATCGCCGTGATCGCCCTCCTCTACGCCGTGTGGGGCCGGCGGCTGGTGCGCAAACAGCGTCAGGGCATCGGGTACGCGGTCACGGTCCTCGCCGTCTTCGCGGCCGGCGCGGCCGGCTCGGACATGGTGAGCTACCTGCTGTTCGGCCTCTGCCCGATGTTCTTCATGCTGCTCGACCTGCGGCCGGCGCTCGTGGCGGTGGTCGTCGCCAACCTCACCCCGCTGGCCGTCGGTTTCGCCGCGAACGGGTTCGACGCGAGCTATCTCGTGCACGTCGGGCCGGTGTTCGTGATGACCGCCGGCGCCGCCGCCTGGCTGGGTGTGTGGATCAACCGGGTGGTGAAGCAGAGCACCGAACGTGCGGAGCTCATCGCCGAGCTGGAGCGCAGCCGCGCCGAGGTGGCCCGCCTGTCGCACGAGGCCGGCGTCGCCGCCGAGCGGGCCCGGCTCGCCGGCGAGATCCACGACACCCTGGCCCAGGGCTTCACCAGCATCATCACGCTGCTGCAGGCCGCGGATCCGGCGCTCGCCGACGAGCGGCTCGCGCTGGCGGTACGTACGGCCCGGGAGAATCTGGCCGAGTCGCGTGCGCTGGTCGCCGCCCTCGCGCCGCCCGCCCTGGGCGACGGTTCGCTGCTGGATGCCGTACGCCGGCAGGCGGCACGCGCCGCCGAGGACTCGGGGGCGGCGTCGTCGTTCCGGACGACCGGGGCGGCGCGGCCGTTGCCGACCGCGGTGGAGGTCGTGCTGCTGCGGGCGGCGCAGGAGGCGCTGACGAACGTACGGCGGCATGCGGCCGCGCGGGACGTGTCGGTGCTGCTGGCGTACGAGGCGGAGAAGGTGCGGCTGGTGGTGCGCGACGACGGCCGGGGCTTCGACCCGGGGCAGCGGCACGGCTTCGGCCTCGACGGCATGCGGGCGCGCGCCGGTCAGGTGGGCGGGACGCTGACCGTACGCAGCGAGCCGGGCGCCGGCGCCACGATCGAGCTGGAGGTGCCCGCGTGATCCGGATCCTGCTGGTGGACGACCATCCGGTGGTACGGCACGGCCTGCGCGGCATGCTGGAGGCCGAGCCGGACCTGACCGTGGTGGGCGAGGCCTCGTCCGGCTCCGAGGGCGTCGAGCGGGCGGTCGAGCTGAATCCCGACATCGTGCTCATGGACCTCCGGATGCCCGGCGGGGACGGCGTCGAGGCGACGGCCCGGATCCTCGCGCGCACCCGGGGCGTCCGCGTGATGGTGCTGACCACGTACGAATCGGACCGTGACATCCTGCGCGCGATCGAGGCCGGCGCCGGCGGCTATCTGCTGAAGGACGCGTCGCCGGCGGAGCTGGCCGGCGCGGTGCGTGCCGCCGCCCGGGGTGAGACGGTGCTGGCGCCCAGCGTCGCGTCCACCCTGGTGCGTCAGGTCCGCAGCCCCGCGCCGCCGAGCCTGTCGCAGCGCGAGGCGGAGGTGCTGCGACTGGTGGCGCGTGGCCTGACGAACGCCGACATCGGACGCGAGCTGTTCATCTCGGAGGCGACCGTCAAGACGCATCTGCTGCGCGCTTTCAACAAGCTGGACGTGGCGGACCGGACGGCCGCCGTGACCCGGGCGATGGCGCTCGGCATCATCTGAGCCGGCGGGAGCGTTCCCATGGTCTGCGCCTCGAAAAGCCCCGGCGACGCCCGCTTCGGCGACCCCGATGAGCGAAAAACGTCTGAGGCGCCGGACTTACGCGGTGAAGACCGCCGCTGACATGATCATTATCGGTCCCTCTACTCCGACGTGGACCGATGTCAAGTGGGCCGATCGATGGGCGTGTCTCACTTCCGGATGGTTTCTGCCAGGCCGGACGCCCGATGCGGCCGGTGACGGCATCGATGATCACAAGTCGCCCCTGGACGCGTGGCGAGTCGGTTGTGTTACCGTGCGGGTCCGCGAATTCCCCTACCGGACAAATCACGAGTGCCAATGCGTCCAAACCGGACATCGTCCAGGGGCGGGAGAAAGCCTTCCGTCACGCTCGGCACGACTGCTATTTTGTCCGATGTAGACCGGAGTTCACCTGCATTGCATGTGGATGCCCTCCGCATCGGCATCCGAAATTCATGATGTTCCTCAGTAAAGATTGCGACACGCGGGGTCGGGCCCGGCCCGATTCTCGTCTAGCGTTCACCGCCTGGGCGTCCTTGCGCTTGTACGTCGTGGGCCAAGGGGTGGGGGGCGTGGAAAGAGTGGTATTCGCAGAATTGCCGAGTGGGCGTGGGGTCTCACTGGAGGCAGAGGCGTCGTGACAACGACGGGAACAACGGCGGGTAACGCCGACACACAAGACATACCGAAAATCGCAGAGTATTCGGATGCCACCGAAAAGGAAATCGGTGACATCTGGGCGCGGGGCCATGCCGACCGCTGGGTGTGGGAGGCGCGGTACGTCAAGCTGCTCCTGGTCGTCGACTTCGGAGCGACGCTCGTGGCGACGCTGGCCGCGTTCGTGCTGCGGTTCCAGGGCGCGGCGTACGCGAACTGGTACCTGGCCCTTTCCGCGCTCATTCCGCCGGTCTGGGTCGGACTTCTCGCGCTGACGCATGCGTACGAACGCCGCGTGTTGTTCGTCGGCGGCGAGGAATACCAACGGGTGCTGCGGGCCGGCGTACGCCTGACCGTCGGGATGGCGCTGGCGTCGTACGTGTTCAAAGCCGACATCGCGCGCGGCTATCTGCTCATCGCGCTGGTTCTGACGACGCTGTCCTCGCTGACCGGCCGCTTCGTGTTGCGGAAGATCCTGCACCGGGCTCGCCGCAGAGGCGCCTGCATGCACCGCGTGCTCGTGCTCGGTCACGCGCCGGCCGTCGCGCAGATGACCCGGCAGCTGCACCGGCGCTACCACCACGGGCTGCAGATCATCGGGGCCTGCCTGCCGGCCGACCAGCTCGCCGACGCGGCCCGCACCCTGGAGGTGCCGGTCTTCGGGGCGCTCGGCGCCGCCGCCAACTCGGCCGCCGCGGCGGGCGCGGACACCGTCATGGTGCTGTCCTGCCCGGAGCTGGACGGTCCGATGCTGCGCCGGCTCGCCTGGGAGCTGGAACGCGACGACATCGACCTCATCGTGTCGTCGTCGCTGGTGGACACCGCCGGGGACCGGATCACCGTGCGCCCGGTGGACGGGCTGCCGATGATGCACATCGAGCATCCGCGGCTCTCCGGCGGCCGGCGGCTCATCAAGTCCGTCTTCGACGTCTCCGTCGCGGCGCTGCTGCTGATCCTGTTCGCACCGCTGTTCCTCGCCATCGCGCTGGTCATCAAGCTGGACACCGGCGGCCCGGTCTTCTTCCGGCAGATCCGCGTGGCCCGTGGCGGCGAGATGTTCCGGATGTACAAGTTCCGCACGATGCACACCGACGCCGAGGCGCGGTTCGCGGCGATGCGGGAACAGAACGAGTTCGCCGGTGTGCTCTTCAAGATCCGGGACGATCCGCGGGTCACCCGGTGCGGCCGTTTCCTGCGCCGGTACTCGCTGGACGAGTTGCCGCAGCTCATCAACGTTCTGCTGGGGGAGATGTCGCTCGTGGGGCCGCGCCCGCCGCTGCCCAGCGAGGTCGAGCAGTACCCACAGGACATGCGCCGGCGGCTGGTCGTCAAGCCGGGGATGACCGGGCTGTGGCAGGTGAGCGGGCGCTCGGATCTGTCGTGGGAGGACTCGATCCGGCTGGACCTGCGGTATGTGGAGAACTGGTCGCTCACCGTCGACCTGGTGATTCTCATGCGGACCGCGATGGTCGTGTTGCGGGGCGCAGGCGCGTACTAGACGCGCCGGGTTGACAAGGGGATCGTGCGGTCGGGACGCCGCAGAATGTGGGGACGGTTCGGTGGTACTGCTGTATTTCGTCGCGGCCTTGGCCGTCGTGGTCCCGGCCGTGGCCGGGCCGCTGCTCGCGTACGGGCCGGGCCGGCGCCTCGCAGGTGGCCGGCTCGCCGCCACGACGCGCGAGGCGGTGACCGGTCTGGTCACGACGCTGGGCCGCCCGGCCACCGCGGTGGTCTTCACGCTGTTCTGGGCGGCCCTGACGATCGCGGTCTTCTGGCCGATCGGGCTGCTCGCGCACAGCCTCCAGGACGCCGTGGACTGGCCGGTGCTGCTGTGGGTGACCGACCGGCGCAACCCCGCGTTCGAGGACTTCAACTGGTTCTACACCGCGCTGGGTGACCGCGAGCCACTGAAGCGGGTCGTCGTGGTCGCCGCCGTCGTCTTCGCGGTGCTGTGGCGCCGGCGGTTCTGGATCCCGCTGCTGGCCATCCTCGCCAGCTTCCCGCTCGAGCAGTACGTCCAGGCGATCGTGGCCAAGATGGTCGACCGGGGTCACCCGCCGACCGGGCTGGGCACGTACCCGTCCGGCGGCATCGCCCGCGTCATCATGACGTTCGGCGTCATCGTGCTCTTCGTCGCCCTCACCTGGCGGTTGTCGCGGCGCTGGCACGTCGCGCTCGGCACGGTGGTGTTCGTCATGGCCACGTACGAGGGCTACTCCCGCCTGTACACGCAGAAACACTGGCTCACCGACGTCATCACGGGCCTGATCTTCGGGCCGGCGCTGTTCCTCGGGTTCGCCGTCGCGGTGTGCGTCCTGGCCGGCCGGTATCCGCGCCCCGAGCCCCCGGCCGCCGGTCCGGTCGCCGCGCGTGCGCCAGAGGCGGTCGCGGCCTCGTGACCACGCTGCTCGTCGCGTCCACCGGCGGCCACCTCGCGGAGCTGCACGACCTCGCGCCCCGGCTCGGCCTGGGCGCGCGGCGGTGGGTGACGTTCGACAGCCCGCAGAGCCGGTCGCTGCTGGACGGTGAGGACGTGGTGTTCGTGCCGCCGGCCACGAGCCGGGACGTGGCCGGGGTGCTGCGCGAGATGGTCGTCGCCCGCCGCATGCTCCGCTCCGAGCGGTACGAGCACGTCATCAGCACCGGGGCCGCCGTCGCGATGGCGTTCTTCCTGCCCGCCACCGCGGCCGGGGTCCCGTGCTCGTACATCGAGAGCGCGACCCGGACCCAGGGCCCGTCGCTGACCGGACGGCTGGCCGCGCGGGTGCCGCGGGTACGCCTCTACACGCAGTACCCGGCCTGGGCCGGGGGAGCGTGGCGGTACGGCGGGTCCATCTTCGACGCGTTCGAGGCGGAGGCGTTCGCCGACCCGCCGCCGGTGCGCAAGGTGGTCGTGACGCTCGGCACGCACCAGCGGTACACGTTTCCGCGCCTGCTCACCCACCTCGTCGGACTGCTCCCGCCGGAATGGGACGTCCTGTGGCAAGTGGGTTCGACCGTCATCGATAAGATGCCCGCCGGCGCCCGGAAGCAGGTGCCGATCGACGAGATGCGCGAGGCCCTGGCGGAGGCGGACGCGGTCATCTCGCACGCCGGCGTGGGCTCCGCGCTGGCGGCGATGCAGGCGGGCAAGCGCGCCGTGTACGTCCCGCGACGCCGCGCCCACGGTGAGCACGTCGACGACCACCAGGTCGAGATGGCTCGGGAGTTGGAAGGCAGGAAACTCGTCGTGGCCCGTGAGGTGGAGGAGCTCACCCTCGCGGACCTGCAGACAGCCGCAGCGTGGTCCGTACGATCCGTCCCCGGTGCCGCGCCGTTCCGGCTGGTTCGCTCGCCCGACCACCCACAAGCAGACTGAAGGCCGTCCGTACGGTCGATGGCGTACCGACCGTCGCCGAACCAGGCTGCGTCAATCCTCACGTTCCGATTAGGAGGGCTCGTGTCCCTGAAGCGTCGACTCCGGTCGCGGCCGCTCACCAGGATCCTGGTGCCGGCCGCGGTGACGAGTCTGACGGTCGCTCTGACCGCCATACCGGCCAGCGCCGTGTACGTACCGCCGAGCGCATCGGCCACCATCGTCACGGCCAACCCGGCGGACAACACACCGCACGCCAAAGACGGGAGCATGCGCGCCTTCGCACAGATCGGTAACACGGTCTACGCGGGCGGCTCCTTCACCGGCGTCAAGGCGGCCGGCGCCACCAGCTGGTCGGCCGCGAACAACCTCATCGCGTACGACGCCTCCACCGGCGCCCTGAAGACCGGGTTCACGCCGGTCATCGACGGTGCCGTGCAGACCCTCGCGGTCAGCCCCGACGGCAAGCTCATCGTGGGCGGCAGCTTCGGCACGGTGAACGGCGTGGCACGCAAGAACCTCGTCGAGCTCGACCCGGCGACCGGCGCGACGATCACCGGCTGGGTGGGTCGTGGCGATGGCGGCGTCGTCCGCCGGGCGATCGTGCACGACAACTACCTCTACATCGCCGGCGCGTTCCACTGGGTCAACGGCACGGAGCACTCCCTGCTGGCGCGGCTCAACGCCACGACGGGCGCGATCGACTCCACGTTCCAGGTCGACGCGAGCGGCGCGCGGCCGTACGACAACTCCACCGAGCTGATCTGGGGTCTGGCCGTCGCGCCGGACGGCGACACGGTCGTGGCGGTGGGCAACTTCACCTCCGTCAACGGCAGCGCGCGCAACCAGGTCGTCATGATCGACACCTCGGGCACGCCGGCCGTCGCCGACTGGAACACCGACCGGTACGAGGCCGCCTGCTACAGCGGCACGTTCCCGTTCTACGCACGCGACGTCGACTTCTCCGACAACGGTGACTACTTCGTCATCATTGCCGACGGTGGCCGGGGTGACGCGTACTGCGACGCCACCGCCCGCTGGGAGACGGCCGACCGTGGCTCGAACGTCAAGGCCACCTGGGTCGACTTCACCGGCACCGACTCGGTCACCTCGGTCGAGGTCACCGGCGGCGTCGTCTACGTCGGCGGGCACTTCCGCTGGCAGAACAACGCCAACGGCAACGACGCGCAGGGCGCCGGCGGGGTGAGCCGGTACGGCATCGCAGCGCTGGACCAGCAGAACGGCGTACCGCTGAACTGGAACCCGACCCGGTCGCCCGGCAGCGAGCTGCCCTCCGGCGGCACGAACTGGGGGCCGATCATGTGGGAGCTGTGGTCCGGCCCGAACGGTCTGTTCGCCGGGTACGACTCCGACGGCCTCGGCAACGAGTACCACGGCCGGATGGGGTATTTCCCCAAGTCCGGTGGCCGCACGATCCCCGTGCAGGACGCACCGCAGGCCGACTCCGGCTTCCTGTACCTCGGTGCGGGCAACGGCCAGGTGACCAAGGTGCCGTTCGGCCCGGGCGGTGCCGGTACGCCGGCCACGGTGAGCCAGCCGCAGCTGACCAGCGCCAAGGCGGCGTTCTCGCTGTCCAACAAGCTCTACTGGGCCAAGACGGACAGCACGAAGCCGACCGGTAGCGTGCTGAACGTGTCGATGCTCACCGGCGGCACCATCGGGGCGCCGTGGGAGAGCAGCGGCTGGAACACTTCCTGGTTCAACGCCGCCAGCATGACCGGCGCCTTCTTCCTCCAGGGCCGCATGTACTACACGACCTCGTCGAGCAACTCGCTGTTCTACCGGTATCTGACCCCGGACGGCTCCGTCGTGGGCTGCACCGCGTTCACGTTGCCGACAACGGGTATCGACTGGCGCACTGTGCGTGGTATGACCTGGGTGGCGGGAAAGCTCGTCTATGGCTCCACCAACGGTTCGCTGCGATCGGTCGCCTTCGACCCCGCGGCGAGCACGGCGGTGGCGGGCTCCACGGCGACCGTGGTCGCGGCGCCCACAGCGGACGCCACCTGGAACAACGCGACCCTGTTCTTCGCCACCTCGTAGCGGGGGACGCACATCGGGGCATCCTCCCCGGCCGGGCAGCGCAGCCCGGCCGGGGAGTTGTCCGAAATCGGAAAACAACTGCATGTCGGGGAGAGACGACACATGGATGTGAGTGATTCCGTCGCCGCGAGCCGGCAGCGGGTCGTCGGCTTTGCGGACGTGGTACGGATTCCGCTGCGCCGCTGGCGCATCGTGGCCACCGTCGCCGGCATCGTCACGCTGGCGGCGCTCGCGTACCTGCTCTTCTTCCCGGCCACCTACCGGGCCACCACCGTGGTGGTGCTGCGGCCCGTGGTCACCGACCCGTTCACGCTGCCGTCCAGCGGCGCGGACCGGGCCATCAACATGACGGCCGAGAACGGCATCGCGCTCGGCAACGACGTCATCGACTCGACGGCGCGGATCCTCAACCGGGATCCCGAGGACGTGCGCGAGGCGCTCAGCACCGAGGTGCCGACCGGTGGCCAGGTGCTGCGGTTCCAGTACACCAGCGACTCCGAGCGCAGCGCGATCACCGGCGCGAACACGGCCGCCGAGACGTACCTGCGGGTCCGCGAGGACATCTACAAGCAGCAGCGGGCGGCGCTGATCCTGTCGTACGACAACACGATCAAGTCGGTCACGTCCCAGCGGCTGAGCGCGCAGAAGGAACTGCCCTCCAACCGGGCGAGCTCCGACACCACCTCGCCGCGTACGCAGGCCATGCTCGATCAGGTCAGCGCGCTCAACGACCAGATCGCGCAGCTCGCGAACGCCCGCGCGAAGGTGATCTCCGCCGACCTGAGCCCGGGCTCCGTCACGGCCGCGGCCCGCGCGCCGGTGCCGTCGAGCCATGACGCGGCGGTGCTCTACCTGACCGCCGCCGTCCTCGGCGGCCTGCTGCTCGGTGCCATCGCCGCGCACGCGCGGGAGGCGCTGGACCGCCGGGTGCGCTCGATCGACCAGGCCGCCGACATCGTCGGTGTGCCCGCCCTCGGCGTGGTCCGCGCGGCGGGCCGGCACGGCGAGTCCGCGGCCGCCGCCGACGCCCGGTACGTCTCGCTCGCCGTGCTCAAGTGGATCGACCGGCACCCGGACCGCGCCCTGGTCGTGCTCTCCGGCCGCGACGACGAGGGGCGCACGACGGTGAGCGGCAACCTCGCGGTCGCGCTCGCCGAGGCCGGGCAGGACGTCACGCTGAGCGCCACGCCCGAGACGCACGAGGAGCTCAAGCGCATCCTGTTCGCGGCCCAGAAGCGCACGCCCCCGCGGCCGCGCACGCTCTCGCCCTCGGGCGGGGGCCTCAACGGGTCCTCGCCCGCCGGCGGCCTGGGCCGTGGCGGCGTCGGCGCCCCGGCGCCCGGGGTCACCCGGCTGCAGGGCTCGCCGATGCGGGTCGCCGACCCCCTGCCGGAGGTCAAGGCGACCTCCAACGACCCCGAAGCCACGCTCATCATGGAGACGTCCGCCGGCCGGTCCGCCTCCTCCGCCCCGATCGTCGCCCCCGCACCCGCGCGGCCGGCCGCGGACCTCGACGGTCGCGCGCCGCTCGTGGTGCTCCTCGGCGGCGGCGTCGTCCGGCTCTGCACGCTCGGCGAGGAGCCGGAGATCGGTGTGGTGGTCGTGGACGCGCCGCCCTCGGACATCGACGAGCGCGGGGTCCGCGCCGCCCAGGCCGGCGTCGCCGTGCTCGTGGTGGCCCGGGACCGCACCCGCAACACCGAGCTGAGCCGGCTGGTGGACCGGCTGCGCTCGGCCGGCGCCCAGACCGTCGGGTTCGTCCTCACCGGAGGCCGGGGTGCCTGACAGCCTGCCGGACGTCACCGTCGTCGTCGCCACCCGGGACCGGCCCGGCCTGCTGGAACGCGCCGTCACCAGCATCCTCGGCCAGGACTATCCCGGCCACGTCGAGTGCATCGTCGTGTACGACCACGTCGACGTCCGGGAGCTCGACGTGGCCGTGGGCCCCGGCCGGTCGCTCAAGCTCATCAACAACACCCACCGCCAGGGGCTGCCGGGCGGCCGCAACAGCGGCGCCGACGCGGCCACCGGCGACCTGCTGGCGTTCTGCGACGACGACGACATCTGGCTCGCCGCGAAGCTCAGCCGCCAGGTGGAGCTGCTCGCCGACCCGGCGATCGGCGCGGTCAGCTGCGGGCTGCGCCTGCGCGGCCCCGGCATCGACAAGGAGCGGGTGCTCGACAAGGACCTGGTCACGCACGACGACTTCCTCGCCGACCGGGTCATGGAGGTGCACTCCAGCACGATGCTGATCCGGCGGTCCACCTGGGCCGCGGCCGGCGAGGTCGACGAGCAGATCCCCGGCGGGTACAGCGAGGACTACGAGTGGCTGTTGCGGGTCTCCGCGCAGACCCCGGTGGCCGTCGTCCGCCAGGCGTTGGTCATCGTCGACTGGCACGGCGGCTCGTTCTACTTCGGCCGCTGGGCGACCATCGTCGAGGCTCAGCGCTATCTCATCGCCAAGCACCCCGACCTGGCCCGCAGCCGCGCCGGCCTGGCCCGGCTCCGGGGACAGATCGCGTTCGCGCTCGCCTCGGGCAACCGGCGCACCGAGGCGCTCAAGGAGCTCGCGGCGGTCGTCCGGCTCAATCCCCGGGAGAAGCGCGTGCTGGTCACCGTACCCGTCGTGCTGCGCCTGGTGACCGGTGAGCGGGTCCTGCGGATGGCGCAGAAGCGCGGCAGGGGGATCTGAGGTTGGCCAGGACGACCCTGCGGCCCAAGCGCGTCGCGCGCGCGGCCGTGCCGGCCAGGGCGCGGGCGATCGCCGCGGTCGAGCCGGGCGTCCTGGACCCGGCGGCCTGGCGGGTCCGCACCGCCAAGCTGCCGCTGTGGCCGCTGTTCATGATGTTCGCGCTGATGCCGCTGTGGTGGGTGCTCGGCGTCTGGTACGTCGTCTGGCCGTTCTTCGGGGTCGTGCTGTTCGCCCTGCTCGCCACGCGCGGTGACGTCCGGTTGCCGGCCGGCACCTGGCTCTGGCTGATCTTTCTGGGCATCGTCGCGATCAGCAGCACCCGGCTGGAACGGGCCACCTCGATCGTGGTGTTCGGCCTGCGGCTGGGCCACCTCTGCACCGCGCTGCTCGTCGGCATCTACGTCTACAACCTGGGCCGGGACCGGATCCCGTGGGCGCGGATCGCCTCCCCGCTCGCGCTGTTCTGGCTGGCCATGGTGGCGCTCGGCTGGTTCGGCGTGCTGGCGCCCCGGTTCAGCATGCCGAGCCCGTTCGAGCTGGTGCTGCCGGCGGGCGTACGGGGCGAGCGGTACATCCTGGACGTGGCGCACCTGGACGCGACCGAGTTCAACCCGTTGAGCCGCAACCCGATCTACCGGCCGGCGGCGCCGTTCCCGTACACCAACAACTGGGGTACGGCGTACAGCTTCCTCGTGCCGTTCGTGCTCGCGTATCTCATGTCGGTCCGGCGCGGTGCGCTGCGCGCCGTACTCATGGTGTCGTTGCCGTTGTCGCTGGTCCCGGCGTTCCTGACGCTCAACCGGGGCATGTTCATCGGGCTCGGCGCCGGCGTGCTCTACCTGCTGGTCCGGGAGATGGCCAGGGGCCGGGTACGGCTGCTGCTGCCGATCACCCTGATCGTCTTCGCCGGCTGGGTGGTGACCCTGTTCATCCCCGTGGTCGACCTCATCACGCACCGGACGTCGACGACGGACACCAACACCGACCGGTTCGACCTGTACGTGCAGACGTGGGCCGCGGTGCTGCGCTCGCCGCTGCTGGGCTTCGGCCAGCCGACCCAGGTCGACACCACGCACGCCGCGGAACCCCTCGGCACGCAGGGCATGATCTGGCAGCTGCTGTACAGCCACGGCATCCCGGCCACGATCTGCTTCTACCTGATCCTGCTGGTCCTGGCCCGCCGGCTGTCCGGCGCGGTGAGCCCCGCCGGGCTGTGGCTGAGCGCCCTGCCGGTGATCGCCGCGGTCGTCACCCCGTTCTACTCCTACATCGACCCGAACATGTCGGTGCTGCTCTTCGCCGTCGGCCTCGGCCTGGCGGCGGTGGACGGGCCGGTCAACCGCGAACCGAGGACCAGGGCGTCGTGACGGACTGCACCGCAGCGAAGCAAGGGCCAGGACGGCACGACCGTGAGGCTCAGTCATGACGGCCGTCGCGGACAGGGACGAGGTCCGCCGCAGCACCCGCAGCGGCCTGATCGGGCTGCTCGGCGCCGCGGTCAACGGCGCCTGCGGGTTCGTGCTCACCGCCGTGATCGTGCGGGTCTTCGGCGCGGCCGACTCGGGCGCGCTGTTCACCGCCATCGGCCTCGTCAGCATCATCGGACCGCTGTGCTGCCTCGGCGCCGACACGGGCCTGATGTGGGCGCTGCCGCGCCGCGAGCGCCTCTCCCGGGACGGGGCGCGCCTGCTGGTCCTGGCGCTGGTGCCCACCGTCGCGCTGGCCGCGGCCGTGGCCGTCGTGGGCTGGCCGGCGGCGCCCCGCCTGGGTGCGGCGCTGCTCACCGGCGGCCCGGACGACGCCGCCCTGATCCGGCTCGCCCTCGTCGGCGTACCGGTGTTCGTGGCCGCCACGGTCCTGCTGGCCGCGGTCCGGGCGACCCGGCCGGTCAGCGCGTACGTCGGGCTGCAGCTCGTCGCGGTGCCGATCGCCCGGCCGGTGCTGGTCGGCATGGCCGTCGTCGCCGGCGGTTCGGTGGTGCAGGGCTTCGCCGGCTGGGTCCTGCCGCTGGCCCTCGCCGGGGTGGCCGCGGCGGTGCTGAGCCTCCGCCCGCTCGGGATCGGGCGCGGTGCGGTGCTCAGGCCCACCCCGCAGGACCGCCGCGAGTTCGCCGGCTTCGCGCTGCCCCGGGCGCTGTCCACGGCCATCGACGCCAGCAGCATGTGGGTCGGGGTGCTGCTCACCTCCGCCCTGGCCGGCCCGGCCGCCGCCGGCGTCTTCGGCGCGGTCGGCCGGTACGTGCTGGCGGGTCTGCTGGTCATGCAGGGCCTGCGGGTCGCGATCGCGCCGCAGCTGTCCGGGCTGCTCGGCGCGGGCCGCCGGTCGGCCGCCGCGCAGATCTACCGGCGGACGACGGTGTGGATCGTGCTGCTCTCCTGGCCCGCGTACCTGCTGCTGGCGGTCTTCGCGCCGGCCTTCCTGGCGCTGTTCGGCGGCGACTTCTCCGGCGGCGCCGCGCCGCTGGCGGTCCTCGCGGTGGCCATGATGGTGAACGTCGGCGTCGGCCTCGTGCAGACGGTGCTGCTGATGAGCGGCAACAGCCGCGGTCACCTGCTGGGCACCGTGGCGGGCCTCGCGGTCAACGTCGCCGGGTGCGTGCTGCTCATCCCGCGGCACGGCGCCCTGGGTGCGGCCGTCGCCTGGTCGCTGGGCATCGTCTGCGAGAACGTCGTCGCCGCGGTGCTGGCCCGCCGGGTGCTCGGCGAGGCCCTGTTCGGGACCGGGCTCGTGGCGGCCGCGGCCGCGGCGACCGCCGGTACCGGCGTCGCGGCGGCGGCCGGTGCCGGGCTGGCGGGCCGCGGCGTACCGGGCCTCGCCGTCGCCCTGGCCGTGCTGCTGGCCCTCTGCGCCGCTTCCCTCGCAAGCCCCCGGGTCCGGCGCGCCGTCGCGGCCGCGCGGACCCAGCTCCGACCACCCGCGAAACAGGAGGCTCTGTCGTGACGGTGCTCGACCGGTTGAAGAACGCGGCGCCGCAGGGCGCCCGGGAAGGGCTGCGCAGCGCCCTGGTCCGGTACGGCGAGCACACCAGCGCCCGTCGCCCGCTGCCCGACTTCCTCATCGTCGGCACCAAACGCGGCGGCACCACCTCGCTGTGGCGGTACCTCGTCCAGCACCCGCTCGTGCCCCGCCTCTTCCCGGCGTGGAACACCAAGACCTCGCACTACTTCGAGGAGAACTGGTCGCGCGGACAGGCGTGGTATCGCTCGCACTTCCCGACCGAGCGGCAGCGGGCCGCCCTCGAACGCCGGTACGGCGCACCGCCCAAAGTGGGTGAAGCCGCACCGCTGTACATGTTCCATCCCCTCGTGGCGGACCGGGTCGCCGACCTGATGCCGCAGGTGCGCATCATCGTGCTGCTGCGCGATCCGGTGGAGCGGGCGTACTCGCACTGGAAGGAGCGCCGGGGCGAGGGTGTGGAGCCGCTCGGGTTCGCCGAGGCCCTCGCCGCCGAGCAGGAGCGGACGGCGGGGGAGCGGGAACGCCTCATCGCGGAGCCCGGCTCCGTCAGCGAGGCGTTCGACTGGTACTCGTACCGGGCGCGCGGCCGCTACCTCGAGCACCTGGAGCCGTGGCTGGCCCGGTTCCCGCGCGAGCAGATGCTGTTCCTGCCCAGCGAGACCCTGTACCGCGATCCCGCCGGCACGTACGCCCGTACCCTCGACTTCATCGGCCTGCCGCCGCACGAGCTGGAGTCCTACGACGTCTTCAACGACCGGCCGAGCAAGGGCATGGACCCCGCGGTACGTGCCGAGCTGACCGCCTACTACCGGCCGTTCAACGCCGCGCTGGCGGAGCGTCTGGGGCTGTCGCTCGCCTGGGCCGGCTAGGTCCCGGCCGCGGCCTCGACGAGCCGCGCCAGGTGCAGGACGTCGGCGCTGTGCGGGAACGCGTCGCGGGGCCGCTGCTGCACCTCCTCGATGGCGGCGCGCAGCATCGAGCGCTGGACCGGGGAGAGCTCACCGCCGGACGACAGCACCGCGACCGCGCTCGCCCGGATCCGGGCCGCCGCGGGGTCCTCCGGGATCAGCTGGGTCGCCACCCGCTCCCGGTACCACTGCTCGACCGCGAGCAGCGCGGCGTGGCTCATCGGGGCAGGCGGGTGGCCAGCACGTCCAGCAGGGCCGGGTGGAGCTTCGGGTTCCAGCCCGCGCCGCCGCCGGACAACTCGTACGTCCGCAGCCACAGCTCGACCAGGTAGGCGTCGGCGACGAAACGCTGCCGCTGCGCGTCCAGGCCCAGCGCCGGCCCGTGCCCGCGCAGCGCCTCGTCGACGGCGGCCGCGCACTCGGCGGCCGGGCGCCCGTGCGTGGACAGCGCGGTCTGGAACGCCTGGTGTGCCAGGTCGAAGCCGACCGGTGCGCCCGCCGAGCGGTTCTCCCAGTCCCAGACGAGCAGCCGGCCCCGGTGCCGCGCCATGTTCCACGGCACCCAGTCGCCGTGCCAGTCGCCCAGCTCCAGCGTCAGACCGGTGTCCAGGGCGTCGATGAAGCCGTGGATGCGCGGGTCGGCGCCGGCCGCACGCTGCCGCCACGCGTCGAGCAGCGCGGTGACGGGCGCCGGGGGAGCGGGCGGGCCGCCCCGGCGGGCCACGGCCAGCATGGCGTCCAGGCGTGGACGGGCGGGGCGGCGGATGCGGCGTACGGTGCGCGGCATCGGCTCGATGACGGCGATCTCCCGGCCGTTCCACCGGGTGTGCAGCACGAGCCGGGGCGCGGGCGGGAAGCCGCCGCCGGTCGGCAGGTCGGCCAGGGTGGCCGCCTCGGCCCGGACCATCGCGCGGGTGCCGTCGTTCCAGCCGATCTTCGCGTACCCGCGGGGGCGGCCGTGGTCGTCGAAGAGCTGCAGGGTCGGCTTGTGGTGCGGGTCCGGCGGGCGGATGCCGATCGCCGCGTGCAGCCGCGGCTCGCCGAGCTTCTCGGCCAGGAAGGCGGCGAGCAGGTTCCCCGGCTCGGCGGCGTGCACGGACAGGACCGGCGCCCTGGTGAGGCCCAGCAGGCCGGCGCGGGCCAGGATGCCGACGGCGGCCCGGCCCGCGCGGACCTTCGGCGGCCGCAGCGCGTTGTAGGCCAGCAGGGAGGCCGCGGTGACCCGCCGGGAGGCCAGCGGGAGCAGGAAACGAGCGCTGTCGAGCGAGGGGATGACCGCGTACCGGACGGTCGCCGCGGGATCGTCGCCGACGGTGACCGTCACGCCCGGGTCGGCGAAGATCGCCCGGGTCACCCAGCCCAGGCCGTCGGTGCGCCCGCGAGGGTCGCCGGCGCCGACCAGGGGATCGGACGGGGGACGCTGCCCGGGTACGGAGATCCGCGTCGACTCGTTCAGCACGAGCTAGACGATAGGTGACCGTCCATCGAACGGAACAGGGCCCCGAGGTCACACCTCGGGGCCCTGTCGGATGACCGTCAGCGTTGGTAGACGCGTACGTAGTCCACGACGAAGTCGGCCGGGAACCGGGTGCTGCTGTCCGGGTTGCCGAGCCACCCGCCGACCTGGAAGTTCAGCCGCAGGTTGTACGGCTTGTTGAACGCCTTGTCGTACCACGGGGTGGTGCTGCGGTCCCGTGTCCACACCAGCTTGCCGTCGATGTACCACTTGAGGGCGTTCGCGTCCCATTCGGTGGTGTACGTGTGGAAGCCGTCGCCCGGGTACCCGCCGCCGGGCAGCGCGATCCGGGTGTCCTGCTTGACCGGCGTGTAGTCCCAGAAGATGGCCGCGGTGGACTTGTCGTACCAGTCCCGGCCGCCGGGCAGCTCGGTCACGTCGATCTCGCCGTTGCCGCCGTCGTCGGGCCGCAGCCAGAACGCCGGCCACAGGCCCTGGGACGTCTCCGGCTTGTTCGGCGACTTGGCGCGGATCTCGAAGCGCCCGTACTTCCACGACGCCTTGCCGATGGTGTCCAGGTACGACTGGGTGAACTGCCGGTTCTGCGAGCTGCAGGTGGCGCTCTCGCGCAGGGCCCGCAGGGTGAGGTTGCCGCCGCCGACGAAGGTGTTCTTCGCGTCGTCCACGTTGCAGCCGAGGTCGATGTCGCGGCCCTCGTTGTCGCGCAGGTTCCACTTCGACCGGTCGACCGTGCCGCCGTCGAACTCGTCGGCCCACACCTGCCGCCAGCCCGTGGGCGGGGCCGGTGCCGTCGTGGCGGCCGGCGGTTTCGTGGCCGGGGCGGTGGTGGTCTTCGTGGGCTCCGGCGCCTTGGTGGTGGTGGCCGGCGGCGCGCTCGTCGGCGGCGTGGTGGTCGCCGTGGCAGCCGGCGGCAGCACCGTGGCGGGCGTCGTCGGCTCGGCCGTCGGCTTCGTCTCGGTGTCGTACGACAGCACGAGCTCCGGGCGCAGGTTCTCCTTCGAGTTCTCCCGCGACGCCCAGTAGACCCGGGTGTTGTAGTTCTCCTGCGACAGCGCGAACGTGTACATGCCGTTCTCCTGCACGGAGGCGGAGACGTCGAACTCGTTGTAGCCCTTCTTGACCGCGTCCAGCGCCTCGACCGTGCCGACGGCGGCGAACCGGGCCGGGGTGGCGGCCGCGCTGAGGTCGCCCGGGACCGCGCGGGCCACGATGCGGGCGGCGAAGTCGTTCCAGGCGTACACCCGCAGCTTCGCCTTCACCCGGGTGGCGTTGGCCGGCAGCTTGTCCACGGCGAACTGGAGGGTGGCGTCGCGGCGTCCCCGGGGGTTGTTGTCGCACAGCGCCGGGCAGCTGGCCAGCGTCGTCTTCACGCTGTTGTCGCCGTCCTGCGGCACCTGCGTGAGGGTGGTGTCGGCCACCGGGTACAGGGTCAGTCCGTTGTCGTCGTCCGCGAACACCGGTACGAGCGTCGCGGCGGTCACCGCCACGACGGCCGTTCCGATGATGGTCAGCGATCGGGTGCTACGGATCCCCCGTCGCGGTGCCGGCGCGTGGGCCGGCACGTGCGCCCTGCGCAACATCGTGTCCTTCTCGGGTAGGTCAATGCGGGCCCGGCCAGATCCCCTGTGGCCGGTCGTGGCCGAGCGTAACCTCGACATCCACATGTGACGACCCTCGATCGGGTCGGCTAACCCGGGTTTAAGGTTGTCCTAATGCCAACCTCCGGCCGATCGGCTCTCCCGGGCCCGGCCGGGGCCCCAGTATTCTGCCGCGATGAACCTGCACTCCCTGCGCTGGCGGCTCGTCGACAGGCCCGACTCCTGGGGCGCGAAGCGCCGGGAGGCACGGTCGCGCTGGCTGGCGGAGACCTTCCCCGAGTTGTCCGAGATGTCGGTGGTGGACCTCGGCGGCCGCGTGGGGTTCTGGCGCCAGCTGCCGGTCCGCCCCAAGCACGTCCACGTCGTCAACCTGGAGCCGGCGCCGGCCGAGCTGCCGGAGTGGGTCGAGGTCGATCACGGCGACGCCTGCGAGCTGCCCCCGGAGATCGCCGCCCGGCGCTACGACCTCGTC
Source organism: Couchioplanes caeruleus (assembly GCF_023499255.1). Classification (GTDB taxonomy): domain Bacteria; phylum Actinomycetota; class Actinomycetes; order Mycobacteriales; family Micromonosporaceae; genus Actinoplanes; species Actinoplanes caeruleus_A. The sequence continues at coordinate 2,188,517 of NZ_CP092183.1, forward strand.
TTCAGCAACTCGGTCATCGAGCACGTCGGCGGGCACGAGCGCCGGCTGCGCTTCGCGGAGTCCGTGCACGCCCTCGCCCCGGCGCACTGGGTGCAGACGCCGTACCGGTATTTCCCGATCGAGCCGCACTGGATCGCGCCGGGCATGCAATTCCTCCCGGTGGCCGCGCGCCGTGAGGTCGCGCGCAAGTGGCCGCTCGCTTACACCCCGGGCCGCACGCGCGAGGAGGCCCTTTCCCGCGTTTTGTGGACCGAATTGGTGGACAAGACGCAGATGCGCTCGTACTTCCCCGAGTCGACCCTGCGCAGCGAGCGGGTCATGGGCCTGACGAAGTCTCTGATCGCCTACAAGCGGGGGTGACCCCGGAATTCGCGAGGGGTGAAGCCGTGGGCTTCACCCCTCGCTCGCGTATGCCCTGACCAGCGCAACCTCCACCGTTCGGCCGGGGAAGAAGTCGGCGCAAAGTCCCGCGGAAGGGGCTATCCGACCGAAAAGTCCATTTCCCCCACACCTCCGCAAATCCCTGGTTACAGTACGGTCGGCGCAGTTCCCAAGTGCGAGCTTTGTCCCCGCGCTTCACGGGCCGCGCCGAACCGGCCTGCGCCGGCGTTCCACAAGCCGTCGCGTGCGGCACCGAGAAAGGCAAACCCGTCGAGAGGCGGGGACGCAAAGCCAGGGACCTCCCGAGCGGGAGGCGGCCCAGCCGCCGAAGGAGACAGAAGTACATGCGCTATCAACCAGCCCATGCGGCCAAGAGCGGCTCGGTACCGTTCATGCTGCGTGGACCCAAGTCGGTCCGGACGGTCCTGTCGGCCGCCGTCGCCGGTGCGATCGCCTTCGCCCCGGCCGTCCTCATCAGCGCGCCCGCCCAGGCCGCACCGCTCGCCGGCTTCACCTTTGCCGACAACTCGATCAGCACGACCGAGGGCGGCGACCTGGTCTTCGAGCTCGTCCGTACCGCGGACGCCAGCCCGCTGAGCTCCACGAACCTGACCTGGACGGTCAGCACGGGCACCGGTCCGACGGACGCGACGGTCGACGAGGACTACACGGACGTCGGGACGGGCACCGTCACGTTCCCCGCCGACAACTCGGCCCCGTACGGCGGCGACAGCCAGTTCCTCACCGTGCAGACGCTGCAGGACACCCTCGACGAGAACGTCGAGACCTTCACGGTCACGGTGACGGACGGCAACGGCAACACGCTCGAGGCCGAGGGCCGGATCTCCGACGACGACGCCGCCCCGCACTACGCGCTCTTCGTCGACGACCCGTCGCCCTCCGAGGACATCAACGGCGGCGTGGTCAACATCACGGCGGAGCTGGACGCCATCTCCGGCAAGGACGTCACGATCCCCGTGACCGTCACGCCGGGTACGGCGAAGCTCGGCGCCACCCAGGACTACACGTTCACCCCCGGCTCGATCACCATCCCGGCCGGCACGAACACCAGCACGTCGCTGTCGATCAGCATCGTGGACGACTCGCTGTACGAGGAGTCGGGCCAGACCCTCACCGTCCAGGGCGGCACCAACGCCTCCGTGACCGGCACCGACTCGGCGCTCGTGACGATCATGGACGACGAGGACCAGCCCGAGATCGACGTCGCCGCCACGACCGTCACTGAGGGCGGCACGCTGGCGTTCGGCGCGACCCTGAGCGGCCCGTCGGAGCGTCCGGTCACGGCCACCTGGACGGCGGCCGACGGCCCCGGAACGGACGCGCCCAACTCGACGCACGGCATCGCCAAGGCGGGCTCGGACTACACCGCGGCGACCGGCACCGTCACCTTCCCGGCGGCCACGTCGAACACCACGGTGCCCGGCAACACCGCGCAGACGATCAACGTCAAGACGGTCTCGGACCAGATCAACGAGGCCACCGAGGACATGCACGTCACCCTCACCAACCCGACGATCGCCACCATCGGCGACGCTCAGGCGACGGGTGCGATCATCGACAACGACCCGATCCCGACGGCGACCCTGTCGCCCACCACGGACATCACCGAGGGCAACAGCGGGCGTACGGCCAAGACGTACACGGTCAAGCTGAACCGTGAGTCGGGCCAGACGGTCACCGTGAACTACGACGTCCGCACGGGCGCCGGGTCGGCCACGGAGGTCGAGGACTTCTTCGCCACCTCCGGCAAGCTGACGTTCAAGCCGGGTGAGACGAGCAAGACCTTCACCGTGGACATCGTCGGCGACAACGTCGACGAGCCGGGCAACTCGAACCGCGAGGACTTCGAGATCGCGCTGTCGAGCTCGACGGCCGACACGACCAACAACGGCAACGCCGGCGTGGTCTCCGTCAACATCGTCGACGACGACGCGACGCCCACCTTCTCGGTGGCTCCGATCACCATGCAGGAGGGCGACACCAGCTCCGTCGTGGTGTTCCCGGTCAAGCTGTCCAACCCCAGCGACACGGCCACCACGTTCACGCTGACCGACGTCCCGGGCAGCGCGACCAACTCGGGCAACGACCCGGGCGACGTCGACTACGACCTGGTGCAGAGCACCGTCACCATCCCGGCGCGCCAGACCACGGGGTACCTGTACTTCCTGGTCACCGGCGATGACGTGTACGAGACCAACGAGCAGATGAAGGTCACGCTCGCGCCGTCGGCCAACATCACGGCGGGCAACAAGGACGCGAACCTCACGATCCTCAACGACGACGACGCGCCGTCGCTCGAGGTCGTGTCCGCGGTCGGTGAAGAGGGCGACACCGTGAACGTCATGGGTGTCGTCACCGGCACCGCGCAGGACGACACGGTCTTCAACATCAACTTCGCCGGCTCGTCGGTCAACGGCAGCACCGCTGCCTCGGTGAACGACTTCACCAACCCGGGCACGGTCTCGAAGACCGTCCAGGGGGGCACGCTCTCCGGCAGCCCGGTGATGATCACGACGCTCGACCTGACCGACGACACCACGCCCGAGGGCCCGGAGACGATCCTCGCCTCCGGCAACGCGGTCAACGGCACGGTCGTCAACGGCGTCATCACCATCGCGGCCAGCGACGGCGGCGCGCCGGCTCCGGCGCCGACCCTGGCGTCGTCGGCGAGCTTCCGCCTCGGCGTCGGCTCGCTGCGGCTGAGCGGTACGGCCGCCGCCGGCCAGACCGTGACGCTGTGGGGTACGCCGATCGGCGCGCCCGCGAACAAGCCGTGGCAGAGCCTGGGCACCACCACGGCCAACTCGGCGGGGAACTACAGCTTCTTCCCGCAGTTCACGACGACCGGCTGGTGGTTCCGGACGGCCGTGGGCGACCAGCAGTCCAACGCGGTCAAGGTGTACCTGAAGGAGGACCCGGACTTCTACGTCCGCTCCTACAGCAAGGGCACCGTCACGCTGATCGCCTACGGTGACCCGCGCGTCGCCGGCCTGTCGGTCCGCTTCCTGCGGGCCAACAGCAACGGTACGTGGAGCACGGTCGGCACCGGCGTCCTGGACGCCAACGGCCGCTTCTCGAAGAAGCTGACCGGCCTGAAGTCCGGCGCCTCGTACCTCTACAAGGCGACGATCTACGGCGACGGTGACGTCGGCCTGATGACGAACACGTCGACCAGCGCCCGGATCCGGGTGCGCTGACCCTCACGAGCAGCAAGGAACGGGGCGGCCCATCGGGCCGCCCCGTTCTGTGTCAGCCCTGCCAGAGGTTGCGCACCACGACGGTGCGGAACTGGAATTCCGTGTTGTCGCCGCGGATGCCCACCGGTGCGGCCGCCGTGATCGGGGCGCAGCCGATGCCGTCGTCCACCACGCTCAGCACCGGCCTGCCGGCCACCGACATCACGATCGTCACCGATCCGTCCGCGTTGTTCTGCGCGCTGGCCGCCACCGGCACCCAGCGGCGGAACACCGTCGGGAAGCCCGGCATCTCGCCGAGGACGTAGTACGTGCCGCCGTTGCTGGGGCCGCCCGGGCACTTCTTCTTCACCATGAGCCGGCCGTCGCGGCGGACCACGGATGCGGCGTACAGCTCGTACTGCGACGCGTGGCGCAGCCAGATGTGGACGCCGTCGTAGTCGCTGGCCGGGGTGTAGCCGGTGGTGGTCTGCGCGGCGACGTACAGGTCGAACGACACCGCCACGTTGGTGAAGTCGGTGCGCCTGGTGTTCATGCGGAAGACCGCGGACCCGGTGTGCACGGCGGAGTCCGGGCCGGGTGAGCCGTCGTCGGGCCGGCCCGTGTAGCCGCTGCCGCCGCGGGCGAACAGCGAGCCCGCCGTCACCTGCCAGTCCCTGGAGTGGCGGCTGTCCCTGCGGTTCGGGTTGCGGTTGGCGTACGAGTTGGTGATCAGCCCGGCCTTCTTCGGCCACGCCGGCCGGAAAGCGGGCCGCAGCGCGGAGCGGAGGACGGGCGTCGCGTCACGCAGGACGACGTTGTCGATGTCGAGGTCCGGCGAGCTGCTGATCAGCCCGACAGCCGCCTTGGACGTGCCCGCCGGCGCGGGCGGGGTGGTGGTCGACAACGGCGTCCACGCGGCGGCCGCGGCGAACGGCGGCCCCTCGAACCACGTCCGCCAGCCGCGGGCCGCGCTGTACGCGTAGACGACCGCCCGCACCGTACCGGTGGAGCGATAGGCCGCGCTCAGCGTCACCGCGCGTCCGGGGATGACCGGAACCGCGCAGGCGCCGGTCCGCAGCGAGACCTGCGAGCCGGGTCCGGGACTGCTCCAGCACGCGGGTGCCGGGATGGCGGAGGGGGCCTCGGCCGGGGCGGCGGAAGCGGGTGTCCCGTGCAGCCCGCCGAGGCCGGCCACGGCTGCCACTGTGAGCGACAGGTAGCGCATCAGTCCTCCTCCGGCCGCGGCAATGTCGCCGGATTCGTTCGGCCGGTGCGCGCCGGAAGTGAGCGGTCAACCGAGTGACACCCGGGGAGCACCCGGGCGGGTGCTCCCCGGGCCGGTCAGTCGACCTCGACCGCAGCCTCGGCGAACTGCGCCGAGTACAGCCGGGCGTACGCCCCGCCCGCGGCGATGAGCTCGTCGTGGGTGCCCTGCTCGACGATCGCGCCGGACTCCATCACCAGGATCACGTCGGCGTCGCGGATGGTGGAGAGCCGGTGCGCGATGACGAAAGACGTACGGCCCGCCCGCAGCGTGGTCATCGCCCGCTGGATCAGCACCTCGGTACGGGTGTCGACCGAGCTGGTGGCCTCGTCGAGGATCAGGATGCTCGGCTCGGCGAGGAACGCCCGGGCGATGGTGATCAGCTGCTTCTCGCCCGCCGAGACGTTGCCACCCTCCTCGTCGATCACGGTGTCCATGCCGTCGGGCAGGGACCGGACGAAGCGGTCGACGTGGGCGGCCTCCGCGGCGTCCGCCACATCGGACGGTGTGGGAGCGTCGGCGCCGTACGCGATGTTCTCCGCGATCGTGCCGCCGAACAGCCAGGTGTCCTGCAGCACCATCCCCATGTGCTCGCGCAGCTCCGGCCGGGGCATGGTGGCGATGTCCACGCCGTCGAGCGTGATCCGCCCGGACGTCACGTCGTAGAAGCGCATCAGCAGGTTGACGAGCGTGGTCTTGCCGGCGCCCGTCGGCCCGACGATCGCGACCGTCTGGCCGGGCTCCACGCCGAACGACAGGTTCTCGATCAGCGGCGTGTCGGGCACGTAGCGGAACGACACGTTCTCGAAGGCGACCCGTCCCTCGAACCGGCGGTGGCCGGTGGAGGCCGGGTCCGGCTCCTGCTCCTTCGCGTCGAGCAGGGCGAACACGCGCTCCGCCGACGCCACGCCGGACTGCACCAGGTTGGCCATGCTCGCCACCTGGGTCAGCGGCTGGCTGAACTGGCGCGAGTACTGGATGAAGGCCTGCACGTCGCCCAGCGACAGCGAGCCCGAGGCCACCCGCAGGCCGCCCACCACGGCGACGAGCACGTAGTTGATGTTGCTGATGAACATCATGGCCGGCTGGATCAGGCCCGAGATGAACTGGGCGCGGAAGCTGGACGCGTACAGCTTGGTGTTGTGCTCCTCGAAGGTCTCGGCCGCCTCCTTGCCGCGACCGAAGACCTTGACCAGCGCGTGGCCGGTGAACATCTCCTCGATGTGGCCGTTGAGCTTGCCCGTCGTCGCCCACTGGGCGACGAACTGCGGCTGCGAGCGCTTGCCGATGCGGGTGGTCACCCACACCGAGACGGGTACGGTGACCAGCGCGATCAGCGCCAGCAGCGGCGAGATCCAGAACATCACCCCGAGCACGCCGATGATCATGAGAAGCGACGTGACGAGCTGCGCGAAGGTCTGCTGCAGGGTCTGCGCGATGTTGTCGGTGTCGTTGGTGGCCCGGCTCAGCACCTCACCGCGGGGCTGTTTGTCGAAGTAGGACAGCGGCAGGCGGGACAGCTTCGCCTCGACGTCCTCGCGCAACCGGAAGACCGTGGCCTGCACGACGCGGGCGGTGAGCCGGCCCTGCATCACGCCGAACAGCCACGCGGCCAGGTAGACGGCGAGCACCCACAGCAGGATGTGGCCGAGCCGGTCGAAGTCGACGCCCCGCCCGGGTACGACGTGCATGGCGGCGAGCATGTCGGCGCGGTTCGTCTCGCCCCGGGCGCGCAACTGCTCGACGATCTGCTCCTTCGGCACCCCGGCGGGCAGGCTCTTGCCGACGATGCCGTCGAAGATCACGTCGGTGGCGTGGCCGAGGATGCGCGGACCCGCGACGGACAGGGCCACGCTGGCGGTCCCCAGCAGCATCACGAGCGCCACGAGGGCGCGTTGCGGGCGCAGCATGCCGAGCAGCCGCTTGCTGGAACCCTTGAAGTCCTGGAGTTTCTCGGCCGGCATGCCGCCGGCCATCATCCGGCCCGGACCGCCCATCGGCGGCCCCGGCCTTCTCGCGGGCGCCGTCATGCTGTGCCTCCCGTGGGCATGCCGTCGCGGCCCTCGCGCTTGCGGCCGGGGCCGGCCGCCGGTGGGCGCGGCTCGGTGCAGTCGGTCATGCCGCAGCCTCCTGCTCGGTGAGCTGGGAAAGGACGATCTCGCGGTACGTCTCGTTGGTGTCCATGAGCTCCGTGTGGGTGCCGGTGCCGACGACCAGGCCGTTGTCCAGCACGACGATGCGGTCGGCGTCGCGGATCGTGCTGACCCGCTGCGCCACGATCACCACCGTCGCGTCCGCGGTCTGCCGGGCCAGCGCCGCCCGCAGTGCCGCGTCGGTGGCGTAGTCGAGCGCGGAGAACGAGTCGTCGAAGAGGTAGATCTCCGGCCGGTGGACGAGCACCCGCGCGATGGCCAGGCGCTGGCGCTGACCGCCGGAGACGTTGGTGCCGCCCTGTGCGATCGCCGCGTCGAGGCCGCCCTCCATCCGCTCGACGAAGTCGCGGGCCTGCGCCACCTCGAGCGCCGCCCACAGCTGGTCGTCGGTCGCGTCCGGGTTGCCGTACCGCAGGTTCGACCCGACCGTGCCGCTGAACAGGTACGGCTTCTGCGGCACCAGCCCGACGGTCCGCGACAGCAGCCCGGGGTCCAGGTCGCGCACGTTCACGCCGTCGACGAGCACCTCGCCGCCGGTCGCGTCGAACAGCCGGGGCACCAGGTTGAGCAGCGTGGTCTTGCCGGAGCCGGTGCTGCCGATGACCGCGGTGACCTCGCCGGGCCGTGCCGAGAGGCTGACGCCGCAGAGCACCGGCGCCTCGGCGCCGGGGTAGTGGAAGTCGACCCCGCGCAGCTCCAGGTAGCCGTGCCGGGCGAGCTCGGTGACCGGCTCGGCCGGTACGCGGACCGAGGTGTGGGTGCCCAGCACCTCCTCGATGCGCTCGGCGCAGACCTCGGCGCGCGGGATCATGACGAACATGAACGTCGCCATCATGATCGCCATGAGGATCTGCATGAGGTAGCTCAGGAACGCGGTGAGCGCGCCGACCTGCATGGCCCCGCTGTCGATGCGGTGGCCGCCGAACCAGAGCACCGCGACGCTGGACAGGTTCACGATCAGCATCACGGTCGGGAACATCATCGCCATGAGCCGGCCGACGAGCAGCGAGACGTCGGTGAGCTCCTCGTTGGCCACCCCGTACCGGGCGTGCTCGCGCTCGTCGCGGACGAACGCGCGGATCACCCGGATGCCGGTGATCTGCTCGCGCATGACCCGGTTGACCTTGTCGATGCGGACCTGCATGGTCCGGAAGAGCGGCCGCATCCGGGCGATGATCAGCGAGACCACGATCAGCAGCACCGGGACGATCACCAGCAGCAGCGACGACAGCGGCACGTCCTGGCGCAGCGCCAGCAGGATGCCGCCGACACACATGATCGGCGCGGAGACCATCAGCAGGAAGGTCATCAGCACCAGCATCTGGACCTGCTGGACGTCGTTCGTGGTCCGCGTGATCAGCGACGGCGCGCCGAACTGGCCGACCTCGCGGGCCGAGAAGTCCATGACCTGGCCGAAGATGGCGGCGCGGATGTCGCGGCCCACCCCCATGGCGGTCTGCGCCCCGAAGTACACGGCGGCGACCTGGGCGACGATCTGGACGAGCGAGACGCCCAGCATCCCCGCGCCCACGCGCAGCACGTAGTCGGTGTCGCCGGGCACCACGCCGTTGTCGATGATGTCGGCGTTCAGGGTGGGCAGGTAGAGCGTGGCCAGCGTGGCGACGAACTGGAAGAGCACGACCAGAGCGATCGGTCTTCCGTACGGCCTCAGCCGGTCCCGCAGGAGTCGGATCAGCACCTCTCAGGCACCCCCGTGGTCGATTCGGATGGGACGAGCAGGCCGTCCAGGAGCAGCGACACCAGCTCCGCGCCGTCGAAGCGGGCGGGGTCGCCGAACGGCCCGTACGAGTTTGCTCCGCAGAAGAGCAGCAGCAGCTGAGCGACGTCGCCCGGCGACCGGCGCAGCAGCGCGGCGTCCGGCTCGATCAGCCGGGCGAGCGCGGCCTGCAGGCGCTCGCGGGCCGACGCCATCCGGGCGGCGGCCTCCGGTGGCGCCGCGGCGGCCAGCACGAGCTTGCGGGCGGCGGTCATGAGCTGGGCGTTCTCGGTGAACCGCCCATGGATCAGCTCGGCGGCCCGGGCCAGCCGGTGGCGCAGGTCGCCCCCGGGGCCGATGCCGGCGATCGCGTCGAGGGTGCGCTGCGGGTCGAGCGCCTGCAGGAGGGCGGCCACGATCAGCGACTGCTTGTCCGGGAAGACGCCGAAGATCGTGCCCTCGGCGACCCCGGCGGCCTGGGCGATCTGCCGGGTGCTGACGTCGACGCCGACCTCGTGCAGCAGCGGGACGGTGGCGGCGATGAGGGCCGCCCGCCGGTCGTCGGGCGCCATCGCGGGCACCCGGCGGCGGCGTACGTGCTCGCGCGGAGAAGTCACGCGGGGAAGCTTAATGAGCGAGCGCTCACTCAGCCACTGACATTTGTCACGACCGGGGCGTGTCACCCCACACGGCGAGCTCCCCGCCGGCCAGGCAGACCACGAGCACGCCGCCCGGCCCGGCCACCGCCCAGGACTCGAACTCGGCGTCGACCTCGACCAGCAGCCGCGCGCCGCTGCGGAAGCCGAGCTCCAGTTCGCCGGTGTCCCGGGTCCGCGCGCTGCTCACCACGTCGCCGAGCAGGGCGGCCAGCGCGTCCGACGGGTGCTCGCCCGGCTCCACGTCGGCGCGGCCGTACGGCCCGTCCAGGCGGGCGACGCTCTCGATCACCACCTGGGCGTGACCGGTGAAGGTGAGCACGATGGCGTGGCCGAGCCGCAGGTACTGCAGCTTGCGGCCGACCAGCACGTTGATGGACTGCGCTTGCCGCGGGCGCCATCCGGCGTCCATGTCGGCGACCATGACCGGCAACACCTGCACCTCGATCGGCTCGTCGGAGCATCTGACGGCAGGACCGTAGCCCGGACTTTCATAACGGGGCCTTAAAGACCGGATGGGATTTACTATTCCTTCAGCGTATACGCCGAGCGTATAGTCGTCGGCATGACGGTGCCGCTGACACTCCTGGGACTCCTCGAGCGCGAGCCCAGCCACGGGTACGACCTCAAGCGCGACTACGACGCCTACTTCGGACGCGGCAAGCCCCTGTCCTACGGGCAGGTCTACAACACCCTCAGCCGCCTGGCGCGCGACGGCAAGGTGGTGATGAGCGAGGTCGGGCCGGGGGAGGGGCCGGACCGCAAGCGCTACGTCATCACCGAGCGCGGTGCCACCGAGGTGGACACCTGGCTCGCCGAGCCGGTGGAGCCCGAGCCGCACCTGCAGACCACGCTCTTCGCCAAGGTGACGCTCGCGCTGATGCTCGGCCGGCCCGCCGAGGCCTACCTCGACACCCAGCGGGCCGCGCACCTGAAGCGGATGCGCGAGCTCACCGAGATCAAGCGGCACGGCGCCCTCGTGGACGCGCTGCTCGCCGACCACGGCCTGTTCCATCTCGAGGCCGACCTGCGGTGGATCGAGCTCACCGCGGCCCGCCTCGACGCCCTCGCAGCGGAGGTACGCAGATGAGCATCATCGCCGCCCACGACGTCGTCCTGTCGTTCGGCAGCACCCCGGCCCTGCGCGGCGCCGGGCTGGCCGTCGAGCCGGGCGAGATCGTCGCGATCATGGGACCCAGCGGCTCCGGCAAGTCCACGCTGCTGCACTGCCTCGCCGGCATCCTCGTGCCCGACCGGGGCGAGATCCACTTCGACGGCCGGCGGATCGACACGCTGGGCGAGGGCGAGCGCAGCGCGTTGCGGCGCGACCGGTTCGGCTTCGTGTTCCAGTTCGGTCAGCTCGTGCCCGAGCTCACCGCCGAGGAGAACGTCGCGCTGCCGCTGCTGCTCGGGGGCGTACGCCGGGCCGAGGCGGTGCGGTCGGCGCGGGAGTGGTTCCCCCGGCTGGGCCTCGACGGGCTGGAGGGCCGGCGCTCCGGCGAGCTCTCCGGCGGCCAGGCGCAACGGGTCGCGCTCGCCCGCGGGCTGGTGGCGCGCCCGCGGGTGCTCTTCGCCGACGAGCCGACCGGGGCCCTCGACTCGCTCACCGGCGAACAGGTCATGAACCTCATGGTCGACGCGGCGCGCGCGGAGGGCACCACCGTCGTCCTGGTCACCCACGAGCCGCGGGTCGCCGCGTACGCCGACCGCGAGGTCGTGGTCCGCGACGGCAAGGCGTACCCGCTGACCGCCGAGGCGGCCGTGTCATGATCCGCTTCGCGATCCGGCTCACGGTGGCGGGGGGCCGTGAGGCCGCGGCGCGGCTCGTCATCATCGCGGCGGCGGTGACCCTCGGCGTCGCGATGGTGCTGGCCGCGGTGGCCGGCATGAACGGCGTCGGCCGCCAGAACGACCGGTACGGCTGGGCGAACGCCGCGGTGCACCCGGCCGCGCCGGGCGACCGGGACCCGCTCTGGTGGCAGCTGCGCGTGGACACGTACGACCGCGCCCCCATCGGGCGCGTCGACCTGGCCGCCACCGGGCCGGGCTCGCCGGTGCCGCCGGGACTGCCGCGGCTGCCCGGCCCCGGCGAGTTCTACGCCTCGCCCGCCCTGCGCGACCTGCTCGCCGCCGAGCCCGCCGACCAGCTCGCCGCCCGTTTCCCGGCCCGGCTCGCCGGAACCATCGGGCCCGAGGCGCTACCGGCCCCGAACTCGCTCGTCGCGGTCGCCGGCTACACCCCGCAGGAGATGTCCGCGCGTCCGGGCGCGACCCGCGTCTCGCGCATCCCGGACACCGCGCCGGAGAGCTGCCCCGGCGGGTGCTGGGCCGGCATCCCCTCGTCCGGCCTCCAGCTCATCCTGGCCGTGGTCGCCGCGGCGCTGGTGTTCCCGCTGCTGATCCTCGTCGGCTCGGCGACCCGGCTCGCCGCGGCGAGGCGCGAGCAGCGCTTCGCGGCCATGCGGCTGGTCGGTGCGACACCGCGACAGGTCGTCGTCGTCTCCACAGTGGAGTCGACGGTGTCCGCGCTCGCCGGTACGATCGCCGGCTTCGCGCTGTTCTACGCCGTACGGGCCCCGCTCGCCGCGATCCCGTTCACCGGAGCGCCGATGTTCACCTCGGACCTGTCTCCGGGCGTGTGGGGGATCCTCGCCGTGGCGCTGGGCGTACCGTTGGCGGCCGCCGTGATGGCGTGGGTGTCGCTGCGCCGCGTACAGATATCGCCGCTGGGGGTGAGCCGGCGGGTCACGCCGCGCCCGCCGCGCGCGTACCGTCTCATCCCGCTGGCGCTCGGCATCGCCGAGCTGGCCTTCCTCGTGGGCCACCGGCCGGACACCACCAACGGTCAGATCCTGGCGTTCCTGCCCGGCATCCTCGTCGTCATGATCGGGCTCCTCGTGGCGGGACCCTGGCTGACGATGGCGGCCGCCAGGCTGATGGCCCGGCGGGCGCGCCGGCCGGAGTCGCTGATCGCCGCGCGGCGGCTGGCCGACAACCCCAAGGCGGGCTTCCGCGCCGTCAGCGGGCTCGTGCTCGCGCTGTTCGTGACCAGCGTGGCGGTCGGCGTGATGACCGCGATCGCCGCCGACCGCGACCGCAGCGGCAGCGGCTACACCGACGAGATGGGGCTGATCTTCCGCGACGAGAACACCGCGCCCACGGGCACGGTCGTGCCAGCCGGCCTCACGGCCCTGCCGGGCGTGCGCGCGGCGGTCACCGTCCGGGTCGCGCCGGACGACGTGCCGCCGCCCCCGGAGAGCAAGACCGAGTTCTTCTTCCCGTACGCGCTGGCGTCCTGCGCCGACATCGCCCGGGCCCCCGGGGCGAAGCAGTGCGCCCCGGGCGCCGAGGTCGCCTGGGTGTTCCCCGACCTGGTGGGCCCGGACCAGTTCACCCGTGCCTGGCCGGCCGCGGGCGTCGACCCCGCCCGGCTCAGCTCGTTCCGGGCGATGTCCCTGGTCGCTGAGACGGACGGCAGCACCGCGGCGGTGGAACGGGTGCGTACGGCGATCGGCAACGCGTACCCGACGCGGTGGGGACCCATCACCCAGGGCGACTGGGAGGCCGAGACCAGCCGCGTCTTCCACGGCTGGAAACGGCTGTCGAACGTGGTGATCCTCGTTAGCCTGGCCATCGCGGGCCTGAGCCTGGCGGTGAGCGTGGCGGGCGGCCTGACCGAGCGCGCCCGGCCGTTCAGCCTGCTGCGGCTCACCGGTGTCCCGCTGGCGACGCTGCGCCGGATGATCGCGCTGGAGAGCGTGACGCCGTTGCTGAGCGCGGCGCTGGTGTCGGCCGCGGCGGGGTTCGCCAGCGCCCACCTGTTCCTGAAGGCGCAGATGAGGCTGTCCCTGCACTCGCCGGGCGCGGCGTACTACGCGTTCGTCGCGGGCGGGCTGCTGGCGTCGCTGGCGGTCATCGCCTCGACCCTGCCGCTGCTGCGGCGCGTGACCGGACCGCAGGCGGCCCGCAACGAATGAGGAGACGGCCGCGGGTCCCCCGGCGACGGGGTTCAGGGGACCCGGGCCACCACGCCGTTGCAGGAGACGTCCTCGATGGACGGCCGTGGCCGCGGTTCGTTCTCCGCGCGCCAGCGGGACACCGACACCAGGCCCGGCTCCACGAACTCGAGGCCGTGCAGCAGCTCCGCGAGCCGCTCACCGGTGCGCGGCACGAAGCGCCCGCCCGGGTTGTTGGCCGACAGCTCGGCGATCGCCTCCGGGGTCTGGTATTCCCAGGTGGCGTGCGACACGACGACGTAGCTGCCGGAGGGCAGGGCGCCGACGAGCTTGTCGACGATGCCCTGCGGGTCCTCGTCCTCGCGGATGAAGTGCAGCACCGCGACCAGGAGCAGCGCGATGGGCTCGGTGAAGTCGAGGGTGGCGTGCAGGTCGGGGTGGGCCAGGATGACGTCCGGCTCGCGCAGGTCCGCGTCGAGGTAGGTGATCGCACCCTCCGGGCCGCTGGTGACGAGCGCCCGCGAGTGGGTCAGCACGATCGGGTCGTTGTCGACGTACACCGTCCGGGTGGCGGGCTGGATGGACTGCGCCACGTCGTGGGTGTTGTCGGGCGCGGGGATGCCGGTGCCGATGTCGAGAAACTGCCGCACCCCCTGGCGGGCGAGGTGTTCCACGGCCCGGCCCAGGAACCGCCGGTTCTCGATCGCCATCAGCCGGATGCTGGGCATCGCCGCCTCGATGGCGTCGCCGGAGGCGCGGTCGGCCGCGAAGTGGTCCTTGCCGCCCAGCCAGTAGTTGTACCGCCGGGCCGGGTGCGCGACCGTCGTGTCGAACCGGCCTGCCGCACCGGGCTCCCCGTTGCCGCCGCTCACGCTGCCTCCCACCCCTGGGCGAAGAACGTCACCTCTCGATCCTAATGACCGATCCCCAGGGTCCCTCGGGCGAGGGCGGGCCGTTCGAAGACGAGCTCGAGGCCGTCCTCGTCGTCCCACTGGTCGCCCACCTGCCGGAAGCCGTGCCGGGCGGCGAGGGCCAGCGACGGCACGTTGTCGGGCCGGATCGACAGCCGGACCGTGCGGACCTCCGGTTCCCGGGCCGCCCGCTCCAGCAGGGCGGCCAGGGCGGCACCGCCGTAGCCGCGGCGGCGGTACGCGGGGTCGACGGCGTACCCGATCTCGACCAGCCCCTCCTCGGGCCGCCCGTGGTACCCGGCCCGGCCGACGGCCCGCCCGGCCTCCTCGTCCCAGACCACGCCCGTGACCCACGCGGCCTCTTCCTGATCCGCCACGACCTGACGGTGCCGCCGCAGCCACAGGCCGCTGTTGTCGGGCCCGGCCAGCCAGGCGCTGAGCGGTACGGGCGCGGCGGCCTGCGCGGCGGCGAGATCCTGGCGGCTCAGTGCCTCGAGGGCGGTGACGCTCAGCTGGACGATGCGGATGCGGGGAAGCTCGATCACCGCTGGAGCGTACGTAATCACGCCGGCTCCCGCGCTGAGCTGCGGCTGCCGGTGCCCCGTGCCCCGCGGACGCGCTATTCGGGTCCGCGGGTGCGGAATACGCGTTGAAAGATCTACGACAGTCTGTCTTTGCCGTCCGATCCGGCGCTCTAACCTGAGTGAGCAATTCCTGCGGTGGTGCGAAGCGGAAAAAGATCGGCGAACGCCAAAGAATGGCGAGAGCGTCGAATGCCGTCCCGGGGACGGCGCATCTCCGCGATCGAATTCATGGACATCCGTCCGTCGGCGATGCCGGCGGTGCGTGAGCGATCCGTCCGCACGCGTTCAGTACCACCGCCGCCGGCGGATCCATCGTCCGGTCCCACAGTCACGCCCCCGCCCGGGGGCGATTCATCGGAAGGTACCGCATGACCTCGTCGAACTCGCCCGAGCAGCACAACGTGGACGCGACCACCCGGTCCGCCGCCCCGGCGGCGGCCGGGCCCGCCGACCCCGCCACCGCATCACTCGCCGTCCCGTCGGGCGACCTGCCCGCCGGGCAGGTGGCCGTCTCGCCCGCCGAGGCCACGGCGGACACCGGCCGGGCCGCGGCGCAGCTGGGCGCGACGCTCGCCGCGGCCGCCGCGCCGCAAGGACTCGACGCGCCGACGACGAACTTCACGTCGGAGCTGAACAACATCGACTTCAAGAAGATGATCGGAGGCCCGTTGCAGGCGGCCGTCGATGCGCAGGTCGCGTCCTCGCTGGCCACCATCGACTTCATCAACAAGGTGGGCTTCACCGACGTCGCGACCACCGGTCCCGAGCCCGCCGACGGTCAGCCGGTGGCCATCAAGCGAGAACTCGTGATGGTGGACTTCAGCCACAAGCGCACGGACCTGGACAAAGATGGGAATCCCGGCACGACGAAGATCTTCGTCCGGGTGCCCCTGCTGGCGATGCTGCCGATCCCGTCCCTGCGTATCGAGCAGGTGGTGATCGACTTCAACGTGAAGCTCAACTCGGTGGAGACCGCCAGCGTCTCGGACCAGCTGAAGGTCGGCGCCGAGGTGGGCGGCGGATTCGGCCCGGTGAACTTCAAGGTGTCCGCGTCGTACCAGCGCCAGACGTCGACCAACGTGGAAGTCAAGAAGGAATATGCGTTGAACGTCAACGTGAAGGCCGTGCAGGACGAGATCCCCGCCGGCCTGGAGAAGATTCTCGGAATGCTTTCCGCGTGACGATCCCCGACCGAGTGAACTGACGAGACGAGGGGCGGGCGACCGTGGCCGAAATCACCTTGAGCGACTATGCCGGTTTCATTCTTCTGGAGCTCGTCAAGGCCCGGGAGATGGCGGACGGTTATTCTCGCGAAGTAGCGCAACGATATGCGGCGGACGACGTGATGCGTTATTTCCCCGCCCCTCGTTTCACCATGCCGAAGCTGGACCTCACCATCCCGGTCCTCATTTCCGGAGCCCGGTTCGACCAGACCGTCCGGTTCGACTTCCCGGCGCAGGACTTCGTGACGTTCATCGCCGACCACGCGAAGGGGGTACGGGTGGCCGTCGAGCTGGCCCGGCTCCGCGACAAGGGCCTCAGCGACCTGGAGCTCAAGGAACCCCCGGAATCGCCGGTCGTCGAGGAGCTCGCGACCGAGTTCTACAAGCAACTGGTGTCGAACGCGGAGCCGCGGCACCCCGACACGCTGGTGACGCTGGGCTGGACGGCCGTCGTCAGGGCGTGCCTGGACGAGGCCGATCTCACCGGCTTCTTCGCCCGGTGGGACGGCGGGCGTGACCTGCTCGCGACCACGATGGCGGAGGTGCTCGCCAAGGTCGGCGAACGGACCGTGGTGGACCGCACCGCGATCGACAGCCTGCTCGTCAACCCGGTGACGAACGTGGTCAAGAACGGGAGCAACGACGCCTCCGTCTGCACCGTCCGCGCGGAGTTGCTGGAGGAGGGCGTCTACTTCCGGTCCGTTCAGGACGGCGAGAGCGGGCGTACGCACACCGTCGTGGAGTTCGAGTAGCCATGCAACGCTTCCTGCACGACCGGCTGGGACGGCTGGAGACCCTTCTCGGCTCCTGCAACGACGCCATGCGGGCGTACACGGCCCTCGACCTGGACATCGTGGCGACCACCGCGGAGTTTCTCCGCCAGGCGTCCACCGGCTATCAGCAGCTGGGCGACGCGGACGCCGAGAGCGACATGCTGGCCCTCGGGGCGCAGCTGTCGTCGGCCCGCAGCGGGATGCACCCGCTGACCCTCGAGCGCATCACGGCGCACCGGCGCGAGGCGGAGCGGTCGATCGTGCTGCACGCGCTGGTGGCCGGGGGAGCCCGGCTGCGGGCGGACTTCGCCGAGGCCCGGCAGAGCCTGACGGCGGCTGAGAACCAGCTGGTCCCGATCCTCGCCGTGGCGGCGCAGCGGGGAATGGTGCCGGGCTCGGCCGACGACCCGCCCACGCAGCTCGAGCTCGAGCAGCTGTGGCAGACGCTGTGCGCCGACGCCGGCATCCGCCCGGCGGCCCGGCAGGTGGCGATGACGGTGTCGGTCACCGACGTCCTGCTGCTCATCTCCGACCTGCTGGTCGCGGCCGACCGGCCCCGCTGAGCGGCCGGCCGACCAACCGCCGGCCGACCGGCCCGCTGAGCCGTGCCGGCGCATCCGGTCCCGCGGCCGTCAGTGGTATCGCAGCTCGCCGGCGCGGATCGGCTCGCTGAGCGTGTTCTCGGGCGGCGCCAGCGGGCAGAGCCACCGGTCGTCGTACGCGCAGCTCGGGTTGTAGAGGTAGTTGAAGTCGAGTCGCACCCGGTCGGGGCCGAGCATCTGCAGGCCCCGGCCGTGGGTGCCCTTCACGGTGTCGGTCAGGTAGCGGCCGCCGCCGTACGTCTCGGGGCCGCTGGTGGCGTCGCGGACCGGCAGGAACAGGCCACCGCCGTACGCGGACAGCCACCACAGCGACAGCTCGCCCCATGGTGTGCCGAGGACGCCGACCCGCTCGTAGTGGCACACGCCGTCAGCGCCGCCGGTGTCGATGTCGAGCTCGCCCGGGGCCTCGCGCAGCGGCACCTCGGCGATGAACTCGTCGGTCGCGGGGAAGTAGCGCAGCCCGTCGAACGGCTCGCCGCGCGGGATGGGCGACTGGGAATGCCCGGCGAAGAGCGCGTCGCGCCGGGCCCGGAAGTCGGCGAGGTCCGTGGCGGTCAGGTAGAGGTGGGCGACGGCCGCTCGGTAGTCGGCCAGTTCGAGTGCCTGCACGCCCCCACGGTAGCCCGGTCCCTTGAGTGGATCTTGCTGTTCGGCCTAGGCTCGAGGAGTCACGGTATTGAAACGTTTAAATCCGTGACTGGATTCCGTGCCCTTCTCACCCACCGAGGAGAACCGCATGGCAAGAACCGTCCTGGCCGGCATCGGCACCGCCGCCGTGGCCGCCGCCCTCTCGATCCCCCTCTGCGCCCCGCCCGCCGCCGCCCGCCCCGTTGAACGCCGCATTGAAACGCTGTCCGGCGCGCACTGGATCTGGTATCCGGAGGAACCGCCCGCCGCCGCGACCCGCTATCTCCGCCGGACGTTCACCGCGCCGGCGGGCCCGTACACCCAAGCCGGTCTCCTCGTGACCGGGGACGACACCGTCGACGTGTGGCTCAACGACACGTGGCTGACCGCCTCGCCGCGGACCACCGACTCCTGGAAGCAGGCCCTCGCCGTCGACCTGGCCGCGGCGCTGCGGCCCGGAACCAACACGCTCACGATCGCCGCCCGCAACAACGGCGGCCCGGCCGGCGTCCTCGGCCACCTCCGCGTCGCCTCGGCCGCCGGCACCGCCGACCTCGTCACCGACGGCGCCTGGCAGGCGGCCACGACCACGCTGCAGGCCGGGGTGTCCGCGCGGGATCTGGGGGCGTACGGCACCGGGCCGTGGGGACAGGACGTGCGGCTGCCGGCCCTCGCCGCCTCGCCCGTCACCGTCGCCGGGCTCACCACCGAGCGGCGGACGAACCCGGTCGGCATCGACGCGGCGAAGCCGCACTTCGGCTGGCGGCTCGTCACCTCGGCCAAGGGGCAGGTCCAGGGCCGGTACCAGGTGACCGTGGGCACCCAGCCCGGCGCCGCGGACGTGTGGGACAGCGGGCAGGTCGCGTCCCGGCAGTCCGTCGACGTCACGTACGGCGGCCCCGCGCTGGCCGCCGACCGCACCTACCACTGGCGCGTCCGGGTCTGGGACGCGCAGGGCCGCCCGAGCCCGTGGAGCGCGCCGGCCCGGTTCGACACCGGCCTCGACGCCTGGCAGGCCGGCTTCATCGGTGCCCCCGGCGGCGCGAACCTCACCGGCGCGTCCTGGATCTGGTACCCCGAGGGCGATCCGACCGTGGAGGCCCCGGCCGCGACCCGGTACTTCCGGCGTACGGTCGATCTCGCCGCCACCGGGCACACGACGCTGGTCGTGACCGGCGACGACACCGCCGACGTCTGGGTCAACGGGGTGCCGGTCAGCTCCTCGCGCCGCGTCACGGACTCCTGGAAGCGCGCGACCACAGTGGACGTCACCGCGCAGCTGCGCACGGGGCGCAACACCATCGCGATCGCCGCGTCGAACACCTCGACCGGCCCGGCCGGCCTGATCGCCAAGCTGCAGGGCGCCGCGACGGCCGTCACCGACGCGACGTGGAAGGCGGCGCAGTCCGCGCCCGACGGCTGGCAGCAGCCGGGCTTCGACGACAGCGCGTGGCCGGCCGCCAAGGCGACGGCCGCCGCGGGCGCCGGTCCGTGGGGCGCCCAGGTCGTCGTGCCGAATCCGGCGCCACGGCTGGGCAAGACGTTCGCGGTCACCGGGCCGGTGGCCCGGGCCCGGCTCTTCGCGACCGCGCTCGGCCTGCACGAGACGTACCTCAACGGCGCGAAGGTGAGTGCCGAGCGGCTCGCGCCGGGCTGGACCGACTACGCCAAGCGCCTGCAGTACCGCGAGTACGACGTGACCACCGCGCTGAAGCAGGGCGACAACACGCTCTCGGCGTTGCTGGGCAACGGGTGGTACTCGGGCAGCATCGGCTTCGCGGGCGCCCAGCACTACGGCACCTCGCCCTGGTACTCGGCGGAACTCCACGTCGAGTACGCGGACGGCACGCGCGCCGAGGTGCGTACGGATGGAACGTGGTCGGCGACCACCAGCCCGATCGTGTCCGACGACCTGTACCACGGCGAGGATCAGGACGCCCGCCTCGCGGGCGGCCCGGCCCAGCCGGTGACGCTGCGATCGGCGCCCGCGCCGCACATGGTGGCCCAGGTGGACCCGGGCGTCACCGTGCAGCAGGAGCTGAAGCCGGTGGCGTGGACGCAGCCGAAGCCGGGCGTCTGGATCGCCGACCTCGGCCAGAACTTCGCCGGCTGGAACCGGCTGCGGGTCTCCGGCCCGGCCGGTACGAAGGTGACCCTGCGCCACGGCGAGATCCTCAACGCGGACGGCACGCTCTACACCGCGAACCTGCGGGCCGCCCAGGCCACCGACACGTTCACGCTGGCCGGACAGGGTACGGAAACCTTCGAACCGCACTTCACCGTGCACGGCTACCGCTATGTCGAGGTGACCGGCCTCCCCGCCGCACCGGGCGCCGACACCCTCACCGGCCTCGCCGCGTGGACCGACGGCGCGCAGACCGGCACGTTCACCACCTCCGACCCGCTCGTCAACCAGCTGCAGCACAACATCCTCTGGGGCGCGCGTTCCAACATGCTGTCGATCCCGACCGACTGCCCGCAGCGCGACGAGCGGCTCGGCTGGACCGGCGACATCGCCGCGTTCGGGGCCACGTCGACGTTCAACTTCGACACCCACGGCCTGCTCGCCAAGTTCACCGACGACCTGGTCGACGCGCAGCACGCCGACGGGGCGTTCACCGACGTCGCGCCGGACGTGCTGGGCTGGGGCGGCAAGGCCGGCTGGGGTGACGCGGGCGTCATCGTGCCGTACGTGCTGTGGCAGCGCTACGGGGATCTGTCCGCGGTGGACCGGGCGTTCCCGGCGATGGCGAGGTGGGTCGACTACCTGCGCGGCACCGCCGGCGCCGACCTGATCCGCAACCAGGACACGTACGGCGACTGGCTCAACGTCGACGACCCCACGGCCAACGACCTGACCAGCACCGCGTTCTTCGGCTGGTCGGCGCGGCTGGTGTCGCGGATGGCGGCCGCGACCGGGCGCACGTCGGAGGCGGCCACGTACGGCGACCTGGCCGACCGGATCGCCGCGGCCTTCACCAACCGGTTCGTGGCCGCGGACGGGACTGTCGGCGCCGACAGCCAGACGGGCTACGTCCTCGCCCTCGCGTTCGGCCTGGTGCCCGCCGATCGGCAGCAGGCGGTGGCGGACAGGCTCGCGGCGAAGGTGGCGTCCCGGAACGGGCACCTGTCCGTCGGCTTCATGGGCGTCGAGAACCTGCTGCCGGTCCTGGCCGAGCACGGGCACCTCGACACGGCGTACCGGATCCTGCAGCAGCCGGACTATCCCGGCTGGGGCTACATGAACTCCCGCGGCGCGACCACGATCTGGGAGCGCTGGGACGGGATCCGGCCCGACGGTTCGCTGCAGGACCCCGGCATGAACTCCTTCAACCACTACGGTCTCGGCTCGGTCGGGGACTGGCTCTACCGCAGCGTCGGGGGTCTGGCCCCGGCCACGCCGGGATACCAGGACCTGCTGATCGCGCCGAGGCCCGGCGGCTCGCTCACGACCGCGACCACGTCGCTGACCACCGGGTACGGCCAGACGCGTACGCAGTGGACGAAGAGCGGTCCGGTGCTGACCCTGACCGTCGTGGTGCCGCCGAACACCACGGCCACCGTGCAGGTTCCGGCGTCCTCGGCCGCCGCGGTCACCGCACCGGCCGAGGCGGTGCCGCAGGGCTTCCAGAACGGCACGGCGTCGTACGCGCTGCCCTCCGGCTCGTACACGTTCACCGCTCAGGCGGGGTAAGCGGTCGCCTCGGTCGCCTTGAGGCTGGCCCACACCTCGCGTCCCGGTTCCAGTCCCATCTGGACGGCGGCCGCCGGCGTCACGTCGGCGGCCACCGCCACCGGGCCGGTCAGCTCGATGCGCAGCGCGTCGCCGTGCCGGGCCACCGCGGTCACGCTCGCCGGCCAGGTGTTGCGCGGGCTTCCCTCCGGCCGTACGGCGTAGAGCGCCACCGCGGCCGGGGGGAACGCCACGAACACGTCGCCGGTGTGCGGGGTCGCGGTGGTGAGCGTGAAGCCGTCGCCGACCCGGACCCGGGTGCCGTCGGCGCGACCCCGGTAAAGGTTCAGCCCGACGAGCCGGGCGACGTAGTCGGTGCGCGGCCGCGACGTGATCGTGGCCGCGTCACCGGTCTGCACGACCCTGCCGTCCTCGACGATGACGAGCCGGTCGGCGAGCATCATCGCGTCCAGCGGGTCGTGCGTGACCAGCACCGTCGGCCCGGCATGCGCGCCGAGGTGGGTACGCAGGTGCGCGCGGGTGTCCAGCCGGGTCCGCGCGTCCAGCGCCGCGAGCGGCTCGTCGAGCAGGAGCAGCTGCGGCTCGGTGGCCAGCGCCCGGGCCAGCGCCACGCGTTGCGCCTGCCCGCCGGAGAGCTGCCGGGGCCTCTTGCCGGCGTGCTCGCCCAGCCCGACCCGGTCCAGCAGCTCTGCCGCGCGCCGGCGGGACTCGGCGCGGGACAGGCCACGGCACCGCGGCCCGAACGCGACGTTGTCCACCGCGGACAGGTGCGGGAACAGCAGGTAGTCCTGGAACACGACGCCGATGCGCCGCTGCTCGGGCGCGGTGAACCGCCGTGACGCCGGGTCGTCGAGGGTGCGGTCGTGCAGCCGGACGTGCCCGTCGTCCAGCGCGATGAGCCCGGCCAGCGCGCGCAGGGCGGTTGTCTTCCCGGCGCCGTTCGGGCCGAGCAGCGCCACGACCTCGCCCGGTTCGGCGCGCAGCGGGACGTCCAGCGTGAAGCCGGGCCGGCGCACGACGAGGTGCGCGTCGAGGGTCACGACGTACCCAGCCAGCGGTCGCGCAGGCCGGCGAGGATCAGCACCGACACCGCCAGCAGCACGAGGCTCAGCACGATCGCCGCGTCCAGGTCCTGCTCCAGCGCGAGGTAGACGGCCAGCGGCATGGTCTGCGTACGCCCGGGGAAGTTGCCGGCGAAGGTGATGGTGGCGCCGAACTCGCCGAGCGCGCGCGCCCAGCACAGCACCGCGCCCGCGGCCACCCCCGGCGCGATCAGCGGCAGCGTCACCCGACGGAACGCCGTCCACCGGCCCGCCCCGAGCGTCGCGGCCGCCTCCTCGTAACGCGCGTCCGCCGCCCGCAGGGCGCCCTCCACGCTGATCACCAGGAACGGCATGGCCACGAACGCCTCGGCCAGCACCACGCCCGCGGTCGTGAACGGCAGGGTGACGCCGAACGTCGCGTCCAGCCAGCCGCCGAGCAGCCCGCGGCGGCCGAAGACCAGCAGCAGCGCGACGCCGCCGACCACCGGCGGCAGCACCAGCGGCACGGTGACCAGCGCCCGCACGAGGCGTCGCCCCGGGAACGTGGTCCGGGCCAGGAGCCAGGCCAGCGGTACGCCGGCCAGCAGGCACAACGCGGTCGCGAGGGTGGCGGTGACCAGCGACAACCGCAGGGCCGCCAGCACGCCCGGCTCGGTCAGCCGTTGCGGCAGCGTCGACCAGGGCGCCCGGATCAGCAGGCCGGCCAGGGGCAGCACGAGGAACGCCAGGCCGGCGACCGCGGGGATCGCCAGCGCGAGCGGGGCCCGGGAGCGCAGCCTGGTCAGGGCCGCTGGAACCCTGCGTCGGCCAGCACCTGCTGGGCCTGCGGCGTCTGCACGAACGCGACGAACGCGTCGGCACCGGAGCGGTTCGGCGCCTTCGTCAGCGCGACGATCGGGTAGTCGTTGATCGCCGACGCGGACTCCGGGAACTCCACGCCCGCCACGTCGGCCGCCGCCGCGCGCGCGTCCGTACGGTAGACCAGCGCCGCGTCCACCTCGCCCAGCTTGACCTTGGCGAGCGCGGCCTTGACGTCCTGCTCCTGGGTGACCGGCTTCAGCGCGACGCCGGCCGCGGCGAGGGCCTTCTGCGCGGCCGCGCCGCACGGCACCTGCGTCGCGCACAACGCGACCTTCATGCCCGGCTTCGCCAGCGCCGCCAGCGAGGCGACGCCCTTCGGGTTGCCCTTGGGCACGGCGATGACCAGCTGATTGCGGGCGAACGTGACCGGCGCGCCGCCGTCCCCGGCGTCCGTGACCGTCTTCATCGTGGCCGGGCTCGCCGCGGCGAAGACGTCGGCGGGCGCGCCGGCGGTGATCTGCTGGGCCAGGCCGGAGCTGCCGCCGTACGAGAACACGACGTCCGTGCCGGGGTTCGCCTTCTCGAAGAGCGCGCCGATCCGGTCGAACGACTCGGTCAGCGACGCGGCGGCCAGCACGGTGATCTTCTTGTCCGCGTCCCGGTCGGCGGTCTGGGCGCCGCATCCCGTCGTCACCAGCACCGCCACGAGCGCGGCCACCAGCCGTGTCCTCATCCGTCGTCCCCCCGCTCCACGACCACCGTCGTCGACTTGATCACGGCCACCGCCACCGACCCGACCTCGAGGCCCAGGTCGTCCACCGCCTCGCGGCTCATCAGCGACACCACCCGGAACGGCCCGGCCTGGATGTCGACCTGGGCCATCACCGCGTCCCGGGTGATGGCCGTGACCAGGCCCCGTAGCCGGTTGCGCGCCGAGGACCGGTGCGCGCCGGCGCCCGGGTCGGCCGCCAGGGAGCGCGCGTACGCCGCCAGGTCGGCGCCCGCGATGCTGCGGTGGCCGTGGTCGTCGCGGGCCGCGGCCAGCCGTCCCGCGTCCACCCAGCGGCGCACGGTGTCAGCGCTGACCCCGAGCAGCTCGGCCGCCTCACCGATCCGGTACGTCGTCACGCCCGCCAGCATAGCCGCATCTGCGAGCGCTATTAACTTTGCAGCCTCGCTTCTGCTAGAGGCGTGCCAGTTCATCCGCCAGCATCTTCGACATGCGTGCGTGCCGCTCGTGACCGACCGGGACGCCGCGGCTCGGACACTCCGTCACCATGAGCGTGTAGAGGTGCAGCCGGTACAGCGTCAGCCGGGTCCGCGCCTCGTCGTCGAGGACCAGGCCGGTGGCGGCGGCGTACCCGCGCAGGAACGGATGGTCCGGCTCGTCCTCGATGCGGTGGAACAGCGCGGGGGAGACCAGGTCCAGCAGCGGGTCGCCGTAGAGGTACCGCTCGCCGTCGACCAGCCCGGTGAGCCGCCCCTGCTCGGTCAGCACGTTGCCGTCCCACAGGTCGAAGTGCAGCAGGGCCGGGCGGGTCACGGACGCCAGCGCCGCCCGGTGCCGCTCGACCGCCTCGAGGATCCCGGCGGGCAGCGGCACGTCCCAGTCGGCCGCGTCGGCGATCAGCGCCCGCATGATCGCCGTGAACGCCTCGGGCCAGTCGCGGCCGGAGGGGCGGTCGCCGTCGTACCCGAAGCGGGTTCCCTCGACGGTGTGGACGCGCGCGATCACCCGGCCCAGCTCCTCGCGGACGGACGCCGCGTCCGGAACGTCCGTGAGCGACCGTCCGGGCAGGAGGGTGGTCGCGATCCAGCCGTCGCCCAGGTGCAGCACCTCCGGCACCGGTGCGATATCGCGGACCATCCGGAAATACCGGGCCTCAGCGGGGATGAGGTCGCGTTCGTACCGCAGCAGCCGGGCGTCGTCCGGCGGGCCTGCTTTCACCACCACGGACCGGCCGTCGGCGAGCGTCGCCCGCCACACCGCCGCGAAGCCGCCACCGGACAATTCCGCGGCCTGCACCACGGGTGTCCCCAGGGCGGGTGACAGCATCTCGTCGATCGTACGGAGGTCCAGCCGGCGCTGGGTGGGACTGCGCATGCGCCATTGTGTACCGAACCGTAAGGTGTTTCTGGCCCCGAAGGGGTACAGACTGGTGCATGACCGTCCGCCATGAAGGGCCGCGGTTGACGAACCACGGCCGGGACCCCGCCGTCCCGCACCCGCGCTCCGTGCCGCTCGAACCGCCGAGGGGCGCCGCGGACCTGCCCCGATACCTGCGCGCGCTGCGCCGCCTGGGAGACGCCGACGACCTCGCCGCCGCGTACGCCGGCTGCACGATCGCCGTCGAGGTCGCCGGGCGCGAGGGCGACGCGGCCGGGCTCGTCGCGGCGTACTCGCAGCGCTCCTCGGTGTCCCGCCGCAGCGGTGACCTGCCCGCCGCGGCGCGCGACGCCGAGGCCGCAGCCGAGCTGCTCGCCGTCTCCGGCGCCGAGCCGGACGGCGCGACGGCGGCCCTCCTGCTGTCGCGGCGGATCGCCGTGCTGCTCGACATGGGTGACGTCGACCGGGCCGGCCCGCTGTTCGCCGCGGCGCCGTTCGGCGGTGACCTGCCCGACGACCCCGAGTTCCTGCTGCTGCGCTACGTGCGGGGCCGCCTGCACGGCGCGGCGGGCCGGCCCGGCGACGCCCTCGCCGACTGGTACCGGTGCGGCGAGCGGGTGGCCGTCCGCCGCTTCGACCACCCCGGCGTGCTGCCGTGGCGCTCGGCGGCGGCGGACGTCCTGACCGGCATCGGCGCCGCCGAGGCGGCCGAGCGGCTGGTCGCCGAGGAGGTGGCGCTGACCCGCCGGCACGGGCTGGCGTCGGCGCTCGGCCGGGCGCTGCGCGTCCAGGGCCGGGTGCTGCCCGGGGCGGCCGGCCTGGCCCGGGCGGAGGAGGCGGTCCGGGTCCTGCAGGGCGCCCCGCGCCGCTTCGAGCTGGCCACGGCGCTGGTCGACCTCGGCGAGCTGCTGCACCGGGCCCGGCGCCGCCCGCAGGCCCGGCGGGTGCTGCGCGACGGGCTCGAGCTCGCCGAGCGGTGCGGCTCCCCGGGGCTGGCCGCCCGGGCCCGGCGCACCACCCGCGGGCGGTCGACCTAGTTAGGGTAGCCTTCGCTTCCATGATGTCCGTCCTGGCGCCGCCGCTGCTGCGGCCGTACCAGCCGTTCCCGCTGCGGGTGGCCCGCGCGGCCCGGCTGAGCAGCAGCTTCGTGCGGATCACGCTGACCGGCGAGGCGCTGGCGGACTTCGCGTACCACGGGTTCGACCAGCGGATCAACCTGCTGTTCCTGCCGCCGGACGCCGATCACGAGGCTTTCGCCCGGTCGGCGGACTGGCGCTCGTGCGGCGCCCCGCTGCGGGTCTACACCGTGCGGGCATACCGGCCGGGTGCGGCCGAGCTCGACGTCGACTTCGTCCTGCACGGCGACGCCTCCCCGGCGTCGCGGTGGGCCGGCGCGGCGGTCCCCGGCGACCGGATCGTGATGATCGGTGCGACCCCGGGCCACCCGGTCACCGACGTGGCCTGGAAGCCTCCGGCGACCGCGGAGCTCCTGCTGCTCGCGGCCGACGCGACGGCCCTCCCCGCCGCGGCGTCCATCCTGGAGTCCCTCGACCGCCCCGCCCGCGCCGTCCTCGAGGTGCCGTACGCCGACGACCGCCTGCCCGTCGCGGGCCGCCACGACATCACCTGGCTCGTCCGCGCCCACGGCGACCGGATCGAACCGGTGGTCCGGTCCCTGCTGGGCGGCGGCGCCACGGTCGCCGCGGACGCCCGGCCGGCGGACGAGGACGGCATCGTGTGGGACGTGCCGGCGCAGGCCACCGGCACCTTCTACGCCTGGCTCGCAGGGGAGTCGCGTACGGTCGTCGCCCTGCGCCGCCACCTCGTCGGTGAGCGCGGCATCGACCGCAACGCAGTCGCCTTCATGGGCTACTGGAAACGCTAGACCGTCAAAGGGTCGCGGGGAGCCCACTGGGTGTGCTCGGCGAACGCGCGGTAGCGGTGCAGCGCGATGAACAGCCACCCGAGGCTGAGGATCGCCAGGATGACGAACGGGATCACCCCGCCGAAGGTGTCCCAGGCCGTGTGCATGGCCACCGCGCCGGCGAAGGTGGCGAGGAAGGCGAGCATCTTCCTGCCGGTCGGTGAGGCGATCATCGCCCAGAGCGCTCCGCAGGTCAGTCCGGTCCAGGCGGTGTGTCCCGCGGGGGCGGTCAGGCCGCGGACGAACAGGGTCTCCTGAACGGCGGTGATGTTGCCCTTCGACTCGAGCAGCGCGCTGAAGCCGTACCCCATGGTCTCGAGCGCGGCGAATCCCATCCCGGACGCGACCCCGATGACCAGCCCGTCGCTGGGCAGCCGCCGCCCGTGCCGGGCGAGCAGGACGAACAGCAGGACCACCGGGACGATCATCTTCGCCGCCTCCTCGATGACCGCGACGAAGAGCATCGGCAGCGCGCCGAGCCCGCGCAGCGCGTCGTACTCGAGCGTGCCGGCCACGACGACGCCGATGACCCCGCCGAAGAACGCCGCGATGACCAGCGCCGCGGCCGGCACCTGCCACCGGCCGGTCCGGGCCTGCGCGAACGTCAGGAAGGCCAGGGGCACCACGGTCGCGCCGAGCAGCAGCAGCGAGGGCACGAAGTTGGGGTTCTGCGTCCGGACCAGCGTCCGCAGCACGACGACGTAGAGCGCCAGCCCGATGACCAGCACGCCGAGCCAGGCCCAGCGGCGGAAGAGATCACGCATGCCTCGCAGTCTCGCGCACCGGTAAGGGACCCGCCACCGGGTGATTTCAGTGTGCCTCGCCAGGTACTTCATCTGATACAGTACTCGGCATGGTTGACAACTCGCGGGACGTCCTCGCCGCGGACCTGCTGCGGGGGCACACCGACACGATCGTGCTGGGCGTGCTGCGCCGCGAGGACCGGTACGGCTTCGAGATCTTCAAGCGGATCCGCGACGCCACCGGTGGGCGGCACGAGATCAAGGAGGCCACCCTCTACGCGACGTACCGCCGGCTCATGAAGGACGGCCTCATCGAGGCGTACTGGGGTGACGAGAGCCAGGGCGGCCGGCGCAAGTACTACCGCATCACCGACGCCGGCCGTGCCGTCTACCGCCGCAACGCGGCGGCGTGGGCGGCCACCCGGGACATCATCGACACCCTGCTCGACCTCGACGACGGCTCCGGCTCACCCGACACGACGCAAAGGCGGTCATCGTGACCCTGTCAGACGAGACCCCGGGCGGGGCCGGCATGCACGTGCACCGCCTGCTCGACGAGGCGTTCGCCGGCGTCGAGATGGGCCCGGAGCAGCAGGACCTCAAGGAGGAGATGCGCGGCAACCTCGTCGCCCGCGTCGCCGAGCTGACGGCGAGCGGGATGGGCGAGCCGGCCGCGGCCCGCCGGGCGGTCGACGAGATGGGCGACGTGCGCGCGATCCTCGACGCGACCGAGCCGCGGACCGGGCCGGCCGGCACCGCCGCGGCCTGGCAATCCCTGCGCGTACGGACCGACGCGGCGTTCGCGGTCCGCACGGTGGTGCTGTCGGCCCTCGCCGTGGCCGGGCTCGCGGTGCTCGCGCTGGCGGCGTACGTCGTCGACATGCCCCTCGCCGTCCAGGTCGTGGCGGTGGCGGTGGTCGCCGCGGCGGCCGGCGTGATCACCGCCGACGCGCTGCGGCAGGAGACCACGGGAAGCCACCCCATGCCGCCCGCCCGGGCCGCCGGGTACGGCGCCGCGACGCTGCTCGCCGTGGCCGCCCTCGGCGCCGGCTGGCTGTACCTGCGCGACGCCGGCCTGCCCTGGCTCATCGCCGGGGCGCTGGTGCTGGTGGTGTCCGCCGCGGTCTTCACCTACCTGGGCGCCACCCAGACCAACCGGCACAAGGCGTGGGTGGTCCAGCAGCAGCAGGCGGCGTACGGCTCCGACCGGTTCTCCGAGGACCCGGCGGCCGCCGCGCGCTTCGGCATCTACACCGTCACGGTGTGGCTGGTCGCCGCCGCGGCCTTCGTGGCGCTGACGCTCACGGCCGGCTGGGCGTGGTCCTGGCTGGCGGTGGTCGGCGGCTTCGTCGCGATGACCGTCCTGATCGCCCGCATGCTCTTCGCCCCGAAACCCTGAGCCAGGGCCGTGGCCGCGGTGCGCCAACACCGCGGCCACGGCGGGAACACACCGGAGTCGCCGGCCGGTCGGCCGGGTCCTGCCGTGCGTGCCGCAAGCGAACGGTAACCCACGACCTCTGTCACAACCGGCGACTCCTTCCACCGTCCGGGCGGCGCCGCCGTCCGGCGACCCAGAAGGAGCAACCATGTCCGTCACGGACCGCGCCATCGAGGCGGTCGACCTCGTGAAGACGTACGGGAGAGGCAAGCGGGAGGTGCGCGCCCTCGCCGGCGTCACGTTCGCGGTCCGCCCCGGGATCATCTTCGCGCTGCTGGGGCCCAACGGCGCCGGCAAGTCCACCACCGTCAAGATCCTCACCACGCTGTCGGTGCCCGACTCGGGCAGCGCCACCGTCGCCGGCATCGACGTCCGCCACGACCCCGGGCGGATCCGGCGCGTGATCGGGTACGTGTCGCAGCGCCCGACGTTCGACCCGGCGGCGACCGGGCTCGAGAACCTGGTGCTGCAGGGTCGCATTCACGGCGCGTCCGCGGCCCAGGCCCGGGTCCGCGCCCGGGAGCTGCTCGCCCGCTTCGACCTCACGGCGGCCGCGGGCCGGACGGCCGGCACCTGGTCCGGCGGGATGCAGCGCAAGCTCGACGTGGCGATGGGCCTCATGCACCGGCCCCGGGTGCTCTTCCTCGACGAGCCGACCACCGGCCTCGACCCGGAGGCGCGGATGGGCATGTGGGCGGAGATCGGCCGGCTGGCCCGCGAGGACGGGCTCACCGTGCTGCTCACCACGCACTACCTCGACGAGGCGGACCACCTCGCCGCCCGGCTCGCCATCGTCGACGCCGGCCGGGTCGTCGCCTCCGGCACACCGGACGAGTTGAAGGGCGCGCTCGGCGGGGAGACCGTACGCGTCAGCCTGCCCGCGGCACCGGAGGCGGAACGGGCCCGGCACGTGCTCGAACGGCTTCCGGGCATCGCCGCGGTGGAGTCCGACGGCACGGTGGTGAACGCCCGCGTCGCGAACGGGGCCGCGGCGCTTCCCGGCCTCCTCGCCGCCCTCGAGGCGGCCACGGTGGAGCTCACCACCGTGACGGTGGCCCGCCCCTCCCTCGACGACGTGTACCTGCACCACGCCGGCCGCAGCTTCTCCTCCGCCTCCCTGGAAGGGGCCGATCGATGACCACCGTCGTCACGCACACCGGGCTGCTGTCGCTGCGCTCCCTGCGTACGCTGTCCCGCCAACCGGCTTACCTGATGTTCACGCTGGTGCAGCCGATGGTCTGGCTGCTGCTGTTCGGCCAGCTGTTCCGCCGCATCGCGGAGATGCCCGCCTTCGGCGGCGGGTCGTACCTGAGCTATCTGACCCCCGGGGTGGTCGTCATGACCGCGATGATGACCGCCGGCTGGAGCGGCACGTCGATCGTCCAGGACATGGAACGCGGCGTCATGGACCGCACGCTGACCTCACCGGTACGCCGCGGCGCCCTCGTCAACGCGTCCCTCGTCCACCAGGCGATCGTGACCGTCGTCCAGTCGCTGATCATGGTGGGGGTCGGCCTGCTCGCCGGCGCCCGCTACGACGGAGGCCCGCGCGGCATGCTCGTCCTCGTGCTCGCCGCGATCCTCATCGGCGTGGTGTTCGCCGCCTTCTCCGACGCGGTCGCGCTCCTCGTCCACCAGCAGGAGGCACTGATAGCGGTGGCGCAGTTCCTGGTGCTGCCGCTGACCTTCCTGTCGTCGGTGATGATCGCGCCGTCGCTGATGCCGGGCTGGGTCGCCGACGTGGCCCGGTACAACCCGGTGGACTGGGCGGCGGTGGCGGCCCGGGAAGCGCTGACCGACACGCCGGACTGGGGGCTGGTGGGCGGCAGGATCGGCCTGCTGCTGGCGCTCGCGGCGGTGATGGCGTGGCTGTCCGCCCGGGCCTACCGGGTGTACCAGCGCTCCATCTGATCCGTGCCGCCGGTGGGGCTCAGCAGCTCGCGGGCGCGCGCGATAGCGGCGGGCGTGTCTCTGCAGAGCAGGCCCTCGCGTTCGAGCTCGGCGGTGCTGCCGACGGCGGTCAGCGCCTGCCGGTGGGCGGGATCGATGCCGGAGAGCAGCACGAGGATCCCGCGGTGCCGCAGCCGCGCGATGGCGTCGCCGAGGATGTGCGCCCCGGTGGCGTCGATGGTGGACACCCGGGACATCCGCAGGATGACCGCGCGGACGTCCGCGACCTCGGTGAGCTCCAGCAGGAAGTCGTGCGCGGCGGCGAAGAACAGCGGCCCGTCCAGCCGGTAGGCGACGATGTGTTCCCGCAGCAGCGCGTGCTCCTCGGCGCTGTGGTCGGTGTCGTCGATCGGGACCTGCTTGATGCCGGCGGTCCGCGCGATGGCCCGCAGGGCGAGGACGACGGCGACGCCGAGACCGACGGCGACGGCAGTGACCAGGTCGAAGACGACGGTCACGGCGAAGGTGAGGATGAGGACGGCCGCATCGCGGCGGGTGGCTCGGATCAGCGCCAGCAGCGATGCGGTCTCCACCATCCGCACGGTCGTGGCCAGCAGGACGCCGGCCAGCGCGGCCAGCGGGATCCGCGACACCAGCGGCGCGGCGGCCAGCACGATGACGGCCAGGGCCACGGCGTGGGTCAGCGCGGCCAGCTTCGACTGCGCCCCGGCGCGCACGTTGACCGCCGTACGGGCGATCGCCGCGGTGGCCGGGACGCCGCCCATGATCGGCGCGGCCAGGTTCGCCAGGCCCTGCCCGAACAGCTCCCGGTCGGGATGATGCCGCTGGCTGACGCTCATGGCGTCGGCGACGGTGGCGGACAGCAGGCTCTCCAGCGCGGCGAGGGCGGCCACCGCGAGCGCGGCGGGCATCAGGTCCGCCGCCGCGGACCAGTGCAGGAAGTCCAGCGAAGGCGCGGGCAGGCCGCTGGGCAGCGCGCCGATCCGCGCCAGCGGCAGCGACGTGACCTCGGCCAGCACGGTGGCGCCGGCGACGGCGACCAGCGAGAACGGTACGGCGGGCCGCCAGCGCGCCCCCAGCAGCATGAGCGTGGCGACCCCCGCCGTGACCAGCAGGGGAGCCGGATGGGGATGGGACACGAAGCGCGTCACGGCGTCGGCGGCCACCGCCCACACCTTCTCGCCCCGCGCGTCGCCGACACCGAGCATCGCCGGCACCTGCTGCAGGGCGATCACCACCGCGATGCCCGCCGTGAAGCCCTCGATCACGGGCGTGGGCAGGTACCGGACGTACCGGCCCAGCCCGGCGACGGCGAGCCCGATCAGCACGAGGCCGGCCATGACGCCGACCATCAGCACCCCGTCGGCCCCGAACTCGTGCACGATCGGCAGCAGCACCACGGTCATCGCCCCGGTCGGCCCGGACACCTGCAGATTCGACCCGCCGAACACCGCCGCCACCGCACCGGCCACGACGGCGGTGACCAGCCCGGCCTGCGCGCCCAGCCCGGAAGCCACCCCGAACGCCAGCGCCAGCGGCAGGGCGACCACCGCGACGGTCAACCCGGCCACGAGATCCCGCCGCGGATGCCGCCGGGCCGCGGCCCAGTCGCCGCGCTGCGGAAGCAGGCGCGTCAGCCGCCCGGTCACGACAACTGCCCCTCGGCGTCGATCTGGACGAGCAGCTCATCACGGTCGGTGAGCACGGCGGACAGAATCCGCCGCCCGGCCGCCAGCAGCTCGGCGACGGCGGGCGTGCTCAGCGTGTAGACGACCGAGGAGCCGGTGCGAGCGGACGTCACCAGCCCGGCCCGGCGGAGCACGCCGAGCTGCTGGGAGAGGTTCGAGGGCTCGACGTCGATGTCGGCGAGGAGGTCGCGTACGGGCTTCGGGCCGTCCTGGAGGAGCTCGAGGACGCGGATGCGGACCGGGTGGCCCAGCGTGCGAAAGAGCTCGGCTTTCGCCTGGTACAGCGGGACACCCATGCGCATCCTGTCGGTATGATGACTTCTTCACTTGAAGAATTCTTCAAGTCGCGGCCAGCGTACCGGCCGTGATGCGGAGAGAACACGGAGAGTGGGATAGTTCTCACTCCATCCGTGATCTTGGTTTACAGAGAAACTTAAATACGTCTAAGGTTTCCCTGCTGCTTGACGTGCACGGGGGAGTTGACAGTGGTTCTTTTGGCGATGACGCATGCCCGCTCCACGGCTGCAGGCGTGGCTTTCTCATTGCTGCTCGGCGGGGTTGCGACCACGCTGCCCGCGAGTGCTGTCGCCTCGCCCGCGCCGGCCGCAGCATCGAGCCGTCTTCCGGGCCCTGCTGCGGCACAGGACGAGGGCGCCGCCCTGCAAAAGGCCAGCAGCTCCGATGCGCGGGTTGAGGTGCTCTCGGAGCGTACGGAGTTCAGCCAGCTGTTCGCCGAGCCGGACGGCCGGCTCACGTACGAGTCCACCGTGCTGCCGCAGCGGGTACGCCGCGACGACGGCACATGGGCCGATCTCAACTTGTCGCTTCAGGCAACGGACGCCGGTGTACGCCCGCGAGCCGCGTTCGCCGACGTGACGTTCTCCGACGGTGGTTCCGAGCCGCTGGTCACCATGGTCGAGGGGGGCAAGACGTTCACCCTGACCTGGCACGGGAAAGATCTGCCTCCGCCCAGGCTGGACGCCGACACGGCCACTTATCCCGATGTGCTGCCCGGCGTGGACCTGGTGGTGCGGCCGACCGAGCTCGGGTTCTCCCATGTGCTGGCTGTCAAGTCCGCGGACGCGGCGAAGAGCTCCGAACTCCGCGAGATCACATTCGACGTCGGCGGTGACGCGGAGCTGTCGCGCTGGCCCGACGGTTCGCTCCGGGCGACAGCCGGCGGATCGTTGCTCGCTACGGCACCGCCACCGGCGATGTGGGATTCGCGAAACGCCGCCACCCCGGTGAAGGCATCGGGAGGGACGTCCGGGCGCGTGGCGGCCCAGGGCCTCGATGACGACCCTTCCACCGGGAGCGGACCGTCCGACGCGGCTCGCGTCGCCGCAGTGCGGACGGAGGTGACGGCTGCCGGCGATCTGGTGCTGCGGCCCGACGAGGCCATGCTCACCGGATCGGCTACCTTCCCGGTCTTCATCGATCCGTACTGGGACAAAGGCAAAACCCGCTGGGCCTACTCGACGAACAACAACACCAACAACTCGGACGTCTCCCGGGCCCGTGTCGGCATGGACCCGGACGGGCGGATCTACCGCTCCTACTTCGAGTTCCCCCTCACCACGATCAAGGGCAAGCACGTCGAAGAGGCCAGCGTAAGGATGAAGCTGGATCACTCGTACTCGTGCGTCGACACCTGGACGCACATGTTCAGCGCGAGCCCGATCTCCTCGACGCCGCGTACGGCGTGGAAGAACAGCTCGTTGCTGAAGCACCTGGCGGCCACGGAGTCGCATGCCAACGAAGGCAGTGGATGCGCCGACTCGCCCCAGCCGGACATGACGGTCAACTTCGAAGGTGGCGCGATCACCTCGCTGATCAACAGTGCAGCCGGCAAGGGGACTTCCAACGTCACGATGGCGTTCTCCGCGGGGAACGAGACGCAGGACTACGAGAACTCTAAGGACCGGTGGAAGAAGTTCTTCCCCAACGACGCGAAGCTCATCGCCGACGTCGACGCCAAGCCGGGTAAGCCGTACTCGTTGCAGGTCAATAATGTGCAGTGCAAGTCGACCAGCATCGGTATCGGCATCAAGGACCCCTTCCTCTCGGCGATCATGCCGGACGGCGACGACAGCCAGCCGTTGAAGGCCACCTGGCAGCTGTACCACATCGTCGGCGACAAGTGGACCTCGATGACGCCACCGCCTGTCAGCAGCACACCGGCGAACGACCGGGAGAAGAGCGGCCGCATCGAGAAGGCGGAGGACAAGAACCTGTACGCGTTCCGGGTGATGGGCACCGACCCGAAGCCGTATGAGATCGACAGTCCATGGTCGGACTGGTGCTACTTCCGGATCGACACCGAGGAGCCCGACGTCTCGGCCGTCACGTTGACGAATCCGCCGGGGCCCGGGCAGCCCGGCACCTTCAAGATCATGTCCACTGCGACCGACGTCACGACGTTCCGCTGGGGCTGGGAGTCGGCTGTCCACGAGGTGCCGGCGAAGACCGTCGCGAACGAACCGGGGAAGTCGGCGGTCATCACCGCCACCGCGCCCAAATACGGCGACAACCTCATGACGCTTCAAGCCGTCGATTCGACACTCAACGAAGGGGACGGCACCCACCCCTTCTTCGTCGAACGCCCGGCGCCGCCGGTGGCCCAGTGGCTGTTGGAGAGGTATCCCTACGACAAGGATGACAAGGCGCTGTCGGACCAGGCCGCGTCAGTGGGGGGTGACACCCCTCTGACCGCTGCGGGCACGTCGTGGGCCGACAAACAAAGGGTGGTCGGCGGCCGCAACGTCGCCTTCACGGGCTCCGGCGCGCTGACCACGGGTGGGAAGGTTCTCGACACCACGAAGAGCTTCACCGTGGCGGCGTGGGTCCGTATCGATCAGACGACGGGCTTCCAGAACATCATCTCGCAGGACGGCGCGCACATCGCCAACTTCCAGCTGCAATATCGCAGCGACGACCGCAACGGCGACGGTACCGCCGACAAATCATTCTGCTTCGGCATGCGTGTGACTGATACGGACGCCACCGCCCCCATGGAGTTCACCTGTGCGCCGGACAGCGCCATCGCCAATCGGTGGACGCATGTGGCCGGTGCGTACGACGCCGGGGAAGAGACCATGCAGGTCTGGGTCAACGGTCAGCGAAAGGCCGTCAAGGATGCTCCGGCGGCCTGGTCGTCCACCGGTCCCATGCGCGTCGGCAACCGCAAGTACACCAGCGATGTATGGACGGACTGGCTGCAGGGCAGTGTCGCCGACGTCCAGGTCTTCGACCGGGTTCTGGTCGCTCAGGACTTCACCGGTGAGCCGGGCGACCCGAACCGGAAGATCGCCGACGAACCCGGCATCATGACGCCGGTCGAGGCGGGGCGGTGGGACTTCGCCGATCTACAGCCGTGCCCGGACCCGTCCATCGCGGAGATGTGCCAGGCCCCCGACCAGTCGTCGTGGCACCGGCGCCTCTCGTTCACCAAGGGGACGGGCATCGGCTTCGGCAGTGGCGGAGAGTTCCTCGCCCTCGACGATCAGGAGTTCGTCTGGGAGGGCGAGCCGAACCCGCAGGCACCGAAGACCCGCGAGTACGGCGTCACCCAGGCCAACGCCGCCCCGGAGGGCTCACCGGCACAGTGGCAGAACGGCACGCCCCTGCGCACCGACCAGTCCTTCACAGTGTCGGCCGCCGTGCACGTCGACTCGACGAGCACCACGATGACCGCGCTCGCGCCCAAGGGGAACAAGCAGTCCGCGTTCTTCCTGGGTACCCGCAAATCGACGGTCGACTCGGTGACGGCTCAGCGCTTCGAGGTCATGGTGCCCTCCGCCGACGCCGATACCGGGGAGACGTACACGCACGTCATCGCCAAGGCGCCCCTCGACATCGACGACGAGGGTTCGTGGACCCGGCTGACCGTGGTCTACGACGCCGGGGCCGGGACGATGTCGCTCTACGTCAACGACAGGGATCCGGTCACCCAGCAGGTTCCGCGCCTGTGGAACGCGGCCGGGCCGCTGATCGTCGGCGGCGGCTGGTGGGCCGCGGACAACACGACCGGCGCGTGGGTCGACCCCTGGAAGGGCGGCATCGACGACGTGGTGGTTTACCAGGGTGCCCTCACCGGTGTCCAGGTGATGAAACTCGTCGCCGGTCTGGACGCCGGATGATCCCTCCAGTCGTGCCCCGCCTCGTCGGCTCGGTGTGTTCCACCTGTCAGGAGAACCTTTCATGATCGGACGTTTGTCCCGGGCCGCGCGCACCAGGGCGGGAATCGCCGCGGGCCTGGCCGTTGCGCTGAGCCTCACCGGCTTCTCCAGTGTTCCCGCGCTCGCCGAGCCGGCCGAGCCGCCGCAACGGCTGAGCGCCCAGGTCGAGAAGCTCGACCAGGACGGCCGGGAAGTCGCCGGCGTCGGCTGGCAGCCTCGGGCCACGCCATTGGCGAAGGTCCCGGCGCCGGTGTGGCCGGCTGCCGGAAGCCGCGTCACCGTGACCACGGCGCCCACCAAGTCGGCAACGGCGGCTGCCGAGAAGCAGGCGGCTCCTGCGGTGACCGCTGAGGTCATCGGTCGTGACGCCGTGCCGCAGCGCTGGCGGTCCGGGGTGGTGGCACGGCTCACGGGCCGTGCCGCCGGCAATGCCTCGGTGTCGATGGACTACTCGGCCTATCGGCACGCCTTCGGCGGCAACTGGTCCTCCCGGCTGCGTCTGTGGCGGTTGCCCGATTGTGCTTTGACGGAACCCGACCGAGCGGGCTGCACGGCGGCCCCGCTGCCCTCGCGCAACGACCCGGCGCGGCAGACAGTGACAGCTGACGTCTCGCTGTCGGCCGGCCGATCCGGTACCGGCACATTGGTCGCTCTGGCGGCAGGACCCTCCGGCGATTCGGGGGACTTCGCCGCCACCTCGCTGTCGGCCTCGTCCAGCTGGTCCGTCGGCGGCTCGACCGGAGCATTCTCCTGGTCCTACCCGATGCGCACCCCGCCGGGCGTTTCCGGCACCGGCCCGGGTGTGACGCTCTCCTATTCCTCCGCCGCCGCGGACGGGCGCTCTTCCGCCACCAACAACCAGCCGTCCTGGGTCGGTGAAGGCTTCGAGTACGCGCCCGGCTTCATCGAGCGCCGGTACGTGCCCTGCAGCGAGGACGACTCCGGCACGCAGAATGCGCCCGAGTACACCGGGGACCTCTGCTGGCGGTCCAACAACGCGGTCCTCTCGCTGGCGGGCAACAGCACGGAGCTGATCTACGAGGCCGACAAGGGCTGGCACGCCCGGTCGGAGGACGGATCCAAGATCAGCCGCTTGACCGGTGGCACCAACGACGACGACAACGGCGAACACTGGCGGGTCACCGCGACGGACGGCACGCAGTACTACTTCGGGCTCAACAAGCTGCCCGGTCAGGACAAGAACACGAACTCGGCGTGGACGGTGCCCGTCTACGGCAACCACGCCGACGAGCCGGGACACGCGACGAAGTTCGCGGACTCGCGTACCACCCAGGCCTGGCGCTGGAACCTCGACTACGTCGTCGACACCCATGGCAACACCACGTCCTACTGGTACGACGTGGAGAAGAACCAGTACGCGGCCGAGATCACCGAGAGCAAGAACGTCCCCTACGTACGGGGCGGCACGCTGGCCCGCATCGACTACGGCACGTGGGACCGCGGATCCTCCGATCGCTCGGTGAAGGCCCTCGCGCAGGTGGTGTTCGAGCCGGGCGACCGCTGCAACTCCGGCTGCAGTGAGCACGACGGTGTGCACTGGCCCGACACCCCGTGGGACCAGGAGTGCAAGTCGACGGCCACGTCGTGCGACAACTTCTCGCCGACCTTCTGGTCGACCAAGCGTCTGGCCCGCGTCCTCACCCGCATCTGGGACACCACCAAGGCCACGCCGGGCTGGCGGGACGTGGACTCCTACACCTTGACGCACAGTTTCCCGTCACCCGGTGACGGCGACGCCGGCGGCCTGTGGCTGGACTCGATCGTGCACACCGGTCACGTCGGCGGCACCGCCACCCTGCCGGCCATCACGTTCAAGCCGGTCGCCCTGCAGAACCGGGTCAGGACCAAGACCAACACCACGAACAACTGGCAGCGCCTGGCCAACATCTACACCGAGACCGGCGCCCGTGTTCAGGTGGTGTACTCCGACAAGGAATGCTCGGCGGACAGTCTGCCGTCCTCGCCGGCCACCAACACGAAGCTGTGCTACCCGGTCATCGGCCCGGACCCGTACGACATCGACGGCCCGGACATCACGGAGTGGTGGCACAAGTACGTCGTCAAGCAGGTCTCCGAGAGCGACACCAAGCTCGAGAACGGCTATCAGTCCCCGGGCAAGACGACCTACTACGCGTACGAGGGCAGTCCGGCCTGGCACTATGCCGATGACGACGGCCTGAGCAAGCCGAAGCGCAAGACGTGGGACCAGTTCCGCGGCTACGCCACCGTGACGACGCAGGTCGGTGACACCAACAGGACGCTCACCAAGACGACCTACCTGCGCGGCATGCACGGCGACCGGGCCGCCGCGTCCGGTGGCACGCGAACCGTCACGGTGGCGGCGTCGCTCGGTTCGGAGACGGTCTACGACGAGGACCAGTTCGCCGGCATGGTTCGTGAGCAGGTCGTCTACAACGGCGTGGAGACCAAGCCGGTCAGCAAGACGGTCAACGTCCCGTGGCGCTCCGGGCCCACCGCGTCCCGCACCATCAACGGGGACACGGTCACCGCGCGCTACACCGGCACCAAGACCACGTACAAAGGCACCGCGCTCGGCGTCGACGGGGCGCGCGGCTGGCGGGTCACCAGCTCCAAGACCACGTTCGACGAGGACTACGGCGTCGCGGCCGCCATCCAGGACAACGGCGACGTCGACAAGGCGGGCGACGAACGCTGCACCACGACCACCTACAACCGCAACACCACCAAGAACATCGTCACGCTTCCCGAGCGGGTGACCGTCACCGCGTTGCCCTGCGGTACGGACCCGAGCACCGCCGACGACATCATCTCGGACACCCAGACCCTCTACGACGGCGCGACGAGCGTCAGCACCGACCCGGTGCGCGGTGATCTGACCGGTACGCAGGTTCTGAAGGACTGGAGCAAGACCTCCGGCACCTCCTGGCTGACGACTGCCACGGCGGTCTTCGACGCGTTCGGCCGGCCGACCAACGCAGGCGATCCGGTGCGCAAGACCACCACGATCTCGGCGTACATTCCGGCGGATGCGCTGGTCACCACGCGTACTGACACGCTGAAGCGCCGCGACACCACGCTGTCCGACTGGGTGACCACCACCGAGATGCACCCGGCGTGGGGGTCGCCGACGAAGATCACGGACCCCAACGGGCGCGTCAACGAGGCCACGTACGACCCGCTCGGCCGTACGTCGCAGGTGTGGGACCAGGGGTGGCCGCGCTCGCAGCACGCCGATCAGCCCACGAAGCGGCTGACGTATAGCTTCGACACGGAGCGCAAGAACTACCCGTACATCAAGACCGAAGAGCTCAACACGGTCGGCGGCACCGACGTCAGCTTCACCATCTACGACGGTCTGCTGCGCGTCCGGCAGAACCAGACGGAGGCGGTCGGTGGCGGCCGCGTCGTCACGGACACCCTGTTCGACGACCATGGGCGTCTCGAACTGACCTACGGCGCGCACAGCGAACCCGGCGACCCGTCCGGCACCCTGTGGGCCGAACCGCAATGGTCCGTGCCGCAGCAGACGCTCACCCTCTACGACCGGGCCGACCGGCCGTACGCGTCGATCTTCCAGGCGGGCGACGGCAAGACCAGCATCGTCGAGAAGTGGCGCAGCACCACGACGTACGAGGGCGACCGCACGACGGCGGTCCCGCCCAAGGGCGGCACCGCCACCACCACGCTGATCAACCCGCTCGGCAAGCCGGTCGAGCTTCGCGAATACTCCACTCCGGCCGGGACCTCCGGTTCGTACGTGGCGACCAAGTACGGCTACAACGGCAAGGACCAGCTCGCCAGCGTGACCGATGCCGGTGGCGACGAATGGACCTACACGTACGACATCCGCGGTCGCCAACGCCTGGCCGTCGACCCGGACAAGGGCAAGACCATCTCCGAGTACGACGACGCCGGCGACCTCATCAAGACCACTGACGCGCGTAATGAGGTTCTCGCCTATTCGTACGACGACCTGGGTCGCCGCACCGGCGTGTACGACGATGAGGTCTCCACGACGAAGCTGCGTGCGGAGTGGAAGTACGACAAGCTCTGGACCGGTCAGCCCATGCGCAACCAGCTGACCGAGGCCATCCGGTACGACAACGGCAACGCCTACAAGTGGCAGGCCAGCAACTTCGACCTGCGGTACCAGATCGCCAGCGAGCGATGGGTGATCCCCGCGTCCGAAACCGGTCTGGACGGCACGTACAGCTACAGCCACGGCTACTCGCAGTACACCGGTGCTCCGACGTCGCTGACGTATCCGGCCAAGGGGGATCTGGCCACCGAGACGGTCACCACCACCTTCGACGCGACCTCGGCGATGCCCAACGGGCTCAAGACCAACTTGCCGAACGTCGGCTCCTATGTCGTCGGCCAGATGTACACCGGCTATGGCGAGCCCACCATCACGACGCTCAAGACCAACGGCGGCACGTACGCCGAGCAGAGCATCTCGTACGAACTCGACACCCGCCGCGTCCACGAGGTGAAGGTCAAACCGGAGACGTCGACCGGCACCATCGCCGATCGGTTCTACAGCTACGACGCCATGGGCAACCCGCTGTCGATCACGGATGCGCCGCAGGTCGGACAGGCTGACACGCAATGCTTCGGCTACGACAGCCTCCAGCGTCTCGACTCCGCGTGGACGCCGAAACCGGGTACGGCATGTGACACAGGCCCGGATCCGAAGAACCTCGGTGGAGCGGCGCCCTACTTGCTCAAGTGGGTGATCGACAGCCTCGGTAACCGCACCGAGGAAACGCATCTGAGCGCCGCCGGGGAGACGACCAAGCGGACCTACGCCGTGCCCAAGCCTGGGAAGGGCGTGGTCCGTCCCCACGCGGTCAGCTCGATGACGACGAGGCTCCCCGGTCAGACCACCGGCACCACCTCGTCGTACGAATACGACGACGCCGGCAACATGAAGCTGCGTCCCGGCGCCACGGCGGTTCAGGCCCTGACGTGGGACGCCGAAGGCAAACCCGTACAGGTCCTGGAGGGCACCAAGCGCTTCACCAACCTGTACAACGCCGACGGTGACCGGCTCATCCGCCGCGACCCCAACGGTACGACTCTCTACCTGCCGGGCATGGAAATCCGCCGCGACGTCTCGGGCAGCAGCCCGACCGTGACTGGTACGCGTTACTACACCTTCAACGGCCAGACCGTCGCCTCCCGTACCAACCAGAACGACGGCCTGACGTGGCTCTTCTCGGACCACCAGGGCACCCAGCAGGTCGCGGTCACCGCGGCCGCCCAGACGGCCACCATCCGCCGGCAACTTCCCTACGGAGGCCCGCGCGGTGGCGACCCGGCATGGCCAAACCTCAAGGGGTTCGTCGGCGGCGACAAGGACCCCACCGGGCTGACCCATATCGGAGCCCGCGAGTACGACCCCGTGTTGGGCCGGTTCATCTCCGTCGACCCGGTGCAGGACCTGACCCAGCCGCAGCAGTGGAACGCGTACTCCTACGCGGGGAACAACCCCATCGGCCGTAGCGACCCGACGGGCATGTTCTTCATCGACCCGATCAGCCTCATCGGCGTTATCGGCGCCATCGGGCAGATTATCGAGAGCGGCGGCGGCGACTCCGGCGGCAGCGGCAACGGGGGCAACGGTGGTAACGGCGGTAATGGCAGCGGCACCGGAAACGGCGGCAACAGCCTTCGCTCCATCATCGGCAACGGCCTGAAAGGGCAGCTTGACGCCGGCTACGAAGCGACGGTCGGTCTCGTCACCGGCGTCTACTCGATGTTCGAGAGCACCTATCACCAGGCCAGTTCTGACGGCGCCGCCATAGCCAACGGCGACATGACCGTATGGGATGCGCTCTGGGGCCAGGCGAAACGCACCTGGAACGGGCCCGGTATGGGCGGCGGCAACTACGCCATGCTGAAGGGTCTGTTCTCCGAGGGGAAAAAGATCTTCACCGCAGACA
This sequence comes from Couchioplanes caeruleus, assembly GCF_023499255.1. GTDB lineage: Bacteria > Actinomycetota > Actinomycetes > Mycobacteriales > Micromonosporaceae > Actinoplanes > Actinoplanes caeruleus_A. The sequence goes on from NZ_CP092183.1 coordinate 2,232,036, forward strand.
CCTGGGGCGAGCGGGCATACGCGGGTTCGCACCTCGTGTCGACCATCGCCCTCATGTTCGTCGGGCCCAAGGGCATGAAGGGCAAGCCGAAAGCTCCGGCAGCGGCCGCTCTGGAAGGTGTTGAAGGGAGCGCGCCGGCACGCGGTGCGGCGAAGCCCCAGGGGTGCCTGAACAGCTTCGCCCCGGCCACGCTTGTGCTGATGGGGGACGGCTCCACCAAGCCGATCGGCGACATCGAGGTCGGCGATCAAGTAGTGGCAACCGATCCAGAAGCGGAACGAACCGAGAGCCGTCCGGTGATCGCCACTGTTGTCAACGACGACCGCAACTTGACCGACGTGACAGTCCGGGTCGACGAGGACGCCAGCGTCACCCTCCAGACCACGCCGGAGCATCCGTTCTGGGATGACGGAAGCAAGGTTTGGAGTGACGCTCGTGACCTGAAGCCGGGAGCCCGTCTTCGTGCGCTGGACGGGACCGACGCCCGAGTGGTCATGGCGCACTCGTATCCCGGCCAGCGCTGGATGTACAACCTCACCGTCGCGGATCTCGACACATTCTACGTGCTCGCCGGCGCAACCCCAGTGCTCGTCCACAACACCAACTGTCCGGTGTATCGTGCGCAGACTTCTCATCCTGGCAGTCAGCGCATAGCGATCGGCGCGGACGGTAATGTGTCGCTGAGTGGAGAGGGGCGTTTGTACCTGAACATGAGCGGCGACGCTTCCCATTCGCTGCAGTTCCGTGGCTCCGACGGCCAGGTTGTAGGCTTCGATGTGGACAGCGCGTTCGTGGACCAGGTGCGCGCGTCGGCCCTTCCGCAGAGAGCGCCGCGCGGATTCACAGGGAGTAGGCGAGAATGGAACCAGCTTCGCAGCACGCGACCAGAAATCGCCGACCCGAAGGTTTCGCCGGGACTCTATGGGATTCCGTCGAACATGTTCGATGACCTCAGAGGTGCAATCGTTCCAGGGTCTGGACGGGTGGTTGGATGAGTGCCCGAAGATTTGCAGGCGAGCAGGTGCGAGTCAGCACCTCTCCTGCATCGGATGCCGAAGGTCCTCAGGTGCTTGCCACGTTCCTTGTCACGACCAACCTAAGCCAAACCGATTACGCCGGTAGAATTCGTGCCGTCTTGTCTGCGGCCGTTACCTCGGCCAATGAAATCTCTAGAGGTTCGGAATTCCTGCCAGAGAATAAAATTCCCGATTGGTTCGCGGAAGTTACACGCGGATCAGTTTTGGTCGGCCGTGATGACCCTGCATCGCGGGGAGTCCGTCAATATGTCGCTCGCGAGGGCGAGGAACCTTGGGAACTCCAGGATTGGCTCTTTTGTTTCGATCCTCGGCTTAGGGGCTGGGCGTGGTGGGATCTGACAAGGGTGTCCGACGAATCGGTACTGCTTTGGGTCGACTCTTCCGGGGAGCCGGTATTTCCGTGTGAAGAGCTGCGGTGGCTGGCCTATGCTTGTGGCGCGGAGGCTGTCGAAGGGCCTACCTTGAAACCCTTCTTGGAGTGGCGGCAAATGGCGTCCGCTCGACGAGCCGGGTGACAAATAGCTGTAGGTCGCGGCTCTCAAAGACGGGTCGAACCGTATCGGAGTGCGCGCATGTTCTGGTGAGACTCGCCGGCCTCATCGGTAGCGGCCTGCCCCATCTCCGACGGGGCCAAGGATGGGCGCGGAGCCGTACCCCCAGCAGGCCACATCAAATTCACGAATGGGAACGTGGAATTGAATCGGTCGCTCCGGGCTGTGGACGACGAGACGATGCGAAGGCTGCGCTCGTACGGCAGTGGCATTTTTGACGCTGCGGATCGCCTGGAACGGGCTTCCCGCGGCCTGTGACGACTGTCTCCCGACAGGCCGCATGGAAGGAACCGGCCCTTGGGAGACTGGTTGCCGGAAACGGTGTCGCTCAACTCTCTCAGAGGGGTGGTCTACATCGGCACGGCCGAGCCGGAGCTAGATGCCCTTGTCTCAGTGGTTGTCGAAGCCGTCGCGAGATCCCCAACGCCCGTGTTTCCTTCAGAGCCGACGGTTCGAGGGGTGAGGGGCGTGCATCTTTACCCATCGGCGGAACGTGTGCAGGGCCTCGCCCAGGTTCAGTGGACCGCAGGCGGCACGGAAATGGTTGTTCTCTTCCCACGTGATGATCCAGTCGTGCTGGCTACGGCGAAGCTGCTGGCCTTCGTAGGGTTTACCGGCAAGGCTGGTCTGGGCGATGTCGATGTCCACCGACCATCCGGGATTGTCAACCGTGTCGATCTTGATGCCGAACTCGTGCTCCCATTCACCGTCGCACTGTGTGACGTACTAGGCCTGCAACCAGGCCCACACGTCAGGCGCTGGCTCGTCGTACTCGTGGTGCATCCGTGGCCCCCGCCGTGTCCGTGAGCCGGATCTGAGTCAGATAAGAGTAGGCCTCGGGCAATGTAGCGCTTGAGGCAGCGCATGATCTCGGTCTTGGTGTGCCTCGGTGATGCGGTGGGCGACTTACCTGCGGGTGGGTTGATGAGAGCGCACGAGGACCAGGGCGACGCGCCATAGGACGCCGTTCGCGTTACGGTCGCCGCCGCGGTGTACCGAGCGTTGGCCTCATGTCGACCCGGTCGGCGATCTAGGTGATGTAGGCAGCTGGTGACGATGCCTGCCTGTTGAGTTCCGAATGGATGGTAAATACGTGGATATGAGCGAACTCCTGATGCTGGCGCGGTCAGCTTTGTGGTCCGACCGCGTACGCGCCGGCGAAGAGCTGAGCTCCTGTGCCGGCCACACGGATGTCGACGCAGTGCTTCGGGAGCTTCTGTTGGACGGGCGGGACACCGCAGTGATCGCGCGAACTGCCGAGGCACTCCTTGCTCGCGGTGATTTCAGCCGGGTGGAGACTCTTTCTGACGGCATGGGCGTTGGCCACACCAGCGCAAGCGGATCATCTCGGAGGGGCTACGGGCCGAACTCTGTTCGAGGCCAGCATGGATGCGGCAAGAGCCCAAGCAATACGTGAGTGCCTGACTCTTTCGTCGGCCGACGAGGACAGTATGGTCCGGCAGTCGGCAGAAGAATGGATTCGCCGAGTCAATCGAGCGTTGTCTTAGCTCAGGGACGGCGGGCTGAAGTCTGAAGATCTTGGATGGGCGTGTACGGGTGGCTTGGCGTGACGACCGATCACGTCGTCGATGAGCTGAGCTGACTGTGAGACCGTGGGCCGACGGCAACTATCCCCACTTGCGTCGCTGGGCTCGCTCGCCGGTCGTGCCTTCGACGATATTCTTGCGAAGTTGGAGCCGGCAGTCGCGGAGGCGGTCGACCGCCCGGCCGTGCTTGACGAGCAGTTCTCGGCCATCTTCCGATCCGTTTCCCCCGGCTACGGCGTCGATTCGGCGGTGCATCTGGGGCTGCCGGGCCTCAGCGTGATGCGAGGCTGGTCCCTCGAAGGCGCGTGAGCGAGGCTGTGGAATGTGGTGATCGCTGCACGCGTCGATGAACCTGACGCTGACAAGATCGCAAGGGAAATATCAGCAGCTAGGAGCCTGTACGCCTGGTCTGTGACGACTGTTACCGACCCGGCCAGGGCGGAAGGATTCGGGCCGTGGGCGACTTGTCCCAAGGGTGACTGCGACTCGCACCGAATCCCCGCCCGACACCGACGCGTCTCCCGGGGAGCTTCTCGCGCCCGGGCGGCGCTTCCGGATCGTTCTCGTGCTCGGCTTCCTCACCGCGCTGGGTCCGCTCACCATCGACATGTATCTGCCGGCGCTGCCGACCATCACCGATGACTTCGGCGCGACCCCGGCTGCGGTGCAGCTCACGCTGACCGGCACGCTGGTCGGGCTGGCTCTCGGTCAGTTGGTGGTAGGTCCGCTGTCGGACGCGGTGGGGCGTCGGAAGCCCTTGCTCGCCGGCGTCGGCGTGCACCTGGTCGCCTCGGTTCTCTGCGTAGTCGCGCCCAACCTGGCCGTTCTGGGCACCCTGCGGGTGCTGCAGGGTCTCGGCGCCGCCGCCGCGTCGGTGGTCGCGATGGCGATCGTGCGGGATCTGTTCAGCGGGTTCGCCGCGGCGCGCCTCTTCTCCCGGCTCATTCTCGTCGTCGGCGTCGCGCCGATTCTGGCTCCGACCATCGGTGGTCAGACGCTGCAGTTCACCTCGTGGCGCGGGGTCTTCGTCGTGCTCGCCGTCGCCGCCGCCGCGATCATGGCCGCCAGCGCGACCGTCCTGCCCGAGACGCTGCCGATCGGCCGGCGTCGCAGCGGAGGGATCGCCGGCACCCTGCGGGACTACGGCCGGCTGTTCACCGACCGGGTGTACGTCGGTCTCATCCTGGTCGCCGGGCTCGCGATGGCGGCCCTGTTCGCCTACGTGAGCGGCTCGTCGTACGTGCTGCAGGACGGCTTCGGCCTGAGCGAGCAGCAGTTCGCGTACGTGTTCGCCGGTGGCGCGGTCGGTCTGATCGGCGCCACCCAGCTCAACGTACGGCTGCTGCGGCGCTGGACGCCCCAGCAGATTTTGAGCGGTTCGCTGCTGGCCGGCCTGGGCTTCGGTTCGGTGCTGCTGGTGCTGGCCGCCACGCGGACCGGTGGCCTGGTCGGCATCCTGATCCCGCTCTGGCTGGTGCTCGCCATGGTGGGGCTGGCGATGCCGAACGCGCCCGCCCTGGCGCTGAACCGGCACGGCGAGGCCGCGGGTACGGCCGCTGCGCTGCTCGGCGCGGTGCAGTTCGGCGTCGGCGCGCTGGCCGCACCGCTGGTCGGCGTGCTGGGCGTGGGCACGGTCGCGATGGCCGTCGTCGTCTTCGGCGGCATGCTCGCCGCCACGCTTGTCTGCTTCCTCGTGGTCCAGCCGCACCGCCTCCCTGTCGAGCAGACGGACGTCGCCTTCGCCGCGGCCCACTGATCAACGGCGAAGGGCCGCCACGGGTGTGGCGGCCCTTCGGTGAAGAACGGATCAGAACGGCGTCATGACGATGCCGGCCTGGCGCGGGTCGCCGCTGTGCACGAGCGACTCCTGGTTCTGCACGTCGTCGAAGGCGAAGGCGTACGCCTTGCCGTCGGCCATCTGGTCGTGGATGACCTTGGCGTAGTGGTTGCTGGGCTCGCCCTTGTAGAAGTCCGCCGCGGTACCGCTCGGCTGGGTGTCGAGCGTGCCGAGCGTGGTGCGCTGCATGGCCGCGCAGAGCGTCCGGGCGATCGGGCCGACGACGAGGTCGTTCGGTGCGCCGAGGGCGCCGTCGCAGCCCCACACGTTGGCCGTGGACGGCTTGGTGAACGAGGCCACCACCTTGCCGCTGCCGTCGGTGAAGTTCATGACGTTGCCGCTGGTGCGGCCGGAGAACTTCGTGTTCGGCTGGTCGCCGAACGGCACCACGGTCAAGGTCTTGCTCGTGTACGCGTTCCACGCCCGATTGATGTACGGGTCCAGGTACGTGGCGCTCATCAGTCCGGCGTCGGCGGCCTTGCCGGGGGCGAGGACGCGCAGCACCGTACCGTCGGAGCGGGTGACGACGCTCTTGGCGAAGTCGGGCTGGGCCTTGATCGCGTCGATGACCTTCTGCCGGCCGCCCGCCTTGAGCTCGCCGGTCTTGATCGTCGCGCCGTTGCCGCCCTGGACGCTGACGACGTGCGGGATCGCGAACATGTCGACCTGCGAGCTGTTCAGCCACAGACCGGAGTCGTTGAGGGTGAACTCGCTCCAGTCGAACAGGATGTCGTGGTTGGGGTCGCCACCGGCCCACGGCGCCGGCTGCACCAGCCCGTCGGTGCTGAGCCGGAAGTCCAGCTTCTTGCCGAACGACATGTAGAGCCGGCCGGACAGGTTCTTCGGCATCTTGATGGTGGTGCTGGAGCCGTTGGCCGGCCCGGGGATCGACACGTCCGGCGCCGGCACCGGTACGGCCGCGCCGCCGGTCCACGGGGTGAAGGTGCCGCCGGCGTTGACGTAGCCCAGCTTGCCGGTGCTCAGGTTGACGCCGAGGACGTACAGGAAGACGGCGTCGGAGCGGCCCGTGTCGTTGGTGACCTTGACCGGGAGCAGGTTCGAGGCCGGCGGCGGGCTCGGGTTGTCCGCGGGCTTCGTCGTGGTGGGCGTCGCGGCCGGGGGTTTCGTGGTGGGCGCTGTGGTCACCGGGGGCGGCACGGGGCGGTAGGACGTCGGCGCGACCGTGGGGGCGGTCGTCGGTGCCGGCGCGCCGCCGCCGCTGCACGGCTGGCCGTTGAGCTTGCAGTTGAGCGGGTTGCCGCCGGAGCCGATGAAGCCGAACGTCACCTTGCCGTCGACCGGGACGGCGCCGTTCCAGGCGCGGTTGGTGAACGTGCGGTGCTGGCCGCTGGCGGCCATGTCGGCTTCCCAGAAGCTGCCGATCGTGGCGCCCGCGGGCAGGTCGAACTCGACCTTCCAGGAGCTCATCGCCTTCGGGCCGCCGTTGGTGATCGTCACGCCGCCCTGCCAGCCGGAGCCCCAGTCGGACGTCTTCGAGAAGACCGCCGTGGTGGCCGCCGCGGACGCCGGCATGGCGATCCAGGCGGTGGCCCCGGCGGCCACCACGGCGGCTGTCGAGAGGATGAGTGTTCGCTTGCGGCGCATGGGGGGTAGTGCCTCCGTCAAGGGGATGTGAAGTCCCCGTAATTATCAGGAGTCTTTACCGTGCCGACGGTTTTTTAAGACGATCATTAAAGGTTCCGTAAGGGATCACGGACACGAAGGGTCGCCCGCCGGTCGCGCATCGCGAAACCGGCGGGCGATAACACTTTTCCGGGTGTGAGTTAGGCGCGGCGCCACTTCTGGTTCGCGCCGCCGACGCAGTCCCACAGGTGCAGAAGTGCGCCGTCGTTGCCGTTCCACTCCTTGATGTCGACGCACTTGTTCGCCTGCGGGTTGACGAGGTCACCCGCGGCGGAGAGGACGAACTGCTGCGCCGGGTTGCCGCTGCAGCCGACGATCTGGATCGCCGCACCGTTCGCCGTCGAGCCCCACGCCACGTCCATGCACTTGTTGTTCGACGTCTGCAGCGTGCCGTTCACGAATGTCCACTTCTGCGCGGCGGTGCCGTTGCAGGTGTACATCTGCAGCTGCACGCCGTCGGCGAAGTTCGCGTTCGGTACGTCGATGCACTTGTTGTTCCAGTTGCTGACCACCGAGCTGGTGCTGGAGCCGCCGCCGCTGGTGGTGAGCGAGAGGCCGTACACGCCGAGGATCTCGTTGACGGGCTGGAACCACATCGTGCCGCCGGAGGAGCAGTTGCCCGTACCGCCGGAGGTCACGCCCTGCGCCTGGTTGCCGGAGATCCAGGAGCCGCCGGAGTCGCCCGGCTCGGCGCACGCGTTGCTGCGCGCGAGGCCGGAGACGGAGCCCTGGGCGTACACAATGGTCTCGTCGCGGCCGAGGATCGTGCCGCAGCGCCACCCGGTGGTCCGGCCGGAGCGGCACACCGAGCTGCCGACCGCGGCCTCCTGCGAGCCGGCGACGACAACGTTGCCACCGGAGTAGTTGTTGACCCACGGCTGGGGCGTCCAGTTGCTGTTCGTCCGGATCCACGAGTAGTCGTTGCCCGGGAACGAGGAGCCGGCGAAGGTGCCCTGCGAGACGTTGTTGTAGCCGAGCGTCGGGCTGTTCACGCCGCCGCAGTGACCGGCGCTGACGAAGCCGCCCGCGACCGCGAAGCCCACCGAGCACAGCGTGTTGCCGTTGATGACGTACTGGTCGCCGCCGCGGATGTCGTACATCGGCTTGGGCTGCTCGGCGGCGTCGGCCACCGTCACCGAGCCCGCGCCGCTGGCGGCCGCGAAGGAGCGCGCCTGTGCCGACGCGCCCGGCTTGGCCATCACCACCAGGCTGTTCGAGGCGACGTCGACGTACCAGCCGCGGATCGCCGTACCCTGCGCTTTCGCGGCGTTGCGGTCCAGCCGGGCGCGGGATGCCTCCAGGTCGGCCGCGCTCCGGCCGACGATCTTCGGCACGGCGCCCTCGGCGCGGACCGCGGCGGCCTGGCGCGCGTCGGTGACCGCGACGGTGAGCCGGTCGGCGCCGCGGGGGATCCAGGCGCCGGCGAAGGTCCCGCCCAGCTTCGTGCGCAGGCGCTTCTCCACGACCGGCGCGGCGGCCTCGGTGGCGAGGCGGGCGGCGATCTGATCGTCGCTGAGCCCCAGGTCGCGGCGCATCGCCGCCACCATGCCCGGGGCCATGTCGAACCGGGGCGCCGCGGTGGGTGCGGCAGGCGCCGGTATGGGTGCGGCGAGACTGGGCGCCGGTAGCACGCCGATGGCGGTGAGCGCCGCGGCGCCGAGGCCGAGCGCTTTCAGGGCACGGGACATGGGGGAAGTCCTTCGCTGATCTGGGGGAATCGAGGAAGGAGAGCGCTCTCTAGCATCGGAGTTTGTCGATAGTTAACGGATCTGTCAAGAAAGTTGAGAGATTTCGACGGTGGTGACGCGTGGTAATGTTGCCGGGTCGCGGTTCCGACTTCGTATATTTGCCAGCGCCTGGTGGGTATCTGATCCCACCGGGCGTTTGTCGTCTCCGTCCCGGTTCGGGCCGGAGGCTGTCCCGGTTCGGGCGGGGTCGGAGCGGCGCGGCGGGGCTCGCGCGGTGCGCGCCCCCATGGTGAAGGAGTGCGGCATGGCTGTCGGCACGGTGAAATGGTTCAACGCGGACAAGGGCTTCGGCTTCATCACCCAGGACGGTGGGCAGCCCGACGTGTTCGCCCACTTCTCCGCCATCGCGTCGGACGGGTACCGCTCCCTCGAGGAGAACCAGCGCGTGGAGTTCGACGTCACCCAGGGCGCCAAGGGCCTGCAGGCCAGCAACATCCGGGTGATCTGACGAGCGTGGCACGACGGCGGGCCGCGACCGCGGCCCGCCGGTCCACTCCGTACGAGAATCGAGGCGTGTGAAGACCTACACAGGTGCTCCCTACCCGGCGGACACGCACAGCCCGCTCCAGCGGCGGCTGCTGCGCAACGCCTCGTCCCCCGCGCGTGCCCCGCAGAGCGACGCGCTGCGCCTGCAGGCGCCCGCGCTGGTGCCCGAGGTCCACCTGTTCCTCGCCGAGGACGCCGTCCTGCTCTGGGCGCGCCTCGAGGCCGAGGCCGGTCACCCGCTGCCCGCGCCGTTCTGGGCCACCGCCTGGGCCGGCGGCCAGGGCCTGGCCCGCTACGTGCTCGACCACCCGCAGCTCGTGGCCGGCCGCCGGGTGCTGGACCTCGCCTCCGGATCGGGTCTGGTCGCCATCGCCGCCGCGCACGCCGGCGCCGCCGAGGTGGTGGCCAACGACATCGACCCGTACGCCGTGGCCGCCATGCACGCCAACGCCAACGCCAACGGCGTGTCCGTCCACATCTCGGCCGAGGACCTGACCGGCGGCGACGGCGGCGAGGTCGATCTCGTCCTGGCCGGTGACTGCCTGTACAGCGGGGACATGGCCGCCCGCATGCTGCCGTTCCTCGGCCGCGCGATGCGCCGCGGCGCGACGGTGCTGCTCGGCGATCCGCAACGCGGGTATGCGCCCGCCGGCCTGCTGCGCACGCTGGCGACGTACCCGCTGATTCAGCCGAGCGCGGTCGGAGATCAGCAGGAATGGGTCAGCGTCATGACCCCCGTGGCCGTCGAGCTGGCCTCCTAGCTCCAGACCCGCCCGCACGCGCCCTCGCAGTTGCCCGTCGAACGTGTCAGGCTGAACGCTGACCCGTCGGGGGACGGGTCCGCGAGAGCCGTGGGGTGTGGGCATGGGCATGGTCAAAGTCGTCGGGCTGGTCCTGCATCCCCGGCGGGACTGCGGCTCGGCCATCGAGGCGATCGTGCGATGGGCGGCGTCACGCGACGTGACCGTGCTGGGCCTGCACGACGAGATCACCCGGATCGACTGCGACGCCGTCGAGGTCTCCGCGGAGGAGATGGTCGAGCGCGCCGGGCTCCTGGTCAGCCTCGGCGGTGACGGCACCATGCTGCGCACGATGCGGCTGGTCGAGGGGCGCAAGACCCCGGTGCTGGGCGTCAACGTCGGCCGGCTCGGCTTCCTCGCCGAGGTCGACCTGCCCGACCTGCCCGGCGCGCTGTCGGCGATCGACGAGCACAAGTTCACGGTCGAATCGCGGACGGCGGTGCGCACGGTCCTGCCCGACGGCAGGGAAGTCTCGGCCTTCAACGACATCGCGCTGGTCCGCGTGCCCGGCGACGGGCTCGCGCACGTCGGCATCACCGTCGAGGGCAGCAACTTCGTCCGGTACGCGGCCGACGCCGTGATCGTCGCCACGCCCACCGGATCGACGGCGTACAGCTTCTCCGCGGGCGGCCCCATCGTCTCGCCGAACGTGGAGGGCATCCTGGTCAGCGCGTCCGCCGCGCACTCGTCGTTCAACCGCTCGCTGATGCTCTCGCCCGACGAGCACCTCGAGCTGGAGGTCGCGGCGACCAGCGGCCGGCTCGCCATCGAGGTGGACGGCATCATCCAGGGCCATGCCGGGGCGGGCGACCACCTCCGGATCATCCCCGTGCCGGCCGCCGCGCAGGTCATCCGCTTCGGCCGGACCTCGTTCTACGAGCGCGCCCGGCGCAAGCTGCGCGTCGAGGGCAGCGCCCAGGTCGGCGGCGGCGACCCGTCGGACGCCGTGGTGGTGGACAGCTTCGAGCAGTCCCGCTACGAGGTGCTGCTCGGCGGAGAGCTGGCCGGCGTCCTGCACTACCGGCGGCACGGGCAGCAGGTCGAGCTGGCGCACACCGAGATCGACCAGGCCTTCGAGGGGCGCGGGCTGGCCGGCCGGCTCGCCGCGGGCGCCCTCGACGACGCCCGCCGGCGCGCCACCCCCGTCGTGGTCACCTGCCCGTTCGTGGCGGGCTGGCTGGACCGTCACCCCGAGTACGCCGACGTGCTCGCCGCCCCGCCGGACCCTCGTCCCGAGAACTCCATCCACACCGGAGGCAACCTCTCATGAGCGAACCCGCCTGCACCCACCTCGACCAGGCGAACGACGTCACACCGTCCGGACAGGGCTGCGTGGAGTGCCTGGCGGCCGGCGCCCGCTGGGTGCACCTGCGCGTCTGCATGACGTGCGGGCACGTCGGCTGCTGCGACTCGTCGCCCGGCAAGCACGCGACCGCGCACTTCCACGGCGAGTCCCACCCGCTCGTGCAGTCGTACGAGCCGGGTGAGGACTGGTGGTGGTGCTACCAGGACGAGGTGGCCTTCAAGGTCGCCGACGCCCCCACGTTCACCTACGGCTGAGCACGCAGAGGAACTCCATGGGTCACCCCGCCATCCTGACCGTCGACGACGACCCCTCCGTCTCCCGGGCGATCGCACGGGACCTGCGCCGCCGCTACGGCGAGAACTACCGCATCATCCGGGCCTCCTCGGCGACCGACGCCCTGGAGGCGCTCAGGGACATCAAGCTGCGTGGCGGCCGGGTCGCCGTCATGCTCGCCGACTACCGGATGCCGCAGATGAACGGCATCGAGTTCCTGGAGCAGGCGATGGACCTGTTCCCCCACGCGCGGCGGGCGCTGCTGACCGCGTACGCCGACACCGACGCCGCCATCCAGGCCATCAACGTGGTGGACGTCGACCACTACCTGCTCAAGCCCTGGGACCCGCCGGAGGAGAAGCTCTACCCGGTCATCGACGCGCTCCTCGACGCGTGGCAGGCCACCGGTGACCGCGAAGTCGAGGACATCCGCGTCGTCGGGCACCGCTGGAGCGAGCCGTCGTACCAGATCCGGGATTTCCTGGCGCGCAACCTCGTGCCGTACAAGTGGCTCGGCGCGGACGACCCGGAGGGGCGCCGCCTGCTCGAGGCCGCCGGGGTGGGCCCCGAGGCGATCCCGCTGGTGGTGACGGCCGACGGCCGGGCGCTGGCGCAGCCGAGCACCTCCGAGGTGGCCGAGGCGGCCGGCCTGTCCACCGCGCCCAACCGCGACTTCTACGACCTGATCATCGTGGGCGGCGGACCGGCCGGGCTGGGAGCCGCCGTGTACGGCGCCTCCGAGGGCCTCAAGACGCTGCTCGTGGAGCGGCAGGCGGTCGGCGGGCAGGCCGGGCAGAGCTCCCGCATCGAGAACTACCTCGGCTTTCCCGACGGCATCTCCGGCGCCCAGCTCACCGACCGGGCGCGCCGGCAGGCGGGCAAGTTCGAGGCGGAGGTGCTCAACACCCGCGAGGTCACCGGGCTGCGGCTGGACGGCTCGGCCCGCACGCTGACCTTCGGCGACGGCGGCGAGGTGTCGGCGCACTCGATCGTGCTGGCCACCGGGGTCGCGTACCGGCCGCTGGTCGCCGACGGCATCGCCGAGCTGACCGGCTCGGGCGTCTACTACGGGTCCGCGTCGACCGAGGGCCCGTCGTGCGCCGGCAGCGACGTCTACATCGTCGGCGGGGCGAACTCGGCCGGGCAGGCGGCGCTCTTCTTCTCCCGGTACGCCCGCAGCGTCACCCTGCTGGTGCGCGGCGACTCGCTCGAGGCGTCCATGTCGTACTACCTGATCCAGCAGCTCAACAAGATCGACAACGTGCACGTCCGGACCCGCTGCGAGGTGGTCGGCGCGCAGGGCGACGGGCACCTGCAGGCGATCACGATCTGCGACAGCAAGAACGGCCGCAGCACGACGGTCGAGTGCGGCTACCTGTTCGTCTTCATCGGCGCCGAGCCGCGGACGGACTGGTTGAGCGACGCGGTGGCCCGCGACGAGAAGGGTTTCGTCTACACCGGGCCGGACCTGTTGACGAACGGCACACGCCCGGCGGGATGGGATCGCGACCGCGATCCGTTCTACCTGGAGTGCAGTGTTCCCGGCATCTTCGCCGCCGGCGACGTCCGGGCCAACTCGGTGAAACGGGTGGCCTCGGCGGTCGGCGAGGGCGCGATGGCCGTCACGCTGGTCCATCGTTACCTGGAGGCACAGTGAGCGACATCGAGGAAATCCAGCTCCAGCCCTGCGAACCCGGCAAGCTCACGATCGCCGAGCTCAAGACGCTGTTCCTGTTCGAGAAGCTGACCGACGAGCAGCTCACCTGGATCGCCGACCACGGCTGCACCATGCACGCGCCGGCCGGCTCCCTGGTGCTGCGCGAGGGCGACCCGGCGGAGATCTTCGTGATCCTGCTGAGCGGCACGATCTCGCTCAGCCGCCGGGTCGGCCAGGACGACGTACAGACCTCGCGGACGGAGCAGCGCGGCGTCTACATGGGCGCGACCCAGGCGTACATCCGTGACGAGGGTGTGCCCCGTACGTACATGGCGTCGATGCGCGCGCTCGACGACGCCGACTTCTTCGTGCTGTCCGCCGCCGACTTCGGCTGGATGATGCGCGAGTGGTTCCCCATGGCGATCCACCTGCTGGAGGGGCTCGCGCTCGGCATGCGCAACACCCAGGCGGCGATCAGCGAGCGGCAACGCCTCGTCGCGCTGGGCGCCCTGTCCGCCGGCCTCATGCACGAGCTCAACAACCCGGCCGCAGCGGCGTCGCGGGCGACCGGCGCGCTGCGTCAGCGCGTCGCGGGCATGCGCCACAAGCTGGGCATGCTCGCCGCGGGCAAGGTCGACCCGGACCGCCTCGACGCGCTCGTGGAGCTGCAGGAGGAGGTCATCGAGCGGGCCGCCAAGGCGCCCGAGCTGACCGCCATGCAGGCCGCCGACCGGGAGGACGAGCTCGGCGACTGGATGGAGCGGCGCAACGTCACCGGCGGGTGGGACCTCGCCCCGGTCTTCGCCCAGGGCGGCCTCGACGTCGCGTGCCTCGACGACATGGAGGCCAAGGTCGGCTCGCCCGAGCTGCTCGACCAGGCCATCCATTGGATCGGGTACGCGCTGGAGACCGAGCAGCTGATGAGCGACATCGAGGACGCCACCGGCCGGGTCTCCTCCCTGGTGTCGGCGGCCAAGCAGTACTCGCAGCTCGACCGCGCCGCGCACCAGTGGATCGACGTGCACACCGGCCTGGACAGCACGCTCGTGATGCTCGGCCACAAGGTCGGCAAGGGGATCAAGGTCGTCAAGGAGTACGACCGCGGCCTGCCCCAGGTGCCGGCCCACCCCGCCGAGCTCAACCAGGTCTGGACCAACATCATCGACAACGCGGTTCAGGCCATGGCCGGCGCGGGCACGCTGACGCTGCGTACGTACGGCGAGGACGGCCACGTCGTGGTCTCGATCGGCGACACCGGCCCCGGCGTCCCGGAGGAGTTGCGCAAGCGGGTCTTCGAGCCGTTCTTCACCACGAAGCCGGTGGGCGAGGGGACGGGCCTGGGCCTGGACATCTCGTACCGCATCGTGGTGAACGGCCACGGTGGCGACATCGTGCTGCAGTCGAAGCCGGGGGACACCCGCTTCCTGGTGAAGCTGCCGCTCGCGGAGCCGTCCTCCCGCTGACCGGCGCGGCGGGTGGTGGCGGTCACCGCCCCCGCCCTGCCCCCGGGGTCGCTCGATGGAAAGCGTCCTTGACATGTGCGGCGGTGGTCGGGCATGGTCGACCCATGACAAGCGAGCTTGACACGAGCGTGCCGAGCCGCAGGGATCGTGCCCGCGCCGTCGCCTACATCCGCGACCTGGCTCCCGCCATGGCCGCCTACGTCGTCGCCATTGTCGTCGTCGTCGCGTGGGGACACCTCGACGGCGAGAGTCCGTGGCGCTTCGTCTGGGCGTTGCTGCCCGTGCTGCCCGTCCTCGGCGTGGTGCGGGCCGTGGTGCGCGGTCTCCGTCGCTCCGATGAGTACGCGCAGCTGATCCAGCTCCGCGGCCTCGCCGTCGGCTTCGCCGTCGCCATGGTCGCTTACGTCGTCCTGGGCATGCTGACGATCGCGGGCCTGAGTACGCCCGCCGGTCCCTGGATCGCCTTCGGCGCCGGGATGGTTTCCTGGGCGGCGGCCACCGCCATCGCCGCGCGGTGACCGGGCAGCAGTGAAGAACCGCATCCGGCAGCTGCGCACCGATCGTGGATGGACCCAGGCCGCCCTGGCAGACCTTCTGGACGTTTCCCGCCAGACCGTCAACGCCCTGGAGACCGGTCGCTACGACCCGAGCCTGCCGCTGGCGTTCCGGCTGGCCCGGATTTTCGGCCGGCCCCTCGAAGCGATCTTCGACCCGGAGGACGACCAGCACGCCGTCCCACCGGCGCGCTGACAAGTTCGGTAGGACGGCCGGAGCGGTCGGAGTCCCCGCCGGTCGGGTGAGGCCTGTCGGGGACAGCGCCGGGGGTCGCGCGGCTGGGAGTGTGCGCAACACGCGTGGCGTGACGACTGCGGCGCCCCGGCACCCCGGGGTGGGAGTGCGGGAGCGCCGCAGGCGTGGGCCTCTGCTGTGGGCGTACTTAAAGAAGGCCTCGCGCATACGCGGCCTGGCCGGCGTGCTGGACGTCGTCGTCCAGGATGCTCATCAGGCGGACGCCCAGGGTGACCGGCGGGTCCCAGGCCTCGTCCACGACGCGGTCCAGGTCGCCGGGCTTGAGGCCCTCGAGGTACGCCAGCGTGCGCGCGTGCACCGCGTCGTAGTAGTCGAGCAGCGCCCGGGTGTTCTCCGGGCGGACCGCCGCGACGTCCTTCGCCGAGTGGCCGTAGCCGGTGTCGCTCGGGTCGGTCTCGCGGCCGAAGCGGGGCGCCCAGTCGCCGGTGGCGTAGAGCTGGTCCTCGCCGAGCAGGTCGGCGATGTGGCTGTCCTGCACCCGGGTGAGGTGCCAGACCAGCCAGCCGACGGTGTTGGCGCCCTCGGCCGGCGCGGTGCGCAGCTGCTCCGGGGTGAGGCCGTCGACCGCGCCCCGGACGAGGTCGGGCAGGCGGCCGTACGCCTCGGTGAGCAGATCGTTCACGTTCACGGTGGCGCCTCCTATTCGGTGGGCGGGTCCTGCTGCTGTTGCTGCTCCTGCTGGTCGAACTGCTGGTTGCCCGGGTCGGCCGGGTCCGTCTGCTGCGGGGCCTCGGTGGTGGGCTCCGCCGGGGCCGTGGTGGTCTCGGTGGGCTCCGGCGTGCTGGTGGTGGCGCTCGGCTCCGGCGACTCGGTGGTGGAGGTGCCGGGTGCGGAGGACTCCTCAGGTGCCGGGCTCTCCGACGGCGACGGCGACGGCGACTTTTTCTCGTCGCTGGAGAACACACTCGTCAGTGTGCTGCCACCGCGGGTGTCGTGACCCGTCGTCATGGAGCTCAGCGAGCGGTCGGCCATCGCTTCGACAGCGAATATCGCACCCATGGCCACGATGAAGACGGTGGCCGCTCCGACGAGGACCGGCTTCCACCGGATCGCGAAGCGTCCCGGCTCCTGCGGCACGGTGTGCGACGGCTTCTCCTCCTCCGTGGCGGCGGCGACGGGTGGGGTGCCCACCGCGGCCGGCGCCTTGACGAACGCGGGCGCGACCGTCTGCAGCCGCTGGGTGCCGCGCTTGAGGGAGTTGTCGAAGAGCTGCGTCCCCACGGAGCCCACCACGCTGGCCAGCGCGGCGCCGGCGAGGGTGCCGGCCACTCCGAGGAAGGAGCCCAGCACTGCGGCGGCCACCGCCGCGAGGGTGCCGGCGACAACCTTGCTGATCTGGATGCCGGACCACAACCGGTCCGGTGACTGCTCGCTCATGTCCTCCTCTTATCGAGGCTCTGCCCGAGCCTGCTCACGACGCGTCCGGGTGCGGACGCGAAACTCAGCCTTTACCGAGGCGCTGGGCGCTAAACCAGCCTCTTTCGGCCAGAACTTCGCGCAGCGGCCGGACGTGGACGCCCTCGGCCGCCAGTCGTTGCCGGGCCAGCCTGCGGGTCCGCAGGATGCCGAGCACGCCGAGCACGCCGATCGCGTACTGCACCGACATGGCGACCTTGAAGTCGGCGATGTCGTAGCCGGCGCGGCCGCCCGTGCGGGCGTCCAGGATCAGCCCGACGAGCAGGATCGTGGTCAGCGACGCCACGAACCCGCCCACGTTGACGATGCCGGTGGCCGTGCCGAGCCGGTTCGGCGGGTTGAACGTCCGCGCGAACTCGAACCCGATCATCGAGCCCGGGCCGCCGAGACCGAGCGCCACCACGAGCAGCAGCAGCACGGCCAGCGGCGCGCGTCCCGGCCACGCGATCACCAGCGCCCAGCCGAGCGCGTTCATGGCGATCACGCCCAGCACCAGCCACGAGCGGCGCAACGGGTGGCGCTGCACCAGCACGCCGAGCAGCGGGCCGCCGATCATGCCGACGAGCACGAACAGCGTCAGCATCGTGCTGGCGGTGCCGCGCGACAGGCCCTCGCCCGCCACCAGGAACGGATAACCCCACATCAGCGCGAACACCGTGCCGGGGAACTGGGTGGTGAAGTGGGTCCACAGCCCCAACCGGGTGCCGGGATGCCGCCACGCGGTGGCGAGGTCCGAGCCGAGCCGGCGCGCGGTGACCGCCTCGCCGGTGTTGATCCGCCGCTCCGGGCTGTCGTGCAGCGCCACCATCGCCACGACGGCGACGAACACCCCGGCCGCGGACGCGGAGATGAAGGCGGTGGTCCAGCCGGCGCCGGACAGCAGGGCGGCCAACGGTACGGCGCTGAGCACCTGACCGACCTGCCCCACGATGCCGGTGAGCTGGGTGACCACCGGCACCCGCCGGGCCGGGAACCACTGGGGCACCAGCCGCAGCACGCTGATGAACGTCATCGCGTCACCCGCGCCGACGAGCACCCGGGCGGCGACGGCCCCGCCGACACCGTCGGAGAACGCCATCAGCGCCTGCCCGGCGGCCATCACCAGCGCGCCGCCGACCACCAGCCGCAACGAACCGAAGCGGTCGAGCAGCACGCCGACCGGCACCTGCAGGCCCGCGTAGACGAGGAGCTGCAGCACGGCGAAGGACGCCAGCGCGCTCGCGCCGATGCCGAACCGCGCCTGCGCGTCGAGCCCCGCGACCCCGAGGGACGTGCGGTGCAGCACAGCCACCACGTACGCGGAGAGGCCGACGGCCCATACCGCCCAGGAGCGGGCACCGCCTCGCATGAAAAACCCCACCTCGTCCGCTCGCGTGCCTCCACCCTTTCGCGGACGGGCGGGATCGCCAACGGCGAGCGTCACAATTCGGGCGTGTGCCCGGTCACGGGGTATCGAATGGGGGACGTCAGCCCAGCAGCGACGGGACGCGCAGGTGCCGGGTCAGCCAGCCGACCGTCTCGCGTAGATACTCCGCTCGCGACGACCGGTGCAGCAGCTCGTGCCCCTCGCCCGGGAACAGCAGGTACTTGTGCTCCGCCCCGCGTGCCGCGAGCGCCGCGACGACCTGCTCCGCCTCGATCACCGGGACGTTGCTGTCGTTCTCGCCGTGCACCACCATCAGCGGTGCGCGCAGGCGGTCGATGCGGGTGATCGGGGAGAGCTCGCGCAGCAGCTCCGCGTCGTGCACCGGGTCGCCGTACTTGGACACGGCCGCCGCCGCGATCCACGGCTCGGTGTGCTCGTAGAACGTGGCGAAGTTCGACATGCCGCAGACGTCGATGCCCACCGCGAACAGCTCCGGGTACGTGGTCAGCGCGGCCAGCGTCAGGTAACCGCCGTACGAGCGCCCCATGCACCCCACCCGGGCGGGGTCCGCCACGCCGGTGCGCACGAGGTGGTCCACGCAGGCGGCGACGTCGGCGATGGCCGCGCGGCGCAGCGCCCCGTTGTCGGCGTTGACGAAACTGCGGCCGAAGCCCGACGAGCCGCGCACGTTGGCGGCGAACACGGCGATGCCACGGTCCACCAGGGACTGGAAGAGCGGGCCGTGGCCGGGGCGTTCCTGGGCCTCCGGGCCGCCGTGCAGCCACAGCACGGCCGGGTGGGGACCGGGCGTCGCCGGCTCGAACAGCCAGCCGCTGATCTCGAGGCCGTCGTGGGAGGCGAAACGGCGCAGGGTGGGGCGTACGGCTCCGGGGGCGGGCGGCTCGACGGAGACCGGGTGCAGCTCGCCGTCCCAGGTCCACACGCCGTGCGGCTGGCCGGGCGCCTCCGCGGTGAAGGCGAGCGTGCTGCCGTTGGCGCTCCAGGCGAGTCCGGAGACCACTGTGCCGGGCAGCTCGACGTCCCGGGAGCCGACGGTCAGCCGGGACAGGCCACCGCCGGCGTTCCACAGCACGGCGACGCGCGAGCCGTCCGGGGTCAGCGCGAACGACTCCACCTCGGCGTCCGGCGCCTCGGCGAGGATCTCGGCGGCGCCCCCGGTCGTCCGCAGCAGGACCGGGCGCTCGCCGGCGTCGCTGCGCGCCCACACCGAGCCGTCCGGGCCGAAGCAGGCCTGCTCGCCGCTGGTGACGTACTCCTCGACGCCGGTCCGGAGGTCGCGGACGACGACGTACCGGCTGCTGCGTGCGCCGTGTCGCAGCAGGGCGCGGCGGCGGTCGGGCGAGACGTCGAAGAGCGACACGAGCTCGCCCTCCGCGATCACCTCCCGGGTGCCGTGCTCGGCGTCCACCAGCAGCGTGGTGGTCAGGTTCTCGGTGACCGCGAGCAGCGGGCGGCCGGGCAGCCAGCGGACGTTCTCCGCGGTGTCCGCGCCGAAGCCGGCGACCTGGTGCAGCGCGGAGCCGTCCGGCCGGACCAGCCACACCTCGGTACGCGGGGCGCCGCCGGGCGCGATCACACATGCCAGCCAGCCGCCGCCGGTGGACCAGTGCACCGACTGCACCGGCTCCTCACCGGTGTCGACCAGGAACGTCAGGTCGCTGCCGACCGGCTGCACCCACACCTTCGGGGTGCCGCTGCGGTCCGACACGTACGCGGCGTGCCGGCCGTCCGGCGACAGTGCCGGCGACCAGCTGCCGCTGACCTCCGACGGGTAGGACCCCGGCGTCTGCCACCCGGCGGGCAGCACGGTGACATCGACCCGGTTGAGCTGACCGGTCATGGGGTCCTCCTTCGGCTTGGCTAGATTCCCTTGTCCTGCAACCACATCTCGAGCAGTGCGAGCTGCCACAGCTGGTTCGCCCCGAGGGTCGTACGGGCAGTGTTCGGGTCGGCCAGCAGCGCGTCAACGTACTCCTTGCGGAACAGCCCCCGCGCGCGGGCCGCCGGTGCGTGCAGAGCGTCGCGGACGAGCTCCAGCATCGGTCCTTCGAGGTGCCGGATCCCGGGAACCGGGAAGTAGCCCTTGGTCCGGTCGATCACCTCGTCGGGCACGACCCCGCGAGCCGCGTCCTTGAGCACTCCCTTGCCGCCCTGGGCCAGCTTCAGCTCCGGTGGGCAGGCCGCCGCGAGCTCGACGAGCTCGTGGTCCAGGAACGGTACGCGCGCCTCCAGCCCCCACGCCATCGTCATGTTGTCCACTCGTTTGACGGGATCGTCGACGAGCATCACCTGTGAGTCCAGCCGCAACGCCGCGTCGACCGCGGTGGTCGCCGCGGGCCGGCCGAAGCTCGCCGCGACGACGTCGCGGCTGACGTCCTCGTCCAGGAACCACTCCGGGTTCAGCTGGCGGGCCAGGTCACTGTGCGGGCGGTCGAAGAACTCTTTCGCGTACGCGTCGACGGCCTGCTCGCGAGGCACGTCCGCGAGCGGCGGGTACCAGCTGTAGCCGGCCAGGATCTCGTCGGCGCCCTGGCCCGACTGCACGACCGTGACCTGCTTCGAGACGTCCTCGCTGAGCAGGTTGAACGCGATGCAGTCGTGGCTGACCATCGGCTCGCTCATCGCCGCCACCGTGCGCGCCACCGCGGGCAGGAACCGGTCTTTGCCGATGCGGATCTGGTGGTGCCGGGTGTCGAACTGTTTGGCGATGATGTCGGAGTACGCGAACTCGTCGCCGCTCTCGCCGGCCGCGGACTCGAAGCCGATGGAGAAGGTGGTCAGCCCGCGCTGCCCCCGCTCGGCCAGGAGCGCCACGATGTACGACGAGTCCAGGCCGCCGGAGAGCAGCACCCCGACCGGCACGTCGGCGACCATCCGGCGCTCCACGGCCGTACGCAGCCCGGCGTGGATCGCCTCGGCCCACTCCTCGCGGCTCGACGGGGTGTCGGTGCGGGTGTGCGAGGCCTCCCAGTAGACCGTCGAGGTGCTGGTGCCGTCGGGGCGGATGACGCGTACGGTCGCCGGCGGCAGCTTGCGGACACCGGAGACGATCGTGCGCGGCGCCGGCACCACCGAGTGGAACGTCATGTAGTGCTGCAGCGCGACCTTGTCGATCGAGGTGTCGACGTCGCCCGCGGCGAGCAGCGCGGGCAGCGTCGACGCGAAGCGCAGGCGGCCGGGCGTCTCGGCGAGGTACATCGGCTTGATGCCCAGCCGGTCGCGCGCGAGCATGACCGTGCCGGTGGCGTGCTCGGTGATCGCGAAGGCGAACATGCCGAGGAAGTGCTGCACGCAGTCGGCGCCCCACCGGTGGTACGCCTTGAGGATCACCTCGGTGTCGGAGTTCGAGAAGAACGTGTAGCCGTGGCCCTGCAGTTCCTCGCGCAGCTGCTTGTAGTTGTAGATGCAGCCGTTGAAGACCAGCGTGAGGCCCAGCTGCTCGTCGGTCATCGGCTGCGCGCCGGCCTCGGAGAGGTCGATGATCTTGAGTCGGCGATGGCCGAACGCGACTCCGCCGCGGTGCCACAGGCCCTCACCGTCGGGGCCGCGCGACTCCAGGGACGGCAGCATCCGCCGGACCGCCTCGGGATCGGCAGCCCGGTCGTCGAACCTGAGCTCGCCGGCGATTCCGCACATGATTGATCAACCTCCACGGTTCCCGTTTCGGGTGGATTTCCAGGCAGTAAAGGGCTTAGCTGAGCAGCCACGTGTCCTTGGAGCCGCCGCCGCGGGAGGAGTTCACGATCATGCTCCCGGCGGGGGCGACCCGGGTCAGGGCCGCGGGGGCGACCACCGACTCGCGGCCGGTGAAGACGAAGGCGCGCAGGTCGACGTGGCGCGGCGCCAGCTGGTGGCCGTCGAACACGGGGGCGGTCGACAGGTCCACCACCTCCTGGGCCACCCAGCGGTGCGGGGCCGTACGGATCTGGCGGCGTACCGCGGCGAGGTCCTCGGGGCCGGCGTGCGGTCCGATGACGATGCGGTCGCCGCCGTAGCCGTCCACCGGCTTGCAGACCAGCTCGTCGAGCCGGTCCAGCACCTCCGCGCGCTGCTCCGGGATCCCGCACAGGTACGTCGGCACGTCCGCGAGCAGCGGCTTCTCCCCGAGGTAGTACTCGATGAGCCGGGGGACGTAGGCGTACACGGCCTTGTCGTCGCCGATGCCGTTGCCCAGCGCGTTCGCCAGCACGACGGTGTCGGCGTGCAGCGCCGCGACGAGGCTCGGGCCCAGCGGCATCCCGTCGGCGCCGGGGGAGTGCACCAGGCTGTCCTCGCCCATGCGCAGGTACACCACGTCGACGCGGTGCTTGCGGCCGTTGGCGATGCGGTGCAGCACGCCCTCGTCGACGAGCAGGTCGGTGCTGCGCACCAGCGGCACGCCCATCTCCTCGGCCAGCATCCGGTGCTCGAACCACGCCGAGTCGTCGGGGCCCTGGCTGAGCACCACCAGGCGCGGGTCGTCCCCGGCCGCCGGGCCCGCCGCGTCGAGCAGGGCCTGCTTGAGCAGCTGCGGCGTGCGCTCCGGGCTCAGCAAACCCGGCGGGTACGGCAGTTCGGGCAGGACCGCCTCGGTGAGGCGGCGGTTCTGCATCGCGTACGCGATCCCGGACGGCACCCGCAGGTTGTCCTCCAGCACGCACCAGTTGCCCTCGCCGTCGCGGACGAGGTCGACGCCGGCCACCTGCGCGCGCACGCCGGGGCGGCTGACCAGGGCACCGCTGGGCCGCAGCTCGGGCGAGCCGTCGATCACCCATTCCGGCACGACGCCGTCGCGGACCACCGTACGGTCGCCGTACACGTCGTTGACGAACGCGTCGAGCGCGCGGACCCGCTGGATCAGCCCGCCGCGCAGCCGGCCCCAGTCGCCCGCCGGCACGGTCCGCGGGACCAGGTCGAACGGGAAGAGCCGGGTGGCGGCCTCGCCGGCCACGCTGAACGTGATCCCGCGGGCGCGCTGCTCGTCGTCCTTGGCGTCCTCGCGGCGGCGCAGCCCGGCCGGGCCGAGCGCGCTCAGCACGTCGAGGATCCCCTGGTACGCCGGCACGACGTCGCCGCCCGGGAACGCCTCGTCACCCTCCGCCGCGTACGGGGTGAGCCCGGCCGGTACGGTCTGCCCGCCGGGTCCGATGCCGGTGGCGCCGCCCCGGGTGTCGGCCACGACCAGGTCGACCACGTCGGAGATGCGTCCGCGGCGTGCCATGGCCCGGCGCTGGCGGGCGGCGGAGCTGCCCCGGCTGAGCGTCTGCACCGCCAGGTCGTACACCTGCTCCCAGTCGCCCAGCTCCTCCAGCTGCGGGCGCAGGTCGCCGACGAGGCGCTCCACGGCTACCGCGGCCGGCACCGGCACCGGCGAGCGGGGCAGGTCGAGCAGGTCGCCCTCCAGGCCGGAGCGCGCGGCCCGCCACATCGCGGCGCGGTGCAGCGGCGGGCGGGTCGGTACGAGCGGCTTCCCGGCGCGGTACTCCTGGCGCGCGCGCAGCACCAGGCCGCGGAACAGTCCGGCGAGGAGCACGACGGTGTCCGCGTCCGGGCTGGAGTCGGTGACCCGCAGCTCCACGGTCGGCAGGTGTGCCGACGGGCGGACGTCGAAGTAGACCATCTTGGGGTCGCTGATCGTGCCGGAGGCGATGAGGTCGGCGACCAGGGCGTCGTGGTCGGCCGCGCCGGTGACGGCGCCGCTGTCGCCGGCCGTCGGCCAGCGCATCCAGACGAGCGAGCGCACGCTGGCGTACCCGCTGTCCTCTCCCATCCAGTACGGCGAGCTGGCCGACAGCGCGAGCAGGACGGGCAGCGCCGGGCTGACCCGCTGAGCGATCGACACCGCCTCGTCGCGGTCGGTGATGCCCACGTGCACCTGGGCGCCGCAGATGAGCTGCTCGCGGGCGAGCATCTGGTACTCGTCGACCATCCGGCGGTAGCGCGAGGTGGGCGTGACCGGCAGCGAGTCGAGGTCCACGATCGGCACCGTGCCGGCCGCGACCAGGCCCAGCCCCAGGGACTCGGCGATGCCGATGGCGCGGCGGCGCAACCCGATGACGCCGTCCCGCAGCTCGTCCAGCGAGCCGGCGACCGGCGTGTTCGTCTCCACCACCGACCGGTGCAGCTCCGCGGAGAAGCTCTCGGGGTCGAGCTGCTCCAGGATCTGCGGCGCCCGCGGCACGAGCTCGCGGGTCCGCAGATCCACGACGTGCAGCTCCTCCTCCACGCCGAGCGTGAGCTTCGTGCCGAGGGTGGGTTCGCCGCCGCCCGTGCTGATACTCAATGACTCCGTCATGCAAGACCGCCTATGTCGTCAGCTCTTCCCCGGAGCCTCGCCAGCCCATGTACCGAACCTGTGACGTGCCCATTTCCGGCGGCGATCAAGCATGACGGGGACGACACCGGGACCCCGCGGGCCGGCGTGGCGTGCGCACGGCTGCTCGATGTCACGCTCTTCCACGCCGAGCTGCGCGTGGGCTTGTGCAATTCTTCACGAACGCTAGGGCGCCCGGTGGCGCCGCCCCTAGCCTCCGGGACACCATTAACGAGCGTTAGCTCGGATGGAAATGGGAGGCGCAGGATGGCCGGTGAAGACATGGCCGGGGAGAAGTACGTCTACGATTTTTCGGAAGGTCACAAGGACCTCAAGGAGCTCCTCGGCGGCAAAGGCGCGAACCTGGCCGAGATGACCCGCCTCGGGCTGCCCGTGCCGGCCGGATTCACCGTCACCACGAAGGCCTGCCAGGCGTACCTCGCGACCGGGCGCAACCCCGCCGGGCTGGCCGAGGAGATCGACGGGCATCTCGCCGTGCTGGAGCGCACGATGGGCCGCCGGCTCGGTGATCCGGCCGACCCGCTGCTGGTCTCCGTACGTTCGGGGGCGGCGTTCTCGATGCCCGGAATGATGGAGACCGTGCTCAACGTCGGGCTCACCGACGCCTGCGTCGAGGGGCTCGCCGCGCAGGCCGGCGGCGACCACCGGTTCGCCTGGGATTCGTACCGGCGGCTGATCCAGATGTTCGGCAAAACGGTGTGCGACGTGCCGGGCGAGGAATTCTCCGACGCCCTGGAAGACGCGAAAAAGGCCAAGGGCGGCACCGACGATCTGCACCTCGACGCCGACGACCTGCGCGCGCTGGTGCAGGCGTACAAGCGCATTTTCGCCAAGCACACCGGATACGAGTTCCCGCAGGACCCGCGCGAGCAGATGCGGCTGGCCACGGAGGCGGTGTTCCGCTCCTGGAATGCCGAACGCGCGGTGCTCTACCGGCGCCAGGAGCGCATCCCGGCCGACCTCGGCACGGCCGTCAACGTGGTCGCGATGGTCTTCGGCAACCTCGGCCCCGACTCCGGCACGGGCGTCGCCTTCACCCGCGACCCGGCCAGTGGAGCCCAGGGCATCTACGGTGATTACCTCGCAAATGCCCAGGGCGAGGACGTCGTCGCCGGCATCCGCAACACCGTCCCGCTCGAGGAGCTGAAGAACCTCGACCGGCGCTCGTACGACGAGCTCCTCGAGATCATGGCCAAGCTCGAGGGCCACTACCGCGACCTGTGCGACATCGAGTTCACCATCGAGCGCGGCAAGCTGTGGATGCTGCAGACCCGGGTCGGCAAGCGGACGGCCGCGGCCGCGTTCCGGATCGCGGGTCAGCTGGTGAACGAGGGCATGATCGACCTCGATGAGGCGCTGCGCCGCGTCTCCGGGGCCCAGCTGGCGCAGCTGATGTTCCCCCGCTTCGACCTGTCCGGGGAGCCGGCGGCGCTGACCAGGGGGATCGGCGCGTCGCCCGGCGCGGCGTCCGGCAAGGCGGTCTTCAGCGCGCAGCGGGCGACCGAGCTGGCCGCCGCGGGCGAGGACGTGATCCTGGTCCGGCGCGAGACGAACCCCGAGGACCTGGCCGGCATGATCGCCGCCAAGGGCATCCTCACCGCCCGGGGCGGCAAGACCAGCCACGCCGCGGTGGTGGCCCGGGGCATGGGCCGGACCTGCGTGTGCGGCGCGGACCAGCTGGAGATCGCCGCGGACCGGTTCACGGTGAACGGCCGTACGGTCAGCGAGGGCGACGTCATCTCCGTCGACGGCACCAGCGGCTGCGTCTACCTGGGCGCGGTGCCCGTACGCCCCTCCGAGGTCGTGCAGTACTTCGAGGGCGAGACCGTCGACTCGTCGCTCGTGGAGGCCGTACACCTGATCATGGACCACGCCGACGCCAGCCGGCGGCTCGTCGTACGCACCAACGCCGACACCGGCGCGGACGCGGCCCGGGCCCGGCGCTTCGGCGCGGAGGGCATCGGGCTGTGCCGCACCGAGCACATGTTCCTCGGCGACCGCAAGGAACTGGTCGAGCGGCTGATCCTCGCCGTCAGCGAGAGCGCCCGCAACGACGCGCTCGCCGCCCTGCTGCCGCTGCAGCGCGCCGACTTCGTCGACCTGTTCCGGGCCATGGACGGGCTGCCGGTGACCGTGCGGCTGATCGACCCGCCGCTGCACGAGTTCCTGCCGTCGCTGGAGGAGCTGGCCGTGACCGTCGCGCTGGCCCGCGAGCGGGGTGAGGCGCACGCCGACGAGGAACGCCTGCTCGACGCCGTACGCCGGATGCACGAGCAGAACCCGATGCTGGGGCTGCGCGGCGTACGCCTGGGCCTGGTCATCCCGGGTCTGTTCGCGATGCAGGTCCGGGCGATCGCGGAGGCGGCGGCGCAGCTCGCCGCCGAGGGCCTCGACCCGCGGCCGGAGATCATGGTGCCGCTGGTCGGCGCCGTGCAGGAGCTCGAGACGGTGCGCCGCGAGTGCGAGCAGATCGTCGCCGAGGTGATCGGCGGCACCGGCGTCCGGGTCCAGATCGGCACGATGATCGAGGTGCCGCGCGCGGCACTGACCGCGGGCCAGATCGCCGAGGCGGCGGACTTCTTCTCGTTCGGCACCAACGACCTCACCCAGATGGGCTGGGGCTTCTCCCGCGACGACGTCGAGGGCGCCTTCTTCTGGCGCTACCTCGAGCTGGGCATCTTCGGCATCTCACCGTTCGAGTCCATCGACCGCGACGGCGTCGGCAGGCTCATCCGGATCGCCGCTGAGGAGGGCCGCGCGGTGAAGCCGGAGCTCAAGCTCGGCGTCTGCGGCGAGCACGGCGGCGACCCGGAGTCGGTGCACTTCTTCCACGAGGTCGGGCTCGACTACGTGTCCTGCTCGCCGTTCCGGGTGCCGGTCGCGAGGCTGGAGGCAGGCCGGGCGGCGGTTTCCGGAGGGGAGTCCGACAGCCGCTGACCGGTCCACATGGCGATGACGCCGTGGGGCGCGTCGTCGGCGAACATCAGCCGGTAGTCGGCGCCCTCCGCGGCTGCCGCCGCCGCACGCGGGAACAGGCCGTGCTCGTATCCGGCGAGCGCGGCCTCCGCGTCGCCGGGGTGTGCGGCGATGGCGCGGCCGAGCTCGGCACCGTCGAGCATCGCCACGTTCGCGCCTTCGCCGTTGGGCGGTGCCAGGTGGGCGGCGTCGCCGAGCAGGGTCACCCCGGGCACCCGCTGCCAGTGATGGTCGGCGGGCAGCGCGTGGATCGGGCGCGGCACCAGGGGAGTGTCGCCCTCGGTGATGAGGGCGGTGAGCTCGGGTGCCCAGCCGGCGAACTCCTCGGCGACGCGTGCCGCCGCGGCCTCGCGATCGGTGAAGTCGATGCCGGCGAGCCAGCCCTCCGGCTTCAGCAGCTGGCCGTAGACGTGCAGGGTGCCGCCGCGCTCCCGGTGGGCCAGGATCCCCCGGCCGGGCGCGAGCGCCATCAACGACCCGTCGCCCACCAGCGCGGCCGCGGCGGGGTGGCGGGTGTCGCTGTCGAGCAGGAACGTCTCGACCGTGGAGACGCCGGCGTACGCGGGGGTGGCGCCGGACAGCAGCGGCCGGACCCGGGACCAGGCGCCGTCCGCACCCACCAGGAGGCTGGTGGCGACCGTGGTGCCGTCGGCGAAGACCACCTCGTGCCGGCCCGCGCCCAGCGGCCGTACGGCGACGACCTTGTGTCCCCAGCGCACGGTGCCCTCGGGGAGCGAGTCGAGCAGGATTCGGCGCAGCTCGCCGCGGGGCACCTCGGGCCGCTCGCCGGTGCCGTCGTCGGGCAGGTCGAGCCAGACGGTGCCGTCGCGGTCGAGGATCCGGTACGACTCGCGCCCCGGCAGCACGAGGGCGCGGAACTCCTCGAGCAGGCCGGCTGCCTCGAGCGCCGGCCGGCCGTTCCAAGGGTGGATGTCGAGCAGGCCGCCCTGGGTGCGCGCGGCCGGCGAGGGCTCCGCCTCGTAGACCGTGGCCGGGATGCCGTGCACGCGCAGGACCCGGGCCAGGACCAGGCCGCCGAGGCCGGCGCCGACGATCGTCACGGGTGTCATGGGGCGCTCGCTTCCGTCGTTTGGATTGACGCTCCAAAACTAGCACACGTTTGGAGCGACAATCCAAAAGTGTGATCCGTGCCAGACTGGGCGCATGGTGACCAGGACTCGGCGTACGGACGCGCTGTCGAGAGAAGTGATCGTCGAGGCCGCCACGCAGATCCTCGACGCCGACGGCGAGGACGCGCTGACTCTGCGCGCGCTGACCGTCCGCCTGAACACCGGGTACGGGGCGCTGTACCACCACGTCGAGAACAAGAGCGACCTGCTCGCCGCCGCCGCCGAGGACGTCATCGCCCGCGCCGTGGCCGGTGCAGCGGCGGAACCGGAGCCGCGGGAGACGCTGCGGGCGGTCGCCCTCAGCCTGTTCGACGCGATCACCGCGCACCCGTGGGCGGGCGCCCAGCTCGGGCGTGAGCCGTGGCGGCCCGCGCTGCTGGACGTCTACGAGAGCATCGGGGCGCACCTCGAGGCGCTCGGCGTCCCGGAGCCGGCGTTGTTCGACTCGGCGGGCGCCCTGGTGAACTACATCCTCGGCGTGGCCGGCCAGAACGCGGCGACCGCCCGGGCCGGTGCGCACCGGACGGCTTCCCTCGCGGCGGTCGCGGCGCAGTGGGAGCGGCTCGACCCCGCCCGATACCCACGCCTGCACAAGGCCGCGGCACAGCTGCACGAGCACGACGACCGCGAGCAGTTCCTGGCCGGCGTGGACCTGTTCCTCGCCGGCATCGAGGCCGTCCACGGGCGGGGCGGGAGCCGCTGACTTGCTCCTCCCGCCGGGGGAGGAGGCAGGGTGAGGCGCATGGACTTCGCAATCGGCGAGCTGGCCCGGCGTACGGGCCTGACGGTGAAGACGATCCGGTTCTACTCCGACCGGGGCCTCGTGCCGCCCTCCCGCCGTGACTCCGCGGGCCGCCGCCGCTACGACCACGACGCCGTGGCGCGCCTCACGCTGGTCCGTACGCTGCGCGAGCTGGGCCTGGACCTGGCCGCGATCACCCGCGTCGTACGCGGCGACGCGCAGCTCACCGAGGTCGCCGCCGCCCACGCCGCCGCCGTCGACGTGCAGATGCGGGTCCTGCGGCTGCGCCGGGCGGTCCTGTCGCGCGTCGCCACGGGTGCTTCGCCGGATCGCGTACGGCTGCTGCTCGACCTGGTGGCGGGCGAGCGGGAACGGCTGGTGGACGACTTCCTCGACGCCGCGTTCGCCGGGTGCCCACCGGCGTACGCGGGAATCCGCCGCTCGCTGACCCCGGAGCTGCCGGAGGATCCCACCGCCGAGCAGTGGGACGCCTGGATCGAGCTGATGTCGCTCGTGGAGGACGCGGGTTTCCGCGACAGCCTGAGCGCCCTGGTCGCCGCGCACCTGACCGGCCACGACCCGGATGCGCCGCCGCGTCGGGACCCCGTGGCGGCCGCCCGCGAGCTCGCCCGGCCGGCGCTCGCCGGCGGCGTGCAGCCGGAGTCGCCCCGGGCCGCCGCGGCCGTCGCCGCACTGGCCGCCGAGTTCGACGGTCCGGTGCTCGACACGTTGCGCACGGCCGGCGACGAGCGGTGGGACCGGTACAACGCTCTGCTGTCGGTCGTGAACGGCTGGGAGCCGACCGAACCCACGAAGCCCGCGGTCGACTGGTTCGTCCGCGCCCTGACGGCCCGGCCGGACGAGTGCCATATCCGTGCGGGCGATTGCCGGGCGCGCCCCGACGGAACAGGGTGAAGCTGGGCCGGTGAGTTCCGGCCTGCGCGGCCGGAGGTGCCTGAGCCATGACCGAGGGCGGACCACCCGTGAGCCCCGGAGACGTGGTGCTCGTGGGACGGGCCGCCAGCGTGCAGTTCACCGGCCGGTCCGGCTTCGCGTTCCGCATCATCGCCGTGGACGCGCGGCCCACGTACGCCGGCTGGGTCTGGCTGGACGGGTACCAGTTGGACGGCCGCGGGCAGGCCGTGGCCCGGCGGCGGATCTTCGTCCGGGCGGCCGGCCTGCGCCGCGTCGGCACGCCCGGCCCGTCCCTGCGGCCGGACCGCCGGTCCTGACGCCGGGAAAAGTTTTTCGGTACGGGCGGCAACCCCGCCGGCGACGGTGGCGTGTACCCGGATGTGAGCGGCTGCCGGGCCCGGCGGCACTCACGGCGCAGGCGGATACCGGTGAAGCAGGCGCGGACGTGCTCGTCTTCCACACCTACCGATGAAGAGGTCTCTCCCATGCGCTTGCGCACCCTCGTCCCGGGCGTCGTCGCCGGTGCCGCCCTGCTCGTCCTGACCGGTTGCGGCGACCAGGAGCTGGTCGCCCCCGCGGCGGGCTCGGCGCCGTCGTCCACGGCGGCCGCCGGCCCGGCCGGATCCGCGACGGAACCGGCTCCCACCGCGACGGCCGAGCCGACCGCCACCCAGGCGCCCCGGCCGACGGCCACTCGAGGGCCCCGGCCGACGGCCACTCAGGCGCCCCGGCCGACGGCCACCCGGCTGGCGGCGGGAACCGACGGCTGCCCGGTGCAGGCCGCGACCCTGCAGCGGGCGGCCCACCTGAGCGCGGGATATCGCATCAAGGCCGCCGACGTCCGCTGCTCCCAGGGCTGGGCCACGGCCGGGGTCACCGCACCGACCCCCGAGCAGCAGGGCGACGGCGTCATCCTGTTCAAGTACACGGCCGGCTCGAAGACGTGGAAGAAGATGGGCGAGGGCAGCTCGCTCGACTGCGCGGACTACGGCATCCCGAAGAGCACCGGCTTCTGCTCGGCCCGGGACTGACGCGGTACAGTGCCGCCTCGAAGTGATCCGGGTTGACCGGCAGTGACACGGGGGTGGAGCCGGCGTGGACGGTCCGATCGCGGCCGACTTCAGCGAGTTCGTGCGGGCGCGCACGCCGGCCCTCCTGCGCACCGCGTTCCTGCTGACCGGCGACCGGCATCTGGCCGAGGACCTCGTGCAGGACGCGCTCGCCCGCACCCACCGGGCGTTGCGCAAGCTCGCTGACGAGGGTCACTTCGAGGCGTACACCCGTACCGCGATGTACCACCTGCACGTCAGCCGGTGGCGACGCCGGCGGTTCGCCGAGTCCCTGGACAGCGATCTGCTCGACCGGGCCGACCCGGTACGCGACCACAGCGCCCGGGTCGACCTGCAGGTCAGCCTGCACCAGGCGCTCGCCCGGCTGACCCCGCGGCAGCGCACCGTCCTGGTGCTGCGCTACTTCGAGGACCGCACGGAGGCCGAGGCCGCCGCCCAGCTGTCCTGCTCGATCGGCACCGTCAAG
The DNA here is from genome assembly GCF_023499255.1 of Couchioplanes caeruleus. Lineage (GTDB taxonomy): Bacteria > Actinomycetota > Actinomycetes > Mycobacteriales > Micromonosporaceae > Actinoplanes > Actinoplanes caeruleus_A. The sequence continues at coordinate 2,263,610 of NZ_CP092183.1, forward strand.
AGCCAGACCAGCAAGGCCCTGTCCCGTCTGCGGGCCATCGCCCCGGACCTGATCGGGTCCTCGGCGGCCGAAGGAGCAGCCCGATGAGCGACGACGACCTGCCCGTGCTGCGCCGGGCCATGGCCGGGCTCGCCGAGCACGGTGGCAGCACCGACCTCTACGACCGGACCCTGCGCACCTCCCGCCGGCTCGCCCGCCGCCGCGCGATCGCATCCGGTGGCGCGGTCGCCGCGGCCGTTCTCGCCATCGGTGTCCCCGTCGCGCTCGCGCAACGGCAGCAGTCGCCGGTGCTGCCGCCGGCCACCGTGCCCAGCGCCGACCCCAGCGTCAGCGCCGAACCGAGCACGCCGGCCACGACCGCGACCCCCCGCAGGACCGTCACGCCCGCCGGGACGACGCCCACCCGCCGGGAGACGACCCACCGACCGTCGTCGCCGAGGACCTCCTCGTCGAGCCGGCCGCCGGACACCGGCTGCCCGGTGAGCGCGGCGACCCTCGAGGACGCCGCGGGGCTGCCCGCCGGATACCGGATCAAGCCGGCCGACATCCGGTGCTCGCAGGGCTGGGCCACCGCCGGCGTCACCGCGCCGAGCCCGGAGCAGCAGGGCGACGGCGTCATCATCTTCAAGTACACGCGCAGCACCAAGACGTGGAAGAAGGCCGGCGAGGGCAGCGACGTCCAGTGCGCGGACTACGGCATGCCGAAGAGCACCGGCCTCTGCTACTGACACGGCAAAGCGCGCGACCCGCAGGCAGCGGGCCGCGCGCTTGAGGAGCCGCAGCGGTCAGTTACGGACGATGGTGAACGTGGACGTGGTGTTCTCGATGTCGCGCCAGTTGTTGGTCAGGCGCAGGTTGGTGAACGTGGCCGAGCCGACCGCCGGGCCCTGGTTGGCCTCCGGCATCGGGTTGGCCCAGATACCGAAGCCGGACTTGGCGTCGAACTCGTCGCCGCTCTTCTGCGCCCCGCTGATCGACACGTTGGTGAAGACCGTGTCCTTGATCGGGTTCTGCGGGCTGCCGGGCGCGGTGTAGTTGGTCTGGAACATGATGCCCGAGTACGTGGGGTCGACGATGTCGACGTTGCTGACCCGGATGCCCTGGAACACCTTCGACGCGGAGAACACCCAGATCGCCGGGAACGTCTGCGCGCCCCAGAAGTGGCCGCCGGCGCGGACGATCGAGATGTTGTCGAACACGGTCGGCGGGTTCGCGCCGAAGCCGTTCATCGGGTAGCCGAAGTCCAGCGAGCTGATCGTGATGCCCGAGTAGACCAGGGTGTCCGCGATGTAGATGTTCTTGAACGTGTTGGCGTACCCGCCGTAGACCGCGATGCCCGCGGCGCGCCAGGTGAGCGTGGTGGACAGGTTGGAGTAGACGTTGTTGATCTCGTCGGAGCCGCCCGCGTCGATCGCCGAGAACAGCGCGAAGCTGTCGTCGCCGGTGGCCCGGGCGTCGTTGTTGTCGACCAGGTTGTCGGTGCTGCCGTTGGTCATGTTGACGCCGTCGGCGAACAGGTTCCGGATGCGCGAGTTCCTGATGACCATGTGGTCGGTGTTCGCGCCCCAGTAGAGGCAGACCGTGTGCTCGGCCCAGATGTTGTCGATCGTCACGTTGGCGACGTTGGCGAAGTCGAACACCTTGCCCGGGCCGTCCTGGCGGATCGTGTAGTTGCCGAAGAACGCGAAGTTCTTGAACGTGGAGCCGTTCGCCGTCGAGTCGGCCCGGAAGCCCGCGTCGGTCTCCGACTGGTTCTGCGGCGTGAAGAACCTCGTGTACCAGGGGCCGGCGCCGACGACCTGGGTCGCCTTGCCGTACACCTGGAACTTGTTCGAGGTCTGGTAGTCGCCCGGCGGGAGGTAGACGCCGACCTTGCTGGTGTCCATCCGGGCCGCGTCCAGCGCCGCCTGCACGGACTGCTGGTCGAAGCCGGTGGGCACCACGTACGTGGCCGGGTTGGGGTTGGCGACGGGCGCGACCTGCTCGGTGTTGATGAAGTCGATCGCGATGTTCCCCCCGTTGCCGGAGTCCTTCTGCAGCTTGATCGTGCTGCCGGCCGGGTACGAGCCGGAGAGCATGATGTTCGCCTCGTCGTAGATGTGCCGCGGGCCGGTGCCCGAGTTCTGCGGCGCGGTCTCGTTGCCGTACAGCCACGCGTAGCGCGAGGTCAGCGGCAGCGTCTTGTTGAGCGACCCGTTGACGTACACGTTGATCGAGCTGGTCGTGTTGTCGGGGATGGAGAAGCGCGCCACGAGCGTGTTGGTCGCTGCCCGCGTCGTCCACTGCACGTACGCGCCGGTGGCGTTCAGCGTGACCGCCTTGCGCCCGGACGCCTCGCCGGCCACGTCGCCGACCTTGCGGTTGGGGCCGACCACCTGGGCACCGCCGCCGACGGTGCCGTCCTCGGCCTCGTACATGTCATACGGCATGTTGGCGCCGCGGCCGACGAAGAACGGCTTCTCGCTGGTGTTGTTGCCCTGCTTGACCGGCAGCTCGTTGGTGTCGTTCGCCAGCACCGTGCGGACCGTGTACTTGCCGTTGACCGCGGTCCACGTGCCGAGGTTGATCGCCGGCGACGACGCGCCCGGCGCGAGCGTGCCGGACCACGAGCCGGTCAGGGTCTTCACGACCGAGCCGTTGTCGCCGAGGACCGTCACGGTGACGCCGTGCGACCCGCCGGCCGAGGCGGCGGTGCCCTGGTTGCGGATGGTGACGCTGAAGGTGACCGTCTGGCCCGCCGACGGGTTCGACGGCGACCAGCTGACCACCGAGGCGACGAGGTCGGAGCTGGAGACTGGCGCGACCACGAGGTCGCCCGGATTCGTGTACGCGTTGTTCGCGTCGTTCTGCTCGATGACCGCGTCGGCCTCGTCCACCTTGGCGCTCAGGGTGTACGTGCCCGCGTCGCGGGCGCCGATGTTCGCGGTGACCGTGGTGGACGCCCCGGCCGCCAGCGCGCCGACGTTCGCGGTGCCCACCTTGGTGCTGCCGAGGTAGAAGTTCACCGTCGTGGCGGGGCTACCGGCGTTCCCGGCGTTGCGGACGGTGGCGATGAGCGTGACGGCGTCGGTCTCGACCGGCGCGGACGGCGAGAACGACATGCCGCTGATGGTGAGGTCGGGGTTCGGCGCGGGCACGCCGATGACCTGGAACTCCGCGACCTGGCCGCTGGGCGCGCCGCTGTTGGCGGTGAAGCTCAGCCGGACGTCCGCGGCGGTCGCGCTGACCGGGATGGTCACCGTGTTGCCGCTGCCCGGGTTGAACGTGTACGTCGCCGAGTTCACGAGCGTGGTGAACGCGCTCGCACTCTGCTCCCGCCCGAGAACGGAGAACGTCTGGGTCCGCGTACCCCACTCGGTCGACGGGTTGAGCTTGACCACGACGGAGCTGGTGGTGGCATTGGCGCCGAGCGAGACGGTCAGGTTCGCCGGGTACGCGCTGCCCTCCCAGTACGTGGCCGTGTCGTTGTCGTTCGCGTTCGTGGCGACGAACGTGAAGACGGTCGACGAGGCGGTGATGGGCTTGCCCACGGCGAGGTTGGTCCCGCCGGTGACGGTGCCGGTCCGGGTGACCGTGTTGCTCGCCGCGGAGACGTTCCCGGCGGCGTCGCGGGCCTTGACGTAGTACGCCACGGTCGCGCTCGCCGGCTGGTTGTCGGTGTACGTGAGCACGTTGCCGGCCACCGTCGTCTTGAGCGAGCCGTTGGCGTACACCTCGTAGCCGGTGACGCCCACGTTGTCGGACGACGCGCCCCACTCGAGGCGGACCTGCCCGGCCGCCGGCTGGGTGTACGACAGCGTGCCCGGCGTGGTGGGCGCGACGGTGTCACCGGAGGTGCCCGTACGCGTCACCGTGTTGCTGTTCGCCGAGGCGTTGCCGGCGGCGTCGCGAGCCCGCACGTAGTACTGCACCGTCGCGCTGTCGGGCTGGTTGTCCAGGTACGTCAGCACGTTGCCGGCGACCGTGGTGCGCAGCGAACCGTTGGCGTAGACCTCGTAGCCGGTGACGCCGACGTTGTCCGTGGACGCGGTCCACGTCAGCCGGATCTGGCCGCTCGCCGGCTGGCTGTACGCGAGCCCGCCCGGCGCGCTCGGTGCCTGGGTGTCGCCGGTGGCCGGGCCGTACACCTCCAGCTCGGAGATCTGCCCGGCCGGCCAGCCGGTGTTGCCGGTGACCGAGATGCGCACGTAGCGGGTGGTGGCCGCGCCGAAGTCGATGGTGACGGTGTTGCCGGTGGCCGGGTTGAACGTGTAACCGGCGCTCGCCTTGAGGTCGGAGAAGTTGGAGCCGGTGGTGCTGCCCTGCACGGCGAGGGTCTGCGTGCGCGTCTGCCAGGCGGTGGCCGGCGGCAGCTTGAGGACGGTCTGGTTGACGCTGACGGCCTGGCCGAGGTCGACCTGCAGCCACTGCGGGAAGGCGTTGTTGGCGCTCTCCCAGTACGTGTTCGCGTTGCCGTCGCCGGCGTTGCCGGCGCCGTACACGTCGGCGAAGCTGCTGGCGCTGAAGGTCTTGCCGGCGGCGAGGTTGGGTCCGGCCGCGGCGGCGGGTGCGGTGGGGGAGACGACCTGGAGGACGGCGGTGGTGAGGGAGGCGGCGGCAAGAGCCACCATAATTCGTCGCAATCTGGACATGCTGGCGCGCGCCTTCTTCCGTACGGGAGCGGGGGCGGGGCGGGGAGGGCGGCGGATCGGTGGGTTCGCCGCCCTCCCCGGGTACAGCTACGAGGCGTAGACCTCGAACTGCTACGAGGCGTAGACCTCGAACTCGGAGAGCTGACCCGCGGGCCAGCCGGTGTTGCCGGTGAACGTCAGCCGCAGGTAGCGCTGCGTCGTCGCCGCGAAGGTGACGGTCGCGGTGTTACCCGAGGAGGGGTTGAAGGTGTAGCCGGCCGAACCCTTGACGGTGCCGTACGACGAGCCGTCGGTGGAGCCCAGTACGGACAATGTCTCGGTGCGCGTGGCCCAGGCGGCCGCGGGCGGCAGCTTGAGCACGACCCGGGAGACCGAGCGGTTCTGCCCCAGGTCCACGGTCAGCGACTGCGGGAAGGCGTTGTTGGCGCTCTCCCAGTACGTGTTCGCGTTGCCGTCGACCGTGTTCGCCGGGGTGTAGACATCCGCCTGGCTGGTCGCGGTGACGGTGTGCCCGGCGGCCAGGTTCCCGGTGGGCGGCGGCGTGGTCGGTGGCGTGGTCGGGGGCGGGGTGGTGCTGCCGCCGTCGGCGTACGCCTCGAGCTCCGCGAGCTGACCCGCCGGCCACCCCGTGTTGGCCGAGAAGGTCAGGCGGACGTAGCGGCGGTTGCCGGTGGGCAGGGTGACCGTCGCGGCGTTCCCGTTCGCCGGGTTGAACGTGTACGCCTGCGCGCCCACGAGCGACGAGTACGACGAGCCGTCGGCCGACCCGGAGACCGCGATGGTCTGCGAGCGCGTCTCCCAGCCGGACGGGAGCTTCAGCACCAGCCGCCCGACGTTCTGCGAGGAGCCGAGGTCCACGGTGAACGTCTGCGGGAAGGAACCGTTGGCGCTCTCCCAGTACGTGGCCGCGTTGCCGTCCACCGCGTTCGTGCCGGTGTACGGCCCGGACACGCTGGACGTGGTGACGGCCTTGCCCTGAGCGAGGTTCCCGTTGGCGGGCGGCGTCGTGGGCGGCGTGGTGGGCGGGGTGGTCGGGTCCGACGGGGGTGGGGTGGTCGAGCCGTTGGTCCACTGCGGCGCGGGCCACGGTCCGCAGTCCGGGGTGTCGGTGTACCAGCCGGTGTTCGTGCCGGTCCGGGTGATCTGGAAGCCGGAACCGACGCAGTTGTGGATCGGCTTGGGCTGGGCGATGCCGCTGGCCCGCACGTTGTCGAAGGTGACCTGGCTGGGGGCCTGGACCTGCAGGGCGTACGTCCCGGCGCCGACGATGTTGACGTTGCTCAGCCGGATGCCGCTGGACTGGCCCTCGATCCAGTGCAGGGCCGCGTACGAGCTGTCCAGGATGTCTGTGTCGGTGATGTTGATCGCCGCGCCGGTGAGCGGGGCGTTGAGCCCGTCGAACCAGATCGCGCCGACGCCGAAGTTCCAGTTGTAGTCGGAGTTCCCGGCCCGGATCAGTGTGTTGCGGGCCAGCGTCCACGTGCCCGCCACGGCGGTGGGCCCGTTGACGCCCGGGTACCGGTTCGCGACGTGGATGCCGCCGCCGTTGGTGACCGTGTCGGACACGACGTTGTCGGTCATCACGATGTCCCGGCCGCCGTAGCTGACGAGGTTGTTCGCCAGGATCGGCGCCACGACGGTGTTGTGGGTGAACGAGTTGTTCACGTTGGGCGTGTCCTGAGCCCACATCGCCAGGCCGTCGTCGCCGGTGTTGCGGACGAACGTGTTGGTGACCGTCGAGTTGGTGACGCCGATGTGGAAGTTCACCCCGTCGGCGGTCTGGTCGAGGATCCGGCTGTTCTTGATGGTGAACCGGTCCATCGGCCCGTCCATCCACGCGCCGACCTTGGTGTGCTGCATCCAGACGTTGTCGATGGTCGAGTTGCTCATCGCGCCGCCGAACGCGTTGACCTGGTCGTCGTCGACCCGCTCGCGGATGTCGCCGATGACCGCGAGGTCGCGGACCGTGACGTTCTGGCTGGGGCCGCCGTCGGCGACGTACTTGCCGTAGATGCCGGCGGCCTGGTTGCGCTGGGTCGGGTGCCGGCCGCCGAGCACGGTGTACCAGGGCCCGGCCCCGGCCAGCGTCACCCGGTCGACGATGACATGGCTGTAGAGCGTGTAGTTGCCGCGCGGCACGTAGACTGTGCGGCCGGACGAGGACCCGGCGTTGACCGCGGCCTGGAACTTGGCCGTCGAGTCCGTGGCGCCGGTCGGGTCGGCGCCGTAGTCGGCGACCACGTCGATCGCACCGGACGGCTTGCCGATCTCGCCGGGCACGTTCTCGAAGTCGGCCAGGTCGATGGTGAAGGTGGGGGACTGCGCGGTCGAGGAGACCTGGATGCGGATCTTCGTGCCGGCCGCGTACGTCGTGCCGAACATCGTCCGGGCCTCGTCGTAGAAGTGGTGCGGGTTCGAGTCGCCCGGGTTGTTGTTGAACGGGTATCCGCCGTAGAACCAGCTGTACTTCGAGGTGACCGGTACGGACTTCACGACCGAGCCGTTGGCCCGTACGTCCAGCGACGCGTCACGGCCCGCGCCGTTGTTGCCGTCCGGGATGCTGTACCGGAACGTCATCGCGTTGGCGGGCTTGGTGAGGGTGAACTCGACGTACTCGCCGGCCGCGTCGAGGGTGACGGCCTCGCGGCCGGACGCCTCCGACGACAGCTGGCCGTAATAGCGGCTGGTGCCGGTCTTCGTGCCGTTGGTGGCCGCACCCTCCGCCTCCTGCTCGACGAACGGCACGGTGGCGCCGCGTCCGGGGACGTCGAAGGGGGAGAGCCCGGCGGCCTGCGCCGGGGCTCCGGTCCAGGTGACGATCGCGGTGGCGGCCGAGGCCACCACCGCGGTGGCGGCCAGGGCGGCCAGGGTTCGGGGGACGGTGCGGGCCATGGGGATGCCTTTCGACTCAGGTGGCCAGGCGCAGCCAGACTGCGGAGTCCGGGGGAAGGAGGGTGCCTTCGAGCTGGCTGCTGGGGAGCAGGACGGATTGGTGCGCCGGAAGCTCGACGGCTTCCGGGGACAGGTTGAGGACGCACGCGAACTGCGGCCCTCTGCGGTACGCGAGCACGCCGGCCCCGGCGTCCAGCCACGCGAAGTCCGGGCCGTGCAGCCCGGGCTCCGCCTTGCGGGCGGCGATCGCCGAGCGGTACAGCTCAAGCATCGAGCTGGGGTCGCCGGTCTGGGCCTGGACCGTACGGTCCTTCCACTCGGGCGGCTGGGGGAGCCACGGTTGCGTGGTGGAGAAGCCGAACGGCGGTTCGTCGCCGCTCCACGGCAGCGGGACGCGGCAGCCGTCGCGGCTGTGCCCGCGGCGGGCGTACATCGGGTCCTGCATGCGTTCGACGGGGATGTTCTCGTTCTCCCAGAGCCCGAGCTCCTCGCCCTGGTAGACGTACGTGGCCCCGGGCAGCGACAGCGAGAGCAGCGCGGCGGCGCGGGCGCGGCGGGTGCCCAGCTCCAGGTCGACCGGCGTGCCGTCGAGGTTGTTCTCGAAGCTGAACGTCGTGGTGGTGCGGCCGTACCGGGTGACGTGCCGGGTGACGTCGTGGTTGGACAGCACCCAGGTGGCGGGCGCGCCGACCGCGCGGTGGGCGTCGAGCGTACGGTCGATGCACGCGCGCATCAGCGCAGCGTCCCAGGCACAGCCGAGGAAGTCGAAGTTGAACGCGGCGTGCAGCTCGTCGGGGCGCAGATAGTTGGCGAAGCGCTCGACCTCCGGCATCCACACCTCGCCGATGAGCGCCCGGTCGGGGTATCCCTCCGACACCCGGCGCCACGCGCGGTAGACCTCGTGCACCTCGTCGAGGTCGTGGAACGGATGCCGCTCGCCCTCGACCACCGGCGGCAGTGCCCGGTCCTTGAACAGCAGCGCGGCGGAGTCGATCCGGATGCCGTCGACGCCGCGGTCGAACCAGAACCGCAGGATGTCCTCGAACTCGGCGCGGACGCGGGGATGGTCCCAGTTCAGGTCGGGCTGCTCCGGGGTGAACAGGTGCAGGTACCAGTCACCCGGGGTGCCGTCCGGGTTCGTCGTGCGGGTCCACGTCGTGCCGCCGAACTCGCCGACCCAGTCGGTGGGCATCTCGTCGCCGTTCTCGCCGCGCCCCGGGTGGAACCAGAACAGTTCCCGCTCGGGCGCCCGCGGGTCGGCGAGCGCCTTCTTGAACCACACGTGCTCGCTGGAGACGTGGTTGGGCACGATGTCGACGATCGTGCGGATGCCGGCCGCGTGCGCCTCGGCGATCAGCGCCTCGGCCTTGGCCAGGGTGCCGAAGGCGGGATCGATGTCGCGGAAGTCGGCGACGTCGTACCCGGCGTCGGCCATGGGGGACGGGTACCAGGGGCTCATCCAGATCGCGTCGACGCCGAGGGCGGACAGGTGGCCGAGGCGCGCGCGGATCCCGTCGATGTCGCCGACGCCGTCGCCGTCCGAGTCGGCGAAGCTGCGCGGGTACACCTGGTAGATGACCGCGTCGCGCCACCAGGAGCCGGGCCGGGGATCGGTCACTGTGACCTGCTTTCTGTTCGGAAAGGGGGGCTCGGTCAGCCCTTCAACGAGCCCGCGGAGAGTCCGCCGATGATGCTGCGCTGGAAGATCAGGAAGACGACGATCATGGGTACGCTCGCGATGGCCAGCCCCGCCATGAGCTCGGTCGGCGGCACCTGACTGGTGTTGGCGAGCCGGGCCAGCGCGACGCTCAGCGTCTGCGACTCCGGGTCCTGCAGCACCAGCAGCGGCCAGAGGAAGTCCTTCCACATCGCGACGATGATGAAGATCGAGGTGACCCCCAGCACCGGTCGCGACAGCGGCAGGACGATCGACCACAGCTGGCGCAGCCGGCCCGCGCCGTCGATGGCCGCCGCGTCCAGCAGGTCGTTCGGGATCTGGTCGAAGAAGCGCTTGAGCACGTAGACGTTGAACGCGTTGGCGGCGGCCGGCAGCCACAGCGCCCACGGCGTGTTGAGCAGGTTGACGTGGAACAGCGGCACGTCCACGACCGTCTTGTACGCCGGGACCAGCAGCGCGGCGGCCGGCAGCATCAGGCTGGCCAGCATCGCGCCGAGCACCACCCGGCCGAACACCGGCTTGAGCTTGCTGAGCGCGTACGCCACGCCGACGTCGACGATCAGCGAGATGAGCCAGCCGCCGACCGCGTAGAACACCGTGTTGGTGAAGTACTTGGCGATCCGCATGTTCGTCCACGCCGTCGCGTACGTCTCCGGGTGCCAGGACTCGGGGATGAAGGTGGGGGTGCTCTGGGCGTACTCGGCGGGCGACTTCACCGCGCTGGTGACCATCCAGTACAGCGGGAAGAGGAACACCAGCGTGAACACCAGCAGGGTGGCGCCCAGCGCGAGGAAGTAGAGCGTGCGGTGCCGTTGCAGGTCGACGGCGGAGATGAGCGTCCGGCTCGCCGTACCGGTGGTGCCGACCGGCCGCTTCCGGCGGGGCGGCGCGGGCGCCGGCGGCACCGGGCCGGCCGGGGTCTGCGTCGGGGCGGTGAGGGTCATCGTGGTCTCCTAGTCCCCGCTGCTGCGGGTCAGCCGCAGGTACAGCGCGGAGAACGCGCCGAGCACGACGAACAGCAGCACGCTCATCGCGGCGGCGAGGCCGAAGTCGTTGTTGACGGTGAAGGCGTAGCGGTAGACCAGGACCATCACCGTGATCGTGTCCGGGTTGGACGTGCCGGTCAGGGCGTACGGCTCGATGAACACCTGCATGGTCGCGATGATCTGCAGCAGCAGCAGGACCAGCATGATGAACCGCATCTGCGGGAACGTGACGTGCCGCAGCCGCTGCCAGATGCTCGCGCCGTCCAGCTCGGCGGCCTCGTACAGCTCGCCGGGGATGCCCTGCAGCGCGGCCAGGTACATCAGCGTCGCGCCGCCGAGGTTCGCCCAGGTCGACACGAGGACCAGCGAGATCATGGCGGTGTTCGACGATTGGGTCCACTGCGACTCGGGCAGGCCGACGCCACGCAGCAGCGTGTTGAACAGGCCGGCGCCGGGGTCGTAGAAGTAGCGCCACAGCAGCACCGCGACGATCGGCGGCAGCATGACGGGCAGGTAGACCAGCACCCGGAAGTAGCCGCTGAAGTGGCGGAACTCGTTGAGCAGCACCGCGATGAAGAACGGCAGGGCGAACCCGAAGACCAGGGCGAGCCCGGTGAAGAAGAGCGTGTTCTTCCAGGCCGTCCAGAACAGCGGGTCGTCGAAGAGCGCGCGGTAGTTGTCGAGCCCCACCCAGTACGGCGGGACCACGAAGTTGTCCTGCTGGAAGCTGAGGATCACGCCCTTGACGAGCGGGTACCACGAGAAGAAGGCGAAGCACGCCAGGCCCGCGGCCATGAAGGCGTACGCCAGCAGGTTGTCGGAGGCTTTGCGGCGCAGGTGGCCCGCGCGCGCAGCGCGTGCGCGGGCCACCGGGGGAAGAGCACTCACTTGACGGTGGCCAGGATCTGGTTGACCTGGGTCTCGGCGTCGGCCAGCAACTGGTCGACGTTCGCGTTCCGGTCGGTGAGGACCTTCTGCATCGCCACGTCGAGCGTCGCGTAGATCTGCTGCGCGTTCGGCGGCTCGAGCTTGACCGGGATCGAGCCCATGCTCGCCACGAACGGGGCGTAGTTCTGCTGCGGGACGTTGGCGTACTTCTTGTCGGCCGTGGCCTGGGTCTGCGCCGCGGCGCCGGTGAAGATGGCCGGCTCGGGCAGGCCCACGGGCTGCTTGGTCTCGCTCGACCACTTGTTCTCGGCCTCGTAGCGGTCCGCCGAGGTGAACCAGAACGTCAGCCACTTGAGGCCGGCCTGGATCTTCTCGGGGCTCAGGCCCGCCTTGAACATGTAACCCTCACCGCCGCCCAGCGTGCCCTTGCCGTCCGGGATCGGGCCCAGGCCGTACGTCTCGTACTTGCCCTTGTACTGGTTGACGATCGTGGGGATGTTGTCGGCGGTGGCCAGGTACATGCCGAGCTTGCCGGAGCCCATCTGCTGCAGCAGGTCCGCCCACTCGAGCAGCTGCTTCTGGCCCATCGAGTTGTCGGTCCAGCGCATGTCCTTGAGCTGCTGCAGGACCTGCTTGCCCTGGGGGCTGTTGAACGCCGCCTTCCAGGTGCCGCCCTGGTTCACCGCGACCTCGCCGCCGAGCGAGTACAGCTCCGTGGTGAAGTGCCAGCCGCCGGTGTTGCTCTTGCTGTAGTCGCCGTACCCGACGGTGCCGTTGCCGAGGCCGGCGATCTTCTTGGCCGCGGTCCGGACATCGGCCCACGTCTTGGGCGGGTTGTCCGGGTCCAGCCCGGCCTTGGTGAACAGGTCGCGGTTGTAGAGCAGCCCCATCGAGTAGTTCTTGTACGGCAGCCCGTACGTCTTGTTGTTGTCGTCCTGGAAGACCCGCAGCACCTCGGGCTTGATCTGCGAGACGACCGGATAGTCCTTGACGTACTTGCTGATGTCGGAGACCTGCCGCTTGGCGATCAGGTTGGCCGGGTCGGTGAAGTAGACGTAGAAGACGTCCTCGAGCTGACCACCGGCGAGCTTCGCGGGGAAGGTCTGCGGGTCCATCTTGCCCTCGCGGGCGTCGATCTTGATGTTCGGGTTGGCCTTCTCGAACTCGGCGACGTTGGCGAGGAAACGGTCGTGGGTGGCCTTCTCGGTGGCCGGCGGAAGGCCGTTGATCACGAGCGTGACCTTGCCGTCCTTCGCCGCGCCTCCGTCGTCGTCGCTGCCGCACGCCGCGGCCGACATGGCGACCCCGGCGACGAGCAGCAGCCCGAGGGCACTGCGCAACCTGCTGGTGAACATGGGGAATTACGCCCCTTCCTGGATGGGGTGCGCGCCTATGGGTGGATCGAAATGTGACGTGGCTCTCGCTGTCAGGTTTCGTGGCGATGACGATACAAAGTCAAACGAGGTCCCGCAAGAACTCGACGGTAAGTAGAAAATTTGCGACTCTGCCGGATCGGGGCACGAAGAAGGGCGGGCCCGCCGGGCCCGCCCTGGTGATGGTGATGAATGTGCTGGTCAGCCGCCCGTCACGAGCGCGACGGCGCCGGAGCGGTGGAGCCGCGCACCACGAGCTCCGGCTCGAACAGCAGCTCGTCGGTGGACGCCGCGGCGCCCTCGATCTGCTTCACGAGCACGTCGACGGCCGCCTGGCCCATCAGCTCGATCGGCTGGCGCACGGTGGTCAGCGGCGGGTCCGTGCACGTCATCAGCGCGCTGTCGTCGAAGCCGACGACGGACACGTCGGCGGGCACGTCGAGCCCCAGCCGCCGGGCGGCCCGGATCGAGCCCAGGGCCAGCACGTCGCTCGCGCAGATCAGCGCGGTGATCCCGCGCTGGATCAACCGGGTGGCCGCCAGGCGGGCGCTCTCCATCGAGAACGTCGTCCGCTCCACCGGCCACTGCTCCACCGGGTCCGTCCAGCCCCCGGCCTCGGCGATCGCGGCGAGCTTGCGGCGCGACGGCACGTGGTCCTCGGGCCCCAGCACCATGCCGATCCGCTCGTGGCCGAGCGAGCGCAGATGGCCGTACGCCTGCTCCACCGCGACCGCGTCGTCGGTGGAGATGTGCGGGAAGCCGAGGTCGTCGACGCCGCCGTTGACCATCACCACGGGCATCCGCCGGTCGAGCAGCTGCTTGTAGTGGCCGTGCTCGGCGTCGGCCAGCGCGTACGACCCGCCGGCGAAGACGACTCCCGACACCTGGTGGTCGAGCAGCATCTCGATGTAGTCGCGCTCCGGCACACCGCCGATCGTGCGGGCGCACAGCGCCGGGGTGAACCCGCGCTGGGCGAGCGAGGCGGTCACCACCTCGGCGAGCGCCGGGAAGATCGGGTTCTGCAGCTCGGGCAGGACCAGGCCGACGAGCCGCCCCCGCTCCCCGCGCAGCTTCGTCGGGCGCTCGTAGCCGAGCACGTCGAGCGCGGTGAGCACGGACGCGCGGGTCGCCTCGGAGACCCCGCTGCGCCCGTTGAGCACCCGGCTGACGGTCGCCTCGCTGACACCCGCCTTCTTGGCCACCTCGGCCAGACGTTTGGTCACGACGGAATCTTACGTCAGCGCCGTGAAAATCTTGAACCGAGTCTTGCAGCGCCGGACGAATCGATGACCGAACTTGCGAACTCCACCAGTCCAGGGAAACCGGCCCGCACCACCGCGACGAGATGGGATGTTGGTGCGGAGACGAGTGATGGGTGGTGCGCGATGAGTGAATGGGATGCCGCCGGCGACTGGACCGGCGAGAACCCGCAGGACACCGGTCACCACGGGACCGCGGCGGGCGACTCGGTGCACCGGCTCGCCGACGTCAGCAGCGACATGGCCACGGCCACGCGGTCCGCCGTACGCGCCGCGGAGACGGCGGTCGCCGTCATCCAGCGGCTCGACGCCAGCAGTACGGAGATCGGCAAGGTCGTCCAGCTCATCGCGACGATCGCCAAGCAGACGAACCTGCTCGCCCTCAACGCCACGATCGAGGCCGCCCGCGCCGGGGAGGCGGGCCGCGGCTTCGCCGTCGTGGCCAGCGAGGTCAAGGACCTGGCGAACGAGACGGCCACCGCGACCAACGAGATCGGCGGCCAGGTCGGCGGCATCCGCGCCGACACCCAGAACGCGGTCTCGGCGATCGAGGAGATGCAGGCCCTCATCGAGGAACTCGACCGCTGCCAGAAGGTGATCAGCGGGATCGTGGCGGAGCAGCAGGCCGGCTGACCGCGCCCCCACGGCGGCGCCCGCCCGGGGCAGAATCACCGGGTATGCCGACCTACACGCCCGGCCGCCGCATCGACGAACTCCTCCTCCAGCGCGCCCAGATCCGGGAGAAGATCGGCTACTACCGCTCGGTCGAGGTGCCGGCCGGGGAACAATAGGCGGATGGGCAAACGTGCGACGCGGCGCCGGGCGGCGGGTGTGGGTGGGTTCGAGGAGGGCCGGGCCTGTCCTTGCGGCCTGGGGCAGGCGTACGGGGAGTGTTGCGGTCCCGCCCATCAGGGGCGGGCGCCCACGACGGCCGAGGCCCTGATGCGCTCGCGGTACGCCGCTTTCGTGCTCGATGACGCCGCGTACGTGCTGGCCTCGTGGCACCCGCAGACCCGGCCGGCGTCCGTCGAGCCGGACGCGCAGCTGCGCTGGACCGGGCTGGACGTGCTCGAGTCCAGCGGCGGGGGGATGTTCGACGCCGAGGGTGTGGTGGAGTTCCGGGCGCACTACCGCGACGGCGGCCGCCCCGGGGAGATGCGGGAGCGCAGCCGGTTCGTGCGGCACGACGGTCAGTGGGTGTACTGGGGTCCGATCCTTACCGACGGGGCCCTCGCCAACATCTGACCTCGTGTGATCTGCTGCAAGGGATCATTCGAGGAGGAGCATCGTGGCGCCGAATCAGCGGCCCTTGGAGTCCGGGATCGTCCGCGACTTCCGGGTCAATCTGTCGTACGGGAAGTATCTGCATCTCGACGAGATCCTGTCCGCGCAGCACCCGGTCAGCGTGCCGGAGCACCACGACGAGCTGCTGTTCATCCTGCAGCACCAGACGTCGGAGCTGTGGCTCAAGCTGGTGCTGCACGAGCTGCGGGAGGTCCGGCGCCGGCTCGCCGCCGACGAGCTGCGCCCGGCGCTCAAGGGGATGGCCCGGGTCAAGCACATCCAGCGCTGCCTCACCGAGCAGTGGTCCGTGCTGGCCACACTCACGCCGAGCGAGTACGCCGAGTTCCGCAGCTTCCTGGGCACGTCGTCGGGCTTCCAGTCGTACCAGTACCGGGCGGTCGAGTTCACGCTCGGCAACAAGGACCGGCGGATGCTGAAGATCTTCGACGATGACCCGGCCGCGCTCGCGATGCTCACCGAGGCGCTGGAGACGCCCAGCGTCTACGACGAGTTCCTGCGCTTGCTCGCCCGCGAGGGCCACGGCGTGCCGCGCGCCCTGCTGGACCGCGACGTGACCCAGCCGTGGACGATGAACGCCGACCTCGTGCCGGTCTTCCAGGCGATCTACGAGCACAAGGACAAGTACTGGGAGGCGTACGAGGCCTGCGAGGAGCTCGTGGACCTCGAGGAGAACTTCCAGCTGTGGCGGTTCCGGCACCTCAAGACGGTGGAGCGCACGATCGGCTTCAAGCGCGGCACCGGCGGCTCCAGCGGCGTGAACTTCCTGCGCCAGGCGCTGGACATCGAGTTCTTCCCGGAGCTGTACGCGGTCCGTACCGAGATCGGGGAGCCGGCCCAGTGACCGACGACCTGCTGGAACGCGCCGGGGCCCTGGACGCCGCCGATCCGCTTGCGCCGATGCGGGAGCAGTTCCTCGCGCCGGACGACTTCGACGTCATCTCGTACCTGGACGGCAATTCGCTGGGCCGGCCGTTGCGGGCGACCGCCCAGTTGATGGAGGAGTTCATCCGCGAGCAGTGGGCGGGCCGGCTGATCCGCGGCTGGACCGACGGCTGGCTGGAGTGGCCGGAGCGGCTCGGCGACCGGCTGGGCGCGGTGGCGCTGGGCGCGGCGGCCGGGCAGACCGTCATCGCCGACTCCACCACGGTGCTGCTCTACAAGCTGGTCCGCGCGGCGGTGGACGCCCGGCCGGGGCGCCGCACGATCGTGCTCGACACCGACAACTTCCCGACCGACCGGTACGTCTGCGAGGCGGTCGCCGCCGAGCGCGGCGTGGAGCTGGTGTGGATCGAGACCGACCCGGCGGCCGGCATCACCGCCGAGCAGGTCGCCGAGGTGGTCGGCGAGGACACCGCGCTGGTGCTGTTCAGCCATGTCGCGTACCGGTCGGGCTGGGTTGCCGACATGGCGGAGATCAACCGGGTGGCGCACGCCGCCGGGGCGCTGACCCTGTGGGATCTGAGCCACTCGGTGGGCTCGGTGCCGGTCGAGCTGGACGCGTGGGGCGCGGACCTGGCCGTCGGGTGCACGTACAAGTACCTCAACGGGGGCCCGGGGGCGCCGGCGTTCGGGTACCTGCGCGCGGACCTGCGGGACGAGGTGCGGCAGCCGATCTGGGGCTGGATGGGCCATCGGGCGTCGTTCGAGATGGGTCCGGGGCACGAGCCCGCGCCGGGTGCCCGGGCGCTGCTCAGCGGCACCCCGCCGATCCTGGCCATGGTGCCGCTGCACGCCAACCTGGACCTGCTCGCGGAGGCGGGCATCGAGGCGGTACGGGAGAAGTCGCTGCTGCTGACCGGCTACGTGCTCGACGTGGCGGACCGGTGGCTGGCGCCGCTGGGCGTGACGGTGGCGGGCCCGCGGGACCCCGAGCGTCGCGGCGGCCACGTGACGTTGCGGCGTGCCGGGTTCCAGCAGCTGCTCGAGCCGCTGTGGGACAGCGGGGTCATCCCCGACTACCGGCGCCCCGACGGGCTGCGGATCGGCCCGGCGCCGCTGAGCACCAGCTTCGCCGAGGTCCACCGCGGGCTGGAGGTCCTGCGCGAGCTGGTCGAGAAGCAGCCGTGACCTGGCTCGTCCCCGATTCGCTCTGGTGGGACGGGCGGCTGCGGACGGGCGTGGCGCTGCGGGACGGCCGGGTCGTGCCGGTCGCCGACGTGCCGCCCGGCGAGGAGCGGCTGCGGCTGCCCGGCACGGTGCTGCCCGGGCTCGGCGACGCGCACGTGCACTCGGCGCTCGTCGACGTGCCGACCCTGCGCGCCGGCGGGCTCGCGTACGTGTGGGATCTCGGCGGGGTGCCGGAGAAGGTCGCGGCGCTGGCGGCCCGCCATCCCTGGGTCCGCTATGCGGGCCCGTTCCTGACCGCTCCCGGCGGCTACCCGACGGACCGGGCGTGGGCGCCCGCCGGCAGCTGCCGCGAGATCCGCTCGGCCGCCGACGCGGGCGACGCCGTCGGCGAGGCACACGCCGCGGGCGCGACACTCATCAAGGTCACCGCGCACGCCGGCGGGCCGGTGCTGCCGCCGGTCACGCTGGCGGCCGTGGTCACCGCGGCGCACGCGCTGGGGCTGCCGGTGGTGGTGCACGCCGAGGGCCCGGGGACGGTGGCCGCCGCCTGCGCCGCCGGCGCCGACCTGCTCGCGCACACGCCGTGGACCGAGGAGCTCGACGACGCGCTGCTGCGTGACTGTGCCGCCCGCATGACGTGGATCAGCACGCTCGACATCCACGGGTGGGGCACCCCCACCCCGGCGCGGGGCACGGCGATCGCCAACCTCCGGCTTTTCCTCGGGTACGGCGGAAAGCTCCGGTACGGCACCGACCTGGGCAACGGGCCGCTGCCGCCCGCGATCAACCCCCGGGAGCTGCGGGCCCTGCAGGAGGCGGGGCTGACACCGCCGGACGTCCTCGCCGCGATGACCGAGCCGGGCCGGCCGGAGCTCAGCTGGCTCCCCGCCGGGCTGGACCTCGACCCGGGCACGTTCGCCGGCTCGCTCGCGACCGCCCGGGTCCTGGGCCCCGAGGTCCGCCCCCGGCATATCGTCGGACAGTGAACCTTTTCAACCTGGCATCGAGCCCGACGCTGCCGCGCCGTCGACATCTTGCGGCGACTGCCGACCTCGCCACGTTGAAAAAAGTTCAATGACGACGATGATCGCGGTCAGCGGGGCCACCGGCCGGCTGGGCCGCCGGGTCGCGGCCCGCCTCGATCGGCCCCAGCGCCTCCTCGTCCGCGACCCCGCCCGGGCGCCCCAGGTCCCCGGCGCGGAGGTGGCCCGCGCCGAGTACGCGGACTTCGCCGCCGTCCGCGCCGCGCTCGAGGGCGTCACGACGGCGCTCATGGTGTCGGCGTCCGAGACGCCCGACCGGGCCGAGCGGCACCGCACCTTCGTCGACGCCGCCGCGGCCGCCGGCGTACGCCACGTCGTCTACACCTCGTTCGTCGGCGCGGCCCCCGACGCCACCTTCACGCTCGCCCGCGACCACTGGGCGACCGAGGAGCACATCCGTGCCTCGGGGCTCGGCTTCACGTTCCTGCGGGACAACCTCTACGCCGACTTCGTGCCGCTGATGGTGGGCGACGACGGCGTGATCCGCGGTCCCGGCGGTGCGGGCCGGGCGGCGGTGGTCGCCCAGGACGACATCGCCGACGCGATCGTCGCGGTGCTGCGCGACCCGGCAGCGCACGCCGGGCGGACGTACGACCTCACCGGGCCGCAGGCGCTCACGTTCGCCGAGATGGCCGAGGTGGTCGGCGCCCGCTTCCACCACGAGACGCTCGAGGAGGCGTACGCGTCCCGCGCCCGCTACGGCGCGCCGGGCTGGCAGGTCGACGCGTGGGTGAGCACGTACACGGCGGTGGCGGCGGGCGAGATGTCCACCGTGGACCCCGCGATCGAGCAGCTCACCGGTCGGCCGGCCCGGACACTCGCGGAAGTGGTCGGTTAGGGTCGGCCCATGATGCACGGGGGCATGGTGCTGCTCAAGCGCGGCAACGAGGTCGTGATCGGGCAGGAGTCGCCGCTTCGCTACCAGCTGGCCTCGGTGAGCAAGCAGTTCACCGCCACCGCCGTGCTCCTGCTCGCCCAGGACGGCCTGCTGCACCTCGACGACCCGCTCGACCGGTGGATCCCCGGGTGGCCCGGCGTCACACTGCACCACCTGCTCAACCACACCTCCGGCATCGGCCACTGGCGCGACTACCCGATGATCGACCTGGGCGCGCGGATGGAGCCCGGCGAGCTGCTCGAGACGTTCCGCTCGGTGCCGCCGCTGTTCGCCCCCGGGGCGCGGTGGGCGTACAGCAGCCCCGCATACGTGCTCGCCGCGCACGTCGTGGAGCGGGTCGCCGGCACGCCGTACCGGGAATTCCTGGACCGCCGGATCTTCGTGCCGGCCGGGCTGGCCGGCACCTTCGCCGGGTCGCCGGGCGACCGGCCCGACATCGCCCCCGGGCACGACGCGCAGGGCGCCCCGATGCCGTCCTGGGACCTGGACGTCGTCGGGATGGGCGCCGGCGACGTCTGGTCGACGACCACCGACATGATCCACTGGATGGACCTGCTGCGCGCCGGTGCCCTGCTGGGCGAGCCGTGGCGCACGCTGATGCTCACCGAGCGGGCCGTCGCCGATCCGGCCGACGGGCGTTCGCACGGCTACGGATACGGCTGGTTCGTCGGCGCGTACGACGGCGAGCCGTGGTTCCACCACGACGGCCAGAACGCGGGCTACAAGACGTTCGCGGCGTGCCTGCCCGAGTCCGACCGGCGCCTCGTCGTGCTCGTCAACACCGACGCCATGGAGGCCTCCTCGCTGCGCCATCTGTGGCAGACGCTGCTCTAGGCAGGGCCGTCTCGGCGCTCCACTGAGCCAGCAGCCGCAGCGCGGTGTGCGCGGGCGTGCCGCTCGCAGCCGTGTAGACGAACAGGGTCTGGTCGGCGTCGTCCGGCAGGGTCAGTGCCTGGTAGGTGAGCGTCAGATCGCCGACGACGGGGTGGTGATAGCGCTTGGTGCCGTTGCTGCGCGCGAGCACCCGGTGGTCGGCCCACCAGCGCCGGAAGTCCTCGTCCCGCACCGACAGCTCGCCGACCAGGGCGCCGAGGGCCGGGTCGTCCGGGTGCCGGCCGGCATCGAGACGCAGCGTGGCGACCGTGTCGGCGGCGACGGCGGCCCAGTCGGGGTGCAGGTCGCGGGCGGCGGCGTCGAGGAACACGAAGCGGGCGTAGTTGCGCTCGCGGGCCGGCAGCGCGACGAAGTCGCCGACGAGGGCGCGGGCGGTCCGGTTGATCGTCAGCACGTCCAGGCGCCGGCCGAGCACCAGCGCCGGGCTGAACGCCTCGTCCAGGGTCTCCAGCAGCTGGTAGGTGGCCGGCTTCGAGACGGTGGTCGTGGCGCGGGTGAGCCCGTTCCAGCTGATCTCCACGAGCCGGTCGGTGCACGGGCACCCGTCGGGCACCGCCCGTGAGGTCGAGGAGACCCTCGCGTTCGCCGCGCTGACCGGCATCCGGCCGATCACGCAGACCCGGCCGCTGGCCGAGGCCGGCGCCGCGTACGACCAGATGCTCGCCGGCGAGGCGCGCTACCGGGTGGTGCTCACGCCCTGAGAGGGCCGGCCGAGGTCCACGGTCTCGCCGGTGGTGGCGCTCATCCGGGCCGCGTCGAGCACGTCCATGGCGCGTACCGAGTCCCACGGGTCGACCGGCAGCGGGCCCTTGCCGCGGACCGCCGCCGCGAAAGCCGGGTAGAAGCTGTCCCAGCGGCCGCGCTCGCTGCGTACGGGGGCGCCCGTCTTGCCGCGGTAGAGGCGTCCCCAGGCGTGCTCGGGCTCCACACCCCAGCGCTCACCGAGGGCGGCCGGCGACCGTCCCGCCTTCAGCATCGCCTCCTGGCCGTCGATGCCGTCGACGATGTACGTGCCCGTGGTGCCGCTGACCCGGAACCGCGGGCCGGGCGCCGCCTGCCGGATGCTGCCCCACAGGTGCGACTCGACGCCGCCGGCGTGGTGCAGCGCCACGAAGACGTCGCTGTCCAGTTCGCCGTCGGTACGCATCTCCGCGTACACCCGGGAGACCGGGCCGAACAGCACGTGCGCCTGGTCGACGAGGTGGGCGCCGAAGTCCAGCAGCGTGCCGCCGCCCGCCGCCTTGGGCTGGCGGTCCGGGTCCCAGCGTTCGAACCGGGACTCGAAGCGGCGCACCTCGCCGAGCGCGCCCTCGTCGATCAGCCGCCGTACGGTCAGGAAGTCGGCGTCGTAGCGGCGGTTCTGGTACACGGTCAGCGCGACGCCCGCCTCCTCGGCCAGCGTGACCACCTCCCGGGCGGCCTCCGCGTCGAGGGCGAACGGCTTGTCCACCACCACGGCCAGGCCCAGTCCGATCGCCTCCCGGGCCAGATCGGCGTGCGTGGCGGCCGGCGTGGAGATGACGACCGCCTCGGCGCCGGCCGCCGCCAGGTCCGCGATCGAGTCGTACGCCGGCACGTCCGGATGCCCCTTCGCCAGCTCCGCGCGGCGCTCGGGGGAGCGGGTGACCACCCCCGTGAAATCGACGTCCCCGGCCGCCGCGAGCAGGGGAGCGTGGAAGATGCGCCCGCCCGAGCCGTACCCTGCCAGACCGATCCGTGTTGCCGTCATGTTTCGGATCTTACAAACCACGGTCGGCAGCGGTAGGGGGCGGCGGCTGTGACCACGTAAGGTGAACGGCTCGTGTCGGAAGGTTGACGAGCGCCCACAGCCGCGGGATCAGCAAGCCACCATTGCGCCATGGAACCCGCACAGCTCGACCGCACCCCGTTCGCGGATCTCGACCGGATGCCGCCCGACATGCTCGCGCTGATCGTCGGCGCGCTCGAGGCGATGTCCCGCCACCCCGAGATCCAGCGGGTCCGGCACACCGCCTGGCAGGCCCTGCGCCCCGCGCCCGGCCAGCGGCTGCTGGACGCCGGATGCGGCGCGGGCGACGTGGCCCGCGAGCTCGCCGCGGCGGTCGCCCCCGACGGCGAGGTCGTGGCGCTCGACTACTCCACCGCGACGCTCGCGGCTGCCCGGGAACGCCACACCGGCGGCAACATCCGGTACGTCACCGGCGACGTGGCGGCCCTCGACTTCGACGACGAGACCTTCGACGGTGTCTGGTGCGAACGCGTCCTGCAGCACGTCGACGACGCGGACGCCGCGATCGGCGAGCTCGTCCGGGTGACCCGTGACGGCGGCCGGATCTGCCTGCTCGACACCGACTGGTCGTCGCTGGCCTTCGACGGCGTCGACGGCGCCCTGGCCGGCACGGTGATCGGCCATATGCACGGCCGGCTCACCCCGAAACAGCTCGACATGGGCCGCACCCTGCGCCGCCGGCTCCTCGACCGCGGCCTGCACGACGTCTCGGCGACCCCGGTCACCTGCTTCTTCGGCGACCCCGCCTCGGCCGCCGTGGTGCTGCCGATGGTCAACCCGCAGGTGCCGGAGGAGACCTGGATGACCCCGCCCGGCCTGCGCGACGAATGGCTGGGCCAGGTCGGCACGGCGGGCGACCGCGGCGACTTCCTCGCCGTCCTCACCATCTGGGTGGCGTCCGCCACCGTCTGGCGTCCTGCTGTGCATTGACCATGGCGGGCCGACGGGTCGCTGCGGCGGTGGACTCCCTGCAGCGTTATTGGCGCGACATCGCGGTCGGGAGCCGGTACGCGCACCTGCGGTCGTACACCGCGGTGGAGCTACGGCGCCGCCCTGGCCGGTCCTGTCTAGGGCGCCTGGCGGAAGAACTGCCGCCGCTTCTCGTCGCGCAGGACGAAGCCGAGCCGGGCGAGCTCCTGCCGGAGCTGTCGGGCGTCGTCGGTGTCGCGGCCGGTGAGGGCCTTCTGCCGGGCGGTCAGCAGCGCCTCGGCCTCGGCGGGCACGTCCGGCAGGCCGGGCACCCAGCGCCGATAGGAGGTCGCGTACGGGTCCTGCGCGGTCCAGGCAGGACCGAAGAGCTCCGCGAGCCGCCGTCCCCCGACGAGCAGCGGTTCGCGGGCCAGCTCGCGTCCGGTCCGGCCCAGCAGCACGAGGTCGTCGCGTTCGCGGTAGGCCACGGCGACGTCGGCGCGCGGCACGGTCCGGCGTACGCCGGGGTGGATCAGCACCACGTCGGTGCCGGTGATGCGTACGGTCAGCGACTCCTTGTCCACCAGCCAGGCGAGGGCCAGCCCGAGGAGCGTGCCTGCCGCGACGGTGACGACGGTCGACGCCGGCTCGGGCAGGCCGGCGGCGAACCGGAGCGGGCCGCGCATCGGCGTGAACGGGATGCGCAGGATCCATCCGGGCAGCTCGTGCACCACCCAGCCGAGCCCGCCGCCGATCGCCGCCAGGCCCAGCCACACCGCCACCCGCAGCCCCACCGGGGTCGCCACCGTCCGCTCGTCGATCACCGTCCGAGCATCGCGGTGGCGGCCCCGGCGGCGATACGGCCGAGGGTCGCGGGCGGCGCGACCAAAGTCGATACCGGGTGTCAGAGGAGGATCTGCGCCACCCCGGGGACGGTGATCGAGCCGGCGACGGCACCGGGCACGCCGCCGGTGACCGGCAGCCACGTGACGGTGCCCGAGCGCTGGTTGGCCACGTACAGCCGCCGGCCGGAGGCGTCGAGGGCGAGGTGCCGGGGCCAGACGCCGCCGCAGGCGGGCGCCGCGACCCGCTTCAGCTTCGCGCCGTCGCGGCCGATGGTGAAGACCCCCACGGTGTCGGTGCCGCGGTTGCTGACGTACACGTGGGTGCCGTCGGGGGAGACCGCGATCTCACCCGGGTAGTTGCGCACGCCGGTGGCGGGGGCGGCCGCGACGACCTGGCCCGGGGTCAGCTTGCCGTCGGCCCACGCGCACACGGTGATCGTCGAGTCGAGCTCGCCGGCCACGTACGCGAAGCCGCCGCCGGGGTGGAAGGCGAGGTGCCGCGGGCCGCTGCCGGGTGCCAGCGCGGTCCGGCCCACCTCGCTCAGTACGCCCGCCTGCGCGTCCAGCGTGTACGTGAACACCGTGTCGCGTCCCAGGTCGACCGCCAGCACGTACGCGCCGAGCGGATCGACGACGACCTGGTGGGCGTGCGACTGCTGGTCCTCGGTGCCCTGGCGGCGCATGTCCGTGGCCGCGCCGACGGTGCCGTCCGCGCGGATCGGGTGGGTGACGACCGCGCCGCCGCCGTAGAGCGAGACAAACAGGAAGCTGCCGCTGGGGTGGACCGCGACGTGCGCGGGCCCGGCGCCGGTGGGCACGGTGTTGAGCACGGCCAGGTCCGGCGTGAGCGCGCTGACCGTGCCGTCGTCCCGCTCGCTGACCGCGTAGAGGATGCTGCCGGCGGGGCTCGGGGCCAGCCACGACGGGTCCGGAAGCGCCGCCGTGGCGGCGTCCACGGTGAGCGCGCCGGTCGCCGGGTCGAGGTGGCCGCGGGCGAGCCCGGGGCCACCCGCCGAGGTGTACGACCCGAGGTGGAAACGGGCCGGTGGCGCCTCGTCGTCGGCGACGGCCGGTAGTGCGGTGACCGCGCCGGCCCCGGCGGCGGCGGTGACCGCGGTGACGCCGCCCAGCTTGAGCAGCCCACGGCGAGAGATCGTGGTTCCATCCATGGTGCTCAATGTAGACGACCGAAATGTACGGTGTCGCGCGGGTCAGGGTACGACGATCATCGCGTCCAGGAGGCGGTCCATCGAGATGCTGGCGAAGCCCACGCGGACGTCGCTGGCGCCGTACGGGAGCCAGAACCGCCCGTCGTGCACGAGCCCGCCGCAGGAGTAGACCACGTTGGGCACGTACCCCTCGCGCTCCTCCTCGTCGGGCTCCAGCAGGCCGTGCGGCAGGTCGGCGAGCACCCGCTCGGGGTGTTCGAGGTCGAGCAGCATCGCGCCGATCGCGTACCGGCGCATCGGGCCGACCCCGTGGGTGAGCACGAGCCAGCCGGCCTCGGTCTCCACCGGGGAGCCGCAGTTGCCCACCTGGATCAGGTCCCAGCCGCGGTGCGGCACGAGCAGCGGTACGGCCTCCTGCCACCGGTTGTTCTCGTCGCGCTCGCTGAGCCCCAGGGTCTCGCCGTCCGAGCGGCACAGCGCCAGGCACCGGCCGTTCACGGGCCGCGGGAACAGGGCCATGCCCTTGTTGCGTGCCGCCGGGCCGCGCAGCGCCGTCACCTCGAAGTGCCGCAGGTCGCGGGTGTGCAGCATGCGGCCGGCGATGTGCCGTCCGTCGTACGCGGTGTAGGTCGCCTGGTACGCGGTCCGCCCGTCTGCCTCGACGACCTGCACGAACCGGGCGTCCTCCATGCCGTTGCTCTCGGCCGGCGAGGCGGGCCACAGCACCCGCTGGTGCAGCGGCACGGCGGCGGGGAAGGTCACGGCGTAGTCCGCGGCCACGATCTCCCGCAGCACCGCCAGCGTCTCGCCGGTCGTGGGCCGGGCCAGCAGCTCGCCCGGCATGTGGCCGAGGACGTCCTCGAACTCCTCATCGGAGTAGCGCTCCGGCAGCGAGGCCAGCGTGGCGGCGGACAGCTCGTTGTCGACCTCCAGCTCGGCGAGACCGGCGGCGAGCGCGTCACGGTAGTGCCGGGCCCCGGTGCGTTCGCCGATCATCAGCGGCCCGTCGCGGTCCTCGAGCCGGATGGTATCGCCCGGGCCGAGCACCGCCGAGCAGAAGCCGATCGACGAGATGTGGCCCTCGCCGATCTGCCGCAGGCTGATCGCCACCCGCAGCTCGCCGGCCTCCAGGCCGCTCTGGTCCGGGTGCGCCACCATCGACGGGTTGCACAGCGCCGCGGCCTCGACCGAGAACTCGTGGCTGAAGTACGCGCCGATCAGCGACCGCGCGTTCGCCGACAGCTCCAGGTCGGGCGGCACCCGGTGCGACACCAGCTCGTAGTGGTGGTGGAAGACGCCGAGCAGGTCGTGGTGGCGGCCGGCGAACCGGCTCAGCACCTCGTCGAGCAGCCGGGCGATCTCGTCCTCGTCGAGCTGCAGGATGCGCTCGATGAGGCTGGACGCGCGGTTCTGCACCAGCTGCGCGTCCTCGCCGGGCACGAACAACTTGATCACCACGCGCCGCCCGTCCGGCTGCATCGTCAGCGGGTGGCGTACGGCGAGGGAGGAGGTGGACCGGGCTTGCGGGTCGAGAGTTGCGGTCACGCTAGGCCGCCTGACGGTCGGGTCGCGCTCCGGCCTGCCAACGCGCGGGCGTGCTGCAACGTGGAGAGGAGCGCGAGAGTGGATTCGGCACCTTGGTTCAGATTAGGGCCATCCGGCGTCAATCCGTCATAACCTCCACCCGTCAGGGGGTCGTACATGACGGATCCGGTGTCGTTGTCGCCCAGGAACCAGGCGATCGACCGCAGCAGCGGCGCCTCCCAGGCGTCGTCGCCGGTGACCGCCGCGGCGGTGGCGCAGGCGTCGGCGGTCGCGGCCACCTCGATCGGCTGCTGGTCGAAGCGGTGCCGCTCGGTCCCGGGCCGCCAGCCGCCCACCGGCACCACCGACAGGTGCCCGTCGTGCCCCTGCATCCGGCACAGCCACCCCAGCATCCGCAACCCGTCGGCCAGCAGCGGCTCGTCGCCGAGCAGGTCGCCGGCCTGGATGAGGACCTCGGGCAGGGCCGGGTTGGCGTACGTCAGCTCGCGCTCGGGCCACACCCACTGCGGGTCGCCGCCGGGCAGCCCGATCACCGTCGCCGCGTCCGCGAGCAGTTGCGCCGCCTCGCCGGCCCGCGGGTCGGCGCGCAGCACCTCGGCGGCGCCCAGCCCGGCGAACGCCATCGCCCGCGGCCACGGCGAACGCTGCCGCGCCACGATCGAGAACGCCGCCCGGGCCTCCTTGCGGATCCACCCGACGGTGCTGCGGCCGGCGGCCGTGCCGAGCCCCCACACGGCACGGCCCCACCAGTCCCCGGTGCTCGGCTCGTCCAGCCAGCGGCGGTCGTACGCCAGCCGGTTGCGTACCCGGCCGTCGGGCGCCGTTGCGTGGGTGAGGAACGCCAGGTACCGCTCGGCCAGCCCGACGACCAGCGCGGTCGGCTGCGGTTCCCGGGCGGCGACGAGCAGCCCGCGGGCCACGTCGTCGACGCAGTAGCCGTGCTCCCGGCGTACGATCGCGTTGCGGGCGTGCTCGAGCAGGCCGGTGTCGTCGGAGAGCCGGGCGATGTGCGACCAGTTCGGTTCCGGCGCGTCGAGCATGGACAGCGGGGGCGGCACCAGCCGCAGGGTCACGCTCACGCCGGGACGGAGGTGGCTACGGGCGTACGGCCGGCGACGAGCCGCTGCGCGAGGTTGTGGTAGCGGGAGGCCACCGCCGGCCAGCGCAGCGTGGGTCCGCCGGTGAGCCCGGCGAGCCGGGTGGCCGTGCGGGGCCGTTGCAGCAGGTGCCGGATCGCCGTGGCCATGGCCTGCGGGTCCTGGTGGGGCACGAGCAGGCCGGGCCCGTCGGCCAGCAGCTCGACGGCGTGCGGGAACTCGGTGGCGACCACGGGCACGCCGGCGCCGACCGCCTCGATGAGCACGCCCGAGGTGACCTGCTCGGTGGAGTCGTACGGCAGCACCACCACGTCGGCCGAGCGGATCAGCCGGCTCAGCGCGGCCTGGTCGAGGTAGACGTCCTCCCACCGGACCTGGTTCTCGATGCCGAGCTCGGCGGCCAGCTTCTGCAGGGATTCCCGGTAGACGTCGCCGTGCTGCTCGAGCACCTTGGGATGGGTCCGGCCGGCCACCGTGTACGCGGGCAGCGGGTCCAGGTCCTCGAGCTCGGCCAGCGCCCGCAGCGCCCACTCGATGCCCTTGCCGGGGCCCAGCAGCCCCCAGGTCAGCAGGTGCGGCACGTCCCCGGTCTCGCGCGGCGCGCTGGAGTGGCTGCCCGCCCCGTGCGGGATGACGGTCACCTTGCGGGGGTCGACCCGGTAGCCGGAGGTCAGCCGCTTGCGGGCGGTATCGGTCATGGTGACCACCGCGTCGGCCGTGGCGGCGATGCGTTCCAGCACCGAGCGCTGGGTCGGCGACGGCGTGCTGAGCACGGTGTGCAGCACCACGATGGTCGGCACCTTCAGCGCGCGCAGCAGCGGCAGCACCTCGTCGCCGTCGACGCCGGGGTAGATGCCGTACTCGTGCTGGACGATCGCGACGTCGAAGCGGTTGAGCGCGGTGGCGGCGGCGGTCCAGCCGCCGGGCGCGTCGGTGTGCCACGTGTGCACCACCCGCGGCGCCGTGTGGTCGACCTCCAGGCCGCCGCCGGCCGCGTCCGCGGAGAGCAGCCGGACCACCCCGCTGCCGGGTGCGCCCCCGGTGAGGTGCGCGGCGAGGGCCGCATTGAAAGTGGCCAAACCGCATTGGGTCGGGGGATAGGTGCTGAGAAAGCCGTACGTGGCAGGCATGACAGGCCTTTCTGCTCAGGCGGCTGCCTCCCCGCAGCGCGGACCGGCGCGCGCGGACGCGGAGCGTGTGCGCACGCTTCAGCTATTCTGCGGCGAATCCGGAAGAATGCCGCAATTCGGTAATGGGACATTAACAAGGAAGCTGATTTCAGCCGAGCAGTTCGCGGTAAATCCCCAGGTAGTCCTCGACCATGCGGTCCGCGCCGAAGCGGCTGCGGGCCCGGGCCCGGCACGCCGCCCGGTCGAGCCGGCCGATCCCCTCGACCGCGGCCACGGCCTGCTCGACGCCGTCGACGAGGCGGCCGGTGACGCCCTCGTCGACCACCTCCGGCATCGAGCCCTTCCGGTACGCGACCACGGGCGTCCCGCAGATCATCGACTCCACGACCGACAGCCCGAACGGCTCCGCGAACCGGATCGGGTGCAGCAGCGCCGCGCTGCCGCCCAGGACGCGCGCGCGATCCCCGGGCCCGACGGAGCCGAGATAGGTGACGCGGTCCCCGTCGATGTGCGGCTCGACCCGCTCGCGGAAGTACGCCTCGTCCTGCACGATCCCGCACAGGGTCAGCCGCCGGCCGGCCCGCCGGGCGATCTCGATCGCCGCGTGCGTGCCCTTGTCCGGGTGGATGCGCCCGAAGCAGACCAGGTCCTCGCCGCCGGCGGCGGAGAACGGCAGGTCCTCGACGTCCACGCCGTGGTAGACGGTCGCGACGTAGTCCAGGTCCGGGCACCGGTCGGCGTCCGAGATCGACACGAACGCCGAGCGGGCCCGCCGGTACGCCGGCAGGATGGTCGCCCCCGAGAACCCGTGCACCGTGGTCAGCATGGGTGCCCGGCAGTGGCCCGAGAACGCGAGCGGGAGCCAGTCGAGGTGGTTGTGGACGAGGTCGAACTCCCCGGAGCGCTCCAGCGCGTACGCGACGTGCAGCGCCTCCCACACCCGGCCGTCGATCTCCGGGTCCTCCTCGTAGCCGCGGGCGACGACGCCGTCCAGGGTGGCCTTGGTGACCGAGTCGAGCGTGGCGAACAGCGTCACGTCCACGCCCCGCGCGGTCAGCCCCTCGGCGAGCAGGCTGGTGATCAGCTCCCACGGGCCGTAGTGGACGGGCGGCGTACGCCAAGCGACCGGTCCGAGCAGCGCCACCTTCATGATCCTCAGTATGGGTCGTTACCCGTGTTTCGTCCGGGGTTCGCGTGTTAAAGAGGGACCATGGAGAACCCCTGGTGGCATCGGGCCGTCGTCTATCAGATCTATCCGCGCAGCTTCGCCGACGCCGACGGGGACGGCATGGGCGACCTGCGGGGCATCATCGACCACCTCGACCACATCGCGGGCCTCGGCGCGGACGTGATCTGGCTGTCGCCGATCTACCGGTCCCCGCAGGACGACAACGGCTACGACATCAGCGACTACCGGGACGTCGACCCGGCCTTCGGCACGCTCGCCGACTTCGACGAGCTGCTCGCCGGCGTCCACGAGCGGGGCATGAAGCTCGTGATGGACCTGGTCGTGAACCACTCCTCCGACGAGCACCCCTGGTTCGCCGAGAGCCGGTCCGGCACGGACAGCGCGAAGCGCGACTGGTACTGGTGGCGGCCGGCCCGCGACGGCATGGAGCCGGGCACCCCGGGCGCGGAGCCGAACAACTGGGGCTCGGTCTTCGGCGGGTCCGCGTGGGAGTACGACCCCGGCACGCGCGAGTACTACCTGCACCTGTTCAGCCGCAAGCAGCCCGACCTGAACTGGGAGAACCCCGAGGTCCGTGAGGCCGTGTACGCGATGATGAACTGGTGGCTCGACCGGGGCGTGGACGGCTTCCGGATGGACGTCATCAACTTCATCTCCAAGGACCCGGCGTTGCCCGACGGCGCGGTACGGGCCGGCTCTCCGTACGGTGACGGCGGCCCGCACTTCATCGACGGGCCGCGTACGCACGAGTTCCTGCACGAGATGCACGAGCGCGTCTTCGCCGGGCGGGACAAGATGCTGACCGTCGGCGAGATGCCCGGCGTCACGGTGGCGGAGGCCGTCCGCTACACCGATCCGGCGCGGGGCGAGGTCGACATGGTCTTCGCGTTCGAGCACGTCGACGTCGACCGCGGCCCCGATCCGTGGACGCTCTACCCGCTGCAGCTCACCAAGCTCAAGGGGATCTTCGCGCGCTGGCAGGCGGGTCTGGCGGAGGTCGGCTGGAACAGCCTCTACTGGAACAACCACGACCAGCCGCGGGTGGTCTCCCGCTTCGGCGACGACTCGCCGCAGTGGCGGGAGCGCTCGGCCAAGATGCTCGGCGCCGTGCTGCACCTGCACCGCGGGACGCCGTACGTCTATCAGGGCGAGGAGCTGGGCATGACCAACGCCCCGTTCGCGTCCATCGCCGACTTCCGTGACATCGAGGCGCTCGGGCACTACGCCCAGGCCGTCGAGCACGAGGGGCGCTCGCCCGAGGACGTGCTGACCGTGCTGCGCGCCCGGGGGCGGGACAACGCGCGTACGCCGATGCAGTGGGACGCCTCGCCGCACGCGGGCTTCACCACCGGCACGCCCTGGCTGGCGGTGAACCCCAACCACACGGAGATCAACGCCGACGCGGCGGCGAAGGACCCGGACAGCGTGTACCACTTCTACCGCCGGCTGATCGAGCTGCGGCACGACGACCCGGTCGTGGTGTACGGCGACTTCACCATGCTGCTGCCCGACGACGAGCGCCTCTACGCCTTCACCCGCCGCCACGGCGACGCCGAGCTGCTGGTGATCGGGAACTTCTCCGGTGAGCCGGCGCGGGCGGAGATCGACGACGCCGGGGCGTGGTCGTCGGCGGAACTGGTGCTGACGAACGCCCCGGCGCCGGCCGGTCTCGAGCTGGAGCCGTGGCAGGTGGTGGTCTACCGCCGCACGCTCACGCGGTGATGGTGTCCCACGAGTAGGCGAGCAGGGCGAACGCGGCGCCGAGCAGCGCCAGCGAGACGCCCCGCGTCCCGATCGGCAGCGCGGCCAGCACGAGCAGGATGACGGCGACGATGTAGAAGAACGCCTGGATCGACATGGGAGAGCCTCGAATCTGTGGGGGATGTGGCGGCGCCGCATGTACCCCTGAATCGAGATCTTTCAAACCACCGGCAGCGTGAGGG
Organism: Couchioplanes caeruleus; assembly: GCF_023499255.1. Lineage (GTDB taxonomy): Bacteria > Actinomycetota > Actinomycetes > Mycobacteriales > Micromonosporaceae > Actinoplanes > Actinoplanes caeruleus_A. The sequence goes on from NZ_CP092183.1 coordinate 2,295,119, forward strand.
CGGACGGATGGGCCGGGCCGTGGTGCACGGTCGTCGTCGTGGCGACCAGGCGCGTGGCGGTGGCCAGGGGCTCACCCGTGCCGTAGTTGCGGGCGAAGCGGGGATGCGCGCCGCCGCTGACCTGCAGCCGGATCCGGTGGCCGGCGGCGAAGCGGTGCCCGGCCGCGCCGAGGGGGATGTGCACGACGTCCTCGTCGGCGTGGTCGGGCGTGAGCCGCGTGAAGCCGTCGCACACGTTCACCGAGCGGCCCTGCGGGTCCACGTCGCACAGGCGCACGAACAGGTCGAAGTGGCCGGTGCTGCCCGCCGCGTACAGGTCGGCTGTGGGCGTACCCATGATCTCCAGGGCCTCGGGCAACGACCCGGTGGTGAAGGTCCGCACGTCCGGGCGCGCCTCCAGGCGCCGGTTGTCGCGCGCGCCGGCCGTGCGCGACTGCAGCTGCCCGGCGAACGACGGCGTCGGGTCGCGCGGGTCGTAGCGGAAGCTGGTCGCGCCGGCGGCGAGCTCCCCGAGGCCGCCGCCGGGGCGCAGATGGAACCGGGCCGGGGTGCTGGGCGGCGGCCATTCCGGCAGCTCCCGCCACTCGCCCCCGATGTGGACCCGCACCTTCCTGGACCGCTCGCCCCGGCCGAGAAGGTGCACCCGCAGGTGGTCCAGCGCGTCGGCCGTCACCTCGGCCCGGCCCCGGTCGAACATGGACGTATGGGTCCAGGGGCCGATCATCAGCGTGGGTTCCCGGCCGGCGCGGCGCAGCCGGGCGTACTGCCGCAGGGTCTGGCCGAGCGCCAGGTCGTGCCAGCCGGTGACCAGGCTGACGGGCGCGGTCATCCGGTCCGCCGCCGGCCCGGCGTCGGCGCCGGCCCAGATCAGATCGTCCGGGTACGGGTGGCTCACCCAGTCCTCGAACTCCTGCCGCCGCCCGCCGAGCGCGCGCCGGTAGGAAGCGAGCAGCGGCACCCCGCGGACGGCGTGCCGCAGGTGCCGGGCCAGCCGCAGGAGCGCGCGCAGGTACGCCCCCTGCCCGCCCGCCTGGTGGAAGAACGCCGTCCCGCTGATCAGGGCCAGTTCGAGCCGGAACGTGCAGTGCCCGTCGGGGTGCATGGCGTCGTAGAAGTCGTGCGCCGGCCCCTGCATGACCGCGGCGCGCCACTCCGGCGGCGGGTCCAGCCCGAGCGCCCACTGCACGTAGCTCAGGTAGCTGGGGCCGATCGTCGCGAACGCGCCCGGGAACCACTCCTGCTTGCGCATCCACTCGACGGTCGCCTGCCCGTCGGCGGCCTCGTTGCGCCACAGGTGGAACCGGCCGCCGGACCCGCCCGTGCCGCGGGTGCTCTGGATCAGCACCCGGAACCCCTGTCCGGCGAAGGCCGTGCCGAACAGCGAGTTCCACGGGAAGCCGCGGCCGTACGCGCTGCGCACCAGCAGCACGGGGCATTCCGCGTCGGTGACCGGTGCGTAGTGGTCGGTGACGAGCACAGTCCCGTCGGCGGCGGGCACCTCGAGGCCGGGCTCCCACTCGACGTCGTAGGGAGCGGACGCCCGGGTGCGCCGGCGCATCGTCCGCAGGAAAAATGGCAGTCGCTCCATCACCGCGCCCCTTTCCCGTACGTTGTACTGAAAATAGCATCCCGGAGGTGCCCGTGCCCAGAGGCCGCCCGCCCGCGCGTACCCGGCCACAGGTCGTCGCGGCCGCGATCGCCGTGGCCGACGCGGAGGGTCTGGAGGCGCTGACCATGCGCCGGCTGGCCGCCGAGCTGGGGGCCGGGCCGATGTCGCTGTACACGTACGTGCGCGACAAGGAGGAGCTGGTCGACCTGATGGTCGACCAGGTCAGCGAGTTCGACCCGGCGCTGGGCGAGCCGGACCTGCTCGGCCTGCTCGGCTGGCAACGCGACCTGATGCTGCGGCACCCCTGGCTGCCCTCCACCCTGCCCGACCGCCGCCTCGGCGGACCGAACCTGCTGGGCTACCTGGAACGCGGCCTGACCGCGCTGGAGCCGACGGGCCTGCCGGGCGCGGCGAAGATGGAGATCCTCGCGCTGCTGACCGGCTTCGTCGCCGGCTACGTGACCAACGAACTCGCCCGGGCCCGCGCCGGGGTGACCGACGCCGAACGGGTGCAGGAGCACGTCACCGCGCTGCGGGAGGCGGTGGCCGGCGGCGCGTACCCCCGGCTCGCCGCGGTGCTCGCCGAGGGCGGACCGGTGACCCCGCCGGCCTTCGAGGACGTCGCCCGGCGCATGATCGCGGGCCTCGTCGGGTAGCCCTGGGGCATGAGCAGCCACGTCGCGTACCGGCACAGTCCCTCGCACCGCTCCTGGTGGGGGCTCGTCCCGTTCGGGCTCGCGGTCGCCGCGGCGGCGCTGATCGGCGGCCTCGGCGTGGCCGGCACGGCCGGCGAGTACCAGAGCCTCGACCGCCCGTCGTGGGCGCCGCCGTCGTGGCTGTTCGGCCCGGTGTGGACCATCCTGTACGCGATGATCGCGGTGGCCGGCTGGCTGGTCTGGCGCCGGGCCGGCTGGACCACGGCGCTCACCGTCTACGCGGTCCAGCTCGTGCTCAACGCGGTCTGGACGCCCATCTTCTTCGGCTTCGGCCGGTACGGACTCGCGCTGCTGGACATCGCGGTGCTGTGGGTGCTGATCGGGGCCACCGTGCTGCTGTTCCGCCCGGTGTCGCGCGCCGCCGCGTGGCTGCTGGTGCCGTACTGGGCGTGGGTCACCTACGCGATGGCGCTCAACGCGGCGATCTGGCACGCCAACTGACCCCCGATTCATGCGCGCCATCCTCGGCGCCCCATGCTGAGAGCCCGCTGAGGCTCCTACCGCGCTGCGGTGGCGGTCTTGGCGAGGAACCGGCCGAGGTGCGGGTCGAACCGGGCCGGATCGGCGGCCGCGAGTTCCGCCCGCGTCCACCAGCGGACCGCGGCGAACTCGCCCTCGTCCGCCCTCAACGGTTCGTCGCGGCCGACGGTGGCCACGTACCAGAGGCTGACGTCGGTGTGGCCGGCGTCCACGCCGACCGTCCGCGTCACCGTGAGGAAGACCGGCTCGGAGGCGGCGCCGGTCACGCCGAGCTCCTCGAGGAGCTCGCGGCGGGCCGTCGCGGCGGGGTCCTCGCCCGGTTCGACGTGCCCGCCCGGCGGCAGCCAGAGCCGCGCGTTGCGGTGGTCGACCAGCAGCACATCGCCGGTGCCCGGATCGACCGGGACCACGTACGACACCAGGTGACGCGGGGGAGTGGCCGGCTTGACCCGGCGGCGGACGTCGTCCGTGCCGGCCAGCCAGGCCAGGGTGTCCGCCCGGTGCGCCGCCTCGAGCTCGTCGTACGGCCGCAGGGCGGACACCAGGTCGTGCAGCGCGGGAATCATCCGGCGATGATGCCTCAGCCGGCGTCCCGGACGGTGCAGCCGCCCTCGGTGACTGCGAAGAAGGCGGCCGGGGCGAGGCAGCGCCCGGTCCGTTGTGGACCGGCTGAGGAACCCCGTGGATCTGTCGCAGGTCTCGCGTCCGGCCGGCGTGGTCAGGAACGCAGGCAGATGTCGAACGGGTGGCCCTCCGGGTCGAGCAGCACCCGCCAGCGCTCCGGCTGCGGCTGCTCGCCCGGCTTGGTTGCGCCCAGGGCGAGCGCCTCCTGCTCGGCCTCGTCCAGGTCGTCGACGTAGAAGTCGAGGTGGTAGCGCTTCGGTGCGGTCTCCTGCGGCCAGCCGGGGCCCGAGTAGCCGGGCACCTGGCCGAAGCCGATGCTGGTCGAGCCGTCGCCGATCATGGCGTACTCGGCCTGGCTGTGCTGGACGTCCCAGCCGAGGACGCCGGAGTAGAAGGCCGCCTGCGCCGCCGGGTCGGTGGCATCCAGGTTGATCATGGCCAGAGAGGCGAATCCGGGCATTGTGCTGCCTTTCCGTGTGGGTACGCCACCATCCTCGCGCCAGAAGCTGACACCTTCTGTCAGGTACGCGTGGCCGGGAACGCCACCTCGACGACGAGCCCGCCACGGGGACGCGGCCGTGCGGTGAGTGTCGCCTCGTGGGCCCGGGCGATCGCGCGCACAATCGACAAGCCCAGGCCGTGATGCCCGGCGTCGGCCGTACGGTGCAGCCGCTGGAACGGCTCGAACAGCCGGTCCACCTCGCCGACCGGGATGATCTCGCCGTCGTTGGCCACCGAGAGCACCACGCCCCCGGCATCGCGTCGGACCCCGACCTCGACCGTGCCGCCGGGGGTGTTGTGGTGGATCGCGTTGTCGCAGAGGTTGACCAGCAAGCGGCCCAGCAGCATCTGGTCACCCGGCACCCGGGCCGGCCGCAGCGAGGTCTGCAGGCGCAGCCCGTACCGCTCGACCTCGGGAGCGCGCTCCCGCAGCGTCAGCTCCGCCAGGGCGGCGAGGTCGACCACCTCGTCGGCGACCGGGCCGTGCTCGCTGGTGGCCAGGGTCAGCAGCGACTCCAGCAGGTGGCCGCGCTGGTCGCTGATGGCCAGGAGCCGCTCGAAGTTCGAGCGGAACGACTCTAGCCCGGCGTCCGGGTCGATCAGCGGTTCCTCCAGCAGCGCCCGTTCGACGGTCAGGGGCGTACGCATCTCGTGCGCGGCGTTGGCGACGAACCGCTTGTGCGCGTCGAGCGCGTCCGCCAGGCGGGCGAGGAGCCCGTCGACGGTGTCGGCGAGGTCCTTCAGTTCGGTGCGGGGCCCGGGCAGGGCCAGCCGCTCGTGCACGTTGCGATCGGAGATGCGGCGCAGCCGCCCGGTCATGGTCAGCACCGGGCGCAGCACGCGACCGGCGATGAACCAGCCCAGCAGCAGCGACAGCACGGCCATGATGGCCAGCGCGATCAAGGGCTCCACCAGCCGTTCGGCCGTCGGGCCGCCGCCGGGCAGCGGTGCCACGGGCGGCGGGGGAAGAGGCGGCCGCCCGCCGGGCGGCACGGGCAGCCGCGGCACCGGTGGCGGAGCCGGTGGCGCACCGCGATCGAGGCCGCGGGCCAGGGCCCACATGATGATCAGCAGAACCGTGCTCGACGCCACCGAGACCAGGCAGTAGAGCACCGTGAGCCGGAGCCGCAGGGGATGCTGCCGCAGTCGCATGGTCAGATCCGGTATCCGGCCCGTGGCACGGTCTCGATGACCGGCGGCTCACCGAGCTTGGCCCGCAACCGGTTCACCGTGGCCTTCACCGTGGTGGTGAACGGGTCCGCGGCCTCGTCCCAGACACGGTCGAGCAGTTCCTCCGCCGACACCACCCGGCTGCCGCAGCCCATCAGGTACTCCAGGACGGCGAACTCCTTGGGGCTCAGCGGGAGGCGCGCCCCGGCCCGGGTCGCGGTCCGCTGTGCCGGATCGAGGCGGAGATCGCCGTGGACCAGGACGGGCGGTGTCGCAGGCTGTGAGCGCCGGGCCACCGCGCGGATCCGCGCGACCAGTTCGGCATACGCGAACGGCTTGGCCAGGTAGTCGTCGGCGCCCAGGCCGAGCCCTTCCACCCGGTGCGCGACGGTGCCCGAGGCGGTCAGCATGAGCACCCGGCTCGGTGACCCGCGGCCGACCAGCTCGCGGCACACGTCGTCGCCGTGCACCACGGGCAGGTCCCGGTCGAGGACGACGACGTCGTACTCCACCACGGTCGCCCGCTCGAGCGCCGCTCCGCCGTCGTACGCGACGTCGACAGCCATGCCCTCGCGCCGCAGCACCCGGGCCACGGAGTCGGCGAGGTCCGGCTGGTCCTCGACCACGAGTACGCGCATCACACCCCCTCTTCCCGGCCTGAGGCTAGCGGCCGGCCCGTCACAGCGCGGTCACAGCGACGCGGACGGTGCTGTGACCGCCCGTTGTCTACAACGTTCTCCGACAGCACATGCCCACGACGTCAGGAGGACATGATGACGCCGGCCATCCGTACCGAGGCCCTGACCAAACGCTATCGGCGCCGCCCGGCGCTGGACGACTGCACGATCGCGGTTCCCGCCGGACGCGTCGCCGGGCTGGTCGGTCCCAACGGTGCCGGCAAGTCGACGCTCCTCGGGCTGGTCTGCGGGATGATCGCGCCGACCGGCGGGAGCATCGAGGTGCTCGGTCACCGGCCGGCCGCCGACGCCGGTCAGCTGTCCCGGGTCGGGTTCGTCGCGCAGGACGCACCGGTCTACGGGGGGCTGACCGTGGCCGAACACCTGCGGCTCGGCGCCCGGCTGAACCCGGGATGGGACGCCGGCCTCGCCGAGCGGCGGATCCGGTTGCAAGGGCTCGATCCAGGGCAGAAGGCCGGCTCGCTCTCCGGTGGCGAGCGTGCCCAGCTGGCTCTCACGGTGGCCGCCGCGAAGCGGGCCGATCTGCTCGTGCTCGACGAGCCGGTGGCGGCTCTGGACCCGCTCGCCCGGCGCGGGTTCCTGCGGGACCTGCTCGACGTCGTCGACGAGCTCGGCGTCAGCGTCGTGCTCTCCTCGCACCTGCTCGGCGACCTGGAGCAGGTGTGCGATCACCTGATCGTCCTGGCCGGCGGACGCGTGCAGATCTCCGGCGACGTCGCCGACCTGCTCGCGGCCCACCACCGGATCGCGGGCGGCCTGGAGGACCGGCCGGCCGGGGCCGAGCTGATCCACGCCGAGCGGACCCCGGGCGCCCTCTCCATGATCGTCCGATCACCCGGGCCGGTCCCCGGCGGCGAGGCGGTCGGCCTCGAGGATCTGACCCTCGCCTACCTGACCCGGGCCACCACCGCCGGCCCAGCCGTACCCGTGACGGGAGCGTTCCGATGATCTGGCTGACCTGGCGGCAGTTCCGCGTGCAGGCCCTGACGGCGGCCGCCGCGCTGACCCTGCTGGCGCTCTACCTCATCCACCTGGGCGGTGAGATCCGCACCTTCTACGACACGAGAATCGCCGGCTGCGTGGCCGGCTCCTGTCTCACCGCGCGGCGGGACCTCTACGACAGCTACAGCGACACGGTCATCATCGTCGGGGCTCTCCTCGTCGCCGTACCCGCGCTGATCGGCATCTTCTGGGGCGCGCCGCTGGTGACCCGCGAGCTGGAGGCGCGCACCGACCGGCTGGTCTGGAGCCAGAGCGTCACCCGGACCCGGTGGCTGGCGGTCAAGCTGAGCGTCATCGGTGGATGCAGTGCCCTGGTGACCGGCCTGTCCGCCCTCCTCCTGACGTGGAGCGCCAGCCGGTACGACGAGGTGATCGGCGACCGGTTCGCCGCGCTGAGCTTCGACTCACGGAACGTCGTCCCGATCGGCTACGGACTGTTCGCCTTCGTCCTGGGCGCCGTCGTGGGCGTGCTCGTCCGGCGCACGCTGCCGGCCATGGCGATCACCCTGGTGGCCTTCACGGCGCTGCAACTGCTTATCCCGACGGTCGTCCGTCAGCACCTCGTCGCCCCGGTCACCGAGACCATCACCGCCGACGCCTCGGTGCTGAACGCCGGCGTCGGCCTCAGCCTGGGCGACGACGACACGTTCCGGATCCGGGGCTACACCGTCCCGGGCGGGTGGGCCCTGGAGGATTCGTCCCCGCTGCTCAACCCGGACGGCTCGGCGTACACCGGCAAGGATGCAAGACCGTGCCTCCAACTCGGCGACCCGGAGGCGAGCATGGCCTGCACCGCGGCGCAGAACCTGCGCTTCGAGCACACCTACCAGCCGGCGAGCCGCTACTGGGCCTTCCAGTGGATCGAATTCACGGGGTACGTCGTGCTGTCCGTCCTTGTGGCCGGCTTCGGCCTCTTCCGGCTCCGCCGCCGCATCTAGCGGCTCTGCGACGCCAGCCAGGCCGCCACCTGGGCGCGGGAGGTGAAGCCCAGCTTGCTCAGGATGTTCTCGACGTGGCCCTCCGCCGTACGCTGCGCCACCACCAGCCGGGCCGCGATCTCCCGGTTGGTCAGGCCCTCCGCGACCAGCGCCGCCACCTCGCGTTCGCGCGGCGTCAGGCCGAGCTCGCCCAGCCGGGCCGGGGCCGCCGGGGGCGGCGCGGGGCGGGGTCCGGGAACCCGTTCGAGCGCCAGCGCCACGGCCTCGGCCCGGCTCAGCTCGGCGCCGCGGGCGAACGCGGCGTCGAAGGCCCGGTCGCCGAGGCGTTCCCGGAGCTGGGCGACGCACTCGTCGTGGAAGTCGTGCAGGGCGTGGAACGACGACAGCGACGCGTGCATCGCCCGCCACATCCGGTCCGAGGCGCCGAGGAGCTGCGCCGCGCGCTGGTCGCGGTGCTCGGCGGCCGCCACCCAGCCCAGCGACTCCAGCGACAGCCCCACCCCGAACTGCTCGTCCTCGACGATCCTGCCGACCTCGAGGCTCTCCTTGGCGGCCTGCGCCGCGCCCGTGTTGTCGCCGGCCCGCCAGCGCAGCACGCTCAGCGCCCACATCGCGAACGAGCGCCACCACACCTCACCGGTCGCCGCTGCCAGGTCGCGGCACGCGATGAGGTCGGCGTACCCGGCGGTGGGCGAGGCCGAGGAGAGGCCGCGGACCAGCCCGAGCACGGCCAGGCACCACATCTCGCCGCTGCGGACCTCCAGCGACCGGAAGCGGGCGTACGCCTCCTCGAACAGCGGCAGCGCGCCCGCGTGGTCGCCGCCGAACATGGCGATGTTGCCCTCGACCACCGCCAGGAACGCCAGCTCCACCGACGGCGGCAGTTCGGCGGCGAGCCGCTTGGCGTCATCGAGCAGGGCGGCGGCCCGCGCCCGGTCGCCCTGCACGCAGGCGATCCACGCGGCGACGCGCAGCGCCCGTACCCGGGTCCAGTGCCGCGGCGGCGGCATCGCCAGCGCCCGATCCAGCCAGTGCCGCCCCTCGGAGAGGAAACCCCGGACGAACCAGTGGTTCTGCAGGTCCGCGGCGAAGCGCAGGGCCGTCTCGGGCGGCCCGGTGGTCACCGCGTGCTCCAGCGCGACGCGCAGGTTGGCCTGCTCGTGGCGCAGCCGCATCATCAGCGCCGCCTGCTCCGGGCCGACCCAGTGGCCGTCGCCGTAGCGGGCCAGCTCGGCGAAGAACTCGCCGTGCCGGCGGGCCACCTCGGCCTGCTCGCCGGCCTCGGCCAGGCGGGCGGCGCCGTACTCGCGGACCACCTCGAGCATCTTGTAGCGCGCCCGGGGACCGTCGCCGACCCGGGAGATCACGGACTGGTCGACCAGCGACGCGATCAGGTCGAGAATGGACTCCGGCGCCAGCGGTGCGAACGCGCACACCTGCTCGGCGGCGTCCAGCTCGAACCCGCCGGAGAAGACCGACAGCCGCGACCACAGCCGGCGCTCCTGATCGCCGCACAGATCCCAGCTCCAGTCGATCAGCGCGCGCAGGGTCTGCTGCCGGGCCGGGGCGTTGCGCGGCCCGGTGGTCAGCAGCCGGTAGCGGTCCGTCAGCCGCTCCAGGATCTGGTCCAGCGTCAGCACCCGCAACCGGGCCACCGCGAGCTCGATGGCCAGCGGTACGCCCTCCAGCGCCTGGCACAGCGCGGTGACCGTGGTGCAGTTGGCGTCGGTCACCTCGAAGCCGGGCAGGACCGCGGTGGCGCGCTCGACCAGCAGGCTCGCCGCCTCGTATCGGGCCAGGTCGCCGGGGGTGCACTCGAGGTCGGCCTCGGGCACCGACAGCGGCTGCACGGTCAGCGTCGCCTCACCGGCGATCCGCAGTGCCTGCCGGCTCGTCACCAGGATGCGCAGCTCCGGGCAGGTGCGCAGCAGGGTCTCGGCGAGATCCGCGCAGGCCGCCACGAGGTGCTCGCAGTTGTCGAGGATCAGCAGCACCTGCCGGTCGGCCAGGAACGTCGCCAGCCCCGGCGCGTCCGGGCTCACCGCTTCCTCGCGTACGCCCAGAGCCTCGGCGACGGTGACCGCGACCAGGTCCGGGTCCCGCAGCTCGGCCAGCTCGACGAGCCACACACCGTCGGCGAACGCCCGGCGCATCTCCAGCCCGACCCGCTGGGCGAGGCGGGTCTTGCCCACCCCGCCGGCGCCGGTCAGCGTGACCAGGCGGTTGGTGGAGAGCATCCGCCGTACGCCGGTCATCTCGTGGCGCCTGCCCACGAAGCTGGTGACCTCGGCGGGCAGGTTCCCGACGGAACCGCGCGCGCCTGTGGCGGTGCTCATACGAGCACGTTAGTGCGTGCGTCCCCCGATCGCGGCGTGCCGGATGCCCGGGGACGCCCCCGCGCGGCCCGCGAGGGCAAGCCCCGCGTCCACCCGGGCCGGTACGGCGCGGCCGTCGGGCAGCAGCCCGCCGCTGTCGTCGAAGCTCACCACACCGTTGCAGAGCAGGCTCCAGCCCTGCTCAGGGTGGGTGGCCACCACGCGGGCGGCCTCCCGGTCGGTGTCGGCCGCACCCGGACAGGGCGGCACGTGTCTGCACTGCATCTGACTTCCTCCCGGCGCCAAGAGTTCGTCGCGACACGCCGGACGGACACGGGAGAACTACCCGGGTGATACCCGTATCCCGGATCGTGGGTACTTTCCCCGGTGCCGCGGCCGGGCCGGTGGATCACGATGGGACACCTCGATCACCGACCAGGAAGGGGCACCCATGGGCCGCCACGCGGCCGACCGGCCGGGCAGGCCGCCACTGCACGCCGACCTCTTCGCGCCCGCGCCGGGCACCGCCGCGGCGTACGCGGCGCGGGAGCGGGCCGCGGAGGCGTTCGACCGGCTCGTCGAGCCGCACCGCGACGCGCTGGAGGCGTACGTGCTGCGCCTGACCGACGGCGACCGGGCGGCGGCCGACAGCGTGCTCAAGGAGACCTTCTACCGCGCAGCACAGGATCCTGCCCGCTACCCCCCGCGGGCTTCCGCCGTCCGGCCGTGGCTCGTCCTCACGGCCCGTACGGTGCTGCGCGACGGCGAGCGCTCCGCTCCTGCAGGGCACGACGACCGCCCCGTCGCCGTGCCGGCGGAGCGCTCGCCGTCCCCCCTCGGCGAGACCACGGTCGTCGGGGCGATGAACGACCTCGCGGACGCGCATCGCGAGATCCTCGTGGAGCTGTTCTACCGGGGCGTCTCGCTGGAGGCGGCGGCCGCCGCCCGCGGGGTCCCGGTCGCGACGCTCAAGTCCCGCCTGTACTTCGCCATGCGGGCCCTGCGGGCCGTGCTCGATCAGCGGATCGAGCCCGGCCCGGACCCCCGTCACCGCAGGTAGACGAGCCCGTCCGAGATCACCCCGGGGCGGCCGGCGGTGCCCTCGACCTCGATCGTCACGGTGTGCTCGGCGCTGGCGCCCCACGAGCGGGTCCACACGGCGCGACGGTGGAGCGCGTCGGGCGAGCGCAGATCCACGATGCCGGCGGGCTCGCCGTCCACGGACACCCGTACCCGCCCGGAGACCGAGGTTCGGCTGACCGCCAGCGCCGCGGACCGGCCGGTGAACGTCCAGCTGAGCGCGGCGCCCGCCGAGGTGGCCCGGAGCGCCGAACCGCCCAGGTACGCCGGGCTGCCGACCGAGCGCCAGGTGCCCGTACGGTCCGCGGACGTCTCCGGCACCACGACCGCGGTGCGCGTGGCCGCCACCGAACGCGCGTTGCCCGCCCGGTCCGTGGCGCGCAGGCCGTACGTGGTCGCGACGCCGGGTTTCACCGAGCCGGCCCAGGTGGTGGCGGTGGTACCCACGTTCACGCTCGCCGGCCTGGTCAGCGTCACCGTCCGCAGGCCACCGGCGTCGCTCGCCGCCCAGCGCAGCCGTACGGGCACGATGCCGTTGAGCGAGCCCGGGCGCAACGAGACGCTGGGCCCGGCGGTGAACTCGGGCAGCGTCCGGTCGGCGTACACGGCGGTGTCGGTGACGGCGATGCGCCCGTTGAGCGCGACCGCGCGGACCCGGACGGTGTGCCGCCCGGGGCTGAGCTCCAGCAACTGCTGGCGTTGCCCGGCCGGCACGGACGCGGCGAGCTCGCCGTCGGCGTACACGTCGTAGCGGTTCATCAGCGCGCTCGCCGTGCCCACCTGCCAGAACGGCCGGATCGTGCCCCGGGTGAAGAAGGTGCGCCCCACCCGCGTGGCCCCGTTGATCTTCGTCACCGTGAGGCCGGCGGGGCCGGCGGCGGCCAGGCTGCGGATCGACCCGAGCTGCGCGTACAGCGTGTTGCCGGGGCACTCGGTCCGGCCGGTGTCGCGGTGCCCGGAGATGCGGTTGAGCATCGCCGTGCTGCCGCGGGCGTACCGGTCGCTGCCGCTGGAGGTCATCGCCACGCGGCCGGCGGGCGGGTTGCCGTACCCCCCGATCTTGTACGCCGCCACCTGCGCGATGACCGTGCGGACCCGGGCGGACACGCCGCGCGAGCCGTACGACCCCAGCACCGCGATCGCGGAGCTGTGCGAGTTGAAGCCGAGCGTGTGCGCGCCGAGCACGGGCCGGGTGATGCCACCCCGGCGCCCCTCGAACAGGGTGCCGCACTTGTCGACGAGGAAGTTGTAGCCGATGTCGTTCCAGTGCTTGCTCTTGACGTGGTACGCCTGGATGCTCCGCAGGATCGCCGGCGACTGCGAGCAGCTGTAGCTGTTCGTGCCGGCCGTGTGGTGCACGAACAGCACCTGCACGTCGCTGGTGTATTCCGGCGCGTTCTCCACCAGCTTCTCGTCGGCGCCCCACTGCGCGCGCGTCACCACGTCCGGAACCGGCCGCGGCGGCACGGTGACCTCCAGCGCGCGAGGGGCCGGGGCGGGCGCGGGCGTGCCGGGATCGATCAGGTCCACCCGCAGCCCGGCCGGCAGCGGCGTGGCGCGGCCCGGGCCGGCGGCGACCCGCGCCTCGACGGCGTCGGAGGGACCCACCCACAGCGGATCGGTGCTGCCGCGGACGCCGTGCCGGTCCACCGATCCCGGTTCGGCGGGATCGGCCCCGTCGGCCTCGAGGGTCTGCCACGGCGTCCAGGTGCCGTCGGCGCTCGAGCGGGTGCGTACCTGCACCGCGCCGGTCAGCGTCGCCGCCGGGTCGGTCCAGGTGACGCCGACCAGGCTGAACGGGGCGGTGGGGCGGGGCGCGACCGTACGGGCCGCCGCGGACCCGGCCCGCAGCGTGCCCGGCGCCGCGAAGCCCCGGCCGGTGGGTGACGAACCGGTGGCCGGCCCGAGGTCGATGGTCTGGAGGCTGGGCTCGGTGCCGGTGCGCGCGGCTTCGAGCAGGGAGGGCCGGTGCTGTCCGCTCCCCAGGATCACCGTCGCGCCACTCAGGGCGACTGCCGTGGTCATCGCCGTACTGATGACTCGCCTGTGCACGTGCTTCACGCGTTTCCCCCCGCGAAAGACTTGGAGCGGCGCAGATCAGGATGAAACGTACGCGTCCGGCGAGGGTCCCGTAGCCGTTTTGCACAGACACCGGACCGCATCACAGGGGATCGTTAATGCCCCCGGGCGCGGTGCCGATGGGAGGATGTGACCTCCGTGCTCGCCCCCCAGCGCGCGGAGGCCGTGCCCACCCCGCCGGCCTCCGTACGGCCCGCGCCGCCGCCCCGCAGCAAGGCCGTGGCCTGGTCGTACATCGGCGCCGCGGCGGTCGTGCTGGCCTGGCTCGCGGCCGGCCCGGAGTGGCTGCGGCTGCCGCTGATGGCCCTCGCCGTCGCGGGCGGGCTCGCCGCCATGGCGTACGGGGCCCACCGCGTCGCGCTTCCCGCCGAGCGGGCTCCCTGGCAGGCCCTGCACCTGAGCGCCTGGATGTTCTTCATCGCCATCGTGATCCGCGCGGTGGTCCCCGGCGCGGGTGCTGCCCCGCCCACCGCCATGGCGCTGTTCCCGGACACCTTCGTGCTGCTCGGCTACCTGATCATGGCGTACGCCTTCGGCAGCATGCTGCGCCGCCGGCGGGCCGCCGAGGACGACCCCGCGCGGGTCGACGCCGTGCTGGTCGGGCTCGCGGCGGCGTTCATGTGCTGGACGTACCTGACGGTGCCGTCGCTGGCGCACCCGGAGCTCACCGTCACCCGGGTGTCGAACTCCGTCTTCCCGGTGATCGACGTGGTCATCCTGGTGCTGGTCGCCCAGCTCGCGCTCTCCGGCGGCGTGCGCCAGCCCTCGCTGTGGCTCCTGATCGGCGCCGCCACGGTGATGTTCACCGGGGACTTCCTGTTCATCCTCCGCGACGGCGCGCTCGGCGACGTGTCGCAGCACACCCTCGACGTCCTGTTCACCGCGACGTTTCTGCTGGTCGGCGCGGCCGCGCTGCATCCGTCGATGCGGACGCTGACCGAGCCGCAGCGGATCGTGGTCAAGGAGGTCAGCAAGGTCCGGACCGCCCTCATCGGGGTGGCCGTGACCGGGCCCGTCGTCATCACGACCGTCGAGCCGCCCGGCGGGCTGCTGCACGGCACGGTCCGCGCGGTCCTGTGCGTGCTGCTGGTCCTCACGGTGCTGTACCGGGTGGTGCGCTCCAACAACTCCCGGGCGCGGGCGGAGCGGGTCACCCGGCGGCGCGCCACCCACGATCCGCTCACCGACCTGCCCAACCGCGAGCTGCTCGCGGAGACCGTGGAGAGCTGGGGCGACCAGGCGGCCGCCGAGCAGCTCGAGATCAGCCTGCTCTTCATCGACCTCGACCGGTTCAAGATGGTCAACGACCACTGGGGCCACCAGGTCGGCGACGAGCTGCTCTGCGCGGTCGCCGGCCGGCTCGGCGCGCAGGTGCGCTCGCAGGACCTGGTCTGCCGCATCGGCGGCGACGAGTTCGTCATCGCGCTGGCCAGCCCGTCGCACTCCGCGCTGGCCGAGTCGCTGGCCGGGCGGGTGCTCGAGGAGTTCGCCCGCCCGTTCGAGCTGTCCGTCGGCAACGTGGTGATCTCCGCGTCGATCGGCGTCGCCAAGTCTTACGGCGGGGCGCACGCGCTCGAGCTGATCCGCGACGCCGACACCGCGATGTACAAGGCGAAGGGTTCCGGGCGCAACGCGTACGCGCTGTTCGACACCTCCCTGCGCGAGCAGGTCCGCGACCGGATGAACCTCGAGCAGGCGCTGCGCAGCGCCCTGCCGCGCGGCGAGCTGGCGGTGCACTACCAGCCCATCATCGACCTGGCGACCGGCGAGCTGGACGGCTTCGAGGCGCTCATGCGCTGGCAGCACCCGGAGCTCGGCGCCGTGTCGCCGCTGGACTTCATCCCCGTCGCGGAGGAGACCGGGCTGATCGTCGAGAGCGGCGCGTGGCTGCTGCGCGAGGCGGCCGCCCAGCTGGCGGCCTGGCGGGCCGAACGCGGCCCGCACGCCCGGCCGCTGCACGTGTCGGTCAACGTGTCCGTCCGGCAGCTGCGCGACGGCGCGCTGGTCGAGATCGTCCGCGACGTGCTCGCCAGCACCGGCCTGCCGCCCGAGGCGCTGTGGCTGGAGATCACCGAGTCGGGCGTCATGGAGGACCTGGAGACGGCGCTGGCCACTCTGCAGGCGCTGCGCGGGCTGGGCGTCACCCTCTGCATCGACGACTTCGGTACGGGCTACTCGTCGCTGAGCTACCTCAACCGGCTGCCCGTGGGGATCGTGAAGCTCGACCGCTCGTTCGTCTCCGAGGTGGGCCGGCACGGCGCGAACGAGTCCATCGTGCGCGCGGTCCTGGCCATGACCGGGGCGATGAACCTGCGGGTCGTCGCCGAGGGCGTCGAGACCGAGGGACAGCGGGACTGGCTCCGCGAGCAGGGCTGCGACCTCGCCCAGGGCTGGCTGTACGGCAGACCCGTCCCGCCCGCCGCGCACGCGGGCCGGGTCTGACCGCTCACCCGTCCACGACCAGCACCACCTTGCCGCGGCCGTGGCGGGACTCGACCGCGGCGTGTGCCTCGGCGACGGCGGTCAGCGGGTAGGCGCGTACCGGCATGGTCACGAGTCCGCGGGCTGCCAGGGCGATCACCTCGGCCAGCCGGGCGGGGGAGCGGCCGGCCCGGACCACGCGCGCCCCGTGCTCGGCCGCCGCGGCGTCGTCCACGATCGTGCCGATGCGCTCCGGGGGCACGCCCAGCGCCACGGACTGGGCGATCGCCTGCCCGCCCGCCGCGTCCAGGGCCACGCTCACCGGGGCGAGCGCGCGTACCGCGGGGACCAGGCCGTCGCCGTACGCCACCGGGATCGCGCCGAGCTGCCGCAGGTACGCGTGGTTCGCCGGGCTCGCCGTACCGATCACCGTGGCCCCGGCGAGGAGCGCGAGCTGGGTGGCGACCGTGCCGACCGACCCGGCCGCGGCGTGCATCAGCAGCACGTCGCCGGCGCCCACCCCGAGTTCCCGCAGGGCGCCCGAGGCCGTCTGAGCCGCGGCGACCAGCGCGGCGGCGACCGGGAAGTCCAGCTCCGGCGGCTTCGCGACCACGGTGCCCGCGGCCACGACGACGTGCGTGGCCTGGCCGTTCAACATCGTCGAGCCGAGCACGGGGTCGCCCACCGCGAGGCCGGTCACCCCCGCGCCGAGCCGGTCGACGACTCCCGCGTACTCCTGGCCGGCCTGTTGCGGGAAACGCACCGGGACCGGCGCGATCCGGCCGCGCCGGACGGCCACGTCGAACGGCTGCACCCCGGCGGCGCGCACCCGGACCCGGACCTGACCCGGGCCCGGCTCCGGATCCGGCAGGTCGGCGAGGCGCAGGACATCGGGCGGACCGAAGCGGTCGAACACGGCGGCTCTCATGGGCGCCACTGTGCAAGCTGAAGCGGAGTTGAGGTCAAGGGTGCACCGGCCGGAGCCTTGACACCCGGCCGAGCGGGGCCGCCGGGCGAACTCCCGGTCACGATCGGGGGCACGCCCGCGACCGCCGGGCCCGGCGTCGCTACCGTTGTCGGGTGTCTGAGATCCCGTGGTGGGGGCTGCCCCTCATCGCCGCAGTGTCCGCCCTGGCCGGGGCGGGTGCGACGCTTCTGGTGTCCGCCCGCGACAACTACCTGCGCAGCCGCGCCAAGCGCACCCGGCGCTGGTACGCAGAGCGACGCGACGCGTACGTGGCGTTGCTGACGCAGTTCGAGCGGGCCTCGTACCGGATGCGCGCCGCGCTGGACGGTGGCCAGCCGATGCCCGGCCCGTACACGTATCTCGACGAGGTCGGCCCGGCGCTGATGCAGGTACGCCTGCTCGCCTCGGGGCAGGTCCGCAGCGCCGCGCTGGCCGTGCACCTGCTGCTGGAGAAGCTGTACGCGACCCGCCCCACGCCCCCGCCCGGGGTGGACCCGGCCAAGTCGCCGCGGGAGATGCTCGGGCACGTGCCGCTGGTGATGCAGCAGCTGGAGGCGGCCATCCGGGAGGAACTCGGCATCGAGGTCACGGCACCGCCACCGCTCCCGGCCGGTACGGCGCCCCGATCGCTGCGGGGCTACCTGCGGCGGGGGTCGTCGGCGTCCCGCGAGTCGAGCGTCACTGGGTGATCTTGCCCGGTCCGCGGGATCATCGAGTCCGGTGCAGGACTCGCTGGGGAGGCGTCCATGTCGGGCTTGTCGGTCACTGAGGCGGTCGTTCGGAGCGGGGTGGTGGCCGTCCTGCGCGCGCCGACCGCGGATGCCTTCTCGGCCGTGAGCGACGTGCTCGTCGAGGCCGGCATCACCGCGCTCGAGGTGACGCTCACCTCCCGCGGGGCGATCGAGGCCATCGGCGGGCTGCGCCGCCGGCTGCCCGCGCACGTGGCGGTCGGCGCCGGCACCGTGCTCACCCCGGACGACGCCAAGGCCAGCGTCGACGCGGGCGCGGCCTTCCTGGTGTCCCCGGTGTCCGTGCCCGGGATCGAGGGCTTCGACGTGCCGGCCTATCCGGGTGCGTTCACGCCGAGCGAGATCTTCGCCGCCGCCCGCACCGGCGCGCCGCTGATCAAGCTCTTCCCGGCCTCGGTGGTCGGCCCGCGCTACCTCAAGGACGTGCACGGGCCGCTGCCCGGCGTGCGGATCATGCCCACCGGTGGCATCGAGATCGCCGACGTGGCGGCCTGGCTGACCGCGGGCGCCGCGGCGGTCGGGCTGGGCGGGCCGCTGATCGGCGACGCCGCCGCCGGTGGCAGCCTCGCCAGGCTGGCCGAGCGGGCCCGCCGGGCGGTCGACGCCGTCGCGTACGCCCGCGCATGACCGGCCTGCTCACCTTCGGCGAGACCATGGGCCTGGTCGCCGCCGAGGGCATCGGACCGCTCGAGCACGCCCGCGGCTTCCGCTTCGGCATCGGCGGGGCGGAGAGCAACGTGGCGATCGGCGTGGCCCGCCTCGGCTCGCCCGCCACCTGGATCGGCCGGGTCGGCCGGGACGCGACCGGCGACCTCATCGAGCGGCGGCTGCGCGCCGAGGGCGTGGCCGCGGTGGTGATCCGCGACCCCTCGTTCACCGGCCTCATGGTCCGGCACCGCCGCACAGGCGCGCTGCAGCACGTCGACTACCACCGGGCCGGCAGCGCGGGCTCGCGGCTCGGCCCCTCGGACATCCCCGTCGATGCGCTCCACACGGCAGCCCTGCTGCACGTCACCGGCATCACCCCGGCGCTGAGCGACACCGCCCGCGCGGCCGTCTTCCAGGCGGTCGAGACGGCCCGGGCCGCCGGTGTGCCGGTCAGCGTGGACGTCAACCACCGCGCCAAGCTGTGGTCCCGCTTCGACGCCGGCCCGGTCCTGCTCGACCTCGTCTCGCGGGCCGACATCGTCTTCGCCGGCCCGGACGAGGCCGCGATCGTCGTCGACGGGCCGCCCGTCGCCGGCCTGGCGAAGCTCGGCCCGGCCGAGGTGATCGTCAAGGACGGCCCGCGCGGCTGCACGGCGCTGATCGCCGGCGAGACGTTCACCGTGCCCGCCCTCGACGTGACGGTGGTCGACCCGGTCGGGGCGGGCGACGCGTTCGTCGCCGGCTACCTCGCCGACCGGCTCGCCGGTGCGGCGCCCGCGGCCCGGCTGGAGACGGCAGTGGCGGCGGGGGCGTGGGCGGTCACGCTGCCCGGCGACTGCGAAGGCCTGCCGTCGCGCGAGGATCTCGCCGCCCTGCGATCGGCCACGGACGACGTCGTCCGCTGACGCGGGGGGCCGGCAGCGCCGCCTCCACCGCCCGGGCCTCCTCGTCCCGGCTGCGGTAGCCGAAGATCACCCGGGCGCCGTCGCGAGCCAGGCGCTCCACGATCGCCCGGCCGATGCCGCGCGAGCCACCGGTCACCACGGCCGTTCTGCCGCTCAAGGCCCCGTCATGCCGTCGCAGCCTACCGGCCATGGTGGATCCCGGTGCCGCCCGCGTGACCGGATCGTTCCGGTGCCGGGCAGGTCCGTGCCTTATGCCGCGGGCCGCCCGGGCCCGAGGATGGACCCATGACCAACGCGCTCGTCGTCATCGACGTCCAGGAATCGTTCCGCGCCCGGCCGCTCTGGCGGGCGGTCGGCAACCCCGACATCGCCGCCCGGGTCCAGCGCCTCGTGGACGCCGCGCGCGCCGCCGGCGACCTCGTCGTCTGGGTGCTGCACGCCGAACCCGGCAGCGGCGGCGTGTTCGACCCTGCGTCGGGGCACGTCCGGGTCCTCGCCGAGCTGGACCCCCGGCCCGGCGAGCCCGTGCTGACCAAGACCTCGCACAACTCGTTCACCACCACGAACCTTCAGCAGACGCTGACCGCGCGGGGCGTACGGCATCTGACGGTGTGCGGCATCCGGACCGAGCAGTGCGTGGAGACCACCGCGCGGCTCGGGTCGGACCTCGGGTACGCCGTCACGTTCGTCACCGACGCCACCGCCACCTTCCCGATCCCGCACCGCGACGCCCCCGCCGACCAGAGCGTCGAGGACCTGCTGGCGGATCCGCGTACGCTGAGCGCCGCAGACGTCGTGGCCCGCACCGAGTACGCACTCGCCGGCCGGTTCGCCACCGTCACCACCGTCGCCGAGCTGATCGGGGAGCTGACCGGATCGTGATCCGTGCCGTGTTCGTCCTCGTGCCGCAGCTGCACCTGCTGGACCTGGCCGGTGCCGCTCAGGTGTTCTCCACCGCGGCCGACTTCGGGCACGACTACCGGCTGACGTACGTCGCGGAGCAGCCCGACGTCCCGACCCACCAGGGCGTCGGGCTGCGCGCGGAGACGACCTGGCCGCGGCTCGGTCCCGGCGACCTGATCGTGGTCCCGGGCTGGCGGTCGCCGCACCTGATCGGCAGCGGGCACCTGGAGGACGACTCGCTGCGTCGCATCGCGGACCACCACGCGTCCGGCGGAACGGTGGCGAGCGTGTGCGCGGGAGCCGACGCCCTCGGCCGCGCCGGCCTGCTCGACGGCCGTCGCTGCACCACCCACCACGACGTCCAGGACGAGCTGGCCCGGCGCTACCCGCGGGCGACCGTCGTGCGCGACGTGCTGTACGTCGCCGACGACCGCGTCATCACCTCGGCGGGGATCGCCAGCGGCATCGACCTCGCCCTGCACCTGCTCGCGGTGCGGCACGGCCCGGCCGCCGCGGCCCGGGTGGCCCGCCAGATGGTGGTGTACGCCCGCCGCAACGGCGACGACCAGCAGGTCAGCGCGATGCTGCGGCACCGCGGCCACCTCAGCGACGTCGTGCACCGCGTGCAGGACCGCATCGACGCCCGCTTCGCCGAGCCGCTGCCGCTGACGGACCTCGCGGCGCAGGCGGGGGTCAGCGAGCGCACCCTCACCCGCCGCTTCGAGGCCGCGACGGGCCGTACGCCGCTGCGCTACCAGCAGCTTCTCCGGCTGGAACGCGCGGAGCACCTGATCAGCCACGGGTCGACGGTCGAGGCGGCGGCCCGCGCGGTCGGCTTCGGCGACGCCCGCATGCTGCGCCGGCTGCGCTCGCGCGGCGAGGACGCCGCGATCACACCGTGACGGCGACGGTCCGCCGGACGAGTGCGGCGAGGTCGTCGCGGCTCGGGCCGTCCGGGACGGGCGGGCGCCAGCCGGACGCGTACATCGCCCGGGCCGCCGGTTCCACCTCCGCCAGCGTCGCGGGCAGCGCCGTCATCGACAGGTACGGCCCGACGACGCGCATCAGCGACGGGTCCCGCTCCGCGGCCGCGACGATGTGGCCCGACGTCAACGGGCGGTCGAGGTCGACGTCCTCGCCGGCGAGCTGGCGTACCTGATCGCGGTCCCAGGCCCGGTGGTCGTCGAACCAGGGGCGGATCCGCTCGGCGCACCAGGCGTCCAGCTCGAGGGTCGCCGCCTCGGCGTCCGTGCCGAGCGCACGGACGAACCGGCGCGTCTGCAGCAGCGAGGTGGCGATGCCGCGCCCGCCGGTGGGGTTCGTCGTGCACACCGTGTCGCCGAGGTGGACGAGGCCGGGCAGCCCGACCCGCCCCCGCTCGTCGCGCTGACCCCGGTAGGAGTTGTGCAGGTGGCCGCCGGGCAGCACCGGGCTGATCGGCTCGCTGCGGGCCGGGGCGGTCCACGCGTCCAGGCCGGGCACGAGCCGTACGGCCGCCTCGAACGCCGCCGGTGCTCGCAGGCCGGCCAGCTCGCGGTCGCTGCTCAGCCGGGCGATGAGCACCGAGACGGTCCGGTCGTCCTGCAGGAACACCGCCGCCAGGTAGCCGGGGAAGCGGCTCATCAGCCCGATCGGGTTGTTCACCGGGCCCGGCTCGGCGCCGGGCCGCAGGGCGTAGTGGCGGGACACGTACGCCAGCCCGCAGTCGGCGCTCTCGCCCGGGGCCCGCAGGTCGTCGGCGAGGTGCCCGGCGCGTCCCGAGGCGTTGACGACCAGCCCGGCGCGCAGCTCCCGGCCGTCCACGCGCAGCCCGGCGGCCCGTCCGCGCGACCGCAGCACGTCGTCGACGTGGCCGCGGACCAGCGTCACGCCGTCCTGCGCGAGGGCGGCCTCCCGCAGGACCCGTTCGAGGAGGCTGCGGCGGCAGCGCAACCCGATGGCCATGGCCGGGCGTCCGTTCGCGGCGGGCACGATCGAGGTCTCGGCACCTGCGGCCGCCAGCGCGTCGCGCACGTCCGGCATCTCGGCCTCGAGCGCGTCCACCACCTGCTGGCGCACGCCGTGCGGGTGATGGAACTGCATCACCCCGCGCCGCGGCCAGCTGCCGTCCGCGGCCGGTCCGCCGTCGCGGTCGACGACCGTGACGCGGTGCCCGCGCCGGGCGAGCGCGATGGCCGTGAACAGGCCGGTCGGGCCGGCCCCGGCGATGGCGGTCTCCATGCTCCGACGGTAGAACCGTCCCGGCCGTCCGGTCACCCGCAGTCGGGATGCCGTCACGCCGGATAGGCTCGGCCGATGGAGATCGCGGGGCTGGTCCTCGCAGCGGGCGCCGGGCGCCGGTACGGGATGCCGAAGGCGCTCGTGCCCTGGCACGGCCGCCTGCTCGTGCGGCGTGCCGCCGACGTGGCCGCGGAGGCCGGGCTCGCGCGCACCGTCGTGGTGGTCGGCGCGCAGGCGGGACGGGTCCGGGACGCAGCGCCGGAGCTGACCCTCGTCGAGAACCCGGCCTGGGACAGCGGCATGGCGTCGTCGCTGCGGGCCGGGCTCACCGCGCTGGGCGCGACGGCGGCCGGGGCGGCGGTGGTCCTGCTGGTCGACATGCCCGGCGTCACCCCCGCGGCGGTACGCCGCATCGCCGCGTACGCGACCCCTTCAGCCCTGGTGATGGGCGGGTACGCCGACCGCCGCTCGCATCCGGTGCTGCTGGGCCGCGACCACTGGGACGGCGCCGCCCGCAGCGCGTCGGGCGACCGTGGCGCCCGGGACTACCTGCGCGCCCACGCCGGCGAGGTCCGCGTCGTGCCGGTCGGCGACGTGGCCGACGACACCGACCTCGACGTTCCCGTCGCGCATGCGTGACCTGCTGGGACCCCTGGCCGACGCCTGGCGGGCCGGGGAACGGGCCGGGCTGGCGACGGTGACCGCGACGTGGTCCAGCGCGCCCCGGCAGCCCGGCGCGGCGATGCTGGTCCGCGCGGACGGTACGGCGGTCGGCAGCGTCTCGGGCGGCTGTGTGGAGGGCGCGGTGTACGAGCTGTGCCGTGAGGTGGCGGAGTCCGGCGAGCCGCGTACGGTCCGGTTCGGTGTCACCGACGACGACGCCCTCGGCGTGGGGTTGCCGTGCGGCGGCGCGATCGAGCTGTTCGTGGAGCCGGCCGGCTTCCCGGAGGTCGAGATGCTCGCCGCCGAGGTGGCCGCCGAGCGGCCGGTGGCCCTGGTGACCGGGGTGGCGGGCCGGGCCCGTGGCCGCCACGTCGTGCTGACGCCGGGGGAGCGGTACGGAACGCTCGGCGGGGACGCGATCGACGAGGCCGCCACCGAGCGCGGCCGGGTGCTGCTCGCCGCCGCGCAGACCGCTCCGGTCCAGCTCGAGCCGGAGACGACCGTGCTGGTCACCTCGTTCGCGCCGGCCGCCCGGATGCTCGTGTTCGGCGCCGGCGACCACGCGGCGGCGGTCGCCCGGATCGGCTCCTTCCTCGGCTACCGGGTCACGGTGTGCGACGCCCGGCCGGTGTTCGCCACCGCCGGCCGGTTCCCCGGCACCGAGGTGGTGACCGAGTGGCCGCACCGCTACCTGGCCGCCGAGGCCGCGGCGGGCCGGGTGGACGGGCGTACGGCCGTGTGCGTCCTGACCCACGACCCGAAGTTCGACGTGCCCGTGCTCGAGGTGGCGTTGCGGCTGCCGCTGGCGTACGTGGGCGCGATGGGCTCACGGCGTACCCACGACGGCCGGCTCGCGCGGCTCCGGGAGGCCGGGCTGGGCGCGGCGGAGCTGGACCGGCTCAGCTCGCCGATCGGGCTGGACCTCGGTGCCCGTACGCCGCAGGAGACCGCCGTGAGCGTGGCCGCGGAGATCGTGGCCCTGCGCCGGCGCGGCTCGGGCCGGCGGCTCTGCGACACCTCGGGCCCGATCCACGGCGGCGGGATGATCTGATGGCCCGGTGCTGCACCTTCGGATCATCTGCCCGCCGGACCGGACCGCCGCGGTCGAGGAGCTGCTGGCCGGCGACGATGCGGTCACCCACGTCGTGGTGCTGCCGGGCACGGCCCGCGATCCGCACGGCGACCTGGTGCTGTGCGACGTCGTCCGGGAGGGCACCAGCGACCTGATCGCCGCGCTGCGCGAGCTCGGCGTGGAACGCGACGGCTCGATCATGCTGGAGAAGGTCGACACGACTTTGTCCGCCGCCGCGGCGCGCGCCGAGAAGCGGGTGCCCGGGCTCGGCGTCGACGCCGTCGTCTGGGAGGAGGTCGAGCAGACCACCGCCGCCGAGAGCGAGCTGTCCTGGGCCTTCCTCACCTTCATGGTGGTGGCGACCGCGATCGCCGGCATCGGCGTGCTGCTGGACCAGCCGATCCTCATCGTCGGCGCGATGGTCGTCGGCCCGGACTTCGGCCCGCTGGCCGCGTTCTGCGTCGGGGTGGTCCGGGGCCGCTGGACGATGGTGCGCCGGGCCGTCGTCGCGCTGGTCGCCGGGTTCGCGGCCGGCATCGTGGTCACGGTCGCCACCACCCGGCTGCTCGACGCCCTCGGCCTGGTGGACAAGTCCATGCTGCTGGGCGAGCGGCCGGTGACCAGCTTCATCTGGCAGCCGGACGCGCTCAGCTGGGTGGTCGGTCTGCTCGCCGGGATCGCCGGGATGCTCTCGCTGACCTCGGCGAAGGCCGGCACGCTGGTCGGCGTGCTGATCTCGGTCACCACGGTCCCGGCCGCCGCCAACGCGGCTGTGGCGCTCGCGTACGGGGTGACCAACGAGGCCACCGGCTCGGCGCTGCAGCTGCTGATCAACATCGCCGCGATCGTGACCGCCGGCGTGCTCACCCTGCTCGTACAGCGGACCGCCGGGCGCCTCAGGGCCAGACCGGGCAGGAGCTGAGCTCGCGCAGGCTGCTCAGGCGGCACGGCTCGTCGAGCGGTCCCAGGCCCGGCCGGTCCAGATGCGCCGCGTGCAGTCCGGCGGCGCGGGCCGCGACCACGTCCAGCGCGTGGTTGTCGCCGACGCTGAGCACCTCGCCCGGGGCCAGCCCCCAACTTCGGCACGCCCGCCGGAACGCGTCGGGATGCGGTTTCGCCACGCCCAGCCCGTCCACGGTGAACACCGGACCGGCCAGCCCGCTCAGGCCCGTACGCGCCAGCTTCCTGTTCTGCTGCACCGCGGAGCCGTTGGTCAGCACCGCGGTCCGCAGCCCGGCCGCCGCGATCATCCGCAGCGCGTCGGCCGCGTCGTCGAACGCGCGCCACGCCGCCTCGTAGTGCCCCAGGTAGCCGGCGAAGACGGCATCCAGTTCCGCGTCGCTGCCGTCCGTACCGAGGAATTCGCGCAACCGGCGACGGCGCTGCTCCGGGTAACTGACCGTGCCCGCCCGCCAGGCCGCGAGGTGCGGCTCCTCCAGAGCGGTCCACCGCGCGACGGCCTCGTCGGTCGCCGGCAGGCCGATCGACGGCAGCCAGGCCCGCACGCCCGCGTCGGCGGCGGACCGGTGATCGAAGAGGGTGCCGTCGAGGTCCAGCAACACACCGCGCAATGACACGCCGGGCATCCTATGCTCGGCAGTCGTGGACATCCCGCCGATACCCCTCGGAACGTGGCCCACGCCGCTCGAGCCGGCGCTGCGCCTCGCGGTCGCGCTGAACCTCGACGAGCTGTGGATCAAACGCGACGACCTGACCGGCCTGGGCGGCGGCGGCAACAAGGTGCGGAAACTGCAGTATTCCTGCGCGCAGGCGGTCAAGGCGGGCGCGACGGGGCTGGTCACCACGGGCGCGCCGCAGTCCAACCACGCCCGGCTCACCGCGGCGGCGGCCGCCCGGCTGGGCCTGCGCTGCACCCTCGTGCTGCGCGGGCACCCGCCGGCGGAACGCCGCGGCAACCTGATCCTCGACGAGCTCGCGGGCGCGACGGTCGTCTGGGCCGGCGACGCACCCCTCGACGAGGTGGCCGCCGCCCAGGACGGCTACCTGATCCCGTTCGGCGGCACCTCCGCGTTCGCCGCCCACGGCTACGTCGACTGCGCCCGGGAGCTGCTCAGCCAGCTGCCGGAGCTGGACACGGTGGTGGTCGCGCTCGGCTCGGGCGGCACGATGGCCGGCCTGGTCGCGCACCTCGGCCCGGACCGGGTGTACGGCGTGGACACCGGCGCGCTGCCCGACCCGCGGGGCACCGTCGCGGCGCTGCTGGCCGAGATGGGACGGCCCGTGGACCCGGCCGCGCTGCGCATCGACGGCTCCCAGGTCGGCGCCGGCTACGCGACTTTGACCGAGCCGGTGCGGGCCGCGCTGGCCCTGGCCGCCCGTACCGAGGGGCTGTTCCTGGATCCGACGTACACCGGCCGCGCCTTCGCGGGGCTGTGTGCGAACCCGCCCGCCGGCAAGGTCGTCTTCCTGCACACCGGCGGCCTGCCCGGCCTCTTCGGCCACCCGCAGGTCTAGGGTCTGTTTCGCTGCGACCCCGGATACGAGACAGACCCTAGAGCCGCGTCGCCGTGCGGACCAGGCCGGAGACGCCACGGGAGCGGCTGTGCGGCGGCCACGCGATGACCGTGGTGACCGTCGGCGCGTCCGGCACCGGCACGGCGACCAGTTCGCCGGGCAGCTGGGAGCGGCACGACTCCGGCAGCACGGCGACCGCCCGGCCGAGCCCGATCAGCTGGAGCAGCTGGGCGTGGTCGCGCACCTCGGGGCCGGGGCCGTCGGGATACGTCCCGTCCCGGTTGCGCCATCGGGGCAGCGGCAGGCCCGAGAGCTCGCTGACCTCGGCCGCGCGTACCGATGTCCGGCCGGTGAGGGGATGGCCCGCCGGCAGGACCAGCATCTGGCCCTCGGTCCGCAGGTCCTCGACGTCGAAGCCGGCGACCGAGTCGAACGGCCGGTGCAGCAGCGCCACGTCGGCCCGCCCGTCGCGCAGCAGCTGCTCCTGCTCGCCGATCCCGCACAGCAGCACGTCCACGGGCACGGCACCGGGTTCGGCCGCGTACGCGTCGAGCAGCTTCGCCAGCAGCTCGCCGGCCGCGCCTGCCTTCGTGGCCAGCACCACGCCGGCCGTGCCGCCGCCGGCCTGCGCGGCCCGGCGGGTGCGCCGCTCGGCCGCCTCGACCGCGTCCAGCGCCGCCCGGGCCTCGCGCAGGAGCACCGCCCCGGCCTCGGTCAGGCCGACCGACCGGCTGGTGCGTTCCAGCAGCGTCGCGCCGAGGCGGCGTTCGAGCCGGCTGATCGCCCGGGACAGCGGGGGCTGGGCCATGCCGAGCCGCTCCGCCGCCCGGCCGAAGTGCAGTTCCTCGGCGACGGCGACGAAGTACCGCAGCTCTCGCGTCTCCACGCCGCCATCGTAGCCATTGATACCCGCGGGGTATCGCCGCCCACCCGTTCGGTGTTGGTGGCCGCGCCGGCGGCGGACAGGATCGAGGACATGAGCGATCGAACAATGGCGCTGGTCACCGGCGCGAACAAGGGCATCGGGTACGAGATCGCGGCCGGCCTCGGGGCCCTCGGCTGGCAGGTCGGGGTGGGCGCCCGGGACGCCGAGCGCCGCGAGGCCGCGGTGGCGAAGCTGCGCGCGGGAGGGGCCGACGCGTTCGGCGTACCGCTGGACGTGACCGACGCCGCGAGCGTGACCGCCGCGGCGCGGCTGATCGAGGACCGGGCCGGCCGCCTCGACGTGCTGGTCAACAACGCCGGGATCACCGGTGGCCGGCCGCAGGAGCCGACCCTGGTCGACCCCGCGACCATCCTGGCCGCCGTGGACGTCAACGTGTTCGGCGTCGTCCGCGTCACCAACGCGATGCTGCCGCTGCTGCGCCGCTCCGCCTCGCCGCGGATCGTCAACATGTCCAGCACCGTCGGCTCCCTCACCCGGCAGCTGACGCCCGGCGCGCAGACCGGGCCCATCGCGGCCGCGTACTCGCCGTCGAAGACGTTCCTCAACGCCGTCACCGTGCAGTACGTCAAGGAGCTGCGGGACACGAACATCCTGATCAACCTGGCGTGCCCGGGTTACACCGCGACCGACCTGAACGGCTTCAGCGGCGTGCGTACCCCGGAGCAGGGCGCGGCGATCGCGATCCGGCTCGCCACCCTGCCCGACGACGGCCCGACCGGCGGCTTCTTCGACGACGACGGTGAGATCCCCTGGTGATCGTCCGTCCTCATCGGACCGCCGCGGGCAGACCTCGCAAGGCTGCCAGGCCCAGGGCGGAGCGCGGCTGGTAGGCGGTCCGCCACAGGCCGCCGTGCGCCGCGCCGAACGCCTCGTCCCGCCAGGCCTGCGGCGCCGCGGCCCGCGGGTTGCGCAGCTGGTGCACGAGCAGCGCCGCCATGAGCCGGTTGCTGGTGGCCGGCTCGAAGATCTCCACCCCGAACAGGTGCGCGCCCGCGTACGCCGCCGCCAGCAGCCGGTTGCTGGTCACCGATCGGGTCCGGGTGGGCGGCGCGACGGAGAGGCTGACCGTCGCACCGTCCCGGCGGGCCACCGCCGCCCGCCAGCGCTGGATCCGTTTGGCGAGCGCATAGTTCGGCCCCTGCTGCGGCACGAGGCTGTCGGCGATGCCCGGGTCCGAGCCCTCCGGATAGTTCGGGGTCAGCAACCGCTCCGCGGAGAACAGGTGGGCGAGGCGGGCGGTCCGCGAACGGTCGCGGTACCTGGCCGTGGACTGCGCCACGGCTTCGCCGGGCACCGCGAAGACGTCGGTCGGGGTCGCGAGGAACGCCAGCGCCGTGCCGGGCCGCTGTGCCATCACGTGTACGGCCACAGCGTCGACAGCCGCAGACAGCCGGGCGTACGCCGCGCCGGGCGCGTACACGTAATTGCCCAGCACCAGCCGCCCCGGCATGCCGAGCAACCACCGTGCGACCCCGGGCAGCCCGCTGAGCAGGTCCACCCCGGCGGTCTCCACCGAGGCGCCGGGCGCGATCAGCGTCCCGGCGCTGCGGCGGGCGGTGGTGGCCACCCGCGCCCACAGCTCGGCCCGGGGAAGGTCCACGCCGACGACCGTGGCGCCCCAGCCGAGCGCGGCCGGCAGCGGTCCCATCTCCGCGCCGGCGCCCAGCACGACGAGCCGGTGATCGGAGAGGTCCAGCCAGCCCGGGTTCGCCACGACCTCACGGACCATCTCGGCGCACGACGCCTCGAGGCTGCCGGCGGTGACCCACGCGTCGAGGCGCCGCAGCAGCGAGTCGCCCCGCAGCAGCTCCCCGCGCCACGGCACGATCAGCTCACGCTCGGGCGCGCCCTCGCCCGTGACGGTCACCGTGCCGGGCGGCTCCCCGGCGGCGTCGAACACCGAGCTGAGCGGCGCGTCCTCGCCCGCCCGCTCGACGGCCATCCGGCGGTGCACCGACTCGAGACCCGCCGCAGCGATGTCGTACCCGCCGTCCAGCCCGGCTTCCACCAACGCCCGGAAGTGCCGCAGATAGCCCTTGCGCCAGTCGCGTTCGGCCGCCGCGGCGTCGGCGGCGGCGGGGTCGGCGGCCCGCAGGGCGTCGGCCACCACCGCGCGCCCGAGCTCCGAGCTGCTGCGCCGACCGTCCGCACCGCGGGGAAACACGACCTCGTTCACGCCGCACAGTATGGCTTCCCCGGTTCCTCCTACCGAGGGAGGAGGAGCCCGGGCCGCGGGGACGACCGGACGGACCGGCGGTCGGGCGAAACGGCGCGCCGGGCCGGACAGCATCAGCGTTATGACTTCCCTGCTGCGGCTGCACCGCCCGTTGATGGTCCTCACCGCCGCCACGGCGGTCCTCGCCGTGATCGCCGCGGTGGGCATCGTCGCCGATTCCCGGATCCTGACCGGCATGCCCATCTGGGCGAAGCCGTTCAAGTTCGCCGTCTCCTTCACCCTGTACGCCGCCACGCTCGCGTGGATGCTGTCGTTGCTGCCGCGCCGCAGCCGGGCCGCCGAGCGGGCGGCCACGGTCGTCCTCGCGGCTGCCGTGGCGGAGCTGGTCGTCATCGTCGGGCAGGTGCTGCGCGGTACGACCAGCCACTACAACATGACCACCCCGCTGAACTCGGCGTTATGGAGCGTCATGGGCATCGCGATCATGGTGCTGTTCGCCGGGCACCTGGTCATCGGCTTCGTCGTCCTGCGCGCCCGCATCGCCGACCGCCCCGCCGCGCACGCCGTCCGGTGGGGTCTCGGGCTGACGCTCGTGGGGATGCTGGTGGCCGTACCCATGACGCAGTCCCGCATGGCACACAGCGTCGGCGTCGCCGACGGCGGGCCGGGACTGCCGCTGACCGGCTGGAGCACCACCGGCGGAGACCTGCGGATCGGCCACTTCGTCGGCCTGCACGCCCTGCAGGCCCTGCCGTTGCTGGCGCTGGTTCTGGGCCGACGGTTCGACGAGGCGACCCGGCTGCGGCTGCTGGCCGTCGGCGGCTCCGCGTACGGCATGCTCACCCTGCTGCTGACGTGGCAGGCGCTGCGGGCCCAGCCACTGCTGCGCCCGGACGCCCTCACGCTCACGGCCTTCGCGGCGCTCGCCGCCGGGACCGCCGTCGCCGCCGCCGCGGTGATCCGGGCCCGGCGACCCGAGCTGACGCTCGCCGCGTGACCGGCAGCCTAGGGTGGTCGTCGTGGGATGGGTGACGCGGCTCTTCGACGCACGGGACTCCTTCGTGCGGATGCTGCTGCTCGACCTCAGCGGCGTGTCGTACCTGGTCTTCAGCACGCCGGGCCGCTCACCCACCACCGCGCAGTGGATCCTCGCCGTGATCGCCTTCGCCGCGGCGCTCGCCCTGCACCGCTGGCGCGTGGCCAACCTGCTGGTGCAGTCGGCGCTGCTGATCGCCGCGCTCGTGCTGCTCGGCGACCCGCTGATCAACCAGGTGGGCACCGGCTGGGCGCTGCTGGAGCTGACGATGTGGGCGCCGCGGCGGCCGCTGCTGTGGGGCGGCGCCGGCATGGTCGCCGCGATCTACCTCGTCGACGGGTACGCCCGCGGCCCGCAGCAGTGGCAGGCGCCGATCATCGGGCTGACCGTGGTCGTGGGCCTGCCGGTTCTGCTCGGTCTGGTCATCCGGACCACCCGCGAGCTGGGGCTGCAGGCGGAGGCGAAGGCGGCCGCCGAGCGCGGGCAGCAGGAGTCGGAGACCCGGGCGGCCCGGGCCGCGGAACGCAGCGCGATCGCCCGGGAGCTGCACGACGTGGTCGCGCACCACGTGGCGTCGATGGTGCTCCGGGTCGGCGTGGCCCGGCACGTCCTGCCGGGCCTCGATCCGCGGGTCGCCGAGGTGTTCGACGACGTGCACGGCACCGGCACGGCGGCGCTCGCGGACCTGCGCCGCCTGGTCGCGGTGCTGCGCGACCCCTCGGTACGCACCGACGCGGCGCTCACCGCGATCGGCCCGGAAGACCTGCCCGCCGCCCTCGCCGCGGCCGTCTCCACGGCGGAGCAGGCCGGGCTGACCGTCGACAGCGACATCGACGAGGAGGTGGGAACGATCGACGCCGTACGCGGCATGGCCGTCCTGCGGCTCACCCAGGAGGCGCTGACGAACGTCGCCCGGCACGCCGGTCCCTCCGCACGGGCCCGGGTCCGCGTCGCGGTGGCCGGCGGGGACGTCACCTGGTCGGTCACGGACGACGGCGGCGGGGCGGCGCCCGGCCTGCCCTCCGGCGGCGGTCACGGCCTGACCGGGATGCGGGAACGGGTCGAGGTGCTCGGCGGCCGGCTGACGGCGGGACCGTCCGGGGACGGATGGCGGGTGGAAACCGTGCTGCCGGCGGCACCGGCCGCCGCCACGGCCGAGGGGATCGCGTGATCCGCGTCCTGCTGGTGGACGACCAGCCGCTGATCCGGGCCGGGCTGCGCATGCTCTGCGAGGCGGAGACGGACCTGACGGTGGTCGGCGAGGCGGCCAACGGCCGCGACGCGATCGAGCTGGCCGCCCGGGTCACCCCCGACGTCGTCGTCATGGACCTGCGCATGCCGGGCGTCGACGGCATCACCGCCACCGGCCGCATCCTGGCCGCGCGGCCCGCCACCCGGGTGCTGGTGCTGACCACCTTCGGCGACGACGACCACCTCTACCCGGCGCTCACCGCCGGAGCCTGCGGCTTCCTGCTCAAGGACGCACCACCGGAGGAGCTCCTCGACGGCATCCGCCGCGCCGCGGCGGGCGACAGCCCGTTCAGCCAGGACGTCCTGCGCCGGTTGGTCCAGCGGGCCGTGCACGCCCGGGCCGGCCGGCCGCAGCCCGTGGCCGGCCTGACCGCCCGCGAGCGGGACGTGCTGAACCTGGTCGCGGAGGGTCTGTCCAACACGGAGATCGCCGAGCGGCTCCACATCGGAGTGACGACGGTCAAGACCCACATCACGAGCCTGATGGCCAAGACGGGTAGCCCCAACCGGGTCCGGCTGGCGCTCTGCGCCCGTACCTGATCCCGGAGACGAGGAAGCACGCCCGCAAACGCCGGACGCGGGACCGGAATTCCCCAGGTCAGGCGGGGCGGGCGCGGTCGGTGGCGAGGCGCAGGGCGAGGGCGCCGAGGACCGTACCCATGACGTAGCGCTGCATCCGCAGCCAGCCCGGCCGGCGGGCCAGGAAGACCGCGATCGTGCCGGCCGCCGAGACGATCGCCAGGTTCACCGCGAGGCTGACGACGATCTGGACGCCGCCGAGCACGAAGCCCTGAGCCATGACGTTGCCGGCGCCGGGGCGGACGAACTGGGGGATCAGCGACAGGTACATGATCGCGGCCTTGGGGTTGAGCAGGTTGGTCAGCAGGCCCATCGTGAACAGCCGGCGCCCGGAGTCGGCGGGCAGCTCGCCGGGGGCGAAGACCGAGGTGCCGCCGGGCCGCAGCGTCTTGACCGCCAGCCAGCCGAGGTAGCCCGCACCGGCCAGTTTGACCGCCGCGTACGCCTCCGGCACGTGCACGAAGATCACCGAAAGCCCGAGGTTGGCGGCGGTCAGGTAGATCAGGAAGCCGATCGCGACGCCGCCCAGCGAGACGACGCCGGCCCGGCGGCCCTGGGTGATGCTGCGCGAGACCAGGTACATCATGTTCGGGCCGGGCGTCAGGACCATGCCGAGCGCGACGGCGGCGACCCCCAGCAGGGCGGCGAGGCTGATCACGGACGCCAGCCTGCCCGGGGCCGGGCGTCGTGGCGAGAGCCAATCCCCGGCTCGTGGCCGAGGCGGTTGTCGCCCCGGGGTTGACAGTCAACCCGGGGGTGACACATCATCGGGGCATGACAAGTCAACCCGGGGGTGACATCAGCTGGGACGCCGTCCTGGCGCACCGTCCACCCGACACCCGCGAAGCGATCCGCGACCGGCTCGTAGCGGCCGGCGTGACACCGGACCGGGTCGCCGCGGCCCTGAGGGACGGCGGCGACGGGATCTTCGCGGCGGCCACCGCGCAGGACCGCGGCGAGGACTGGGCGAAGCCGTACGGTGGCCCGCTCGCCGTCGCGCTGATCGCCGCCGAGGTCGGGGCGCTCACCGCGCACCTGACCTCACGGGCCTCCGCCGTCCGTGCGCTGGCCGTGGAGGCGCTGCTGGAGGACTACAGCGCGGTCGCCGTGGCGAGCCGGCTCGGGGTCTCGCGCCAGAAGGTCTACGACATCGCCCGCCCGGGCGGCACCGCCAGCTTCCTCGACCGCACCCCCTGGAGACCGTGATGGAAGAGATCGTCGCCCTGCCCGACCCCGCCACCCAGCCCCTCGTGCACCCGCTCGACCTGCCCGAGGCCCGGGCCCTGTTCCGCCGGGGCCGGCTCGTGGCGGCGCTGACCAGCCTCCCGGTTGCCGCCCTGGTCGCCGCGATCGTGGCGTACCTCGGCCGCGGCTGGGCCGGCCCGGTCGCGGTCTTCCTGGCCCTGACCGTCTTCGGCGCCCTTGCGGCCCGGTGGTTCACCGACCGCGCCTGGGACTACGTCCCGCGCAAGCGGCAGGACCGCGCCCGCCCGCTGCCGCCCTCGTGGGAGCTGGGCTCCGCCGCGGTGCTCGCTCTGGTGCTGGGCGTGGCCCTGCTGCTGGTCGTGTTCCGCCTCGACGACGCCGACGTGCCGGTCGAGGTGCGGGCGTACACGTTCGGCATGTGCGCGGTCGCTGCGTTGCTCGTGCTCGGCGACGCGGTCGTCGGCCTCGCCCGCCCCTCCGGCCGGCGCCGGGCGCTGGCCGCCCTGCCGGGGGCCGCGGTGGTCGTCGCCGCCACGATCCTCGCGTACGCGATGTGGTTCGACGGCGACGCCCGCTCCCCGGAGATCCTCTGGGGCGCCGTGACCATGGCCGGCGCGGCGGTCCTCGCCGGCGCCGGGCGCCTGTGGGACCGCAGGCGGGTGGCCGCCGCGGCCGCAGCGGAGCGCGCGGAGTAGCCGGTCAGGCGCGCAGCCGGGCGGCGATCGCGTCCACCGCCTGCTTGGCGGTGAGCAGGTCGGCGCCCGTCTCCGCGCGGTACGCCCGGACCGCGTCGATCAGCCGGTCGCCGCGCAGCAGGTTCTCGACCTCCGGGTACGCCGGCTCCGGCACGACCGCGCCGAGGTGGGTGATCACCGCGTCGAGCTTGTTCTCGATCGTGGCGAGGCGGGCCGCGATGCGCTGCCGTTCGCGCCGCTCGATGCCCGCCGTCCCGACGACGAGCAGGACCAGCCCGAGCAGCAGCGCCCCGAGCACCACGACCGTGAGGATGTCCGTTCCCATGCGGCGATCGTGCCAGGTCAGGGCCAGTCAGGGGGCCAGCGCGGCGGCGTACTTGCCCGCGAGCGCCTCGGACTCGGGAAGATCGGCTTCCACCACGGGCAGCGCCGCGAGCACGGTGGCGCCCAGTTCGCCCAGCAGCTGCGACAACAGCTTCGCGGCGGCCTCGGCCTGCGGTGCCACGCCGGCGGTGACCACGGGTACGGCGCGCACGCCGGCGAGCGCGTTCGCGGGCAGCTGGTCGAGCAGCACCTTGAGCACGCCGGTGTAGCTGCCCTTGTACGTGGGCGTCGCCACGACCAGCACCTCGGCGTCACGGACGGCGGCGACGGCCGCGGCGGTGGCCTCGTCGCCGGGCGTGAGCAGCCCGGGGCCGAGCGCTCCGACCTCGACGGTGGTGGACGCCCCGCCCAGTGCGGCCCCCACGGCGGAGGCGAGGACCGAGGTGCGCGACCCCGCCCGCGGGTTGCCGGAGACGACGACGATTCCGCTCATGCTTGCGGCTCCTCGGGGTTGAGCAGGGGGAGGACGCCCTCGCCGAAGCAGAACGCCTCCTCGAGGTGGGGTTGCCCGGACAGGATGACGTGGCCGATGCCGAGCGCCCGGTACTCGGCGATCCGCTCGGCGACCTCGGCGTGGCTGCCGACCAGGGCGGTGCCCGCGCCGGGACGGACCAGGCCGAAGCCGGCCCACAGGTTCGGCGAGATCTCCAGGTCGTCGCCGGTGGTCAGGGCGGCCATCCGGCGCTGCCCCTCCGATTCGGTGCGGGCGAAGCGTTCCCGCGCGGCGGCGACGGCGGCGGGCGGGATGCGGTCGATCAGGGCGCGGGCCTGCGCCCACGCCTCGGCCGCGGTGTCGCGGGTGATGACGTGCAGGCGGATCCCGTACGTCAGGGTCCGGTCGTGCTCCTTGGCGAGGGTGCGTACGGCGTCCAGCTTCGCCGCGACGGCCGCCGGCGGTTCGCCCCACGTGAGGTACGTGTCGGCGTGTGCCGCCGCGACCCGCAGCGCGGCCGGAGAGGACCCGCCGAAGAACACCGGGGGTACGGGTTCCGGCGCGGCCCGCGTCGTGGCCCCGGCGACCCGGTAGTGCTCGCCGTCGAAGTCGTACGGTGCGCCGGACCAGGCCCCGCGCAGCACCGTGAGGAACTCGGCGGTGCGGGCGTACCGCTGGTCGTGGTCGAGCCAGTCGCCGAAGCGGCGCTGCTCGGTGGGCTCGCCGCCGGTCACGACGTTCAGCAGCAGCCGCCCTCCGGAGATCCGCTGGTACGTCGACGCCATCTGCGCGGCGAGCGTGGGCGAGATCAGGCCGGGGCGGAAGGCGACCAGGAACCGCAGCGTCCGGGTCTCGGCGAGCAGGGCCGCCGTGGTCAGCCACGAGTCCTCGCAGAACGTGCCGGTCGGGGTGAGCACCCCGGTGAACCCCAGCTTCTCGGCGGCCCGCGCGACCAGTGCCAGGTGGTCGAGGTCCGGTGGCCGCTCGGTGACCACGGTGGCGGCGGCCTGCCCGCCGCTGGTGATGCCGTGGCTGTCCCCGGCGGTGGGCAGGAACCAGTGAACGTCCATCTACGCGGTCCGCTTCAGGTGCGCGTAGCTGCCGTCGTGGTAGACGAGCGGGGTGACGGAGGCGTCCTCGTGGTGCTCGCCCTGCGAGGGGGTGGCCAGCACGATGGTGTGGTCGCCGGCTTCCACTCGTTGCGTCACCCGGCAGACCAGCGTGGCGAGCACGCCATCGAGCAGCGGCACGCCGTCCGGCCCGGGACGCCAGGCGCCGTGCGCGGCGAACCGGTCGATGCCCCGGGTCGCGAACGTCCGCGCCACGTGCTCCTGCTCACGGGTCAGCACGTGCACGGCGATGGTCTCCGCGGCCTGCACCGCCGGCCAGGCCGACGCCGTACGGGCGAGGCAGAACGAGACCAGCGGCGGGTCCAGCGAGACCGAGGTGAACGAGGTGGCGGTGAAGCCGGCCGGCGGCGTACCGGGCGCGGTGATCACGACGACGGCCGCGGCGTGGCGGCGCAGCAGCGAGCGGAAGAGGTCGGCGTCCACGAGCGTGGAGACGGTCACAAGTTCCCCCTAGGCGGAGACGAGCGAGCGGTGGGCCAGTTCCTGCCGGACCAACGGGATGAGGTGGCGCCCGTAGTCGACGGCGTCGTCGACCGGGTCGTAGCCGCGGATGAGGATCGTGGTGACACCGAGGTCGACGTAGTCGAGCAGCGCCCGTGCGACCGTCTCCGGCGAGCCGACCAACGCGGTCGAGTTGCCCTGAGCGCCGCTGGCCCGCGCGGTGGCCGTCCACAGTGCCCGGTCGTGCCGGTCGCCCTTCGCGGCCGCGGCGAGCAGCCGTTGCGAGCCGGTGTTCTCCGGTTGCGGCCCGCCGAGCACCCGCGTGCTGTCCCCGGTGAAGGAGCCCTGGCCGCCGCCGCTGGCCTCGATGGTGGCGAGGATCCGCCCGGCGCGCTCCCAGGCCAGCTCGTCCGTGGCGGCGAGGATGGGCCGGAAGGAGACGCTGATGCCGAGCGGCCCCCGTTCCGCCGCCCGCGCGGCGGCCTGCACCGAGGCGATCTGCTCGGCGGTTTCCTTCAGCGGCTCGCCCCACAGCGCGAACACGTCGGCGACGGCCCCGCCGACCCGGTACGCCGCCGCCGACGAGCCGCCGAAGTACAGCGGGATGCGGTGGGCCGGCTGGGCGAGCAGCGAGAAGTCCTCGAACCGGTAGAAGCGGCCCTCGTGCGAGAAGGGCTCCGGTGACGACCAGGCCCGGCGCAGGATGCGCAGGTACTCCTCGGTACGGGCGTACCGGTCGTCCTTGGTCAGGTAGTCGCCGTCGCGGCGCTGCTCGGCGTCGGACCCGCCGGTGATGGTGTGCACCGCGACGCGCCCGCCGGACAACTGGTCCAGGGTGGCGAAGGTCCGCGCCGCCGTGGTGGGCGCGACGAACCCGGGGCGGTGCGCGATGAGCAGGCCGAGCTCGGTGGTGTGCGCGGCGGCGTACGCGGCGACCTGCGTACCGTCCGGCGTGGACGAGCCGTAGCCGATGAGGATCCGGTCGAAGCCGTTGTCCTCGTGCGCGCGGGCGAACCGGCGCACGTACGCGGGGTCGATCGGCGG
Source organism: Couchioplanes caeruleus (assembly GCF_023499255.1). Lineage (GTDB taxonomy): Bacteria > Actinomycetota > Actinomycetes > Mycobacteriales > Micromonosporaceae > Actinoplanes > Actinoplanes caeruleus_A. Next base: position 2,332,675 of record NZ_CP092183.1, read on the forward strand.
CCCCGACGGCGCCCGGGTCTCCGACACGTCCCGCGTGCCGATCATCCCGACGAACTCAACGGTCATCGTGCGGTTCCTTCCAGAAGGTCGCGGCCGGCGGCGCCGAGCACCACGTCGTCCTGCGGGGTGTGGATGCGGCCGCACAGCACGTCGCGCAGGTGCCGCTCGAGCGGGTTGCGGCGGGTCAGGCCGGCGTTGCCGATGAGCGCCACCGCGCGCTGCACGGCGTCGATCGCGGCGTTGGTGACCACGGTCTTGGCGAGGTTGGCGTGGGTAGGGTCCTCGGACTCGGCGGTCGCGGTCAGGAGGGTGCCGGCGGACACCAGCGACGCCTGGATCGCGCCGACCTCGCTCTGGAAGCGGGGGAGGGAGGCGAGCGGCCTGCCGAGGTTGGTCGGCACGCGCTCCTGCAGGTAGCCGGCGAGCCAGTCGCGGGCCGCATACGCCACCCCGAGGTAGATCGCGGCGATGCCGAGCGCGTTCCACGCCCGCAGGTCGCCCCGTCCGACCACCTCACCGCCACCCGCAAACGGACTGAAGGCGCCTCCCTGCCCGCCCAGGCCCAGCACCGCGCCGGCGGCAACCGGAACCCGGTCGAACGTGACGTCGTCGCTGCGGGAGGCGCGCAGTCCGAGGTGGTCCCAGGTGCGCTCGATCTCGATGCCGGGGGTGTCCGTACGCACCAGGAACGCCCCCGTCCGCACCGGATCCTCGTCGGTACGCGCCCAGACCTGCATCCAGCGCAGCCCCGCGGCGCCGGTCGAGAAGATCTTGTGGCCGGTGAGCTCCCAGCCCTGCGCGGTTCGCCGCGCCGTCGTGGCCGGAAGTCCACCGCGGGCGGGGGTGCCGAGGTCGGGCTCCACCCGCAGCGCGTTGATGAGCGTGGGGCGCTGCGCCGACTCGGCGAGCACTTCGGCGTACAGCTCGGCGGGCCACCCGTGGGTCCGTGCCTGGGCGGCGTGGGCGAACAGAGTCATCGCGCTGATCAGGGCCACGGACGGGTCGCCCTGGCCGAGCGCGGTGAGGGTGCGCACGGTGTCGGCGAGGGTGCCGCCGGGGCCGCCGTACCCGGTGCCCACGGTGAGGGTGAGCAGGCCGGCCTCGTGGACGACCGCGAGGCCGTCGACCGGCAGCTCGGCGGTCCGGTCGTGGGTCTCGGCGTGGGCGGCCAGGGCCGCGGTGACGTCCAATAGATGGGAAAGCCTTGGTTTCGGCAGTGCCTGGGCATCCGCGGCGGGGGTGGACATGGGCCCTACCGTGCGCCTCTCTCAGGCCAGGTGTCAACGGTGATCCCATATCCTAGTAAACCTAGAGGGTTTGCTTGACATGGAGAACTTGGCGGCGACAGAGTTGCCGCCATGTCCACCCCTGCCATCACCGCCGAGGTCACCCCTCGGACGGCGCAGACCAGCGCACCGCCCGTCGCAGTGCCGCGCCGCCGCGGACTGCCGTACAAGGTCATCTCCTGGACCGTGCCGCTGCTGCTGCTCGGCGTCTGGGAACTGCTCGCCCGGGCCGGGGTGATCGCACCGAACGTGCTGCCCGCGCCCAGCTCGGTCGGCACCACCGCGTGGCGGCTGACCGAGACCGGCGAGCTGCCGAACCACCTGTGGGAGAGCCTGAAACGGGCCGCGATCGGGCTCGCCGCCGGCGGCAGCCTCGGCCTCGTGCTCGGCACGCTGACCGGCTTCTCCCGGCTCGGCGAGGCGATCGTCGACCGCAGCATCCAGATCGTGCGGGCCATCCCGTTCCTGGCGATCCTGCCGCTGGTGATGGTCTGGTTCGGCGTCGGGGAGAGCGGCCGCTACTTCCTCGTGGCGCTCGGCACGCTCTTCCCGATCTACCTCAACACCGTGCTCGGCATCCGCCAGGTCGACCCGAAACTGCTGGAGATGGGCCGGGTCGTCGGCCTGCCCCGGCTGCGTCTCGTGCGCACGGTCATCCTGCCCGGCGCGCTGCCGTCCGTGCTGCTGGGCGTACGGCTGGCGCTGACCAACGCCTGGCTCGCGCTCGTCATCGCCGAGACGGTGGGCGCGCCCGCCGGCATCGGCTACATGGCCACCAACGCCCGCGAGTTCCTGCAGACCGACGTGATCGTCCTGGTCATCGTCCTGTACGCGCTCATCGGCCTGACCACCGACCTGCTCGCCCGGGCCCTGGAGCGACGCCTCCTGGCCTGGCACCCGAACTACACCGGAGGAACCAAGTGACCCTGTCCCGTCGCAACTTGCTGGGAGCAGCCCTCTCTCTTCCCGTGCTCGCGGCGTGCGGCAGCACCGCGGCCGAGGCCGGCGGGCGCAAGAAGGTCCGCCTCACGTACGGCGTGATCTCGGTGCCCAAGACCCGCGGCGTCTTCGAGAAGACCCTCAAGGACCAGGGCATCGACGTGGAGTGGGTGGGCCCGTTCCCCAACCACGCGCCCACGCTGCAGGCCGTCGCGACCGGCACCGCCGACTTCAGCTTCGGCGGCAGCTCCACCCCGGCCGACCAGGCCCTGCTGTCCGGCAACAAGCTGACGTACGTCGCCTGGGCCAAGACCACGCCCCGGCTGTCCTCGATCCTCGTGCTCCCGAACTCCGGCATCACCTCCGTCAAGGACCTGGCCGGCAGGAACGTCGCGGTCAACAAGGCCGGCCTCGGCGAGTTCCTGCTCGTCGCGGCGCTCGAGAAGTACGGCGTGCCGCGCGAGTCGGTGACGTTCACGTACCTCAACCCGCCGGACGCCGCCCCGGCCTTCGGCAGCGGCAAGGTGGACGCGTGGGGCATCTGGTCCGGCCCGATGGAGCTCGCCGAGGTCCAGTACGGCGCCAAGCGGCTGTTCACCGACGGCAAGGAGCTCGACCGCCAGATCGACTTCTCGACATACCTCGTTCGCGAGGACTATGCCAGGAAGGAGGCGGACACCATCCGCAAGGTGATCGCCGCGTACAAGGCCGAGGCGGACTGGGCCAACGCGAACCAGGCCGAGGCTCAGAAGATCGGCAACGAGGTGTCCAGGTATCCGCAGCCGGTCGTCGACAAGATCGTGGAGCAGAACGTGCAGACGACGTGGAGCCTCATCAACGACGAGGGCATCGCCGCCCTGCAGGCCGGCGCGGACTGGCTCAGCGAACGCAAGGTGCTCAGCGGCAAGATCGACATCGCCGAGCACGCGGTGAAGCTGTGACCACCGCCGTCGAGGCGCCCGCGGTCCGGGCCCGGTCGGTCACCCGCCGCTACGGCGACCGCACCGTGCTGCACGAGCTGGACCTGCAGATCCGGCGTGGCGAGTTCGTCGCCCTGATCGGCAAGAGCGGCTGCGGCAAGACGACTCTGCTGCGTACGCTCGCCGGCATCGACCGGGTCGACGGCGGTGACCTGACCGTCCCGCCGTCGTCCACCGTGGTCTTCCAGGAGCACCGGCTCCTGCCGTGGTGGAAGGTCTGGCGCAACGTCGCGATCAACCTGCCGCGCGGGACCGCCCGGGCGCGGGCGCAGTCCGCGCTCGAGGAGGTCGGCCTCGGTGACCACGCCGACGCCTGGCCGGTCACCCTCTCCGGCGGCGAGGCGCAGCGGGTGGCGCTGGCCCGGGCCCTGGTCCGCGAGCCGGAGCTGCTGCTGCTCGACGAGCCGTTCGCCGCGCTGGACGCGCTGACCCGCATCCGCATGCACGGCCTGGTCCGCGACCTCATCTCCCGGCACCGCCCCGCCGTGCTGCTGGTCACCCACGACGTCGACGAGGCGATCCTGCTCGCCGACCGGGTGCTGACGATGCGCGACGGCCGGATCGCCGCCGACCACCGGGTCGCCGGCGCGGCCCGGTCCCGCGGCGACGCGGCGTTCGTCGCGCTCCGCGCCGAGCTCCTCGCGGAGCTGGGAGTCGTCGAGCGGTGACCGCCACCAGCAGCTCGCACTGGGGAGCGTTCCGGGTCGGCGGGAGCGGACCGGCGCTGCGCGTCACGCCCCGCCCCGGCGACCCGGATCCCTCGCCGCTGCTGGGCAACATCGCCGCCGCGCACCGGCACCGCTCCCGGGTGGCGCGGCCGGCGCTGCGGCGCCACCGGGCCGGGCGCGGGTACGACTCCTTCGAGGAGGTCACCTGGGACACCGCGCTCGACGTCGTGGCCGAGGCGCTGGCCGGCGTCCCGGACCGCAGCGCAATCTTCGGTGGCTCGTACGGCTGGGCCAGCGCCGGCCGCTTCCACCATGCGCAGTCCCAACTGCACCGCTTCCTGGCCCTCGGCGGCGGCTTCACCGGTTCACGCAACAGCTACAGCCTCGGCGCGTCCCTGGTCGCGTTCCCGCACCTGGTCGGCCCGCGAGGCGCCCACGATGTGATCCGCGCGGGCACCGACTGGCCGGTGATCGCCGCCCACACCGACCTGGTCGTGGCGTTCGGCGGCATCCGGACCGCCAACGCGTACGTCACCCCGGGCGGCCGGGCGACCCACGACTTCCGCGGCCACCTGCGCGCGGCCACGGCCCGCGGCCTGCGCGTCGCCTCGCTCTCCCCGCTGCGCGACGACCTGTCGCCGGAGCTGCGCGGGGAATGGCTCCCGATCCGCCCCGGCACCGACGTGGCGGTGATGCTCGCGCTCATCCACGTGCTGGCCGCCGAGGGCCTCGCGGATCTGGACTTCCTCCGGCGGCACACCGTCGGCGCCGACCGCCTGCTCGCCGACGTCAAGGAGAAGACCCCGGCCTGGGCATCCGCGGAGAGCGGCCTGCCTGCGGAGTCCATCGTGGACCTGGCCCGGCGCATGGCGGCCGGCCGTACGCTGGTCACGGTCAGCTGGTCGCTGCAGCGCGCCCCGTACGGTGAGCAGCCGCTGTGGGCCGGCCTCGCGCTGGCCGCCGCACTCGGCCAGATCGGGCTGCCGGGCGGCGGCTTCGGACACGGGTACGGCTCGATGGGCGACGTCGGGGGCGGCCGGATCCCGTACCGTCTGCCGACCTTCCCTCAGGTCCCCAACCCGGTGCGGGACTTCATCCCGTGCGCGCTCGTGGCCGACCTGCTGCTGCGCCCGGGGGAGCAGTTCGACTACGACGGGCGGCGGCGCACGTTCCCGCCCGTGGAGCTCGTCTACTGGGCCGGCGGCAACCCGTTCCACCACCACCAGGATCTGGGCAGGCTGCGGCGGGCGTTCGCTCGTCCCCGGACCGTGGTGGTGCACGAGCCGTACTGGACGGCCACCGCGCGGCACGCCGACGTGGTGCTGCCGGTGACGACCCCGCTGGAACGCGACGACCTCGGTGCCGGGCGCGGCGACACCCACCTGATCGCGATGCAGGCCGCGGACCGCCCGTACGCCGAGGCCCGCGACGACTACGCCATCTTCGCCGACCTGGCCGACCGGCTCGGCTACCGGCCGGCGTTCACCGAGGGACGGACCACGCGGGAGTGGCTGCGGCACCTCTACGAGGGCTGGCGGGAGCCGCACGGCCTCCCCGGCTTCGACGAGTTCTGGGCGCTCGGTGAGCTGGAACTGCCGGGACGCCGTGAGGACACCGTGCTGTTCGCCGGCTTCCGCGCCGGCCGTCCCCTCGACACTCCCAGCGGCCGCATCGAGCTGTACTCCGGCACCGTCGCGGCGTTCGGCTACGACGACTGCCCGGGCGCGCCCACGTACTTCCGCCCGGAACCGGCCCCCATCGTGCTCATCTGCAACCAGCCGCCCACCCGCCTGCACTCCCAGCTGGACATGGGCGCCGTGTCCCGCGACTCGAAGGTGCACGGGCGCGAGCCGCTGCGGATGAACCCTGCCGACGCGGCGGCACGTGGCATCCGGGCCGGCGACATCGTGCGTGTGCACAACGAGACCGGCAGTCTGCTGGCCGGCGTCGTGCTCTCCGGCGACTGCATGCCGGGCGTCGCGCAGCTGTCCACCGGCGCGTGGTTCGACCCGTCCGCGCCGGACGTCGCGACCTGCGTACACGGAAACCCCAACGCGCTGACCGCCGACGCGGGCACGTCCCGGCTCTCCCAGGGCTGCACGGGCCAGCAGGCCCGGGTCGAGATCTCCCTGTTCACCGGGCCGCTGCCGCCCGTCCTCGCCTACGTACCTCCCTTGGAGTTCCCGTGACCGACGACTTCCACCAGAGACTGCACCACATCGCGCCGCTCGGGCTCTCCGGCGACACCGCGCAGACCACCGGCATGCGCCGTGTGGAGGCGATCAGCGGCAAGACCGTCGGCAGCAAGGACCTGTGGATGGGGGAGACCCACGTCGCCGCGTCGACCGTCAGCGACAACCACCATCACGGCGAGTCCGAGACCGCCATCTACGTCGTCCGCGGCAACCCGGTCTTCGTCTTCCTCGACCCGGACACCGGCACGGAACGGCGCCTCGAGACGAAACCCGGCGACTACGTCTTCGTACCGCCGTGGGTGCCGCACCGCGAGGAGAACCCCGACCCCGAGAACGAGGCGGTCGTCGTCATCGCCCGTACCACGCAGGAGGCCATCGTCGTCAACCTGCCCAGTCTCCGAAAGGCTTGACATGTCTGTCGACTTCATCGGCCTCATCGCCACCCAGGACGGCTCAGAGAGCGTGCCCGCGACCACGGCGCTGATCGACCCGGCGTACACCGCCCGGATCGCCCGCGCGCACGAGGACTCCGGCTTCGACCAGGTGCTCATCGGGTACAGCTCGGCGTACCCGGACGGGGCGCAGGTCGCGGCGTACGCGGCGGCGCACACCACCACGCTGAAGTACCTCGTGGCGCACCGCCCCGGCTTCGTGGCGCCGACGCTGGCGGCCCGCACCTTCGCGACCCTCGACCACTTCACCGGCGGCCGCGTCACCCTCAACATCATCACCGGCGGCCACGACGTGGAGCAGCGCCGCGACGGCGACTACCTGACCAAGGACGACCGGTACGCCCGCACCGGCGAATACCTGAGCGTCCTGCGTCAGGCCTGGACGTCGGACTCGCCGTTCTCCTTCGAGGGGCGCTTCTACCGCTTCGAGGACTTCGTCTCCCAGGTCCGGCCCGTGCACGGCACCATTCCGCTGTACTTCTCGGGCTCCTCGGCGGCCGCGTACGCCACCGGCGTGCAACACGCGGACGTGCACATGTTCTGGGGGGAGCCGCTCGCGCAGATCGAGGAGCAGATTTCGGCCGTACGCGCCGCAGCCGACGCGGCGGGGCGCCCGTACCCCCGCTTCTCCGTGTCCTTCCGCCCGATCCTCGGTCCCACCGAGGAGCTGGCGTGGGAACGGGCGCACAGCATTCTGGGCCGCATCGGAGCGGTGTCGGCGCCCCGCTTCTTCCGCAACCGCGACCGTGACAACCCGGCCAACGTCGGGTCCCGGCGTCTGCTCGCCGCGGCAGCCGGCGGCGACCGGCACGACCGGGCACTGTGGACGGCGACGGCCAGGGCGAGCGGCGCGGCCGGCAACTCGACCGCGCTGGTCGGCACCCCGGACACCGTCGCCCGGGCGCTGCTGGACTACTACGACCTGGGCGTCACGACGTTCCTGATCCGGGGGTACGACCCGCTGGACGACGCGGTCGACTACGGCCGCGAGCTGATCCCGTCGGTCCGCGCCGAGGTCGCCCGCCGCGACGCGGAACGGCTGGTGGTCGCCGCGGGCTGATTACTTCAGCAGCCCGGCCGGAATGTCAAATGTGCGCGCCGTCACCTTTTCGGGTGGCGGCGCGCCCGCTTTGTATTTTCGGTGGAAAATACTCCCGCATTCTGGATTTCTTTTGACCCGGATCGGCGGAGCGAGAAGGATCGCACGTATGCAGTTGCGCGACGCAAGACTGACGTCCCGCCTCGCCATCGACCTCCTCCGGTGTGCGAGCGCCCGGTGTCGCGCCTGCTGATCCCCAGGTGCGCCGGCTGAGTCCCGCCGGTACCCCTTCTGCATGATCTTCTGCGCGCCACGGTGCGCCTATAAACCTATCCCACACATGGGAAAAGTATTGTTCATCCGCCGCCGAGATCCGGCTGCGGTGACAACCTTCCGGAGGGCCGAAGCCATGTCCGTTCTCGCCGTCGCCGACCTGTCCCTGAGCCGCACCGCCCCCACCCGCCGGGGCCCCGCGGGCCGCCCCCGCGCCACCGCCCGCCTGCGCGCCCTCCCGGCGGACCCGGCCTCCTCGGTCACCGTCACCATCACCCTCGGCACGCCCGGCTCCGAGGAGAGCGAACGCGTCCTGGCCGCCCTCCGCGACCTGCTGGCCGCCGCCGGCCCCGGCGCCGACATCGCCCTCGACACGCCCACCGTGCCGGACCAGACCCCGCCGCCGGCAGCCGGAGGCCTCCGCCTCTCGCCCCGCCCGCGTACGGTCACCCTCGACGGCCGCCCCCTCGACCTGAGCCGCCTCGAATACGAACTCCTCCTCTTCCTGGCCCACCACCCCCGCCAGGTCTTCAGCCGCAGCCAACTCCTCGGCCACGTCTGGGGCCACACCCACACCACGGTCCGCACGGTCGACGTCCACGTGAGCCGGCTCCGCACCAAGCTCGGCAACCCGGACATCGTGACGACGGTGTACGGGGTCGGCTACCGGCTCTCGGAAGAAGCAACAATCACCATCGACGAATCCTGACCCCCACCGATCCCCGCGCCGCCATCGCGCGGGGATCGGCCGCTGGGCCCACGCTCTCCATTCAAGTACGCCCACAGCGAAGCGGAAGTGGCGCACGCCCGGCCGCTGCCGTCCCGGCCGGGATCACGCCGCCGTCCGGCCCCGCGCGCCTCCCCCGCGTGCCTCCCCCGCGCGCCTCCCCCGCGCGCCTCGCCCGCGCGCCTCGCCCGCGCCCCGCTGATCCCGCTGATCCCGCTGGGCCGCCGGGCTGCGCGGGCCGGGCCGGGCCGCGCCGTGCGTGCCGCGCTGCCCACCTCACGCGTGCGTGCCCCATTGCGTCGCCCGCATGCGTCGCCCACGCTCCGCTGCCCCTCGGTGGGCCGTCGCTGCGCTGTGCCGCTCGCATCGCCTACGCTGCGCCATCAGCGCTGTGCAGCGTCAGCTGCGCACATGCTGTCCGCGGTGCCGGTGTCGCGCTGCCCGTGCCGTCGTCGCGGCGCACGCCGCGCACGCCCCCACGCCGCACCGTCCGCATTGTGTGCGCCGCGCACGCCCCCCGCGCTGCCCGCGCTGCCCGCACTGCCGGCGCCGCGCTGCCCGCGCTGCCCGCGCTGCCCGCGCTGCCCGCGCTGCCCGCGCTGCCCGCACTGCCGGCGCCGCGCTGCCCGCGCTGCCCGCGCTGCCCGCACTGCCGGCGCCGCGCTGCCCGTGCTGCCCGCGCCGCGCCGCGCTGCCCGCGCCGCGCTGCCCGCGCCGCGCTGCCCGCGCCGCGCCGCCCCGTCGCCTCCGTCCGCCCCTGCCGCCGCCTTCTTGCTCGCCGGTGTGGGCACGCACCGCTCGGCCGGTCCGCCCTGCCTTGTTCCGGCCCGCTCGTCCGATCCGATTCCGGTTCTCCCCGAACGTGGCGGCGTGGCCCCCTGGTTTCCAAAGCCTGTCCTACCTATCGTGTTAATAGGAGATAGGGGGAGCCATGCAGCGTACGGTGGCGGTGGTGGGCGGGGGCTGTTCCGGCGTCCTGGTGACGCGGGAGCTCTTGGACAACGGCGAGGACGATGTCGTGCTCGTGGAGCCGGGTGAGCCCGGCGGCGGGGTCGCGTACGGCCTCGCGCAGCCCTGGCATCTGCTGAACTCGCGGGCCGGGGCGATGAGCGCCGACCCGGACGACCCCGGTCACTTCGCGCGCTGGTCCGGTGCCGCGCCCTCGGAGTTCCGGCCGCGCAGCGAGTACGGGCGCTACCTGCGTACCGTCCTCGACGCGACCGTGGCCGCCCACCCGGGCCGGTTCCGTCTGCGCCAGGCCCGGGCCACACGGGTCTTTCCCGGCGCCGACGGCGGCGCGGTCGTGCTGGACGACGGTACGGCGGTGCGGGCCGACCACGTCGTCCTCGCTGCCGGCGGTCCCGCGCCGGCCCGGCAGCGGCTCGGGCACCGGAACTACATCGACGACCCGTGGCGCCCCGGGGTGCTGGACGCCCTCCCGCCCGACCGGCCGGTGCTGCTCGTCGGCACCGGCCTGACCGCGGTCGACGTGGCCTTGACCCTGACCGCGGACGGCCGCCGTACCGCCCCGGTCGTCGCGGTGAGCCGGCGGGGTTTGCTGCCGCTCACCCACACGGTCGATGCCGCGCCGCCCGCCGCGCCGGCGCTCGACGACTGTGCCACGCTGCGCGACGTCGTCCGGGTCGTACGGGCCGCCGCCGGCGAGGCGGGGGACTGGCGTCCGGTGGTGGACGGGACGCGGCCGTACCTGGACCGCCTGTGGACCGCGCTGACCGCCGACGAGCAGGATGCCTTCCTGCGGCACCTCGCCCGTACGTGGGAATGCCACCGCCACCGCATGGCCCCGGAGGTGGCGGCCCGGGTGGTCGCCCTGCGCGAGGCCGGCCTCCTCGAGATCCGCCGCGGCGGCGTGGCCGCCTGGCCCGGCCTCGCCGACTACGCGGCCGTGGTCAACTGCGCGGGCCCCGGCCGGCTGCCGGGAAGCGCGGGACCGCTGGTCGGCGGGCTGCTGGAAGCCGGTCTGGCCACGCCGGGTCCGCACCACCTCGGGCTGGCCATCGACGCCCAGGGCCGGGTGGTCGCGGCGGACGGCCGGGTCCACGATCGGCTCTGGCTGATCGGCCCGCTCCGGCGGGGTACGCAGTGGGAGACGACCGCGGTACCGGAGATCCGAGCGCAGGCCCGCAGCCTGGCGATCGACCTCCAGCCGGGCCGGGAACTCGCCCAGGTGGCGTAACACTCGACGAGCTTCAACACCTCCGCCCACCCGGGCCGATCCGAGCCGGCCCGGCGCCGACCGGCTTGGGCGGGGCGTGGGCCGGGCCTGGGCGGGGCCGGTCACCCAGGACCGCCGCACAAAGCGGAGCAGCACCCTGACGGAAGCGGTGCAGCCACCGTGATGGGAAGCGTCGCGGCCAAGGCGGTGGAAGCGGAGCAGCACCCCGGCGGAAGCGGCAGCGTCTCACCGCGTGGCAAGCGCACCAACCAAGCAATGCGCCTGCCAGGAGGGGGAGGCCCGTCGGGAGGGAGGCTCCGGGAGGAGGAGACCCGCTGGGAGGGGGCCGCCGGGAGGGGAGGGCCGCCGGGAAGGGGCCGCCGGGAGGGGAGGGGCGCCGGGAAGGGAGGGGCGCCGGGAAGGGAGGGGAGGGGCGCCGGGAAGGGAGGGGAGGGGCGCCGGGAGGGGGTGTCAGCGGGGCGTGGCTGTGCGCAGGGAAAGGGCCTGGAGGAAGACCGCCTCGATCTGGGCCGGGTCTTCGGCCACGAAGACGCCGCCGCCCGTCACGTCCGTGATCTGTTCCAGGGGCTGGCGGTCCACCGCGTCGCCGAGGCCGACGATGATGATCTGGACCGGGCGGTCCGCGGATTGCAGGCCCTTGAGCCGGCGGAGCAGGTCGGGCAGGGAGATCTCTTCGTCGCCGACGCCGTCGGTGAGGACGATGAGGGAGTTGACGCGGCCCGGTTGCCAGCCGTCGCGGAGCTGGCGGTAGCCGTCGACGATCGTGCGGTAGAGAGCGCCGTCGCCGCCGCTGGGGCGGACGGCACCGAGGGCCGCGGCGACGGAGCCGCGGTTGTCGCGCAGCGGGCCGATGCGGACGAGTTCGCGGTGGTTGCCGCCGGCGTCGAGGCCCGCCGCGGATATCCAGAGGCCGAGCTGCCAGTCGTCGCCGAAGAGCTTGAGGCCGCCCTTGGCCGCGGAGAGGGCGACCTGCATGCGGGTGGCGTTGCGGGCCGACGGGACCGGGGTGCTCATGCTCCTGGAGGCGTCCACGACGGCGAGGGCCCGGGCCGGGGCGACCACCGCGGACCAGGCGGCCAGCGTGCGGTTGATGGCGGCGTCGTCGACCTTCGGGCTCGCGGCGCTGCCGCCGTCGGCCGGGGGCGGGGTCGCCCTCGGCGCTCCGGTGGGCGTCTGCAGGCCGGTGGGGATGGTGCCGTCGGCCGAGCGCAGGCCCGCGGCGCCGAGCCGGTCGCGGAAGGCGGGGCTCTGCGTGAGGTGCTCGTACAGCCGGTGGGCGGCGTCCGCGTGGGCCGGGTCGGCGTCGGGGAGCACCGCGAACGGATAGTCCAGCGGCGCCGCCGAGGGCGTCAGGTACAGCGCGGTGAGCGGTACGGCCGGGTTGTCGGAGTTGTAGGCGATGACGTCGTGCTCCGGCATGACGGCCAGGCCGAGGCTGCCGGCGAGGGTGCCCGGGTCGTCGGACTGCGGAAGCCGCGCCATGAGGTCCTCGCGCAGCGTGGAGGCATCCGTGGCGAGCGCGCGCAGGACGGCCCCGGCGGCATCGGCGCGCGGCTGCCGGGCCGCGGCGGCGTTGAGGGCGAGCAGTCCGGACAGGGCGGCGGCGTCCCGGCTCGGGTCGACCGTGCCGGCGCGGACGCTGGTGTCCGTGGTCATCGTCGTGAGCAGGTCGGTATAGGTCAGCTGCTTGCGGGGCCAGCCGAGGTCCTTGGCGACCGGCTCGGGCATCGCGACGACGACCGGGCTCTGCGCCAGCGAGCCGTCCTCGGTGAAGGCGAAGGCGGGCGCGGCGGCCCGGAGGCGGAGCAGCCAGGAGGCGGAGTCGGCGACCCACACGTCCGGCACCGCCGCGGCCTGCGCGGTGCCGACGCCGGCGAGCGTCACCCGTTGCTCCCGGCTCACGGCGGCGGCCACGTCCGGCGCGTTGCGGTCCTGGACGTCGACGGCGACACAGCGGCCCTTGCCGGCCGTCGTGCGGGCCCATTCGGCCGCGGTCGTGCGCAGCGCGGGGGCGATCTCCTGCGGGGCGGCCACGGTGAGCCGCACCGGGGTCGCGCAGTTCGCGGCGTCGACCTGGCCGACGCCGGTGCGCACGCCGACGACCACGCCGGCCACGGCCAGCGTGCCGGCCGCGATGGCGGCGAAGCGCGCGGCGGGCTTGAGGTGTCGACGATGGCGGCCAGTCACGCAGCAATCATGGCCGTATCGACCGGCATGCGCCAGTCTCGTCAGCAACCGGTACGAATTCATCGTCCCGTCATCCCGGCTGAGTGATAGCCCGGTGTTATGCATGCGGCATTTGCCCAGCTCACCCCCATCTTGATCACCTTCTAGGCAACCGTACGCAAGGAGTCGGGAGCCTTGAGTTGTCATCGATTGTTCTCAATACTTCGGATGGCACTCGGTACGCCGGGCTCCCGGCGTACCCCCATCCCCCACCGGAGGCCCCCGTGCGTAACCCCGGCTCCAAGCTCGGCCGACCGATCGTCGGCCTGGCCGCCGCCCTGCTGCTGGGCAGCGCGTTCGCGTCACCCGCGTCCGCCGCCCCGACCGGCCCCGCCGCCGACCCGTCCTTCGCCCCCTCCGCGCTGGCGTCCACCCTCGACGCCCGGCTCGGTGACCGGACCGCCGGCTCGTACGTCGACAGCAGCGGCAAGCTCGTCGTCAACGTGACCGACGCCGCCACCGCCCAGTCCGTGACCGCCGCGGGCGCCACGCCCCGGTACGTCCAGCGCAGCGGTGCCGCGCTGGCCGCCGCCGACGCCACGCTCAAGTCGACGCTCAAGACCCCGGGCACGACGTTCGCCGTCGACCCGGTGAGCAACCAGATCCTCGTCACCGCCGACAGCACGGTGACCGGCGCGAAGCTGGCCGCGGTGAAGGCGATCGTCGCCAAGCTGGGCGACAAGGCCCGCTTCGAGTCCGTACCCGGCACGCTGAGCACCCGCATCTCGGGCGGCGACGCGATCTACACCGGTGGGGCCCGCTGCTCGCTCGGCTTCAACGTCCGCAGCGGCAGCACGTACTACTTCCTGACCGCCGGGCACTGCACCAACATCGGCAGCACCTGGAACAACGGCTCCACGACGCTGGGCACCCGGGCCGGCACCAGCTTCCCGGGCAACGACTACGGCATCGTGCGCTACACCACGTCGAGCGTCTCGATCAGCGGCAGCGTGGGCGGCCAGGACATCACCTCCGCCGGTACGCCGGCGGTCAACTCCACCGTCTACCGCCGCGGCAGCACCACCGGCACCCACTCCGGCCGGGTCACCGCGCTCAACGCGACGGTGAACTACGCCGAGGGCTCGGTCTCCGGTCTGATCCGCACCACGGTCTGCGCCGAGCCGGGCGACTCCGGCGGCTCGCTGTACTCCGGCACCACCGCCCTGGGTTTGACCTCCGGCGGCAGCGGTAACTGCTCCTCGGGGGGCACCACCTACTTCCAGCCGGTGGTGGAGCCGCTGAGCGTGTACGGCGTCTCGGTGTTCTAAAGACCATCCTCCACCACAGAAAGGCCCCGGCCGCCCGCCGGGGCCTTTCTGCCGTATCGGTGCAAGAAGTCGACATCCGTCTATTCAGCGAGAAGAATGGCGTGATGCCCGCTGAGACCCCCGTCGAGTCGCACCGCAAGATCGCGCGTGGCGAGCTCGCCCCCGGATGCCCCGTCCAGGCCGACGCCGACGGTGTCTGGCACGTGCAGGACTTCGCCACCGCGCGGGCCATGCTGCGCAGCACCGAGACCCGCCAGGCCGGCTTCGGCGCCGAGAACGCCACGAAACTCGAGGGCCGGATGCGCATGCCCGTGCTGTACCGGGACGGGCCGGAGCATCGCGAGCACCGGCGGCAGACGGCGAAGTACTTCACGCCGCGGCGCGTCGACACCGCGTACCGGTCCCTGATGGAGCGTCTCGCCGACGAGCAGTGCGCGGTGCTGCGGCGGCGGGGAGAGGCGGACCTGTCGCAGTTGTCCTTCGCGCTGGCCGTCGCGGTCGCGGGCGAGGTCATCGGCCTCACCGAGAGCGGCCGGGGCATGGCCCGCCGGCTCGACCGCTTCTTCGAGGAGAAGGCCGCGGCCAACCGGCTGGTGGCGCTCTGGAAAGAGGTGCGGTCCAACGCCAACATGGCGCTGTTCTACTGGCTGGACGTGCGCCCGGCGATCCGGGCGCGCCGCCGGGAACGCCGCGACGACCTGATCTCGCACCTGCTGGGCGAGGGCTGCAGCAACGGCGAGATCCTCGGCGAGTGCGTCACCTTCGCCGCGGCCGGCATGGTGACGACCCGCGAGTTCATCACGCTGGTCGCCTGGCACCTGTTCACCGACGACGAGCTGCGGGCCGCGTACGCCGACGGCGACGAGAAGCAGCGGGTCGCCATCCTGCACGAGATCCTGCGCCTGGAGCCGGTCGTGGCCAACCTGGCCCGCCGCGCCACCGCCGACCTCCCCGTGCCGGGCGCCGTCATCCCGGCCGGCGCCCGCATCGACATCGGCGTGGCGGCCGCCAACATGGACCCCGGCGCGGTCGGCGCCGACGCCGGTCAGGTCTGCCCGGCCCGGCCGCTGGCCGACGGCGTGGCCGATGCCGGGCTGTCCTTCGGCGACGGCCCGCACCGCTGCCCGGGGGCGTACATCGCGATCCAGGAGACCGACATCTTCCTGCGCAAGCTCTTCGCGGAGCCGGGCCTGCGGATGGTCACTCCGCCGATGGTCGGCATCCGCGCCGAGATCGCCTCGTACGAGCTGACGAAGATGCGCCTGGCCGTCCGGTGAGCCCGGTCAGAGCCGTCCGAGCGAGCGCGCGAGGACGGTCGCCGTCTCCGCGATCAACGCGTTCTCGTATGTGGCGTCCGCCGCCGGCCTGGTGGTGTAGACGGCCATGACCAGCGGCGCGCCGGTCGGCGGCTGGACGAGCGCCAGGTCGTTCGCCGGACCGTACGCGTCACCCGACCCGGTCTTGTCCCCGATCGTCCAGTCCGCGGGCAGGCCGGCGCGGATGCGCCGGCCACCGGTGGTGTTGGCGCGCAACCAGGCGACCAGCTGCGCCCGGTCCCCGGGGTGCAGCGCGCAGCCGAGGGTGAGCGCCCGCAGATCCCGTCCCGCGGCTTCCGGCGTGGTGGTGTCGCGGACCTCGGCGAGCGACCAGAGGTTGAGGTCGGTCTCGTACCGGTCCAGGCGGGTGACCCGGTCGCCGAGGCCGCGGACGTAGCGGGTGACCCCGTCGGGCCCGCCGATGCGGTCGAGGATCAGGTTGCCCGCGGTGTTGTCGCTGTAGGTGATCGCCGCCCGGCACAGCTCGGCGACGGTCATGCCGTCCTCGACGTGCTGCTCGGTGATCGGCGAGTAGGAGACGAGGTCGCCGGCGGTGTAGTGGATGACCCGGTCCATCAGGCCGGGCTCGCAGTGCCGGGCCCGGTCGAGCACCGCCGCCGAGGCGAACACCTTGAACGTGGACAGCAGCGGGAAGAGTTCGTCCGCGCGGTGCCGCACGACCCGGCCGTTGCCGGTGTCGAGGGCGTACGCGCCGATCCGCGCCGCGTACTCGCGTTCCAGCTCGGACAGTCCGGAGGTGGCGTTCGCGGCGCCCGGGAGAAGCAGCAGGGCGGCGGCCGAGGCGCCACCGGTGATCAGCGTTCGCCGGGTGAGAGATGCCATGGGCCCGACCCTGCCGGTTTGTCCGTCAAGTGCATGTGAAACGGCGGCCCCCCGGGTACGGAGGGCCGCCGTCGGCGGAACTGTCAGGCCGTGGCCCAGAGCGCGGGCACGTTCGGCGGTTCCCAGCCCGCGAGCGACGTGTGCGCCTGCAGGCAGCGGTACCGCACGCCGTTGTAGGTGACGACCGCGCCGACCGCGTACGCCGTCCCCGGTGCCCACGCCGTGCCGCTGGGTGCGGTGGTGGTGGGCGGCGGAGTGGTCGGGCTGGTCGTCGGCGGGGTCGTGGCGGGCGGCTGCGTGGTGCCGGTGCAGGCGCCGTACACCTTGAACTCCCACAGCGAGTAGCCGTAAGGCGTGCCGCGTTCGGTCCCGTTCACCCGCACGTACCGGGCAGTGCCCGAAACCGCGACGGTACGGACACCCGCCGCGCCGTCGGTCACCGTGGCCGCCGTGGTCCAGGTGGTGCCGTTCGTGCTGGTCTGGATCTGGTACGTCTTGCCGTACGCGGCCTCCCAGTTCAGTTCCACCCGCCCGAGCGCCTGGGCGGAGCCGAGGTCGACCTGCAGCCACTGCGGGTCGGCGAAGGCGCTGGACCAGCGGGTGGCGGTGTCCCCGTCGACGGCGAGGTTCGCCGGGTAGCCGGCCTCGACGCTGGACGAGGTGGCCGGCTTGCCCTGGGAGAGCAGCGGGCCGGTCGTGCAGGCGGGCGGAGTCGTCGGCGGAGTCGTCGGCGGGGTGGTCGGCGGGGTCGTGCCGACACCGCCGCCGGTCGCGTTGCCGCCGCTCCACGAGACAGCCCCGGTCGCCACGGTCTTGCCGGCCGGGACGTTGACCATACGGCCGTCCGAGAACGTCACGGTGAGGGCGGCGTTGGTGATGTTCGACGCGACGTACGTCTTGGCGCCGTTCTTGGCGAACACCTTGGCGAGCGGGTGGTTCGCCGTCACGCCGGTGTCCACCTGGCCGAGCGCGGCGAGGTTGCGGATCCAGTGGAAGGTGTGCGCCTTGCTCTCGCCCTCCTCGGACGTGTACGAGCTGTTAGCGCGGAACTTCGCCAGGGCGGCGTCGGGGTCGCCCAGGGCCAGGTACTGCCAGAGCATGTCGCGCCAGACGGTCGGCTCGCCGCCGTTGTTGCGGACCAGTTCGGCGTACGTGTCGCGGACGGACTGCGGGTAGTCGCCGAGGTAGAGCTGGCCGCCGGTCATCGGCAGCATGTTGATGCCGACCACCATCGCGTGCTCGCCGGAGAACCAGGTCGCGTACGCGCCACCGGAGCCCCACACGATCGCGCTGTAGTTGTGCCCCCAGGTCGACGGGAAGTTCTCGTTGCGCACGTCGAACCAGTACTCGTTGATCGCCGCCGCCTGCGTGGTGTGCAGCCAGATGCCGGCGTCGCGGACCGCGGAGTTGCCGGTGGCCTGACCCCACTGGATGAGCGCGTTGGCGAAGTTCTGGCCCTCCGACGAGGACTCCTGGTTGTTGCCCGCCCCGAACGCCCCGTGCCCGGAGGCCCAGTCATGGCCCTCGTAGATGTCGAAGTCGCGCAGGTACGGGAACCGCGTGTCGCTGCGGTCGTAGTTGTTGGCGTCGGGGATGAGCAGGTCGACCATGCCGCCGTACCGGCCGGTGGCGGCCCACGCCGGGTCGAACTTCGCCAGGGTCGCCGCGGCCGCCACGAAGTAGCCGTAGTGGAAGTGGTGGTCGTTCAGGTCCTCGTCCGAGGCGTACGACGCGGGGTAGCCGATCAGCGTGCCCCAGTTCTTGTCGTAGTAGAACAGCCGCGACGTCTTGCCGGAGGAGGCGGTGAACCAGTCGGTGAGCCGGGTCCGGATGACGGTGAGCGCCGAGTCCCGTACGGACGTGAGGTTCAGCTGGTCGGCGATCTCCGCGATCCGGGCGGCCCGCCCGAGGCCCTTGCCCGTCCAGTACGTGTCGTCGCCGCGGAAGTCCGCCGGGTTGGTGAGCTCGTTGTTGAGGAACGTCGTGATCTGGGTGAGGTCCGCGCCACTGGAGTCGGCGACCGCGGGGATCTCCGGCAGCACGCCCGTGTACTTCATCGAGGTGCTGAACGACGTACCCGTGACGATCTTCATGGCCCCGCGGGGCGACACGTACGTGCGGGACAGCGGGCTGGCGCCGGTGAGGTAGCGCCACTGGTGCGGGTAGAGCGCGATGACCGTGCCCGACCCGCTGCCCTCCCGCGCGGTGGTGGTGAACGAGTACGTCGTGTTCACCGTGCCCGCCGCCTGGTTGTACGTGTACGCGAGCCGGGTGCCGGTGACGTGGTTGTGCGCGTACTGGCCGAAGGTGTCGGCGAGGGTGACCTTGTCGGCCGTGCTCGCGCTCGACAGGGTCGGCAGGACGGCCACGGAGAAGTAGCCCTTGCCGGCGAGCGAGGAGCGGATCGTGCTGCCGCTGACCGTCCACGTCGAGCCGGCCGGCCCGTACGCGACGAAGTCGTGGCCGCCGATCGAGAAGCCGATCCGGTTGCCGCTGTTCTGCCACGCGGTCGGCGGCCCGGTGATCGTCAGCAGCGCGTCACCGCCGGTGATCTGGTAGTACGACATCGGCAGGCCGTGGCCGATCGTCGCCTTCATCGTGCGCGCGCCGTCGCTCCAGGACGGGGTGACGGTCCAGTCGCTCCACCCGTCGACGAGCGCCTGCGACGCGTTGAGCCCGGCCACGCCGACGACGACGTGCTGCGCGTACGGGTAGTGGAATTCGCCCAGGCCGGTGCCGCTGCCGCTGATCGCGGGGTCGGTCTGGTACGACAGCCCGAGCCCGCTCGCCACCGGCCGGTACGCGGCCGGCCCGGCGAACAGGGGCTGGGAGAAGTTGCAGTCGTCGCCCTTCTTGAACAGCAGCGACGACCACCAGTCGTTGGTGGGCACCGGGCCGGCGGGCGCGTTCGCGGTCAGGTACTGCCGCGGGTTGGTCGACATCGAGCCGCAGCCGCTGGGCAGCTTGGCCCCGGCCGGGAGGGACTCGGTGTAGCTGCCGGCGCCGATGGTGGCGGCGTCGGCGGAGCCTCCGGCGGTGACGGCGAGGATGCCGCCGGCGAGGGCGACGAGGGTGGCGGTGGCCAGGCCGGCGAGGCGGCGCCGGCGACGGCGGGGGAGCGGGGGTGTCATGGTGCGGTGCCTCCGGTGGGGACTCGGGGGTCGCCTGAGCCGCGGCGGGGAACCGCGACCCGTGAGAGCGCTCTCACGGTCCGGTGAGGCTAACCGTCACACCATGTTTCGTCAATGTTTACATTCGTGAATAGGCCCAGGTCAGGCTTATTGCCGCGCGTCGGGCAGGTTCTCCTCGGCGACCCGCTCCTCGCCGCGGCGGCGGAACAGCTTCAGCCCCGGCAGCCCGGCGATCGCCAGGTGCAGGTCGTTCGTGACCTCCAGCAGCTTGTGCAGGTCCGGCCCGACCTGGTCGAGCTTGCTCAGCAGCGGCAGCACGTCCCCGGTCAGGTGCTCGCGCAGCCGCGGCAGCTCGTCGATCATCTTGATCGCGGCGGTGACCTCCTCGGGCGTCAGCTCCTGCACGAACCGCGCCGCCAGCGGGGCCGCGCGGCGCAGCGTCGGCGCGTACCCCTCGAGCAGCTCCATCGCCTCGGCCGACGTGCCGCTCGCCTGCTCGACCACCCCGGCGGCCGCGCCGGTGATCGCGCCGGCCTCCTCCACGATCGCCGCGGCGCCCTCCACCGCGAGCGCCGCCGCGGCCAGGATGACCTTGACCTCGCGCACGCTGTCCGCGGCCTGCCCGGCGGTCACGTCCACCCGGGCGACCAGCGTCTCCGCGTCCGCCACCGTTCCCGCGGTGCGCGCGACCAGCACCTCCGCGTCGCCCACCGTGCCGCCGGCCCGGGCCACGAGCGCGCCCGCCGCGGTCGCGGTGCCGTCGACCCGCCCCATCAGCGTCTCCGCGCCGCCCACGGCGCCGTCGACCCGGCCGATCAGGCCCTCCGCGGAGCCGACCGCCCGCTCGACCCGGTCGATCAGCGCCTCGGCGCGCTCGGCCAGCACGGTGATCCGGCCGACCATGAGTTCGGTCTGGCCGAGCAGCCCCAGCAGCCGGAACGGCACGGTCGCCACGGTCGCCGCTGTCCCGGCCACCTGACCGATCGCGGAGCGGGTGAACTCGACAAGGGAGGCGGGCGAGGGCAGCAGAGCCATGGGTTCATTGTGCCCACCGAAAGCCATCACGAACCGTACTGGTGATCATGCCCAGCGTGGAAGGGTTTGGGATCACGGGCGAAGCACGGCACTATGCATGGGTGCGACGTACCCGGCTTCTGATCTTCGCATTGGCGGCGGTGGTCATCGTGGGCGGTGGCGCCCTCATCGGCTTCGGCATGAAGGACGACAGCGGCGGTGGTGGAGGCGGCCTCCTGCCCAGCTCGCTCACGTTCGGCGACGACCCGAAGCCGGCCGCGTCCCCGACCCCGACGGGCCCCAGCCCGGAGGAGCTCGCGGCGGCCGAGCGCGCCGCCCGGGCCCGCAAACTCGACGCGGCGCTGAAGAAGTACGCCGCCTCCGCCCCCGAGTTCTCGGTCGCGGTCCTCGACAGGAAGACCGGCCAGCGCTACTCGTACCGCGGCAAGGAGCGGTACGACACCGCCAGCATCGTGAAGGCGCAGATCCTCGCGTGCATGCTGCTGCAGGCCCAGGACGCCGGCCGCAAGCCCACGTCCGGCGAGATGAGCCTGGCGAAGCCGATGATCCGGCTCAGCGACAACAACGCGACGACCTCACTCTTCCAGCATCTCGGCGGGCGCAGCGCGGTGACCAGGTGCAATACGCGCCTCGGGCTGACCCGTACGGTCGTCAACACCGCCTGGGGCCTGACGAAGACGACGGTCAACGACCAGATGAAGCTGCTGTCGGCGCTGGTCGACAAGGACGGCCCGCTCAACGCGCAGTCGCGCAAGACGGCGTTCACGCTGATGAGCACGGTCGACGACGAGCAGGACTGGGGCATCCCGGCGGTCGCCAGGGCGGGGGAGACGGCCACGGTGAAGAACGGCTGGGACACCCGGACGTCGGACGGTGGCCTCTGGGCCATCAACACGATCGGCCGGGTCACCTCGGACGACACGGACGTGTCGATCGCGGTGCTGTCGCACAACAACCAGTCGATGCCGGCGGGCATCAAGCTGGTCGAGAAGGTCGCCAAGATGACGAGGCAGTACCTCAAGTACTGAGCCGACCCGGCCCCTGCAGTGGGCTTTTGGTCCGCTTTGCCGGGTAAGGTGCGGCCGTGCCGTTTCGTGTCATCGCCTCCGGCGTCCTGGTGCTGATGCTTTCCGCCTGTGTGCAGAACGTGGAGCACACTGGTCAGCCCGTTCCCGGGCCGGCCCGTTCCGCCGCCGCCTCGGTGCCGGAGATCCCGAGCCGCGTGGACGAGGCTGCCTTCTGGCGGATCGTCGAGACTGCTCGCGTCCGGGGCGGCGGCGATCCGTACGACATGGCGGAGCTCCTCGAGTCCTGGTTCGCCGACGCCCAGGACCGGACACTCCGCGAGTTCCAGCGAGAGCTCATCCGCGCGAGTGCCCGGCTGTACACCTGGCGGCACGGGGACGCAGCGGAAATGATGTGCGGTGGCGTCTCCGACGACGTGTTCACGGACTGGCGGTCCTGGGTCATCACGCTGGGCCGCGAGACCTACTCGCGCGTCGCCGAGAACCCCGACAACCTGGCCGATGTCGAAGACCTGTCCGAGGCCTGCGACGCGGGCGGTGAGTTCTTCGGCGCGGCGGCCGGGCTCGTCCACTTCAGACGCCACGGCGACGATGACACGTTCCCCGTCCTCGAGCCGGACGAGTCGCCCAGCGGGCGGAGGCTGACCGATCCCGGAGCGGTTCGACGAGCCCTGCCTCGCCTGGCGAAACGCCTGCCTGACGATGGGCTGGGCCGTCCTCCGCTGCCGCCGGACTGAGCGGCAGGACAGCACACCTAGGCCGGCTCGGCGGCGTCGCGGGCCTCGGACCGGGCCGCCCGGCGCTTGTTCACCATGCTCACCACCTGCGTGACGATCACGACCAGCACCACCGCCGCGATCACGCCCTCCCACGACTCGGGGAAGATCGACCCGCCCACCACCCCGATGGCCGCGTACACCGCCGACCACAACGCGCAGGCCGGGAGGTTGGCCACCACGAAGGTGCGCCAGCTCAGCCCGAGGAAGGCCGCCGCGAGCAGGACCGGCACCCGGCCGCCCGGCAGTAGCCGGGAGACCAGCAGGACCGGGATCTGGCTGTGCTGCAGCCGTTCCTTCACCGCCCCCAGGTGTTCCTCGTCGCGCAGCCAGCGCAGCCGGCGGGCGAGTTGCTCGCCGCCGGCCCGGCACATCGCGTACATGACGAGGTCTCCCACGTAGGCGCCCGCCGCGCCCGCCGCGATGACCAGGACGATGAGCAGCGGGTGGTCGTGGAAGGCCAGGGCCGCCGCGCCGCTGACCGCGGCGCCGGTCGGGACGACCGGGACGATCGCGCCGAACGCCACGACGGTGAAGAGCCAGGCCAGGGCCCCGAGTTCGGAGATCACGCGGCCGGCTCGATCGTCAGGGTCTCGCCGTGCGCCAGGACCCGGACCTCGGCGTCCGGCGCGGCCATGGCGGCGCGGCGGGCGAACTCGGTGCCCGGTTCGGCGAACATGTGCGGCCGCAGCCGGGCCATGCCGACCGGCCAGAACGTGCCGTAGTGCACCGGCACCGCCCAGGAGGCCTTGACCCGGCGCAGCGCCTCGGCGCCGCCCTCCGCGTCCAGGTGGCCGTGCGAGTGCAGGGTGGGGCCCCAGCCGCCGACCGGGATCAGCGCGAGGTCGAGCGGGCCCAGCTCGGCCATCGCGTCGAACAGGCCGGTGTCACCGCCGTACCAGGTGCGGGTGGTGCCCTCGACGACGAAGCCCATGGCCACCGCGCGCAGCCGCGACCACGGGCCCCGGCCGCCGTCGTGGGTGGCCGGCACCGCCCGGACCGTCACGTCGCCGATCCTGGTCTCCTCGCCGGGCACCAGCTCGACGCAGCGGTCGCCGTACGACCGGCCCAGGCCCTTCGCCACGAACTCGGCGGCGCCGCGCGGGACCACGAACAGCGGCTCGCCGGGCAGCGCCTTGAGCGACGGCAGGTGGAAGTGGTCGGCGTGCAGGTGCGACAGCAGCACCGCGTCGGGCGCGCCGGGCAGCACGGGAGTGGGGCCGGCCATCCGGCGCAGGTGGGCCAGCCGGTCGGTGAGCAGCGGGTCGGTGAGCAGCGAGACGCCGGAGTCGGTCAGCCACATGGTGCTGTGCCCCCACCACGTGACGCTCGTGTCGCTCACTGGTCCACCGTACGGGACCGGGCACACAGCCGGCGCAGGGCTCGGGCGCACAGCCGCGCGTACAGGTGCTGAGCGAGGACCGCGACCGGACCGCCCAGCCGCATCAGCGGTCGCGCCGGCCGGCTGAACGCGGTGACCGAGAACCACACCCCGCCGTCGGCGTCGCGTTCCACCATGAACGCCTCCTCGCCGGTGGCCTGGTGGCCGGGGAGGGTGCCGTACCCGAAACCGGCCCGGTCCGGGTCCTCGGCGGCCCAGACGACCTCGCACGGCACGGTCACCGGGCCCAGGCCGACCCGGACCCGTACGCCCGGAGCGGCGCGCGGTGCGTCGCTGGTGATCCGCGCGCCGGTGCCGCGGTGCATCCGGAACGTCAGGATGGCCTCCGCCGCGCAGTCGAAGACGCCCCGACCCAGGTAGGTGCGGTAGTGCAGGTGCCGGTATCCGGGCGGCAGCGGGTCGTGCCGCGTCGCGCCGACCTCGGCGTACGTGTAGCCCGTCATCGATGATTCCTTCCCTGTGTTCTCACAATGCCCCGGCGCGGCGCCAGCCGACCATGCCGCAGAGGGCGAATCCGAGGGCGTTCGCCACACCGTGGGTCGCGGCCATCCACGCCAGCGACGGGTGCGGCAGGCCGGTCGCCTCGCCGAGCGCCCAGCTGACCGCGAGCACCATCGATGCGGCCAGCACCAGCGCCGAGCCGGCGAGCAGGACGGTGGTGAGCCGGTCGGTGACCGTGGTGCGGGCGTAGCGCCAGGTCAGCCAGCCGACGGTCCACATGCCGGCGGTCAGCACGAGCGCGCCGGCCAGCTCCACCCACTCGGCGGTGAAGTAGCCGAGCAGGACGAGCAGCGTGCCGGCGGGCACGGTCAGCGCCGCCACGTCGGCCGGGCGGCCCGGCACGGCCCGGGTGAGCAGGCCCGCGATCAGTGCGGCGGCGAACCCGGCGAAGTGGAAGTGCGCCACGGTCAGCGCGAGCACGCCCAGGTCGAAGCCGAACAGGTGGTAGCCGCTGCGCTCGGCGACCAGCGCGCTCGCCGCGATCGCCGGGCCGGCCAGGGCGGTCAGCACCGCGGCCTCGGCGGGCCACTCGCGGCGGGGGCGGGCCGGTCTGCTCATCGCGTACGCGCACAGCACGGCGGCCGCGATCGCGTAGACCGTGGCGAGCCCCGTGGCGACCGTCCCGCGCGGCAGCCACAGGCTGAGCGCGCCGGCCGCCGCACCGACGGGCCAGACCCGGCGGGCCACGGCGGCGGCGGGGTCGGCGAGCAGCCGCAGGCCGGCCGGCACGACGACGAGCATGCCCACCGCGACGAGCAGGTTGATCAGCACGCGCATGGCTCCTCCACCCATTTGAACATGTTCAACTCCGGCTCCCACTGTAACCCGTCCGTGCCCGGGTCGCCGACGCGCGGCTCGTCCGGCACACTGTCGCCGTGACCGGACCCCGCTCAGCTGTCGTCGTGAACCCCGTCAAGGTCGCCGACATGGACCTGCTCCGTCGCACCATCGGCGAAGGGCTGGCCCGGGCCGGCTGGCCCGAGCCGATGTGGCTGGAGACCACCCCCGAGGACTCGGGCAAGGGCCAGGCCGAGAAGGCGATCGGGGACGGGGCCGAGCTGGTGTTCGTCTCCGGCGGCGACGGCACGGTCATGGCCGTCGTCGGCGCCCTCGCCGGCACGGACGTCGCCCTCGCCGTGCTGCCCGCGGGCACCGGCAACCTGCTCGCGGCGAACCTCGGGCTCAGCGCCGACCCGGCGGTCGGGGTGCAGGTCGCCCTCGACGGCGGCCGCCGCCGCATCGACGTCGGCATGGTAGGCAACCAATGCTTCGCCGTGATGGCCGGCATGGGCTTCGACGCGCAGATGCTCGAGGGCACGTCCGAGACCGCGAAGAAGCACATCGGCTGGGTCGCGTACGTGGGCGGCGCCCTCAAGCACCTGCGTGACCGGCCGATGCCCGTGCGCATCTCGCTCGACGGCAAGCCCCCGCTGCGGCGCCGGGTTCGCACGGTCATCGTCGGCAACGTCGGCCGGCTGCAGGGCGGCGTACGGCTGCTCAGTGAGGCCGACCCGGCCGACGGCAAGCTGGACGTCGCGATCCTGAGCCCCAACAACCTCGCCCACTGGGCGGCCCTCGGCTGGGCGGTCATGCGCCGCCGCGACCGGGTGCCGCGGATGGAGACGTACACGGCCGAGCGTGTCGAGATCCGCAGCAACCGCCCGCAGCCGCGGCAACTCGACGGAGACCTCATCGATCCGGGCAAGAGCATGACGATCGGGGTGCGCCACCGCGCGCTGCTGCTGTGCGTGCCGCAGCCCGACAGCGACCCCGACCTCGCGTACGACAGCAGCGCCGCCGAAAGGGCTGCCGAGGAGGTGCGCGCCGCGGCCGAGGACGCGAAGTGAGCAGCACCTCGCCGGTACCCGAGACCAAGATGATGCCGGGCGATGAGCTCTCGGCGGACGACGCGTTCCTCGCGCTGCGCCACTACGGCCGATGGCATCTGCTGCGCGACGCCTTCGTCCGGTTCCGGTACGGCGACGGCTTCAGCCACTCCCGCGCGCTCGCCCTGCAGCTCTGCCTCGCGATCGTGCCGTTCATGATCGCGCTGTCCGGCCTCGCCACCGACCTCGGCGTCGAGGAGGGCGGCCAGGTCGTCGCCGACACGGTCCTCGCGCTGACCCCGGGCGCCAGCGAGCCGCTGGTCCGCGACCTGCTGCAGGACGACGAGCGCACCGAGGACGCCGGCGAGCTCGCCCTGGCGCTGGGCCTGCTCACCGGCCTCGTGGCGCTGACCACCGCGATGGCGCAGATCGAGCGCGGCGCCAACCGCATCTACGGCGTCGAGCGCGACCGCAGCGCCCTCGCCAAGTACACGCGGGCGGCCGTGCTCGCGGTCGTCGCCGGGCTGCCCGCGCTCTTCGGCTTCCTGCTGCTCGTGGCCGGTCATGCCACCGGCAACTCGATCGCCCGACAATCCGGCTGGGGTGAGGGCGTCCACCGCGCCTGGGACATCGTCCGGTGGCCGCTGAGCCTCGCGCTGATCGTCTTCGCGGTCGGCCTGCTGTTCCGGCACTCGCCGCGGCGGCGCCAGCCCGGCCTGACCTGGCTGCTCTTCGGCGCCGCCCTGTCGACCGTGCTGTGGTGGGTGGCCAGCCTGCTGCTCGCCGGGTACGTGCTGATCAGCGACGGCTTCGGGGCCACGTACGGTCCGCTCACCGCGATGATGGCGCTGCTGCTGTGGGCCAACCTCACCGGCATCGCGCTCTTCCTCGGCCTGGCCTTCGCCGCCCAGCTGGAGGCGCAGCGGGTCGGCGTCACCCGGCCGGCGCTGCAGGACCGCTGGGAGCCGGGCTCCGACGGGGCCGGTGTGGCGAAACAGCGGACGGGGTAAAAGCGGCGCACCCGCCCCGCGACCCCAGGAGCTCCAGACATGGTCACCGAGCAGCAGGAGAGGCCGGCCACCGCCGAGCCGGTGCGCTGGAAACCGCTGACGCACTTCGCCGAGCGCAGCATCCTCGGCCTGCTCGCGGTGGTGGCGCTGGGCCTGGGCTTCGGCGTCCTGCTGCTGCTCGTCCGCTTCCACTGGGGACCCCTCGAACGCGTCGACAGCGGCGTCGCCGAGGGCCTCAACCGGCTCGTGTCCCCGCACCCGCCGGTGGTCAAGGCGCTGGAGGCCGTCGCCCGCCTCGGCGGCCGGCCGATCATGCTGTGGCTGGTCACCATCGCCGTGGTGGCGCTGATCATCCGGCGGCGGTTCCGGCTCGGGGCGTACCTCGTGGTCACCGGCGTGGGGGCGCTGCTGCTGGACCCGTCGCTCAAGGCGCTGGTCGCCCGGGTGCGCCCGGTCGTCGACGTCCCGGTCACCCACGCGCCGGGCAACAGCTTCCCGAGCGGGCACGCCCTCGGTTCGATGATCGTGTACGGGGCCCTGCTGCTCGTCTTCCTCCCGGCCGTCTCGGCGCGTCACCGCAAGTGGTTCATCACCGTGATCGCGGTGATCGTCGCGGCGATCGGGCTGACCCGCATCGCGCTGGGCGTGCACTACGCGTCGGACGTGCTCGCCGGCTGGCTGCTCGGCGCGGCGTGGCTGGGCGTCACCGCGTACGCCTTCCGCCTCTGGCGCCGCGAGACCGGCCGCCCGGCCGCGCCGATCGAGGACGGCCTGGAGCCGGAGGCCGCGGCCGACGTGCGGCCCGGCGACCCCGCGGAGCGCCTGCTGCCGCACCCCTGGACCGGCGCGATGGAGATCGTCGTCGGCTGGGTGCTCGTGTTCGGCGTGCTGTACGTGCTGGGCTGGGCGCTGACCAACCACACCGCGGGCACCTGGATCCAGCACGCCGACGACGGCGTGCCGCGCTGGCTGCAGACGTTCCGCACCCCCACCTGGGACGACGTCAGCTACGCCTGGAGCAAGGCCGGCGACACCCACGCCATCCTCATCGTCTCGCTGGTGTTCTGCCCGGTCGTGCTCGCGATCTGGCGGCAGTGGCGGATGGTCCTGTACGTGGTGCTGGCGATGTTCGGCGAGCTCACCCTCTTCCTGTGCACGGCCGCCGCCGTGGGCCGCCCCCGCCCGCCCGTCGAGCACCTCGACGGCAAGCTGCCCACGTCCTCGTTCCCGTCCGGGCACATCGCCGCGACCATGTGCCTGTACGTGGCCATCGCGGTGCTGCTCGTCCCGCGGCTGCGGGCGTACTGGTGGCGGTGGATCTTCGTGGTGCTCGCGGTCGTCATGCCGCTGGGCGTGGCGGTGTCACGGATGTACCGGGGCATGCACCACCCGAGCGACATGCTGGGCGCGGCGCTGCTGACCGCGGGCTGGCTCACGGTCCTGTACTTCTCGATCCGCCCCAACGCGACCGTCGCGCGGGATGCGAGCCGGCCCGGCCCGGCCGTCGCGCGGGATGCCGTCACCCGGGATCCCAGCCGGTCGGACGCGGCCGTCGCGGGGGATGCCGTCACGAACGACGCGGTCCGGCCCGAGGCGGACGGCGAGCGACTGAGGGCGGACGCCGGCCGTGACGCTTAGCCTGCTGACCTGGAACATCAGGACCGGCGGCAGCGGCGGCCGGCTCGACGGGATCGTGGCGCTGCTGACCCGGGAACGCCCCGACGTCGTCGCGCTGCAGGAGCTGCGGGACTTCCAGCGGCACGACGGGCGGCGCATGCGCGAGGTCGCCGACGCGCTCGGCATGGTCGCGGCCCTTGCGCCGTCCGTCTTCGGCCAGCCCGTCGCGGTGCTGGTCCGGCCGCCGCTGACGATCGCGGGCCGGTCGGCCGTGCGCTGGCGCCTGCACCACGCCGCCGCGGCCGTCACCATGCCCACCGCCGTGGGCCCGCTCACGGTGGTCAGCACGCACCTCAACCCGTTCCGGCCGTACCGGCGGCTGCGCGAGGCCCGCTGGCTGGCCCACCGCCACCGCGGCCCGCTCACCGTCATCACCGGCGACCTGAACTCGCTGGACCCGCACACCGCCCACTCCGAGCGGCTCGCCCGGCTGCCGGAGCTCTACCGCCGCCGCCACCTCGGCGCGGACGGCAGGCCGGACACGCGGGCGATCGCGGCCTTCGCCGCGGCGGGCTTCGTCGACCTGTGGCGCTCGGCCGGGACCGGGGACGGCCTCACCGTGCCCACCACGCGCGGCGGTGGACACGAGTTCTCCAACGCCGGCATGCGCCTGGACTACCTGCTCGCGCGCCCCGAGCTCGCGGCCCGCGCGCGCAACGCCCGCGTCGTCCGTGGCGACGAGGCCGAATGGGCGTCCGACCACTACCCGCTGCGGGTCGAGCTGGACGTCTGATCACCGCTCGGTGCCGGCCAGAACCTTCAACAGCCCGGGGGAGCAGCGTTGCGCCGCGGCGTGCAGGGCCTCCACCCGCCGCCGCTGCTCGCGCTCGGGGAGCGCCATGAGGGCCTGCCAGGTCTCGCCCACCAGCCGCGCGTCGGCGCCGTCGGCCGGTGGCTGCCGGCCCAGCAGCCAGAACGCGGCCACGGTCTTCGCCGCGGCGTCCGGGGGCTCGTCGTACTCGGACACCCCGGAGGGGCAGCCGGCGGCCAGCCCGGCGGCCACGATCTCAGCGGGCAGGCCGCCCGCGTCGAAGTACGCCACCGAGGTGTAGAACGTGGCCACGGCCGGGTCGGGACGGTCGTGGTTGTACGGGCTGCCGGCGTAGTCGATGCCCTCCCGCACCTCGGTCGGCGTGCCGGGCAGCCGGCCGAGCGCCCGCAGCGCGTCGCGGGCCGGCCCGGCCACCTCCGGCAGCAACGCGGCGTGCGCCCGCCGCACGCAGACCCGCGGCATGCCGTCGGCGCAGACGAACCGGGTGGCGCGGGCATCCGTGACGTACGGCGCCATGACGAAGCCCGACGGCACCAGCGCGGCCCCGGCGATCAGGCCCAGCAGCGCCGGCACCGTGGCGAGCACCCGCGTACGCCGCTCCCGCGCCCCCAGCAGCAGAAGCGCGGACGTGGCCAGCGCGACCATCCAGATCGCCTGTGCGGCGCTCACCGAACCCGGCACACCCGCGAAGTCGGAGGCCTGCTGCAGCGCCGGCACCGCGAGCAGGGTCAGCGGGGCGAGTGCGTCGCTGCGCACGGCAGCGGGGGCGCAGAACACCATGACGAGCAGCCCGGCGACGGCCACGCCGGGCGGGGTCAGCCGCGACGGCACGAACCGCCCGGCCGCCATGCCGAGCCAGACGGCCGCGATCAGCGACAGCGGGCCGACGCCGAGGACGGCCAGGGCGCTCGGGTCGAAGTACGCCGGACCGCTCAGCACCGGAGGCAGCGCGGCGGCGGTGGTGAGCAGCGAGGCGGCAGTCACGGCGAGTGCCAGGGCGGCGGCGGTTGCGGCGGTGCGGTGCCACGGTGGCCGGGGAGTGCCGGCGAAGAGCTCGCCCACGTCGCTGCGCCGGTCGCGTCCGGCCTGCCAGGCGCCGAGGGCCAGGGCGAGCGGCCACAGGAAGTTGAGCGACGCGCGCTGCACCGCGGCCAGCTGGGTCCAGCGCCCGGTCCAGCCCTCGCTGCCGGGGATCCCGTACATGAAAGCGACGCCCAGGACGACCAGCGCCGCGGCCACGCCGAGGGCGGTGGATCGGCGCAGCTCGATGCCGATGATGCGGCCCGCACCGGCGCCGGCGCGCGCCTGGGAGCGCTGAATCGCTGTCACGCCGGGTAAGACGACGCCCTCCGCGCGACGGGACGCCGACGGCAGTGTGTCCTGGGTCACATGAAGCTAGAGCAGCGCGTTGACCAGCACGGTCAGCAGGACCGACAGCACGACCGACACGACGAGCATCATGAGGCAGCCGGGCAGGCCGCC
Organism: Couchioplanes caeruleus; assembly: GCF_023499255.1. Taxonomy (GTDB): domain Bacteria; phylum Actinomycetota; class Actinomycetes; order Mycobacteriales; family Micromonosporaceae; genus Actinoplanes; species Actinoplanes caeruleus_A. The sequence goes on from NZ_CP092183.1 coordinate 2,363,721, forward strand.
GAAGAAGCGGACCTCAGTGTTTCCGATGCGCATGCGGGCCCGGGTACCCGTTTCAGCGCGGTGCACTCGCCGGCATCGCCAGGTGCGTGGCGATCGCGTCCGCGGCGGCCGGCCCGGCCGTGGTCAGCGCGTTGTGTGCCGCCCCCGGAAGCGTCACCGAGACGCCGCCGGTGAGCTGGGCGACCCGGGTACGCCACGGCAGCGGTGCGACCGTGTCCCGGTCGCCGCCCAGCACGAGCGTCGGCGCGGAGATCCGGCGCAGGTCGTCCTCCACGCGGTTGTGGACGGAATGCCCGATCGTCGACCAGACCCGCCACGGGCGCGCGTCGTACACGTCCCGGACCAGGATCACGGCCTGCCGCTTGACCTCTCCCGGCAGGTCGGCGAACCACCGGCCGACCAGCCCGCGCCGGCTGCGCGCCGCCGGGTCGGCCGTCGGGCTGGCCAGCACCAGCGCGGCCACCGCATCCGGACGCCGGCGGGCGAGCGCGGCGGCGACCTCGGCGCCGAACGAGTGCCCCAGCACGGCCACGCGGTCCAGCCCGTGCGCGTCCAGCCACGCCGAGACGAACGCGGCGTGCTCCTCGACGTCGTACGCGCGCCCCGGCCTGCCGCTCAGCCCGAAGCCCGGCAGGTCGGGCACGAGCACGGGGTGCCGGTCGGCCAGGGCGTCGGCGGTGGGCATCAGGTAGCGGTGCGACACCGCCAGCCCGTGCAGCATCACCACGGGCAGGGCGTCCACCGGCCGGGCCCGGACCCGCTCGTGGGTACGGATGCCGGCCACGGTCGACCAGCGGCTGACCCAGCCCCGGTACGGGCGGGGAGCGGAGAGAGCCAGACGGAGCATGCCTCCTGGTACCCGCCCAGGGACGTCTCAGACGTCCCGGACGACCCTGTCCCGGCCCTCGCGCTTGGCCACGTACAGGTTGCGGTCCGCCAGCGACAGCACCGACGACGGGGTGCCCCGGCCGTCGTCGGAGGTGGTCACGCCGATGCTGGTGGTCACCGGCAGCGTGCCGGTGATCGGCCCCCAGTTGTACGCGCGGATCCGCAGCCGCAGCCGCTCGCAGCGCTCGGCCGCCTCCTCCAGGCCCATCCCCGGCATGATCAGCAGGAACTCCTCGCCGCCCATCCGCGCGGCGATCATCGGCCCGGTCGCCGCCTCCAGCAGCAGCTCGGCGACGTGCTGCAGCACCGTGTCGCCGGTGCTGTGCGACAGCGTGTCGTTGATCCGCTTGAAGTGGTCCAGGTCCAGGATCGCCAGCGACATCGGCGTACGCCGTACCACCGCCTCACCCAGCAGCGCGGGCAGCCGCTCGTTGACGTACCGCCGGTTGTAGAGGCCGGTCAGCGCGTCGCGGTGGGCCATCTCCCGGAAGTGCTCGCTGGTCCGGCGCGCCTCGGTCGCCTCGAACACCGCCTGCAGCGCCCTTGCCCGCGCCTCGCGCTGCGCCGAGTGCAACGCCGTCGTCGCCCTGTGGAACGCGCGGTGCTCCTCGTACGCCTGCTCGAACCTGCCCGTGGCGGCGTACAGCGCGGCCTGCTCCTCGCGGGCCTGGGCGCGTACCCGATCCAGGCCGCGCTCCTCGGCCATCACGACCGCCCGGTCGAGTGCCTGCTGCGCCGCCTCCGGGCGGCCGTCCAGCCGGCGTGCCTCCGCGAGGGTGAGCAGGCACACGGCCGGCGTGTCACCCTCGTTGGCCTCGACCTTCGACTGGCCGTCGTCGAGCATGACGTGCAGCGTCTCCTCGACGGCGTCGTAGCGCCCGCCCATCATCTCGATCCGGGCGATGGTGTCCAGCTCCATCGCGCTGAAGGTGCGCGGGCTGCGCGTCTGCACCTCCCGCATCTGCGCGACCAGGGCCCGGGCGCCGGCCTCGTCGTCGTTCTCGAACGCCGTGTACGCCATGTTGTTGAGGATGTTCAGGCTCAGCTCGACGTCGCCGACCTCGGTGGAGATGGCCAGCGCCTCCCGGAACCGGCGGTCGCCCTCCGCGATCGACCCGCTCTCGTCCAGCGCCACCGCCAGCGTCATGAGATGCCGGGCGCGGATGCTCAGCGGCTCGTCGTCGGTCAGGTGCGAGTAGCACTGCACCGCGTGGGTGAGCCCCTCGGCCAGGTCGCCGACCTGCCGGTAGAAGATCGACAGCACCCGGTGCGAACGCGCCAGCAGGAAAGGGTGTTCGCGCTCCTGGGCCCAGGCGAGAACCTGATGCGCCCAGCGGCCGCCCCGCTCGGACCGGCCCTCCCGGACCAGCACGTGGGCGCGCACCAGCCGGGCCCGCATCGCGAGCTCCTCGAGGCCCAGGGCTTCGGCCCGCCGCTCGACGGTCGCCGCGGGCACGGCGGTCGACCGGTACCTCGACTGCGGGCGCGCCTCGAGCTCCACCAGGGTGGCCTCGAGCTGGGCGCGCTCGTCCGCGACCACGACCGTCGCGGGTGCCGCCTCCGTCGTCACAGGACCGCCTTCCCCGGGTCCTCGGGTGAGGTCCTCGGCATCCCTCTCCGATCGGACGGCGGCAGTCAGTACTGAGGTGTCGGCCGGGTGCAGATCGGTTGCCGCGTCATCGGCGGTCGGTGCAGATCGGCCGGCTCGCGGCGACCTTGTCGACGGTGTAGACGACGGCGACGGAGAAGCAGTAGTTGTTCTGTTCGTTGAGGCCGTACACGACGTAGTCGGTGGTCCCCGCGGGCAGCTGCTGGAAGGCCCGCTGCTCCTGCCCGGCCCGGCCGCCGGAGATCAGCACCGGCCCCTCGGAGCCCTTCGGATAGCGCCAGGTCAGCGCCACGCTGTCCCGGCGGTCCCGCAGCCGTACGTCGACCGGCGCGATCGGATTCACCGTCCCGGACGGCGCCGGGGTCGCCGCACCCGACGGCGGGGCGGCGGCGGGCGCGCTCGTGGCGGGTGCCGTGGTGGCCGCCGCGCCGACCGGCGGCGCGGCGGTGGACGGCCCGGCATCGTCGCCACGCGGCAGGGTCACCGCCACGATCGCGGCCGCGGCCGCGACCCCGGCGACCAGCACCGTCGCCAGGATGAACGGCTGCCGGTTGGCCGACTCGCCCGGCCTTTCCACCGGTACGGGCAACCGGTCGGCGACCTTCGCGCTCGCCCGGTCCACGGGCAGCCGCGGACCGGGCGGGTACGCCCCGGGAGCCGAAGCGGCCGGGGGGAACGAATCCGGCGGGTACGGCCCGAGCGGCGCGACGACGGGGTCAGCGGGCTGGGCGGTGGCGTCCACCGGCCGGACGGCCGGATCCGGGCCGGGTGGCACGGCCTGGTCGTGGACCGCGGCCAGCGCCTGGGCGACGTGCCCGTGCGCCGGCCACTGCGAGGGCGGGGTGCCGGCCTCCTCGCTCGCCGCGGGCGTCCCGGGACCGGGCGGCGGCGCGGCCGGGGAGGTGAGGGGGAGGGGGATCGGCGGTTCCGGAACGGCATGGCGGCCGGTGGGTTCCCCCGGGACGGCAGGCTCCGGCAGCACCGGGTGCACTCCCGGGATCGTCGCCGGCATCCGGCTGATGTCCGGCGCCGGCCCGCCCTGGGCGGAGCGGAAGATCGGCGGGGCCGGTGGCGCGCCCGGCGCCTGCTCCGCCGGGCCGGGTGCCGGAGCGGGCACCGGACCGGTCGAGCGTTGCACCCGGCCGCAGACGTGCCGCCCGGTCGGCGGTGCGCCGGCGAGGCGGGCCACCTGCTGGGCCAGCGAGTGGTCGGCGGGCAGGTGCCGGGCGCACAGCTCCTGCGCCAGCGCCAGGTGCTCGTTGCCCTCGGTGGTGCGGGCGCATTCGCGTTCCATCGCGCCGAGCCGGGCCAGCATCTTGATGCCCGGGGCGGACGCGTCGCCGTACGCCTCCCGGTACCGCGCCCACGCGTCGGCGAGGCGGGCGCGAGCGGCGGTGCAGTAGCCGGCCGCGTGCTCGGCGGTTGCCAGGTCCGCCTCCGCGGCCAGCACCCGGGGCGACAGCGGCCCTTCGACGGCGGTCAGCTCCCCGACCAGGTCGTGGTACAGCTGCGCGGCCCGGCCGTGATTGCCGACCCGGTGCAGCACCGCGGCGTGGGTGGCGGCGGCCGCGATCGTCCGCTCGTCGCGGGGCCCGTGCAGCCGCTCCTCGGCCGCGTGCGCGAAACCCGCCCAGGTGCGGGCCGCGTGGGCGTCGCCCAGCGCGATGAGGATGCGGGCCTGCAGCGCGGCGGCGAGGGCGAGGTCGGGGGAGGCGCGATGCGGGTCGATCTCGGCGGGATCCAGCGCGCCGGCGAGGACGGCCCGGGCGCCGGCGAGGTCGCCCTCGGCCGTCAACGTCTGCGCCTGGGCGGTCAGTTCGGCGAGCGGAGGAGGCACGTGGCCCATAGTGTCTGCTCGGCGACGGTAGGTACAAGTCCTGTGGCGCGTACCTGTTGTGCCCCGCGACACGGTACAACTCGGATATGAGCGCCGACAGCGTCGCCGACGTCAAACGCGAGATCCTCGTCCGCCACCTCGAGGCCTGGGCACCGGCGGCCCTGCACCGGGCCCGCCGCGCCACCTACGCCCACGGGTACGCCGACACCACGGCCGCGCTCGCCGAGGCGGCCGCCCGGGTCTTCACCGAACAGTCCGACCTGGTCAGAGGCCGGGAGCTGACGATGGTGGCGGTCGGCGCCGACCTCACCGACGTGGACGCCCGGCTCAAGGCGCTGCCCGCCGGGGCGGGGCTCACCGTCCACACCGTCCCCGGCAGCACGCCCGAACGGCTCGGCGTCGCACTGCGGGCGGCCGGTGCTGCGCGCGTACCGTTGCTCGGTTTTCTCGATGCGGGCGAACCGCCCGGCGCGACCGTCCTCGAGGCCCTGGCCACCGGGAAACCGGCGGAGGCCCTGATCGTGCTGCCGCCGTCGGCACCGGTGCCGGCGATGCGCACGGCGCTGCGGGAAGCGGGCTTCCCGCTCGCGGCGGCGGTCGAACTGGCCGCATCGGACGACCCCGGCGAGATCCTGATGTACGCGACGACGCTCGGCAAGAGCCTCGAGGCGTTCAAGGACCTGCTCTGGGCGGTCGACGAGTATGCGGGCGTGCGCTACCGCGACCCCGGCGACCCGGAACGGCACCTTCTCGACATCTCCCTCACGCCGCACCCGGGCCCGCTGCGGCGTGAGCTGCTCGCCCGGCTCACGGAGGTCGGCGAGGCGACGGTCACGGAGCTCCGGACGTATGCGCTGACCGAGACGGTGTACCGGGCGGCGGATGCGACGCGGGTGCTGCACACGCTCCTGGACGCCGGGGCGGTGACCCGGCGTCCGGAACAGGGACGTCTCGGCGGGGACGTGGTCATCGCCCCGGCGTGAGGATCCCGGCGACGGTCAGGAGCGGGAGCTGGACTTGTCCTGCTTCCACGACAGCGGGCCGGGCAGGTCGACGCGGTGCGCCTTCGCCTTGGAGTTCCAGGACCAGCGGCCGATCTTGATGGTCCAGGACGACAGGCCCCGCTGCGTGAAGTTCAGGATGAGCGGGCCGAACTTCTTGCGGCTGCGGTATTGGATACCCATCGGGGAGTCCTTCCGTGGAATCGTCAGGTGTCCCGGAGATTCCCGATGGCCGATCTTCCGAAACTCGCCCCGGCGGCGGCGTGCCGCTCGGCTCAGCGGGGCTGCCAGGCGTCCGGGCGGGTCGTGAGCTTGCGGACGTGCGCCGGCATCCGGCCGCTGATCAGCTCCGCGAGGCTCACCTCGTCGACCACCTCACGCACCGCGGCGCGTACGGCGACCCACAGGTTCGGCAGGTTCTCCGCCGCGCCCGTGTACTGGGTCTCCTCCGGCCGCAGGCCGCGCACCCCGGCGAGCGGGCCGTCGACCGCCCGCAGGATCTGACCGATCGTCACGTCGCGTGGCGATTGTGACAGCGTGTAGCCGCCCTCGGCGCCGCGTTGCGCCCGCACCACCCCGGCACGGCGCAGATCGGCCAGGACCGCCTCGAGAAACTTCCTCGGCATGTTCTGGTCCTGGGCGATGGCCTGGGCGGACATCAGGGCCGGGTACGTCTGGGCAAGGCTCAGCGCCGCCCGTACCGCGTAATCGCCGCGCGCGGAGATCTGCACCCGCCCATCATGCCCCTTCCGTGCGCGTGCCCCTCCTCCACCCCAGGAATTACGGGAATTCGGGCATCACCCAGCGTCAGCGCGTGACGAACGGTTCACTCGTTCGTGACCGCCACCGTGGCGTCTCAGTCAGCTGCGCTGCGCTGCGCCGGCACCCGGCGGCCCAGCTCGGCCCCGGCGTCGGCCTCGCCCGGCGTGGCCGCCCGCACCCCGAGCTCGGCCCGGAACGCCCCCGGGCTCGACCCCACCTCCCGGTGGAAGAAGCGCCCGAAGTTCGTCGGCTCCCCGAAGCCCAGCCGCCGCCCGATCTCCGCCACCGACAGGTCGGTGCACGCCAGCAGCCGGCGGGCCTCCAGCGCCACGCGGTCGTCGACGACCTGTTTCGCCGTACGCCCGGTGATCGCCAGGCTGGCCCGGGTGAGCGTGCGGACCGAGCAGCCGATCCGGGCTGCGTAGTCCTCGACGCGGCGGCTGCGGGGGTGGCCGGCCTCCAGGTCGCGGCGGAAGCGGGCGAAGGTGCGGGCCTCGGAGGTCGACGCCCCGGCCGCGTCCCCGTCGCCGGTGAGCAGGGCGATGCGCAGCAGGACGACGGCGAGCTGGTGCCGCAGCAGTCCCGCGGCGACCGGGCCCGACGTGTGCCGCGCGCAGTCGACACCGAGCTGCGCGACCTCCGTGATCACCGCGTCCTCGTCCTCGCCCGCCAACTGCCAGCGGGCCGGGCCGGGCAGGTCGTCGACGGGTACGCCGGTGATCTCCGCCGCCGACAGCACGTCGCGGTTCCACGTGATCAGGGTGGCGTCCAGCCCGGGTTCGGCGCCGAAGCGGAGCGCCTGCCCCGGGCGTACCCAGAGGAGGGTGCCCGGACGGCACGCGTGGGCGGCAAAATCGATCTCCACCGTGCCGTGACCGGCAGTGGTCAGCGCGAGCAGGTGGTAGGGCAGCCGCCGCGGCGCCGGATCGCCGGCGGCGAGATCGGTCTCGGACAGCGTGAACGTGCCCACCCCGGCCCAGAGCGGGGCGGGCGCGGACCGCGCGCGGGTTCGTCCGGAGGCGACCATCGAGGCGACCGTATCCGCCCGTGACCAGCGATGCACGTGGGAGCCGTGTGGTCGGCGGATATCCGGCAGACAGTCGGGAAATCGAGCATGGAAACGGACAAAAAAGACGTCTATTGCGTACGCAAAAAGCGACCCGCGCGGACCGGCAGTGTCCGCACGGGTCGCCCCGGAATTGCGCGTTGTCGCTATCGACCGGCCAGCAGCCGGTTGACCGCCGCGTCCACGTCCAGATGATCGGACTCCCGGCCCCGCGGAACCACCACATAGGTGCGCCGCAGGAACCGGACCAGAACGCTGCGTGGTACTTCGAACAGCGCGTTGCCGTCGGGTGACGACAACGCCAGGGCGACGAAGTCCCCCCGTGGCGTGGCCCACGGCCACACCCGGACGTCTCCGATCCCTGCGGGCTCATCGAGCCCGGTCACGAGGAGTTCCCGCGCGAAGGACCAGCTCACGGCTTCCCCACCGGCTGATTCTGCGTGGAACAACACGTGCACCGCGTACGGGTCGGCTGGGTCGTACCGCAGGCTGGCACGCACGGGCAGGGCCGTGGCGTCAGGCGCTACGAGCCGCAGCGAGGTTTCGACCTCGACGGTCGTTGGACGAATGGTACTCATGGACGAACTCCCCCCGGCACCGCTGCGAGGCTGGTGAACCCCGCGTTTCCCATACTCAGGTGATCCCTGTCATTACGCTCCGCCATACGCTGATCTCACCCAGTAGTGGGAAGACGGTTCCGATAAGCTCTCCGGACGAGCCGTAAAACGGTATCTTGTCCTGTTCTGCCCAAGTACTCGGTTCCGCCCGGCGTCGGGTGGTCCAGCAGTTGACTCACTCCGGTAACGTCCATTCCTCCCGGGTAGTGACGGGGGAGCGGAACACTAGGGGATGAAATGACCGGGAGCCCGCGATCTTTGCCGTGAAAGTGAACGAGATGTCCCAATCCGACCCCGTGACCGATTCGCCGGCCGCCGGTCACGCACCCCGGGGCGTCCTCGACCGGATCCGCGCCAACCCCACCGGCCGCCTCGCGCTGCGCATCGGCGTCGGATTCCTCGGCACCATCGTGGTCGCGATCGGCATCGTGCTCATCCCGTTCCCCGGCCCCGGCTGGGCGATCGTCATCCTCGGCCTTGCCATCTGGGCGGTCGAGTTCGTCTGGGCCCGCCACCTCCTCCAGTTCACCAAGCGCCACGTCCAAGCCTGGACCCGCTGGGTGCTCCGGCAGTCCCTCCCGGTGCGCGCGGTGATCGGCCTGGTCGGCTTCGTCTTCATCTGCGGCGTCGTCTGGCTCTCGGTCAAGCTCACGATGGGCATCAACCTGGCTACGGAGATCCGCGACTTCCTCGCCGGCGGCTGACGGCCCGGCCCGCGCCGCACCCGGGCCGGCGGCGACGCGCCGACCCCCGGGTTCGCGTGGGGGAGGGCCGGTCCGGTACAGTCTGCTGCGTCCCGGGCGATTAGCTCAGCGGGAGAGCGCTCCGTTCACACCGGAGAGGTCACTGGTTCGATCCCAGTATCGCCCACCACAGTTGGCAGTGCGCGAACCATCTGGTTCGCGTCACGGTCGGTAAGGGTCAGCCCATCGTGGGCTGGCCCTTCGTCGTTTCCGGCGCGCGGGAGCTTAAAGATGGGTCGGACGGTGTCGTCCGCGATGATTGTGATCTCGTGGATCAGGGTTTCAAAGAGTGCCTTGCGGGCGTTGTGCGTCTCGTTCGCGAGGATGTGTCGGATCTGAGTCCGTACCGCTGCCAGGTCAGCTGGCGTGAGCGCCTCGGGTGGCTGTTCGAGGTCGAGTTCGAGTTCGGATTTGCGGGCGCGCAGTGCCTTGGCTTGGATCTTGAGGGTGTCCAAGCGAGCGCGGATCTCGGGTGCGTCGTCGTCGAGGGTGCCTTTCTCGAAGGCGGTGAGGTAGCGGTCGACAGCACCGGCGTTGTCGCGGATCTCTTTCTTGACGGTGGCGAGCTGTTCACGTTTCGCGGCCGTTGAGCTGGCATGGGTTTGCTGGAAGCGGATGATCGCGTCGGTGATCAGTTGGTGGCCGGTTGTGTAGAAGTCGAGCAGGGCTTCGCTGATGGCGGCTTCTAGGTCGTCGGCGTTGAAGCGGTGGATGTCGCAGCCGGCCTTGTTGCCGTAGCGGGCGCGGCTCCAGCAGGTGTAGTAACGGTAGGTCTTGGAGCGTCCGGTTGCGGCGGTGCCGATGTAGCCGCGTCCGCATTGCGGGCAGCGGATGAGCCCAGTGAGGATGTAGGAGGACGGGTTGGCGGCGCGCTGCCCGATCTGGGCGGAGCGTCGACCGAGGATGTCCTGGGCGCAGTCGAACTGGGCCGCGCTGATGAGCGGTTCGTGGGCGTCGGGTACGACGATGTCGCGGAAGGTCTTCTCGCCACGGTAGGTGCGGTTGGTCAGGATCATCTCAACGGTGTGCTGCGACCACGGTTTGCCGAGCCGGGTACGCAGTCCTTCGCCGTTGAGGCGTTCTGCGATGGTCTTGGTGCCGAGTCGGTCCGTGGTGTAGAGGTCGAAGATCCTGCGGACGGTCGCGGTCTCGGCTGGGTTGGGAACGAGTTTGTCGAGGTTGCGGTCGATGTTGTAGCCGAGAGGGCGGGCCCCGCCGGTCCACAGTCCCTTGGCGGCCTTGCGTTCCATCCCGGCGATGACGCGGTCGATGATGGTCTCGCGCTCGAACTCCGCGAACACGCCAAGCATCTGGACCAGCATCCGACCGACCGGGGTGGCGGTGTCGAACGGCTCGGTCGCGGAGCGGAAGGCCACGGCGGCGTCGGCGAGTTCGTCGAGCAGGCCGGTCAGGTCGCGCAGGCTGCGGGAGAACCGGTCCACCCGGTAGACCAGCAGGGTGTCGAACAGGCCGGCCCGTGCAGCACGAAGCGCTTTCTGGAGTTCCGGGCGGTCGGTGCTGGCCCCGGAGGCGTCATCGGAGTAAACGGCCACGATCTCCCAGTCCCCCGGCTGGGACGCGACGAAGGCGCGGAGCTTGGTTTCCTGCGCTTCCAGGCTGAAGGGCTGGTGGTCCTCGTCGGTGGAGCGGCGAAGGTAGATCGCGATCCGGCGGCTGGTGTCATCGATGATCTGTCGGACACGGGAGGATGTACGGGTTCGTTTAGCCATGATCATCACCTCAAGATCATTTGTTGGTGGGGGTGTCGACCGTCGGTCCATCCATGGCCGGGGTCAAGCCACGTACAGGGGCTGGAAACGGCGAACCCGGCGCCGGGATGCTCTGCCTGTCAGAGGTTCCGGCGCCGGGCGTGGCGTTGTGCCGCTAGTGATTGGTGTCGGGCTGGTGTTCCTGCCACCAAGCGGCGATCATCGTGGCGAGCGCGGTGACCGCCTGTTCGTAGTCGTCGGGTGTCATCGGCACCTCGGCCGGGGCCAGCACATGCACATGCCTCGTTCGGTTACGAGACTGGCGTGTGTCGGAGACGTTGTACGGTGCCCGGTCATCCATAGGCAGCTCGGCGGTACGGCGTCCTATCGACGTTGAGGTACCGGTTCGGCACGGTCGAGTCGGTCATCGTCAAGCTCCTCTCGATGGGCACGAGAAAGCCCGCCGAGCGGATGCTCGGCGGGCGTGTTGTTGGGTCAGGTCTACGGGTGTCTATGCGCGAGCGTCGCCTCGCCAATGTGGCGTCATGGCGTACGCCTCACGTGCGGGTGCCAGAGGGCGCGTTCGCCTCAGATCCTCGTGAGCCACCGCGTGAATGCGTTGTCTGGGGCGGCTTCGCGGGCGGTGTGAGCGGTCGCGGCGAGGTGCCACCAGATGAGCGTGATGACGTAGGCCGCGGCGAGATAACCGATCGTCCTGACAGCCACGACCAGGGCGTACCCGGGAACCACAATGACGCTGATCGCGATGCGGAGGGCGAGGTGTCGGGTGGCGGTGGCAGCGGTGGCAGCTCCGAGCAGGGCGGCACCGATCGCGGCGGTGAGGCCGACGACGCCGGTGAGGTTCGTGGGGAAAGTGAGCGTGTAGGCGGAGCGGACGAGATAGACACCGGCCACCGCAGCGGCGATGGGCCAGACAGGCGGCCGCATGCGAGGCAGCCAGTCACCGAGTCGCGCGGCGGGAACGTGCGGGGAGACAACGGCGATAATCGCCGCGCAGGCAGCGATCGGGGCAGCTGCGGTCAGCGCCCAGCGCAGGTACGCCGGGTCGGTCTGGCCGACGCCCACGCCTGCACCGAGGCCCCAGAGCCCGGCGAGGGCAAGGCCGGCTGCTGCCGCACCCAGGTAGGAACGGCGCAGCAGGTAGCCGGTGGAGGCGGGATCGTTCATACCTTGCGGCGAAAGCCACGTGGTCGGGCCGAGTTGCGCCGCCGCCGTGGCGGCAGTGGCAGCGACGGCGGCTGCGAGAGCGAGGTTGGCCAGCGGCAGGCGTACGTAGGCGATGCTGCCGGCGATGATCGAGATGTCGGCGCTGGTGACCGTCTGCACCAGCAGGACAACCGAGGCGGCGGCGAGCACGGCGACCGTGGTCAGGCTGCCGATGGAGAGCCTGGTGCGCGGTAACCTCGTCGTGGCGGCCGTCGCGGCCGCTGCGGTGCGGACGGTTCCGGTCAGATGCGCGGCGCCTGCGGCTATCTGGTCCGGTTGGTTGAGGACCGTCGGCGGCGGAAGGCCTGTGTTAGCCAGTGCGGCCTGTGCCGCCGGAGCGGTGGCATCGTGAACCACCAGGACTGTAGCCGCAACGTCAGCGCGGTCGATATCGGCCTCGGCGAGCGCCTGGTTCAGAGCCGGACCGAGCTGGTCGAGATGCGGTCCCGCTGCCTTGTCCAGGTCGGAGCGTTCGAGAACGAGCGGGTCTGACTCACCGGGCAACAGCACCGGGGCCCGGGTAGCGCCGATCAGCGCGGTGCGGGCGCGAGCGATCTCCGCCGTGGTCTGCCCATCCAACCCGGCGGGAACGTCGGCGTTGTCCCCCGTCCGTTGCCGGATCACGGACGCCACGGCGACGTCGATAGCGGGAGCGTCCGGATCACGAGCAGTCACGGCGGCGAGCTGCGTGTACTGGTCGCTGGCGTCCAGGACCTCAAGATGGGGATAGCTGTCGCCGATGGTGCAGACGAGCACGAACCCGCCCGCCAAGCCATCAGTGCCGGGCGCTGCTGCGGCTGCGGCTGCGGCTGCGGCTGCGGCTGCGGCTGCGGCTGCGGCTGCGGCTGCGGCTGCGGCTGCGGCTGCGGCTGCGGCTGCGGTGACGATGGCGGGTTCGGGCAGTCCGGCGGTAGTGGCCGCGTGAGTGAGCCGTTGTCTCGACTTCGGTCCCCACGGTTGAGGTGTTGTGAGCGTCAGCGTGGCCACCGGGTACCGACCTGCAGGGAGGCGATGTTGGCGACATGAGCCAGCATCGCCGAGACTGCTGCAGCAGGGCGGACGTCAGCCTCTGCGGCATTGCGCAGCGCCGCCATCGGATCGGCAAGGTACGCGTGTGAGGCCGTGACTGCTGCGACGGTGCCACCTGCGGCGGTTGAGGCGGAGCCGGACTGCTGATCGATCCAGACGCCGCTCGGGAGGCGGGTCTGTCCGTCGAACGTCACCGGCCATGTTCGCCCGTCCACCGTGGCGACAGCGGCGGTCCAGCGTGCGCCGAGGTGGACGCTCAGATGAAGATCCCCCGTGGCCATGACGGGTAGTGTCCCGCGCCCGCAGGCGCAGACCCGGTCCCTCAGGGCGATAAGTAGCCAGATCTTCGCACTGTGAAAGATCGACGATTATCTGTAGCGCTCGGCCAGCGCGGGTCGGTACTGAGGATGATTCGGGTCGGACTCGGGGGATCGAAACCGGTGGAAGACGAGCAGCTATCTGAAGCGGCACGCCGCCGAGCGGCGCAGTACGCCCGGCAGCCCTCCTTGTGGATCCCGCCGAGTCCGGTTGCGGCGTCGCGTCAGCCCTCGATATGGCGGCCGAAGCAGATTCTTCGGACTGTCGTCGCGGTGGCGCTCCTGGTCGTCGGTCCGCCATGGTTGCTGTGGATCGCGTTCGGCAACCCGGTCGACGTGTGGTCCTCGTGGTGGAATACCGGCCCGTTCGCCGCTACCACTGCAGCGTCTTCTGCCGCCGGGTTGCGGGTCCTGCTGATCTGGGCCGGTTGGCTGGTCTGGGCGGCACTCGCGATCCTGCTCGTGGGCAGCGTGGCCGGTGTGCTCCGCGGCCGTCGGCTTGCCCGGTGGCGGCTGCCTATGCCGCTGCACCGCCTGATCGTCGGACTCACCGGTACCGCCACCGTCGCCGTCGTCACCGGTCCCGCAGCCGCAGCCGTCGCCGCCCCCGTGGCTCATAGTGTTCCGGCCTCTGTGCCCGAGCGGGCTGCCTTCAGTAACGTGGTGGGTTCCGTATCCGGGCCGTCTGCCACCGTGCAAGGCAATGCCGGCAACGCGGAGACGCCGCTGGTCCATGAGGGCCGCATCATGCTCGCGGTCGGCCGCGACCGCTACGAGCATCACGTCCGTCGGGGCGACACCCTCTCAAAGATCGCCAAGACGTGGCTTCGTGATGCCGATCGCTGGCCCGACATCTGCAAGCTCAATAAACACCGCCACGTCGCCCGTGGCCAGACCCTGACTGACTGCGACCTCATCTATCCCGGCTGGACCGTGCGCCTGCCCGCTGACGCAGTTCCACCGGCTGATGCCACGCCCAGTCACCCGCATCGGCCACCGGGCCGGTCAGCACCACCCGTGCCAGCACGGCCCGAATCCACCAACCCGCCGGTCGCAAAGCAGGCCCCGACAACGGGAAGTCCAGACGCCGAGGGACCGGGGTCAACCCGCTCAGCACCGCCTTCCGCCAGCAACGCCGATGACGACAGCTCGCACCCGCCCACCGGAGGAGACCTCGTACTGCCCGGCGGCAGCATCATCCCCTGGACGCTTGCCGTTGCGATCACCGCGACCGCCGCTCTCGTCTGGCTGCAACGCCGCCGTCGCTACGTACCCGGCAGCTCCGAGCAACTGCACGACCTACCCGCCCCGCTCCTTGCCGCTCAACATCACACCCGCCACGCCAGCGCACCGGCACTGCGCGAGCCTGAGGACTCCGAAACCCTGCCCTCCGGCGGCGTCGGACTGATCGGCTCCAGCGCCGACGCCGCCGCCCGCGGCCTGCTCATCACCGCAATCACCGCGGGCACACCCACCGACCCCGCCCAGCGCGCCGAAGTCATCATCGACCGACCCACACTGACTGAACTGCTCGGCGACCCACCGATCGCCGGCTGGCCACGACTGCACATCACCGACACCCTCGAGCAAGCCCTCACCCTGCTCGACACCCACCTGCTGCGGCGAGCGCGGATCCTCGACGAGCACAACCTCACCGACCTCGACACCCTGCGCGAAACCACGCCAGCCGAGGAAGCACTGCCGCCACTGCTCCTGATCACCCACTCGGAGCAGGCCACCGACAGCACCCGAGCCCGCATCACCTTCGGCCTCACCCAAGAACTGAACATCACCACCGTCGTCCTCGGCCACTGGCCTCACGGCCCCACGCTGTCCGTCTCGGACGACGGCGATGCCCGGCTGGAAACGAGCGCTGACCACGCCATGCAGCTGGCCGTCCTGGACATCGCTACAACGCGCGATCTCCTCGACGCCGCAAGGGAAGCACATACCGGCCAACCACCCGCCCCCAGCACGCGGACACCGACGCCGCCCTCCACCGGCTCGGATCCGAGAACCGGTACAACCGTGCCTGTGGCCGGCGGCCGAGCCGACAAGGCCGCCGTCGACAACACACCACCCCTCACACCGGTCACGACCAAGCGGGCGCGGCTCCGCGTGCTCGGCGAACCGGGTATCGAAGACATCACCGCGGACGGCCGGCCCCTACGCGCGAAAGCCCTCGAACTCGCCGTGTATCTCGCCGTGCACCCCGACGGCGCCAGCACCCGCGAGATCGGCGAATACCTCGAACCCGACGCCCGCATCAGCCAAGCCGACCAACGCGTCCACACCAACGCCTCGAACCTGCGCCACGTCCTCGGCCGCGCCGGCACCGCCGACACCCGCAACTCCTACCTCATCAAAACCGCCGGACGGTACCGACTCGACCCCGCAACCGTGGACGTCGACCTCTGGAACCTGCGCGACTTACTACGCCAGGCCACCATCGCCTCACAGCCTCGCCGCCAAGAGCTCCTCACTGCCGCCTGCAACCTGTGCACCGCGCCCCTGGCCGAGGGGCAGGACTACGAATGGATCCAGCCGCACCGCGAAACGGTACGGCGCTGGAGCACCGAAGCTCACCTCTCGCTGGCCGACGACCTCCTCGACAGCGATCCCCAAGCCGCATCCGACCTCCTCGACAAAGCGATCGGCCTGGACCGCTACAACGAAGCCCTCTACACCAAAGCAATGCACGCCCGACACGCACTTGGGGACGCCGACGGCATCCGCACCCTGCTACGCGCCCTCACCAAGGCACTCGCCGACCTCAACGCTGAACCGCGTGAGGACACCATCGAACTCGCCCGCCATCTGCGCAATAGCCTGACTCGCGCCTGAACGCCTGAGCCCCAGAACGGAGCCGGGTACGCCGACGGTGCACAACGTCAAGCGCGGGGAGCCCTCGACCCGCTCCGGGCTAGCCAGCCAGCCCGACGACCCTGCCTTCGCCGTTCACTTTGAGTGACCTGCCGACGCCAACTGACGGCCGGATCGCGGCAGATCAGTGCGCCGGCGCTGCGCATCGCCCATCCTTCAATCATGAATTCTGCGCACCTTGGTCCTCCGACACGTGAGGAGATTGATCATTGGCTTTCCGCCGTGCTCGCGGGCACTCGAACTCGCGACGAGGCGGATCGGTGGGCAGCGCAGTGGCACGGAGGCCCAGCCGACAACGCGGTGGACGACGAGGTCGTCTGGTGGGGTCTCGAGCTACTTCACGGCATCGACATGCCCATTGGGCCGAGCGGCATCTTCCTGCACGACGACGCACAGGTGAATCATTGGCTCAGCGAGTTCCATAGCCGCTGCGTGGACACCCCACGCGACGACGCCTGACTCCTCAACGCACCGCCCCGGTACAGGATGCAACCCGACCCCCAGAACTGCGTGCGCGAATCGCCGTAGAAGAGGGCGTCTACGTAAGGCATGCTCGCCAGTCGCCGTCAACTGCGCCGATTGCCGCAGCAAGTCCTGAGATGCTGGCCTTGTGGGCTACCGCGACGATCTGGATTCCGATGTGCAACGCCTCCTGAACGAGCTATGTATTCGGCTGGGGTTTTGCCTTCCTCCTCAGAGCAGCCGCAGTCTTGTCGAGTCGCCTCCAGCGGGCGTAGATGCTTTCACCGACGCGGTTCTCGAGGCCGAGGGCATGGGCGACATGAGCTACACGGATATCCGCCGCCAGGTGCGAGAAGTGGTCGACGACCACATGAGCCGCTGGGCACATGTTGATGGTGGGGATACTGATGGCTGAGCGGCGTACGGCCGACAAGCGCCGCGCCAACGGGAACTTGACACTGCCGCTGGGTATCGCTCGGTTCCTCACCAGCGATAGCACGAAGCGATAGCAGCCCGGCTGGCTTAGCTGAGCCCTGGCAACCACCGCCGGTGTGGTCCCCAAGGCCTAAGATCAACGCCTGATGGTGATACTGCTGCTACCACTGTTCGTGCCGGTCCTTCTGATCGCCGGCTGGCTTACAGCCCTGCGGTGCCACGGCGTGCCGAGGTCAGTGCTCTTCGGCTGCTGCGCGGCGCTCCCCGTGTTGTGTGTGGTAGTCGGCACCATCCTGGGCAACGCCGAGGACCGCCAGCAGCCTCCGGGGTGCCGCGACGGCACCGCGGCTGGACTGGAGTGTGGTTTCGGTGTCGGCCATTTCGCCGGTTACCTCGCTGCCGTCACTGGAACTGCCACCCTCGCATTGCTGGCTGTCGTCTCTTTCATCGTTTGGAAGGTGCGCAGCTCCTCATATCGCGGCCTTCCCGCACTGTCTTCCGACTTGCAGGGAACGGTCCGAGGGCCGTCGCCTCGGCATGATCAGGTGCACTGATCTCGGCATGAGCGTGCGTCGGACCGCTGCCGGCGTCCGCCAAGCTGGGCGAAGGCTCACTTCCGGCCGCCGTGCGCGGTCGGCGGCAGAACAGAGCGCACAAGCCCCACCTCATGGGTTGCAACAATTTATTGGGGGTTCTCCCGCCAAGACCCGACGTCGGCGCCGTTCGTACTCCTCCATGGTGAGCACACCGAGCCCGGGAAAGCGTCCCTCATCATTGCATCCATACCCTTCCGCCCGACTAGCGATGGAGTCCTCGAGTCCCACCCAGGCGATGAGCACGTGGTGAAGATGGGTCGCAGTTATCAAGCCCGGATGGCCGCGCCACTGGCGATCGCACCGGGCAGGCGCACCGCCACGGAGGACCTCGAT
The DNA here is from genome assembly GCF_023499255.1 of Couchioplanes caeruleus. Taxonomy (GTDB): domain Bacteria; phylum Actinomycetota; class Actinomycetes; order Mycobacteriales; family Micromonosporaceae; genus Actinoplanes; species Actinoplanes caeruleus_A. The sequence goes on from NZ_CP092183.1 coordinate 2,381,235, forward strand.
TGCATCGAAGTTCGTATCGTCGAGGAACTCCACCGGCAGTCCGACCACAAGTCGCCCGACGTCTAGGAAGTCTGGGTGCATGTGTCCGACAGTAAGCCGCACGACCGAACGATGAAGCTCATACGACAAAGCCGTCCCACCACGCTGGCTCAAACGCGCCCGCCCAGGACGATCCGTGTGGTATTACGCCCGCTCGGCGGCATTTCAGCAAGCCGGCTACCTCCGGATTTAATGCGAACAAGATACGCCGTGAGCCCCGAGGTATGCAGTGGCGGACCCGAGGGCCGCTTCATGAGCGGCGGCGTAGCGGGGGTCCTCCGGAATGGGAATTCTTTGCGCTCTCGCGGCGAAGCCATCGTTGACCAACAAACGCAGAAGCGCCGCCTGCAGCAATCGCTGAGTCATCAATATCCGCCACAGTACGGGCGTCAAGTCCGGACTTGCCCGGCCAAGTAGATCAATCGCGGCGTCCGTGGACCTCGCATTTTGCTCCGGCAGGTCAACGGATCTCTTTCAAATTCAGAGAAGCTCTTGACGGCGCCGTTCGTCAGGTGGTCCGCGCTTAATCCTTCGAGCAGGCCATCCAGTTGACGTACGGTCAGGTGCTGGCGGGGCTCGTGCTTATTTTTGCGGTAGTCAGGAACTCTCAGCGAGCACGCCGCCAGTTCGTAACCATTTTGAAAGACGAAGAGCAGTTCTCGGGCGACGACGTACTGCTCACGCAGCCTTGGGTCGAGGCTGAGGTCGGTTGTCGTGAGTTCGCGGCGCAGGGCGACAACGAGCACCAACGGCGCTCCAAGCCGGTAGGCGGTGGTAACCAATGAGCTGGACCCTGCATGCAGCTTGATGACGCCTAGCAGGATTTTGTCTATCCTCCGGTTACTCACCTCACAGGCCTCGCCCAACTGAAACATGAGCGGGCGAGCGACGGTGTACAGGCGCTTCAAGGCTTCGTACTCATACTCGCGCTTCGCCTTGAGGGCAGCCGATTCCTCCGACTGCAGGCTTTCGAGCCTGACCAAACGACTCCGCTCTTCGGCCTGCTGTTGTGAAAGCTTCTGGTCCGCCAGTTTCTTACTCTCGGCAAGCGCGCGCAGAGACTTGTTGTTCAAGACTGCCACCAGTATTGCGGCAGAGAATGCCAGTCCGCCGGTCACCAAGGCGGGGATCCAGTTCATCAAGCCATCATCGGCAAGGAACTACTGTTGGGACACCCGATGACCTAGATTCGACAGCTGGATGCTCCGGCGTACTCATCTCGGCTACTTATCTACTGGTGGCACGACCGCTGCCCGGCCAGGCATGGTCGAGGTGACCGGCAGAGTCGCTCTCATTTCGGCTGTCCACCCGCATCGTGGGTGTGGCTCAGATTTGGCATGCGCTCTGCCGGTCACCGCGGCGCGGAGTGGCTCCAGAGGGGTATGCCCAGCTCAAAGTAGCGCTGCCCTCCCGCCGGCATCAGGTCGGAGCAGGGAGGACGAGACACATGCCCCATGTCGTCATCGGAGTGGACCCGCACAAGCGATCAGCCACGATCGAGGTCATTGACCAGCGCGAACGTGTCCTCGGCAAGGGCCGGTTCGGCACTGATCACGACGGTTACAAGGCGATGCTCGCTGCTGGCCGCAAGCACGGTGAACGGGTCTGGGCCGTCGAGGGTTGCAACGGCATCGGCCGGCATGTCGCCCAGCGCTTGGTCGCTGACGGCGAAACCGTCGTCGATGTGCCTACGAAGCTGTCAGCGCGAGCCCGAGTATTCGCTACTGGCCAGGGTCGCAAGACCGACCCGGTCGACGCTCACAGCGTCGCCGTGGCCGCGCTGCGCACGCCCGGCCTGTGGCGGGTCCAGGCCGACGACACCACGGTGGCGTTGCGGCTGCTGGTCGACCGCCGTGACCAGCTCGGCCGGACCCGCACCGAAGTCGTGTCCCGGCTGCATCACTTGCTGCTCGAGCTCATCCCAGGCGGGGCGAAGAAGTTCTTGTCCGCCCAGCAGGCCCGTGCCCTGCTCAACACCGTCCGGCCGCGCGATCTCGTCGGCAAGACCCGCCGCTGGCTCGCGTCCGAGTTGATCCACGAACTCGTCACGATCGACAAGAAGATCAAGGTCGCCAACGCCGAGCTCACCGACCTGGTCGCCTCCACCGGCAGCACCCTGCAGGAACCCACCGGCATCGGCCCATCCGGCGCCGCGCGCCTAATCGGCGACATCGGCGACATCGCCCGGTTCGCCAGCCGAGACCACTTCGCCTCCTGGAACGGCACCGCACCCATCGACGCGTCCTCCGGCGACCAGAACCGCCACCGGCTCTCCCGAGCAGGAAACCGGCGCATCAACCGGACGCTGCACATCATGGCCGTGGTCCAGTTGCGCCGTGACACTGAAGGCCGCCGCTACTACCGGCGCAAACTCGCCGACGGCAAGACCCCCATGGAAGCAATGCGGGCGTTGAAACGCCGTCTGTCCGACGTCGTCTACAAACGGATGGTCGCCGACGCCAAGCGGATCGCGACAGGCCCGGGAGGACACGTGGGGGCGACTCTGCAATCCAGCGCGGCCGACCTCAACCCCATGATCGACACTTCGGAGAAGTCACTTCCCGGACCCGCCGAAACCCACCTTAAAGCAAGCCTCGCGGTCGCCTCTTGACATAGAGGGGTGCCAGATCCGGACGCCGCCTGGCCGGGCGACGTGACTGGCCGTAGTCGATCATTGCTGAGCTGGCTTGGCCGCGAACCGGCCGAAGTACTCTGGTTCTCGAACGCTGTTGTGTGCTCGTTGGCGTACGCGTTTTGCACCTGGTCCCTTACACCGGCACCTGCTCTGGGGGGGGTGTAGGTCGGGCTCATTCGTCGGGGAGGATGCGGGTCCGCCGCGGCTGTGCCTTCGCTGCGATCGACGGGCCGGGCAGGTCGCCCGCAGCGGTCTTTGCGAATGCATCATCAGATGCAACTTTCAATGGTTCTAGTTCATCGATATGTGCACGTGGTTCGTGTGCCATCCGGACGGGTCGTCGCCGCCGAACGGATTGTTGTAGGGGCCCCATCTGCGGTCGTCGGCGGTCCAGATCATGCGGAACCAGATGACGTATCGGATGCCAAGCGCGTCGGCGTTGGCGACGGCCCACACCGCCATTGCGTCTCCTCTGGCCTTCTGCGCCCCGGACGCCTCGCTGCCGGAGGTCATCATGAAGTCGCAGGCGCGGCCCTTTGGATGTTCGCCGTGGTCGTCGACGCGCCAGCAGCGGGGTTGCGGGAAGCCGGCGGCAGCGGCTTGACGAATGAGGTGCAGAGTGCGCGGGGTGAGGCAGCCGGTTCCAGTTGTCGGGTCCGGGATGATGGAGCAGGTCTCCTCGGGCCAGGAGCCGTCGGGGTTGCGCGGCGCCGGTTCGGCGCTGCCGAGGGGCATCGCGGAGCAATCGAGGGCGATCTCACCGGTCCCGTTTTGATCAACTAGGGCGACGGCGTTGGTGGTCCACTTCGCGTACGCGTCCGGGTAGGCGCTGAGCTGGACCGCCTGGGCTGCCTCGGTGAGTGGCATGGTCTGCCATCCAGCGATGGTCTTGAGCTTGTCGTAGAACTTGCCCGCCTGGTAGGCGGGATCGGCCAGTTGCTCGGGGGTGCCCCATCCCTGGCTCGGGCGCTGTTGGAAGACGCCGATGGAGTCGTGGTCGTTGTCAGCCCCGAGGTAGGGCAGGTTCCGTAGTCCGGACTCTTGCATGGCGACGGCGAGGGCGATGGTCTGGCCCCAGCTGCCGACGCCTTTGGTGACGCCGACCTGGATGATGGTCAGGGCGATGTTGAGTTGATCGGTGTCCCACGTCGTGGTGGCCGTCGGTTGCACGGAAACGTTGGTGCTTGGTGCGGCGGCGACGCTGCACGCTCCGGAGCTGCTGCCCATGACGGCGGACAGCAGCAGCATGGGCAGCCCGAAGCAGGCGAGAATGACGAGGGTGACGATGCCGAGGACTGCCTTGGTCATAGTCGAGTGCCCTTTCGATGACACAAAAAGGGCCGTGCTGCGCGGGTGCGCGGCCGGCCGGACGAGGCGTTGAGGGATTGGTCAGAGGCAGTGGGTGAACGCGCGTAGCCGCGTGTCGACTGCGGCGAGCAACGTGCTTACGAGGGGATCGACGTCGGCCAGCGGGTGGCCCTCGGTGCCGGGGGTCGCGCAGCGCCAGTCCCAGTGGCCCGGCTGGAAGGCGGGTACGAAGCAGAGGGCGGCGGCGCGGTCAAGGAACAGCGCGCCGTTGATCTGCGGGGCGAGCAGCGTCATGGGCTGGCTGGTGCAACTGATCAGACACCGACAATCCGGCGCGTTGTAGACCGAGCGCGGTAGACAGGGCAGTTGCAGTCGTAGACGGGGCGAGGCGTCCGGTACATAGCTGTCTCGCAAAGGGTCGTGAAGCACCAATAGGGCCGTGGGCCGCCCACGCGGGCGGCCCACCTTGGATGTGCGGGTTTCAGAGGTTGAAGACCTCGGGGTTCGCGAGCACGTGAACGAGCTCCCGTAACCGGGTCTCGATCACCACGCTGGCGTGGTAGAAGTCGTGCCGGGTGTCGATTTCTCCGGCGTTCTTCCAGTCCCAGGTGCCGCCGGGGAGGGCCGGCACCTGCCAGAGGTCGCCGCTCTGGTCGAGGAACAGTGCGCAGCCCCAGCGGTCGGCCAGCAGCGTGATGGGCTGGGTGGCGCAGGTGATGGTGCAGGCGCAGCCGGACTCGTCGTAGGTGAGGCGGGTCCGTTGGGCGTGCAGGGGGCAGCGGCAGTTGCAGGGCCGCTGCCAGGGCATCAGGTAGGTCATCGTGACTCCGTAGAAACGTCGATGTGGTGGTAGAGGAATCAGGACGAGGGGCCGATGAGGCTGCTGCCTGGGCCGAGCAGCTTGTCGTGCTGGACGGCTCGGGTTTCCTCGGCGGTGAGCACGTAGGCCGGCAGGTGCGGTATGCCTTTGCGCCAGGCGTGGTAGAGCCGGTGCACGCCGTCGATCAGCAGCCCGGCGGGCGGACCGTCCCCGACGCGGACGAGGCCGAGGATCACCGGGTCGGTCAGGTCGGTGTTCATCGCGTAGAGCCGGTCGATGGCGTTCGGGGTGGGGCCGATGAGGCTGACCGCTAGGTGTACTGACCCGTGAGGTTAGGGACGCGGTTGGCGGGTGGTAAGCCGCCGAGTGCGGTGTGTCCGCGGTCGTGATTGTAAAAGTGGATCCAGCCGGGCAGGGCTTGGCGGCGTTCGGTCTCGCTGGTGTAGACGCGGGCGTAGGCCCATTCCTCGAGCATGGTGCGGTTGTAGCGTTCGACTTTGCCGTTGGTCTGAGGCCGGTAGGGCCGGGTGCGTTTGTGGGTGATCCCGGCCTGGGTGAGGGTGTCGCGCCACAGGTGTGAGCGGTAGCAGGCGCCGTTGTCGGTCAGCACGCGTTTGACGGTGATGCCGGCTGCGGTGAAGAACGCGTGGGCGCGTAGCCAGAAGCCGGTTGCTGTTTCGCGGGTCTCGTCGGCAAGGATTTCGGTGTAGGCGAGCCGGGAGTGGTCGTCGACGGCGTTGTGCAGGTACTGGTAGCCCAGGTTCGGGCGGTTGGTCAGCTTGCGGGGCCGTTGCGGGTCTCGGTGCGCCGAGCGGCGGCGTTGTCCAGCGGCGCGGCCGAGCATCTTGTGGCCGCCGCCGTCGGGGATGTTGCCCAGCTTCTTGATGTCGACGTGGACCAGCTCGCCCGGTGCGTGATGTTCGTAGCGGCGCACCACCCGGCCGGTGGCCCGGTCGAGGTGACTCAGGCGAGCCAGCCGGTAGCGGGTCAGGACCCGGTGAACGGTGGCCGGGTTCAGGTCGAGAAGGTAGGCGATCCGGGCCGGGCCCCAGCGGCGCAGAACCCGGATCTTGATGATCCGGCGTTCGGTGCGCGTCGGCGTCCGGGCCGGGCTGTGGTGCGGGCGTGACGAGCGGTCGGTCATGCCCGCGAGGCCGTCGGCGCGGTAGCGGTCGGCCCAGCGTTTCGCCGTTGTCGCGCTGACTTGGAAGCGTTCCGCGGCCCGGCGCAGCGGCCAGCCATCATCGACCACGCAGCGGGCCAGGCGCAGCCGACCGGTCTCGGACAACGGTGCATTACGGTGTGGCATGAGGGCCTTCCACGGTTCGGGGTAGGACGTCGCAATCCACACCGAACCCGAAGGCCCTCACCTATTACAAGATCTCCACGTCACTAACGTCCGTGGTCAGTACAGCTAGGCGCTGCGGGTCGTCGAGGTGATGGAGGCTGTACGCGGTGGCCCATGCCTGGACGTCGAGTTGCTGGGTCTCGTGGGGTGTGGCCGCGATTAGCTTCAGCGCGGCATCGATGTCGAAGACCCACGGCCCGAAGTGGAACCGCTGCGGCTGCCGGGCGGCCATCACTTGCCTCCCCGGGCGGTGAGGGAGGCGTAGATGCGGATGCACCGCAGGATCAGCTCGTGCGGCGGCAACCTCAGCAGGCGTTGCCGTTTGTCCTCGTGCAGTTGGTCCCAGATGGCGACGGTGACGCTGGCGGACCAGACGTCGACCAGGACGCCGTCGATCTTGGGGTACTGCCGCTCGGCGACGATGCGCCGCAGGGTGTCGATCAGCGTGGCGTCGCCGATCGGGTGGTTGGCGTCGTCGGGGCGGGCCGCCTCCTCGTACTGGGTGAGGCAGTCCTCGCAGGTGTGGGCGCGGGGCGGGCTGTCGGTCTCCCACCGGCGAACCTCGTCGGCGGGGATCCCGCAGACCGATTGGCGTGGGTCGCGGGGGTGCAGCAGGTGAGGGGTTATCGCGGTCATCGGCTCGTGTCCTTTCGGGGTACGAGCCGGGGCATGTTGACCCCGCCCGGGGTCACCATGCCCCGGGGCGGGTGGAGGGGTGGCGGTGCTCAGACCTTGAGCAGGTCGAAGGCGACGATCTTGAGATCGCCGGTGGTGCCGGTCAGCACCCGGTTGGCGCGCACGAGGTCGTCCTTGGCGGGCTGGTAGTGGTCCAGGTACTCGGCGATGGCCTGGTATCCGGCCCACCGGCTGCCCTTGATGGCCTTCTGCGTGTCGGCTTCGGTGATCAGGTACTTCAATGTGCCGAGCCGCTGCTTGGCGTTGCGCTGGGTGGTCTCCGACGCGTTGTCCTTGACCGGCCATACCTGGCCGACGACCTTTTCGAACTCCCGCGTGGTCAGCGCCTCGTTCAGCATCCGCTCGGCGGCCTGCTCGAAGGTGTCCATGTACTTCCACATCAGGCCCAGCGCCTCGCGGGCCTGGCTGATCTGGGAGCCGACGTTAGAGGTGTGCCGGAAGGTGTAGTGCCCGACGGCGTGGGCGAACGCGGCCCGCTGCGTGTTGGCGCACACCACCCGGATCGGGCTGGCGTCCACCCGCAGCGCGGCGGTCCCGTCGTGGCTGGTGGTGCCGATCAGATAGAGGTCCATCCGGTCGACTCCGGCGATGGTCATCGCGTCCGGCAGCTTCATCGTGACGAACACGCTCTTGCCACGGCGTAGGCTGCCGGCCGTTTCGAAGTGGGCGCCGCCGACCTGGTCCACGAGCTGGTCGAGCATCTCGGCGCACTGCTCGTTCTGGACCACCGTGTAGTCGGTGCCGACGATTCCCAGATACTCCGTGACTCCGGTGAGCGGGTTGCGGCGCACGGTCATCCGCTTGTCGTCGGCGGGGATCTGCACCTCGACGCCGTCGACGATGTCGATGCCGACCGTGCGGATGGTCCGCACGCCCCAGTCGCCGAGCTTGGCGGCGGCCATGATCTCTTCGGCCTTCATGGTCTTCTGGGTGACGGTGCCCAGGCGGTGCCAGGCCGACAGGCGGGCGCTGGCGAACGCGGTCGTGCCGTCGGCGAATTGCTCGAGTTCGTGTGGCACAGGGTTCTCCTTTTCTCGGGAACGGATGCGGGGCCGAGCAGTTGCTCGGCCCCGCGTGGGAATGAGTGGATGGTCAGGACTCAGCGGTGCGCTCTTCGTCGGCCGGCATGTCGGCGGCCGGGAAGGCGAACGCGGTCGGCGCGTCGGTGACCTGGACCAGGCGGCCGGTGGAGGCCAGCAGCAGACAGCAGTGGAGAACAGCGTCGGTGCCGAGGTGACGGCTGGTCGCGGCCGTGACGCCACGGGCGATCTCGTACGGTTTCATCGGCTGGTCGGGGTTGGCGGCGCAGTAGGCGCTGACCAAATCGGCCAACGCCGCGTCGACCTGGCCGTCGCCGTTCGCCAAGGTCACGCCACCGTCGCGGCGATGCACCAGGTCCGCCAGCTCCAGCAGCGGCAGCCGCCGCAGCACGATGCGCAGAGGTAGTCCGGTGCGCGCGGCCAGTTGCTCCGGCGTGACCAAGCCACGACCGGGCATTGCGCTCATGATTTGCGCCGACTCGGTGTCGAGCTCGTCGTACGGCTGCCTCGGGCTCTCGCCCCTCGGCGTGTGGTGTTGCCCCGCGTCGCCGACTACTTCGGGTCGGCCGGCCGGGGTGCCAGACCCGGCCTCGGAGAAGTCGGTCATGGATGTTGTCCCTCTCGTAAACGGGTGCGGGGCAGGGCGCATGTGCGCTCGGCCCTGCGAGGACAGGAATCGATCAGGGGTGCTGGATGCCGCTGGCCTCTTGGCCGTTGTCGGTCTGCTCGGACTGGTCGTCGCCCGTGCCGTCGCCGGTGGCGGTGTCGGTCTGCTCGGCATTCGCCTCGTCCTCAGCGGCGTCGTCGCTGACGACGGGCTTCGGGAAGACGAAGGTCAGCGGCGCGTCGGAGACCATCAGGATGGTTCCCGCGGCGGCGGCCTTGGTGCAGTTGTTGCGCACCGCGCCGGAGCTGACGTTGCGGCCGCCCAGCTTCGCGCTGATCGCGGTGGCGATCTCCTGCGGAGTCATCGGCCGGCCGGGGGCGGCGGCCAGCTCGGCGACGGTCAGCCGCTCCAGCTCGCCACGCTGGAAGGGCTGGTTGCCGTCAGCGTTGGCGGTTGCGTCGCTGCGGTTCCCCACGCTGCTCGAGGTGGTGTTCAGCGTGCGCGGCGCCAGCCGGGTCGGCAGCTTCACGGCGTGGACCTCGTCGTCCGGCCCGACGATGTGCAGCGTTCCGTCAGCGCGGATGAGACTCTGGACCGCCGCCACGGCCGCCGGGGTGCTGGTGACGCCCCGGATGACCTGGAAGCACAGCGGGCAGCGCGGCGGCTCCGGGTTCGGGTCGACCTCGGATGCCTTGGTCGGCCCGGCGATCCACCGCTCCGGATTGCCCTCCTTGGGCGGCAGGCGACGGGCGGCGTCGGCCTGCTGCATCGCGTCGAGCAGCCGGATGGTGGTGGGGTGGCTGATGCCGCTCTCGGACACGATCATGTCGACCGTCGCGCCCTCGTCGCCGAATTCGGCCAGGACACCCTTGATGGCCATGACCTTGCGGTCGCCGGGACGCGGCGGCGCGACGACCGTACGCGGTCCGCCCTCGGCGGGGGCGTCCGTGTCCCCGTTGTCGTCCTGGTCCTCGTCGCCGTCGCCGTCGGTGGTGTCCGGGTCGCCGGAGCCGTCGGTTGCCGGGAACTGTTCGTCGTCGTCGGTCGGCGAACTCTCGTCGCTGGCTGCCTCGTCGGCCGGGTCGGAGTCCGGCTCGTCGACGGTCTCGTCCGGGCCGGCGGCGTTCTCGTCGCTGAGGTCGGCCGCGTCCAGCGCCGACTTGGCATCGTCCGACAGGGTCCAGCGGGTGGGCGTGCCCTCGGCCGCGTCCGCGCCGAGGTCGACCTCGACGATGACACCGGCGTCGGCCAAGGTCCGGATGGCCTTGTCGGTGGTGGAGCGGGCCTTGCCCGACTTCTCCGCCAGTTCGTGGACGTTGCCCTGGCCGAGTTCGGCCAGAGCCTTGAGGACGGCCTGCGTGGCAGGTGTCAGGGACTGGATTTCCATGGGGTTTCCCTCCTCGGGAAATAAGGGGTGCTGCCCGGCACCGGACGGTGCTGGGCAGTGGTTCTCGAAGACGCGTGCGGCCATGAGTGGCAGCTCGCGAACGCCCGGCGGCAGATCGACCGGGGTGATCAGTGGCGGGAGATCCGGCGTTCGCCGGTGGCCCGCAGGTGGTAGAGGCGGTCCTCGACGCGGTCGCGGTAGATTCCAGCGAGGCCGTGGGTCAGGCGGACCGGGCCGGGGAACTCGCCGGGGTCGAGTTCGACGTCGGCCGTGTGGATCTGCGCTCGTACGGCTCGCCCGGCGATCTTCTGCTGGCGCAGGTACTCGATGTGCGGCAGCACGATCAGGACGGTGTCGCCGGGGTTGACGTAGCGCCGCCGGACCGGCTGTACCGGGTGCGATGCGACGTACCCCATGCGGTCGGGATCGGTTACCAGCTTTTCGAGGTGGATGCGGGCACCTTCGTACTCGCTGACGTGGCCGCTAATCTCGTCCAGGGCGCTGGCCAGCGTCGTGGGCGAGCCGGTCAGGTCGTCGCCGTTGATGAGCAGGGTCCGCAACTCGTCCACCGCCGTCAGCAGCACCTCGCGGGCGAGGCGCAGTTGATCGGCGGAAGCCGGGAGGTGCGCGGCGGCCGGGACGGGATCGGCGGCGTGCTGATCGAGGGTCCGGCCGGTGGTCCGGACGATCCACCTCTCCACCAGGTCGAGGTACATCACGGGTCTCCTTTCGCGTGGTCCGGGCACGCCGGAGACCGGTCGCAGCGGGGCGGCGACCGGTCTTCGAGGTGCTGGGGGTTGGGGGTGGGTCAGGCGATGGCGACGGCGCACAGCCGTGCACGGTTGTGCAGGGTGCGCAGGTACATGCAGGCTTCGTTGAGGAAGCGAAGCCGGTCCGCGGTCGTGTTGGTGGCGGGCCGCATGATGCGTCCGTCAGTGGTGATCACTGCGTCGCCGACGAGGGCGACTCGCCAGTAGAGGCCCGCGTAAGCGGCCTCGCCGGCCTGGTAGAGCGACAGCTCGTACGGGTCGAAAATGTGGCCGCCGTTGTAGGCGAGCATCGCGAGCACGCGGGGCTGCTGCTCGAAGCGGCGACGGGCCTCGGTCAGGCTGACCTTGGCCGCGTCGGCGTGGTGCTGGGCGAGGAAGTCCTCCCAGAGCCGGGCGGGCTTGGTCGTGGCGTTGATGTGCATGTTCCAGGCACGCCAGCGGGCGATGGCCTCGTTCGCGGCGACCTGCGACATGCCGGACAGGTCGAGTCGGCTCTTGCGGCCTCCGGCCGCGAGGGTGATGGCGCCGAACTTGCGGGCGGCGTCGAGCAGGTAGTACCCGAGGAACCGGGTCAGCCAGCCGATGAACTTGCGGTGCCGCACGCGGAACCGGCGGGCCGGGGTGCCGTTGGCGTTCATGAGGTCGTTGACCTTCTCGCTGGCGGCGAACCAGTCGGCGTCTTCGCCGGGGTTGAAGCAGACCGTGACGATCTGGTCGGTGCGGGAGTTGGCGGCGGACATGAGGGTGCTCCTTTCGCGAAGCGGGTAGGGGTTGGTGGTGCGGGTGTGGTGCCACCGGATCGCGGCGTCTGGACCGGCGGGAGACTGCCGAGGAGATGCGCGGGGCGCAGATCACGAGCCGACCGGGAAGGTGGGCTATGGGGTGAGCTGGGGCCGGGCGCGGGGCAGTCCCGCAGAGGGGGTCGAGACGGGCGGCGGTGCGAACAAAGAGAAAAAGAAGAAGCTGCACCGTAGCTTCGTGGTCTGACAGCGCCGCTCCTGTCAGGTTTCGCGATCATGCCGGTGAGCTGGGCTGACAGGTTCGACTGTGGAGTTGTCAGTGGCTGTCAGAGGACGAAGACGCCGTCATCGTCGTAGTTGGGGTTGTCCGCGACCGGCTGGCCGTGGTCGCTCGGCAGATCGGCCAACTCGACGCGGCCGGTGGCGCCGCGCGGCAGCCACACGCGGGCGGCGGGATCGCTGGCGTGCACGGAGGTCGCGACCGCGACGGTGGTGTGCTGGCCGGGCAGTTGCCGGTGCAGATGTTCTTCGCGTTGCTCGGTGCCGAGCCAGAACAGCACCGGGTATTGCGGGCCGCCGCGCCGGATGAGTTTGGCGTACCGGTCGAGTTTCGCGACCAGGCGGCCGAGCGGCTCGCTGCCGGTGTCGGCTTCGAGGAAGAAGCCCATCGTGACGGGGCCGGCGGTCCAGAGGCCGTGTCCGTCGGCGGTGATGGTCCGGTACTGCTTGGTGGTGACCTGCTCGGACCACCACCGGTCGAGGCGGGTGCCAGGGTGCCGGCGGGCGTGCTCGCTCAGGCGGACGAAGAACTCGTTGGCCAGCACGAGGTGCGGCAGGTGCGGATTCGCCGACAGCCGTTGCACCGTCTGGTTACTGGCCCTGGGCGTGGGCTCCGGCCGGTCGTGGGCGGCGGCCTGGAAACGGTGACCGTTGTGGCCGAGCGTCCAGTGCCACGGCTGGCTTCCGCCGCCGACCCGCGAGAACCGGAACCGCTCCACCAGCTCCAGGGCGGCCAGCTCGTTGAGGCGTAGCTGGCAAGTCCTTCGGGCGATGAACAGCATCCGGTGGATCTGGCCGGTGGTCAGGACCTGATGGTCGTCCAGGAGCTGGAGCAGGAGACGGTCACGAGGGGTGATGTGGGGATAGATGGCCAGCAGACTGGCCGTACGCGAGAACGGCATAGTGACCACCCCCTGGTGGAGAGAGACACCCTGTAGGGAGTCTGGACATGTGGATCTTGGCTGCGGGGCCGCCATGGCTAGGGTCCGGGCAGGTCAGGGACCTGACAGCCGACGCGCAGGGGGCTCGTCTGGGGTCTCGTCTCGCCGACACCCCCAAGCGAGCCCCCGATGCCGCACCCGGACGAGCCCTCGGACGCACCGGCTGTCAGCGGTCGCGGTCGGCCATCCGCCGCTTCATCGCCGTGCGGGCGAGCTGCTGCATCGGCGGTTCCTCCCCGGCGGGCGTGTTCGCGGCAGCGCACGCCTGCCGGATCGCCGTGGGTTCCCCGTCGGGTTCCGGCGGCGGGTTGGTGACGAAGGTGAAGGCCGGGAGTTCCCGGTTGTCCACCAGCACCCGGGCCACGGCGGTGAACACGTCGAGGTGTGCGAGGTCGTGCTCGTCCACCTCGGGTTTGGTGTGCCGCGACAGCTCCCGCGCGTCGGCCGGGTCGACGTTGAAGATCGCCTTGGTGCGGGCGTTCGCGCTGATCGCCGCGGCGACGTCCTTCGGCAGCTGAGCGAGGTCCTGGTGGGCCATCACCAGGCCGAGCCGGTAGCCGCGCGCCTCGGCCAGCATGTCCCCGACGGAGCCCGGCAGGGTGAGGAAGTTTTGTACCTCGTCCACGTACAACGTGGCGTCCCTGCGCTGGTCCTCGGGGGTTGCGGCTCGGGCGATCGCGGCCTGCCACACCCGGGCGACGATCATCGAGCCCAGGATCCGGCTGGTCTCCTCACCGAGTTGGCCTTTCGGTAGCCGGCACAGCAGCACTCCGCCGTCGAGGATCTTGCCCATGTCGAACGAGCTGTGGGCGTTGCCGATCACGCTCTTGACGAAATCCCGCAACAGGAACGCCCGCAGGCGGGCCAGAACCGGCGCGATGACCTGGCCCCGGAACTGCTCGTTGATGCCGTCGTACCAGAGCCAGAACCCACCGAGCCCGTCGGGGTCATCAAGGCCCTGGGTGAACCGGCCCCGGAACTGCCGGTCCTGCAGCAGCGACGGCACCAGACTCAGCGTCGGCTTCGCGTGCCGCATCAGCGTGAGGCAGGCGACGCGCATGGTGTCGTCCATACGCGGCCCCCACTGCCCTTGGAAGATCTTCGCGAAGATCCCGACCAGGTTGTCCACCGCCAAGTGGACGTCGCCCTGGTCGTCGAGCGGGTTGAAACAGGCCGGGTTCTCCTGATCCGGATCGATGATGTGGATGCGGCTGGCGTAGGAGGCCGGGAGCCGGTCGAGGATGTCGTTGATCAGGTCCCCGCGCGGGTCGATGACCACCGTGCCGCGTCCGGCCTTGACGTCGCCAAGGATCAGGTTCAGCAACAGCGTGCTTTTGCCGACGCCCGTCTTGCCGACGATGTGCATGTGCTGCCGCGCGTCGACCACCTTCAAACCGACCTTGTGGTTGCCGACCTGCGAGCGGCCCAGCATCTTCACGCCCCGGCCGCCACTGGGGACCTGCACCGGCGCCGGCACCGCCTTGGCCCGAGCCCGAGCCAGGCCCGGCACCGCCAGATCCTGCGGGAGCGCGGCGAGCGCCGCGAGCTCCGGCACGGTGGCCAGGAACCCGCGCCGCAACCGGCGCCCGGCGAGGGTGGCGACCGGGTGCGGCATCTTCATGCGACGCAGCCGGTTCGGGCCGGTATACGCGGCGGCGGCCGACGCGATCGTGTGCACGAGCCCGATCAGCCGCCGCCGAATCTCGGTGGCCCGTTCCGGCGTGGGCGGCATCTTGTCCGCCTGGGCGGCGACCGCGAACCTCATCGCGATCTCGAAGTGCGGCACCCGCACGGCCTTGTCCACCACCGTGCGCGCCTCGGCCCCGGCGACCGGATCCCGCTCGGCCGCCCGCGCGGCGGCGCTGTTGTGCGCCGGGGTGCGGCGGGACGGGCCGGGGAGGAATACCTCGAGCAACCACAGCAGCGGTTCGATCGCCAGCCGGGCAGCCCCTGCGGCAGCGCGGGTCGCAGGGTCAGGGCGTCCGTGCGGATGGTTGGTCGAGGTGGCCGCCGACCGGCGGGCCGCCCGCACCCGGCGAGCCGACGCGGGCCGCGCGAGGACCTGCACGCACGCGTACTCGCGGTGCCAGACCTCGGCCCCGGCCGACAGCAGCGCCCGCAACGGGTCCGCGTCGTGCTCGACACGCAGCGGCAGCACGTCGGCGTGCTGCGGCCAGTGCGCCCCGCCCGTCTGCTCGCTCACCGTCGCGGGGATCGGCGCGTTCGCGTCCTCGACGGTGAGGGTGGCGGCGGGCCAGGCCGCGCGGACGGCGGCTTCGACCGCGCCGGGCGGCACGGTGCCGGGCACCCACACCCGGATGACCAGGGCGCGGCCGGTCCAGAGGTATTCCCAGCCGACGTGCGGGTAGCCGTAGATCCGGCGTCGCCACACCGACGGCGTGAGCACCCCCATGAGGGTGGTCCAGAACGCGGCGGCGGCCCCGCCGGTGACCTCCGGCGGCGCGGTGATCATCACCCACCGCGCGCCGGTGACCAACCGCCGGTGCCGCCAGTTGAGCACCTGGTCGCGGCCGAACACGGCGGCCACAATCAGCGCGGCGGCCACGAGTCCCAACCACGGCCGGGCCACCATCCAATGTGCGAGGTGAGCGGGCCAGGTCGGCGTGGTGGTCATTCGCCCACCTCGCCGATCCCCGTCACAGCAATTTTGTGCTCGGCGGCGGAGCCGACGCTCCGAAACGGAATCCGCGACCGGCCCGCGACCAGAAGGCCCTCTCCGCGCGATGCCGCCAGCAGCATCCGGGCTTCGCCTGCCGTGAGGCCGAACGCCTCGGTGACCGCGTCGATCGACTGAGTGGACTGGCGCATCAAGACCTGGGTCGCAGCGTTGGAGACCACGGCCAGGCCGAGATCGGTCGACAGGACGTCGGCGGCGTCCTGGGTGATCACGCACAGCCCGGCGAGGCGTTTGCGGGCGGCCTTGGACATGCGGAACAGGAACCGTGCGCCTTCGCCGTCGCGCATCAGCAACCAGGCCTCGTCGACCACGACCAGTTGCCGCCGCCGGCGTCCGGCGGCGGGAGCATCGATGCTCGACCAGATGGAATCCAGCGCGAGCAGCGTGCCGACCGTGCGCAGTTCGTCGGGCAGGTGCCGCAGCGACCAGACCACAAGATGCCCGCCTGGGGCCGCGGTGGTCGGGCCGTCGAAGAGGCTGGAGAAGTTCCCGACCGTCCACGGCGCGAGCCGGGCGGCGAGCTGCGCGGCGGCCGGATCGTCGTCCTCGGCCAGCGTCGCGGCCAGGTCGCGCAGCAGCGGAGCGGGCCTGCGCCAGGTGGCCGGGTCGGCGTTGATCCCGGCCTTGCTGTAGGTCCCAGTGATCGCCCGGTCCAAGGCAGCTCGTTCGGCCGGCGGCGGGGTCGCACCGAGCATCACCGAGATCAGCGTGTGCAGGAACAGGCCCCGCCGGGTGAGGGTGTCCGGGCGATCGTCGCCGGGCAGGTCGAGCGGGTTGAACCGCACACCGGGCACGCCGAGCTGCACGACCGTGCCGCCGACGTGCTCCGCGAGCGGCGTGTACTCGTCCTCCGGGTCGACGACCGACACCTGCGTGCCCTGGTACAGGTTGCGCAGGACTTCCAGCTTGACGAAGTAGCTTTTGCCCGCGCCGGAGCGGGCCAGGACCACGCTGTTGTGGTTGTCCTGCGTCCACCGGTTCCACAGCAGGACGCCGTTGCTGGTGGTGTTCAGCCCGTAGAGCACGCCGTCCGGGGCGGCCACCGCGCCGGGGGCCGGGGCGGCGAGGTCCGCCGAAGCGAGCGGGAACGCCGCCGCCAGGGCGGTGGTGTCCAGGATGCGCCGCTGCCGCAGCGGATCCACGCCGACCGGCAGGGTGGCGATCCAGCCCTGCTGGTGGCGGAACGTCGCCGGTTGCAGGTCCAGCAAGACGCTGGCGGCGGCCGACTTCACCCCCGTGATGACCGTGCGCAGCTCGTCGAGGTCGCGGGCGTGGATGGTCACGTAGATGCCGGTATCGAAAAGCTTCGCCGCGCCGCGGGCGACCCGTTCGGCCAGATCGGCTGCATCCGATGCCGCCGCGTCGGTCATCGGGTCGCCGAGGCGGCCGGAGTTGGCGTCCAGGCGGCGCGACGACTCGAGCCGGGCCCGCTGCCGTTTGAGCATCGGCGCGGCCAACTGCAGCGCGACCGGGGTGATGTGGACGGCGACGTCGACGCGGCCGGGGTAGGACAGCAGCGGGTCGAGCCAGGCCGGGCCGACCTCGGCCGGGTAGCCGCACACGACGAACGTGGCGGCGTACCCGTCGCCGACCTTCACGTGTGCCGGGGTGATCGACAACGCGGCCGGAGAGGGCATGTCCTGCCCGGCTGTGATCTTCTTCTTGGTCTTCAACAAATTCACGGAGTGCTCCGCACAGTGATGGGGGCGCCGGGCACCGCGCGCGGGCCGGGCACCGGAGGGTTGAAGGGGTCGACGGCTCCCGCCAGGGCCGACGCGACGGCCGGCCCGTCCAGCGCGGCGGCTTCGACGCCGAGGCCGGACAAGGCGCGTACGGCGGCGTCGGCTCCGTGTTCGCCGGTGACGACCGCGAGGACCTGGCGCCGCAGCGGATCCCGCCCGGCGTCGAGGTCGAGCAGAAAACGGGCGTAGTCGTCGGCGGCGGTCTGCAACGCCGGGTGCGGCAGGCGGAGCGCGAAGTCAGCGATCGCCTGCGCGTACACGCTCAAGTCATGCCTTTGCGCCGCGACGAGCAGTTGCGCCGGGCCGGTCAACGAGTTGAGGAACCGGCCGAAGCCGTCCAGCAGCGCTGCCTGCTCGCTGCCGGTGCGCAGGTGGATGTTCGTAGTGCCGCAGGCGATCAGCACCTTGCTGCTGCCCTCGCTGGTTAGGACTCCGGCGCCGCTGATGCTCGTGACCGGTGAGCGCAGCGGCGCCGGGATCTTCGGCTTGTCGGCCACCGTGGCGACCGAGGTGGCTCGTGCGGTGCCGGGGGTCAGGGTGCGAGGGCTGCGTGAGACGGCGAAGCCGTGCCGTAGCCACACGTCCAGGGGAAGGCCGTCGCGGCGGCCGATGGCGATGACCACGGCGACGGCGAACCCGATGATTCCGGCGGCGATCCAGGCGGCTGGTGGTAGTAGCGGGCCGTAGGTGCGGTAGCAGCTGAATCCGGCCAGGACCGGGCCGCCGATGATGGCCAGTTGCCGGAAGGTCAGCCCGAAAGCGATGCGGTCCTGCTCGTTGACGTTGGCCGGTACCACGGCTCGCGGTGTGGTGTCCTGTTCGGTCATCGTCCACCTCGCAGCAGCGGCACGCGGCGGGTGATGCCTTGAATGAACACGGCCTTGAGCAGGATTCCGCCAATGTTCGGCGCTGCCCCGCTGGACAGGAACCGGCGCATCATCGACGGGATGCGGACGGTGACCCACAGCACAGCGACGACCAGAATCAAGTTGAGGGTGTCGGAGCCCGGCAGGCCGAGCAAGATCGGCAGGTTGGCGTCCGGGTTGATGAGCAAGTCGATGCCGGTCGAGAAACCGACGGCTTGCAATGCCGGCGTGGCCAAGCAACCCAGCGTGGTGCGCCACCACAAGTCGGCGGCACCTTGGGTCCACGGGGTGGCGTAGCAGCCAGCGCGACCGGTGCGATCCCGGCGAGGATGAGCAGCGCACCGACGCGGGTGAGCCAAGTGCCGACGAGCATGAACATCAGCACGACGATCAGCAGTCCGATGATGGCCACCAGCAGCGCGGATCCCTCGTCGGACGACGCCGCGTCGATCCGCGCCTGGACAAAGTTGATCGTCTCGGTGGTCGGCGCGGTCGTGCCGGTCATCGACACGGTCAGGGCGTTGGCGATGCTGATCAGTTGGCCGGTCAGCGGGACCGAGAACGCGGACAGGACGAACCCGACGATCAGCCGGGGGATCAGCTCCTTGATGCTGTAGCGCATCTGGATGGAGTCGCCGGTCATGGTGGCGACACCGACGGCGATGATGGCGAGGATGAAGCAGGCGTTGACGATCAGCGCGCTCTTGTCGGCGATCGACGTCACCTGCGGCAGGACAGTGACGTCCGGCGATACGAACAACGACGAGGCCAACAGGGTCAGCAGGCCGCCGAGAAGGTCGACGACCTTCTCAGCGAGCCAGCTGACCAGGCCGTCCATCAACCAGTCAGTCATGGCCGGTCACGCGCCGACGATGCCCTGCAACGCCTGCAGGATGACCGGGGACAAGACGGCCAGGGCGTAGCCGATCAGGGCGGACTTGAAGTTGCCCTTGGCCTGTTCGACCTGGCTGGGGTCGCCTCCAGCGGACATGTATCGCAGGCTGCCGACGACCAGGAACAGTGTCGCGACCAGCGCGATGATGCCCATGATCCAGCCGGTCAGGCCGTCGATGACCTCGGGAATGGGCTTCGGGGTGGGCGCTGCCAGCGGCTGGGCAGCAGCCGTGACAGCAAGGTCGGAGAGAACGGACAGAGTCGTGAACATGCGCGGCGCTCCACAGGAGTTCTGCGGGCCGCCGCAGCGGAAACCAGAGCGAAGGCAGGACAGGTCCGGTGGGGGCGCTCCTCCTCGCAGGTGGCGAAGGGTTGCGGTGTCAGTGCGCCGCGCCAGCCATGCCGGACCGTGTGCCTCGCCGGATGGGGTGGTCCCCGCCGGGCGGGCATGTCGTGGATGACATGCACCGCCCAGATCCGGGCTGTCAGGCCGATCGAACTCGCCCTGCTTCTGTCACGCCCTGACAAGATCCGTCACGACTCCGTGTCGCCGGCGAGGGGGCACCCGGCAGAGGACCAGTAACGCAAAGAAGGCCGCACCAGGCGGGATGCCCGGTGCGGCCTTCAAGCGCGACGGCAACAGTTCTCAGGCTGCCGCCTCATCGAGGCCAGCAGAGCAGCGGAACGGGCCGGAAAGGTCGCCACGCCTGACCGCGACCGCCACGACTCGTTCGGCGCGGCGGCGCCGCATCCGCAACGCTGCGGCCGTGGTGCCGTGCTCGGCGGCGAGCTGCTCGATCAGCGCGTCACCGAAGCGGGTCGCGCTGATCAGCTCGGCGGCTTCGTCGCTGATCAGGCCGGCGGCGGCAGCCCGGCCGAGCAACAGGTCCGGGTGCCCGTAGGGCATACGCGGCGTCCGGGAACCGCTGGAAAGATCCAGCGGCAGCTCCTCGCCCTCCTGGTCCTTGATGACGCCGGCCCCGGCACGCCAGGCCGCCCAGCAAATCCGCAGCCACAGCCGCGGCCGGTCGAGGTCCGTCGTACGCAGCGCCTCCAGGAACCCGGCCAGGACTTCAGAGTCGACGTCGTCGGCGAGCCGGGGCCGCCCGGTGCTGATCTTCGCCGCGAGGTGGGTCAGGGCGGGCAGCGCGACCCCGATCGCGCCGACCACCCAGGCCGGTCCCCATTCGCGGGCGTGGCGGGCGAGCTGCCGCCACAGTATGTCGGTGGTGTCGCTGTCGTACCGCTCGTACATCAGCAGGGTGCGCAGCCGGTCCAGCGGCATCGTGGTGTTCGGCAGTCCCGGCACGGGCCGGGCGTCGAACACCAGCGGAGCCGGTTCGCAGGTCAGCAGCGCGAATGCCTTCTCCACGCTGGCCAAGGCGGTGTCGGCTGTCCGGCTGCGGGTGGTTGTCGCCATGATGGGTCCCCTCGGTCGCGAGCGTGTCGCCGGGTGCGAACGCTCCGAGGCACCGATTGGGACAGCCCGGCCTGACACCGCAAGCGATTGTCAGGGCGAGACAGATCGTGACCGGTCCGGACAGATTCGTCCGCGCGCCGAGCGGCTGTCAGGTCGCTCGTGTGACCGGTCCTGACAGGACGCGGTCGAGTTCGATCGGCCTGACAAGCGGGATCTGTGCATCGTCAGTGTGCCCGCCGGTCCGGGGGCCAACGAAGCCCATGACCGAGAGAAAACACCAGCAGGCACCGGTTCCCGTCGGGGACATGGTGTCCGGCGACCCGCCCGTGCCGATCACCGTGTGGCCGGTTTCCGCCCCGATGCGGGGCGAGAGCATGTCCAACGCGATGGGCGTGCGGCTCGTGCACAACCTCACCCACCCGTCCGACCTGATCATCGACCTCACCGCCGGGCCGCAGCTGGCCCGCGCGATCATCGCCGCCCAGCGCCGCAGCCACCTTCAAGACACCCGAACGGTGAGCTGGGACTGGCACACCGCGACCCTGATCGTCACCGGCTGGCCCCCGAGCGAGCCCGCCCACCCGGGCGAGTTCTTCAACCGGTGCCGGACCAGCCTCGTGCCGGGCGGCTGCGTGGCCGTCCTGCTGCCGCACGGCGACGTCGTCCTCCCGGTCGACGTCATCGCGGCGGCCAAGAAGGCCGGGCTGGCGTACTTGCAGCACATCGTGGCGGCCGACCGGCCGCCCCGGCGGGGTCAGCAGACCCAGCTCGACATCCACACCGACGTGCTGATCATGACCCGCAGCGCGACGCAGAACGGAGGCAGCGATGGCTGACGACACACTGCCGGTCACTTCGGTCTGGCTGACCTGCCAGCAACCGGCCCGTGAGCAACGCCGGGGCCGCTACGTCCCGGAAACTTCCACCCACCCCGGCAAGATGCTGCCGAACCTAGCCGCCCATGCGATCAGCTCGTTCACCGCACCCGGTGACCTGGTGCTCGATCCGATGGCCGGATCCGGCACCACGCTGGTCGAGGCCATGCATCTGGGCCGCGACGCGATCGGCATCGACATCGAGCCCCGGTTCACCGCGCTGGCCGAGCAGAACATCGCGCTGGCTTCGTCGCAGGGCGCGGCCGGCGTCGGGAAGGTCATCAACGGCGACGCCACCGGACTGCTCGACCTGGTCCCGGCGTCCGCGGTCGGCCGAGTGGGACTCGTGCTCACCTCACCGCCGTACGGGCGCGGGACTCACGGGCTCGTGCGGACGGACAGTACCGGGGTACGCAAGCGGGACCACCTTTATGGGGACCGGCAGGCGGGGAACCTCGCCTATGCGGGATGGTCCCGGTTGCTCGACGGGTTCGCCACGATCCTGGCCGCCTCCTATCAACTGCTGCGTCCCGGCGGGACCATGGTGATCACCTGTCGGCCGGTACGCCGCCAGCGGGACGACCTGATCGATCTGCCCGGCGAACTGCTAGCCGTCGCCCGATCGGTCGGGCTGATCCCGGTCGAACGGTGCGCGGCGATGCTCGCCGCCGTCCGCGACGGGCAGATCGTGCACCGCGCGAGCATGTTCGGGCTCATGGCCGTACGCCGAGCCCGCGCCGAAGGCGTCCCCGTGCACCTCATCGCGCACGAGGACGTGTTGGTCCTGCGTCGCTGCTAGGACTGCGCGAGTTCCGGCGAACCCAGGTGCGCATGCGGCGAGTGCAAGGGCGTCCGCGCAGTTCAAGCCGTGTTGCATGTGGGGAAGCCTCGTCACCGCTCACGGCCTGACACGGTGACGAGGCGGGGCGTACGGGAACCGATCGGATAGTCCGTGGTGGTCGGCTCCGCCGCGCCTGGCGGGTCCAACCTGACAGGCGGTGCGGCGGCGCACCGGAAACCTAACAGGGGCCCACGGACCATCACCGGGTACCTGACAGGACCCACCCGGCACCTGTCCGGCAGACGATTCGCTGCCCCGCGCCCCGGGTCCCGGGTCTCACCGGTTACCGCCCGACCGCCGGTGACCGGTGAGCCGACTGCCGCCGCCCGGCACAGCGGGACTCAGCCGGAACGGCCCCCGCCGAACGAGTCCCGGCGGCGGGTCCCGCTGCGCCTCGGCCGCCCAGCGGGACTCGCCGGCAGCGGACAGTCCCGTCGAGCGGGACTTCGCCGGTGTCCCGCGCAGTCCCGCTTGATTCTGGCGGGTTGGGTTGGCCCCGCCCGGACGGTCTGTCGTGGCCCCACGGTGGACAAGTCGTGTAGTGGTGTGACGGCTTGACTTGGCCCCACCGGGTTGAGCGCAAGGGGCTCGGAGCAGTGACTGTGCGTTGCGGCCCTCGTCGAGGCTTAGGCATGCGGGGGCGGGAGCGGACCCCGCATGGGCCATGTACGCGAGCTGGCCGATAACGCCAGCTGGCGGTCGACGGACAGGGGCGAGTCGTTCCTTTCAACGCAGGCGGTATTCCCACCGCCTGCAGCAGGTGACCGGTACGACTCGCTGAAGAAAGACAGTCTATGAAGAAGATCATCAGTTTGGGTGTGGTGCTGCTCGCCGGCGCCCTCACCACCGGCTGCGCCGACTCCGGTGCCGCCGGAGCCCCGGCTGAGCCGGCCGCGCTGGAGCAGGGTCGCGCCCTGTACGGGCAGGTCAGCAACAGTCTCTATGGCACGTCCGCAGACCGCCTCGCAGCAGAGAAGGCTACCGCCGCTCGCTTCCAGGGTGCCCTGGCCACTTGCATGAAGGACAAGGGGTTCATCTATCGGCAGGCCCCGTCGGAGCAGCAGAACGGCGGGCCGATCGGCCCCGACGACCTGTCCAGCCTGACAGAGATCAGCGACGACTTCGGCATTGCCACGGCCAAGCACCACCAGGCCGAAGTCGCCGACGTGCTGCGTAAGGCCAACGAGGCCAACAAGATGACCGCCGATGAGGAGGTCCAGTACGGCAAGGCCCTGAGTAGTTGCACCGGCGTGGCGGCCAAGGCGGAACAAGAAGTCTCGTCGACCATCCCGACCGCCGTGGGCAAGGAGCTGACCGACACCTTCCGCGAGGTGGAGAAGATTCCCGCAGTCGCCGACGCCCTCGCCGCCTACGGCCCGTGCATGAAGGCAGCCGGGATCGCCGCGAAGGACCGTTCCCACGCCTACCAGATGGCCCTGGCCAAGTTCCCGCCCGCCGACCGCGGCGTGGCGGCCATGGAGGCTGACCCCCAGTGGGCCGAGGCCGTCGCCTTCGAGAAGAAGGCCGCTGCCGCGGATGCCACCTGCCGCCGACCGGCGCAAGACCAGGCACTGGCAGCTGCGGCACCCCGCCTGCAAACGTTCGTCGCTAAGTACCAGGCCGTCCTCGACGCTGCAGACGCCAACTGGGCCAAGATCCGCGCTGAGGTTTAGCAACCACGACGGCCGGCCGCGTACGGGGCCGGCCGTCGTGCCTTAGCAGCCACGCGCGGCCCGCTGCCGAGGCCTTACGGGGAAGGTGCTGGAGCAGCCGAGTCGAACGCCGCGCGCACGATAGGTACGCCGGTGGACGCAATACCGCTGCGCGAGTGCAGGAAACGACACGCCTCGCCGATGATCCCGGGGAATCGTCTCGAACAACTCCACCAGCGAACGGGGCCACCCCAGGCCGCTTTCCGATTACAGCCTGTCGATCCTGGCACCGACCCCGTAGGTGGGGCCAGATCAGCCCGTCACCACGTCACCCGATCGAGTTCGCGTGGGGCCACTCCAAGCCGTCTTGGTGGGGCCACCGGCGACCGTCAGAACCACCCGCTCGAGCGCCGGGACCTGACAGAGGCTGCGGGACTGTCTGGCTGTCAGGTTCTGCCAGACGGGCCGACCTGACAGTCGGGCACCGGGATCTGCCTGTCCTCATACGCTGAAGCTTCTCTTCTTTTCTTTTTTCTGTGTGCCCCTGGTCCCTTGCCTCGCGCGACGGCATCGCGCCCACCATCACGGTCGGCCGCCGCCGCCAGCCTCGGACCTGGCACTCCCAAAACTGACGCCCTCCGCTGACGCGGCCAGGGCGCGGTAGCGCACACCCCTTTTCCCTGCGGCGGCCATCACCTGATGGCCGCCTTCTTGCTGTCCGTAGGAGGACGTCATGCTCCGACCCGCCTGGTACCTGTCCGACACCGAATGGTTCAGCCTGCTCGACGACGCTCCCCAGCTCGACGACGACCGCCAGGCCATCATCGACGACCTCTCCAGGGTGCTCCCCAACGGAGCCACCAGCCCGGCGCTCACCGTCGCCGCGACGTTCCTGCTCGTGACTTCCGCCGACTACCTCGGCGACACCATGAGCTGGGCCGCCAAGAGCATCGACCTTGCTGAGCTGCCTCGGCTGCTGTGCGGCCTCAACCTGGCCCAGGCGCACCTGACTCAGATGATCCAGCGCATGGCCGCGCACACCGCCGCCCGCGCCTTCCGCGGCTCCGCCGAGGTACCGGCTGACGTGCTGCGAGCCATCACCGACAGCCTCAGCGTCGCCGGCGCCAACAGCGAGCTGGTCGCGGCGCATCTCAAAGAGGCGAACCTGCGGCTTCACGGCGTCACGCAATAGCGGTCCCGCGACCCGAATCCTCGAAGGGGCATCCAATGAGCCTGTATGGCCTTACCCCGCGACCTGGCTTCGAGCGCTACCAGGTCGAGATCGGCTGGAACCCGCATCACACCCTGTTCTGCTCCGTCGTGGATTGGAGCTGGGACGAAGCCGCCGACCCTGACAGCCCGCCGGACTTTATCCGACTCGGGTTGCTGGAGGTGATCCTCGATCCCGCCGTCGTCGTGGCCGCTGTCGAGCCGTACGCGCTGATCCCGGACGACCTGATCGACCGGCTGCGTGCCGACATCAGCGAGCACCCCGTCCGCCGGCCTGCGTCCCAACTCTGATCCGGTTACGCCCCGCGTAACCGCTCGCACCACCTCTTCGGCCGTGCCCGGCCGATTGCGCAATCCAGCACACCGTTCCGGGCACGGCCGATTCGGCGTGCCCGGATTCCACCCCTGATGGATGGAGGAATCCATGCCGTACCCCGACCCCGGTACGCCGCGCCAGCACTCCGCCGCGCCTTCGCGCCGCCGGCGTCCGGAAGTAGCCCCGCAGGTTCTTGCCCTGCTCGACCGGGCCTAGCACGGCGACCGCGACGCGTTCGCCCAGCTGTACCTCACCTTCCGCAAGCCGGTCACCAGGTACGTGGCCGTGCGGCTGCGAGGTTGTGACCGCGATGCGATCCCGGACCTCGTGCAAGAGGCGTTCACCAGCGCCCTGGCGGACCTTTCCGCCGCGCTGCTCGACGTGCGCGGCTGGTTCATCTGGCACGCCGCGAAGGCGTGCAACCAGCACGACTGGTCACGCCGCCGCTACGTGCGCGCCGCGTACGCCGTCCGCGACCACGAGCCCGCCCCGGCCGCGCCGGTCACCGCCGGGCCGCCCGCCCGGCTGGGCTGGATCGCCTTCGCCCACGCGATGTCGAAGTTGACCGGCGCCCAGCGCCGCGCGATCCAGCTGCGCTACCTCGACAGCTACCCCCGCGACGCCGCCGCCCGCGCCATGAACCGCAGCACCGAAGCCGTCCGCGACCTCGAACGGCGCGGCCTGCGTCACCTCCACGCCGCCCTCACCACCACACCGGTCGCGGCATAAATGCCGCTCAACAACCAGCGAAAGGTCCATTGATGACGCTGTTCTACATCGCCGTCTACCACAACAACGACAGCCGATTCTTCCCTTACGAGCCTGGAAACACCCTCACCAAGGTCATCTCCCACTGGCGGCACTTCCCCGACCAGACCAGCCCGGAAGACGTCGCCGAATGGGCCTACCGGGTGTTCAACGACGACCTCGACAGCCTGCAGGGCCGCCGAGGCTACCCCGACGGCGGCGAGCTGGACTTCCTGATCGCCTGCACCTACCGACTGCTGAAGCTGCGCTCGTTGTCGGCCGGCGACGTCCTCGGCATCACCACCGAGGAGACCACCACGTTCCTGGCGTGCGAGTCGGTCGGGTGGCGGGCCATCCCCAGCCCGGACAACCGCACCGGCAACGGACTGACCGCCGAGACCATCTACCAACACCTGCGCGGGAACTGCCGTGCATGACCACCCCTGCCACCAGCACCGGCCCGGCCAACACACCGACCAGTGCCTGACCGGAGACTGCGGCTTCTGCGGCACCAGCCTCACCGATGTCGCGTCCGGCGAATGCCGCGCTTGCCTGCGCATCGTGTGCGAGAACTGCGACGCCGGATACCAGAGCGACCTCGGACCGATCTGCCACCCCTGCACCCCGCCCGCACCCACCAGATGGACCCGAGGCGAGGGCCAGGAGGAATACCGGCTGTGCATCTTCGAGCTCGCCTTGACCTGCGGACACCTCGTCACCGTCGCGCTCACCGGCTGGTATCCGGTCATCGTGGCCTGCTGCGATCGGCTCGGCGGCACCGTCCGTAACAGCCTCTACGTGCCGTACGCCTCGGACATCGACTACGTCGATGTGCTGTCCGAGCGATACGAGCTACGACCGGTGGGAACCTCCCGCGGCTCCGCCCGGCTGATCGGCCGGCGGCCTCGCACCGACGAGCCGTGCCCCTCCCCGTACCCCGGTATCGACGGCTCGGCCGGACGGTACCCGGCACGCGTCGGCGCCACCTGGAGTCTCGACGGCTCGATCCCCAAGCCCGAGACCTCCTGACCCGGGCCGCCGTACACGGCGACTCGAAGCACAAAAACGGCCCGCCAAAGGCGGGCCGTCGTCGTAATCAGAAACCCGGGACGCCTCGCCTGGAAACGTGCGTCCCGGGTCTCTCCATGGAATGGAGGAACCCAGTGTTCACCACACCTCTCGTGATCGCCACCACTGTGGCGGCCACACTGGGAGCCGCCGTCGGCTTCCTGGCCAGCCGCACGGCGACCCGGCCGATCATCGCCACGCTGCGCGACGAACTGGCCGACGCCGTCTGGCAGCTCAGCCATGACGCGCTCACCGGTCTGCACAACCGCACCGGCCTGCGAGCCATCCACAACGCCCTCGCCGCGTCCGTCCAACACCGGCAGATCGTCACCGTGCTCATCGATCTCGACCTGTTCAAAGAAGTCAACGACACGTACGGCCACGACGCCGGAGACGACCTTCTCAAGGCAACCGCCACCCGGATCGCGCGACTCACCGCCCTCTACAGCGGGCAGGCCGCACGCCTCTCCGGCGACGAGTTCGCCGTCATCGCGCCGCTGGACACAGCCCGGCTCATCAACATGGCCGTGTTGTTCACCAGCGTCATCGCCGAACCCGTCCAGGTCCGCACCGACGACGGGCCCGTCACCGTCACGATCACCGCGAGCCTCGGCATCGCCGTCGCGTCCAACACCGACCTGCTCGAAGGCGTCGCGCTGCACCGTGCCGACACCGCCATGTACCACGCCAAGCAGCAGGGTGGCAACAGGCACGTCTTCTACCGGCCCGGCATGGCAATGCCCAGCCACCAGCCTCGCCGAGGACCGCGCCTCCGCGACCGGCGCCGCAGCCAGAACGGGAGAGGCGCATGAACCTCACAGCGCTGAAGGTCTGTGCCACCTGCGGCCACGCCCTCACCGAGCACCAGGAGGCGGGGAAGGTCGCCTACCGCCACCCGGTAGTCAACGAGCAGCACGAGGTAGTCCCCGTCGACGCCGGCTACGTCGGAAAGGTCTTCAACCGCTGCCACACCTGCTCCGAGGAAATGCCGGTTTGGAACTACCGCACGGGCCTCATCGGCATCGCCGCCGTGGCCAGCGGAATGCTCCAGACCTACAGCGACCAGTGGCACGTCTGCTACCGCTGCGCCCAATTCATCGAAGCCGACGACTTCGACGCTCTTACCGCGCACTGCGCCGCCCTAATGCACTGGCCACCGGTCAGTGAGGAATACACGATCCTGAACACGCTGCACCGCGGCATCGTCCTCGGTCGTCTGAGCCGAACGCTGCTCGCCTCGACGGAGTGGCGGGCAGCCCGCATCACCGCGGACATGCTCCCGAAGGTCCGCGACCGGCTGACCGGCCTGCTACGCGGTCCAGAAAATCTGCCCGCACCGATCAACGATCACGAGAAACGCCGCAGTTTGGCCGACCACCTCGACCTCGTACCCATGTACTGGATCAATCAAGAGTTCACGGAACTGGTGAATGCCGTGAGCGACGACCAGCCGACCGCACGGATCACCGACGACCTCGTACCCACATCGGCCGGACTGGTGGCCTGGCCCGAACCTGTTGGCAGGAGACGCCAACTCGCCGCTGTCTCCTGGACCCCGCACGGCGACGGCTGGCACATCATCGGTTACCGCAGTATCGGCGGCGCGGTTGACGAGGATCTAATGCCGCCCCTCCGCCATCAAATCGGGTGGCTGATACCCATCCACACCGAGCACATCACTAAACGAGCCGCGCTCGACGGCAGCCATCCGCTCGGCCCGCTCGTCACGACCTGGCTCCTGATCAACCAGCAGATGGCCCAGGCCATACCGGCGAAACTACCCAAGAACATCACCAAGGCGTACCAGCGCAGCAAGCGCCCCGCGCCCGACGTCCGAATCGTACGGATCCGGCCACGCAGCACCGCACCTACGCCGGACCGGCGAGGAACAGGGGCCAGCCGGACGCGAGCGAAGCCGGATCACAGGTTTTGGGTATCCGGACACGAACGCCAGCAGGCATACGGTCCGGCTCGAAGTCTCCGACGGCCAGTCGATATTCAGCCCTTCCTGAAGGGAGATGATCACCTTCCGATCAAACTGAGCACGACCGTACGCGTACTGGGCCGCTCTGTCCCCGAGCGGACCAGCGATACGAACCCCTAGGAACATCAGGCTGGGTGTGGGTTCTTGAAGGCCTCACCCACACCCAGCACCGTCCCAGGGACGGGGTCGGCGTCTGTTGGACGACGACATATTCCGTCTAGCGCATCGTGACAGCACCGGTGCGCCGCTGTTGGGCGCCGGTACTTCGGAGTAGCCGGCCCGCCACCACTCACGTTGTCGAGCTGTACGTGCTCCACCGGGTCGTCTGGTCGCCGGAGCGGTAAGTGCTTAGACGATGCTTCCACTGCTCGCGGATAGCGGGATTGCTGGCCAAGACAGGAACGACGCTGGCAACAAGCTTCAGTTCACGAACGCGGCGCAGGACCGCGAAACCGGGCCACTTCATAACGTCAAATCCGTAGCAACCGATCAATTCGCTGTAAGCATCACGCGCATAGTTGAATCGCAACTTGCCGACTGCCAGCGGGGTTAAGTCCCACTCGCGCGGACCGATGCACGTAGAGTCGAAGTCGCAAATGACTGGCCCAGTGGGGCTGGTAATGAGGTTGCCCATGAAGGCATCGCCATGAATCGGTCCCTGCGGCAGCTCGAAGGACACGTTCGCGAGGGCGGCTTCGATTTCGTCGCACTGCGCTCGCAAGAACGCGACGTCGTCGGCGGAGACCCCTTCCGGGTCGTCGAGGCGTTGCCTGATCTCCTCGATCGGTGCCCACCCCGGCAAGCCGCCGTCCGGCGGTAACAAGCGGTG
Source organism: Couchioplanes caeruleus (assembly GCF_023499255.1). GTDB lineage: Bacteria > Actinomycetota > Actinomycetes > Mycobacteriales > Micromonosporaceae > Actinoplanes > Actinoplanes caeruleus_A. The sequence continues at coordinate 2,411,007 of NZ_CP092183.1, forward strand.
GAAGACCTTGAGGATCTTGGCCAGATCTTCGCCGGTCGGCGGGCGGCCAGGGCCTTCGATGTCCTGCCACACTGTAACGAGTAAACCGTCCACTACCACTGGCTGTGGGACTCCTCGCAGGAGCTGGACGGCGGCCACGCCCTCATCCTCCAGCCAGCCGGCAACCCTGACGACTTTGTTGACTCGCTTCGCCATGGTCTCGGAGCCTGCGATCCGAGCGACGGCACTGACCTTGGGAAGTCGGAATACCGCATTGTTCGTGAACTTGATCAGATGTGCGCCAGCGACGCTGAGGCCGGTTTGCGCCTGGAGGCCGGCAAGTATGGCTCGAAGGCGCTCGGGCGTCATGCGGCCACTCGACGGTCTCGGCTGCGTAGTCATCCTCCTTGCAGGGTAGCAATCCGGCCAGCAAGGGACGCGGTCTCCTCGTCGCTGTGCTGACGAACGGCATCCAGTAGGGGGGTCAATCGGTCAACGGTACGCACCGACCGCACCCGCTCCGCTAGATCGACCGCTCTCTCGCCTGAGCGCATACCGTCTCTGCAGCTACCGGCTCGAAGCTGAACAGTAGCGAGCGCCGTCAGCTCGAAGGTCATGCTTCGGGCCATGGGGTCCTTGCGGAGTTTGATGCTTTGCTCAAGGTTCGAGATGGCGCCCGAAACATGCTCATCACCCTTTCGAATGCTGCACAAGAGGCCGTGAACGATGCCTGTCAGCGCACGCAAGTCTGCCTCTCCGAAGAAGCTGACCCATCCCGGCGGTCCGGCGGTACGCGGCCGGACGAACTCGTCTTGAGCGCGTCCGAGCGAACTCAGGGCCTTGTTCTTGCAGCCCATGAGGGCATGAGTCCACGCTTCGTTGGCGTGGAGCATGGCTACCGTCAGCGGGTCCTCCGCGTCCTGAGCAGCTAGCTGACCGAGCTGGAAGAACCTGAGAGCCTGGGAAAGATAGTCTTGGTGAAGGTGCAGGCGGCCGAGGCGATACAGGACGTTGGCGACGAGTGATAGATCGTCACAAGCCTTCGCTTGTTCCAAGGCGAGAGAGAAATGTCGGCGGGCGACCGAGTAGAGGCCAACGTCGAACGATGTCCAACCCGCGAGGTTGTGAAGGTCCGCTAGCGCAAGATGCAAGCGTTCCTTGACTTCGCCGGTGCTGTCCGACGTCAGAAGTAAGCGAGCATAGTCAGCCTGCGCCACAACCGCGTCGCGGCATGCACCTCCACCGTGGCGATAGTCCAGAGCACGCAGCACGCCGGTGATGTGTTCAAGCTGTGTCACGTCGGTCTCGCCGATCATGCCCGGGACCGGCGTCTGGACGCGCGTCGTGGGTTGCCACCAGCGTGATGCTTCGTGGACTGAAACACCCATGGTGACGTTGGCAGCATGGGAGAGCAGTTGGCGGACTTCCTCGACCTCGCCAGGGCCACTCGCGACGCCAGCGAGCGAATCTTCGATGACCGACATCGGCTCGCCGTCATAGGCGAGGCCCATGTAGCCCCGTGGGACCCCCAAGCCATCGGCGATGCGAACAAGTACGTCATACGCCATGACCTGTCGGCCTTTGACGATCTCGTAAATCTCCGAGGACGACTGTCCGGTGAGATTGGCGATGCGCCGCTGTGAAAAGCCATGCGAACTGAGACGGCGATACACGGCCGTGAGATCTCGTCTCCGGAGTGCGTCACGCATCGCGGGGTGCTCCCACGTAACGGGCGGTGGCGCACCCCCGTCTGAACGTTCGACGTTCACCTCAAGACCACCCGTCATCCGGTGTTGCGACAGGTTATCGCTCCGGTGTGGTTCGCGTCATCAGTCGCCTTGCGTAACTGCCTAGTGCCACTAGGCGGCGACGTGCCTAGCTAAGCACAACGTTCGCGTGGCTTACCCGCCGTGGGTCGTTGGTGGCATGTTGCTGATCAGCGGTCGTCCGGGCCAGAAACTAAGCCACCCGGCCCCGGCCTCTGGCTCCCGCTCGCCGTTCCTGCGAACCGACGCGGTGCGGCGGGCGGTCTCCACATCGATGCGGAAACGCAGGCGTCCCTCGCCGTTCGGACCGGTTTCCGTATCTGTCCCACGCTCGCCGCTGCGCGGCGATTCGATGAATTGAGGTGATCGGCGCGTGACGTACGACCTGGGGCCTCGAACTCGGCACCATCATGACCCACGCTCGGCCGCCTACGACGAGTCCACGTCAGCTGGCAGCCCAGGCGCTCGGCATGCGGCGACCAGCGACGCTGTCGGGTCGGCGGCGGTGCCGTACACGGTGACGGCGCCACCCGGCGGCTTGCGTGGACAGGCGTGGCCGTTGTTGGCCGATGACATGTTCCGGCTGGCGCATCGCGACAGCACCGGTGCGCCGCTGTTGGATGCGCATGTGGCTGGGCTAGGTCTGTCAGCGGCGCTGTTGGGCGAGTTGCTGCTGACCGGGCATGTCACCGTACGGAACGGGCTGGTTGTGGTAGCCGATGGTGCCGCGCCGTCGGATGTGTTGGCGCACAGTGTGCTGGACCAACTCGTCAAGGAGACTGGCGAGCACCCTGTGCGCACGTGGCTGGCATACCTGGGCCGTGGTGCTTATGAGGATGTGGCGGGCCGATTGGAGCGCGCCGGCCATCTCCAGGCCGAGGTGTCGCGGCGCCTCTTCGGACGCACGGTGCGCTACGTGCCCACGGACATGAACGCTGCCGCATGGCCGTGGGCACGGCTGGCTGGATTGCTGCGCCGGCATGCGCAGCTGGACGACTTCGACATCCTGCTCGGCGGGCTGGCCATCGCGACGGACCTGCACCGCGTCGTGCTGATCGGCGAGGCCAACGCCTTCGCCGCGACCATTCAGCCCTTGATCGCCGAAGCGGCCGATCCGATTCGCGAGCTACTCACTCATACCAGGGCCGCTGCAGGCGACGCCGTGATCACTAAGACCTAAGCCAGCGCGTAACGCGGTCGAGCTGCTCCCGCCCTCGCCCCCCGACTGTCCTTCCCCCTCATTGGAGTCGATCGCCATGTCTTTTTCCTCCCGTCGTGAGACTGTCAGCTCGGTGGCGGTGGCGTTGGCGCGCGCCCGGTTGGGGGTGTGGCCGCTGGTGTGGATCGTGATGGCCGCAGCCGCCCCGTTCACCGTGGTCGCCGGTGGCGCCACCGCCGGATTCGCCGTCACCGGCATCACCGGCATCCCTCTCGGCTATGTCGTGGTCGCGCTGATTCTGGCGTTGTTCTCCATCGGCTATGTGGCGATGTCGCGCAAGGTCGTCAACGCGGGCGCGTTCTACACCTACATCACCCACGGCCTCGGCAAGCCCGCCGGAGTTGCCGGGTCGTTCGTAGCGGTCGCGGGTTACAACGTGATGCAGACCGGCCTGTACGGCGGGTTCGGGGTGGCCGCGCACGACTTCGCCACCGCACACCTCGGTACGTCCGCGCCGTGGTGGATGTGGGCCATGCTGGCCTGGGCACTCATCGCGTTCCTGGGCGGGCGGCGCATCGATCTCAACGGCCGCGTCCTCGCGGTGCTACTGATCGCCGAGATCGCCGTCGCCGTCGTGCTCGCCATCGTGCAGGTCTCGCACCCGGCCGGCGGGAACACCTCGTTCACCACCTTGTCGCCGAACAACCTGTTCACCGCTGGGCTCGGCGCGGCCCTGGCCACGGCGATCGCCGGCTTCGTCGGGTTCGAGGGCACGGCGGTGTTCAGCGAGGAATCCAAGGACCCGCAGAAGACCGTCGCCCGGGCCACCTACCTGGCGCTGGCCATCATCGGCGTGCTGTACGCGTTCTGCGCCTGGGCGATGTCGGTCGCCACTGGCCCGAACCAGATCGTCGCCAAGGCAACCTCGGACGGCTCGCAACTGATCTTCAACCTGTCCCGCCCCTACGTGCCCGCCGCGCTGATCACCCTCGGCCAGTTGCTGTTCGTGACCAGCCTGTTCGCCGCTTTGCTGGCCTTCCACAACACCTGCGCCCGCTATTTCTACGCGCTTGGCCGCGAAGGCGTTCTTCCGTCTGCGCTGGGCCGGACCAGCCCGAAGACCCGGGCACCGATCTACGGCTCGCTGCTTCAGACCGCTGTCGGACTGGTCGTGATCGCCACGTATGTGCTCGCGGGCTGGGACCCGTTCACCCGCATGTTCTTCTGGCTGACCGTCCTCGGCGGCGTGGCCGTGCTGATCCTCATGACGGCCACGTCGGTCGCGGTCCTGGTCTACTTCGTCCACCCGCGCAACCGTGACGGTGTGGGCGCCGCCCGCGGCATCCTCGCCCCTGCCGTCGCGACGGTGGCGCTCGGCGCGGTGCTCTGGGTGACCCTGGCTCAGATGCCGATCCTGCTCGGCGTTGCCGGGACGTCGCCGCTGCGGTGGCAACTGCCGGGTATCTTCGCCGTCGCGGGCGTGCTCGGCCTGCTGTGGGCGTGGGTCCTCAAGGCCAGCCGGCCCGAGGTGTACGCGGTGATCGGACTCGGCGCCAACAGCGCCGTCACCGAACCGGCCAGCCCATTTGCCACGGCCGGGCGGTAACCGAGATGACCCAGCCACAGAGCACCGCCGCCATCCGCGCCGCCACCCACTACGACGCCCCAGGGATAGCCGAGCTGCTGGCCGAGTCGTTCCTGCACGGCGACCTCGGCCCCTGGCTGATTCCGCGTCTGGACACCCGTGCCCGCATCTACCGGCCGTACTTCGCGCTGCTCGTCGAGCAGGCCCTCGACCACGGTCACATTCAGGTCAGCGGCGACGCCAGCACGAACCTGGCTGCGGTGGCGATCTGGTACCCGATCGCGGGCGGGCCGCCCCCGGCGGCGGCCGACTACGACACCCGCCTCGCCGAAATCACCGGGCAGTACCGGCACCGGTTCGTCGCCCTGGACGAGGCGATGCACCGCCATCATCCATACGACACGTGGCACGACTACCTCGGCCACCTCGCCGTGCACCCCGACCGGCAGCACCAGGGACTCGGTAGCGCCCTGCTCGACCACCATCATGCCGAGCTGGACGTCACCGGCACCCCGGCCTACTTGGAGGCCACCGGCTCCCGTAACGCCCGGCTGTACGCCCGGCACGGATACCGCCCTCGCTCCAGCTACCGCATCGGCGGCGACGGACCGGCCCTGCATCCGATGTGGCGCCCACCCGCTACCTGACCTGCACCCCTACCCGAAATAGGGGACGGCTGCTGGCAGATCCGCGATCCGCCTCCGGCCGTGCTGCGGCGTCGCGAAACGCTGCGATCCGCACCCCGGGCGGTGCGCCAGAAATCCCCCGGCCCCGGCGCGCCGCCCGGCCCCCGCACCTTCCGCGTCCTTTCTCGCCACACCCGCACCCGTCAGGAAGCCCCGATCATGACCTCGTCCGCCCTGACCGACACCGCCTGGTACGGCCCGCTACCGTCTCGCGCCAACCGAGGCGGCTACGCGACCCAGCGCCCCAAGCGCACCTCCGGCGCTGTAACAGCGTTAACCCGCGTGAAGACAGCACCGGCGCCGGCTGCTGCGGAGCAGCGTTCATGAGCCCCGCCGACGCGAATCCGGAACCCGTGCTCGATGCTGCGCTGCTCGCGGCACGACTAGCGGAGACCTCCGTACCGGTTCCGGAACTGATCACGACGGCCTTGTGGCTGCTCGCTCACGACGACACGCACCCGCACCTATGGCTGCCGTGGGCCGACTACGCCCACCGTTCCTGCCAGCAGCTGTACGGCCCCGACGACTACCGCACCATTCAGGCCGCCCGTGCACACGCCATCGTGCTCACCCGCCACGGCCACCACCAGCTGGCAGCCGACATCCTGCAGGGCCTGCTCGAGGCATACCTCCAGCAGCCGCCGCATCCGGACAACACCGAGGTGCGCATCGCGCTCGCCGTCGCGCTGCACGCCGCCGGCCGCTGCGGACAAGCCGTCCGCGAGATCAGCCACGCCCTGAACACGGCACGCCACCATTACGAGGACCGACCGCTGCTCGCCGCGACGAGCACCGCCGTGTACCTGGGCATGCTGACCGCCTGCGGTCGACACGCCGGGGCCGCGAGCCTGCGCCGGGCAGCCCGCACCTGGCTACCTGAGCCGTACCGGCCCGGCACCGAAGCCTTCGGCGTGCTCAGCGCCGTGCACGCCCCCGACGCGCACGAGCACACCGGCGTGTGCGCCACGCACCTCGGCACGCTGCTGGTCGAGCCGGCCGTTCCGCCCACACCACCATCCTCGCGGCCTCGCCCACAGCAGGTGGCGGAAAACCTCGCGCATCTCGGCGTGGTCGTGAACCCTGCCCGACAGTCGGCACCGTACTGGCGGAGGCTGGACCGGTCATGAACACCCCTGATGAGCCGCTGGATGTGTCCTGGCCGCAGGCCGCGCGCCGTTACGACGCGATGCTCGGCGGCAAGGACAATTTTCACACCGACCGTGACTCGGCCGAGCAGATCCGCCGTGAGCTGCCGTTGGTCGACCAGGCCGCCCGCGAGCTGCGCCGCTTCCTCGAACGCGCCGTGCACTACCTGGCCGCCGACTGCGGCATCCGGCAATTCCTCGATGTCGGCTGTGGACTGCCGCATGCGCCGAACGTGCACGAGGTCGCTCAGGCCGTCGACTCCACCAGCCGGGTCGTCTACATAGACCCGGACCCGCTCGTGGGTGCCCACGCCCGCGCGTTGCTGACCAGCCACCCCGCCGGCGCGACCTACTTCCGCGCCGGCGGCCTCGAAGACCTCGACGAGATCCTCGCCGACGACACCGTGCGGGAGCTGATCGACTTCAGCCAGCCCGTCGCGGTGCTGCTGCTCGCGGTGCTGCACTTCATCCCCGACGACCAGCACGCCCGCGACGCCATCACCACGATCACGTCCGCGGTAGCCCCCGGCTCCTACCTCGCGGTGTCACACGTGACCTTCGACCCTCTCTCTCCGGAACACGCTGCTCGGCTGGCCAAACTCGCCGAACCCGGCGCCGGCCACGGACCGTTTCGCGCGCGCACCTACGCCGAACTCACCGCCCTGCTCGACGGCCTCACCCTGCTCCCGCACGGTGTTGTCTCGGTCGTGGACTGGTACCCCGAGCGAGAACCACGCCCGGTGCTCAACGCCGAGCATGCCGTCGCCTACGGCGTCGTCGCACGCCTGCCGCACCCCGACCGCCCGAGTACGCCCGGAGCACGGCGTGGATGAGTACACGGTGTTGCCCAGCGTGATCCGGCGCGCCTGGAAGCTGATCAGCAAAGCCGAAAACGCTCGCGCATGCCGACTGCTCGACCAAGCCCTGACCGCCGTCGATCCGATCACCGCCCGCCACGACCGACGGCTGATCCGCGCTGCGGCTCTCTACGTCGGCGCCCTGTCGTTCGAAGAAGGCTTCCCCGACCGCGACGACAGCCAGCTCACCTGGGCGCGATACGCCCACGCGGCTGCGCTCGCCGGACATGGCACGTCCAGCCCGATCTGGCAGGACACCGCCACCCTGTACGCCGACGTCTGCACCGCCCAAGGACTGACCTTCGACGCCGCCGTGGCCCACCGCCGCAAGCTCGACGCCTACGCCCAACCCAGCCGCGACAAACGGCGTCACCGGTCCCCGCCGACCGTTGGCAGCACTGGCACGCACTCCTGCTCAACCCCGCCCCACCCAGCAAAGGGTTTCCTGCGGCGTCACACCTGACGCCGCGAGCGACGATCCCTAAGCGCTGACCGCCATTCAGCTCTACCCAATGAGCGACACCGGTCAAGGTGCTGGAGCAAGAACACTGCGTACGGGCGGTCATCATGCGCAGCCCGGATCACGGCGTCGCCCACCTGTAGCGCCTGATCGACAGCGTTCCGCCGTCACGTAGCGCATGGCGTTTACCTCAAGCACCTGTCTCCGACAGGGCTGAGCCGTATACCAGCAACCGGAAGGCAGCTCGTCCATGGCCATCAGCGTCGCTGCAGGAACCAAGGTCGCCGTCACCGGCGCGGCGGGCTTCATCGGCTCACATCTTGTTGAGCGCCTACTCGACCGGGGATGTGCGGTGGTCGGTGTCGACCGCCGGAGCCCACGCTCAGAAACCTCGGCCCGGCTACACCTACGCGAGGTGTTCAATCATCCGCGGTTCTCCTGGGTTGAGGGCGAGCTCATGCACGTGAACTTGAAGGAGGTGGTGGACAACTCCGCGTGCGTCTTCCACCTGGCCGCCGTTGCGGGTGTCCGGGCGTCCTGGACCAGGTTCGAGGACTACGTCGCCGCCAATATCGTTGCCACCCAACGGCTACTGAGTACGTGCGAGCAGGCTGGCACGCCGAAACTGGTGTATGCCTCCTCATCCAGCGTTTACGGCCAAGTCAACGCCGCCAGCGGGGAGAACGACCCGACGCTGCCGGTCTCGCCGTACGGCGTGACCAAGCTTGCCGGTGAGCAGCTTTGCCTGGCGTATGCGAAGCGGCCTGCCAGCCGGCTGTCGGTGACCGCGTTGCGGTACTTCACGGTGTACGGGCCGAGGCAGCGGCCGGATATGGCCATCGCCCGAATCTTGGCGGCGGCTCTGACCGGGCAGCAATACACGATCTTCGGCGACGGTACGCAGCAGCGCGAGTTCACCTACGTGGACGACGTGGTGGAGGCGACCATCGCAGCGGCTGAGGTCGACGTCCCTGCTGCGGTGATCAACGTCGGTGGCGGCTCGAGTGTGTCGATGATCGATGTCATCGGCTTGGCACGGGAGGTCACCGGCAATCCGGTGCCGCTGACTGCCGTTACTGCGCAGGCCGGTGATGTCCAGGCCACCGCCGCGGACCTCACGCTCGCTCGTCTCTTGCTCGGCTATCAGCCGCGTACCGGCCTGCGGACCGGGATGGCGCGTCACGCCGCGTGGCTGCGCGACCTACCCCCTGAGCTGCTGCGCAAGTACGCGCCCCCGCCCATGAGCATCGACCAGAAGGAGCCGACATGCTGGAAGTGACCGCTGGATCGGCGAACGAGTTGTACGCGGCGGTGTGCCGTGACGTGCTGGCACAGGGACATCGTGCAGCGCCTCGTGGCATGGCCACCACCGAGGTACTCGGCGCTCACCTGCGGCTGACCGAACCGCGCCGCCGGTTCATTCATGTGCCGCCGGTACGAGTGTTGAATCCCGCGTTCGCCGTGGCCGAGGCGTTGTGGATTCTGTCCGGCTCCGACGAGCCGTGGATTTTCACCTATAACCGTGCGCTGGAACGCTACGCCGACGACGGCCGCCTGCAGGGCGCGTACGGGCCGCGGATGCGCCGCTGGCACGACGAGCTGGACCAGGTGGACCACGTCCGGCGTTTGCTGGCCCGAGATCCGGACAGCCGGCAGGCGGTCATCCAGCTCTACGACCCGCAACGCGATACGCGTGGACACCGCGACGTGCCCTGCACCTTGAACTACCGGTTCTTCCTGCGCCACGGACGCCTGGAGATGCACACCACGATGCGCAGCAACGACGTGTGGCTCGGCCTGCCGTATGACCTGTACACCGCCACCATGCTGCAGGAGCTCATGGCCGGCTGGCTCGGCGTGCAGGTCGGCACGTACCACCACCACGTCGATTCGCTGCACCTGTACGCCCAGCATGACCGGGCCGCCGCTGCGGTCGCCGTCTCGGTGGTCGAGCCGTCGCCGGTGATGGCGGCCCTGTCCGCCCCGGCCGAGGGTTTCACGGACTTCCTGACGACGGTGATCGCCGATGCCGTCGCCCCGACCATGGACGCTGCGTGGCCCGCTATGGCGGCGGTCATGGGCAGTTATCGCGCTTGGAACGCGGGCGAGCGGCCGACCGCGCTCGCCCTGGCTGCGACCATCGATGACGAGCTCGGGCGGGCCCTGCGCGGCTGGTACACCCACCTCACCGCGTCGGCCCCGATGTCTGTCGCCCCGTCCGGTGGTGCGCGATGACCCGGCGACACGTGGTGCTCGGCCTGTGCTCGTTCACCCATGACTCCGCCGCCGCGCTACTGATGGACAACAACCTCGTGGGGTTTGCCGAGGAGGAACGCCTCACCGGAGACAAACACACCGCCGCTTTCCCCGAGCACGCGATGAGCTGGCTGCTCGACACCGCCGGCCTGGATGCGACGGCGGTAGACGTGGTCGCGTACAACTTCGACGGCCGCCGCTATCTCGACGCCCTTCCCGCAACCGACCTGTACGCCCGGATACCCGAGACGCAGGAGCGCGCGCAGCCACGAGCCGACAGCTTCCGCAAAGTCCACGACCGCTTCAACACCCGGATGGCGCATCTACGCGAGCGATTCCCCCGCGCCAGGGTCGCGCCGGTGCTGCACCACCGCGCCCACAGCATGTATGCCTTCGCCTCCAGCAGCTACGACGCTGCCGCCGTGCTGATAGTGGACAGCCTCGGCGAGGTGCAGACCACCACCATCGGCAACGGGCTACGCCTTCACGACGGCGGCTGCCGCATCACCATCACCGAGGACATCACCGATCCCGCCTCGCTCGGCTACGCCTACGGAGCGGTCACCGAACACCTCGGCTGGCGCCGCGGAGACGAAGAAGGCACCGTAATGGCCTTGGCCGCCCTGGGCGACCCCACCCGCTTCCGCACCATGATCCGCGAAGCGATCCCGATCACCGATCACGGGTTCAGCCTCGACCCCCGCTGTTTCCCGCTGCGTGTCCTCGCCCGTGACTACCCGCGGGTGAGCGCCGCGTTCATCGCCGCGACGTGCCCCGCCCGCCACCCGTCAGCCCCGGTGGAACAGGTCCACGCCGACCTGGCTGCCGCACTGCAGGAACGCACAGAACAGGTCATGGTCCACCTGGCACGCCGCGCTCGCACGGTGACCGGTCTGCGGCTGCTGTGCCTCGGCGGCGGCGTCGCCGCCAACTGCGTCGCGGTCGGCAAGATCGTGGAAGCCGGGATCTTCGACGAGGTCCATGTGCCGCCCGCGCCCGGAGATTCCGGCACTGCGATCGGCGCTGCCCTGGCCGCCAGCCTTGACACCACCCGCCAGGCCGCATCTGGGGTTGCCGGCCGCTGTTACCTCGGCCCGGCCTACCCAGCAGTGCAGCTATCCGAGCGCCCTCGCCCCGGGCTGATCACGCACCGGCCTACAGCCCCGGCCAAGCACCTTGCGATCAAGCTGGCCGAGGGCAACACCGTCGGACTATTCCACGGCCGCCTGGAAGCCGGGCCACGCGCGCTGGGAAACCGGTCGATCCTGGCGTCGCCGCTGCTGCCCGAGGTGGTCGAGCGCCTCAACGCCACGGTGAAATTCCGTGAGCCCTTCCGCCCGTTCGCACCGGTCGTGCTCGCCGTGACGGCGGCAGACTACTTCACCCTTTGCCAGCCAGCCCCGTACATGTCGATCGCCTCCGGTGTGACCGACCTGACCCGCGAGCACATCCCGGCGATCGTGCACGTCAACGGCACCGCCCGGGTCCAGACCGTCACCGCCGACGCCAACCCGTTCCTGGCCGAGGTGCTGACCGAGTTCGCCGCACTGACCGGCCATCCGGTGCTGATCAACACCTCGCTCAACGTCAAAGGCAAACCGATCTGCGGCACCCCGGACATGGCGCTGGACTGCCTGACCCAAAGTGGCCTCGATGCGCTGATGCTCGAAGGCTGGTGGGTGAGTAGATGCTGATCGGCTACAGCTTCTGGGGCTTCCTCGGCAACGGCATCACCGACACCCCGGACGGCGGGCGCAGCCACCGCCGGACCCTCATCGACGGCCTGCTCGAACGCGGCCACCGCATCGTGTTCCTGCAAGCCAACCGCGACCACGACGAAGCCGGACTCGACCTGAGCGACACCTACCAGTGGAACCTTGGGCTGCCCGACATCGACGCGCTGTTCCTGGAGTGGCGCTGGCCCATCCCGGACCGAAACACCACCGCCTGCAAAACGCCGGGACACACCTGCGACCTGCACCGCCAGCAACAGCTCCTCGACCACTACACCGCCGCCGGAGTACCGACCCTATTGTGGGACAAGGACCGGCAGCTCCCGGCCAACGATTGCATGCGTCACACGCGGAACGTCGCAGTGTGTGAGCCCGCGCTGCACCCGACACCGGGCGCGGCGACGTTGCTGTTCCCGGTGTCCGACAAGGCGCTGGACGGCGCCGACCCGGGCGCCCTGACCGCCGGGACACGGGACCTGCCCCTGGTCTACATCGGCAACCAGTACGACCGCGACGGCGCCTTCGACCGCTACTTCGCCCCGGCCGCCACCGGACACCCTCACCTGGTCGCCGGTAAGTGGACCCGCACACAGCGCTGGCCCGAGCTCAACTTTTACGGTCGGATGTCGTTCGCCGCAGTCGACCCGCTGTACCGCCGAGCGGTGTGCACCATGCTCCTGCTGCCCGACCGGTACGCCCAGGCCGGGCAGATGACGCAACGATTGTTCGAGGCGGTCCTGGCCGGCTGCCTGCCCCTCACCCCGGCCGACATCCGCGACGCCACCAAGTTCGCCCCTACTGCGCTGCATGTTCGCGACGCTGCAGGCGCCGCCCGCACCATCGCCCACCTGCAAACCATCGTCGGCACCGCCCAACACGCCGACCTGCTCGCCGACTGCCTGCACAAGCTGGACCTGTTCCGGTTGTCGCGGCAGCTCGAGATCGTTGATCGGCAGTTGTCCGGTCTCGTTCGGGGCGGGGTGGGCTGATGGTCGGCTGGCCTGCGCACCGTGGCGACCGACGACGACTACCGTCGCCAGCGATGAACAGAATCGCCATCATCGGCTGCGGCGGCTCCGGCAAGACCGTTCTCGCCCGTCACCTCGCCGAGCATCTCGGCCTTTCCGTAACCAACCTCGACGCGCTGTACTACGACGACGGCTGGCACCCCACGCCGATGGAGACGTTCGCCGACATCCAACACGACCTCGTCGCCGCCGGCCGGTGGATCATCGAAGGTAACTATGCCTCCACCCTGCCCATCAGACTTGCCCGCGCCGACACGGTGATCTTCCTCGACCTGCCCGCCCGGACCTGCCTGTGGGGGATCGCGCAACGCCGGTGGCGCTACCGAGGCGGCCAGCACGCCGACGGCGTCTACGACCGCATCACCTGGTCATTCATCAAGTACGTCATCGGCTACCGGCGCAGCATGCGTCCCCGTGTCACCGCGCTGCTCGCCGAACACGGGCAACACGTCCGCTACCTGCGATTGACCAGCCGCCGACAGGCCAACCGTTTCCTGCGCCAGCTCGACACCGGCACCCCCACCTGACCCCCCATACCTACGGAGGCGAGCTTGTCCACCCCGAGCGCCCCCTTCACCGACCCCGCCCTCATCCGCGGCCCCCTCTACGGCAGCCCCGAACGGCTCGGCCAACGCACCAACGCCCTGCACCGCGCGAAGATCATCGGCGCGGACGCCACCGAGACCATCGCTGCGCTGGCGATGGCCGCTCACCCCGCCCCGGCACGGGTGGCCGACATCGGATGCGGGCGGGGCACCACCACCGTCCGGCTGGCCCGCCAATACCCCACAGCGGCCATCGTCGCCGTCGATCAGTCCCCGGCCCTACTGGCGGTTGTCGGCGACCGGCTACGCGCACACAATCGCCACGCGCACCTTGTGCAAGCCGACTTCCACCGGCTTCCGGATGACGTGCACGACCTCGATCTCGCGGTGGCGGCGTTCTGCCTATACCACTCACCGCACCCCGAGCAGGCGCTCACCGAGATCGCTGACCGGCTCGTGCCCGGCGGCGTATTAATTGTCACGACCAAGTCGGCCGACAGCTACCGCGAGGTGGACGCCGCCATAGCCGCTAGCGGCCTCGACCCTCAAGCCACCAGCCGGGCAAGCCTCTACCAGAGCTTCCACACGGGCAACGCCGCCACGGTACTCGCAGCGGCCGGGCTCGTCACGCGCCGCCGTCTCGACCAGCAGCACACCTTCCGCTTCCCCGACGCCGGCCACCTCGCCGACTACGCCGCCACCAACCCCAAATACCAGCTCCTACCCGAAACGACGAACGAACCCGCCGCGCTCGCCGCCGCCCTGCATGCCTGTACGCCGAGCACGCCAGTGACCACCACGTCCACGGTGACGTACCTGGTGACGGCCCGGCCATGAGCCGGACCGTGTTCATCAAGCGCTACACCGACCCGGCCCGAGGGCTCGCCGCCCAACGCCACCTGCGATGGCTACAGCACCTCGACAGCGGCGTACACCTGCCCCACCTCTATCCGAGCACCGCCACGTACCTGCTGCTCGAACGGCTCCACGGCCGCCTACTCAATCCCGACGACCTGCCCGCAGTGGCCGTCATACTAGGGCTGCTGCACGGCAGCGCGTACGCCCGTGAACTGCGCGCAGCCCGCCTGGACCAGCCCTTCAACACGGCCACGGGCACTGTCATCCCCGCCTTCACCACCGGCCGCGAACACGTACTCGCACACCTCAGCCCCGAGTGGAGCGGCGCCCCCGCCTGCTTCTACAAAGACGCCAACCGGCGCAACTTCCTCATCACCGCGCACGGCCCGGCGCTGGTGGACTTCGACGACCTCACCCTTGCCCCCTTCGGCTACGACCTCGCCAAACTCATCGTGTCCACCGCCATGACCTTCGGACACCTGCCAGCCGAACGGCTCCACGCCGTGCGGGGCGCATATACCCGCAGCGTCGCACACGCCGGTGGGCCGCCCGCGTCGTGTTCGCCCTCCCAACTAGCCGGCTACGCCGAGGTCCACCACCTACTCACCGCCCGCTACCTGCACCGCAACGACTACCAGCACCTCTGGCCGAGCGTACGGCCCTGGCCCGCACCGGCACCCCGAACCGCTTGAAGGAGCACGCCGTGACCGTCACCACCGAACTCGTCCTCGTCCGACACGGCGAAGCCAACAACAACGCCACCGGCATCGTCGGCGGAGAACGCGGCTGCACCGGACTCAGCGCCCAAGGCCACCGCCAGGTGGAAAGGCTCGCCGAACGCCTTGCCCGCGAGCACTCCCTCCGACCGTTCGATGCGGTCTACGGCACACCACGCCGCCGCGTACGCGACACAATCGACATCATCACCAAGGTACTGCCGCTCCAGGTCACGATCGTGCCGGAGCTACGCGGTCCCGACCACGGCGACGCCGACGGCCGCTCCTGGAACGACATCAAGACAGCATTCGGCGGACCACCCCAACACAATCCCGACCAGCCCTACGCCCCAGGGTCCGAAACGTGGAACCAATACCTGCAACGCGCGACAACCGCACTTCGAGAAATCCTCAACCGGCACGTCGGACACCGCATCCTCATCGCCGCCCACGGCGAAACCATCGAAGCCGCCCACGTCCTAATGCTCGAACTACCACCCACGGTCCGCCTCGGCATCGGATTCGTCACCGACCACACCGGCATCACACGATGGCAGCATCACGTCAACCGCTTCGACCGGCACGTCTGGATGCTCGCCGCTCACAACGACACCCGCCACCTCAGTGAACCGCGCTCGTGATGGAAGCCGAAACGCTCCTGCTCAGCCTGTGCCGCCGACTCATCGACCCTCACGCCCGACCCATCACCACGCACGCCGGCCACAACGGAACCATCGCGCTGCGGGCCGCGACCACCGCCGGAGAGGTAATCGCCAAACTGCACCGTGGTCTCGACCGTCATCAGCAGGAGATCCACGCTTACACCCACTGGACTGCAGTCCTACACGGACGAGCGCCGCAGCTGCTCGCCGTCAGCGACGACCCACCCGCCATCGTTATCAGCGCACTGCCTGGACGGCCACTTGCCGACACACCGCTCCCGGCCTCCTTGGAAACCGAGGCACACCGGCAAGCCGGAGCCATCCTGCACGCCCTACACCATGCGGCCCCTGCGACCACCGAACCCGACATGACCGGCTGGCTCGCCGAACGCGGCGAATACTGGCTCGCACAGGCGCAGCATCTCTTACCCGCCGACCGGTGCGCAGAAATCCGCGGTCACATGCACGCCTTACGCGACCTCGGGCCCATCCCGGCCGTTCCCTGCCACCTCGACTACACACCTCGGAACCTGCTGTGCTCAATCACCGATGCGGCACAACCAGTACGGAACGGCGATGACGGCTCCGACCCCCATACGTCGGCAGAGGTAAACGTCGCCACATTCGACTTCGAGCACGCCCGCTACGACCTCGCCGCCCGCGACCTCGTACGAGTAGCCACCCGAGTATGGAAAAACCGCCCGGACCTCGAGGAAGCCTTTCTCCAGGGATATGGGCCACTCTCGCCACTAGATCGACGAGTAATTCAACACTGCTCACACCTTGACGCGTTGACGGGCATCGTCCGCGCAGCTCACACCTCTGCCGCGGCGCTCACCGCACGCTCCGGCTCAGAAAGCGCGTAACGGTGCGGTTGAGTAGGCCGCACTTACCGACCGAGTCCGCCGCCAGCAGCGCTCGCCTCGTAGGCCGACACAAACAGGATCCTTGACGCCCGATAGCATGTGACCTCCAGGCGGCGAATGCTCGTGGTAGGAGTGCAGCGCACGGAAGGACTGGTCAGCCGGATGAATCTCTACCGACTGCTGGCACAGCAGCAGCACCAGCCACAAGCTCAACAATGTGACGCAGCGGCCGACACGCCAGGCCCTCACCCGCGGCCCCGTCCGTCAACGGGAGTGACTGCAACGATCGAAACCACCGACGAAGGACGCTCCGGAGCGCTGTTGGGCTCCATCGCACCATGACATCTACATCGCCGGTCATCCTCGTCGGGGACCGAACGGATCCACACATCCAGGCCGTCGCCGATCTGCTGCCCGCGCGAGGCACCGTGATCGTCGACGCCGCAACGTTGAGCGACGGTCTGGAAAGTGTCGAACCCAGCCGTACGGTGCTGGTCGACCAGACCGGCGGCACCGTCGACGTCGGTCCCGGCTGTCCTGCTCGTGGCTGGCTTCGCCGATTAGCGCCTGCCGGGTGGGACCATGGCACGGTTCTCGGCGGACATGACGCCGCGGTGTTGTCCGCGCGGCTGGTATTACTCGCTGCCCTGCTGCGCGATTCCGCATTGACCCTGGTGACGCCGGTGGATGAATTGTTCGCCGCGGAGAACAAGCTGGTGCAATATCGCGCCGCCCGCGAGATTGGCGTTCGCTACCCGACCACTTTAGTCAGTGGCGACGTAGCCGACCTAGTGGAACGCCTCGATGAGCTGTTCGTCCTCAAGCCTCTAGGGCCCGGCAACTTCGAGGACGATCGCCGGCAGAACGTCGTCTACGTACGCCCGGTTTATGCCTCCGACGTGGCCGGGGCGGATTTGCTCGATGCGCCTTTCCTCGCTCAGCAGCTCATCCATGCGGAGGCGCACCTACGGGTCGTGACCGTCCATGACCGGGTGTGGGTGACGGAACTGGACGGTACCGGTGTGCCGGTCGACTGGCGTGAGCACGCACCCGCCCACCACAGCTTCCAGGTCTCCACCGCCTGGCCGGAGGTGGCGAACGCCGCCGGGCGATTGGCAGCTCACCTGCGCGTCGGGTTTAGCAGTCAGGACTGGGTGGTCGACGACGACGGCCCGGCATTCCTCGATCTGAACCCCGGCGGTCAGTGGCTGTTCCTCCCCGACACCGTGACCACATCCGTTGCTCAAGCCCTCGCCGACTGGCTGGCAGACCGTTAGTGCACGTCGTCAGAGGCAGGTACGCCGAAGCACGCGTCTACGGCTGGTATGTGCTGGCGCTACTACGACCCGGCGTCGAAGTCCCCACGTTCGGTCAACCCGAGCCGTTCACCGCAGACATCGAACGGTTCACCCCCGACGACCTCAAGATCATCGTTGAAGAAGGCCGCCGACAGACCGATCGGCAGCTGGCCGACCTAGAAAAGAACCGGGCACGGGCCGCCACGCTGCTGACCATCGGTCTCGCCGAACTCGCGGTCCTGGCAGCCAGCGCCGGCCGTGTCTTTCCCCTCGGTGTTCCCGTCCGGGTCGTCTGGGCCATCAGCGCTGTGCTCGTGGTGCTCACCATCGGCGGCGCCGCGTCGCTGCTCACCTCCCGCGCCGACTTCGGCCGCCTGGAAACACGACACCTCGCAGCAGGGCCGATGCCCGTGCTGCGGGAGGCAGCCCTCGGCTACGCGCACGCGGTGGGGCTGGGTGAGGAAACCGTCCGCACCCGTATTACCGTGCTTCGTGACGGTGTGCTGCTCGCCGTCATGGCGGCGTTGTTGTACGCGGTAATCTGGCCGGTCGTCACGACAGCAAAGACACCAGGCACGGCCCCTCGTCCTTCACCGACCGGAGAAAACATATGTCGCGCGACCTGTATACCGTCCTCGCCCAGCCGGCCGAGCCCGACGACGACCGCAACCGGCGACCTCGCCCCGACAAGCGCGACCCCCATACCGTCCTGACCCATTCGATAGAGACGATCGACAACGACCGGGCGAGTTACCTGCTGGGCAACATCGCCATCTGACCAACCCCGGCCCGGCGGCACACCGAAATAGGCTGGCGGGGAATCGGCGTTCGACTGGCGAAGGAGTAAGGCGTCCGTTCCGGAAAGCCCCTCATCTTCGGCGCGGTGGCCGCGGTGTCCTGATGGTGTCGGCGTCGGGCCATACACCGCCGGACACCCAGCCAGCGGCGACGGGAGCGACCTCGTCCACGAAGGGATTGGTCTTGCCGGTTGCTCGGGCGTCGGCCACGTGGCGCGAGCCACCGGCCACCCAGTCGGCGACCTGAAGCTGCGGAGTGCTCGCGCTGTCGGCGAAGGTGATTTCAGTAGCGGGAAGCGGTGGAAGCTTCAGCACCGGTGTGACCGCCGGCAGCGCTTCGATGGACAGCAGTGTCAGCGCGTGGCGGGCGATGGTGTTGGACTGATCGTGCACAAGGCGAAACGGACCGACCCGCTCGCCCACGTCGTAGCACAACTCCACAAGGCAGGGGATGGCCGGGTCGAGAACATCGGTGATCTTGGCTTCCGCGATGAGCTCAAAGACTTCATCGGCCTGCACCCGCGCGGCCTGCAGGATGCCGAGCTGGCCGCGAAGCTCCTCTACCGCCGTGCCACGGTAGGCCGCAATAGCGGCGAAAAGGTCATCGACGGTCGTCGGCTTGCTGGGGCGTAGTGCATCGACGAACGTCTGGAGCATCTGATCGAACGCTGCCGCGTCTCCCGCGACGGGTCCGACGTGAAAGAGAAGATTGGCCAGTCCTAGAGCGGAGCCGTCGGCGTACATGTCGTAGCCGTCGTCGTAGGCGAGCTCGACGGCGAGATAGTCCACCATCTTCGCGACGATCATGAATCGCTTGTGGGCAAGGTAGGTGCGGACGGATCCGTCCGGCAGCTGCGCGAAAGCTTCCAGGAGCGCCTGGCGTCCCGCCCCAGATTTAACCAAAGCGCTGTACTTTGCCTCGCCGAAGTTGGCAGGCATGTGCGCGCGGACCGATGCCACGAGGGAAGCGGCCGCGGCAGAGTCCATGAGTACCGCGGCGGCTGCGAAGACCGGCTGGTCGAGATCGGTCAGATTTTCCCCTGAGTTGTTCGACTCATCGGCGTAGACGGTAGGAGGCACAGAGGAAGTCACGGTGACAGCCTGCCCGTGGTCTCGCTCGTTCGCACGTCGATCACCATGTTCGAGAACAGCGTCGCCGAAACTCGTCAGGAACCGGCACCGGCGAGTACGCCACTCGCCGCCGACCATTTGGACCCGACCGACGAGCTGGCTAGCACCTCCGACAGCTCAACCTGAACGCTTTACCGCAAGATTAGGTGTGCTGTTCACCTGCGCAAGGTCCTCGCCGATCCGGGTGAATTCGCTGTCCGGTATTTGACTTCGTGTTTCTCGCCGTTAAGGGTAGGGCGGGCCTTAAAAGCCCCTAACACGATCTGCTGAATCGAAGTTGATCAGCGTGACGAGGTGAAGATCAGTCTCGTTCGCCCGGTCGTGAGCAGGCGTGGGTCATCGATGACGAGTTGTGGGAGCTGATCGAGCCGCTGTTGCCGCCGTGGCCGGCGAAGGCGCCGGGGCCTCGGCCGGTGCCGGATCGGCAGTGCCTGCAGGGCATCTTGTTCGTGCTGCACACCGGGATCGGCTGGGAGGACCTGCCCCAGGAACTCGGGTTCGGTTCCGGGATGACCTGCTGGCGCCGGTTGCAGCGCTGGACCGAGGCCGGCGTGTTCGATCAGGTGCACCAACTGCTGCTGGCGAGGCTGAACGCGGCCAACCGGATCGACTGGTCGAGAACGGCGATGGACGGTAGTCATATCGACGCGAAAAGGGGGTGCCGGGACAGGTCCGTCGCCGGTCAACCGCGGCAAACCCGGCTCCAAGCACCACCTGATCTGCGACGGCAACGGCACCGCGATCTATGTGCTTACCAGCGGCGCAAACGTGCCGGACATCAGCCGCGCCCTCGACCTGCTCGACGGCTACCCGCCGATCGCCGGCCGGCCGGGACGGGCCCGGCGCCGCTTCGCCACGCTGCTGGCCGACAAGGCCTACAGCAGCCGAGCGTTCCGGCAGGCCTGCCGCGAGCGCGGCACTCAACCGATCATTCCTACGCCCAAGACCACCGGCGTCAAGGGCCTCGGCGAGCTGCGCTACGTGGTCGAGCAGACCTTCGCCCTGCTCCATCAGTTCCGCCGCCTGGCCGTGCGCTGGGAACGCCGACTCGACATCCACGACGGCCTCGTCAGCCTGGCATGCGTTCTGATCTGCTGGCGCAGACTGATCAACTGGACCAAGCCGAGATCGTGTTAGGAGCTCTAAGGGGCCGAACACCAAATACCACTATAATGTCTGTTATGACCTTCTGGCTCGACCCGTACACGCGGTTCAAGTCGCTGACTGGGGTCGACCCTGTGCTCTATGAGCGGATGAGGTTCGTCTCCACGGAGGTAACGGAGCGCGTCACCCGCTGCTTCGCCGGCCAAGCCTGGCTCAGACGCCGGTTCCCCGCGCGCAGCTACGTGAATATGCGCCTGCTGCCGCATGGCGACGCGACGGTCGGCGTCGAGCTCGTGAAGACCGAGACCAGAGGCGGCGGAGGACCCAGCGGACCCAAGACGATCCGCTGCGACCTACGCATCCCTACGTCCTGGCTGGCCGAACCCGGCGACGGGCTGCTCAGCCTGCGCCTGTTCCAGGCAATGCTGCATGCCCTGCACGTAATCGGCGAACACTACGACATTGGCACCCCTGCCGTCGTCGGGTCGGGCGGCAACCGCGGCGACTCCGAAGTTTGGGATCCGTTCGGCCCACCACCGCCACCGCCTTCCTACGCCCACATCAACGCGCACCTGGAACGCCTCGCTGCATCGCTGAGCCCCGATCAGCTCCTGCTCGTTGTCAAGGAACCCACCTCGGCAACCATCGCCCGGCAGTGCCACAACGTCCGCCAGGCGCTCGGCGCAGTCGTCGACCAGCACACCCTCACCGCCCCCGACGCGAAGGCGACGGCATGGACGATCCAGACCCCATCGTGACCCTGAAGGTGGATCCCGTCGGCCTCACCGCCGCCAAGTCACGGAAGCTGCAGACCGCCGTTACCGCTGTCGAGCACTGCCTGGGCCTGTGGCAGCCGTTCGTCGCCGCCGCAACGACTCATTCGCTGCGCATCACCGTTGGCGCCGTCGACAACCTCGAAGGTGACACCACACCGACGGTGAGCGCTCACCCCGACGCCGAACAGGGACACCTGCGCCTGCGGGTGCCGCACAGCCTTGTCGATGACCCGCCGAGCAGGCTCGCCGCCTGGATTCTCGACATCGTCGTCCCAGCGCTCGTAACCCATGCGGAGAACTACCCGCACGAGCAGCCGTCCGCGTTCTGGGCAAACGCAAGCTTAGGGCAGACACCCACTGAAGATCCGGGAAGCGGCATCCAGCTCGACGACCTACTCGAGGGTGACGTCCTGCTGATCGCCCGCCACGACGGCACACTCGCCGACGCGAACGTCCGCCAACGCGTCCTCGACGATTACCTCTGCGATCGACTGGAGACCCGCGGCTTCGCCGGACGGGATGGCGCCTTCACCACTGAGTCCGCGGTCTGCTTCACCCTGGAACTGCTCTACAGCGATTAGCCCTCCGCCTAGCGGGTCGCATCGGCCGTCGAACGTCAACCACGGGTAGTGCTCACGGGCTTCCGCAACCGGCGTCAGCCCGGTCGGCGCACGGGCCAGGCCAATGCGCTCGGGAGGTTGTACGCGCACAGGTCGTGCCCCGCGGCTGCGTCTCCGCTCGACCGACAAATGCGGCGCGGCGTGGGCGATTCGGTCGACGGTGCCCACCTGATGACACCGTCGATAGGCCGTACCGTTGTGCCTTACGGTCGAATGTCACAAGTCGTCAAGTTGCCGGCTCGGATCGCCGCCGTCGCGGGCACAGCCGCCGCCGCACGGAAATACCGGGGCTGTGCACTCACCTGTTCAACCGCAAGCGCCCGCTCAGAATGCTCCGGGTTTAGCGGTGATCGTCCCCGCAACGCTGTTTTCCGGCATACTCGGGCTGCCCCCCTCGTCGTCAACCGTGCCGGAACCGCGCGCCGCATGGGCCTGCCGACCCGACGGTACTGGCTGGCCTGGCCATCCCGCTAAGCGTGTGGTTACCTTTGGTCATCTACATCAACGTCTTTGCCCGTGATCCGAGCTGCTCCTGCTGAAGCCCGGACCACCCGCGGACGCCAGCCAGCCAGCCGCACTCTCATCAGCGTAAGACGTTCTGGTCAAGCGGTTGGCCGGGTGCCTCGTCCGTCGTTGGTCCCTGCATAGTCGTAATGGGGTTGGTCCCTGCAGCGCGTAACCGGGTTGATAGACGACGGGCGGGGCTGCCCTTGATGAGAGACGAGGTAACCGTGGGGTTCCTCAATGCCGTGTGGGGCTCGCCCCGACCCTGCTTGACGGGCCGCCTGGGAGGTCAGGCGGCCAGGGGCAGTGTCTCGGTTCGTGTGCCGTGGGTGGCGATGGCGGGATCCCATGCTCGGCCGGTCGTGATGATGGCGTGCAGCTGCCTCAAGATCGCCGCCGCGATGACGGCTTGGGCTTGGGTGACGGTGAGCTTGTTCTGCTCCCGGGTGGTGAGGTGGGTGAACCGGGCGGCATAGACGGGATTTGCGCGTTGTGCGCCCCAGACGGTGCGCCATGCGGCCAGCCGCAGCCCGGGCCGGCCTTGACCGGTGAGTTTCGTGCGGCCGATGAAGGTGCCGGACATCTTCTCTCGTGGCGCCAGGCCGGCGTGTTTGACCAGTGCCCGAGCGCTGGCGAACCGGTGTGGGTCACCGGTCTCGGCCAGGATCGCTGCCGCGCCGATCGCCGACAGGCCGGGGATCGACGTGACGAGGTCGGTCAGCTGCAGCCGGTCCAGGATCGCCGTCATCCGCGCCTCGGTGCCGGTCATCCGGTGATGGGTGTCCAGCCAGTCGGTCAGCACCAAGCCGACACGTTCCAGGGCGCCGGGGCGGTGCGCGGTCACACCCGCCGGATCACTGAGCGCGGCGAACAGGGCTTGGACGATGCGCATGCAGGGCTTCTTGCGGCCGCGACGGATGATCTCCTTGCGCACCGCGGACTCCCACCGGGCTGGGCCCAGTCGTCGGGTCCGGGCAAGATCGCCGCCGTCGCGGTCGACCACGACAGAGAGCGCCGCGATCCAGGTCGAAGACCGAAACGGTTGCCGCGCAGTCTGCTATACCGCCGGCCAGACGCACTCCAGCAAGGCTCGTATCTGCTGGACCTGACGGCCCGACTCCACGATCAGCTGCGCCCGGCGGGCACCGAGGTGCCGCAGTCGGCCCCAGGTGTCGGCGTACGGCTATGAGTGCAGAGCTGCGTACGGGTGAGCGTGCAGAGGTGGGCACGGTTTGTCCGTCGTACGCGAGTCGCTGGCGGTGAGGCTGCTCGAGACGTTGTCGGGCAGGCTTGGGGTGGCTGGCGATGGGGGCGTTGGATGAGCAGCGGTGGCTGGACGTGCGCCGGTTTCGTGCGTTGCATGAGGCGGGCGCGAGCGTGTCGGAGATCGCTCGTGAGACGGGGCTGAACTGGCGGACGGTCAAGAAGTACCTGGGCGCCGACAGCGCTGAGGTGACTCCTCGGCGCAGCAGGCCGGCGCGTGGGCAGGTGATCGACGCGTTCGCGCACGTGGTCGATGCGTGGTTGAGGGCGGAGTTGCTGCTCAAGGGCACGGTGATTCATGAGCGGCTGGTCGAGCAGTACGGGTTCACCGGTGACTACCAGCGGGTGAAGCTGTATTTGCAGCAGGCCCGGCCGCGGATTGCCGCCGAGTTGGGGGTCAGCCCGGATCAGCTGGCCGGGCTGCACCGGCGGTTCGAGGTCGTCCCGGGTGCCCAGGCTCAGGTGGACTGGGGTGACGAGGGCGCCATCCTGGCCCACGTCGGGATCCCGAAGGTTTATTCGTTCCACATGGTGCTGTCGTATTCGCGAGATCCGTTCTGCTGCTTCACCACCAGCCAGTATTTGGCGGCGTTCTGGGGCGCGCATCGGCGGGCGTTCGCCCACTTCGGTGGGGTGCCGGGCTCGATCGTCTACGACCGGACCAAGACTGTGGTCCGCCGGCACGTCGCCCCGGGCCAGGCGGTGCCCGCGCATCCGGAGGCGGTTGCGTTCGCCGGGCACTACGACTTCGCCATCGACGTGCTGGCCGCCTACCGGCCGACCGGCAAAGGACGGGTGGAGCGGCAGGTCACCATCGTGCGGGATCATGTCCTGGCCGGTCGGGCGTTCTCGTCGCTGGCCGAAATCGACGCTGCGTTCGCGGCCTGGGTGCCGCAGCGACGCGCTCTGCGACACCGCACCCACGGCGAGATCATCGGGGTTCGCGCCGCCCGCGACCACGCCGCGCTGCGACCGATCCCGGCCAAGCCGTATGCGGTGGCCGACCGGCATCTGCGACACGTCGGCAAGGACTACCTGGTCGCCTTCGCCGGCAACCTCTACTCCGTGCCGGCCCGCCGGGTTCGCCACCGCCAGCTCGTGGAGATCCGCGCGACCGCCGCCACCGTCTCCATCCATGCCACCGTCGCCGGCCCGGACGGCATCACCCTGCTGGCCACTCACCCGCGGGCCGTCGGCCGCGGCGCCCGCATCGTCGACGAAACGCACTGGGACGGCCTGCCCGACGGCCATACCCGCGCCGTCACCACCGGCGATCCCGCCGGCCCACAGCCGCCGGCGCGCCGAAAGCCCAGCCATGACAGCAGCCGAGGGCCGCTGCAAGCCCTGCTGACGCGCGCCGCGGCCGCCCAGGTCACCGTTGAGGCCCGGCCGTTGTCGGTCTATGACCAGATCGCTCAGGCCAGTCCCTTCACCAACCGCCCCCACCTGAAGGACGTCTCGAAGTGACTGAGCTGGTCACCACCCGCATCCAAGCCAGCGTCACCAAGCTCGGCCTGCCGCACCTGGCCAAGACGCTGCAGGAGTTCACCAGCCGCGCTGACGCCGAGTCCATGGGCTACCTCGATTTCCTCGATCTGGTCCTGCAAGAGGAACTTGCCGTCCGCGACGAACGCCGCTTCCGCGCCGGGCTGCGCCTGTCGAAGTTGCCGCACCACAAGACCCTCGACGACTACGACTTCGCCTTCCAGCCCGACCTGGACCCCCGCAAGGTTCGTGACCTCGCCACCCTCGCGTTCGTGCAGGCCAAAGCCAACGTCGCCCTACTCGGGCCACCCGGAGTCGGCAAGACCCACATCGCCGTCGCTCTCGCCGTCGCCGCCTGCCGCGCCGGGTTCACCGTCTACTTCACCACCCTCGACGACCTGGTCCGACAGCTCAAAGCCGCCGACGCGATCGGCCGGCTCGCCCGCAAGCTACGCACCTACCTACGCCCAGCCGTGCTGGTCATCGACGAAGTGGGGTATCAACCCCTCGAACGCACCGAGGCGAACCTGGTCTTCCAGGTGATCTCGAAGCGGTATGAGAAAGGCTCGACCCTGTTGACCTCGAACAAGGGCTTCGGGGAATGGGGCCAAGTTTTCGGCGACGAGGTCCTGGCCACCGCAATCCTCGACCGGCTTCTGCACCACTGCGACGTCGTCCCGATCAACGGACCCAGCTACCGGCTGAAGAACCGCCTCACCGCCATCGAGAACGTCGCTTAGCCAGCGACGTCCACGACTCACACGCCGACCAGCATCAACGCCCGTCACGGCCCCGGCGATAAGAGGCGACGAGCCACCCGACAAAACCGACCAGCAGCAAGACCATCACGACGACGCTGATATGCCAGGGTTTCATGACGTCTCCCGCATGGTGAGTCGCTAACGAACAGGTCCGGAGCGCGACGACGGCGCCGGGCATCGAGCCTACCGAACCACCACCAAACAGCAGGAACTCCTCGCCCGCGCCACCCACCGCTCTGCAAGATCAGCCGTACTCACCTCTGCACTCGAACGAGTACGCCGACAGTCAGATGCCAGACCTGCGGATTGGCGGCTACCCAACGCGCCGTTCGACGGCAGGAACTACTAAAGCTGGCCCCTGAGCTGCGCGGTATGCGGTTCCGGGTTGTGCCACCTCCGATCCACATAGTTTGCGGTGCGCGAAAGCGCGTGCCGGAGGTCGCTGGGACAGCATCGACAACCCTTAGTTAGTGCCGCGATTGCAGAGCGGCGGCGACGTCGTACAACTCCGTCCAGGCAACCGGGTCGCCATCATCACGACGAAGATCGTCGAGAGCGACGTGCAAACGCGTCAACAGCAACGTTTCTGTACTGCGAGTGGCAGCATGGGCGGCAGCGACGAGTACATCACTGATCCGCTCACTCGTAGACCGGCCGGGAATCGGCTGCGTGATAGCGCAGGACAACTCACCCTCAGCGGCACCCGGCAACAACAGGTTGCTTGACGGCCGCACCGCATACGCCTCCTCGGCGAGGGTCACCGCATGAGCGAGTGTCGCGTCACGGCTGTCGTGCACCACCGCATCGACATCAAGCTGGCGCAGCACGCCATACAACTGCCCCCGTAGCTGCCACTGCGGCGCGGCGCCAAGAGCCAGCGGTGGGGTGTAGTCCCAGGCAGCGGCGGATTCCAGTAGCGACGCCGTGTCATGAGCATCGGCCTCGAACCAGAACACCGCTGCATCCGCGAGCAGTAGATGCCGCTCGCGCCACTTCGCCTCCGCGTCCGGCTCGCCCTGACGGGTTGAAGAAGCTCCGCCGCGAGAGTGCGCAATGACGACGGGTATCGACCGCAGCGAGGCGATCGCTGCGGTCTGCCAATCGGTCGAGGTGCCAGCGCCGCCATCGAGATACACCACCGGCAGGGCCGCGGGATTATCGAGGAAGTATGGCGGGTGAACCACCTGCATCGAGAAGTCGAGCCGCGGCTCCTCGGTCACCGATAGCCGGCCACCCGCGCGCGGGACCTCGGCGGCAAGTCCCCTCACCAACATCTGGGCACCTTCAACAGCATCGGCCACGGCCACCAATCGGTCCACTCCAAGTGCATCGCGGTAGCTGATACGAAAGGACATCCCGGCCGCCTCCTCCATATTCGTCCGCCACGTATACACCGCCACCACAACGCCCCATCTCGCCCGCTCGATGTGCTCGCCGAGTGTGGCTGATCTGAGCGGTCGCGGTACGCAACCCGGAGGCACGTAGACCGTGAACGCGAACGGCTAACCCACGGGGGGGGGTCGCTCAGCGGGATGGTTATGTCAGTAGAGGCGATAGAGGGCATACCCTCACGGGATGATTGTGGCTTTCGAGGCAGCGCGTGGCCTTCGGCTCCTGACGCTTCCCGCCGGCGTTTGGGTCGGCATCACAGTGGTGCCGATCCGAACGCCGCCGACACACGCGAACGAGTCAACAATCGTGCTACCTGCGGAAACGGGGTCGAAGACAGCAGAAAATTGAGCCTCAGCCATCGACGCGAAGCTCACCCCGCGCGGGTGGCCTGTCGATGTCAGTCTTGTGACCGCTGGCTGCCCTGCGCTTGATTAACAGGGCTGCCGGCATCGCCACTAGTACGCCGAGTCCGCCAATGGAAGACAGCGCGGGCGAACATCTGCCATGCAATCGCGAGAAGTAGGAGAGGAATCGCCACGCGTCCGAATATCGGACCAAGGCCCCATCCCGACTCGGCGAAGATGAACTCGAGGTTCATGTGACTGCGCCTCTCCCCAATTCACCGCTGCCGATAATCCGCCAAAGGCTCGACGGAACTGAAGAAGTACGCCGGGTCCGAGGGCTCGCGGCGGGAACCTTACCTACGCAGCGCTCGGATGGTAGTCGGCCGAACAGGTCGTTACGTGCCCAGCATCACGCCCCCAGCTACTGTAGCGGCCTGTGACTGCGAGCACCCGGTCACGCCCCGGCATGGGGGCTGCAACCGACGCGCAGCACCGTTTCTGGACGCTTGCCCAGAGGCGCGAAGACATCTTCTGCCTTCGCTTCGCCCCCGGCGGGGCCGACGGCGCCCCGCGACACGGGCGGGCACCATGAAGCCCTGGACCTCCGGTCGGTAGCCCTTGGCCGCGAGAACCGTGGTGTCGGAAAGCGCCGACCGGCGCAGTAGTCGACGCGGTGGGCCGCCGGGCGCACTGGACGCCATGATCGACCGAAAGCGGGAGGGAGCAGCGCCGTCGACTTGCCTAGACTGCCGTGGTGTCCGCTCGTGTTGCCATGCTGCTCGCTGCGCCGTTTGTGCTGGTGGCGTTCGCTATGCGCCTCGGCGTGGCGCTCTGGTTGCAGCCCTTCACGTGGCGCGTCGACTCGTTCATCCTTGGCTTGCTGGCCTTCCTCGGTCTGCTGGCGATCAGCGTCGGTATCCCGTTGGCGGGCTACCTGCAGCTGACCAGAGCGGCTCGCCAAAGTCCGCGTGGCTGGCGCTGCGACGTACAACACCGTCGTTTCGCCGCGGGACCTTCCCCCGTCAGTACGGGGCCTTGGGCCATCGTGCTCGGATGGATGGCTGGCGGCGTCTTTCCCACCGAGCGGGTGCCGAACGAGGAGCATATGCGGATCGCCCAGTTGGGCTTTATGACCCCAGTCTGGATCGGTTTGGCCGTCGGTCTGCTGCTTCTGGCCGAACTCGGGCTGCTGATGGGCAGACCCCGTCTCAGCTTGGATGCCGAAGGCATCACCGTGCAGCGGCTTCGCAACGTGCGCATACGGTGGGACGAGTTGTTGCCTGGAGGGCCACCGCCACCCGCCGAACGCAATCCCCGCACGCTTGTTGTCTATACGTTCAGTCCCATTCCGGGGGATCGCCGCAGCCGCGATCGTTGCCTGCACGCCAGCTCCATGTCGACACGGCGTTCCTAGCCAATACCATCCGTTGCTACGTCGAAAATCCTAACCGTCGTGCCGACATCGGCACCGCCGAAGAACTAGCGAGATTGCAGATGTCGCATACGTGATGAATGAATCTGAGCTGCGAGTCCCTTCCTTCTGTGATGAAGCGGTGGTGCTGTCGCTGCGCGGTCTGCTGGAGCGCTCACTACGCGGTAGCCTCACGTGTGAATTGTCCGCCGGCCACGGAGACCGGCATGCCGCATTCATAGCGGCCACTTAAGTCGGTGATCGTTGGGGTCCATGCCCCCATCGTGAGCTGCTCCCGTGGGAACCCTGCGACTGTAGCGACGAGGACACCGCCGACGACTGTGTGCTCGCCACAGCGCCTCCCGGTCGGCACAGGTATTAGCCCGAGAGATCGGTGCATATGGTGTCGCTGCGGTCCGAGCCGGACGGTGGCGCTGACCTGGCCCTTCGTATATTTGATGTTGGTAGTGAGGGTGCTCTACTGGCCGCATGAGGCTGGAGCCTGCCGGGCGTACGCGCCCGGCTGCGGTGATCGGGTACGTCGCGGTCGGCGTGTACCTGCTCACGGTTGCAGCTTCGAGCCTCTCCGGTTCTGAGGGCATCACCGGTGCGCTGATCGTCATGGTGGGGCTGCTGCCGCTGTCGATGGTGCTCGCGCTGGTGCTGATAGTGCGGCTGGTACGCCGCCGTCGCACGCTGGCGTTCGGCCGGCGTGAGCGGCGGGCGATGCTCGTCGGGCTGGGCGTCGTCCTTGCGGTCGCGCTGGCAGGCTTCCTGGTCGGGATGCTGTCGTGAGCCGCCCTACGAAAATCTCATCTAGGGCGCAGGATGCCGGTGGTGTCAAGGCCTGGGCTCTTTCGCGTGGGAACCGTCGTTTCGCGGCGGGGACCGCCGGTTACGCCGGTGTCGTGGCAGTCCTGGTCATTGCGTCGTCGATCGTGCCGGACCGGACCGCCGCGGTGGTGCTGTATGCCGTGGCCGTGGTGCTGACCATGCCAGTCGGTACAGGCGTCGTTCCCGCGTTGTGGGTCAACACGTTCGCGGCGGTGGCGCTCGGCAACGTTCTGGGCATCTTCGGTGCGTCGCTGGACCAGCTCACGCAGGTGGGTGTCGTCGTGACGTTCGTGCTGATGACGGTCGCTAACGCCTGGATTGTTCGGCAGCTGTGGCAGGCGCTTCGTCGACGGCCGGGCAAGGGCTGAACCGGCATGGGGTTCTTCGATGCTCCTGCGCCCCGCGACCCGAACCATCAGCAAGGTCGGTGGGATACGGACGAAGGCCCATGGCAACGGTGGCAAACGGTACTGCCGGAAACGGTGGGGTTGCGTCTGGTCATCGCGCGTACCGCTGCTGCCGTCGTTGCGGTCACGGGCCTCCAGGTCTTCCCCGACGGCTTCGTGATGACCTTTACCGCGGTATGGCGCCCTGCTGTCGGGCGGCGCATCCACCGAGCGGCGGACGCAGCGTGGCTAGGGGCGGCTGCCCTGCCCGAAGAGGTCCTGCGCCTGGGCGTGCAGTTCGCCGACGACTCCAAAGCCACGAACCTCGACGACGAACGACAGACGCCGGCCAGCTCGGCAGGACCGGTCATGATCGGCGATGGTGCCACCGGTGATTCGCACCGGCTGGAGAGCCGCTACTGCGTGCTCCCGTTGCCCCCGGCCGGTGCGCTGACCTTCGTCTGTCAGTGGCCGGTCTTCGGCATCCCCGAAACCCACGCGAGCCTGGACGCGACGCTGATCCGCGATGCCGCCACCCGAGCGATCGGACTGTAACCGATGACCGACCGACGGTGGGGTGCGCGGCACGGTTGTGCAGGCGCTTGCGTGGTGGGAGCGCGCCGGGACTGGTCCGGTGCCCGACGCCGGTGTGCGCCGCGGGCGGTCGCTGAGCTGAACGGAGTTCCGCCATCGTGGGGATCCTCGGGTTGTTGACGCCGCGTTACGACTACGCCAGTGCGGCAGCGGCCGAGCACGCGTATGCCGCCACAGCATCGCGCCGTCGGGATACGCGCATGGCGTTGTTGGGCATGATCCCTCAACTGGTATTTCTGCCACTGTCGACGATCTTCTTGTTTGACGATGCCGGCGATCCTGACGCGCGACCCTTGGCACGATTCTTCGGCCCGCTCAACGGGGCACTGCTCCTTCTGCTGCTGGCGCTGATCTCGGTGCACGTGGCCCGGGTCTGGCATTCACGGACCATGGCGGGCGCTGCTGCGGGCAGTGGCGCTGACAGGTGGTACGAGGCGACCGTGACCAATGTCGCCCGGGAAGGGCGCCTGTTGTGGCGCGCCGCCCTTGCCAGCCTGGCCGTTACCGCCGTCGCGGGCACCGGCGGGCTGGTGCTACTGGGTCATTTCATGCAGGGCAGCATCGGGTGGGACGCCGTGGTCACCCTTCTGCTGCCCGCCCTCGCGCTGTCGCTGACCGCCGCGGCCCTCGGTCGGCGTCGCATGCGCCAGCCGCAGCGCCAGCTCCACCTGCCAAGGGCGACCTTGCGAACGCCCGTCGGCTGGCAGGGCGCGGCCGGGATTGCAGCCGTGGTCGTGGGTGCGCTGCTGGGGGTGTTCGGCGACACGGTGCTCGGTTATCGGACCTACACCGAGGTCGTAGATGGTGTCGGTCAGCCAGGGGTGGAGTTTCCGGTGGTGGTGGCCCGGGTGTGGGTCCTGCCCTATCTGGGCGGCCTCCTGACCATCCTCGGCTGGTCGCTGATCATCGATCGACTCGATGGCACTCGAGCGCGTGTAGCGGTCGCCGTGACCGCCGCCCTGGGCACCGTATGGGTCGCCGCAGCCACCAACCCGGCCAACCACGACGCAGCCGCCTTCCTATGGTCCGGTATCCAGCCGGTCGCGCTTCTGGCCTTGGCGGGTCGGCGGTCAAGGCAGCAAACCAGCACGCCGGGCAACCCGAACACCGACCACCATCCTTGAGAAACGGGAAGACAAGGATGGGACTTTTCGACAACGTACCGCCGCCGCCCCCTCCGCTCGAGCTCGATCCGTCGCCGCGCGCAGCTTGGGAAAAGCCTCTGTACTCGTTCGGCGGGGCACTGGATGTCGCACTTGTTGTGGCCCGCAGCGACGACGCGGCGGTCTGCGTCAGCGAACTCACCGCCTACCCCAACGGTTTCGAGTTCACGCTCACCGTCATGCTCCGCGAGCCGGAGCTGGGCGCCGTGATGCGACCCATACACCGCGCCGAGCTGCAAGGACTGCCGATCCCCGATGACTTCGTGCGGTTCGGTATTCAGTTCTCCGACGGCCAGAGCGCAACCAACCTCGACATGACGTCACATCACTGGGACGAGACGCCGTCCGGGCTGCTGTTGATGCCTGCCGGCGGCGGGGGAAGTGACATGCGCTACGACGTCAAGCAGTGGGTGTGGCCGCTGCCGCCCGCAGGACCACTGGCATTCGTGTGCGAGTGGCCCGCGCAGCACATCCCGGAGACACGGGTTGAGATCGACGCCGAGCTGATTCATCGAGCATCCGCTCGGGCAGTCCGATTGTGGCCAGAGACTGGTAACTGACCACGGTGGATTTGTCGGGAAGACGAAACGCGCGTCGATCTGATGACGCGCTCCACTGTCCTGCCGTGGCTGTGTGCGCTGCGCCCGACTGCATCTCGTACGGCGGCACGTGAGGCGCCTGATGCGGTATGTGGCGTTCAGGACAGCTCGGATAGGAAAGGGCGCGGCGTCGTCCGGACCTGGAGGATTACCTGAGACGGCCCGGACGAGCCGCATCCGACCATCTTGGCGCAACGAGCTCCGCGGCGCGAACCTTGTACGTCCCTGTCTGGCCGAGGGTGCATCTCACTCGAAGGTGACCGGCGCCGTCGCCGATGATCGCCCGAACCGCTGAGCCGACCGGCTCTTGGCCGCGGCTATGGTGGCCGCCATGGCGAAGGTAGCGAGCCCTGCGACGCTGGAGCGTGGCGCTGGGTTGCTATGTGTGGTGGCGGTCGCTGCCGCAGCCACCTTCGTGGTTGTTCCGATCATCGCGGCTCGGTGGAAGAGGCGCCGTCGGCTGCGGACGGCTGCGGTAATGAACGTGACCGGCAGCGTGCGCAGGTCCTCGATCGTCTTTCGTTTCTGGCGGCGCATCCGGATCAGGCGGAAGTCGTCGAGCATGGCGCCGGCTGCGATCCCGCCAGTGGGCAGGTCTTTGCCAGCCGTGAGTATCGCTGGGCCAGCCTGGATGCCCGGCGTGTGATCACCTTCTACCAGGGTCTTGCGGCGCACGACGGATGGCAGCCATGGCCGGTGTCGAGCGGGCCGGGCACGACCGGGGACAAGGTGGATCCGGCTGCCCAAGGCCTAGGTGCTTTCTTGTGCTTCACCAAGCAGGTGGGCGCAAGCCCGGCGTTCATGGAGCTCTATTTTCAGGATTCTTCGGTGCACGGGCCGTTAGGCGACGTGTATGACGTAGTAGCGTGGTGGCCCAGACCACGCGAACCGTCCGGCTGCTGACCCGGGGACCTTCGCGACGACGCGGGGAGAAGCATGCGGCCGGCTCGAGCCTGATGGCGTTTCCGTCGCCGGTCAGGCGTGATGTGGAGCTGATGCCGTGACTACCGGCCTGGGCGAGTGAGCGGGCGAGCAGGGGCAGACCGTAGGCCGCTAGAAGCCACACGGTGATGATGATGCGGTTCTGCTGACTGGGGTTCCGGTGACCGATCGGGTCGGCGACACCGGCGAGAGCGGCGGCGAACCCGATCACGTTTCTGACCGGATAGCTTCCCATGCGGCAACGCACCGCGTGAAAACCATGAGCGGTGATCAAATTGCTCGTCGGCCCAAGAGATCCAGAAGTGGGGAAGCCTCAACCGCGGAATGGCCCAACGCGGTGGGCCGCCGGGCTCAAGTTTGCCGTGAGGCCAGTTCTATGACGGTGATGTCGGATGGGGCGCCTACCCGCACCGGGGGTCCCCAAGCTCCGGCGCCGCGGCTGACGTACAGCTGAGTGCCGCCGTAGCGGTGCAACCCTGCCACGGTGGGCATGACGAGCTTGGCGACATACGGGCCGGGCCAGAGCTGACCGCCGTGAGTGTGGCCGGACAGTTGCAGGTTCACGCCGTACTCGACGGCTTCGTCGATCACCACAGGTTGGTGCGCCAGTAGAACGGCGGTGCGGGCGCGGTCCCGGTCGCCCAGCGCGTGGGCGAAGTCCGGACCTTGCTCGTGCCGTGCGCCTTGCACGTCGTTTACACCGGCCAGGTCGAAGCCGGGCAACTCCACGCGGGTGTTCTCCAGCGGGTGCACACCGAGGTCACGGACCGCGGTGATCCAGCGTTGGGCGTCGTAGAGGTATTCGTGGTTGCCGGTCACGAAGAAGCTGCCGTGCCGGGCACGGAGTTGAGCCAGCGGCGCCACGGCCGGGCTGAGATCCTTGACGCTACCGTCGACCAGGTCACCCACGATCGCGATCAGATCGGGCTGGGTGCTGTTGATGGTGTCGACGACGCGTTGGGCGAAGTCGCGGCCGAGCAGCGGGCCGAGGTGCATGTCGCTGACCACCGCGATGCGGAACCCGTGCGCGGTGCGCGGCAGCTTCGCCAACGGCACGGTGATCCGCTTGACCCGAGGGCCGCGCAGCACGCCGTACGTGCCGTAGCCCACGGTTGCCACTGCCACGGCGGTGGCAGCACTACCGACCACGCGGGAGACGAACACACGGCGCGACAGCAGCGCCAGCCCCGGCGTGACGCTTCCACTGGATTCAGTCGCCTCGACAGGTTCGCCGCCTTCGGCAGAAGGCGGTGCCGGTACCAGTTCGTTCTGTGCGCCTCGACGTCGGCCTGGTATCCGGTGTAGTAACGGGCGCAGCACCTCTCCCACGAACAGTGCTGGGAGCAGGTAGAGGAACAGAGCAAGCCACATGAAGCCCGGCCAGTCCACCACTGCTTCGCCGCGGAATGGAACACCGGGCAGGTCGTGCGGCAGCGCGAGCAGCAACAGCAACGGCCCGGTCACGAACACGACGGTGCCGGCACGGCGCATCACCGAGCCGGGCGTGGTCGTGTCGTGCACGAGACGCCGCCATGCGTACCAGTGCAGGGCGAAAAAGAGCGTCGGCAGTACTACGACCAGGACGAGGCCAACAACAATCATGTAGTCCGACCCCCTGGGCGGTGTGAACAGCCTGGGACGGGCCGACATCAGGTAACCAACTGCGACCCCGTGCTCGGGGCCAGTGATTTCCTCACCGCGTATGGCCGGACTGCAGAGCTTCAGCACGATTAACGCAACAGGCGGTGTCGAGGAAGCGCTCGCCGTACCGAGTGTTCTGAAAGGCCGACTCCTGCTCCCGCGACCACGACTGAGCGACCAGCTGCATGTCGCCGTGGTGGTCCGCGTTCGCCGGGGTTGTCTAGCGGTGATCGCCGTCGTGCTGCTGTGTGTTCTCGCCGTACCGATCGGCGTGCTCATGCTTGGGAGCGGATGACGCGGCGGGCTCGCCGTGCTGCTCGCTCTTTGGTATCTGCGCCGTCATTCTGGCCGATCGACGTCAACGGGGAGCGCTGTGCGGTACTCCGGCGTGTCCACCGTTAAGGTCGATGACGGCCTTCCGATGCTCGTCAGTCCACGTAATGCCGTACGGATCCATGGTGACCCAAGTCGTCCCATCTCAGCGCAGCTTCTTGCACGCCCGTACCAGGCCATCACCGTCGTAGGCGGCATCAAAGTCCTCGCTGCGAATAACCAGCCCGCTGGTAGCGGTGACAACCTCAACGTGGACGTGGCCGAGCCCGTCGTCAGAGATGCTGGCCACCGCGCGCGCCCGGTGTCGTCGATCCGGCGCCGACTTCCACGGGCCTTCCGACCAGTAGCGGAGTCCCCTCGCCTCGACGTGGTGCAACGCGCCGGTGAGCACGACCGGATCCCAGCCAAGCGCCTGGGCCAACTCCAAGACCCCGTGGTGCACGATGCGCAAGCTCAGCAAGCGCGCTTGGTGGGTCTTCGGAGTTGTTGCTAGCCGATAGCGTAGGCAGCACGTCATTGAAAAAAGCAGCGATAGTGGTCGATCTCTGCCCACCTCGCCCGACATGTAAGTCAGAAGTCGGTGTGGCGTTCGTGTAGAGGTCCACTCAACTCGGTTTCTATATCTGCCGGCAGCTCGGGAGGCACGAGACCAATTTCTTCGATCCGTCGGCGAAGCGTGCGTAGATGTTCAAGGTATGTGGCCAACTGGCTGAGCAGCGCACTGCGAAAAGCTGTTCGCTGGGATAATGATTCTTCTGGCCACTGCCTCCCCGGGAAGACATCCATTTTGTCGTCATCAAGCTCTTTTAGGCGGCGAGCGGTTTCTTGAAAGCTCCGGGACAGTAGGCGGTGGGAGTCGTAGAGCTTGATTGCTGTAGTCGAGTCGTTCCAGTCGGCTAAGTCAAAGTCTGTTGACCTTAGCGGCAGCGCACCCATCAGCCATCCACGAGCCCGCCAAGGCGAGATGCTGATGGACGGCAGGATGTCGATCTCTTCGACTTGTCCAATAGGTGCTATGAGGAGGACCGGAGGAATATTTAGAGCCGCAGAAACCAACATGATTTCCGCAATGCTGATGTAGTCGCGCCGCCGGTGTTCGAGATTTGTCAGAACCGTTGGGGGCACTCGCTGGCCGAGGGCGGCGGTCAGGTCCGAAAGTTTCTGAGTAGTCAACTTTCTCCGGCGACGCCAGATCCGAATCTGACTACCGACGCCCGCCGTCACGTGGGCTGACCACCTGTCGCTGCCTCCGCCGACGCGTTGGGGGCGTGACGCTGCCGCATCACCCTCATTACTGTCTGCATTGGAAACCATGATCACATCATAGACGTAGCTGGACGCGTTTGTCCGTCCGGACGATGATCCCGACTTCCAGCAGTGGATTTGTCCCCCAGACAAATTTTGACTCAGTCTTCCTCCGGAGGAGATCGAAGCTCGGTTGCATAGCGTGAGGGCCGGGGTTAAGGTGATCAGCGGAGCGAGGGGGCTCCGCTTCGGCACGCACAGAACGGCGCGGCAGGAGCAGGTCCCGCCGCGCCGTCTTATGTGTTGACCAACATGGCCTTCGTCATGAACGCCACGGTCCGGGTGGAGTTGCAGCTCCGCCCGGGCATGTCAGCCTGAACATTAACGGTACGCGTGGGCGGGTGCCAAGAGAACCCCCGCGACGGTCCGGAGATGGCAGCCTGTCGATGCCGTGGTGTTGACGTCGGCCGTCCATCGAAGGGCGGCTTCAGTGCCGGAAAGCAGCAGTTCAACCTTGGTCGGCAACGGTCCTGCCTCATTCTGGGCTGTCGATCTTCACGTTCACACGCCGGCGTCGTTGGACGTGCAGGAGCAGCTAGACAAGTACGGGGCGACGACGCCGGAAGAGGTCGTCACGGCCGCGATCGCGGCAGGCCTCGATGCGATCGCCATCACGGATCACAACACCACGGCTTGGTGTGAGCAGGTCCAGCGCGCCGCCGAAGGCCGCAGACTTGTCGTCCTGCCGGGTGTCGAGATCAGCACCAAGGACGGACATCTCCTTGGCATCTGGGAGCGCGGCACGCCTGCAGTACGGATTGATGAGGTCCTAACCCGGCTCGACATCGGCTACGAGCAGCGCGGCCGCCTCGACATCTGCGCTTCCAAGGGCTTCGCCGAAACGGCTCAGATCATCGCCGCCTCTGGCGGAATTGCGATCGCGGCTCACGTCGACCGGGAGAAGGGGCTGCTGCGCCATGCAGTGCGCGCGCACGTGAAGACCGTCCTGCTTGAGCCTGCTTTGGCGGCCGTCGAGATCGCCGATCTACCGACCGCCGCGAGCATACGGAACATGATTGATGGCGAGCGTGAACTCGCTTGCGTGCGCAGTTCCGACACCACGCTGTCCGGGCACAGTTGCCACGTCCTGGGAGGAATCGGTTCGCGGCGTACCTGGATCAAGGCGTCCCGGCCCGACCTCACCGGACTACGCCACGCACTGGAGGATCCTCAGCTGCGTGTCCGGCTTGAGTCTCCTGCTGTCCCGATCCACCCGACGATCCAGTCAGTGAAGATTACCGGCGGCTTCCTGGACGGGCACACCTTCCCCTTCTCCGCCGACCTGAACTGCTTGCTCGGTGGGACCGGTGCCGGCAAGTCATTGCTGCTGGAGATCATTCGATTCGCTCTTGATCAGCAGGCCGTCGGTACGGACTTCCCGCACATCAGGGAGGAAGTCGATTCCCGGCTTGCCAAGGCCCTCGGCGTCAACGCGACCGTCGAGCTCATCATCCAACGCGGCGAAGCCCGCTACACCATCCGCCGAGCGTTCGGCGGAACGCGCTCACCCGCGCCCGAAGTTGTCGATGCCACCGAAGGTGCCGTCGCCCTGGAGGACGGCCTGATCGGCATACGAGCCTTTTCGCAGGGAGAGGTCATCGAATATGCCCGCAAGCCCGTCAGCCGGATGGCGCTGATCGACGCCTCGCTCGACCTCACCGAGTTCACCGCGGAGGAGAACCGGATCCTCGGCCAACTCAAGAAGAACGGTGAGTCGATCAACGGCCTGCGCGCTGAAGTTGCGTCCATCGACGGCCAGCTGGCCACCCTGCCCCAGACCGCAGCACGGCTGACGGAACTGGCCGGATTCTTTAGCGACGACATCATTCAGCAACAGGAACGATGGAGCAAAGAGAAGACTCGGCTCGGCAAGGTCGACCAAGCGGCCGCAATGGCCGAGACACCGACCGTAGAGAAGCCAGCGGCGTTCAAGCACTCGGCCGACAACCCGTCGAACCAAGACTTGTACGCCCGTGCGACTGCGGTGTACGAGGTGCTGCATTCAGAGGTTGACCGGGCCAACGCGATCCTCCAAGCGGCCTACGAGAAGGCCCGCACCAGCTTGTCTACCGTCGCTACCGAGTGGAGGGAACGAAACGCCCAATTCGATGCCCGGTTCGCCGAGCATCTCGCGAAGATCGACACAGAAGGCCGCGGGCTGCCAGCCTTGAAAAAGAGCCTGAGCGACCTGCAAAGCGTCAAGGCGGCCCTCGACGATGCAGCCATCCGCAAAGATCAGGTCGTCCTCCCGACGCTTGTGCAAGCGCTCACCATTCGCGACGAACTGCTCACCGAGCTTGTCCGCGTCCGACGCGAACGTCGGGACCGGCGCAAGGCGCGCATCAAGGAACTCAACCGGCACATGGCCGGCGTCGTCCGCATCAAGCTCGAACAGGAGAAGGACCGCGCCGACTACCATAAGAAGCTGGTGGCTGTCGCGCGCGGATCACACCTACGTGCAGAGACGCTACAACTTCTCAGCGAGGCGTCGATGCCGATCAAACTCACCAGGTCCTTCCTCGACGCCACCCCGGACTTGGTCGCCAAGGCGACCGGTATCGAGGAGAAGCACATAGAGAAGTTGTTCGACTGCGTCACTGACAAAAACCTCGTCAGTGACATGCTTGCATTGCAGACGATCGACCTGCACGACACACTCTCGGTAGAATTTCGCAAAAAGGGCACCGCCTACGAGCCGATCGAACAGCTGGCTCACGGCGAGAAGTGCACCGCGATCCTCATCATCGCAATGGCCGACGGTGCCGAACCGCTGATCATCGACCAGCCCGAGGACGCCCTGCACGCGCCCTGGATCGAAGAACACCTCGTCGACCGCCTCCGCTCCCTTCGCGGCAGTCGTCAATACATCTTCGCAACCCGCAGCCCCGGACTCGTCGTCTCGGCCGACGCCGAAATGATCATTACGCTCACCTCGGACGCCAACCGCGGCAAGGTGGAAGCCAGCGGATCGCTGGAACGCCACGACATGAACAAGCTGGCCCTCTACCATCTCGAAGGCGGCGTCGCGCCCTTCAAACGGCGGACCAGGAAACTTGCACCCTCGGTGATCTGAACGATTCACCTTGCGTGCCTGGTCAT
The DNA here is from genome assembly GCF_023499255.1 of Couchioplanes caeruleus. Classification (GTDB taxonomy): domain Bacteria; phylum Actinomycetota; class Actinomycetes; order Mycobacteriales; family Micromonosporaceae; genus Actinoplanes; species Actinoplanes caeruleus_A. The sequence goes on from NZ_CP092183.1 coordinate 2,451,090, forward strand.
CGCCTAGCGAGAGAGGCGATGACCAGGGCACGTCCCTGACCACAAGTCGCGCGGCGCGACCGGAGCCTTGGCGTGACGTTTCCCGCCGTTGGGCTAGGCCAGCCGCCGACCTACCGGTGAAACCACGACGATTGGCCCCTGAGCTACAGGTATGCGGTTCGGGTTGTGCCACATCCGGTCCAGCCTGGTTCGAGTCCCGGCCGGGATCTTCGATCCGGGCGGGACTCCCCAGAGTCAATCGGGGGGCGCTGAGAGGCGACGTCACGTTGCGTGCTCGGTTCAGTCCGGAGGCTCAATCTGTCGCCGACGCGACGCGCTGACGCACGGCTGCGACCACCACGGACGGGCCGTGAACAGGGAAGATGCGGTTCTTATTCTGCCACGTATGGTCCACACAGTTGGCAGTGCGCGAAGGCGCGAACCGGGCTGCTTGTGAAGCACTCCGCCGGTTGGTTGCGCAGTATCCGTCGCGCAGCGTGATCCTCTGGTCCGTAGCCGCCGTGTTGCGCGGGAGATTGGTCGCCGCTCTCGGTGTAGCCCGAACGCGCGGCGGCGACTTCGTCGTCATGGCGGTGGCTTCAGGGGTGGGGGTAGGGGCAATCCAGTCCGGCGGCGGACGGCGCTCAGCATGGCGTCGATATCCTGGCGGGCCAGGACAGCGGGATGGGCCGGCGCGGTGGAGAAGGTGGATGCGGGGCGGCGGATCTTCACCCGCAGCCCTTCGGTGAAGCGGCGGACGCTCACTGTTGACGTGGTGACGACGGTGTCGTACCAGATTTCGAGCACGCGTTCCGGTGCGCTCGACCACCACTGCTGCCAGGCTGGCGATGTCAGCTGCTCCAAGTAGTGGTGCAGCGTAGTCCAGTAGGCATCCGGCACCCCGGCATCGATACTGCCGCCGACCACGTCGATGCGGGAGCCGGTCTCGTTGTCTGCGATGACGCTGACGCGGGGCGTGGCTTGGAGGACGGCTGCCTCGTCCACGTCGTCCGCCCCGCAGCGGTTGGCAGGGCTTCTGTCGGCATCGCCGTCGCCGATCGCCACGGTAATTGCGTCTCGCGCGTCGGCCACCAGCATGGTTCGGGCCGTACCGATCGGCAGGGCGGCCGAGGCGATCATTTCGACGCGTTCATTGCTCACCCAGCGCAGTGTCTGCGCGCTACGGGTAAAGCTACTCGAGGTGTTGTACGCCGGCGCAGGCTCGGATACCGCGACGATGACTCCGTCGGCGCGGCGGCGCAGCTTCACTACCGCCAGGCCGTTCCCGTCGTCACCCAACCAGAAGGTTCCCTGCGCGCTGTGCCGCCGGTCAGGGCTTGCCTTCGGTGGACTCTGCCACCGGTACCGCAAACCCGCGGCGACGGTGTGCTCGTACGCGGACTGCAGCGCGGCGGGGTCCCATCCCCGCTCGCGGCCCAGCCGCAGGGCAGCGCCATGGACCACCTCGAGCACCAGCCGCGCCCGCACCGCGGCCGGCAGCTTTGCCACACCCAATGGCATCAGGGCGACCGCCACTTCGGACTCGCCCATGCCATCGCTATACACCGTCACGAGCACATCGCGGCACTGATCATCGACGCGGCACAACAGCTGCAGCTCGCTGTACCGAGACGACAGGTCGGCCTGACGTAGGGCCTCGCTGTACCGTTCGCAGACACCTCGAGCGCTGCGGCCGACGGCGTCTTCGTCCAGGTCGTCGGCCCAGGGACGGTCACGTGGCCCCGTCTGCGGCGACACCGTGACCCACCGCAGCCTGCGCATCAGCCAGCCTCGCTCAGGGCTGGGTCGAGGACGGCAGGCAAGCACTCCGAGCTTGCACCACGCCGCGCCTGAGCACGAGCGGGTACGTGATGACTGGGCCGTCCGGCTACGGCTCGGGCCCGGCAGACCATCCGTCCATGCATGCTCGGACGGTACGGCGTTACCCGACGTGCCGAGTCGCGCCGCTCCGTGGCAACGTGCAGCCGAAATGTTTGTCGGCTGCACGGCTGAGGACCAAGCTAGGCGGTTGTCGCACCGCCGTGGCCAAACGGCCACGTCTCACGCTCCGGACGGCTCGTTCCTTCTCGCGATCTTGGCAGGCGAGGCGGGACCCGAGCAGTCTCCTGTCGACGACGAGTTTGAGAGGTGCGCGACAGATGCGACTCAGTGGCTGTCTCTCAACCTGTTTCCGCAGCTAGCGCCAATACGAGCCCGTGAGAGTGTGTACCCGGCGTTCGGATCGCCGTCACGGTGACGCCTTTCCGCACGCCGGCAAGCCATGACCCGGGCGTGAGCGCGGCGCCGTCATGTCCATCTGGTTGGCCGGTTGGCCGTCCGCCAAAGGCATGGTGTGCGCGCTGTCGGCGACTGGGATAGTTCGAAGATCATTGGGTTAACAGGACGGGGACCGGCGATTATCAAGCGAACCGATCTTGTCATCCCCGCGGACCTGGTAGCCGGTCTTGACATTCCACCGTTGGCTGTCACCGATGGCGCGGCCGACCTCGAGTGGGTCGAGGTGCCGGTGGGCCGGTGGGCCTTCCAGCGACGGCCCTCCCAGCGGCTTCCGCTGGATCCGCGAACTGCGAAGAGAACCCGACGCTACGTCCAGCTCGCGCCGTGGTCCCTGCTGACGGGCCTTGTCACGCTGGTCGCGTGGCTAGCCGCCGTTCTCGTTGACGTGACACCGTCCATTCGGCTCACCGCGGTCGTGGTAGCCGGGGCAGACCAGCTCGTGTGGTTGTTGGTGCGCCGTGGGCTGCCCCGACAGATCCCTTACCGAACTCGATTCGGTGATCTGCGCATCCCCGAGGTCCCGGCGGAGGTAGCACAGCAATGGATCTCGCAGAACCCCGGTGTGACCGCCACCGATGAGCCCCCGCCTCGTCCGCACTCCCGGCGCTTCTACGCCGGCTGGTCGGTCGGTCTTGTCGCGGCGGCAATCGGGCTGACAGTGGTGTTGGCCAACGACGGGCGAGAGGACTTCATCCTGTTTTGGGTCTTGGTGCCGGTGTTGTTCGTCGCCGGTGTCTCCATGGCCTTGAAGGCTCAGCCGCAGTCGAAGGCGGATCCGCGGTGGACTTGGCCTCCGACCTGATCGTCTCGGCGAAAGCGTTCGAGATGCGGCATCGGCCGATGATCAGGCAACCAGGAAATCCGGCAGCACGGCTTGCCGCTTCTTGGTGCGTGCGAGTCGCCGCGTCATGAGGGTGATGTTGGCCCAGGTGATGTGCGCTTCCGAGTGCTCGGGCAGGCGTTCGTAGTCGCGGGAGCTGCGGCGGGCGCGTATCTGCCAGGACAGCGAGCGTTCCACGATCCACCTGCGCGGCAGCACCTTGAACCCGACCTGGTTCGATGGCTTCTTCACGACCTTGAGGGTGAGATCGAGTTCGTTGCGGGCCCATTCGGCCAGGCCGGTGTAGCCGTTGTCGGCCCACATCAGCGTCAGCTCTGGGTTGCTGTTGTGCAGGCATGGCAGCAGGCTACGGGCGGCGTCGCGGTCGGTGACATCAGCCGCGGTGACCTGTTTGGTCATTCGCGATCAACTCGTTCCAGGTCGAGGAGGTAGCCGTCGGTGGTCCAAGCGTCGTCGTAGCGGAGGTCGGGGTACTGGATGACCGCAACGTCCTGAGCCCGCACCTGCTTGAGGTGGCCTTTGCCGAGTTTGCTGTCCAGGCGGATGACCCGGCGGACATGCCATGTTCGTACGGCGCGGCGAAGCAGATCCGCCTGAGATTCGAAGGCCTCGGTCTCGTACGGTTCGGCGACGCTCAGCTGGCCACGCACGCGCGTCCACGTACCCGGCTCGGGAATCGGTGCAGCGGGATCCGAGCCGGGTTCCCGGTACACCCTGAACGTCGGGAGGCCGGGTGACGGCCCGGCGTCCGCCTCGAAGACATAGATTCCGAGCCCGTTGACGTCGAGCATCCATCCGGTGTCCCAGAGGGTGCTTTTCATTGCCGCAGCCTGACCGACGAGGTCGTAGACGCTGAGGTCATCAGTGTGCAGGTAATCACCGGGCGTTGAGGTAACCGATGGCCGACGGTCGTCATCGTTGCTGACTCGGGTGCGGAACCGGCAGAACAACGATAGGGGCATTTCGACCGTGCCGCCGACCTCGGCAGTGAATCCGTCGCTGGCTACCACGTGGTCTGGGACGAAGACATCGCGCCACAGCATGTTCACTCTGTGATCTTCCCCCAGGTTCGTTTCGGTACCGGTTGGCCCCACCAGACGGAGTGCGGTCAATACTCGCGGAAATTGATCGACGATCGAACCCGGTCAGCGGAGTCAAACCACGAGCCGCTGGTGTCACTTCTCCTGGACACAGCCCAGACGTCCGGCTACAGCATTTCCATGGTCCATGCGACTGCGGTTTCGGTCGTGAAGGTGCTGTCGATCGCGGCGATTCCTGGGTTTTCCAGTCGTTCGCAGAGGTAGTCGCCGAGGGTGCGTTCGCGGGCCTCGGCGTCGGTCTTGGTGCCGTCGTGACGGGCGATCAGCAGGACATCACCGTCCATGACGTCCTCGAGGTTGATGCCTGGATCCGGGTCGACAGTTGGTGGCCGCCACTCTTTGCTGTGGACCCACAAGACGGGCCGCTCTGGGTGGGGTTGATGTTCTGCATGGGTCACGAGCGCCGGGACGATGATGCTGATGATGTGAGCGGCGACCCGGCTGGGCGGTTCGTGCAGCACGCTGAGCGGTACCTGCACATGCAGGGTTCCCTGTTCGGCGTCGAGGTGCGAGCTGAGCGTTGGCTCGGTCTCGGAGCCCGGGCTGTCTGTTGTGGTGACGGCGATGTGCAGCGGGTGCGTCGTCGCCGCGGTGAGGTAAGGCCGCCACAGCGTCAAGCGGTGCTCGACGGTGCTCACCGCGGTTCGCAGCTTCTTCGCCCCTGTGGCGGTCAGGCCGGCGGTGTCCGTTCCGAACCTCAGGATGTGGTTTGGATGGTCCATGCCGTTCCCTTGGTGTTCGGTCCGGTAAGGGTGAGCTCGTTGATGACCGTGCCGAGCGCTTCGCGCACGATGCGGCACTGCCGGGCGACAGTCGCCGTGACGGGTTCCTTCGCCACGAGCAGGAGCTGCTCCGGGGGAAGGGACGCGGTGAGACGCTCCAAGGCGGTGTTGATGTCGGCGTAGGACGGCCGCGGCGGCGGGCCGAATGGATCCCATACGTCGCCGCGGTCGGCGCCGGACCCGGCAGCGGCCGGCATGCCGATGCCGTAGTGCTCACCGATCACACGCAGGGCGTCCAGCACTGCTTCGAACAGTCGCAGCCCGAGGAGCCCGTCGCCGGGTTCGGCCAACCACGCCGTCGGCAGATTCAGGACCCAGTAGATGCCCTGGGGGCTGTCATCGTCATCTGGTGTGCTGATGGTCGTCAGGTACGTCACGCTGACCGACGTGTCGTCGGACAGGACGAAGAACAGCGTCACATGGCTGCGGGCGGGAAACCGGCGTCTGAGCCACGCCGAGCCGGCGAAACAGCGACTGACGCGCGGCGATACATGATTAGAGGCCTCGATCATGCGCCCGTAGCTGGCCCAGTCCACTTTCGCCTGCCGCCTAAAGAGCTGCTGGTCGACGCCTGTCAGCATGGTTGGCGACGACACGTCGAACCAGAAGGTCATGTCGGGCATTGTACGAACATTTTAGGTGTCGGCTGCGTATCCGCCGCCCACAAATTCGACTGGTGGGCTGTCGGATTCCGCTGGGCTCGAGCACAGCCTCTAAGTGAGTGAGTGTTTGAGAAGTTCTCATGTAGACGGTGTGGCGGCGTGATCATGATGGCTGGCTCGGGCAGGGTGTCGCGGTGTCATCGCGCCGTGGGTACCCGTCCGACCTGACCGACGCCCAGTGGGACCTCGTCAAAGGCCTCCTTCCTGAGCCCAGCGGCGACGGACGGCCCGAGAAACATCCACGCCGCGAGATCGTCAACGCGATCCTCTACCTGGTGCGGTCGGGCTGTCCGTGGCGGTATCTGCCAGCGGACCTGCCGCCTTGGCAGACGGTGTACTGGTATTTCGTCCGGTGGGAGGAGGCCGGGGTGACGGAGAGCCTGCTGACCGTGTTGCGGGTCAAGGCCCGGGTGGCGCAGGGCCGCGCTGCGGAGCCCTCGGCCGGGGTGCTGGACTCGCAGAGCGTCAAGGGCGCCGACACCGTCGGACGCGACTCGCGTGGCTACGACGCCGGCAAGAAGATCAACGGCAGGAAACGGTTCATCGTCACCGACACCGCCGGGCTGCTGATCACCGCCTGCGTCCTGGCCGCCTCGTGGCAGGACCGCGACGGCGGCAAGACCGCCCTGCTCGGTCTCTATCTGACCAGCCCGGTCCGGCACGTCTTCGCCGATTCCGGGTTCGCCGGCCGGTTCGTCGACTGGGCCGCCGACCGGCTGCGAACCACCGTGGAGATCGTGCGAAAACCCGCTGACCAGCGCGGCTTCGCGGTGCAACCGCGCCGCTGGGTCGTCGAACGAACTCTGGCCTGGCTCACCGCCCACCGCCGCCTGGCCCGTGACTACGAACGCGACCCCGCCGTCTCCGAAGCCCTCATCCGCTGGGCAGCCATCAACGGCATGCTCCGCCGGATCACCCGCGGACACCCATCACGACGCCAATCCCGCCGCGCCCTGACCCGCATCTGACCCCATCTCAAACACTCACTGAGTGTTTGAGAAGTTCTCATGTAGACGGTGTGGCGGCGTGATCATGATGGCTGGCTCGGGCAGGGTGTCGCGGTGTCATCGCGCCGTGGGTACCCGTCCGACCTGACCGACGCCCAGTGGGACCTCGTCAAAGGCCTCCTTCCTGAGCCCAGCGGCGACGGACGGCCCGAGAAACATCCACGCCGCGAGATCGTCAACGCGATCCTCTACCTGGTGCGGTCGGGCTGTCCGTGGCGGTATCTGCCAGCGGACCTGCCGCCTTGGCAGACGGTGTACTGGTATTTCGTCCGGTGGGAGGAGGCCGGGGTGACGGAGAGCCTGCTGACCGTGTTGCGGGTCAAGGCCCGGGTGGCGCAGGGCCGCGCTGCGGAGCCCTCGGCCGGGGTGCTGGACTCGCAGAGCGTCAAGGGCGCCGACACCGTCGGACGCGACTCGCGTGGCTACGACGCCGGCAAGAAGATCAACGGCAGGAAACGGTTCATCGTCACCGACACCGCCGGGCTGCTGATCACCGCCTGCGTCCTGGCCGCCTCGTGGCAGGACCGCGACGGCGGCAAGACCGCCCTGCTCGGTCTCTATCTGACCAGCCCGGTCCGGCACGTCTTCGCCGATTCCGGGTTCGCCGGCCGGTTCGTCGACTGGGCCGCCGACCGGCTGCGAACCACCGTGGAGATCGTGCGAAAACCCGCTGACCAGCGCGGCTTCGCGGTGCAACCGCGCCGCTGGGTCGTCGAACGAACTCTGGCCTGGCTCACCGCCCACCGCCGCCTGGCCCGTGACTACGAACGCGACCCCGCCGTCTCCGAAGCCCTCATCCGCTGGGCAGCCATCAACGGCATGCTCCGCCGGATCACCCGCGGACACCCATCACGACGCCAATCCCGCCGCGCCCTGACCCGCATCTGACCCCATCTCAAACACTCACTAAGCAAGTTCGGGTCGCACCATCAGCCACTCGTTTGAGTGACGGTGTGACCGAGCCGAACAGATGGGCCGAGTGGAAGGATCAACCGACCCGTTGGGGGCGAAAGGCGCTGTCGTATGGCAGCTGGGGTCGGGTCAAGCCGCCGAGCGACGTGATTCGGCAGCATCGAAGACCACCTTTCTGGTCAACACGACTCGAAGGTCGGCAAGCGTCACGACGCAACAGCAATCATCGCGGGGAGTGCGACAGTGACTTACGTTCGGCTTCGATGGGCTGTCGGGCTCGCCGTCGTAGGAGGCGTGCTGGCTTGTTGCGGGTGGTACGAGCGTGCCGGTCTTCTCACGCCGCTCATCGGCTGCTCCAACCGCGATGAACGGTTGGCGACGGTCCTGGCTGGTCTGCCGATCATGTCGGCGCATCCCGACGCTGCGACCCCGAAGGATCGGTACTCGGGCTGCGACACAGACGACGGCTTCGCCTACGCCGGCCAGCGATACCAAACCGGGTTGAGCCGGGAGGACGTCATGTCGTTCTACCGTGCCGCTGCCGCGGCTGACGGGTGGCACCCGGAGGGAGGGAACCCGACCCCGGTGCCCTCGGCTGGCCTGGTCGTCTCAGCGGCCGCAGCCTGCTTCGTCAAGGAGGTCGACGGCACCACGGCCTACCTGATCGTGAACTTTCCCAGCGACCTCAACATACCGGGCGTGATCGAGGAAGCTGAGGACCTCTACGGCATCGACCTGACCGGCTCCCACGACGGCGACGCCTGGTGCTGACAGGCCTGATCCAGGGAAGCCCTGGCGCCTGCGGCCGACTCCTTGCGGACGCGCCGCGCCATATGACTAGTGGTCCTTCGGATCGTTCAGTAGCGCCATCAGAGCCGCGGTGCCTTGCTGCAGCGACGGCGCGGCGTTGACCGTGTTGATGGATACGCGGCGGCAGCCGTCGAGTTCGACGAATACGGCTTCCTTACCCCTGGCGTACAGCACCGCGAATCGGCTGACCGGTTCGGCGCAGTCCGGATCAGCTCGGGGAGCATCACGTACGGCGGCGTCAATGGCGGCACTACGGTTGGCGGCCACCGAACCGCCGTATTGGAAATCCCCGACCGGCTCGTCGGTTCCACGCTGATCGACGGGTACCCGGTAGACACATAGCCGCAGCAGGGCGCCATCGTCGACAAGCGGTCGGACAGACTCGGCCCAACCTCCCACTCGTGCGTACGTCTGCACTGGGTTGCCGGCGCGCTGCCCACATCGGGCTCCCGCCGCCTGCGCGGACAGGGTCTGCTGAATCGGCCACGACGCCGTCCGGGTCAAGGTCAGGGCGGCGAGCGCCGTGCGGACCTCATGCCGGTACTTGCCACAGTCATCGAGCGGAATGCCCGGCCGTACCCAGCGACCGGACGCATCGAGTAAGACGAACCACGGAACGCCGGGATTATCGAGCTGACAAAAGCCCTGACGACGCGGCACATCGGGCAGGTGCAGTGCGGCCACGAGTGCCGTGATGTCACCTGCCTTGTCCTCGGTCGCCACCTCCCACTGGCTGCCATCGGGCCGTTTCTGTACCTCGGCGCTGCAAACGACAGCGGCGGCCGCAGCGAACTCGACATCCAGTCGCGGCAGAAGGTCTGCTTCGACATCGGTCCCGGGCTGCCGGGGACCCGACCATGGATTCGCCTGATGGCAGGACTCCCAGCGCGGCAGATCCCGTCCGGCATCGCGCTCGGCGCAGGCCACGGTCGCGTACGCGAGCAACGCGGCGACTGTCAGCCAGCTTCGTGACCACCGCACTCGAGTTCCCTCCAGCCCCGATACTCCCGGTGCTCTTCCAGTACGAGATCAGTCACGTGGCTGCGCTTCGAGCTCCCCACCGTCGCGGGACTGCACGAACTCAGCAGAGCAACCACTGGCCGGCGACTCGGGCCGGCGTGTCACCCATGCTAGGGATTCGCAGATCGCTCTGACCGGCGAATCGCTCACATCGACCCTTGCACAACGCAATACCTTTTGACGCTTCGGGAGATCCGCTGCCGGGACGTTCGCATAGACGACGTCGACCGGGGGAAGCAGACCCTTATCGGCTTACCCGAGTCGGACCAGCGAGGGCTCGCACAGGCCGCCCGCCTCACTGAAGGGTGCTGCTACTTCGAGAACGCTGAGCGATCAGCTGGGTGGGCACAGGCGCGCACTCGGGGTGTAGTCGATCTTCCAGTCGGTGTAGACGCCGAGCGCGCCGTCATTCAGGCAGCGAAGTCCCACGCTGATCCACCGCACCTCGTTGTCTGAGGTCACGGCGTAGCCGACGCTGACCGTGAAGGTCTCTCCACCGCAGGGGCAGGCGCATCCTTCCAGTTGGGCGTCATCGAGGTGCTCAGCACTGTCGGCTACCAGAGTTCTGGCGCCGCACTCGAGGCAATCTACTGCGGCCACACCTTGATCGTCGTCAACGAGCGAGAGGAACGTCGCGTTGCCGCACAGTGTGCAGCTAAGGCGCCGGACGCGTGTGACGGGGTAGCCACCAGCCCGGAATTGCTGAAGGTAGGTCGCAAGGTCTTCGTCATTGTCGCCGTACCACGATGTCGCATTCTTGCTGATGGCCACGGCGGACTCCTAAGTCGGGAAGCAGGACGAGGGTACGCCTGCAGATGTAGCGCTTGAAGCGACGCATACTCTTAGTCTTGGTTCGCCCTCCGCGCAACGGCGGGGCGAAATTGCCCTCCCTGCGCCGGTCGAATCGTATCCGAGCGGGCGCACCCCATACAGGTCATCCAGAAACGGTCGCGCCTGAGTGAGTGTTTGAGAAGTTCTCATGTAGACGGTGTGGCGGCGTGATCATGATGGCTGGCTCGGGCAGGGTGTCGCGGTGTCATCGCGCCGTGGGTACCCGTCCGACCTGACCGACGCCCAGTGGGACCTCGTCAAAGGCCTCCTTCCTGAGCCCAGCGGCGACGGACGGCCCGAGAAACATCCACGCCGCGAGATCGTCAACGCGATCCTCTACCTGGTGCGGTCGGGCTGTCCGTGGCGGTATCTGCCAGCGGACCTGCCGCCTTGGCAGACGGTGTACTGGTATTTCGTCCGGTGGGAGGAGGCCGGGGTGACGGAGAGCCTGCTGACCGTGTTGCGGGTCAAGGCCCGGGTGGCGCAGGGCCGCGCTGCGGAGCCCTCGGCCGGGGTGCTGGACTCGCAGAGCGTCAAGGGCGCCGACACCGTCGGACGCGACTCGCGTGGCTACGACGCCGGCAAGAAGATCAACGGCAGGAAACGGTTCATCGTCACCGACACCGCCGGGCTGCTGATCACCGCCTGCGTCCTGGCCGCCTCGTGGCAGGACCGCGACGGCGGCAAGACCGCCCTGCTCGGTCTCTATCTGACCAGCCCGGTCCGGCACGTCTTCGCCGATTCCGGGTTCGCCGGCCGGTTCGTCGACTGGGCCGCCGACCGGCTGCGAACCACCGTGGAGATCGTGCGAAAACCCGCTGACCAGCGCGGCTTCGCGGTGCAACCGCGCCGCTGGGTCGTCGAACGAACTCTGGCCTGGCTCACCGCCCACCGCCGCCTGGCCCGTGACTACGAACGCGACCCCGCCGTCTCCGAAGCCCTCATCCGCTGGGCAGCCATCAACGGCATGCTCCGCCGGATCACCCGCGGACACCCATCACGACGCCAATCCCGCCGCGCCCTGACCCGCATCTGACCCCATCTCAAACACTCACTGAGCCGAGCAATGCCCTCGTCGCGGACAGCGCTCGGCACGGCCTGCGCAAGACCAGATGTCCGGTTCGTCACCCCGGAGTTTCCGTGGCCGCAGCAGTTGGCAGGCTCGCCAACCCTCCTCCGCCTAGTTGCGTCCGCGTCGCTGCCAGACGTACGCGGAACCATCGCGCGCATTGAACGGAAGAAGCACCTTCGATTATTGCGTTACGTCACGCTGACTGCTATCGACGGCCGCGCGTACGCCAAATCCTCCACCGGTAGACGACGCGGCGAAGTGCATACCACACAATTGCAAGCAGAAGAAGCGGGCAAAATACGCGCTCCAAAATTGGTCCGAGTCCCCAACCGTCTTCGGCGAAGACGAACTCTAGACTCATTAACGCAATCCTTCCACACCGACTGCGGCTGAAGTTGCCGACCTCCATCTATCGTCCGCGTAAATCCGGGCCTTTGTGGGGCCTGAACCGCGTGATAGCGATGACGGCGAGCGGAACCGGAGCGCACAGAACCCAAAAGCTGGCATCAGACCCCATCCAGCCAGCAGCATTCCCGACCCAGGCGAAGGGGGTGGCCAAGCAAGCCAGCCCTAGCAGAAACCAGAATACAGCGGCGTCGAATACGCTGCGCCAGCCTCGACCGGTGGCCTTGATCGTAGGCGCGTCACCAGTCACGAGCACGCGGGCACCCCAGCCGACAAGGGCTATACCGGCCACCGCTGCGACCAGTGCTTGCACCTCCATGGTCACAGCCTAGGAACCGCCGCCCACTGAACGGATCATGCCTGGGGCGCTCTGATCTGACCGAACGGCTATGGTGGAGGCGACTGCCCATGCCGCTGATCTCGCCCAGGTTCGAGATGGGTGCTGTCAACGCCACCACCTTCGAAGCCGCGTTCGGCCTGCCACCTAATTGTGGATAGCTGATGCCGACGAGGGGCACTCGACTTCCGCCGAGCGGGCGTGCAGCCACACAGGGCCGCCAAGCCACGGCGCCCTGGGCAGGATAGCGGAATCACATCCTGTCGAATGAGCTCGATACGTCGACGACGCAGATCACTGTCAGACGGGGGAGAACGCTGGAGTGCGAATAGTCGGAAATCCGTTTGCGGTTCAACAGCCGGACGGTTCATGAGGTCCGGGCCACCACGCTACTACGTCATAGATGTCGCCTTCAGGACCGTTCACCGACGAATCCTGGAGGTAGAACTCCATAAACGCTCGGTTTCCGTCAACCTGCTTGCTGAGACACAAGACAGTATTCAAGCTCTGCTTGGCCGCATCCACCTCAAGCTCGGCCGGCCCGCCCGACACCGACCACGGTCGCCAACCATCGTCTGCTGCCAATTTCTGGTAAAAGGTCATCACATACCGGGTATCCATCTGCGCCCAGCGGTATTCGCGGCTTGCGAAAACTTGCCCGCTGACGCGGTTGCATCCCGCACCCTGCTCGACGACCTTCGCGGGAGCCGGATGCACCGTCATGAAGGACAGATCAGCCAGGATCTGCGCACGATGCCGGTCACGTTCACTGACACAGCCATCATCAGCCGCCGCAGCATGATGGGCCGATCCCCGATGGTTCGACCGCACGACGAAGGTGACGCCGGCAGCGACCGCAACTAGACATAGCAGCGCCGCGCTGCATACCAGCGTCGTCGGGCTCGCTACCTTCGGCATGGGCGCACCATAGCGACGGCCGAGCGATCACAGACTCAGCGGTTCGGACGATCACTCCAACCCGCCTGTAGTGGTGACCGATTCCGGCGGTAGACCACTGCTCGCCGCAAGCCCAGCCCTAACTGGCACATGCGTGCTCAGAGGTCGACAAATTATCTGCAGCCGGAGACCCGTCAGTCCCCTGTCAGGCGATCTGGGCTCCGGCGTGCAGAGACAGGCGCGGGGTCGGCCGATGCCGCTGTATGGGGCCGTCGACTAGACTGGGGTGCTCGAGCCCGGCGCGCGCACGTGTCACGGAGGGTCATCCGCAGCGGATGGGGTTCTCAGGAGCGCACCGTTGCGACGCGGCGGCGAACCGCAAATACGGTGACAGATGGCCCGTGAACAGGAATTATGCGGTTCTTATTCTGCCACGTATGGTCCACACGTAGATCGTCCTGCGAAACACGCGCCGTCATGATCCATGACGGCGCGTTTTTTCGTCACGGTACTGGCAGCAGGCCCGGTCGGCCAGGCTGACCTCTCCCGTGACTGATTCCCGCCTCCCTGGGTGAGCACAACCATGTCTGCACCTTGGTCGTCGTTCGACGTGCGCTGCGTCAGGCGCCGCTCCACCGCAGGCGCGGGCCCCCGCAGGAGCGGCTGCCCGCCCAGCGCCGGGCGTGACGAGTGGTTGGCGCGTGTCACTGCGGCGCGCTCACCTCTTGACCCGGGCTGTACAAGTGTTTAGCGTTTTGAACATGAGTTCAGTCGCTGACGACGGTGACCTGACGGCCAAGGCAAACATTCGCAACGCCGCTCTGCGCCTGTTCGCTGAGCGTGGGCCCGATGCCGTCACGATGCGGGAGATCGCCGCGGCGGCCGGTGTTTCGCCGGCGCTCCTGGTGCATCACTTCGGCAGCAAGGACGGGTTGCGGGCGGCGGTGGACGGCTATGCCTCGCGGGCCTTCGACTCATTGTTCGAGATGGACGAGCGAGCCCTGGCCGGCGCGCTGACCGGGGACAACTGGGTGTCGGTTGCCGACTTGTTCGCGCGTGCCTTCCCGCACGGCTCGCCGCTGCCCGCGTACCTGCGCCGGCTGTTGCTCGTCAACGACCCGGCGGGCGCGGCGCTGTTCGGTCGTTGGTACGCGCTCACCCGCCGGCTGCTCGACTCCATGACCGAGATGGGCGCCGTCCGGCCGGGTGAAGACCCGGCGGTCCGTGCCGCGTTCTTCCTGGCCAACGACCTCGCACTGATCCTGTTGCGCAACCAGATCGCCGCCGCGATCGGAATCGACCCGCTCACGCCGGAGGGCATCACCCGCTGGGCCAGAGAGGTCGCCACCGTCTACACGCAGGGCGCGTTCATGACAGCGCCCGGGGAGGAGCCATCGTGAGTGCGCCCACCGATGTCATCCAGATCCACGAGCTCACCAAGGCGTTCGGCACAGTGCGCGCCCTGGATGGGCTGGAACTCACGGTCCGTCCGGGCGAGGTCCACGGTTTTCTCGGCCCCAACGGGGCGGGCAAGTCCACCACCATCCGCATCCTGCTCGGCCTGACCCGGGCCACCGGCGGCCACGTCGAACTGTTCGGTGCCGACCCCTGGCGGGACGCCGCCCGGCTGCACCGGCGTCTCGCCTACGTCGCCGGGGACGTCGCGTTGTGGCCCGGTCTGACCGGCGGCCAATGCCTCGACGTGATCGGCGCGACGCACGGCGGAGTCGACGAAAAGCGCCGGGACCGGCTGATCGAGCGCTTCGAACTCGATCCGACCAAGCGGATCCGGGACTACTCCAAAGGCAACCGCCAGAAGGTCGCCCTGGTGGCCGCATTGTCCGCGGAGGCGGAGCTGCTCGTCCTCGACGAGCCCACGTCCGGGCTCGACCCCCTGATGGAGCAGGCGTTCCAGCAGTGCGTACGCGAACGGAAGCAGGATGGCGTCACGGTGCTGCTCTCCAGTCACCTCCTCGACGAGGTCGAGGCGCTGGCCGACCGGGTCAGCATCGTTCGCCGGGGCCGGACCGTCACCACCGGCACCCTCGCCGACCTGCGCCGCCACACCCGGACCGCGGTGCACGCCGTCACCGCCCGCAAGCCCGAAGACCTCGCCGGCGCCGAGGGCGTGGCCGACTGCGTCTGTGAACGGTTGGACGGGCATGTCGACACCCGGTTCACGATCGACGCCGACCACCTGGACGCCATGATCGGCAGGCTGCACGCCGCCCGGATCCACACCCTGACCGTCACCCCGCCGAGCCTCGACGCGCTGTTCCTGCGCAGCTACGGCGAAGCCCTCGACGCGGAAGAGGCCGGCGAAACGCTCACCCAGGGTGCGCGATGAATGCCGCCGCTTCCTCTCCGCACGAACTGGGCACGATGGTCCGGATCGTCTGGCGCACGCGCCGCCGCGGCATCCTCGTCTGGATCATCGCCCTCGCGGCGAGCATGACGGGCACGGCCGCCGCGGTCGCCGGCCTCTACGACACCCCGGCCAAGATCCGTACCTATGCCGAGGCGGTCACCGCAGGCAGCGCGCTGGCCGCCATCAACGGCCACGTCGAGGGTATCGACAGTCTCGGCGGAGTCATCCAGGACGAGTTCGGGTTCCTCGCCTCGTTTCTGCTCCCGCTGTTGGGCATCGGGGTGGTCGCCGGCTCGACGCGCCGCGAGGAGGAGTCGGGCCGGCTCGAGACGATCCTCGGCGGCCGGATCGCCCGGCATCAGCCGACTCTTGCCGCCCTCATGGTGGCGGCCTCGGCGGTCCTCGTCACGTCGATCCTCTTTGCCGCCGGGCTGGTGCTCCTGGAGGTCCCGGTGTCCGGGGCGATCCTCTACAGCGCGGCGCTCGGCGCGCTGGCGTTCGTCTTCGCCGGGCTCGCGGCGCTGCTGGCGCAACTCGTGCTGCACACCCGAGGGATATATACGTGGAGCCTGATCGTGCTGGCTGCGGCCTACGTCCTGCGTGGGGTCGGCGACACGACCCTCGGCTGGTTGACGTGGCTGTCCCCGCTGGGCTGGGCGGAGAAGACAGCACCGTTCGATGACCAGCGGTGGTGGGTGCTCGTCGTCCCGGCCGTCGCGGGCCTCGCCTCGGGCGGCGCGGCCGTGCGGCTGGCCGCGCGCCGCGACGTCGGCAGCGCGCTGCTGCGTGGCGGCTCCGGCCCGGCGCGGGCGGCCCGGCGAGGGCCGGTCGGTTTCGCGGCCTGGATCCACCGCCCGGCAATCGCCGGCTGGCTGGCGGGCGGGATCCTGCTCACTGCGATGATGGGCTCGCTGTCCCAACAGTTCCTCGACGCGATGGCCGGCAACCCCGCGCTGGCCGAGGCCATCGGCATCCGAGGTGGTCGGCCGTTGGACGGCTTCATCGCCGTGACCCAGCTCTATCTGGCGATCATCGGGACCGGGTACGTCATCCAGGCGATCGGCACGCTCCGCACCGAGGAGGCCGAGGGCCGCCTGGAGACCCGACTCGCCGGCACTCTCTCCCGCCTCCGTTGGCTGGCAGCCCACAGCGTCATCATCGCGGCCGGGCTGATACTCATCGTCGTCGGCTCGTCCGCGGTCCTTGCACTGTCGACCGCCTGGTCCCTCGGCAACACGGACGAATTCACCACCACCATGGCAGCCGGCCTGGCTTATCTGCCGTCCGAACTCGTACCCGCCGGTCTCGCCCTCGTACTGTTCGGCCTGTGGCCCCGCGGCATCGGATTGGCCTGGGCCGGATACGCCCTCGCGACCTTCATCTCCATTCTCGGCCCCGGCCTTGAACTCGCGCAGTGGGTACTCGACCTTGCCCCTGCAACGCATGTCGGCAACCCTCCACTGGGAACGGTCGATGCCGGTGGCCTCGCAGCGCTCATGGTCGCCGCCGTCGCGCTCGCGCTGGCCGGGTTCAGCGCCTTCCACCGCCGCGACATACCACGTGCTTGACCCGGTAATGCGCAGCTGAAGCCTCCACGGCCGACGGCGCCGGGCAGGAGCGGGAGCGGGAGCGGCGCGAAGTGTGCGTTGCCGATATGCGAGCGCAACGCCGGGTATGTGCGCGTCCGTGAGCCGACCTCCGGGAGTCGTGCGGAGTGGGCCCGAGCTCACTCGCACGCCCTCGGTTCACGTCGGTGCGGGTTCGCGTCGTGGTCTCACTGCACGCCCAGGCCGTAGCGCTGCGCGAGCAGTCCCGCCTGGGTCCGGTTGGCGCAGCAGAGCTTGGTGAGCACCCGGGACACGTATCCCTTGACGGTCTGCTCGGTCAGATGAAGCCGGGCGCCGATCTGTGCGTTGGACAGGCCCTCGCCGAGACAGGTCAGTACCTCGATGTCCCGCTCCGTCAGCCCGTCGGGCAGGGCCGACCGTGCCACTCCGGCCAGAAGTCCCTTGGTCGTGCCGGGCGGGAGGACCGTGTGTCCGGCCGCGGCCACCCGGACCAGCGCGATGAGGTCCCGGGGTGGTGTCGACTTCAGCACGTAGCCCGCCGCGCCCGCGCGGAGAGCGGCGAGGACGTGCCGGTCCGCGTCGAATGTGGTCAGCGCGACGACCACCGGCGGCTTCGGCAATGCGACGATCCGGGTGGTGGCGACCAGCCCGTCCACACCCGGCATCCGCAGGTCCATGAGCACGAGATCGGGCCGATGCCGGATCACGGCGTCCAGTCCGGCCGCGCCGTCGTGTGCGACCTCGACGATCCGGATGTCTGCGGCGGACTCCAGGATGGTGCGCAGGTGGGCGCAGACCATCGGATCGTCGTCGACGACGACCACGCGCACCGGATGCAGGTTCATCGGTCCGGCAGTCCCGGAAACTCGGCGCGCACTTCGAAGCCGCCGTCCGCGCACGGGCCGGCGGTGAACGAGCCGCCGACCAGCTCGATGCGTTGGCGCAGGCCCAGCAGTCCCGTACCCGAGCCGCTCGCGGCAAGCGCCGGGTCGGGTGGCACGGTCGCGGCGAGGTTTCGGATCGACAGGTCCAGCCCTTTCTCGCCGTGCGCGAGTCGTAGCTGTGCGGGCGCGCCCGCCGCGTGTTTACGCACGTTCGTCAGCCCTTCCTGGACGAGCCGGTACACGGTCCGCCCGACGATCGGCGCAACCGGGACCGGTATGCCCAGCTCGACGACCTCGACCTGCGTACCGGCGGTCTGCGCGGCGGCCACCAGCGGTGCGAGGTCAGGCAGCGGCTGCGGCGCGTCCTCGTGGTCGTCCGGTTCCGGCAGCACGCGGACAAGTTCGCGAAGCTCGTCCAGCGCGCTGCAGCCCGCCGCCCTGATCCGTTCGGCCGCCGCCAGCGTGGTGGCATCGGCCGAGGTGAGGCCGAGCGCCCCGGCCTCGAGGACGATCAGGCTGACGCGGTGCGAGACGACGTCATGCATCTCGGCGGTCAGCCGCGCGCGTTCCCGCGTGACGGCCTCGGCGGCGCGCAGGTCCCGCTCGCGCTCGGCCCGTTCGGCCCGATCCCGCAGTGCCTCGAGAAGGCGGCGGCGGGCTCCCGCGTAGAGGCCGAGGAGGACGGGGATCCCGATCAGCAGCAAGCCGCTCCGGAAGCGCCCGGGTGATGCCAGCCAGGGAGCGGTGGCGACAGCGGTGAGGACAGCGACGGCGAGCCAGGCCGCGCGGCTGCGGCCCGCATACAACGCCACGGCGTACGCGGCGAATGGAGCCGCCGGAGCGACCAGCACGGTCAACTGCCCCGCGGAGGGGCGCAGCACCGAGCCCGGCACCAGCGCCTCCACGAGCACGAGGGCGATGCTGAGGCCCGCCACGATCCAGGCCACCGCGCCCGGGGCCGAACGGCGCCACCACAGCGCGACGGCGAACGCGGCCAGAACCGCCACTCCGCCTGGGCCGTACGGGCGAAATGCCGCAGCGGGCCCGTACATGAGCAGCAGACCGACCATCGCGGCCAGACCAACCGTGACCGCGTCGACCATCGCGTGCCGGCGCATGGCGCAACCCTATGCGCAGCGCGCGCGGTCGAGTACTGACGAAAGTAGGTCGGTCCGCCGACGTTCCGGGCTGTCGGAGCGAGGCCGCGGAGCCGTCAATGAGGTGTATGACCGCACTCGATCCGACCACCCGCCGACTGCTGACTTGTGGCGTGGTCGGCCCGCCTCTGTTCATCATCGCGTTTCTCGTCGAGGAGTCGCTGAGACCGGGCTACGACCTGCTGCGCCAGACCGTCAGCGAACTCGCGATCGGCCGGTACGGCTGGCAGCAGATCGCCAACTTCCTCGTGTACGGCGTCCTGCTGCTCCTCTTTGCCGCGGGGCTGCGCCGCGCAACGAGAAGTGTGGTGTTGCCGGCCCTCGTCGTGCTGGTCGCCGTCGCGCTGATCGTGTCCGGCCTCTTCGTGACAGACCCGGTCCACACTGACCCCACCTCGTGGCACGGCACTGTGCACAACATCGCCGCCATACCGGTGTTCCTCGGCGTCCCGTTGCTGTGCCTCGTCGTGGCCGTGTCGTCGTTACGCCGAAGGAACTGGGGCTGGACGGTCTACAGCACCGTGACCGCGGTGGCGATGCTCGCCACCATCCAGGGCCTGGCAAGCGAGGCATACGCCGGGCTGTTCCAACGCATCACCATCGTTCTCGGCTGGGCCTGGCTCAACCTTCTCGCGCTCCGGGTGCGCGCCGGTCATCTGGCGCCCTCTGTGCCGAGAGGCGGTGAGGAGGGGTGTTCCGGATCCGGACGAGTTCTTACGGACGAACGCGGATGATCGTCTTCCCCTCGAGGCGCTCGGTCGGGTTGAGGGCGGCGACGGCATCGTCGAGCGTCGCGACCTTGCCGATGTTCGTCCGCAGCCGCCCGTCCCGCACGCGCCGGACGATCTCGCCCAATTGAGCGCGATCGGCCTCGACGACGAAGTCGACCGCCAGGCCGTTCGCGGGCCGGGCCTCGGGCGGCCCGACGATGGTCACCAGCATTCCTCCGGCGCGGACCAGGCCGGCGGATCGCTTCTGGATGTCTCCGCCGATGACATCGAAAACCAGGTCGACGCCGCCCACGTCCTCCAGAGCGTCGTTCTCGAGGTCGACGAACTCCTGCGCGCCGAAGTCGAGCGTCTTCTGACGGTCGCCAGCGCGTCCGGTGCCGATCACGTACGCACCGAACTCACGAGCGAGCTGCGTCACCATCGTCCCGACTGCGCCGGCCGCGCCGTGCACGAGCACACTCTGCCCCGCCCGAAGGCGGCCGTGCTCGACCAGTCCCTGCCACGCGGTCAGGCCCGAGATCGGCAGGCTCGCGCCCACCGTGAAATCGACGTCGCCCGGCAGCGGCGCAAGGTTGCGCGCTTCGACCGCCACGAACTCGGCCAGGGTGCCGTCGCGGTGCCAGTCCGTGAGGCCGAACACCCGCTGTCCCACCGACAGCCCCGTCGTGCCATAACCGAGGGCGGTGACCACTCCGGCCAGCTCATGCCCCGGGATCGACGGTGTCCGGTCACGGTCCGCTCGATCGGTCCAGGTGGACGGCCACGCGATCTCCGTCGGTACGAACCCCGACGCGTGAACCTCGACGACGACGTCGTTGATCGCTGCCGGCGGCTCCGGCCGTTCCGCCAGCGTCATCCCGGCCGTTCCCGCAGCCCGGTCCGTCACCACGATCGCTTTCATGGAAATCCTCTTCTCGGTCTTTGTCTCGTTGGCGGAGTGCGGCTTGCCGTGGCCGGCGTACCGGCAGTTCACCGACCGGGCCGGCGGTTCTCGCCCTGGCGGTCGGGTAACCTGGCGGCCGTGGTCGACCCGCCGGTCAGGAGCGAGGGCACCCGGCTGACCGCACGCGGGGCGGCCACCCGGGAGCGCATCGTGCTGGCGGCCGCGGAGCTGATGGCCGTCAAGGGCGTCGCCGCCACCACCCTCGACGAGGTCCGGGTCGCGAGTGGCACCAGTAAGTCCCAGCTCTACCACCACTTCGCGGCCAAGGAGGAACTGGTCCGCGAGGTCGTGAACCATCAGGCCGGCGTGGTGCTGGAGCGTCAGTACCGGTTGCTGCAGGGCGTCAGCTCGTTCGCCGGCCTGCGCCGATGGCGCGACGCCGTGCTGCAGCGCAACGAGCTGCGCAGCGGAGCGTACGGATGTGAGATCGGCGCCCTCGCTGCCGAGCTGTCCGATACCGACGAGGCCGCCCGGCAGGCACTGGCCGGACACTTCGCCACCTGGGAACGAATGCTCGCAGATGGCTTCCGGCGGATGCGCGACAACGGCACGCTGCGCGCCGACGCCGATCCCGCGACGCTGTCCGTCGCGGTGATGGCCGCCGTCCAGGGCGGCTACCTGCTGGCTCAGACAGCGCACGACGCCGAGCCCATGCGGGTCGCCCTGGACATGGCGCTGGCGCACGTCGAGTCCTTCGAAGCGAACACAACTGGACTATAGAGTCCAATAGTTGAGGTGTCCAGCGAGCGTGCAGGCGTCGACTTCTGATGCGCACCGCCGTTTGCCAACGCCGTCCGTTCGGCGCAGGATGGACTCCAGAGTCCAATGGTGCGCAGATGTGAAGCAGGCGTGCCCATCACCGTCAGGGGGCGTCATGCACGGGAACACTGTCATTGGTGCGGGCCGGCCGGCCGAGGAGCTTGTGGACGACGTTCATGGTGATGCCGGACCCGGCGCGTGGGCGCGCTGCGCCGCGCTGCCCGTCCCGGACGGCGCGTCATGACCGCCCCGCAGGAGAACGTCAAGACTTTCGGGCCTCGCCCGGTGGAGGCGGTCGCGGGACTCGTCCCAGGCGGCCGGCACTGCGTACCGATCATGGCGGCCCTGCCCGGGCTGGGCATCGAGACGGACCTCGTCGGCATCCTGCACGGCGCCGACGGTCTCCGCATTCTCGATCCCGAGCCGCACGGAATCGGGCAACGGGTCCTCAAGTTCTTCGAGAGCTGGGGCTACCACACCGAGATCATCAAGCTGTACGAGGAAGGCCTGCGCAAGGGCGAGTCGATGGTCGTCGTGCCGGCGTCGTACCCGGACCGGGCCGCTGTCAGCCGGCTGATGGCCGGGAACGGCGGCCATGCTGTCTTCTACTTCGGCATCGGGCACGTGGAGTCGCTGACCGGCCCCTGACCCTGAACGGCTTGCCAGGCCCAGGGACCTCCGCACCGCGAAGAACCGGCCGTACACACCTGGTACAGCTCCGTCGCCGGAGCGTGGACTCAGTCCTGCCCCAGGGTCACCTCGAAGATCTTCGCGTTGCTGTTGTTCGGCACGCTGTCCTTGTCGCCGCCGGGACTGATGGTCAGCCACAGGTTCCCGTCGATCGTCGGCTCGACGGTCCGCAGCCGGCCGTACGTACCCACGAAGTACTGCTGGACGTCGGTGAGCGTGTCGCCGCTGATCACCGCCCGGTACATGCGGGCGCCGCGCAGGCAGGCGATGTAGAGCACGTCGCGGACGATGGCGATGCCGCTGCAGGATGCCGATGCGACCGGGTACGTGCGTACCGGTGCCATCAGGCCGGGATCGGCGCAGTCGCCGGTCGTGCCCTCGCAGGCCGGCCAGCCGTAGTTGCCGCCCTTCACGATGATGTTGGTCTCGTCCATGACGTTGTTGCCGAACTCCTGTTCCCACAGCCGGCCACGCGAGTCGAAGGCGAGCCCCTGGGGGTTGCGGTGTCCGTAGCTCCACACGTAGCTGCCGGGGAACGGGTTGTCGGCCGGTACGCCGCCGTCCGGCCGGAGCCGCAGCACCTTGCCGCCGAGGTTCGCGAGGTCCTGGGCCTGGTCGGGGTCCTGGCCGTCGCCGGCCGCGGCGTACAGCATGCCGTCCGGGCCGAACCGGAGCCGCCCGCCGTTGTGGTACTTGTTGCGCGGGATGCCGGTCAGCAGCACCTCGAGCGTGTCCGTCCGCAGGGTCCCGTCGTAGCGGATGCGGACGATCCGGTTGTCCGTGGCCGTGGTGTGGTAGATGTACAGCCACCGGTCGGTCGTGAAGTCCGGTCCGATCGCCAGGCCGAGCAGGCCGCCTTCACCGTTGGTGCCCTCCACTCCGGGTACGGTGCCGATGCTGTGCTTGCCGCTGCCGTCGGGGTTCATCGCGATGATGTCGAAGACGTCGCGGCGTCCGTAGAGGACCGTTTCGCCGGGGGTCTGGACCAGTCCCCAGGGCAGGTCCGGCTCGGTGGTCACCGCGGTGGCGCCGCACACCGGGTTGGTGCAGCTCGCGCCGGTGGAGACGGTCACCCCGGCACTCTGGGCCGAGGCGTTGCCCTGGGCGTCGCGCGCCAGTACGGCGTACCGGTATTCGGTGTCCGGGCGCAGCCCGCTGTCGGTGTACGAGGTGGCCGGCGGGTTCGCGGCCGAGCCGGGCACCGTGCCGATCGCGACCCCGTCGCGGTACACGACGTAGGCGGTCACCGCCACGTTGTCGGTGGCGGCCGTCCAGGTGAGGACGACCGTGGTGCCGGTCGCGCTGCCCGTCAGCCCGGCGGGGACCGAGGGCGCCTGATCGTCCACGTCGCAGTACGGCGGCGTGACGGTCACCGTGGGACCGGCCTGCGAGACGTTGCCGGCCGCGTCGCGGGCGTTCACGTACCAGCCCCAGGCGACGCCGCCGACCACGGGCAGCGACGCCGACGTCGTGGACCCCGGGACCGACCTCACGAGCTGGCCGTCGTGGTAGACGTCGTACGCGTCGACCCCGACGTCGTCGGTGGCGGCGGACCAGCTGAGGGTGACCGAGTCGCAGGTGAGCGCGTCGGCGTGCAGCTCGGCCGGGGCGGTCGGCGGGGTGGTGTCGGCCGGGGCGTCCGGCAGCGGGGAACCACCGGCCGCCAGGAGCGCCGGGAGCAGCACGGCCAGCGTGACAGCACGCATGGGAGGACCTTTCAGTACGGGTAACCGGGTACGCCGAGCCGGATACTGGAGATCCCGTAGTCGCCGGTCCGGCCGGACGTGATGTACAGGGTGCGCCGGTCGGGACCGCCGAACGCCGCGTTGGTGGCCTCCGGGCCGGACGTGATCGTGCCGAGCGGGGCGCCCGCCGGCGAGAACACGTACACCCGGCCCTCGTTGTGCGAGACCCAGTAGACGTTGCCCGCGCAGTCCACGGTGACCCCGTCCGGGCTGCCGATGGTGGCGAAGACCGTCCGGGTGCCGGTGCCGCCGTCCGGCTGTACGGCGTACGCGTAGATGCGGTTCTCTCCGTACGCGCCGACGTACAGCGTGCGGCCGTCGGGGGACAGCGCGATGCCGTTGGGCTGCCGTACGGTGTCGTCGACGAGCGAGACCTGCCCGTTCACGACGCGGAAGACCCCGGTCCGGCCGTTCATCTCGTCGGCGCGGCGACCCCGCTGAAAATTGGGATCGGTGAAGTAGACGACGCCGTCGGCGCGGACCGTGACGTCGTTGGGGGAGTTGAACTTGCGGCCCTGGTAGTCCGCCGCGATCACCGTTCGGGTGGCGTCGGACAGCCGGTACGCGGAGACGCCGCGGTTGTCGTGGGTGGCGGCGATGATCTGCTGCCCGTCCGGGCTCAGCGCCAGGCCGTTGCTGCCGGAGGCGGCGACGAACGTCTGGGCCGGCGCCGGTGGGGCGAGCCGGCGGATCGCCGACGGCTGGACCTGTTCGGGGCCGGTGGCCGTGCCGAGGTCGGAGGTGAGCAGGTAGCCCTGGTCGGCGATCCAGACGGGGCCCTCGAGGAACGAGAACCCGCCCTGCATGCGCGTGGCGGACAGCGCGGTGCCGGGCAGGGGTGGCTCGGCGGGGATGCCGGCCGCGCAGACGCCGGGTGGCACCCCCGGCGGCGTGTCCGGATCGGCGATGGCGGAGCCGGCCGCGGCGGCGGGGACGGCCGCGGCGGCGGGGACGGCCGCGGCGCCGGCGAGGAGCAGACCCGCCGCGGCGGCGCGACAGAGATCGACGAACATGATTGTGAACGTAGCACTTTCCGTTGAGGAATTGGGAGCGCTCCCATACTATGACGGGCATCAATGTTACCGTTCACCTCACGGGCAAGAGAGAAGCCATGACCAGATCAAGATTGGCCACCGTCGTCCTGGCGTCCGCCGGTGCCGTCGTGCTCGCGGCATCGGCGGCGATCGCCGTGTCGCCGGCGGGCGCCGCGGCCGCGGGGTGCTCGGTCAAGTACGCCGTGTCGTCGCAGTGGCAGGGCGGGTTCAACGCCGACGTGTCCATCACCAACCTCGGTGATCCGCTGTCCGGCTGGGCGCTGACGTGGTCCTACGGCGCGGGACAGACCGTGACGCAGACCTGGAACGCCACGGTGACCCAGAGCGGCTCGGCCGTGACCGCGAAGAACGTCAGCTACAACGGCTCGGTCCCGGCCAACGGCACGGTGTCGTTCGGGTTCAACGGCTCCTGGACCGGCAGCAACCCGGTGCCGGCCGCGTTCACGCTCAACGGCGTGGCCTGCACCGGAGGCACGGTCCCGTCCTCACCGTCCGTACCGTCCGACCCGCCGCCGAGTTCGCCGTCCACCCCGCCGTCGACCCCGCCGGGCGGCACCTGCACGCTCCCGGCGAGCTACCGCTGGACGTCGTCGGGTCCGCTGGCCGAGCCCAAGAACGGATGGGTGTCGCTGAAGGACTTCACCAACGTCGTCTACAACGGCAAACACCTGGTGTACGCGTCGAACGTCGCCAACGGGTCGTACGGCTCGATGAACTTCGGCCTGTTCACCAACTGGTCGGACATGGCCTCGGCCAGTCAGAACGGGATGAGCCAGGGCACGGTGGCGCCGACGTTGTTCTACTTCGCGCCGAAGAACATCTGGGTGCTGGCGTACCAGTGGGGTCCCACGTCGTTCAGTTACAAGACCTCCACCGATCCGACGAACGCCAACGGCTGGTCCAGCGCCCAGACGCTGTTCACCGGGACGATCGCCGACGCCCCGTACGGCGTCATCGACCAGACGCTCATCGGCGACGGGCAGAACATGTACCTGTTCTTCGCCGGGGACAACGGCAAGATCTACCGGGCCAGCATGCCGATCGGGAACTTCCCGGGCAGCTTCGGGTCGTCCTACACGACGATCATGAGCGACTCGACCAACAACCTGTTCGAGGCGGTCGAGGTCTACAAGGTCGCGGGCCAGAACCAGTACCTGATGATCGTCGAGGCGATCGGCAGCCAGGGCCGCTACTTCCGCTCGTTCACCTCGTCCAGCCTGAGCGGCACCTGGACCCCGCAGGCAGCCACCGAGAGCAACCCGTTCGCCGGCAAGGCCAACAGTGGAGCCACCTGGACCAACGACATCAGCCACGGTGACCTGGTGCGCACCAACCCGGACCAGACCAAGACCGTCGACCCGTGCAACCTGCAACTGCTCTACCAGGGTAAGAACCCCAGCGCCGGCGGCGACTACAACAACCTGCCGTGGCGGCCCGGACTGCTCACCCTGCAGCGATGAACGGCCGGAGAAGGGGCGCGCTGCTGAGCGCCGCCGTCGCATCGATCACCGCCGGGGTCATGGCCCTCGGCGCGGCACCGGCCAACGCCGCCGCCGGCGGTTCCGGCCCGTACCCCGCCGACTACGAGACCTCGGCGACCCTGGCCAACCACACGATCTACCGGCCGCAGACGCTGCCGTCCGAGCGTCTTCCGGTCTTCGTGTGGGGCAACGGTGGCTGCGCGGCCAACGGGACCGGGCAGATCAACTTCCTGCGCGAGATCTCCTCGCACGGGTTCCTGGTGATCGCCAGCGGGGCTCCGAACGGGTCCGGCTCCACGACGTCGGCCATGCTCACCCAGTCGATCGACTGGGCCGTCGCGGAGAACTCCCGGCAGGGCGGCAAGTACTACGGCAAGCTCGACGTCACGAAGATCGCCGTCGGTGGCTGGTCCTGCGGCGGCCTCGAGGCGTACGCCGTCTCCGACGACCCGCGGATCACCACGACCCTGATCTTCAGCAGCGGGTTGCTCAACGACGCCGACGACTACCAGCTCCGGCGGCTGACCAGGCCGATCGCCTACTTCATCGGCGGCCCGAGCGACATCGCGTACCCGAACGCCATGGACGACTGGGGCAAGCTGCCGGCCGGGCTGCCCGCGTTCATGGGCAACCTCAACGTGGGGCACGGTGGCACGTACGACCAGGTCAACGGCGGTGAGTTCGGCCGCGTGGCGGTGCTCTGGCTGAAATGGCGTCTCCAGGGCGACACCGCCGCCGGCACCGCCTTCGCCGGTCCCGACTGCGGTCTGTGCCACAGCCAGTGGCAGGTCCAGCAGAAGAACCTGACGCTCGGCGGCGACACCCCGACGACCCCGCCGCCGGGCGACGGAAACGCGGGCTGTTCCGCGGCGTACGCGGTGCAGGATCAATGGAGCGGGGGTTTCGTCGCCGCCGTGACCGTCACCGCGGGATCCGGCGGGATCAACGGCTGGCGCGTCTCCCTCGGCCTGCCGGGCGGAGCCTCGATCAGCTCGCTCTGGAACGGCGTCGCCGGCGGCACCACCGGGACCGTCGTCGTCACCAACCAGAGCTACAACGGACGGCTGGCCGCCGGCCAGAGCACCACCTTCGGTTTCCAGGGCACCGGGAACGGCGGCGGAACCGCCGTCACCTGTACCCCCAGCTGAACCGCCCGGGTTCCCTCCGGTCCGGCGAATGCGCGCGCCGGACCGGAGGGCCGGGCAGAGAGGGACCATCATGACGACATCTGCCCACCGGCCGTCCCGCTTCTGGGCGGTGGCCGCGGCCCTGCTGCTGGCGATCGCCGGCGTGCTGGTCGCGTCGCCCACCCCCGCCCGGGCCGCGACTGCGATCACCGTCAACGGTACGTCCGGAGGGCGAGTGTTCGACGGGGTCGGAGCGATCAGCGGCGGTGGCGGCAACAGCCGGCTGCTGATCGACTATCCGGAACCGCAGCGCAGCGACATCCTCGACTACCTGTTCAAGCCGGGGTACGGCGCGGCCATGCAGATCATGAAGGTCGAGATCGGCGGGGACACCAACTCGACGTCCGGCGCGGAACCGAGCCACGAGCACGTCCGCGGCGCGGTGAACTGCGATCGCGGGTACGAGTGGTGGCTGATGGGTCAGGCGAAGGCGCGCAACCCCGGCATCAAGCTCGTCGGGCTGTCCTGGGGAGCGCCCGGCTGGATCGGCAACGGGAACTTCTGGTCCAACGACTCGATCGACTACCTGATCGCCTGGCTGGGCTGCGCCGCCTCGCACGGGCTGACCATCGACTACCTCGGCGGCTGGAACGAGCGCGGCCGGGACCTGACCTGGTACAAGAACCTCCGCTCCGCGCTCAACTCACGGGGCTTCCCGAACGTGAAGATCGTGGCGTCGGACGAGTTCGGATGGGGTACCGCCGACGATGCCCAGCGTGACCCCGCGTTCGCCAACGCGGTGTCGGTCTTCGGCAGTCACTACGTCTGCGGGTACCGCAGCGCGCAGACCGACTGCCCGAGCTCGGCGAACGCGATCAACTCCGGCAAGACGCTGTGGGCCAGCGAGAACGGCTCCGACGACTACAACGCCGGCGCGCAGGCGCTGGCCCGTGGCATCAACCGCGACTACATCGACGGGAAGATGACCGCGTACCTCAACTGGCCGGTGATCGCCGCGATCACCCCGAACGTGCCCTGGAGCACCACCGGCGTGGCGGTGGCTCCGCAGCCGTGGTCCGGGTATTACTCGATCGGCAAGAACACCTGGGTGATGGCTCAGACCACCCAGTTCACCGCACCGGGATGGCGCTACCTGGACGGTGCCAGCGGATATATCGGCGGTAACAAGGCCAACGGCAGCTACGTCTCCCTGAAGTCGCCGAACACCGGCGACTACAGCACCATCATCGAGACGATGGACGCCGGCTCCGCGCAGGACCTCAGCTTCACCGTCACCGGCGGACTGTCGACGGGCACCGTCCACGTGTGGTCCACGAATGTCCGGTCGAACAACACCGCCGACCACTTCGTGCGGCGCGCCGACATCACGCCGTCGAACGGGACGTTCTCGCTGACCGTCCAGCCGGGGTACGTCTACAGCATCACCACCACGACAGGTCAGGGCAGGGGAACCGCGGTCAGCCCGGCGCAGGGCAGCCTCGCCCTGCCGTACGCCGACGACTTCGACGGCTACCAGAGCGCCCGGGAGGCCCGGTACCTGATGGACCACCAGGGCTCGTTCGAGGTGGTCCCCTGCGGCGGCGGGCGGACCGGCCAGTGCGTACGCCAGATGTCGGAGCAGACGCCGATCTTCTGGACGTCGGGTCACGCCGAGCCGTTCTCCCTGCTGGGCGATCTGAGCTGGCGCAACTACACCGTCTCCAGCGACGTCATGCTGGAGAGGAGCGGGTACCTGCAGCTGATCGCGCGCGCCACGAACTACAACCACGAAGGTCCGCAGAACCTCAACGCCTACTACCTGCGGGTCGCGGACAACGGGTCGTGGTCGATCCGCAGCAACAACACCAGCGGCAACCAGCGGACCCTCGCCGGCGGCACCACGGCCGCGCTGGGCACCGGCCGCTGGCACAAGCTGTCACTGACGGTCAACGGTGGCAGCCTCACCGCGGCCCTCGACGGCACGACGCTGGGCAGCGTCAGCGACTCCGCCTGGGTGGCCGGCCAGATCGGCTACGCCACCGGCCAGGGCGTACCGGCCCAGTTCGACAACCTGACCGTCACGCCGCTCGGCGGCGGCACGACGCCCACCGGGCCGATCCGCGGCTCGGGCTCCCACCGGTGCCTGGACGTCAACGGCGCCAGCCAGAGCGACGGGGCGGTCGTCCAGATCTGGGACTGCAACGGCGGCGCCAACCAGACCTGGACGGCGACCTCCACCAACCAGCTCACCGTGTACGGCAACAAGTGCCTCGACGCGCCGGGCACCGCGGCCGGCACCCCGATCCGCATCTGGTCGTGCACGGGTGGCGCCGGCCAGCAGTGGCGCCTCAACGCCGACGGCACGATCGTCGGCGTGCAGTCCGGGCTGTGCCTCGACGTGACCGGGGCGGGAACGGCCAACGGCGTCGCGGTCGAGCTGTGGACGTGCAACGGCGGCAGCAACCAGCAGTGGCTCAGGGCCTGACGCAGGTCCTCTCGTACGGCACGTCCGGCACGTAGCGGGCCCACTCCTGCCGGGTCAGGCCGCCGGTGATCGCGCAGGCGCGCTCGACCGCGTGGTGGCGGAGGCCGTTGAGGTGCGTCAGGTCCCACACGCCCGCGGAACGGCGTACGCCCGCTGCGAGCTTGTTGCCGTCGGCGCTGAACGCCATCGTGGACGTCGAGCTGACGTCCGCGTCGAGCGAGACGAGGTGGCGGGGGTTGCTGCGGTCGGTCAGGTCCCACACCAGGACCGCGCCGTCCGGGCCACCGTTGAGCAGGGTGCGCCCGTCCGGGCTGAGCGTCACCGAGCGGGTCGAGCCGGCCTCGCCGACGATCTGCGCGACCTGCCGGGGCCGGCCGGGATCGGTCGTGTCCCACAGCAGCACGACCCCGTACGAGCCGGCGGTGGCGAGGGTGGCCCCGTCGGCGCTCAGCGACACCTCGTCCAGGGCGCCGGTGGAATCGCTGAGCAGCGCCGCCCTGCGGGGTGCGGCCGGGCTGGTCACGTCCCACAGCTGGACGTTCGCGCCGTTGCTCACGGCGAGGGTCGTCCCGTCCGCGCTGAGGGTCATCGTCTCGACCCCGCTGTCGACACCCTGGAAGCGGGCCCATCGGTGCAGCGCCCGGTGGTCGGCGACGTTCCACAGCTCGACCGTGCCGTCGCCGAGGCCCACGGCCACGAGCCGTCCGTCGCTGCTGAGCGCCGCCGCGGTCACCGGCGTCGACCCGGTCATCGTGACGACCGGGCGGCCGGCGGAGAGGTCGGCGGTGTCCCACAGCCGGACGGTGTCGACGCTGCTCGTGATGACCGTACGCCCGTCCGCGCTGAGCCCCACCGCGTCGAGCGAGTCGAGGTGGCCCTCCAACCGGCCCAGCCGACGCGGCTCGGCGGGACGGGACAGGTCCCACACCAGCGCCGTGCCGTCGTAACTTCCCGTGACGAAAATGCGCCCGTCGGCGCTGAGGGCGACCCCGCTGATCTCGTCGCTGTGACCGGTGACCTGCGCGATGCGGCGCGGGCCGGTACGGTCGCTCAGGTCCCACAACTGCTCGGTGTAGTTGCGGCCCTCCATGGCCAGCATCTGCCCGTCGGCGCTGAGCGCGATCGAGTTCACCGGTCCGGAGTAGTCGCTCAGCCGGCCGGTCCGTACGGGCTTGCCGGGTCGCGTGAGGTCCCAGGCCAGGACGGCGTGGTTCACGTAGCCGGCCACGAGGGTGTGCCCGTCGGCGCTGAGCGCGATCGCGTTGACCCACCCGGTGCCGTCGGTCAGCTGGGCCACGCGGTGGGGGTTCCCGCGGTCGCTGAGGTCCCACACCGAGACGGGTTGGTCCTGTTGGCTCACGGCGAGCGTGTCGCCGTCGGCGCTGAGCGCCAGGTCGGCCTGCGAGTGCGCGAGCTCGGCCAGCGCGCCCAGCCGGCGCGGCTCGCGGCGGTCGCGCAGATCCCAGACGACGGTCTCGTTCCAGGTGCTGGTCAGCAGCGTGCGGCCGTCGGCGCTGAGGGCCAGGTCCGACACCGACGCGTCGCCGTCGGCGAGGGTGGCCAGGCGGCGGGGGTGCCGGGGATCGGCGAGGTCGTACACCAGCGTGGAGCCGTCCCAGCTGCCGCTGACGAGCGTGCGCCCGTCGCCGCTGAGCGCGACCGTGGTGACGGCGTCGGTGTGATCGGCGATCGAGGACAGCCGGTGGGGATGCCGGCGGTCGGTGAGGTCCCACAGCAGGACCTCCCCGTCCCAGCTGCCCGTGGCCAGGACCGTGGCGTCCCCGCTGAGCGCGATACCGGCGACGGGATCGGTGTGGCCGGTGAGCCGGGCCAGGCTCCGCGGGGTGCCGCGCTCGGGCAGGTCCCACAGCCGTACGGTGCTGTCCGCGCTCCCGGTCACCAGGAGGCGCCCGTCCGCGCTGAACTCCGTCGCGGTCACCGATCCGGTGTGGCCGGTGAGGGTACCCGCGTAACGCGTGGCGGCCAGCGTGTTGATCAGCGCGGCCTCGGCCCGGTCGCCCGGGTTCAGCTGCTCCGCGGCGATCCCGAGCAGCGTCGCGGTTCGCGGATCGTTCTGCCGGACGGCGTCGGCCTGGCTGATCAGGCGCTGGCTGATGCCGATCCGCTGCTCCGTACGGGCCACCTTCTTCTGCCGTTGCGCCTCGGCGGCTGCGTCCGCCGCCTTGCGCTGCTCCTCGGCGGCGATGGCCCGCTGGCGTTCGGCCTCCTTCGCCGCGCGGTCGGCCCGGGCCTGCTGCCGGTCGGCGAGGTCGCGCTGCCGTTGCGCCTCGGCGGCCGTGTCCGCCGCCTTGCGCTGCTGTTCCGCGGCGAGAACCCGCTGACGTTCGGCCTCCGCCGCGGCCCGGTCGGCCCGGGTCTGCTGCCGGCTCGCGTCGGCGGCGGCCTGCTCGGCGTTGCCCTGCTGGCGGTCCGCCTCGGCGGCGGCCTGCTCGGCGTTGCCCTGCTGGCGGCGGGCGTCCGCGGCGGCCTGCTGGGCGCGGTCCTGCTCGTCCCCGGCGAGTTGCTGCTGACGTTGCGCCTCGGCCGCGTACGCCGCGGCGGAGTCGCGCTGCCGTTCGGCGAGCTGCTGCTGCCGCGACGCTTCGACCGCGGAGGAGGCCGCCGTACGCGCGTTGCGCACCGCGAGCGCCCCGGTGGCGCCGGCCAGCACGATGAGCAGGCCCATGACCAGCAGGACGCCGCGCCGCAACCAGGTCACCTGACGGTGCCGGGCGACGTCCTCGCTGTCGAGGTCCTCTTTGCTCATGCCGTGCATGGCGGCGGCCAGCTCGGCGACGGCCTCGCGGAACCGGCCGTGGTCCAGGCCCAGTTCGCCTTCCGAGCGGGCCCAGCGCAGATCGAGGTGGCGCGGCTCCTCGCGGAACACGCCGCGCAGCGCGGGCGGCACGGCCGTCGACCGCTCCCAGTCGAAGTCGCCACGGTCGGCGTCCCACACCCATTCCCCGGACGTCACGACGGGCAGGAGCCGGTCCACCGGGTGCTGTGCCAGCCAGGCCTCGACCTCCTGGTTGACCCAGCGTGACTCCGCCGCCTCCGGGCAGGCCATCAGCACGAAGTACTGCGAACCGGAGAGGGCCGCCCGGATCGACGACCACAGCGCCGGGCTGACCCCCAGGCCGGTCTGGTCGCGGAACACCTCCAGCGCCCGGCGCCGGTGCCACGGCCTCGCCAGCCGCTGCAGGCCGCGCTGCAATGCCGGTGCCAGGGCGCCGTCGGCCGCATGGCTGTAGGAGATGAAGGCGTCATAAGCCATCTCGAGGCCCCCCGTCGCGAGTTCGCGCCAGATTGTGCCGCAGCACTGTGGGGTACGTCGATGGCAGCCGACCACGGGCCGCTCCGGTGCCCGGCCGAGGGCTTGTTGCAGGACAGGTTGCCCGTCGCTCTCCGTGTCGCTGTGGCGTCCCGATTCCCCCGTACGCTTGCGTAATCGGGCGAGGGCCACCTGCCCCTGCAACGACGTCAATGCTCGCCGACGGATCTTGTACGAAGCATGGGAGACTGGCACCGGTCCTTGTAGATTTCTTGAATTCCCTGGTCGGGTGGCAGGCAGGCGGAGGTAGGTTGGCGGCCCAGTTCGGTGTGCTCGGCGTGGTGGAGGCCCGGATCGACGGCCGGTCCGTCGAGTTGGGGCACGCCCGCCAGCGGTGCGTGCTGGGCGTGCTGCTCGTCGAGGCCGGCCGTCCGGTCACGGTGGACCAGCTGATCGACCGGGTGTGGGGCGACCATGCGCCGCAGCGGGCGGCCGGCGCGCTCTACAGCTACCTGTCCCGGCTGCGGCGTGCCGTCGCGGGCGCCGGCGGGGTCGAGATCCTGCGGGAGGCGGGCGGATACCTGCTCGCCGTGGATCCGCAGACGGTGGACCTGCACCGGTTCCGCGGCCTGATGACGCTCGCCCGCGCGGCGGAGTCGGACCGGCCGGCCGCCGACCTGATGGCGCAGGCGCTGGAGCTGTGGCGGGGCGACCCGTTCGCCGGGCTGGACACGCCGTGGCTGGACGCGACGCGTCGCACGCTGCTCGACGAGCGGTTCGCCGCCGAGCTGGACCGCAACGACGTGCTGCTGCGGCTGGGCCGGCACGGCGAGCTGCTGCCGGCGCTGTCCGCCGCCGTCGCCGAGCACCCGCTGGACGAGCGGCTGGCCGGGCAGGCGATGCTCACGCTGTACCGGTGCGGCCGCCAGGCCGACGCCGACGAGCAGTACCGGCGCATCCGCCGCTGCCTGGCCGACGAGCTGGGCAGCGACCCGGGCGCCGCGCTGCGCCGGTTGCACGAGCAGATCCTCGCCGCCGATCCCGCCCTCGCCGGGCCGGCGGCCGAGCCCCGCAGGACCGCGGCGCCGCCCGCCACCGCGGCGACCATGCCGACGCAGCTGCCGGCCGACGTCCGCGCGTTCACCGGGCGTACCGATGAACTGGCCGCGCTGGACCGCCTGCTCGCCCCGCCCGGCGGTGAGGAACCGCCGCTCACGGTCGCGTTGCTGTCCGGCACGGCCGGGGTGGGCAAGTCGGCGCTGGCCGTGCGGTGGGCGCACCGGGTCCGCGACGCGTTCCCCGACGGCCAGCTCTACGTGAACCTGCGCGGCTACGACGCCGAACAGCCGGTGGCGGTGGCGGACGCGCTGGCCGGGTTCCTCACCGCGCTCGGCGTACGCGGGTCGGAGATCCCGCCGGGCACCGACGAGCGCGCCGGCCGCTACCGGTCCGAGCTGACCGGCCGCCGGATGCTCGTGCTGCTGGACAACGCCTCCTCGGTGGAGCAGGTCCGGCCACTGCTGCCGGGGACGGGGTCGTGCCTCGTGCTGGTGACCAGCCGCGACTCGCTGCCGGGCATGGTGGCCGTGCACGGCGCCGAGCGGGTCAACCTGGACCTGTTGCCGCTGCCGGACGCGGTCGGGCTGCTGGCCAAGCTGATCGGCGCCCGGGTGGACCGGGAGCCGGCCCCGGCCGCCGAGCTGGCCGCGGCCTGCGCCCGGCTGCCGCTGGCCCTGCGGATCGCCGCCGAGCTGGCCGCGGACCGCACCGACGTGCCGCTGGCCGACCTGGTCGCCGAGCTCGCCGACCATCAGGTACGGCTCGACCTGCTGGACGCGGGCGGCGACCCGCGCGCCGAGATCCGGGCGGTGTTCTCCTGGTCGTACCAGAACCTGCCCGACGGTGCGGCCCGGGTGTTCCGGCTGCTCGGGCTGCACCCCGGCGAGACCGCGCACGTCGACGCGGTGGCGGCGCTGACCGGCACCGGTGCCGGCGAGGCGCGGCGTCTGCTCGGCGTGCTGACCCGCGCCAGCCTCGTCCAGGCCGGCCCCGGCGGCCGGTACGGCATGCACGACCTGCTGCGGGCGTACGCGGCGGAGCTCGCCGCCGGGCACGACGCCGAGCCGGACCGGCGCGCCGCCCTCACCCGCCTGTTCGACCACTACCTCGCCGGGGCGAGCGCGGCGATGGCCACGCTGTACCCGGACGGCACCACCCGGGCCGGCGACCCGGACGCGGCCCGCGGCTGGATCGAGGCGGAACGGCCCAACCTCGCCGCACTCTGCACGTTCGGCGCGATGCACGGCTGGTACCAGCACACCGTCGCCCTCGCCGAGACCCTGTTCCGCCATCTCGACGCGGGCGGGCCGGTGGCCGAGGCGGCGACCGTCACCGCGTCGGCGGTGTCCGCCGCGGAGGCGCTCGGCGACCGCGACGCGCAGGCCCGGGCGCTGTCCGATCTGGGCCGGCTGCACCGGCGGCAGGGCCGGCTGCACGAGTCCGCCGCGACCTACCGGCAGGCACTGCTGCTGTACGCGGACCTCGGCGACCGTGCGGCGGAGGCGCTGGTGCTGCGCAACCTCGGCAGCGTCCACTGGAGACTGGGCGACTACCGGCAGGCCGCGGACCACTACCGGAGCGCCTGGACGCTGTACCGGGAGCGCGGTGAGGACGCCGGTCAGGCCGACGCGCTGGTCCGCCTCGGGCTGATCGACGCGCGGCTGGGCGACCACACGCAGGCGGCGCAGCGGTTCGGCTCCGCCCTCGAGCTGTACGCCGCGCTCGGTGACCGGTTCAGTGAGGCGTACGTGTTGTCCCTGCTGGCCCGGCGCCCGCACCGCCCGGCCCCGCTGGAGCGCGCCGCCGCCCACCTCGAGCGCAGCCTCGACACCGTGCGGCGCACCGGCGACCGGACCGCGGAGGCGTACGTGCTGACCGACCTGTCAGCGGTGCGGGCCCGGCAGGGGCACCTCACCGAGGCGGCCGGCCATCTGCGCCGTGCGCTCATGCTGCACCGGCGGATCGGGGACCGGGCCAGCGAGGCGGAGGCGCTCAACGACCTCGGCCAGGTGCTGCTCGCCGCCGGGGACGCGGCCGGAGCCCAGGCCCAGCACGGTCAGGCGCGGGTCCTGGCCGAGGACATAGGGGATCGGTACGAGCAGGCCCGGGCCCACGACGGCATCGCCGCGGCGTTGCGGGACACCGGCGAGCCCGGTCCCGCCGAGCCGTACCGCGACCGGGCCCGGCAGATCTTCGCCGACCTGCGCGTGCCGGCCGCGCCCGTCGCCGACCTCCCGACGACCGTGCCGGACAGGTAGTCAGGCCCGGCGGGCGCCGTCGATCCACAGCACGGTGACCGGGCGGCCGCGGGCCCGGGCGTACGCAACGACGTCGGCCGTGCCGCCCGGTCCGCGGGCCGGGAGGCCGTCCCACACCGCGAACAGGTGGTCGCAGCGGTCCACGAGGGCGTGGCCGGCGGCCAGATATCCCTGCTCGCACGGCTCGGGGTACGGCATCGTGATCACGGTGGCCGCCGCCCGCGCGAGGTTCTCGAACCGGTCCCGGGCGCCGTCCGCGGGCAGCGAGCCGGCGTAGTTCCCGCACGGCAGCACCGCTTCCAGGGTGCCGCCGACGGACAGCGCATGGGCGGCGAACAACTGATCGGCTCCGTCGGCGAGGCTCGACACCGCGAGCAGGCCGGCTCCGGTGGGCAGCGCCCGGCGCCAGTAGTTGACCGCCAGTTCGGCGATGCCCGGCGGGAGCACCCGGTGACCGGTCACACCAAACCGCACATCGACCCCCATACGACGGCGCGTCAAGCCGCCAAGAGACGATACGGCTTGCGTGCTTCGTCCGGAAGAGCGCAACCGTACGCCGGGAGCGTGACGGTGCGCGGCGTGGCCACCGGCCGCAACCGGGCCGTGGGACCGTGCGGGGAGCGATCCTACGAGCGGGGAGATTCGATGGTCACGGTCCCGGCGGGCAGCACACTCGTGCTGCGGTGCCCCGGTGAGCAGCCGCTCGCGCTGATCGCGCTGGCCGAGGTCAGCGCGGCGTTCGTCGCCGAGCTGCCGCCGATCCCGGTGCTCGGCCCGGACGGCCCGGGCAGCCGCCGCTTCGGCATCCTGGAGCTGGTCAGCAGCGCCGGCGTCACCTGGGTCGAGGCCGAGCTGCGCGACGGCACCCTCACGGCGACCGGCGCCCCGCCCACCGACGTGGTGCAGCGCCGTGGCGCCGTCCGCCGTCCCGGCATGTACGCCGCCACGGGCACCGCGGAGCTCGACACCGAGCCGGGCCGACGGCTGGTGGCGGTGTCCGGGCACGTCGAGGACGTGTCCACCACCGGCCTGCTGCTGCGCGCCGCGCCCGCCGACAGCCTGCACCTGCCGCCCGGCATCGTGCGGACGCTGCTGCACATCAGCATGCCGTGGGGCGACATGGCCGCCACGGTCGCAACCGTGGACCAGCGTGCGGACCAGTTGCGGGGCACGTACGAATGGATGGATCCGGCCGACGAGGCGTCCCTGCGGGCCTTCTGCGCCAACAGCGGGTGACAATGGCGTGATGCGGCAGCGGCTCGGACGGGTGGTGTCGGCAGACGGCACCGTCCTGGCGTACGCCTCCGCCGGCACGGGCCGCCCGCTGGTGTACGTGATGGGCTGGCTCACGCATCTCGAGCTGGGCTGGGAGCTGCCGGCCGAGCGGGCGCTCTACGAGGCGCTGGCGCAGGGGTGCCGGCTGGTGCGCTACGACCGCGCCGGCTGTGGCCTGTCGCCCGCCGTGGACCGCCCCGCCTCCCTGGCGTTCGAGCTCGAGCAACTGGCCGCGGTCACCGCGTCGCTGGACGAGCCGTTCGACCTGATGGGTACGTCGATGGGCGCTCCCGTCGCGGCGGCGTGGGCGGCGGCGCACCCGGACACCGTACGGCGGCTGGTGCTGTACGGCGGCTGGGTGCGCGGTGCCGAGCTGTCCCCCCCCCGGCGTCCGTGACCACGTGCTGGGGCTGGTCGGCTCGCACTGGGGGCTCGGCTCCGACGTGCTGACCGACATCTTCGCGCCGGACGCGGACCGCGCGACGCGGGCCGAGCTGGCCCGCTACCAGCGCGCCTGTTCCAGCGCGGAGACCGCCCGCGCGCTGCTGGCGCTGAGTTACGAGCTCGACGTCAGCGGCTGCCTCGGCCGGGTACGGGCGCCCACGCTGGTGGTGCACCGTACCGGCGACCGGGCGGCGCCCGTCGCGCAGGCGGAGGCGCTCGCAAGCGGCATCCCCGGCGCCGGGCTGACACTGCTGCCGGGCCGCTCCCACCTGCCGTACGCCGGTGACCGCGACGAACTGGTGCGCGTGGTCCGCCGCTTCCTCGGCCTGCCCGTGGCCCGCCGTCGCGCCGGCGGGTTGACGCCCCGGCAGCGGGAGGTGGCCGAGCTGGTCAGCCAGGGGTGCACGAACCGCGAGATCGCGGCGCGCCTGGGCATCGACGAGCGCTCGGCCGAGGGCCACGTCGAACGGATCCGTCTGCGGCTGGGTTTCCGGTCCCGCGCGCAGATCGCCGCCTGGTACAGCGAGCGGCGCGACTCGACAGTGGGGTAGTTCCACGCCTGACCCGCCGGTGAACCGCCGCGACGATGGGGTCATGTCTGTGACGACCGGTTTCGAGGTGCACAGGGCGCGCGGGCCCTTCAACGCCGCGTTCTTCAGCGTGATGGGCCCGGTCATCGAGCTCAGCCTGCGGCGGCACAAGCAGCGCGTGTTCGCCGGGCTGCCGTCCACGGTGGTCGAGCTCGGCTCCGGGGTGGGCGCCAACCTGCGCTACCTGCGGCCCGGCTCGACGCTGATCGCCATCGAGCCGAACTCCGCCATGCACGGCCGGCTCCGGGCCGCTGCCGAGCGCCGCGGCGTCCGGCTCGACCTGCGAGATCGTGTCGCCGAGCGGACCGGGCTGCCGGACGCGGACGCCGACGCCGTGATCTCCTCGCTGGTGCTCTGCACGGTGAAGGATCCCGCCGCCGTCCTCGCCGAGGTGCGGCGCGTCCTGCGGCCCGGCGGCACCTTCCGCTTCGTCGAACATGTCGCCGCCCGGAACGGCACGCCCACCCGTGCTCTGCAGCGTGCGCTGCGCCGGCCGTGGGCCTGGACCTTCGAGGGCTGCTCGTGCGAACGGGACCTCGCCGGCCTGCTGCGCGGCGCCGGGTTCGCCGCGGTGGACCTCGAGCCGTACCGGATCCACGGCCCGTTCATCCCGTTCAACACCCAGATCGCGGGCGTCGCGCGTACCTGAGGAAGCGGAGGGTGCGGCGGCAGATCGCCGCCACACCCTCCGGTCGTACGCCGCCGATCAGCTCATGCTGAACCGCTGGTTGGCCTGCCCGTTGCAGTCGTAGATCTGCACCTGCTGGCCGTTGCCGGTGCCCCACACGTCCAGGCACCGTCCGGACTGGACGCCGGTGATGGTGCCGTTGGAGTTGACGTTCCACTGCTGGTTGGCCTGCCCGTTGCAGCTGTAGATCTGCACGGCCGAGCCGTTGCCGGATCCCGCGGCGTCCAGGCACTTGCTGCCGTAGACGGTCAGCTGCTTGCTCGAGGTGAGCGTCCACTGCTGGTTGGTCTGGCCGTTGCAGTCGTAGAGCTGCACCCGGGTGCCGTTGTTCTGCGTCGCGCCCGGCACGTCGATGCACCTGCCGGACTGGGCGCCGAGGATCCGGTTCCCGTTGCCGGCCGGCGGCACCGAGGGCGAGCCGGGGTTGCTCGGCGGCGGCGACGAGGGGCCGCCACCACCGGCGGAGTTGAGGGCGTTGAGCACCGAGTTGTACGCCGCCTTCTTGTTGCCGCCGCCGTCGAACAGCAGCGGGCTCTCGTTGGAGCGCCACGAGTCGCTGTCCCGTACACCCCAGACCGTGATGCCGATGCAGCGCGACACGTTGAGGCAGGCCTGGGTGAGCCCCGCGTACTGCGAGGTGGACGCGTTCGTGACGTCGACCTCGGTGAGCGCGACGTCCACGCCGAGCGCGGCAAAGCTCGACAGCGTGGTCTGGAAGTTGCTCGGCAGCGAGCTGCCACCGGTGAAGTGCGTCTGCAGGCCGACGCAGTCGATCGGTACGCCGCGCGACTTGAAGTCGCGGATCATGTTGTAGACGCCCTGCGTCTTCGCGTACGACCAGTTCTCGATGTTGTAGTCGTTGTAGCAGAGCTTGACCGACGGGTCGGCGTTGCGCGCGGTGCGGAACGCCACCTCGATCCAGTCGTTGCCGGTGGCCTGCAGGTTGGAGTTGCGGCGGCTGCCGTTCTCCTCGAAGGCCTCGTTGACGACGTCCCACGCGGCGAGCTTGCCCTTGTAGTGGGCCATCACGCCGTTGATGTGGTCGATCATCGCCTGGCGCAGGCTGCTGCCGCTGAGGCTCTGCATCCAGCCGGGTTGCTGCGAGTGCCACGCGAGGGTGTGGCCACGGACCTTCATGCCGCGCTGGGTGGCCCAGTTGTAGATCTGGTCGCCCGAGCTGAAGTTGAACTGGCCGCGCTGGGGCTCGGTCGCGTCCGGCTTCATCTCGTTCTCGGCGGTGACCATGTTGAACTCGCGCCCGGCGATCGTGGCGTACGTCGAGTCGCCGAGCCGGCCCGCGGCGATCGCCGTGCCGAAGTACCGGCCCGACTGCGCGGCCGCCGCGCCGAGGGTGCTCGCCGCGGCGTTCGCGTCCGGCATCATCGTCACCACGCCCGCGACCGCGACGGCCGCGACGGCGCCGGCGGCCAGCAGGGACCGCAGGGGCCGGTTCCTCCGGGAACCGGTGGCTGCGTCAGGAGAATCGCTTGCCACGATGGGGTCCTTTCTCGTTCTGCGTCCTGGGCGCGCGGCACCGCACGCATGACGGAACTGCCGCGGTCGTGCCGGTGAGCGGCGGTCATGCGTGCGATCTGCGCGAGGGGGATCGCCCTGCCGGACGGGAGAATGATGTAGCTCGATCTGACGCCATGCTGGCACAGCACCACCGCGGAAACAATGGCTTCCGGAAAACTTCCGGAACTGATCGGGTCCCACCGTTCCGTTTCGGCGATTACGCGGTCAAGGAAACGGTGCTGAAAACTTGTTACGTACCGCCCGCTCAACCCGTCGTGGTCAGCATATTCCCTGCTAGGAGCGCTTTCGCCAGGCGCGGCTCGGGGGCGGGAACGAGACCCCTTGATGTCTGCGAAATGCTCTGGCAACATGCGAACACCCACTGACCGCCGCTCGGAAGTTTCGATTACGCCCTGTTGTTACCGTTCACTTTTGCGGCAGCAATGGCCGGCGGCACGGTTACGGGCCGCGATGTGGCCGCCATTCCCCCCGACCTCGAGGCCGCATTCGAATTCTTGGAGGAGAAGCGTGAAACCATCCCTGAGACGCCGCTGGCTGGCGGTGGCGACCGCGGCGTTCACCGTGCTCGCCGGCGCCGTGGTCACGACCGTGAACGCCCCCGCGGCGTCGGCCGCCACCATCGACACCGGCGCCTGGTACGTGCTGGTCAATCGCAACAGCGGAAAAGCGCTCGACGTGTACAACCTCGCCACGAACGACGGGGCCCGGATCACGCAGTGGTCCCGCAACGACGGCAACCAGCAGCAGTGGCAGTTCGTCGACTCCGGAGGCGGCTACTACCGGCTCAAGTCGCGCCTGTCCGGCAAGGTCCTCGACGTCTACAACTGGTCCACAGCCGACGGTGGCTCCGTCGTTCAGTGGACCGACAACAACGCCGCCAACCAGCAGTTCACCATCCAGGACATCGACGGCTACATCCAGCTGATCAACCGCAACAGCGGCAAGGCCCTCGAGGTGCAGGGCGCGTCCACCGCGGACGGCGGCAACATCGTCCAGTACTCCGACTGGAACGGCGCGAACCAGCAATGGCAGCTCGCCCGGGTCGGCGGCGGTTCGGACCCCACGACGCCGCCGCCGAGTGGTTCGTGCACGTTGCCGTCGTCGTACCGGTGGAGTTCCACGGGTGCGCTGGCCACGCCGCGTTCGGGGTGGGCGTCGTTGAAGGACTTCACGACGGTGCCCTACAACGGCCGGCACCTGGTGTACGCCACCACGCACGACACCGGTTCGAGCTGGGGGTCGATGAACTTCGGCCTGTTCACCAACTGGTCGGACATGGCCTCGGCCAGTCAGAACGCGATGGGTCAGGGCACGGTCGCGCCGACGCTGTTCTACTTCGCGCCCAAGAACATCTGGGTGCTGGCCTATCAGTGGGGTCCGACCGCGTTCAGCTACAAGACGTCGTCGGATCCGACCAACGCCAACGGCTGGTCCTCGGCGCAGACGCTGTTCACCGGCAGCATCTCCGGCTCCGGCACCGGTCCGATCGACCAGACGCTGATCGGTGACGGCACCAACATGTATCTGTTCTTCGCCGGGGACAACGGCAAGATCTACCGGGCCGGCATGCCGATCGGGAACTTCCCGGGCAGCTTCGGGTCCTCGTACACCACGGTCATGAGCGATTCCACGAACAACCTGTTCGAGGCGCCGCAGGTGTACAAGGTGCAGGGCCAGAACCAGTACCTGATGATCGTCGAGGCGATCGGCGCGAACGGGCGTTACTTCCGCTCGTTCACCGCCACCAGCCTGGGCGGTACGTGGACACCGCAGGCCGCGACCGAGAGCAACCCGTTCGCGGGCAAGGCCAACAGCGGCGCCACCTGGACCAACGACATCAGCCACGGCGACCTCGTCCGCGCGACCGCCGACCAGACCATGACCATCGACCCGTGCAACCTGCAACTGCTCTACCAGGGCCGCTCACCCAGCTCCGGCGGCGACTACGGGCTCCTGCCGTACCGCCCGGGCCTGCTGACCCGCCAGCGCTGACCCCGTCCGGCCGCCC
Source organism: Couchioplanes caeruleus (assembly GCF_023499255.1). Taxonomy (GTDB): domain Bacteria; phylum Actinomycetota; class Actinomycetes; order Mycobacteriales; family Micromonosporaceae; genus Actinoplanes; species Actinoplanes caeruleus_A. The sequence goes on from NZ_CP092183.1 coordinate 2,494,165, forward strand.
CGCCCAGCCACCGGGCGGGGCGGCCGTTCGTCGGCCGCGAACCCGCGCCGGGCGGGGCTCGAGCTGTCCGCGTCACCCCGCAGCCGCGCCCCGCACGGCGATGACGACGTCATGTCCCACGGCCGCATCGACGACGCAATGCAGCCCGAGGTCGACGATGCGGCCGTCGCGCACGTTCCATTCCCGGGCACCGGGATCACGTCCCAGCAGCGATCCGAGCGAGTCGATGGTGGGCTTCCAGAGGTTCGCCCAATTGCGGCGCGGCCCGACCACGAACGCGAGCTGAAGGGCCACACCGCCGTCGGGTAACGGTCGCTGCGCGGCTACCTGATCGCGGATCTGCTCCTTGTACGCGGTGGTTCCGGCCGACACCGTCGTCCGCACCTCGAACGCGTACGGGCCGCCGGGATCGTCGACCCTGCGCGCCTCGGCCACCGCCACCGTCGATCGCGCCGCGTGCCGCTTGGTCGCCCACACCGAGGCGAACGGCCGCCCGATGCGCCTCACCACCCGGGGAACGAGCGGGAACAGATAGTTGTCGAGGTCGTGGAATGCCAGCAGCGGCATGCTCTCCGGCAGCGCGACGTCCAAGCGCAGCGCCAGCTCGGAGGGCGTCGCGCGAGCCTGCTCCGCGACGACCGAATGCACCTCGTCGATGAACGCGGCGGAACGCACCTGGCCCGCAGATCCGGCCCTGTCCCAGCTGGCCGGCGCTGACGGAAGGCGCAACCTGCGGCCCACGGCGTACGGACGGCTGTAGAACACCGGTGTGTTCATGGGCAACGCGGCCGAAGTCGGGGACGCGCGCCATCGTCGGGACGGCCCGGCGGCGGTTCATGGCCAGGCCGGGCGGCGTGCAGCAGGCGCTGGGCCCGCGGAGGGAACGCCGCGCCGGCGGTGGTGAGCCGGTTGCCCCGGCTGGTGCGCTTCAGCAGCGCTACGGGCGTACGGCCTGGGCGTGGAAGACCTGGTCGCCGTACGGGATGTCGTTCGGCGTGTACGCGATGCGGCCCGGGCACAGCCCGCGCTCCGCGAGGTCCTTGGCGATCAGCGGCACCGCTTCGATGGTCGCCGGAGGCCAGTCGTGCATGAGGATGATGCCGCCCGGCTGCAGGGTGTGCGCCGCCGCGGCGATCTCCTCGGCGCTCGCGCCCGCCCAGTCGCGGGAGTCGACCGTCCACAGGACCTCGAGCAGGCCGATGCGGTCCTCGTCGGCGCGGACCTGGTCGTCGGTCTCGCCGTACGGCGGGCGGAACAGGGTGGGTTCGCGGCCGGTGACGTCGCGCAGGGCCCACTGGGTGCTGGCGATCTCCTGGAACGCCGCGGGCTCGCCGATCTGGGTCAGGTGGGGGTGGCTGTAGGTGTGGTTGCCCACCCACATGCCGGCGCGCAGTTCGGCGCGGACCAGGTCGGGCTGCTCGAGGGTGTGGTTGCCCTGGTTGAAGAACGTGGCGCGCAGACGGTTGGCGCGCAGCGCGGCGAGCAGTTCGCCGGTGGTGGCGCTCGGGCCGTCGTCGTAGGTGAGGCCGACGTACCCGTTGTGGCAAGGCCGGTTGTGGGAGGCGGCCTCGGAGGTTCCGGTGAAGCCGAAGACGGCGAGGGTGGAGGCGGCGAGCAGTGCGGTGACCCGGCCACGGAGACGGCGTTCGGGCATGGCTCCTCCTGGAAAGCACGAGGGGCGGCCGCCGAAAGTTTCAGAGCAGCCGTTCTCCCCGTACGCTAAGGAGCGCAGCGAAAGCCGTCAATAGGTGCCGAAAGTTCCGGGCGGTCAGTACGAGTTGTTGCTCTGGAAGTGCGACCACGCGCCGCAGGGCGTGTGGTACCGGCCCTTGATGTAGCCGAGGCCCCATTTGATCTGTGTCGCGGGGTTCGTCCGCCAGTCCGAGCCGACGGAGCCCATCTTGCTGCCGGGCAGGGCCTGGGGGATGCCGTACGCGCCGCTGGGGTTGGCGGCGTGCTCGTTCCAGCCGCTCTCGTGGTTCCACAGCTTGTTGAGGCAGGGGAACTCGGCGAGCCCGAAGCCGGCCTCGAGGGTCAGCGCGCAGCCGATGGCGCGGTTGCCGCTGTATTCCTTGCAGGACGTCGGGATCTCCCCGGCGAAGGCGACCGTGCCCTTCTCCTCGGCCGCCTTGCGCGCGATCACCTTCTTCTCCTGCTTGCGCGCCTTCGTCGCCGCGGTGCGGACCTGGTCCGCGGCTTCGTCGGCCGCGTCGCTGGTGGCCGCGTGGCGCCAGGCGCGGGCGGCGATCTGCTGGGTGCGCCGGACCTGGAGGAACTGCAGGCCCTCGGCCTCGGCCTGGACGGCGACCCGGGTGCGCTCGTCCTGCTGCCGGTCGTCGCGCATCTGTCCTAGGTGGACGCCGCCGATGACCCCTGCCACCAGCAGGCCGACGGAGGTGGCGCGAACACCGACCCGGCTCCAGAGCCCATCCACGAAACATCCCTTTCGTCAGCCACGGTGGCGGCACCATACCGGGTGCCGACGACCCAGCCAAGCCCGGCATGATCCGCTCCGGAAAAGTGCCGGAATTTCCGGAGACGCGATGCCGCCGCAATCACGGCCGTGTTGCCGAATTGTTATCCCGGTCTGCGGGTCAGTTGCGACCGAGCGCTTGTGCTGGGGCTCCTGATGGTCGACCGTTGCCGAAACAACAAAAACTTTCTGATCTGATCGACCGTCGACACCCCGAAAATTTCGGAACCGATGTCTCGATCATGGAGGGGTCACCATGCGTAAGGGAGTGTTCGCCCTTGCTGCCGCCGGGCTGCTGGCCACGGGCAGCATCGCGGCCTGCGGCGACAGCGGCGGGTCCGGCAGCGGCAGCACCGGCGGCAACTCGTCGGCCGGCAAGGTGGGCGTGATCCTGCCGGACACCAAGAGCTCGGCGCGGTGGGCCACCGCCGACCTGACGTACCTGAAGGCGGCGTTCGCGGCCGCCGGCGTGCAGGCGGACATCCAGAACGCGCAGGGCGACAAGGCGCAGTTCCAGACCATCGCGGACGGCATGATCTCCAGCGGGGTCAAGGTGCTCATGATCGTCAACCTGGACTCGGGTACCGGCAAGGCCGTGCTGGACAAGGCGCGGGGCGCCGGCATCGCCACGATCGACTACGACCGGCTCACGCTCAACGGCGGCGCGAACTACTACGTCTCCTTCGACAACGTGAAGGTCGGCGAGCTGCAGGGCAAGGGCCTCGTCGACTGCCTGGCCGCCAAGAAGTACGACAAGCCGGTGGTGGCCGAGCTCAACGGCTCGCCGACCGACAACAACGCGACCCTCTTCAAGCAGGGCTACGACTCGGTCCTCAAGCCCAAGTACGACTCGGGCGAGTTCCAGAAGGGCCCGGACCAGTCCGTACCCGACTGGGACAACGCGCAGGCCGGCACGATCTTCGAGCAGATGCTGACCCAGAACAAGAACATCAAGGGCGTGCTCGCCGCCAACGACGGCCTGGGCAACGCGGCGATCTCGGTGCTCAAGAGGAACCGGCTCAACGGGCAGGTTCCCGTCACCGGTCAGGACGCCACCGTCCAGGGCCTGCAGAACATCCTCGCCGGCGACCAGTGCATGACGGTCTACAAGGCGATCAAGAAGGAGGCCGACGCGGCGTCCGAGCTGGCCATCGCGCTGGCCAAGAACCAGAAGCCGACCACCGCCACCGGCACCGTCCGGGACCCGGAGTCGGGCAAGGACGTGCCCTCGGTGCTGCTGGAGCCCCAGGCGATCACCAAGGACACCATCAAGGACGTCATCGCCGACAAGTACGTCACCAAGGAGCAGCTCTGCACCGGCGACTTCGCCAAGGCCTGCACGGCCGCGGGCATCAGCTGACCGCCGGCCGGCCGGCTGGGTTTTTCTAGCACCACGGCGCCGTCCACGTGCACCGCGCGTGGGCGGCGCCGCATCGACAAGGAGCATTCGTGGCCGCCACACCCCTCCTGGAGCTGAGCGGGATCGACAAGAGTTTCGGTCCCGTCCAGGTCCTGCACGACGTCGGTCTCTCCGCGTACGCCGGCGAGGTCACCGCGCTCGTCGGCGACAACGGCGCCGGCAAGTCGACGCTGGTCAAGTGCATCAGCGGGATCTACACGATCGACGCCGGCACCGTCTCCTTCGACGGCCGGCCGGTGACCATCCACAGTCCCCGCGACGCCGCCGACCTGGGTATCGAGGTCGTCTACCAGGACCTCGCGCTCTGCGACAACCTCGACATCGTCCAGAACATGTTCCTCGGACGGGAGAAGGTACGCGGCATCGTGCTCGACGAGCCGACCATGGAACAGATGGCCGGCGACACCCTCGCCGGCCTGTCCGTCCGTACGGTGAAATCCCTGCGCCAGTTGGTGGCCAGTCTCTCCGGCGGCCAGCGGCAGACCGTGGCGATCGCCAAGGCCGTGCTCTGGAACAGCCGCGTGGTGATCCTCGACGAGCCCACCGCCGCGCTCGGCGTGGCCCAGACCGCCCAGGTCCTCGAGCTGGTCCGCCGGCTCGCCGACAGCGGCCTGGGCGTCGTGCTGATCTCGCACAACATGAACGACGTGTTCGCCGTCTCGGACCGCATCGCCGCGCTCTACCTCGGCCGGATGGCGGCCCAGGTCAAGACCAGCGAGGTGACCCACTCGCAGGTCGTGGAGCTGATCACGGCCGGCCGCAGCGGCGCGTTCGGCCTGCCGCCGGAGCGGCCAGACGGCAACGGTAACGGCGCCGTCGTCGACATCACGCCCGGAGGCGACCAGTGACCACCAGCGCCACCCCCACCACCACGACGGCCGGCGGCCTCCGGGTCGCCCAGCCCACGGTGGCGAGCCATCTGCACGAATACTGGCAGCGGGTCCGCGGCGGCGACCTGGGCAGCCTCCCGGCCGTGCTGGGCCTGATCGTGCTCTCGCTGATCTTCGCCGTCGCGCGGGAGACGTTCACCAGCCCGCTCAACTTCGCCAACCTGTTCAACCAGGGCGCGCAGGTCGTCTTCATCGCGATGGGGCTGATCTTCGTCCTGCTGCTGGGCGAGATCGACCTGTCCGCCGGCTTCGCCAGCGGCGTCTGCGGCGCGGTCATGGCGATCCTGCTGACCAACCACGGCTGGCCCTGGTACGGGGCCATCCCGGCCGCCCTGCTCACCGGCGTGGTGATCGGCCTGGTCCTGGGCCTGCTGATCGCGAAGGTCGGCATCCCGTCGTTCGTGGTGACGCTGGCGGCGTTCCTCGGCTTCCAGGGCCTGCTGCTGGTGCTGCTCGGCGGCGGCGTGAACATCTCCATCCGCGACTCGTTCGTGATCGCGCTGAACAACAAGAACATCCCGGTGCTGTGGAGCTGGATCCTGGCCGTCGCGGCGGTGATCGGCTACGCGCTGGTGCAGCTGAACCGGCGGCGTGCCCGGGCGGCGCGGGGCCTGGTGACCGACCCGGCCGGCGTCGTGCTGCTGCGCGTCGGCGGGCTCGCGGTGATCGTGCTCGCCATGACGGCCGTCCTGACGCAGGAGCGGGCCGTCAACCCGGCGATCAACTCGCTCAAGGGCGTACCGATCGTCGTGCCGATCATCGCGGCGTTCCTGATCCTGTGGACGTTCGTGCTGGGGCGCACCACGTACGGCCGGCACGTGTACGCGGTCGGCGGCAACACCGAGGCGGCCCGCCGCGCGGGCATCCCGGTCGACCGGATCCGCATCTCGGTGTTCGTGATCGGGTCGTTCATGGCGGCGATCGGCGGCATCCTCGCGGTCAGCCGGGCCAGCTCGGTCGACCCGAACACCGGTGGCAGCAACATCCTGCTGTACTCGGTGGGCGCGGCCGTGATCGGCGGCACCAGCCTCTTCGGCGGCAAGGGCAAGGTCATCAACGCCGTGATCGGCGGTGCGGTGATCGCGGTGATCGACAACGGCATGGGGCTGATGGGCTTCTCGTCCGGTCAGAAGTTCATCTTCACGGGACTGATCCTGCTCGTCGCGGCCAGCGTCGACGCCCTGGCCCGGCGCAGGGCGGCTGCCACCGGCACGCGATGAGGGCCGCACCCAGCCAGGAGGACGTCCGCCGGCACAACCTGGGCACGGTGCTGCGCTACGTGCACGTGCACGGTGCGACGTCCCGGGCCGAGCTCACGACCCGGCTGGGTCTCAACCGCAGCACCATCGGCGCGCTCACGGCGGACCTGACCGCCGCCGGGCTGGTCTTCGAGCGCACCCAGCGCGACACCGGCCGGGCCGGGCGACCCTCGCTGGTCGTCCGGCCCCGGTCGGCGACGGTCTACGCGTACGCGCTGAGCATCGAGGTGGACCGGCTCCGGGCGGCCCGCGTGGGGCTGGGCGGGCGCATCCTGGACCGCCGTGAGGTGCCGCGCCCGCCCGGCATGGCCGTACCCGACGCGGTCCGGCCGCTCGCCGCCTTCGTCCGGGAGATGGCCGGTGACGTCCCCGGCGACGGGCGGTTCGTGGGCACCGGCGTCGCCGTCGTCGGCAGGTCCCGGGCCGCGGACGGTACGGCGGTCCTCGTGCCGCGGCAGCACGTCGAGGACCTGGCGGCCGCCGATCCCGGCGTGCCGGGCCGGCTGAGCGTGGGCAACCACGCCGAGGTGTCGGCCCTCGCCGAGCACAGCCGGGGCGCCGCGGCGGGCTGCGACAACGTCCTCTACCTGTACGGCGACATCGGCATCGGCGCCGGCATCATCGCGGACGGCCGCCGCACGCTGGGCCGCGGCGGCGAGGTGGGGCACGTGGTGGTCAACCCGTACGGCCGGCAGTGCCCGTGCGGGTCGCGCGGCTGCTGGGAGACGGAGATCGGCGAGCGGGCGTTGCTGGAGCACGCGGGCCGGCCCGGGCAGAGCGGTCGCGAAGCCGTCCTCGGCGTGGTCACGGCGGCGATGTTCGGCGAGGCCCGGGCGCAGTCCGCGATCCGCGAGGTCGGCCGGTGGATCGGCTTCGGCGTGGGCAACCTGGCGAACATCGTCAACCCGGAGGCGGTGGTCTTCGGCGGGACGTTGCGCGACGTCTATCTGGCCGCCGCGGCGCACATCCGCAGCCGCTTGAACGCGGTCGCGCTGCCCGCGTGCCGGGAGCAGATCCGGCTGCGTACGCCCGGGCTGGGCGAGGACGCCGCGCTGATCGGCGCGGCGGAGCTGGCGTTCGAGCGGCTGCTCGGTGATCCGCTGGTGAGCTGACGATTGTTGCCCTTGGGAGCGCTCCCATGTAACGATGACGGTCACTTCGTTGCCCCGCGAGGAGCCGGTCATGAGAGTGCGTACCCTGCTGGCCGTGCTGGCGCTGAGCCTGGCCTGGATCGTCGCCCCGGAGGGCGCGTCCGCCGCCCCGGCCCACAGCTACGGCGAGGCGCTGCAGAAGTCGCTGCTGTTCTACGAGGCCCAGGTCTCCGGCAGGAAGCCGGCCTGGAACAGGGTGTCCTGGCGCGGCGACTCGGCGATGCGCGACGGCTCCGACGTCGGCCTCGACCTCACCGGCGGCTGGTTCGACGCCGGCGACCACGTGAAGTTCGGGCTGCCGATGGCGTTCACCACGACCATGCTGGCCTGGGGCGCGGTGGAGAACCGGGACGCGTACGCGAGCTCCGGCCAGCTCACCCACCTGCTGGACAACCTGCGCGTGCCCAACGACTACTTCATCAAGGCGCACCCCTCGCCCAACGTGCTGTACGGCCAGGTGGGCAAGGGCGACGACGACCACAAGTGGTGGGGACCCGCCGAGGTGCTGCCGATGGCGCGGCCGGCGTACAAGATCGATGCGAGCTGCGGCGGCACCGAGCTGGCGGCGGAGACGGCGGCCGCGATGGCAGCCAGCTCGATGGTGTTCCGGGCCACCGACCCGGCGTACGCGGACACCCTGCTGACCCACGCGAAGCAGCTCTACACCTTCGCCGACACGGTCCGGAAGAGCTACCACGAGTGCATCACCGACGCGACCGCCTTCTACAAGTCCTGGAGCGGCTACGCCGACGAGCTGGTGTGGGGCGCCGTCTGGCTGCACCGGGCCACCGGCGATCCCGCGTACCTCGCCAAGGCCGAGGCCGGCTACGACGCGCAGGGCAACGAGAACCAGACCAGCACCAAGATGTACAAGTGGACGATCTCCTGGGACAACAAGCAGTACGGCAACTACGTGCTGCTCGCCCAGCTGACCGGAAAGCAGAAGTACCTCGACGACGCCAACCGCTGGCTCGACTGGTTCACCGTCGGCGTCAACGGCGAGAAGGTGCGCACCTCGCCGGGCGGCATGGTGGTCGTGGACAGCTGGGGAGCCCTGCGCTACGCCGCCAACACGGCGTTCGTCGCGCTGGTCCACAGTGATCACATCACCGACGCGACCCGCAAGCAGCGCTACCACGACTTCGCCGTCAAGCAGATCAACTACGCCCTCGGCGACAACCCGCGCAACTCCAGCTACGTGATCGGCTTCGGCGCCAACCCGCCGAAGAACCCGCATCACCGTACGGCGCACGGCTCGTGGTGGGACAGCCAGCAGGTGCCCGAGCAGACCCGGCACGTTCTGTACGGCGCGCTGGTCGGCGGCCCCTCGTCGCCGGACGACGCGTACACCGACAGCCGCGGCGACTACGTGATGAACGAGGTGGCCACCGACTACAACGCCGGGTTCACCTCAGCCGTGGCCCGCCTCTACGGCGAGTACGGCGGCGCCCCGCTGGCGAACTTCCCGCAGGCCGAGAAGCCGGACATGGCGGAGCTGTCGGTGGAGACGACCGTCATGCAGAACGAGACCCGGTCCACCGGCGTGAAGGTCGTTGTCTACAACAAGTCGGCGTTCCCCGCTCGCGCGCTGACCGCCGGCAAGTTCCGGTACTACTTCACCCGCGACGGCGACGCGGCGCTGACCGTCAGCTCGCCGTACACGCAGGGCTGCCCGGGGCCGACCGCGGCGAAGCAGTACTCCGGCGACATCTGGTACGTCGAGGTCGACTGCACCGGTTACACGATCGCGCCGGCCGGGCAGTCCGCGTACAAGATGGAGGTGCAGCTCAAGATCGGCGTGGTCGAGGGCGGCACCTGGGATCCCACCGACGACCCGTCGTACCAGGCGGCGGCCGGCCCGAACCCGGGCGTGCCGCTGTACGACGGCGGCACCCGCATCTGGGGCACCGAGCCGGGCACCGCCACCCCGGGCCCGGACCCGTCGCCCTCCCAGCCTTCGCCGTCACCCTCCCAGCCCTCCCCGTCTGCGTCCCAGCCCTCGCAGCCGACGCCGTCGCAGCCGGCCGGGTGCCGGGTCGCGTACAGCACCAACGACTGGAGCACCGGCTTCACCGCGACGGTGACCGTGACCAACGGGCCCACCGCGGCGACGAGCTGGGCGCTGACGTTCGCGTACGCCGCCGGGCAGCGGGTCACCCAGGCGTGGTCGGCGGACGTCACCCAGTCCGGCACCCAGGTGACCGCCCGGAACACGGCGTACAACGGCGCGCTCGCGCCCGGTGCGACGGTCAGTTTCGGCTTCAACGGCACCTCCACCGGCAGCAACCCCCGTCCGTCCTCCTTCGCCCTGAACGGAGCCGCCTGCACGCTCACGTGAGGCGTCCCCGTACGGGTGATCGTGGGCGCGGCCGTCCGCGGGTAACGTGGCTGCGCGACCTGTCGGTGGGGGCCGAGGCGTGGGTGCGCCGGTGTGCAGGTGCTGTCGCAGGCACAGCGGAGGACCCCCATGACGCGATGCGATCGACCGAGTGACCCCGTGCTCGCCGATCCGGCCCGGCTGCGCTCGCTGCACCGGTCCTGCCTGACCGCGGCGCCGGACGAGACGTTCGACCGGATCGCGGCGATGGTGTGCCGGCTGCTCGGCGCGCCGGTCGCCCTGGTGTCGCTGGTGGACGCCGACCGGCAGTTCTTCCCCGGCGCGGGCGGGCTGCCGGAACCCTGGGACACCAAGCGGGAGACCCCGCTGAGCCACTCGATCTGCCGGCACGTCGTCGAGCGGGGGCGGCCGCTGACGTTCCGGGACACGCGCACGGAGCCGCAGGTGCGCGACTGCCTCGCCATTCCCGGCCTGGGCGCGGTGGCGTACGCGGGCTTCCCGCTCACCGACGTCGACGGGCGGGTGCTCGGTGCGCTGTGCGCCCTCGACAGCCGCCCGCGCGAGTGGACGCCGGGGGAGCTGGCCATCCTGGAGGACCTGGCCGTGGCGTGCTCCTCGGAGCTGCGGCTGCGGATCGCGTACGGGCTCGCCGACCAGGCCCGGGCCCAGGAACACGCCGCCCGGACCCACTTCGCCGCCCGCGTACGCCTGACCGAGCGCCTGGCCCGCGCGGACAGCGTCGCCGGCATGCTGGAGTGCGTCGTGGCCGCGCTGGCCCCGCAGCCGGCCGACTGGTCGGCGGCCGTCCTGGCCGGTGAGGCCGGCGAGATCGCGGTCCGGTGTGCCGAGCCCTGCCCGGTCCCGGCCGTCCGCCTCCTGGCCCGCGCCGAGGCCGAGGACTACGCCGGTGGCAGCCACCTGACCGTCGTCGCGGGCCCGGTGCCGGCCGAGGCACCCCGGGGCATCGCCGTCCGGCGCGCCGACGAGCGTGCCGCCGCCCTGGTGGAGGCGACCGGCTGCCGGGCGTACCTGAGCGTGCCGATCGTCGCCCCGGTCACCGGCTCGGTCCTCGGCGTCATCCTGCTCGGGCGCAGCCGCGGGTGGTTCTCCGACGAGGAGGCCGCGACCGCGGTGCACGCCGGCCGGGCCGCCGGGCCGGCGATCCGGGCCATCCGGCAGCACCGCCGGCACCGGCACGTCACCGAGGTGCTGCAGCGCAGCCTGCTGGGCACGCTGCCGGCGATCCCCGGGATCGAGCTGCACGGCCGGTATCTGCCCGCCGGCCCGGACACCAGCGTGGGCGGCGACTGGTACGACGCGTTCCAGCAGCCCGACGGCTCGGTGATGCTCGCGGTGGGTGACGTGTGCGGCCACGACATCGAGGCCGCCGCCACGATGGGCCAGCTGCGGAACCTGGTACGGGGCAACGCGTACGGAAGGGACGACGAGCCCGGCACGGTGCTGCAGCAGGTGCACTCGGCCGTGGACGGCATGGCCGTGCCGGTGATGGCCACGATGCTGCTGGCCCGGATGGTGCCCGACCGGCGCGGGCACAGCGTCGGCTTCGCCAGCGCCGGGCACCTTCCGCCGCTGGCGGCGTGCCCGGACGGCGGCGTCGAGGTGTGGTGGGAGAGCCCGGAACCGCTGCTCGGCCCGGTGCCCTGCCCGCAGCGCACCACCCACCGCCGGGCGCTGCCGGCCGGTTCGACGCTGCTGCTCTACACCGACGGGCTGGTGGAGGAGCCGGGGCAGACCGTCGACGCCGGCATCCGGCGGATCGCCCGGCTGCTCGACGCGAACCGGCATCTGCCCGGTGACCGGCTGTGCGCGCTGCTGCTCGCGGCGGCGCCGAGCCGGCGCGACGACATCGCGCTGCTGCTGGTGCGTCCCACGTGACGCGCGCCGTGGCCGCCTGGATCGGCTTGCCCGCCCCGCGCATCGCGACTCGAGGTGATGATCCTTTGCTGGGCCGCCCGGCGGCTGACTAGGATCGGGTCAGGCCATCTCGACCGGAACCGTTGTGCCCTGGTAGGCGGCTTGAGCAGAGGGAGCCTCGCATGCCGACACCGGGTCCGTCCCGGCCGCCGACTCTCGATGAGGTCGCCGAGCGCGCGGGGGTGTCGCGCACGGTTGCCTCCCGTGTGATCAACAATGGTCCGCACGTGAGCCGGGCCAAGCGGGACGCCGTCGAGAAGGCGATCGGGGAGCTGGGTTACACGCCGAACCGGACCGCGCGGGCGCTGGCGACCCGGCAGACCGGGGTGGTGGTGCTGGCGGTGTCGGGCGAGGGCCCCGAGGTGTTCGCCGATCCGTTCTTCGCGCAGGTCATCGCGGGGGCGTCGGCCGCGCTGGAGAAGACCGACCTGCATCTCGTGCTCAGCCTCGCCACGCCGGGTCATGGTCATCGGCGGCTGCAGACGTTCCTGCAGACCCGAGGGGCGGACGGGGTGATGCTGGTGGCGATGCGCGGGCTCGACCCGCTGATCGACATCGCCGCGCAGGCGGGGTTGCCGACGGTCTTCCTCGGGCTGCCGGTGGCGGGGACGCCGGTCTACTACGTGGACGTCGACAACGCCGGCGGGTCGCGGACGGCCACCGAGTACCTCCTGCGGAACGGTCGCCGCCGCATTGCCATGATCGCAGGGCCGGACGACACTTCGGTGGGGCGGGAACGCGCGCGGGGCTACACCGAGGCGTTGCTGCTGGCCGGGCTCGAGCCGTTCGCCACGGCGCCCGGCGACTTCCTCGAGACCGGCGGCGCCGAGGCCATGCGCGCCCTGCTGAGCGCCCGGCCGGACCTCGACGCCGTGGTCGCCGCCAACGACAACATGGCGGCCGGGGCCTTGCGGGTGTTGCGGGACGCCGGGCGTACGGTGCCTGACGACGTTGCCGTGGTCGGCTTCGATGATGCGCCCATCGCGGTGCAGACCGCTCCGAGGCTCACCACCATCCATCAGCCGGTGCAGGCTCTGGGCCGGGAGGCGGCCCGCATGCTGACCGAGCTGCTGGACGGTGGGCAACCGGATTCGTTCACCTTGCCGACGAAGATGGTGGTGCGCGAGTCGGCCTGACCGGCGCCGCCCCGGCTAACAGGCGTAGTGCGCGGCGACCCGCGCCAGTTCGGCGCCTCGCCCGTTCATGTATCGCCGATGCACCCACGAGGTGAAGGCGGCGAGCGCGGCCGGCGACGAGCCCGGCGACCACGGCTCCTCTTTGGTCAGGTCGAAGTAGGTGAGCAGTTTGAGGTCGGGGTACGCGCCGGAGCGCAGCGTCGCGTCCATGTTCGCGAGCCACTGGGCCTTGTCGCCACCGTCCTCGGTCGAGGCGAACTCGCCGATCATCACCGGCCGGTGCGGTGCGATCGCGCGTGCTTTCGCGTACGCGGTGGCGAAGGTGGCGTCGAAGGTCGTCCAATGATCGCCGGCCGGATCCCAGGACGGTCCGAAGCCCCAGTTGTAACCGTCGATGCCGATCCAGTCGACGTACTCGTCGCCGGGGTAGGCGAGGGCCGGGTCGTTGTACGGCTCGTCCGGCGACGAGCCGTTGTTGAAAGCCCACACCCATTGCACGTTCCTGGCCCCGGCTGCCCGCGTGAGGTGGTGGACACGGCGGTAGGCCCGCGCGTACAGGTAAGGGTCGTTGTTGTTGTTCGCGACCCCCCACGGGTACCAGTTGCCGTTGAACTCGTGACCCCAGCGGACCAGCAGCGGCAGTCGCACGGCAGCGAACTCCCGGGCGCGCGCCGTGACGTAGTCGTCCCAGGCGCCGTCGATGATGTCCGTCAGATGGATCTGTCCCGGATCGGTGGGGCCGAGGGCGGTGTTCCAGGGCTCCCAGGTGTAGTGCGGCATGATGCCGTGCCGCCAGAGCAGCCTCGCCTCGTCGACCGGGAACGGCCGGCCACTGGCCCAGCTGTCGAACCACATCACGCTGGCCGGAGTCACGCCGTACTGGCTCCTGACGTCGGCGGCGATCGTGGCAGGGTCCCCGTCGCGGAACACACCCAGATATCGGGTCGATGATCCGCTGCGGCCGGTCGTGGCCGCGACCGCGGCGGACGGGGTGGCCACGAGTGCGCCGGCAGTCACCGCCGCGCCGAGCAGAGTTCGTCTCCGCATCCTGTCTCCTCGCTAGGTCATCTGGTTGGAAGCGCTTCCGGTCATAACTTAGGAGTGACCTTCGCCGATGTAAACACCAGGTCTCGCAGGCTGGGAGGTCGAGCGCAAAGGCGCTGCTGGTTGACAGTCTTGACATCGGCGTAACACGATTGTCATCGACCTTGTTGGATCGAAACGGATGGAAGCGCTTCCGAAAAGGAGACGTACTCATGCTCAGGCAACGCTCCCTGGCGGCGTCGGCCCTCGCTGCCCTCGCCCTCGTCGCGACCCTGATCGGGGCCGGCGCTCACCGCGCTGACGCAGCCATCGGACCGAGCTTCGTCGACAACTTCGACTCCTTCGACACCGGTCGCTGGCACAAGGCCGACGGCTACGGCAACGGCAGCATGTTCAACGTCGGCTGGCGGGCCGACCACGTGACCTTCGGCGGCGGCGGCATGAGCATCAACCTGGACACCGCGACCTGCCCGGGCGGCTGTTCCGGCAAGCCGTACGCCTCCGGCGAGTACCGCACCAACGACCTTTTCTCGTACGGCCGTTTCGAGGCTCGCCTGAAGGCCGTCAAGAACCCCGGCACCGTGACGTCGTTCTTCACCTACACCGGGCCGGGCGACGGCCAGTCCTGGGACGAGATCGACGTGGAGATCCTCGGCAAGAACACCACGCAGATGCAGACCAACTACTTCACCGGCGGGGCCGGCGGCCACGAGACCGTCATCAACCTGGGCTTCGACGCCTCCGCCGGCTATCACAACTACGCCTTCGAGTGGTGGAACGGCGGCACCATCAACTGGTTCGTCGACGGAGCGCTCGTCCACCAGGAGAACGGTTCCCGCGGACCGCTTCCCACCCACCCGCAACGCATCATGACGAACCTGTGGCCCGGCATCGGTGTCGACAGCTGGCTTCAGCCCTTCACCTACCCGGGCCGCCGGCTGACCGCCTCCTATGACTGGGTCAGATACACCAAGTACTGACGAGCGGATGAGCTGGGCGTCCCCGGGATGGCCGCCGGCCCTGACCCTCGCCTGGGGGTGTCCTGGGAGGGGTCTCCAGGGTCCTCGTCACCAGCGGTCGTGGTGGAGCAGGCGCTCGAGCGGGGTGCGCGTACGCCAGCCGTGCCGTTCCAGGTCCGGTACGGCCTCGAGGTGGGTCACCGGGCCGAGGCAGAGCCACGCGACGGGCCGGACGCCGGCCGGGATGCCGAGCAGGTCGCCGAGGAAGTCCTCGCGGTAGAACGACACCCAGCCCACGCCCAGCCCCTCCGCGGTGGCGGCCAGCCAGAGGTTCTGGATCGCCAGGCACACCGAGTACAGGCCCGCGTCGGCGATCGCGTGCCTGCCGAGCACCGCCGGCGCGCCGCGCTGCGGGTCGTACGTGACCACCACCGAGAGGCCCGCCTCCAGCACGCCGTCGATCTTGATGCGGGCGAAGCGTTCCGCCTCCTCGGCGCCGCTCAGCGTGGCGGCGAAGGTCTCGCGCTCGCCCTGCACGTGGGCGTGGAAGCGGCGGCGGGTGTGCTCGTCGTGGACGAGGACGAAGTCCCACGGCTGCGACAGGCCCACGCTGGGCGCGGCGTGCGCGGCGGTGAGGATCCGGTGGAGGACGTCGGCCGGCACGGGTTCGCCGGTGAACTCGGCGCGGACGTCGCGGCGACGGCTGATGACGTCGTAGAGGTCGGTATTCATCGAGGGGCGACTCTAGACCGTTGACAGCCGGGGCCGGACGGAGTTAATTGTTCGGCAACTTGCCAATTCCGGGACGGTTCCCCCACCTGCCCGCCCGGAGGCGGCCCGTCCCCACGGAAGGTCCCCATGAAACGGATCCTCGCTGTCACCGGCGCGGTCGCCGTCGCGGCCGCTCTCGCCGCCTTCGGCGTCACGAACGCGACCGCCGCGACCGCCCCCGCCGCCCGCGCCGCCGCACTCGACCCGACCGTGGCGCCCGGCGGCAACTTCAACCTCGCCGTCTGGTCGCTGCAGCTGCCGATCGGCTCGCCCGGCTCCCCGACGACCATCCCGCCCGCGCAGCTCAAGGGGCCGGACGGGTACACGAACCCGGCGTACTTCTGGACCGACAAGAACGACGGCTCGATGACGTTCTGGGCGCCGGAGAAAGGTGTCACCACGCCGAACTCGAACTACGCGCGCTCCGAGCTGCGGGAGATGAACCCGAACGGCAGCGCCGCCGACTGGCCGCTCGCCGGTAACCACACGCTCAGCGCCACCCTGCGCGTGCCCCAGGTGACCAAGAACGTCTGCGTGGGTCAGGTGCACCTGGGCTCGGGCGGCTCGTCCACCAAGCCCCTGCTCGAGCTCTACTACCGGCCCAACGGCGACATCCATCTCGGCACGGAGAACTCGCCGGCCGGCGGGCAGACGCTGCACCTGGTCGGGAACGTGCCGCTGGGCAAGACGTGGAGCTACGTCATCAACGTCTCCGGAAACCGGATCAACCTGACGGTGAACGGGGCGAACACCAGTTACTCCATCCCGTCGTCGTTCAACCCGTACAAGCAGTACTTCAAGGCCGGCTCGTACAACCAGTCGTCGTCGGAGAGCACCACCGCCGGTGCAAAGGTCAAGTTCTACGCGCTGACCGTCTCGCACAGCTGAATCTCCGGGTGAGGGGGCATAGTGCTGTGTTGTGACACAGATCTGTCCCACTACCAGCCGGCTCTATGAGGGCGGCGGCGTCGTGGCCGAGGGCTTCGGCGTCGCCGACGTCCCGCGGTTGCTGGAGGAGCACCCCAAGGGCGTGGCCTGGCTCGACCTGTTCGACCCGGACCTGACGGACCTGGAGGCGATCGCCGCCGACTTCGGGTTGCACCCGCTCGCCGTCGAGGACGCGGTGCACGACCACCAGCGGCCCAAGATCGACCGGTATCCCGGTCACCTCTTCATGAACGTGTACGCCGTCCACGTCACCACCGGCGACAACCCCGAGGTCCACAAGGCGGAGATCAGCTCGTTCATCACCGAGCGGGCGCTGATCACCGTACGCAAGTCCGAGAGCGACCTGTCGGGTTTCCTGCGGCGCTGGGACGAGGACAGCGACCTCGCCCGCGACGGCGGGGTCGCGTTCCTCGTCTACGGCCTGCTCGACGTCGTGGTCGACGGGCAGTTCGCCGCCGCCCGGGCGCTCGACGAGGCGATGGACGACGCGGAGGACGCCATCCTGGAGGAGGGCGGCGCGCCCCGCCCGGTACGGATGTACGGCTTCGCGCTGCGCAAGGCCATTGCCGCGCTGCGCCGCCCGGTGGCCCCGATGGCCGACCTCATCGCCACCGTGCTGCGCGCCGAGACCGGGCTGGTCGACGAGCGCCTGGCGCCGTACTACCGCGACATCGACGACCACGCCCGGCGGGCCACGGAGACCATCGACAGTGCCCGGGAGCGCATCAACGGGTTGCTCGAGGCGGACCTCAACGAGCAGAGCAACCAGCTCAACGACGTCACCCGCAAACTGGCCGCATGGGCCGCCATCATCGCGGTCCCCACCGCGCTCACCGGCTTCTTCGGCCAGAACGTGCCGTACTGGGGGTACGGGCACGTCTCCGGGTTCGTGGCCAGCACCGGCCTCATCGTGGTGTCGGCCGGCGGGCTGTACGCGTACCTGAAGCGGCGCGGCTGGCTCTGAATTCGCGTACCCTGCCCGGGAATCTTGAACGGGCGGGGGAGGTGCGATGCTCGCGTTGGTGCTCGGCGCCGTGCGTGCCCGGAAGGCCCAGGCGCTGACCGTCCTCGTGCTCACCGCGCTCGCCGGCGCCGTGGCGGTGGCCGGTCCCTGGTACGGCCTCGCCGCCGCCTCCCGGGCCGCCGCCTCGGACGTCGCGCACGCCCCGCCCGCCCAGCGCGTCGTGTCCGTACGCCAGATCACCGGCATCGGGGGCGACCCGCAGCGCGCGCTCGACGCGTTCGCCGGCACGGTCCGCGGGATGCTGCCCGTCCCGGACCTGGAGCCCGTCCGCGGCATGACGCTCGCCCAGAACGCCGTCGTCCGCGACCGGACCCCGGCCATGTCGCTGTCCTACCGCGAGGACTTCTGCTCGCACGTACGGCTCACCGGCGACTGTCCCTCCCGGCCGGGGCAGGTGGCGGTCAGCCGGGACGCCGCCGAGCAGCTCGGCGTGCGCATCGGCGGCGACCTGCACCTGGCCGCCACGGAGCTGAGCGAGCCCGTACGGCTGCGCGTGGTCGGCACCTACACCGTGCTGGACCCGGGCGGCGCGTACTGGAGCAACCGCCTCTACCGGGCCGGCGACGGGCCGGACCCCGCGTTCACCGTGATCGGCACGTTCGCCGACCCGCTGCTGCTCGAGCCGACCCTCACGTACGACGTCGGCGTGCCGGAGGCGCTGATCCGCGGCGACGGCGGCTACGACCTCGCGACGGTGCTGCGGCGGGCCGGCGGCGCCTTCGAGGACGCGGACCTGCGGCTGGTGAACCCGACGGATCCGCTGCTGCAGACGATCGCCCGGGACCGGGCCATCGTGCGCGACGGCGTGCTCGTCGCCCTCGGCCAGGTCCTCGTGCTCGGCTGGTTCGCGATGGGGCTGGCCGGCCGGTACACCGGCCGCGAGCGCCGTGGCGACGCCGCCCTGCTGAAACTGCGGGGCAGCACCCGGGCGGGCATGCTGTGGCTCGCCTTCGGACAGCACCTGCTGCCCATGGTGGTGGGTGCGCTGGCCGGGGCTCCGCTGGGCTGGCTCGCGGCGCGCGCCCTGGCCGGCCCGGTCCCGGCGGACGACCGAGCCCTCGCGGCCCAGCTGTCGGTCGCGGCGCTCGCGGCGGTGCTGCTCGGCGGCCTGCTCGTCATGGTGGCGGTGGAGACGGCGGTGCTGCGGCTGCCCGTCGCCCAGCTGCTGCGCCGCGTACCGTCCGGGCGCCGGGACTGGCGTGCCGACCTCGCCGACCTGGTGCTGGTCGCGGTGGCCGTCGCGGCGGTGTACCAGGCCCGTGCCGGCGAGCCGGGCCGCGGGCTCGCGCTGGTCGCACCCGCGCTGGTGGCGCTCGCGGTGGGGCTGCTGCTCGCCCGGCTGCTCGGGCGGGCCGCCGACCGGGGAGCGGGCGCGGCCCTGCGCGCCGGGCGCCTGCGGCTGGGCCTGACCGCCGCCCGGGTGTCCCGCCAGCCCGGGAGCGACCGCGTGTTCGCGCTCCTCACCGTGGCCGTGGCCGTGTTCGCCACCGCGGCCGGGGCGTGGTCGGCCGGGCGTACGGCCCGCGTCGAACGCGGCGAGGTCGAGCTCGGTGCGCCCCGCGTGCTGACCGTGCAGGCCCCGAACCGGACGGCCCTGCAGTACGCCGTCCACAAGGCCGACCCGGCGGGCCGCAGCGCGATGGCCGTCGTCGCGGATCTCGACAGCGTGCCGCCCGTGCTGGCCGTCGAGAGCTCCCGGCTCGCCGCGATCGCCCGCTGGCAACCCGGGTACGGCGACGTCGCCACGCTCGCCTCCGCCGCCGGTGCGGCACCCCTCCCGGAGGTTCCCGCGGTCGACGGCGACCGGTTGTCCCTGCGCGCCCGCAACGAGGGCAAGGAGGACCTGCGGATCCGGGTGGTGCTGCAGAACGAGGCGACCGGGCTGCCCGCCACGGTGACACTCGGCCCGCTGCGCCCCGGCGAGCACACGGTCGGCGCACGGGTCACCGGCTGCACCGGCGCCCCGGGATGCCGCCTCGTGCGCTGGGAGCTGGCGCGTGCCCCGCGCGCCGGCGAACCCGACGGGCCGCCGTTCGGGGCGCGGGTGACCGTACGCGCCCTGACGCAGCGCAACCCGGCGCGTCCGGTGCTCGACGAGGCGGCGCTCGGGGACATCCGCCGCTGGCGCCCCGACCTCTCCGGCCCCGCGGTGCAGCTCGCCGCGCGGCCCGGCGGGCTCACCCTGGCGATGGATCCGGGGGAGTCCGGTTCCAGCCCCCGTACCCGCGTGTACGCCGTGGACGCACCGCTCCCACTGCCGATCGTGCTGGCCGGCGAAGCCCCCAACGCCTGGCAGTTCGGCGACCCGCAGCTGTTCTCGATCGGCGGGTCGCCGGTCACCGTACGGGTCGCCGGCACCGCGGGCGTGCTGCCCGTGCTCGGCCGCACCGGGGTGCTCGTGGACCTCGACGCCGCCCGCCGGGTGGCCGCGGACGGGGACCTGGGCGGGGCCTTCCAGGTGTGGCTGGCCGCCGACGCCCCCGCCTCGACCGTGGACGCGCTGCGCGCCGCCGGGCTCACCGTCGTGGGCGACGACTCGGTGAGCGCCCGCGCCGGGCTGCTGGCCCAGCAGGGCACGGCGATGGGGGCCACGTTCGCGCTGCTCGCCGCGGCCGTCGCGGTGCTGCTGGCCGCCGCGGCCGTGGCGGTCGCCACGACCGTGGACCGCGGCCCGCTGCTCGACCTCCTGCGGGCGTTGCGGGTCCAGGGACTGCCGGGCCGGGCCGCCACCCGGATCGGGTACGCCGGCACCGCCGCGCTGGTCGTCGCCGGTGTCCTCGCGGGTGTCCTGGCCGCGGTGCTGGGCCGGGTCGTCGCCGGGGTGCCCGCAGCGCCGTTCACCGACGGGTGGGCCGTCGTGCCGCTGCCCGACCCCCTTCGCGCGGGTCCGCTGGCGGTGGCCGGGCTGCTCGCGTTCGCCGCCCTCGGAGCCGCCGGCTGGCTCTCCGCGCTGCCGATCGTGCGCCGGCTGCGCGCCCGGAACGGAGGCGACCGGTGATCGCCCTGGTCGCCGCCATGCTGTGGCACCGCCGGGGGCAGGCGGTCACGCTCGCGCTGCTCGCGCTCTTCGCCGTGGCGGCCGCGGTCGCCGCGCCCGCGTACCTGCAGGCGACGGACCGGGCGGTCGCCGCGGGCCAGGTCGAGACCGCCGCCGCCGGCGACCGCGGACTGGTGGTCACGAAGGTGGAGGACGACCGGGCCGGCAGCCAGGCGTCCGGGGACGGCAACAGCCTCAGCTTCTCGACCGTCGGGCCGGCCCTGGTGCGGTTCCCCGGCTTCACCAACGTGTACGCGGCCGAGTACCCGACCGTCGGCATCGAGCCCGACCTGCGCTACCGGTCCCGCTTCGTGTACCGCCAGGACGCCTGCGCCCACCTGACCATGGCGACCGGACGCTGCCTGATCGGCGCGGGTGAGGTCGTGCTGGGCGAGCGCACCGCGCAACGGCTCGCCCTGGGCGCCGGCGACCACATCGAGCTCAGCTACGCCCAGTTCAGCTCGGACCCGCGCACGCCGGTGTTCGAAGCGCACGGCAGGGCGAAGGGCCTCACGGTGGTGGGCACGTACCGGGTGCCGCATCCGGCCGACGCGTACTGGGGCACGCACGGGTACTTCGCCGCCGACCCCGGTGACCGGCCGGGCGAGCCGGTGTTCACGAACTCGGCCACGCTCAACGCGATGGACCACGGCTCGGCGCTCAAGTCCGTCGACGGTACGGCCGGTCCGGGCGCCCTGGACGTCGACCGGCTGGCCGGGGTGCGGGCCGCGCTGGCCGGCCTGCGCGACGTCACCGCCAAGCTGGGTTCGACGGTGACCGTCCGGACCGGACTTCCGGACCTGCTGGCCCGCATCGACTCCGGGCGGGCCGCGGCCCGGCTCATCGTCCCGGTCGTCGCGGTGCCGCTGGTGGCGCTCTCCTGGTTCGCGATCTTCCTGGCGGTCGGGTACGGCACCGAGGGCCGCCGCCCGGAGCTGGCCGTGGTCGCGCTGCGCGGCGCGCGCCGCCGGGAACGCTGGTGGCTGGCCACCGGCGAGAGCCTCGTCGCCATCCTCGCCGGTGCGGTCGCCGGGTGCCTCGCCGGGCAGCTGCTGGTGAACGTCGCCGCGGCGCTGCTCTTCCCCGGCGTCGGCGCCGCGCCCGGGGCGGCCGCCCTGCGGTACGCGCCGCTCGCCGCGGCGGGTGCCGTCCTCGCCGCCCTGCTCGCCCAGCGCCGCCAGCTGTTCAGCCCGGTCGCCCAGCTGCTGCGCCGCGCGCCGGTGGCCGGGCGGCGCCCGCCGATCCTCGAGGCCGCGGTGGCGCTGCTGGCGGTCGTCACCGGCGTCCAGCTGAGCCTCTCCGGCGGCTCGCCCACCGGAGCCGGGCTGTTCGCGCCCGCGCTCATCGTGTTCGCCATCGCGCTGCTGTCCGCCCGGGCCCTGCTGCCGATCGTCACCCGGCTCGCGGCGCGGGCGCTGCGCCGCGGACAGGTCGGCCTCGCCCTCGCCGGGCTGCAGCTGTCCCGCCGCCCCGGCGCCCAGGGACTCTTCTCGCTGCTGGTCGCGGCGGTGGCGGTGACCACGTACGCGGCCGGCGCGGTGGACTCCGGCGCCCAGGACCGCGCCGCGCAGGCGGAACTCGGCACGGGTGCCGACCGGGTCGTGTCGATCGCCCCGGTCACGCCGGGAGAGCTGCTCGGGGCGGTGCGGGAGATCGACCGGGACGGCCGGTTCGCGATGGCGGTGGCCCGTACGCCCAGCAACGCCGCCGGCGAACCGCCCGGTCTGGCCGTCGACGCCACCCGGCTCGCCGCGGTCGCGACCTGGCCCGGCGACGGGCCGCCGGCGGGCCGGGTGGCCGCGGCGCTGCACCCGTCCGCGCCCGAGCCGGTGGTGATCCCCGGCCGGGACGTCACCGTCGAGGCGATGAGCAGCGGCTTGTCCGCGCAGCACCCGCTCAACCTCACGGTCTCGCTGACCTCCGTGTCCGGGCGCGGATCGACGCGGGTGTCCCTCGGGCAGTTGCGCCCCGGACCCTTCGCGTACACCCAGCGGGTGCCGTCGTGCGCCGGCGGGTGCCGCCTCGACGGCATCCAGATCACCTCGATCGACGCGACCTCCGGCATCTCCGGTCACCTGACGATCACCCGGCTGGGCAGCATCAACCCGGTGGCGGACGCCGTGGGCACCGCGCGGCTCGGCGACCGCTCGCAGTGGCGGATGACGGCGTACGGGGGCCTCACCGCGGCGCCGGGCGGGCTGGGCATCGACATCGACGCCCCCGCCGGGCTGGGCGACAGCGGAGCGTGGATCCAGCCGGTGGACACGCCGTACCCGCTGCCGGTGGCGACGGCCGGGAGCCCGGGGGATGCCGTCACCGGGCTGGACGGGCGGCGCGTCGACGTGACCCGGGCCGTACGGCTGCCGGCCGTGCCCCGGCTCGGCGTCCGCGCCACCCTCGTCGACCTCGAGTACGCCGACCGGGCCGCCACGGCCGCGGCACCGGCCGCGATGACCGAGGTGTGGCTGTCCGCCGCCGCCCCCTCCGACATCCTGGACCAGCTCGCCGCGCACGGCCTGGTGGTCACCGGCGACGTCAGCGCCACGGTCGCCCGGGCCCAGCTCGACCGGCAGGGACCCGCGCTGGCCCTGGCGTTCTACGCCCTCGCCGGCGGCCTCGCGGTGCTGCTCGGGGCGGGGGCGCTGGTGCTCGCCGCGGCCGTGGACCGGCAGCGGCGCGCCGAGGACCTGTCCGCCCTGCGCGTCCAGGGGCTGGACCGGCGCTCGGCCGGGCGGGCGACGCTGTGGGCGTACCCGATGCTCGTGGTCATCGCCGTGCCGGCCGGGCTGCTCACCGGGCTGGCCGGCTACGGCCTGACCGGGTGGGCGCTGCCGCTGGCCGGGCTGGACCCGCCGCCGCTGCCGCTGCCGCTGTGGCCGCGCCCGGCGGTGGTCGCGGCCGTGGCGGTGCCGGTGCTGCTGGTCCTCGCCGGGGTGGCGGTGCTGACCAGCCGGAATCTGCGGAACCTGGTGGCGGGAAGGACGGGCCGATGAGGACGGTGACGGTCGAGGGCGCGGACCTCGCGTACGGCGGCGGCGAGCCGGTGCTGCGCGGCGTGACGGTGACCGCCCGGCCGGGGAAGGTGCTCGCGGTCACGGGAACCTCCGGCGCGGGTAAGACCACCCTGCTGTCGGCGATGGCGGGCCTGCTGCCTCCCGCCGCCGGCCGGGTCCTGGTCGACGGGAGCGAGCTGGGCGACCGCGACCGGGCGGTGAAGCTCGGCGTCGTGCTGGTCCCGCAGGACAACGGGCTCGCCGCGATCCTCACGGCGGCCGAGAACATCGCGGTGGCCGTCATCGCGACCGGTGGCACACCGGCGGACGCCCGCCGCGCCACCACGGAGTCGCTGGAGCGGCTGGGGCTGGCCGGGCAGGCCGACCAGCTCATCGAGGAGCTGTCCGGCGGGCAGCAGCAGCGTACGGCGATCGCCCGTGGCCTCGCCCTGCGCGGCGACGTCCTGCTGGCCGACGAGGTCACCAGCGAGCTGGACGCCGCGAACCGGCAGAAGGTCCTCGACGTGCTGCGTGCCGAGGCGGCCCGGGGCGCGGCCGTGGTCTTCGCTACGCACGACCCCGAGGCGGCCGCGGCCTGCGACCACGAGCTGCACCTGGCCGACGGCGGGGCGACGCTGCTGCGCTGACACCCTAGGGTGGCTCGCATGGGATTGGCACACCACGCGCGGCTGGAATGGGACGGCTCCACGGGTCAGGGCTACCGGGCGTACCCGAGGGCCCACACGGCGACCGCCCCGCCCGCCGACGTCTCGCTGCGGCTCAGCGCGGACCCGCACTTCCGCGGCGACGCCGACCTACTCAACCCGGAACAGCTGCTGGTCCTGGCCGCGAGCTCCTGCCAGATGCTGTCGTTCCTGTCGCTGGCGGCCCGCAAGCACCTCGACGTGGTCCGCTACACCGACGACGCGACCGGCTACCTCAGCGAGGACCTGCGGGGCGCCCGCATCGAACGCATCGAGCTGAACCCGGTCATCCACGTCGCGCCGGGCACGGACGAGGAGCTCGTGCAGCAGCT
This sequence comes from Couchioplanes caeruleus, assembly GCF_023499255.1. Classification (GTDB taxonomy): domain Bacteria; phylum Actinomycetota; class Actinomycetes; order Mycobacteriales; family Micromonosporaceae; genus Actinoplanes; species Actinoplanes caeruleus_A. The sequence continues at coordinate 2,518,579 of NZ_CP092183.1, forward strand.
CGTCGAGCAGGGCCACGAAGAGTGCTACATCGCGAACTCGCTCAATTCCACGATCACGATCAAGGCGACGGTGACGGGAACCTAGGTGTGCTGGCCGGGGACGAGCGTCACCGAGCCGTTCTCGTGGTCCACCGTGAAGAGCGTGCCCGGCGGGAAGCTCCCCAGCACCTCGGGCGGCAGCTGCACCGTCCCGTCGCCCGCGACCACGGCGAAGTCCTGGCCGTCGCGGCCCTCCGCGCCGACGCGGCCGTCGCGGATCGTCACCGCCCGGCCGAGGCGGGCGCCCACCTCGTTGTCGTGGGTCACCACCACGATCGTGGTCTGCCGCTCGGCGTTGACGGTCTCCAGCGCGGTCATCACCTCGTCGCGCCCGGCCGTGTCGAGGCGGCTCGTGGGCTCGTCCACCAGCAGCAGGCCGGGGCCGGCCGCGATGCCCACCGCGAGGGCGGCCCGCTGCCGGGCGCCCGGGGTCAGCTCGGTCAGCCGTGCCCGGCCCATGCCCGGCAACCCCACCAGGTCCAGGATGCGGTCCGGGTCGTCCAGCTCCACGCCCCGGGTGTGCGCCGCCCGGCGCTGGGCCAGCTTGATGTTGCGGTGCAGCGACGCGTACGGCAGCAGGTTGCGCGCCGCCCCCTGCAGCACGACGCCGATCTCGGTGCCGCGCAGCCGGGACACCTCGGCGTCGGAGAGCTTGCCCATGTCGTACGTGCCGATGTTGATGCGTCCCGCCGACGGCCGCATCATCCCGGCCAGCAGGGCGATCAGCGTCGACTTGCCGGAGCCGGACGGGCCGACCAGGGCCAGCGTCTCGCCCGGCGCGATCGACAGGTCCACGCCGGCCAGCGCCACCACGTCGCCCGCCTCCGCGCGGTAGATGTGCACCACCCGGCGGCACGCCACGGCCAGTCCGTTCATGGGCCCACGGTAGTGGATCACAGCACCCGGTGGTCGCCCGTCCGTGTCGGGACCCCGGACATTAGGGTGTGCCCCGTGCGTGACATCGCCGTGTTCACCGGAAGCGCCCACCCCGACCTCGCCAAGGAGATCTGCGAGCACCTCGGCGTGCCGCTGCTGCCCGCGCGGACGTCCCGGTTCGCCAACGACTGCATCGAGGTGCAGCTGCAGGGCAACTGCCGCGAACGGGACGTGTTCCTCATCCAGCCGCTCGTGCCCCCGGTGCAGGAGAACCTCGTCGAGCTGCTGTTCATGCTCGACGCGGCCCGGGGCGCGTCGGCCGGGCGGATCACCGTCGTCCTGCCGCATTACGCGTACGCCCGCAGCGACAAGAAGGACGCCCCCCGCATCTCCATCGGCGGCCGCCTCGTCGCCGACCTGCTGCAGACCGCGGGCGCGCACCGCATCCTCGCGATGACCCTGCACTCCCCGCAGGTCCACGGCTTCTTCAGCGTCCCGGTCGACCACCTGCACGCGCTGCGCGAGCTCGCCAACCACTTCCGCGGCTACGACCTGAGCAACACCGTCGTGGTCTCACCGGACCTGGGCAACGCCAAGGAGGCGGCGGCCTTCGCCCGGATGCTCGGCATCGAGGTGGCCGCCGGCGCCAAGCAGCGGTACGCCGACGACAAGGTCGTGATCAGCTCGGTGATCGGCGAGGTCGCGGACCGCGACGTGATCATCCTCGACGACGAGATCGCCAAGGGCAGCACGGTCTTCGAGCTGCTCGGCCGGCTGCGCGAACGGCACACCCGCAGCATCCGGGTGGCCTGCACGCACGGCCTGTTCGCCGCCGACGCGGTGCAGCGGCTGTCGGCGGAGAAGGACGTCGAGGAGATCGTCTGCACGAACACCGTGCCGATCCCGGCGGCAAACCGTACGGACAAGCTCACCGTGCTGTCCGTGGCGCCGGCCCTGGCCGAGGCGATCCGCCGCATCCACAACGGAGAGTCCGTCAGCGCGCTGTTCACATGAGCACGCCCGTCCTCACCGCGCTGCTGGCGATGCAACGCCAGTCGTGGGAGCAGGGCGTCGCCGCGCAGGCCGCGCTCGACCTCGGCCACGACGATCTCGCCGTGCTGCTCGCCGAGGCGGCCGTGGCGCGGCAGAGCCCCGACGGGCGCCTCGGCGACGTGGACGGCGAGGCCGGGGCGGTCAACGGCGCCTGCTGCGGGGAGGCGGTGCTGGCGGCGTACGCGCGTACCGGTGATCAGATCTTCGCCGAAGCGGCCCGCCGCCAGCTCGCCTGGCTGGCCACCGACGCGCCCCGGGCCGCGGACGGCACGCTGTTCCACCTGCTCGGCGGCCGCGAGGCCTGGGCGGACACCGTCTACATGGTGGTGCCGTTCCTCGCGCTCAGCGACCGCCCGGACCTGGCCTGGCAACAGATCGACGGCCACCGCGCGCGGCTCTGCCACAACGGGCTCTATGCGGCGATCTGGTCCGAGGACACCGGTACGCTGCGCCGCGCCGACCGATGGGGCGGTGGCAACGGCTGGGTGGTGGCGGCCGTGGCCCGTACGCTGCGCCTGGTCCCGGGGTTCCCGGACGCCGACCGGCTCGCCGCGCACGCCCGCGAGGTGCTCGACGCGTGCCTGCGGCTGCGCCGCGCCGACGGCCTCTTCCACGACGTCCTCGACGACCCGTCGACCTTCCCGGAGACCAACGCGGCGCAGATGTTCGCGTACGCGGCCCTCACCGGCGCGGCCGACGGCTGGCTCCCGGCGGCGTACGCGGACACCGGCCACGACCTGCTCACGGCGGCGACCCGCAAACTCGACCGGTTCGGCGTCGTCCGCGGCGCGGCGGCCTCCCCGCACTTCGACCGGCCCGGCGCGTCCAGCGAGGCCCAGGCCTTCCACCTGCTCGCCCGCGCCGCCGCGGGGCTGTAGGCCGGCTTCTCCTCGGCTGCAGACGCTGGGCGACGTGCCGGCCGATGCTGTTGCACGCTTCGACCGAGCACGCGTTTCGCGCTGACCGCGATGGCCGGGAGCGCCTTGCGGATCCGCGCCGATGACCTCCCCGCGCCAGCAACCGGCCCGAAGCGAGATCGACCCCGCAGGCCTCTGCTTGCCTCTCCGCGCCGCGGTGACCGGCCAGCGCTGGGCAGCGCGCCGACGGGCGATCCCACCCGTCAACCCGACCAAGCCTCACCGGGCTGCGATCGTAGATTCGAGTATTCCGCCCGTCCGGCGCGCGGCTTGACCACGCATATTCTGGCCGATCTTCCGGCTGTATCGCTGTGGTGGTCGTCGCATTTCGCGGTGATCGATCAGTGTGGTGACGGGGGTCCGGTGCGGGAGAATATACGCATGCGGCAGCTCGAGCTCTTCTCCACTGCGGAATTGACGGTGATGCGTGACCGGACGGCGTCGCGTCGCTATTGTGCCGCGCGGGAGGAGTTTCGTCGCGAGCACGCCCGTCGCCGGATGTGGGGGTTGGCGCGACGGCATGCCGCGAAGCTGCGTCGCCTGCACGAAGATCGGGGCGCGGACCGGCCGGCCGGGGCAGGCAGCCGGGTGCGGCCGAGAGCATGGCGCGGGCTGGCGGCGCCGGCGGAGAGGACGGCGATGGACTGCAGTCCGATGGAAGGATCGGTGTCGGAGCGCGCGAAGGGGCGGCCTGTCAACGACGCGGAGCCGCACGGTGGCGCGCTGGTGGCAGTGGCGCGAGCCGCCGCCGCACCGGCAGCAGTCGCGGCTGCCACCACGGCGGAGCCCGGAGCAGTTCCGGCTGTGGCCGCCGCCGCACCGGGTATCGCCACAGCCCAGCCGGTTGCGCACCCGGACGTCGTCGCCCGCCCGGTAGCCGGGGTTGCCATGGCGTCGACCGTGAAGTCGCCGTTGATGGCGGAGAAAGATTTTCGGCGGCACGGACGTGCCAGGAGAAGTGCCATTCTGCTGGTGGTCGATTTGTCAACGAAAATCATTTCACATCGCTGGCTGTAGGAATGAAGGCGTGCGCGCTCGCATGCGCCGAGTCGACTGTAAATAAAGGACCACCGCGACATTGGCCAACTATGTCGGGCGAGGGTCACCATAATTGCGGAGGAATGCGATACAGCTAGGTGCGAACGATGCCATCGGGTTCTAGAAACGGCACGCCGCCAACGCGTCAGGTGCACCTCAGGGCGCGCCCGTTGCTGCTTTGTGAAAGCGGTCGGCCAGGTGGGCGAAGGCGTCGGTGAGCTCCGGCGGCCCGACGACCTCGATGTCGGCGTCGTAGCGGGCGAAGGCGGCCGCCAGGGCCGGCCAGGACCACGAGCCGAGGGTGAGCCGGCAGCGGCCAGGGCCGGCCTCCTCGACGATGCCGTCGCGGGTGTACGTCGCGATCGTGGCGGGCGGCGCGCCGAGGACCACGGTGCCCCGGCAGGGCCAGGTGCCCGAGGCGTCGGCGGAGCCGCGGAAGACGCCGGTGACGTACGCGGCGACGTCCCCGCCGGGCAGTTCCCGCGGCGTGAAGCGGGGACCGTTGGGGGTGCGCAGCCGCAGCCGGTCGGCGCGGAACGTACGCCAGTCCGCGCGGTCCAGGTCGAAGGCGATGAGGTACCAGCGCCCGTCCCACACGACCACGTGATGGGGTTCGGCGCGGCGCGGGGGCCCGTCCACGGCGTCGCCGTAGTCGAAGCGCACGGTCTCCCGGGCGTGTACGGCGGAGCTGAGCGCCACGAGCACGTCACCGTCGACGGGCGTGGCCGGCCGGGTGGTGGGCCGTTCGACGGCGGTGACCCGTACGGCGTCGATGCGGTGGCGCAGCCGGGACGGAAGGACCTGCCGTACGGTGGCCAGCGCGCGGGTGGCGTCCTCGGCGAGGCCCGTGCCGGCGGTGGTGGCGGCGATCTGCAGGGCCACGGTGAGGGCGACGGCCTGGTCGTCGTCGAACAGCAGCGGCGGCAGCTCGGTGCCGGCCCGCAGCCGGTAGCCGCCGTCGGGCCCCTTGACCGCGGCGATCGGGTAGCCCAGCTCGCGCAGCCGGTCCACGTCGCGGCGTACGGTGCGCAGGCTGATCTCGAGGCGCTCGGCGAGCAGCGTGCCGGGCCAGTCCCGCCGGCTCTGCAGCAGCGACAGCAGAGCCAGCAGGCGGGCGGACGTCTTCGGCATGACGGCGATTCTGCCCGCGGTAGGTGTCAGTTCCTGGCACCTACCGCGTCAGGGTGTGGGTTTCGGCGGCTGGGGGCCGCACAACGCCCGGATCGCGCCGAGCAGCGTGGAACGGGTGAACGGCTTCTCCAGCAGCATGCTGTTGGCGTCCAGGTGCAGCTGGGGTCCGAGGGAGGCCGCGGTGTAGCCGGACATGTAGAGGACCGGCAGGTCCGGGCGGTGCGTCCGCAGCGCCGACGCGAGTTCCGGCCCGGTCATGGTCGGCATCACCACGTCGGTGATCAGCAGGTCGGGGTGTGCGCCCGCGGCCACCTGGCTGACCGCGGTGAGCGCGTCCGTGGCCACCGTGATCTCGTATCCGGCCGGTTCGATGAGGCGCTGCACGAGCTGGGCCACCTCCGGCTGGTCCTCGACGATGAGGACCCGGCCGATGACCGCCGGGGTGACGCGCCGGTCCACCGCGGACGCGGGGCGTTCCTCGGCCGCCGGCAGGTACAGGTGGACCGTGGTGCCCATGCGCGGCTGCGACTCCAGCGTGATGTGGCCGCCGAGGCCCTGCACGATACCGGCGGCCGTGGCCAGGCCCAGGCCGGCCGCGGTGGGCCGGGTGGTGAAGAACGGCTCGAGCGCCCGCCGGCGGGTCTCGTCGCTCATGCCCACGCCGGTGTCCTGGATGACCAGGTGCACGCAGCGGCCGGCCGGGGCGCCCTCGGTGAGCTGGCCGGGCTCCACCACCTCGTTGGTGGCGGCCACGCGCAGCATGCCGCCGTGCAGCATCGCGTCGCGGGCGTTGGCGGCCAGGTTCACCAGCGCCTGCTCCAGCGGGCCGCGCTCCGCGCGGACCGGCCAGACGTCCGGGCCGAAGGCCAGGTCGAGACCGATGCGCTCGCCGAGGGTCCGGCTGAACAGGCTCTGGACGTCGGTGAGCAGGTCCGGGATGGGGATGATCTCCGGCCGGTTGCCTTCGGTACGCCCGAAGGCGAGCAGCTGATGGGTCAGGGTCCGCCCGGTGGCGACCGCCTGCAGGATGTCCTGGGCCATCTGGTGCTGCGGGCTTCCCTCGGCGGTCGTCGTCGCGATCATGTCGGCGGAGCCGGCGACCACGGTCATGAGGTTGTTGAAGTCGTGCGAGATGCCGCCGATCAGCTGGCCCATGCTGTCGAGCCGGCGCAGGTGGTCGAGCTGGCGCTTGAGGCCCTTGGCGTCGATGTGGTCGGTGGTGTCGGTGACCATGCAGAGCACGCCGCGGTGCCGCCCGCCGTCCTCGAGGGGCATCATGCTCATCCGTACGCTGCGCCGGGAGCCGTCGGCGCGCAGCAGGCTGGTGGCGCCCACGGTGGAACGCCCCGCCTTGCACTCGGCCAGCCGCCGGGTCAGGTCCGCCCGGCCGTGCTCGTCGAGGAAGCCGCGCAGGGAGACGCCGACGAGCTGGGCGCGGGGCAGGCCGAGCACCACCCCGATGGGCTCGTTGGCGTACGTCGCGACGCCGGTCTCGTCGAGCTGCAGCACCCCCTCGGGGATGGTCTCGAGCACCCGGCGGTAGCGCTCCTCGCTGGCCCGCAGCCGTTCCGTGGCCCGCGCCGAGGAGAGCGCCAGCGACAGCTCGCCGGCGATGTCGCGGGCCAGCTCCACCTCGGCGGGCGAGTAGATGGTGCCGGGCGTGGCGCGGGTCAGGGCCAGGTATCCGGCGTACGTGTTGTCGACGATGACCGGGCACAGCACGGCGGCGTGCACCGGCGGCGTGGGCGTGCCCGGGTCCACGTACGCGGCGTGCCGTGGCTGGGGCAGCTCGGTGAGCGGCTCGGTGCCCTCAGCGGCCAGCACCACCGGGCGCCGGCTCGCGGCGAGGCTGGTGGAGAAGTCGTCGTCGGGCAGCTCGCCGGCGCGGTCGAGCAGCTGCGCGTACGGCTCCGCCAGGCTGTCGTCGGCGTGGTGGTACGTGATCGCGTCGTAGCGCCCGTCGTCGCGCAGCAGCTGCACGCCGGCGCCGTCGCCGAGCATGTCCGCGGCGGCCCGCGCGGCGGTCGAGCACACCTTCCCGGTGTCTTCCGAGACGCGGCTCAGCGCCAGCGCCAGGTCGGCCAGTGCGTACCGGAGGGGATAAGCCATGACACCCATGTGGCAACTATCGGCGTAACTGCCGGGCGGTGCGGGCGGTTCACAAGGAATGCAACCGTCCGGCCGAGCCCGATCCCAGCGGTCCCACCCGCCCGATCCTTCACTTACGACGTTCCCGCAGCTCAGAGCCACTTCTATGGGCTCGAACGAGGCGGCGGCCCGGTGGTGACGGGTTGGCGCGGACAACGTCCTGTCGTGCGAACTCCGACGCGAAGAGTTGCGCATTGATACGGACAAACAGCATCATTCCGGTCGGCCGAGTCGATTGCCGTGAAAACGCGGCGGGGCGGAAGGACACGACCACAGGTGGACAAGGATCCCACGAGCAGCGGCGCGCGGGCGGATTCCGACGGCGCGTCGACCCTCGATCTGAGCGGCCGGTGCGTCGGCAGCTCGTACATCCTCATCCGCCCCATCGGGCAGGGCGCCACCGGCACGGTCTGGCGCGGGGTCGACCGCGCGTCCGGTGAGCCGGTCGCGGTCAAGCTGCTGCACGAGAGCCTGCTGCGCCAGCCCCGGCTCGTCACCCGCTTCGTCCAGGAGCGCACGATCCTGCTGATGCTGCGGCACCGCAACGTGGTGCGGGTCCGGGACCTCTTCAGCGTCGGCGAGTCGCTCGGCCTGGTGATGGATCTCGTCCCCGGCGGCAGCCTGCGCGACCACCTGCGCGAGCACCACACGCTGCCGCCCGCCGAGGCGGCGCGGCTGGGCGCCCAGGTGGCGGCGGCGCTGGCCGAGGCGCACGAGCTGGGCATCGTGCACCGCGACCTCAAGCCCGACAACATCCTGCTGCACCTCGAGGACGGGCGCCTCGACATCCGGCTCACCGACTTCGGCATCGCCCGGGTGCTCACCATGCCGAGCATCACCACGACGAACGCCGTGGTCGGCACCCCCCACTACATGGCGCCCGAGGCGTTCCACAGCTCCAGCACCAGCCCCGCCGCGGACGTGTACGCGCTCGGCGTGCTGCTGTACGAGATGGTGTCCGGGCGGCCGCCGTACGACAGCGACACCGTGACCGAGCTGATGCAGCTGCACCTCGTGGGCAACCCCGGGCGCCGGGCGGGCGTACCGGACGCGCTGTGGACCGTCATCACCGGCTGCCTGGAGCAGAAGCCCCGGCTGCGCCCGTCCGCCGCCGAGCTCGTCGCCGAGCTGGAGACCGTCGCGCGGTCCACAGCGGACGTGCCGGCCCTGCCCGCCCCGGCCGTCCGGCAGGAGGCCCGGCCCCGCCGGTCGCGTACCCCCGACCCGGAGCCGCCCGCACCCGCACCCCCGCTGCACCCCTCGCTGGCGAGCATGCGCAAGCTGCCGGTGCCGCGCCGGCGCAACCAGCCGGCGAGCTGGCGGTGGGCCCGGCCGTGGGCGATGATCGGCCTGGTCTGCGCGGCGATGGTCGCCTCGGGCGTGGCCACCACCGCCTGGCACATGGGCCACGCCGACGGCGAGCCGCAGGCGGCCGCCCCGCTCGCCGGGGCGCCGACCGCCGGCCCGGTGGCCCTGACCCCGTCCGCCGTCGCGTCGGCCGCGCCGGCCGGTCGCAAGGGCGCCGGTGGCGCGGCCGCCGACCAGCTCCGCGCGAACGCCCACGCCGCGGCGGCCCGCGCGGTCACGACGCCGCGCGCCCGGCCGGCGACCAAGCCGGCGAAGACCAAGGCCCCGGTCGTCGAGAAGACGGAGGGCCCGTGGGTGTGCCAGGAACGGATCGCCTGGGACTTCCGCAACCCGCTGGTCCCGAGGCCCTGCCACCAGGCGGGGAAGCAGGTCCAGGTAACGGCGAGGCTCACCTCACCGGGCGACGGGACCGGCATCATCGCGATCGGCCTGCTCGACGTGGCCAGCGGCGGGACCGTGGGTGCCACCAAGACGTGCAACCGGCTGGTCTTCACCGACGGCCACCGCACCCAGGCGTGCGGCGCGCTGACCGTCAGCCCGCCCCGGGGACGCCGCTACCAGGCCGTCATGGAGTGGCGCCTGTCCAGCGGCGGCCGGACGCAGACCGGATCGGCGAGGGGCACCGAGTTCTCGTTCTGAGGCTGGGTCCGCACGGTGCGCAGGACACTGGCCGCCGGCCTCGCCGTCGCCGCCGGGGTGCTGGGCCCGGGCGTGGTGTGGACCCTCTCCACGGACGCCGCGGCGGTGCCGTCGTACCACCCGGCGGCTCGGCCCGGCGAAGACCCCGCGCATCGTGACGGCGCCGCTCGCCGACATCGGACGCGTGAAATAAGTTCGCGCACTCTGGCGTTCCGGCCTACCGTGATCGCCATGTTCGCGCCCGGTCTGCAGCTGCCCGCGGGGTTCGCCCCGCCGGTGGCTCCCGCGTGCGTGCTCCGCGGCGCCGATACCCGAATCTGACCCTTCCCCTGCCGCAAGTCCGGCACCACCGGGGGAAGGGTGGTTCGTCCCTGCGCGGGTTCCGGCACCCCTTTCCGTTTCTCGCATCCAGTGAGGACATTCCCATGGCCAAGAGCCAGTTCGTCCGTACCAAGCCGCACCTGAACATCGGCACGATGGGGCACGTCGACCACGGCAAGACCACCCTGACCGCCGCCATCACGAAGGTCCTCGCCGACCGCGACCCGGCAACCAACCGGTACGTCGCGTTCGACGGGATCGACAGGTCCCCGGAGGAGCACGACCGGGGCATCACGATCACGATCTCGCACGTCGAGTACGAGACCGCGCACCGCCACTACGCCCACGTCGACATGCCGGGGCACGCCGACTACGTGAAGAACATGATCACGGGGGCGGCGCAGGTGGACGGCGCGATCCTCGTCGTCTCGGCGCAGGACGGCGCCATGCCGCAGACCCGGGAGCACGTGCTGCTCGCCCGCCGGGTCGGGGTGCCGTACCTGGTGGTGGCGCTCAACAAGAGCGACGCCGTCGAGGACGAGGAGCTGCTCGAGCTCGTGGAGCTGGAGGTCCGCGAGCTGCTCACCGAGTACGGCTTCCCCGGCGACGAGGTCCCGGTCGTACGGGTCAGCGCGCTCAAGGCCCTCGAGGGCGACCCGCGCTGGACCCGGTCGGTCGTGGAGCTGCTCGACGCGGTCGACGCGTACGTGCCGGTCCCGCCGCGGGAGCTCGGCGAGCCGTTCCTGATGCCGATCGAGAACGTGCTCACCATCAGCGGCCGTGGCACGGTCGTGACCGGCAAGGTGGAGCGCGGCACGCTGCGCGCCGGCGAGCCGGTCGAGGTCGTCGGTCTCGGGCCGGCGATCGCCACGGTCGCCATCGGCCTGGAGACCTTCGGCAAGTCGCTGCCGGAGGCCGAGGCCGGCGACAACGCGGCCGTGCTGCTGCGGGGCATCAAGCGCGATCAGGTGCAGCGCGGGCAGGTCGTGGCGCTGCCGGGCAGTGTCACGGGGCACCGCAGCTTCCGGGCCCACATGTACGCGCTGACGAAGGATGAGGGTGGGCGGCACACGCCGTTCGTGGCGAACTACCGCCCGCAGTTCTTCTTCCGCACCACGGACGTGTCCGGCGCGATCGACCTCGGTGACCTGCCGATGGTGATGCCGGGCGACACCGTGGACCTGACCGTGCACCTGGGCAAGGAGGTGCCGATGGAGGCCGGTCTGGGCTTCGCGGTCCGCGAGGGTGGCCGTACGGTCGCCGCCGGCACCGTGACCGAGGTGCTCGACTAGCAGGGAAGGGCCGCTCCGTGAGGGGCGGCCCTTTCCCTTACTGCTGCTCGTCCCGCTTGCGCAGCTCGTCCTCGCGCCGGCGCAGGTCGGCTTCCCACCGCTTCATCATCGACTCGTCCTCCTTGAGCGACTGGGCCAGGTTGCGCAGGAATTCGGGGTCGTCGTCCGGTGCCACCGGTCCCTTGCGGGGGCGCTCGGCTTCGGGGAAGCCGCTGCCCGGGCGCCACATCTCGCCGTTGCTCATGCGGACCGCGCGCGGCGGGCGACCGGCCACGAACCAGGCGATCGCGCCGATCGGGGAGAACAGCAGGATGATGAAGACCCACGCGACGCGCGGCAGGGCGCGGATCGCGTACTCCTCGGCGGAGAGGCAGTCGATCAGGGCGATCACCAGCAGCGCCAGGTCGAGGAGCATGAAGAGCGAGTAGAGGCGGATCATGGCGGAGATGGTCGCAGAATCCCCGGCGCTGCGTGGTCCCACGAACGGCCGAGGCGCGGGCGCCGGGCGCGTCGCGGCCGGGCCGGCGCGGTAGGCCGGCCGGGTCCCCCGTACACCTCGTGCTCCCGGCCGGCGCCACGCACTGGAGAAACGCACGGGAGCCGGTTTTCGCTGCACCGGCGACTGTCGGCTAAGCGACACTCACGCACGCAGCGATATCGATGACAATCGGCGTCTGCCCGGCGAGGGGGTGGGGCACTTGGACGCCGAGGCCGAGGGAGCCGACGAGTTCGCGCGTACCCGGCTGGACGCGTTGCGGCGCTTCGCGTACCTCATCTGCGGCAGCGCGGCGGAGGCCGACGACCTCGCCCAGCTCGCGGTGGTCGAGGTGTGGCGGCGCTGGTCCTCGGTGCGGGTGGACCCGGAGGCCTACGCCCGGCGCATCATCGTCACCCGCAACGTGAGCCGGTGGCGGCGCTGGCGCCGCGAGGTGCCCGCCGACATCGCCGACCGCGACGGCGACGACCCGGCGCGCGGCCGCGTGACCGACCCGGTGCTGTGGGAGGCGCTGCACGCCCTCGGCAAGCCCGAACGCACCGTCGTCGTGCTGCACGTGCTCTACCGGTACACCTTCGACGAGATCGCCGCGATGTCCGGTGAGCCGCGGGGCACGGTGTCGAGCCGGTATTCGCGTGCGCTGCGGACCCTGCGTGACCGGCTGCGGGGGACCGGGGACGCGACCGCGGAGGACAGCTGGACGATGAGGTACGCGCTGTGAACGCCGACCGCGACCTCACCGACCGGCTCGCCGCCACGCTCGCCGAAGCGGGGCAGGCGCTGCCGTACGCACCGGCCGGCACCGTAGCCGGCGTACGGCGCCGCTTCGTGCGACGCCGGCGGCTGCGGGCGGTCGCAGCCGCGGTGGCCGCCCTGCTCGCCCTGACGGTGTCCTCGATCGCGCTGCGCCCGATGGCGGCGCCGACCGCCACCCCGGGCGGCCACCTGCGCATGTGGGCCCTCACCGACGTGGAGCGCAACCCCGGGCTGCGCGGCTGCCTCGATGACGCCGGCGTCCCGGTCGAGCTGACCACGTTCGGCAACGACACGTACCAGCAGCTCATGGCCGCCCCGGGCGCGCCGGGGCAGCGGCCCGACGTCTTCGAGAACTGGGGCGGCGCGGACCTCGGCCGGCAGGCGCACGCCGGGACGGTGGCCGATCTCACCGGTGTCGCCGGTGACGCGGCGGATCTCTTCCTGCCCGGGGTCATGGCCGGCGGCCAGGTCGGCGGCCGGCAGTACGGGCTGCCCGTCACCGGCACCCAGCCGATCGTGCTCTTCTACGACAAACGCCTGTTCGCCGAGGCCCACCTGAGCCCGCCCCGCACGTACGCGGAGCTGCTCAGCGCCGTGGACACCTTCCGGGCCCGCAAGGTCACGCCCATCGCGCTGGCCGGCGCCGCGCGCTGGCCGGCGCTGATGTACCTGATGTACCTGACCGACCGGCTCGGCGGTCCGCAGGTCTTCGCCGACATCGCGGCCGGCCGGCCGGGCGCGTGGCGGCACCCGGCGGTCCGGGAGGCCGCGCGGCTCACCCAGCAGCTGGTCCGCCGCGGCGCCTTCGGCGAGCCCGGCGACGCCCTGAACCTCGAGACGGGCGCGGCCACCGGGATGCTCACCCGCGGCGAGGCGGCCATGCAGCTCATGGGCAGCTGGGAGTACGGCGCCCAGGCCGCCGACGATCCCGCGTTCGCCGCCACCGGGCTCGGCTGGACACCGTTCCCCTCGGTGGCCGGCGGTGCCGGTGACCCGGCGGACCTCGTCGGGGTGCCGGCCAACTACCTCTCCGTCGACGCCGGCAGCCCGTACCGTGCCGAGGCTGCGCAGTTCGTCGCCCGGACCGTCACCTCCGACGCGTTCCTCGACGGGCTGCTCGCCGCCGGCGAGGTGCCGGCGGTCCGGGACCTGGAGCCCCGGCTGGCCGGGCACCCGCACGCGGAGTTCGCCCGCTTCGTCCATCGCCTCGCCGTGGCCGCGCCGAGTTTCACGCTGGCCTGGGACCAGGCCCTGCCACGGCCGGTCGCGTCCGTCCTGCTGGACCGGACGCGGCAGCTCTTCCAGCTCACGATCACACCCGATGAGTTCGTGGCCGCCATGGCCGCGACCGCCTGACCCGGCCCGACCCGAGGGATGGTTCCCGTGCCGATGAAACGCGCCCTGATCGCCGTCACCACCACCGTCGCCCTCGTCCTCGCGCTGGTCGGCCCGGCGCGCGGGAGCCGCCCTCCCGGTACGCCCGGCGCCGAGCGTGCCGCCGTGCCGGCCACGGACTGCACCGCCCATGTGGGCTACCACCAGGACGCCGACCTGCCCGGGTACGCGGTGCCCGGTGCGGGCGGGAGCCGGGTCTGCGTACCGTTCACTTGGATCGACTGGGCGCCGGCCGGCTATCGCGGGGACTACCGGGTGCGGGAGTTCTCCTTCGCCGCTGCCGAGCGCCGGCTGGACGCGTGCAAGGCCGATCCGGCGTGCACGGCACTGTCCGATGTGGCCGGTTACCGGCCCGCCGAGTTCCGCAGCACCGGCGAGATCGTCGGCTTCGGCAAGGTCGATCCGTACGCCTCGAACCTCGACCTGACCCGGATCCGCCGGCCGGGCTTCTTCGCGCGGGCGCCGTACGCGGAGCGCATCGCCGCTGCCGAGCCGCAGGCGTGGACGGTGGAGTTCACGGTGCCGGCCGAGCCGTACGAGGTGATCAACCGCGGGATCACCACGCCGGTGCGGCTGCGGGGGTGGTACCTGCGCGGGGACGGCGTACGCGACCCGAGTGGGCGGCGGACCCGGGCGCTGGCCGTGCTGCTCGGCGGCCGGACCATCGAGACGACCGCGGTGCAGGACCCCGCCGACCCGCTGTACCTGCCCGGCGCTGCCGGCGGCCACGACGGCGTGGCGTACCCCTCGCGGGGCACCGAGAAGTGGGGCGCGCGGCAGTGGCGTGAGTATCTGGACGCGTTGCGCCGCGCCGGGTTCGACGTGCTCACCGTGGACAAGCGTGGTCACGGGATCTCCGGCGGCCACAGCGCCGACAACACGCTCCAGCAGGGCCTGGACATGTTGCGCATGGTGGACGCGCTGGCGGACGGCGACGGGGTGCGCGCGCTGGGCCCGGACCGGGTCACCCGTACCGGCCGGGACGCCGTGCGGCGGATGACCGGAGCGGCCGACGCCCGCACCATGCCGATCCTGCTGGGCGGGGCGAGCCAGGGCGCGTACGCCACCCAGTGGGCGATGGACGCCAACCTGCACCGCTGGTGCGCGCTGGACACCCCCGGCCGCCCGTGTTCGCCGCCGTGGGGCCACCGCAACATCCGCGGTGCACTGCTGCTGTCCACGTTGTGGGGCATGCCGTTCGGCGACCCGGGCGACCTCGTCTACACGGCGGCGCACGCGGAGGTCAACCACTCCATCTACACGCCGACGTCCGAGCCGCTGGCCGGCATCGGCGACTGGCCGGCCGTGTTCATCGGCAAGGGGATCTGGGACGAGTACGAGGGCCCGCTGGGTGTGTTCAGCGCGTACCAGCGTTCCGCGGGCCGGGCCGAGCTTGTGCTCGTCCGGGGGCCGCACTCGGAGAACGAGCACGGCACGGCCAACGTCGCCGTCATGCGTGACCGGCTCGTCCGGTTCGCGGTGCGCGCGGTCACCGGGACCCGCGTGGCCGGCCCCCGCTACGCCACGTTGCGCGACGCGATCGCGGCGAGCCCGCCGACGTGGGAGCCGTCGACCACGCCGACGCCGGTGGGCTGAGCGCCGGGCGGGTCAGCGGCCGGCCGCGGCGTCGTACCGGCGCCGCAGGTCGGCCATCTCCCCGTCGGAGAGCGCCTCCTTCTGCGCGAGCTCGGCGTACCTGCCCGGGAACATCTGCTTCAGCCGGTCGATGTACGGCACGCCGTCGGTGGCCTCGACCACCTGGATGCCCGGCGGGTCGGTGGACATGTCGAGGATGACCGGGCCGGCCAGCTTGACCGCCACGTCCCAGGGGCGGCCCTGCTCGGCGACGCCGCACAGGTGGAAGCCGTAGACGGTCCGTACGTCGGCGAGCGCGCTCGCCCCGGCCGGCTCGTACCCGTAGACCCGGACGCCGCAGATCACCGCGGGCTTCGCGTCCTCGGCGCCGGCGGGCTGGTGCCCGGCGTGGTGGTGCTGCCCCGGGTCCGACCGCTCGAGCGTCGTGCGCATCCGGTCGGTGATCTGGCCGGTCAGGTCCGTACCGTGCGCGTCCGAGCCCGCCGTGGTGGCCAGCGCGACCGCGCCGGCCGTCGCTGCCACGACCAGCCCCGCCGCCCACCTGGTGCGCGTGCGGTTCCACGTCATGAGCTTCTCCGTCGTCGGCGACCGGGAGCCGTGGGAGCGCTCCCGGTCGCAGCATTTCATCAATATGTCTCGATATCAACCAGCCGCCTTCGACGCGTACGCCGTGGTGTACGTCTTGCTCAGGTCGACCTGGTCCTTCTTGCCCCGCACGTTCGGGGAGAACTGGCTGAGCACCTCCAGCACGTTCGCCGCCCCCTCGGGCTTCATCAGGCCGTCGCCGTTGAACATGCCGACGCTGTCGTGGATCGCCTGCACGTCGCCGTGCTGGAGGCCCGGCTGCCCGGCGCCCTGCATCCCGCGCCGGCGGGTGTGCCGTGATCCGGGTGCTGGTGGTGGAGGACGACTTCCGCGTCGCGAAGGTGCACGTCGGCTTCACCCAGCGGGTCGACGGCTTCACCGTGACGGGTGCGGCCCGGACCGCCGCCGAGGCCCGCTCGATGCTCGCCGCCGGGGGGATCGATCTCGTGCTGCTCGACACGTTCCTGCCCGACGAGTCCGGGCTGGACCTGCTGCGCGAGCTGACCGCCGACGCCATCATGCTCACCGCCGCCTGCGACGCCGCCACGGTCCGCACGGCGTACGCCCGTGGCGCCCTCAACTTCCTCGTCAAGCCGTTCACCGCCGAGCAGCTCGCGGACCGGCTGGTGGCGTACCGGCACTACCGCTCGGTGCTGTCCGGCGACCGTACGCTCAGCCAGGACGAGATCGACCGGTGCTGGCGCGTGCTGCACGAGGGCGACCGCCCGGCCGCGCCGAAGGGCCAGTCCGCGGTGACGCTGCGCCTGGTGAGCGAGGCGTTGCGTTCCGCCGGTACGCCGCGCACGGCCGCCGACGTCGCCGATGAGCTGGGAATTTCCCGGGCGACCGCCCAGCGCTACCTGGCGGCCCTGGCCCGTGACGGGGCGGCGGAGATGCGGCTGCGGTACGGCGCCACCGGCCGCCCCGAGCACCGGTACCGCTGGGCGGGGTGACGGGCCGGCGGGGTGGGGACTCCCCGCCGGACCGCCGCGCGTCAGCGCAACGCCGAGGTCAGCGCCGGCAGGTAGCCGTACCGGTAGCCGTTGCCGGTGGGGTGGAAGGAATCGGTCGGGGGCAGCACCGTCAGGCCATGCAGCCACGGGCTGGCGCCGCAGATCCCGTGCCCGGCGAACTCATCGGTGACGTCGGCCCACGTCGCGCCGGCGGCCCGGGACCGCTCGGCGATGACCCGGTTGAGCTCGACCGCGCCCTTGTTGATGGACTTGCGCTTGGGGATGCTCATGCCGGCGAAGCCGCAGCTCGGTGCGGTCTCGTCGAAGAGGATGGGGTAGCCGAGCACGACGATCCGCGCGTTCGGGGCCTTGCGCTGGATGTCGCGGTACGTCGCGTCGAGCTTGCCCGGGATGTCGTCGGAGAGCGCCTTGATCGCGATGTCGACGGTGGCCGCGCAGGCCGCGTCGCTGACCAGCGTGCAGGTGATGATCGTGGGAGCGAACCCGACGTCGTTGCCGCCGATCGTCAGCGTCACGAGATCGGTGCCGCTGGAGAGCGCGGAGAGCTGGGTGGCCCGCAGCGTGTCGGTGGTGGCCCCGCTGCAGGCGGCCGAGCGGTACGACTTCGGGTCGTTCGCGGCGTCCCACAGGCCGGGGTAGCCGTTGGGGCTGCGCAGGCAGAGTCCGCTCTGCCCGGAGGCGCCGACGCCGGACGAGTAGGAGTCGCCCAGGGCGACGTAGTCCCACTCCGAGGGGGATGACGGGGCGGCGGCCGCGGGGGCCGCCGTGAGGAGGGTCAGCAGGGTCGAGAAGACGAAGCAGGCGAGGACGGTGGTACGTCTGCTCATCGGGGTGGCCTCCGGTCCGCGGGGGATGGGGGCCGGAGCGCTCCGGTTACCGAACAGTAAGTCAAGGGTCCAGGGAAAGAAACACAGTGACTTTCCGGTTACCTCGTAGTAACATCCGTCGATGTGACCTGCATCTATGCCATGCAGTCATGTTCCATGTGCGGAGCGCTATGACGTGGTCGGCAGCTCGCAGCTGATCAGAACCCGCGTTTCCGTGCCGGGCATCGTGTCGATGTGGAGCCCGCCGCAGATCTGCCCCGCCACCCAGATGCTGTGCCCGCCGATGTGTCCCGCCCGGCGGCGCAGCGTCTCGTCCAGCCGCTCCGACGCGATGCCGGGGCCGTCGTCCCTCACCTGGCACCACAGGGTCGAGCCCTCCCGCCACAGCCGGGGCAGCGGGTCCGGCTCATCGACATGGCCGGGTCCGGTCGCAACCCGGGCCGGATCATCCCGGTGGTGCTCCGCGCCGTCGCCGGTGCCCGCGGGCGCGGTCACCGACGCCTTCGACGCGGACACCTTCCACGCCTGCGCCGCATCGTCGTCGACCGTGCCCGGTCGGGTGGTACGCCGCCGGAGCGCCTGAACGACGTCGCGGTCGCGGTGAGCGAGCCGGCCACCAACGCGGTGGTCCACGGCGGCGGAGCGGGCCTGCTGCGCTCGTGGACCGACAGCCGGTACTTCGTCTGCGAGATCGTCAGCACGGGACGGACCGCCGACGTCCTCGCCGGGCGCCGTCCGGTGCCGCCGACCGAGGTGAGCGGATGGTGCCGGCGCCGCGCTGACAACGCACAGCCGTTTGTCAGCGTGTGCACAGCCCCGCGGATTAGCGTCGGTGGCATGGACGAGAACAGGGCCCGCCGGGTGGTCGAGACGCTCCGCGCTCGCAACGTCTTCGCGCACGTGAAGCTGCCGCACGCCGGCATCACGCAGTACGGCATCCGCGTCGTCCTGCCCGACGGCCGTGAGGCGATCTGGGACAACGACGGCACCGCGGGACTCGAGGCGCAGATCATGCGCAACGGGGTGCTCGTCGGCTTCGTCCCGTCGATCCCCGGCTCCGAGAACTTCACCGACGAGCAGATCATCGAAGCCGTCGCCGCCGCGGACTACGACCAGCCCATCGGCCGGTCCCGTCCCACCCGTCCGGCGCGGGCCGAGCGCGTCCCCGCGGCCCCCCGCCCGGCCGGACTGGCCGAGCGGCTACGCCGGACCTTCCGCGACTGACTCCTCCGGCAGCGCGATCCGCAGCGACACCGCGCCGCGCACGTCGAGCCAGGCCCGCCCCGGCGCGCGGACCAGCCGCAGGACCACGTCCTCGCAGCCCGGGCAGCGGGCCACCAGCCCGGGCGCCGGGCCCCACACCAGCAGGGCGGCCACGGCGCTCGGCCGCCCGCACCCGGCGCAGGTCGCCACCGCCTCGGTCAGGTCGACCGCGAAGATCTCCCGCAGGTCGCCGGCCATGGCGTTGCCGTCGAGCTCGAAACCGGTGGTCATGCCGTACCCCCGAATCGCTCGGTCCTGATCGTGGACGCGTCATGCCCCAGCGCGACGAGGATGTCCGCGGCCGCCTCCACGAACGACGTGGGCCCGCAGACGAAGACGTCGGGCGCGAAGTCCGGCGGCCAGCCGTGCGTGTTCAGTGTCGCGACGCCGATCCGGCCCGGCGGCTGCGGCCAGTCGTCCGGCGTCTTGCGGGTGTAGGCGATGTGCACGTCCAGGCCCGGGTCGTCGCGGACCCGCCGGGCCAGCTCGGCCGCGTAGAGGGTGTCCTGCGGGGTGCGCACGGAGTGGACCAGCCGGAACGGCTGGCGCCCGCGGGCGTCGCCGCGCGCCCGGATCATCGCCATGAGCGGGACGACGCCCGAGCCGCCGGCCACCAGCAGCACCGGCGCCGGCGTGCCGCGCCAGACGAACCATCCGCCGACCGGGCCGCGCAGCTCGAGTTGCTGACCGGGCTCCAGCACGTCCGTCAGGTACGACGACACTTCGCCGTCCGCGACCCGCTGGACCGTCAGCTCCACCCGGCCGCCGTCACGCCACGCGGACGCGATCGAGTAGCTGCGCTGGGCCGAATAGCCGTCCGGGGCGGTCAGGCGGACGTCGACGTGCTGGCCCGGCAGGTGACCGGGCCACTGCGGGATGTCGAGGACCAGGGTGCGCGCCGACGGCGTCTCCCACCGGGCCTCGGCGACGGTGGCGACCCGCCAGATCAATCGCCCTGGTACCGCTGCTCGCGCCATGGGTCCCCGTACATGTGGTAGCCGGCCTCTTCCCAGAAGCCGGGCTCGTCCTGCTGGAGCATCTCGATGCCGTTGACCCACTTCGCGGACTTCCAGAAGTACAGCGCGGGGACGACGAGGCGGGCCGGGCCGCCGTGCTCCGGGTGCAGCGGCTCACCGTCGAAGGTGTGCGCGATCCACGCCTTGCCGTCGAGCAGGTCCTCCAGCGGGACGTTCGTGGTGTAGCCGCCGTAGCTGTGCACCATCGTGAAGTCCGCGGTGGTCTCCACGTTCTCGAAGAGCGCGTCCAGCGGGACGCCGCGCCACGTCGTGCCCAGTTTGGACCACTTCGTGACGCAGTGGATGTCGACCGTGAAGTCCTCCTGCGGCAGCGCGTTCAGCTCATCCCACGACCAGCTCGTCCTCGCGCCGGTCTCGTCGGTGATGGCGAACGACCACCGCTCGAGCGGGACCCGCGGCGTCGGCCCCGCCGAGAGCACCGGGAAGTCGTGCGTGAGGTACTGCCCGGGCGGCAGGTCGGGGCGCGAGGAGCGCCGCCGCCCGCCGAAGCCGGGAGAGATGATGCTCATGCCCAGCAGTAAACCCCACGATCACGTGACGCGACAGGCTCAGCCCACGCCGAACGAGGCGCCGGACCCGGTGAGCAGCCCGCCGTCCTTGTCGAACGCGGAGAGCTTCGTCAGCGCCGCGCCGGGCTTGATCTCGGCCGGGTCGAACCAGAACACGACGATCGAGGGGTCCTCGCTCCACACCGCGGTACGCGCCTGCACCTGGCGGCCCTTCGTGGTCACGGTGATCTTCGCGACGCCGGGGCCGGCGTAGTAGCCGAAGGCCGGCGTGGGAACGCCGTTCACCTCCATCGGACCCTCCGGCGAGTGGAACCCGGGCGCGCGGTCGGAACCCTCCGTCTCGTTGATGAGGATGTCGCTGACGAGGCCGCCCTGCGCCGTACGCCGGCCCAGCACCAGGCCGAACGTCACACCCGGCAGCGCGTCCTCCTCCAGCGGCTTGACCCAGAGCACCTGCTCACCGGCGGAGGTACGCAGCCCGGTCTCGATGACGTCGCCGAGCACGTCGCCGGCCGGGGAGACTGCCACCCGGCCGGGCGACCCGGCGGCTGGCACCGAGCCCGGTGCGCCCTCGTCGCCGCCGAGCCGGGCCACCTGCGCGCCGCCCACGAGCAGCGCCAGCACGGCGACGCCCGCGGTGGCGCCCACGGCGAAGCGGCGCCGGCGGCGCAACCGGCCGCCCTGCGCCAGGACGGCGTCGAGATCGAGGGGGCGCGGCTCGAAGTCCGGCGTCGAGTGCATGGCGTCCTTCAGGTCCTCGAGGTCGTTCATCGGATGGCTCCGCTCTCCATGCTGTGCCGGGGCGAGGGGATCGAGACCCGCAGCTTCGCGAGCGCCCGGGAGTTGAGGCTCTTCACCGTGCCCAGCGAGAGGTTGAGCTCGCGGGCCACGTCCACCTCGGTGATGTCGAAGAAGTGCCGCATCACCACGACCGCGCGCTCGCGGGGCGACAACGCCTTCAGGGCGCCGATCAGCCAGCGGCGGCGGGTCACGTCGTCGGCCACGTCGCGGGCGACCGGCTGCTCGGGCAGCTGCTCGGTCGCGTACTCGCGCATCGGGCGGCGCCACTGGTCGGTCAGCAGGTTGGCCAGGACGGTACGGGTGTACGCGTACGGGTCCTTGCGGCGTACCCGGCCCCAGGAGGCGTACACGCGCACGAGGGCCGCCTGGGCCGCCTCCTCCGCCTGGTGCCGGTCCCCGGTCAGCAGGTATGCGGCACGCTGCAGCCGCGCCGAGTTCGCACGCGCGAACTCGACGAACTCTTCGTCGCTTCGTCGGCCTGATCTCACGGCGTCAACGACGAGCGGGAGGCGGAAAAGGTTGCGGCAACCTTCCGGGTTCCCCAGCCGTCTCGATCTGCGGTCCGTACCATCCGCCCATCCTGCAGGAGCGCAGCCCATGAATCTCTCCCGGAACCGCTGGATCCTCGCCGCCGGGGTGACCGGCGTGGCCGTCTCGGTCGCGATCGCCGGCGCCGTCGCCGCCAACGCCGCCCAGGATCCAGCCCCGGTCACGTCGCAGGCACCGGGCCGCCCGTCCACGCCGGAGGCGCCCCCGGCCGCGCCGAAGACGATCGGCGACGTCATCGACACCGGGATCGCCGCGAAGCAGGGTGCCTGGGTGCTGTGCTTCGTACCGGTCAAGGGCATGGCCGGCACGTCCTTCGGCGTGATGGCCGGCCGCCGGCAGGCGAGCGGCGCGGTCACCGCCGACATCATGACGAACGAGACCACCGGCTCCGACCGGGCGCCCGGCTTCCACGCCGTGGAGGGCGCCATGGAGGTCAACGGCGAGCCCTCGCCCACGTTCGGCTACTACGTCGGCCCGGTCACGAAGATCACCGCGCGGGCCGGCGGCCGGACGGTCACCGCGACCACCGCGGCGTGGAGCGAGGACGCCTCGGTGAAGGCGTTCTGGTTCGCCCCGGACGCCGGCGCGGTGTCCGACCTCAAGGCGTTCGACGCGGCCGGCAAGGCGCTGCCGGAGGGCAACTCCGGCGTGGCCGTCGGCTAACCCCACACCTCGCGGACCCGCTCGGCCGCGTCCGCCGCCTGCTCCCGCCCCGCCCGCGCGGCCGGGGCCCGGCGCGACGGGTCGAGCGGGTTGCGCCCGATCGCGGTCAGCGCGGCATCGCTCGGGCTCACCACGGCGGACCGTACGCCGGGCCCCAGCGCCCGTGCCTGCGCCCCCGGACGATCGGCGCGCCGGGCGGCGGCGACGAGCGGCGCGATCACGACGACCCGGTCGTACCCCCGGGCCAGGTCGACGTTCGCCACCGACCGGACGCCGCCGTCCACGTAGCGCCGGCCCGCCACCGTCATCGGCGGCCACACCAGCGGCACCGCGCAACTCGCGGCGACCGCGTCGATGAGCGACACCCCGCTCTGCGCGTCGAAGACGGCCACCTCGCCCGTCTGGGCCTCCACCGCCGGCACCAGCAGCCGGGCCGCGGGCCACTCGTCGCGGCGTACGCGGGCCGCGATGGCCGTACGCCGCTCGGACTCCGGCACGGTCCGGGCCCGCAGCGCGGCACGGCCCAGCCGGGCTCGCCCCCGCGCACGGTCACCCGGCCAGAGCGCGGCCAGCACGAAGCCGAGCAGCACCCGCGACCCGATCGTCGCGTCCGGGTCGCCGCTGGTGTCGGCGAGCTCGTGCTCGTACAGCTCGGCGACACCGGTGCCGCCGGTGAGCTGGGCGGCGACGACCGACCCGGCGGACGTGCCGACGAACAGGTCCGCGGTGGTGAGGTCGACACCCCGCTCGGCGAGACCGTGCAGCAGGCCGATCTCCCAGGCGACGCCGGTGACGCCGCCACCGCCCAGCACGAGCGCGCGCTTCTCCATGCGCCCACTATCCCGCATCCGGGGTTCGCCGTTCGGACCCGCTATGTCCGATTCGTTTGGGACGATGGCGGTTCGGGGCCTGCGCCCGCGAGACCGCGGGGCCGACCCAGTCGAGAACCCGCAAAGGATGAGCATGCGCAACGAAGTGCACGACGACGACCCGGCCGTCTCCGACTCGGTGGTCGCACGCCGCAACCGTCGCCGCAAGCAAGCACTGGCCGGGGTGGCCGGCCTGGCCGTGCTGGGCGCCGCCGCGTTCGCGGTGACCTCGCACGTCACCGCCGAAACCCGCACCCACGAGACCGCCGGGGAGGCGCAGGCGCACGCCCAGGCGCACGCGCCGGCGGACGCCGGGGCGACCTCGTCGCCGGCCGCCGCCGACGGGGTCGGGACAGCGCCGGACGACGCGGCCTCCGCGGCGGCGAAGCCGAAGACCACGAAGGAACAGATCGAGGCCGTCAAGGGCGCGGCCGTGAAGAACACCACCCAGCGGATCCGCCGGCCGCTGCCGCCGGCGGCGGATGCCGTCTCGGATGAAGACCTCACGGTCGCCACGATCGGCTCGCTCAAGGACGACAAGTCCTCGATCAGGGTGGTGTCCGCCCGGCTCGACCTCACCGGGCAGCGGGAGCTGGGCTGGGTGGCGGACAAGGGGCAGAAGGTGGGCGCGGCGAGCTGCACCCAGAAGATCCGGGTCAGTCCCGACATGCCGGCGCGGGTCCGGCCGACGCTGCTGCTCTGCTGGCGGACCAGCGCGAGCCGGAGCGTCTACACCGTCGCTGTGGACCTCAAGGGCAAGCCCTCCGCCAAGGCGAGCGTCGCGCAGATCGACAAGGCCTGGTCGGCGCTTTCCTGATCGGTCCGTACGTCATCGGCCGGCCGCACTCCTGCGGCCGGCCGATTGTCATATGCCTGGCGTCAAAGGGCGGTGGCCCGGAGCGGAACGCTCCGGGCCACCGTTTCGTGCTCTGCGCTGTCATGACTGTCAGGTGAAGCGGTACCGATCGATCAGTACGGGGCGACGGTGAACGTCGAACCGCTGGAGATGATCGAGGTCGCGTTGGCCGCGAGCGTCGCACCGGGCTCGGCGTCGGTCACCACCTCGATGGTGTAGCTGCCCTCAGCCGGGTCGCTCGTGGACGTCGTGCCGGCGGCGACGAGCGTGTTCGCCAGGTCCAGCTGGCAGATGATCTCCGTGTCGCTGATCGGCACGACGTTGGTGCACTCCGTCACCGGTGGGGCGTTCCAGGTGCCCGAGCCCGGGCTGGCCTCCGCCGAGCTGTACCGGTCGTCGACCATGAACACGTGGGTGTCGTTGTCCTGCGGCGAGGTGCCGAAGGTCAGGCTCGAGAAGCCGGCGCCCAGGATGTCGATGTACGGAGTGGTGCCGGCCGGGGCCGTGTTCGGCGCCACCGTGATGCCGTACGTGTAGGTGTACGGGGTGCCGACAGCGTTCTTGGTGCCGGCCGCGGTGGTGACGCTGACGTTCGCGCTGCCCGGTGCGTGCGCGGTGGTGTAACCGGTGATCGTCGTGCCGTTGACCACCCGCACCCGGGTCAGCGGGCTGCCGCCGACCGAGGCGCTGACGACGGCGTCGGCGGCGGTCGGGAAGCCGCTACCGGTGATCGTCACCAGGCTGCCGCCCTGCGCCGGGCCGGCGGTCGGGGCGATGCTGGTGACCCCGAGCGCCGGAGCGATCGTGTAGGTCGCCGGCACGGCGACCAGCGCGTCCGACGACGAGGTGCCGGTGTAGATGCACACGTTGTACGGGGCCGTGGTCTCGCCGCCGTTGAGGACCACGCCGATGGGCACCAGGATGGCGACCTTGTTGTCCGTGATCCGGTTGACCGTGACCGAGGCGATCGGCGTGCCGGTCTGCGGGTAGTACGGCGTGCAGTTGTCCCGGGAGAAGACCACCTTCGGCGTGGCCACGCCGGTGAGGAACGCGGTCGTGGAGGACACCGTGATGGTGTTGCCACCCGCGTCCGGGCCTACCGCCGGGCTCAGCGAGACGGTCGGCAGCGCGCTGTAGGTGGTGCTGCCGATCAGGGCGCTGGTACCCGCCGTGCCGTTGTAGATGCAGACGTTGTAGACGTTCGGAGCGACCAGGCTCGTGGGCGTGGTGATGCTGGCTACCGACGTCGACGTCTTGGACGCCGTCGCGACGATGTTGCCCGCCGTGGTCGTGTACGTCGTTGGGCAGGCGGCGGTCGAGAACGTCGCGCCGACGGCCGTGGCGGCGCCGATGAACGTGTTGCCGGCCGGCGAGCCGGTGGCGGTGACGGTGGTCGCGGTGCCGGCGGCGCCGGCGGTCGAGCTGAGGGTCGGCGACGCCAGCGACACGGTGTAGGTGTTCGTGGAGTGGCCGATCAGCGCGCCGGTCGTGGACGTGGTGGCCACGTTGTACAGGCACAGCCGGTAGGCGCCCACCGGCAGGCTCGGGGCGATGAAGCTGCCGTCGTTGTCGTTGCCGACCTTCGACACGGCGACGGTCACGTTGGTGGTGGTGTTCGCGGTGCCCGGAGCGGCCGCACAGGAGCCGGCACCCGGGATCAGCCGGCCACTGTAGGTGGTGGAACCGGTGAAGACGCCGGTACCGGTGAAGGTCACGGTGTTGCCGCCACCGGTGGGGCCGGTGGTGGGGCTGAGCACGACCGCGGTGTCGGCTGCGAACGCGGGCGTGGCGGTCGCGAGCACGGCGGCCGCGATCACCCCGGTGGCGATCCCGGCGCGCGTCAGCCGGGATCGTGTGGACGTGGACTTGCGCATGCGTGGTCCTCCTACGGTCATCAGTGACCGCGTCGGTTGGGTTGGTGGGCCCGCGCGTGAGAACCAGTGCCGGGCCGTCTCAGCAGGGAGCGTAACTTGGCGTATGCGGGGGTTTGCCCAGAGTGACAAAGTTCAGTGGAATTGCACCCTACGTACCGAACAGGTCCGCGTAGCGCGCCGCCGATCCGGGGTTCTTGCGGCATGCGTCGTCGGTGCGGAACAGGCTGGACTGCACGCCGCCCTCGCTGCAGTCGGAGAAGTACGCCTCGTACGCCAGGTGCGCCGCGTGGGCCGCGAACCACTCGTGCATCCACTGCACGTAGCCGGGGTTCTCGCGCCCGGCGTCCGCGGTGGGCACCACGCCCCACTCGCCGACCGCGAACGGCTTGCCGTGGGCGCGGGCGAACTCGTACAGCCAGGTCAGGCCCTCCGGGCGGGCGGCCGTACGGTCGAACGCGGCCTTCGACGGGGACCACGGGTAGTGGTCGTAGTTGTCGATGCCGATGATGTCGACGTAGTCGTCGCCGGGGTAGCAGTTGGTGCTCACCCCGCCGCACACGCCGGCCGGGGTGTTGTGCGCGTTGATCGTCCAGTCCAGCAGCACGTCGGGGTTCGTGGCCCGGATGTTGTCCGCGGCCCGCCGGTAGCAGGCGAGCCAGGTCCGCGGGTCGTCGGCGCGCCAGGACGACGTCTGCTCGTTGAACTCCCAGCCGAGGCGGACCACCGAGTCGCCCCGGTAGTGGCGGCGCATCAGCGTGCCGAACGCGCGCCACTGCTCGTCGTGGTCGCCGGCGGCGCAGGATGCGAGGTCGTCCTTCGCGCCCTCGGGCACCAGGCCCTGGGAGACGACGAGCACGCCGTCGAAGTCCGAGAACAGGTCGAAGGTCCAGGCCGTACCGCTGGTCATGGTCTCCCACGAGCTGCGGTCGGTGTAGGTCTGCGCCACCCGGCACGGGCGCCCCCGCGCCGTGCAGAAGGCGCGGACCGCGGCGGTGTCCAGAACCGGGTCGCCGTTCACGCCGGAGAGGCCGTCCGCCCCCGGCCAGGCCCCGTTCGCGCGGTGCAGGGCGATCTGCTGCCGGGCCGATCGGGGATCCGCTTTTCCGGCGGTACGGCTGACCGCGGGCGACGACGATGCCCGAGGCGATGCGGTGGCCGGCGCCGGACCCGACGTGGCGGCGGACGGGGCGGGGGCGGGCGGGCCGTCGAGGGCGGTGTCCTCGGGGGTCGTGGTGGCGACGCCGACGCCGAGGCCGGACAGCACCACGAGCGCGGCGAACCCGGCCAGCGCCAGCGACCGGCGTCCGCGCAGTCGACCCTCGGCCATGCGCGAACCTCCCGGACGTCGAGTGCTTTGCCCCATTCTGACAACTTCGTACGGTTCCGGGGCCGGATTCGGGGTGAGGGTTGACCTCAGGGTGAGAAGAAGCTACGTTGTTCTCAGGTCGAGTCCTACTGACTATGAGAACAACTTGGGAGGCGAGCATGGACGAGCGGACGTTCCTCGAGGGCTACGACCCGGCCGGCTTCCCGGCGGTCGCCGTGACGGTGGACGTGGTCGCCCTGACCATCCGCGACGGCCGGCTGCACGTGCTGCTCGTGGAGCGGGGCGCGCACCCGTTCGCGGGGTGCCGGGCGCTGCCCGGCGGCTTCGTCCGCGACGAGACGCTCGACGCCGCGGCGCTGCGGGAGCTCGGCGAGGAGACCGGCCTGCGGCCCGGCGAGGGGGCGCTCGACCGGGTGCACCTGGAGCAGCTGCGGTCGTACGGCGACCCCGGGCGCGACCCCCGCATGCGGGTCGTCTCGGTGGCCTACCTGGCGTTCGCGCCGAGCCTGCCCGATCCGCGGGCGGGCAGCGACGCCGCGGGCGCCTTCTGGGTCCCGGTGGACGAGGTGGCCGAGCTGGCCTTCGACCACGCGGCCATCCTCGCCGACGGGCTCGACCGGGCCCGCGCCAAGCTCGAGTACACGCCGCTGGCCACCGCGTTCGTCGGCCCCGAGTTCACGATCGCCGAGCTGCGCGCGGTGTATGCGGCGGTGTGGGGCGAGGAGCTGCACGCCGGCAACTTCCACCGCAAGGTGCTCTCCGTTCCCGGCTTCGTCGAGAGCACGGGCGAGACCGCACCCCGCGCCGGCGAACGCGGCGGCCCCAAGCCCCGTCTCTACCGCGCCGGCGACGCGCGCCTGCTGCACCCGGCCCTGTTGCGGCCGGCCAGGGAGGACGGGATCCGATGATGTCTTTTGAGGACGCTGTTGCGGCGATCGGGCGCGCCGATGCCTTTCCTGACCTGCTGAACGGGGAGCTTGCGGTTGTCGACCCGGGCTACGCGTACCGGATGCTTGTCAAGATCGTGCACCCGGACGTCGTGCCGGCCGCTCGGCGGGCGACCGCGACGCAGGCCGCCGCCAAGCTCTCCACCCTGTGGGGGCGGGCGCAGAACCGGACCCTCACCACCCGGCGGGCGACCTACCGCCTGGGTGACCGGGTCGCGAGCGGCGACATCGCCGACCTGTGGGAGGCCGGCGACGACGCGCTGCTCAAGCTGCCCCGGCAGCCCGGCGACAACGACCTCATGCGGGCCGAGATCACCGCGCTGACCACGCTGTGGCGCGACGGTGATCCGCGGCACCGGGCGTACGCGCCCCGCCTGATCGAGTCCTTCACCCACGAGGACGACAGGGGCTGCCGGCGCACCGCCGCGATCCTGGAGCGGCAGCGGGGGTTCGTGCCGCTGACCGGCCTGGAGCGCCGCCTCGACCCGCGCGACGTGGCGTGGATGTGGCGGCGGCTGCTGACCGGGCTGGGCTGGGCGCACCGCGCGGGCGTGGTGCACGGCGCGGTGCTGCCGGAGCACGTCCTGATCCACCCGGGTGAGCACGGCCTGGTGCTCGTCGACTGGTGCTACAGCGTGGCGCCGGGCGGGACCGTGCCGGCCGTCGTCGCACGGCACCGAGCCGCGTATCCGCCGGAGGTGACCGGCAAGCGGCCGGCCACCGCGGCCACCGACATCTTCATGGCGACCGGGCTGATGCTGCGCCTGATCGACGACCCGCCCGCGCGGATGCGGCGCTTCGCCGCGGGCTGCCGCTACGACGCGCCGCGCATGCGCCCGCAGGACGCGTGGCAGCTGCTCGCGGAGTTCGACGCGCTGCTGGAAGACCTGTACGGGCCGCGGACGTTCCGTCCGTTCGCCCTGCCGAACCGATAGCAGAGGAGATCATCATGGGAAGTGGACGCTGGTCCACCGACGTGTACTCGGCCGCGGCCTCCTACCGCGCCGCCACCGGGACGAGCGCGTTCGCCTACAGCGACAGCGGCGCCCGCAAGGCCCACCCCGCCCTGGACCCGCTCGGGGTCGCCGCGCGGGAGAGCCGGGACAGCGACGAGCACCCGGACAGCACGCCCATCGCCGTGCTGTTCGACGTCACCGGCTCGATGGGCACCGTCCCGCGGACGCTGCAGACGAAGCTGCCGCAGCTGCTGGGCCTGTTGACCCGCAAGGGCTACGCGACCGACCCGCACATCATGTTCGGCGCGGTCGGCGACGCGACCTGTGACCGGGTGCCGCTGCAGGTCGGGCAGTTCGAGTCGGACAACCGGATGGACGACGACCTGGCCCGGATCGTGCTCGAGGGCGGCGGGGGCGGGCAGCGCACCGAGTCGTACGAGCTGGCCATGTACTTCATGGCGCGGCACACCAGCCTGGACAGCGTGACGAAGCGCGGGCGGCGGGGCTACCTGTTCCTGATCGGCGACGAGATGCCGTACGGGCAGGTCAAGCCGAAGGAGGTCAAGCGCTTCATCGGCGACGACCTGCGCGAGCCGATCGCCGTCGAGCAGATGATCGCGGAGCTGCAGCGCACCTTCGACGTGTACTTCATCGTGCCGACCGCGGCCGGCTGGGGCGGGGACGCGCAGATCCTGGCGCACTGGAAGCGGCTGCTCGGCCAGCAGGTCATCGAGCTGGACGACCTCGACGCGGTGTGCGAGACGATCGCGCTCACGGTCGGGCTCGGCGAGGACGCGATCGACCTCGATGCCGGGCTGGCCGACCTGGTGGAGGTCGGTTCCGCCGCGGGCGCGTCGGTCGGCCGGGCGCTCGCGCCGATCGGGCCCGGCCGCGGTGCCGTGGTCCGGGCCGCCGTGGACACCGGCACCGCCGGTTCGGGGAACGAGCGGCTGTGAACGGGCACATCGCGGTCGCCGACCTCGGCTACGGCGATGCGGGCAAGGGGACGGTGGTGGACGCGATCTGCGCTTCGGGCCGGATTGCTGCGGTGATCCGGTTCAACGGGGGAGCGCAGGCCGCGCACAACGTCGTCGCCGGCGGGCGGCACCACACGTTCGCGCAGTTCGGGGCGGGCACCTTCCACGGGGTGCCCACCCACCTGTCCCGGTTCGTCGTGGTCGATCCGCTCGCGCTGGCCGCCGAGGCGGCGTCGCTCGGCAATCCGTTCCACCTGCTCACCGTCGATGGCGAGGCCCTGCTCGCCACCCCGTGGCATCGCGCCGCGAACCGGGCCGCCGAGCGCCGGCGCGGCGGGGCGCGGCACGGTTCGTGCGGCATGGGCATCGGGCAGACCATGGCGTACGCCCTCAGCCACGCCGACGCCCCCCGGGTCGCCGACGTGCTCTCGCCCGCCCGCCTGCGCCGCCGCCTCGCCGCGGTCCGGGACCGGCTGACGGCGGCGTACGGCGAGCTGGACGGGCCGCCCCTCGAGGACGTGGTCACCGCCTTCACGGCGTTCGGCGCCGCGGTGTCCATCGTGGACGGCACCTGTCTGGATCGTCTGCTGGGCAACGGGCCGTGCGTCTTCGAGGGTGCGCAGGGCGTGCTGCTGGACGAGTGGCGGGGCTGGCACCCGTACACGACGTGGTCCACGACGACGTTCGCCAACGTGGCGGCGCTGTGCGACTCGTTCGAGCGGCTCGGGGTGGTCCGCACGTACACGACCCGGCACGGCGCCGGCCCGTTCGTCACCGAGGCGCCGCTCGACCTGCCCGAGCCGCACAACGGCGCGGGGGAGTGGCAGGGCGCGTTCCGGGTGGGCCACTTCGACGCGGTCGCCCACCGGTACGCGGTCGAGGTGGCCGGCGGCGTGGACGCGCTCGCCGTCACCCACCTCGACGCCCCGGGGCGCTGCCCGCAGTTGCGGGTCTGCACGTCGTACGACGTCGCCGGGGAGCGCTGGGACCGCATCGAGCCGGGCCCGTTCCAGGACCTGGAGCACCAGGCCCGCCTCACCGAGGCGATGGCCGGTGCGCGCCCGCGGGACCTGCACCGCCCGGCGGACTGGGCCGGCGAGATCGGCGACCTGCTCGGCGCGCCGGTACGGCTGGAGTCGTGGGGCCCCGACCGCGCCGACAAGCGCACGGCGTTCGCCGTCGCCGCTGCCTAGAGGACAGCCCCGCCCAGGTCGAGCCGGTCGTGCTCGGCGAGCCACCGTACGGCTTCGCGGAGCGCGTCCAGCGAGGAGTATCGCGGCTGGTAGCCGAGCACGGCCCGGGCCCGCTCGATGCTCGCCGCGATGCCGCGTTCGATGTGCTCCCGGGTCGTGCCGGCGTGCTCGGCGCCGACCCGCTCCTCGAACTCCGCCCAGTCGACCAGGTCGAGCACGGCTTCCCGGCCGAACCACCCGGCCGCCCCGGTCGCCAGGCCCCGGCAGGTCATCGCCTGCTCGGCGACCACGTGGAAGCTGGACCCGGTGGCGGCGGGCCGGGTGAGCGCCCGCTCGAACGCCTGCGCCACGTCGTCGGCGTGCACGTGGTTGAGCACGCCCTGGCCGAGCGCGGGCAGGGCCAGCGGTTCGCCGGTCGCGAGCCGCCGCCACACGTCCGGGTCGAGGTTGCCGGCCGGGGTGATGACCGGCCATCCCGGGCCGCTGATGTGGCCGGGATGCAGCACGACCGACGGCACGCCGCCGGCCAGCGTCTCACGGTGCAGCAGTTCCTCGATCGCCGCCTTGCCCGTGCCGTAGTCGCCGTACGCCGTCCGCGGTTCGTCCTCGGTGACGGGCACCCGGGCCGCGTGCCCGTGCACCCAGATCGTGCCGCAGTGCAGCAGCAGCGGGCGGGACGGCCGGAGCGCGTCGACGAGCTGCCGGGCCGACTCGGGCGTGAAGCAGATCATGTCGATCACGGCGTCCGGGCGCAGGCCGGCGATCCGGGCCCCGAAGGTGCCGGCCGCGTCCTCGGCCTCCCGGTCGGCGGTGACCTTGCGTACCGAGCGCCACTCGGGCGCGTCGTGGTACGGCTCGCGCCCGCCCCGGCTCACCGCGACGACCTCGTACCCGGCGCGGACCAGCCGCGGAACCAGGTAGGTGCCGACGTGCCCGGTCGATCCGATCACCACTACTCGACGCATGCCGTGCAGCCTATGACGCCCGGCGCGGATGGCGGGAAAAACCGGTTCAGTCGACGCGTGTAGGAACCCGCCGCCGTGGAAACGCATGGAGGCATGTCTATTGATGCTCAGAAGCCGGTGATCTGTCCCGCCCGTGTCACGCTGGACGCGGCCCAGCTGGCCTTCTTCGGCAGCCTCCCGGCGGAGGCGCCGAGCGTGCAGTCCGAGCTGGGCTGCGAGCTGGAGCGGGGGCACGAGGGCTCGCACGCCGCCCTCGGCGCGCAGGTGGGCGCGACGATGTGGTGGATCCAGTGGACGCTGAGCGCGTCGGAGATCAACCCGTACACCTGGTGCCCGGCCGGCGGGCCCGCCGCGCCGAGCCGCGACGAGATGGACTGCACGCTGTTCCTCGGGCATCCCGGCCGGCATGCACCGGCCGGGCGGCCCTGGCAGGTGAGCGAGATGACCTGAAACGGTTCAGTCCGGGCGGTCCGGCTAGAGGTACATGCCCGTCGGCGGGTCGGTCGCCGGGACGGTGACCGGCTGCGCGCCCGTCTTGAGCGCGTACAGCTCGGCGAGGGTCGCGCCGTCCGGGCCGATGCCGTGCGGGGTGCCGAGCCAGGCGGTGGCCTCCGCGTACGGCAGGCGCCCGACCTGGATGCTGGCCAGGCACCGCCCCGGCCGGACCACCGCGGGGTGCAGCGAGGCCAGGTCCTCGTTGGTGGTGATGGCGATCAGCGCGTTGCGCCCCTGGCCGAGCAGCCCGTCGGTAAGGTTGAGCAGGCGGGACAGCGACTGCCCCGCGCTCGCCTTGGCCTCGCCGCTGATCAGCTCGTCGCAGTCCTCGAGCATGAGCAGCCGCCAGCGCGGCTCGTCGTCGTCGCCACCGCCGAGGGCCACGCTCATCAGGTACGCGGGGTCGCCGAACAGCCGCTCCGGGTCCAGCACGCAGTCCACCTGGCACCATGTGCGCCACTGCTGGGCCAGCGCGCGCAGGGCGGTGGTCTTGCCGGTGCCCGGCTCGCCGTGCAGGAGCAGCAGCCGGCCGTTGACCGCGCTGCCGTCGAGGGTCATGAGCTGCTCGAGCGTACGGGCGACCGGCGCGGCGTAGTTGCCGCGGATCTTGTCCCACGGCGCCGCGTCGATCTCCCGCTGCACCCGGCGGGGGCCGTGCGGGCCGAAGTGCCAGAAGCCGATCGGCACGCTGTCCGCGGCGGGCTCCGGCTCCTCGACCGCGTCGGCGGTGGCCGTGGCCAGCACGGACTCGGCCAGCTCGGCGGTCACCGCGGTGACCGTGACGCGGGCGCGGCGGCTCTGCTTCCAGCGGGTGACGTGCAGCGTCCAGCCGTCGCCGGTGGAGAGCCGGCCGTGGCTGTCCTCCTCGTGGGCGTCGCGCACGACCCGGGCGTCGTCGGTGGTCAGCGGCGCGTCGGCGCGGACGTTCTCCAGGTAACTCGTGCGGCCGAACGGCTCGCGGCCGGTGACGAAGGCGTCCAGCGCGAGCAGATCGACCACGTCCACCAGCCGGTCGCCGTCGTCGACGGATCCGGCGAGCGGCAGCGGGCTGGGGGCGGGCGGGGCGACCGCCGGCTCCACAGGGCGGCTGCCGAGCCGGTCGACGGACTGGTGGGGGGTACGCATCCATCCATGATCGGCTCAATCGGGCCCGCGGTCATCCCGTTTTCGGCCAGTTGGCCCGAACGGACCCGTGGCCTGCAAGGCTGCATTTTCCAAGATCAAAGGTGGCGGGTAAGGTGAGGTTTACCTAACCAAGAACCAGGAGGCCCCGACATGGCGACCCACCCGCTCATCTCGCGCCGCGGTCTGTTCTTCGGCGCAGCGGGCGTCGCAGCCGCCGGACTGCTCGCCGCGTGCGGCGACACCGACGAGGCCGGCACCCCCGCGACCGGCGGCTCGTCGGCGGCGGCCGGCGGCGGATCGTTCCCCGCCACGGTCACCCACCAGTTCGGGACCACGGCCGTCGAGCAGGCGCCGAAGACGGTCGTCTCGCTCGGCTGGGCCGACGCGGACGCGCTGCTCGCGCTCGGCGTCGTCCCGGCCGGCATCCTCGACTGGTTCCAGGCCTGGCCGGTCGGCGTGGGCCCGTGGGCGCAGGACAGGCTCGGCGGCGCCAAGCCGACGGTCCTCAAGGGACCCGAGATCAACTTCGAGCAGGTAGCCACGCTGCGGCCCGACCTCGTCACGTTCACCAAGAGCGACAACGTCAAGGCGACGTGGGAGCAGCTGGAGAAGCTGGCACCCACGCTCAGCGGGCCGGCGGGCACCCAGCCGTACGGCACCACGCTCAAGGACCAGACGATCATGATCGCCGAGGCGCTCGGCCGGAAGTCCGAGGGCGAGGCGCTGGTCGCCGCCAACGACAAGGCGCTCGCCGACGCCGCTGCCAACAACCCCGGGTTCGCCGGCAAGAGCGTCGTGGTCGCCGCCGCGTTCAACGGGCAGTACGGCGCGTACACCCGCGGGGACGGCCGGGTGCAGTTCATGGAGGCGCTCGGCTTCAAGAACTCCCAGAAGATCGAGGACCTCAAGCCGGCCAACTTCTACGCCGAGGTCTCGAAGGAACGCGTCGGCCTGCTCGACGCCGACCTCACCGTGATCTTCGGCATCGGCGCGGGCGCGGAGCTCAAGAAGGACGCCGTGCTGAACAGCATCCCGTCGGCCAAGGCGGGCCGGCTGCTCGTCATCGACGACGCCGACCTGGTCAACGCGTTCTCCACCAACTCGGTGCTGAGCACGCCGTACACGCTGGAGAAGTTCGTACCGATGGTCACGGACGCCCTGGCGTGACCGCGGTGGCCGAGCGGGACCACGCGGCCGCCGAACGCGCCGGATACCCCGCCCTGCAGGCGCGCGTGCGCGCCCGGGGCGGGCTGACCACGCGCGGCCTCGGTCTCGTCGCCGCGGTGGCGGCGCTGGCGGCCGTCGCGGCGCTCAGCGTCGCGGTCGGCACCAAGTCGATCCCGCTCGGCACCGTCTGGGACGCCCTGGACGGGCACGCGAGCGTCCCGGGCCGCGCCGAGGACGTCCGCATCATCCTCGACCTGCGCATTCCCCGGACGCTCATCGGCCTCGCCGCCGGCGTCGCGCTCGGCCTGGCCGGCGCGCTCATGCAGGCGCTGACCCGCAACCCGCTCGCCGACCCCGGCATCCTCGGCATCAACGCCGGCGCCGCCGCGGCCGTCGTGCTCGCGATCCGCGTCCTCGGCGTCGCCTCGCTCACCGGCTACATCTGGTTCGCGTTCGCCGGGGCGGCGAGCGCGTTCGCCGTCGTCTACCTGCTCGGCACCCGCGGCCGCTCCGGCGCGTCCCCGGAACGCCTCGCGCTGGCCGGCGCGGCGGTCGGCGCCGCCCTGCTCGCCGTCGTCAACGCGGTCGCGCTGCTCGACGCCACGACCTTCGACCGCTACCGGCTCTGGCAGGTCGGCGCGCTCGCCGGCCGCGACCTCTCCGTCCTGTACGGGGTCCTGCCGTTCATCGCCGCCGGCACGCTGATCACCCTCGCGCTGGGGCCGTCGCTGAACGTCGTGGCGCTCGGCGAGGACACCGCCCGCGCGCTCGGCGCCAACCTCAACCGGACCCGGCTGCTGTCCGCCGTGGCCGTCGTCCTGCTCTGCGGGGCGGCCACCGCGGCGGTCGGGCCCATCGCGTTCGTCGGGCTCGCCGTGCCGCACATCGCCCGTACGCTCGTCGGGCCCGACCAGCGGTGGCTGCTGCCGTACTCGCTGGTGCTCGCCCCGATCCTGCTGCTGCTCGCCGACATCGCGGGCCGGGTGCTGATGCGCCCGGGCGAACTGCAGGCCGGACTGGTCACGGCGTTCGTCGGCGCGCCGGTCTTCCTCGCCGTCATCCTCCGCCGCCGTATCGTGCCGCTGTGAGCAGACGGCTGACCCTGCGCGCGCCGGGTGTCGCGCTGCGCCTCGACCTGCGCACCCTCGGCGTGACCGCGCTGCTGGTCGTCGCCGCGGCCGCCGTCGTGGTGTGGACGGTCGCGGCGGTGGGCGTACGCCTGCCGCTCGCCGACATCGCCGAGATCCTGCGCGGCGGCGGGCGCCGGTCGGACCGCTTCATCCTGCTCGACCTGCGGCTGCCCCGGGTCACCCTGGCCGTGCTCACCGGCGCGGCCTTCGGCCTGTCCGGTGCGGTCTTCCAGAGCCTGTCGCGCAACCCGCTGGGCAGCCCGGACATCGTCGGCTTCACCACCGGCGCCGCCTCGGGCGCGGTCCTCGCCATCCTCGTCGGCGGCGCCGGCCCCGGCGGGGCGGCGGCCGGTGCGGTCGTCGGCGGCATCCTCACCGCGCTGATCGTGTACGCCCTCGCGTCCGTCGGCGGTGGCGCGATCCGGCGCATCGTGCTCGTCGGCATCGGCATCAGCGCGATGCTCGTCGCCCTCAACAGCTACCTCATCGGCCGCGCCCGCCTCGACGCCGCCCAGGCCGCCGCGGTGTGGCTCGTCGGCACGCTCAACGGCCGCACCTGGGAGTACGTCCGCCTGCTCGCCCTGGCGCTGCTCGTGCTGACCCCGCCGCTGCTCCTGCTGGGCCGGCGGCTGCGGATGCTGGAGATGGGCGACGAGTCGGCCCGTTCGCTGGGCGTACGCGTGAACCGCTCCCGCCTGATCCTCGTCCTGCTGGCCGTGGCGGTCTGCGCGGTGGCGACGGCGGCGACCGGCCCGGTGGCGTTCGTGGCGCTGGCCGCGCCGCAGATCGCCAAGCGCCTCACCGGCTCGGCCTCGCTGCAGCTCGTGCCGTCCGCGGTCACCGGCGCGCTGGTGATGGTGCTCAGCGACGTCGTCGCGCAGCGGCTGCTGGCCCCCGCCCAGCTGCCCGTCGGCGTGGTCACCGGCGCGGTCGGCGGGGCGTACCTGGCCTGGCTGCTCAGCGTGCAATGGCGGAAGGGAAGCTGATGACGTCACGGCTGTCCGGGTCGGGTCTGACCCTCGCGTACGACAAGCGCGTGGTCGCCGCGAGCCTCGACGTGACCATCCCCGACGGCTCGTTCACCGTCATCGTGGGCCCCAACGCCTGCGGCAAGTCCACATTGCTGCGCGCCCTCGCCGGGTTGCTCACCCCGCAGCAGGGTTCGGTGGTGCTGGACGGCAAAGACATCGGCTCGTACCGCGCCAAGGAGGTGGCCCGCCGCCTCGGCCTGCTCCCGCAGTCGGCGACGGCTCCGGAGGGGATCTCGGTCGCCGACCTGGTCGCCCGCGGCCGTTACCCGCACCAGAAGCTGCTGCGCCAGTGGACCCCGGAGGACGAGAACCAGGTCGCGGCGGCGATGGAGGCCACCGGCGTGACGGCGCTCGCGGACCGGGCGGTCGACGAGCTCTCCGGCGGCCAGCGGCAACGGGTCTGGATGGCGATGGTGCTCGCCCAGCAGACCGGCCTGCTACTGCTCGACGAGCCGACCACCTACCTCGACATCGCGTACCAGATCGACCTGCTGGACCTGTGCGCCGACCTCAACGAGCAGGGCCGCACGCTGGTCGCCGTCCTGCACGACCTCAACCACGCCTGCCGCTACGCCACCCACCTCATCGCGATGAAGGACGGGCGGGTGGTCGCGGCCGGCGACCCGGGCACGGTCATCACGGCGGACCTCGTCCACGACGTGTACGGCCTGCCGTGCGAGGTGATCCCCGACCCGCAGACCGGCACCCCGCTGGTGGTGCCGGCCGCCCGGTCGGCCCGGGGCGGCCGGCGGCCCCGCTGAGCCCCCGTCGCGGGCGGTTCCAGCTCGTCGCACGCCGGTCCTGGCGGAGGTCACATCCGGGTGAGGACGAAGACCGGGATCTGGCGGTCGGTCTTCTTCTGATAGTCCGCGTACGCCGGCCACACCTCGACGGCGCGCTCCCACCAGATCTCCCGCTCCTCGCCGGAGACCTCGCGGGCCAGGTAGTCGTGGTTCTCCGCGCCGTCCTGGAGCTCGACGTGCGGGTTCTTGACGATGTTGTGATACCAGACCGGGTGGGTCGGCGCGCCGCCCTTGGAGGCGACGACCGCGTACTCGCCGTCGTGCTCGACGCGCATCAGCGGGGTCTTGCGCAGGCTTCCGGACCTCGCGCCCACCGTGGTCAGCAGGATGATCGGCACGCCCTGCAGGGTGTTGGCCTCGGCGCCGCGGCTGGCCTCGAACTTCTCCGCCTGCTCGCGCGCCCAGTCGGACGGGCTGGGGGCGTACTCGCCGGTCAGTGGCATGGTGATCCCTTCACAGTGCTAGTAGTCCGGCGGCGGTCTGCCGGAAACCGCACGCCTGCAGGTAGAACGACGACAGCTCCGGCAGGAAGTCCACGTGCAGCCAGCGGCAGCCGGCCCGGCGGGCCCGATCGGCGGCGGTGGCGACCAGGGCCGTGCCGACCCCGGCGCCGCGCACGTCCGCGGCCACGACCGTGTCCAGCACGAACGCGTGCTGCCCGCCGTCCCACGGCACGTTGACGAAGCCGACCAGCCGGTCACCGTCGTACGCACAGACCCAGCCCAGGCTGTGCCGGTGCACCCGGGCCTCCCAGTCGGTGCCCTGCGGTTCGGCGCCGAAACCCGCGGCGTGCAACGCGTCGAGCTCGGCGTTGCCGAAGGCGGCCCGCCAGCCGTACGCGATCGTCACGCCTGAAGCCTAGATCCGGCAAGCGTCGCGGCGAGCGTGGCGTTGCGCACGGCGAAGGCGGCCCAGCCCGGTGGTGCCGGCAGCGCCGGTCGGGTCGTGCGGCGCTGCGTCCACGTCCGCAGCCGGCCGTCGCGGACCGTGAACGAGACCAGGAACCCGTCCGACCAGCCCTCGACCGTGAGAGCCGCCGCGTCGCGGGTCGTCACCCGCTGCGGCGCCGTCACCCACTCCAGCGCCCGCAGCTCGTCCTGGACGCGGGCCGCCAGCTCGAGCCCGAGGGCTTCGGCCGCTCTGTCGCGTACCCCCGTCAGGAAAGCCTGCGCCGACGCGACCGCGACGGCCTCGCGGTGCAGAACCGACGCGACGGCCGCGGCAAGCTTCTCGCGGTCCGCCGGCGTGACACCGCGCCGGGCGGCGAGGTCGCGCTCGGCGCCGGTCAGGCCGGTCCTGGTGTACGCCAAGGGATGCACCCGATGCAGCGCCTGCACCGCCGCCCGGGCCCGCACCCCGCCCAGATATGGCCCGAACACGCTCACACCCGGCGTCGCGGCCCCCGGCTCGTGGACGGCCCGCACTCCCGCGGTCGCCGGCCGCACGTCCAGCACCAGGTACGCGGGGACCTCCTGCCCGCCGCGCGTCCGGTTCCACCGCGGCAGCGACTCCTCCAGCAGGTTGCGTTCCAGCCAGGCCGCCTCGTGCACCGAATCGCAGGTCAGCGCCTCGATCCGGGCCACCCGCGGCACCATCCGGGCCAGGTGCCGCCGGTCGCCCAGGCCACCCCAGTACGACGCCACCCGGGAACGGAGCCCGGTGGCCCGGCCGAGGTAGAGCACCCGGCCGCCCTCGTCCCGGAACCGGTAGACGCCGGGCGACGACGGCAGTGCGGCGATCATGCGCCGGATCTCGGGACCCACCGGGACAGTATCCGCCCGGTAGGGTTCGGCCATGCCTGCGACCGTGCCCGCATGATCGAGCGCATCCTGCCCGCGGCTGTCCGCTCGGCGTACGCCCTCGACGACCCGCCCGCGGCCACCCTGTTCGCGGAGGAGGCCGCGCTGGTGGCCAACGCCGTACCCAAGCGCCGCAACGAGTTCACGACCGCCCGGCACTGCGCCCGCCAGGCCCTCGCCGCCCTCGGCGTCCCGCCCGCGCCGATCCTGCCCGGCAACCGCGGCGCGCCGACCTGGCCGCCGGGCATCGTCGGCAGCCTCACCCACTGCGCCGGCTACCGGGCGGCGGCGGTCGCCCGGACGGCGGACGTCATCGGCATCGGCATCGACGCCGAGAACCACGGCCCGCTGCCCGACGGCGTCCTCGACCTGGTGGCGCTGCCGGCCGAACGCAAGGACCTGGCCGAGCTGGCGGGCTCGCACCCGGAGACGCACTGGGAACGGTTGCTGTTCAGCGCGAAGGAATCGATCTACAAGGTCTGGTTCCCGTGTACGGGGGAGTGGCTCGGGTTCGAGGAGGCCTCGGTGACCTTCGACCCGGAGGCCGGGGCATTCTCGGCGCGGATTCTGCGCGACGGGCCGCTCCCCTCGGTGACCGGGCGGTTCCTGGTGGCGGACGGGATCGTGCTGACCGCCATCGTGCTCACCCCTGCCTGACACGGGTGCGGATCCGGGTCAGCGCGAGGGCGCCGACGACCGTGCCGATCACTCCCAGGACCAGGGCGACCACCGCCCCGGCCAGCCCGTTGCCGGTGCCGAGCCCACCGGCGGCGTTCGCGGCGTGCAGACCGCCGACGACGGCGCTGACCAGACCCGCCACCACCGCCCCGGCCGCGGCCCGCTCGTCACCGGCACGGCGGGCCCGGGCCAGCGCCCACCCGCCGACCACCACACTGGCGAGGGCGATCAGGGCGGCGATGCTCGGAACCAGCCGCCCCTCGCCGAGTTCGTACGACATGGAGTGCCTCCTTCGATGGCGATTGCTGACGATCGTCACGCCGGGGAAGCCGGCCCGTCGCCCGTCGGAGGGCGACAACGGCTACGCAGCTCGACGTAGGCCGCTACGCCGCCGGGAGGATCCGGTCGGCGGGGTCGGGCTCCTAGACTCACGGCATGCCGTACCGCCCGCCCGCCTGGGCGCAGGACCTGTTGCTGGCGCTCTTCGTCACCGTCATGCAGGTCCAGGGCACGATCTCGCGTACGCACGACGATCCGGTGTCGGTGCTGCGCCCGCTGTCCGACCTCGGCAACCTCGGCTACGGACTGCTGATCACCGGGGGAGCGGTCGTGGTCCTGCGCCGCCGCCGGCCCGTCGCGGTCTTCGCCGTGACCGCGCTGACCAGCGTCACGTACTACGCCCTCGACTTCCCGGACGGCCCCGGCTGGCTCGGCCTGTTCGTGGCCCTCTACACCGTCACCGCCCGCGGCGACGGCCGCCGCTCGCTGTTCCTCGCCGCGGCGGCGATCACCGTCCTGGCAGTGACCTGGCTGGTCGCCGCGGCCGACATCGAACCCCCGGCGGCCATCGGCTGGGTGTTCTTCCGGATCGGCGCGTCGGTGATGAGCGCGGCGCTGGGGGAGAGCGTCCGTACGCGAAAGGTCATCGCGGCCGAAGCGGTGCAGCGGGCCGAGCTGGCGGAACGGACCCGGGAGCGGGAGGCCCGCGCCCGGGTCGACGAGGAGAGGCTGCGGATCGCCCGGGAGGTCCACGACACCGTGGCGCACGCCATCGCGGTGATCAACGTCCAGGCGGGAATGACGGCCCACGTCCTCGCCCGCGGCGAGGTTTCCGGCGCCGCTGCAGACGGCAGCGCTGCGGGCGCGGGTGGCGGCGGTGTTCCGGACGGGGGGCCGCCACCGGGCCGCGCCCGGGAGGCCCTGGAGATCATCGAGCAGACCAGCTCCCGGGCGCTGCGGGAGATGCGGACCATCCTCGGGGTGCTGCACGGCGCCGGCGACGGACGGGCCCCGCACCCCGGCCTCGGCGAGATCGGCGAGCTCACGACCGCGGCGCGGGCGGCCGGGCTCGACGTCGAACTGGCGGCGCCGTCCCCACCTCCGGCCGTACCGACCGCCGTGGGCAGCGCCGTGTACCGGATCCTGCAGGAGTCGATCACCAACGTGATCCGCCATGCCGGTCCCACCCGGGTCACGGTCGCCGTGGACTACGACGCCGATGCCGTGCGGATCCGGGTGACGGATGAGGGCCCCCAGGAGGAGCGTGCCACCGGTCCGGATCCCGGCGAGCCCGGCCGGGGGATCTCCGGGATGCGCGAACGATGCCGGCTGCTGGGCGGCGACCTCGACGCCCGCCCGGTCGGCGGCGGGTTCGCGGTCACCGCCCGGCTGCCACTGGCACCGGCCGAGGCAGTGGACGCGTGACCGGGCCGGTGCGGCCCATCAGAGTGGTGCTCGCCGACGACGAGCGTCTCGTACGGTCCGGCTTCCGGCTGCTGCTCGACACCGAGGACGACATCACCGTGGTCGGTGAGGCCACCACCGGCGCCGAAGCCGTGACGCAGGCCCGCGCCCTGCGTCCCGACGTCGTCCTCATGGACATCCGGATGCCGACGATGGACGGCATCCAGGCCACCCGCGAGATCGCCGCCACGCCCGGCCTGCGCGGCGTGCACATCCTGATCCTCACCACGTACGACACCGACGCCTACGTCTACGAAGGACTCGAGGCGGGGGCGAGCGGGTTCCTGCTCAAGGACGCCGGGTCCGCGGAACTGCTGCACGCCATCCGGGTGGTGGCCGCGGGGGACGCCCTGCTCGCACCGGGCATCACGCGCCGCCTCATCGCCCAGTTCACCGCGCGGCGTACGACCGACAGGGCGGCGGCGCACCGGCTCGCCGTCCTCACCGACCGGGAACGCGAGGTGGTGGCGCTCGTCGGTCAGGGGCTGCGCAACGACGAGATCGGGGCGGCGCTGTTCCTGAGCCCGGCGACCGCCCGTACGCACGTGAGCCGGGCCATGGTGAAGCTGGGTGCCCGCGACCGTGCGCAACTGGTGGTCATCGCGTACCGGACCGGGCTGGTCACCCCATGACGGCGCGGGGCAGGGCTATGGTCGGGCGATGTTTCCCACCGTGGAGCCGCTGGGCGCGGGAACGGAGCACACCGCGTACCTGGTGAACGGCGACCTCGTGATCCGTTTCCGCCGCGACCCGGCCGGGGCCGGGCGGGTGGCAGCGGAGGCGAGGCTGTTGGACTTCGTGGCGGGGTTCTCGCCGGTGCCCGTGCCCCGTCCCATCTTCGTGGACCCGGCCGGTGGCTGCATGGCCTGGCCGCGGCTGCCCGGCGTGCCTCTCATCGGCGTCCAACCCTGCCCGGAGGTGGCGGCGCGGCTGGGCGCTCTCCTCGCGGCCCTGCACGCCGTGCCGCCCGGGCAAGTCGCCGACTTCGCCGAGATGGACGACGCGCCGGCGGAGGATTGGCTGGAAGAGGCGCGGCAGCAGTGGCCATCGGTCGCGGGGCAGGTGCCGGCGGCGTACCGCCCGGCCGTCGAAGCCTTCCTGGCCGCGCCCGCCCCCGAGCCGGCGCCCGCGGCGACGCTGGTCTTCTCCCACCACGACCTGGGCATCGAGCACGTACTCGTCGACCCCGGCACGGGTGCGGTGACCGGCGTCATCGACTGGAGCGACGCGGCGGTGGGCGACCCGGCCCGGGACCACGGCCTGATCCTGCGCGACCTCGGCCCGTCCGCCCTCGCGGCCGCCTCGCCGCGGGACGATCAGGCCCTGATCCGGCGGATCTGGTTCTACGCGCGGTGCGGGCTCATCGCCGACCTCGCCTACGGCCTCGAAACCGGGCGCCACGAGTACGCCACGAAGAGCCTCACCGCGCTCTCCTGGCTCTACCAGCAATAGCGGCACCTTTCGCCCCGTCCCGGCCTTCGCCCCGTCCCGGCCTGCTCCGGTCCGCGCCGCCCCGCCCTGGCCGCGCCCTGTCGGCTCCCGCTTCGCCGCCCCGCCCTGGCCGCGCCCCCCGCTGCGCTGCGCCGCCCTGCGCTGCGCCGCCCTGCGCTGCGCCGCCCCGCGCCGCCCCGACGCGGGCCGGGCCGGGCCGGGCCACCCCGCGCCGACGCGCCGTGGAGATCTGCCCGGCCTATCGCTCAGCGAGCCGTTGCGCGAAGGCCATCAGGTCCCGCCGTTCGATGGCGGCCGCCATCAGATCCGGGAACGCGTCGGGCGTGCATGCGAACGCCGGCACCCCCATGGCCGCCAGCGCCGCGGCGTTCTCGTGGTCGTACGCCGGCGCGCCCTCGTC
This sequence comes from Couchioplanes caeruleus, assembly GCF_023499255.1. Taxonomy (GTDB): domain Bacteria; phylum Actinomycetota; class Actinomycetes; order Mycobacteriales; family Micromonosporaceae; genus Actinoplanes; species Actinoplanes caeruleus_A. The sequence continues at coordinate 2,562,639 of NZ_CP092183.1, forward strand.
CGACAGCGCGAGCAGTACCACGACCTGGACCCCGGCCGCCGTCATCTCCGCCACGCGGCGCAGCATCTGGTCGCGGACGCCGCCCTCGTACAGGTCGCTGATCAGCACGAAGATGCTGTCGCGGGGGCGGGTGATGAGCTGCTGGCCGTACGCGATGGCGCGGTTGATGTCGGTGCCGCCGCCGAGCTGGGTGCCGAACAGCACCTCCACCGGGTCGGCGAGCTGGTCCGTGAGGTCGACGACCGCCGTGTCGAAGACGACCAGCGACGTCTTCAGCGACCGCATCGACGCGAGCACCGCGCCGAACACGCCGGAGAACACGACCGAGGCCGCCATCGAGCCGGACTGGTCGACGCAGAGGACGACGTCGCGCTGGATCGCGGTGGTGCGGCGGCCGTAGCCGACGAGGCGTTCCGGGATGACCGTACGGTGCTCGGCCTGGTAATGCTTGAGGTTGGCGCGGATCGTACGGTCCCAGTCGATGTCCGTCAGCTTCGGACGGTTGATCCGGGCCGCGCGGTTGAGCGCCCCGCTGATCGCCGCGCGGGTCTTCTGGCTGATCCGCTGTTCCAGGTCCGCGACGACCCGGCGGACCACCTGGCGGGCCGCGTCCTTCGTCTGTTCCGGCATGACCCGGTTGAGCGACAGCAGCGTCCCGACGAGGTGGACGTCCGGTTCCACCGCCTCGAGCATCTCCGGTTCGAGCAGCAGCCGGGTCAGGTCGAGGCGTTCGATCGCGTCGGCCTGCATGACCTGCACGACGGTGCTGGGGAAGTACTCGCGGATGTCGCCGAGCCAGCGGGCCACCTTGGGCGCCGACCCGCCCAGCCCCGCGGACCGGGACGTACGGGCGCCCTCGTTCTCGCCCGTACCGTCGTAGAGGGCGGCCAGCGCGGCGTCCATCTGCGCGTCGCGGCCTTCCGCCGTACCCAGGGACTCGTCGGCCGGGCCGCCCAGCACGAGCCGCCACCGGCGCAGGCGCTCCCGCCGCGCCGGGTCGTCGATGTCCGTCATCCGACCTCCCTGCCGAACAGGATGTTCAGGGTGGGCAGCACGCGCGCCGCCCGTTCGTGATCGAGCTCCACCGGCTGCTCGTCGCCGCGGCCCGTGCCGCCGGCGATCCGTTCACCGATCGCCCTGCGCTCACCGGTGGCGAACGCCCCGAAGGTGCGGCGCAGCAACGGAAGCACGTCGTCGAAGGCGTCCGCCGGGATGTCGGCGAGCCACTCGTCGAGCAGCGCCAGCAGCGCGTCGTCGTGCACGAGCAGCAGCCCGCCGCCGGACAGGAAGCCCTCCACCCACGCGGCGCCGTGCGCGGGCGGCGTGCCGATCGTCAGCGGCAGCCGCAGCCGCCGCCGCACCTCGGCGGCGTCGAGCCGGCCCGCGTCGAGCAGCAGCCGGGTCAGCCGGCCGGCGAGCAGCCCGTGCAGGTCGGCGCGGCCGGACACCGACGCGAGCGTGACCAGCCAGCGTTCCCGCAGGTCGTCGTCGTCGAGCAGGCCGACGGCCCGGTGCACCCCGTCGATGTGGGTGCGCAGCTCCTTCGCGGCCTCGTCGGCCAGGGAGCCGGCCGCCGCGGGCAGACCCGCGCAGACCCGGGTGAGCAGGCCGGCTGCCACCGATTCCAGGCCCGCGACATCGGTACGGCGCACGTCGCCGTACCGCAGCGTCCGGGCGAGCGCCGGGATCGCCGCCATCAGATGGTTCAGGTCGGCGTCGAGCGCGGCCCGGGCGTCGAGCGCGGCGAGCACCGGCGGAAACGCGTCGGCGAGGTCGGCGAGCAGGCACACCTCGACCAGCGCGGTCACGTCCCCGAGCGTCGCGGCGTCGCGGGCGGCGTCGGTCACCTTCGTGGTCGCGGCGGCCGCCACGGTGGTGCCGTACATGCTGCCCTCGACCAGCTGCACCGCGAAGTCGGGCAGCCACCGCAGCCGCCACTGCTCCCGGAACGTGCCGGTGCCGCGCCGCGCGGTGTCCGGCTCGCCCCACGGCACGCCGATCGCGCGCATCCGGTGCAGGAGCCGGCTGCGTGCCAGGTCGATGTCGCGGCGCAGGTCCAGCTCGAGCGACCGCTCCAGGGCCTCCGGCTTGAGACGTACGGCCCGCTGCTGCGCGGCCAGGTCCTTCGCCAACGGTACGGCGGGCATGTCGTCCGGCACCGCGCCCAGCCGCTCCCCGACGACGAGCCGCCGCCCGATGAGCTCGGTGCGCAGCGGTTCCCCGTCGCACATCACCGCCTCGGCGGCCTCGGTGACCTCGGCGAGCCCGGCGAGCGGCCGGCCGCGCAGGGTGGCGAGCGCCTCGGCCAGCCGGGTCGCCTCGATGACGTGCGCGGACGAGGTCGGCACCCCCTCGGCCCGCAGCACGCCCGCGGCGTCCACCAGCCACCGTGGCACCACGTCGGACGCGTTGGCGAACAGGTGGTGGTACCAGCCCGGCGACCGCACCCCGGCCCCGTAGCCGGACCACGAGGCGAGCCGCCCGTACGTCCACGGCACCCAGGTGAACGTGACCTTGGTCTTCTTCCGCCCCTTGAGCAGCGCGGCGTCGTCCTTGACCGGCACCTTGCGAGCCAGCGCGGGCACATGCCAGGCACCGCACACGACGGCGATGTTCTCGTGGGTACGCCGGACCTCCCGCAGCACGGTCCGCATGTACGCCTCGCGCACCAGATCCTCGGGATCCTCGGGCGACGACTCCCGGATCGCGGTCATCGCCTCCGCGATCGCCTCGAAAGCGGGCATGCCCCGGTGCTCGACCACGTCCTCCCACCACCGCTCCGGGTCGTCGTACCCGGCGGCGCGGGCCAGCTCCCCGATCGGATCGACGGGCCGCATGCGCGCCGGCGACCGCTCGCCGGCGGCCTCCGGACCATCCACATCGGACGGCAAATTGTCCGCCGGCTGCGGCGGCGCGCTGTTCGCCGGTTGCTGCGGCCCGCCGTCCGGCAGGGAGGCGGGAGTGTGGTCCGCCGAGCCCGGCGGTCCGGCGGCCGGCTGGACGAAGGGCTCGTCCGGCGCTCCCGCGGCCGGCGGGGAGGCGGGAGGGCGGTCTGGTGGTCCGGCGGCCGGCGGGGTGTCCGGGGTGCGGGCGTCGCTGAGCCGGTACGCGTACGGCAGGTCGAAGAACCGGACCGGCACGCCGTTCGTCACCGCCCACCGGATCGCCTGCCATTCCGGGGAGAACACGGCGAACGGCCAGAACGCCGAGCGCCGCGGGTCGTCCGCCGCGTAGCCGAGCAGGGCGACCGGCGGTTGCAGGCCCTCGTCGGCGACCCAGCGCACCAGGTCGTCGGCCTCCGGCGGGCCCTCGACGAGCAGGATCGACGGGCGTTGCCGCTCCAGCTCGGCGACGACGGCGCGGGCGGACCCGGGCCCGTGGTGCCGGATGCCGTAGAGCCGCTCACCGGCCGCGGGTGGCGCGCTCGGGAGTGGAGCGGGTCGCTCGCCCGGGCGCGGAGCGGATCGCTCACCGGCGGTGGGTGGCGCGCTCGGGGGCGGAGCGGCTCGCTCACCGGTCGCGGGCTGCGTGTCGACGGGCGAGGTGGGCGGGGACGCCTCAGGCATCGCGGGCCGCGCGGTAGAAGTCGCGCCAGTCGGTGCGTTCGCGGACCACCGTCTCGAGGTATTCGCGCCACACCACGCTGTCCGACACCGGGTCCTTGACCACCGCGCCGAGGATGCCGGCGGCGACGTCGCGCGGGTGCAGGTTGCCGTCGCCGAAGTGGGCGGCCAGGGCGAGACCGTTGGTGATGACGGAGATGGCCTCGGCGGTGGAGAGCGTGCCGGTCGGGGACTTGAGCTTGGTGCGGCCGTCCTCGGTCATGCCGCTGCGCAGCTCGCGGAAGACCGTCACCACGCGGCGGATCTCCTCCAGCGCGGCCGGCACCTCCGGCAGGTCGAGCGAGCGGCCCATCTGGGCGACCCGGCGCGCCACGATCTCGACCTCGTCGTCGGCCGATGCGGGCACCGGCAGGACGACCGTGTTGAAGCGGCGGCGCAGCGCGCTGGACAGCTCGTTGACGCCGCGGTCGCGGTCGTTGGCGGTGGCGATGAGGTTGAAGCCGCGCCGGGCCTGGATCTCGGTGTTGAGCTCCGGCACCGGCAGGGTCTTCTCGGACAGGATCGTGATGAGCGCGTCCTGCACGTCGGACGGGATGCGGGTGAGCTCTTCGAGGCGGGCGATCGCGCCGGTCTGCATGGCGCGCATGACCGGGCTGGGCGTCAGGGCGGCCTCGGACGGGCCCTCGGCGAGCAGGCGGGCGTAGTTCCACCCGTACCGGATGGCTTCCTCGGCCGTGCCCGCCGTGCCCTGCACCAGCAGGGTGGAGTCTCCGCTGATGGCCGCGGCGAGGTGCTCGGACACCCAGGTCTTGGCCGTGCCGGGCACGCCGAGCAGCAGCAGCGCGCGGTCGGTGACCAGTGTGGAGACCGCCACCTCCATGAGCCGCCGCGGGCCCACGTACTTCGGGGTGATCTTCGCGCCGTCGCCGAGCAGGTACGTCACGACCGCCTGCGGGGACAGCCGCCAGCCGGGCGGACGGGGCCGCTCGTCGGTCGCGGCGAGCAGGGCCAGCTCGTCGGCGTACTGGTCCTCGGCGTGCGGGCGCAGAGCCGTCGGGCCGTGCTCGCCGGACGCGTCCTCCCGGTTCTCCGCGGCGGGAGCCTGCGGGAGGTGCTGTTCGGTGCGGTCGGTCACTGGAACTCCTGGAGCATCTCGTGGCGGAAGGTGAGGATGCGGGCCAGCTCGGCCACCGGCCGTACCCGCGAGGGGTCGGCGGAGTCCTGGTCGAGCTGGGCTGCGAGCGCGGCGAGGTGTCTCGCGTACGCGGGCGGCATGGCGAGCGCAGCGGCCCGGCACAGCTCCGCGAGCTGCCAGCTGTGCCGGTCGGTACGGGCCCGGTGCGCGATGGTCTCGACGACGGCGACGGCCAGCTCGTCGGGCCACACGCCGGGATGGACGGCGAGCAGCCGGTGGGCGAGGTGGTCCTCCCGGCGCAGGAAGTCGGCGGCGATCCGGGCGAGGTCGGCCGGGGGCAGCAGCAGGTGCAGGTCCCACCGCACCGCCTCGCGCAGCCCGGCGGTGTCCTCCCGGGCGTCGTTGCGCACGAGCGCCGCGGCCCACGCCGAGTCGCCCTGCGCGATGGCCGCCTTCGCCCAGCCGTGCAGCAGCGGCGTCTCCCAGTCGTTGCCGCGCGCGAGCTCCACGACGGCCCGGGCGTCCCGGCCGAAGGCCTCGGTCCAGGCGGCCAGCGGCGTGCCCGCAAGCACCTCCTCCAGCAGCCATGCCTGCACGCCCGTGCCCCGCGAGGGCTGCGCCGCCACCCCGTCGCGGCGCAGCTCGGCGGTCAGCTCGGCGGGTGGTGTGACGACGAGCCGGTCGCGGCCGAACGTACGGCGCTCGAGGGCGACCGCTGCCAGGGCCCGCTCGGTCATCCGGCGGCCGAGGGCCGAGGCGGGCAGGCGTTGCAGCAGGTCGAGGGCGGCTTCGCGGACCTCCTTGCGGCGGTCGTCCAGCACGCTGTCCAGGAACTCGTCGTCGGCCGGGGAGAGCCCGGTGCGCAACGCCCCGACGAACCGCGCGCGATCCTCCGCCGCCTCGGTGCCCCACGTGCTGCGCAGCAGGGCGAGCCCGGCCGCAGGATCGGCGCCGCGTAGCCGCGTGAGGTGGGCCAGCCGTTCCCCGCCCGTACCCGTCTCCCAGATCGCCGGGTCCTCCGCGACGGGCGTGCCCGGCGCCTCGTCGCGCAACCATCGCCAGTCGGGCCGCATGGCGGCCAGCCATGAGCCGCGCTGACCGGCCACCCGGCCGATCGCCGGCCGGATCACGGTGTTGCGGCGACCGGCGTCGAGCAGCGCCGGCAGCGACTCCGGGGGCACGTGCCCGCCATGCGCGGCGGCCGCGGTGAGCCACTGGGCGAGCAGCTCCTGAACCTGCTGGGTGCCGCCGGGCGCGCCACCGTCGGTCAGCAGCCGCAGCAGCCGCGCGCCCGCGGCGGCCGGCAACGGCCGGTCCGTCTCGGCGGGGGAGGGCTCGACGGACGGGCGGGCGGTGGACGGCGTGGTGCCGGCCCGGCGGTAGACGAGCGCGGTCGCCGCCGCCTCCAGCAGCGAACTCCCGGCTCCGACGGTCAGCGGTTGCTCGCCGACAACTACTGTGGACGACGTCCACGGGCGTCGTGCCGTGCCGACCAGCGCGGTGGCCAGCAGGTCGGGTGGCAGCTCGGGGGTGCGGGGCGCGCTGCCGTCGAAGACGCCGGGTGCGGCGGGGACGAACCGCCCGTCGACCCAGGCCGCGAGCGGCCGCAGCCCCGCGGGTGTCCACTCCGCGGCGACCGTCGCGGGCGCACCGCCGGCAGCGGCGAGCAACCACCACGGCTCCCGGTGACCCGCGGCCAGTGGAAGGGACTCGCCCGCCGCATCGGTCAGGTGGCCGTCCGCGCTGGGTGCGACGCCTTCGAGCAGCATGGGTACGTCGTAGCGCCAAGGCTCGGCGGCGAGCACGGCCGTCCACCGGCTCAGCGCCTCCCGGACGCTCGTGGCGCCGGACGGGGCGGCCGTCGGGCGCGGCGGCGTCAGCCGGTCCTTGAGGAGAGCGCGCAGGGGTGCGGCGCCGGGGTAGAAGCACAGATCCCCGTCGAAGGACGTGCCCGGCACGAGCTCGGCCGCGAGGGTCTGCCCGGGCGCGGCGAAGGACAGGTGCAGCGCGAAACGTCCACTCTCGACGCCCAGCAGCCACGTGCGACGGGTGGTGATCGTGCCGTCGTCGCTGTCGGTCCGCCCGAGGACCTGCCAGTGGTCGTGCACGGCGGGCGTGGCGAGCACGTCCTCGGTGGCGACGGGGAAGCCGATCCTCGCCCGCACGGTGGCCGCCAGCTCGGGCGGGAGGGTGCCGAGGCGTTCGTGGCCGGCGACCAGCAGGCGCAGCATCGCGAGGTCGCCGAGGAGCCGGTCGGCCCACGACGGCCCGATGCCGGCCACGCTGCCCAGGCGGCGCACCGCGGAGGCGGCGGCCGGGGCCTGGGCGTCGACGAGGCGGGCGGCCATCGTGTCGAACGGCCGGTGACCGGCCTGCTCGGCCGCCGCCAGCCCCTGCTGCACCTGGTCGTCGAGCCATCGGCTGAGCTCGGCCATGCCGGCGGCGACCCGGTCCTCCCGCTGCCGGACCCGCTTCTCGGCGGCGGCCGGATCGGCCGGCCCCGCGGCTTTCGGCGCGGCTGCCTTCGCCGCCCGCGCGGCCCGGCCGGCCTGCCATTCCGTGACGAACGCGGGTGGTGGCGCGGCGGGATCGACGGTGCCGCCCTCGGCCCACATCAGCAACAGGCCGAGCGCGTGCTTGCAGGGGAACTTGCGGCTCGGGCAGGAACACTTGAACGCCGGGCCGGACAGATCCACGCACACCTGGTACGGATTCTTGCCGCTGCCCTTGCACAGCCCCCACAGCACGTCGTCGAGGAGGCCGCACTCCTGCCACTTCCCCGGGGTGCTGACGCCGCGCGCGCCCTTCAGCGACCCGGCGTCGGGGGCGACGGCGGTGACCTGGGCTGCGGACCATCGTTCAACGGACACCGGAGCACTGTAGAAGCCGGGTACGACGTTTTCCGCCGGACGGGTGACGGCCCAGGTCACGGGCTGAAAGGGGGTGACCGGCGGGTCGGTCGCATAGGCGATCACCCCGGTGCTGGTCCGTTGCCTCCCGCGGTACGCGACGACAACCGACCGGCTCGGCAAGGCGATGCTGCGCGCGGCGCGCACGGGATTCCCGACGCGGATCGTGGAGAACGCCGACCTGCGCTGACCCGCCCGGCGGCCGCACGGGTCGCGGCGCAGGTCTGTTCGGCCATCCGCAACGCCCGGCCGGCCCGACGCTCCCACCACCACCGCGCCGAAGGCCACCGCCATGCCGGCCACCTGCGCGGCAGTGAGCGCCCGCCCGAGCGCCATCCGGCCGAGCGCCGTCGCGACAGCGGCGACAGCGGCGACAGCGCCGGCGGCACGACCGCCTGGCCCGACCGGCTGGAACGGGCCGGGCTGGTCGTCCGGCTGCCGTCGCCCGCGGACCGGCGCAGCGTCCAGGTCCAGCTGACGAAGAAGGGCCGGGAGGTCGTCGACCAGGCTGTCGGGGCGGCCCTCGCCGAGCAGCGGCGCCTGCAGCCCACCTGCCGGCGGGCAAGCAGAAGCCACTGGCGGACCGCCCCGCGGAGCCCTCGCCCCCGCGGCATCTGATCTCCGAGCTAGCGTCCACCAGCCGCCCGGGCGGCACCCGGGCCGGGCGTCGAGAAACGCGCGGAGAGCGATTCAGGAAACGCCGTGCCCCTCCGGCACGACCTCTTCCGGCTTCGGCGGCGGAGGCGGAGTGCCGTCACCGAACGGCCGCCCGCCCAATTTCTGCCGACCGTGCTCGCTCAGCCAGTTCCCCAGGTCCGGCCCGGCCGGCACGATCCCCGTCGGATTGATGTCGCGATGGACCTCGTAATAGTGCTGCTTGATGTGCACGAAATCGATCGTGTCGCCGAAGCCGGGCGTCTGGAACAGGTCCCGGGCGTACGCCCACAGCACCGGCATCTCCGTCAGTTTGCTGCGGTTGCACTTGAAATGGCCGTGGTACACGGGATCGAACCGCACCAGCGTCGTGAACAGCCGTACGTCCGCCTCGGTGATCGTGTCGCCGACCAGGTACCGCTGCGTCGACAGCAGGTCCGAGAGCTTGTCGAGCCGGTCGAAGAGGCGGTGGTACGCCTTCTCGTACGCCTCCTGGGAACCCGCGAAGCCGGCCCGGTAGACGCCGTTGTTGACGTCGGCGAAGACGTGCTTGTTGATGGCGTCGATGTCGTTGCGCAGTTCCGGCGGGTAGAGCTGCGGCGCACCCTCGCGGTGGTGGTCCGCCCATTCCAGCGACAGGTCGAGGGTGATCTGCGGGAAGTCGTTGGTGACGACCTTGCCGCTCGGCACGTCCACGATCGCCGGCACGGTGATGCCTTTGTCGTAGTCCGGATAGCGCTTGAAGAAGGCCTCCTGAAGCCGTTCGATGCCGAGCACGGGATCGCGGCCGCCGGGGTCCAGATCGAACGTCCAACTGCGTTCGTCGTGCGTCGGGCCCGCGATTCCCATCGACAGCACGTCCTCGAGGCCGAGCAGCCGGCGCACGATGATCGCGCGGTTGGCCCATGGGCAGGCGCGGCTCACCACCAGGCGGTAACGGCCCGGTTCGACCGGGTAGCCGTCGCGGCCGTCGGCGGTGATGCGGGTGGCGATGTAGCGCTGGTCGCGGCTGAACTCACCGGTGGTGGAGACGTAGGCCATGTCGTCATCTTCCCCGTGCCGGGAGATTTGAAAAGGAAAATGTCGTAGCGGGGTGGGCGGTGCCGACCGTCGCTCACGCCGAGGCCGGGCGCGGAGAGCCAGTCGCCCGGGGGCTCCTGAACGGCTCTCCGCACCCTGCAGCCTGCGTGAGTGGTCACTCCCAGGACCGGATCAGTCGCGGGCGCCGGTCAGGTGCGGGCGCAGCGCGAGGATGAGGCCCAGGGCGACGTACCCGATCAGCAGGTGCCCGGTCCCGACGAAGCGCCCGGCCGTCGCGCCGAGGATGCCCATCGCGGGCACCGTCACGACCGCCCAGCTCTCCGCCACCAGCGGCCAGACGCGGGCGAGGCCCGTCCATCGGCCGGCGAAAGCGATCTTCACCCCGATGATGAACATGCCGAGCATCGACAGCGGCCAGAACGCGTCCAGCACGCTGAGCCAGGCGTCGTCGCGGAACGCCGGCACGAACCCGTGGGCGACGGTCCAGACGGTGGCGAGGGTGAGCAGCACGTACTCGGCCCGGAGCATGCCGCGCGCCACCCGGGACCTACCCGTGGCCGCCGTCCGCAGCTGAAGGGTGACCAGCGCGAACAGCGAGGCCTGGAAGGGCAGCGCGCCCAGGTCGTTGACCGTGATGCTGAGGTTGTCGGTGGCCTGCGGGCTGAACGCGGCCATCGCGGCGGCCCAGATCAGCGCGCCGCCGGCGACGGCGAACCCGGTCCGGCGAGCCTGCCCGGCGGTCGCGGCGGCCGGCGCCGGGGCGGCGGCGTCGGTGCGGGCCGGGGCCGGCGTGGTGGTGATGCTCATGTCGTTCTCCCTGCGGAAGTGGTGATCGTCGGTGACGGGGAGAACTCTTCCGGGGACGCGTCCCGGGCCGGCAGGGCCGCGCGCCCCCGCCGCCGTCCCGAAGGATGTCCCGGAAAACCCGGGACACCGGTCCTCGGGCCCACGGGACACCTGCGCTGCGACGATGTCCTGCGTGACACCGCAGGCACCCGCGCGCCGCAGCACCGCCCCGACCGTCGTGGGCGTCGTCGCCGTCGCGCTCACGCTCGCCGCCCTCGCCGGCGCGGCCACCCTCGACGCCGCCGTACCCGCGTCGCACCGCGCGGTCACCCGGCTGGACCTGGGCTGGGTCGCCGCGGTGTCCGGGGTGGCTCTGGCCGTACCCGGCGCGCTGCTGTTGCGCCGCTTCCCCCGGCACCCTGTCGCGTGGGTTCTCGTCGTCACCGGCGTGCACTGGGCGTACGACGGCCTGGCCTGCGCGTGGCTGGCGTACGCCACCCTGCAGCACCCGGCGCGGCCCGGCGCCGCCGCGGCGTTCTGGATCTACCAGCGGCTGGGCGCCGCGCTGCTGCTGTCGCTGCCGCTCATCCTCCTGCTCTACCCGGACGGGCGGCTGCCGCGCGGGCGCTGGCGGGCGGCGTCGATCGCCGGCCTGGCGAGCACCGCCCTGCTGCCGATCGTGCTGCTGCTCGCGCCCTCCGGCATCGCGCAGGCCGATGCGGGCGGACCGCTGCCGGCGCCCTTCGCCGGGCTCGACCTCGACCCGGCGAGCCTCCCGCTGCCCGACGGGGTGTGGCGGGTGCTGCTCGCGGTGGCCGGGGCGCTCGTACCCGTCAGCCTGGTCGTACCGTTCGCGGTGGTCGTCGGCCGCTACCGCCGCTCCGCCGGTGACGCCCGCCGCCGCGCCCGGATGCGCTGGCTGCTCTGGGCCGCCCTGGTCGACGTGCTGGTGATGCTCTCCACCACCGTGCTGCCGCAGGGCTGGACGTCCGTCGCGCTGACCACGGCGGTGGCACTGACCGGCGTCGCGCTGGCGATCGGCATCATCGCCCCGCAGGCCGTCGACATCGACCGGCTCCTGGGCGGCACGGTCCTGTACGCCGCGATGGCCGTCTCGGTGCTGCTCGTCGACGCCTGCGTGCTCGGCGTCGCCGGCGCGGTCCTCGGCGGGCGGCTGGCCGAACGCGACGCGGCCGTCCTCGCGCTGCTGCTGGTCACCGCGGTCTACGGGCCGCTGCGCCAGCGGTTGTGGCTGCTCGTACGGCGGCTCGTGCTCGGCCGCCGCGACGACCCGTACGCCGTGGTGGCGGGCCTGGCCGAGCAGCTCGAACACCGCGACAGCCCGGAGGAGCAGCTGGTCGCCGTGGCGCGCGGTGTCGCCGCCGCGTTCCGGGTGCCGTACGTGGCCGTCGAGGTGGACCGGCCCGGCGGCGAGAGCGTGGTCGCCACGTACGGCACCGCCCCGGACGGCGTGCAGGTGCTGCCGATCGCGTACCGGGGTGAGACCGTGGGCCGGCTGCTGCTGCCGTCGAAGCGGGCGTCGCTGTCGGCCCGTGATCAGCGGCTGCTGGGGGACATGGTGCGGCAGGCCGCGATCGCCGCGCGGACCGCGTACCTGGCCGGGGAGCTGCAGCGCGGGCGGGAGCGCATCGTCGCCGCCCGCGAGGAGGAACGCCGGCGGCTGCGGCGCGACCTGCACGACGGTCTCGGGCCGACGCTCGGCGGGGTGGGCCTGCGCATCGATGCCGCGCGGAACCTGGCCACACGCAAGCCCGAGGAGGCCGACAAGCTGCTGCGCCAGGCGCGCGAGGACGTCACCACGGCGGTCGCGGACGTCCGGCGGCTGGTGCACGACCTGCGCCCGCCGGCCCTGGACGACGTCGGGCTGCTGGGCGCCGTACGCCAGCAGGCAGAACGTCTCCGCGCACCGGGCCTGACCGTCACCGTCGACGGCGACGACCTCGACGGGTTGCCCGCGGCGGTGGAGGTCGCGGCGTACCGGATCGTCTCGGAGGCCCTGACGAACGTGGCCAAGCATTCCCGCGCGACCTCGGCCCGCGTCCTGCTGTCCCGCGCCGCGGGCGACCTGGTCGTGGAGATCGCCGACGACGGCGCGGGCATCCCCGCCGGTACGCCCAGCGGGGTGGGCCTGGTGTCGCTGCGCGAGCGCGCCGCGGAGCTGGGCGGGGACTGCCGGATAGAGTGCCCGGACGGCGGCGGCACGCTGGTCAGGGCCCGTCTGCCGCTGGGACTGGAGGTGGCGCATGGCTGAGGCGATCCGGGTGGTCGTGGCCGACGACCACCCGATCTTCCGGGACGGGCTGGCGATGCTGCTCGCCTCCGTCGACGGCATCGAGGTGGTCGCCACGGCCGCCAACGGCGCCGAGGCGGTCGCCGAGGCGACCCGGCTGCGGCCCGACGTGGTCGTGATGGACGTGCAGATGCCGGAGCTGAACGGCGTCGAGGCCACCCGCCGGCTGGCCGCCGAGGCGCCCGGCGTGGGCATCGTGGTGCTCACCATGAGCGAGGACGACGGCACGGTGTTCGCGGCGGTCCGCGCGGGCGCCCGCGGCTACCTCGTGAAGGGCGCCGAGCAGGAGGAGATCGTCCGCGCGATCACCACGGTCGCGTCCGGCGGCGCGGTCTTCGGCGCCACCCTCGCGGCCCGCATCGCACAGTTCTTCGCGGCCGGCCCGCCGACGCCCACCACCGCCTTTCCCCAGCTCACGGCCCGGGAAAGGGAGATACTCGAACTGCTGGCGGCGGGCCGGTCCAACGCCCAGATCGCGGCGGCGCTGTACCTGTCCCCGAAGACGGTCCGCAACAACGTCTCGAACGTCTTCGCCAAGCTCCAGGTCGCCGACCGCGCCGAGGCGATCGTGCGGGCGAGAGAGGCCGGTCTCGGGCGATAGGCCCGGTTCGTCTGGCAGGGATTGGCGGATGACAGCCAAGACCAGCACGTACCCGGCCCGGTGGACCATCCACGTCCCGCTCGTCGCCGTGGTGGCCTTCGCCCTCACCCGGGGCCGTGACCTGGCGGACGGGCGGCTGCTCGGGCTCGGCGGCACCCGGATGGTGCTGCCCGCGCTGACGGTGGCGGGCGGGACGCTCAGGCGGACTGGCGCCGCACCAGCGTCGGCTCGTAGATCACCGACGACACCCGCATGGCCGCGTCGTCGATGCGGGTCATCAGCAGCCGTGCCGCCTCGGCCGCCATGTCCTCGAGCGGATGGCGGATCGTCGTGAGCGCCGGGTTCGCCGCCACGGCCGCGCTGCTGTCGTCGAACCCGACCACCGCGACGTCCCCGGGCACGTCCCGGCCGGCCGCGCGCAGCGCGAGCAGGGCGCCCAGCGCCATCAGGTCGTTCGCGACGAAGACGCCGTCCAGCGCGGGGTGGGCGGCGAGCAGCTCGTGCATCGCCCGTTCGCCGCTCTCCTGGGTGAAGTTGCCGGTGACCTGCGGAACCCACGCGTGCCCGTGCCGGGCCATCGAGCGCCGGAAACCCGCGATCCGGTCACTGCTCGCCGGGACGTCCGCGGGCCCGGAGATCATCCCGACGAGCTGACACCCCCGGCCGACCAGGTGGTCGGCCGCGAGGGACGCCCCGGTGTCGTTGGCGAGATCCACATAATTGATGGGTACGGGCTCAGCCGGCCGCCCGATCATCACCGCGGGCACACCGGCGTCGGTGAGCATCCGGGGCAGCGGATCGTGCCCCGGCAGCGACAGCACCACGACGCCGTCGGCCTGCCCGTGCCGCAGATCCCCGACGAGCCGGGTGCGCTGCTGCTCGGTGCCGACGATCTGCAGCGCCAGCTGGATCCCGGCCGCCCGCAGCACGCTCATCAGCCCGCCGACGACCCGGCCGAAGTACGGGTCGGCGAAGAACCGCCCCATGAACGGGTCGTCGTCGTGCGACTCGGAGTCCGACACGACCAGCGCGATCGTCCCGGTGCGCCGGGTGACCAGGGAGCGGGCCAGGCGGTTGGGCACGTACCCGGTGCGGTCCACGGCGTCCCACACCATCTTGTGCAGCTGGGGGTCCACGTTGCGGATCCCGTTGATCACACGGGAGACGGTGGCTCGGGACACCCCGGCGATCCGGGCGACATCCTCCAGGGTCGGCAGCCGCTCCCCGACGGGCACGCGCCCGCTCGTGGCGGTCATCGGGCCGGGCTCCGGGTCTGCATGCAAGCTTTATAGCACAGCTGGAGAGCGCTCTCCGAGGTGAGCGTGGCCGACTGGCGCCTCCCGAGGGAGCCGGACCCTGCGAGGAGTCGCGCCTGGCGCGGGCTGCGGGGCTTAGCGAGGCGAGTCAGGCTTGGCGCGGGGCAGCTGGGCTTTGCGGGGCGAGTCAGGCTTGGTGCGGGGCAGCTGGGCTTTGCACGGTGAGTCATGCCTTGCACAGGCGAGCCGGGCCCTGCAGCGTGAATCACGCCCTGCGCGAGCAGCAGGGCTCGCCAGGAAATAGCGTCGCCGGGAGATCGGGTCCGCGGAAGAGGCCGGGCTTGCTGGAAGAGCTGGGCCTGCTGGAAGACCTGGGCCTGCTGGAAAAGCTGGGCCCTGCCCGGAAGCCGGCCCTGCGGGCAAAGCCGTGCCCCCCAAGGTTCCGGAACCGGCACCGCGTATTGACGTCCGTGCGCCCGGAGCGTAAGACTTCGGAAAGCGCTCTCCAACCGCTGTCCCCGCCGCGTACCGGGTGTCCCCGCACCCCTGCCCGGCGCCGCACGGTCGTGCCCGGACCCCGCCGGGCTCGATGCCGTCGTGTCCGGGCCCTGCCGGTCCGGCCGCGGCGGCGTACCCGTCCCCACCCCCTGGAGATCCCATGAGAACAAAGCTCAGGCGGCTGCTCGCCCCGCTAGGCGCGACCGTAGTGGCGGGCTCCCTGCTCGCGGTCGGCGTCCAGCAGGCGCACGCGGCCGACACCCTGCTGTCACAGGGCCGCCCCGCGCTCGCCTCGTCGCTGGAGAACGGCGAGTCGCCGGCCGCCGCCGCGGTCGACGGGCGTGCCGAGACGCGCTGGGGCAGCCAGTGGGCCGACCCGCAGTGGCTGCGCGTCGACCTCGGCGGCACGGCCACCGTCTCGCGTGTCGTCCTGCAGTGGGAGGCCGCGTACGCCAAGGCCTTCCAGATCCAGACCAGCCCGGACGGCAACACCTGGACGAGCATCTACAGCACGGCGAACGGTACGGGCGGCACGCAGTCGCTGACGGTCAACGGCAGCGGCCGGTACGTGCGCATGTACGGCACCCAGCGCGGCACCGGCTACGGCTACTCGCTGTACGAGTTCCAGGTGTACGGCACGGCGTCCACGACCACACCTCCGAACGGCGACGGCTACGTGTACGCGAACCCGCCCGTCACCGGCGTGGTCCCGTCCACCGCCGTCCCGCCCGCGACGAACCCGCCGACCACGCACCACGAGTTCCAGGCGAACTGCTCGGTGAGCCGGTCGAACCTGCCGGACGACCCGATCGTCTTCCCGAACATGCCGGGCGCCTCGCACTCGCACACGTTCATGGGCAACACCACCACGAACGCGGCCACGACGCTGGCGAGCCTGCAGGCCGGGCAGACCTCGTGCATCACGCCGGGTGACAAGACGGGTTACTGGATGCCGACGCTGTTGAACGGTGACACCGCCGTGCAGCCGGTGGGCCGGCAGGTCATCTACTACAAGAGCGGCGTCATCGACTACCGCAGCGTGCGCCCGTCCCCGCCGGGCCTGCGGTACGTCGTGGGCAGCCCGTCCGCGACGCTCGACGAGTTCAAGAACGCCCCGGGCGCCGTCGAGGGCTGGGAGTGCGGCGACAGCGTACGGAACTGGGACTTCCCGGCGAACTGCGTGAACGGCAGCCAGCTCAACATCCGGTACCAGGCGCCGAGCTGCTGGGACGGCATCCACCTGGACACGCCGGACCACAAGAGCCACATGGCGTACCCGGTCGTGGGCGTCTGCCCGGCGAGCCACCCGGTGGCCGTACCGATGATCGAGTTCAAGATGGCGTTCCCGGTCAGCGGGAACATGGCCAACGTGCGGCTGGCGAGCGGGCGTGGCTACTCGTTCCACTACGACTTCTACAACGCGTGGGACGCCCCGACGCTCAACGCGCTCGTCACGCACTGCATCAACGGCGGGCTGCAGTGTGACCCGCGCGGTTTCGACCAGTACAAGCCGGACCGCGGCGCGGCCCTGAACGAGAACTACGAACTGCCCTGATCCCGTACGGGGAAATCGTCCGGGTCGTGGGCCCCGGACGATTTCCCCGTACCGCGATAACCGAAATTCACGAGGCTTTTCCGAGCCGGTTCAGATATGTCCGCCGGGTGCGCAGCACGTCGTCGGCGAGGGCGCGGGTCTGCGGTTCGATGCCGGACTTCCGTTCGCTCTCGGCGAGCCTGAGTCCCTGTCGCAGATGCGCCTCGAGGTGGCCGCGGACGAGGTCGTCGAACGCCTTCCCGCGGGTGGCGGCCGCGGCCGTGACCTGTTCGGGGGTCACCATGCCCGGCATCGGCATGCCCTTGTGCGGGTTCTCGGCCGGCAGGTCCGCCTGGTCGTGGAGACCGCGCAGGGCCGTCAGCTCGCGCTCGTGCACGCCTGTGACCTCGGCGGACAGCGCCTTGAGAGCCGGGTCCGAGCCGTTGGCCGGCACCAGTGTGAGCAGGGGCAGCAGTTCCTCGTCCATCGCGATGGTGATCTCCACCCAGGCGAGGTCGGTGCCGCCGAAGAAGCCCGGGCTGCCGGCCGTGGGGGAGGGCGCGACGCCGGCGGACGCGGTGGCTGCCGGCTTCTCGTCCGCGGCGCAGGCGGCCGGTCCGAGCGCGGTGGCGAGTATGCAGACGGCCGTCAGCGCACGACGGTGTGCGGGGGAATATCGGTGCGTGGGGGGATACCGATTCACGAATGCGAGTCTTGACGCCGGGCGCCCCGGGTGTCAATTGACGAATCGGTCTCGGCGAGATCGACTGCGGGCGCCCAATGGTCCGAGGCGTACAGCCCGTCGTCCGGCCGGTCGCCGATGAGAAATGCCCCGGTGGGCCGCAGCGGGTGCGCCGGTCCGCCGGGCCGGGCGAGGATGTGGTCGATCCGGCGGCCGATCAGGTGGGCCGCCTCGACCGGCGCCTGCGGGTGCGCCGGGTCCGGCGTCACGCGTGGAAAGCGCTCTCCCAGGCGCCGAGAGTGGTGCCTGACTTGTCTGGTTCGTCCATGCTGATCGGGCCCTTCTATTGACATGAAGGAAATGCGGGCGTAACACTGCGGCCACATGGAGAGCGCTCTCCATCGATCCCCCGGAGTTCCCCGACTCCGCACCCTGAAGTCCCCGAGCGTCAGGAGTTCCCCGTGCACCCGGCTTCTCCTCAGGCCCCGCCGTCCGCCGGCGGCCCACCACACCGTCGCCGCCGCCTGCGCCGGCTGGCGCCCCTCGCGGCGCTGGCGGTGGTGGCCGCGTACGTCGGCACCGTGCAGCTCACCGCGCACGCCGCGGACACCCTGCTCTCCCAGGGCAAGCCTGTCACCGCCTCCTCGCAGGAGGGCAACGACGTCACCCCCGCCAACGCCGTCGACGGCAACGCCGGGACGCGCTGGTCCAGCCAGTTCGCCGATCCTCAGTGGATCAGCGTTGACCTCGGCGCCACCGCGACGGTCACCCAGGTCGTGCTGCAGTGGGAGACCGCGTACGGCAAGGCGTACAAGATCCAGACCTCGCCGGACGGCACCGCCTGGACCGACGTCTACAGCACCGCCACCGGTGCCGGCGGCACCGAGACGCTCACGGTCAACGGCAGCGGCCGCTACGTACGGATGTACGGCACCGGCCGCGGCACGGGCTACGGCTACTCGCTGTGGGAGTTCAAGGTCTACGGCAGCAGCGGTACGACCACGCCGCCCACCACCCCGCCCACCACGATCCCCGGCGACTGGAACACCGTCTGGACCGACGACTTCACCGGCCCGGCCAACACCTCGCCCAACGCGGGCAACTGGCTGCTGCGCACCGGCACCCAGTACCCGGGCGGAGCGGCCAACTGGGGCACCGGCGAGGTCGAGACGGCGAGCAGCTCGACCGCCAACGTCTCCCTGGACGGCAACGGCAGGCTGGCCATCAAGGCCATCCGCGACGGCTCCGGCGCCTGGACCTCCGGGCGGATCGAGACGCAGCGCACCGACTTCGAGCCGCGCGCCGGCGAGCAGCTCAAGTTCACCGCCGTCCTGAAGCAGCCCGACGTCGCCAACGGCCTCGGCTACTGGCCCGGCTTCCGCGCGACCGGCGCCGCGTACCGCGGGAACTACACCAACTGGCCGGGCGTCGGCGAGACCGACATCATGACCGACGTCAACGGCCGCAACCAGCTGTCGCAGACCCTGCACTGCGGCACCGCGCCCGGCGGCCCGTGCAACGAGTACGACGGACGCGCCAGCGGGTTCGCCTCGTGCACCGGGTGCCAGACCGGCTACCACGAGTACACCCAGATCATCGACCGGACGAAGACCGACGAGGAGGTCCGCTTCTACCTCGACGGCCGGCAGACCTGGGTGGTCCGCGAGTCCCAGGTGGGCGTGACCGCGTGGGCCGCTGCTGTGCACCACGGCTTCTTCCTGCGCTTCGACCTCGCCATCGGCGGCTCCCTGCCGAACGCGATCGCCGGCTTCACCACGCCCACCCCGGAGACCACCTCCGGCGGCACGCTCTCCGTCGACTCGGTCACCGTCGCCCGCGCCACGGGCAGCACGCCGGCCGGGATGACCGACCCGGCCACACCCGCGGGGCCGTCGACCGTCCGGGTCACGGGTACGCAGGGGAACTGGCAGCTGAACGTCAACGGCTCGCCGTACGAGATCAAGGGGTTGACCTACGGTCCGCCGCAGGCGGCCGCGGACGGCTACATGCGCGACCTGAAGTCCATGGGCGTCAACACGATCCGCATCTGGGGCGTGGACGACGCGAACACGCCGGCGCTGCTCGACCGCGCGGCGCAGCAGGGCATCAAGGTGATCGTCGGGCACTGGCTCAACCAGGGCGCCGACTACGTCAACGACACGGCGTACAAGAACTCCGTGAAGGCCGAGATCGTTGCCCGCGTCAACGCGCTCAAGAACCGGCAAGGCGTGCTGATGTGGGACGTCGGCAACGAGGTCATCCTCACCATGCAGGACCACGGCCTGTCCGCCGCCGAGGTCGAGGCGCGGCGCGTCGGGTACGCGAAGTTCGTCAACGAGGTCGCGCAGGCCATCCACGCGGCCGACCCCAACCACCCGGTCACGTCGACAGACGCGTACACGGGCGCCTGGCCGTACTACAAGCAGTACGCCCCCGACCTGGACCTGCTGGCCGTCAACTCGTACGGCGCCATCGGCAACGTCAAGCAGGACTGGATCAACGGCGGCTACACGAAGCCGTACATCGTCACCGAGGGCGGCCCGGCCGGCGAGTGGGAGGTGCCCAACGACGTGAACGGCGTACCGACCGAACCGACCGACCTGCAGAAGCGTGCCGGATACACGGCCAGCTGGAACGCCATCAAGGCGCACCCGGGCGTGGCGCTGGGCGCGACGGAGTTCCACTACGGACTCGAGAACGACTTCGGCGGCGTCTGGCTCAACACCTTCACCGGCGGCTGGCGGCGGCTCGGCTACCACGCGCTGAAGCAGGCGTACACCGGTCAGGCCTCGGCCAACACCCCGCCTGAGATCACCGCCATGTCGGTGAGCAACCAGACGGCCGTCCCCGCCGGCGGCACGTTCACCGTCACGACGTCGACCACCGACCCCAACGGCGACCTGATCCGCTACAACCTCATGTACTCGGACAAGCACATCACCGGCAACACCGGCCTGCGGCACGTCACCTTCACCGACAACGGCAACGGCACGTTCACCGCCCGCGCCCCGGAGAAACTCGGCGTCTGGAAGGTCTACGTGTACGCGTACGACGGCCAGGGCAACGTGGGCATCGACCAGCGCTCGTTCCGCGTGGTGCCGCCGACCGTCCCGGGCACCAACCTGTCGAAGGGCAAGCCGGCCACCGCGTCGACGTACCAGCCGACCGGCACGAACGGGCCGCAGCTGCCCGCGTACGCGGTGGACGGCGACTACGGCACCCGCTGGGCCAGCGAATGGGTCGACACGGCGTGGCTGCAGGTCGACCTCGGTTCGGTGCAGTCGTTCAACCGGGTGCTGCTCGCCTGGGAGGACGCGTACGCGAAGGGGTACACGGTCCAGGTATCCAACGACGGCTCCACGTGGAGCACGGTCTACTCGACCAGCTCGGGCAACGGTGGCTTCGACGACCTCACCGTGACGGGCTCCGGCCGGTACGTCCGCGTCAACGGCACCAGCCGGGCCACCACGTACGGATATTCGCTCTGGGAGCTGGGCGTGTACCGCAGCTGAGTCCTGATTTCTGTCGGTCCCCGGGTCTAGCGTCAGCGGTGAGGTTCCCGGCTACGAGGGGGAAACGATGGACAAGGTGGTCCACTTCGAGGTTCCGTTCGACGACGCCGAGCGGGCGCACGGCTTCTACCGCGAGGCGTTCGGCTGGGGGCTGCAGTCCATGCCCGGCATGGGCTACACCCTCGTCACCACCACGCCGACCGACGATTCCGGGCGGCCTGGCGAGGCGGGCGGCATCAACGGAGGCATGCTCGCCCGCCAGGGCCCGATCACCGCGCCGGTCATCACGATCGGCGTCGAGGACCTGGACGAGGCAGTCGCCCGCGTCGAGAAGCTGGGCGGCAGGGTGGAGATCGGGCGGCAGGCGGTGGGGGAGATGGGCTTCTCGGCGTACGTCCGCGACACCGAGGGCAATCTCATCGGCCTCTGGCAGAACGCCTGAGCCCGCGCGGCGGGCCGGTGCCCGGCGTCAGCGCCGTCCACCGGCCCGCCCGCGGCGTCCCCGCGACCGGCCCGGTCAGAGCTCGCGGGCCCAGGCGAGGACCCGGTCGACGTCGTCGCGGGTCCAGCCGATCGCCGAGTCGATGCTGACCAGCAGCGTCGGCGCCGCGCGCCCGGCGGCCCAGCGGCGGCCCGCGTCGGTGTGGTTGTCGTCGATCCAGGCGGCCGGCCGATCCCCGGCCGCCGCGGCGATCGCCGGGACCTTGTCCTCGGGCTTGAACGGCAGCGGCGGGAACCGCACCACCGGCAGCGGGTCGATGCCCAGCAGCGGGATCAGCAGGGAATTGGCGTCCTCGCCCCACGCGCTGGCCCAGTGCACGTCGCCGGCCCCGGCCAGCTCGGCGATCCAGGCGCCGTGGCCGGGGCAGTACCGCTCCGGGCCCTCGCCCGGGTAGAACTCGTGCTCCAGGTAGCCGTCGGGGCAGGTGGAGGCGCCGAAGGGGTTGAGCACCCCGTCGACGTCCAGCAGCATCACGGGTCGGGTCACGCCCCTATCCAACACCCGCCCGCGGGCGTTACGCGATCACCCCGGCCGGATGCGGGCCGGCCCGCCGCGGCCGTTCGGATCCGTACATGATCCGAACAACCGCCGGGTCCGCGCCCGGGCAGAATGGGCGGGTGAGCGACGCACCCGCCAAGGGCCTGATCCTGGTCGTGGAGGACGAGCGGCCCATCGCCGACCTCGTGCGGCTGTACCTGGCCCGGGACGGGTTCGGCGTGCACGTCGAGCATGACGGCGCCGCGGGGCTGGCGGCCGTGCGGCGGATGCGGCCGGTCGCCTGCGTGCTGGACATCGCGTTGCCCGGCATGGAGGGGACGGAGATCTGCCGGCGGATGCGAGAGGACGGCGACTGGACCCCGGTCGTGTTCCTCACCGCGCGCGACGACGAGGTGGACCGGATTCTCGGCCTGGAGCTGGGCGGCGACGACTACCTCACCAAGCCGTTCAGCCCGCGGGAGCTGGTGGCCCGGGTGCGGGCCCTGCTGCGCCGCGCCGCCGGGCCGCCGGACGGGGGACGGGTGCGCTCGGTGGGGCCGGTGACCCTGGACCCGGCGCGGCGGCTCGTCACCGTGGAGGGTGCGCCGCTGGCGTTGACGCCCACCGAGTTCGACCTGCTCGGGCACCTGCTGGGCCGGCCCGGGCGCGTGTTCACCCGCGAGGAGCTGCTGGCGAGCGTGTGGGGGTACGCGTCGCACGCGGGGACGCGTACGGTCGACGTCCATGTCGCCCAGGTCCGCGCCAAGCTGGGCGCCGCCGCCGGGGTGATCCGCACCGTGCGCGGCGTCGGCTACACCGCCGATGCGTAGGTTCTTCGCGACGCTGGCCGGCCGGACGGTCCTGGTCACCGCCGCCACCGCGGTCGTCTCCGTCATCATCACCGCGATGGTGGCGTTGCCGATCGCGGTGCGGTCGGCGAACAGCGCGGCCCGTGCCGACCTGGCCGAGAAGGCCGCCGTGGCGGTCGAGCTGCTGACCAGCGAGCGGGCCGTCGTCCGGGAACGGATCGTCCGGCGGCTGCGGGACGACGGCATCGACGTCTTCCTCGTCCGGCGGGGCGCCGCCGACCGGCCGGGGCTGCCCGAGCGGGTGGTCACGCAGGTGGCGTCCGGCGCGGTCGTCGACACCCGGGGGGTCGTCGACGGGAAGGCGGTGCTGATCGCCGGGCGGCCGCTGCGGGGTGTCGACAGCGGCGTGGTGCTGACCCGCGGGGTGGTGTCCGGCACCGCGGCCCGCGTGCTCGGCGGTGTCTGGGTGGCGCTGCTCGCCGGGCTGCTCGGCGGCGTCGGCGCGGGCGCGCTGCTCGCACATTTCATCGCGCGGCCGCTGCGGCAGGCGGCGGTGGCGGCCGGGCGGCTGTCGGCGGGGGACCGGTCGGTGCGGCTCGCCGTACGCCCGCCCGCGGAGGCCGCCGAGCTGGCCGCGGCCCTCAACCGGCTGGGCGCGGCCCTGCAGATCAGCGAGGGCCGGGAGCGGGAGTTCCTGCTGTCGGTCTCCCATGAGCTGCGGACGCCGCTCGCCACGATCCGCGGCTACGCCGAAGCGCTGGCCGACGGTGTCGTCACGGATGACGGCGCGGTCAGGGCGGGCGCCACGATGGTCGCCGAGGCGGACCGGCTGGACCGGCTCATCTCGGACCTGCTGGTGCTCTCCCGGCTGGAGGCGGCGGACCTGCCGGTCGACGTCGTCGCGGTGGACCTGGCCGAGCTGGTCCGCTCGGCGGGTGAGGCGTGGGCGTCGCGGTGCACACCGGACGGTCCCCGGTTCTCGGTCGAGCTGCCGCAGCGGACGGTCGTGGTCGACACCGACCCGGGGCGGATCCGGCAGGTGCTCGACGGGTTGTGCGAGAACGCGCTGCGGGTGGTGCCGGCGGGGGCGCCGCTGGTGCTGGCCGTACGGGCGGGCGAGCGCGGCGGCGTGGTGGAAGTCCGCGACGGCGGTCCCGGGCTCACCGACGAGGACCTGGCGGTGGCGTTCCAGCGGGGTGCGCTGCAGCAGCGGTACCGGCACGTCCGCAAGACCGGCAGCGGCCTCGGGCTGGCCCTGGCCGCCCGGCTCGTGGCCCGGCTGGGCGGCACGATCGAGGCCGGTCACGCCCCGGAGGGCGGCGCGCAGTTCGTCGTGACGCTGCCTTACACAACCCGAACATGACGCTGACGCATCCCGCGTACCGCACGGGCAGGGTGGTGACCATGATTCGACACCGCATCGCGTTGACCCTCACCACGGCGGGCCTCGCCGGCCTGCTGACCCTCACCGGCTGCGGCACCCCCGGTGCGGCCCCCGGCGCCGACGTGGCCGACGAGACCACCGCGCTGCAGACCGTCGCCATGCAGGGCGAGCCCAGCGCCGCACCGGCCAAGCCGGGCGCGCACCGGCCCGGCGCCCGGCGGCTGCTGCGGAAGAACACCCTGCACGGCGAGGTCGCGGTGCAGGGCAAGGACGGCGTACGGACGATCGTCGTGCAGCGCGGCACCGTCACGGCCGCCGACGGCAAGACCGTCAGCGTCAAGTCCTCGGACGGCTTCGCCCAGACCTGGACGCTCGGCGACAAGCTCCGGGTCGTGCAGGACAAGAAGAAGGTCGCCGTGGACGCCGTGAAGACCGGCGCGACGGTCGGGGTGGCCGGCCGCAAGGACGGCGACGCGTCCGTCGCGCGCCTGATCGTCATCGGATAGGGATCGATGGGATAGGGCCCGCGCTCGTTGCCGTTCGAGCGCGGGCCCTGCCCCGCCCCCTCATCAAAGAATCACTGCAGGATGGCGCCCATCGGCGAGAGCAGCAGCTTGCCGACGGCCTCCGCGGTGTGGTCCAGCCGGCCGCGTTCGCGCCCCAGGGCCTGCAGGTCGTGACGTACGGTCCACAGCCGCTGCGCGTTGCGCCACGCGACGTTGCGGGTGTACTCCACGACGCCGCCCTGCCACCAGTCGTCGAGATCGCCGTTCATCATGTCGATGAGCAGCTGCCACCGTTCGAGGTAGCCGCGGCGCAGGCCCGGGATCTGGGCGGCGAAGATGTCGTTGAGGTGCAGGTAGTCACGGTGCTGGTCGCTGTCGTCCACCGGGTCGCAGCCCTGATGGTCGAACGTGGTCACCAGCGCGAACGGCAGGTCGTAGCTGATGTGCGCGTTGAGGCCGGCGGCCGCCGAGGGCAGCGGGCGCGCGTCCGGGCACGGGATCCGGTGGAACAGCACGGTCCACGCCTTCGGGCAGCCGGAGCTCATGTCCGACCACTGGCGCAGCGCGTCGAAGTACCGGGCGGCGAACTCGACGTCGAGCCGGGCGAGGAACGCCGGGTCGGCGAAGCGGCCCGCGTACAGCCGTTCCAGGACGCACGTCGTGATCGACAGGTAGAGCTTGTTGAAGTCGGCGAGCGGGTTGCTGCCCAGCAGCGGCGGTACCCGGTCGAGGACGTCCTGGAGCTTGGTGAGCTGATCGACCACGGCGGGCACGTCGTCGGGGTACGCGGCCAGCACGTCGGCCATCTCCCGCTGCACTGGTCCCCAGACCGACTCGGTGATCATGGATCCTCCACTGACGTGCCACCGCGGAGGCCCTCCAGCACCGCCCGGCGACCGGGCCGCCGGGCGGTGCTCCCCCGAACGAGACCCAGCCTGGCACCGGCGGCCTACGCAGGGATCGGTAGAACGACGTATCTCCGGTACGTAGATAACGAAAAGGTCACGCCGCGCGGAGGAAGACCCGGCTCGCCTGGACCCGCGTACGGACCTGGAGCTTGTCGAAGATGTGGCCGATGTGCACGCCGACGGTCCGCTCGCTGATGAACAGCTTCTGGCCGATCTCGCGGTTCGTCAGCCCCTCGGCGACCGCGGCCAGCACCTCCCGCTCCCGGTCGGTCAGCATGCTGAGCTCGTCGCCCGGCCGCGCCGGCACCGGCGTCACGACCTCCTCGTCGCCGGTCAGCGCGACCCGCGCCCGGCCCGCCACCTGGGTGATCTCCGCGGCGAACGGCTTGGCGCCCATGGCCTGCGCGGTCGCGTACGCCTCCCGGATCGCGGTGGTCGCCGCGGCCCGGCGGGTGCGGCGCGCGAACGACGCCTCGGCCTGCCGCAGCCGGGAGTACGCCGCCGGGTACGGCTGGGTGCGCCGGTCCCAGGAGGCGGCCGCCTTCGCCCACAGCTCGGGGTCGTTGCGCTCCTCGATCCGGCTCAGCTCGGCGGCGCACAGGTCCAGATAACCGTCGACGACCGCGCGTACGGGCGCCGGCGCGCTCCCGGCGTTGCGCGCGACCCGGTCCACCACCACCTGCAGACGGCGTACCGCACCGGCGTCCACCGGGACCGTGCCGCCGGCCTGCGCCTCCGCCTCGGCGCGCAGCCCGTGCCAGGCCAGCACGCCGAGCAGCACGAGGTCGTCGGAGCGGGTCTCGGTGAGCCCTCGCTGCACCGCCGAACGGGCCTCGGCGTGCCGGCCCTGCCACATCGCCAGGCCGGCGCGCAGGGTGAGCATCGGCAGGACGTGGCGCGCCCCGCCGCCGGCGAGGATCGTGGCGACCGCGTCGAGGTCCCGGTCGGCCGCCTCGATGTCGCCGAAGCCCACCCACAGCCGGCACCGGGCGAGCAGGATCTCGACCGCGTCGGCGCCCGAGGGGCGGTGCCGCATGGCGGCGGCCAGCACCTGCTCGGCCTCCGCCCACTGACCCACCCGGAACAGCCCGTTCGCCGCGATCGCCAGCAGCCGCGTCTGGTACGTGCGTCCCTGCCCGATCGCCGCGAGCTTCTCCGCGCCGCGCCGGGCGACGAGCACGCCCTCCTCGATGTTGTTGAGCGGGTTCGTCAGCAGCTCGGCGAGGTGCAGGTACGCACACCCGATGTCGTCCGGGTGCCCGGAGCGCTCGGCAATCTCCACGGCCTGCCGGATGACGGCGAGCCCCGCGTCCGGATCCTCCCGGAACGCCAGGCTGAACCCGAGCGCCGCGCTGGCCCGGACGAGGTCCGCGGTCGAGCCGTCGGCGCGGTCGGCCAGGTCGAGGGCGTCGCGGGCGCGGACCCCGGCGTCGGCGTACCGGCCGAGGTGCACGAGCAGCTCGGCCAGGTGGGCGGCGGCGCTGGCCTTCTCCGAGGGGGTGCACGCCTCGGCCGCGAGCGCGCGCTCGTACTCGATCTCGGCGGTCGCGGCGCGTCCGGCGGCGGCCAGATAGCGGGCCCGGCGCAGGTGCAGCGCGCAGGCCCCGGGGGCGTCGTCGCGCCGGGCGAGCTGCTCGAGGGTGGTCAGGGCACGCTGGTGCTCGCCGCAGCGGTGTGCGGACTCGGCGGCGTGGGCGAGCAGGTCCGTGCGCCCCGGGTCGGCGTCCGGCGTGAGCTCCAGCGCGAGCGCCCAGTGCCGGTACGCCTCCGCGAAGCCGTACAGCCGCTCGGCCGCGCGGGCGGCGGCGACCACCGACGGCAGCGCCCGCGCGGGCTCGCCGGCCTGCTGCCAGTGGTGTGCGAGCCGGGCGTGATCGGGCTCGCCCGGGAACGCCTCGATGGCCTCGGCGTAGCGGCGGTGCCGGGCGGTGTGCTCGGCCGGCAGCACCTCGTGCGCCAGGACCTCGGCCACGACCTGGTGGCGCAGCCGGTAGCCGTCCGCCGCGCTGGTCACGAACCGGTGCGCGACGGCGTCCCGGACGGCCTCGATGAGCTCGTTCTCCGGCAGCGGCAGCACCCGCGCGAGCAGCTCGTGCTCGACCGGCTCCACCCCGGCGGCGACGGCGTGCACCACGTCGTGGGCGTGCGGCGGCAGCTCGTCGACGCGGGACAGGAAGATCTCGCGCAGCGTGTCGGACAGCTCCACCCGGCCGTCGCGCAGGTCACGAGCGAGCTCCTCGGCGACGAACGGGTTGCCGCCGCTGCGCTTGAAGACCCGGTCGGCGTCCTCCGGCGCGACGTCCCTCCCGGCGATCGCGGTGACCAGCTCCGCGGTGGCGTCCTGGTCGAGCGGGGCCAGATCCAGCACGCGTACGGACCGCAGCCGGCGCAGCTCCGCCAGGACCCGCCGCAGCGGGTGGGAGCCGTGCAGCGACTCCGAGCGCACCGCGGCCAGCACCGACAGGTTGAGCTCGCCGAGGCCGGCCAGCAGGTAGA
Organism: Couchioplanes caeruleus; assembly: GCF_023499255.1. Taxonomy (GTDB): domain Bacteria; phylum Actinomycetota; class Actinomycetes; order Mycobacteriales; family Micromonosporaceae; genus Actinoplanes; species Actinoplanes caeruleus_A. The sequence continues at coordinate 2,590,203 of NZ_CP092183.1, forward strand.
GCAGCAGCTGGCGGGTGCTGCGGTCGGCCCACTGCAGGTCGTCGAGGACCAGCAGCAGCCGGCGTCCGCGGGCGAGGGTGCGCAGCTCCTGCGAGACGCGTTCGAGCAGGGCGCCCGCGCCGTCCGGAGTCTCGCCGGCCGCGGCGTGCGCGCCGGCCTGCCGCAGCGCCTGCAGGACCGGGTGCAGCGGGGAGGCGTCGCCGATGTCGAGGCAGGCGCCGAAGAGTACGGCGGCCCCGGCCGCCCGCATGGCCTCCGCGGTCTCCCGCAGCAGCCGGCTCTTGCCGACGCCGCTCTCCCCGGTGACGAACACGGCGGAGGTGCCACCGGGACCGGCGGCGAGCAGATCGGCCTGGATCGACGGCAAGATGTCGGAACGTCCGACAAGTGGCGCGTCGTCGCCCTGGCTGGCCATGCGTGGCAGCCTAATGGGAATCGAGGTGAGCCGTTCTCGTCGGTTCGGACTGTTCTGCGTCACAGAACAACCGACGCGGCGGCCGCTGTCACAGATACGTCATTCTGCGGATCCGCTGTCTTGTGCCGGGCTGGCACCGTTTCCTTCGCCAACGCGAACGAAGGGAGCGGGGGACGTGAACAGAACCACCGCCGGCCTGCGGTGCCGGCGACAGACCGTCACAGTGCTGTTCGTCGACATCGTCGGCTTCACCAGCCTGATCGACGATCTTGACTGCATCGATGTCCGTGACCTGCAGGTCGACTATTTCGACGCCGTGTCCACGGTCGTCCGGGCGGCCGGTGGGGTCGTGGAGAAGTTCATCGGCGACGCCGTCATGGCGGTCTTCGGCGCGAGCGGCCCGCGGGCCGGCCGGCCGGACGAGACGTGCCGGGCGGCCGCCGCCGCGGTCCGGGCCGGGCTGCTGATCCAGGAGGCGCTGCGGGGGCGTCTTCTGGCCGGCCGCTTCCCGGTACGTACCCGGGTGGGACTCGCCACAGGCGACGCGATCGTCGACCTCGACGCGGCCCGCGACGGCGGGTACGGGATGGTCAGCGGCAGCGTCGTCGCGACCGCGGCACGGTTGCAGGCGTACGCGCCGCACGACACGGTCGTGGTGTGCGCCGCCACGCAGAGCGCCTCGGACGCCGCGATCGCGTACCAGGAGATGCCGCCCGTGTCGGTCCCCGGCAAGGCGGCACCGGTCGAGCTGTGGCGGGCACTGCAGCCGCAGGCCGTCCCCGCCCAGCGCGCCCTGCAGACCTGCGCCTGACGATCGGACAGCCGGGACAATCCTTCAGCGCGGCGGTGGTGCGCCGATAGAGGCTGCGTGGGTGCCTCGCCTTCCGTACCGGCAGAGCCGGCAGCGGTGCAGTCCGAGCTCGGCGTCGCCGCCGGGCTCGAAGTGCTGGGCGAGATCGGCCGCGGCGCGCAGGCGGTCGTCTACCGGGTCCGGCGCGACGGCCGCGACTACGCCCTGAAGATGCTGCTCGAGGAGACCCCCGCGAGCTCCGGCCGGGGCCGCGACTTCCACCGGCAGGCGGCGCTGCTGGCCGCCGTCGAGAACCCGCACCTGCCGCGCGTGCACAAGTCCGGCGACGTCGGCGGGCGCCCGTACCTGATCATGGATCTGGTCGAGGGTGAGCCGCTGGCCCGGCGGCTGCTGCGCGGGCCGGTGCCGGAACGGCACGCCATCGCGATCGGGGCGGACGCCGCCGGCGCGCTGCGCGCGGTCCACGAGCACGACCTGGTGCACCGCGACATCAAGCCCGAGAACGTCATGATCACCGCCGAGGGCGCGGCCCGCCTGGTGGACTTCGGGCTCGCCGCCCCCGCCTCGCCCGAGGGGCTGGGCCCGGACGACGCCGTGGCCGGCACGCTGACCTACTGCGCGCCGGAGCAGACCGGCATGCTCAACCGGCCCGTCGACAACCGGTCCGACCTGTACGCCCTCGGCGCCGTGCTCTTCGAGTGCGTCACCGGCGCCCCGCCCTTCGCCGCGGACGACGTCGCAGAGCTGCTGCACCTGCACGCCACGGCGCCCGTACCCGATCCGCGGGCGCTGTCGCCCGGTCTCGGCGCGACCTTCGCCGCCGTCATCGTGCGGCTGCTGGCCAAGGACCCCGACGACCGCTACCAGAGCGCCGCGGGGCTGCTGGCGGACCTGCGCCGGCTCGCCACCGACCCGGCGGCGGTGTTCCCGCTCGGCGACGAGGACGGGCCGGTCGCGCCGCTGGAGCCGCGGCTGACCGGGCGTGACGCCGAGTTCGGCGTGCTCCGCGAGCGCTGGACCGAGGCGGCGAGCGGCCGGGGCGGCGTGGTGCTGCTGCACGGGCCGACCGGGGCCGGGAAGACCCGGCTGGCGATGGAGCTCGGTGCGCTGGCCGCCGCTCAGGGCGCCGTCGTGCTGCGCGGCGGTGCGTCCTCCAGCGACCGGCGGCCGATGGCACCGCTGCGCGCCGCGGTCGATGCGTACGTGAAAGACCTGCTCGGCCGCCCCGGTGGCGGCGCCGCCGCCGCGAACGTCCTGCGCGCCGCCGCGGGGCAGAGCGCCGGCCTGGTGACCAGCCTGTCGCCGGCGCTGGCCGAGGTCCTCGGGGTGCCCGAGGTGCCGGGCGAGATCGGCCTCGGCCGGCACGCCGCCGCGGTCGCCGACCTGCTCACCGGCCTGGCCCGGACCGCCGGCCCGGTGCTGGTGCACCTCGACGACGCGCAGTGGTTCGACGACGGCACCGTCCGGGTGCTGCAGCAGCTCGCGGCCGGCGTGTCCGGCGTACGGATGCTCGTCGTGGCGACCACCCGGCCCGCCGACGGCGACGCGCAGGAGCAACCACCACGGCTCGGCTCCGGTCAGGTGCTCGACATCAGCCTCGCGCCGCTCAGCCAGGACCAGGTGGGGCTGCTCATCGAGTCGATCTCCGGTGGCCTGCGGCTGCCGGAGCGCTCCGCGGCGCACATCACGATGCTGACCGGCGGCAACCCCTTCGTGACCCTCGCGTACGCGCGGATGGTCATGGAGGCGGGCCTGCTGCGGCCCGACTGGGGTACGTGGGAGGTCGACGGCGACGGGGTCCGTGATCTGGCCCTGCCCGCCGACTCCGCCCAGCTCGTCCTGCGCCGGATGAGCGCCCTCGACGCCGGCAGCCGGCACCTGCTGAGCATCGCGGCCGTCGTCGGCACCGCGTTCAGCCCCGGGATCGTCGCCGAGGCCGCGGGCGTCGACCGCCGCCGCGTGCACGACGTGCTCTCCGACGCCAACCGGCAGGGGTTGCTCGCCCAGCGCGACGGCGTCCACCGCTTCCTGCACGACAGCATCCGCGTCGCGCTCCTGGCCGACCTCGGCGAGGACGAGGTACGCGAGCTGCACAACCGCATCGCCGACGCCCTGGACCGCCGCCCCGACCCCGACGTGTACGCCCTCGCCCGGCACTGCGCGCTGGGCGACCCCGGCCACGACCCGGCCCGGATGCTGCGCGCCTGCACCGCGGCCGGCGCGCGGGCGCTCGCCGAGCACGCGCCGGACACCGCCCTGACCTACCTCGAGTACGCCCGCGACGCCGCGCACACCGGCGGGCTGGCCGTGGGCAGCGCCCTCAAGGAGCTGCTCGGCACCGCGTACCACCAGAACGGCCGGTTCGACGAGGCGAGGGCGACGGTCACCGAGGCGCTGTCGGAGGCGGTGGACCGCACCGAACGCGCGCGTCTGCACCTCCTGCTCGCCCGGGTGCACGAGAGCAACTGGGGTGGCGCCGCTCAGCTGGAGGCGGTCGACCGCGGGCTGGCCGAGCTCGGCCGCAGCCTGCCGGCCAATCCCGTCCTGCGGGTGCTCACCTCGGTGTGGCTGTTCCTCATCGGATGCGTCACGCGCGTCACGCGGCTGGGCTACGGCACCGCGAAGGGTGAACACCGCGATCTGCTGCGGCTGGAGACCACCCTTCTGCACTACGGCGCCTCCGGAGCCATCCGTACGCTGCGCCCCACGTATTCCCTCCCGTACGCGTTGCGCATGGTGTACCCGATCAACCGGATCGGCCGGTCCCCGGAGCGCGCCCGCGACTTCGTGGCGCTCACGATGGCCCTGCGCATGGTGGGCCTGCACCGCCTCTCCGACCGGATCACCACGTCGTCGCTGCGGACCGCCGCCGAGCTGGGCGACCCGACGCTGATCGCGCGCATCGACTGGATGACCGCCATCGCCGTGCACGGCAGCGGCGCGGACTCCGGCGAGCGGGTCCGGCGCGTCCTCATGGAACGCGACCGCTTCCTGGACGCCGGACTGATCCTCGACTGCTACGCGGTCCTCGGCTGGGACTGGCTGCTGCGCGGTGAGATCGCCGAGGCCGAGGCGGCCTGCTCCGGGCGGCAGCGCTGGCTCGACGCCGGCGGGCACGCCGACCGCAGCGCCGTCGTGGCGATCGACGCGGGCCTGCTCGCCATGCGCGGCCGGGCCGGCGAGGCCCTCGCGGCGCTCGGCCGGGCCGGCGACACCCGGGAGATCCACGAGATCGTCGACATGATCGGCGCGCGGATGCTCGCCGCGATCGAGCGCGACGACCTGGGCGCGGCCTTCGACGACGCCGTCGCGGAGTTCGAAGGGCTGGGCCTGCGCCCGTCCGACGTCCTGCCGGCCCAGCACGCCTACTTCGTCCACCACGCGTACGGCCGGCTCGAGCAGGCCCGCCGCGCCGCGCCGGCCGACCAGGAGCGGGCGCTGGCCGCCGCCGAGACGGCCGTCGCCACCCTCGGCCGGGTCACCAAGCGCCCGATCGTCGCGGCGCACCACCGCATCGCCAAGGCCGCCCTGGCGGTGCTCAAGCCCGGGCACGCCGGCGTCGCGCTCGACCTCCTCACCCGGGCCGAGAAACTGCTGCGCGCGGTCGACGCGCCGCTGACCTCCTTCGAGGCCGCCCTGACCCGCGCCCGCGCGCTGGCCCTGCTCGGGGTGAACGGGGAGGCGGACCGCCAGGCGCGCATGGCCGCGACCATCGCCGAGGAACGGGGCTGGCCGCACCGCGCCCGCCGGGTCGCCGCCGAGTTCCGGCTCGACGCCGGGCGGCGCAACCGGGTGCCGGTCGTCGCCGCCCGGGGCCGCGCGGGGCAGCGCTGGGCCGCGCTCGAGCAGCTCAGCAATGCCGCGTCGCGGGTCATCGACCCGGAGCGGCTCACCCGGGTCGCGCTGGACGAGACCGTACGCCTGCTCGGCGCCGAACGCGCCCTGCTGTTCCTCGTGGACGCCGACAGCGGGGTGCTCGCCCCGCAGGTCGGCCGCGACGCCACCGGTCACGACCTCGCCGAGCTCACCGGCTACAGCACCACGGTGGTGGACCGGGTCCGGCACAGCCGCGAGCCGCTCGTGGTCACCGGCACCGAGGAGGGCGCGGCCCTGGGCGCCGACAGCGTCGTCCAGTACGGCCTGCGCAGCATCCTCGTCGCCCCGCTCGAACTGGACGACCGCCTGCTCGGCGTGGTGTACCTGGACAGCCGCGTCGCCAAGGGCGTGTTCACGGTCGACGACGCCGACGTGCTGACCGCCATCACCCACCACATCGCCGTCGGCCTGGAGACCGCCCGCGCCGCGCAGCTCGAGGTCGCGGTCGCCGCCGCCAACCGGCAGCGCGACCTCGCCGAGACGCTGCGCCGCGCGATGGCCCGGCTCAGCGGCACCCTCGACCCGGAGCTCGTGCTGCGCCGGCTGCTGCTGACCGCCCGGCAGACGCCCGGCGGCGAGCGCGGCTGGCTGCTGCTCGGCACGTCCTCGTCCGCCGAGGTCACCGTGCTCGACGGCACCGGCGGCACGGCGACCCTGGTCCTGGCGGACCACCCCGAGCTGCGCGCGCTGCTCGACAACCGGCAGGCCGACCTCACCCCGGGTACGCCGTCCTGGGCGTCCTCGCTGGGCTCGCACACCGGCGGTAGCTGGCTGACCGTCACGCTGGACGACCGGGACGGGCCGGTGGGCGTGCTCGTGCTCGCCTCCGAGCGGGCCAACGCGTACGCCGCCGCGGACCTCGGCGTCGCGGCCGCGCTCGTCGGGCAGGGGATGGTCGCGTACGACAACGCCCGGCTGTTCAGCCGCATCAACGAGCTGGCCACCACGGACAGCCTGACCGGGGTGGCGAACCGGCGGCGGTTCTTCGAGCTCGCCGAGCGCTCCCTCGGGGCGGCGCGGCGGTCGGGGGACCCGGTCACCGCCCTGATGATCGACATCGACCACTTCAAGCGCATCAACGACACGTACGGCCACCAGACCGGCGACGACGTGATCCGTGGCGTGGTCGACCGGCTGCTGGCCGGCCTGCCGCCCGACGGTCTCGTCGCCCGGTACGGCGGTGAGGAGTTCGCCGTCCTGCTGCCGGGCATCTGCGAGGACGGGCCGGCGCTCGCCGAGAAGCTGCGCGCCGCCGTGGACGGGAGCCCGGTGGAGACGCGTACGGGCGCGATCCCGGTCACGATCAGTGTCGGGCTGGCCCGGTTGCGCCCGTCGGACGCGACCGCGGACACCCTGCTCGGCCGGGCCGACGCCGGCCTGTACGCCGCCAAGCAGGGCGGCCGGAACCGTGTCGTGGCTCACGAAGAGTGATGTTCGTCCGGTTCCTCCCGGTCTTTGCCGGGGCGTACCGGGTCGGCCTCACGAAACTCGTCGTACCTGCCCGGTAGGCTCGCCGCGTCGTTGACGGCCGCCACTGCCCGGGAGTAATACCTCGTGACTGCGCAACAGGAGATCCTCTACGGGGCCGACGATCTCACGCACCTCGAGGGCCTCGACGCGGTGCGCAAGCGCCCCGGCATGTACATCGGCTCGACCGACAGCCGCGGTGTCAACCACCTCGCCAACGAGATCATCGACAACTCCACCGACGAGGGCGTCGCCGGCCACGCCGACAACGTCACGGTCTTCCTGCACGCCGACGGCTCGGTGCAGGTCGACGACGACGGCCGTGGCATCCCCACCGACATCAACGCCAAGTCCGGCCTCTCCGGCGTCGAGCTCGTGCTCACCCGGCTGCACGCGGGCGGCAAGTTCGGCGGCTCCGGCTACAAGACCTCCGGCGGCCTGCACGGCGTCGGCGCCTCCGCGGTCAACGCGCTGTCACTGCGCTTCGACGTGACCGTCAAGCGCGACGGCAAGGTCCACGAGATGTCGTTCCAGCGTGGCGTCCCGGGCGTCTTCTCCGGCGACGGCCCGTCGGCGAAGTTCCAGCCCGAGCCCGGCCTGCGCGTCGTGCGCAAGATGAAGCGCGGCGAGCGGTCCGGCACGTCGATCCGCTACTGGTACGACGCCCGCTACTTCGAGACCGGCGCCCGGCTCGACACCGACACCGTCCGCGCCAAGCTGCGCAACACCGCGTTCCTCGTGCCCGGCGTCGCGTTCGTGCTGCACGACCGCACCGGCGAGGAGCCGCTCGAGGAGACCTTCCACTACCCGCACGGGCTCACCGACATGGTGGAGTTCCTGACCCCGTCCGGCGACAAGCCGGTCTCCGGCATCCTGATGGTCACCGGCGAGGGCACCTACAAGGAGAACGCCGCCGACGCGAACGGCGTCATGCAGTCCAACGTCGAGCGCCGCGCCGAGATCGAGGTCGCGTTCCGCTGGGGCACCGGCTACGAACGCACCGTCGAGTGCTTCACCAACACGATCCGCAACGTGCACGGCGGCACCCACCGCAAGGGCTTCGAGCGGGCCCTGACCCGCGCCCTCGGCGAGGCCGTCCGCAACGCCCGCGGGCTGCTCAAGCCCAAGGAGGACGTGCCGGTCCTCGACGACTATCTCGAGGGCCTCACCGCGGTCATCCACGTGCGCGTGCCGGAGCCGCAGTTCACCTCGCAGACCAAGGACGAGCTCTCCACCGCCGGCATCACCCGGGTCCTGCAGGGCCTGGTCGAGCAGCACCTCAAGCAGTGGATCGACGACCGGCGGACCAAGAGCGAGGCCCGCACGGTGCTGCAGAAGGTGGTCGACGCCGCCCGCGTGCGCCTCACCCAGAAGCAGCAGAAGGACGCCGCGCGGCGCAAGACCGCCCTCGAGGGCGCGTCCATGCCGCCCAAGCTCGTCGACTGCCGCTCGACCGGCATCAGCCGCAGCGAGCTCTACATCGTGGAGGGTGACAGCGCGCTGGGCACCGCCCGGATGGCCCGCAGCTCGGAGTACCAGGCGCTGCTGCCCATCCGCGGCAAGATCCTGAACGTGCAGAAGGCCAGCCTGCAGCAGGTGCTCGACAACGCCGAGTGCTCGGCCATCGTGCAGGTGCTCGGTGCCGGCTCGGGCCGCACGTTCGACCTGAGCACGATGCGCTACGGCCGGGTCATGATCATGGCGGACGCGGACGTCGACGGCTCGCACATCCGCACCCTGCTGATCACCCTGTTCGCCAAGTACATGCGGCCGGTGATCGAGAACGGCCGGCTCTTCGCCGCCATGCCGCCGCTGCACAAGGTCAGCACCAAGGGCCGCAACTCCGAGACGGTGTACACGTACACCCAGCAGGAGATGGAGACCACGGTCGCCCGGTTCGAGAAGGCCGGCAGGTCCGTCAACCGGCCGGTGCCCCGGTTCAAGGGCCTCGGCGAGATGGACGCCGACGAGCTGTGGGACACCACGATGAACCCCGCCACCCGCGCGGTCCGGCGGATCACCCTGACCGACGCCGAGCGGGCCGAGGCCACCCTCGAGCTGCTCATGGGTGAGCGGGTCGAGCCCCGCAAGAACTGGCTCATCGAGGCCGCCGGCCGCATCGACCAGGAAACGATCGACGCCTGAGGAACGGGTCACAAGACATGGCACGCCGCAAGAACGAGCAGTCCCGGGTGGACCTGTCGGCCTTCGACCAGGCCGGGGCCCGCGTCATCGACAACCCCATCACCACCGAGGTCGAGGACTCCTACCTGGAGTACGCGTACTCGGTCATCCACTCCCGCGCCCTCCCGGACGCCCGCGACGGCCTCAAGCCCGTCCACCGCCGCATCCTGTGGTCGATGGCGGAGCAGGGCCACCGCCCCGACCGCGGCTACGTCAAGAGCGCCCGCGTCGTCGGGGATGTGATGGGCAAGTACCACCCGCACGGCGACGTGGCGATCTACGACGCGCTGGTCCGCCTCGCCCAGGACTTCTCCCTCAACGTCCCGCTGATCGACGGCCACGGCAACTTCGGCTCGCCCGACGACGGCCCCGCCGCCGCCCGGTACACCGAGGCCCGGATGTCGCAGGAGGCGATGCTGCTCGTCCGGGAGCTGGGCGAGGGCACGGTCGACTTCAAGCCCACGTACGACGGCGACGCCGAAGAGCCGAAGGTGCTGCCCGCGGCCTTCCCCAACCTGCTGGTCAACGGCACGTCGGGCATCGCGGTCGGGATGGCGACCAACATGATCCCGCACAACCTCGGCGAGGTCGTGGCGGCGGCCCGGCACCTGATCACCACCCCCGAGGCGGACCTGGACGAGCTGATGCGGTTCGTGCCCGGCCCGGACCTGCCCACCGGCGGGCAGCTGCTCGGCCTCGACGAGGTGCGCCGGGCGTACGAGACGGGCCGCGGCGTGGTCCGGATGCGGGCCCGCGCCCAGACCGGGCCGCTGGAGGGCGGCCGCGGCCGGCAGGCCATCACGGTGGTCGAGCTGCCGTACGGCGTCGGCACCGAGAAGATCATCGAGGCGATCACCGACGAGGTGAAGGGCAAGCTCATCGTCTCCGGCCCGAAGAAGGGCCAGCGCCAGGCCGCCCGCCTGCAGGGCATCGCGGACGTCAAGGACCTCACCGACCGCGAGCACGGCATCCGGCTCGTCATCGAGTGCAAGGTCGGCGTCAACCCGCAGGCGCTGCTCGCCGACCTGTACAGGCTGACGCCGCTGGAGACCTCCTTCGGCATCAACAACCTCGTGCTGGTCGACGGTCAGCCGCGCACCCTCGGGCTCAAGGAGCTGCTCGAGGTGTTCCTGGCGCACCGCTACGAGGTGGTCACCCGGCGCACCACGCACCGGCGTACGAAGCGGCAGGACCGGCTGCACCTCGTCGACGGCCTGCTCATCGCCCTCATCGACATCGACCGGGTCGTCGCGATCATCCGCGGCAGCGACGACGCCGCGGCCGCGAAGGCCGGCCTGATGAGCGAGTTCGGGCTGACCGACATCCAGGCGACGTACATCCTGGACACCCCGCTGCGGCGGCTGACCCGCTTCGACCGCATCGAGCTGGAGACCGAGCAGCAGCGGCTCAACGAGGAGATCGCCGAGCTGTCCCGCATCCTCGACGACGAGAACGTGCTCAAGCAGGTCGTCTCCGACGAGCTGGCCGAGGTCGCGGCGGAGTTCGCCACGCCCCGGCGCACCACGCTCATCGACGGCGACCTCAAGGAGGTGCTGGCCGCGTCCGCGCCGGCCGGGCCGCTGGAGGTCGCGGACGACCCGTGCCAGGTGATCCTGTCGGCCACCGGGCTCATCGCCCGTACGGCGGCCGAGAGCGAGGAGGCGACGGAGGCCCGCCGCCGCAGCGGCCGGGTCAAGCACGACGCGGTCCGCGCGGTCGTGCACTCCACCGCCCGCGGCCGGGTGCTGCTGATCACCAACAGGGGCCGGGCGTTCAAGACCGACGTGCTGCCGCTGCCGGTGCTCCCGGAGCAGTCCGGCACGGTGTCGCTGCGCGGTGGCATGTCCGCCTCCGAGCTGATCCCGCTCGAGAAGGGCGAACGCGTCGTCGGCCTGGCCCCGCTCACCGCCGGCGACTCCCCGGGTCTGGCCCTGGGCACCCGCCGCGGCGTGGTCAAGGTCTGCGCGCCGGAATGGCCGGTCCGCTCCGACGAGTTCGAGGTCATCACCCTCAAGGACGGCGACGAGGTGCTCCAGGCCACCTGGCTCACCGACGGCGCCGAGGGCCTCGTCTTCGTCACCTCGGACGCGTCCCTCCTGCGCTTCCCGGCGAAACTCGTCCGCCCGCAGGGCCTCAAGGGCGGCGGCATGGCGGGCGTCAACCTGACCGCGGGCGCCGAGGCCCTCTCGTTCAACGCGGTCAGCACCCACGACCCCCAGCACGGCGAACCCATGGTCGTCACCTCCACGGGCACCCAGGTGAAGGTCACCCCGTTCACGGCGTACCCGGCCAAGGGCCGAGCCACGGGCGGCGTCCGCGTCCAACGCTTCCTCAAGGGCGAATCCCGCCTCACGGTCGCCTGGGTCGGCCCCCGCCCGGTCGGCGCCAGCACCACGGGCGACCCGGTCGACCTCCCGGACCCGGACGGCCGCCGCGACGGCTCGGGCGAAGCGGTCCTGATGGGCCCACAGATCGTCGGCCACCTGATCGAACGCGGCTGACCACCGACCCGCCGGGGGCGGGGCTGACTGCCCTGCCACCCGGCGGTTGCGGTGCTTGCGGGCGGCTGCCCTGCCACCGGGCGGGTGCGGTGCCGCCGGGCGGCTGCCCTGCCACCGGGCGGCTGCCCGCGCGGCTTTCCGCTTGGCAATGGTCGACCGTTGGCGGTGGCTCTCCGCTCGGCGTATCGCGGCTGCCGCTTCGACTGCGGCGGGCCGCGTTGCCGGGCGGGCTCACGCCTCGTGCATGGGCAGCCCGGTGCCGGCGGTCACCAGGCCGGGCGCAGCCGGCCGGGGGTGGCGAGCCCGGCCAGGTCCGCGCGAAGCGCCGCCAGCCGCTCGGGCCCAATCCGCTCGGCCCACGGCCGCAGCACCTCGTCCGCCGCGTCGGTCGCCGCCCGCGTGCAGGCCCATCCCTTCTCGGTGAGCACGACCAGTCGCGCCCGGGCGTCGTCCGGGTGGGGGCGGCGTTCGACGTAGCCCTTGGTCACGAGATCCTCGACCATCTGGCTGGCCGCCTGCTTCGTGACGTCGAGGTACTCCGCCAGCTGCATCACCGTCGCGCCGCCGTGGGACAGCCGGACGAAGGCGAACCCGTGGGCCGGGCGTACGTCCGCGAAGCCACGGGCGCGTACGCCCTCATCGATGCCGTCCACGAGGGATCGGGCCGCGCCGAGTACGAGGGCGGGGAGGTCGAGAAGTTCCACGGAAGCAGTTTGACATGGAAGTCAACTTGCTTGACTATATGGTCAAGCTGCTTGACCAAAGGGGGAACCATGACTGTCATCCGGGAACCGGTCGCGCACGAGCTGCACGGCGCGACCTTCCACTCGTTCGTCGCGCCGTCCTCGGGGAGCCGGGAGCTGTGCGCGTGGCGGCTGGAGGTCGCCGGAGGCACCGCCGGCGTGGAGCATCGGGTCAGCCGGGAGGAGGTGGTGCTGCTGATCTCCGGCGAGCTGACCGTGACCGTCGACGGGGTTCCGGGCACGCTGCGGGCCGGCGATGTGGCGTTCGTCCCGGCCGGCGCGACGTTCCGGGTCGACAACCTCGCGGGTGATCCGGCAAGCGCGTGGGTGACCACGAGCGTCGGCCTGGAGGCCACCCTCCCGGACGGCTCCTCGATCCGCCCGCCATGGACCCGCTGACGAACGTGGCCACGGGCGCCTGCAACGGCCGCACCGCGTCGAGCGACCGCGGGGCGCGCCCGGACGTGCCCGCCCACTCGGGGAAGCGACCGCGGTGACGTGCTCACCCACCGCGACACGCCGGCTCCGCACGGAAGCTCGCGGGTGCGGAGCGCAACGGGCCCGCGCGCTCCGCACGGAAGCCCATGGAAGCGGAGCACGGCCCGGGAAAGCGGAGCACGGCCCGCGAAAGCGGAGCACGGCCCGCGAAAGCGGAGCACGGCGGCGGGAAAGCGGAGCACGACGGCCCCGCCCACTCCGCACAGAACGGCAGGCCTCACGCCGCACAGGGCGCAGCTTGACGGCGGACGCAGCGGACCGCCCTGCCGCCCGGCCCGGCCATCGCGCCCGGTGTGGAGCCGGCAGCGCGCCCGCCCGGTCGCTCGACCGGGCGGGCGCGCCCGCGCACGTGCTTACTTCGACGGCTCCGGGATGTCGCACTTGATCTTCGGGTTGACGCCCAGCCAGTTGAGCGGCCCGGCGACGACGGTCACCACGACCGTGCCGGCCTTCGCGCAACTGGCGTCGCCGGTGTCCTTGAAGTAGCCGCGCTCGAACGCGGCGACGGCGCCGAGCACGAGCCAAAGGATGACGATGAATCCGCCGATCGATCCTGCGCGCATCGGGGGCCTCCTGCTTGAGGTGGGGGAGTGGCCCGCGACATACCCCGTACGCGTCGATCTTTAAACGGCGGCGCGCACCGCCTGCAGCGTGTACGTGTGCGGCAGTCGCCGGGGCCGGTCGGTGACCTGCCATTCACCGCCGGGCAGCAGCGTCATCTTGCCCGGCAGCGCCTCCCACGGCACGGTGTCGTGCTCGACCAGGCCGGTGATCGTCATGCCGGCCTCGAGCAGCGCCGTCACGATCTCGCCGAGGCCGTGGTTCCATTCGTGGGTGGTGGTGTGCACGAACTCGTGGTCGGTGTCGACGTAGGTGCCGCCGTCGTCCCAGACCATCGGCTCGGCGTGCTCGAAATACGGGTACGCGAGCGCGAGGACGTCGTCGTCCCGGCCTTCCTCCAGGGACCACAGCACCGGATGCCCCTCGCGGATGAAGAGCCGTCCACCCGGGCGCAGCAGCGCCGCGACGACCCGGGCCCAGCGCCGGATGTCGGGCAGCCAGCCCAGCGCGCCGATGCCGGTGTAGACCAGGTCGAACCCGCCGGTGCCGAGGACCTCCGGCGCGCCGTAGACGTCCGACTCGATGAACTCGACCGGGTTGCCGGCGCGCTCGGCCAGCTTGCGGGCCTCCGCGAGCGAGGCGGGCGAGAAGTCGAGGCCGGTCATGGTCGCGCCCAGCCGGGCCAGCGACACGGTGTCGCTGCCGATGTGACATTGCAGGTGTACGCCGCGCAGCCCCGCGATGTCGCCGAGCAGCGGCCGGTCGAAGGTCACGGTGTCGCTCAGATGCCCCGGGTCGGCGGCGAACGCGGCCAGGTTGTAGCCCGCCGAGGCGGCGTGCTCCGGGGCGCGTTCGTCCCAGTTGGCGCGGTTGAGGTCCAGGTATTCGGTCACGGGGGCCGACCGTACCGGAGGCCGCACGACCGCTCGCCCGGTTTTCGTGCGGCCGCGGGCGCGTCATGATGGGAGTCCGGCTCGAAACTTCCGCTGTCCCCCGGTCCGGTCAGGGGCGGCGGTGGGGTGGCCGGACGGCGTGGCGTTGAATGCAGGTTCACACGGGTGTTGCGAAGGCGGGTGCGGGCTTGGAGACCAGGCGTACGACGGTGCGGGACGTCCGCCGCGCGAACCGGGCCAGCCTGCTCACGGACCTGTTCCACGGCGGCCGGCAGAGCCGCCAGCAGTTGGGCGACACGACCGCGCTCAGCCAGGCCAGCGTCAGCAACCTGATCGGCGAGATGATCGACGAGGGCCTGGTCGAGGAGGCCGGCCTGGTCGGTTCGGACGGCGGACGGCCGCGCGCGCTGCTGCGGGTCGCCCCCGGATTCGGGTACGTCGCCGGCGCCGACGTGGGTGAGTCCCGCGTCCTGGTCGAGCTGTACGACCTGGCGATGTCCCGCCTCGGCGTCGTGGAGTACGCGCTGGGCGCCGACGGCCCGGTCCCCGGGGTGGCCGCCGCCAGGCTGCTCGAGGGGCTGGACGCCGTGGTCGCGGAAGCCGGCATCGAGAAGTCGGCGGTGCTGGGCTTCGGCGTGGGGGTGGCCGGTGTGGTGGACCAGGCCGGCGACGCCCCGGTGGTGCACTCGCAGACCACCGGCTGGGACGGCGTGCCGCTGGGGCGCATGCTGCGCGAGGGCACCGAGGTGCCGATCTTCGTGGAGAACGGCGCGAAGACGGTCGGCCAGGCCGAGATGTGGTTCGGTGCGGGCCGGGGTGCCCGCCACGCGGTCATCGTCATGGTGGGCACCGGCGTCGGCGCGGCGGTCGTGATGGACGGGCGCAGCTACCGCGGGGCCAACAGCAGCGCGGGGGAGTGGGGTCACACCACCCTGGTGTACGACGGTGACGTGTGCCGCTGCGGGGCCCGGGGGTGCCTGGAGGCGTACATCGGCTCGGAGAAGGTGATCGCCCGGCTGGCGGAGGCGACCGGCCGGCCGGCCGACCCGAAGCTGCTGACCCGGATGCTGGCGGCCGACGGCCCGCTCGACGAGGCGGCGGCGCGGGTCATCCGGGAGACGGTCGGGTACCTCGGCGCGGGGATCGCCGGCCTGGTCAACCTGTTCTCGCCGGAGCGCATCGTGCTGGGCGGCCCGGCGGGCCTGGCTCTGGGAGAGCGTTTTCTTCCGGACATCCGGGACGCCGCTGCCCGGAACGCGCTGCGGCAGCCGTACTCGCGTACCCGGATCGAGCTCTGCCAGCTCGGACCCGACGCCGTCGCGATGGGCGCGGCCACCCTGCCGATCGCCCGCCTGCTCGCCGACGGCGGCCTGCCGGCGACGGCCGGCCCGGCGCCGATGTCCCGGGCGGCCCACCGCCGGTCGTTGAGCCGCGGCCGCTGACCGCGAAACACGAAGCGCGGCCGGGCCGCGAAACACGAAGCGCGCGGCCGGGCCGCGAAACACGAAGCGCGCGGCCGGGCCGCGAAACAGGAAGGGCGCGGCCGGAGCCGCGCCCTTCGTGCCGGAGGTGCTCAGTTGCCGCGCACCCGGGCGATGGTGTCGCGGTACCACAGCGCCGACTGCTTCGGCGTCCGCTTCTGCGTCTCGTAGTCGACGTGCACGATGCCGAACCGCTTCGCGTATCCCTCGGCCCACTCGAAGTTGTCCATCAGCGACCACGCGAAGTAGCCCCGGATGTCCGCGCCCTGCTCCCGGGCCGCCGCCACCGCCGCGATGTGCTCCGCCAGGTACGACGTGCGGTCGTCGTCGGCCACGTACCCGGTCTCGTCGGCCCGGTCGTCGAAGGCGGCGCCGTTCTCGGTGACCACGATCGGCAGGCCCGGGTAGTCCCGGTGCAGGCGGACGAGCAGCTGCGTGAAGCGTTCCGGGGTGATCGGCCAGTCCATCGCCGTGCGGGGACGGTCGGGCAGGATCGCGCGGACGACGGGGAGCCCCTCGGCGTCGACCGTCTCGCCGTTCTCGTCGGTGCCGCTGAAGTCCTGGCCGAAGTAGAAGTTCACGCCGAGCACCTCGAACGGCGTGGAGATGATCTCCAGGTCGCCGTCCTGCACGGGGAACGCCGAGCCGCGCGCGGCCAGGTCGTCCACCATGTCCTGCGGGTACTCGCCCTTGCGCAGCGGGTCCAGGTACACGCGCAGGCCCATGCCGTCGGCGCGGCGGGCGGCGTCACGGTCGAGCTGACTGTCGGTGGCCGGGTCCGCCGTACCCATGTTGAGCGTGATGCCGTACGTGTGCTCGCGCGTCGCCGCGGCCCGCATCCGCTGGGTCGCGAGGCCGTGGCCGAGCAGCAGGTGGTGCACGGCGGCCAGGCCGGCGTCGAAGTCCTTGCGGCCCGGCGCGTGCACGCCGGTGACGTAGCCCAGCCAAGCCGAGCACCACGGCTCGTTCATCGTGGTCCACGTGCCGACGCGGTCGCTGAGCTTGTCGAAGACCATCATCGCGTAGTCGGCGAAGCGGTACGCGGTGTCGCGGTTCGGCCAGCCGCCCGCGTCCTCCAGCTCCTGCGGCAGGTCCCAGTGGTACAGCGTGACCCACGGGTCGACGCCCGCGGCCAGCAGCTCGTCGGTCAGCCGGTCGTAGAACCCGAGGCCGGCCGGGTTGACCGGGCCGCTGCCGCGCGGCTGCACCCGGGGCCACGCCACCGAGAACCGGTACGTGTCCACCCCGAGGCTCTTGATCAGGGCCACGTCCTGCGGCATCCGGTGGTAGTGGTCGCAGGCCACGTCGCCGTGGTCCCCGCCGACCACGGCGCCGGGCACCCGGCAGAACGTGTCCCAGATGGACGGCGTGCGCCCGTCCTCGGCGACGGCGCCCTCGATCTGGTACGAGGAGGTGGCGACGCCCCACTTGAACGAGGGGGGGAAGTCGGCTGCGGGCAGGAGCAGCCCGGGGGCGGAGCTGACGGTGGGGTTCATGGTTCTCCTGGTGGGGATGGATAGAGAACGGCCCCGGCGCGCAGGCCGGGGCCGTCGATCGCCGGTGGTCAGCCGACCGGCTGCTTGGCGGGGTGCAGCCAGCAGGCCACGGTTCTGGTCGTGCCGTCGGGTGTGTCGGGGTGGCCGAGCACCGGGATGTTGTCGGCGCACGGGTCGAACACCTTGGGGCAGCGCGGGTGGAACGAGCAGCCCGTGGGCATGCCCTTGAGGTCCGGCGGGGAGCCGGGAATGCCGGCGAGCTCACGACGCGGCCCGCGCAGCGCCGGGAACGACCCCAGCAGCCCGGCGCTGTACGGGTGCAGCGAGTCCCGGTACAGCGCGGACGCCTGCGCCTCCTCCACGATCCGGCCGCCGTACATGATCGCGATGCGGTCGGAGAACTCCACCAGCAGCGACAGGTCGTGCGTGATGAAGATGACCGAGAAGCCCAGCCGCTCGCGCAGCTCGATGAGCTGCCCGAGGATCTGCCGCTGCATCACCACGTCCAGCGCGGTGGTCGGCTCGTCCATGATGACCACCTGCGGCTGCAGGATCAGCGCCATGCCGATCATCACGCGCTGGCGCATGCCGCCGGAGAGCTGGTGCGGGTAGGCGTCCATCCGGTCCGGCGAGATGCCGACCAGCTTGAGCATCTCGCGGGCCCGGGCGTTGCGGCTGTGCGCCGACATCTTCGGGTCGTGCGCGGCCAGGACATCGGTCAACTGCGTGGAGATCTTGTGTACGGGGTTGAGCGAGTTCATCGCCCCCTGGAACACGATCGCCGTCTCGGCCCACCGGAACTTGCGGAGGCCCTCGTCGTCCAGGCTCAGGACGTCGTACGGGTCGCGGCCGTCGGGGTGGTAGATGACCTCGCCGCCGCTGATCACGCCCGGCGGGGCGAGCAGCCGGGTGAGGCCGTACGCGAGCGTCGACTTGCCGGAACCGGACTCGCCGGCCAGGCCGAGGACCTCGCCGCGGTGCAGCGTGAGGTTGACGTCGCGGACCGCGTGCACCGCCTGGTCGCCCAGGCCGTAGTCGACGTTCAGGTTCTTGATCTCGAGGACGGGCGCGCCGCTCACTGCGTGGCCTCCTTGCCGCGGTTCACCGGCGTCGCCGCCGCGGAGTTGATCGTGGGGATCGGCCGCGCGTTGGTGTGCGGCGCCGACGAGTTGCTCAGCACCGGCGTGAAGCCGACGCGCATCCGTACGGTGTGGCCGGAGGCGGTCTTGACCTTGGTCTTGCCGGCGCTGCGCAGGCGCGGGCTGACGAACTCGTCGATGCCGAAGTTGATCAGCGAGAGCGCCGTGCCGAGGAACGCGATCGCGAGACCGGCCGGGACGAACCACCACCACGCGCCCTGGGCGAGGGCCTGCTGGCTCTGCGCCCAGAACAGGATCGTGCCCCAGTTCCAGCTCGTGACCGACCCGATGCCGATGAAGGCCAGGGTGATCTCGGAGGTGACCGCGAAGATCACCGTGCCGACGAAACCGGAGGCGATGATGGCGGTCAGGTTGGGCAGGATCTCGAAGAGGACGATCCGCCAGGTCGACTCGCCGTTGGCCCGGGACGCCTCGACGTATTCGCGCCGGCGCAGCGAGAGTGTCTGTGCCCGGAGCACCCGTGCTCCCCAGGCCCACGACGTGAAACCGATGATCAGGGCGACCAGGGTGTCGCCGCCGCCGGGGGCGGCCGCGGTCACGATGATGATCAGCGGCAGGGCCGGGATCACCAGGAACACGTTGGACAGCGCGGACAGGCCGTCGTCCCAGCCGCCGCCGAGGTAGCCGGCGGTGACGCCGATCAGGACCGACAGGATCGTGGCGAGCGCGCCGGCCGCGAGGCCGACGAGCATGACGCCGCGGGTGCCGACCAGCACCTGGCTGAAGACGTCCTGGCCGAGGTGGGTGGTGCCGAACCAGTGGTCCGCCGAGGGCGGGGCGGTCAGCGCCGGGCCCCGGGCGTCCGGGTCGTACGGCGCGACCCACGGCCCGATGATGGCGAAGAGCAGGTACAGGCCGAGCACGACCAGGCCGGTCGTGGCCTTGGCGTTGGCGACGAAGCGGAACCGCTTGCGCTTGGCCTTCGCGGGCGCCGGCTCGGGCTGGGCCATCGCGCCCTGCCCGGGGATGACCTGCTCGACGCTGGAGGTGGGAATGCTCACCGGTCAGCCCTCCTTGCGGGTACGGGGATCGAGCAGCAGGTACACGACGTCGGCGATGAGGTTCGCGACCAGCACGGAGATCGTGATGACCAGGAAGATGCCCTGCATCAGCGGGTAGTCCTTGGCGCCGACCGCCCGGAACAGCAGGAATCCGAGGCCGGGGTACGAGAACACGATCTCCACCAGCAGCGTGCCACCGACGATCATGCCGAGCGCCAGGGCGAAGCCGGAGACGTTGGGCAGCAGCGCGTTGCGGGCCGCGTAGCTCAGCGACACCCGGCGGTCGGACAGGCCCTTGGCGTGCGCGACGGTGATGTAGTCCTCCGACGCGACGGTGACCATCATGTTGCGCATGCTGAGGATCCAGCCGCTGACCGACGAGATGAGGATCGTCAGCGCGGGCAGCAGGCTGTGCCGGATCGCGCTGGGGATGAAGTACTGGTCCCAGGCCGGCACGAGGCCCGGTTCGTAGCCGCCGGACGACGGGAAGATGCTGTCCGGCCCGGCGAGGAGGTAGATCGCCAGCAGGCCGAGCCAGAAGTACGGCACCGACGAGAGGAACGTCGTGGTGGGGAGCAGCCCGTCGATCCAGGAGCCGCGCCGCCACCCGGCGAGCACGCCGAGCCCGGTGCCGATGAGGAAGCTGATGATCGTCGTGATGCCGACCAGCGCCAGGGTCCACGGCAGCGCCTCGCCGATGACCTCGGACACCGGCGAGGGGAACGCGGTGAAGGACAGGCCCAGATCGCCGTGGAACAGCTGCTTCCAGTAGTCGATGTACTGGCTCCAGATGCTGGCGTCCTTGTCCAGGCCGAACAGCACGTACAGCGAGTTGATCGCCTCGGTGCTCATCTGACCCTGGAAGCGGGCGAGCAGCGACTTGACCGGGTCGCCGGGGATCAGCCGGGGGATGAAGAAGTTGATGGTGATCGCGGCCCACGCCGTGAAGACGTAGAACAGGATCCGCTGGATCAGGTACCTCATCGGGCGCCCTCCACGTTCACGATGCCCGCGGCGGCGGCCGATCCCGGCGGCTGCTCGGCGACCGTGGCCTCGTCGTACAGCCAGCAGGCGGCCCAGTGGCCGGGGGCGTCGCCGATCTCCAGGCGGACCGGCAGGTCGGTGGTGCAGCGCGGCATCGCCATCGGGCAGCGCGGGTGGAACCGGCAGCCGGCGGGCGGGCGGATCAGGCTCGGCGGTTCGCCGTTGCCGCGGTCCCCGGTGTCGCCGAGCATGTTCTCGATCCGGTCCGGGTCGGGCGCCGATTCGATCAGAAGCCGGGTGTACGGGTGCGCCGGCGACTGCGTGACGCTCTCGCTGTCGCCGCCCTCGACCATGCGGCCGGCGTACATGACGAGCGTCTCGTCGGCGAAGTAGCGCGCCGACGCGATGTCGTGGGTGATGTAGAGGATGGCCAGGTTCAGCCGTTCCTTCAGGTCCCGCAGCAGGTTGAGCACGCCGAGGCGGATCGACACGTCCAGCATGGACACCGGCTCGTCGGCGAGCAGCGCCTCGGGGTCCGCGCCGAGGGCCCGGGCGATGGCCACGCGCTGGCGCTGGCCGCCGGAGAGCTCGTGCGGGAACTTGTCCAGGTAGCGCTCGGGCGGCGTCAGGCTGACCCGGTTGAGCAGGTCGGTGAGCGCGCGTTCGAGGTCCGCCGCGGAGCTGCCGGCGTTGCCGTGGATCTTCAACGACCGGGTGAGGTGGTACCGGATCGTGTGCACCGGGTTCAGCGACGCGAACGGGTCCTGGAAGATCATCTGGACGCGGCGCGCGTACGCCCGGAAGGGCCGGCCGCTCTTGACCCGCGTGGACTGGCCGTGCAGCTGGATGTCCCCGGCGGTGCGCGGGTACAGCTGCGCGAGCAGCCGCGCGACCGTGGACTTGCCGGAGCCGGACTCGCCGACCAGCGCGACCACCCGACCACGCCGCAGGGTGAGGTTCACGTCGTCGACCGCGTGCACGGCGTCGTGCTCGCGCTTGAACAGGTCGCGCAGCTTCCGGCGGACGGGGAAGTGCTTGGTCAGGCCGATCGCCTCAAGCACCACCTCGCTGGCCGGAGCTTTCGCGTCGGGGCTCAACGTCATGTCGAGTTCCTTCGAGGAAAGGGGTCGGAACCGCCGCGGTGCCGCCCCCGGGACGCGGGTCCCGGGGGCGGCGGTGCGGATCAGGAGTTGGCGGGCTTGAGGTGCAGGACGACGTCCAGGGCGTTGGCCTGCGTGGGCTGGCCGGCGCTGTACGGGTTGGTGTCGTCGGGCCAGCCGACCCAGTTCTTCGTGCTGTACGCCATGCCGATGTTGTCGGCGCCGACCGGGATCATCGGGGCCTGCTCGACGAACACCTTCTGGATGGTGGCGAGCGCCTTGGTGCGGGCGGCGTCGTCGGTGGCGTTGGCGTAGTCACTCAGCGCCTTGGTGGCGTCGTCGTTCTTGAAGCGGCCGAAGTTGCCGCCGGGGGAGGCGGTGCCGACCGGCTTGAGCAGCTTGCCGTCCATGACCGTCTGGTACAGGTTCCACGGCGTGGCGCCACCGTTGGTCCAGCGGAAGGTGGCGTCGAAGTTGCCCTCCTCGACGTTGCGGAACCAGGCGTCCTGGTTCGCCTTGTCGACGGTGGCCTGGATGCCGATCTCGGCGAGGTTGCTCTTCACGATCTCGAGCGAGGTCTGGTAGTCGGACCAGCCGCTCGGGTCGGTCAGGGTGATCTTGACCGGCTTGCCGCTCGGGTCGCTCAGCGTGGTGCCGTTGAGCTTGTAGCCGGCCTCCTGCAGCAGGGCCTTGGCGCCCGCGACGTCGACGGTCGCGTTCTTGCCCTTGTACTCCTCCGCGATGTACGCGTCACCGGCCGGCGACGGCAGACCCGTCACGCTGGTGACCTGCGGGTGGAAGTAGCCGGCCTCGGCCTGGTTGAAGATGTCCTCGCGGTTGATGACCATGCCCATCGCGCGGCGCAGCTTCGGGTCGTCGAACGGCTTCTTGGTGGTGTTGATGTAGAGGCCGTGGATGCCGAGGACCGGCGGCGCCCAGACCTTGTAGTGGGCCGGGTCCTTGTCGATGAAGACCGTCTTGTAGTTCGGGATGAAGACGAAGCTCCACTCGTTGGAGCCGTCCGACAGCGCCGTGGTCTGCGCGTTGTTGTCGGTGTAGGAGGTGTACCGCAGCTCCTTGACCTGGGGCAGGTCCTGCCAGTAGCCGTCGGTGCGCACCGACAGCGTGGTGGTCTGCGGGGTGAAGGACTTCAGCGTGTACGGGCCGGAGCCGACCGGGTTCTTGTTCGGGTCCTTGCTCGGGTCGCTGATCTTCTCCCAGACGTGCTTGGGCACGATCGGGGTCTGACCCAGCCAGGTGTCCTTGTAGACGAACATCGAGCTGGTGAACGTCACGGTGACCGTGTTGCCGCTGTTGCTGACCTCGCCGTACGGGATCGCGGCGGTGTTCAGGGCCTCGTTCTTCTTGATCAGGTTGAAGGTGAAGGCGACGTCGTCGCCGGTGACCTTCTGCCCGTCCGACCAGGTCGCGTTGTCCCGGACGGTGATCGTGACCTTCTTGAAGTCCGGCGACCAGTCGGCCTTGGTGGCCAGCCACGGCTTCGACGGGTCCGCCGGCTTGACCGGGTTCCACATCATCAGCGGCTCGTAGATCATCCAGCGGTAGCCGAGCGAGGCGCCGGCGGACGTGGTGAGGAACGGGTTGTGGTTCTCGGTCTGCGGACCGTTCGGCATGCCGACGGTCAGGAAGGTGTTGCCGCCGGACCCGTTCTTGTTGCCCGCGTTCGGCGAGTCGCTGCAGGCGGCGAGCCCGCCCGAGGCGAGCACACCCGCCAGGGCGACCGCGAACAGTTTCCTTCTCTGCATCTCTAGATCTCCTCAGGTAATGCGATATCGGGTGAGAGGGGGTGCCCGAGGAAGGGCGGGTACGGCCGGCCGCTGGAGGCGGTCGGCGTGCGAGGTCCGGTGCGGCTCTTCTCAGGTGGGCGTCGCTGCCGCTGGGTCGGCGTGGAGCGGGAACCCCGGGCTCAGGTGGTGACGGCCGGTCCGGCTCCGGTCGAGCCGCGGGCCATGAAGGTGGCGGGTATGACGGTCGGTCGGTTGGGCAGGGGTGAGCCCTCGAAGTGGGCGAGCAGCGTGCGTGCCGCGGCCTCGCCCATCTCGCGCAACGGTTGGTGCACGGTGGTCAGCGGCGGCTGGGTGTGCGCCGCCAGGGGGATGTCGTCGAAGCCCACCACCGCGACGTCCTGCGGGATGCGCCGTCCACTGTCGAGGATCGCCTGCATGGCGCCGGTGGCGGAGAGGTCGTTGTGGGCGAAGACGGCGTCGAAGTCGAGCCCCGCCTCGATCGCGGCGTTCACGCCCTCGAAGCCGCAGGCGATGGTGAAGTCGCCGGGCAGGATGTGGTCGGCCGGGATCGGGTGGCCGGCCTCGGCGTACTCGGTGGCGAAGCCCTCGAGGCGCTGCACGGTGCACCCGAAGCGCTCGGGGCCGGCGATGACCAGCGGCTTGTAGCGGCCGACCTCCAGCAGGTGCCGGGCGGCCGAGCCGGCGCCGGTGAAGTGCGTGGTGCCGACGCTCGGGATCTGCATCGGCTGCACGTCGCGGTCGTCGATCAGCACGACCGGCAGCCCGCGGGCGTGCAGCGTGGCGATGTAGTCGAGGGTGCCCTCGGGCTCGATGACCAGCAGGCCGTCGAAGCTCTTGGCCGAGACCTGGGCGCCGAACTGGCGCATGGACTCCTCACCCCGGTTGCAGGTGAACAGCAGCAGCCCGTAGCGCTCGGTCTCCAGCACGTCGACCGCGCCCTGCAGGACCTCGCCGATCCACGGCCAGGTGAGGGAGGGGACCAGCATGCCGACGACCCGGGTACGCCCGCGGGCCAGCCCGACGGCGCGGGAGCTGGGCACGTACCCGAGTTCCTCGATGACCTTGCGGACCCGGGCGGCGGTGGACTCGTCCAGTTCACCCTTGCCGTTGAGCACCCGGGACACCGTGGTCTTGCTGACCTTGGCCCGGGCCGCCACATCGGCGATGGTGATTGGCACTGGTCCTCCGACTTGTGTCCGTGGGGTAACACCGCAGTTTCGGAACCGGTTTCGGGAGCGGTTCCGGCAGTAAACTCCGGTGAGTCGCGTCACGTCAACGCGTCGGCGTCTTTATTTAGGTTTCGAGACGATAACCAAGGGAAGATTCAGGCGTTTACCGGCTTCCCAGGACGCCACGAACCGGGCGAATCACCCGCCTGTCGCGGCCCTGTCCGTGACCAACCCGTGATCAGCCGGCGGCCGGGACTCCTTCCACGCGCCGGACCACGTCGGGCAGCACCCGGCCGAGCGGCGCGTCGACGATCAGCTGGGCGTACGGAGTGCCCCGCGTCTCGCCCTGGTTGACGATCGCCACCCGGATCCCGTCCTTCGCCGCCCGCAGCACGAACCGGCGGCCGGACATGACGGTGAGCGACGACCCGAGGACCAGCAGGGTCCGCGCCCCGGCGACGAGCTCGAAGCTGCGGCTCACCCGGGCGGGCGGCACGGTCTCGCCGAAGTACACGACGTCCGGCTTGAGCATGCCGCCGCAGGCCGTGCAGTCCACCACCGTGAAGCCGTCCAGCTCGGCGTCGTCGATCTCCACGTCACCGTCCGGGTTCACGGCGGAGACGGCCGCGGCGAAGCCCGGGTTCGCGGCGTCGAGCCGCTCGCCGAGCTCGGCCCGGCCGGTCCGGCGCCCGCAGTCCAGGCAGACGATCCAGGCCAGGTTGCCGTGCAGCTCGACCACCCCGTGCGCGCCGCCGGCCTGGTGCAGCCCGTCCACGTTCTGCGTGATGATCCCGTCGATGCGGCCCAGCTCCTGCAGGCGCGCGACCGCCCGGTGCCCGTCGTTCGGCCGGGCGTCACCGATGGTGCGCCACCCCAGGTGGCTGCGCGCCCAGTAGCGCCGGCGCGCGATCGGGTCCCGGGTGAACGCCTGGTAGGTCATCGGGGTGCTGGGCCGGGCGGCGCCGGACGGGCCGCGGTAGTCCGGGATGCCCGACTCGGTGGACAGGCCCGCGCCGCTCAGCACCACGACCCCGCCGTCGGCGCACCACCGCGCCAGCTCGTCGTCTCGCTCCACCCCACCATGGTCCCTCACGACCGGCCCCGCGCCGCGAGACACCGGTCACGGCGGCCGGTGACGGCCCGAGGGGTGTCACCCGCGGGAGTGGGACGAAGTACTCAGTCGATGCGATCTGTGCACGGACCTGCGGACCACGGTAAGTTGATGCCGTGGCTGACGTCGTGCGCCTGCTTCCCCGTCACTGGGACGGGCGCCGCCTGCTGCAATTTCTCGCCGGGCTGGCGCTGATCGCGCTCGCGTTCGCCACGCCGGCACTGTCCGCGGCGCCCGACGCCGGCACCTCCGAGACCGTGGTCACCACGGTCGATGCACCCCTGGACACGAGCCTCGGCGACCGCGTCCTGGTGCCGGACACGGGCCCCGCGCAGCGCGCCGGGTCGGGTTCCGCGCCGTCGGGCGAGCAGGCCCGCGCCGCCGCCGTCGCCGGCCTGGAAGCCCGTGCCGCCGGCGAGACCGCGACCGCCTCCGGCGACTCCGGCCGCACGATGAGCCCGGACGCCTCCCGCGCCACGACGTCCGACGCGCCCGCCTTCTCCTCCGACGCGGCCGGTCCGGCCAAGCTCTGCGACCGCGGCGTGCCCGGCCTCGACGGTGTCGCCCAGCGCCCCTACGCCGGGCGCGCCCCGCCGCGGGCGTAGAGCCCACCGGCGAAGAACCCCTCCCGTGACGCCCGCGGGCCGGCGTGCGCGCCTGCCCCGCCCGTGTGAGCGTCGCCCCGGTGGCCCGCGGCGAGGTGCTGTGCCCGTACCCGCCGCGGCCGCCCGCCCGTCATCAGCGAAGCCCGACGCACGAGGAAACCGGTGTTGACCGTGGAGACCGCTGCCGTCATCTGGATGATCATGCTGCTCGCCGTCGCCGCCGCGGCGGCCGCTCTCGCCGTGCCGCGCCGGGAGGCGCGCGCCAACCGCCACCCCGCCCCGCCCTCGGCCGCCGAACGGTACGCCGACGAGGTGGCCGCTGCCGCCGACCACGCCGCCGGGGCCGCCCGGCGCAGCCGCGTCGCGTGGGAGATCGCGCAGGAGGATGTCGACGCCGCGTGGGCCGCGTACGACGCCGCGGACGGCGAGGCCCGTCGCTGCCGGGCCGCGGCCGTGTTCCCGGTGCTCCGGCAGCGCCGCACCCGGGCCGAGATCGCCGATCGCACCCGCTGCCTGCACCGCTCCGCGCTCGCCGCGTGCCGCCGCAAGGAGCTGTCGATCGCTCAGCTCAACGAGGTGCTCGCGCACCGCGGGCCGTGGAACCCGCGCAAGCATCCGGTCGCCCAGGAGACCGCCCTGCGGGCCGCCGTCGCCGAGCACCGCTTCGCCGCGTACCAGGCCGCGGTCGAGCGGGAGCGGTCCGCGTGGGCCGAGGCCGAGCAGGCGGCCGTGGCCCTGCGCAGCCTGCGCGCGGAGGCCCTGGCTGCGACGACGAGCGCCGGGCGCGACCTGCGGCCCGAGGACTCCCGGCGGGCGGAGCAGTGGAGCCCGGCCGAGCCGGTCGCCCGCCCGGCGAACGCGCGCCTGGCGGTGCACTGACCCTCCAGAGTGGACCCGGACCGCGCCTTGGCCGGTTGCGGGGCGGGACCCGGGCGGGCCGGGTACCGTCACAGGGGCCGTCGACGACGAGTGGCAGGAGGCCGAAGTGTCAGTGACCCCGGCGGGCCGTCCGCCGGCCGTGCGGCTGCACCGCGCGGCCCGCATCGAGGACGCCGTCCACGAGGTCGTCGAGCGACGGCTCCGGCAGCGCGGCTGGCGGCCGGTGATCACCGCCTACACCGGGTACGGTGCCCCCGGCTGGGCCCGCGTCATGGCCCGGGTCGTGCTCACCCGCAGCTCGCAGGTCCCCAAGCGGCTGGAGAAGGTCCGCGGCTGGCGCAGCTTCACCACGTCGCCGGTCAACAACGCGCTGGTGGAGATCCGGATCGGCGACCGGGTGCACCAGACCCGCACCGACCGCAGCGGGTACGTGGACACCCGGGTCAGGGGCGAGCTGGATCCGGGCTGGGCGTGCGTACGCCTGTCCACCGAGGGCGCGGAGCCGGTCGAGGCGCCGATCCGCGTGGTGGACCCGGCCATGAAGTTCGGGGTCATCAGCGACATCGACGACACCGTCATGGTGACCGCGCTGCCCCGGCCGCTGCTCGCCGCCTGGAACACGTTCGTGCTGGACGAGCACGCCCGCATGGCGGTCCCGGGCATGGCGGTGCTCTACGAGCGGCTGGTCAACGCCCACCCCGGCGCCCCGGTCTTCTACCTGTCGACCGGCGCGTGGAACGTCGCCCCGACGCTGACCCGGTTCCTCTCCCGGCACCTCTACCCGGCCGGGCCGCTGCTGCTCACCGACTGGGGACCGACACCGGACCGCTGGTTCCGCAGCGGGAGCGAACACAAGCGCAACACCTTGGCCAGGCTCGCCGGCGAGTTCCCCGACATCCGGTGGCTGCTCATCGGCGACGACGGCCAGCACGACCAGGAGATCTACTCCGAGTTCGCGCATGCGCACCCGGACAACGTGACCGCGGTCGCGATCCGTCGCCTGTCGCCGACCCAGGCCGTGCTGGCCGGCGCGATCCCGGGGCCCACGGGCAACGCGGAGGCCGTCGGCTCCGGCGGCAAGACGTGGTTCTCCGCCCCGGACGGCGCCGGCCTCTGGTCGCTGCTGCGGGACTCCGACGTTGTCTAGGCGTCAGCGCCCGGCGCCGGCCTCCGGGTCCGGGGCGGTCCCGGACGTCTCCGCCACCCGGGCGTGCAGCCGTTCCCGGATCTCGTCCGGCGTGTACGCCCGCCGTCGCCGCTCCTGCCGTGCCAGCACCACACCCGTGGCGGCGACGCCCGCCAGCCCGGCCAGTCCCGCTACTTTCCACCAACGCATCTGCCGAGGATAGACACGTGGTTGCCGAGATCAGCCTCGACGAGGCCATCGACCTGACGCGTACGGGTGACATCTGGATCTTCCGGGGCCGCTCGGGCCCGGACCGTGCCATCCAGGCGATGACCAACAGCCCGGTCAACCACGTCGGCATGTCCGTCGTGATCGAGGACATGCCGCCGCTGATGTGGCACGCGGAGCTGGGCAAGTCCCTGCCGGACCGGTGGTCGGGCACGTTCCAGCGCGGCGTGCAGCTGCACGACCTGCGCGACGCGGTCACCGTGTGGGCCAAGCGGTACGGCCAGCGCGGCTGGCTGCGTCAGCTCGAGCCGCCGGCGGGCAAGGACATGGAGGACAAGGCGCTCAAGACGGTGGCCCGCCTGGACGGCACGCCGTTCCCGTCGACCGCGCAGCTCGCCTGGCGCTGGGCGCGGGGCCGGGTGCCGCATCTCCGGCTGCCCTGGCAGCAGGAGAAGCCCGACCCGGGCGACCTCGAGACGGCGTACTGCGCCGAGGTGGTCGCGGTGACGTACGAGGACATGGGGCTGCTGCCGCGGGGCAAGCAGCCGAACTGGTACGACCCGGGCCGCTTCTGGAGCGGCGACGACCTCGAGCTCTGCGACGGTTACCGGCTGGGCGACGAGATCTCCGTCAGCATCCCCTGAGTGTCACCGGCGGCCGGTCCGGGTATCCGGAAGCGATGACCAGTCGCATCGCGCAGTGGACGCTGGACGTGCAGGACGTCGACGTGATGGCCCGGTTCTGGTCGGCCGTGCTCGGCTACCGGATCAACCGTGGCGGCGACGGGAACGCCAAGCTGTACCCGCCGGACGACGCCCCGGGGGCGCCCCCGGTGTGGCTGCAGGCGTCGGCCGGGCCGAAGTCCGGCAAGAACCGCACCCACCCGGACCTCGTGGTCACGGGCGGCGAGGACCAGGCGGCGGAGGTGGACCGGCTGCTGAGCCTGGGCGCCCGCCGGGCCGACGTGGGCCAGACGGGCGACGAGGGCTTCACGGTGCTCGCCGACCCGGAGGGCAACGAGTTCTGCGTCCTCAGAGGACAGCCGGGCTGACCGCCCGGACGGCCGAGGCCGCCCGGGAACCTCGACGGGTCAGCGGCCGCTGCGGCGACCGACGCGGGTGCCCGAGGAGAACGCGGCGGCGCCCCCGGACTGGCTGGTGTGCACCGGCGTCGAACCGGCGCCACCGCTGCGACGGGCCCGCGGCTGCCCGGCGGACGCGGCCGATCGCGGCTGCCCGCCCGACGCGCCGGTCCGGGACTGCTGCGCGCCCCGGCCCTTCGGCGGACGGCCACCGGACTTCTCGCCGCCGGCCGGCGCCTGCTCGCGGGCACCGGCGGGGCGGGCCCGCCCGTGGCCGCGCCGCGAACCACCCGACGGCCGGCCCGGCTCGTCCGAGGCAGGAGCCGCGACGGGCGGCGCGGTGAACGTACGCTTGCCCGGCGCCAGCTGCGCGAGCAGGGCGTCGCCCGGCCGCGCCTTCGACGTGGTCGGCTTGATGCCGGCCTTGCGGGTCAGGTCGCGTACGTCGCCCTGCTGGTCGTCGGTCATCAGCGTGATCACGGTGCCCTGCGCGCCGGCCCGGGCCGTACGCCCGGAGCGGTGCAGGTACGCCTTGTGCTCGACCGGCGGGTCGGCGTGGATCACCAGCGCCACGTCGTCGACGTGGATGCCGCGCGCGGCGATGTCCGTGGCCACGAGGGTCTCGGCGCTGCCGTCGGAGAACGCGGACAGGTTGCGGTTGCGCGCGTTCTGAGCGAGGTTGCCGTGCAGCTCCACCGCCGGTACGCCGGCCGCGATGAGCTGACGGGTCAGCGTCTTGGCGCGGCGCTTCGTCCGGGTGAAGACCACCGTGCGGCCGGGTGCCGCCACCAGGTCCACCAGGACCGGGAACCGGTCGTCGTGGCGCACGTGCAGCACGTGGTGCGACATCTCGACGGGCGCCTCGTCGGCGGCGTCGACGTGGTGCGTGACCGGGCGGTTCATGAAGCGCTTGACCAGCACGTCCACGCCGCCGTCGAGGGTGGCGGAGAAGAGCATCCGCTGCCCGTCGCGGGGGGTGGCGTCCATGAGGCGCCGGACCACCGGCAGGAAGCCGAGGTCGGCCATGTGGTCGGCCTCGTCGAGCACGGTGATCTCGACGGCGTCGAGGCTGGCGTGCCCGCTGCGCAGGTGGTCCTCGAGCCGGCCGGGGCAGGCCACGACGATGTCGACGCCGGCCTTGAGCCCGCGGATCTGCGGGTTGGGGCCGACGCCGCCGAAGATCGTCAGCGTGCGCAGGCCCAGCTTGGCGGCCAGCGGCGCGAGGGTCGCGTCGATCTGGGTGGCGAGCTCGCGGGTCGGGGCGAGGATCAGCGCGCGCGGCCGGCCGGGGCGCCGCGGGGTCCGGGAGCCGGCGAGCCGGGCGACGACCGGCAGCACGAACGCGTACGTCTTGCCGGAGCCGGTGCGCCCGCGGCCGAGCACGTCACGGCCGGCCAGGGAGTCGGGCAGCGTCGCGGCCTGGATGGGAAAGGGGCTGGTGACGCCGAGACCGGCGAGCACCTCGGCGAGCTCGGCGGGTACGCCGAGATCGGTGAACGAGGACATGTAGGTGTGAACTCCGAACGTCTGAAGGGGTCGTCCTGCCCGGCGCAGACCTCACGGGTCGCGGCGCGTGGTGGTCGATCCGTACGCGGCCCGAGGCAGAACAGGTCGAAGCCGCGAGATCAAGTGTACGCCCCGCTCCACCGCAACCCTGCTGCACCCGAGTGTGACCCGTCCTGCACCTCGCGGATCAGACCGTTCTCCTCAGCGCCGGACTCTCCCCCCACCGTCCGGCCGGTACCTTCCGAGGAGACCCCCTATGAGCGGTGCTGTTGAGGTCGACCGCCGTCGTGAGGACACCGTACGGGCGCACATGCCGCTCGTCGGCCACCTGGTCCGCGAGATGCTCGCCCGGGTGCCCGCCCACGTGAACCGCGACGATCTGCTCTCGGCCGGGTACGCGGCGCTGGTCGCGGCCGCCCGTGGTTTCGACGAGTCCCGAGGTGTGCCGTTCGCCCGGTTCGCGGCGGCGCGGGTCCGGGGCGCCCTGCTGGACGAGCTGCGCGGCCTGGACTGGGCGAGCCGCTCGGTGCGGCAGCGGGCCCGGCGTACCGACTCGGCGCGCCAGGAGCTGACCGCCGAGCTGGGCCGTACGCCCACCCTGGCCGAGGTCGCCGAGCGGCTGGGCTGTTCGGTCGAGGACATCGAGTCGGCCGACGACGACGTGCAGCGTGCCGTGGTGTTCAGCCTGCAGGGCTTCGCCACCGCCGGCGCCGACGACATGGTGACCGAGCCGAGCGCCGGCCCGGAGGAGATGCTGATCCGCCGCGAGCGCCTGGGCTACCTGCGGCACGCGATCGAGGTCCTGCCCGAGCGCCTGCGCGTGGTCATCACCGGGTACTTCTTCGACGAGCGTCCGATGGCGCAGATCGCCGCCGATCTGGGGGTGACCGAGTCCCGCGTCTCGCAGCTGCGCGCCGAGGCGTTGTCGCTGCTCAAGGACGGCCTGAACATCCACCTCAACCCGGGCGTGGCCACCTCCGTCAAGGACGGCTGCGTGGCCCGGCGCCGGGCGGCGTACTACGACCAGATCGCGACCCGGGGCACCCTGCGGGACCGGCTCGCGCTCACCGGCCCGGACGGTCTGCCCGTCGCGGCCTGAACCCGTAGGCGGACAACGAGGCCCGGTCCCACGTCGCTGGGGGATCGGGCCTCGCCGCGTACGGGGGTCAGGCGTTGGCGCAGGTGCCGGCCTTCTTCTGCAGGGCGATGGCCCGGTCGGCGCCCTTGGCGTAGAGGGCCAGGCCCTCCTTGGCGGGCTCGAGCTTCCAGGCGTCCTGCTCGTACACCATCGTGTACGACTGCGCGGCGACCAGCTGCTTGGCGATGACGACGGCCTTGTCGGCACCGTCCATCCGGGCGCTGGTCAGCTGGATGGACAGGCCCTTGCGGGAACAGGTCTCGTTGAGCTTGACGTAGTCCGCCTTGCTGATCGCGGCCTTGCCGGCGGCGGTGTACATCTCCCAGGCGCCGCCGAAGTCGCCGCCGCTGAAGCGGTCGAACACGGTCTGCGCGGCGGCCTTGGCGCCCTCGAGGGTCTTGGGCTCCGGTCCGCCGGCGGCGGCCGCGGCGGCGTTGCCGGCCGGGGCGTCGCCCGAGTCGTCGGAACAGGCGGAGGAGAAGGCGAGCGCGGCGACCGCGACGAGGGCGACGGCGCCGAGACGACGGAACGGGTGGCTGTGGTTCATGACCCGCTTAAAGGTGGAGCCCCCATCGGCGTAACGGCCGGCACCGCACGGTGACGGATTCCTGACACTGCCTGCCGCGTGGCGTAACCTCCGCCACGGTGTCGTCAGGGGTAACGCGGACCGGCTATTCTGAGCGTTTCCAAGCAACAAAAAAGACGACCCTCTGATGGAGAAAATCAGAATGGTCGTCGACGGCCGAATGCTACCACATCAGGGAGTGGTTTTGTCAAGCTCCGCCGACGGTACGGACACCATGCGGAACGATGACATCGAGTCCGAACAGGCCTATCTGACCACGCTGTACGACCGCCTCGACGTGCTGCGTGAGCAGGCCGCCGACCGGTTGCGCGCGATCCTGCTCGAGGCCGGTGGCACCCCGCAGGGCCGTTCCCAGCGCGAGGCCACCCGCAGCCATTGGGCCGAGCAGGTCGCCCAGATGAATTCCGTCGAGAACGGACTGTGTTTCGGCCGGCTGGATTTCACCGACGACGCGCCGCAGTACATCGGCCGGCTCGGACTGTTCGCCGAGGACCGTGACCGCGATCCGCTGCTGGTCGACTGGCGCGCGCCGGCCGCCCGGCCCTTCTACCTGGCGACCGCCGTGTCGCCTGCGGGGGTGACCCGCCGCCGGCACCTGCGCACCAAGGGCCGTCAGCTGACCGGCATCGACGACGAGGTGCTCGACCTCACCGCCGGGGCGGGCGGCCGCGAGGACGTGACCGGCGAGGCGGCGCTGCTGTCCGCGCTGGGGGCGAACCGTACGGGCCGGATGCGCGACATCGTCGAGACGATCCAGGCCGAGCAGGACGAGGTGATCCGCGCCGGGCTGCCGGGCGTGATGGTGGTGCAGGGCGGCCCCGGCACCGGCAAGACCGCCGTCGCGCTGCACCGCGCGGCGTACCTGCTCTACACCCACCGCGCGCAACTGACGAAGCAGGGCGTGCTGATCCTCGGTCCGAACGCGACGTTCCTGCGCTACATCTCGCAGGTGCTGCCGTCGCTGGCCGAAACCGGCGTGCTGCTCGCCACTCTCGGCGACATGTTCCCCGGGGTGACCGCCCGCGCGTCCGAGGCGCCCGGGACGGCGGCGCTCAAGGGCCGC
This sequence comes from Couchioplanes caeruleus, assembly GCF_023499255.1. Taxonomy (GTDB): domain Bacteria; phylum Actinomycetota; class Actinomycetes; order Mycobacteriales; family Micromonosporaceae; genus Actinoplanes; species Actinoplanes caeruleus_A. The sequence continues at coordinate 2,623,635 of NZ_CP092183.1, forward strand.
CTCGAGATGCTCGACGTGCTCGCCCGCGCGGTCGCCGACCGGCAGACCGTGCCGGACGACTACATCGAGGTCGACCACGACGGCTATCCGCTGCGCATCGAGCGGGCCGTCTGCGAGGACGCCCGGGCCGCCGCGCGCCGCTCCGGCCGCCCGCACAACGTGGCCCGCCAGATGTTCGTCACCGAGGCGATCCACGCGCTGAGCCTGCAGATCGCCGAGCGCATCGGCGCCGACCCGCTCGGCGGCGACAACCTGCTGGAGGAGGCCGACCTCGCCGAGACCCGGCGCGAGCTGCACGAGGACGAGGACGTCCAGCGGGCGCTGTTCGAGCTGTGGCCGGTGCTCACCCCGCGGCAGGTGCTGCGCGACCTGCTCAGCGACCCCGACCGGCTCGAGTCCGCGGCGTACGACCTCACCGCCGGGGAGCGCGCGCTGCTGCTGCGGGACCGGCAGGCCCGCTGGACCCCGGCCGACGTGCCGCTGCTCGACGAGCTCGCCGAGCTGCTGGGAGTGGACGACACGCTGCGCGCCCGCGCCGCCGCCCGCGAGCGGCGCGAGGCGATCGAGTACGCCGAGGGCGTGCTGGAGATCGTCGAGGGCTCCCGGTCGCTCGACTTCGAGGACGAGGAGGAGGAGATCCTGTCCGCGGTCGACGTCGTGGACGCGAGCTCCTTCGTCGAGCGGCACGAGGTGATCGACACGCGTACCGCCGCGGAACGGGCCGCCGCGGACCGGTCGTGGGTGTTCGGGCACGTCATCGTCGACGAGGCGCAGGAGCTGTCGCCGATGGCGTGGCGGCTGCTGATGCGCCGCTGTCCCAGCCGGTCGATGACCGTGGTCGGGGACGTGGCGCAGACCGGCGACCTGTCCGGGACGACGACCTGGGACCGGGTGTTCGAGCCGTACGTGGCCCAGCGGTGGCGGCTGGTCGAGCTGACCGTCAACTACCGCACCCCCGCCGAGGTCATGGCGGTGGCCGCGGACGTGCTGGCCGCCGTCGACCCGTCGCTGCAGCCGCCGCGCTCGGTGCGGGAGGCCGGCGTCACGCCGTGGGCGAGCCGCGTGCGGCCGGAAGCGCTCGCCGACGAGCTGACTGCGGCCGTACGCCGGGAAGCGGCCGAGGCGCAGGAGGGCAGGGTCGGTGTCCTGGTGCCCGCCGCCCTCGAGGAGTCGCTGGGCGACGCGCTGGTGGCGGCGATCCCGGAGGCCGCCGTGGGGGAGCAGCCGGACCTGCGCAACCACATCGTGCTCATGACCGTGCGGCAGGCGAAGGGCCTCGAGTTCGACAGCGTGCTCGTCGTCCAGCCCGACCAGATCATCGCCGAGAGCCCCCGCGGCCTCAGCGACCTCTACGTGGCGGTGACCCGGGCGACGCGGCGGCTGGGTGTGCTGCACACCGCCGACCTGCCGAAGGTGCTGAACGCGCTGGCGTGAGACACGCGAGAGGGGCCGGCGCTGTGTGCGCCGGCCCCTCGTCACCGCTGAAGCGTCACGCGGCACCCTGGGCGTACGGGCTGAGCCCGTGCGCGTTGGTCAGGGCCAGCCGCGAGTGCATGTTCGTGTTCCCGGCGATCGACGCGTAGTAGCTCGCCCGGCGGCGCGCCGTGATGCTCTCCGGGTTCTCCGGCACCGGCGCCAGGTGCGGGTCGAGGTGCGTGTTGATGCCGTCCTTGAGCAGCGACAGCGCCTCGGCGCGCAGCTGCGAGATGCGGCTCTCGGTGACGCCCAGGTCGGCGGCGATGTCCGCCATCGGGCGCTCCTTGAGGAAGTACTCGGTGATGACGAACTGCAGCCGCTCCGGCAGCGAGCCGATCGCGTGGTGCAGGTAGCCGATCTGCTCGCGGCGGATCAGCATCTCCTCCGGCCCCGGCGTGCGCTCGGTGACCAGGTCGTCGGCGCTGCTGGTGGTGAAGCCCTGCAGGGACAGGACGGTGGCGCGCTGCACGTCGTTGTCGGTCTGGTGCAGGTCCGTGGTGGTGGTGCCCAGCGCCTGCGCCAGCTCCTCGTTCGTCGGCGTACGCCCGAGCGTGGTGGTGAGGTTCTGCCGGGTGGCGTCGGTGGCGCGGGCCTTGCTGCGCACCGAGCGGGTGGCCCAGTCCAGCGAACGCAGCTCGTCGAGGATCGCGCCGCGGATGCGGGTGGTCGCGAAGCGGTGGAACGGGATGCCGCGCTCGGGGTCCCAGCCACGGGCCGCGGTGACGAGCGCGTGCAGGCCGGCGCTGGTCAGGTCGTCGCGGTGGATGTGGTTCGGGATGCGGGTGAGCATGTCGCGCACGAGGTGGCCGACCAGCGGCATGTGCGTACGGATCAGCTCCTCCTGCTCGGCGGCGGACAGGGCCGGCACGGCGGTCGTGTCGGCGGCGTCGCAGTCGGCAGCGGTCGTCATGGTGCTGGTCATGTCGTTTCCCCCGGTTGTTGTCGGTGGCCCGTGGCTGGTGGGCGGCACCGGCTGACAAGGGGAAACTCTGGGTGACTGCGGGTACAGGTTCCGGTTGCGGAACGTTGCTGCGCGGTTGCTTCGTCAGCGGGCGCCGGCGACGTCCCAGACGAAGCGCTCGGGGACGAACGCCTCCGCGTAGCGGACCCGGGCCCGGGCACCGAGGTGCCGGGCCGTGGCGGTGGCCAGCTCCGGGTCGGCGACCACGGCGAGCTTGCGGTCCAGGTACGCGGTGATGTCGACGAACACCGTCGGGTCGAAGCGCGCGGCGGACTCGCCGGCGTAGTGCAGTATCCGTGCGCTGTGCCGCGCCGCGGAGAGCGTGGCGACGGCGGCGGCCCGGCGCTCGGCGTCCGGGTCGGCGGGGGCGGGCACGTAGATCACGTCGGCGTCCACGCCGGTGAGCACGTTCTCGATCGCGGCGATCGCGGCTCCGTCCCAGCCCTCGCCGGGCCGGGTACGGCGCAGCCGGCGGTCACCGGTGCCCCGGCCCTGCCCGCGGCGCTCCGTGCCCCGGCGGCGCTCGGCGGCCTCCGGTCCCCATACGAGCAGGCAGTCCAGGGCGCGGGCGGCGGCTTCGGCGTGCCGCGTACCCGGATCGTCGGCGCCGTCGCAGGACAGCACCAGCATGGTCACCGAGTCGCCGGCCGCGCGGTGCGCGGCGAGGGTGCCGGCGCAGCCGCACTCCAGGTCCCCGGGGCGGGCGCCGACGGCCAGCACGCTGCGTGCCATGCCCACCCCCTCCGGATCACCTGGTCGCCGCGGTCGGCGGCGCTGAGTGTCCATCGGCCGCCCGGCGCTGCGGTTGAGGGTTGTGGCCCGGCTGCGGCAGGGTGGTCACATGGATCTCTCCGACACCGGTACGACCGTCAACCTCATCGCGGGTATCGCGATGGCGGTCGGCGTCCTGGGCGTGCTGATCCCGGTCCTGCCCGGGCTGCTGCTCTGCTGGGCGGCGGTGCTGCTCTGGGCGCTGCTGGGCGACGCCGGCGGGGTGCGGTGGGCGGTCCTGGCCCTCGCGACGCTCGTGGCCGTCGGCGGCACGGTCGTCAAGTACCTGTGGCCCGGCCGCCGCCTCAAGAGCACCGGCGTGCCCACCTCGTCGCTGGTGGCCGGCGGGCTGCTGGGCCTGGTGGGCTTCTTCGTGGTGCCGGTGGTGGGCCTGGTGCTGGGCTTCGTGCTCGGCCTGTTCCTCGCCGAACGGGCCCGCCTCGGCGCGGGCGCGGCGTGGCCGTCGACCCGTCAGGCGCTCACGGCGGTCGGGCTGTCGATGCTGGTCGAGCTCGCCGCGGCGCTCGGCATCGCGGTGATCTGGGTCGTCGGCCTGCTCGCGGCGTAGCTCCGGCGTCAGGAGGCCTGCGGGCGGCCGCGTGGCCGGCGGCGGACGCGGTGCCGGCGCCGCTGGGTGAGCAGCAGCAGCAGCGGGGTGCCGGCCAGGATCACCGCGATGGCGGCGGCCGCGCCCAGGGAGAGGCCGGGCGTGGCGGCGGTCCGGGCGGCGGTGGGGGCCGCGCGGTGGGTGCTGCCCGCGGCGGGGCCCGCGGGGGCGGCTTCGGTGTCTGCGGCCGTACCCTTCGCGTCCTTGCCGTCGGGCTCGACCAGCTTGCCGACCGACGCGTCCCGGGGCAGCGAGAAGCCCCAGTCCAGCAGGGCCGCGCCCTGCTGCCAGCCGCGCAGCGGGCTGGCCTCCGCGCCGAGCAGCGTCGCCACCAGCCGCCGGTCGCCGCGCTGCGCCGCACCGACGTAACTGTGCCGGGCGAGCTTGGTGAAGCCGGTCTTGCCGCCGAGCGCACCCGGATAGTTGAAGATCAGCTTGTTCTCGTTCTGGATCTGGAACCCGCCCTTCTTCAGCTGCTTCTGGGCGGGGATCTGCGTGGCGCGGGTCAGCGCGTACCGGCGGAAGTCGGCGTTGGCGAAGCACTTGCGGGCGATGAGCGCGAGGTCGTACGCGCTGGTGAACTGCCCGGGCCCGTCCAGGCCGGAGGGGGTCACCGCGTGCGTCTGGTACGCACCCAGCCGCTTCGCCTCGGCGTTCATGGCCGCCACGGTGGCCGGGACCCCGCCCGCGCCGCCGCCGAGCCGGGCGAGCGCGTTGGCGGCCTCGTTGCCGGAGTTCAGCAGCAGCCCGAGCCACAGCGTCGCGATCGTGTACTTCCCGCCCTTGAGCAGGCCGACCGCCGAGCTGCCTGGCTCGATCGCCAGGTCGCCGTCGGTGACCGTGATCGTCTTCTTCGGGTCGAGCCGGTCCATGACCGTGGCGGCGAGCAGCATCTTCTGGACGCTGGCCGGGGTGCCGTACACGTGCGGGCCGCACCCGCCGAGCACCTCGCCGGTGTCCAGGTCGGCGACGAGCCAGCTGGTGGCGGTCAGCGCCGGTGGCTTCCGCGCGCCCTGCGGCACGACGAGCCCGTCGGTGGCCAGTGCGTCGCCGCCGACGGCCCGCAGCACCGGGTCGTCCTGGGGCGGGGTCGGGCGCGGCGGCCGGCCGGGCGGCGGCTTCACGTCCGGCCGCGGGCAGGGAACGGTCCCGGCCTTGCTCACCCGGGCCGGCTTTGCGCTCGCGGATGCGGAAGCCGCGGCGGGTGCGGCGGCGACGGGCCCGGTGAGGGCCGCGGCGCCCAGCGCGACGGTGGCGGCGAGGGACGCGACGACGCGCCGGGTCGTGGAACGGAAGCTCACGGCCAGACGACTCCTGCGGTCAGCCGGCGGTCCAGCAGGTCCGCCAGGGGGATGGTCTCGCCGTCGCCGCCGCCCGCGCCGACCACCAGCCGGGGGGTGCTGGGTGGCACGTCGGCGCCCGAGAACCGGGCCCGCAGCGACGAGGGCACGCTCAGGACGTAGTACCGGCCGTCCTCGCCCACGGCCACGGACCGGTTGGCCTTCAGATACCAGCCGCGCAGCGAGGTGCGGTACGTGGACCGGCCGTCGAACGACATCGCCCGCAGCGGGCCCGGGGGGAGTCCCGCCTGGGCGGCGCGCCGGACGAAACCCTCCAGCAGCTCGGCGGCCCGGCTCGCCTCGGCCGCCCGGGCGGCGTCGAGTGCGGCCGCGTGGCCGGCCACGGCCTGCCGGCGCTGTTCGTGCCAGCCGGGGTCCGGGCCGGTGCGCCGGTCGCTCGCGTGCGGGGCGGCACGGTCGTCGTCGGCGTCCATGGCGACGACCCTAACGGCCCGGCAGGCCCCTCGCCCACCGGGGTTTTGCCCCTCGCCGCCGGGCGCCATTCGCGGCGGTACCCCGGCCGGGCCGGCGCGCAGGTCGGCCGCGGGGCCTCGACGGTCGTGAATAGGTACTGCCGCGTGGAATAGCGTGGTTGCATTTAGTGAGGCCCACGTCCCGATTATTGCCCGGCGTGCGCGATATGCGGCGAAATCCGGGAGAACTGTTGCGCGCACCGCGCCGGACACGCCAGACTGACCCCGGTTCTTCGGATTTCCCCTCAGGAGTCGTTATGGCGCGGCAGGTAATCACCACCCTCATCGACGACCTCGACGGAAAGCCGGCCGACCGTACGGTCGAGTTCAGTCTCGACGGCACGGCGTACACCATCGATCTGTCCGAGGCCAATGCCGGCAAGCTGCGCAAGGCCCTGGATCCGTTCATCAATGCGGGTACGCGAATCGGCCGTTCCGGATCGGGGCGCGGCACTGCTCGTCCGGCGCCTGCGCGCACGGCGGGAAGCCGCGATGAGAACAGGCTCATCCGGGAGTGGGCGGCCCGCAACGGCCACCAGATCTCCGAACGGGGCCGCATCCCGGCGAGTGTCAGCAGCGCGTACCGGGCGGCACACGGACGCTGAGCAAGTGATTCCCCATCGGCCGGCCGCGCGGCCGACCGGTGGGGAATCGTCTGTGCGGCGAGCCTGCGGTGCGTTATCGGGCGCGGTCGCCGGAAGGGCTATTGCCGGCGTGCCGCGGACCCGGCGCAAAGCCCTCGCCCCGCCAAGGAAACCGGCGGCCCGGGTCCTACGCAGAAAGTCCTGTACTCGTAAGATTTCCGGCCCTTTCGGCCCCGCGCTTCACGATGCCCGCAGCCGCTGCAGCATCGGCGCCACCGTTTCCAGCACCTTCTCGTCGCCGGCGTACCAGCTCGAGGCCCGCGGCCAATGCGACAGCACGTCGGTGAATCCGAGCTCCCGTGCACGGCCCACCGCGTCCTCGAAGGCATCCGGACTGCTCAGTGAGTACACCGGCGAGGAGTCCAGGTTCAGAATGCGCCGCGGAACCGTACGGCCGCCCTTCTCCAGCGCCGCCTCGAAGCGGGCGCTCACCTCGCGTACGGAATGCCACCACGCGGCCGCGTCGTCCAGTCCCTGCCCGCCCGTGGTGACCCAGCCGTCGCCGTGCCGGGCGGCCAGCGCCAGCGCGCGGGGCCCGTTCGCCGCCACGAGCAGCGGGGGCCGGGGCCGCTGGACCGGGCCGGGCAGCGTCCGCGCGTCCACCGCCCGGTAGTGGTGGCCCTCGTACGAGACGTGGTCCTCCCGCAGCAGCCGGGCGAGCAGCTCGAGGAACTCCGCGAAACGGTCGACGCGCTGCCGGGGCGTCAACGCCGGCCCGCCGAGCACGTCCGCGTCGAAGCCTGTGCCGCCGGCGCCCACCCCGAGCAGCAGGCGGCCGTCGGAAATGTCGTCCACGGCGGTCAGCTCGCGGGCGAAGTGCACGGGATGGCGGAAGTTCGGCGACGCCACGAACGTACCGAGGCCGATGCGGCTGGTGACCGTCGCCGCGGCGGTCAGGGTCGGCACGGCGTCGAACCACGGCCCGTCGACGAGGTCGCGCCAGCCGAGGTGGTCGTACGTCCAGGCGTGGTCGAAGCCGTACTCCTCCGCGCGGCGCCACCGGTGCCGGGTCACGGACCAGCGGTCGTCGGGAAGGATCACGATGCCGATGCGCATCGGGGGACCGTACCGCAGCGTGTGTGGGCGGCCGTCAGGCCGTGCGCAGGCCGTTGCTGTCGGCGTCGGCGTCGGCCGCCGCCGCGGTGTCGAAGGCCACGAGGGCCCGGACGAGCTCGGTGCGCCGGGCCGGGTTCATCCGCTCGAGCACCTCGGCCAGCGCGGCCTGCCGGCGCTCGCGCAGCTCCTGCAGCAGCCGGCCGGCGGCGGGGGTGGGCAGCAGCCGCACCTCGCGCCGGTCCCGCGGGTCGGGCACCCGGCGGAGCAGGCCGGTCGCCTCCAGCCGGTCGCACAGGCGGCTCGCCGACGACGGCACCACCTGCAGCGCCTCCGCCAGGCGGCTCATGTTCGTGTGCTCGTTGCGGCTGATGATCGTCAGCACCCGCAGCTGGGCCGGCGGCACGGCCGGCGACTGGGCCAGCCGGGCGCTCTCGAAGATGCCCAGCAACGACTCCACCGTCGACTCCACCGCCGCCGCGACGTCCGTGACGCGCTCCATGCCGGTCCTCTGTACGCAGAAACGTTCAGTGCGTTGCGAGCCGTACCCGTTCGGCGGTGATGTGAAGCCTCATCGCCGCCAATCGAGGCAGACGGTGACGGCGTCGTCGGCCGGGTCCGTTCCCGCGTGGTAGTCGCGCAGGCCGCGCATCACCGTGCCCACTGCCTCGGTTGCGGGCTGCAGCCGCGTCCGGCGCAAGGCGGTCAGCATAGCCGACTCCCCGTACGGGGCCCGTCCGCCCGGCGTGGCGGCGTGCACGCCGTCGCTGACCACGAGCAGCCGGTCGCCGGGCTCGAGCAGGAAACGCTGGGTCTCGTAGCGGCTGTCGCTGAACATGCCCAGCGGCAGCTGCTGCTCGAGGCTGACCGGGTGGAACTCGCGCTCCCGGGCGATCACCGCGCGGGGCGAACCGGCGTCGACCGCCTCGACGTGGCCGCCGACGAGGTCGATCTCCAGCAGCAGGGTGGCGGCGTGCGCGGCGCCGCCGTAGCGGGCGTACAGCGCGTCGGAGGCCAGCTCGGCCTGCTCGACGATGTTGGCGCCGGCCCGGCGGGCGTTGCGCATGGCGTTCACCGCGACCGTGGTGAGCACCGCCGCCTCGAGGCCGTCGCCGTACCCGTTGAGCACCGTGACGGTGAGCCGGTCGCCGTCGAGCACCCAGTCGAAGTGGTCGCCGAAGACCGCGTACGCCGGCTCGAGCTGACCGGCCACGAGGAACCGCTCGTCGCCGAGGGAGCGGCCGGGCAGCAGCTCCCACTGCAGCTCGGCGGCCATGGTGAGGCGCTGCAGCCGGGTGGCCTGCCGGTACCGGTCGGTCACCGTGCCGGCGGCCCGCAACGCCACGGCGAGCTCGTCGGCGACGGTGGTGAGCTGCTCGGTGAGGCCCCCGCCGGCAGGCAGCGTGGTGTGCACGGACAGCACGCCGAGCCGCTCGCCCCAGACGCTCAGCGGCAGGTACGCGTACCGGCTGCCGGACGCGTCCCCGACCACCGGGCGCTGGCTGCCGAAGCACCGGGCGGCGAGCGCGTCGCCGGCCGGGCCGGCCGGCTGCAGCAGCGGGCGCAGGCCGGTGAGGGTGAGGTCGCCGAGCAGCACCTCGACCCGGCCGGCGCCGTGGTGCCGGCGCAGGTGCTCGGCTGCCACCTCGGGCAGCCGGTCGGGCGGCGCCGCACGCAGCAGCGCTCCCACAGGTGTCGGACGGTCGGACACGACGCCCCTCCGGGGAAACGACGATATTTGCAGTAGAGCAAGAATGATAGGAAACGGGCACGACGGCCCCACGCCGGGCCGAACGGCCACGGCGTCGCGGGGGCGGGAGGGGGGCTACGGGGCCGCGGCGAAGGACTTCTCGAAGTGGATCAGGCTGCCCCGGCGCGGGGTGGACTGCATCCGGACGTTGTCGCTCAGCGCCTTGATCAGAAAGAGGCCGCGGCCCCGGTCGCTGACCGTGTCGGGCTCGGCCACCGTGGTGGCGTCGAAGCCGGAGCCGTTGTCGGCGACGTCGATCGCGCAGCGGTCCTCGGCCACGTCGAGGCGGACCTCGATGGTGTCGGCCCCGGCGGCGTGCTTGACGACGTTGGCGCACGCCTCGCTCAGCGCGATCTCCAGATCCTCGCCCGACTCCCGGTCGACGTGCAGCACCGCGAGCGCGCACCGCAGCAACCGCCGCACGGCGGGCACACTGTCGGCCTCGCGGGGCAGGTTCAGGTGGAGCGAGATACGCATGGGGCTCGGACCTCCTCCGCCGCTCGCCCGTCGTCCGGTGCCGTGCCCCGAATGTTCCCCGGTGAGGGGCCCGGCTAACCGCGAGTGTGAAAGGCGTCGCCCGGACGAGGTCCGGGACCGGCCGGCCGAACTTCCTGTTATCGCAGGCCGTTCGGGCGGTCTCCCTTCCCGTGGTCGGCAAAATCGCTGCCGCGCGCGATGATCGACGTTCCACGGAGAGGTCTGCGAAACAGTGATGGCTCAACCGGACACCGCGACGGTGGTGGCGGCGCGCGCCGGCGACCCGGCCGCGGTCGACCGCCTCGTCGCGGGGTACCTCCCGCTCGTCTACACGATCGTGGGCCGGGCCCTGGACGGTCACGCCGACGTCGACGACGTCGTGCAGGACACGATGCTGCGGGTGCTGCGCAACCTGGGCGACCTGCGCGACCCGGAGGCGTTCCGGTCCTGGCTCGTGGCGATCACCGTGCGTCAGGTCCGCGAGCGCTACCGGGTGCGCCGCGCCGCGCCGGACGCGCTGCTGCCCGACGACGTCCGCGACCCGGGCGCCGACTTCACCGACCTGGCCATCACCCGGCTGGAGCTGGCCGGCCAGCGGCGGGAGACCGCCGAGGCGACCCGCTGGCTGGACGAGGACAACCGCGAGCTGCTGTCGCTGTGGTGGCTGGAGGCCTCCGGGGAGCTCACCCGCGACGAGATCGTCGACGCGATCGAGGTGACCCGCCAGCACGCGGCCGTCCGCATCCAGCGGATGAAGGGCCAGCTCGAGACCGCCCGCGTGGTGGTCCGGGCGCTGGCCGCGACCCCGCCCTGCCCGGAGCTCGCGGTGGTCACCGCCGGCTGGGACGGGCGCCCGGGCGCGCTGTGGCGTAAGCGCATCGCCCGGCACACCCGTGACTGCCGGCAGTGCTCGCCGGCCTGGTCAGGGCTGGTGGCGGCGGAGAAGCTGCTGGTCGGCATGGCACTGGTCCCGCTGCCGCACACGCTCGGCGGCGGCCTGGCCGGGCTCGGCGGCGCGGCCGGTGCGCACACCGCGGCCGGCGGGGCGCACGCCGGCGCGCACGTGGCGGCCGGCTCCGGCAAGGCGCTGGCGACGAAGCTCGCGGTCAAGGGCACGGTCGGCATCGGCCGCCGGGTGCTCACCGCGGTGCTGGCCACCGGGACCGTGGCCGGTGGGGGCGCGGCCGTGGCCGTCTACGCCACCGACGACAAGCCCGTGGCCAGCGCGGCGATCGTCTCCACGACCGCACCGGCGCCGCGGCTGACGCTGCCCGCCTCCGCCGGGCCGGCGCCCAGCGCGACATCCGCGTCGCCCAAGCCGTCTCCGACGAAGAAGAAGACCAAGGCGCCGGTTCCCGTACCGCCGACGGGCACGAGCGCGAAGAAGGGCGTCGGCACCTGGCAGTTCGCCGGCATCAAGGGCGCGCTGGCCGACGTCGGCGCGGGCTGGTACTACAACTGGTCGCCGGACGACGACACCATGCCGGGGCCCGCCGGTGTCGAGTTCGTGCCGATGGTGTGGGGCAAGGCGAACGTCACCGACGCCACCCTGGCCAAGGTCAAGCGCGAGGGCGACGTGCTGCTCGGCTTCAACGAGCCGGACATGGCCGGGCAGGCGAACATGAGCGTCGAGGACGCCCTCGCCGCGTGGCCCCGGCTGCAGGCGACCGGGATGCGGCTGGGCAGCCCGGCTGTGGCGTACGGCGCCGACACCCCGGGCGGCTGGCTTGACCGGTTCATGAAGGGCGCCAAGGCCAAGAACCTGCGGGTCGACTTCATCACGCTGCACTGGTACGGCTCCGACTTCAGCTCCGCCGCGGCCGGGCAGTTCCTCGGTTACGTCGACGCGGTGCACAGGAAGTACGGCCTGCCGATCTGGGTCACCGAGTACGGCCTGATCAACTTCTCCGGCAGCCCGAAGTACCCGGCCGCCGCCCAGGAGGTGGCGTTCATCAAGGCCAGCACCAAGGGCATGGAGTCCCGGTCGTACGTCGAGCGGTACGCCTGGTTCGGCCTGCCCGCCGTCGGCGACAGCGTGGACTTCGGCCTCTACCGGGACGCGAGCACCCCGACCGAGGCGGGTAAGGCGTACCGAGCCGCGGGATAGGGTCGGACCATGATTCGGTTCGGGTACAAGGCATCGGCGGAGCAGTTCGCGCCGCGCGAGCTGCTGCGCTACGGCATCGAGGCCGAGCGCAACGGCTTCGACTCCGTGTTCGTCAGCGACCACCTGCAGCCGTGGCGGCACGACGGCGGGCACGCCCCCGCGGCGCTGCCCTGGCTCGGCGCACTGGCCACCAGCACGGAGCGCGTGCTGATCGGCACCAGCGTGCTGACCCCGACGTTCCGCTACCACCCCGCCGTGATCGCGCAGGCCTTCGCCACCCTGGGCTGCCTGGCGCCGGGCCGGGTGATCCTCGGCGTCGGGTCGGGGGAGTCGCTCAACGAGGTGCCGCTGGGCCTGACCTGGCCCGACGGCAAGGAGCGGTTCGCCCGGCTCAAGGAGGCCGTGGCGCTGATCCGGCAGCTCTGGACCGAGGACCGGGTGACGTACGAGGGCACGTACTACCGCACCGAGCTCGCGACGATCTACGACAAGCCCGAGCAGCCGGTGCCCATCTACATCGGCGCCTCCGGCCCGGCCGCCACCCGGCTCGCCGGGCGGGTCGCGGACGGCTTCATCACCACCAGCGGCAAGGGTCACGAGCTCTACACCGACACGCTGCTGCCGGCGGTGCGCGAGGGCGCGGGCAAGGCGGGCCGCTCGCTCGACGACCTGGACCTGATGATCGAGGTGAAGGTGTCGTTCGACCCGGACCTCGAGAAGGCGCGCAACGACACCCATTACTGGGGCGCGCTGGCGCTGTCGCCGGAGGAGAAGACCGGCGTCGAGGACCCGATCGAGATGCAGCGCCGGGCCGATGCGCTGCCGGTCGACCGGACCGTGACCCGCTGGATCGTCTCGGCGGACCCCGATGAGCACGCCGCCAAGGTCGCCGAGTACCTCGACATGGGCTTCAAGCACCTGGTGTTCCACGCGCCGGGCCCGGACCAGGACAGGTTCCTGCGCGTGTACGGCGAGGAGATCCTGCCCCGGCTGCGCGAGCGCGCTCAGCGGTAGTTCTCGCCCGGCACGGCTCCGTAGCGCGGTGGTTCGTCGCGGCCCTCGCCCCGGATCACGCGCAGGTGGGAGCGGCCCCGGACCCGAGGGGGCGGCGGCACCGCGTGGCTGCGGGAGTGCCGTCCGGTGACCGTCGCCTCGGGTGCGGGCGCCCGGCGCGCCGGAGGAACGGGGACGCGACGCCAGCGCCGGGCGTATTCGGTGACGATGGTCCGCAGGATCCGCCACGCGGCGGGCCACGGCCGGCGCGGCCGGTCGCCGTGGATGCGGGGGTAACCCACCGTCGCGACCTCGACGACGCGCAGGCCGCGGGTGGCCATCCGGACGGTGATCAGCGTCTCGATCTCCGGGCCGTCGCCCCAGGCACGGCGCCCCCGCTTGAGCCCGGGCACGTCCGGGCCGGGCAGCTCCAGCACCGGCAGCAGCTCGCGCCAGTACGCGTTGTAGCCGCAGCTGAGATCGGTGAACCGGGTGCGGAACAGCAGGTTGACGACGCGGCTCAGCACGGCGTGCCCGAGCCGCTCGCCGGGCAGCGCGTCCCGGTGGTCGCCGCCGTAGCGGAAGCGCGAGCCGTGGGCCGCTTCGGCGCCGGACAGCAGCGCGTCGACGAAGCGCGGGATCTCGCCGGGGTCCGCGGAGCCGTCGGCGTTGACGGTCACCACGATGTCGCCGGACGCGGCGGCGAAACCGCAGGCGAGCGCGTTGCCCTTGCCCGAGCGGGTCTGCCGGACGACGACCGCGTCGGGGCGTACCTCGCGGGCCACGGCCACGGTGTCGTCGTCGGAGCGGCCGTCCACGACGACGACCTCGTCGACCAGCGGGGGCAGGTTCTCGAGCACGAGGGGGAGGTTGTCCTCCTCGTTCAGGGCGGGAATGACGACGGTCACGGTTGGTGACAACGCGGCGTGGGACGGCGTCGCGCGTCGCGGCGAGGGAGGCATGGCGGTGGCTCCTCGGCGGCGGCCTTGCAGGGGCGGGATGGTCGGGACCGCCAACAACTTACCGAGGAACTACGGTGCGTCAACTCCGCAGGTGCGAACCACTCGGGACGGTGAACCGGTTCAGCCGTGCGGACGATCCACTACGGACCGTCACTTGTCCGGCGGGCGGCCGGGGTGCCGCAGTAGGGTTCCTGGTGGGATTCGCCCGTGGAGAGGAACCCTCGTGAAACTGGGTCTGCACATCGCCGACTTCACCTGGCCCGGGGGCGCGCCGCGGCTGGGGCCGCAGCTCGCCGAGGTCGCCGCCGCGGCCGACGAGGCCGGCTTCGACCGGATCAGCGTCATGGACCACCTGTGGCAGATCGGCGTCCTGGGTCCCCCGGAGCACGAGATGCTCGAGGCGTACACGGTGCTGGGTTTCCTGGCGGCGCACACCCGGCGGGCCAAGCTGCACACGCTGGTGACCGGCGTGACGTACCGCGATCCCGGGCTGCTGGCCAAGGCGGTGACCACCCTCGACGTGCTCTCCGGCGGCCGGGCGATGCTCGGCATCGGCGCGGCGTGGAACGCCGAGGAGTCGGAGGGCCTGGGCCTGTTCTTCCCGCCGACCGCCGAGCGGTTCGAGCGGCTGGAGGAGACGCTGCAGATCTGCCTGCGGATGTTCCGCGGCGAGGAGGAGGCGTACGAGGGCAGGCACTATCGCCTGGGCCGCCTGCTCAACTCCCCGCAGCCGCTCTCCCGGCCGCATCCGCCGATCCTCATCGGCGGCGGGGGCGAGAAGAAGACCCTGCGCCTGGTCGCCAGGTACGCCGACGCGTGCAACCTCTTCGCCGGTCCCGAGATCGAGCGCAAGCTCGAGGTGCTGCGGCAGCACTGCGAGACCGAGGGGCGCGACTACGACGACATCGAGAAGACCGCGCTGGTGCAGCTGGACCCGGGGGAGAAGGGCGAGAAGGTGGACGAGATCATCGCCACCCTGACCCACCTCGCCGGCCTGGGCGTCACCGTCGGCCACGGCATGGTCGCCGGCGTGCAGGACCTCGGGAAGATCGAGACGCTGCGTACGCAGGTCATGCCGGCGGTCGAGGCGCTGTGACGATCGAGGCGGTCGTCTTCGACCTGGACGGCGTCATCATCGACACCGAGGAGGTCTGGGAGGAGGTCCGGCGCGGCTACGTCGCCGAGCACGGCCGGGAGTTCCTGCCGGACAGCCAGACCCGGATGATGGGAATGAGCACCGGCGAGTGGTCCCGGCACCTGAGCGAGGACGTCGGCGTGCCGCGCGATCCCGAGCAGGTGGCGTCCGACGTGCTGGGCCGGATGGCGCAGCGCTACCGGGAGGCGCTTCCACTCATCCCCGGCTCGGTGGCGGCGGTGCGCCGGCTGGCCGGCCGGTTCCCGCTGGCCCTCGCGAGCTCCTCGGCCCGGCTGCTGATCGACCAGGTGCTGGAGACCGCCGGGCTCACGGACGCTTTCCGGGTCACGCTGTCCACCGAGGAGGTTCCGCGCGGCAAGCCGGCGCCGGATGTCTATCTGGCCGCTGTCGAGCGCCTGGGCCTCGCGCCGGAGATGTGCGCCGCGGTCGAGGACTCCAGCAACGGCCTGCGCGCGGCGGGCGCCGCGGGGCTCGCGGTCATCGCGGTGCCCCACGGCGTCTACCCGCCCGCCGAGGACGCGCTGGCCCTCGCGAGCCTGGTGGTCCACGACCTGGGCGAGCTCACCCCCGAGGCGGTCGAGAAGCTGCGCTGACCCCGGCCGGGCCGGCGTAGGAGGGCAGGTCGATCCCGGCGCTGCGCTCGCCCGCGATCCGCATGGTGAGGCGCATGAACCACGCCTGGTTCGGCAGCCAGTTGCGCATGCGGATGCCGCGGGCGGTGCGCGGCGCCAGGAACCGCCCGGTGGAGTCGCCGCCCTTCTGCGCCCGGCGGGCGAAGCCGCCGATCAGGGCCTCGTAGCGGCCGAACGCCACGGTGTGGTCGCCGCCGGCCGCGGCCAGTTCGCCGGCCAGGGCGTACGCGGCCACCAGCGCGGTGCCGTTGCCCATCCCGCCGATCGTGGCGCCGCACGCCGCGTCGCCCACCAGCGCGATCCTCCCGCGCGACCACGGGCGTACGTCCACCCGGCAGATCGCGTCGAAGTAGAGGTCGTCCGCGGCGTCGAGGGCGTCGAGCATGCGCGGCACCTCCCAGCCCAGCCCGGCGAAGCGCTCGCGCAAGATCCGCTTCTGCGCGGCGAGGTCGTGCCGGTCGTACGAGATCTCCGCCGGCGACGAGAAGGCGACGAACGCGCCGGCCCGGGCGGGGTCCCGGTGGTCGCCGCCGATGGCCGCCAGCCGCCCCGGCACGTTGTAGTTCAGCGAGTCGCGGCCCAGGCCCAGGTGGTTGGGCATGTCCCAGCCGGCCACGTAGTAGCCGAGGTGGCGCACGTGGTCGCGCTCCGGCCCGAAGGCCAGCCGCCGCACCGTGGAGTGCACCCCGTCGGCGCCGATGACCAGGTCGAACGTGCGACGCGTGCCGCTGCGGAAGGTCACGTCGACGCCCGCGGGAGTCTCTGCGAGCGCGGTGATCGTGTCCCCGAAGATCCACTCGGTGCGGTCGCCGCTCGCCTCGCCCAGGATGCGCGACAGGTCGCCGCGCAGCACCTCCAGCTCGCCGCCCGCGAAGTCCGACGGCATCTCCATCAGGCACCGGCCGCTCTCGTCGACGAAGCGCATGGCGGTTCCCCCGGTCTGCACTTCCCGCAGCCGGTCGAGCACGCCCATCCGTTCGAGCAGCCCGAGATGCACGTGCCCGCGGTAGTCGACGGCGTTGCCTCCGGTGCGCAGTGCGGGCGCGATCTCGACGACGGTGGGCCGGAAGCCGTGGTGCGCGAGCCAGTAGGCGAGCGCGGGCCCGGCGATGCTCGCGCCGGAGATGAGAACGGTCGTGGCCATGACGGCCCCCAAACTGTGTCCGTAGGAATCAGTTATTTCTGTGTACGGTAGAGACAGTTCTGGGCCGGGCGCAAGGGGAGGTCGGATGTCGGTCGAATTCCTGTGGGGTGGCCGGGCGCGGCCGACCCGCGGACCGAAGCCGGCCCTGACGCTGGAGGGCATCGCCGACGCCGGCATCGCGGTGGCCGACGCCGAGGGGCTCGCCGCCGTGTCCATGCAGCGGGTGGCCGCCGACCTCGGCTACACGAAGATGTCGCTGTACCGGTACGTGCCGGGCAAGGCGGAGCTGGTCGCGGTCATGGTGGAACGGGCCATCGGCGAGCCGCCCACGCTCTCGGCGTCCGGCTGGCGTGCCGCCCTCGAGGAGTGGTCCCGGCTGCTGCTCGGCCGCTACCTCGCGCACCCGTGGTCGATCGAGGCCACGGTGGGGCGGCGGCCGCTGGGGCCGTACGAGATGGGCTGGATGGAAGTCGCTCTGGCCCGCATCGACGGGCTGCCGCTCAGCGGCGCCGAACGGCTGGACACCATCGCGGTGCTCGCCGGGCACGGCCGGATGCTCGCGCAGCAGGCCGCCGCCCGGCTCGGCGAGGCGGAGATGAGCACGGCGATCGCCGCGGTGCTGCGGGAGCACGGTGAGCGCTTCCCGCAGCTGACCGCGGCACTGGCCGGTGCCGCCCAGGGAGGCGGGGACCAGGCCTTCGAGTACGGCCTGGCCCGCATCCTGGACGGCGTCGGGGCGCTGGTCAGGAGCCGCAGCTGAGAACCGCGTCCGCCCAGTCGGCGTGGTCGAAGTTCTTGCCGTCCCCGCCGTCGGTGGCGCGCAGGGTCAGGACCCGTACGCCGGTGAGGTCCGCCGTGAGCGGCGCGGCCGGGTCGGCGCTGCGCCGCACGCCGCTGGACGCCAGCGGGCGCCCGTCGTCGCCGAGCACCTGGAAGTCCACCGAGCCCGACTGTGTCACCTCGTCGTCGATGCCGACGACCGCCGAGAAGCGGGTGCAGGCGCCCCCGGTCCAGATCGTCACCTCGCCCGGGGCGTGCATCCCCAGGCCCTTCGGGTAGACGGTGCCGCGGATGGTGAGCGGCTTCCCGTCGCCGGCCGCGTCCTCGCCGTTGGACCGGTCGCGCTCGACCGGGCCGTACCCGTTGCTCTCGGACAGGAACGGCAGGTCGCTGACCGCGGGGTCCCCGCTCGGGTTCGGCGGCGGCACCAGCGCGCGGACCGCCTCCTCGACGTGGACCGGGCGCTTGCCCGGCGCATCGGGGGAGCCGGGATCGCCGGTGAAGGTGAACTCCGCCGCGACCGGCAGGTCTGCCCGGCCGTCCGGCACGTCGGCGCCGGCGTGGAACGTCCACGTGCCGCGCAGCGAGTCACCGCCGCGCATGCGTTCGCCGGTCACCGCCGGGCCGCTGACCGTCCAGCCCTGCGGCGCGCGCGGTGCCAGCCGTACCCCGGTGATCGGACCGCCGGCGGGCAGCGTGAAGACGGCCTTGACCGTCACCGACTCTCCCGGGTGGACGTCCGCCGTGGACGGATCGAGGGTCAGCGTGGTGGCCGGCACGTGCCGGATCGGCTCGTCGCAGGTCGCCGAGCCGGTGTACGCGCACAGCACCGTCACGAACCCGCCGTTCGCCGGCTCGGGAACGGCCAGGGTGTCCCCGCGCCGGACGATCCGGCTCTCCCGGACCAGCCCGTGGTCGCCGTCGCGCAGCGTCTCGGCGAGGTAGCGGCCGCCGGCCAGGAAGTCGAGCGGGGCGGACACGGTGTGGGCGGGGATCGCCGAGATGCCGCCGACGAACCAGCGGTCGCCGTGGCGCCGGGCGACGACGGTCTCGCGACCGGGTGCGCCGGCCAGCAGCCGGGTCTCGTCCCACGTCGTCGGCAGCTGACTGAGCGTGCGCAGCGCCTCCGGGTGCGCCTCGTACGTCTCGGGCTTGTCGGCGAGGTGGTTCCATCCGGACTCGTACACCAGCGCGAGCGCGACCTCGTGCGCGTCGGTGGTGTCGCGGTCGGTCACCGCCCAGGTCACCGGCGTGTAGTCCATCCCGCCGACCACGTTGCGGGTGTACGGGAACATGGTGTTCGTCGCCGCCCGGGTGCGGAACTGCTCGGCGCCGCGGATCGCCTCCAGGGTCATCACGTGCGGCCACGTGCGCTGGATGCCGCGCGGGACCGTGGCGCCGTGAAAGTTGATCATCAGGTGCTGCGCCGCGGTGGCAGCGAGGATGTCGTCGTACCACCGGAAGCGGGCCTGGCTGTCCGAGTCCATGAAGTCGACCTTGATCCCGGCGACGCCCCACGCACGGAACTGCGGCAGCTTCGCGTCGCGTTCCTGCTGGGTGTCGAGGCTCGTCCAGTGCAGCCAGAGCAGCACGTCGACGCCGCGCGCCCGGGCGTAGCGGGTCACCTCGGGCACCCAGTCGGCGCTCCAGCCCTCGTCGATGAGCACGTACGGCCATCCGTTGCGCGCGGCGAAGTCGATGTACTGCTTCTGGCGTACGGGATCCGACGGGCTGCTGTGCTCCGACAGCCAGGACCAGGCGACCGTGCCGGGGCGCACCCAGGAGGTGTCGGTGAGCTTCGACGGCGGGGCCAGGTCGTCGACGAGCATCGAACCGGTGACCGTGGCGAGGTCGCCGACGACCGCGACCCGCCAGGGCGTCGCCAGCCGGTCGGCGGCGACGATGCCCGGATCGGCCAGCTTGATCCGGTACGCCCCGGAGCCGGCGTCATGGGTGAGCCGGGCGCCGTCGTAGCGGCCGTCCACATCGGACTCGGTGAGCAGCGCGTATGTGCCGGTGCCCACCTGGAACAGCGACGGGAAGCCGTAGTCGCCGGCGGCGGCCGACCCCGCGGTGGTTTCTGTGCGGATTCCCTCGTAGTTCGGCGAGTACGGCAGCAGCCACGCGGGCGCGTCGGCCGGCAGGGTCCACGACGACGCCTCGCCGGTGACCTCGCCACCGGACGGCAGCACGTACCGGTACGCGGCGCCCTCGGCGGAGACCCGGACGACCACGTCGAGCCGGGCCCCGCCCGTGCCGGTGAACGAGAAGGTCGACTCGGCGAGGGTGACGTCGCGTTTCAGCTGCTTGCCGGTGGTGCGGGTGTAGCGCTCGTGCACCGTGCGGCTGCTGGTGGAGGTGAAGGACAGGCCGGCGCTGAGGTCGGCGGCGGCGGTGGTGATGCCGATCGGGGCCGGGGCGAGCACGGCGCCGCCGCCGCGGTCGACCCCGAAGCTCAGCCGGCCGGCGTCGTCGAGGCCGAGCCGGGCGGCGACGGCGCCGCCCGGCCCGGTCACGGTCCAGTTCGTCGCGGCCTGTGCCGGTGAGGGCACGGCCAGGGGAGTGGCGGTTAGCACAAGACCGAACACAAAGGACAACGTCCGCATAGGTTCGGACTATAGATGAACACCTATCCGTTGGGCAGCTGGTGCCGCGACCGGGATTCCGCGGTCACGCCGTTTCTCGTGTGCGGCGCGGCGGAGGACGGCTGCAGCGCGGCGCGTCCGGTGACCGGCAGGGTGAGCGAGCTCCGCGCGAGATCCACCTCGACGGTGGCGCCGGTGTTCGGCGCCTCGGTGAACTCCGGATCGCTCTGGGTCAGGATCAGCCCGAGCGTGTGCCCGGCCGGCACGGTGACGTCGTACGCGTTCACCGGCACCGTGATCGAGTACCACCGGTCCGGCCGCAGCGGCGTGGTGAAGCGCAGCGACACGTGATGGGCGGCGTCCTGCCAGCCGCGGGTCAGCACCGCGTGGTCCGTGGTCGCCACCCGCTCCGCGACGTCGAAGTAGCAGGCGTCGTCCGCGGCCGTCGACTCGCCCCAGCACGACTCGGTGTCCAGCGTCCGTACGCCCTCACCCCGGTCGTACTGCACGCGCGTGGCCGTGCCGTAGTCCACGAGGCGGGCCGTGAGCTGCGTGGTCGGCCGGTCCACGCGGACGCGCAGCCGTACCGACGGGGAGCCCGAGATGCGCAGCGGCGCGGTCAGTGGCCCGTACCGCAGCGCCAGCCGTCCCGGCACGTCGGCGGCCGGATCGGCGACCGCCTCGTCCTCGGGGAGCGAGACGTCGGTGTACGAGGCGGTCCCGGAGCCGAGCCGTACGGTCACCGGGCGGGTGCCGGGCAGCGGCCAGTCGCGGGCCTCGGTGAAGGTGCCCGGAGCCGTCTCGACCGTCGCGCGGGGTTCCCGGTCGACGCCGTTGCGCAGGCCCTGCAGCCAGCGGTCGAACCAGCGGTGCAGGGTGTCGACCCAGGCGCCGCGCCGCACGTCGAACGGGTCCACGTGCCCGGTCTGATGCAGCCAGATCTTGCGGGGCACGCCCGCGTCGGCGAGCTGGTCCCACCACCGCGCGAACTGGGTGGTCGTGACGTTCAGGTCGTTGACGCCGTGCACCACGAACACGCTCGCGTGCACCCTCGACGCCGACGGACGGTAGTCGCGGGCGCGCCAGAACGCGTTGTAGTCACCGGTGGCGTCCGCGCTGTCGCGTGCCAGCGACCCGGTCACCGCGGCGCACTGCGCGATCCGGTCGCTCACCACCGCCTGCAGGTAGTTCGGGTAGCCGGACGCGCGCAGGCTGCCGTTGTAGCGCATGTAGTCGTACCAGCTGGAGATCGCCGAGATGGGCACGATCGTCTCCAGCCCCCGTACGCCCGTCGCGGCCACGCCGTTGGCGATCGACCCGTCCCAGGACTTGCCGATCATGCCGACCTTGCCGGTGGTCCACGCCGCCGCCGACACCGGGGAGCCGTCCGCGGCGAAGCCCGGGGCCCGGCCGTTCAGCCAGTCGACGACCGCCTTCGCGCCGGCCACCTCGTGCGGGCCGCCGACGTCCTCGCAGCCGGTGGAGCGGTTCGTGCCGGTGAGGTCGACCGCGGCGAAGGCGTACCCGCGGGGCACGAAGTAGTTGTCGTAGAAGAGCGGCTCCTTGGTGATGACGCCGTTCTCGTCGTACTCCTTGAGCTCGCTCTCGTTGCCCCGCCCGCAGCACGCGTAGTAGGGCGAGGCGTCCATGATCACCGGGACCTTGACGCCCGGCCCGGTGCGGGGGCGCACGAGGTCGACGGCCACGCGGTCGGGCACGCCGTCCTCGTCCGCGTCGTCCGGGGTCTGCACCCAGACGCTCTCGCGGACGGCGTCGGCGTAGTCGTAGACGGGCACGGTCTCGCTGCCGCGGACGTACGGCCGCCCGCCCGGCGAGGCGTGCGCCGGCGACGGAGCCGCGACCATCGCGACGAGACAGGCGAGGAGAACGCGAGGTAGGGCACGGGGCATGAGGGTCCTTCCGCCGGTGGTTCAGGCATCCATGCCATTCGATCGCGGGGTACGGCGCGGCGGAAGGTGCGCCGCCGATTTACCTGCCGGAAACAGACAGGTGTGAAAGATCTTCGGCTCGGGTAAGCGCCGATCGACTGCACAGGAGGTGCCATGGGCGTGTTGCTGGCCGCTGAAGGGCCCGGGGTCCGGCTCGATCTCGACGTGTTCGACTACCTCATCCTCGTCATCTACTTCGCGACCGTCCTGGGCATCGGCTTCGCCGCCCGACGGGCCATCAGCACCAGCGCGGACTTCTTCCTCTCCGGCCGGTCGATGCCCGCCTGGGTCACCGGGCTCGCCTTCGTCTCCGCCAACCTGGGCGCGCTGGAGATCATCGGCATGGCCGCGAACGGCGCCCAGTACGGCCTGATGACCCTGCACTACTACTGGATCGGCGCCGTACCGGCGATGGTCTTCCTCGGCATCGTGATGATGCCCTTCTACTACGGCTCGAAGGTGCGCAGCGTCCCGGAGTTCCTGCGGCTGCGCTTCAACCGCCCCACGCACCTGCTCAACGCGTCGATCTTCGCCATCGCGCAGGTGCTCATCGCCGGCGTCAACCTGTACGCCCTGGCCCTCATCCTCGACGCGCTGCTCGGCTGGCCGCTGTGGGCCTCCATCGTCATCGGCGCCGCGATCGTGCTCACGTACATCACGATCGGCGGGCTGTCCTCGGCCATCTACAACGAGGTACTGCAGTTCTTCGTGATCATCGCGGGTCTGCTGCCGATCACCATCGTCGGCCTCGTCAAGGTCGGCGGCATCAACGGCCTGTTCGACGCCGTCCGCGACAGCAAGCTCGGCGACGCGGCGCTGCACACCTGGCAGGGCACGGCCGGCTCGGACAACCCGCTCGGCGCGAACTGGATCGGCATCGTCTTCGGCCTCGGCTTCGTGCTCTCGTTCGGCTACTGGACCACGAACTTCGCCGAGGTGCAGCGGGCGCTGTCGGCCAAGGACATGAGCGCGGCCCGGCGTACGCCCATCATCGGCGCGTTCCCGAAGCTGATCATCCCGATCATCACGGTCATCCCCGGCCTGATCGCCATCGTCACGGTCAAGGGCCTGGGCGCCAAGACGGGCGACCTGCAGTACAACAACTCGATCCCGCTGCTGATGCGCGACCTGCTGCCCAACGGCGTGCTCGGCGTCGCGGTGACCGGCCTGGTCGCCTCGTTCATGGCCGGCATGGCCGCCAACGTCAGCGGCTTCAACACCGTCTTCACGTACGACCTGTGGCAGTCGTACGTGCGCAAGGGCCGCTCCGACGACTACTACCTGCGGGTCGGCCGGATCGCCACCGTCGCCGGCATCGTCATCAGCATCGGCACCGCGTTCATCGCGGCCGGCTACGACAACATCATGAACTACATCCAGGCGCTGTTCTCCCTGATCAACGCCCCGCTGTTCGCGACGTTCATCGTCGGCATGTTCTGGAAGCGGATGTCGGCCTGGGCCGGCTTCTGGTCCCTGCTGCTCGGCACGCTGTCGTCGCTCACCCTCTACCTGCTCTACCTGGCCGACATGGTGAAGTTCAACTCCGACCTCGAGGAGAGCTTCTGGGGCGCGGGCCTCGCGTTCGTCACCGCCGTCGTGGTCGCGGTGATCGTCACGCTGGTCACCCACCCCAAGCCGGAGAACGACCTGCGCGGGCTGGTCTACGGCCTCGCCGGCACCTCCACCTCGGGTGACGCGGTCCTGGCCGCCGACAAGGTCTGGTGGCGCAACCCGGTGCTGCTCGGCGGCATCGCCGTCGTGCTGGCCTTCTTGCTGTACATCCCGGTCTGGTGACCGGCGGACGGGAGGACTTGTCATGGCTGAGGAACTGAACCGTCCGAAGGACGAGCTGCTCAGTGAGACCGAGGAGCTGGAGAAGCGGTCCGCGGCCGCCCGCCTCTTCGACGTGCGCCGCGTCATCGGCGGCCTGTTCGTCGTGTACGGCGTGATCGTCACCCTGCTGGGGCTGTTCAACTCGAGCAAGGACCTGGACAAGGCGCAGGGCGTCCGGATCAACCTCTGGATGGGCCTGTCGATGCTGGTGCTGGGCCTGCTCTTCCTGGCCTGGATGTGGTGGCGCCCGACCGCGGTGCCCTCGACCGAGGAGCTGCGCGAGGAACTGCGTGAGGAGCGCGACGACAACCGGGAGGGCTGACCGCTTCCGCCCCGGCCGGCTCGCTCCGGCCGGGGCGCCGGTGGGTCAGGAGGCGGGCTGAACCTGGAACGAGCTGTCCGCCGTGAACGTCGCCGAGCCGTCCGGTTCGTCGATGTAGAGCTCGGTGCCGCGCCGGTGCACCACGTGGTCCGGGTAGTTCTTCGAGGTCAGCCGTACGGTCCCGGCGGCCGGCCCCGGCTGCGGGCAG
Source organism: Couchioplanes caeruleus (assembly GCF_023499255.1). GTDB lineage: Bacteria > Actinomycetota > Actinomycetes > Mycobacteriales > Micromonosporaceae > Actinoplanes > Actinoplanes caeruleus_A. The sequence goes on from NZ_CP092183.1 coordinate 2,647,858, forward strand.
AACGTGGCGTCGTTGCGGAAGAGGTCCGAGTCGTCCGTGGCGTCGAAGCGCAGCCGGTAGTCGAAGTGGCGCAGGTATCTGCCGTCCTCGGCCCGGAACGAGAAGCAGGTCGGGTCCGCGAGGCCGGGGCCGGCGACCAGGACCATCCGCTCGTCCGGCGCCATCGCGGCGAAGCCGTTCGCCGAGGTCAGGTGCGTGTCCGGGTCGTCGAGCGGGGCCAGCAGCCAGGAACCGGCGGCGAGGCGGGGCCGCGACGGGCTCGGCGGGGCCGCCGACGAGGGTGCCGGTGCCGGAGGCTGGGTGCGCGGTTGCGGCTCGTCCGCGGCGGCGCGCCAGATGGTGTAGCCGAGGGCCAGGACGCCGACGATGCCCGCGCACACGAGGGCGGTGACCGCGGGGTGGGTACGGGTGAGCAGGCCCGGCCGGGGCTCCCGGACGTCGACGCCGCCACGCCCGTAGACGGTGCCGGCGGGGCGCTGTGGTTCGGGTGCCTGACCGGTCATCGTGTCCCTTCTCCGCCTGCGTTGCCGGGGCCGGTGGGAGAGTACCGGGCGGTGGCGGCCACTGAACGGCAACCCGGGCGGCCCGTTTGATGGAGAAAGCGGTGCGGCACGGGTGCAGCTCGGTTGCACCGCCACCCCGGACCTTTCAGTGGGTACACCCAGCTCCCGATACTCAGGGGCATGGAACCCCTCGCCTCAGTAAGCCTCGCCAGCGGAGCGTCACCACGCCCCGCCGGCTGGCAGATGCAGCTTCGAGTTGACTATGTGGTCAACAAGGTCATGCAGACGCATCGCGGCCAGTCCGAGGATGCGGTCGCGCAGGCCATCAACGATCAGCTCCGCAGCGTCGGCGTCGTGCCGAACGGCCGGCAGATCGCCCAGTACGCGGCGGCAATCAGCCAGTTGCCGCTGCTCCCGCCCAACAACCGGACCGCGTGATCCCCGCGGTTCCCCGCCGGTCCGCCGTCAGCGGGCGGGGAATCGCAGGATCCGGTCGTCGCCGTCGCGGGCGTCACCGCGGCCGTCCGTGTTCGACGTCGTGAGCCACAGCGCGCCGTCCGGCGCCACGGCCACCGTACGCAACCGGCCGTAGCGCCCGGAGAACTCGGCCCGCGGCTCGCCCCCGCCCAGCGGTACGGTCCACAGCCGCTCCCCGCGCAGCGCCGCGACGTACATCGTGTCGCCGGCGATCGCCGCACCCGAGGGTGACGCCTCGTCGGTGCTCCAGGTGACGAGCGGGTTGACGTACCGGTCGTCGTCGCTCGTGCCCTCGACCTCCGGCCAGCCGTAGTTCTTCCCCGGCTCGATCCGGTTGATCTCGTCGAAGCGGTTCTGGCCGAACTCCACGGCGTACATCGTCTTGTCGGCCGCCCAGGCGAGCCCCTGCACGTTGCGGTGCCCCAGGCTCCAGACCGCGGAGCCCGCGCGCGGGTTGCCGGGCGCCGGTTCACCCTCGGGCGTCAGCCGCAGGATCTTGCCGTTGCTGTCCTGCGGATCCTGCGACGCGGAACGGTTCCCCGCGTCGCCCGTACCCGCGTAGAGCATGCCGTCCGGGCCGAACGCGATCCGGCCGCCGTTGTGGATGCCGGCCTTGTCGATCCCGTCGAAGATCACTTCCGGGGCGGCGTCGCTGCCCAGCTTGAAGCGCACGATGCGGTTGTCGTCCGCCGCGGTGTGGTACGCGTACACCCAGCGGGTGCGGGCGTAGTCCTTCGCGACCGCCAGACCCAGCAGGCCGCCCTCGCCCTCCGCGGCGACACCGGGCACCCGGTACACCTCGCGGGGCTTGCCGCCGCCGGTGGAGACCTGCAGCACGCGCGCGCTGTCGCGCTCGGCCACCAGCGCGGTGCCGTCGGGAAGGAAGGCGAGGCCCCACGGCGCCGTGAGGCCGGTGGCGACGGTCTGCGGCGCGCCGAGATCCGGGGTGGCGCCGGTGGCCGAGGGGGCCGCCGCGGTGGTGGCCGGGGCCGACGGCGTGGCCGGGGCGGCGGAGGCGGCCGGCGCGCCCCCGTCGTCTCCGGAACAGGCGGTGAGCAGGGCGGCGCTCGCCGTGGCGACGGCCAATCCCCAGCGCGAGGCGGAATTCATCCGTTCAGCCTGCCTGCACCGCCTGTGAGAAAACTGAACATTCGCCCGGGCGAGTCCTTGACACGGCATCCACCGGCTCGGGAGGGTCCACACACGACCTTCCCACCCATGGAGGCCTCCACCATGACACCAGCCCGCTGGGCGACCGCCTGCGCGCTCTCCCTCGTGACCGCGGCCGCCGCGGTCCTTCCGGGGGTCGCGCCGGCCGCCGCGGCGCCCGCCGAGGACACCCTCGGCGTGTACGTCGGCACCCTCGACGCCAGGCAGCTCGAACGGCTGCGCGGCGCCGGCATCGACCACGACGAGAGCGCGGTGCGAGCAGCCGCGAACGGCAAGATAGCCGTCGAGACGATCCTCGGGCGGCAACAGGCCGACCGGCTCGTCGCCGCCGGCGTGCCCCTGACCCTCAAGCGCAGCACCGCCCGGATGCGCGCCGAGGCCACCGCCGCGCCCACGGTCTTCCGGCCGTACGAGGGCAAGGGCGGCCTGCGCGAGGAGCTGGCCGCCACGGCCGCGCAGAACCCGCGCCTGGCCAAGCTCGTGACGATCGGCCGTACGCTCAAGGGCGTACCCATCCAGGCCGTGAAGGTGACCCGCGACGCGCGGGTCGTGCCCGACGGGCGACGCCCGGCGGTCCTCTACGCCGGCGCCCAGCACGCCCGGGAGTGGATCACGCCGGAGATGAACCGGCGGCTGCTGCACCACATGATCGACGGGTACGGCACGGACGCCACCATCACCCGGATCCTCAACACGACCGAGCTGTGGTTCGTGCCGGTCGCCAACCCCGACGGGTACGACTTCACGTTCACCGAGGGCCACCGCCTCTGGCGCAAGAACCTGCGCGACAACAACGGCGACGGGCAGATCACCGCGGGCGACGGCGTCGACATCAACCGCAACTTCGCCGAGAAGTGGGGTTACGACAACGAGGGTTCGTCGCCCGACCCGGCCAGCGAGACGTTCCGCGGTTCCGGGCCGAACTCCGAGCCGGAGACCCAGGCCCTCGACGCGCTGTTCAAGCGGATCGGCTTCGAGTTCCTCGTCAACTACCACTCGGCCGCGGAGCTGCTGCTCTACGGCGTCGGGTGGCAGGTGAGCACGCCCAGCCCGGACGACCAGATCGCCGTCGCCCTGGCCGGCGACGACGCCCACCCGGCGGTGCCCGGCTACGACCCGGACCTGTCCGCGGAGCTGTACACCACCAACGGCGACACCGACTTCCACGCCCAGGTGCGCACCGGGACGATCGGCTTCACCCCGGAGATGAGCACCTGCGAGACGGTCTCCGCGCTGGACCCGGACGATCAGTGGGACCCGGCCGACTGCGAGAGCGGCTTCAACTTCCCGGACGACGAGAAGCTGATCCAGGACGAGTTCGTCAAGAACCTGCCGTTCGCCCTCTCCGTCGCGCAGTCCGCCAAGGACCCCGCCAACCCCGTGTCGTCGGTCGGCCGCAGCACGCCCGACCTGGCGGTGGACGCCTTCAGCACCTCGTACGGGCGGCGCCAGCAGGTCGCCGTGACGGCCAAGCGCAGCCTGGGCGCCGTCACCCTGCACTACTCGGTCAACGGCGGCCGCGCCCGGCTCGCCCGCACCGCGCAGTGGCGCGGCGGCGAGCGCTACGGCGACGGCCTCGACAAGTACTTCGCCGAACGGCGTGGCGTGGTCCCGTGGGCGCGCCCCGGCGACAAGGTCAAGGTGTGGTTCACCGCCCGCAAGGGCCGCGCCACGGTCACCTCGGCGAACTTCGCGTACACGGTCGCGAAGAAGATCGGCGGTGACGTGCTGGTGATCGCCGCCGAGGACGTCACGGGCGTCTCGCCGGCGGCCACCGACGGCGCGACCAGCGCCCGCTACGCCGACGAGCACGTGGCGTCGCTGCGCAAGGCCGGGTACTCGGCGGACGTCTACGACCTCGACACCAACGGCCGGCAGGCGCCGCACCCGCTCGGGGTGCTGTCGCACTACAAGGCCGTGGTGTGGGAGACCGGCGACGACATCATCCCGCGCGCCTCCGGCCAGCCGGCCGGAACGGTGGCCCGCTCGGCGCTGGAGACCGAGCTCGCCGTGCGCGACTACCTCAACGAGGGCGGCAAGCTGCTGCTCGGCGGCAAGTACGCCGGCTTCGCCCAGGGCGCGAACGGCGCGTACCGCTACCTGCCCGACGGCCCGGGGGAGTGCACCGACCCGGAGAACCCCGCCTGCCTGCAGCTGTTCAACGACTTCCAGCAGTACTGGCTGGGTGCGTACTCGTACGTGGACGGCGGCGGCGCCGGCGCGGACGGCAAGCCGTACCCGCTGGTCGGGACGGCCGGGAAGTTCGAGGGCTACACCGGCACGGTCGCCGAGAGCCACACCGCGGCGTTCCTGGCCACGTCGAGCTTCCTGCCGCCGAAGCAGTTCCCGCAGTTCGCGGACGCGGTGGCTCCGCTCGACTGGAAGCTGCCCGGCGCGGCGCCGTACGACCCGTACGACGGCGCCTGGTACCTGTGGAGCGGTCAGGCCGACAGCTCGTACAAGCGGCTCACCAAGACGATCGACCTGTCCGGCGCGCAGACCGCCCGGCTGAAGTTCCACACCTCGTTCGACATCGAGCCGAACTGGGACTTCATGTTCGTCGAGGCGCACCCGGCCGGCACCGACGAGTGGACGACGCTGCCCGACGCCAACGGGCTGACCACCACGAACACCGGCGACAGCTGCCAGTCGCAGATCGCCGGCCTGCACCCGTTCGTGGCGCACTACCAGAGCCCGGACTGCACGCCGACCGGCACCACGGGCACCTGGAACGCGGCGACCGGCGCCAGCGGCGGCTGGAAGGAGTTCGACGCCGACCTGTCCGCGTACGCGGGCAAGCAGGTCGAGGTCTCGATCACGTACATGTCCGACTGGAGCACCCAGGGCCTGGGCGTCTTCCTCGACGACGTCCGCGTGGAGACCGGCGGCACGGTCGCCCAGTCGACCTCGTTCGAGAGCGACCTCGGCGGCTGGACGGTTGCCGGCCCGCCGCCCGGCTCCGGCATCAACAGCAACACCTGGACGCGCAGCCAGCTGGCGTTCGACTCGGGCGCGGCGACCACCACGAAGGACACCGTCTACCTGGGCTTCGGCCTCGAGGCGCTCCCGCAGGCCGACCGTGACGCGCTGGTCAAGCGCGCCCTGAAGCACCTCTTTGGGAGGTAATCCGCCGTAATCACCCACCGCGCCGCGCGCCCCGTCCGAGGATGAGGCGCGCGGCGCGCTGCCGTGCAGGGCGGAGAGACGACGCAGTGCGAGCACCATCCCGGCCGTACCCGGCCGCGTTCCTGGCCGTGTTCCTGGCCGTCGCGACGGCCGTGACCACGGCGGCGGCCCCCGCCCACGCCGCCCGGGACCGCCTGTCGGCGTGGACACCGTGCGCCGAGGACCGCACCGCCCAGTGCGCGACCATGACGGCGCCGGCGGACCGGTCCGACCCGTACAGCCCGTCGGTGCGCATCGCCGTGGCCCGCCGCCCCGCGACCGACCCGGCGCACCGCATCGGCACGCTCCTGGTCAACCCCGGCGGCCCGGGTGGCTCGGGCGTCGACTTCGCCCTGGACAGCCCCTGGTTCTTCAGCCCGCAGCTGCGCCGCCGCTTCGACGTCGTCGGCTTCGACCCCCGCGGGGTCGCCCGCAGCAGCCCGGTGCGGTGCTCGGCGTCGCTGCTCGCCGCCGGGCCGTCCGTGCCGATCTCCACTTCCCGCGGGTACGGCGCAACCGTCGCATACAACCGCAGGCTCGCGGCTGACTGTGCACGGCTCAGCGGCCCCGTCTTCGGCCACGCCGACACGCTGAGCGTGGCTCGCGACATGGACGCGCTCCGCGCCGCGCTGGGTGAGCGCACGATCAGCTTCTACGGCGTCTCGTACGGCACCCTGCTCGGCACCCAGTACGCGGAGCTCTACCCGGACCGCGTCCGAGCCCTGGCGCTCGACAGCGTGATGGACCACAGCGGCGACACGGGCGCCTTCCTGACCGCCGAGACGGCCGCGGCCCAGGACGCCTTCGACCAGTTCGCCGCCTGGTGTGCCCGCAGCACCGAGTGCGCGCTGCACGGCCGCGACGTCCGCACGCTCTGGTCCCGCCTGCTGGACCGCGCCCGCCGCGGCCTGCTGCCCGACCCGTTCGACCCGTCCCGCCGGCTCACCGAGTACGACCTGCTCGGCGTGGCCTTCGGCTCCTTCTACGACCCGCAGTGGCACTCGCTCGCGATCTACCTGCTGGAGGCGTCGTCGGGCGCCCGCTCGCGCCGCGCGCCCACCGGCATCGAGCACAGCTTCCCGGCGGTCTTCTGCGACGACTGGACGCTGCCGCTCGGCGGCTGGCCGGACCTGCGCGACCGCCTCGCCGCCCTGGCCGCCCGCAACCCGCAGATGCCGGTGTCCCCGCTCGCGCTGGCGTCGGTGACGGGTTGCCTCGGCTGGCCGCTGGGGACGGACAACCCGCAGCGGGTGCCGGCGCCGCTGCGCACCGGTCCGGTCCTGCTCATCAACTCCCGCCACGACCCGGCCACCCCGTACGCCTGGGCCCGCACCGTCGCCGCCCAGCTCGGCCCGCGCGCGTCGCTGGTCACGTACGAGGGCTGGGGCCACACCGTGTACGGCCGCAGCGGCTGCGTGACCGCGGCGGTCGACCGGTACCTGCTGACCGTGCGGCCGCCGGCGGCGGGGCTGTCCTGCCCGGGCGTGGAACCGCAGGAGGGCGGGGTGGGCAAGCGCCCGGCCGCTTCCGTGGGCGGTCCCGCGCTTGCGTGGGCCGGAACTCCGGGCTGACCGCCGGCGGTCGGCGCCGTGACCTGTTCCGTGCCGCCCCTCCCGCCCGCCGACTCGCGCCCCGCAGCCCTTGTCGCCGCCCCACCCGCCGCCCTCGCCGCCCCACCCGCCGTCCTTTCGCCGCCCTCCTCGCTGTCCTCCCCGGCCCTCTTGCAGCCCTTCTCCGGGCGCTCCTCGCCGCTCTTCTTGCTGGCCCGTCCGGCGTGACCCGCGTCCCATTCGCGGGGCGGGCGGCTCCCGTGGGTGCGGGGTATCGTTAGCCAGGCTAACTACCCGGCCACCCGATCCCGGTAGCGAGGAGGGCGCCTGTTGAGCCGCCGCGCGCCCAAGGCGTCCATCGACCCCGACACCCGCAAGACCTGGCTCCGGCGGGCCCTGCCGCTCGTCAAAGCCCACCGCGCCCTGCTCATCACCTCGCTGGTGCTGTCCTTCGCCGGCCTCGTCGTCCAGGTGCAGATCCCCAACCTGGTCCGCATCGGCATCGACCGGGCCGTCGTGGAGCGCACCGCCCAGCTCTCCACGTACGTGTGGTGGATCGTCGCCTTCGCCCTCCTGCAGGGCGTCATCAACTATCTGGCCCGGCTCTACCTGCTGCGCACCGCCTACGAGCTCGAGTACGACCTGCGCAACATCGTGTACGCCCACCTCGCCCGGATGCCGTTCGGCTTCTTCGACCGGGTGCAGTCCGGCGAGCTGATGTCGCGTTCCGGCTCCGACATCCGGGCGGTGCAGATGTACCTGTCGTTCGGCCCGTCGATCATCGTGCAGTGCCTGATCGCGGTCGTCGCGTTCGGCCTGATGCTCTCCATCAACGTCCCGCTGGCGATCGTCGCGATGGCCACCATGCCGGTCATCGGCTTCCTCGGCGTCGGCATGCGCAAGGCGATCTTCCCGGTGTCGTGGCTGATCCAGGCCCGGCTGGCCCGGCTCGCCACGGTGGTCGACGAGAACATCCAGGGCGTACGCATCGTGAAGGCGTTCGCGGCGGAGGGGCGTCAGCTGCGCACCCTCGCCGAGTCCGCCGACGAGGTGCGGTGGGCGTACCTGCAGGACGCCCGCATCCGCAGCCGATGGAACCCGGTCCTCGACAACCTGCCCCGCCTCGGCCTGGCGCTGGTCCTGCTGGTCGGCGGCCTCATGGTGATCCGCGGCGGGACGACGGTCGGCACGATCGTGGCGTTCAACTCGTACGTGCTCATGCTCCAGCCACCGTTCCGCATGCTCGGCATGATGATCATGCTGGGCCAGCGCGCGTCGGCATCGGCCCGGCGCATCTACGAGATCCTCGACACCCCCAGCGAGATCGTCGACGCTCCCGACCCCGTCGACGTGCGGCTGCGGGGAGACGTGCGTTTCGAGGACGTACGGTTCGCGTACCCGAACGGCACGCTCGCCCTCGACGGCCTGAACCTGCACGTCACCCCCGGCGAAACGGTCGCGGTCGTGGGCGCCACGGGCAGCGGCAAGTCCACCCTGGGCCGCCTCCTCGCCCGCTTCTACGACGTGACGTCGTGCCAGGTCACGATCGACGGCCACGACGTCCGTACGCTGCGCCTGGCAGGCCTGCGCGACCAGGTCGGCATCGTGCCGGACGAGCCGTTCCTGTTCTCGCTGTCCCTGCACGACAACATCGCGTACGGCCGCCCCGAAGCCACCCGCGCCGAGGTCGAGGACGTGGCCCGCGCGGCCGGCGCCGACGACTTCATCCGCCGGCTCCCGGACGGCTACGACACGGTCGTCGGCGAGCGCGGCTACACACTCTCGGGCGGCCAGCGCCAACGCGTCGCCATCGCCCGCGCGCTGCTGGTCAATCCCCCGATCCTGGTCCTCGACGACGCAACCAGCGCCATCGACGTCACGGTCGAACAACGCATCCACGGCTCGCTGCGCGACCGCATGAAGGGCCGCACCACCCTGATCGTCGCCCACCGCCTGTCCACGATCGGCCTCGCCGACCGCGTGATCCTCATGGAAGCGGGCCGCGTGACGGCGGACGGCACCCACGAATCCCTGCTGGCGACGGAACCCCGATACAGCCGCGTGCTCGCCACCCTCACCACCGACGACACCGACGACGACGCCCCGATCGGCCCGGCCACCGCGGCGGTCCGAGCTGGTCCGGCACGTCCGGCTGGTCCGGCACGTCCGGCTGGTCCGGCACGTCCGGCTGGTCCGGCACGTCCGGCTGGTCCGGCTGGTTCGGCTGGTTCGGCACGTCCTGCTGGTCCGGTTGGTTCGGCTGGTTCGGCTGGTTCGGGTGGTCCGACGGCCCCGGGCGATGTCGGCGGTCCGGCGGCCCCGGCCGGTCCGGGTGGCACGGTGGCCGCGAATTGGCCGGCCGCCGCCCGCAGCGTGGCCATTGCGAACGGCGCGGCCTCGGACGGCTCGGCGGCTGCGAACGGCGCGGTGGCGTCCGACGGTGCAGCGGCTGCGAACGGTGCGGCCTCGGACGACACGGCGACTGCAAACGGCCCGGCGGCTGCGGACGGCCGAGCGGCTGCGGACGGCCCGGCGGCTGCGGATGGCACGGCGGCTACCAACGGCACGGCGGCTGCGGACGGCCCGGCAGCTGTGAACAGCCCGAACGGCCCGTCAGCTGCCAACGGCTCGGTGGCGCCCAACGGCTCGGCGGCGCCCAACGGCTCGGCGGCGCCCAACGGCTCGGCGGCTGCCAAGGGCGCGGCGAGCCCGGACGGCTCGGCCGTTGACGATGGCGCGGCGGCCTCGGATGGTGTGGCGGTCCAGGGTGGCGCGGTGGTCTCGGATGGTGTGGCGGTCCAGGGTGGCGCGGCGGCCTCGGATGGTGTGGCGGCCCAGGGCGGCGCGCCGGTCTCGGATGGTGCGGGGGCTGAGGGCGGCCCGGGCTCCGCGAGCTCGGCGGACGTGGATGATGCGGAGGTCGCGGCGTGAGCCTGTTCGGTGGCGGCTTCGGGGGGTTCAATGCCGGCGGGCGGCCCTCCGTCGGTGCGGCCGGGCGTAAGGGCAACGGCCTGCCGTTCGCGGGCATCCCGGCCGACCTGGCCGAGGGTGTCGCGAAGCTGGAGGCGCGCGAACCCGATCACGGCGATCCCCGCGTGTCCTTCGACCCGGTGGCCGACGGCGGCGGGCGGGTCACGCTCGGGCGGCTCGTCGCCGGGCGGACCGGGCTGCTGGTCGCCGCCGTGCTGGCCGTGCTCGTGGAGGCGCTGCTGCTGCAGGCCGGCCCGTACCTCGTGCAGGTGGGCATCGACCACGGGATGGTCGGCCGGGACGTGCGGGTGCTGGTCGGGGCGACCGTCGCCTTCGTGGCCGCCGTGCTGCTCACCGGGGTGGCCACCGCCGTACGCATGCGCCAGAGCGGTCTGCTCGCCGCCTCCGCCACCCGCGACCTGCGGATCCGGATCTTCGCTCACCTGCAACGGATGTCGCTGGACTACTACACCAGCGAGAAGGCCGGGGTCACCATGACCCGGATGACCTCCGACGTGGAGGCGCTGCAGAGCCTGCTCGCGGACGGCTTCGCCCAGTTCGGCATCCAGGCGCTGACGATGGTGCTGGTCACCGGCGTGCTCCTCCACTACAACGTGGAGCTGACGCTGATCACGCTGCTGCTCATCGTGCCGCCGCTGACGGTGGCGTCGCTGTGGTTCCGGCGGGCGGCCGACCGTGGTTACAACCGGCAGCGGGACACGATCGCCGCCATGTTCGCCGACCTGTCGGAGAGCCTCAACGGGGCGCGCGTGATCACCGCCCACAACCGGCAGGACCGCAACATCGTCGCGCACCGGGACGTCGTGGGCGCCTATCGCGACGCGAACGACTTCACCGGGCGGATCAACGCCGTCTACGGCCCCGGGACGTCGGCGATCGGCCTGCTCGGCATGGCGGCGCTGCTGCTGATCGGCGGTCGCATGGTGCTGCGCGGTTCGCTGACCATCGGCGAGCTCACCGCCTTCGTGCTCTATCTGAACTCGTTCTTCCAGCCCGTGCAGCAGCTGGTCCAGCTCTACACCCAGTACCAGCAGGGCCGGGCCGCGGTGGGGAAGATCAACGGGCTGCTCGGCACGGCGCCGTCCGTACGCCCCAAGCCCGGCGCGGTCGAGCTCCCACCGGTCCGCGGCGAGATCGTCCTCGACGACGTGACCTTCGGCTACCTGCCCGACCGGCCCGTCCTGGAGCACGTGCGCCTCACGGTCCGGCCCGGTGAGACCATCGCCTGCGTCGGGCCCACCGGCGCCGGCAAGTCGACGCTGGCCAAGCTCGTCACGCGGCTCTACGACCCGACCGGCGGCCGGATCCTCATCGACGGCCACGACCTGCGGGACGTCACGCTGGAATCGCTGCGCCGGCAGATCGGCGTGGTGCCGCAGGAGCCGTTCCTCTTCGCCGGGACGCTGCGCGACAACATCGCCTTCGCCCGGCCGGATGCGTCCGACGCCGAAGTGTGGGCGGCCGTGGACGAGGTGGGACTGCGTGACCTGGTGGAGCGCTCGCCGGAGGGCCTGCAGACCCCGCTGCACGAGCGCGGCCAGTCGGTGTCGTCGGGGGAGCGGCAGCTGCTCGCGCTGGCCCGCGCCTTCCTGGCCGAGCCGCGGGTGGTGGTGCTGGACGAGGCGACGTCGAGCCTCGACCTGCGCAGCGAGCTGCGGGTGGAGGCGGCCCTGGACCGGCTGCTGCAGGGACGCACGGCGATCCTGGTCGCGCACCGGCTCTCCACCGCGATGCGCGCCGACCGGATCATCGTGGTGGACGATCACGGCATCGTGGAGTCGGGAAGTCACGATGAGCTGGTCGCCGCCGGCGGCCGCTACGCACAGATGTACGCGACCTGGGCGGCACACGGCGCGACCGACCACGCAGCGTGAGGAGTGCGTCCCGGGTTGTGTCCGGTGGCTGCTGCCGGTAGGCAGAGAGGGTCTGTCCACACTCTCTCTATCGCGCCGGAGGCACGATGCGGTTCTCTCTCGCGCTCGCCACCACGGTCACCCTCGCTATGACAACCGTCACCCTGGCCCCGACCAGCGCGAACGCTCACGCGACACCCAACGGTCCCACCGCGGTGGGCTTCGGCGGCGCCGTCTCGACCGTCGATACCACCGCCACCGCCGTCGGCCTGGACGTGCTCCGCCGCGGCGGCAACGCCGTCGACGCCGCGGTCGCCGCGGCGGCCACCCTCGGCGTCACCGAGCCCTTCTCCGCGGGCATCGGCGGCGGCGGCTTCTTCGTCTACTACGACGCCAAGCGGCACGCGGTCAGCACGATCGACGGGCGCGAGTCCGGCCCGGCCACGATGACCGAGACGACGTTCATCGACCCCGCCGACGGCCAGCCGTACGACTTCCAGGAGGCCCGGGTCAGCGGCCTCTCGGTCGGCACGCCCGGCACGCTGGCGACCTGGGAGGCGGCGTCCCGCAAGTGGGGCACCCGGCCGCTCGGCGCTCTGCTGCTGCCGGCCGCGAAGGTGGCCGACCGCGGCTTCCCCGTCGACGCCACGTTCCACCAGCAGGTCGCCGACAACGCCGCGCAGTTCGCCCAGTTCGGGTCCACCTCGGAGATCTACCTGCCCGGTGGCGCCCCGCCCGCGGTCGGCTCGACCCTGCGCAACCCCGACCTCGCCGACACCTACCGGCTGATCGCCCGCCGCGGCACCGGCGTGTTCTACCGCGGACCGATCGGCGCCGACGTCGTCCGTACGGTGCAGCACCCGCCCGTCGACCCGACTCCCGCCCTGCCGTGGGCGTACCCGATCCGTCCCGGTGATCTGCGCATGTCGGACCTGGCGCACTACCAGGTCCGCTACCCGGCGCCGACCAGGTCCGGCTACCGCGGGCTGAGCGTGTACGGCATGTCCACGCCGTCCAGCGGCGGCACGGCGGTGAGCGAGGCGCTGAACATCCTCGAGAAGACCGACCTGTCCAAGGTCTCGATGACCCAGGCGCTGCACCGGTACCTGGAGTCGAGCGCGCTGTCGTTCGCCGACCGCAACCGTTATGTCGGGGCGTACACGCCGCAGCCCGTGCTCGACAAGCTGGTCAGCGACGGCTGGGCGAGCCAGCGCGCCTGCCAGATCAACCCGGACCACGCGCTGACCAAGCCGGTCCCGCCGGGCGACATCAACGCCTCGGGCTGCACGCCCGCGCCGGTCGGCGGCCCGGTGGAACAGGGCCAGAGCACGACCAACCTGACCGTGGCCGACCGGTGGGGCAACGTCGTCGAGTACACGCTGACGATCGAGCAGACCGGCGGCAACGCCATGGTCGTCCCCGGCCGCGGCTTCCTGCTCAACAACGAACTGACGGACTTCAATTTCACGGGTACGCAGGGAAGCGCGCCGGACCCGAACCTGCCCGGCCCCGGCAAGCGCCCGCGCAGCTCGATGTCGCCGACCATCGTCCTCAAGGACGGCAAGCCGTTCCTGGCCGCCGGGTCGCCCGGCGGCGCGACCATCATCACGACGGTGCTGCAGATCCTGGTGAACCGCATCGACCTCGGGATGACCCTGCCGGAGGCGATGGCGGCGCCGCGTGCCTCGCAGCGCAACACGCCCGGAATCCAGGCCGAACCGGCATTCCACCAGCGGTACGGGCCCGGCCTGGAAGCGCTGGGCCACACGTTCGGCCCGGACGTGGCGGAGCTCGGCGCGGCCACCGCGATCGAGTTCACCCGCCACGGCGGACTGATCGCCACGGCGGAACCGGTCCGCCGCGGCGGCGGCTCAGCCGGCGTGCTCTGGCCGCGACGATAGAACGCCGAACGAGAAACGGGCGGGCCGCTCACGGCCCGCCCGTTTCTCATGCTGTCAGCGCGATGGTCAGCGCACCCGCCGCCACCAGCACCCCCGCCCACAGCTTGTCCACGTTGAACCAGGCCCGGCGCAGCACGTTCAGCCCCACGAACTCGTACACCAGCACCGCACATCCGCCCATCACCGCGAACATCGCCACGGTGTGCACGCCGGCGGCGAGCAGGCCCTGCAGTGCCCCGCCCGGGGCCGCCGCCATCGTGTGTGCCATGTGCGGGCCGGTGGCCATGGGCGTGGTCGCCAGGACCGGGAGGAGCATCAGGCCGGCGCCGTGCGCCGAGGACATGAGGAACGACCAGCCGGCGAGCTGGGCCCGGGACAGTCGCATGCCCGCCCACCGGAAGTGCCGCTCGGACAGCAGCCGCCACAGGCCGAAGCCGACCAGGAGGACGCCGCCCGTGATGGCCACGACGTTGCCGGCCACGGCCGACCGGGTCGCCGAGACGACCGCCGCCACGATCGCCACCGAGGCGAGGTGCCCGGCGGCGATCGGGGGCAGCGAGCGCAGGAGCACCGTACGGCTGCCTTCCTGCATGCCGCGGGCCACCGCGAAGAGCCAGCCCATCGCGGGGTTGAGGCCGTGGAACGCGCCGAGCGCGGCGAGGGCGGCGAGCTGACCAGCCGTCACGGGAAGCAGTACGAGTCGGACGAGGCGTCGCCGCCCTGCAGCCGGGTCTGGTGCACGCGCAGCCCGCGGAACTCGTCGCCGTGCGGGAAGAAGCGTTCGTCCAGCGTCATGCCACCGTTCTCCGTGTCCACGTCGATCTTCGCCATCCACGCGCCGACGCCGTGCGGGTAGAACTGGTCGTCCCAGGAGCCGTACAGCGAGTTGGTGACGTAGACCCGCTTGCCGTCGCGGCTGATCTCGACCATCTGGGGGCCGCCGGCGAGCCGTTCGTCCGGGGCGGACGGGTGCGGCACGCGACCGGTCACGCCGCCGAGCCGGATCGAGCCGGTCTCCCTCGGGTGGAACGGGTCGGAGACGTCGAACTGCTTGAGCTCGCCCGTACCCCAGCAGGAGACGTAGAGGAACCGGTCGTCGACGGACAGGTCGATGTCGGTGACCAGCGGCGGCACGGCCCCGAACGGCTGCAGCGCCGGCGGCAGGTCCGCGGCGTCCGCGGGCTCGGCGGGGATGTCGATGACCTTCGTGACCTTGAATTCCCCGTTGTCCCGGTGCCACACCCAGACCGACGCCGACAGGTCCTCGACGCTGGTGACGACACCGACGAAGCCGTACTCCTTGCGCGGGTCGTGGGCCGGGCGCAGCTCGAGGGGCATCTGGTACTGGTCGCCGAGGTCGACGGTCTGCACGAGGGTGCGCTTGGCGAGGTCCCAGAAGTGGATGCTGTGGCCGTACTTGCGGCCGACCAGCAGCTCCGGGTTGATGCCGTCCTCGATCATCGACGGCGTGCCCCACTCCGACGACACCAGCACGTCGCGGGTCAGGTGCCACCAGAAGTCGTACGCGAAGTACTGGTCGCCGCGGTCGTTCTCCCAGGCGCCACGTACCTCGAACGTGGTGTGGTCCAGGATCGCGATGCCGCCCGGGCCCTCGGTGGAACCGCCGCCCAGCGCGGACACGTAGATGCCGTCCGGTCCGCAATGGATCGTGTGCGGCCGCGAATAGCCCGCCTTCGTGGCCAGGTCCTCCGCCGGGATCTCCTTGACCAGCCTCGGGTTGCGCGGGTCGTCCTTGGTGTCGAGCACGTAGATCCGGGAGGACCGCAGGCCGGGCACGATCAGGTAGCGCCGCTCGACGTGCGGGTGCGGCGCGGACGGGCACAGCGCGCTCGAGCACGCGTTCCAGCCGAAGTGGTGCAGCTCGTCGCCGGTGTGCGGGAGGTCGGTCCAGCCCACCACCGTCCCGTACGCGCCGGAAGCGGGATCGGTGTCCACGACGGCGATGGCGTCGGGCTTCTCGGCGGCGCGGTCGAAGGCCGCGACGTAGGCCAGCTGCTCGGCGGGCGCTCGCACGGCGTCGCGCGGCGAGGCGTAGAACGTGGGGTCAGGGGTCCACCGGGTCATGGAGGTCATCCTCGTCCCGCGGACCGCCGCTGACCAGGGGGGAAAGTGTCAACAGGTTGTCAACGGGCCTCGAGCGGCAGCCGCACCAGGACCGTCGTGCCCGGACCGTCGTGCTCGGACAGCGCGATGCTGCCGTGGTGGCGGTGCACCACGGCCCGGCTCAGCGTGAGGCCCAGCCCCGTACCCGGAATGGCCCGGTCCCGGGCCCGGCTGGTGCGGTAGAGGCCGGCGAACATCTTCTCCCGCTCGTCGGCGGACACGCCGATGCCGGTGTCGGAGACGGCCAGCTCGGCGGCGCCGCCGGCGGCGCGCAGCCGGACCGTGATCCGGCCGCCGTCCGGGCTGTACTTGATCGCGTTGCCGAGCAGGTTGTCCACGACCTGCCGCAGCCGCCGCCGGTCGCCCGGGACGACGAGCCGGTCGGGCAGCTCCTCCGCGATGAGCAGCGGCTCGCCCTCGACCGCCTTGCGCGCGCTCGCCAGCGCCTCGCGGACGACCTCGGCGAGGTCCAGCGGCGTCAGCTGGACCGCCGCGTGCCCGGTGTCCAGCGCGGAGAGCTCGAGCAGCTCGTTGATGATGTGCCGCAGCGCGGTGGTGTTGCGGTCGATCACCTCCAGCATCGCCGGCCCGTCGCGGGTCAGCGTCTCCGCATCCGCCTCCCGCAGCAGTTCCGTGTACGCGCCGATCGAGGTCAGCGGCGTCCGCAGCTCGTGCCCGATGAGCGCCAGATAGTCGTTCTTGCTGCGGGTGAGCTGGCGCTGCAGGTCCTCGACCACCCGGCTCTCCACGAACTGGCCGATGTGCGCCGCGATGCCGGACATGAGCGTGACCAGTTCGTCGTCCGGGTTCTCCACGGTGTCGGCGAAGACCGTGAGCACGCCCAGCGGTTCCAGCCCGTGCCGCACGGGGAGCGCCAGGGCCGCGTGCAGCCGGGAACCCTCGGCCGTCGCGGCGGAGATCAGGCTCTGCGGCAGGCCGACGTCGCGGATCCACAGTGGCTTGCCGGCCTGCCAGACCCGGCCGGCCAGGCCCGTGCCGTACGGCAGCTCCGCCGGCACCTCGATGCGCCCGTCCCAGCCGGGCGCGTTCCAGTGCGCGACCGACCGCACGACCTGGGCCGCCTCGTCGACCAGCCACAGCTCGGCGTGGGTCCAGCCCAGCGTGCTGACCACGGCCTCGAGCACCCGCGGGCCGGCGGCCGCCACGTCGGCGGCCCCGGACAGCGCCGTGATCACGCTCAGCTCGCAGGTGCGGAACCGTTCGGCCCGCTTGCGCCGGGTGACGTCCTGCACGGCCTGGACCGCGCCGAGCGTACGCCCGTCCGGCCCGCTGATCGGTGTCGCGTCGACGACGTAGTACCGGGTCCGCCGGCCCTGCCCCGACAGCACCAGCTCGTGATCGCGCAGATGCTCGCCCCGCAACGCGCGGAGCAACGAGATGCTCTCCGGCGTGATCGGCTTGCCCTCCGCGTCGCTGAGCCCGGCGATGGTGCCGTCCGGGCCGGGCTCGGAGGAGAGCCCCGCGCCGTCCCTCAGTTGCTGCATCCGGGCGTTGACCAGCACGACCCGCCCGTCGGCGTCGCACGCGGTGACCCCGTCGTGCAGGTTGTCGAGCACGGCGTCGAGGAACCGCCGCTGCTTGTCCACCTCGTGCCGGGCGAGCTGCTCGGTGATCAGCAGCGTCCCGACCTGCGCGGCCTCCGCGACGGCGGCGTACTCGTCGGCGGTCCACTCCCGCGGCTCCACGTCGAACGCGCAGCACACCCCGAGCACAACGCCGTGCTCGTCCCGGATCGGATGCCCCAGGTAGCCCCCGATGAGGCGGTGCACCCGGACGGGCGAGGTGGGCGGCACCCGCTCGTCGGTGGCGACGTCCTCGATGACCAGGGGCTGCCCGGTGGTCACGACGATGCCGCCGAGCGTGTCGACGACGGGGATGTCGCGGAAGTCCTCGCGCTGCAGCTCCAGCCGGAAGCCGCCGTACAGCCGGAGCCGGTCGCCGTCGACGAAGTGCACCAGACCGCTGTGCGCGCGGACCGAGCGGGCGATCAGGGCGGCGAGGTGGTCGGCGGCGCCGAGCGCCAGGACGCCGTGGCCCGGGCCGGAGGCGCTAATCGCTGTGGTGTTCCGGGCCGGTGCGTCGCCGGGTGCGGACGTGCGGCTCGGCTCGTCCCGGTCCGCGGTCGGCCCGGACGGCGGCTCGCTCTCCGTGCCGCCCGGACGCCCGAGGCGGTCCGGCCCGTCCTGGCGCTCAAGGCCAAGATCACTTCGTGGCATGCGCGGACCTCCGCCTTCAGCGTACGGGGGCGAAAGCGATAAAACCGGCGAACTCGCTCAGCGCCGGCGGTACACGAGATCGACGATCTCCCGCCCGGCCCGTACGCCCCGATCCTCGAACTTCGTCCGCGGCCGGTGCCCGGGCCGGGGCGCGTACCCGCCGTACGCGTTGACCAGGCCGGGATCGCCGTCGAGCGTCTCCCGCATCGCCTCGGCGTACTGCGGCCAGTCGGTCGCGCAATGCAGCGTGCCGCCGGGCCGGAGCCGCTCGCGCAGCAGCGCGACGTTCCCCGGCGAGATCAGCCGGCGCTTGTGGTGGCGCGCCTTGGGCCACGGATCGGGAAAGAAGCTGTGCACGGCGTCCAGGCTGCCCGCCGGCAACCGCCGGACCAGCTCCATCGCGTCGCCGTGCGCGACGCGGACGTTCGTCAGGTCCCGCTCGGCGACCAGCGCCAGCAGGTTCCCGATCCCCGGCGTGTGCACCTCGACCCCGAGATAATCGCGTCCGGGATCGGCGGCGGCCATCTCCGCGGTCGACTCACCCATCCCGAAACCGATTTCGAGTACGCGCGGAGCGTCGCGGCCGAAGAGCTCCGCGAGGTCGAGCGGGCTGCGGTCCCCGTCGACGACGGTCAGGCCCAGCCGGTGCCACTGCTCCGCGAAGGCGTCCGCGTGCCGGTTGCTCATCCGGCCCCGGCGCGGGTGAAACGTCCGGATCGGCCGCTCGGCCGTCTCGCTCATCGGGTCGCTCGGGAGCCGGGTCATGCCGTTGGTCGTGTCGCTCGGGGGCCGCGTCATGCCGTTGGTCGTGTCGCTCGGGGGCCGCGTCGTGTCGTTCATCAGGCGCCCAGAATAGGCGCGCCGGCCCGGGAACCCCGGACCGGCCGCCTGCACCGCGTGCTTATCGCTTGGGCTGGACGCTGGGCTGCGAGCCCTGGTGGAACGGCGTGCGCGCGCCGGTGGACAGGTTGACCACCATCACCCACGAGCCGCTCTTGTAGGTTCCGCTCACCACGGCGCGGGTGCTGTCCACGTACGCGAGCTCCCGGTCCTGGGCCGCGCCGACCGTACGCTTCGCGCCCGTCGCGGTGTCGTACTCCTCGACGTGCACGGGCTGGTCGTCCGCCGCGGTCTCGCCCTTCTGGTACGCCGTCCACGCCAGCTTCGCCCCGTCCGCGCGCCAGCAGGGGACGACCGCGAACCCGGAGTTCTGCCGGCTGCCGCCCCCGTACGCCGCGACGGTCTTCTCGCCGCCGGTCGCCACGGTGCCCACGCTCAGGCAGGCGTCGTAGATCGACTCGCAGTCCCCGCCGCGGAACGCGACCTTGCTCCCGTCGGGCGACCATGCCACGGCGTCGTCGTACCGGAGCCGCTCGCTCAGCGACCCCGTCGCGGCGGCCGTCGCGGCCGGCTCGGCGGGCAGCTCCTCATCGCGGCAGTAGCTCGGGAACAGCACCTGCGGCTGCGCGCCGGCCACCGTCGCCGAGATCCGGTACACCCCCGGGCCGCCGGAGCACGACAGCGAGGCGAACGCGATCCACGAGCCGTCCGCCGACCACGACGGCCCGGCCGCGGCCCGCGTGGTGAGCCGCCGCTTCGCGCTCCCGTCGGCCTTCATGGTCCACAACTGACCGTTCCGCAGCAGGGCGATCGACCGCCCGTCCGCCGACCACCGCGGCCGCGACCATCCACCCCCGGTGGTCACCCGCGTCTCGGCGGCGCCCTTGCTGACGTACACATCCCCGCTGCGCACGTACGCGACGAGGCTCGGCATGCTCGGCACGGCAGCGGCGGCGGGCGCGGGCGCCGCGATCGAGACCCCGGCGATCCCCGCCGCCGCCACCATCAGATTTCCGGTTACCCGCCCGAACACCGACATGCCCAACGCCCCCCGACGCCTTGCTTCCTGCTGACACCGGAGACATCGTCGCAACCGCGCTGCACCTAAGAAGTTCCCACTCCGAAACCGAAACAATTCCGGACCGTTCGGACGATCCACCATCCGCCGGTGGACGAACCCGGTACGCACAACCCACCCGCAACCGCCCCGCAACCGGAAGGGGCCCGCACGGTGCAGGGCCGATGGCGGTATCGGTGAGGATGCGGCGTTGATACCGGGCCGCGGAGCGCGGGGAGTGCGGACCGGACGGCCGGCGCGCCTGGCTCGTCGACCCGGCGGTGCGGGCCGGGTGCTGCGGGATATGCGGTACGTGAGTGCCGCGGCCGGCAGCGCGCATGGTGGGCACCGGGAGACCGATCCGGCCGCCGGCCCGGCCTGCAACCGGCCGGTCGGGCTGCAGCCAGGCTGACCCATATCGGGCTCGGCTCGGCTCGGGCCGGGAGGGGCTCGGCCCGGGTTCGGGTCGGATTCGGGCCGGGGCCGGGGCCGGGGCCGGGGTTGGGTCGGGGCTGGGTCGGGTCAGGCCGGGTCAGGCCCGGGCCGGGTCAGGCTGGGCCGGGTCAGGCTGGGCCGGGTCAGGCCGAGTCAGGCCGGGTCGGACCGGTGCGGGCCGTGGCGGGCAGGTGGCGCGGCGAGCGGTGGGGCCGACGGGCTCGGCGCGGCGGTGGCCGGTGGGGGGCCGACGGGCCAGGCGGGGCGGTGGACCGCGCGGAAGCGGCTCGAGGCGCCTGCCGGGCCGCAAGGGTTGGTGTTGCGCGCGCCCGCCCCGCCCCCGGACCTGCCGCCGGGAGCGAGGCGGACGGGCCGCGCGACCGTCAGGCTGCCGTGGCTGCCCACATCGCCGTGAAGGCTGCCGCCTCGCCGGCCAGCCAGTGCTCCACGTCGCTCGTCTTCGCCGCCGGGTCCAGGCGGTGGGTGGTGCCGCGCCGGAGGTCGACGAGGACCGGTTCGGCGTTGGGGAGGATCTGGTCCATGTGCCGGGCCATCAGGTGCAGCGTCGCGGTGACCGCTTCGGGGGTCGGCGGTTCCTCGTCGAAGTGCAGGCGGACCGCTTCGCGGCGGCCGTCGGCGTACCGGAGGCCGAAGTGGGGGTTGATCTTCACGGCGAGGGGGCCGACGGAGGCGAGGGCCTCGCGGGGCTGGGCGAGGCTGACGTGCTCGGGGTCGCCCAGCGAGTGCAGGTAGGTGAGGGCTCCCGCGCTGACCGCCTCGTAGAGCGGCTTCCAGCGGGGCTTGACCAGCTCGGTGACGGCCGTCAGGTAGGTGCCGCCGGTGCGGAACGCGACGTCCGCCTTCAGCGCCTTGACGAGCTGGCCGTGCGGGTTGAAGCCGGTGCGGCGCTCGCGCTGGCGGCGCAGGCCGCCGACGAACGTGGCCTTGGAGGGGCCGGTGCGGGCCACGTAGCGGGTGAAGCCGAGCATCGTCGCGTACGGCGGAATCGCAGGGGTCGAAGAGGGCAGAACGGGCACGGTCACGGTGATCTCCCCGCAGCTCAGCGGCTGTTTTCGTACATACATTCTAATCGACGGGTACGACATTCCCAACCGTGCTGCGGGCGGTCAGCGGGGTGCCGTCGGCTCGATCTTGGACAGTGCCGTCCAGGTCCGTTCGAGCAGGAGCGGGACGACGATCCCCTCGATGTTGTCGCGGAAGTGCGGGGTGGCCCGGTGGTCGGCGAAGGCCGCCTCGTCCGCGTAGACCTCGTAGAGCACGAATCGGGTCGGGTCGTCCGCGTGCTGGTGCGCGGTGAACGTCACGCACCCGGGCTCGGCCGCGCTCGCCGCGGCGTGCCGGCTCAGGACCTCGCGCACCGTACGGGCGTCGGCTTCGGTCGTGCGGTAGTGGGCGATCACGGTGTACGACGGCATGCGGGCACGGTAACAACGCTCGGTGATCATCGATGGCTGATACTCGGGGGATGGCCCTGATCCGCTGTGACTTCTCGTCCGAGGCGCTGGCGCTCGGCACCTCGATGACGGTGCTGCTGCCGCAGACCGCGAGCACCCAGATCGGCCTCGCCGGCCGCGCGTCCGACGCCGCGCCGCCCGTGCTCTATCTGTTGCACGGGCTCACCGACGACGACACCGCCTGGACGCGGTACACGTCGATCGAGCGGTACGCCGCCGCGAAGGGCCTGGCCGTCGTCATGCCGCAGGTGCACCGCAGCTTCTACGCCGACGAGCGGTACGGCCTGAAGTTCTGGACGTTCCTCTCCGAGGAGCTGCCGTCCGTGGTGTCGTCCTTCTTCCGGGTCTCCACCCGGCGCGAGGACACCTTCGTCGCCGGTCTCTCCATGGGCGGGTACGGCGCCTTCAAGTGGGCGCTCCGGCAGCCGGAGCGCTTCGCCGCCGCCGCGAGCCTCTCGGGCGTGCTGGACCTGGCGTACATGGCGGAGTGGGACAAGCGTCCGCACATCAGTGAGCTGATGGCCCGGGTCTTCGGCGGCCGTCCGGTCGCCGGCACCGACGACGACCTGCTGCACCTGCTGCGGCAGCGGGCCGGCGGCGATCTGCCCGCGCTCCTGCTGCGCTGCGGCACGGAGGACTACCTGGCCGCCCAGAATGAGCGCTTCCTCGCCGCCTGCCGGCGCCACGAGGTTGCCGTCGACGCGGCCTTCGGGCCGGGTGATCACGAGTGGGGCTACTGGGACGCCCAGATCCGGACCGTCCTCGACTGGCTGCCGCTGAGGTCCTGAGCCGTCCTAGGTCTGCAGCGTGGAGGCCATCCGCGCCTGCTCCTCGAGCACCTCGTTCATCCGCTCCTGCACCGCGCTGATCTGCCCGATGGTCTCGCTGGTGGTCAGGATGCCGGCGGAGACCGTACGCGTGCTGTTCTGGATGCCGTTGATCTGTTCCGACACCCGCTGGGTGGCCTCGGCGGTCTCCCGGGCCAGGTCCTTGACCTCCCCGGCGACGACGGCGAAACCGCGGCCGACCTCGCCGGCGCGGGCGGCCTCGATGGTCGCGTTGAGGGCGAGCAGGTTGGTCTGGTCGGCGATCGACGAAATGATCTTGATGACGTCGCCGATGGCGGCCGACGCCTGGCCCAGCGCCTCGACCTCCTGGGTCATCTCGGAGGCGCGGGCGACGGCGTCCTGGGCGACCCGGGTCGCGTCGTCGCTGGCCGCGCGCAGGCGGGAGACCGTGTCGAGCAGCGACCGCGAGTTCTCCGCCGCGTACTCGTTGCCGCGGACGATGTCGAGCCGCTGCGACACCAGCTCCTGCACGTTGCGCAGCGCCGACGCGCGGGAGTCGGACAGCTCGATGAACTCGGTGGTGAAGAAGTCCATCGTGCCGATGATCCGGCCGTGGCTCGTGATCGGCATGCAGATGCCCGAGCGGACGCCGGCCCGCTGGGCGGCGGGGGCGCGTACGCAGTCGGTCAGCTCGCCGATGTCGCGGACGAACACCAGGTCGCGAGCCCGCCACGCGCGTCCCGAGAGGCCGACGCCCTCGGCGAAGGTGGCCGCCAGGGTCACCTTGCGGAACTCGTCGCCGGCCGAGCCCGACTCGACCTTGAACTTCAGCAGGTTGTCGTTCTCGTCGATCTCCCAGTAGGAGCCGTACGCCCAGCCGAACGCCCTGCGCACCGACTCGAGCGCGATCCGCAGCGTGGAGGGGATGTCCCGGGCCTCGCCGAGCGCGGTCACGACGTTGGTCACGGCGAGCCGGTCGCCGGCGACCTGGCGCAACTCGGCGGCGGCCAGCGCGGAGAAGCGGGCGCGCTCGGCGATGCGGGCGATCGTGGCCCACTTCTCGCTGCGCGGGCCCTCCAGGTACAGCGGCTCGGGGGAGTAGTACTCGAGGACGGCGATGACCTGGCCGTCCTGCAGCACCGGCGTGACCACGGCGGCTTCCATCCCGGCGCGCGCCGCGGCCTGGCACCGCTGGCAGTCCAGGCACTGCTCCATCGCGTCGACGTAGACCGGCAGCTTGGTGCGTACGGCGCGGCCGACGAGGCCGGTGTCCATGGGTACGGGCTTGCCGGCGATCACCGCCTGCAGCTCGTCCACCAGCGACCCGGTCTCGTAGCCCACCTCGACCTGGCCGTCCCCGGTGGGCAGCCACACCGCCCCGTAGCTGAGGTTGTGCGAGGCCACCGTGCTGTCGACGGTGACCCGCCAGGCGGTCTGCTCGTCCGTCACGCCGTCGAGATCCATGATCAGCTTCTCGAGGCTCTCGACGTCGCGCGGCACGGCCTGCAGCGCCGGGACTCCGGCCGTGCGCGAACGAAATGAGACCACCGTGGCACTCCCGTCCCTCGTTATGCCCTGGGTTCACCCATCATCGGACAGCCACCACCGGCGAGGCGGCGATTTGGGCGAAACGGGCGGTGGGGACCTTGCCGCGGCGACCTGGCGGCGGGAAGCCGGCCCGGCCAGGCCCCGCGGCGGGAACTGGCGCGGGTCCGGTGGCGGGAGCCGGCCCGGCTCGCCGGCCGGGGAGCTGCTGCGGCCGCGGTCCGGCGCCGGCCGCGGCCGCGACGTCTCAGTCCGAATCCCGGGTCTGCTCGGCGAGGAACCGTTCCAGCTCGGCACCGAGCTCGTCGGCGCTCGGCAGGGCGGTGCCGGACTCGGCGAGCAGGTTGCCGGCCCGGCCGCGGACGAACGCGTCGTACTGCGCCTCCAGGGACGCGACCAGGCGTACGGCCTGCTCGTCGTCGGCCACCTGCTTGTCGATCTCCTCGCGCACCTCGGTGGCGGCCTCGTGCAGTGCCGCGGTCGGCAGGACCAGCCCGGTGGCGTTGGCGACCGACTCGACGAGCAGTTCCGCGGCGGGCGGGTAGGTGGTCTGCGCGAGATAGTGGGGGACGTGCGCGGCGTACCCCATCGCGTCGTGGCCGGCTTCGCCGAGGCGGAACTCGAGCAGGTTGCCGACGCTGGCCGGGACCTGCACCCGCTGCAGCCAGGACTCGTGCTCGCCGAGCAGGCGCCGGTCGGTGGCGTGCGCGGTGACGCTCAGCGGGCGGGTGTGCGGCACGGCCATCGGGATCGCGTTGAGGCCGACGGTCACGGACACGCCGAAACGGTCGATGAGCCCGCGTACGGCCGCGATGAAGCGTTCCCACTGCAGGTCGGGCTCGGGGCCGGCGAGCAGCAGGAACGGCGTGCCGGTCAGGTCCTTCACGAGGTGCAGCGCGAGGACGGGGGTCTCGTAGCTCTCCCAGTGGTCCTCGACGAAGATCATCGGGGGCCGGCGGGACCGGTAGTCCAGGAGCTGGTCGAGGTCGAAGGTCGCCAGCACCCGCCCCTCGAAGTTCTCCAGCAGGTGGTCGCGGGACAGCTGCACGGCGCTGCCCGCGTCGACGAACCCCGTGAGCGCCTGGACGAGCACCACGCCGTCCAGCTCGGGCAGGTCGTCGGCCAACTCGTAGAGCCCGTGTGGGTCGAGCACGCTCCAAGACCTCCTCGTGTCCACGCCCGCGCAACCGGCGGGCGATGAGGAGGGAACAAACGCCCGGCACGGTTCATTCCCGCTCACGGCGAACGCCGCGGCCCGGTGCGGGCCGCGGCGTTTCCTGCTGGGCGTACGCGCGGATCAGACGCGGAACTGCGAGACCAGCGACTGCAGTTCCTCGGCCAGCCGGGACAGCTCCTGGGCGGTACGGCGCGACTCGGTGACGCCCTCGTTGGTGCTCTGTGCCGCCTCGGCCACGCCGCCGATGGTGCGGGCGATGTCGGTCGAGCCGCCGGCCGCCTCGGAGACGCTGCGGCCGATCTCGCTCGTGGTCGCCGTCTGCTCCTCGACCGCCGAGGCGATCGTGTCCGAGTACGCGTTGATGCGTTCGATGACCGCGGCGATCTCGCCGATCGCGTCGACCGCGGCGGACGTGTCGTTCTGGATGGCCTGGATCCGGCTGGAGATCTCCTCGGTGGCCTTCGCGGTCTCCTGGGCCAGGTCCTTGACCTCGGACGCGACGACGGCGAAGCCCTTGCCCGCCTCGCCGGCCCGGGCCGCCTCGATGGTGGCGTTGAGCGCGAGCAGGTTGGTCTGCTCGGCGATCGAGGTGATGACCTTGACGATGTTGCCCACCTCGGCCGAGGAGACACCCAGCTTGGCGACCGTGGTGTTGGCCGACTGGGCCACCTCGACCGCGCCGCGGGCCACTCCGGCCGCGTCGGCCGCGCTCGTGGCGATCTCGCGGATGGACGCGGTCATCTGCTCGCTGGCGGCGGCGACGGTGTCCACGTTGCTGCTGACCGTGCCGGCGGCGGCGGACACCTGCTCGGCGCGGGAGCTGGTCTGCTCCGCGTTGACGGCGATGCGGCCGCTGACGTCGGTCATCTCCTGCGCGGAGCCGGCGAGCGTACGGCTGCTCCCGGTGATCTGCGAGATCGTGCTGCGCAGCGTCGCCGTGGCCCGGTCGAGCTGGGCACCCATCCGGCCGACCTCGTCCTTGCTCTTCATGTCGGCCGTCCGGGTCAGGTCTCCGGCGGCGATGCTGTCGATGATGCCCGACAGCGCCTTGACCCGGCTCACGATGCTCCGCGCGATCGCCAGGCCCAGCAGCGTGGCGAGGATCAGGCCGACGACGAGCACGACGATGACGAAGGTCCGGGCCGACTCGTACGCCGAGTGGGCCTCGGCGACGCGCGCCTTGGCGGCCGCCTCCTCCTCCGCCGCGAGCTTGTCCAGGTTGTACTTGGCACGGATGATCGCCGGCTGCAGCTGGGTGTCCCGGGCGGCCGCCATGGCAACCGCGTTGCCGCTGCCGGCCGCCGTGAGGTACGCGTCACGGGCGGCCCTGTACTTGTCCCAGAGGAAGATCGTCTGGTCCATCAGCCGCGGGTCGACGGTGCTGCCGCGGTACGCCGTGTTGTCCGCCGTGATCTGACCGTCGAGCGCCTTGATCTGCGCGACGATGTCCGGCGACGGCGTCTGGCCGTACGTGAGCGCCTGGGCGTGCATCGTGCCGACGTCCGAGATGATCTTGTTGAGCTGCAGGGAGGCGGTGAAGTTCTCCCGGTACATCTTGTTGCCGACGTCGTTGACCTCGGCGAGCCGGACCAGCGCCACGACGCCCACGAGGGCCGCGACGATCGTCATCGCACCCACGATGATCATGATCTTCGTGTTGAGCGAGCGGTCGGCGATCCAGTCGCGCAGCGGGTTCTTGAGCTGCGGCTTGCGCGCGGACTTCGATGCTGCCCTCATGGGGCGGGCGACGGAAGGCATGTGGTCGGACCTCGCGGTGGTTGCTACGGGGACGCGAGTCGTCCCCTTTCTCACTATCGGTTGTGGTTCGTGGTCGCTGAGGCGCTTTCCGGGAGTTCGCCCTCACACCGCGAGTGCGCTGTGCGCGGCGAGCTGCGCGTCGACCTGATCCGGGGACAGGGGCCGCGAGAAGTGGTAGCCCTGCGCGAAGCGGTACCCGAGCCGGTACAGGGTCTCGGCCTGCTCGGCGGTCTCCACGCCCTCCGCGATCGCCTGCAGGTGCAGGCCGTTCGTGATCTGGATCATCGCGGTGGCGATGACCGCCTCCTCGGAGCGTCCGCCGATCCCGTCGACGAACGACTTGTCGACCTTGAGGGTGTCGGCCGGGCAGGTCCGCAGCAGGCCGAGCGACGAGTGCCCGGTGCCGAAGTCGTCGAGCGCCACCTTCACGCCGAGCGTCACCAGGTTCTGCAGGGTGTCGAGCGCGATGCCGCCGTCGAACACGGCCGTCTCGGTGACCTCGACGACCAGCTTCTCCGGGTCGAAGCCCGTGTCGGCCAGCGCGGCCCGTACGTCCGCGGCGAAGCCCGGCTCGCGCAGCTGGCGGGCGGAGACGTTGACGCCGATCTCGTCCGGGGCGGCGGCGCCGTACCGCTTCTGCCACTCGGCGGCCTGGCGCAGCGCGGTCCGCAGGATCCAGTCGCCGAGCGGCACGATCAGGCCGGTGCGCTCCGCGATCGGGATGAACACGTCCGGCCCGATGAAGCCCCGCTCCGGGTGCTTCCAGCGGATCAGCGTCTCCAGCGACGTCCACCGGCCGTCCGGCAGCGCCACGATCGGCTGGTAGACGAGCGTGAAGTCGCCGTTGTCCAGGGCCCGGCGCAGGTCCGCGCCGAGCTGGGCGTCGGCCGCCTGGTCCTGCTCGAGTCGGGCGTCGTAGACCGCGTGCCGGCCCTTGCCGCGCTCCTTGGCGGCGTACATGGCCAGGTCGGCGCGGCGCAGCAGCTCCTGGGGGCTGGCGCCGGGCCACACCTCGGCCAGGCCGATGCTCGCCTTGACCAGCAGGTCGTAACCGAGCGCGTGCACCGGGCGGGTCAGCGACTCGGCGATGCGGTCCAGCACCTCGGTCGCCTCGTCGCTGCGCAGCCCGCGCAGGAGCAGGCCGAACTCGTCGCCGCCGAGGCGGGCCACGACGTCGTCGGCGCGGACCGCCTCGCGCAGCCGGTCGGCGACCACGACCAGCAGCGCGTCGCCCACGGCGTGGCCGAGCCGGTCGTTGATCGCCTTGAAGTCGTCCAGGTCGATCAGCGCCAGGCTGAGCGTCCCGGTCTCCTCCCCGGCGTCAGCGTCGGCGCCGGCCTCGGCGAGCGCCTCCCGGGTCCGCTGCTCGAACAGGGCCCGGTTGGCCAGGTCGGTCAGGTCGTCGTGGTTCGCCCGGTGGGTGAGCTGGGTCTGGTAGCGGTTGAGCTCCAGCAGGTTCGCGTCGACGCGGCGCAGCAGCCGGCCGTTCTCCGCCAGCGCGTTGACCTGGCGCGCCACCACCAGCGCGGTGAGCAGCACCGCGGCCAGCGCCACGGTCAGCACCACGTGCCCGGCCGTACCGCCCACCACGAGCAGCAGGCCGTCGGTCGCGGCCACCGCCAGGTACGGCACGACGCTGAACGAGCGGCGCCGGAGTACCGGGAGCTCCGTACCGGCGGCGCGGCGCTGGCGGTCCGCGGCGAGCGCGACGAACAGCAGGGTGGCGGGGATGAACATCATCGAGCCGCTGAGGCCCGGGTGCATCTGCAGGAACAGCGGCAACAGGCCGCCGCCGGTCGCGCCGACGCCGGCCGCGGCGGCGAGCAGGCGCAGCGCGACCCGGTCCAGCCCGCCGAAGCCGCTCACCGCGACCTTGACGAAGGCCAGCGCGCCGACCAGGCCCAGGGCGGTGAGCATGAGCAGGGGTACGGCCGCCGAGCTGTCGGCCGCCCAGGCGTCGAGCACCCGGGTGATCAGGTACCAGGAGAAGATGCCCAGCGTGATGGAGACCGTGGCGGCGTCCAGCACGAAGCGGAGCATGACCCGTTCGCGTTCCCGCCCGCGGGCCATCGGCAGCCGGAGCAGGGTCCACAGCAGCACCAGCATCGCCAGCGCGTACGCCGCGGAGGTGGGCGCGTCGTGGTCCTGGTCGCCGGCGGCGGGGTTGAGCACGTACAGGCGGGCGTCTCCGGTGACGCCGAGCACGATGAGCACGCAGACGACCGCCAGGGACCGCCAGATGCGTGCGGTGACCGGGTCCAGGCCGGGCGCAAACGCCGTACGCCAGCACGACCAGCCCGCGACCGCCGTGCCGAGCATCGCCGGCATCCAGCCCCAGACGACCTGGGTGCGCTGCTCGGTGTAGTTGACCGCGAACAGCACGATCGAGACGACGAGGACCGCGGCCGCCGTCAGCAGCATCGGAGTGGCCCGGAGCCGCTCCACCTGCCGTTCGTCGACCGTCATGCCGTGTCGTCCCCTCGATGGTCTGTCTGGCTTCCGGGTTGGCTAATCGGTTCGGAGGGGGTACGGCATGAGCAGAACCGGCACGGCTGTCGCGTCACCGTACGACCGCGGAGCGTGGGATCTCGCCGATCCATGGGATGCACGTGCATCTGCAAGGCACAATGGCGGCAGCCGTCCATCCGACCACCCCTTCGGAGCGTTCCGGTGACCGAACCCGCCGTACCCCCCGCCCCCGCCGCCCCTGACGACGACGGCCTGCCCGGGTCCCTGTGGGCCCGCATGAAGGCCGACCCGCAGTACGCCCCCGAGCACCTCGCGCTGGAAGCGGTCCGCCGCCTCGGCCCGCAGGCGCAGCGCTGGGCCCAGCGGGCCCGCGAGGAGGACCCCGGCGCCTCCTCCGACGACCTCGCCCAGCAGGCCGCCCGCCGGTTCCTCAACCACGCCCGCCTCTCCGGTGCCGTCTCCGGCGCCACCGGCCTGCCCGGCGCGGTCGTGGACGTCGGCGTCCTGGCCTGGACCCAGGCGCGGATGGTGCTGCACGTCGCCGCGGCGTACGGCGCCGACCCGACCAGCTCCGAGCGCGCCACCGACCTGCTGGTCCTGCAGCGGGTGCACAAGGCCGCCGAGGCGGCCCGCGTCGCGCTGGGCGTGGCCGCCGGCCGGGAGCGCGCCAGCCGGCTCTTCGCCGGCTCCGCCGACCGGCCGCTCACCGGCGTCATGCTCAAGCTCGGCGTCAAGCTGGCCCAGATGGCCGGCGTCCGCGCCGCCAAGCGGATGTTCGCCAAGGTCGTGCCGGGCGCCGGGATGGTGCTGGGCACGTGGGCGAACTCGGCGGCGACCAAGGACCTGGCCCGCCGCGCCCGCGAGCTGTACGGCGGCGCGGCCGGCGCATCCTAAAGTCGCTCCCCGCCCTGACGATGCTTTCCGGGTAAGGCCCGTGCCCGGCGACGCAGAGGAGGGACGCATGAGCCAGCGCAACCGGTGGCTGCTGCTCTTCGCGCCCCTCGTGCTGACCGGGTGCGGCGTGCTCGGCGGCGACTCCTCCAAACCCGGCGCCGCGGGGACGGCCGCGAGCGCCAACGCGGGTACGCCGTGGACCGTCGTCACCCGCGGCAGCGCGGCCCCGTCGCCCACGCCGAGCAGCGGCGTGCCGCCGTACCCGCTGCCGACCGCCACCGGATTCCTGCCGCTGAAGACCACGCCGCGGCCAGCGCCCAGCCGCACGTGCGCGCCGGACACCGTGCACTTCTCGCGGATCCAGGCGCTCGACGTCGTCGCGGGCACCACGAGCGCCACCGCGTCCTGGTACGACGTCGGCGGCTACAACCTCGTCGAGTACCGGCTCACCGCGATCAGCCAGGACCTCAAGCCGGGCAAGCAGCGCGACGTGGGCTGGGTGCCGGTCAAGCCGAAGCAGGCCTGCGGCCCGATGACGGCCACGATCAAGAACCTCGACCGCAAGACCGGCTACGTCTTCTCGCTGGACGCCGTCGTCGCCCGGCGCAGCGGCGACGGTACGCACGCCGGCACGCTGTACCGCTCGCACGTCATCTACACGAGGTAGTCCGTCACGCTCCGCCGCGGCGCGTACCCCTGTTCCCGGGCCCGCGTGAGGTCCAGGACCATGCCGTCGGTGAGCTGGTCGACGGCGTAGCGGGTGAGCGAGGGCGAGACCACCGCGAGCCCGCGCGCCAGACCCGCGGGCAGGTGCCGCACGGGCACGCCGAGCACCCGGGACAGCACGTCGTCGCGGCCGTACGGCTGCTCGTCGGCGATGTTGTACGCGCCGCCCGGCCAGTCCAGCGCCGCCAGGCACGCCGCCGCCAGGTTCTCCACGGCGGTCAGGCTCATCAGCACGTCGGGTCCGGGCAGCCAGGCGTACCCGCCCCGCACCACCCGGCGCAGGCGGGGCAGCAGGTGCCGGTCGCCGTCGCCGTACACGGCCCGGGGGCGCAACGCCACCGCGCCCGCCGCCAGGGCGAGCCGCTCACCCTCCGCCTTCGTCCGCCCGTACGCGCCGCGCTGCCCGCCGGCCGGGTGGTCCTCGCGCACCGGGGCTGCGTACGGCCCGGGCCGGTACACGCTGGCGCTGCTCACCCACACGACGGGCCGGTCGCGGGCGGCGTCGAGCAGCCGCAGCGTCCCGCCGACGTTCACCGCCCGGTACGCCTCCTCCGCCGCCCGCCCCGGCCGCGGATCGCCCACGGCGGCGGCCAGGTGCACCACGGCATCCACGCCGGAGAGGTCGGGCGGCCCGGCGGTGGCGTCCCAGAACACGTGCTCGCCCACCGGGCCGGGACGCCTGCCCACGCCGACCACCTCGTGCCCGGTGGACGCCGCGAGCCGGGCGACGGCCGTACCGCAGAAACCGGACGCGCCCGTGACAGCGAGCCTCACGACGGCCGCACCACCAGGGACCGCCAGGACGGCAGCGCCGCGCGCCGGTCCACCCGGGCCCGCACGACCACCGGCCGGTACGGCGCCAGCGCCCGCAGCAGATCGGCCAGCTGCACCCGGGCGAGGCGGGCGCCGGGGCAGGCGTGCTGTCCCGCCCCGAAGACCAGCTGGGCCGTGCGGGCCGGCGCGGGGTGCGCGGGGTCGGGGCCGGCTCGGTGCGAGTCCGCGGCGTGGCGGGCGACGAGGAGCATCCGGTCACCGGCGCGGACCGGGCAGCCGCCGGGCAGCTCGCCCGCCTCCGCCGCCACCCGGGGCAGCAACGGGGTGGGGGCGGTCACCCGCAGCAGCTCGTCGGCGAGGGCGGGGCTGTCCGCGTACGCCCAGAGGCCGGCGTCGCAGGCCCACGCCGCGGCCCGCGGCAGCGCGGCGACCGTCGTGGTGATCGCGGCGACCGCCAGCATGGTTGCCAGGCCGGCGCCCGCTCCGCCGTCCGGCGC
This sequence comes from Couchioplanes caeruleus, assembly GCF_023499255.1. Lineage (GTDB taxonomy): Bacteria > Actinomycetota > Actinomycetes > Mycobacteriales > Micromonosporaceae > Actinoplanes > Actinoplanes caeruleus_A. The sequence goes on from NZ_CP092183.1 coordinate 2,680,264, forward strand.
GACCAGCGCGGTCAGCCGTTCCGCGGCGACCCGCGCCGTTTCACCGGTGCCGTGGCGGCGCAGCCCGGGCAGGTGCGCGCGGGCCGCCGCCGCAGCCGCCGCCCGTGCGGCGTCCGCGAGCGCGGGACCGTCCACGGCGACGTCGACGAGGGCGGCGGCGGTCGTCCCGGCGATCTCCGCCGCGAGTGGGACCAGATCGACCCGGCCGCCGTGGGCGAGCGGCTCGAGCCGCCGGTCGAGCAGCTCCGTCCACAGCGGACGCAGGCGCTGCACGCCCGCGGCGCCCAGCGCCTCGGAGGTCGCCCGGCGGGCCTGCCGGTGCTCGTCGCCGTGCTGGTCGAACAGCAGGTCACCGCCGGTCAGCCGGCCGGCCGCGCCGCCGGTGGTGCCCGCCGCGGTCCGGTCCAGCGGGATCCGGGTCAGGCCCGCGACGAACGCCTCCCGGTCGTGCACGAGCAGCGTGCGGCCCAGCCGCAGGACGGGCCGCCGCCGCGTCGCCGCGAGCAGCGCGAACAACACCGGATGGCTGCCCAGGTAGACCCGGCGGTCCCGGCTGCGGGCGCTCATCGGACGTGCACCTCCTCCGGCGCGGGCCGGTAACGGCGGTCCCAGTGCCACAACAGCGTCCGCAGGCCACCCCAGGCACGGAGCCGGCGCAGGCTCGTCTGGACCACCAGGTGCTCGGCGCGGACGATCCGGGCGCTGTGCTGCCGGGCCCGGTTGAGCAGCGTCACGTCCTCGGCGCCGTCGCCCAGCGCCTCCCTCGGCGTGCCGCCGCAGCGCTCGTACAGGGCCGCGGTGATGGCCAGGTTGTGGCCGTGGACCAGCACGAACGGGGCCCGTGCCGACGGTGAGCGGTGCAGCCACCGGCCGGCCCGGGCGGCCAGCCGGACCACCAGCGGGTAGAGCACGCGGTGCGCCCAGCCCGGCCGCTCGTCGGCGCGCGGCACGCTGCGGCCGCAGACCAGGTCGTGCGCGTCCAGGAGCGACCGGGCCGTGGCGACCCAGTCCGGCGCCGGCAGGCAGTCCGCGTCGGTGCGCAGCAGCTTCGTCGCGCCGCGGCTGATCGCGTACCGGAATCCGGTGTCGGCGGCCGTGCCCGCGCCCGGCTCGGGCTCGCCGACCACCTCGACCTCACCGGGGAAACCGGCCGCGATCTCGGCGGTGGCGTCGGTGGAGGCGTTGTCCACGACCACCAGCGTGAAGTCCCGGTCCGTCTGGGCGGCCAGCGCGCCCAGCGTGCCGGGCAACAACCGCGCCTCGTTGTAGGCGGGCACGACGACGGCGACCTCCCTCACGACGCCGCCGCCAGCCGCGCCGCCGCGGCCCGGTCCGGCTTGCGGGACCGGCCCGCCAGCGGCACCTCGGCGACGACGACCGCGTCGGGCCGTGCCGACCCCATCCGGTCCAGGGGTACGCGCAGAGCGGCGCGCACCGCCTCCGCCGGCACCCCGGCGGCCGGCTGCACCACGGCGACCACCCGCTCGTCGCCGTCACCGGCCGGCACGCCCACGATGACGGCCAGGTCGACGCCCGGCACGTGCAGCGCCGGCTCGTACAGGCCGGGATAGATGTTCTCGGCGCCGCGCAGGATCATGTCCTTGCGGCGGCCGCCCAGCACCACCGACGCCCCCTGCACCCGGCCGACGTCCCCGGTCTCGATCCACTCGGTGCGGTCGGCGCCGAGACAGCGGTCGGCTGCGTTCGGCCCGGCGAGCAGCAACTGCCCGTCCGCCGCGGTCCGCGCCCGTACGCCGGGGAGCAGATCGCCGACCAGGTCACCCGTACCGGTGAAGGCGCTCTTGGCGGTGGACTCGACCGCGGCGGCGGGGAAGACCTCGGTGAGCGCGTACACGCCCCACGCCTCGTCCGCGCCGGCGCGGCGGACCCGGGCGAGCAGCTCCGCGCTGACCGGCGCCGAGCCGCTGTAGACCCGGCCGGTGAAGCGCATGTCCGCTGCCAGTGCGGCCCGCAGCTGCGGCGGCGTCAGGTACGTCGCCTGCGGGACGAGCCGGGCCGCCTGCCGCACGAGCCGTCGCGGCGCCCGGGCCGGCAGCGCCACCGCCGCGCCCGCCGCGAGGGAGGGGACGAGCACGAAGAACGTCCCGCCCAGCACGGCCCGCTCCGGCACCGGGCGGACCAGGTCGTGCACCGCGCGCATCCCGGCCGTCAGGCTCGCCCGGGTGTGCACCACCGCCCGCGGCCGGCTCGTCGTCCCCGAGGTGAAGACGATCACCGCGTCGCCGTCGCCGTCGTACCCACGCGGCCGCGGACCGGGCGCGAGGGGCAGCGCGGGCGCGGTGCCGGGCAGGCGTCGGCCGACGGTCACCGTGGGCGCCAGCGCCGCCAGCTCCGGCAACGCCAGGTGGGCGCGGCGGGCCAGCGGCGCCGCCCACCCCGCGACGGCCTGCGCCGCCGCGTCGGCCACCACGAGCCGTGGCCGGGCGGCGCCGAGCCGGGCCAGCAGCACGTCCGGGCCGGCGGTCGGGTCCAGCACCGCGACGCGCAGACCCAGGTGGTACGCCGCCAGCAGCACGGCCAGCGACCGCGGGCCGGGGCGTACGGCCACCCCGAGCGTGTCACCGGGAACGAGGCCGCGCGCGTGCAGAGCCGCGGCGTAACCGGTGGTCAGGCGGGACAGGTCGGCACGGGTGGCGCGCACGACCGGCCGCCCGGTGCGCCCGCAGCCCAGGACCGCCGGGCGCGGGTCGTCGTCGCGCAGGCTCGCCAGCAGATCACCCAGCATCAGCGCGGGTCCGCCGTCAGCGGGCCGCTGCCGCGGCCGAGATACCACTTCGCCGTGCCGGTTATCCCGTACGCGGCCAGCCGCCGGGTCGAGTTCTCCACGACCATCGTGCGGCTGTGCCGGATGGCCGGGGTGGTCCGGCGTACGCGGTTGAGGAAGGCGCGGTCGGTCGGCGACGGCCGCCGGGGCATCCCGCCGCACGCCTCGTACAGCTCCGCGGTGATGGCCATGTTGTTGCCCGCGTGCATCCGGTACGGCGCCTTGTACCCGCTCCCGCGGTGGGCCGGGCGCAGCCTGCCGAACGCGGCGGCGACGGCCACGAGCCCGCGGAAGAACGCCCGCCCCAGCGGCCCGTGCTCGTCGCGGCGCGCCGTGATCCGCCCGCACACCAGCCCGCCGCCGGCGGTCAGCCCGGCCCGCGCCGCCGCCACCCAGCCCGGCCGGGGCAGGCAGTCGGCGTCCGTACGCGCCAGCAGCCGCGCGCCGTGCGCGATCGCGTACCGGAAACCGGTGTCGACGGCACAGCCGACGCCCTTCTCGATCTCCACCAGGACGTGGACCGGGAACGGCGCCCGGAACGCCCGCGCGATGTCCGCGGTGCCGTCGGTCGAACCGTTGTCCACGACCAGCAGCTCGAAGCCGGTGTCGGTCTGCGCGGCCAGCGCGTCGAGCGTCTGCCGGATCCGCGCCGCCTCGTCGTACGCCGGCACGATCACCCACAGGTCCGTCACGAGACCTCCCAGACCATGGTCATCAGGCTGACGCCGCCGCCGAGCCCCACGAACAGCACCCGGTCACCGGGATCGAGGCCCGGCCGGACCCGGTCCAGCTGCACGCCGAGCGTGGCGCTGGCCACGTTGCCCAGCTCGGGCAGGGTGAGCTCGAGCTTGCCGGCCGGCACCCCGGCCACCTCCACGAAACGCTGCAGGTACGGCACGGTCACCTGGTGCACCAGCACCTTGGCGTAGTCGTCCCAGCCGAACCCCGTGCGGTACGCGACCCGCTCGAGCAGCCCGAGCCCGATCTTCTCGAAGACGCCCCGCAGCTTGTGCCCGTTGCCGGTGAAATAGGTGTGCTCGTCGCCGCGCGGGTGCCGCGAGCCGCCGCCGAAGATGCCGCCGACCGCCCAGTGCTCCGAATACGTCTCGCTGTCGACGTCCACGATGCCGCCGGCCTCCACCGGCTCCACCAGCACCGCGGCCCCCGCGTCGCCGAACGTGTACCCCGCGAACGCGGTGCGGGCCTGCGCCATGCCGTCCAGCCGCGGCCGCATCGAGCGGGTGGGCGTCTCGCCGGTCACCACCAGCGCCCGCCGTGCCCGGCCCGCCAGGATCATCGAGCGGGCCAGGTCGATGCCGTTGAGGAAGCTGTTGCAGGCGTTCGTCACGTCGAGGGCGTGCGCCCGGCTGCCCAGGGCCGCCTGGACGACGTGCGCCGTGGCCGGTTCCACCATGTCGCGGGTGGCCGAGGCGTACAGCAGCAGGTCGATGTCGAGGGCGTCCAGGTCGGCGTCGGCGAGGACCCGCCGCGCGGCGGTGATGGCCAGGTCGGAGGCGTACTCGTCGTCGGCGGCGACCCGCCGCCGGTCGATGCCGGTCGTCTGCGCGAAGGTCCCCGCGGGCAGCGGGAGGCCGCTCGCGGCGGCGACCCGCGCCTGCAGGTCGGCGGTGGTCACCTCCCGGCCGGGCAGGGAACTCGCCACCGCGGTGATGCCCACGCGGGCAACGGTCAAGGTCATGGGCGCCAGCCTGCATCATGGCCGGCGTCCCCGGCGTGAGTAGAACGGCTCATTCTCACCCGGCCCCGCGGACTCAGGACACCGCGAGGGCGTGGGTGGCGCCACAGGCGAGACCGGCGCCGATGTCTCTAAGCTCTTCTTTCATGGAGAGCATCGTCGACACGGTCGTGGTCGTGGCCATCTCGGTGCTCGGTGCCGCCCTGGCGCGGCGGCTGGGCTTCATCGCGCCGCTGGTGCTGCTCGTCGCCGGGCTGGGACTGTCGTACGTGCCGGGCATCCCCGAGGTGCACATCGAGCCGGAGCTCGTGCTCATCGGCATCCTGCCGCCGCTGCTGTACGTGGCGGCGCTGCAGACCAACCTGGTCGCGTTCCGCCGCGCCCTGCGGCCCATCCTGCTGCTCGCGGTCGTGCTCGTGGTGCTCACCGCGTTCGCGGTCGGCTTCGTGCTGCACGCGCTGCTGCCCGACGTGCCGCTGGCGGCCTGCGTGGCGCTGGGCGCGGTGGTGGCGCCGCCCGACGCCGTGTCCGCCACGGCCATCGCCCGGCGCATCGGGCTGCCCCGGCGGGTGGTCACCATCCTCGAGGGCGAGAGCCTGCTCAACGACGCGACCGCGCTGGTGCTCGTCCGGGTCGGGGTCGGCGCGCTGCTCGGCTCCGCCGTCGGGTTCTGGGAGATCGCCGGGGAGGTCGCGCTCAAGGCCGGCGGCGGCGTGCTGTTCGGCCTCGCCTTCGCGGTCGGCGCCGCCTGGCTGCACAAACGCATCACCGACCCGCTGCTCGACGACGCCGTGTCGCTGCTGACACCGTTCGTCGTGGTCATCGTCGCCGAGGAGGCGAAGACGTCGAGCATCGTCGCCGTCGTGGTGACCGGGCTCTACCTGGGGCACCGCATCCCGTACCTGCTGTCGGCGACCTCTCGGCTGCAGATGGACGCGGTGTGGCGGCTCATCACGTTCCTGCTCGAGGGCGTGGTGTTCCTCCTCGTCGGCCTTCAGCTGCGTGAGCTGATCGGCAACATCGAGACCAGCATGGCCACCACCGTACGGGTCACCCTGGCCGTCTTCGTCACCCTCGTCGCCGTCCGGTTCGTGTGGATGTACCCGGCGACGTACCTGGCCCGGCTCATCCCCCGGATCCGCTCCCGGGAGGAACGCCCGCCGGCCACCGTGCCCACGGTGATCGCCTGGGCCGGCATGCGCGGCGTGGTGACGCTCGCCGCGGCGCTGACCCTGCCCCCGGCCGGCGAGGTGACGAGCGGCGGCTACCCGCGCGAGCTGTTCGTGTTCGTCGCCTTCGCGATCATCGTGCTGACCCTGCTGGTGCAGGGCACCACGCTGCCGGTGCTGGCCCGCCGGCTCGGGGTGAGCGAGGACACCAGCGCCGAGGACGCGCTCGCCGAGGCCAGCGTCCAGCACGCCGCCAGCCGCGCGGCCCGGGAACGGCTGGAGGCCAGCGCGCAGGGGGCGCCCGCCTCGGTGGTCGAACGGCTGCGCGCGCTCACCGACAGCCGCTCCAACGGGGCGTGGGAGCGGCTGGGCAACCAGGAGCAGGAAACCCCCTCGGCTGCGTACGGCCGGCTGCGCCGGGAGATGATTACCGCCGAGCGGCACGTCTTCAAGATCGCCCGCAACGAGGGGCGGATCCCCGAGGAGGTGCTCAACCGCGCCCAGCGCGAGCTCGACCTGGAAGAGTCCCAACTGCACCGGAGTGACGATTGACCTGCCAGCACCTGAAGGAAGCGACCGAGCCGACGCCGCAGGCGCCGTACGACGGCGGCTGCCCCGAATGCGTCGCGGGCGGCTTCGAGGACTGGGTGCACCTGCGCCTGTGCCTGAACTGCGGCCACGTGGCCTGCTGCGACTCCTCGCCCCGGCGGCACATGTCGCGGCACCACGACGAGACCGGGCACCCGGTGATGCGCTCGTACGAGCCGGGTGAGAACTGGCGATGGTGCTTCGTCGACGAACTGCTGGGGGCCTAGATGCGCACCCTGTTCGTGGGAGCGGGCGCCACCGGCGGCTACTTCGGCGGCCGTCTCGCCCAGGCCGGCCGCGATGTCACCTTCCTCGTCCGCCCCCGCCGCGCCGCCGAGCTCGCCGCCCGCGGCCTGCGCATCCACGCCCCCGGCGGCGAGACCGTGATCCCGGCCCGCACGGTCACCGCGGACGAGCTCGACGAACCGTACGACGTGGTCGTCCTCGCGGTGAAGAGCTACCACCTGCAGCAGGCCCTCGCCGACGCCGGCCCCGCGGTGGGCACCGGCACGGTGATCGTGCCGCTGCTCAACGGCATGCGCCACATCGACACCCTGGTCGGCCACTTCGGCGCCGACCGCGTGTACGGCGGCGTCTGCATGATCGCCGGCACCCTCACCGACGAGGGCGACGTGGTCCAGCTGACCGGCCTGCACCGCCTCCTGTACGGCCCCCTCGACGGCACCCGCGACGACCGGCTCACGTCGGTCGCCGAGGCGCTGTCGGGCGCGGAGTTCGAGTCGCAGCCGTCCACGGAGATCGTCCAGGAGATGTGGGAGAAATGGGTCTTCCTGGCCAGCCTCGGCGTGGTGACGACCCTGATGCGGGCGACGGTCGGCGACATCACGGCGGCACCGGGCGGCATCGCGTTCGCCTCGGCGGTCGCTGACGAGGCCATCGCGATCGCCTCGGCGGCAGGCCACCCTCCCCGCGAGGCGGCGATCGGCTTCCTGCGCGCGTCGATCACGGCCCGGGACGTGCCGGCCACCTCGTCGATGTACCGCGACATGGCGGCAGGAGGCCCGGTGGAGGCCGACGCGATCGTGGGAGACCTGGTCGCCCACGCCGAGCACCACAAAGTGCCGGCGCCGTTGATCTCAGCAGCCTGGACCAACCTCTCGATCTACGCCGCGAACCGATAGGGCCACCGAGGGCACGTCAGTCTGCTTGGGGCAGTCCCATGCCGCGCTCCATCGCTTGAACGAAGGCCTGTCGTCGCTCCGCGGAGGCGGGCCAGCCGGTGGCGTTCGGCACCGTCATCGAGTGATAGAGGAGGTCGGCCTGCTTGCCCGGCCACCGGTCGGCCAACTCCGACAGGCGGGTGTGCCCAATGGTGCGGGCGACATCTTCACCGAGAATGCGGGCTGCCGCCACTGAGTCGTCCATGTCCTCTTGCAGGAGAACACGTTGACCTTGGTCGCTGTCGAAGAGGTGGGCGGCCACTGCCGGTGACTTCGCGTACCAGTAGAGAGCCGTCGCGATGTCCGAAGCGTCTTTGTACTCGCCGTAGGCGCTGCGGTCGAGCCACGCCACCAGTTTCAGTGCCGCGTAGCCGGCGACCGTGGGGATCCGGATAGTGGTGCCGCCGGGAAGAGGGAGCGCAAGAGAGGCGTCGAAGACCTCTGTGAAGCCCCACACGCTCATCGGCTCCCGCCGGGTGGCAGGTATGACCGTCCCCGGTGGTTGCTCCACAGGGCCGAAAGGCATGAGATCAGCCGGGACCCCCGCCACGCTGTAGCGAATCCCGGTGTTCCCGGCTGTCGGGAGCTCTTCCGTCAGCTCGTCGTAGGCTTCCCAGTTCGCGATTGCCAGCCCGAGATCGACATCGACTGTGGTGCGTAGCTCGAACTCGTGTCCCAGAGCCCGCTGCAAGATGTCGCGGCAGTTCGCCCCGACGAGAAGCAGGTCGTCGGGGCGTAGCTGTGTCGATCTCACCAAGAGCTCGGTCACCACCGTGTCGGCCAGGTACAGGAGGCTCGGCTCACATGCCGTCAGGTCTAGCACAACGGGCCCTCCATGCCTTTGCCGCTTCACGGAGGCGGGCGTCCCCGGTGCTGAGGAGATCGGCGTAGACGAGGGGCCAAGGGGCGTTGCTCGTCAACGGTGGGCGCTCCTCGGTATGGGGCGGCGTCCAGAACTTATGGCGGACGAAGATGTTCGGCGTACGGTCGGGGCTGGAGCTCCACCGATTCGCGATGGCCATCCGGCGATTCAGATCCAATGTGTCGATGTAGATCGTGAGAGTCGCCGGGCGCGCAACAATGGTGCCCTCGGCGGATTCCCCGCTGAGGTAGACCGACTGTTCGAGAGGCGGTTGGCGAAGGGGTGCGGAGATGTCGCCGTGATATCGAGCGATGTCGAGGCGCCTGCTCAGGCCGGTGGGATACGCAGCGGCCCAGTAATCAAGGAGGTCGTCCCCGCGTATCAGCCGGCCGGTTGTCGGCGTGAGGAACCCCGCCCGTTCCAGCTGAGCCAGCGCATCATGTGCTTGTCCTATGGAGACACCCGAGGCGTCGGCGATGGCGCGGACCGTTGCGGCTCTCAGCTCAGGCCACGTCAGAAGGGCCAGGATGACTTGGGAACGGCGAGGACTGAATATGTTCGCCGGCTGGTGCGGCGTCGTGCCCGCATCATGATCCGCCAAGTCCCGGGCATTCGTCTCCGTGCGACCTCGGACATCGACGAGCACGTCGCCAAAGGTGATGAAGGCATTTCCCAAGCGGTCGATGAACTGAATGCCGGCGTCACGAAAGGCGGTGGCGCTTCGTCGGCTGATGCGATCGCTGATGAGGAGTAGGGGGAACGGCAGAGCAGAGCGGACGTGGTGGAGCAGACTTGACAAAGTCATCGAATGCTTCGCTACAACTGCATATTGTGCATCGGTGACCCCACGTGACAGGGTGGCGACCGCATCGATGCCGGCATCCGGTGGGATGGTCTCGTCTCCGGGACTCCATGCCCTCGTCCTGAGGGTGATGCCCAGCTCGCGGAGGCGCTCCTCTGCCGTCCCTATGAGGTTTTCCGTGGCGTTCGCGCTGCTCACCTGCTTCGGCTCGGGAAGGTGTTCGGTTCTCCTATCCGTTCAGCATAACTGAACAACGACGATGACTGAACATCCTGCTTTTCAGGCCCAGACCCCGGCGACCGCAGCTGCCACGTGTTCTGCCTGGGCCGCACCCGCCCTCAGGACCGGACCTCGGCGGCGGGCGTCCAGGATGTTGCCGCCGATCGCGGCTCGCGTGGCGTCGTCCGGGGCGATGAGCAGACTGCGGTCAATGCCGAGCCCGGCGATCTCCGAGGCCGGCGATGCGCGGAACATGCCGCCGCTCGGTGCCAGGACCACCACCGCGTCCGCGCCGGCGGCGAGGTCGGCGTGGGTGACCGAGTGGACGCCGCCGTCCATGTACCAGCTTTCTTCGATGCGTACCGGCGGGAAGACGCCCGGGAGGGCGCAGCTGGCCGCCACCGCTGCCGGGAGGGGGACGGCCGAGGTCGCGTCCCAGGCTGCCGGGTCTCCGGTGGTGGTGTCGACGGCCGTGATGATCAGGCGGGGGACGGTCGGCCAGTCATGGGCGGGGAGTTGCCCGGCGAAGCGGGCTACGTGGGGGCCGTCGTCGCCGACCGGGGCCTGGCGGGCCAGCGTGCCGAGGCGGGCTCGCAGGTCGCGGGGGCTCAGCGTGGTGTCGTTGAGGAGCATGAAGCCCTGGGCGACGAGCATCGGGTCGATGCGGGCGGTGAACTCGATCTCGATGCGGGCGGCGGCGTCGGCCGCGTCGTCGATGTCGACGCCGGTGGCGAGGAGGGCTCCGACGTACGCGCCGGCCGAGGTGCCCACGATCAGGTCCGCCTTGGCGAGGTCGGTGCCGTGCCGGCGCAGGCCCGAGAGGAGGCCGAGTTCCCAGGCGATGCCCGTGATGCCGCCGCCGCCCAGGACGAGGGCTCTCATGCGCGCAGCAGGTGGTCGCCGGCGAGCACGTTCTCGGCCTCGCGGGTGACACCGCCGGGGGAGTGGGCCGCTTCGTACACCGTGAGGGTGCGGGCGGCGATCTCCGGCCAGGCGAAGTCCTCACGGACGCGGCGGCGACCCCGGCGGGCGAGCGTACGGGCGTACTCGCGGTCGGTGAGCACCGTGGCGACCGAGGCCGCCAGCGACTCCGGGTCCTGCGGGGTGAAGGTCACGCCGGTGACGCCGTGGTCGATGATCTCCGCGAGGCCGCCCGTGGCCGACACCGCGACCGGGGTGCCCGCCGCGGCCGCCTCCAGCGCCACCATGCCGAACGGCTCGTAGATGCTCGGCACCACGTAGCAGTCCGACGCGCCCATCAGCGCGGTCAGGTGGTGGCCGCCCAGGAAACCCGCGAACGTCACCCCGGGCGGGGCCATGGCCTCCAGGTCCGCACGGTACGGGCCGTCGCCGGCGATCACCACGCGCAGCCCGGGGCTGACCGCCTGCAGCGCGGGCACGGCGGCCAGGAGGTACTGGACGCCCTTCTCGTACACGAGCCGGCCGGCGAACGACACCAGCGGCGCGTCCCCGGCGAAGCGGCGGCGGGCGGCGGCGATCGCGCGGGGGCGGGCGTACCAGCGCAGCACGTCCACGCCGTTGTGCACGACGTCGGTCCGCCCGGCCGGCACGCCGAACTGGCGGATCACCTCGGCGCGCATGTACCCGGAGCAGACGATGACCCGGGCGGCCTCGGTGGCCAGCCAGCGTTCGACGTCGTCGATGGTGCGGTTGTGCGGGTGCGGCAGCCAGCCCTGGTGCCGCCCGGCCTCGGTGGCGTGGATGGTGGCGACCAGCGGCACGTCGAGGTGCTCGCGCAGGGTCACCGCGGCGTGCGCGACCAGCCAGTCGTGGGCGTGCACGACGTCGTACCGGGCGGTGCGGGCGGCGCGCAGGGCGGCCCGGGTCAGGGTGTGGTTGAACGCGGTCGCCCAGCCGGCCATGTCGCCGTTCTGGACCGGGTACGCGGGCGGGTCGTCGGGGGCGCGGACGATGTGCACACCCTCGGCGTACTCCTCGCGCAGCGCACCGGGGGAGTGCCGGGTGACCACGGTGACCTCGTGCCCGGCCGCCACCAGCGAGGTGGCCAGCGCGTGCACGTGCCGCCCCAGCCCGCCCACCAGCAGCGGCGGGTATTCCCAGCTCAGCATCAGGATGCGGCTCATGACGCGTACCCCCGTGCCCGCAGGACCTCGGCGACCGAGCGGGCGCTGAACGGGCTGCCCGTCGCCCGGTGCGGCGCGTCCCCGTCGGCCGTCTCGCTCAACGATCCCACTCCCCATTCGCGCACGTGCGCCTCCAGGCCGGTCAGCAGTCCCTCGGTGGGCAGGCCCGTGGCGGCGCAGGCGTCCGCGTACGGGCCGATCAGCCAGGGCCAGACCGTGCCCTGGTGGTAGGCGATGTCCCGCTCGTCCCGGCCGCCGCGGTGCACGCCCTGATAGCCGTACTCGCTGGGGGCGAGGGTGCGCAGCCCGAGCGGGGTGAGCAGGGCGCTGCCGGCGGCCCTGACGGCGGCGCGGTCGCGGTCGGCGTCGTCCGGCCCGGCGAGCGGCGCGTGCGGCAGCGACCAGGCGAAGAGCTGGTTCGGGCGCAGCGACGGATCGTCGTTGAAGGCGCCGGCGCCCAGCGGGTACGTCGTCGGGGGCCCGTCGACCACGTCGTAGAGCCAGCCGTCCGGTGCCCGGAACCGCGCGGCGAACGACGCCCGTGCCCTGGCGTGCCGGGCCCGCAGATCGGCGGCGTCCCTGCCGGCCTCCTCGAGCAGGCCGGCGAGCGCGGCCAGGGCGTTCACCCACAGCGCGTTGATCTCCACGGGCTTGCCCACCCGCGGGGTGACCGGCCCGTCACCGGTGTACGCGTTCATCCAGCTGCCCGCGTGCGCGTCGAGCCGGACCAGCTCGTCGGCGGGGTCGACGGAGAGCGCGCCCTTGCCGCCGAGGTGGCCGCGCAGCAGCCGGCTGAGCTGGCTGACCAGGGAGGCGGCGAGGTCGCTGTCGCCGGTACGCCGTACGTGCCGGTCGACGGCGTGCACAAGCCACAGCGGCGCGTCCAGGGAGCCGTGCGGGCCCCACGCCCCGCCCGCCTCCCGGGCCGCCCGGGTCGCCGAGCGGGTACGAGTCAGCAGCAGCTCCCGGCCCTCCTCGGCCCGCCCGGTCTCGAGGAACAGCCCCTCGTACGCGGTCATCGTGTCGCCGAGGTAGCTGCCGAACCACGGGTAGCCGGCGACCACGTCGGGGCCCTCGGCGTCGTGGACGACGAACCGGTCGGCGGCCAGCACCAGCGTGCCCGTCTGCTCGTCGGCCTTCGCGGCGGTGACCAGCGCGTGCGCGCGCTCGCGGGCGGCGGCGATCACCGCGCGGGCGGCGGGCGGCCGGTCGTCGAGCGTGCCGGCCCACGCGCTGATCTCCATGGTCGCGCCGGGCTCGAGCCGGTCGACGAACGTGCCGGCCAGCCACAGGTCCTCGGTGGCGGGCAGCCCGCGTGCCGCCTCCTCCCGCTGGTACGCCCCCAGGTGCCAGCCGCCGCCGGGCTGCCACCCCGGGCCGCTGAGCCGGTACGCGTCCTCCACCACGGCCCCGTCGGCGACGTGCTCGACCCGGGGCTCGCCGTCGGTCGCGTACCGCTGGGTGTGCGCGTCGCGCCAGGTGCACATGGCGGCCACGGCGAGCCCGACCGGTCCCGGCGCGGACAGCAGGCGGTGCGTCACGGCGAGCGCGGGCCGCCCGTACGCCAGGGCCAGCTCGCGTTCGACGACGATGTCACCGACCCGCCAGCGCCACCGGGGCAGGCCGTCGACCAGGGCGAACGTCTCGAGGTGCCGGTGGCCTTCCGGCGCGATCGCCCCGGACTGCCACTCGTGGGTGTACAGCGGCACGTGCGCGCCGGAGGGCAGCGTGAGGGTCAGGTCCAGCGCGGCCAGCGCGACGCGGCGTACGGCCGTGGCGGGATCGGCGACCGCGAGCAGCGCGTGGTAGCGCCGCGTCCGCAGGCCGGCCACCGTGCCGGTCGCGTATCCGCCGAGCCCGTCGGTGACGAGCCATTCGTGCTGGGCGCCGCCGTCGGGCGACAGAGAACCGCAGGTCTGCGGGCCGAAGACGATCGGCAGCGTCATGGCCGGGCGTCCCGGGGGCGTGCGGCGCGACGTGCGCGCTGGGGGCCCGCAGGGGTGGGCGGTAACGGCTCTGTCAGCGGCACGGTGCCCTCTATGCTCAGATTGGAATCCGTCAAACCACCCGGACCGGTGATCGTTCGCACAGGCTCGACCAGAAGTATCTGCGGGTAACCGGACAGTCGCGCAGACGTTATCAGCGGGATCGGTGAGAATTGCCGCTGACGCGGCGATGAGGATTGAACCTTTCCGGGGATGGGCACACGTGCCCCGCCCGCGGCGAGGACCCTCGCGACCGCGGGCACCGACGGTCGAGGGTGGGAGCAGCACATGCAGGTGTGGCCGGGTCACCGGTATCCACTGGGCGCGACGTACGACGGCACGGGCACCAACTTCGCGATCTTCTCGGAGGTCGCCGAGGCGGTCGAGCTGTGCCTGTTCGACGCGTCCGGCAACGAGCGCAAGGTCCAGTTGCACGAGCAGGACGCCTTCGTGTGGCACGCCTATCTGCCGGGGGTCGAGCCGGGACAGCGGTACGGCTACCGCGTGTACGGCCCGTACGACCCGGCCCGGGGCCTGCGTTGCAACCCGCACAAGCTGCTGCTGGACCCGTACGCCCGCGCGGTGGACTCGGACATCGACTGGCACCCCAGCCTGTACGCGTACGACTTCGACAACCCCGACCGGATGTCCGACCTCGACTCGGCGCCGCACATGGCGAAGGGCGTGGTCGTCAACCCGTACTTCGACTGGGGCAACGACCGGCGGCCGGACATCCCGTACCACCACTCGGTCATCTACGAGACGCACGTCAAGGGCCTCACCGAGCGCCACCCCGAGGTGCCCAAGGACATGCGCGGCACGTACGCGGCGATCGGGCACCCGGCCGTGATCGAGCACCTGGCGAAGCTGGGCGTCACCGCGGTCGAGCTGATGCCGGTGCACCAGTTCGTGCACGACAACCGCCTGTCCGACCTGGGGCTGCGCAACTACTGGGGCTACAACACGCTCGGGTTCTTCGCGCCGTACCACGGCTACTCCGCGATGGGCTCGCTCGGCCAGCAGACCCAGGAGTTCCGGGGCATGGTCAAGGCGCTGCACGCGGCCGGCATGGAGGTCATCCTCGACGTCGTCTACAACCACACGGCGGAGGGCAACCACCTCGGGCCGACGATGAGCCTCAAGGGCATCGACAACCGGACGTACTACCGGCTCGTCGACGACCAGCCCAACTTCTACATGGACTACACGGGCACCGGCAACAGCCTCAACGTGCGCAGCCCGCAGAGCCTGCAGCTGATCATGGATTCGCTGCGGTACTGGGTGACCGAGATGCACGTGGACGGCTTCCGCTTCGACCTCGCGTCCACGCTGGCCCGCGAGTTCTACGACGTCGACCGCCTCTCCACCTTCTTCGAGGTGGTGCAGCAGGACCCGGTGGTCGGCCAGGTCAAGCTCATCGCCGAGCCGTGGGACGTCGGACCCGGCGGGTACCAGGTCGGCAACTTCCCGCCGAACTGGACCGAGTGGAACGGCAAGTACCGCGACACCGTTCGCGACTTCTGGCGCGGCGAGCCGGCGACGCTGGCCGAGTTCGCCAGCCGGATCACCGGGTCGGCCGACCTGTACCAGGACGACGGCCGCAAGCCGTTCCACTCCATCAACTTCGTGACCGCGCACGACGGCTTCACGCTCAACGACCTGGTCTCGTACAACGACAAGCACAACGAGGCCAACGGCGAGGAGAACCGCGACGGCGAGGGCCACAACCGGTCCTGGAACTGCGGCGTGGAGGGCCCGACCGAGGACAGGGCGGTGCTCGCGCTGCGGGCCAAGCAGCGGCGCAACTTCCTGGCCACGCTGATGCTCAGCCAGGGCGTGCCGATGATCTCGCACGGCGACGAGCTGGGCCGCACCCAGCAGGGCAACAACAACGCGTACTGCCAGGACAACGAGCTCAGCTGGATCGACTGGGAGAACGCCGACGAGCCGCTGATGGAGTTCACCCGCAAGCTGGTCGCCTTCCGGCACCGGCACCAGGTGTTCCAGCGCCGCCGGTTCTTCACCGGCCTGCCGGTGACCGCCCGCGGCGGCGGCGACCCGCTGCCCGACCTCGAGTGGTTCACCCCGGACGGACGCCAGATGGCCGGCGACGACTGGGGCAACGACTTCGGCCGCGCGGTCGCGCTGTTCGTCAACGGCGAGGGCATCCGCGAGCGCGGCCAGTACGGCCAGCGCCACGTCGACAGCTCGTTCCTGCTGTTCTTCAATGCGCACGATGCGCCGATCGAATTCGCCACGCCACCGACTGAATACGGAGAGAAGTGGGAAGTGGTCATCGAGACGGCGGAGCCGTCGCCCGATCGATCACCCGTGGTGGAGGCCGGCAACACGATCCTGGTGCCGGACCGCTCGCTCATCGTGTTGGACAGGAAGGTTTGATGCACCCTTCTGGTACGTACCGCGTCCAGATCCGTCCCGAGTTCGGCTTCAAGGACACGGCCGATCTTGCCGACTACCTGGCCGACCTGGGGGTCAGCCATCTCTATACCGCGCCGATCCTGACCGCCGCGCCCGGCTCCGAGCACGGCTACGACGTGGTCGACCACACCAAGGTCAACCCCGCCCTCGGTGGCGAGGAGGGCCGCGTGGCGCTCAAGGCCGCGCTCGACGCGGCGGGCCTGGGGCTGGTGGTCGACATCGTGCCCAACCACGCGGGCGTGGCCGTCGCGGCCGCCAACCCGACGTGGTGGGACGTGCTGAAGAACGGCCAGGACTCCCCGTACGCGACGTTCTACGACATCGACTGGTCGCGTGGCCGGCTGCTGATCCCGGTGCTGGCCGACGAGCCGGACGCCCTGGACCAGCTGCGGGTCGAGGACGGCGAGCTGCACTACTTCGACAAGCGCTTCCCGATCGCGGACGGGACCGGTGAGGGCACGCCGCGGGAGGTGCACGACCGGCAGCACTACGAGCTGGTCAACTGGACCCGCGGCGACACCGAGCTGAACTACCGGCGCTTCTTCGCCATCGTGGACCTCGCCGGGCTGCGCGTCGAGGACCCCGAGGTCTTCGAGGCCACCCACCGCGAGATCCTGCGCTGGTACGCCGAGGGCGCCGTGCAGGGCCTGCGCGTCGACCACCCGGACGGCCTGCGCGACCCGGGCGGCTACCTGCAGCGGCTGCGCGAGGCGGCGCCCGACGCGTGGCTGGTGATCGAGAAGATCCTCGAGCCGGGGGAGGAGATGCCGGACTGGCCGGTCGCCGGCACCACCGGCTACGACGCCATGGCGGAGGTGTGCGGCGTCTTCGTCGACGTGACCACCGAGGCGTTCTTCGACACCCTCGACCGGCACCTGACCGGCGGCGAGACCAGCTGGCACGACCTCGTCCACCAGACCAAGTACCACCTCGCCACGACCCAGCTCGCCGCCGAGAACGCCCGCATGTGCCGGCTGGTCCCGGAGATCGAGAGGGCCGGCGAGGCGCTCGCGGAGCTGGCGGCCTGCTTCCCGGTCTACCGCTCGTACCTGCCGTTCGGCGCCCGGCACCTGGCCCGGGCCCGCTCCGAGGCGGGCCGCCGGCGGCCCGGGCTGATCCCGGCGCTGGACCGGGTCACCGCGCGGCTGCGCAACCCCGCCGACGAGCTGGCCCTGCGTTTCCAGCAGTACACCGGCGCGGTGATGGCCAAGGGCGTCGAGGACACGGCGTTCTACCGCTACACGCGCTTCACCGCCCGCAACGAGGTGGGCAACGACCCGTCGAAGTTCGGGGTGAACCTCGACGAGTTCCACGACACCGCGCAGGAACGCCAGCGCCGGTGGCCCGTGGGCATGACCTCGCTGTCCACCCACGACACCAAGCGCAGCGAGGACGTACGGGCCCGGCTCGCGGTCCTGTCCGAGCTGCCCGGCGACTGGACCGAGGTGGTCCGCCGCTGGGTGCGCGTCGCGCCGCTGCCCGACCCGGCCATGGCCCACCTGATCTGGCAGGCCGCCGTCGGCGCCTGGCCGCTCGACCGCGAGCGGCTGCACGCGTACGCGTTGAAGTCGGCCCGGGAGAGCGGCGTCGGCACCTCCTGGACCCGCCCGGACGAGAAGTTCGAGGCGGCGCTGCGGCAGATGATCGACCGGATCTACGACGACCCGGCGCTGCACGGCGAGGTCGCCGCGTTCGCCGAGTCCATCACGGCGCCCGGCTGGTCCAACTCGCTCGGGCAGAAGCTGGTGCAGCTGACCATGCCCGGCGTGCCCGACGTCTACCAGGGCACCGAGCTGTGGGACTACTCGCTGGTCGACCCGGACAACCGGCGGCCGGTCGACTTCGCCGCCCGCCGCGAGATGCTGGCCCGCCTCGACGACGGCTGGCAGCCGCCCGTCGACGCCGGCGGCGCCGCCAAGCTCCTGGTGACCAGCCGGACGCTGCGCCTGCGCCGGCAGCGCCCCGAGCTGTTCACCCGCTACCGCCCGGTGTACGCCGAGGGCCGGGTCAGCGAGCACGTGGTCGCCTTCGACCGCGGCGGCGTGGTGGCGGTCGCCACCCGGCTGCCGGTCGGATTGTCACGCCACGGCGGCTGGGACGACACCACCCTGACACTCGACGGCCACACGTGGACGGAAGTCTTCACGAACACCAGCTACGGCGGGAACCGCCTCTCCGTGGCGGAGCTGCTTCGCACGTACCCCGTCGCCCTGCTGGTGAAAGAGTGAGCATGAGTCTCTTCGAGGTGTGGGTCCCCGAGAAGACCGTCAAACTGCGCATCGACGGGGCCGACCGCGACATGGAACGCGGCGACGACGGCTGGTGGCGGCTCGACGTGCCCGGCGCCGGCCACGGCACCGACTACGCGTACGTGCTGCCGGACCACGACACCCCGCTGCCCGACCCGCGGTCCCGGTGGCAGCCCGGGGGCGTGCACGGCCCCAGCCGCGTCTACGACCACTCGGCCTTCGCGTGGTCGGACGGCTCCTGGACCGGCCGGCAGCTGCCCGGCTCGGTCCTGTACGAGCTGCACGTCGGCACGTTCACGGCGGAGGGCACGTTCGACGCCGCCATCGAGCGGCTGGACCACCTCGTCGAGCTCGGCGTCGACCTGGTCGAGCTGCTGCCGGTCAACTCCTTCAACGGCGAGTACAACTGGGGCTACGACGGCGTCTGCTGGTACGCGCCGCACGAGGCGTACGGCGGCCCGGACGGGCTGAAGCGCTTCGTCGACGCGGCCCACGCCAAGGGGCTCGGCGTCGTGCTGGACGTCGTCTACAACCACTTCGGGCCCAGCGGGGCGTACGCGCCGATGTTCGCGCCGTATTTGAGCGCGGCCGGTGCCAACCCGTGGGGCGCCTCGGTCAACCTGGACGGCCCGCTCTCCGACGAGGTCCGCCGCTACATCATCGACAGCGTGCTGTCCTGGCTGCGCGACTACCACGTCGACGGCCTGCGCCTGGACGCCGTGCACGCACTGGTCGACCACAACGCGGTGCATCTGCTCGAGCAGATGGCCGCCGAGGTCGAGAGCCTGTCGACGCATCTGGGCCGGCCGCTGTCGCTGATCGCCGAGTCCGACCTGAACGACCCCACGCTGATCACCCCGCGCGAGGCCGGCGGGTACGGCCTGCAGGCGCAGTGGGACGACGACGTGCACCA
Organism: Couchioplanes caeruleus; assembly: GCF_023499255.1. Classification (GTDB taxonomy): domain Bacteria; phylum Actinomycetota; class Actinomycetes; order Mycobacteriales; family Micromonosporaceae; genus Actinoplanes; species Actinoplanes caeruleus_A. Next base: position 2,699,257 of record NZ_CP092183.1, read on the forward strand.
CGCCCTGCACGCGCTGCTGACCGGCGAACGGCAGGGCTACTACGGCGACTTCGGCTCGCTGGAGTGCCTGGAGACGGTGCTGACCGGTGCGTTCTTCCACGCGAACACGTGGTCGAGCTTCCGCCGGCGCCACCACGGCCGCCCGGTGGACCGCGCCCGGGTCCCGGGGCACCGCTTCGTCGCGTACCTGCAGAACCATGACCAGATCGGCAACCGCGCGGTCGGCGACCGGCTCTCGGCGACGCTGTCGCCGGGCCTGCTGCGGGTCGGGGCGACGCTGCTGCTGACCTCGCCGTTCACGCCCATGCTGTTCATGGGCGAGGAATGGGCGGCGAGCAACCCGTGGCAGTTCTTCACCAGCCACCCGGAGCCGGAACTGGCCCAGGCGGTGCAGAACGGGCGCCGGCGCGAGTTCGCCGAGCACGGCTGGGCCGAGGCGGAGGTGCCGGACCCGCAGGACCCGGCGACGTTCGAGCGCTCCAAGCTGGACTGGGCGGAACGGGACAAGCCGGGCCACGCGGACATCCTCGACCTGCACAAACGGCTGATCGCGCTGCGCCGCGAGCACGCCGACCTGTCCGACCCGCGCCTGGACCGGGTCGAGGTCTGGCACGGCGACCAGTACGTGGTCATGCGCCGCGGCCGCTGCATCGTGGCGGCCAACCTGGCCGGCATCCCGCAGACGGTCAGCCTGCGCTCGGTGCCGAGCAGGGTGCTGCTCGCCACCGAGCAGGGCGTGGTGCTGCAGCGCGACCGGATCGAGCTGCCGGCCGAGACCGCCGCGGTGGTCTTCGCGCGGTAAGTCAGCGATGCGCGCCGGTGCGCGCCACCGCGGCCGGGTTCCGGTCCGCGGGGCGCGCACCGCGCCATTTCTGCCCCAGCCGGTACGCCACCGCCCGGGAGGCGTGGATGAAGCCGGTGGGGTGCAGGTCGCGCGGCGCGTTGCGGACCGGGTCGAATGCCAGCCCGGCATCGGTGCGGGCGGCCAGCTGCTGCCCGAACCGGACCCGGCCGAAGAGCCGGACCGCCCCGTCGCCGTCGGCCGCGCCGAGCAGCAGCTGCGCGCCGTCGCCGGCCGCCGCGGCGACGACCGATTCGAGCGTGCGGCCCAGAGCCGCGCCGTCGAGGTCCGGCTGGACGCTCAGGTACAGCTTGCGTCCGGTGCCCGTGCGGTACGCCACGATCGTGCCGTACATGGTGTCGAAGCTGCGCCGCAGCGTCGGCACGTGCCGCAGTCGCCGCCCCCGCCCGGCCGTCGAGAACAGCAGGTCGCACCGGCGACCGGCGACCGGCCCGTGCACCCGCAGCGCGACGCCCAGCACGTCCGGGTAGCCCGGCGGCGTCCCCGCGCCCTTGGAGATCCGCAGCGTCACCGGGTGGCGCCCCGGACGGTCGAGCAGCGCGGCGCCCGTCGGCGATCCCAGGCCCCAGACCTCGAGCTCGCCGGTGAACGACCGGCCGTCCGGATGCAGGAAACGGCGGGTCCGCGAGTGCGCGATCCGAACCCCGACGGCGACCGCGCCGGCCGCCACCACTGCACCCGCGATCCTCATGGGCGCCGGGGTACCCGAACTTGTCGCAGCCATGCGCCACCATGGTCACCATGTGGGGGCGGAAAAAGCGCAGCAAGCGCACCAGGTGGTACGACGGCTGCGATTGCGACATCTGCGATGTCTGCGATCTCCCGTTCTGCGACTTCGGCCTGATCAGTTCGATGCTGCTGCTGATCGCCCGGTCCGGGCGCCCGGAGGCGGCGCCGGGCTCGCCGTCCGCGCGGGTCGTGAGCGCCGCCATCCGCGGCTACCGCCGGGTGTCGCCGCGGCTGCCCACCCGCTGCCGCTACACGCCCACCTGCAGCGCGTACGGTCTGGAGGCGGTCCGGCGGTACGGCACGCGGCGAGGGCTGCGGCTGACCGCCGGACGGCTGAGCCGGTGCCGGCCGGGTGTCGCGTACGGGACTGCCGACCCCGTTCCGTGACCTTCCTCCGGCACGATGGTCGCTCCGGAATGGGGACGGGAGTTCTGTGTCGACGATGGACGACGCGCGTGCCGGTGACGGCGGCGGCGAAGCGGTGGGCGGGGACGCCGCGGGGGAACAGGCCGCGACGGTCCGCAAGGTCGTCGTGCGCCGGCCGCCGCGGCAGCGAAGCGTTCCGCGGCGCTCGATGGGCGCCCGGGAACGGCGCGGCGAACGGGCGCTGACCCGGCTGCGGCGCACCTTCGCGCGCCGCGACGAGGTCCTCCGGACGTGGGGCGCCTCGCTCGCGCCGTGGCGGCTCGGGGCGGTCGGCGTGGTGATCGCCCTGGTGATCGCGTTCGCCTGGATCCGGCTCTTCCACGTGGGGCCGCCGTCGGTCGAGGACCTGCGGCGGGCGTCCGGCGTCGACGAGTGGCGCACCCTGCCCATCGGCGTCAAGGACGACCAGCCGGGCATCGCCTACCGCGACCCGGTCACCGGCATCTGGAGCGGGTTCGACATCGACATCGCGTACATGATCGCCGAGGACCTGGGCTTCCGCCGGCAGGAGGTGCAGTTCTTCGGCATCGAGAGCGAGGACCGGGCCCGGATGGAGGCCACCCAGCTCGACGGCGAGCCCGCGCCGGTGAAGCTGGTGATCGCCAGCTACAGCATCACCGAGAAGCGCGAGAAGATGCCCAACGTCATGTTCACCGACTCGTACCTGCACACCGAGCAGTCCGTGATCACGCTGAAGGGCCACGCCAAGGTCGCCAGCCTCGAGGAGTTCAAGGGCAAGAAGGTGTGCACGCTCTCCGCCTCGACGAGCGCGGACACCGCATCGTCCTCGGGCGCCGAGTTGGTCCGCCGCAACCGCGTCTCGGACTGCTTCAAGCTGCTCGACGGCAACCAGGTCGACGCGGTCAGCACCGACGCCGCCATCCTCGGCGGCTACAAGGCCCGCAACCCGGACCGGTACGACCACTGGGACCTCGGCGACGACAAGACCGAGGCGTGGGGCGTCAGCGTCGGCGACAACGCGGCCCTGCGGGACCTGGTGAACCTGACGTTGTACCGCTCGTACGCCGACCCGGAGGACGCGCGCTGGGAGCAGGCGTACCAGGACAACATCGCGCCCGAGGCGGCGGCCAACCCGGGCGTCCCGCTCGCCCGGCCGCAGCAGCCCGTCACCCCGAGGCCGGAGATCCGGGAGCTGCCGTGGGAGAACCTCGCCCCATGACCGCCGTGCAGGTCGTCAACCGCCGGCCACGGGTGCGGCGGACGCAGCTGAACTGGCTGTTCACCGCGCTGCCGGCGTTCCCGCTGGTGCTGCTCGTGCTGCGGCTCTGGTACCTGAGCCGCCAGGACCTGCCCACGATGCTGCTGCTGGTGCAGTACATCAGCCCGCTGGGCATGATCAGCGCGCTGGTCATCACGCTGATCTGGACCGTGCCGGCGGTGGTGCTGGTGCTGCGTACGCTCGGTGGCATCCTGCTCGTCAGCTCCGCCGACCCGGACGAGGCGGCGCGGCGCTCGCTGCTGGCGCTGACCGCGCTGCGGATGCCCGACTGGGTGGTGCTGCTGGCCATCGGCCTGGCCGGCTTCACGTGGCAGATGCGGATGCTGCCCACCCTGCTGATGCTGGTCGTGGCGATCCTCGGGCTGACCGCCGTGCAGCGGTACCCGGGCGAGCGCCGGATGCTCACCTTCACGACGCTCGTGGTGCCCGCCGTGATCGGCCTGCTCGTGCTGCTGTGGGTCTGGCCCGGCATCCGCGCGGCACTCTCCGTGGGCGAGACGGGCACGGCGGTGCTGCTGGGTGTGCCCCCGCTGCTCGGCTGGCTGCTCACCGGGCCGGTGCCCGCGCGCGCCGCCCGCCTGGCCACGCACTGGCCGGCCGTCGGCGCCGCGCTGGTCGCCCCGTTCGTCATCGGCGTGGTGTTCCTGCGGGCGCCGGTGCTGCCGAACAGCGCCGTCGAGATCCGGGACGGCAACGCGCCGGTCCAGGTTGTCCGGGGACAGCTGATCACCGTCGACGACACCGCCACCACGATGCTGCAGCGCGGCGGCGAGGTGGTGTTCATCCCCAACGCGCAGGTGCTCTCCAAGACGCTGTGCCCCGAGCCCGTACGCCCCCAGCAGAGCCGGATCACCGTACGCGGATGGCCCGTCGACCAGTCGGCGCTGGGGTGGGCCGCGCCGACCCGGCCGGTGACCGGCGTCGACCCGCGCTGCCTCGGCCGGCCGCTGAAGCCCCGCTGACGGTGGCGTTTTCGCAGTTGGTGAGCACTTGTGGCGGCGCGCCGCCGACCACGTGCAGACAGGCTGGACCCGACCTGGCAGGCTGCACGCCATGACCTTGCACCTGCGGTGGGCGGCCGTCACCGATAGAGGCCACGTGCGAAGCAGCAATCAGGACTGCTACTACGCCGGTGACCGGTTGCTGGTCGTGGCCGACGGCATGGGCGGAATGGCCGCCGGTGACGTGGCGAGCCGCATCGCCGTCGAGGCCATGGCGTCGCTCGACGTGCCGATCGACAACGACCACCAGATGGACGCCCTGCACAAGGCGCTCGAGGTCGCCAACGGGCGGATCGCCGAGACCGTCGCCGGCGACGCGGCCCTGCAGGGCATGGGCACCACGCTCACCGCCGTGATCTTCTCCGGCGACCGGGCCGCGCTCGCCCACGTCGGCGACAGCCGGGCGTACCTGCTGCGCGACGGCCGGCTCAACCAGCTGACCAAGGACGACACGTACGTCCAGATGCTGGTCGACCAGGGGCTGATCCGGCCCGAGGAGGCGGGCAGCCACCCGCGGCGGGCGGTGGTGACCCAGGCGCTGCAGGGCGAGCCGGTCAGCCCGTCGTACGTGATCGTGGAGCCCGAGCCCGGCGACCGCTGGCTGCTGTGCAGCGACGGCCTGACCACCGTCGTGCCGGCCGAGCGCATCGAGGCCGAGCTGCTGGCCTGCGACGGCCCGCAGACCTGCGCCGAGCGCCTCGTCGACCTCGCGCTGCAGGGTGGCGGCCCGGACAACGTCACGGTGATCGTCGCCGATCTCGCGCTCGGGGACTGACCCCGGCCTCGAGCCGCACCGCGCACCCTTATCGCAGGTGGCCGGGGCTGCGGTACCTTACTGCGATCGTGCGTCGGCGGGCCGGCCGCGATCGGCTCGAACAACGGTGCGCAGCAGGTGGTGATGACGACGGGACGGCTGTCCGTGCGGTTGGCCGTGGCGCTGGCGTTCGTCGCCGCCGTCACGGCCGTCGGCGCGTACGCGGTGCCCCCCGGCCCGGCCCAGCGGCTCTACGGCGACGCCGCCCAGTTGGCGGCCGGGGCGCTGGCCGCGTACGCCTGCCTCACCGCCGCCCGCGACCGGGCCGGGCCGCGGGCGCGCTGGCGGCTGCTGCTCGGCGTGGGCCTGGCGACGTGGGCGCTCGCCCGGCTGTGGTGGACGATCCGGGACGTGTTCCGGCCGGACTGGGCCGCGACCGCCACGATCGCCGACATCGGCCTGCTGACGCTGCCGCTGTTCACCCTCGCCGCGCTGCTGGCCGGTTCGATGGCGCTGCCGCGCCCGGCCCAGTCGTCGCTGCGCCGCGACCGCGTCGTGCTGCTCATCGACAGCGTGCTCATCGGCGGTTCGCTGCTCGCGCTCGTCTGGTCGGCGGTGCCCGGGCGGCTCTTCGACCAGGCCGGGCAGAACCCGTGGGTCGTGGGCGTGGCGGCGGCGTACCCGGTGGTGGACCTCGTGATCATCGTCGCGGGGCTGCTGCTGCTGTCCACCCGGCCGTCGTCGCGCGCCGGGCGGGTGCCGCTGCGCCTCATGGTGCTCGCCATGGCGGCGCTGGGCTGGTCGGACACGGTGCGGCTGCTGCACCTCGGCGCCGGCGGGCTGACCCCGATCGAGTCCGCCGGATACCTGGCCGGGCCCGCGCTGCTGGCGATGGCCGCGTGGAGCAACACCGGGCTGGGCGAGACGGCCGCGCCGGACCGGGCCGACGCGGAGTGGCTGCACCTGCTGCTGCCGTACGTGCCCGTGGTGGCCACCGGCATCGTGATCGCCGTGCGCACCGGCACCGGCGGGCAGCTCACCTCGTACGAGGCGTACCTGGGCTGGCTGGGCCTGGGGCTGGTCGTGGCCCGGCAGATGTTCACCATCGTGGACAACACCGTGCTGCTCGCGCGGGTGTCCGAGGGGCGCCAGCGGCTGCACCACCAGGCGTACCACGATCCGCTGACCGGCCTGGCCAACCGGGCGCTGTTCCGCGAGCGGCTGGTGCTGGCACTGGACGCGTACCGGTTCAAGGGGGTGCCGGTCGCCCTGCTCTTCGCCGACCTCGACGACTTCAAGCTCATCAACGACGGCTTCGGCCACGCCATGGGCGACCGGCTGCTGCGCGGCGTCGCGGAGCGCCTGCTCGCCTGCGTCGGGCCCGAGGACGTGGTGGCGCGGCTGGGCGGCGACGAGTTCGCGGTGCTGCTCCAGCGCCGCGGGCCGGAGGCGGAGGAGGCCGGGCGGCGGATCCTGGTGGCGCTGCGGGAGCCGTACGAGCTCGACGGGCACTCGGTCGGTGCGAGCGCGAGCCTCGGCCTGGTGCTGCCCGAGCCGGGCGACGACGAGCTGTCGGCGGACGTCCTGCTGCGCCGGGCGGACGCGGCCATGTACGTGAGCAAGCGCCGCGGCAAGAACGACCTCGCCCGCTACTCCGGGGCGGCGGACGGCGGTCCCAACGCCGACCTGCCGCACCTGCTGGCCCGGGCGCTGTCCGGCGCTCCCGCCGAGCACGGCTTCGAGGTGCACTACCAGCCCATCGTGCGGCTCGCCGACGGCGCGGTGGTGGCCGTGGAGGCGCTCGCCCGGTGGACCGACCCGGTGGCGGGACCGGTCGACCCCGACGTGTTCGTGACCGTCGCCGAACGCACCGGGCTGGTCGCCGGCATCGACGACTTCGTGCTGGACCGGGCGTGCGCGGACGCGGCGGCGCTGGCCGACGCGTACGGGCGCCCGATCGACGTGCACGTCAACGTCTCCGCCGCCCGCCTCGGCCGGCACGGGTTGCAGGAGTCGGTGCTGCAGGCGCTGGAGCGGCACGCCGTACGCCCGTCCCGCCTGGTCGTCGAGATCACCGAGACACTGCGCATCCCGGACCTGCCGCGTGCCGTGGAGGTGCTGGAACACCTGCGCCGCCGGGGCGTACGCGTCGCCCTGGACGACTTCGGCAGCGGCTGGAACGCGCTGGCCCAGCTGCACTCGCTGCCGGTGGACATCGTCAAGCTCGACTCCTCGCTGACCGATGTGGACGTCGCGGAGCGCGCCGGCACCCTGTGCCGCTCGGTGCTGCGGATCTGCGCCGACCTCGGGATCGCGGTGATCGCCGAGGGGATCGAGACGCCGGCCCGGTCCGCCGCCCTGGCCGGGCTGGGGTGCCGGCTCGGGCAGGGGTACCTGTTCGGGCAGCCGGGACCGGCGCGGGGGCTCGGCATCCCGGCTCAGCCGGGCCCGGCAACGACCGCACACCTAGCCTCCTAGGACGCTCCAGGCCTGGTGAGCGGGGCCGCATGGGGAGCGGTGAGCCGGCCCGCCTCGGGCACGGTAGGCCGCCGGCCGGATAGGGCCGGCACGCCGCGGGGACCCGGCGGTTCAGCCGGAGCGGCGGTTCGTCCGCTTCGTCGGCTCGGCGATCAGCGGGTCCTCGGGCCACGGGTGGCGCGGGTAGCGGCCCCGCATCTCCGCGCGTACCTGCGGATAGACGTTGATCCAGAAGGACGCCAGGTCGCTCGTCACCGCCAGCGGCCGCCCGGCCGGCGACAGCAGGTGCAGCACCACCGGCACCCGCCCGTCCGCCAGCTTCGGCGTGTCCTGCCAGCCGAACGTCTCCTGCAGCTTCACCGCGAGGACCGGCGCGGCCGGGTCGGTGTAGTCGACGCGGATCCGGGAGCCGCTCGGCACCGGCAGCCGCTCGGGCGCCACCTCGTCGAGCCGGCCCGCGACCTGCCACGGCAGCACCTCGCGCAGGGCGGAGGCCACGTCGATGCGGGCGAGGTCGGCGCGGCGGCGGGCGCTGCCCAGGTGCGGCCAGTCCGCCGCGGCCAGCGCCTCGTCCGACACGTCCGGCCACGGGTCGCCGAGCGCCGCGTGCGCGAACGCCAGCCGGTGCCGTACCTCCGTCGCGGTCCGGGTCCAGGTGAGCAGGCCGAGCCCCTCGCGGCGCAGGCCCTCGCGCAGCGCCACCCGGACCAGGGCCGGGTCGGGGTCGTCGAGGCGCCGCTCGGCGAGCACGATCGCGCCGAGCCGCTCCACCCGGCGGGCCACCACGTCGCCGTCGATCCAGCCGATCTCCGTCGCGGTACCGGCCAGCGTCGCCGCGGCCTCGCGGGCGGTCGCCTCGTCCAGCGGGGCGGCGCTGCGGATGCGCGCGGACCGTGCGCCCGGTGCCCGGTCCGCGTCCGCGACGGCCAGCCAGGTCGTCCCCGCCAGAGCGCTGCCGCCGGTCAGCTCCGCCTCGGTCCCGCCCGTCATCAGGTACGCCGGGGAGCCGGGCCGCCGTGCCTTCGCGACCCTCTCCGGGTACGCGAGGCCCACGACCAGCCCGGCCGCGAGGTCGTCGGTGATCGGCCGGTCGGAGGGCTCCGGCCGCGCGCGGTCCAGCACGGCCTGCAGCCGGCGTACCTCGGTTCGCCAGGCGCCGTCGCCCGAGCGGGCCCGGCGCCACGCCGCGATCAGGTCGTCGGCGAGCCGGTCGGAGTCCAGCAGGGCGACGATCTCCGCGGCGCGGCGCCCACCGACGAGCGGGGCGCCGTCGAGCAGCGCGCGGGCCAGCCGTGGGTGCAGCCCGGCGTCGGCGAGCAGGCGCCCCCGGGGTGTGACCCGGCCGTCGGTGCCGATCGCGCCCAGGGCGCGCAGGGTGCTCGTGGCCGCCTGCAGCGCGCCCGCGGGGGGCGCGTCGGGCAGGGCCAGGCCGCTGCCGTCGGGATGCCCCCACAGCGCCAGGTCCAGGGCGAACGACGTCAGGTCGGCGGCGGAGACCTCCGGCTCCGGCTGGGCCGGGAGCCGGTCGTGCTGCGCCTGGGACCAGCAGCGGTACACGCGCCCGGGCGCCTCCCGGCCGGCCCGGCCGGCGCGCTGCACGGCCGCCGCCCGGGAGACCGGCACGGTCACGAGGGCGCCCAGGCCGCGGTTGTGGTCCATCCGCGGGACCCGGCTGAGCCCCGCGTCGACGACCGCGCGGACGCCGGGGACGGTGAGGCTGCTCTCGGCGACCGCGGTGGCGAGCACGATCCGGCGCGCTGGGCCCGGCCGCAGCGCGGCGTCCTGCTCGGATCCGCTCAGCCGGCCGTGCAGCGTGACGACGTCCACGCCGGTGCCGCCCAGGCGCCCGGCGACCGTCGAGATCTCGCGGGCGCCCGGCAGGAAGACCAGGACGTCGCCGTCGCCGTCGGCCAGGGCCCGCCGGGTCGTGGCGGCGACGTGGTCGAGCAGCCGCGGGTCGACGCGCAGCCCGTGCGGCGCAGCGACGGGCTGCGGCGGCGGGCACCAGTGCACCTCGACCGGGTGCAGGGCGGCGGACGCCGCGACCACGGGGGCGTCGCCGAGCACCTCGGACAACCGCTGCGCCTCGGCCGTCGCGGAGGTCGCGAGCACGTGCAGGTCGGGGCGCAGGGCGGCGCGTACCTCGACGAGGAAGGCGAGGGCGAGGTCGGAGTCGAGGTGCCGTTCGTGGCACTCGTCGAGGATCACCGTGGCCGTGCCGGCGAGCTCCGGGTCGCGTTGCAGGCGGCGGACGAGGACGCCGGTGGTGACCACCTCGACGCGGGTGTCACGGGAGACCTTGCGGTCGCCCCGGACGGTGTAGCCGATCCGGGCGCCGACCTGTTCCCCGAGCAGCGCGGCCATGCGGCGGGCGGCGGCCCGGGCGGCGACCCGGCGGGGCTCGGCCACGATCACGCGGCCGCCGCCCGGATCGGCCAGCGTCAGCGGCACCACGGTGGTCTTGCCGGTGCCCGGCGGCGCCACCAGGACCGCCGCGCCGCGGTCGGCCAGCGCGGCGGTCACGTCGGGGACGGCCGTACGGACGGGGAGGTCCGGCAGCGCGTCGGCGGGGATCAGCACCGGACAAGTCTGGCGTACGGGCACCGGCTGCTGTGATTGACTGTCCGCGGGAGATCCAGGGGGTGGTCGATGGGCGGCGTCGAGGCGTTCAACTCCCTGCCCGCGGGCGAGCTGTCCGCCGTGTGCGCGGCTCCGGCCTGGGTCACCACGATGGCCGCGGGCCGCCCGTACCCGTCCCGGCAGGCGATCGTGGCGGCGGCGGACGCCGCGCTGCGCGGCCTGAGCTGGCCCGACGTGCTGGTGGCGCTGTCCGCGCACCCGCGCATCGGCGAGCGCGCCGCGGGCGACTCGAAGGAGGCCGCCTGGTCGCGCCGGGAGCAGTCCACGGCGGCCGATGCGGACCAGGCGACGGCGAGCGCGCTGGTCGAGGCCAACCGGGCGTACGAGGAGAAGTTCGGGCACGTGTTCCTGATCTTCGCGAGCGGGCGGAGCCGGGCGGAGATCCTCGCGGCGGCCCGGGAGCGGCTCGGCAACGACGAGGCGGCCGAGCGGCCCGTCGTCGCGGACCAGTTGCGCCGGATCGCGCTGCTGCGGCTGGAGAGGCTGCTCGATGAGCTCGGGTGAGCGGTTCGCGGCGCAGACGCAGGCGCGCATCTCCACGCACATCCTGGACACGGTCTCCGGCGAGCCCGCCCGCGACGTGTACGTGCGCCTCGAGCGCCGTGACTCCGACGGGTGGCGGCTGCTCGCGGAGGGGCGTACGGATGACGACGGCCGGCTGAAGCACCGCCTGCCGGTGCACGACTGGCAGGCCGGCGGCTACCGATTGGTGTTCTATGTGGAGCCGTACCTGGGCGGCGAGGCGTTCTTCCCGGAGATCACGGTCGCGTTCCAGGTGCACGATCCGGACCGGAACTACCACGTGCCGCTGCTGCTGAGCCGGTACGGCTACACCACCTACCGCGGGAGCTGACGCGTGGCGATCGTGCTGGGACCCAACCGTTACGGCAAGGCGGAGACCCGGCTCGTGCAGGTGACCCGGGACGGCGACACGCACGGGCTGACCGAGTTCACGGTGAGCACCGCCCTGTCGGGGGACCTGACGGCGACCCACCTGACCGGCGACAACGCGGGGGTCCTGCCGACCGACACGATGAAGAACACGGTGTACGCGTTCGCGAAACAGCACGGCGCCGGGCAGCCCGAGGCGTTCGCGCTGCTGCTGGCCCGGCACTTCGTCGGCACCCAGCCGCAGGTGGTCCGCGCCCGCGTGGCGATCGAGGCCACCGGCTGGGAGCGGCTGGGCCCGCACTCCTTCCGGCGCAGGGGCGACTTCACCCGCCTGTGCGCGGTCACCGTGGAGGAGGGCTTCACGCAGGTGGTGTCCGGCCTGAAGGATCTGGTGGTGCTGAACTCGACGGCGTCGGAGTTCCACGGGTTCCGCCGCGACCGCTACACGACGCTGGCCGAGACCACCGACCGCATCCTCGCCACCGAGGTCGACGCGCGCTGGCGGCACCTCGGCGACGCCGCGGACTGGGGGGAGTCGTTCGAGAAGGCCAAGGACGCGCTGGTGAACGCGTTCGTCAACACGTACAGCTATTCGTTGCAGCAGACGCTGTTCTCGATGGGCAGCCGGGTGCTGGAGAGCCGCCCGGAGATCGCGGAGATCCGGCTGACGCTGCCCAACAAGCACCACTACCTCGCCGACCTGTCGCCGTTCGACATGGCGAACCCGGGCGAGGTGTTCATCGCGGGGGACCGGCCGTACGGGCTGATCGAGGGCACGGTGACCCGCGACGACGCGCCGCCGGCCCGCGCGGAGTGGTACCTGTGATCGTCATCGAGAACGCGGCGGTGGCCACGGTGGACGCGGCCGGCACCGAGTACGCCGACGGGCACGTGGTCGTCGGCGACGACGGCCGGATCGTGACGGTCGGCCCGGGCCACGCGGGCCGTTCCCGCGGCTCGGTGCGCCGCGTCGACGGCACCGGCTGCCTGGTGACGCCGGGCCTGGTCAACACCCACCACCACCTGTACCAGTGGGCGACCCGCGGCCTGGCGCAGGACGAGACGCTGTTCGGCTGGCTCACCACGCTGTACCCGATCTGGGGCCGCATCGACGCCGAGACGGTCGGCGCGGCGGCGGGCGCGGGCCTGGGCTGGCTGGCGTTGTCCGGCTGCACGACCAGCATGGACCACCACTACGTGTTCCCCCGCGACGGCGGTGACGTGCTGGCCGCGGAGATCGAGGCGGCCCAGCGGATCGGCCTGCGCTTCCACCCCACGCGCGGCTCGATGGACCTGGGCGAGTCGCAGGGCGGGCTGCCGCCGGACCACGTGGTCGAGGAGACCGACGCCGCGCTGGCCGCCACCGAGGCGGCCGTCGACCGCTGGCACGACCCGTCGCCGGAGTCCCTGCTGCGCGTGGGCGTCGCGCCCTGCTCGCCGTTCTCCGTGACGTCGCGGCTGATGCGCGAGGCCGCCGACCTGGCCCGGCGCAAGGGCGTACGGCTGCACACCCACCTGGCGGAGACCGCCGACGAGGAGGACTTCTGCCGGGAGAAGTTCGGCTGCACCCCCGTCGAGTACGCGGAGAGCCTCGGCTGGCTCGGCGACGACGTGTGGCTGGCGCACGGCGTACACCTGGACGACGCGGCCGTGGCGCGGCTCGGCGCGACCGGCACCGGGGTGGCGCACTGTCCCAGCTCGAACGCCCGCCTGGGCGCCGGCCTGGCCCGCGTCCGGGACCTGCTGGACGCGGGCGTGCCGGTCGGGCTGGGCGTGGACGGCTCGGCGTCGCAGGAGGCCGCCCACCTGGGCGAGGAGCTGCGCCAGGCGCTGTACGTGGCCCGGCTGCGCGGCGGCCCGGCGGCGCTGACCGCGCGGGAGTCGCTGCGGATGGGCACGATGGGCGGGGCGCGCTGCCTCGGCCGTCAGGACGACATCGGCTCTCTGGAGCGGGGTAAGCTCGCGGACCTCGTGCTGTGGCGCCTCGACGGCCTCGGCCACGAGGGCATCGACGACAAGGTGGCCGCGCTGGTGTTCGGCCCGGCGGCGCCGGTGGAGCTGGCGCTGGTCGGCGGCCGTCCGGTGGTCGAGCGGGGCGAGCTGGTGCACGCGGACGCGGAGGCGCTGGCCCGGGGGGCCCGTCGTGCGGCCTCCCGCTTAAGAGAGATTTAAGGTTCGGACTCGGGAAAAACGTTATCGGGAAACGGTATCGCGGCGACCAGCAACGCTTCGCCGGCCCATTCTGAAATCTTCTTTCGCGCCTTGATGCAAGCCAGGTGAGCTGCGCATACTCCTTCGCGGAAACGCTCTGCCACAGCGAAGGAATAGTGATGAAGAAGCGCCGCCGCCGCACCCGCATCGTCCTGGCCACCGCGGTGACCGCCGCCCTCGGCGCCAGCGGCGTCTACATAGCGGGCGCCAGCGCCGACGAGACCACCGTCGCGGGTCGCCTGCAGGCCGAGTCGTACGCCGCCCAGTCCGGCGCGCAGACCGAGGGCACCGGCGACGCCGACGGCGGCAAGAACGTCGGCTGGCTCGCGGACGGCGACTGGCTGCGCTTCGACGCCGTCGCGGTCGCCGGCACGGCGCTGTCCGCCCGCGTCGCCTCCGACAACAGCGCCGGTGGCTCCATCGAGATGCACCTCGGCTCGCAGACCGGCACGCTGCTCGCGACCTTCCCGGTGGCCCGTACGGGCGGCTGGCAGAGCTGGACCACCGTCACCGCGACGGCGAATTCCGTGCCCTCCGGCCCGCAGACCGTGTTCGCGGTCATGAAGAGCGCGCAGAAGAGCGACTTCGTGAACATCAACTGGTTCACCTTCGGCGGTGCTGCGGCGCCGGCGCCGGCTCCCTCGGTGCCCACTGGGGATGGCTGGGTACCTGTTGACAAGGCGAAGTGGGACAAGCAGCTCGCCGAGTACGACGCGACCGTCGCGAAGCCCGTGCCGGCCGGCAACGTGCGCGTGCCCGAGTTCAACGCGAGCTGCAAGGTGAGCCACCGCCTGCCCGACGACCCGATCGTCTTCCCCGGCATGGCCGGCGCCTCGCACCTGCACACCTTCATGGGCAACAAGAGCACCAGCGCCGCCTCGACCAACGCGTCGCTGTTCGCGAACCTGGAGACCAGCTGCGACCCGAAGGAGGACCGGTCGGCGTACTGGATCCCCACGCTGCTGGAGAACGGCAAGCCGGTCGACCCGCACGGCGTCACCGTCTACTACGGCTCGCGGCTCAAGGACCCGACGAAGACGGTGCCGTTCCCGGAGGGCTTCCGGATGATCACCGGTGACGCCAAGAAGCAGGTCGCCACCGGCAAGGGCGCCCCGGCCCAGTTCTGGTGCGCCGGTGCGGGCGGCGAGACCGGCCGCAGCGCCGACGGCAACTGGCCGGTGTGCGCGAAGACCGCGGAGCTGACGTACCAGCTGACGTTCCCGGACTGCTGGGACGGCGTGCACCTGGACAGCCCCGACCACAAGTCGCACGTCGGCCCGACCGGCCCGGACGGCACCTGCGCCAGCGGCAGGTTCCCGGTCGCGATCCCGTCGATCTCCTTCGTGATCGGCTACCCGACCAGCGGCAGCAGCGCCGGCTTCCAGCTCTCCAGCGGCATGGCCTCGTCGATGCACGGCGACTTCATGAACGCCTGGGAGACCAAGCCGCTGGCCCAGCGGGTGCGCGACTGCGTCACCCAGAAGGCCAAGTGCGACTCGGCCGGCACCTTCTGACCTCTTCCGGTCATCCCCAGCCGGAGGAGTGGTAAGGCAGCGGCCCTCGGTTCCCCGCGAGGGCCGCTGCGCCGTCACCGCGGGACGTTGTCCACAGCCTGCGCAGCGGGTGGCTCCGCGGACCGATACGGTACGGGAAAGCCTTCGCCGTTGAAGGGAGTCACCGCCCGTGACCGAGATCCTGTCCGACGAGGCCGTGGCGTTCGTGGCCGACCTGAACCGCCGCTTCCGCCCTCGCCGCAACGAGCTGCTGGCCCGCCGTGCCGAGCGCCGAGCGGAGATCGCCGCCGGCGGCACGCTGGGCTTCCTGCCCGAGACCGCCGAGATCCGCGCCGGGGACTGGACCGTGCCGCCCGCGCCCGCCGACCTCACCGACCGGCGGGTCGAGATCACCGGCCCGACCGAGCGCAAGATGACCATCAACGCGCTCAACTCCGGCGCGAAGGTGTGGCTGGCCGACATGGAGGACGCCAACACCCCGCACTGGGCCAACGTGGTCGACGGTCAGCAGAACCTGTTCGACGCCGTCCGGCGCACCATCACGCTCGAGACCGGCGCGAAGACCTACGAGCTCGGCCCGGGGCCGTACCCGACGATCGTCATGCGCCCGCGCGGCTGGCACCTCGACGAGCGTCACCTGCCCGTCGACGGTGAGCCGGCCGTCGGCGCCCTCGTCGACTTCGGTCTCTACTTCTTCCACAACGCCGCCGAGCTGCTCTCCCGCGGCAGCGGGCCCTACCTCTACCTGCCCAAGATGGAGTCGCACCACGAGGCCGCCCTGTGGAACGACGTCTTCACCCATGCGCAGGAGGCGCTCGGCATCCCGGTCGGCACGATCCGCGCGACCGTGCTCATCGAGACGATCCCCGCCGCGTTCGAGATGGACGAGATCCTGTGGGCGCTGCGCCCGCACATCTCCGGGCTCAACGCCGGCCGCTGGGACTACCTGTTCAGCATCATCAAGTATTTCCGCGACAACCCGTCGATGGTGCTGCCGGACCGGGCGGCGGTCACGATGACGGCGCCGTTCATGCGGGCGTACACGGAGCTGCTGGTGGCCACCTGCCACCGGCGCGGCGCCTTCGCGATGGGCGGCATGGCGGCGTTCATCCCCAGCCGGCGCGACCCGGCCGTCAACGAGGTGGCCCTCGCCAAGGTCCGCGAGGACAAGGAACGCGAGGCCGGCGACGGCTTCGACGGCTCCTGGGTGGCGCACCCCGACCTCGTGCCGGTCTGCCGGGAGATCTTCGACCGGGTGCTGGGCGACCGGCCCAACCAGCTCGACAAGCAGCGTCCCGACGTCGACGTGGCGGCCGAGGACCTGCTCAACGTGTCGGCCACCGGCGGCGCGGTGACCCAGGCGGGCCTGCGCAACAACGTCTCCGTCGCCCTGCAGTACCTCGAGGCCTGGCTGCGCGGCAACGGCGCGGTCGCGATCTTCAACCTCATGGAGGACGCCGCCACCGCCGAGATCTCCCGGTCGCAGGTGTGGCAGTGGATCCACAACGACGTGCGCCTCGAGGACGGCACGCCGATCACCGCCGAGCTCGTCGGACGCATCGAGGACGAGGAGCTGGCCAGGATCCGCGAGGCGGTGGGCGACGAGGCGTGGGCGGCCGGCCGCTTCGACGACGCCCGCAAGCTGTTCGAACGCGTCGCGCTCGCCGACGACTTCGCCGACTTCCTCACCACCGCCGCCTACGACTCCATCGACTGACCGTGCGGCTCAGCGACGACGACTACGCCGCGCTCGACCACCGGCTCGCCGCCCACGACGCGTTCCTCAAGGCCCGCTACCCGGGCGAGCGCGCCGGGCGGCAGCCGGTGCACACCGTCTACATCCCCGCCGACCGGCTGGCGGGGTTCCGCGACTGGGGACGGCAGGCGCTCACCGCGCTCGACGAGCACCCGCCCCTGCCGTTCCCCGCCGCGCTGGAGGAGCGCGTCCGGACCAAGCTCGGCACCGAGCCGATCGAGGACCTGCGCGTCGACTTCGAGGACGGCTACGGCGTCCGTGACGACGACCAGGAGGACGCCGCGGTCCGCGACGCCGCGGCGGTGCTGCTGGACGGCCCCCGGCCGCCGTTCGTGGGCGTACGGATCAAGTCGCTGGAGGAGCCCACCCGGCGGCGGGCGCTGCGCACTCTCGACCTGTGGCTGTCGCACTACCCGCACCCGTTCGTCGTCACGCTGCCCAAGGTGAGCGGGCCCGACCAGGTCACCGCGATGGCCGAGCTGTGCCGGCGGCTCGAGTGCGCGTACGGGCGGGCGGAGGGGACGCTGCGCTTTGAGATCCAGATCGAGCTGCCGGCCGCCGTGCTGGGCGCCGACGGGACGGCCACGGTCGCCCGGCTCATCACCGCCGCCGAGGGGCGCTGCGCGGGACTGCACTACGGCACGTACGACTACAGTGCGGCGGCCGGAGTCGCGGCGGCGTACCAGGCCATGGACCACCCGGCAGCCGACTACGCGAAGGCGGTCATGCAGGCGGCCGCGGCCGGCACGGGAGTACGCCTGTCCGACGGCTCCACCAACATCCTCCCGGTCGGCTCCGGCGTCGCGGTGCACGAGGCGTGGGCGCTGCACCACCGGCTCGTCCGCCGCTCCCTCGAGCGCGGCTACTACCAGGGCTGGGACCTGCACCCCGCCCAGCTGCCCACCCGGTTCGCGGCGACGTACGCGTTCTTCGCCGACGGCGTCGACGCGGCGGTGCTGCGGCTGCGGCGCTACCTCGAACGGCAGGCCGGCGGCATCCTCGACGAGCCGGCCACCGCGCGTGCCCTCGCCGGCTACCTGCTGCGCGGGCTCGACTGCGGCGCGCTGGAGCCCGCCGCCGTCGGGTTCCCCCGCGAGCGGCTGCACGAGCTGGCCTGAGCCGTTCGGCCGCGCACACTGCGCGTCGGCTTTGCGCGGCGTAGCCGTCCGATCACGCCGGGCGGTTAGGCTCGGGCCATGGTGGATCTCGTGGTGCGGTCCCGCCGTACCGTCACCGCCGGCGGCGAGCGGCCCGCCGCCGTGTCGGTCACGGGCGGGCGCATCGTCGCCGTGGACGGGTACGACGCGCCCGTGCCGGCGGCCGAGGAGACCGACCTCGGCGACCTCGCGCTGCTGCCCGGGCTGGTCGACACCCACGTGCACGTCAACGAGCCCGGCCGCACCGAGTGGGAGGGCTTCGCCACCGCCACCCGGGCGGCAGCCGCCGGCGGGGTGACCGCCGTCGTGGACATGCCGCTGAACAGCCTCCCGCCGACCGTCTCCGCGGACGCCCTCGCGGTCAAGCAGCGGGCGGCCGCCGGACAGCTCCACATCGACGTGGGGTTCTGGGGCGGGGCGATCCCCGGCAACGCCGCCGACCTGCCCGCCCTGCACGCCGCCGGCGTGTTCGGCTTCAAAGCGTTCCTCGCCGACTCCGGCGTGCCCGAGTTCCCGCCGCTGGGCCCGGGGCAGCTCGCCGAGGCGCTCGCCGCCGTCGACGCGCTGTTCGTCATCCACGCCGAGGACCCCGACCACCTGCACGCGGCCGCCTCCTCCCCGGCGTACGCGGACTTCCTGGCGTCCCGGCCGCCCGAGGCCGAGCACGCCGCCGTGGCCACCGCCATCGAGGCGGCCCGGGCCGCCGGGGCCCGCGTCCACATCCTGCACCTGTCCGCGGCGGGCGCCCTGCCGCTGATCGCCGCCGCCCGCGCCGACGGGGTACGGGTCACCGCCGAGACCTGCCCGCACTACCTCACCCTCGACGCCGCGGAGATCCCGGCCGGGGCGACCGAGTTCAAGTGCTGCCCACCGATACGCGACGCGGCCAACCGCGACCGGCTCTGGGCGGCGCTCGCCGACGGCCTCATCACCTGCGTCGTCAGCGACCACTCGCCGTGCACCCCCGGCCTCAAGCGGCGTGACACCGGCGACTTCGCCGCGGCGTGGGGCGGCATCGCCTCCGTCCAGCTCGGCCTCCCGGTGATCTGGACGGCCGCCCGCGAGCGTGGTCACACCCTCGCCGACGTGGCCGGCTGGATGGCCCGGCGCCCCGCCGACCTCGTCGGGCTCACCGGCAAGGGCCGCATCGCCGTGGGCGCCGACGCCGACCTGGTCGCGCTCGACCCGGACGCCGCGTTCGTGGTCGACCCCGGGCGGCTGCACCACCGCAACCCCGTCACGCCGTACGCCGGAAAGACCTTGACCGGAGTGGTCCGCGCGACCTGGCTGCGCGGGCGACCGGTGACCGGCGAGGCGCCGCAGGGCCGCTTCCTGACCCGTTCGTGACACCGGAGGTCCGCTGATGGAAGATTTCACCCTCCTGCCCGACCTGGCGTCGCGCACGTTCGGCGGCGGGGTGACGGCCGCCAACGACGAGTTCTTCGCCGCGGCCGACCACCTGGTCGAGCCGGCGGCGCCGGTCTTCGCACCCCGGACCCTCGGGCAGAAGGGCCAGGTGTACGACGGCTGGGAGACGCGGCGGCGGCGCGAACCCGGCCACGACACGGCGATCGTGCGGCTCGGCGCCCCCGGCGTGATCCACGGGATCGACATCGACACGGCGTTCTTCACCGGCAACTACCCGCCGTACGCCTCCGTCGAGGGCTGCGCCGTCGAGGGCTACCCGGACCCGATCCAGCTCGCCGAGGCGCCCTGGGTGCCGCTCGTCCCGCGCTCACCGCTCGCCGGGGACAGCCAGAACCTGTTCGCAGTGGACTCGCGGCAGCGCTTCACCCACGTACGCCTCAATATCTACCCCGACGGCGGCGTCGCCCGGCTGCGCGTCCACGGCGAGATCGTGCCCGACCCGCGGCTGCTGCCGAGCGTCTTCGACGTGGCGGCCGCCGAGCACGGCGCCCGCATCGCCGGCTGCAGCAACATGTTCTACGGCCACCCGCAGAACCTCATCCACCCGGGCCTCGCGCGCTCCATGGGCGACGGCTGGGAGACGGCCCGCCGCCGCGACGACGGCAACGACTGGGTGCTGCTGCAGCTCGCCGCGCCGGCGGTCGTCGAACTGGCCGAACTGGACACCAGCCACTTCAAGGGCAACGCGCCCGGCAGCGCCACGCTGCGCGGCATCGACACCCGCACCGGCCTGCTCGACGACCCCGCCGACTGGTTCGAGCTGCTGCCGCAGATCCGGCTGAGCCCGGACACCCGGCACCGCTTCCCGGTCCCGGTCGTCCCGGTCGCGACGCACGTGCGGCTCGACATCTTCCCGGACGGCGGCATGGCCCGCCTGCGCCTGCACGGCCGCCCCGACATGGCGGCCCTGCGCGCCCGCTACGAGGCGACGACGTGACTTCCGGTCCGGTCGTCGCCACGAGCCGGCTCCTGCTGCGGCGGATGACGGAGGACGACCTCGGCGACATGGCCGCGCCGCCCGGCGACCCGGCCGTCATGCGCTCCCACCCGCGCCCGAAGACCGGCGACGAGGCGCTGGGGTGGATCATCGGCCTGACGCCGGGTAAACGCTCGGCCAAGGACCAGCTGATCTTCGCGGCCCGCCTGTAGCGGGTCGTCCGCGTTCCTCCTTGTCCACAGGCTTCCGCGCCGACCGGGGTGGGCGGGCTACGGTTCCTCGCGTGGGCAGAACTGTGACTCTCGTGCTGGTCGACGGGCGGGGCGGCGTGCTCGGCGCGCTGCCGCCCTTCGACGTGGAAGTGCCGTGGTGGCCCGAGGTCGGCGACATCGTCGCGGCCGTCCGCGACCGTCACGGGATCGACGTGACGGTGCTGCGCCTGCTGCACACGGAGAGACCCGCCCAGCCCGGCGGCCACGTCACGTACGCCGCCGAGGCCTTCGGACCCGGCACGGCGTCCCTCGCGCTCGACCCGGCCCCGTCGGCCGGTGCTGCGCCTGTCGATCCGGTGTCCTTGTCCGGTCTCGAGTCCCTCGGCCCGGCGGATGTGGACTCCGCGCCGGAGCCGCGGCGGGCGCCGTGGGCGGTGCCCGGCGGCCCGGCCGCATCCGTTGCCTGGGCCCTCGAGGAGCTCGGCCGCGACGACGCCGTGGCGGTGCAGCAGCGCACCTGGAACCTGTCGGCCATCTGGCGCATCGACGCGGGCGGCGAACCGGTGGCGTGGCTCAAACAGGTCCCCGTCTTCTTCGCCCACGAGGCGCCGCTGCTCCGGCTGCTGCCCGCGGCCGTACCCGGGCTGACCCCCACCCTGCTGGCCGCCGGGGATGCCGGGCGCATGCTGCTCGCCCACGTGCCGGGGGAGGACCGCTACGGTGCCGGCGCCGGCTTCTGCGCCGACGTCGCCCGTGACGTCCACTCGCTCCAGGAGCACTACCTCACCCGTACGCGTGAACTGCTCGCCGCGGGCGTGCCCGACCACCGCTTCGAGCTCGACCGCATCGCCCGCGTGGCAGCACCCTGGCTGGACGCGATCGACGGCCTCGCCGAGCTGATGGACGAGCTCCCCGCCCGGCTGACGGCGATCGACGCGTGCGGCCTGCCGGACACCCTCGCGCACGGCGACCTGCACCCCGGCAACGTGCGGGAATCGGCGGCGGGACGGGTCATCGTCGACTGGGGGGACTCCAGCGTGGCGCACCCGGCGTACGACATCCTGCGCCTCACCGGCCATCTCCCGGAAGCGGAGGCAGCCGCCCTGATCGACGAATGGG
This sequence comes from Couchioplanes caeruleus, assembly GCF_023499255.1. Taxonomy (GTDB): domain Bacteria; phylum Actinomycetota; class Actinomycetes; order Mycobacteriales; family Micromonosporaceae; genus Actinoplanes; species Actinoplanes caeruleus_A. The sequence goes on from NZ_CP092183.1 coordinate 2,720,612, forward strand.
CGGCCCGCTGGCGGCGCAGCGTGCCGGGCTGCGAGCCGCAGACCGCGGTGGCGCTGATCCGGCCGATCGCGGCGCTGCGGGCGGCGGCGGTCTACCAGAATTTCCTCGACCACATCGAGGACTCGGAACGGCCGTACCACGAGGCGGACGTCCCGGACCAGCTGACCGCAGCGGTCGCCGCCGCGCGGGTCGAGTGAGGGCCGGTGCGCCGCGGCCCGCTGCCCGGCTGGACCGTGCGCGGGCGGTCGGCGCGGGGAGGACCTACGGTGAATGCGTGACCGACCTGCGCCGCCGCTTCGTCGAGCAGCTCCGCCGCGACGGCGCGCCGCTGACGCCGCAGCTGGCCGCGGCGTTCCGGACGGTGCCCCGGGAAGCGTTCGTGACGGACGGCTTCCAGCGGCGCGACGGCACCTGGGTCACCCCGGACGCCGCCGACTTCCTCGACATCGTCTACCGCGACGACGTGCTGGTCACCAAGGTCGACGGCGCGACGCCGGTCAGCTCCTCCAGCCAGCCGTCCCTCATGGCGATCATGCTGGTGGCGCTGGACGTACGGCCCGGCCACCGCGTCCTCGAGATCGGCGCCGGCACCGGCTACAACGCCGCGCTGCTCAGCGCGCTCGGCGCGGACGTCACCAGCATCGACGTCCAGCCCGACGTCGCCGGCCGGGCCCGGGCGGCGCTCACCCGCGCGGGCGCCCGTTCCGTACGCGTCCACGCCGGCGACGGCTACGCCGGAGCCCCGGGCGACCACTTCGACCGAGTCGTCGTCACGGTCGGCGTGGCCGGCGTGTCCCCGCACTGGCTCCGGCAGATCCAGCCTCCCGTGGCGACAGGACCGCAAGACGCCGGACCGGCCGGCTCCGAGGGCGCCGGGCCGGCCAGTCCCGAGGGCGCCGGGCCGGCCAGTCCTCAAGGTGGCGGGCCGGGCCGGTCCGAGTCGTCGGGCCGGCCCGGGTCCGGGGCCGCGGGGCTGATCGTCGTACCGGTGGAGCATGCCGGGACCCACCCGGTGCTGGCCGTGCGCGGTCACCCGGACGGTCCGGTCACCGCGTCCGTGGTGTGCCCCTCGGGTTTCATGAGCGCCGCCGGTCCGCTCGCGGCCGGCCACCCGCGCACCCACCCGGCCGCACCGCCGGGCGCGCTCGCCGACTTCGCGCCGGTCGCTCCCGCCCGCTGGGTGCGGCCACTCGACTCGCTGGGGTACCGGGATCTCTGGTACGCGGCGGGGGTGTGGAGCATCCGGGCCACCCACGCCCCGGTGATCGGCCACAACGGCAGCACGCTCGTCCTGCTCGACGAGACCGGTACGGGTGGCGCGGCGATCCTGCCCGACGGCGCGGTCGCTGCCGGCGGTCCGCAGGCGCGCCGGTACGCCGCGGAGGCCGCCGACATCGTCGACCGCTGGGAGGCGGCGGGCCGCCCGCCGATGCAGGCGTGGCGGATCACCCTCGCGCTCGCCGGCGATCCGGGCGCGCCGATCTGGTGCCCGGCCGGCTGGACGCTCGACGTTCCCCGGGCCGGCCCGGACACCGGCGCGTCGTAGGTCCCGCGGACACGGCCGGTCGGCCGGGCCTCGTCTCAGGCCCGCAGGTACGCGAGCACCGCCAGCACCCGCCGGTTCGTGTCCTCCGCCGGCGGCAGGTTCAGCTTCGCCAGGATGTTGCCCACGTGCTTGCCCACCGCCGCCTCCGTGACGTACAGGCGGGCCGCGATCGCCGAGTTGGAGTGGCCCTCGGCGACCAGAGACAGCACCTCGCGTTCCCGCCCCGACAGGGTCGCGAGGGGATCGTTCGGGCGCTGCAGGAGGCGGCGGATCACGTCCGGGTCGACGACCGTGCCGCCCGCGGCCACCGTACGCAGAGCCGCGACGAAGTCCCGAACGTCGGCGACCCGGTCCTTGAGCAGGTAACCGACCGACCGCCCGTCGCCGCTGTCCAGCAGCGCCGCCGCGTACTCGTCCTGCACGTACTGGCTGAGCACGACGACCGGCAGGTCCGGGCGTACCCGGCGCATCGCGACCGCCGCGCGCAGCCCCTCGTCCTGGAAACCCGGCGGCATGCGGATGTCCGTGACCACCAGGTCGGGTGTGTGCTCCGCGACCACCGCGACCAGCTCCTCGGCGTCCCCGACCGCGGCGACGACGTCGAAGCCGAACCGCGACAGCACGCCGAGCAGACCCTCGCGCAGCAGGATCCCGTCCTCGGCCAGCACGACCCGGATCCCGCCCGCCGCGCCGACGTTCATGCCCGTCCCGGGGCGGTCGCGGCCGGCAGGACCAGGCCGGGAGAGCGCCACGGCAATTCCACGCGCAGCAGCGTCGGACCACCGGCAGGGCTGGACACAAGGAGCCGGCCGCCCACAGCCGCGACCCGGTCGGCCAGGCCGGTCAGTCCGGTACCGCGCTCCGGGTCCGCCCCGCCCCCGCCGTCGTCGCGGACCTCCACGACGAGGACGTCGCCGGCCCGGGCGAGCAGAATGTCCGCCCTGGTCGCGCCGCTGTGCTTGACCACGTTGGCGAGGGCCTCCGACGCGGCGAGGTACGCCGTGCCCTCGATCTGCTCGGAGGGGCGCGGGACGCCGTCGGCGACCGTGACGGCGACCGGCAGGGGTGACCGGCCCGCCAGCTCGCGCAATGCGGCCGGGAGTCCGAGATCGGTCAGCTCCTGCGGGCGGATGCCGTAGATCAGGTCGCGCAGCACGACCATCAGTTCCTTGGCCTGTTCGTGGGCCTGGCCGAGCGGCCCGGCGGCGGGTGAGTCCTCGGGTACGTCCAGCCGCGCCATGCCGAGGTGCAGGGTGAGGCTGGTCAGCCGGTGCTGCGCCCCGTCGTGCAGGTCGCGTTCGATGCGCCGCCGCTCCAGGTCGAACGCGTCCACCAGCCGGGCACGGGACCGGGCCACCTCCCGCAGGGCGACGCCGGTACGGTCGCCGAGCAGTGCGCGTGCAACCCCGGCCTGACCGGCGCCGATCAGCCCGAACAGGTACCCGAGGACCGGCGCGAGCAGCACGCCGAGAACCGCGAACGGCAGCGCCTCGGTGGCGGAGCGCACGGTGAACACGCCGAACGTCCAGGTGGCCGTACCGGAGCTCGCGAAGAACGGGCTCAGCACGAACGCCACGTCGAGCAGGACGAGCAGCGCGTACGTGCCGTACACCGCGGGGACGACCAGGCCGAGGAAGGCGGCGTACAGGAGCTCACGCCACGTGGCGGTCTCGGCGTAGCGGGTGCGTACCCATCGGACGGGGTCCTGCGGCGCCGGTGCGTGCGCCGACGGCAGCGGCCGGGGGTCGATGAGGGCGAGGCGGCCCCGTTCGATCATGGCCAGCGGGACGGCCGCCAGCGGGCCGAACCCGGTGAAGAGCAGCAGCGAGACGGTCATGAGGACGAAGACGTTGCGGGTCGGGAGGTCGCCGTCGACGAGCCGCGAGAGGGCGGCCAGCCACGGCAGGACCAGCACCGCCATGGCCGCGCTCACCGGCGCGGCGATCGGCAGCGTGGTCAGGACGTAGACGAGGGCCCGCCAGGGACCCGCCGAGGCGAGGTACCGGCGGTTCAGGAGGGCTCGCAGCGGAGCTTCTGGCGTGGGCACCGGGCCACCGTAGGCAGGCAGGGGCGGGTGGCCCCAGCCCACCAGGCATAGTTCCGGGGGTATACCCAGGACTACCAGGTGCCGGCGCGGCGGGCCCGCCAGGGACGCCCGTCCGGGTCGTACATCAACCGGTACGCCGGGATCGCCCACAGCCGCTGGTGCCACGGGAGCCGCTCGGTCTCGTGCGGCACCAGGCGCCCCGGCGGACGGGGACCCTTCTCGCCGTCACGGTGCCAGTCGCGCAGCGCATCGGCGGACGCGTTCACCGCCCGTACGGCGGACTCGGGATCCACGAGGTCCTGGTCGTCGGACCGGTCCAGGTGCTCGCGCAGCAGCGCGAGCCGCAGATCGCGCGCGTAGACGCGCGCGCCGTCGCCGAGCCCGGCGGGATCGGTGGGAGAGCGCTCGTCACGGGTACGGTCGAGCACCGCGCACGAGAGCTCACTGTCGTGTGTCCACGAGCGACGGTTGAAGTTGTCGCTGCCCACGCTGGCCCACACGTCGTCCACGACGCAGACCTTCGCGTGCACGTACACCGGCGTACCCTCGTGGTTCTCCACGTCGAAGACGTGCACCCGGTCCGGTGCGGCCCGGCGGCACAGCGAGATCGCCTGCTCGCGCCCGACCATGTTGGGCGGCAGCGCGAAGCGGCCGTCCACGTCCGGATGCCGCGGCACGACCGCGATCAGGTGCAGCCCGGGGTTGTCGTTGAGCGCGTCGGCGAACAGCTGCGCGACCTCCTTGGACCACAGGTACTGGTCCTCCAGGTAGATCAACCGCCGGGCCCGCTTGATGGCCTTGGTGTAGCCGCGGGCGATGCTCTGCTCGCCCCTCTTCGCGAACTGGTACGGCGGGCGCATCGCCGGATATGTCCGCAGCACCTGGATGTCGTGCGGCCCGCATTCCGGCGGGTCCGGCGGCTGCGGGGGCAACCGGTCGGCGCGCAGGTCGGCGTGCTTGAGCTTGTCGGTCACCGTCGAGATCGGGCCGTTCTGGTCCAGCGGCGTGGGATCGTTCCAGCGTTCACGGAACGCCAGATCGAGCGCGCCGACCACCGGGCCGCGCAACGCCAGCTGCACGTCGTGCCAGGGCGGATTCTTACCGTACGCGGATGACATGGTCACCGCCTGTGGGTCACCACGGTGGTCGGCGTCGTCCCGCCGGCTGTGGCACAGGTCGATGCCGCCGGCGAACGCGATGTCACGCTCCGGAGCGCCGGGGTGGCGCAGGATGACGACCTTCTGGTGGTGCGACCCGCCCCGCCGTACCCGTTGATCGAGCAGCACCTCGCCACCCGCGGCCTCGACCTCCTCGCCGAGGTTGCGGTTCTCCTCCTCGCTGTACTGCATCTTGTCCAGATGCGAGCGCCACAGCAGGCCCTTGACCACGACGCCGCGTTTGGCGGCGGCGGAGAACAGCTCGGCGATGGTGGGTCCCTCGTCGCGCAGCCGCTCGTCCGGATCGCCGCGCCAGTCGGTGAAGAAGAGATGGTCGCCGTCACCCAGCGTTTCCACCTCGGTCGCCAGCCGGTCGAAATACGTTGCGCCGTGAAAGAGCGGTTCGGCGGTGTTTCCCCGGCACCAGGTGGGTATCTGTGAGTCCGGGTTGCCGCGCTCGTCCGCAGTCAGAAGCCAGTCCTCCAGTGACACGGGGCAGCCCTTCCGAGGTCGACGACGCCCTCACGGTAGGCCCCTTGACGGCCACCCGCACCCTGAGCCGCAGGTAATCCCCTTGTGAAGGACCACTGATGAGCAGCGAACCCCTCGCCACCACCGCCACCCCGACCGACGCCGCCGCCGCTTCCGAGCGCGGTCTGCTGATCGCGATGCTGCTCCTGGTCGTCCTGGGCGTCGGAGCCATGTTCCTGATGTCCTGACGCTGTGCTCTTGATCACCCTGAAGCGTTTTCGACGGGCCGGGGTGATCCGATGCGCCCGGCTTGTCCTCCGGCGCGATCCGGCTGACGGGAACCGGGCAGCATCCTGTCGTACGGGTCATCCATACTCGTCGTCATGACGGGGGAGCCGGCTTTCAGCAGCGCAATGATCGAAGTCCCGCCCGCGGAGGCGGCGACGGGCACGACCAGGGCGCTCTGGTCGCCCACCCACGGCTCGCTCACCGTGACGGTGCCGCCGGGCACGGTGGACGGCGCGGTGGTCTGGGTCGACGCGCCGGCCGGCCGGGTGGCGGTGACCATCCGGGTGTCGACGCCGTTCACGCCGCCGCCTCCGTTCCCGGCTTCCGGTCCTCCTGCTTCCGGTCCTCCGGCTTCGGGGCCGCCGGCTTCCGGGGCTCCGGCTGGTGGTTTTCCGGTTCCGGGCGGGTTTCCTCCGCCCGGTGCTTATCCGCCGGGTGCGTATCCGCCCGGTGCTTATCCGCCCGGGCCTGGCGGTGCTTTTCCTCCGGGGGCGCCCGGTGCCTACCCACCGGGGCAGCCCGGGGCCTATCCGCCCGGACCTGCCGGTTCATACCCGCCCGGTGCATACCCGCCTGGTGCCTATCCGCCCGGTGCTTATCCGCCCGGCTACGGTCCCGGTCCCGCGTTTGCCGGGCCGCCGCAGGCCACCCCGCGCACCGGCCGGCGCAACCAGATCATCGGCATCGCCCTCGCGGCGGTCCTCATCGTCGGCTGCTGCGGCGCGATCCGCCTCATCACCAGCGGCGACGACGACACCCCGCAGGCCGACCCCCGGCGGATCACCGCCACCACCGGCGCCACCACCTCCGGCCCGGTCACCAAGGAGCAGTACGCGCAGCTCCTGGCCGGCTCGGACAGCGCGATCAAGGCCACCTTCGGCAAGCTCAACACCTCGGACGACGCCGCATTCGCCAGGGCGGCACCCGCGGCGGCCGGCTCGATCCGCGCCGAGGCACAGAAGCTGCGCGCCACCACGCCCCCGCCGGCCGTCGCGGCCGCGCATGCGCAGCTGACCCTCGAGCTGCAGAGCCTCGGTGACATGGTGGAGGAGACCGCGAGCACCAAGCAGGACTGCCCCGCGGCGTCGCCGTACACCTCGGTGCTCCAGTCCGGCTGGGCGGACAACCTGCGCGCGGACGCCCGGAAGCTCGCGTCCGCGGACCCCGCGTACAAGTTCGGCACATTCCTGCCGGCCGCCCCGAAGGAACAGAACCGCCGCCTCAAGACGGGGACGTTCGTCAAGCGGACCAGCACGGGCGGCCTCGGCCACCTGAAGATCAAGAACGGCGCGGACGACACGACGATCTCGCTCGTCCCCACCAAGGGCAAGAAACCCAAGCCGATCTTCACCGTGTACGTCCGCGGCGGCGGCTCGTTCACGGCCAAGGGCATCCGCGACGGCACGTACCGCATCTACACGGCATCGGGCGAAGACTGGGACAAGGCCGGCAAGGGCTTCACCCGGGACTGCGCGTTCAGCAAGTTCGACGACACGTTCAAGTTCACGACAACGTCGTACTCGTCGTCGATCTGGACCATCACGCTCACCCCGATCATCGGCGGCAACGCGTCCACGAGCGACGTCGACCCGAACAGCTTCCCGAACTGACCGCGTCGACCCCGGCCCGGCCGTCGGGCGTCCGCCATCCGGCTGCGCGCGTCGTACAGGGGGCGTCGGACTTGGGCCGGTCGGCTGGCTTCAGCGGCGGCGCGTCGGGCGTCGGGCATGGGGCGTCGGACTTGGGCCGGTCGGCTGGCTTCACGGCGGCGCGCGTCGGGCAGGGGGTGTCGGACTCAGGGCGGCGGTCGGCTTCAGCGGCGTCCGGCGTCGGTGTTCCGGCGTGCGGGTGTCGGCGTGCGGGTGTCGGCGTCCGAGCGTCGGCGTCCGGCGACGTGTTCCGGCTGCACGGTTGGCCGCCCCTCGGCGTGGCTCGGGTGCTGCTGACCCACGTCCCGGGGCGGCTTCTTCGCTCGGCAAGGCGCCGGTGTGGTCGACCGCGTCGTCCTTGCCGTTCGTCGGCACGCCGCTGACGGCCGGAGTGGGCTGGGCCATGCCCGTGGCCCGCCCCGGGTGCTGTCAGATCACGCGGAAGTCGGTGACGAAGGCGGCCACCTCTCCGGCTGCCGTACGCCCCACAAAGCTCGCATACGCCCCGTCGCCGCACCCTGGCTCGACCGCCACCACGTTGGCGCCGGTCGCGGGATCGGTCACTGCGCCCACCATCCCGGGGACCTCGGGCGGCACGGACGGCACGAACGTCTCCTCGACCTCCGCGTAGTCCCATGTGGACAAAGCCTTCAGCGCCCGCTCATCGGTGAGCGTGGCGAGGCCCGTGTCGACGGGGTGCACGACGAAGCCGTCCTCGTCCAGCTCAGCCGGGCCCGTGACGACCGCCGGCTCCCACGATGTGATCGGCTCGTCGCGGATGACGAGGTGGAGGGCCGCCGTTCGCCTGTTCGCCTCCACCCGGTTGCGCAGCGGTGGCCCGGGGTGTGCCGGGACGGTCACGAGGCTGTGGGACGGTGGGAGCCCCCGCACGGCCAGGTATGCGACGGCGACCCAGGCGCGGAGCGGGTAGCGCCCCGGAGGCACGCCGACGGTGAAGGGCAGCGCCTCGCCGGTGCGGGCGAGGGGGTCGCAGGCGACGACGCGGCCCGTCGGGAGGGTCACGTCGCCGAGTGGAACCATGGTCAGCTGGTAGTCGTGGGCGTCGTCGGAGTGTCGCGCGCCCTCGGTCAGGAGCCGGTCCAGCATCTCGCCGATGTCCACAGCCATGCCCCGCAGGTTATCGGCGACCACCGACAAAACCGCGGGCCTCACGAACGCGCCGGAACGCGACGCGACTCACCCCGCGCCACGCGACGTGAGCCGGCCCGCGCAAGGCGAGGTGAGTAACTCCCGCGCAGGGGGAGATGAGTCAGCGCCACGCAACGGGAGGTGAGCCTGGCCCGTGCACGCGAGACGAGTCAGCGTCGCCCAACGCGGGGTAAGCCAATGCCGCCCAAGGCGAGTGAGCGGGCACCGCGCAAGGCGAGATGAGCCGGTCCCGGGCAACGGGAGGGACGCGGCGCCGGGCACCGTGAGGTGGCCCGGCGCCGCGCACCACGTCAAGGAACTGGTCTCCCGGCTCAGCTTGTGTGCGGCAGCCGTTCCGCCGGGATGACCCCAAGCCGGCCCTTCTGATAGTCCTCGAACGCCTGCATGAGCTCTTCCCGCGTGTTCATCACGAACGGCCCGTAGTGCGCGACCGGCTCGCGGATCGGGCGTCCACCCAGGATGAACAGCTCCATCGCCGGGGTGTTGCTGTCCTGGTCCGCGTCTGCCGCCACCCGGATCGCGTCGCCGGCGGAGAGGGCGGCGAGTTGGCCGGACTGCAGGGGCCGGCGGTCCGTGCCGATCGTGCCGCGGCCGGCGAGGACGTACACGAGGGCGTTGTAGTCGGGTTGCCAGGGGAGGTCGAGTTGCGCTCCCGGCTGGAGGGTCACGTGGGCGAGGTTGATCGGGGTGTGGGTGGAGCCGGGGCCGTCGTGGCCGGCGACCGTGCCGGCGATGACGCGGATCAGGCTGCCGCCGTCCGGGGTGGTCAGCAGCGCCGCTTCGCGGCCGCGGATGTCCTGGTACTTGGGGGCGATCATCTTGGCCGTGCGGGGGAGGTTCACCCACAGTTGCAGGCCGTGGAAGAGGCCGCCGCTCATGACGAGCTTTTCCGGCGGGGCCTCGATGTGCAGGATGCCCGCGCCGGCGGTCATCCACTGGGTATCGCCGTTGGTGATGGTGCCGCCGCCCCCGTTGGAGTCCTGGTGGTCCATCGTGCCGTCGATCATGTACGTGACGGTTTCGAAGCCGCGGTGCGGGTGCCACGGGGTGCCCTTCGGCTCGCCCGGCGCGTAGTCGACCTCGCCCATCTGGTCGAGATGGATGAACGGGTCCAGCTCGCTCAGCGGTACGCCGGCGAACGCGCGCCGGACCGGGAAGCCCTCGCCCTCGTAGCCGGTGGGGGCGGTGGTGAGGCGGCGGACCGGGCGGTAGCGGGTGGTGGCCTCGTCGAGCCGGGGCAGGCGGGGGAGGACGAGGACGTCGTCGACGGTGATCGCGGGCATGGCAGCCCCCTTCAGGCGGTGGTGGCCGGCCGGGAGATACGGCCGGAAGACGAGGAAGTGGCGGAGGTGCGGCCGGAGGAAGCGGAAGCGGAGGGCGCGCCGGGCCGAAGGCGTGCGCCGAGCCGGGAGAACACGTCCGCGAGGACGGCGATCTCCGTGTCGTCGAGGTCGTCGATGAAGCTGTCCCGGACGGTGGCCAGGTGCAGCGGCGCCGCGGCGACCAGCGCCGCCATGCCGGCGTCGGTGAGCACGGCCTCCTGGCCGCGGCCGTCGGCCGGGCAGCTCTGTTTGCGGACCAGGCCGCGCTTGATCATGGAGGTGATCTGGTACGTGACGCGGCTGGGCGAGAAGACCATCCGGCTGGCGAGCTCGCCCATGCGGAGCCGGCGTCCCGGTGCCTCCGAGAGCACCACCAGCACGTGGTAGTCCGCCATGCTGAGGCCGGTGGCCGCGCGCAGGTCGTCCTCGAGGCGGGTCTGCAGCGCCCAGCTGCTCTCGATGTAGGCGCGCCAGCAGGCCTGCTGTGCGGCGTCGAGCGGTTCGGCCATGTCCCGACGCTAACTCTTTAAAATCTGAAATACCAGGGGTACGCGACCGGGGTCACAGGCCGAGCAGCCGGGCGAGTTCGTGCAGGTCCCGGATCGCGATGTCCCCGTCCACTCCCTTGAGCGCCGCCACGGTCGCTCCCGCCGCCCGGCCGGCCGTCACGCCCACCTCGGCGTCCTCGACCACCAGGCACCGCGACGGTGCCACGCCCAGCAGCTCGGCGCCGCGCACGTACCCCTCGGGGTCGGGCTTGCCGGCAGTGATGTCCTCGACCGTGACCAGCACCGGTGCCGCGATCCCGGCAGCGCCGAGCCGGGCCTTCGCGAGGCGTACGTCGGCGCTGGTCACGACCGCCCAGGGCAGCGTCAGGGCGGCCAGCAGCTCGGCAGTCCCGGGCGTGGCCACGACGTCGGACAGGTCGTCGTACTGCAGCTCCAGCTGGCGCGCCGCGGCGGCGGTCACTCCGGCCTCGTCCAGATCGGGGCGGATGATGCGGACCGTACGCTCGGCCGGCGCGCCGTGCGCGATCTCCAGCACCGTCGCGGGGTCGGCGCCGTGCTCGCCGGCCCAGACCCGCCAGGCCCGTTCCACGGCGGCGTCGGAGTCGACGAGAGTGCCGTCCATGTCGAAGAGCACGGCCTCGATGCGGGTCAGATCCACGTGCGCCCCCAATATCCTCGTCAAGCGAGTATAAGTGGAGGCAGCAGCGCGAGGTCGTCTCCCCACCCGTCCAGGACGTCTCCGAGACCGCGCTCGCGTGCCAGCCGCGCGACGGCGGGGAAGAGCGAGACGGGATCGGCGGCCACGCGCTCGGGCAGAGTCGCGTCCCACGGCGCTTCCAGCGGGTACGTCTCCAGCTCCCACCGCAGGCACTTGTTGTACGGCCGCAGCCGCCCGTGCAGCGCGAAGACCGTGGTCAGCAGCCACGACGTGCTCTCCGCCTCGTCGAGCCGCGCGGCCACGGGGTCTCCGTCGCGGCGGCTCTTCGCGACGTCGAGTGTGGCCGTACGCCGTGGCTCATGACCGTCCGCCGCGACCAGCACGACGTCGTGGTCGGAATGGGCGGTCGCCGTGCCCCGGGCGTGCGAGCCGGTCAGAACCAGTCCGAGCACGCCCGGATCGGCGGTGGCGGCTTGGACGAACCGGGCGTAATCCTCGGACGCTGTCACACGGGGCAGGGTAGTCAGATCCGGTAGTAGACCCGTACCTCATATCCGGTGCGGGTGGGATGCCAGCCGACGTCGTCGACGTCGACCACCTCGGGACGGCCGGCCAGCCAGCCCGCGGCCATCTCCAGCGCCTCGGCCGGCGTCTTGCCGGTGAACGTCATGCGCCGTGCCGCGTCCTCGGCCGCCGCGGGGGCGTGGCGCGGGAACGTCTGCGCCGCCACGGTCGGCTCCGGCCCGGTGACCACCGCGGTGGGCCCGACGGCCCGGCCGTCGCGGACGCCCTGGACGAACCAGTCGTTGATCGTCTCGTCGTGCTCGACGGCCCAGCCGCTGACCGGGCCCACGTCGTCGGCGATCGCGTGCTTGGCGTTGTCCAGGGCGGCGTCCAGGGTGGCGAGCTCGATGTCGTCGCCGTTGTACTCGACCCGGTACGTCATGGGCGTGCCTGTACCCCGCGGCGGCGGAAACTAGGCCCGGTCAGGCGGCCTGCGACTTCAGCGAACGCGTCATGTCGGACCGCAGGTCGTCCAGGTCGACGCCGCGCTCGGCGAGGATCTGGATGGCGAGGCCGCTGCCTTCGCGCACCATGCCCAGCACGATGTGCTCCGGCGCGATGAAGTTGTGCTTGAGGCGGAGCGCCTCCCGCAGCGCCAGCTCCAGGACCTTCTTGTTGCGAGGCGAGAACGGCACGTGCCCCGAGCTGCCGTAGAACCGGCGCAGCACGCCCTTCCGCTTGGGGGCGGGCGAGCGCGGCAGGCGCAGCGATCCGGGGCCGAAGTTCTCCTCGATCGCCCGGCGTACGGCGTCCAGGTCGATGCCGATGGCCTTGAGCGCGGCCTTGTCCTCGGCGTCGGAGTCCGGCAGCGGGTCGGGTGCCGTCGGGGCGGGGCCGACGAGGCGCAGGATCTCCGCCCGCACGAACCGGGCGTCCACTTGTCTGTCGCGCAGCGCGGGAGCCGTGGCGATCGCGCCGTCCGGGTCGGCGAGCAGCGCCAGCAGGGTGTGCTGGGTCCCGATGGGGGACTGCTGCAGGTCGCGCGCCTCGGCCTGGGCGCGGACGACCACGTCCCGGGCGGCGTGGGTGAATCGCTCGAACATCTCTTCAGTCCTCCCGTGGATCGTGCATCGGCATCCGGTTCGCGTGCTTCTTGTGCACGCCCTGGCGGGTCACCTCGAGGGCGTCGGCGATCTCCTGCCAGGACCAGCCCTTCCGGCGGGCGTTTGCCACCTGGAGGTGCTCGAGGCCCTCCAGGAGGCGGCGCAGCGCCACGACCGCGCGCAGCCCGACCCGGGGGTCGGCGCTGCCCGCCGCGGCGGCCAGATCGGTTGCTTCGGTCATGCTGTCAACCTACGTTGACACGGGAGGACTGTCAACCTCGGTTGACGCCACAGGCGAAAAAGAGGGCCGGCCCGGGTGGGCCGGCCCTCTTTCAGGCGATGGTCACCGGCCGCGGCCGGTCTTCTCCTGCAGGTCGTCGATGCGCTCGGACGCCTCGGCCTTGGTCAGTTCCTCCGGCACGTCCTCGTGCGCCTCCGAGGCCAGGGTGTTCAGGTACGACTTCTGCGCCCCGGTGGCCGGCTCGTCGCCGGTGGTCCAGTCGGCCGGGTCCTTGATCGTGTTCGATCCGGTGTCCTGCTCGCTCGCCGCCATGGCGCCGCCTCCTCGATGACAATCATTCGAACAGACGTACCACTACCCGCCGAAGGTCAGCTCCATGCCTGAATTCGGCGTGTAAGACATGGTGAGCTCGATCGGGATCGCCGCCGGCGCGGCGATCGAGAACGGCACACCCCACGGGTCGAGAAGCTCCGCGTACGTGCCGAAGCCCATGTCCTGGGCTCCGGAGACCACCGTGCCGCCGTACGCCCGGCAGTCCTCGAGGGTCTCCACGCAGTCAGCGACCTGGAACGCGGCCCGCCACCAGCTGCCGCCGCGGCTGGGCGCGAGCCCCGCCATCGCGTCGTGCGCCGTGGTGATCCACTCGCCGCGGGTGCCGTCGCTGCCGTACTCGTCGCGCAGCAGCCAGCCGAACGCCTGGCCGTAGAAGTTGGCCGCCGCCACCGAGTCGTCGGTGAGCAGTTCGGGGAACGTCATCGTGCCGGCCTCGCCGCCGACCTGGGCGCCGGTGAAGCCGCGCGGCTCCCAGATGCCCAGCACCGCGCCGGCCGGGTCGGCGATGACGGCGGAGCGCCCGCCGTGGCCCTCGGCGGGCTCGGCCACGACCCGGCCACCGGCCTCGCGCACCCGCATGATCGACGACTCGAGGTTGTGCTCGGTCAGGTACGTGAGCCAGCCCGCGGGCCGGTCGGGGCGGGCCCGGGTCAGCCCGGCGACGGCGCGCCCACCCAGCTTGAACCGGTCGCCGGCGGGCTCCCAGCCGAACAGGCGGGCGTAGAATTCCGCCGCCCGTGCGGGATCGGCACTGGCCAGCTCGACCCAGCAGGGTGTGCCCGGCGCAAAGCCCCGTATACGCATGGCGGCACCTTTCGTCGTTCCAAGTTGGAGTACCGGCCAACAGAGATGCCGATCACCTTACAGCCATGAATACGCTCCGCCACTACACCCGGGTTCAATGTCCTAAATAAACTACGGTTCCGCGGAGGCGGGATTACTCAGAGCAACGCCAATTACTGAGAGTATTTCTCTTCCGGGGTGCGGGTTCGTTCGTTGTATCGGTCCAGAAGCCGCATCACGGGCGTCGCCGCGACACCGTGCAACCCCACGCTCACCAAGACGACGAATGCCGCTGTCGCCCATACGACATCCGCATGGGGAAACTGTGCGTGGCTCGTGGCGTACGCCAGGTAATAGAACGTGCCGATGCCACGAACTCCGAACCATGCGATCACCCAGTGTTCCGCGCGATGGCCCGGTGCGCCGCGCAGCGACAGGAATGCCGACAGAGGACGCACCACCATCACGAGCGCCAGGCCGGCGAGCGCGGCCGGCCAGGTGAGCGGCGCCAGGAGCCCGCTGACCACCGCGCCACCGAGCAACAGCAGCAGCAGGACCGTCAGCAGCCGCTCGATCTGCTCGGCGAAGTCGTGCAGCACCTGGTGGTACTCGTGCGAACGCTGCGCCGACCGGATGCCCCGGGCTGCGATGAACACCGCGAGGAAGCCGTAGCCGCCGGCCACCTCGACCAGCCCGTACGCCAGAAACGTGGCCGCCACGGCGAGAAAACCCTCGGAATGGTGGGCGAGGCGCAGCGTCTTGTTCCGCGCGCGGAAGAACAGCCGGCCCAGCGACCTGCCGACGATCAGGCCGCCGGCCACCCCGACGCCGACCTTGTGGAGCACGTCGCTCAGCACCCAGTCGCCGAGCCAGCTCTCGTGGGTGACGGCGGCGGTGGCCATCGCGATCGCCGCGTACACGAAAGGGAAGGCCAGCCCGTCGTTGAGGCCCGCCTCCGACGTGAGCGCGAACCGCACCTCGTCCTCGGAATCCTCCTCGTCGGTCGGCTCGCCGACCTGGACGTCGGCGGCCAGCACCGGGTCGGTCGGCGCCAGGGCCGCGCCGAGCAGCAGCGCCGCCGCCGGCACCAGCCCCGCCCACCACCAGCCGAGCAGCGCCACCGCGGCGATCGTCACCGGCATGGCGATCACCAGCAGGCGCCAGGTCGAGGCCCATCGGCGCCGGCTCAGCGGCCGGTCGATCTTCAGGCCCGCGCCCATCAGGGCGACGATCACGCAGACCTCGGTGAGGTGCTCGGTCAGCTTCGGGTGGGCGAGGGGATCGGCGTCCGGCAACCCCAGGGGTACGGCGAAGAGCACCATGCCCAGCGCCAGGAACACGATCGGCATGGACAGCGGGCGGCGCTCGAGGACCCGGGGCAGGATGCCCGCCAGCAGGGCCCCGACGCCGAGCAGGGCGAAGAGGAGGTCGGACAGCTGCACCACCGGGAACTGCCCGCGTACGGGCAGAAACATGCGTGGTTGCGCGCGGGGCTGCCGGGTAACCGGCAGCCATGAGCTCGCGAGGCACCAACCACCCCCGTGTGGCCGTCGTGACCGGTTCCGAGTCGGGAATCGGGCGGGCGATCGCCGTGGCGCTCGCCGAGGACGGGTACGACGTCGGCATCACCCGGCACCGCGACACCGAGCACGCGCAGCGCACCGCCGACGAGGTCCGCAAGGCCGGCCGCCGCGCCGAGATCCGCTCCCTGGACCTGACCCGGCTGCCGGGCGCGGCCGACGTGGTCGACGATCTGGCCGACGCGCTCGGCGGCATCGGGGTGCTGGTCAACTGCGCCGGTACGGGCATCGCCACGCCCGTCGTCGACACGGACTGGGAGCAGTGGCGCCAGGTGCTGTCGGTGGACCTCGACGGGCCGTTCCTGTGCGCCCAGCGCGCCGCCCGTCGCATGATCGCGGCCGGACGCGGCGGCCGGATCATCAACATCACCAGCGTGCACGAGACCGCGCCCCGGGTCGGCGCCGGCGCGTACTGCGCCGCGAAGGGCGGACTCGGCCTGCTGACCAAGGTCATGGCGCAGGAGCTGGGCGAGCACGGCATCACCGTGAACGCCGTCGCGCCCGGCGAGATCGCCACGGCCATGACCGGTCAGGAGGACGTCGACCCGCACACGCAGCGGCGGCCCGGCGTACCGCTCGGGCGCCCGGGTGACGCCCGCGAGATCGCGGCGGTGGTGGCGTTCCTCGCGAGCCCGCAGGCGTCCTATGTGACCGGTGCGTCCTGGCCCGTCGACGGCGGCATGCTCGGCATGGGGCCGCAGGCCGGCAGCCACCTCACCAGCGACGACTGGCGCCGCCCCTGATCAGGCGATCAGCTTCTGGATGGCCGACTCTTCCAGCGCGGCCAGCAGGGCCGCCGGGTTCTCGTACGTCTCCACCGCGCCGGCGTCGAGCAGCTCGGCGGCGCTGGTGCCGCCGCAGGTCAGCCCGATGCACGGGATGCCGAGCTTGCCGGCGGCCTTGACGTCCCACACCGCGTCGCCCACGAACACCGCCTGCTGCGGGTCGACGCCCGACTGCTCCAGCGCGGCCTGCAGGATGTCCGGCGCCGGCTTGCTCTCCTCGGCGTCCGCGGACGAGGTGGCCGCGGTGATCACCTCGTCCGCGCCGATCACCCGGCGCAGCTGCTTGAGCTCGGGAGCCTTCGCCGACGACGCCAGCACCACGGCGAGCCCCCGGTCGGCGCAGGCGCGGAGCAGGTCGGCGGCCCCGGGCAGCGGCCGCAGCCGCTCCCACCAGGCGCCGTACAGAACGTCGTGGGCCGACGACATCGTCTCGTCGTCGCTCTTGTCGCGGTCCTCGCCGAGCAGGTGGTCGAGCAGGCGGTCCGAGCCCATGCCGATCCCGCGGTGGATCTCCGCCATCGGGACGTCCCGGTCGTGCTGGCGCAGCACCTCCCACCAGGCGACCGCGTGCAGGTAGGTGGTGTCGACCAGGGTCCCGTCGACGTCGAAGAGCACTCCGCGCTTGGCTGTCATGCCAAGGCGATTACCCCGTTTCGGCGGGCGGTATCAACATCTCGAACCAGACCGTGGAGCCGCGTACCGCCGGGTCGGTGCCCCACGTGTCGCTCAGCTCCTCGATGAGGCCCAGGCCGCGGCCCCTGCTGCTCAGGGTGTCCGTGCGGGCCCGGGTGACGCTGCCCCGGGTGCCCTCGTCGGCCACCGAGACGAGCAGCCGCTCCGCGCTCAGGTCGATGTGCACCTGCGCCGGCGTGCCCGCGTGCAGCAGGGCGTTGGTGGTCAGCTCGCTGGTGCACAGGATCGCCGCGCCGATCACCGGCTCGGGGACCGCCCAGTCGCGCAGGCGGTTCGTCATCCACTGCCGGACCCGGCTCGGGCCGGTCGGCTCCGCGGGCACGAGCATCGTCGCGGACCGGCTCAGCGCGACGGCCCGCTCCACGGCAAGGACGGCCACGTCGTCATCCGTACGCCCGGGTACGGCGGCCGTCGCCAGCGAGCACAGGTTGCGCGGGTCGCCGCTGGCCGCCTCCGCGGTGGCCGCCACCAGGGCTTCCAGACCGGCGCTGAGCGTACGGTCGCGGCGCTCGACCACGCCGTCGCTGAACATCAGGATGGTGTCGCCCGGGTCCAGGCGCACCGTGGTGGTCCGCCACGAGCCGCCGAGGCCCAGCGGCGCCCCGGGCGGCAACGGGACCAGCTCGGCGGTTGCCCGCTCACGGTCGCCGCGGCGCAGCACCGGTGGCGGGTGGCCCGCGCTGGCCAGGGTGATCGTGCCGTCCGTCTGGTCCAGCACCCCG
This sequence comes from Couchioplanes caeruleus, assembly GCF_023499255.1. GTDB lineage: Bacteria > Actinomycetota > Actinomycetes > Mycobacteriales > Micromonosporaceae > Actinoplanes > Actinoplanes caeruleus_A. The sequence goes on from NZ_CP092183.1 coordinate 2,738,173, forward strand.
TACACGACGGTCACGAAGATCTCTTCGTTGCGCGACTCCGCGCCGAGCGAGCCCACCAGCCGGTCCAGCCCGGCCAGGACGGTTCCGGGCGCGGGGTCGGTGAGGGCCAGCGCGCGCAGGGCGGCGCGGACCTGCCCCATCACCGCGGCCGCTCGTACGTCGTGACCGGCCACGTCGCCGAGCACCATGGCGAGGCGCCCGTCGCCCAGCTCGAACGCGTCGTAGAAGTCGCCGCCCGCCGCGTTGCCGTCCACGCCCACGTCGTAGCGCGCGGCGATGCGGAAGCGGTCGAGCTCGGGCAGATGCTCCGGCAGCATGCTGCGCTGCAGCAACTGCGCGGTGCCGTGCTGCGCCTCGAACCGCCGGGCCCGTTCCGCCGCCTGCGCGACCAGCTCGGCGGCCGCGTACAGCAGGGCGCGCTCGGCGGGCAGCCAGGTGTGCGGCGTGCGGTAGCCCATGGTCAGCGCGCCGTGCAGCGACGGCGTCCGCAGCGGCATCGCGGCCAGCGCGCGGATCCGGCGCTCGTGCCGGTCGGTCGCCACCTTGCCCAGCGGCGCGCCGTCCGGCTGGAACGACGGGCGGCCGCTGAGCGCCGCCACCACCAGCGGGAACGCCGGGTCGTTGCCGATCCGCTTCCACAGCGGCGGCAGGCGCTCGTCGGCCTCGTCCATCATCTCGCCGCGGATGCGCCGTACGTACCGGAAGCCGGCGCCGTCGTCGACCGCGAACACGCAGTGGTCCACGTCGAACGACGACATCGCGTACGACAGCACGACCCGGGCCACGTCGTCGATGGTGAGCGCGGAGGCCAGCCGGGCGGTCAGCTCGCCGAGGCTCTGCAGCCGCCGGGTCACCTGCGTCGTCTCGGCCGCGACCGTGAGGACGCCGACCACGGAACCGTGCTGGTCGCGTACGACGGAATGGCCCCTGGTGAACGACGCCTGCTCGACCTGACCGCCGCGCGGGACCGCGATCTGGGTCTCGGCCTCGAGGAAGGACTGGCCGCTGCGGTAGACGTCGTCGATGACCCCGCCGACCCCGGGCGTCTGCCACAGGTCGCCGAACACCTCCGCCGCCGGCCGGCCCAGCGCCCCGGGATGCTTCCCGCCGATGACCTCGGCATACGCGTCGTTGTAGATGAGCACGTAGTCGTCGCCGTAGGCGAGCGCCATCGGCACGGGCGAGGCGAGCACCACCTCGACCGTCGCGTTCACCATCGGGTCCCAGCTCGCCATCGGGCCCAGCGACGTGGTCTCCCACGGGTGCGCGGCCACCAGCTCAGCGCAGCCGGGGGGACGCTGCGTCACCACGTCGGACGGGTCGGGCAGCGCCGTCATCGCCGTCGTCCTCGCTGTCGTCACCGCCGTCACCGTCGTCATCGCGGAGGGTATCCCCATGCCGACCATGGACTGAGCGTAGCCCGCCTCGGCCGTTCGGACGATCCGGGCACCAGCCGGACGTCCGATTCTGCCGGGTACGTGCGGGTGGGACGGCTTCGTCGCCCCGCGTGGCCTCACTGTCCGCGACGAGGCGGCGACGAAACAGGGCTCGGCCGTTCGATCTTGGCTGCCCTATAGTCCGCGCGTGAGTGAAACGTGGCGGCCCCGGCCCAGCCGCGGCGTCATGGGATACGTCGCTGAGCTGCAACAACTCGATTCCGACGCGGCGCCGTCGGCGGCTGCTCCCTGGGCTCCCGCGGATTCCGTGCGGCCCGTCCCGGCCGCCTCGCCGTGGCCCGAGTCCGATCCGTTCGCTCATGCCTCGTTGTTCTCCGACGAGCCGGCCCCGATCGTCTCCCACGTACGGCCGGGCGTACCCGGGCGTCGGATGCGGATGGCGGTGATCTCCGGAGGGGTCCTGGCGATCCTGGCCGGGCTGGGTGTCGGATATGCGGCACTCGGCGGCTCCGGCCCGGACACCGTCGCGGCCCCGCGCGTCACGGCGACGACCGTCCCCGCCGACGGCGTGCTCAACCTCGAACCCGCCCTGCCCGGCGTGGACCCGGTCACCGGCGCGACGATCAGCCCGGCGCCGACCGTCGACCCGACGACCACCGCGGCGGCTCGTACCACGACCCCGGCGGCCCGGGTTCCCCGTCGCACGACGCGGCCCGCAGCTCCGGGCGTACCGGATCTGCCGGCCGGCACGGTGACACCCCCGGCCCCGGCGGATCCGGCGCCCACCCTGCCCGCCGCGCCGTCCCTTCCGCAGCGTCCCCTCCCGGCGGAGGCCACCTTCACGTACACGGCCGAGGAAGGCGAGTCGGGCTGGACGGGATACAGCGGACAGGTCCGCGTACGGAATCCCGGCGACTCCGCGAACGCCGGCTGGAGGGTCACGCTGACCGTGCCGGGCGGCAACCGGGTCGATGCCTCGGGGGCGTCCGCGAGCCAGGAAGGGGAGACGGTGACCTTCACGGGCGACCCCATCGCCGGAGGCGGCTCGCTCAGCTTCACCTTCACGGTGGACGGGACGCTGACCGGGCTGCCGGGCGGGTGCCGGATCGACGGCAACGCCTGCTCCTGACCGCTTCGGTGCTTTTGTCCGGGACATTCTTGCGGTTCCCTGACGGTCCGCCCACGTCCGGTGCGAGCCGACGCCTGTCGATCTAACCTCGTCTCAGACCGGCCCCCGCCGGCCACCACGGGCCGGACCGCCGGCCACCACGGGACGTCTCGCGCGCGGCGCGGGTGAGGAGAAGCGATGACCGGCTCCGGCCTGGACGACGCCCTGAGCGACATGTGGCGGTCGGTGCTGCTCTTCGTGCCGGCGGCCCTGGCCTTCGTGGCCGTCCTCGTCATCGGCTACGTGCTGGCCCGCCTCGTGCGTACGGTCGTCGCCAAGACCCTGCACCGGGTCGGCTTCGACCGCGCCGTCGAGCGCGGCGCCATCGGCCGCGCCCTGGACGGCCGGGTCGAGCCCAGCGACCTGTGCGCCAAGATCGCCTTCTACGCGGTGCTGCTGTTCGCGCTCCAGCTCGCCTTCGGCATCTGGGGGCCCAACCCGGTCAGCGACCTCCTCACGGCCCTCGTGGCCTGGCTTCCCCGGGCGTTCGTCGCGGTCGTCATCATCGTGGTCGCCGCCGCCATCGGCAGCGCGGTCCGGGAGCTCATCGACAGCGCGCTCGGCGGTCTCGCGTACGGGCGGCTGCTGGCCCGGGTGGCGTACTGGCTGATCGTCGGCCTGGGCGTCATCGCGGCCCTCGAACAGGTACAGATCGCCACGGCCGTCACCCAGCCCATCCTCATCGCCGTCCTCGCCACCGTCGCGGGCGTCGTGATCGTCGGCGTGGGCGGCGGCCTGATCCGCCCGATGCAGCACCGCTGGGAAGTCTGGCTGGAACGCGCGGGCGCGGAGTCGGCAGTCATCCGCGAGCACGCCCGCTCGTACGCCGACGAAAAGGCCAGAATCGCCGCGGAGAAGCGCGCCGAGGAAGAGCGCCTGGCCGAGGAGGCCCGCCGCGCTGAGGAGGCCCGGAAGGCTGAGGAGGCCCGGAAGGCTGAGGAGGCCCGGAAGGCTGAGGAGGCCCGGAAGGCTGAGGAGGCCCGGAAGGCTGAGGAGGCCCGGAAGGCTGAGGAGGCCCGGAAGGCTGAGGAGGCCCGGAAGGCTGAGGAGGCCCGGAAGGCTGAGGAGGCCCGGAAGGCTGAGGAGGCCCGGAAGGCTGAGGAGGCCCGGAAGGCTGAGGAGGCCCGGAAGGCTGAGGAGGCCCGGAAGGCTGAGGAGGCCCGGAAGGCTGAGGAGGCCCGGAAGGCTGAGGAGGCCCGGAAGGCTGAGGAGGCCCGGAAGGCTGAGGACGTCCGGCGGGCCAAGGAGGTCAGCGACGCTGACGAGGCGCGTCGGGCGGGGGCGGTCACTTCCAGCGCGGAGGGGCATGGGGCCGTCGCGGCTGCCGGCTCGGGGGCTACCGGCGACACGCCGCAGGGGCAGGACAGTGCGACCGTCAGCGAACCGCCGGCGCTGAGCGAGCAGGAGCAGCGCGCGGAGGCGGCCCGGCGGCGCCTGCTCGAGGCCGCTGCCGGTGAGCAGACGCAGGTCATCCCGGTTCAGCGCCGGTCCAGAAAGTCCTCCAACCCGGTGCCCGGTTTCGACGACGATGACGACGACACCGAGACGACCGGCGACGTGCCCGGCCCGGCCCCGACATCCGCCGGTGCGCGCGGGGGTGGCGAGGATGCGGAGGAACGGACTCAGGTGCTGCCGCGGCAGTTGCCGTACCCGGCCGACGACGAGGAGAAGACGCAGGTCATCAAGCCGGTCAAGCCGCCGACGGACGGCCCGGCCAAGTAGCCGTGCTCCGGGGCGCATCCCAGCCCCGGGCTGTCCTGTCCGCGCTGAGCGGTGTCGGGCCGGGCCGCGTCGGGCCGGGCCTTGGTCGCGCTGTGCCGTGTCGCGTCGGGCTGGGCCTTGGTCGCGCTGGGGCATGTCGCGTCGGGCTGGGCCTTGGTCGCGCTGGGGCATGTCGCGTCGGGCCGGGCCTTGGTCGCGCTGGGCTGCGGTGCGCTGGGCTGCGGCGCGCTGGGCTGCGTGGGTCGCGGGCTGGTTCGCTGGGCGACGGGGTCGGTGGCTGGCCGGTTCGTTGGGGTGGCCGGATGGCCGGATGGCCGGGCGGAGCCGGTGGGGACCAGCGGCTCGCTGGCCGGGCTCGGTGGCCCGGCTTGGTGAGCAAGCTCCATGGCCCGGCTCGGTGGGCGGGCTTGATGGCCCGGCTTGGTGGGCGGGCTCAGTGGCCGGGCTTGGTGGGCGGGCTTGATGGCCGGGCTTGGTGGGCGGCTGGGTGGCCGACCTCGCGGGAGATGCCAGAGGGCCGGCGCCTCCGAAGAGGTGCCGGCCCTGAACGGTCGGTGTGGCCTGTCGGGTGGGGTCAGATGGACGGGGGCAGCGTGCGGGCGAGTGAGCAGACTGCCAGGAGGCGGTTCAGGACCCAGTCGCTGGCCGACCAGTCGATGGGGCCCTCCGGCGCGCGCCAGCCGTGCTTGAAGGCGGCGTCGCGGACGCCCTCGGCGTAGGCCGCCAGGATCACCGGCGTGAGCGGGCGCTCGTCGGTGGAGAGGCTGTCGCGGATGCCCGCCACGTGCTGGTCGACCGCGGCCAGCAGGCCGGGGGAGTCGGCCGCGGCCGCGAGGCCGGTGACTCCGACGCAGGTCATCAGCTCGCTGAGGCAGGCGTGGGCGGAACGCAGGGCAGCACGGGCGGCAGCGCCGCTGAACAGGCCATTCATGAGAAGAAACGTTAGGGAGCCGCGGGTAGCCAACGGTTCGCCTGTACGGTGCAGCTCGGTTGAAGTCGGCGCGGCTGGGAACCATGTCCGCATGACAGACGGTCCCGACGCCGCGCACCAGCGGCCCGAAGGTCTCAGCGACATCACCGTGGAGGCGCTCGGCAAGCTGAGCGAGGCCCTCGAGGTCGTGGAACGGATCCGCGGCCACCTGTACAGCCTGCACCAGCTCACCGGCGAGGCCGACTTCAAGCTCGACGAGGCCGTGTCGTTGTTCATGCAGGCCGGCGAGACCAAGGTCGCCGAGCGGATCGAGCAGGAGCTCATCGGCCGCAACGTGCTGGCCGGGCGGTGGACCTTCCAGGTGGTCGAGGAGTACGACGACGGCTACTACGCCGAGTTCAAGACCATCGAGAAGGACGCCCGCGACGAGCTGGCCGAGGGCAAGCGGCACCTGTACGAGGCGGAGCTCAAGGAACGCCGGCGTACCCGAGGCCGCCCCGGTCACGAGGCGCGGCCCTGAGCAGGTGTCGTCGCGTTGGGCGTACGCGTGTGCCGCGGCAAGCGCGCGCTGACGGTGTCACGCAGCCCGGCTGTGCCGTGCGGCGATGAGCCGCACGGGTGCCGGAGGCGTACCAGGAACCGCAGGTGGCGTCGCAGAAACCGTCGGGCCGATCAGCCTCGTGGATGACCAGGCCTGAACCGGGCCGGGTGAACAAGCCTCGACCTGCTCAGCGGATCAGGCTTGAACCGGGCTGGGTGGACGGGCCCCGACCTGCTGGGCGGATCAGGCCTCAACCGGGCCGCGTATGAGAGCCCGGCCCACCCTCCGGTGAGCCGCCGGACCCCGTGGCGATGCGCGGGCGCGCCGGCTATTCGGCTTCCGCTGTGGCCGTGCCGCGGCGGCGCTGGGTGTCGTCGGCGAGGATCACGGTCGCGACCACGAGGGCCACGACGACCGCGAAGAGCCAGGAGGCGTCGGCGATGAGCGAAGCGGCGAGCGGGGCCTGGACGGCGGCGAGCAGAAAGCCCACCCAGGCGAGGCGGCGCTGACGCTCGGAGAGGAAACCGGCGGATCGCATCCGGCTAGTGTGGCCCGATTCGTGGCCTTCGCCGTCACCCTTTCGGCCGATCTCGGGTTGTCCGATGGTGCCCACTGCGCAGCGTTGCCAATGCTCCACCATCGGTGAATATGTCCCATTTTCGCTGGTAGAGAGACTGAGAATTGCCTTGGGAGCGTTACCAACCCCTAGGCTTGCGACTAGTGCGGCGGCCGGGCGGAGGTTTAAAACGCTGACGGCCGGTTTGGCGATCACCGCGCTGGCCGCGTGTTCCCCGGCGACCAGTCTGGGGGCTCGGCAGATGCCGGCCGACGACGCCCCGCAGCCGCACGTGCAGGCCGGGCCGCTGGACGGGCGTACGGTCGGATTTCTCATCGTCCGGGACGCCGCGTCCCGGGTCGAGGTTCGCATCGCCGACCTGCCGGGGTTGCTCTACCGGGTCAGCACTCCGGCGGACTCCGGGTTGAAGCCGCAGATCAGTGGCGCGTCGGGGCGGGTACGTCTGGCGCTGCGGCCGACCGGCGGCGACGGGCCGGACACCGTCGAGATCCTGCTGAACCGGCGGGTCCGCTGGGACATCCGGCTCCCGGCGGGCGCGGGCGAGCAGCATCTGGACCTGGCCGCCGGGCGGGTGCGGCGGCTCGCGGTCGATTCGGGTGCGGGGCTGGTCAGCGTACGGTTGCCGGCGCCGTCCGGGTCGGTGCCGATCACCGTGGCGGGCGCCGTGGGGGATCTGGCCGTCGCGGTGCCGGCCGGAACCGCGCTGCGGATGCGGTTGCGGGCGGGCGCCGGGATGGTCGCGGTGCCGTGGGCCGACCGGGTGAGGGCCGCGCCGGGCGCGGTGGTGGCTTCGCCGGGATGGGGTACGGCGGCCGGACGGTACGCGCTCGACGTGGAATCCGAAGCCGGCTCAGTGACTGTCTGGGGCTGAGAGCGCGCACAAAGGCGCGGCCAGGGGGAAGAAGGCGGCGCGAGAACGCGGGCCCGGCGGAGAGGTAGCGCGGCGGCGGAAAAGCGCAGCAAGGCGGCAGAGCGCGAAACGGGAGAGACACCGGGACCGCGGCTGCCGGACGGGGCGGCCGCGGTCCTCGCGGGTCGGTCAGGCGGCGCCCGTCAGTGGGGTCCGGTGCGACCCGTCGTGCTCGGGCGGTATTCCCGGTCCGGGTCCGTCTGGTTGGCGTCCGAGTCGTCGGCGACCCGGGAGCCGTGCCCGAAGGCCTGCTCCTCGCCCGCGTCGTTGTCGGTCGGGTCGCCCTGCCCGTCGGTGTCCCAGGTGGCCATGGCGTCGCTGAGGTCGGCCACGGAGAGCTTGTCCTCGTCGCGCCACACGCCGTCGTCTTCGCGATCAGTCATGTCTGTGGCGTACCCACGAAAAGGCCGCCGGAATCCCGGCGGCCTTCTCCGATCGTGGTGTGCCTACGGCTGCGGCCGGTCCACCTCGCCGCGCCATTCGCCGGTCTCGACGCCGCCGCGGCTCTCGATGAACTCCTTGAAGCGCTTCATGTCGCCCTTGACCTGGCGGTCGAGGAAGCCCAGCTTGTCGCCGGCCTGCTCGACGACGCCGTCCGGCTCGAAGTCCATCTGGCAGGTGACCCGGGTGTGGGTCTCGTCGAGGCGGTGGAAGGTCACGACGCCGGCCTGCTTGCTGCCTCCGACGCTGGTCCAGGCCACGCGCTCGTCCGGCAGCTGCTCGGTGATCTTGGCGTCGAACTCGCGCTTGACGCCGTCGATGTCGGTCTTCCAGTGGGTCATGGTGTCGTCCAGCTGACGGATCTCCGACACGCCGCTCATGAATCGGGGGAACTCCTCGAACTGGGTCCACTGGTTGTACGCGGTGCGTACCGGCACGCTGACATCAACGGACTCGGTCACGGTACTCACGGTGTTGCCCTCCTTGTGTGTTTCCCCGCCGTACAGGTTCCCCGCGCCGGGGCGCGGGAGCCCGGTCACGCGTTGATCGCGTGCCAGGCCTCGCTCACGGTGCGGTAGGTGGTGCCCTCCGGGAGCCGGTTCAGCGACTCCAGCACGTCGTCGGGTGCGTCGAGGTCCCGTGCGCTTCTGAGGAGCGCCTCGCGGTCTCCCGGCAGCGCCGAGAGGCCGATGTAGGTCCCGAATCGGCTCAGCGCCTCGCCCTGCGCGCTGCCGACGCCGTTCTGCTCGCCGCGGCCGGCTCCGCCTTCCGGCACCACGCTGGTCCGGGGCTGGTCCTCGCCGGACGGCTCGGCCATCTTCCATTCCTCGGCCCGCGCGCCCGCCGTGCCCTGGATGGTCCCGCGGATCTCCTGGGCCATCTCGTCGTCGACGCGTGGGCTGTGTTTGTCGCTACCGCGTTCCATGACAATGGGGTGCCCGGGCGGTCGTGGGCTAAACCGCTCGATCGTCTTCGTCGGCCGGCTCGCGGGGCGGCAGCGGCGGATCCGGGTCCTCGGAGCCGGCCTGCAGGTGGCGCCCACGCTGCACCTCCGCGTTGATCTCCACGCCGAGCATGAGGGCCGAATTCGCCAGGTAGAGCCAGACCAGGAACGCGATGATGGCGCCGAGGCTGCCGTACGTCTTGTCGTACGAGCCGAAGTTGGCGACGTAGATGCCGAAGCCGAACGAGGCGAGCACCCACACGAGCAGCGCCACCGCGCCGCCCAGGGTGAGCCACCGGAACCGGGGCTGTTTGACGTTCGGCGCGATCCAGAACAGCAGGGACAGCAGCAGCATCAGGATGAGGACGAGCACCGGCCAGCGCCCGATCGACCAGGCGGTGCGCGCCGTGCTGCCGGCGTGCAGGAGGTCGCCGACGGCGTCCACGAGCGGGCCGCTGATGACCAGGCCGGTGGCGACCAGCGCCATCAGCACCAGGGCGATCGCGCTCAGGCCGATCTGCAGCGGCCGCAGCTTCCAGAACGGCCGGCCCTCCTTGACGCCGTAGACGCGGTTGGAGGCGCGGGTGAAGACGCCCACGAAGTTGGAGGCCGACCAGAGCGCGCCGAGCAGACCGAAGCTCAGCAGCGCCTTCGCCGAGCTCTGCTGCACGACGATCGCGTCGAGCGCGGAGCGGAACGACTTCTCGCCGACGACCGAGCCGGCGCCGAGGTCACTGAGGAAGCCAAGGATCGTGTCGACCGCCGTACGGCCGTCGGTCACGAGGTTCACCAGTGCCACCACCACGATCGCGCTGGGGAAGATCGCCAGCACGGCGTTGTACGTGAGCGCCGCGGCGAGGTCGGAACACTCGTCGTCCAAGAACCCCTTGGCGCTGCGCCAGAGCACCCCGCGCCAGGTGGACCAGTGCAGCTGCCGCAACTTGCTGGGCAGAGGCGACGTGACCTGCGATCGGGTCGTGGCGGCTGTCATGTGTCGCGCTCCCATCCGTCACCCCTTGCGCACAAGGCACTACCCGCAGGGGGTTTGTGGCAAACGGCCAGGGGTACGGTCGCCGGAGTGGAACGAGCGGACGCCATCGTCATCGGCGCCGGGCACAACGGCCTGGTAGCCGCCAATTTGCTCGCGGACGCGGGCTGGAGCGTACTGGTCCTCGAGGCGACACCTCACCCCGGCGGCGCGGTGCGCTCGGGGTACGTGACGGCCCCCGGTTATCTCAGCGACCTGTTCAGCTCCTTCTATCCGCTGGGCTACGCGTCCCCGGTGATGCAGGGCCTCGATCTGGACGAGCACGGTCTGGAGTGGACGCACGCCCCGGACGTCCTCACCCACCTGCTGCCGGACGGCCGCGCCGCGACGGTGAACCGCGACCTGGAGACCACGATGGCCTCCATGGACGCCTTCGCCCCCGGTGACGGCGACCGGTGGCGGCAGGCGTTCGAGGACTGGTGCCATGTCTCCGACGACATGCTGAAGGTGCTGTTCACACCCTTCCCACCGGTACGGTCCGGCCTGCAGCTGGCCCGGCGCCTGCGCGTCGGCGGATCGCTGCGCCTGGCCCGGCGCCTGCTGCTGTCGGTACGCGAGCTGGGCAGCGAACTGTTCCAGGGCGAGGGAGCGCAGCTCGCACTCGCCGGCTGTGCGCTGCACACCGACCTGTCCCCGGAGGAGGCGGGCGGCGGCGTGTACGGCTGGCTCCTGGCGATGCTCGGCCAGCAGTTCGGGTGGCCCGTACCGGTCGGCGGCGCGCAGCGGATCACGTCGGCGCTGGTGGACCGGCTGCACGACCGCGGCGGCCGGATCGAGTACGACACCCCGGTGTCGCGGATCCTCGTGGCCCGGGGCAAGGCGATGGGCGTACGCAGCGCCGACGGCCGCAACTGGCGGGCGAGGCGCGCGGTGATCGCCGACGTGCCGGCGCCCACGCTGTTCCTGGATCTGGTCGGTACCCGCTGGCTGCCACCGCGCTTCGCCGAGGACCTCGAGTTCTTCCGCTGGGACGGCGCCACGGTCAAGGTCGACTGGGCGGTCAACGGCAAGGTGCCGTGGAAGAACCCGGCCGCCGCGGGTGCGGGCACCGTGCACCTGGGCGCCGACCTCAACGGGCTGACCCGCTACTCGGCGCACCTCGCCACGGACACCGTGCCGCCGAACCCGTTCCTGCTGCTGGGGCAGATGACCACGGCGGACCCGTCGCACTCGCCGGAGGGCACCGAGTCGGTCTGGGCGTACACGCACCTGCCGCACCGCGATCACTGGGACGCCGAGGAGATCGACGCGCACGTCGCCCGGATGGAGACGGTGCTGGAGGACCACGCCCCGGGCTTCTCCCGCATGGTCGAGGGGCGCAACGTGTTCTCCCCGGCGGCCATGCAGCGGGAGAACCCGTCGCTGGTGGGCGGCGCGCTCGGCGGCGGCACCGCGGCGGCGTACCAGCAGCTCTTTCTGCGTCCGGTGCCGGGCCTGGGCCGGCCGGACACCCCGGTGGACCGGCTCTACCTGGCGAGCTCCTCGGCTCACCCGGGCGGCGGCGTGCACGGGGCGCCGGGCTCGAACGCGGCCCGGGCGGCGCTGGCCCGCGACCGGCTCCTGACCGGAGCGGCGTACCAGGCGGTCATCGACGCGGCGAACCGCTCGATCTACCGCTGAGCGAAGAGAACGCCGGGCCCCCGCGGGGGCCCGGCGTTCCGGCACATGTCAGCGGCGGCGCAGGAAGCCCGCGGCGGCCACCCCGAGGCCCGCGGACAGCACGCCGGTGACCAGCGGCTTGTGCATGGTCAGCCAGAGCGCGAACGAGCTCGTCCGGCTCTCGTCGTCGAACACCCCGTGGGCGCCGAAGTCGCGGTCCTCGTCGACCGGCTTGTCGACGTTGTCCTGCCAGGTCGACAGGTCGATCTTCTCGCCGGTCTGCTGGCCCTGGTAGCCGCGCTTGTCGTTGGCCAGGTACCGGTCCAGGAACCCGGGCGCGACGATGTTGCCGAGGCGGGTCTTCAGGGTGGGCCCGCCCACGTTGACCTCGCGCTTGCCCTTGTCCGCCGCCCACAGCACGGCCGTGGCGACCACCTCGGGCTGGTAGATCGGCGGGACCGGCTGCGGGTGGTTCGGCAGGCGGGTGCGTACCCAGGAGAACTGCGGGGTGTTGATGGCCGGCATCTGGACCATCGACAGCTGGACCTTGTTGCCGTCGTGCAGCAGCTCGGCGCGGACGGAGTCGTTGAAGCCCTGGATGGCGTGCTTCGACGCGCAGTACGGCGCCTGCAGCGGGATGCCCCGGTACGCGAGCGCCGAGCCGATCTGCACGATCCGGCCGTGCCCGGCGGGGCGCATGTGGCGCAGGGCGGCCAGCGTGCCGTGCACCGTACCGAGGTAGTTGACCTCGGTGACGCGGCGGAACTCGGCCGGGCTGATCTCCCAGACCGGCGCGAAGACCGAGGTCATCGCGTCGTTGATCCAGACGTCGATGCCGCCCCAGGCCGCGGCGACGTCGTCGGCGGCCTCCTGCACGGCGTCGGCGTCGGACACGTCGACCTGATAGGTGCGCACGTCCGCGGCCCCGGCGGCGCGGGCCTCCAGCGAGGCGCCCTCCAGTCCGGCGCGGCCCCGGGCGAGCAGGGCCACCCGGTCCCCGCGGCGGGCGTACGCGACGGCGACGGCGCGGCCGACCCCCGCGCTGGCTCCGGTGATGACGATGTTCTGAGTCACGAACGGCTCTTTTCCCGCGTGGCGATGTCGGACAAACGTCGCAGCGACTCGATGTTGCGCCGGTGCAGCACGATGTCGTTGAGCTTGGTGTGGATCCACTGCAGCGGGCCGGCCCGGAACGTCTCGAACATGCTCACCCGGGTCCGGCCACCGTCCACCGGCTCCAGCTCGATCTTGACCGTCGCCTCGCCCAGCGGCCACAGCCCCGCGATGATGGTCAGTTCGCGGTCGGGCACGCAGGACACGACCGTGGAGCTCTCCTTGAGCGACAGCGGCCACGGACCGGCCTTGTGGTGCAGTTTCGCACCGGGCTGCGGCCATTCGGGGTCGACGTCGCGGATGTGTACGGTGCCCACGACCCAGTCGCTGTAGGTCCAGCCGTCCGCGAGAACCGCGAACACGCGATCGGGCGGGGCCGGAACGATACGCTTCACGATAGCCACGAGCGGCACATACCCGCCCACGTCATGTTTACGCTTTTGCGCGGTGGGCAAGACGCTCGGCGTATCGCCAGCCATAACTCCGGTCTTCTCCCGGAATCCAGCTGTCGGAGGAGGACCACGTGCGCATCGCCATGATCTCCGAGCATGCGAGCCCGTTGCCCACGGGCGACTCGGCCGCCGGCGCCCAGCAGAGGCACGTCGCCGAGCTGTCCGCCGCGCTCGCCTCGCTCGGTCATGACGTCCGTGTCTACACCCGCCGGGACAACCCGGACCTGCCCGCCATCGTGGCGCTCGGGGACGGCGTCCGCGTCGTGCACGTGCCGGCCGGCCCGGCCAGGTCGCTGCCCGTCGAGACGCTCCTGCCGCACATGGGCGACTTCGCCCAGTGGCTGCGGACGGAGTGGCGCGACACCGACTGGCTGCCCGACGTCGCGCACGCCCACTTCTGGACCAGCGGTCTCGCGGCCGTCACCGCCGCGCGGCAGGTCGGGATCCCGGTCGTGCAGTCGTTCCACGAGCTCGGCCAGGGCGAGACGGCCGGCGGCGCGTCGCGGACCGGGTACGAGCGTGCCCTCGGCCGCGCGGTCGACAAGGTCGTGGCGCAGACCCAGGACGAGGCGCTCGGCCTGGTCCGCCTCGGCGTGCCGCGGGCCCGGCTCACCGTGGTCCCGGCCGGCGTCGACAGCGACCGGTTCACCCCGGACGGCCCCGTCGTCGAGCGTGACCCCGAGCGGCCCCGCATCCTGTCGGTGGGGCGTCTCGTCGAGCACAAGGGCTTCGGCGACCTGATCCAGGCCATGCGGTACGTGCCCGGCGCCGAGTGCGTCGTCGTGGGCGGCCCGACGGCCCAGCAGCTGGCCGCCGACCCGCACGCCAAGAAGCTGCGGGCGATGGCCGAGCAGTTCAAGGTCGCCGACCGGGTGAAGCTCGTCGGTGCCGTACCGGCCGAGGACATGCCCCGCTGGTACCGCTCCGCCGACCTGCTCGTGGCGGCGCCGTGGCGCGAGCAGTTCGAGCTCGCGCCGCTCGAGGCGATGGCCTGCGGCGTCCCCGTCGTGGGCACGTCCATCGGCGGCCTGAACGAGACCGTCGTCGACGGCCTGACCGGCGACCTGGTGCCGGCCCGCGACCCGCGCGCGCTCGGCAGCGCGCTGCGCCGGCTGGTCAACGACAAGGTCCGGCGATTCGCGTACGCGACGGCCGCGCTGGACCGGGCCCGTCAGGCGTACTCGTGGAAGCGCGTCGCCTCGCAGCTCGGCTCCGTCTACTCGGCCGTCTCCGGGCGCCGCAGCAGCGAGGCCGAGGCGGTGGCGTAAGCCGCATCCACCAACTGGTGGACCGCAGCAGTCGCCCGCCGGTCGATCCGGTGACCGGGGGGCGCCTGTGACGCTCGATGCATGCCAGTCATCGACGTCAAGCACCTCAGCAAACGGTACGGCGGCACGGTCGCGGTCGCGGACGTCTCGTTCACCGTCGAGGCCGGGGAGATCTTCGGCATCCTCGGCCCGAACGGCGCCGGCAAGACCACCACGGTCGAGTGCATCGCCGGGCTGCGTACGCCCGACGGCGGCACGGTCAGCGTGCTCGGCCGCGAGCCCCGCGACGCGCGGCTGCGTCAGTCGGTCGGGGTGCAACTGCAGGAGAGCTCACTTCCCGACAAGCTGACCGTACGGGAGGCCCTCGAGCTCTGGTCCGCCTTCTACCCGCGGCCCGCCGACTGGCGGCAGCTCGCCGCCGACCTCGGCCTCACCGCCAAGCTCGGGGAGCGCTACGCCAAGCTGTCCGGCGGCCAGAAGCAGCGGCTGTCCATCGCGCTGGCGCTCGTCGGCAGCCCCCGGATCGCGATCCTCGACGAGCTCACCACCGGCCTCGACCCGCAGGCGCGCCGCGACACCTGGGAGCTCATCGCCGCGGTCCGCGACCGGGGCGTCACCATCGTGCTGGTCACGCACTTCATGGAGGAGGCGGAGCGGCTCTGCGACCGGCTCGCCGTGATCGACTCCGGCGCGGTCGTCGCGCTGGACACCCCGGCCGGGCTCGTCGCGCGGGTGGCGGCCGAGCAGCGCATCCGCTTCCGGCCGTCCGTACCCGTCGCCGACGAGCTGCTGACCGGCCTGGACGGGGTCCGGGAGGTCGTGCGGCACGGCCCGCAGATCGAGGTGGTGGGCCACGGCAACGTGCTGCAGGCGGTCACCGCCACCCTCGCCGCGCACGAGATCATCGCCAACGACCTGCGCGTCGAGCAGGCCAGCCTGGACGACGCGTTCGTCCGGCTGACCGGCCGCGCCGCCGAGGAGGCCTGAGCCATGCCCGTCTTCGTCAAGCTGACCCGCTCCGAGCTGCGGCTCTACCTGCGCGAGCCGATGCTGGTGTTCTGGGGCCTGATCTTCCCGTCGGTGCTGGTGGTGATCCTCGGCTGCATACCGGCGTTCCGCGAGCCGAACCCCGACATCGGCGGCCGGCGGGTCATCGACCTGTACGTGGGCATCGCCGTCATCCTGACCGTCGCGATGCTGGCGCTGCAGGTCGCGCCGGCGGTGCTCGCCACGTACCGGGAACGGGGCATCCTCCGGCGGCTGGCCACGACACCCGCGCCGCCGGCTGCCCTGCTCGGGGCGCAACTGGTGGTGAGCATGCTGACGGCCGTGGTGTCGGTCGGCCTGGTCCTGCTCGTGGGGCGGCTCGGCTTCGACGTGCCGTTGCCCGGCCGCCCGGCCGGCTTCCTGCTGGCGTTCGGGCTCACGGCCGGTGCCGCACTGGCGATCGGGCTGCTCGTCGCCGCGGTGGCGCCGTCGGGCAAGGCCGCCAACGCGATCGGCTCGGTGCTGTTCTTCCCGACGATGTTCTTCGCGGGTCTCTGGACGCCGCGCGAGGCGTTCCCCGAGGTGCTGCGGCGGATCAGCGACCTCACGCCGCTGGGCGCGGGGGAGCGGGCGGTCGCCGAGGCGATGAGCGGGTCGTGGCCGTCGTGGGGATCGCTTACCGTACTGGTGGCGTACGTGGTGGTGTTCGGCTTCGCCGCCGCCAGGCTCTTCCGCTGGGAGTAGGACGACGATGCTGGTGGACCGGAACGTCCTGAGGCGGGTCTCGCGCGGCTGGCGTACGCGCCTCGACCAGCGGCTGCGGCTGCTGCCGTACGTGGCGCTCGCGACCTCGACGCTGCTCGTGGTGCTCGGGCGCGACGAGCCCGACCTGATCCGGCAGCCGCTCCCGGCGTCGTTCGCGGCCGCCGTGGTGACCGCCGCCTGGCTGCTGTGGTTCACCACGCTGCATCCACAGTGGGAGACCCGCCGGCGGACCATGGCGGTGTACTTCGTCGGCTTCCTCGCGCTGACCGCCACCCTCGTCTGGACCAACCCGCTGTACGGCTTCTTCGCCTGGACGGGCTACCTGAACGTCCTGTACCTGCACGGCCGGTGGCGGCTGGCCGGCGCGGCGTCCGTCGGGGTGTGGACAGCGGTCTCGCAGGTCGGCGGCTTCACCGCGTTCACCGACCGGGACCAGTGGGCGACGCTCGCCGTCTTCATCGCCATCAACATCACGATCGGTACGGCGATGACGTATCTGTCCATCGTCACCAACGAGCACCACACCCGGCGCGCCGAGGTGGTCGCGCAGCTCGAGGAGGCCAACGACAAGCTCGCCGCCGCCCTCGCCGAGAACGCGGGCCTGCACGCGCAACTGCTCGTCCAGGCCCGCGAGGCCGGCGTCCTCGACGAACGCCAGCGCCTCGCCGGCGAGATCCACGACGTGCTGGCCCAGGGTCTGACCGGCATCGTCACCCAGCTCGAGGCCGCCGACCAGGCCGAGCAGCGCCCGGTGGACCGGCGGAGGCATCTGGACACGGCGAAGCAGCTGGCCCGCGACAGCCTGGCCGAGGCGCGCCGCTCGGTGCAGGCGCTGCGGCCCCGGCCGCTGGACGCGGCCACGCTGCCGGACGCGCTCGCCGAGGTGGTGGACGGCTGGTCGGCGCGGCACGGCGTCACGGCCCGCATCATCACCACCGGTACGGCCCATCCGCTGCTGCCGGAGATCGAGGCGACGCTGCTGCGGACCGCGCAGGAGGCGCTCGCCAACGTGGCCCGGCACGCCGAGGCCGGCCGGGTGGCGCTCACCCTGTCCTACATGGAGGACCTCGTGACCCTCGACGTGCGCGACGACGGCGCCGGCTTCGACCCGCAGGCGCCGCGGGAGGAGGCGTACGAGGGCGGCTACGGCCTGCGGGCCATGCGGGAACGGGTCCAGCGCATCGCCGGCACCCTGGAGATCGAGTCGGAGCCCGGCGCGGGCACGGCGATCTCGGCGTGCGTCCCGGCGATCCACCTGGGGGCCGCCGCGTGATCCGGCTGCTCATCGTCGACGACCACCCGGTGGTCCGCGACGGCCTTCGCGGCATGTTCGCCGGCGACGGCCGCTTCGAGGTGTGCGGCGAGGCGGCCGACGGCACCGAGGCGCTGGCCGTGGCCCGCGCGATCGAGCCGGACGTGGTGCTGATGGACCTGCGGATGCCCGGCATGGACGGCGTCACCACGATCCGGGCGCTGCGCGAGCAGGGCTTCACCGCGCGGGTGCTGGTGCTGACCACGTACGACACCGACAGCGACGTGCTGCCGGCGATCAAGGCGGGGGCGACCGGCTACCTGCTGAAGGACACCCCGCGCGAGGAGCTGTTCCGGGCGGTGGCGGCGGCCTCCCGGGGCGAGTCGGTGCTGTCCCCGGCGGTGGCCGGCCGGCTCATGGGCGAGCTGCGCTCACCCGCGCGCGAGCCGCTCAGCCAGCGCGAGCTGGAGGTGCTGGGGCTCATCGCGCAGGGGTGCTCCAACAAGGAGGCTGCGTCGCGGCTGTTCATCAGCGAGGCCACGGTGAAGACGCACCTGCTGCACGCGTACGCGAAGCTCGGTGTCCGCGACCGCGCGGCGGCAGTGGCCGCAGCCTTCGCTCAGGGCCTGCTGGGCAACGGTCAGGCCTTCCGCGGCTCGCCGCGGTAGGTGCCGAACTGCCACAGGTTGCCCTCGGGATCGCGGGCGGCGAAGTCGTGCGAGCCGTAATCGGTGTCGTAGGGCTCGCGCAGGATCTCCGCGCCCGCCTTCACCGCGCGCTCGTGGACGGCGTCGACGTGGTCGGTGACGACGTAGGCGCCGAACGTCCCGGGGCGCAGCGGCCAGGAGTCGTCCGGCTCGTCGCGCTGCGAGCCGAGCATGATCCCGCCGCCCTCGGGCCAGCTCAGCTGGGCGTGGTCGACCCGGTCGCCGGCGCCGTGCACGACGGTCTCCTCGAACCCGAACGCGTCGACGAGGAACTGGATGAGGGCGCGGGCGTCGCGCGCCCGCAGCGTGGGCCACACCTGCGGGGGTGGCGTCGTGAGGTCAGTCATGACCACCATGGTCGTCCTCGGCGACCTCCACGGCTTGGACAAAACCGATCTCCTCGGCCATCCACTGCGACGGCGGGCAGCCGGCGAAGGCGTGGAACTCCCGCGCAAGGTGCGCCTGGTCGTAGTAGCCGGCCTCGGCCGCCACGCTCGCCAGCCCGACGCCGGGCCGCAGCCGGCGCCGCGCCCGGTCGAAGCGGACCACCCGGGCGGCGGCCTTGAGGCCGAGCCCGGTCTCGGCCCGGAACAGCCGGGTGAGATGCCGGGCGCCCCACCCGGTCTCGGCGGCCAGGGCGGCGACGCTCACCCTGCCGCCGGTGTCCAGCAGGCGGTCGAAGGCGTACGCGACATCCGGGTGCGCGCCCCCACGCCCGAGCCGGCGCCGCAGCTCCTCGTCCACCGCGGCGAACCGTTGCGCCCAGCCGCGCGCCGCGCGCAGGTGCTCCCGGATCCGGTCCACGGCCTCGTCGCCCAGCACGGCAGCGGCGTCGACGTCCGTGGCGGCCAGCGCGGCGGCCGGCAGACCGAGCAGGTCACGGCATGCCAGCGGGTGCAGCGCCACCTGCACGCCGGACTGGAAGCCGTCGTGGGTGATCGTCGCGGGCGTCAGGTGCAGGCCGCCGGCCAGCGCGTCGTAGCGGCCGGGGGACTGACGCGGGTCCGGGTGGCCGGCGACGACCAGCGGGTCGTCGATCGTGAAGATCAGCGTCAGGTACGGCGAGGGCAGGCCGCGATGCGTACCCGCGGCCACGCCGGCCTGCCGATAGCCGGAATACCAGCTCACGTGGGGGCGCAGCGGCGCCGACGGCCGGGCGCGGGCGTACTCGTCGACCATGCCCCAGCTTGGCACCGGCGCCCCCCGCCGCGCGAGATCAGCCGGCGAGCGCCTTGGCGAGGCCGTCGCGGAACGCCCGCTCGCTCTCGGTCACCTGATCGCCGCCGATGCCGAGCACACCGCCGGTCGACGCCGCGCCGACCACGCTCTCGGCGATCTCCACCAGCCAGTGCTTGTACGTCTCGGCGTCCGAGGGCTGTGCCTTGACCGCCAGCAGCGCCGACGCCTCAGCCGCGCGGGCCAGGACGTCCTGGGCGTAGCCGGCCGGGTCGGCGGGCTCGATCGCCGGCATCTCCTCGCCGAGGTCCGGGTCGCCGGTGGCGTCGAGCACGGCGCCGGCGACCGCGGTCACCAGCGGGCTCGCCGAGCCGCGGGCGTCGGAGATCTGGTCCAGCCCGGCCGCGGTCTCCTGCCGGGTCTTGCGGGCGCTGTCGGGGGTGGCCGCGCTCGCGGCGGTCAGCACCGACTGGGGGAGGCCGACGAGCAGGCCCCACTCGGCGTCGGTGAAGCCGAACTGGGCGTACAGCGGTTCGTCCGTCACGGGATTCCTCACTTCACTTCGGGTTCTCGGGGACCAGCAGAGCATTCTCCTCGACGACGGGTACGGAGAGGGTCTTGTAACCCACCTCCTCGAACAGAACCGTCACCCGGTCCTCCTCGTAGCCCATCACCATGCCGGGACCCCACTCGGCGTGCCGTACGGTGCTGTGCACGGCGAACGGCACATCGCCCGTCGCCTCCTCGACCTGCTCGGCCACGCCTTCCACGCAGTTGTCGCAGTGGCCGCAGGGCTTCTTCGTCTCCTCGCCGAAGTACGCCAGCAGCGTCATCGTGCGGCAGGCGCGGGCCTGGGCGAAGGCGCGCATCATGTCGGTGCGCGAGCGCTGCACGGTCTGCTGGCGCTCGTATTCGGCGACCGCCCGTTCGGCCGCCTTGGCGGGCAGCGGGGCGTAACGCGGCACGGTCCAGTTGTTGCCGTCGCCGGCCTTCGCGGCGCCGACCTGTTCGAGCAGGCCCAGGAACTGGCCGAGTTTGCGCGGGCCGAGGCCGGTCTTCTCCTTGAGGGCGGTCTTGGTGGCCGGGCCGGCGCGCAGGGCGGCGGCGAGCTCGCGCAGCTCGGTGACGTCGGGGCTGCCGCCGGAGAAGAACCGCTGGATGCCCTCGTCCTCGGCGCGCCACAGCAGCAGCGCGCGGGCGGGTTCGCCGTCGCGGCCCATCCGGCCGATCTCCTGGAAGTAGCTGTCCGGGGAGTCGGGCAGGGCGACGTGGGCGACCCAGCGGATGTTGGGCTTGTCGATGCCCATGCCGAACGCCGAGGTCGCCACCATGATGTCGACCTTGTCGGCCGTGAAGTCCTCGTGCCGCTGCTCGCGGGCGCCGGCCGCCATGCCGCCGTGGTAGAAATCCGCGGAGTACCCGGCCTGGGTCAGCCGCTCGGCCAGCTCCTCGGCGGCCCGGCGGGTCGCCACGTAGATGATGCCGGGCCGCGGCGCCTCGTCGAGCAGGGCGGTCAGCCGCCGCCACCGGTAGTCCTCGTCCGGGCAGTACGCCACCTCGAGGAACAGGTTGCTGCGGTCCAGCCCGGAGACGTGGATCTCCGGCCGGTGCAGGCCCAGGCGCTCGATGATGTCGTCGCGCACCGGCGGCGAGGCGGTCGCGGTGAGCGCCAGCACCGGCGGGCGGCCGATGCCCTTGATCAGGTGCCCGATCTGCAGGTAGTCAGGGCGGAAGTCGTGGCCCCACGCCGAGATGCAGTGCGCCTCGTCGATGGCGACCAGCCCGGGGCGCAGGGCGCGCACCTCGGCCAGCCGCTCCGGGTCGCTGAGCTGTTCCGGTGTGATGAACAGGAACTCGGCCCGGCCCTCCTGGATCTCCCGGATGGCCTCGCGCTGCTGCGCCGGGGTCTCGGCGGAGCTGACCCGCACGGCCCTCGTCTTCGGGTCGCCGGAGGCGTTGAGCGCGGCGATCTGGTCCTGCTGCAGGGCCAGCAGCGGTGAGATCACCACTGTCGGCCCGGGCAGCAGGACCGCCGGGATCTGGTAGATCGCCGACTTGCCGGCGCCGGTGGGCAGCACGACCAGGGCGTCCTTGCGCCGCAGCACGGCGCGCATCGGTTTGAACTGGCCGGGGCGCAGGGACGGCCATCCGAAGTGCTTGCGGGCGACCCTGCGCAGCCGTGGCCCGTAGACGGGGATCTTCATCGAGCGGCCATTGTGCCCACCGGCCGCGCCGCCGAAACGGCCGGCCGGGGTTCAGGCATGCTTCGGCAGGATGTGCTCGGCGTACAGGTCGAACAGGCCCTGGTAGTGCGGGCCGGTGTTGGCGACGTAGACCTCGTCGAAGCCGGCCTTCGCGTACTGGTCGATCATGTCGAGGTGCGCCTGCGGGTCGTTGCCGCAGACGAACGACTCCTTGATCATGTCCTGGGTGACGAGCTGGGACGCCTGCTCGAAGTGCTTGGGCGTCGGCAGCACCTGGGACAGCTCCCCGGGCACGCCGGCGTTGGGCCACTTCTCGTACGCGATCCGCGCGCCCTCCTCCTCGCCGGCCGCGTACGCCGCCTTGAAACCGGCCTGGCACACCCGGTTGCCGCCGCCGGCGGAGCGGAACTGCTTCACCGCGTCGCCGTCGGGCATCGTGCTGACGAAACCCTCACCGATGCGGGCGGCCACCTCGATGGCCTTCGGGCCGAAGCCGGACACCAGGATCTCGACGGGCTTCTCGGGCAGCGTGTAGATCCGCGCGTTCTCGACCGTGTAGTGCTTGCCGCGGTAGGAGACGTTGCCGCCCTTCCACAGCTCCCGCATGATCTCGACGGCCTCCTCGAGCATCTCCAGGCGGACGTCGGCCTCGGGCCACGCGTCGCCGAAGATGTGCTCGTTGAGGGCCTCGCCGGTGCCGACGCCGAGGCGGAACTTTCCGCCGGTGAGCACCGCGCTGGTGGCGGCGGCCTGGGCGATGACCGCCGGGTGGATGCGGACGGTCGGGCAGGTGACCGCCGTCGTGATGGGCAGGCCGCAGGCCTGGCTGAGCGCGCCGATGGAGGACCAGACGAACGCGCTCTGCCCCTGCGCGTCGACCCACGGGTGGTAGTGGTCCGAGATCCACAGGGCCGAGAAGCCGGCCCGCTCCGCGCCCCTGGCCTGCTCGATGAGCTCGGCGGGGCTGTACTCCTCGCTCGACAGGAAATATCCGATTCGCATGGCGCTCGGATACCCCGGCTATTTGCCGCCGAACATCCTCTTGATGGCCCAGAAGAGGATCAGCGCGCCGAGGGCCACGCCCAGGAGCCGGACGGCGTGGACCTGGGACCAGTCGACGCCGGAGGCGCCCAGGGGCTGCGACACGCCCCGGAGCCTACCGTCACGGGCGCGCTCCCAGGACTTTAAGTACACTTAATAGAAAGGTTTGTTGACTGAAACCGGGATGTGGGCGACCATAGGTCGTCGCCGCACCCACGACGGTTGTCGGTTGATCACTGAGGGGGACGCGCTCACGGAGCGCGTATTGATCGTCACCGGAGGTACGCGGACTCATGCCGAATTCTGGCGAACTGCCCGAACTCGCCGCGACGGTACTGCAGCCCGGATTCGTCGGCACCACCGTGCCCGAATGGGTGCGCCGCAGTCTCGCGGAGGGGCTCGGAGGCGTGGCGCTGTTCGCCCGCAACGTCGAATCCCCGGCGCAGGTCGCGGCCCTGACCGCCCAGCTGCGCGCCGAGCGGCCCGACGTCATCGTGGCCATCGACGAGGAGGCCGGCGACGTCACCCGCTTCGAGTCGCGGTACGGCAGCTCCCGCCCCGGCAACCTGGCGCTCGGCGCCATCGACGACCCCGAGCTGACCGGCGCGGTCGCCCGCGACCTGGGCCTGGACCTCGCCCGGGCCGGCATCACGCTCGACTACGCCCCGGACACCGACGTCAACTGCAACCCCGACAACCCGATCATCGGGGTACGGGCGTTCGGCGCCGAGGCCGATCTCGTGGCCCGCCACGGCGCGGCCTGGATCCACGGGCTGCAGGAAGCCGGCGTGGCCGCCTGCGCCAAGCACTTCCCGGGGCACGGTGACACCGCCGTCGACTCCCACCACGACGTGCCGGTCATCGACCACGACCTCACCCGCCTCGCCGAGTGCGAGCTCGTGCCGTTCCGCGCCGCCATCGCGGCCGGCGTCCAGTCGATCATGACCGGGCACCTGCTCGTGCCGGCGTACGACCCGGAGCTGCCGGCCACCCTGAGCCGCCGCATCCTCACCGGGCTGCTCCGCGAGGAACTCGGCTTCGACGGGCTGATCGTCACCGACGGCATCGAGATGCAGGGCGTCCGGCGCAAGTACGGGCTCGAGGGCGCCACCGTCCGGGCGCTCGCGGCCGGCGCCGACGCGATCTGCGTGGGCGGCGACCACGCCGACGAGCGCACCGCGCTGCGGCTGCGCGACGCCATCGTCGCGGCGGTCCGCAGCGGCGAGCTGCCCGAGGAACGCCTGCGCGACGCCGCGGCCCGGGTACGCCGCCTCGCCACCTGGACGCTGGAGACGCAGACCGCGGTCGGCGCCCGCGCGATCGCCGACGCGGCCGGAGCGGCGGTGCGCGAACCCGCCGTCGTCGCCGGCTCGGTCGTGGGCCAGGCCGCCGCCCGCCGTGCCGTCAAGGTCACCACCACCGCCGAGGCCCCCGACCTGCCGCTGACGCATGCTCCGCACGTCGTCGAGTTCGCGCCGCCGCGCAACATCGCGATCGGCGCCGAGACGCCCTGGGGCGTGGCCGCGCCGCTGACCGAGCTGCTGCCCGGCACGACGTCCGTCCGGCTCTCCGCCGACGACCTGGCCGGCGCGACCGATCCGGCGGCGCCGGTGCTCACCGGGGTCGGCGCCCGGCCGCTCGTCCTGGTGGTCCGCGACGCGCACCGGCACCCGTGGGTCGCCGACGCGCTGGCCCGCACCCTCGCCGTACGCCCCGACACGATCGTGGTCGAGATGGGCGTACCGATCTCCGTGGCCGGCGGGCTGCACCTGGCGACGCACGGCGCCACCCGCGCCTGCGGCCGGGCCGCGGCCGAGATCATCGCCGGGGCGGTCGTGCCCGACCGGGTCGAGCAGGCGCTCGCCGCCTGAGCCGACGCTCAGTCGGTGAGGATGTCGCCGTACTCCGGGTGGTCCGCGACGTACCGGGCGAAGAACGCGCAGGCCGGCACCACCTTCTCGCCGCGCTCGCGGAACGCGTCCAGCGTTCCGCGGGCCAGCTCCGCGCCGAGGCCCTGCCCCCGATGCGCCGGATCGACCTCGCTGTGCACGACCACCACGGCCCCGTCCCGGCGCCGGTAGTCGGCGAACCCGCCGACCTCCCCGTCCAGCAGGAGCTCGAAGCGGTTGCGGCCGGGGTTGTCCTGCACGGTGACGTCCATGAGAGCAAGCCTAGGCTCGCGCGGGCCCCGTATCGTTGGGCTGGTGACGAACACCGCAGCTCGCCGGATCGCCGCCCTGTTCACCGCCGCCGCGCTCGGCCTCGGCCTGCTCGCCGGCTGCAGCAACGACAACGTCTCCTGCGGACTGGACCAGTGCACGGTCACGATCGACCGCAGCGTGAACGCCAGCGCCAACGTGCTCGGCGTCGAGGCGAAGTTCGTCAGCGCCGACCAGAACACGGTGACTCTCGAAGTCGCCGGGGAGCAGGTGCAGCTCACCAAGGGTCAGCAGGCGGTGAGCGTCGGCGGCCTTCAGGTCAGCCTCGACAGCATCACGTCCGACACCGTCGGCATCCAGGTCTCCCGTTAGCACAGCGTGGCGGCACGTGACGCAGGTTTGGGAAAAGTTTCCATCGGTCACTTAGCAGCCATGACAGCCTCCTCACACGTTCGCAGCACGGCGTCGCGCGCCGCCGACAGCAAACCTCTGGAATACCTCGCCCGCGGTGGGTTCATCGCGTACGGCGTCATTCACCTCCTCCTCGCCTGGATCGCCTTGCAGGTCGCCTTCGGCGGCTCGTCGCGCGAGAGCGACCAGTCCGGGGCGTTCCAGAACCTCGCCGGCCAGCCGATGGGCAAGACCCTGGTGATCATCACGGTGGTCGGCATGATCGGTCTCGCCCTGTGGCAGGCGTTCGAGGCCGCCATCGGCGAGAGCGGCGAGCAGGGCAAGGAGGCGATCGCCACCCGGGTGATCTCCGGGATCCGGGCGATCATCTACCTCTCCTTCGCCTGGACCGGCATCAAGGTGCTGCAGGGC
Source organism: Couchioplanes caeruleus (assembly GCF_023499255.1). Taxonomy (GTDB): domain Bacteria; phylum Actinomycetota; class Actinomycetes; order Mycobacteriales; family Micromonosporaceae; genus Actinoplanes; species Actinoplanes caeruleus_A. The sequence goes on from NZ_CP092183.1 coordinate 2,763,396, forward strand.
GGCTCCTCCACCGGCGACAGCCAGGAGAAGGGCGCCTCGTCCCTGATGGACAACGGCGGCGGCCGCTTCCTGGTCGGCCTGATCGGTGTGGTGGTCATCGGGGTCGGCATCGGCCTGGTGATCTACGGGCTCAAGAAGAAGTTCGAGAAGCGCCTCAACACCCAGCAGATGGCTCCGTCGGTGCGCAAGACCACCCGCCGGCTCGGCATGGCCGGGTACACCGCCAAGGGCGTCGCGTTCGGCATCGCCGGCGGCCTGATCGTCGCCGCCGCGGTCACCTACGACCCGCAGAAGGCGCGCGGCCTCGACGCCGCCCTCAAGACCCTGGCCGGTCAGTCGTACGGGCCCTGGCTGCTGGGCCTCATCGCGCTGGGCATCGCGGCGTTCGGCGTCTACTGCTTCTTCCAGGCCCGCTACCGCAAGGTGTGACCGGGCGGGCATGCTGGAGCGCTGGCGACGTACCCCTGGTGAGGAGAGGGAACCGTGACCAGCCTGCTGACCGCCCTGGTCGCGATCGTCATCGCCGCGGCCGCCGCGATCGTGCTGGTCGAGGTGGTGCACCGCGTGGTGCAGCGCCTCGGCCGCCGGTCGGAGCTGCTGCGCGACCTGGGTGCCACCGCGCACCGGCCGTTCCTGGCGACCGCCGTCGTCTTCGCCGTCCAGGTCGCCGTCCGCGGGTTCGCCGGCCCCTTCCCGGGCCGTGAATGGGTGCTGCACCTGCTGGTGATCCTCGTGATCGCCTCGGTGGCCTGGCTCGTCGGCGCGCTCATGCTGGTGCTGGAGGACGTCGCCCTGTCGAAGTGGCGGGTCGACGTCCCGGACAACCTCAAGGCGCGCCGGCTCAAGACCCAGGTGCAGATGCTGCGCCGGGTCACCGTCGCCGCGATCGTGGTGCTCACCATCGGCGTCATGCTGATGACGTTCCCGGCCGTACGCGCCCTCGGCGCCAGCGTCCTCGCCTCCGCCGGCGTCATCTCCGTGATCGCCGCGCTGGCCGCGCAGAGCACGCTCGGCAACGTCTTCGCCGGGCTCCAGCTCGCCTTCAGCGACGCCGTCCGGATCGACGACGTGGTGGTGGTCGAGGGGGAGTGGGGACGCATCGAGGACCTCACCCTCACGTACGTCGCCGTGCAGATCTGGGACGACCGGCGGCTGATCCTGCCCACCTCGTACTTCACCACCAAGCCGTTCCAGAACTGGACCCGTACGGGCTCCGCCGTGCTCGGCACCGCGGAGATCGACGTGGACTGGTCGGCGCCCGTCGAGGACCTGCGGACCGAGTTGCGGGCGGTGTGCGAGGGCACCGAGCTGTGGGACGGGCGGGTGTGCGTCCTGCAGGTCACCGAGGCGACCGGCGGCATGATCCGGCTCCGGGCCCTGGTCAGCGCCCACGACGCCGGCGCTCTCTGGGACCTGCGGTGCCTGGTCCGCGAGCGCCTGGTGACGTGGGTCTTCGAGCACCGCCGCGACGCCCTGCCCCGGGTGCGCGCCGATCTTGCGGGTGCTGAGGGTGCTCCCGGCGTACGCGACATCCGTCCTTCCCCGGACGCCGGGGCGTCCGAGGGCGCGCGCGTCTTCAGCGGCGCCGGCGACGGCGACGAACGAGCCGCGGCCTTCGCGGGACCGGACGCCGGCACGCCACCCGATCCAGTGGCGATGCCCGGGAAACGGCCGTGAAGCCGGCCACCGTCACCGAGGATTGACAGGCCCGCCATCAGGGCATAGAGCGGACAGGGAAAGGAGGACACCATGGCCGATGTCCTGAACGGTAGCCCGGCCCGTCCGGCGACCGACCAGTCCACCTCGGAGTTGGTTCAGAAGGCGAGCGAGCAGCTCACCCGCCTCGTCCGGGACGAGATCGCGCTCGCGAAGGCGGAGCTCACGGAAAAGGGGAAGCACGCCGGCATCGGTGTGGGTCTGTTCGGCGGGGGCGGCGTGCTCGCCCTGTACGGCGTCGGCGCGCTCATCGCCACGCTGATCATCGTGCTGAACATCTTCCTGCCGCTGTGGCTCGCCGCTCTGATCGTGACCGTGGTGCTGTTCGCCGCGGCCGGTATTCTCGCGCTGCTCGGCAAGAAGCAGGTGACCCAGGCTGTCCCGCCGGAACCGAGTTCCGCCATCGAGAGCGCGAAGGCGGATGTCGACGAGGTCAAGCACGCGATCAGGAGCGGTAGGAGCCGGGCATGAGTGACAAGAACGGATCCGCGAAGAACGGGTCCGCGGGCGGCAAGCCCGACGTGGAGGCGCTGCGCGAGGAGATCAAGCAGACCCGCGCCGAGCTGGGTGAGACCGTCCAGGCCCTCGCGGCCAAGGCGGACGTCAAGGCCCGGGCGAAGGAGCAGGTCGAGCTGACCAAGGCCAAGGCGAAGGCACAGGTGCACGAGGCGACCGAGAAGGTGCGCGGGGTGGCGGTGAATGCCGCGGCCGTCGCGTCCGACAAGGTCCGTGCGGCGACCTCGCAGGCCGGGGACAAGGTCTCGCTGGCGACGGACAAGGTACGGGAGACCGGCGCGCTCGACAAGGCGCAGGACGCCCGTGAGCAGGTACGCCGCAACCCGGTACCGGTGGCGGTCGTGCTGGCGGCCGGCGTGGCGCTGGTCGGCATCATCCTGATCGTGCGGGGGAGGCGCCGGTGAGCGGCAAGCTCCAGAAGGTCGCCTACAAGCCGGTCGGTCTGATCCTCGGCCTCGGCGCCGGCGCGATCGCCGGATTCGTCTTCAAGGAGGTCTGGAAGCTGGCCTCCGGCGACGACGATGCGCCGACCCCCACCGACGAGGAACGCGGCTGGGGCGAGATCATCGCGGCGGCGGCCCTGCAGGGCGCCATCTTCGCGACGGTACGGGCCCTCGTCGACCGCGGCGGCGCCGTGGGTGTCCGCAAGATGACCGGCAAGTGGCCGGACTGATATGACATAGCTGTATAGACCACCGTCAAGGCCCTCGGCGCTGCCGAGGGCCTTTTCGCGCCCATGCCGGGACGACTGGATTCGTCCGAGGGGAAGCTTTTCGGGTGCTTCTTCGGGTACAGTGTGGCCAGTTTTTGTGTAAGTGGTTCAGGTGGTGGGGTTCTCCTTCTGGCGAATCCCAGGCCTTCTGCAGGAGGCCGATCCTCTCTGAAATGCCGCACGTCGGCGCCGCTGCTCGAAAACGACCATCGGCCCCGCATCACCGGGCCGGCATTTTCAGAAGGAGAGTTCAGCATGGCGCAAGGAACCGTGAAGTGGTTCAACGCAGACAAGGGCTTCGGCTTCATCACCGTCGACGGCGGGGGTGCTGACGTGTTCGTCCACTTCTCGGCCATCCAGACGAGCGGCTACCGCACTCTGGAAGAGAACCAGCGGGTCGAGTTCGAGATCGCCCAGGGCCAGAAGGGCCCGCAGGCGGAGCAGGTTCGCCCCCTCTGAGACCAACCGGCCGGCGGTGACGTCGGCTGCCGATTTTCTGGCGGAGATCGGCGCGAATGTCGGCCTCGCATCCCTGTTGGGGTGCGGGGCCGTTCACGTTCCGCCGCCGGACCCGCCGGACCCGCCGGACGCCGCCGGGCGACACCGGACCAGGACCGCCGCGGGCGGCCCTGCTGGGCCGGCCCGCGGCCGCAGCCGGTCAGATCCGAGGCGCTGCGCTGCCGTCCGGCGCGGCGGCCTGCTCCTTGCTGCGGGCCCGAATCCGCACGCCCATGACCATGAGGGCCAGGCCCGCGACCGCCAGCACCGGCCCCGCGACCGCGAAGGCCGTCACGCCGCTCATGATGCTGTCGTGCACCAGGTCGAGCCCCTGCGCGGTCCACAGCACGCCCAGCACCAGGCCGAGCATGCCCGCCGTCATCCAGAGCCAGCCCGGCAGCGGCCGGCCCGCGCCGAGACCGTCCGCATCCCCCGGACCGTCCGCATCGCCCGCCGCCCTCGATCCGGGCACCTCGGCACCTCCTGCCGCGGGGCCCGGTTCCAGGCCCCACGGCGGGGCGGCGCCGTCACCAGCGGTCATGGACCTGGGGGCGGATCAGGTCGTCGTACACGGCCTGGACCGCCTGGTGAGCCTCGGCGGGCAGGGGCGGGAGGCCGGCGGCCGCCGCGTTGCCGCGGGCCTGGTCGCCGTTGCGGGCGCCCGGGATCACCACGGTCACCGCGGGGTGGTCGAGGATCCAGCGCAGCGCGAACTGGGCCATCGTGGCGCCCTGCGGCACGTACGGGCGGAGCCTGCCCACCGCCTCGAGGCCGGTGGCGTAGTCGACGCCGGAGAACGTCTCGCCGACGTCGAAGGCCTCGCCGTGGCGGTTGTAATTACGGTGGTCGTCCGCGCTGAAGGTGGTGTTCTCGTCGTAACGGCCGGACAGCAGTCCCGAGGCCAGGGGCACGCGGGCGATGATGCCCACCCCCGCCTCCGCCGCCGCGGGCAGGACGCGCTCGAGCGGCTTGAGGCGCAGGGCGTTGAAGATGATCTGGACGCTGGCTGTGCCGGGGCGGGCGATGGCCGCGAGGGCCTCGTCGACCTTCTCGACGCTGACGCCGTACGCCGCGATGCGCTTCTCCTGCACGAGGGTGTCGAGCGCGTCGTACACCTCGTCGGTGGAGAAGACCGGGGTGGGCGGGCAGTGCAGCTGGACCAGGTCGAGGGTCTCCACGCCGAGGTTGGCGCGGGAGCGGTCGGTCCAGGCGCGGAAGTTGTCGAGCGTGTAGTTGCCCGGCTCCTGCGCGACGCGGCGGCCCATCTTGGTCGCGATGGTGAGGCCGGGGTGGTCCTTGCGGAAGCTGCCGATGACCTGTTCGCTGCGGCCGTCGCCGTACACGTCGGCGGTGTCGATGAAGGTCACGCCCGAGCCGACCGCCGCCGCGAGCGTCGCGTGGGCGTCCTCCTCGGTGACCTCTCCCCAGTCGGCGCCGAGCTGCCACGCACCGAGACCGATCACTCCGACTTCCCGCCCGAGGCGGCCGAACCTGCGCTTTTCCACGGGGCCGAGCCTACCGCCCGATGGTACGCTCCCAAAAAAGACGTACGTACGGTTTGGAGGAGCGGTCATGTGGGATCCCGCCGTCTACCACCGCTACGGCACCGAGCGTTCGCGCCCCTTCTTCGACCTCGTCGCCCGCATCGGTGCGGAGGCCCCGCGCGAGGTCGCCGACCTCGGCTGCGGATCCGGCGAGCTGACCGCGACCCTGGCGCAGCGCTGGCCGGGCGCGCGGATCGCCGGTGTCGACTCGTCGCCCGAGATGATCGCCACGGCCTCGGCGCTGGGTGCGTCGGCCGAGTTCCAGGTCGCTGACCTGGCCGGATGGCGTCCGGGACCGGAGACCGACGTCGTCGTCACCAACGCCGCCCTGCAGTGGGTACCGGGACATCGGGAGCTGATCAGCACGTGGGCACGCGAGCTGCCCGCCGGCGCCTGGTTCGCCATGCAGGTGCCGGGCAACTTCGACGCGCCGTCGCACCGGTTGCTGCGGAAGGTGGCGCGCAGTGAGCCGTACGCGGCCGCGGCCGGCGACGTGGTGCGGGAGGCGCCCGTCGACGACGCCGTGGACTACGCGGCCCGGCTGCTCGAGGCCGGCGCCCGGGTGGACGCGTGGGAGACGACGTACGTGCACCTGCTGCCCGCGACCGGCGAGGACCACCCGGTGCTGCGCTGGATGGAGGGCACCGCCCTGCGCCCGGTCCGGGCGGCCCTCGACGACACGGCCTGGCGGACCTTCCGGGTCACGCTGAACGCGGAGCTCGCCGCGGTCTACCCTGCCCGGAGCGGACACGTGGCGTTCCCGTTCCGCCGGATCTTCGTGGTGGCGCAACTCTAGGGGGAGCAAGTGACCGAGCTGGCGTCGTTCATCGCCGGACTGCCGAAGGCGGAGCTGCACGTGCACCACGTCGGCTCGGCGTCGCCGCGCATCGTCGCGGAGCTGGCCGCCCGGCACGAGGGCCAGTCGCCGGTGCCCACCGACCCCGCGGCGCTCGCCGACTACTTCGCGTTCAGCGACTTCGCGCACTTCATCGAGGTGTACCTCACCGTCGTGGACCTCATCCGCGACGACGAGGACGTGCGCATGCTGACGTACGAGATCGCCCGGGAGCTGGCCCGCCAGCAGGTGCGCTACGCCGAGCTGACCATCACGCCGTACTCGCACGTGCGGCGCGGCATCCCCGCGCCGGCGTTCTGCGCGGCCATCGAGGACGCCCGTACGGGCGCGGCCCGCGACTTCGGCATCGAGCTGAACTGGTGCTTCGACATCCCGGGCGAGGCGGGGCTGCCCGCCGCCGAGGAGACGCTGCGCATCGCGCTGGAGGAACGGCCGGACGGGCTGGTCAGCTTCGGCCTCGGCGGCCCCGAGGTGGGCGTGCCGCGGCCGCAGTTCAAGCCGTACTTCGACAAGGCCCGGGCGGCCGGGCTGCACAGCGTCCCGCACGCCGGGGAGACCACCGGGCCGCAGACGATCTGGGACGCGCTGCGCGACCTCGGCGCCGAGCGCATCGGGCACGGCATCGCCGCCGCGCAGGACCCGCAGCTCATGGCGTACCTGGCCGAGCACCGGATCCCGCTGGAGGTGTGCCCGACCTCGAACGTGCGCACCCGGGCGGTGCCCGTGATCGACGAGCACCCGCTGCCGGCGCTGGTGGCCGCGGGCGTGCCCGTCACGATCAACTCCGACGACCCGCCGATGTTCGGCACCACGCTCGAGGAGGAGTACGCCGTGGCGGCGCACCTGCTCGGCCTGGACGCCGCCGGGGTCGCCGGGCTGGCCCGGGCCGCGGTGGACGCGTCCTTCCTGCCGGCCGCCGGCAAGGACCGGCTGCTGGCAGAGATCGACACGTACGCGGCCGCGGCCGCGGAGTAGCGGATCGCCGGCTAGAAGTGACCCGCGTACAGCGGGTCCTGCCACATCGCCAGCACGGCGAGGATGCCGATCGTCAGGATCGCCACCACGCGCACGATGCGGCGCCGGTTGAAGAAGCGGCCGCGCTCGTCGTCCTCGTCGACCTGCGGTTCGGTGCGTACGTCCGTGTCCAGCATCGTCTCTCTCCCTCGCCCGGACATCAGCCGGGCACCGCCGTCCAACTCTGGTGCCTGGCCCCGACCGGCTGCTGCAGCACGAGCATCCGGGCCGGGCCGAAGCGCTGGGCGCCCACGCCAGCGGCCAGGCCACCGACGTCGGTCCGCAGGCTGAAGCCGTGGTCGGTGGCGAACAACTGCCACCGGCCACTGTCGTTCGTCGTGCAGTCGCCCTGGACCAGCGGCGCGCCGGCCACCGGGTTGCCGTCCAGCGGGACCACACACTTGCCGGTCGCCCGGGACTGCAGCGAGAAGGAGCCGCCCCCGGCCGGGACGAGCTTCCACTGCTGCTGGGCGCCGCCGTCCGCGCCGCCCAGGGTGAGCGGCGTGCCGTTGGCCGTGCGCGCCGCGTACAGGTCGGCCGCACCGCCGGTCAGCGAGTTCGTCAGCACGAACCACGAGTTCGCGGCGGGCCGGGCCGCGGGCGCCGACTGGGCGGTGCCCTTCGCGGTGTAGCGGTGCCTGGCGTTGCGGATCGTCACCTGGTACTTGGTGTCCGGGCGCAGGCCGATCAGCCGTGCGCGGGTCGCCACGGTGGTCGCCACGGTGACGCCGTCGACGTCCACCTCGTACGTGGCGTCGTGCGCGGCGGCACTCCAGCTGAGGCGCACCGACGTGCTGGTCGGCTCGCGGATCTCCAGGACCGCCTGCGGGACGGCAGCCGTGGCGGCCACCGGCGCGACCGCGACGCCCGTCGTGGCCGGCGTGGCCGGCGTCTCCGGGGCGGGGGCGCCGGTCGTCGCCGCGGCCGGCGGCGTCGCGGTGGGCTCGGCGGGACCGTCCGGGGCGTCGCCGCCGCCGTCGGAGGCGTCGCCCCCGCCGGTCGCGGGCGTCGTGGCGGTCGCGCTGGGGACCGCCGCCTGCGTCGGCGTGCTCGTCGCGGTGGCGCGCGGCGCGGTCGACGGCTCGGCCGGAAGGTCCTCGGGAGCGTCCGGTACGTCGTCCCCGCCGTCGCTGTGCAGCAGGAAGTCGCTGCGGGCCACGTTCCAGTTCTCGGCGAGGTAGCTGCCCGGCTTCGGGTTGGTGTTGAAGTAGTCGTCGTGCCCGCAGTCGAGGCGGTTCTCGTGCTGCTTCGGGCACACCGTACGGATGGCGATGCCGGACCGGTCCGGGCGGCACAGCAGGTCGTGGTCGTCGGTGCAGCTGCCGCCACCGGTGGCGTTGGGGGAGTCCTGCAGCAGCGCGCCGAGCATGTGCGTGGTCTCCTGCGCGGCCACCACCGAGCCCCAGCATCCGGCGTCGACCCGCCCGTACGACGGCCCGCCGTTGTTGCGGTTGCCCTGCCCGGGCCGGTCGTCGGCGATGTACGTGCCGATGCCGCAGTACACGTTGGCGTCGGAGAAGATCAGGTACTTGCGGTCGGCGCGGTTGTAGCCCAGCGTCTGCAGCGCGCCGATGGTCTGCCGGAAGGAGCCGAGCGCGCCCTCCGGCATCTGGACCTCGGCGACGTCCACCCGGCACTCCGGGGTGGTCACGTACCGGATGTGCCGGGAGCCGCCGGTCTCGGCCGCGCTCTCGTCGAAGATCCGGTCCACCCCTGCGGCCCACGTACGGATCGAGCCGAGGTAGTCGGTGTAGCGGCTCGGCGTGCCGAACTCGTGCAGGTAGAGCACCTGGATGCGGTTGCCCGTACGCCCGTCGCCCTCGCAGACCACGTCGTGCGCGCCCATCACGAAGTCGGCGTCGCCCGGCGCCGCGTCCGGGATGAGCGCCGGGGCGCCGGGGGAGAGCGAGCTGCCACCCTGGTCGCGCACGATCTCCGCGTCCGGCGGCACGGTGCCCGCCTCGCGCCGAGGCTCCCGCGGCTCGGGCACCTTCGCGGTGACCGGGGCGACGTCGCGGCTCACCTTGAGGCCGGCGGGGGCGGGGTCGGGCCCGTGCGTGCAGGTCTCGTCGTCCAGCTCGTACGACCCCGTGCACAGCGACTTCTCGCCGGCCGCGGCCAGCCCGTCGTAGACCAGCCCCTGACCGCGGTCGTCGGCGGGCAGGCCGGCGTACGTGATCCGCTCGCGGTCCTGGCCGCCGCAGTCCTGGCCGAGGCCGCCGCAGACGACGCTGGGCCCCACCAGCCCGCCGATGCCGAGCACGCCGATCCCCAGCAGCACGGGCAGCAGCCGGTACGGGCGCGCGCCCGGGCGGCGCCGGCCGCGGTCGGGCGCCGGGCGCCGCCGCTGCGGCGCCTCCCCACGAAGCGCGGGCCGTCGGTGCGCGGACAAATGATCTCCTTGTGCTGCGGGACGCGGTGGGAGGGGGTTATGGGGTGACCACCTCCCACCGCGCGAAGGCTTCGCCGGCCCGGGGTGTGGGGACGAACTGCGGGCTTCGGGCCGGGAAGCCGGATGGGATCGCCGGTTGAGCGTGCCAGCCCGGGTTCGCCAGGGGAACGCCCTTAATGCAGATCTAAGCAAGCGTTGTACCGTCCGGGGTAAATCACTCCTCGTCCGTGCGTTGGTGCGGCCATTTGCGCTTCGCCGGGTCGCGTTCGCGGGCCATCCGGCCCACGAGCCCGAAGCGGCTCGCCTGCTTCGGCGGGGCTTCGGCGTCGGCGAGCAGCATCACCACGCTGGCGCCGCCCATCGCGGCCCGGGCCAGGCTCACCGAGCCGCCGGCCGCCTGCGCCGCGCGCCGGGCGATGTCCAGCCCGAGACCGGTGGAGCCCTGCTCGCTCTGCCCGCGCTGCAGCGCCTTCTCCGGGTCGTCGATGCCCGGACCGGCGTCGTCGACACGCAGCGCGACCCAGCCGTCGCGGCGCGAGATGCCGACCTCGAAGGCGGTGCCCTGCGGCGTGTAGCGGAAGACGTTGCCGAGGACGGCGTCGAGCGCGGCGGCCAGCTCCGTGCGGGCCACCGGCACGGGGATGCGCAGCTGCGCGCCGACGACGCGGTACTGCCTGTTCTGGTCGCCGGCCAGCGCGGACCAGAAGACCATGCGGTCGCGGACCACCTCGGCGGCGTCGCACAGGCCCTCCTCCGGGGCCTCCGCGACCTGCGCCGCGACCGCCGCGCGGGTGGTGTTGATGAGCTGGTCGACCTCGCCCTCGAGCGTGACGATGGCCTGCCGGATGCGCCGGATGCCGCGCCGGCGGTCGACCTCCTGGGCGGTCAGGTCGATGATCTGCGTGTCGTCGGGGTCCAGCGCCTCGGCGTCCAGGCGCAGCACGGTCAGCGGCGTCCGCAGGCGGTGCGACAGGTCGGCGACCAGCTCGCGTTCGCTCGTGCGGGAGGTGACGAGGCGGTCGGCCATGCGGTTGAACGCGTACCCGGCCTCGGCGAGCTCGCGCGGGCCCGAGGGCTGGATGCGCACGCCGAGGTCGCCGCCGCCGACGGCCATCGCCGCGTGCACGAGGTTGCGCACCGAGTCCACCGCGCCGCGCGCCAGCCGGTCGACGACGATCACCGAGCCGATGACCAGGCCCAGCATGATGCCGAGCAGGATCCACCAGTCGCGGGCCGTGCCCTCGCCCAGCTGGGAGTCGGGCACGAAGACCTCGACCACCGACGTCTTCTGACCCACCGTCACGGGCTGCAACCGGACGATGCCGCCGGCGACGTCGACCTCGGCCGGCTCGGTGCCGTGGGCGACGGACACCAGCTTCTCGGCCGGCACCCGGCTGTCCTGCGTGGTGCCGGGCGCGTGCACGACCGGGTCGCCGCCGGCCGCCTTCAGCGCGGCCTCCAGCCCTTTCCTGCCCGCGCCGGCCTCGAGCGCGCCGGCCACGATCGCGCTGCGCTGCCCGGCCGCGGCCATGGCGGTGTCACGGTGGTCCGCCCGCAGTTCCCACCCCAGCGGGATGAGGAAAGCGAGTGCGGCGATGGCGGTGGTGGCTGCGCTGACCCATGCCAGCCGCGCCCTCAGTCCGGGGCCACCAACCGGAATCCGACTCCCCGCACGGTGCGCAGGTAACGAGGCTTCGCCGCGGATTCGCCCAGTTTCCGACGGAGCCAGTACAGATGCACGTCGATCGTCTGGTCCTCGCCGACTGACGGCTGTCGCCATACCTCCTCCAACAGCTCACGACGGGACACCACCCGGCCCGGCCGCGCGGCCAGGTAGGCGAGCAGATCGAATTCCTTGCGGGTCAGGGCCAGCGGCTGGTCCCCGAGGCTGGCGCTGCGCTCGCCGATGTCGACGCGCAACTCGCCCACCTCGTGCACGGCGGGCTGCGCCGTGCGGCTCGCCCGCCCGACGCGGCGCAGCACCGTGGTGATCCGCGCGTCGAGGTGGGCGCCGGTGAACGGCTTGACCATGTAGTCGTCGGCGCCGGCGCGCAGCAGCCGCACGACGGTCTGCTCGTCGTCGCGCGCCGTCGCGATGATGATCGGCACGTCGGTGATGCCGCGCAGCATCCGCAGCGCGTCCGAGCCGTCCAGGTCGGGCAGCCCGAGGTCGAGCACCACCAGGTCGGGGGTCTCCGCGGCGACGCGGCGGAGAGCGTCGAGAGCCGTTCCGACGGCGTGCACGGCGTGCCCCCGGTCGGCCAGCGACCGCAGCATCGCACCGCGCACGACGTGGTCGTCCTCGACGAGCAACACCGTGGCCATGCGAAGAAGGTACTGCCCTTGGCAAGATAGACCGAATCCGTCATTCAGCGGCGTCTCTCGGTCACGGAGTGTCACGACTGGCGCGTTAGGATTCCGGTACCGATGTCATTCACTCTCTTTCCCGACACCCGCGCGGCGCTCGCCGCCGACAGCCTCACCGGACTCTCCGTGGGCGACGCTTTCGGCGCCCAGTACTTCGTCCCCGGCATGCGGCCGGGGACCGTCCCGCCGCCACCGTGGCCGTGGACCGACGACACCGAGGAAGCCTGCTGCCTGGTCGCGGCGCTGACCGGCGGTGACGACGCCGGCCTCGACCGGGACCGGTTCGCCGCGCTGCTCGGGCGGCACTTCGACCCCTACCGGGGCTACGGCCCGGGCGCCGTCGTCATGCTCCGCCAGATCCGCGAGGGCACGCCGTGGCCGATCGCCGCGGCGGCTGCCTTCGACGGGCAGGGCTCGGCCGGCAACGGCGCGGCGATGCGGGCCGCCCCGCTGGGCGCCTGGCACGCCGACTCGCCGGCCCGGGCCGCCGCGCAGGGCGCGCTGGCCGCCGAGGTGACGCACGCGCACCCCGAGGGGATCGCCGGTGGCGTCGCGGTCACCGTCGCCGCATCGGTGGCGGCCGCCGCACGGCTGGAGGGCGGCCCGGTGGACCTGCTCGGCGCGGTGCTCGCGCACGTCCCGCACAGCCGGGTGCGCGAGGGGCTGGTCGCCGCCACGCGGATCCGGTCGGCGCAGGAGGCGGCGTACGAGCTCGGCACCGGCACCCGGGCCATGGCGCAGGACTCGGTGCCGTTCGCGCTGTGGGTGGCGGCGCACCACCTCGGCGACTACCGGGGCGCGGTCGAGGCGTGCGTGGCCGCGGGCGGTGACATGGACACCACGGCCGCGATGGCCGGCGGTGTGGTCGCCGCCCACACCGGCGCCGGCGGCGTACCGGCCGAGTGGATCACCGCGCGTGAACCGCTGCCCGAGTGGGTGACCGCGTCGCGCGAAGCCTGACCGGGGCGACCTACTAGCATCGCCTGAGGAATCCGCTCGTCGACTGAAGGAGAACCACCGTGTCCGCAGCTCTGGTCGTGCCGGCGGGGACGACGGCGGCCGACGCGGTGGCCGCCGCCGGCCTGCCGCAGTCCGGCCCCAAGGCGATCGTCGTGGTCCGCGACGCCGACGGGCGCCTGCGCGACCTCGACTGGGCGCCCGGGCAGGACGCCGACGTCGAGCCGGTCGCGATGGACTCGCCGGACGGCCTCGACGTGCTGCGCCACTCGGCCGCGCACGTGCTCGCGCAGGCCGTGCAGGACGTCTTCCCGGAGGCGAAGCTCGGCATCGGGCCGCCGATCGAGAACGGGTTCTACTACGACTTCGACGTCGAGAAGCCGTTCCAGCCCGACGACCTCGGCAAGCTCGAGAAGCGGATGCTGGAGATCGTCAAGGCGGGCCAGACCTTCCGCCGCCGCGAGTACGCGTCGCTGGACGAGGCGAAGGCCGAGCTGAGGAGCGAGCCGTACAAGCTCGAGCTGGTCGACATCAAGGGCGACGTCGACGAGGAGGCCAAGGCGGTCGGTGCCGGCGAGCTGACCCACTACGACAACCTCGACAGGGACGGCAACCGGGTCTGGGGCGACCTGTGCCGCGGCCCGCACCTGCCCAGCACCCGGCTCATCCCGGCGGTCAAGCTGATGCGCTCGGCTGCCGCGTACTGGCGGGGCAGCGAGAAGAACCCGCAGCTGCAGCGCATCTACGGCACCGCGTGGCCGAGCCGCGACGAGCTGAAGGCGTACCTGAACCGGCTCGCCGAGGCCGAGCGCCGCGACCACCGCAAGCTCGGCACCGAGCTGGACCTGTTCTCGTTCCCCGACGAGATCGGCAGCGGCCTGGTGGTCTTCCACCCCAAGGGCGGTGTGATCAAGCGGGAGATGGAGGACTACGTCCGGGCCCGCCACATCGAGGAGGGCTTCCAGTACGTCGGCACGCCGCACATCAGCAAGGAAGGCCTGTTCCACACCTCGGGCCACCTGCCGTACTACGCGGACACGATGTTCCCTCCGATGCACATGGAGGGCGCCGACTACTACCTCAAGGCGATGAACTGCCCGATGCACAACCTGATCTTCAGGTCGCGCGGGCGGTCGTACCGTGAGCTGCCGATGCGGCTGTTCGAGTTCGGCTCGGTCTACCGCTACGAGAAGTCCGGTGTGGTGCACGGTCTGACCCGGGTGCGCGGCCTGACCCAGGACGACTCGCACTCGTACGTCACCGCCGAGGACGCCCCGGCCGAGATCAAGCACCTGCTGAACTTCGTGCTGTCGCTGCTGCGCGACTTCGGCCTCGACGACTACTACCTCGAGCTGTCCACGCGCGACCCGAAGAGCGACAAGTTCATCGGTACGGACGAGCAGTGGGACAAGGCCACCAAGGTCCTCGAGGACGTGGCCGTGGAGTCCGGCCTGGACCTCGTGCTCGACCCGGGCGGCGCGGCGTTCTACGGCCCGAAGATCAGCGTGCAGGCGCGCGACGCGATCGGCCGTACCTGGCAGATGTCGACGATCCAGTACGACTTCAACCAGCCGGCCCGCTTCGGCCTGGAGTACCAGGCAGCCGACGGCTCCCGGCAGGAGCCGGTGATGATCCACTCGGCGAAGTTCGGCTCGATCGAGCGGTTCTTCGGCGTGCTGGTCGAGCACTACGCCGGCGCGTTCCCGGCCTGGCTCGCGCCGGTGCAGGTGGTCGGCATCCCGATCCGCGACGACCACGCGGACTACCTCGAGGAGTTCGCCGCGCGGCTGCGCAAGGAGGGCATCCGGGCGGAGGTCGACCACTCCACCGACCGCATGCAGAAGAAGATCCGCACCGCCCAGCAGCAGAAGATCCCGTTCATGGCGATCGCCGGCGACGACGACGTCAACGGCGGCACGGTGTCGTTCCGCTACCGCGACGGCTCGCAGCGCAACGGCGTGGCGCTCGACGAGGCCGTGGCGCACGTCGTCGAGGTGGTGCGCTCGCGCGTCAACACCGGGCCCTCGGCGGCCTGACGGCTCGCCCCGCCCGCCTTAGGGTGGGGAGGTGAGCGATGTGGGGGAACCGGACGGCTTCGATCGGCTCTGGACGCCGCACCGGCTGGCGTACGTGTCGGCCGGCGGCGAGAGACCCGAGGGCTGCCCGTTCTGCGTCGCCCCGGGCCTCGACGAGGCGGACAGTCTCGTCGTCGCCCGCGGCGAGCTGGTGTACGCGGTGCTGAACCTGTACCCGTACAACCCGGGCCATCTGCTGGTGTGCCCGTACCGGCACGTCGCGGACTACACCGAGCTGACCGCCGACGAGACCGTCGAGGTCGCCGAGTTCACCCAGCGGGCGATGCGCGCGGTGCGCCGGGCGAGCAGCCCGCACGGCTTCAACCTGGGCATGAACCAGGGCGCGGTGGCCGGCGCCGGCATCGCGGCCCACCTGCATCAGCACGTGGTGCCGCGGTGGGGCGGCGACGGCAACTTCATGCCGGTGATCGGCCGGACGAAGGTGCTGCCCCAGCTGCTGGGCGACACCCGCGAGCTGCTCGCGAAGGCGTGGGCGGCGGCGGGCTGATCAGCGCACCTGCTGCGCCTCCGTGACGGCTTCCTGCCACGCCTGCTCGGGTACGAGCTTGCCGATCTCGACCTCGCTGAGCTTGCGCTCGATGATCTCGCGGACCGCCGCGTTGTGCCGGCCGAGGTACTGCGCGGGCTTGCGGGCCACCGCGCTGGTGAAGATCCGGCCCACCGGGGCGTCGGAGAAGAACGGGTTGCGGAACGACGTGACGGCCGGGTCGTCGTAGAGCTTCGGCACGGACGGCAGGTTCCCCGTCTCGATGAAGACGCGGCGCTGCTGCTCGGGTGCGGTCAGCCAGGCGGCCAGCTCGTACGCCTCCCGCGGATGCGCGCTCTGCTTCGGCACGGCCAGCCAGGACCCGCCCCAGTTGCCGGCGCCGCCGGGCACGGCCGTGACGTCCCACAGCCCGCGGGTGGCGGGCGCGTTCTGCTTGATCCAGCCCAGCACCCAGGCGGGGCAGGTCAGCGTGGCGAAGCGGCCGCTCTGCAGCGCGGCGAGCCACTGCGGGTTGAACGGCACGTACTTGGCGGACTCGCCCGCCTCGATCATGTCGACCGTCTGGTTCCAGGCCGTCCGGACACCCGGCGCGGTGGTGATGGTCAGGTTGTCGTCGCGGTCGAAGTAGCCGGTCGACTGCTGGGCGAGGATCTGGTTGAAGATGTTGATGGCCGAGTCGGTCCACTGCGCCGGAAGGTCGGCCTTCTGGAACCGCCGCCCCGCCGCGACGTACGCCGGCCAGTCCGGCCACAGCTTCGCCACGGATCCGCGGTCGGCGGGCAGCCCCGCGGCCTTGAACAGGTCCGGGCGGTAGCACATGGCCAGGCCGCCGACGTCGGTGCCGAGGCCGATCTGGGTCCGGCCGCCGTCGGTCAGCATGGTGTCCCACTTCCACGGCAGCCACGCGTCCTTGTGCTGCCCGGCGCCCAGGTCCAGCAGGTTCACGAAGTCGTCGGAGCGGTTGCGGAACTGGACGACGTACCCCTCCTCGACGGCCACGACGTCGCCCGCGCCGCTGCCCGCGTCGAGGCGCTGCGCCAGCTGCTCGTGGTGCGCGGTGAATTCGCTGACCCGCTCGACCACGCGGATGCCGGGGTGGGTGTCCTCGTACTCGTGCAGCAGGGTCTTGTATCCGAAGTTGCCGAAGTCGTCGACGGTCAGCGTGATGCGGCCGTCGGCGGAGGCGTCCGGGGAACCGCACGCGGCGGCCCCGGCCAGCAGGGCGGCACCGGTGAGCGCGGCCACGAACCTGCGGAATCGGGTCATTGCGGAACCACCTCGCCCTTCTTCGCGCGGTACATGGCAGCGTCGGCGTGCTGCAGCAGCGTGCCCAGGTCCCGGCCGTCGGCGGGTGCGACCGCCACGCCGATGCTGGTCCCGACCACGACCGGCCGGCCGTCGATGAGCACGGGCCGGCGGACCGTCTCGTGCAGGGTGGCCGCGACGGCCGCGGCCTGCTCGGCCCCGGCGCGCGGGAGCAGGACGGCGAACTCGTCGCCGCCCAGCCGGATCGCGGTGCCGCAGTCGCGGCAGGCCTGCTCGATCTCCCGGGCCACCGCGGCGAGCAGGAGGTCGCCGGTGTGGTGGCCGTACGTGTCGTTGACGCCCTTGAAGCCGTCGAGGTCGAGGACCAGCAGGGCGGCGGGGCGCTGGGCGGACGCGGCGGGCAGCGCGTGGTGCGCGAGCCGGCGCAGCTTCTCCCGGTTGCCCAGCCCGGTGAGCGGGTCGTGCACCGCGGCGTGTTCCTGGGCCTTCTGCCGGCGCCGGACCTGCAGCACCCCGCCGAGTGCCACGAGCAGCACGACCAGGCCGCCGCCGTAGAGCAGCCGGGTGGACCGGGCGATCGACGAGTCGATGTCGCGGCGGGGCAGCAGCACCACGGCGAGCCCGTCGACCACGCCGTCGCCGTTGGCGTCGTACGGGTAGTTGACCTCGAGCAGGTGTTCCCCGGTGTGCTGGTCCTCGGCGTAGCCGGCGCTCGGCTCGTCGAGGCGTACGGCGGCGCGCCGGGCCTCGCCGAGCCGGCCGGCGAACTGGTGGTCGGGGTCGGCGTAGACCAGCCGGCCGTCGCCGAGCGACCAGATCATCAGCCCGCGCAGCTGCCCCTTCTGCTGCAGCAGCACGACGTCGGTGTCCAGCTGGGCCCGGTTCGCCGGGTGGAGCTCGTCGGTGAGGTCCTGCAGCGTGAGGCTGCGGTCGATGACCAGCGAGCTGATCACCACGACGCCCTGCAGCGCGCTGTCCAGCGTGCGGGTGCGTACCTGCTGCTGCAGCGCGTAGACGCCGGCCGCGACCGTCGCGGTCACCGCGGCCACGACCGCGAGCAGCACCCACCACGACGTCAGGGCGCGCGGTTCGGTGGGGCGTCGGCGGGACACGCTCCTGTGATCGTCACCTCGGTGCGGGAGCTGAGGAATGGGAGCCGCGCGAACCGTTCGCCGATGCGGCGGTGGGTGGCCGCGTCGGGGTGCAGGCGGTCGGGCAACGGCAGCTCCTCGGCGTCGGCCTCGCCGTACAGCTCACGGCCGTCGAGGTGGTGCAGGTGCGGATCGTCGGCGGCCCGCTGCGCCACGATGCGGGCCAGCTCGTCGCGGATGACGCGCAGGGTGAGCTTGCCGGCCGTACGTTCCGCCGGGTCGCCCGTGGCCCGGAACCGGATCTGCCCGGCCCGCAGCGCGTCGAGGTCGAAGGCGCCGGGCCCGGGGGTGTCCTCGTGGATGGGGCACAGCAGCGGGGAGATCACCAGGAGGGGCGTGGCCGGGTGCCCGTCGCGGATCGTGTCGAGGAACCCGTGCACCGCGGGGACGAACGCGCGCAGCCGCATCAGGTCGGCGTTGACCACGTTGATGCCGATCTTGACGCTGATCAGGTCGGCGGGGGTGTCGCGCATCGCCCGGGCGGTGAAGGGGTCGAGCAGGGCGCTCCCGCCGAAGCCGAGGTTGATCAGCTCCACGCCGGCCCGGGAGGCGGCGATCGCCGGCCAGGTGGTGCTGGGGGTCGCCGCGTTGGAGCCCTGGCTGATCGAGCTGCCGTGGTGCAGCCAGACCGGGCGGCCCGTCCCGGGCGCCGGCTCGACCGGTGCGTCGGTGCGCAGGGCGACGAGCTCGGTGGTCTCGTTGTGCGGCAGCCAGATCTCGACGGTCTTGTCGTGGTCCGCCAGGCCGGTGAAGCGCACCGTCCCGGCCGGTCCGGGCCGGGTCCCGGCCGTGCCGGCGGCCATGTCGACGGTCACGGTGATGCCGCCCGGCACGCTGCCGCTGCCGGCCGGCCGGCCGTCCACCACGAGGTCGTAGACGCCCTCCGGGCGGGCCGGCATGCCGGCGTACACCCGCTTGGTCGGCACGGTGTCCAGCTCGACGGTGGTCGCCCTGCTGCGGAACACCACGCGTACGCCGGAGGGCTGCGACTCCGCCATCAGGAGCTGACCGTCGGCGCCCCGGGCCCGGGCCCGGGCGGGGAGCCGGTGCGGCAGGAGCCCGTGCTCCGTGGTCTCGGACTCCAGCGCGCCGCGCAGCAGGTCCGGGGTGACCGGGGTGGTGATCACGGCAGCATCCTCATGCGCAGGAGCCCGTCGAGGGCGTCGAGAATGCGCTCCCAGCTCGTCTGGGCGTCCGGGGCGCTGTGGTCGAAACCGCCGGCCGCCTCCAGGTCGGCGTACCCGTGGAAGACGCTGCCCAGCAGGCGTACGGCGTGGGTCTGGTCGGGCCCGGTGAGCTCGTAGCCGCGCAGGATCGCCCGCATCATCCGCGCGTGCCGGACCCCGGCGCTGCCCGCGGCGGTCTCCGCGTCGAGCCGGAGCCGGGTGGCGGC
Organism: Couchioplanes caeruleus; assembly: GCF_023499255.1. Lineage (GTDB taxonomy): Bacteria > Actinomycetota > Actinomycetes > Mycobacteriales > Micromonosporaceae > Actinoplanes > Actinoplanes caeruleus_A. Next base: position 2,782,361 of record NZ_CP092183.1, read on the forward strand.
GTACCGGCCGGGGTGCGCGCGGGCGTAGTCGCGGTAGACGTTCGCGAAGGCGATCAGCGCGTCCCGGCCGGACCGCCCGGCGAGCGCCTCCGCGGCCCGGTCGGCCAGCTCCTCGAGGGCGAGCAACGCGATGCCGGTCCGCAGGTCCTGTGCGTTGCGGACGTGCGAGTAGAGGCTGGCGACCTTCACGTCGAACCGGCGCGCCAGCTCCGACGGGGTGACCCGGTCGAAGCCGATCTCGTCGGCGAGGTCGGCGCCGGCCCGGATCAGCCGGTCACGGGACAGCCCTGCGCGCGTCATGCCCAGAGCCTAACACCTTTAGGAAGGTACCTACACCGTTACGGCTCCGAGGGCGCGGACGCCGGCCACGATCTGCTCCGCCGACGGGGCCCGCTCCGGGTCGGCCAGCCACTGGGTCATCACCCCGGACATCAGCGCCATCGCCACCGAGCCGAGCGTGCGGACGGTCTCGGCGTCGAGGTCGTCCTCGAGGCGGCCGGTGATCAGCGCGGTCAGGCCCCGGCGGCCCTGCTCCATGCCGTCGGCGATCTGCTCGAGCAGCCCGGGGGAGTGCTGGCTCACCAGCATGGCCTCGACGCTGGCGAGCCACAGCGCCCGGTGGGTCCCGAGGGTGCCGATCACCCGCCTCCAGTAGCGGGTCAGCTGGTCGCCCGTCTCACCCGGCTGCTCGGTGGCCAGGGCGGCCCCGATCGTCTCGCCCCACTCCTCGATCGCGCTCAGCATGGCGGCGTTCATCAGCGCCTGGGTGGAGCCGTAGTGATAGCCGATCGAGCCGAGGTTGGTGCCCGAGGCGGCCACGATGTCGCGGGCCGTCGTGCGCGCGTAGCCCTTCTCGTAGAGGCAGCGCTTCGCGCCTTCGAGCAGGTCCTCGCGGTGTCCCATGGCCGCCATCCTAGCTCTATACAAACGTATAAGACGTTTGTATAGTAGTCGCGTGAGTGAGCGTGAGGTTCTGATCTCGGGCGCCGGCGTGGCCGGTCCCGCCCTGGCCCTGGCCCTGCACCGGCACGGTTTCCGGGCCACGGTCGTCGAGCGGGCCCCGGCCCTGCGCGACGGCGGCTACAAGGTGGACATCCGCGGCGCGGCCGTCGAGGTGCTCAAGCGGCTCGGCATGTTCGAGGCGGCGCGGGCCGCCGACACCGCCATGCGCACCGTCACCTACGTCCGCGGCGACAGCCGGCCCGTCGCCACCCTCGACGCGAACCTGCTGATGGGCCGCCGCGGCGACGACCTCGAGGTCATGCGGACCGACCTCGCCCGGATCCTGCACGCGGCCACCGCCGGCGCCGTGGAGTACGTCTTCGGCGACTCCATCGCCTCACTCGACGAGCGGCCCGACGGCGTCGCTGTCACCTTCGCCGGCGGCGCCACCCGGCGCTTCGACCTGGTCGTGGCGGCGGACGGGCTGCACTCGGCGACCCGGCGCATGGCGATGGGCGAGGTGCCGCTGCGGCACCTGGGCGCGTACATCTCGATCTTCGACCTCGACGGCGACCTCGGCCTGGACCACGAGGAGGTCTTCCACGTCGAGCCGGGACGCATGGTCTTCGCCTACAGCACCGGCGCCGGGGAGCCCGCCAAGGCCGGGCTGGTGTTCGCCTCGCCGGTGCTGCCGAGGACCGTGGACGGCCGGCGGGTGCTGCGGGAGCGTTTCGCCGGTGCCGGCTGGCGGGTGCCGTCGTTCCTGGAGAACCTCGACGCGGTCGACGACCTCTACTTCGACTCGCTCAGCCAGGTGGAGCTGCCCCGCTGGTCGGCCGGGCGGGTCGTGCTGCTCGGCGACGCCGCGCACTGCCCGGCTCCCTCGTCGGGGCAGGGCACGAGCCTCGCGCTGGTGGGGGCGTACGTGCTGGCCGGCGAGCTGGCGAAGGGGGACGGGCCCGCGGCGGCGTTCGCCCGCTACGAGGCGGTCATGCGCCCGTACGTGGCCCGCAACCAGGAGCTGGGCCGCAAGATGGCGGGCGACATGGTGCCCGGCGGGCGGGTCAAGGTCGCGCTGATGCACCATGCGATGCGCACCCTGCGGTTCAACCCGTGGAAGCGGCAGATCATCGAGCAGGTCACCCGCCCGGTGCACCTGGCGGCCAACGCCATCGAGCTGCCCTCGTACCCGATGGCGGCGGCCGTCTGAGGGGTCACTTCGCCGCGGCGTGCTCCTTGCGGATCGCCTCGGCCAGGTGGGCCGGCATCGGCTCGTGCCGGGCGTACGTGCGGGTGAACGTGCCCGCGCCCGAGGTGAGCGCGCGCAGCTCCACGGCGTAGCGGACCAGCTCGGTCGCGGGCACCTCGGCGCGCACGAGGCTGTGGCCGCCGTCGCCCTCGGTGCCCATCGGGCGGCCGCGGCGGCCGGACAGGTCGCTCATCACCGCGCCGACGTACGTCTCCGGCACCCGGACGACGACCTCGTCGACCGGCTCCAGCAGCGTGATCTGACCCTGCTCGGCGGCCTCGCGCAGGGCCAGTGCCCCGGCGGTCTGGAACGCGGCGTCGGAGGAGTCGACACTGTGCGCCTTGCCGTCGACCAGCGTCACCCGCAGATCGACCACCGGGTAACCGGCGACGATGCCGCGTTCCAGCTGGGCGCGTACGCCCTTCTCCACGGACGGGATGTAGTTGTGCGGCACCGCGCCGCCGACCACCTTGTCCACGAACTCGAAGCCGGCGCCGCGCGGCAGCGGCTCCACCTCGATGTCGCAGACGGCGTACTGACCGTGCCCGCCGGACTGCTTGACGTGCCGGCCGTGGCCCTTGGTGGCGGTGCCGAACGTCTCGCGCAGCGACACCTTCACCGGCTCGGTGTCCAGGTCCACGCCGCCCGCGCGGAGCCGGTCCAGCACGACGTCGGCGTGTGACTCGCCCATGCACCACAGCACCAGCTGGTGCGTCTCGGGGTTGCGCTCCAGCCGCATCGTCGGGTCGCCGGCCACGAGCCGGGCCAGGTTCTTGGCGAGCGCGTCCTCGTCGGAGCGGGACTTGGCGACCACCGCGATCGGCAGCAGCGGCTCGGGCATGGACCACGGCTCCATCAGCAGCGGCTGGTCCTTGCCGGAGATCGTGTCGCCGGTCTCCGCGCTGCCCGACTTGGTGATCGCGCAGACGTCGCCGGCGATGCAGGCGGAGACCTCCCGCAGCTGCGCGCCGAGCGGGGAGTAGATGTGCGCGATGCGCTCGTCGGCGTCGTGGTCGGGGTGGCCGCGCTCGGTCAGGCCGTGACCGGAGACGTGCACGGCGGTCTCCGGGCGCAGGGTGCCGGAGAAGACCCGGACCAGCGAGACCCGGCCGACGTGCCGGTCGATCGTCGTCTTGACCACCTCGGCGACCAGCGGGCCCTGCGGGTCGCAGGTCAGCGGCGGGCGCGGGCTGCCGTCCACGCCGGTGACCACGGGAAGGTCGTGTTCCAGCGGCGAGGGTGCGCCGTTGACCAGGCCGTCGAGCAGGGCGTCGAGCCCGACGCCGGTGCCGGCGCAGACCGGGAGGACGGGGTAGAAGTTGCCGCGGGCGACCGCCTTCTCCAGGTCGGGCACGAGCGTGTCGGTGCTGATCAGCTCGCCGCCGAGGTAGCGGTCCATGAGGGTCTCGTCCTCGCTCTCGGCGATGATCCCCTCGATGAGCTGGTTGCGGTCCTCCTGGATGGGGTTGAGGTGCTCGGGCTCGGCCTCGGTGCTGCGCGGCGGGTAACCCTCGGAGTAGTCCAGCACCCGGAGGGTCACCAGGCCGATGAGTCCGGCGATCGAGGTGCCGTCGTCGCCCAGCATCGGCTGGTAGATCGGCATGACGTTCTCGCCGAAGGCGTCCTGGCAGTCCTGCAGCGTCTGCTCGTAGTCGGCGCGGGGGTGGTCGAGCCGGGTGATCGCGACCGCGCGGGGCATGCCGACGGCGGCGCACTCCTCCCACAGCGCGGTGGTCGCCTCGTCGACACCGTCCACCGCGGAGACCACGAACAGCGCGAAGTCGGCGGCGCGCAGCCCGGCGCGCAGCTCACCGACGAAGTCGGCGTACCCGGGGGTGTCCAGCAGGTTGATCTTCACGCCCTGGTGCGTGACGGGCGCGCACGCCAGGGCCACGGACCGCTGCTGCCGTACGGCAGCCGGATCGTGATCACAGACCGTGGTGCCCTCGGCCACCGTGCCCGTCCGGGGGATCGTGCCGGTCGCGGCGAGCAGTGCCTCGACGAGCGTCGTCTTCCCCGAGCCGGAGTGGCCCACCAGCACCACGTTGCGTACTCTGCCGGGCTCGGTCACCACCGGGCCTGCCGCGTTGTCCTGCGTCTTCTGCGCCATTGCGGGACGCACCTCCCTTTCAGCCCGGTAGGCGGCCATTCTCCGCCGGCCCGTCAGGTGCGGCGATGGCGGCCTGCTGTCACACGGGTGTTTCCGCGCTGTCATTGGATCTGACACCCGCCGCAGCGGGACACGCAACCCCCAGTAGTCATGCCGTCGCGGGACCGAGGTCCCGGGTGACGATTCGGCGACGCGTGACCGGGGCCGTACCCAGTCGTCGCGGTCGCCGATAGGGTGGGACCCCCATGGCAAAGATCGTCAACGTGACCGCCCGTGCTGTCTTCTCGTACGGGATCAACCCCGTCGCCCGCTTCCTGCTGCGGATCGGTGTCACGCCGAACGCGGTCACCGTCGCGGGCACCGTCGGCGTGCTCTTCGGCGCCTCCTTCGGCGCGCGCGGCGAGCTGTTCTGGGGCACCGTTGTGGTGACCGCCTTCGCGCTCACCGACGCCCTCGACGGCACGATGGCCCGCATGCGCGGCGGCACCGGGCACTTCGGCGCCCTGCTCGACTCGTCCATGGACCGCATCGCCGACGGCGCGGTCTTCGGTGCGGTCGTCTACTACCTCGCCACCGAGCACAACCCGTACAACGGGGTGTGGGCGGCGCTCATCTGCCTGGTCGGCGGGCAGGTCGTCTCGTACGTGAAGGCCCGCGCCCAGAGCCTCGGGCTCAACGCCGACGTGGGCCTCGCCGAGCGCCTCGAACGCCTGCTGATCGTGGGCGTCGGCGGCCTGCTCGGCGCCGCGGGGCTGGACTGGGGCCTGCCCGCGGCGCTCTGGGTGCTCGCCGTCCTCTCCGTCGTCACGGTCTTCCAGCGGCTGATCCACGCGTCGCGTTCCGACCGGCCCGACGCCGCGCCGCCCGCGCCCGTGCAGCCCGCGGGTGATCTCCCGTGAAGGACCGGCTCACCGAGCTGGGCTACGCCGCGGGATGGCGGCTCGCCCGCACGCTCCCGCTGCCGGCGGCGCGGGCGCTCTTCAACGCCGGCGCCGACCGGGCCGCGCGCGGCAACGGGCCCGGCACCCAGCGGCTGCGCCGCAACCTGCGCCAGGTGGTCGGCCCCGAGCTGCCCGACGCCGAGCTGGACGAGCTGGTCCGGGCGGGGCTGCGCTCGTACGCGCGCTACTGGATGGAGGCCTTCCGGCTCCCGTCACAGTCGAAGAAGGACTTCCTGCGCGACTTCAACCTGCTCGACGAGGCCGAGATCGACGAGGTCATGGCCCAGGGCAAGGGCGCGGTCCTGGCCCTGCCGCACACCGGCAACTGGGACGCGGCCGCCGCCTGGCTCGTCTCGAAGGGGCACCGGCTGATCACCGTCGCCGAGCGGCTCAAGCCCGAAGGGCTGTTCGAGCGCTTCGTGGCGTACCGGGAGAAGCTCGGCATGGAGGTCGTGCCGCTGACCGGGGGCCAGCGTGCGCCGCTCGACGTGCTCGCGGAGCGGGTGGCCGACGGCTGGGCGGTGGCCCTGCTCGCCGACCGCGACCTGTCGGCGCGCGGTGTCGAGGTCGAGTTCTTCGGTGGCCGCACCCGGATGCCGCCCGGGCCGGCCCTGCTCGCGCTGCGCACCGGCGCCCCGCTCTACGCCGTCGACCTGTGGTTCACCGAGAAGCAGACGGTGGGCACCATCCGCCGCGTCGAGCCGGCCGCGGAGGGCGCGCTCGACGTACGCGTCAGACAGACCACCCAGCTGCTCGCGGACGCCTTCGCCGAGGGCATCGCCCGGCACCCGCAGGACTGGCACATGCTGCAGAAGATGTGGCTCACCTCGGCCGCCCGGGTCTGAGGGGGCGGTCCAGCGTGCGGATCGGGATCGTCTCGCCGTACTCCTTCGACGTGCCCGGCGGCGTCCAGAACCACATCGTCGACCTGGCCGAGGCGCTGATCGGGCTCGGCCACGAGGTGAGCGTGCTGGCCCCGGCCGACGAGGACGCCGCGCTGCCGCCGTACGTGGTGTCCGCGGGGCGGGCGCTGCCGCTGCCGTACAACGGCTCGGTGGCCCGCATCGCGTTCGGCCCGGTCTCCACCGCGCGGGTCCGGCGCTGGCTGGCCCGCGGCCGCTTCGACGTGCTGCACGTGCACGAGCCGATGACGCTGAGCCTGTCCATGCTGGCGGTGCTGTCGGCGCGGGGGCCGGTGGTGGCCACGTTCCACACCGCGATGATCCGGTCCCGGGCGCTCTCCGCCGCACAGGGGCTGCTGCAGCTTGTCGTCGAGAAGATCACCGCGCGGATCGCGGTCAGCGAGCTGGCCCGCAAGGTCCAGGTGGAGCACCTCGGCGGCGGCGCCGTGGAGATCCCGAACGGCGTGGCGGTGGCCAAGTTCGCCACGGCGCAGCCGTTGCCGGGCTGGCCGGGCGAGGGCGGCGCGCTGGGCTTCCTCGGCCGCTTCACCGAGCCGCGCAAGGGCTTCGAGCTGCTGCGGACGGCCTTCGTCACGCTGGCCCGCGACCGCCCCGGCCTGCGCCTGCTGGTGGCCGGCCCGGGCGACCGCGACGAGCTGTACGACGGCATCCCCGCCGGCCTGCGGCCCCGCGTGGAGTTCCTGGGCCTGGTCAGCGAGGCCGACAAGGCCCGGATGCTGCGCAGCGTCGACGTGTACGTGGCACCGAACACCGGCGGCGAGTCGTTCGGCATGATCCTGACCGAGGCGATGGCGGCCGGCGCGGCGATCGCGGCCAGCGACCTCGACGCCTTCCGCCGCGTGCTCGACGGCGGCCGGGCCGGGGCGCTGTTCCCGACCGGTGACGCCGCCGCGCTCACCGGCCTGCTCGGCGAGCTCCTCGACGATCCCCATCGTCGCTCCGAGCTGGCGCAATGCTCACTCACTGTAGTCAAGTCCTTCGACTGGCCCGTGGTCGCGAAACGGGTCCTCGAGGTCTACACGACCGCGATCGAGGCCACCGACGGACGGGTCTTCGACGACGAGTGGGCCGAACCACGCCCCGGGACGTGACTCTCCGACACGATCAGGCACTACGATGCCCGGCATGTGGTGGCTTGTGGCGACGCTCGCGGTGGTCTCTGTGCTCGCGGCGTACCTGGCCTGGACCGCGCACCGCGTCGAGCGGGTCCACGTCCGCGCCCAGTCGGCGTCCCGGGCGCTCGACGCGCACCTGCTGCGGCGCGCCGCAGCGGCGGCCGTGGTCGCCGAACGCACCGACTTCGTCGAGCTGTACGCGGCCGCCCGCCTCGCCCTGGACGCCGCTCCCGACGAGCGCGAGGCGGCGGAGAACGACCTGACCCGCCAGCTGCAGGACGCCTCGCTCGCCGCGTCCGACCCGGCCGCCACCGCGCTGGTGGTCACCAGCCGCCGGGTGGCCCTCGCGCGCCAGGTGCACACCGACCACGTCCGCGACGCGCTCACCGCCCGCCGCCGCCCGGTCGTGCGCCTGATGGGCCTCGCCCGGCAGTACGAACGCCCCCGCTACTTCGACATCGTGGACCCGACGCTGCCCGATCTCCTGCCCGTGGCGCCGCGCCCGGCCGGCCCGGTGGAGACCGCCGCGGCCCGCATCCCGGCAGTCTGAGCGACCCCGAGCAGGCCCCGTCCGACCACCCCACCCGCCACCCACAGAAGGACTGAAGGCCACTTGGGGGTCGATTGGCCATCGGAGTGGCCTGCCGCGGCGCATAAAATTCCTCGCGAACCCGATCTCTGTGAGGAGCCGACCCATCGTGTCCGAGAGCGCGACCGACAGCCAGCCCACCACCGGTACCGCCCGCGTGAAGCGCGGCATGGCCGAGATGCTCAAGGGCGGTGTGATCATGGACGTGGTCACCGCGGAGCAGGCCAAGATCGCCGAGGACGCCGGCGCCGTCGCCGTCATGGCCCTCGAGCGGGTGCCCGCCGACATCCGCGCCCAGGGCGGGGTGTCCCGGATGAGCGACCCCGACATGATCGACGGCATCATCAACGCCGTCTCCATCCCCGTCATGGCCAAGGCCCGGATCGGCCACTTCGTCGAGGCCCAGGTGCTGCAGTCGCTCGGCGTCGACTACATCGACGAGTCCGAGGTGCTGACCCCGGCCGACTACGCCAACCACATCGACAAGTGGGCCTTCACGGCGCCCTTCGTCTGCGGCGCCACCAACCTCGGCGAGGCGCTGCGCCGCATCACCGAGGGCGCGGCGATGATCCGCTCCAAGGGCGAGGCCGGCACCGGCGACGTCTCCAACGCCACCACCCACATGCGCACGATCCGCGCCGAGATCCGCCGGCTCACCTCGCTGCCCGAGGACGAGCTCTTCGTCGCCGCCAAGGAGCTGCAGGCGCCGTACGAGCTGGTCAAGGAGGTCGCCACGCTCGGCAAGCTGCCGGTCGTCATGTTCACCGCGGGCGGCATCGCCACCCCCGCCGACGCGGCCATGATGATGCAGCTGGGCGCCGAGGGCGTCTTCGTGGGTTCCGGCATCTTCAAGTCCGGCAACCCGGCCCAGCGCGCCGCCGCCATCGTCAAGGCCACCACCTTCCACGACGACCCCGACGTGATCGCCAAGGTCTCCCGCGGCCTCGGCGAGGCGATGGTCGGCATCAACGTCGAGGACGTCCCGCAGCCCCACCGCCTCGCCGAGCGCGGCTGGTAGAGCGACCCGTTGCCGCGCCGGTCCCGGTGACCGGCGCGGCACCATGCCCGGAGGCACGATGACCATCGGAGTGCTCGCCCTGCAGGGCGACGTCCGCGAACACCTCAGCGCGCTCGCCGAGAGCGACGCCCTCGCCCGGCCGGTACGCCGCCCCGAGGAGCTCGACGGCGTCGACGCGCTGGTGATCCCCGGCGGCGAGTCCACCACCATGAGCAAGCTCGCCGACACGTTCGGGCTGCTCGAGCCCGTGCGCAAGCGCATCGCCGGCGGCATGCCCGTCTACGGCTCCTGCGCCGGCATGATCATGCTGGCCACGACCGTCCTGGACGGCCGCCCCGACCAGGAGACCTTCGCCGGCATCGAGATGACCGTGCGGCGCAACGCCTTCGGCCGGCAGGTCGACTCGTTCGAGGCGGCCGTGCGCATCGACGACGTGCCCGGCGGTGACTTCCACGCCGTCTTCATCCGTGCGCCCTGGGTCGAACAGGTCGGCGGCGACGTCCGGGTGCTGGGCCGCGTCAGCGACGGACCCGCCGCCGGTAGGATTGTCGCCGTCCGGCAGGGGAACCTGCTCGCCACGGCTTTCCACCCGGAGCTGACCGGGGACCTCCGCGTTCACCGGTACTTCGTCGAGATGGTCCGCCAGGCCGCAGACGCACGGTAGGCACACACGGAGGTTACGTATGTCCGGCCACTCAAAGTGGGCGACCACCAAGCACAAGAAGGCCGTCATCGACGCCAAGCGCGGCAAGATGTTCGCCAAGCTGATCAAGAACGTCGAGGTGGCGGCCCGCGTCGGCGGTGGCGACCCGGCCGGTAACCCCACGCTCTACGACGCCATCCAGAAGGCCAAGAAGAGCTCGGTGCCCAACGACAACATCGACCGCGCGGTCAAGCGCGGCTCCGGCCTGGAGGCCGGCGGCGCCGACTGGCAGACCATCATGTACGAGGGGTACGGCCCCAGCGGCGTCGCGATGCTCATCGAGTGCCTGACCGACAACCGCAACCGCGCGGCGACCGAGGTGCGCACGGCGCTGACCCGCAACGGCGGCACGTTCGCCGACGCCGGCTCGGTGTCGTACCTGTTCAACCGCAAGGGCGTGATCATCGTCCCCAAGGGCGGGCTGTCCGAGGACGACCTCATGCTCGCCGTGCTCGACGCCGGCGCCGAGGAGATCAACGACCTCGGCGACTCGTTCGAGGTGGTCAGCGAGCCCGGCGACCTGGTGGCCGTCCGCAAGTCGCTGCAGGACGCCGGCATCGAGTACGACTCCGCCGAGTCCTCGCTGGTCCCCACGATGACCGTCCCGGTCGACGAGGAGGCCGCGCGCAAGGTCTTCAAGCTGATCGACGTGCTCGAGGACTGCGACGACGTGCAGAACATCTACGCCAACTTCGACGTCAGCGACGAGATCATGGCGGCGCTCGACGCCTGACCGAAGCTTGTCGCGGCCGCCCGGATCCTGTCCGGGCGGCCTTCGTCGTTCACGCCGCGCTCGAGGCCGCCGACATGAAATGGACCAGGTAACCGAAGAGCAGCACGACCCCGATGCCCGCCCGCGTGTACCGCCACCACACGTACCGCCGGTAGGCGTGCACCCACGCGATCTCCGCCTCGGCGACCACGCCGACCTCGTCGCGTACCGTCGTCGGCAGCAGATCCGCCAGACGCTGCGCGACCGTCACCGCCACCGCGCGCGACGGGGCCTCCTCGGTCTCTGCGGCAGCCGCGGGCGACGGCCGATACCAGTCCAGCGCCTCCGCGGACGGGCCGACCGTCACCTCGACCGGATAGATCTGCTCCTCGCGCCACTGCTTGGTCCGCTCCTCCATCCGGTGCGCCAGATACGGGCCCGTCACGTCGTGCCCGCGCAGCCAGCCCTCCCAGCGCAGCCGGCGCCAATGCACCGCCAGGTCCGTGAGCACGTCGATCGCCAGCGCGTCCGAATACCGGTCACCGCCGGACAGGCGCGCCGCCTCCTCGCGCAGACCGGCGAGCCGATCCGCCACGAACGCGATGAACTCCGGTGGCGGCTCGTCGTGCATCGGCGGGAACAGATGAGCCACAGCAGTCCTCCCACCCCATCGTCGAGTGGCGGCCGTCACAACACAACCCTGCCGATCTGCGTACCCGTCGTGTGTCGCTCGAAGCGGGCAGGTCGCGGCGTACTAGGGTGTCGAACACACGTACGTGAGACAGGGGAGGTCCGTGGTGCGCGTGCTCGGCATCGACCCGGGACTCACCCGCTGCGGAGTCGGCGTCGTGGAGGGCGTGCCTGGCCGGCCCTGCAAGCTCATCGGCTACTACGTCGTCTACACCGAACCCGACGACGAGCTGCCCATGCGGCTGCTGCACCTCGACACGTCCCTCACCGAGCTCGTCGCGGAGCACCGCCCCGACAGCGTCGCCGTCGAGCGCGTCTTCAGCCAGCACAACACCCAGACCGTCACCGGCGTCGCCCAGGCCAGCGGCATCGGCATCCTCGCCGGAGCCCGCGCCGGACTGCCCGTCGAGACCTACACGCCCAGCGAGGTCAAAGCCGCCGTCACCGGCTCCGGCACCGCCGGCAAGGCCCAGGTCACCAGCATGGTCACCCGCCTGCTCAACCTCGACGGGCCACCGCGGCCCGCCGACGCCGCCGACGCCCTCGCCATCGCGATCTGCCACATCTGGCGCGGCGGCACCCGCGCCCGTCTGCAGGCCGCCGCCGTCCGGGCCGCCACCGCCGGCCGCCGGGCCGCGCCGCGCCCCGCTGTCCGCCGTACCCCAGGAGGTCCTCGATGATCGCCAGCGTGCGCGGCACGGTCGCCGCGATCGCCGCCGACAGCGCCGTCATCGAGGTCGGCGGCGTCGGCCTCGCCGTGCAGTGCGCCCCCGGCACCCTCTCCGGCCTGCGCACCGGGGCCGAGGCGCGGCTCGCCACCAGCCTCGTGGTCCGCGAGGACTCGCTCACCCTGTACGGCTTCGCCGACGACGACGAGAAGCACCTCTTCGAACTGCTCCAGACCGCCAGCGGCGTCGGCCCCCGCCTCGCCCAGGCGGTGCTCGCCGTCCACCAGCCCGAAGCGGTGCGCCGCGCCATCTCCGCCGGCGACATCGCCGCGCTGACCCGCGTGCCCGGCATCGGCAAGAAGGGCGCCGAACGCCTCGTCCTCGAGCTCCGCGACCGCATCGGCGCCGTCTCCACCGGCGCCGACGGCGTGGCGGGCGCGCTCAGCGGCGGCTGGCAGGACCAGGTCCGCCAGGGCATCCTCGCCCTCGGCTGGTCCGCGCAACAGGCCGACCAGGCGGTGGCGGCCGTCGCCGAGTCCGTCGACGGTGAGACACCCCCGGTCCCGGTCCTGCTCCGCCAGGCGATCCGCCTCCTGGGCCGCACCCGATGACCGACGACCTGGTGTCGCCGTACGCCGAGGACGAGGACCTGGACGCGGAAGCCAGCGTCCGCCCGCGCCGCCTCGCCGACTTCATCGCCCAGCACCGCGTGCGGGATCAGCTCGAGTTGCTCCTCAAGGGAGCGATGGGCCGCGGGACCCCGCCGGACCACATCCTGCTCTCAGGCCCGCCCGGCTTGGGCAAGACCACGCTGGCGAACATCGTGTCGGCGGAGCTGGGTACGGGGATCCGGACCACCAGCGGGCCGGTGATCGAGCGGTCCGGTGACCTCGCCGCGATCCTCACCAGCCTGGGCCCCGGCGACGTGCTGTTCATCGACGAGATCCACCGCATCGCGAAGCCCGCCGAGGAGCTGCTCTACAGCGCCATGGAGGACTTCCGGGTGGACGTGATCGTGGGCAAGGGCCCCGGCGCCACCGCGATCCCGCTCGACGTCGAGCCGTTCACGCTGGTCGGGGCCACGACGCGGGCCGGGCTGCTGTCCGGGCCGATGCGCGACCGGTTCGGGTTCGTCGCCCATCTGGACTTCTACTCGCCGGCCGATCTGGACGCGCTGCTGCACCGCTCGGCGCGCATCCTGGGAGTGCCGATCACGCCCGAGGGGGCCGCGGAGATCGCCGGGCGGTCGCGGGGAACACCGCGGATCGCCAACCGGCTGCTGCGGCGCGTACGCGACTACGCCGAGGTCCGGGGCAATGGCATCGTGGACGAGGAGACGGCGAAGGCGGCCCTGGCCGTGTACGACGTCGACCAGCTCGGGCTCGACCGGCTGGACCGGGCGGTGCTGCGGGCGTTGATCGAGTCGTTCCGGGGCGGCCCGGTGGGCCTGTCCACGCTGGCCGTGGCGGTGGGGGAGCAGTCCGACACCGTCGAGGAGATGTGCGAGCCGTTCCTGGTGCGCGCCGGGCTGCTGGCCCGGACGCCGCGGGGGCGGGTGGCGACCGACGCCGGATGGCGGCACCTGGGCAGGACGCCGCCGGAGGGGCGGGCGGGGATGCCGCACCAGCCGGACCTGTTCGCCCGGGATGCGGATTCCTCTCCGTAATGTGAACGTGACGTGTGCCGCGCGGTGACTTCCCAGGTACAGGGATTAGACTCGCCGCCGTCCACCGGGATGTATATGTCGCCACACCGCGTGCCCTGGGCCGCGATGGTGGCCCCACGGAAGGTTTCCTCGTGTTCTCAGCAGCTCAAGCGCAGGGCGGGAGCAGCTTCATGCCGCTCCTCCTGATCGTCCTGCTCTTCGGCGTCATGTACGTCATGATGATCCGCCCGCAGCAGAAGCGGCGCCGCGAGGCGCAGGCGATGCAGTCGGCGCTCGGTCCCGGCGACGAGATCGTGACGATCGGCGGCCTGCACGCCACCGTGGTCGCGATCGACGACGACGTCGTCACGGTGGAGATCTCCCCGGGTGTCACCGCCCGGTACGCCCGCCCGGCGATCGCCCGCGTGCTCAAGCAGGAGCCCGTCGCGGAGGAGCCGATCGAGGCCCCGGTTGCCGAGGAACCGATCCAGAGCCCCGTCGTCGAGACGCGCAAGAACAACGACTGATTCCGCGTCGTGTGGCCGCCGGCCGGGCGGCCACACCGGCGCGGATCGCGCACGGGCCACGGGTCGGGGCACCCGAGCGGCCCGTTTGTTGTGAATAATCATGCTCCACCCACATCCCCACCCGCGGCCGCGCGCTCCCGTGGCGGCTCTCAGCACGAGGAGATCGACAGTCGTGGCACGACCACCACAGGGACAACCGCATCCCGGGCGGCAACTCGCCGTGCTCGGTTTCCTCTTCGTGATCCTTTACGTGCTGGTGTTCTGGGGTCCAGGCACCAAGGGCCTGGGCTATCAGGAGCGGCTGCACCCGAAGCTCGGCCTCGACCTGGTCGGCGGCACCCAGGCGACGTACGTCGCGTCCCTGGCCGGCGGCAAGGCGCCGAGCCCGGAGAGCATGGAGGAGTCCCGCAAGATCATCGATCAGCGGGTCAACGCCCTGGGCGTCGCCGAGGCCGAGGTCGTCGTCGAGGGCAACCGCAACATCGTGGTCTCCGTCGCCGGCGAGGAGAACGACCAGCTGAAGAACGTCGGGCAGGCCGCGCAGATGCGGTTCCGCAAGGTGCTCAAGGCGACCGGTGACAACGCCGCGGTCGCCGTGAACCCGCCGTCGGCCGCGCCGAGCGCCGCGCCGAGCGGGAGCGCCGCTCCCAAGCCGAGCACCTCCGCCGGAGCCAAGGCCCCGGCCGTGACCGGCAGCGCCGCGCCGTCCGCCTCGTCCGGCGGCCAGGGTGGCGGCGAGCGGGCGCCGTCGCCGAGCGCCACCCCGTCGGCCCCGGCGGCCACCCCGTCGGCAACTCCCGCCGCACCGCTGCCGGTCAGCGCCAGCGTTCAGGAGCAGCGGGCCGCGATCGAGAAGAAGGTCGGCGCGGAGGCCTGGGCGGCCGCGGAGAAGCTGAGCGACCCGGTCGACCTCTCGTCCGACCCGACCGCGGGCCAGAAGTTCAAGGCTTTCAGCACGCTGACCGGCGCCGAGGTCAACGCGCTGACGCCGGAGATGCAGTTCAACGTCCCGACGATCAGCTGCGACCAGCTCAACAAGCGCCCGGCCGGCGCCATCGACGAGGTCAAGTCGAAGGTGGTGGCCTGCCAGAGTGGCGCGAAGATGCTGCTCGACGTCGCCAAGGTCGTCGGTACGGACATCGACACCGCGTCGCCGCAGCTCGACCAGCAGAGCGGCCAATGGGTCGTCTCGCTGGACTTCACCGGCCCCGGCCAGTCCAAGTGGACGGCGCTGACCCGCGAGGCCTTCCAGCCGGCCGCGAACGACACCTGCCTCACCGCCGCGCAGGCGCTGTCCACCGGTGCCACGCACTGCCTGGTCGCCGTCGTGCTCGACAAGGAAGTCATCTCGGCGCCGGAGATCCAGGGCGTGCTCAGCGGCCAGTCGCAGATCACCGGGCAGTTCAGCTCGGCCTCGGCCAAGCAGCTCGCCGACCAGATCAAGTACGGCGCGCTGCCGGTCACGTTCGAGGCGGGCACCACGCAGACGGTGACGGCGACGCTGGGCCTCGCGCAGCTGAAGGCGGGCTTGATCGCCGCCGCGATCGGCATGGGCCTGGTCGCGATCTACGCGTTCTTCTACTACCGGCTGCTGGGCTCGGTCATCTTCCTGAGCCTCGTGCTGTCGGGTCTGCTGACCTTCGGCGCGCTGGTGGTGCTCGGCCGTACGACCGGGTTCACGCTGACGCTCGCCGGTATCGCCGGTTTCATCGTGTCGCTCGGTGTCGCGGCGGACTCGTTCGTCATCTACTTCGAGCGCCTCAAGGACGAGATCCACGAGGGTCGCAGCGCGCGTAGCGCCGTACCCCGGGCGTGGGCCCGGGCGCGGCGTACGATCATCTCGGCCAACACCATCACCATCATGGCGGCCGTAGTGCTCTACGTCGTGTCGATCGGCGCGGTGCGAGGCTTCGCGTTCGCGCTGGGCCTCTCCACGGTCCTGGACCTCGTGGTGGTGTTCCTGTTCCGCCACCCGATCATGACGTTGTTCGCGAGCACGAAGGCGTTCCTGTCGCCGCGGGTCAGCGGTCTGGGCCGTGTCCTGCAGCGCACCCCGACCGAGAAGGAGGCCTGAGATGGCCATGAGCCTTGGTGAACGCCTCTACCGGGGCGAGGCCAACCTCAACATCGTCGGCCGCCGCAAGACGTGGTTCGCGGTCGCCGCGGCGCTCGTCCTGCTCGCGATCGGCAGTTTCGCCGTCCGCCAGTTCCACCTGGGCATCGAGTTCTCCGGCGGCACCCAGTTCGAGCTGCCGGCGCAGGTCGGCAGCACCACCGCCGCGCGCAACGCCGTCGTCAAAGCCGTGAACAGCGCCGGCGTCGGCGAGGAAGCGAACGTCACCGCGGCACAGCAGGTCGGCAGCGGCGACAGCCGGACGTACTCGGTGCGGACCGCGGCGCTGTCGCAGGAAGAGGCCAACTCGGTCAAGGACGCCATCGCCAAGGACCTGGGCGTGCCGTCCGAGAAGATCAACGACAACCGGGTGTCGGCGGCGTGGGGTGGCCAGGTCACCCAGCAGGCGCTGCTCGGCCTCGGCATCTTCCTGGTGCTGGTGCTCGGCTACCTGATCGTCCGGTTCGAATGGCGGATGGCGGTCGCGGCGGTGACGTCGCTGCTGCTCGACCTCGTGCTGACGGCGGGCGTGTACTCGCTGGTCGGCTTCGAGGTCACCCCGTCGACGGTGATCGGCTTCCTGACGATCCTCGGCTTCTCCCTGTACGACGTCGTCGTGGTGTTCGACAAGGTGCAGGAGAACACCCGGGGCATCACCGCGGGCAGTTCGCAGACGTACAGCGAGGCCACCAACCTGGCGGTCAACCAGACCCTGATGCGCTCGATCAACACCGGCCTGGTGGCGCTGCTGCCGGTCGGCGGCCTGCTCTTCATCGGCGCCGGCCTGCTCGGCGCGGGCACCCTGAAGGACCTCGGCCTGGTGCTCTTCGTCGGCATGGGCCTCGGCGTGCTCTCCTCGATCATGTTCGCGGCGCCCATGCTGTCCGCGCTCAAGGACCAGGAACCGCGCATCAAGTCCCACAACGCCCGCGTCCTGGCCCGCCGCTCGTCGGCCCGCTCCGGCGACGTGGCCCGCGGCGACCGGTCCCGTGCGGGCGCCGGTGCGGGTGCGGGTGCGGCCCAGTCCGGCACGGACGAGGTCCCGGCGCTGGCCGGCTCCACCCCGTCGGCGACGCCCCGCCCGGGCGCCCGGCCCGCGGGCAAGCGCAACCGCGGCGGCGGCGCGGGCAACCGGCCGAGCGGCGGTCAGAAGCGCCGCTGATCCGGATCGCTCCCACGGCGGCCCGCCACCCTCGCGGTGGCGGGCCGCCGTGGCGTTCGGGGCCCGTTTGGCGACCGCCGCCTGGCCTGGCTCGGCTCGGCGCGACCGGGCCCGCCTCGGCCTGAGTCGGCTGGGCCCCGGCCCCGGCCCCGGCCCGGCTCGGCCCTGGCTCGGCTCGGCCCTGGCTCGGCTCGGCCCTGGCTCGGCTCGGCCCCGGCTCGGTCCGGCCCCGGGCTCGGCCTGGGTCAGCCGGCCCGGCTCGGGCCGGCCTCGGTCGGGCCGGCTCGGCTGGGGCGGGTTCGGTGGCGTGCGTGATGTCCCGCGTTGGTTGCGGCGCCGGGTGCGGACCGCTGGCCTGGCGTCGTTCCCGGGCCGGCATCGTCCGCGGCCTGGCGTTGGCCCCGGGCCGGCGTCGTCCCGGGCCGGCCGGGGTGGCGCGGCAGGGGTGGCTCGGCGGGCGGAGCCGCGCGTCGTGGGGCGACGCCCTAGGCTGTCCCGCGTGACGGATACTGCTGCAGAGGTACGGGGGGACAGCGGCCCCGAGGTTGCCGCGCTGGTCGCGAGCCGGGTCGTCGATGTTCCCGACTTCCCGAAGCCGGGGATCCTCTTCAAGGACCTGATGCCGCTGTTCGCCGACGGCGACGTGTTCCACGCGGTGATCGACCGGATCATCGCCCACCACGGCGCCGACTCGTTCGATGTGGTGGCCGGGGTGGAGGCGCGCGGGTTCGTGCTGGCGGCCGCCGTGGCGTACGCGACCGGTAAGGGCGTCGTGCCGATCCGTAAGGCCGGGAAGCTGCCGCGGGACGTGTTCTCCGCCTCGTACGCCCTCGAGTACGGCGAGGCGACGCTCGAGGTGCACCAGGACGCCTTCATCGCCGGTCATCGGGTGCTCGTGCTGGACGACGTGCTCGCGACCGGGGGTACGGCCGGGGCGGCGCTGGAGTTGGTGGAGCAGGCCGGTGGGACGGTCGCCGGCCTGACCGTGCTCATGGAGCTGGGGTTCCTGGGCGGGCGGGAACGGCTGGCTCCCCGTACGGTGCATGCGCTGTTGACCGTTTGATCCTGCTGTGGCCGGATGGTGGCACTGTTTCCGGCCGCCAGGCCGGGCCGCCGGGGAAGTCCGGGCGGGTAGGATGGCGTTTCCAACCAGGTGAGCAGTAGCGACGTGAGGAGGCCGGTGTCCAGCGACGTCGCCCCTCCGACGGAGGGCACGGTGCAGCCGACCGACGCGACCAAGGCTTCCACGCCGCCGAGTGACTCGGCGGCGCCGGCGAAGCCTGACGGAGCTACCCCGACCAAGCCGACGAATGCCGCCAGACCGGCGAGTCCCGCGACGCCGGAGGTGACGTCCGCCGCCGGTTCGGCGACCGCCCCGGTCCCGGCCGCCGCTTCCACGCGTGCCCCGGCGACCGAAGCCGCCACCACCGAAGCCGCCACCACCGGACCCGCAACGGCCGGAGCTGCATCCGCGCGCCCCGCAACCACCGAAGCCGCACCCCCACGCACCCCGGCCACCGGACCCGCAACCGGCGGAGCCGCACCCGCACACCCCGCGCCCACCGGCAGCGCACCCATCGGAGGCGCGGGGGCAGGAGGCACGCCCACCGGAGCCAAGCCTGCCGGAGCCAAGCCCGCCGGAGGCACGGCCGCCGGAGGCACGGCCGCGGGAGCTCGCGCCGCGGGGACCCCGGTCGCCGATCCGGAAGCGACCCAGCCGCTGGCGCCCGGCGAGGAGCCGGCCAGCACGTTCGGCGGGCTCGCCAGCGCGCCCACCGGCCGCCGCGTGCGGGCCCGGCTGGCGCGGTTCAACGCTCCCTGGCAGAGCACGCAGGTGAGCGAGGTGCTCGAGCCGCTGATCGCCACGCACCGGGCCAGCCACCCGAAGGCCGACGGGCGGGCGCTGCAGCGTGCCTTCGACGTCGCCGCGCGCTGGCATTCCGGGCAGTATCGCAAGTCCGGCGACCCGTACATCACGCATCCGCTGGCCGTGGCGACGATCCTGGCGAACCTGGGCATGGACACCACGACGCTGGTGGCCGCGCTGCTGCACGACACGATCGAGGACACCGACTACAGCCTCGAGCAGATGCGGGCCGACTTCGGTGGCGAGGTCGCGCTGCTCGTCGACGGCGTCACGAAGCTGGACCGGGTCAAGCTGGGCGATGCGGCCAAGGCCGAGACGATCCGCAAGATGGTCGTCGCGATGGCCAAGGACCCGCGCGTGCTGGTCATCAAGCTGGCCGACCGGCTGCACAACATGCGGACGCTGACCTTCCTGCCGCGCGCGAAGCAGGAGCAGAAAGCCAAGGAGACGCTGGAGATCCTGGCTCCGCTGGCGCACCGCCTCGGTATGAACACGATCAAGTGGGAGCTCGAGGACCTCGCGTTCGGCACGCTGTTCCCGAAGCGGTTCGAGGAGATCAACCGCCTGATCGGCGAGCACCAGCCGCAGCGGGAGGCGCTGCTGCGGCAGGTCACCAACCGGGTGAGCCTCGACCTCAAGTCGGCGAAGATCAAGGCGGAGACCACCGGCCGGCCGAAGCACCTGTACTCGATCTACCAGAAGATGATCGTGCGGGGCCGCGACTTCAACGACATCTACGACCTGGTCGGCGTGCGCATCCTGGTCGACACGGTCCGCGACTGCTATGCCGCGCTGGGCGTCATCCACGCGAACTGGCAGCCGGTGCCGGGCCGGTTCAAGGACTACATCGCGATGCCGAAGTTCAACATGTACCAGTCGTTGCACACGACGGTCATCGGGCCGACCGGCAAGCCGGTCGAGATGCAGATCCGGACCTTCGCGATGCATCGTACGGCGGAGTTCGGCATCGCCGCGCACTGGAAGTACAAGGAGCAGAAGGGCGCCACGATCGTCGGGCCGCCGGCGCACATCGACGAGATGACGTGGCTGCGCCAGCTGCTGGACTGGCAGCGGGAGGCGAGCGACCCCAGCGAGTTCCTGGACGCGTTGCGCTTCGACCTGTCCAGCCAGGAGGTGTACGTCTTCACGCCGAAGGGCGACGTCATCCCCCTGCCGACGGGTTCCACGCCGGTGGACTTCGCGTACGCGGTGCACACCGAGGTCGGCCACAAGACGATCGGCGCACGGGTCAACGGCAAGCTGGTGCCGCTCGAGTCGACGCTGTCCAACGGCGACGTCATCGAGATCTTCACCTCGAAGTCGGCGACGGCCGGTCCGACGCAGGACTGGCTGGGCTTCGTCAAGAGCCCGCGGGCGCGTACGAAGATCCGGCAGTACTTCAACAAGGAGCGCCGCGAGGAAGCGATCGAGATCGGCAAGGAGGCGATCGTCAAGGCGATGCGCAAGCAGGGCCTGCCCCTGCAGCGCATGCTGACCAGCGAGAACCTCACCACGATCGCCCGCGACCTGCACCTGGCCGACGTGTCGTCGCTGTACGCGGCGGTCGGCGAGAGCACCGTCTCCGCGCAGTCGGTGGTCGGCAAGCTCGTCGCCGGCTTCGGCGGCGAGGAGGGCGCGGTCGAGGACATCGCCGAGACCGCCGTCGCGACCCGGCCGCCGCGCAACCGCAGCACCGCCAACGACCCGGGCGTGGTCGTCAAGGACGTCAGCGACGTGTGGGTGAAGCTGGCCCGCTGCTGCACCCCGGTGCCCGGCGACGCCGTGTTCGGCTTCGTCACCCGCTCGGGCGGGGTCAGCGTGCACCGCGAGGACTGCGCCAACGCCGAGGACCTGCGCGCGCAGCAGGAGCGGGTGGTGGAGGTCAGCTGGAAGCCGACGTCCGCCTCGACGTTCCTGGTCGCCATCCAGGTGGAGGCGCTGGACCGGCACAAGCTGCTCGCCGACGTGACGCGGGTGCTGTCGGAGGAGCGGGTGAACATCCTGTCCGCGACGGTCACCACGACCCGCGACCGGGTGGCGGTCAGCCGCTTCACGTTCGAGATGGCCGACCCGAAGCACCTGGGTCACCTGGTGGCCGCCGTACGCAAGGTGGACGGTGTCTTCGACGCCTACCGGGTGACGTCCGGCGCATAGCGGCACGGAAAAGGGCGGACCCCCGAGGGGGCCCGCCCTTTCTGCTGTCCGGGTGTCAGGCCGCGGTCATCGTGAGCGTCTTGATGTCCACTTCCTGCTTCGGGTGGCCGTCGCCCTTGCCGTTGGCGTCGTCGCTGCCCTTCTTCGCCACGTTCTCCACGATGTCCAGGCCCTTGGTGATGGTGCCGAGGACGGTGTAGTCGGCGGGCAGGTCGGTGTCGGCGTACACGATGAAGAACTGGCTGCCCGTCGTGCTGGGGGCCTGCGTCTTGGCCATGGCGATCGTGCCCTTGGGGTACGTCGGCTTGGCGTTGGTCGGCAGGTTCTCCTCCGGGTACTTGAAGTTCGGGCCGCCCTGGCCGTCGGTCTGGCGGTAGCCCTTGCCCTTGGCGTTGGGGTCGCCGCACTGCAAAACCTTGATGCCGGCGGTGGTGAGCCGGTGGCACTTGCTGCCGTCCCAGAACTTCTTGCTCGCCAGGTACGTGAACGCCGCGCCGGTGCAGGGGGCCTTGGACAGGTCGACCGTGGCCGTGATCGGGCCGAGGTTGGTGTCCATGGTGAGCGTGCTCTTGCCGGTGTTGGGCGCGTTGGCCGGGGGCGTGCCGCCGGTGTCCTTGATCTGGGCGCCGCTGCTGCCGTCCTCCGGGATCCACTGGCAGGCCACGGTGCCGGGCGGCGGCGCGGAGGCGCGGGGGGACTTGTCGTCGTCGTTGCCGAGCGCGCTGACGATCCAGACTGCGGCACCGGCGATCACGATGACCGCGATGGCGGAGCCGATGATGGCCTGCCGCTGGCGCCGCTTCTTCGCGGCGGCGGCACGCTCCGCCATCTCCTTCTCGAGGCGGGCCCGCGCCGCCGCGCGCTGCCTGTCCTTGATCGACGACACGGTGTTCCTCCTGTATGCCTGCGTGCGTTGGCTGCGGTCGGTGGGAGTGTGCTCCGAAAAACTCAGGACTGGCTGGATGCGGACGGGGCGGGTGCCGACGGGGTCGTCTCCGCGCCCGTGGCGCTGGGCTCGCCGACGGTCACGCTCTGAACCGTGATCTTGTCTTTCGGCTTGACCTTGTCGCCGGCGGTGTTCGCCACGGTCGGGACCTTGGCGATCGCGGCCACCGTCTCCATGCCGCTGGTGACCCGGCCGACGATCGGGTACTGCGGTTCGCCCTTGGGGGTGAAGTCCTTGAAGAAGATCAGGAACTGGCTGCCGTTGCTGCCCGGCGGGTCGCCGATCAGGGCGACGGTGCCCTTCGGGTACAGCGGGGCGGCCGGGGTCTTCGAGGGCGCCGCCGAGGCGCTGGGCTCCGGGGTCGGCGCCAGCGGCACGTTCTCGTTGTAGACGCTGTACGTGGGGCCGCCCTGCCCGGTGCCGCTCGGGTCACCGCAGCGGACCGCGCCCTCGGTGGTGATCTCGTGGCAGGTGGTGTTGTCGTAGAACTGCTTGCCCGCCAGGTACGCCAGGTCGGCGGCGCTGCACGGGGCGTTCTCCAGGTCCAGGCTCACCACGATCGGCGCGCCCTTGTCGGTGGTGATCGTCATCGGCCGGCTGCCCGCCGTCGGGATGCCCTTCGTGGGCGGCTCGCCGACGTCCTTGAGGTTCTTGTTGGTCTCGGCGTTCTGCGGCGTCCACGCGCAGACGTCGGAGTCCGCCGCGTCCGTCGCGGTGTCGTCGCTGTCGAACGCGCCCCCGAGCCAGGCGATGCCGGCCACGATGAGGATGAGGGCGGCCGCGGCGCCGAGCCCGGCCTGGATCTGCCGCCGCCGGCGCTGCCTGGCGGCCCGGCGCGCCAGCTGGCGATCGAGCTTCTCCCGAGCCAGTTTCCGCTGCCGGTCCTTGCTGGAGACCACCTGGGAATTCCCTTCTCACGCTCGGCGCACGTGCGCCACGCCACACGCCCGCAAGAGTGTACGGGTAACGCCTGAGAATGTGGTGTGCGAGGTTCCGTGACGGTGTGTACGGTGCGTCCCGCTAGGCTCTGACGGGGAACGTGACAGCTCGAGAGGGGTGCGGAGTGCTCGTCACCGGCTTTCCGGCCGAGGCCTTCGGCACCAACTGCTACGTGGTGGCCGCGGGGCCCGGTGAGCAGTGCCTGGTGGTGGATCCCGGCATCGGCGTGCTCGACCGCCTGGACGAGGTGCTCGCCCAGCACCGGCTGCACCCGGCCGCGGTGCTGCTGACCCACGGGCACCTGGACCACACGTTCTCCGTCACGCCGGTCTGCGGCGCGAAGGGCATCACCGCGTACGTGCACCCGGCGGACCGCGAGATGCTCGCCGATCCGGCCAAGGGCCTGAGCATGGACCTCAACGAGCTGCTCGGCGGCCGGTTCTCGTACGCGGAGCCCGAGGACGTCGCGGAGCTGACCGACGGCGCCACCCTGAGCCTCGCCGGCCTCGAGATCACCGTCGACCACGCGCCCGGCCATACCGGCGGGTCGGTGCTGTTCCGGCTGCCGGCCGCCGGCACGCCGTGGGAGGCCGAGCAGGTCTGCCTCTCCGGTGACGTGCTGTTCGCCGGCTCCATCGGACGCACCGACCTGCCGGGCGGCAGCACCGACGCGATGACGGCCAGCCTGCGGGACAAGGTCCTGCCACTGGCCGACGACACGGTCGTGCTGCCCGGCCACGGGCCCGAGACGACGATCGGCCGTGAGCGCGCGACGAACCCGTACCTGCGGGGGCTGACTGCCGCGCCCGGCCGCGGACTGTAGGAAGAGACGAGAGACAGTGCCCATTTCCGGCTTCCCCGAGTGGCTGCCGCGGCAGCGGATGATCGAGCAGTACGTCCTGGACAAAATCCGGTCCACCTTCGAGCTGTACGGCTTCGCCCCGCTCGAGACCCGGGCCGTGGAGCCCTTGGAGACCCTGCTCAGCAAGGGCGAGACGTCCAAGGAGGTCTACCTGCTGCGCCGCCTGCAGGAGGACCCGGCCGCCGGCGGCGGCGACGACCAGCTCGGCCTGCACTTCGACCTGACCGTGCCGTTCGCGCGGTTCGTGCTGGAGAATTCCGGCAAGCTGCAGTTCCCGTTCCGGCGCTACCAGATCCAGAAGGTGTGGCGCGGCGAGCGCCCGCAGGAGGGCCGCTACCGCGAGTTCCTGCAGGCCGACATCGACGTGGTGGACCGCGACACGCTGCCGTTCCACTACGACACCGAGATGCCCCTGGTCATCGGCGACGCGTTCCGGTCGCTGCCGATCCCGCGGGCCACGATCCTGGTCAACAACCGCAAGGTCTGCGAGGGCTTCTACCGCGGGCTCGGGCTGAGCGATCCGGAGCAGGTCCTGCGTACGGTCGACAAGCTCGACAAGATCGGCCCGGAGAAGGTGGCCGCCCTGCTGGTGGAGACGGCCGGCGCGACCGACGCGCAGGCCGCGGCGTGCCTGCGGCTGGCGGAGATCTCGGCGACCGACGGGTCCTTCGTGGACGCGGTCCGCGCGCTCGGCGTGGACGACCCGTTGCTCGACGAGGGCCTCGAGGAGCTCCTGCGCGTGGTGGAGGCGGCCGCGGAGCACGCGCCCGGCCTGATCCGCGCCGAGCTGAAGATCGCCCGTGGCCTGGACTACTACACCGGCACCGTCTACGAGACGCAGCTGGAGGGGTACGAGCGCTTCGGCTCCATCTGCTCCGGCGGCCGGTACGAGAACCTGGCGTCCGCCGGCAACGAGCGCTTCCCGGGCGTGGGCATCTCGATCGGGGTGTCCCGCATGCTCGGCCTGCTCTTCGGCCACGACGCGCTGACGATCTCGCGCAGCGTGCCCACCTGCGTCGTCGTGGCACTGCCCAATGAGGAGCTGCGCGGGCGCTGCGACCGGATCGCCCAGTCCCTGCGCGCGCGCGGGATCAGCACCGAGGTGGCGCCGACGGCGGCGAAGTTCGGCAAGCAGATCCGTTTCGCCGAGCGGCGCGGCGTGCCGTTCGTGTGGTTCCCCGGCGCCGACGGTGAGCCGGACACCATCAAGGACATCCGTTCCGGCGAGCAGGTGGAGGCCGACGCCGGGAGCTGGACCCCGCCGGACGCCGACCGGAACCCGCTGATCAGCGCCGGGTAGGCGGTTCGAGGATCATGCACGTGGAGGTGGCGTGCGCGACCAGGCGCCCCTGAGCGTCGGTCATCCGGGCCTCGGCGAGGGCGGTGCGCCGCCCTCGCTGCAGGACGGTGCCGGTGGTGGTCAGCCGTCCGGAGT
This sequence comes from Couchioplanes caeruleus, assembly GCF_023499255.1. Lineage (GTDB taxonomy): Bacteria > Actinomycetota > Actinomycetes > Mycobacteriales > Micromonosporaceae > Actinoplanes > Actinoplanes caeruleus_A. The sequence goes on from NZ_CP092183.1 coordinate 2,807,671, forward strand.
CGAGAGTCGCGGGGCGCAGGAACTTCACCGTGAGGTCGAGGCTGGTGTAGCCGACGCCGGCCGGCAGGGTCGAGTGCACCGAGCAGGCGGCCGCGGTGTCGAGCATCGTGGACAGCACGCCGCCGTGCACGGTGCCCAGCGGGTTGTAGTGGAACTCCTGCGGGTCCAGGTGGACGGTGACGCTGCCCTCGCTCACCTCCATGCCGCCCATGTCGATCAGCCGCATGACCGGGGGAGCGGGTAGCTCGCCGCGGGACATCGCCTGCAGGAGCTCCAGCCCGGAGCGCTCGCCGGCCAGGTCCGCGTGCACGGCGGGGTCGGTCCACTCGAACGTCCGGCTGCGCGCGCCGCTCTGAGTCTGCGTCATGGACGCAGGCTGCCACGGGCTTGCTGTGTCTGTCAACGAGACCTAGCCTTCCTGCTATGACCCAGACCACGGCCCGTCCCGAGGCGCTCGGCTGGTCCATGGAGACCTGCACGATCGGCCGCGCCGTCGGGGTGCTCGGCGAGAAGGGGACGATCGTCGTGCTCCGGGAGGTCTTCAACGGCGTACGGCGCTTCGCGGACATGCGCGAGCACACCGGGATGCCGCGGCAGGTGCTCGCGGACCGGCTCGCCTCCCTCGTCGAGCACGGGGTGCTGCGGCGCGTGCCGTACCGGGAGCCGGGCTCGCGGATCCGCCACGAATACCGCCTCACCGACAAGGGCTTCGACCTCTACCCGGTGCTGCTCGCGGTCAAGGAGTGGGGCGACCGCTACCTGGCCGACCCCGGCGGCCCGCCGCTGACGCTGGCCCACCGCGACTGCGGCGCGGAGGTCCACACCGAGCTGCACTGCGCCGACGGGCACGCCGTGGGCGCGTACCGGGACGTGGTGCCCCGCCCGGGTCCGGGGGCGCGGCGCCGGGGATAGGCTGGCGCGTCGTGACCACGGCAGCCGAGGAGACCAGCGCCTGGGCGCCGTTGCGGGACAGGGTCTTCCGCGGCCTCTGGATCGGGGTGCTCGCCAGCAACGTCGGCACCTGGATGCAGACCGTCGGCGCGTCCTGGCGGCTGGTGCACGAGCCGGACGCGGCCACATACGTCAGCCTCGTGCAGACCGCCACCATGCTGCCCGTGCTGCTGCTGGCGCTGCCGTCCGGCACGCTCGCCGACACGTTCGACCGGCGACGGCTGCTGCTGGGCGTACAGCTGGGATTGTTCGCCGTGGCCGCGGCCCTGACCGCGCTGACGGCGGCCGACCGGATGCCGCCCGCGCTGCTCCTGGTCTTCACGTTCCTGCTCGGCGTCGGCCAGGCGCTGACGCTGCCGACCTGGCAGGCGGTCATCCCGGAGGTCGTGCCGCGCGGCGAGCTGGCCGCCGCGTCCGCGCTCGGCGCGGTCAACACCAACCTCGCCCGCTCGGCCGGCCCCGCGGTCGCCGGGCTGATCGTCGCGCAGGCCGGGGTTCCGGTCGTCTTCGGCCTCAACGCCGTGTCGTTCGCGGTCTTCGCGGTGGCGCTGCTGCGCCGGCCGCCGCAGGGCGGGGCGACCCACGCCGAGCGGTTCGGTCCGGCGCTGCGGGCGGGTGGCCGGTACGTGCGCTACTCGCCGATCGTCCGCCGGACCCTGCTGCGGGTGCTGCTGTTCGTGCTGCCCGGCAGCGTCGTGTGGGGGCTGCTGCCGCTGGTCGCCGACCGGGAGCTGGGCATGGGCTCCAGCGGGTACGGCGTCCTGCTGGCCGCCCTCGGCGTCGGGGCGATCCTGGGCGCCCTGCTCATGCCCCGCATCCGCGAGCGGGTCCCGCCCAACCGGCTCCTGATCCTCTCCGGCACCGTGTACGCCGCCGCGCTGCTGGTCGTGGCGCTGGTGCCGTACGCGACGGCGGTGGTGCCGGCCCTCGTGGTGGCCGGGCTGGCGTGGATGGCGCAGGTGTCGCGGATGAACGCGAGCATGCAGCTGTTCCTGCCCAACTGGGTACGCGCCCGCGGCTTCGCCGTCTACCAGGTCGTCTTCGCCGGCGGGCAGGCGTTCGGGGCGTTCGCGTGGGGTCAGGTGACGCAGGCGTGGGGGCTGCGGGCGGCGTACCTGGCCGCGGCGGCGCTCATGGCGCTGGGCACGGCCACGGTCCGGTGGCTGCCGCTGCGCGAGCAGGCCGGTGACCGCAGCGCGGCCGCGTACTGGCCGGAGCCGCACCTGATGCTCGAACCGCACCTGGACGAGGGCCCGGTCCTCGTCACCGCAACGTGGCGGGTGAAGCCGGAGAACCGGGCCGCGTTCGTCGCCGCGATGCAGGCCGTACGCCGGTCCCGCCAGCGCACCGGCGCCACCCGCTGGGGCCTGTTCCGCAACGGGGAGCACGCCGACGACTTCGTCGAGGTCTATCTGGTGCCGACGTGGGAGGAGCATCTGCGTCAGCACGAGGGCCGGCTGACCGCCAGCGACGAGCGGGAGGAGGAGCGGGCCGTGGCGCTCGCCGAGGGGCCCGCGACGGTCACCCACCTCCTGCCCGCCCACTACCCGGATTAGGCGGATGTTTCGGTTATGTTCCGTTTAACCTCATAACCATGTGCTCGCAGCAGCGGCGCAGGGAGGGGGTGCGGTGTGGCGGCCCGGCTACTGATCATCGGCGGCGCGGAGCGGCACGGCGCCTGCGGCCTGGACATCCTGCGCCGCTTCGTGGAGCTGGCCGGCGGACCCGCCGCCGACATCATCGTCATCGCCACCGCCAGCGGCGAGCCCGCCGTCCTCGAGGCCGAGTACGCCACCCTGTTCACCCGGCTCGGCGCCCGCCAGGCCCGTGGGCTGCGCATCACCACCCGCGCCCAGGCCAACGAGGCCACCGTCATCCAGGCCCTCGCCGCGGCCACCGGCGTGTTCTTCACCGGCGGCGACCAGCTGCGCATCACCACGGTCCTCGGCGGCACCCTCACCGACTCCGCCCTGCAGACGCTCGTGCAGGCCGGCACGATCGTGCTCGGCGGCACCAGCGCGGGCGCGGCGATGATGTCCGGCACGATGATCCTCAGCGGCGCGGCCCCCGGCGTCACCCGGGCCAGCGTGCGGACCGGGCCGGGCCTGGAATTCCTGCCGGGCGTGGTCATCGACATGCACTTCGCCGAGCGGGGCCGGCTCAACCGGCTGCTCAGCGCCGTCGCCATGTACCCGCACGAGCTCGGCCTGGGCATCGACGAGGACACCGCGATCCTCGCCGAGGGCGACCGCTTCGAGGTGCTCGGCTCCGGGACGGTCACCGTCGTCGACGCCGGCTGCGCCACCGACATCCGGGTCCCCGCCGACGGGCCCATCGCGCTCAGCGGGGCGCGCCTGCACGTGCTGCCTGCCGGGAGCAGGTTCGAACTGTCCGGACGCCGCCCGGTCGAGGCGGTCGCCGGGGAACGGGGACACGTCCGATGAAGATCCTCAGCCTGCGCCACCTGCGCGGCCCCAACGTCCACCTGTCCCGGCCCGCGGTCGTGGCCCGGCTGCGCCTCGACGAGCTGGCCGGGCGGGAGACCAGCGACATCGCGGGTTTCACCGAGCGGCTCCTGCGGGCGTTGCCGGGGCTCACCGAGCACCACTGCGCCGCCGGGGCGCCGGGCGGCTTCGTCAGCCGCATGCGCGGGGGCACGTACTTCGGCCACGTCACCGAGCACGTGATGCTGGAGCTGTCGCAGTGCATCGGGCGGGACGTCAGCTTCGGGCGTACGGTCTCCACCGCCGAGCCCGGGGTCTACGACCTGATCGTGGAGTGCCCGGTCGACGAGTCGCCCGGCTCCCGGCTGCCCGGCCGGCTCTTCGACGCCGCGGTCGACCTGGTCACGTCGGTGGCCGCCGGCGCCCGGGTGTCCGCGGCGGACCTGCGGGCGCGCCTCACCGAGCTGGGCGACCTCGCGGAGCGCGAGGCGACCGGCCCCAGCACCCGGTCGATCATCGCCGCGGCCCGCCGCCGCGGCATCCCGGTCGAACGGTACGGCGACCTGAGCCTGCTCCGCCTCGGCTGGGGCACCCGGCGCCGGCTCGCCTGGGCCGCCATGACCGACCGGACCAGCGGCGTGGGCATCGACATCGCCGGCGACAAGCAGGTCACCCGGCGGTTGCTCGCCGACGCGGGCATCCCGGTGGCGCCCGGCGGCGCGGCGCGCGGCGCGGAGGAGGCCGTCCGGCTGTTCGACGACCTCGGCGCTCCGGTCGTGGTCAAGCCCCGGCACGGCCGGCAGGGCGAGCACGTGGCGCTGAACCTGCGGACCGGCGAGGAGGTGGAGGCCGCCTGCGTGGCCGCGGGCGAGGACGTGGTCGTGGAGCGGTACCTGCCCGGGCGCGACTACCGGGTGCTCATCGTCGCCGGCGAGGTCGTCGCCGCGGCCGAGCGGATCGCCGCCCACGTCGTCGGGGACGGCGAGAGCACGGTCGCGCAGCTCGTCGAGCGCACCAACGCCGACCCGCGCCGCGGTACGGGGCACTCCCGCGTCCTGACCCGCATCGACCTGGACGACACGGCCGCCACGGTGCTGCAGCGGCAGGGCTGCACCGCGGACAGCGTCCCGGAGGCGGGCCGGCAGGTGTGGTTGCGCGACAACGCCAACCTCTCCACGGGCGGCACGGGCCACGACGTCACCGACCGCATCCATCCGGACGTGGCCCGGATGTGCCGGCGCGTCGCCGCGGTCGCCGGGCTCGACATCGCCGGCATCGACCTGCGCCTGGGCGACATCGCGGCGCCCGTACCGCCGGTCGGCGATCCCGACGACGTCACCGGCGGCGTGATCGAGGTGAACGCCGTACCGGGCCTGCGCATGCACCTCTCGCCGGTGCACGGGCGCTCCCGCGACGTGGGCGACGCGATCGTCCGGGCGATGTTCCCCGGCGGCTCCGACGGGCGCATCCCGACCGTCGCCGTGACCGGCACGAACGGCAAGACGTCGGTCGCGCGGATGGCCGCGCACATCCTGGCGGGCAAGGGGTTGCGGGTCGGGCTCACCACGACCGACGGCGTCAGCATCGACGGCCGTACGGTGCACCGCGGCGACGCGACCGGCCCCCGCTCGGCGCAGATGGTCCTCGGCGACCCCGGCGTGCAGGCCGCCGTGCTGGAGACCGCGCGCGGGGGCATCCTGCGCCGCGGCCTCGGCTACGACTGGACCGACGTCGGCGTGATCACCAACATCACCGCCGACCACCTCGGCCAGGACGGCCTCGGCTCGATCGAGGACATCGCGCACGTCAAGGCCCTCATCGCCGAACGCGTCAAGGACGGCGGCACGCTGGTGCTCAACGCCGACGACCCGTGGGTGCGCAGCCTGCCCGACCGTCCCCGGGTACGCGCGGACCGCAAGCGCATCGTGTGGTTCGGCACGGACGCGCGGCAACCGGTGGTCGCCACCCACCTCGGTCAGGGGGGTACGGCGTACCTGCTGCAGGACGGCTGGCTGGTGCAGGCCACGGGGGCGCGGCGGACGCCGTTGCTGCGGGCGTCCGAGGTGCCCGGGACGTTCGGGGGCGCGGCGCCGTACGCGGCCGTCAACGCCCTCGCCGCGATCGCCGCCGCCCGTGCCCTGGGCGCCTCGACGGACACGGTCACCGAACGGCTCGCCGACTTCGAGCCGCGCGTGCACAACCCCGGCCGCGGCACGGTGCTGCGCCTGGGTGAGGTCACGCTCTTCGTCGACTACGCCCACAATCCGGCGGCGCTCGCCGAGGTGCTGCGTACGCTCGAGCGCCTGTACGGCCGCGACCGCTGCGTCGCCGCGGTGACCCTGCCCGGCGACCGCCGCGACGACCTGCTGGCCGCCTGTGCCCAGGTGATCGCCGACGGCGTCACGCGCGCGGTCCTCTACGACGACGAGGACCCGCGGGGCCGGGAGCCGGGCGAGGTGTCGGCCCTCGTGGAGCGGGAGATGCGGGGACGGCGCCCGAACCTGCGCGCGGTGCGGGCGGACGGCTACCGCGCGGCGGTGGGGGAGGCGCTGCGCCTCGCCACACCGGGCGACGTCGTCCTCGTCATGTACGAGAGCCTCGCCCCGATGCTGGCGCACCTGGAGGAACTCGGCGCGGTGCCGGCGGGTCCCGCTCCGGCACCGGCGCTCCTGTCCGCCTGGCAGAACCGTGCCGTTTTGTCCCACGTTCCGGTGAGTGCGACCAACAAAGCATGATCGTCGTCGAACTTTCATCCGATCGGGCGGGGTGACGCAGGTCATTGCCCTGCGACAAGCACAACACGCTGCGTACGTGAGTCGATCTCGTAAAGCGTCCGATGTGATCGCAGCGTGATCGTCGAGCGACGGGCCGTACAGAATCCCTTGTAGATGCGTTGTATCCGGGGGGATACCCGCAAGTTTCGACGAATGGGGCAATAGCCGCGAGAAGCGACCCGTACCGCCGTCCGGGTGCCCGTGACCAGGCTTTTCATCGAAACAGGCCACCGCGCACCGCTGGCGCACGGTACGAAACGGACGGTGACGAGCCGCAGGTCATCCCCGCCGTCGAACAGTCGAGACGGAGGCCGCTCGTGGGCTAACATCCTCGCCGTCGATGGGGGATGCTCGGTCCAACGGCGGGCCGATGCCGCCCCCGGCACCAGGACACATGGCGGTGTGCTCCGGTGTTTCATCCGATCGCGCATGTGGGGGCACATGAGCACGACGGACCTGCCCGGTTCGAGTTTGCTCGCCAACCGTTACCGGTTGGTGGAGCGGCTCGGCGCCGGCGGGATGTCAGTGGTGTGGCGAGGCTTCGACGAGGTCCTCGGACGGCAGGTGGCGGTCAAGGTACTGCCCCCGTCGACGAGCGCGGACCCGTCGTTCCGGCGCCGGCTGCGGGCCGAGGCCCAGGCCGCGGCGCGGCTCAGCCACCCGCACATCACCAACGTGTACGACTACGGCGAGGCGACCACCGTCGACGGTGAGCCCGTGCCGTACGTCGTGATGGAGCTGGTCGACGGCGAGTCGCTCGCCGCCGTGCTCGCCCGGGTGCACCGGCTGCCCTGGCCGGCGGCCGTACGCATCTCCTCGGAGGTCTCCGCGGCGCTCGCCGCCGCACACGCCCGCGGCATCGTGCACCGCGACGTGACCCCGGCCAACGTGATGCTCACGCCCTCGGGCGCGAAGGTCGTGGACTTCGGCATCTCGGCGCTCATCGGCGAGAACGACATCGACCCGGACGGCAGCCTGCTCGGCACCCCGGCCTACCTCGCGCCCGAGCGGCTCGAGGGCGGCCAGGTCAGCCCGGCCACCGACGTGTACGCGGTCGGCCTGCTGATCTACCGCACGCTCATCGGCCAGCTGCCCTGGGACGTCGGCACCACGACCGCCCTGCTGCGCGCCCACCAGTACACCGAGCCGGAGCCGCTGCCGCCGGTCGAAGGCCTGCCCGGCGCGGTGTCCGCGCTGATCGCCCGGTGCCTGGAGAAGAGGCCGTCCGACCGGCCGTCCAGCGCCGAGCTCGCGCACGTCCTCGGCACCGTGTCGGCCGGCGTGCCGTCCGCGCGCGCCTTCGTGCCCGACTGGGCCGACAACGGCGAGGACACCACGATCCTGCCGTCCGCCCGGGACACCGACGGGCTCGGGCGGATCCGCCCCGGCCACGCCCGGATCGCCGACTCGGCGCCCGCCCGTGCGGGCCGGGGAGTGGCAGCCGTTCCGCCGGCCGCCGCAGCGGCAGCCGCCGACACCGACCTGGCCGGCGACGCGCCGGTCTCGCCCGCGCCCGGCGCGCCGGCGCAGCCCGTTTCCGTCGCCGAGGTCGAGGCCGCCGTGGGCACCCCCGGCCAGCCCGGGGCCAACAGCGCCCCAGCGGCACCGATGGCCCCACCGCAGCGCGGTGGCCGCAACAGCCGCTTCGGCCCGGTACCGCCCGCGCCCGCGGGCCCGGCCCCGGCCGCGTTCTCGCCGTCCGTTCCGGGCGACGACCACTCACCCGAGGCTTCTGCGGGGTCGAGCGGCCCGGCATTGCGCCCGGCGTTCGGCGCGCCGCCTTCCCTGCGGCCCCCGTCGCGCACCGACCCGTCCGCCCCGGCGCGTGCCGGCAGCGGCACCCCGCCGCCCCAGCGTCCCGGAGCGGCACCGGCCGGGGCGGCACCCGGTCCCGGCCGCGGCGGCACCACCCGGCGCCGGCGCATCGTGCTCATGGCCAGCGCGGGCGCGCTCATGGTCGGCGTCGGCGCCTGGGCGCTGAGCCTCACCACCGGCGACGCGCCCGACGACGTCGTGGTCAGCGGGGTCGGTCCGCAGCCCACCCAGCTGGTCGGCGCCAACAAGTGCGTGGTCAGCTACGCCGTCTGGTCCGACGACGGCAGCCGCTTCAAGGCCGCGGTCACCCTCGCCAACCGCGACGTCAAGGCGATCAAGAACTGGAAGCTCTGGTTCCTCATGCCGGGCGACCAGGTCGTCTCCGGCAACGGCAAGCTTGCCCTGGACCAGCAGAACCGGGCGGTGACCGTCCAGGCGAAGACGGCCCTCGACCCGCAGGCCACCCAGACGATGCAGTTCACCGGCCGCTACGAGGCCAGCAACTCCGCGCCGATGGTGTTCCAGCTCGACGGGCAGACCTGCGAGACGTTCGTGTCGCCCAAGCCGGGCGAGCCGTCGCGGCCGGTCGAGCACCTCACCAACGGCCAGGTCCGCCTCGGCCCGGTGCCGAACCGGCAGAACCCGCTGCCCGGCACCTCCGTCGACCCGAGCGGCGTCATCGTGCCGGTCCCGGTCGAGAGCGCGGACCCGGGCGCCAGCAAGCCCGTCGCCACGACGCCGGGCACGCCCATCGCGACGACAACCACCGGCGGCACCGGTACGGGCGGCACCGGCGGCAACCCGGACGACGAACCGGCCCCCGGCGTCCCCCCGGAAACCACGACGCCGGCGACCACGCCCGCCACGTCCGAGACGCCGAGCCGGGATCCGTCCCCTCCGCCGTCGTTCAACAACGGCGACGAAGAAGAGCCTCAGTCGCCGGGCGGGTTCGGGTAACAGACGCACAGTGCTGGGGCGGTGGACCGGAAAAACGCCGGTCGGCCGCCCCAGTCGCGCGTTACAGTCGCAATTGATCCCGGCAGGCACATCCGTTCCGCGGACGAACGCCCGGCCCGTGGGGTATGGGCCGGCGCGACCGAGCCACGGAAGCCGAAAACGGTACGAAGCCCTCGGCGTGCCTGCGGGCCGGCGGGACGCCCGCGAGGAAGATGGTTGATACCGGTTCGCAACCTGAGCGGATCCGGTCAGCACCGTCGCGAGCGTTAGCTGGACCTCGAGCAAGTCGTCGCACATCGGGGAGTCCGACATGATGAGCACCGTGGGGGACCTGGCGGCTGAGGCGCTGTTCGTCTCACACCTCCAGCCGTCCGAGCAGCCGAGCCGCGAAACGGTCGCCGAGGCCGTCACGGCCATGATCCTGCGGCACGGCAGTGACGGCTGCGCGGCCGTGGTGGCCGAGGAGTTCGGCGACCACCCGGAATCGGCGGTCCGCCGGATGAGCTGGGTGCGCCGCGAGCTGGGCGCGGCCATGGCCGCCCAGCGCAGCCCGCACTTCGCCAGCTGAGCCGCTCCACCGCAAGGACGCCCGGCCGGGCCTCCGGGCCGGGAAAGCCGGCCGGCGGGTGAGCATCCGGCCCTCGCCGCGGTCCGCGGCCCCCTTCGTCTTCTGGTCACCTCCGGACAGCTTCTGACCAGGCCGGCCTTGCACGGATCCCCGACCCTGCACGCCGACCGGCCTTCGCGCGCTTCCCCGTTTTCGCGCGCCGCCCTGTCTTACCGTGCCGCCGCCTCGCCTTGTGCGTGCCGCCTCGGCCTGTGCGTGCCGCCTCGGCCTGTGCGTGCCGCCTCGGCTTGGGCGTGCCGCCTCGGCCTGTGCGTGCCGCCTTCGCTTGTGCGTGCCGCCGCGGCCGGCGTGCCGCTCCGCCTCTGCGCGTCGACCGATCGCGTGCCGGCGCCGCTTTGCGGTGTGCCGGCCTTCGCCCGCTGCCCGTCCAATCACCCACGCCGCTGCGTACCGCCGCTCTAGGCTGTGGTGCCGGGCTCTCGTCCGCCCTCGCGCCGTGCCCTCCGCGGACGACCCGCGCCGGACCTGAGCCTTTTTCCGAAAAAACTCCATAAAAGCAACCGAGTTCGGCCGCCCCTGCACCCGTCGGCGACCAACGTTCTCCTCATCGGGCCGGTTCACGCACCGGCCCCGTACGAGCGAGGAGGACTACGTGACCGACACGACCGAACTCCCCGCCACCATCGGCACGACCCACGACGCGCCCTCCGCGCGGGACATCGAGGACCTGGTCCGCGAGCACATGCCGATGGTGGGCCATCTGGTCCGGGAGCTGCTGAACCGGGTGCCCGGCCATGTCCACGCCGACGACCTGTCGTCCGCCGGGTTCGCCGCGCTCCTCGGGGCCGCCCGCGCGTTCGACGTGACCCGGGGCATCCCGTTCCACCGGTTCGCCGCCGTGCGGATCCGCGGCGCGCTCCTCGACGAGCTGCGCGGGCAGGACTGGGCGAGCCGTTCCGTACGGGCCCGGGCGCGCCGCACCGCGCAGGCGCGCCAGGAGCTCACGGCCGCGCTGGGGCGTACGCCCTCCGAGGCCGAGGTCGCCGAGATGCTGGGTATCGGGGTGGCGGAGCTGGCGGCCGTCGAGGACGACGTGCAGAAGGCGGCCCTGCTCAGCCTTCAGGGTTTCCCGACCGGCGCGGCCGAGGAGATGGTGCCGGAGCTCTCCGAGGGACCCGAGGACCTGCTGCTGAAGCGGGAACGGCTGGGCTACCTGCACCAGGCGATCCAGGCGTTGCCGGAGCGGTTGCGGATGGTGGTCACCCAGTCGTTCCTGCAGGAGCAGCCGCTCAGCGAGGTCGCCGCCGAGCTGGGTGTCACCGAGTCGCGGATCTCGCAGCTGCGGACGGAGGCGTTGCGCCTGCTGCGCGAGGGGCTGAACAGCTCGCTCGCCCCGGAGCTGCTGACCGTGGCGGCGGGGGGACCGCGGACGCGGAAGGGGTGCCTCCAGCGCCGGCGCAGCGAGTACTTCGCGCGGGTGGCCGAGCAGGGGAACCTGCACACCCGGCTGGCGTTGACGGACAGTCACGGCGTACCCATCGCTTTCGCGGCCTGACCGGGCACCGGACGGCCTCCCGGACCACCGGGGGGCCGCCGGACCGGCGACGCCGGAAGCGGGGTCGCGCGTTTACGAACGTCTATGCGACGATCGCCCCGTTCCCGTCCGGGGACCGGATCTACGGGGGTTCGTCGTGCCATTCACCCTGCGTCCGGCCGTGTCCGCGGCCGCCGTTCTGACCATCGTCTCGCTCGCGGCCGGCGTGTCACCGGCCGCCGCCGCTCCCGCCCCGCCGTCGCCGGTCGCCGGCAAGCCGTTGCCGGCCACCGTGCCGGCCCCGCGCGCCACCATCGTCGCCTCGGACGTCGTCGCCACCTCGTCCACACTGGACTGCGCGAGGGTCAAGGCCGATCCGCGCAGCTTCCTCAAGGCCGGGCGGACGGAGGTCGCCTGCACCGCGCCGTCGTCCGCCGCGGTCGCGGCCGCCGCACCGGTCAGCTGCAAGGACTCGGCTCCGTCCACCTTCTGGTACAGCCGGGCGTCGCTCTGCCTCGCCGGCTACAACCGCAACCTGCAGACCGTCGACGCCTCGGGCGCGGTCACCGGCACCGCCACCGTCGAGATCGCCACCGACATGGTCTTCCAGACCCAGCGGCTGACCTGGTCGGAGAACTGGTACCTCACGCTCACCGCGGCGACCGGGCGGCTCACCACGATGGACCTGACCTGGACGGTCACCTGCGGCACCAACTGCTCGACCCGCAACACGCCCGCCGGCGCGCAGACGGTCACCGTCGGGCAGACGGTCTCCGGCACGACGACGTACTCGGTGAATCCGCTCGGGCGCGGCGAGTGGAAGCAGACGTACTCGCTGACCGCGACCGACCCGCAGGGTGACGCCATCCCGGCGCAGACCTACTCCGGCGCGCGGACGTTCCGCTGCGACCGCATCATCGGCCCGTCCGCCGGGTGCGTCGTGCCGTCGGTCGTGCCCGCGTTCGGCATGAGCAAGGCGGCCTCCGCCCATCCGCGCAGCACGCAGTCGTTCTGGTACCTGCAGCTGTACTTCCCGGACGGCTGGGGCAGCAGCACCCCGCTGCACCGCCTGATGGACTCCACCACGCAGCAGGCCGGCTACGACGCCATCTGCAACGACGGCACGTACGTGAAGGACGGCAGCGTCTACCAGGACACCTGCAACATCTTCCCGTTCGCGTCGACGTACGAGAACGGCCACCTGCTCGGCCTGCAGGCGAGCGACTGCGTGGACGGCGTCGCCCGGCAGTCCCGGGGCACCGGCGAGTGGTACGTCGACTCCCCGGCCGGAACGGTGGACTACTCGGAACACTGCATCCGCTCGCACGTCGAGGCCACCGACTACACCGAGTTCACCAACCGGCTGAACACCTTCTACCGGGACCAGCGGCTGCTCGACTACGACGCCTTCACCGTCACGGTCGTCAACTGACCTCCCGCCCCGGCAAGGAAGGCGGGCTGTCACTGGGCCGGTACCCGCAGCGAGATGGGCCGATTCATGTTTGATCCGTACGGTAACGGGAGACCTGCCCCGTATCGACAATCATGAGGGGGTTCACCCATGAGCGAGAGCCGGCTCACGTTCGTTCCGAGGTCTCGCGGCCGCAGCGCGCTCTACCTCGTCGTCGGCCTGGTGGTGGCCGTGACCACCGTGATCCAGCTGGTGCGCGGCGGCGCGGCGGTCCTGCCGGTGATCGCCCTGGTGGCGGCCCTGGCGCTGGTCGCCGTGGCCGTCATCGGACTGGTGGCGCCGCCCCGGCTCCGATGAGACGGGGCGGGCTCACTGGTCGAAGGTCGCCCGCAGCTCGGCGTTGACCAGGTGATTGAGCCGCTTGCGGAGATGCCCGAGCAGGGACGGATCCGGAAACGGCTCGTCGACGTGCAGCGTCCAGCGCAGCTGCGTGCCGCCCGCGCCGTCGGAGGCCAGGTCGAAGCGGATCCGGGCGTCGGGCCGCCGCTCCCACAGCGACGACCACACCACCACGCCCGGTGAGGCCTCCAGGATCTGCGGCGGGTGTTCATCGTCGAGCAGGTGCAGCCACGGCCGGACCGGGTCCCCGGCCGGGTCGATCAGGGCCGCGAACACCACCGCGGGCGGCGGCGGCTGCTTGCGCCTGCGCGTACCGGCCTCGAGCATGCCCGCAGCTTAGAGCGCGCCCGGCGTGGCCGCCGCCCCGTGGCCTGAGGTGCCTCGACAATGGGTAATACGTCCGAAACGGGGAGCTGCGAGCATCGCTTCGCGAGGTCAGGGAGGTCCGGGTGTTCCTCAGCCAGCACGAGCAGGAACGGCTGCTCATCCACGTCGCGGCGGACGTCGCCCGGCGCCGGCGGGAGCGCGGGCTGCGCCTGAACCACCCCGAGGCGACGGCGATCATCACCGCGTTCCTGCTGGAGGGTGCGCGGGACGGGCGTACGGTCGCCGAGCTCATGGACGCCGGGCGCCGGGTGCTGACCCGTGACGACGTCATGGAGGGCGTACCGGAGATGATCCCCGAGGTGCAGGTCGAAGCGACGTTCCCGGACGGCACCAAGCTCGTCACCGTGCACGGGCCCATCTCGTGATCCCCGGCGAGATCCTGCCGGGCGACGGGGACATCGAGATCAATCCGGGCCGGTCGGTGGTGACGCTGACCGTCCGCAACACCGGCGACCGGCCCGTACAGGTCGGGTCGCACTACCACTTCGCCGAGTCCAACGCGGCGCTCGACTTCGACCGGGACGCGGCGTGGGGGCATCGGCTGGCCGTACCGGCCGGGACGTCGGTGCGCTTCGAGCCCGGCATGCCGCGCGACGTCCGGCTCGTCCGGCTCGGCGGCGCCCGGATCGTGCCGGGCCTGCGCGGGCTCGCCGGCGGCCCGCTCGACCCGTCGCCCCGCGAGGACATCGAGCCCGCCGGCGCCCTGGACGAGGACCTGCCGGAGAACGGGAGCGCCCGATGACCGCGCTGGACCGCGGCCGGTACGCCGCCCTCTACGGCCCCACCGCCGGCGACCGGATCCGGCTGGCCGACACGAACCTGCTGATCGAGGTCGAGCAGGACCGCAGCGCCGGACCGGTCCCCGGCGACGAGGTGGTCTTCGGCGGCGGCAAGGTCATCCGCGAGTCGATGGGGCAGTCCCGGGCGACCCGCGCCGAGGGTGCGCCCGACACCGTCATCACCGGCGCGGTCGTGCTGGACCACTGGGGGATCGTCAAGGCCGACGTCGGCATCCGGGACGGCCGCATCGTCGCCCTGGGCAAGGCCGGCAACCCGGACACGATGGACGGTGTGCACCCCGGCCTGGTGATCGGGCCCGGCACCGAGGTGATCGCCGGCAACGGCAAGATCCTCACCGCCGGCGCCATCGACAGCCACGTGCACCTGATCAGCCCGACCGTCCTGGACACCGCGCTCGCGAGCGGCATCACCACGATCATCGGCGGTGGCACCGGCCCGGCCGAGGGCACCAAGGCGACCACCGTCACGCCGAACTCCTGGCATCTCGCGCGGATGCTGGAGGCGCTGGACCGGTGGCCGATCAACGTGCTGCTGCTCGGCAAGGGCAACACGATGTCCGAGGAGTCGCTCTGGGAGCAGCTGCGCGGCGGCGCGGGCGGCTTCAAGCTGCACGAGGACTGGGGCACCACGCCGGCCGTGATCGACGCCGCGCTCAAGGTCGCCGACGCGTCCGGCGTGCAGGTGGCCATCCACACCGACACGCTGAACGAGGCCGGCTTCGTCGAGGAGACCGTACGCGCCATCGCCGGACGGTCGATCCACGCGTACCACACCGAGGGCGCCGGGGGCGGGCATGCGCCGGACATCATCACGGTCGCCTCGCACCCGAACGTGCTGCCGTCGTCGACGAACCCGACCCGGCCGTACACCCGCAACACCCTCAGCGAGCACCTCGACATGCTGATGGTCTGCCACCACCTGAATTCCGCGGTGCCCGAGGACCTCGCGTTCGCCGAGAGCCGCATCCGGCCGTCCACCATGGCCGCCGAGGACCTGCTGCACGACCTCGGCGCGATCTCGATGATCGGCTCGGACTCGCAGGCCATGGGGCGCGTCGGTGAGGTCGTCATGCGGACGTGGCAGACCGCCCACGTGATGAAGGCCCGCCGGGGTGCGCTGCCCGGCGACGGCGCCGCCGACAACCTGCGGGC
The DNA here is from genome assembly GCF_023499255.1 of Couchioplanes caeruleus. Lineage (GTDB taxonomy): Bacteria > Actinomycetota > Actinomycetes > Mycobacteriales > Micromonosporaceae > Actinoplanes > Actinoplanes caeruleus_A. Next base: position 2,822,863 of record NZ_CP092183.1, read on the forward strand.
CCGGCGCTACGTCGCCAAATACACGATCAACCCGGCGGTCGCGCACGGCATGGCGGAGCAGGTCGGCTCGGTGGAGCCCGGCAAGCTCGCCGACCTCGTGCTGTGGGATCCCGCCTTCTTCGGCGTACGGCCGGCGCTGGTGCTCAAGGGCGGCATGATCGCGTCGGCGCAGATGGGCGACGCCAACGCCTCGATCCCCACGCCGCAGCCGGTGCTGCCCCGCCCGATGTTCGGCGCGTACGGGGTGGTCCCGGCGGCCACGTCGCTGGCCTTCGTGGCCCCGGCGGCTATCGACGCGCTGCTGGGTGACCGGATCGGCGTCAAGCGGGCGCTGGTGCCGGTGGCCGGCACCCGGTCGGTGGGCAAGGCGGACCTGCCGCTCAACGACGCCCTGCCCCGCATCGAGGTCGAGCCGGACACGTTCACCGTGCGCATCGACGGCGAGGTCGTCGAGCCCGACCCGGTGTCCGAGCTGCCCATGGCCCAGCGCTACCACCTGTTCTGATGAGCCTCGCGACGCTGCTCGTGCTCGCCGACGGGCGGCTGCCCGCGGGCGGCCACGCCCACTCGGGCGGCCTGGAGGCGGCGGTCTCCTCGGGCCGGGTACGCACCGTCGAGGACGTCGGCGAATTCCTGCGTGGCCGGCTGTTCACCGCGGGTCTGGTCGCCGCCGCCTTCGCCGCCGCAGCGTGTGCGCGACCCGGCCGATGGCCCGACCTCGACGCGGGTCCTCGTCGACCGGCAGATCTTCGTGGTCGACGTGGCCGGCGGCGACAAGGTGCCCCGCAAGGGTGGCCCCGGCGTCACCGCGGCGGACCTGCTGGTCATCAACAAGACCGACCTCGCACCCCTGGTCGGCGCGGACCTGTCCGTGATGGACCGGGACGCCCGGGCCCGCCGCGGCGACCTGCCCACGGTGTTCCTGTCGCTGACCGAGGACCGCGCGGCGACACCCGTCGCGGAGTGGATCCGGGGGCTCGTCGCGGCCCGGATGCCGGCGTGACCCGGGTGTGCTGATGCGTGCCACGGCGGCGATCGTCGCCGAGGCGGACGGGCGCGGCGGCACCCGGCTCGCGGTGCTGCGCGGCGAGTCACCGCTGCTGGTACGGCGTACCGGCCCGCACGCCGTCCACCTCGTCGGCGGTGCGGCCGGACCGCTGCGCGTCGATGATCTGCGGCTGTCCGTCGAGGTCGGCCCGGGCGCACGGCTGTCGGTGCACAGCGTCGCCGCCCAGCTCGCCCTGCCCGGCCGGCCCGGGCTGCCACCGTCCCGGCTCGTGGTCACGGCCGCGGTGGCGGCCGGGGGAGCGCTGCGGTGGTCGCCCGAGCCGCTCATCGCCGCCGCGGGCTGCCACCATCTCGCGATCACCGACGTGACGGTCGCCGAGGGCGGCAGCCTGGTGTGGCGCGACGACCTGGTCTGCGGCCGGCACGCCGAGGAGCCCGGCGACGTGCGTGCGGACGTGACCATCCGGTACGCCGGGAGCACCTTCCACCGTCACGAGCTGGCAGTCGGCCCCGGCGCGCCCGGGTGGTCGGGTGCGGCGGTGCTGGGCGGCGGCGGGGCGGTCGGCACGCTGGTGCTGGTGGGACCGTCGCTGCCGCCCCCGGCCCCGCTCGCCGGCGACGCGATGCTGATGCCGCTGGCCGGCCCCGGGTTGCTGGCCACCGCGGTGGGCCGGGACATCCGGGACGTGCGGGCCGCCCTGGACCCGGTCGGTGGCTACGCGCCGGTGTAGAGGATGGCGTCGAGCTCGATGTCGAAGCCGACCAGCGGCACCGGCAGCGTCGTGCGTACCGGGAGATCGTCGCCCTTGACGTATTGGGCGTAGATCTCGTTCAGCTCGGCGAAGTCGGCGAAGTCGCGCAGGTAGACGCCGACGCGCACGGCCTGGTCGAGGCTCGCGCCGGCCGCCTCCGCCACCGCCGCGAGGTTGCGGAACGCGGCGTGGGCCTGCTCGGCGAAGCTGCCGGTCACCCACGTGCCGTCCGGCAGCGCGGGAACCGCGCCGGCCAGGTAGACGGTGTCGCCGGCGACGACCGCCTGGGAGTACGGGCCGCCGGCCGGGGCCGCCTTGTCGGTCGTGATCGCGCGCTTGGGCATCGCCAACTCCTACGGTCGTGGTCTCGGGAACTGCTCGGCCAAGCCTTCCGCGCCCACCAGCGGCACCGCCAGCAGGTTCCGGAGATCCTCGTCACGGCGGGCCAGGGCCGCCCGCTGCGCGTCGGTGAGCGGCACCCACGGCGCCGGCGGGGCCGGGAGGCGGGGTGGCAGGAGCCGGCCGCCGACGTACGTGGCCCGGTTTCTCAGCCGCAGCGGCGAGTGGCGCACCTGCCGGTGCGCGTCGACCACCTCGAACCGGCCCTCCTCGACCTTCCACACGGCGATGTCCGCCGGTGCGCCGACGCCGAGGGTGCCGCCGGTCAGCCCCAGGGCCCGCGCCGGGTGCACCGTCACCGCCGCGATCACCTCGTCGAGGGTCAGCCCCGCGGCGACGAGCTTCGCCATCGTCGTGGGCAGATCGAAGACCGGGCCGTGCACCGAGCGGGCGTGCAGATCCGTGGAGATCGTGTACGGCCGCAGACCCGTACCGATCTGCGCCTCGGCCACGTCGAACGCGAACCCGCCCGAGCCGTGCCCCACGTCGAACAGCACACCCCGCTCGTACGCCCGCCGCGCCGCCGCACCGAGCGGCTCCGCGAATCCGCTGGCACAGTGCGTCACGATGTCGCCCTGACGCATGATGGCGAGGATCTCGTCGAGGGCGGGTGGCGCCGTACCTATGTGGACCATGACCGGCACGCCGCAGGCCTCAGCGGCAGCGAGGCCGCGCCGCAGGGGTTCCACGCCGTTGGCGCCGACCGTCTCGTGGTCGATGCGGACCTTCACGCCGCGGATGAGATCGCGATGCGTGCGGATCGTCTCGACGGCCAGCTCGACGTCGCAGTTCGCCGGATCACGGCTCTCCCCGGTCCGCCCGGCGAGCCCCACGGCCGAGATGTTGAGCAGCGCGGGCACGCGTACGTCCACATCGGACATGACGCGGCGCAGCCCGGCGAGCGTGTACGCCCCGGCCGACCCCGCGTCGACCCACGTGGTGACGCCGGTGCGCCACGCGACCGGATCCGGCTCGATGCCCCAGTAGCCGGGCCCGACGTGGGTGTGCAGGTCGATGAGGCCGGGGGTGATCAGGCACCCGGACACGTCGTGCACCACGGCCCCGGTGAGTCCCGGGCCGACAGCCGCGATCCGGCCCTCGTGCACGGCGACGTCCGCGCGGCCGGTCCCGTGCACCTCGCCGCCGGCCAGGACCAGGTCATTGATCATGCGCGGCCGCCCATCCGTAGTAGCTTCCACACCATGCGTGACCGTGTTCCCGAGGTCAAGGGAGGACCCCCGGTGACCCTCGACATCCCCGACGAGCTGCTGGACTGGCGGGCCAAGGGCTTCTGGCTGCCCGAGGGCTCGGTGCCGGCCCGCGCCTTCGCCGCGGCCCGGCACTCGCTGTTCGACGGATCCTTCACCTGGCCGCTGCTGGTCGTCCGGGATTCGGCGGTACGCGCGAACATCGCGACGATGGCGGCGTACGCGCGGCGGCACGGCTTCTCGTTCGCCCCGCACGCCAAGACCTCCATGGCGCCCACTCTCCTGCAGGCGCAGCTCACGGCCGGCGCGTGGGCGATGACCGTGGCGACCGCCAACCAGGCGCTGGTGCTGCGGCGGCTGGGCGTGCCGCGGGTGCTGATCGCCAACGAGGTGCTCGACCCGGCGGCGCTGGGCTGGCTCTGCGCGCAGTCGGCGCAGGGCTGGCAGGTGTACGCGCAGACCGACTCGATCGCCGGCGTCGAGGCCGCGGCGGCCGCCGGTGGGCTGCCGCTGCTCGTCGAGCTCGGCCACGCGGGCGGGCGCACGGGCTGCCGCACCGTCGACGAGGTCGTGTCCGTGGCCCGGGCCGCCGCCGACGCGCCCGGCGTGACGCTCGCCGGGCTGACCGCGTACGAGGGCGGCCTGGCCACGGCCGACGAGGTCGACGCGTTCCTCGCGGCGCAGGTCGAGGCGGTCCACGCCATCGCGGACCTGCTGCCCGACGAGGTGATCGTCTCGGCCGGCGGCAGCGCGTGGTTCGACCGCGTCGTCAAGGCGCTCGAGGGCCAGTGGCTCGACGGCCACACCGTGCACGCGGTCCTTCGCAGCGGCGCCTCCGTCACCCACGACGACGGCTTCTACCGCGAGCGCACGCCCTTCAACCGCGAGCCGGGCGAGGGGTCGCTGACGGCGGCCCTCGAGATGTACGCGCAGGTCCTGTCCGTGCCGGAGCCGGGCCTCGCGATCGTCGGCATGGGCAAGCGCGACGCACCGTTCGACGAGGGCCTGCCGGTCACGGACGCCGGCGAGGTGGTCAAGATGAACGACCACCACACGTACGTGCGCGGCAGCGGGCCGGCCGTCGGCGACCTCGTACGGTTCGGGCTGTCCCACCCGTGCACGGCCTTCGACAAGTGGCGCTTCATCCCGGTCGCGGACGACGACGACGTGGTGGTGGACGTGCTCCACACGTACTTCTGACCACATGGGATCCTGGCGATCCCATGACTCACGCCGCATCCGACGAGTACGCCCGCTTCACCGCGTACGGTCACCAGCTCATCGCCGTGCACCACCGCCTGCTCGGCCACCTCGACGACCTGCGCGACGGGTCCGTCCCCGACCGGGAGCTGGCCGTCCACTGCCGGACCCTGTGCTCCGCCGTGACCCGCCACCACACCGGCGAGGATGAGACTGTCTTCCCCGTGCTGGCCGCGCGGCACCCGCAGCTGCGATCCTTCCTGGCCGAGCTGGACCGTGACCACCGGATCATCGCGGGCCTGCTCACCCGGCTCACCGCCCTGTCCGGCCGGCTCGGCGCGGCCCCGACGGAAGCCGGCCGCGACGAGCTGCGCATGGAGCTCGACGGGCTCGCGGCGGTGCTCGAGACGCACTTCATCGGCGAGGAGAAACGGCTGGTGGAGGTGCTGAACGCCGTGGACCCTTCCGTGGGATTGACCGGCCTGGACGAACCCGTACGCTGACCCGTGGTGGGGTTTTCCACCGCTCTGCGGGGCTTTGGGGAGTTCGCGTGGGTGCTGCTGACCGTCGTCATGTGCTTGTCGTCCGACAGCGGGAGCTGGCGTCCCGGCACGAGATTCTCGAGCGGGAGGACCCCGGCTCGGAGCGGTACGACGATCTGGAGCTGCGGGTCTTCGACGCCGCCGACGATCTCCTGCGTGAGCTCGACCGGGCCCGCGCCCGGGCGGCTTCGCGGCGGCGGGTCGTCGCGTACGTGCTGGCGGTTGCCGCGTTCGTCCCGGTGGTGCTGGTCGCCGCGGAGGTGGCGCCGAGCCTCTGGCTGGCCGCGGCGGCCGTGACCGGAGCCGCCGCCGGCGTGCTGTGGCTGACCGCTCGGCGCGTGCCCGCCCCGCCCGCGCCCGCCGCCGCGCGGGCCCGGCCGTTCGAGAGCGCGGCGCTCGCGTGAGCGGCGGGGTGGGGGTGCAGACCGATCTGGCCCGGGTTGCCGAGGCGCTGCGGGCCGACTTCGTGCGCAAGCTGGCGATGCTGCGGTCCCAGCTCGCCGACGACGTGGAGCGGGTGGCCCGGGCCGCGGAGGAGCGGGCCGAGGAGCTGCGGGTGCGTCTCGACGAGACCGACGCGCGGCTGAGCCGGGCCGGCGAGGCGCACGACGAGCTGCGGCGGGAGACCGACGGCGGGTTGCGGTCGGCGCGGCAGGCCATCGCCCGGCTCACCGGGGAGGTGCAGCTCATCGAGGGCCGGCTGCGGATGGAGCACGGGGTGCAGCCCGTGGACCTGGAGACGCTGCCGTCCGATCTGGAGGGTCTGGTCGCCGAGGTGCGGGAGGCGGAGGAGATCCGGTCCGGCATGCTCGGTGAGGCCACCCGGGCGGCTCATCGGGCGGCGCTGGACGCGTACACGGAGCTGGAACGTCTCATCGCGGAGAGCCGCGGCCGCGCTCTCGGCGCCAGCCGTGCCCTGGCTCGCGCCCGGGTGGGCCGGCGGTCCTTCCGGCGGGCGGCCGCCGCGTACCGGATCCATCGTGGACGATGGCGGGCGCGCGACGCGGAGCTGACCGCCCGCGCGGCCGAGGCGGCCGCGGCGTGGACGGCGCTCGACCTGGACGGGCGGCTGCAGGAGCAGTACAGCGCCCATCGCGGGGCGGGCGCGATGCTGGAGCTGGCCGCGCACCTGCGGGGCCGCGTCGACGCCGCGGTCGAGACGCACGCGCTGTTCCCGGCCTGGTTCACGATCACCGAGCTGGGGCACCGGCCGAGCGCGGCCCGCGGCGGGCAGTGGCGGGACGTGGCGACCCAGGTGCTGCTCTACCGGCTCACGTACGGCATCACCCACGGCGTGCTGGCGCTGGGCGATCCACCGGAGGGCGGCCGGCAGGCGGAGCGGTACCGCGCGGTACGGGCCGCGCTGGAACAGTTGGCGGAATGAGAGTCCTGTTCGAGTGGGGACCGGCCGGTGCGGACGCGGTCGGTGCCGGTGCATCGGTGGTCGCCGTCGTCGACGTGCTGTCGTTCACCACGACGCTGACCGTGGCCGCCGACCGGGGGATCGCCGTCCGGCCGTACCCGTGGCGGGACGGGACCGCGGAACCCTTCGCCCGCCGGCACGACGCGGTCCTCGCGGTGGGCCGCCGCGCCGCCGGTCCCGGCCAGATCAGCCTCTCGCCTTCGACTGTCGCGCGGAGCTCCGGTGTGCGGCGGCTCGTGCTGCCGTCGCCGAACGGCGCGACCATCTCCGCGCGGCTCGCCACCGGCGGCGCGACGGTCGTCGGGGTCTCGCTGCGCAACGCGCCCGCGGTCGCGTCGTGGGTGCGCGACCGGGTCGGCGACGGCGGGACGGTCGCGGTGGTGGCGGCGGGGGAACGCTGGCCGGACGGGTCGTTGCGCCCGGCGGTCGAGGACCTGTGGGGCGCGGGGTCGTTCCTCCACCATCTCGTACGCGGTACAGCCGCCGATCCGGCCCCGGAGGCGGGGGCGGCGCTGGCCGCGTACCGGATGGTGGCCGACGGCCTGGGCGCGGCCCTGCGCGACTGTGTCAGCGGCCGTGAGCTGCACGATCTGGGTTTCCCGCAGGACGTGGACACAGCCGCGGAGTTCGGTGCGAGCGTGGCGGTTCCGGTGCTCCGCGACGGATGGTACGTGGCGGATTGACCCATCGAGCCGCCAAGAGAAGCAAGATTCTTACGTGACTTCGCCATTGGCTGGTGGATAACGAGGCGAATGCCGGACCTTGTGGGGCATGGAACGGAAGATCTCGTGGTGGCCGCTGGTCACCATCTGCCTCGGCACCTTCATGCTGCTCGTGGACGTCACCATCGTGAACGTCGCCCTGCCGCAGATGGCGACCGACCTGCACACATCCTTCACCGGCCTGCAGTGGGTCGTGGACGGGTACGCCCTCTCGCTGGGCGTGCTGCTGCTCGGCGCGGGCGCGCTCGGCGACCGGCACGGCCACCGCCGCCTCTACGCCGCCGGGCTGCTCCTCTTCGCGCTCGCCTCGCTGGCGTGCGGCCTCGCATCCGGCACCGAGGTGCTCATCGCCGCCCGGGCGGTGCAGGGCGTCGGCGCGGCGGCCATGTTCACCACCACGTTCGCGCTGATCAACGCCGCGTACCAGGGGCGGGCGCGGGGCGTCGCGTACGGCGTCTGGGGCGGCGTCTCCGGTGCCGCCGCCGCGGTCGGGCCGATCCTCGGCGGCCTGCTCACCGAGGCGCTGAGCTGGCGCTGGATCTTCCTCGTCAACCTCCCGGTCAGCATCGCCGCCCTCGTGCTGTGCGCGAGCGTCCTGAGGCCCGGTGAGACCGCCCGCCGGGGCCGCTTCGACGTCGCCGGGACGCTCACGTTCACGGTCGCCGCCGGGGCGCTCACGCTCGCGGTCATCCGCGCCACCACCGAGGGCTGGTCGTCGGCGCAGACCTGGGGCCTGCTCGTGCTCAGCGGGTCCGGGTTCGCCGCGTTCGCTCTCGTGGAGCGCCGCAGTGCCGACCCGATGCTCGACCTGTCACTGCTGCGCAACCGGTCCTTCGCCGGGGTCATCGTGGCGGCGCTGCTGGTGAACTTCGCGGCGTTCGCGGCCTTCACCTACACGTCGATCTGGCTGCAGTCGCTGATCGGGTTGTCGCCGCTGCGGGCCGGGCTGACGGGCCTGCCGATGTCCGTCCTGTCCGTGGTCGTCTCCGGTGTCGCGGGCGCGAAGCTGCACGGCCGGTCGCCGCGGCTCGTCATCGGCGGCGGCATGCTGCTGATCGGCGCCGGCGCGGCCCTGTGCGCGCTGATGATCGACGCCGACGCGAGCTGGCCGGCGCTGATCGCCGGGTACGCGGTGACCGGCGCGGGCGTCGGCCTGGTCATGCCGGCCCTGGCGCAGTCCGCGGCGGCCGCGGTGCCCCGGGAGCGCGCCGGCATGGCCGCGGGTGCGGTCACCACGGCCCGCCAGCTCGGCTTCGCGATCGGCATCGCCGTGCTGGGTACGGTCTTCGCCTCCCGTGCCGAGAGTCACCTGAGCGACCAGGGGGTGCCCGACCCGGCCGCCGCCGCACACGGGCTCGCCGCGGGCCAGGCCGGGCGGATCCTGGCCGCCGTCCCCGGCGCCGCACGGTCCGCTGTGGACACCGCGCTGCACGGCGCCGCCGCGGCCGGGCTCGACGCGGGCTACCTCGTCGCGGCGGCGGTCGGCCTCGCGGGCGGTGTCGCGGTGCTCGCGCTCGTACGCGACACGCCCGCGCCGGCCGGCTCAGACGACCGGCCCGCGGAGCACGCCGCCGTCCACCAGTGACACGGCCTGCTTGACGCGGTCGTGGATCGGTACGGTCTCGCACGAGCGCACCTGCGGGATCGCCGCCACCTCGGTCGTCAGGTAGCGGTACAGCTCGGCGGCGTCCCGGCACAGCGCGTTCGCCACGATCGTGGCCGGGCCGGTGACCGCCGCGGCCCACGCCAGCCGGCGGTGGTCGGCCAGTTGTGCGCCGACCGCCGCCAGGTCCGCCGGGGCGACCGTGAACCACAGGTGGGCCATCGTGCGGAAGCCGAGCAGCGTCACGGCGGCGTCCAGGTCGAAGTAGAGCGCGCCGGAGGCGGTCAGGGCGGCCAGGCGCAGCGCCACCTTGCGCTGCGTCCAGCCGGTGGCGTCGGCCAGGGCCGCATAGCTGGCCCGGCCGTCGTGCGCGAGCGCGATCAGCAGCGGCCGGTCGGCGGCCTCGAGCCGGGCGTCCCCGCCGTCCGGTTCGCCGTCCGGGCGGGACAGCAGGTCGCGGCGCTGGTCCAGATCGAGCTGGCCGTCCGCCGCGACCCAGTCCGCCTCGCCGCGCCCGACGAACCGGTGCAGCACCTGGTGCGCGCTCACCGACAGCACGTTGGCCGCGCGCGGCAGGTGGTGCAGGAGGTCCTCGCGGACGCCCCGCCGGTCCTCGGAGATGCGCACCGAGCAGGTCAGTTGGGCGCCGCCGGCGTCGATCGTGACCCAGCCGGCGTCCGTACGCCGGGCCAGCGCGTCCGCCAGGCCCGCCGCGGTTCCGGGCCGGCAGCCGATGCGGACCAGCCACGACGTGACCCCCGGCGTACGGGACGGGTCCGCGGCTCCGAAGACGCGTACCACGCCCTGGGTGCGCATCCGCTGGTACCGCCGGGCCACGGTCTGCTCCGAGACGCCCAGCACCGCGGCCAGCCGGGCGAACGGTACCCGCGGCGACAGTTGCAGCCCGTGGAGGATCTGTCGATCGAGCTTGTCGATGACGACGGTTTCCGTCCCGGTGCGGGGGCTCATCCGCAGGATCCTAGCCCCCGTGTCCTCCGTGTGAGGTGATGTCCCTTTCGGGGGATGGGCGGCGCCGGGCCGGGCCCCTAGGGTCGATGCAGGCCCGCGTTCGCCGGGCGTGCGACCCGGCCGCCCGCGTTCGCCGGGCGTGCGACCCGACCCGTCGAGCGGAGTCGTCCATGCCCGTTTTCCGCGCACCCACCTCGCCCGCCGCCGGGACGCAGGATCCGGACGGCTACCCGGACGGACCCACCGAACGGCTCGGCCCCGCGTCGCCGCCGGCCGAACCGCCCGCGGTGCCCCGCCGGCTCGCCGTGACCGCCGTCGTCCTGGCCGGGCTGGCCCTCCTGGTCGCCGGCGCGGCCACCGTGCTGGCGTGGCGGGCACTGGGCCGGGCTCCCTCGCCGATGCCCGCGGCGGCGTCGTCGCCGGCCGGCGCGGCCTCGTACGCCGAGGAAAAGCTCAAGATCCGTGCCGGCTGCACCGGCATCACGTTCCTCGACCTCGACGAGCCTCGGGTCAACGCGCCCGGCCCGGTCAGCGACCTGCGCTACGACAGCAGCTGCGGCGGGGAGCGGCCCCGGCTGGCGCTGGCGCCCGGTGCGGTCGCGGCCGGCGACGGGGTCGATCCCCGTACCGACGCGGCGGGGTGCGCGAAGACGATCCGGACCAGCCCGCTCGGCGACGGGCAGCTCGTCTCCGTGGCGAAGGGCGTGGTCCTGTGCGTGCTGACCAGCGGCAGCCTGGTCCGCGTCGAGGTCGCGGAGGTGACCGGGGACGGTACGGCGACGCTGCGCGCGACCTCATGGCCCGCGGGGTGAGCCGCCGGGCCGCCGGCTGCGACCCCCGCCACCGTGGGCGGCCGGCCTCGGCCGGGCCTGATCCGGGCCGGTGGCGATGGCGCCCGGCCGCTCCTGACACAATGTCGGGTGCGCCCTGTGAACCCGTGTGAGGAGATCTTCCCGTGATCCGTACCCATGACGCCGGCAGCCTGCGGGCCGACCACGCCGGCCAGACGGTGACGCTCGCCGGGTGGGTGGCCCGCCGGCGCGACCACGGCGGCGTGATCTTCGTCGACCTGCGGGACGCGTCGGGCGTCGTGCAGGTCGTCTTCCGCGAAGAGGACGCGCACGCGCTGCGCAACGAGTTCTGCGTCAAGGTCACCGGCGAGGTGACCGCGCGGCCCGCCGGCAACGAGAACCCCGAGCTGGCCACCGGCGCGATCGAGGTCGTCGCCAGCGAGCTGGTCGTGCTCTCCGAGGCCGCGCCGCTGCCGCTGCCCGTCGACGACAACATCGAGGCCGGCGACGACCTGCGCCTGAAGTACCGCTACCTCGACCTGCGGCGCTCCGGCCCGGCGAAGGCGCTCAAGCTGCGCAGCCGCGCCAACCAGATCGCCCGTGAGGTGCTGCACGCCCGCGACTTCAACGAGATCGAGACGCCGACGTTGACGCGGTCGACGCCGGAGGGCGCCCGCGACTTCCTGGTTCCCGTACGCCTGCAGCCCGGCACCTGGTACGCGCTCCCGCAGTCCCCGCAGCTGTTCAAGCAGCTCCTGATGGTCGCGGGCATGGAGCGGTACTACCAGATCGCCCGCTGCTACCGCGACGAGGACTTCCGCGCCGACCGGCAGCCCGAGTTCACCCAGCTCGACATCGAGATGTCGTTCGTCACCCAGGACGACATCATCGAGCTCGGCGAGGAGCTCGTGAGCAAGCTGTGGGGTGAGCTCGCCGGCTACACGGTGCCCACCCCGATCCCGCGGATCACCTGGCACGACGCGATGAACCGGTACGGCTCCGACAAGCCCGACCTGCGTTACGGCGTCGAGCTGACCGAGCTCACCGACTACCTGCGCGGCACCGAGTTCCGCGTGTTCGCCGGCGCGATCGACGCGGGCGGCTACGTCGGCGCGGTCGTCATGCCGGGCGGCGCCTCGCAGACCCGCAAGGAGCTCGACGGCTGGCAGGACTGGGCCAAGGCCCGCGGCGCCCGCGGCCTGGCGTACGTGGTCCTCGACGCCGAGACCGGCGAGCCCCGCGGCCCGGTGGCGAAGAACCTGTCGGCCGCACACCTCGCGGGCCTCGCCGACGCGGTCGGCGCCAAGCCCGGCGACGCGGTCTTCTTCGCCGCGGCGACCGAGCGCCGGGAGGCCCAGGAGCTGCTCGGCGCGGCCCGCATCGAGATCGCCAAGCGCTCCGGCCTGATCGACGAGTCCGCGTGGGCGTTCTGCTGGGTCGTCGACGCGCCGATGTTCGAGAAGACGGACGAGGGCGGCTGGACGGCCGTGCACCACCCGTTCACCAGCCCCAACGCGGAGTGGATGGACAATTTCGAGTCCGCGCCGGACCAGGCCCTCGCGTACGCGTACGACATCGTCTGCAACGGCAACGAGATCGGCGGCGGCAGCGTCCGTATCCACCGCGCCGACGTGCAGAGCCGCGTCTTCGACCTGCTCGGCATCTCCCCCGAGGAGGCCCAGGACAAGTTCGGCTTCCTCCTCGAGGCCTTCAAGTACGGCCCGCCCCCGCACGCCGGCATCGCGATCGGCTGGGACCGCACCTGCATGTTGCTCTCGGGCAACGAGTCCATCCGCGAGGTCATCGCCTTCCCGAAGACCCGCGGCGGCTTCGACCCGCTGACCGGCGCCCCGACGCCGATCACGGCGGAGCAGCGCAAGGAGGCCGGCATCGACGCCAAGGCGAAGGCCGGCGCGGGCACACCGGGCACCGACGGCCAGGCCGTACCGGTGGAACGCTCCAACTGATGCGCGCGCTGGTCGTCGGCGCGAGCGGCCACCTCGGCGGAGAGCTGGCACGGCTCGCGTCGGCGGCCGGCCACGACGTGGTGGGCACGGCCACGACCACGGCGACCGGCTGGACCGCTGTGGACGTCACCGACCGCGCGGCGTTCCTCTCGCTGGCCGCCTCGGTCCGCCCGCACCTGATCGTCAACACCGCCTACCGTTCGGACAGCTGGGCGATCTGCGCGGACGGCGCCGCGAACGTGGCCCTCGGCGCGTCCACAGTGGGCGCCCGCCTGGTCCACGTGTCGTCGGACGCCGTGCACGCGGGGCGCCCGGAACCGTACGCCGACGACGACCCCCCGACCCCGATCTATCCGTATGGCGCGGCCAAGGCGGCGGGGGAGACCGCGGTCGCGGCGATCGACCCGGCGGCCGTCGTCGTCCGCACGTCCCTGATCGTGGGCGACGACCGCAGCAAACAGGTCCGCCTGGCCCTGGCCCTGGCCACCGGCCGCCGCTCGGGCGCGCTGTTCACCGACGAGATCCGCTGCCCGATCGATGCCACGGACCTGGCCGCGGCGATTCTCGAACTGGCGGCCTCGGACCACGCGGGGACGATCAATGTGGCCGGCCCCGAGGCGCTGACCCGTGCTGACCTCGGCCGGCTGGTGGCGCGCTCCCACGGCCTCGACCCCGCTTCGGTTCCGGCGTGCACGACCGCTGAGGGCGGACTGGGCCATCGGCCGGGTTGCATCCGCCTCGACTCGGCCCGGGCCGCGGGCCTGCTCAGGACGCCGCTGCGCCCGGTGGCGGAGGCGCTCGGACCGCGGAGCCGTCATGATGAGGTCATGCTGGCTGAACCCACCATCGTGGAGCGCTCCGAGCAGGTGTACGTCGGTCGGCGCGAGTCGATCACCATGACCGAGTTCGCCCGGGTGGCCGATCATCTGCCCGGGATGTTCGGGTGGCTGGGGGAGCGGGGCGTCGCGCCGGCCGGGGCGCCGTTCTTCCGGTACCGGGTGATCGACATGTCGGCGGAGCTGGTGGTCGAGGCGGGCATTCCGCTGAGTGCGCCGATCGAGGTGGTCGAGCCGGTGTTCGTCGACGTGCTGCCCGCCGGGCGGTACGCGACCGTGACGCACGTCGGGCACCCGGACGAGCTGATGGGGGTCACCGCGAGCCTGCTGGACTGGGCTCAGCGGCGCGGGCTGGAGTGGGACCGTACGCCGACGCCCGAGGGTGAGGTGTGGGGCGCCCGGCTGGAGGTGCTGCGGACCGATCCGGCCGTGGAGCCCGACATGCACAAGTGGGAGACCACGCTGCTGTTCAAGCTGGCCGGCTGACGATCAGCCGCATGGCCGGGTCGGGCGTACGGCGGAACCCCAGCGACGCGTAGAGCGGTTCGCCGTCCCGCGAGGCGCGCAGGTCGACGGCGCGGATGCCGCGGCGGGCGTACCAGTCGATGAGTGCGGTCATGCAGGCGCGGGAGTAGCCGCGGCGGCGGTACGACGGTTCCGTCGCGACGCTGTAGACGTACCCCCGGAGCCCGGTCGGGTCGGACGGGTTCGGGAGGCGCTGATCCACCGCGCCCACGACGCAGGCCGCGAGACCGGGTGCGTCGGGGCGGTCGACGACGAACGCGGCGAGGTTGCCGTCCGGGTCGGCGAGCTGCCGTTGCAGGAGCGCGCGGCCGACGTCCAGCCACTCGCCGGCGGGGCTGGGGGTGTCGCGCATCGAGTCGAGCATGACCTTGCGCAGCCGCATCAGCTCGGTGGAGTCCGCCGGTCCCGCCTGCCTCGTCTCGATCATGACCACATCCTTGCACAGAAGGCTTGCACAATTTCTGTGCATAGGTATTGTGCTCGTTATGGAACAGCGTGAGGTCCACCTCGATGCCAAGCAGATCCGCGTGCTCGCTCACCCGCTGCGGTTCCGGCTGCTGGGCCGGCTGCGCCTGGACGGGCCGGCCACCGCGACCCGGCTGGCGCAGGCACTGGACACCAACACCGGGGCGACGAGCTATCACCTGCGGCAGCTCGCCGACGCGGGTCTCGTCGTCGAGGAGGAGCGGCCCGGCGGCGGCCGGGAACGGTGGTGGCGCTCCGCGCACGAGGTCTCGAGCTGGCAGCGCGACAACTACACCGGCGACGCCGACGCGACCGCCGCGTCCGACTGGCTCGAGAGCCGCGCGCTGGAGACGATGGTCGAGCGCGCCGAGGCCTGGCAGCGTGCCCGTGACGACGAGTCCCCCGAGTGGCGTCAGGCCGCCAACTTCGCCGACCACTGGCTGGACCTGTCCCCGGACCAGATGAACGACTTGCAGGCCGAGCTCGCCGCGGTCGTCGAGCGCTACCGCGAGGCCGGTCCGGCACCGGGCGCGCGGCAGGTCGTCTTCTTCATGTACGGCATGCCGAGGGTCGACAAGTGACCGCCGACCAGGCGCGCCGCCGCTTCCTCGTGCTGATCGCCCTGCGCTGGCTGCCGGTGGGCCTGATGATCCCGGTGATCGTCCTGCTCCCGCTGGAACGCGGGCTGACCCTGGCCCAGTACGGGTCGGCCGCGGCCCTGCAGGGCATCACCGTGCTGCTTCTCGAGCTGCCGACCGGCGGCCTGTCCGACGCGTTGGGTCGCCGGCCCGTGCTGCTCCTGGCCGGCGCCGTCGACATCGCCGCGCTCATGCTGCTCACAGTGGCCGACTCGGTCGCGCTCTTCGTCGTCTTCTACGTCCTGCAGGGCGTCTACCGTGCGCTCGACAGCGGACCCCTCGAAGCCTGGTACGTCGACCACGCGCTGGCCGCGGACGACCGGGCGGACATCGAGACCGGGCTGAGCCGCAGCGGCGCGGTGCTCGGCGTCGCCATCGCGGCCGGCGCCCTCATCACCGGCGGCCTGGTCGCCCTCGGCCCGATCGGCCCGGTCACCGCGCTGAGCCTGCCCGTGTACGTCGCCCTGGCGCTGCAGATCGTCTCCATGGTCGCGGTGGCGATGCTGATGACCGAGGAGCGCCCGGGCCGGGGCCTCGCCGCGCTGGCCGCCTCCGTCCGCGGGGTCCCGGCGGCCGTCGGGGGAGCGCTGCGGCTGCTGCGCCGCTCCCGCGTCATCGTGGCGCTGGTCGCGGTGGAGGTCTTCTGGGGCTTCGGCATGATCACTTTCGAGAGCCTGACCCCCGTACGCCTGGCCGACGTGCTGGGCGACCCCACCGAGGCGTCGGCGCTGATGGGCCCGGTCGGCTCGGCGGCCTGGCTCGCCTCCGCCGCCGGGGCCGCGCTGGTCCCGTTGCTCGCCCGCCGGATCGGCGCGCCCTGGACCGGCTTCACCCTGCGGATCCTGCAGGGGCTGACCGTCGTCGGCATGGCCGTGTTCGCGGGTCCGGTGGGCGTCGTCGCGGCGTTCCTGATCTGCTACACCGTCCACGGCGCCGCGTCCCCGGTCCACAACGGACTGCTGCACCGGCAGGTCGACGGCCCGTACCGGGCGAGCCTGCTCTCGCTGAACTCGATGGTCGGTCAGCCCGCCGGCGCGCTCGGCCTGGTCGTCCTGACGGCGGTCGCCGCGCACGTGAGCCTCGTGGCGGCACTGCTGCTGGGTGCCGCGGTGCTGGCGGCCGCCGCGCCGCTGTACCTGGTCGGGCGGCGGGCCACGCCGGAAACCGTGGCGGCCGGGCCGCAGGAGGTCGTACCCGCGCCGTGATGGGGTTTGCGCGCGACCAGCACCCGGGTATGAGCGGGCCAAGTGCTCTCACCCCCCACATGGAGGACCCCATGCTCGCGATCGCCGCGGCCGTCGTCTTCGGTATCTACCTGCTTCTCGACCTGTTCGACGTGAAGACGACCGATCTGTTCAACTTCCCCACCTTCGCCTCGCTGGGCCTGCTGCTGCTCTCGCTCTACCTCGCCGGCGTCGGCAGTGGCCCGCGCTCCGGCTCGGGCAGTGGCCGCCGCTTCTACGGCCGGCGCCCCGGCCGCGGCTGACGAACCGCGTACCATCCCGGCCCGCCCGCAAACGGTGCATTTCCGGCACCGGAGGGCGGGCCGGTACTGTCGGTGCCGATGGATTTCGACGGACTCTTCCCCCTGGACAGGCCCGGCGGCGTCCGCACCGCGTCGCCGGCCGGTGCGGAGTCCGGCCTCACCCGTCCGACGGCCGACTCGCCGCTGCCGGTGCGCATGCGCCCGGCCGGCATCGACGAGCTCGTCGGCCAGCGCCACCTGCTCGCCCCCGGCGCCCCGCTGCGTCAGCTCGTCACCGGCACCACCCCGATGTCGGTCATCCTGTGGGGCCCGCCCGGCACCGGCAAGACCACGATCGCGCACCTCGTCGCCGCGGCCACCGACCGCACGTTCGTGGCCATGTCCGCCCTGACCGCCGGGGTCAAGGACGTCCGCGCCGTCATCGACACCGCCCGCCGCGAACGCCGCGCCGGCGGGCCGCCCACGGTGCTGTTCATCGACGAGGTGCACCGCTTCAGCAAGACGCAGCAGGACTCGCTGCTGGCCGCCGTCGAGGACCGTACGGTCACGCTGCTCGCGGCCACCACGGAGAACCCGTACTTCTCGGTCATCTCCCCGCTGCTCTCCCGCTGCGTGCTGCTCACGCTGCAGGCGCTCGACGAGGACGACGTACGCCGCCTCATCCGCCGCGCGGTCACCGACGAGCGCGGCCTGGGCGGCGCGGTCACGCTCTCCACGGAAGCCGAAGATCATCTCGTACGTCTGGCAGGCGGCGACGTCCGCAAGGCGCTGACGGCGCTCGAGGCGGCGGCCGCGTCCGCGACGGCCCAGGGCGCCACCGGGATCGACCTCGCCACGGCGGAGAAGGCGGTCGACGTCGCCGCCGTGCGCTACGACCGTGACGGCGACGCCCACTACGACGTGACCAGCGCGTTCATCAAGAGCATGCGCGGCTCGGACCCGGACGCGGCCCTGCACTGGCTGGCCCGCATGCTCGTGGCCGGCGAGGACCCCCGCTTCATCGCCCGCCGTATCGTCATCTTCGCCAGCGAGGACGTCGGCATGGCGGACCCGCAGGCCCTGCTCGTGGCGACCGCCGCGGCCCAGGCCGTGCAGTCGGTCGGCCTGCCGGAGGCCCAGCTCAACCTGGCACAGGCCGTGGTGCACCTGGCCACGGCCCCCAAGTCCAACACCGTCACGACCGCCATCTCCGCCGCGATCGCCGACGTCCGCGCAGGCCGCGGCGGTCCGGTCCCGCCCCACCTGCGCGACGCCCACTACCCGGGCTCCCGCGGCCTCGGGCACGGCAAGGGCTACCGCTATCCACACGACGACCCCAGGGGAGTTGTGAGGCAGCAGTACGTGCCGGATGATCTGATCGGCGCGGACTACTACACCCCGACCGACCACGGTGCCGAACGCGCGGTGGCGGAGCGTTTGCCCCGGCTCCGCAAAATCGTCCGGGGCGGTGCGGCCGCCTCCGTCGCGGATGCTTCCGGCGCCTCGAGCGCTTCCGGGGGCCCGGGTGCCTCGGGTGCCTCGGGTGCTGCGGGTGCTTCCGTGGCCTCGGGTGCCTCGGGTGCCTACCGGGCCTCGGGCGTTGCGGCGTCGCCTGGCGCCGGGTCGGCCGGACCGCCGGACGATCCTCGCGCCGCCGCGGGGGCGACGGGTTCGGCCGGGACTTCCTCCGAAGTCCCGGAGCGTGACGACAGCGGCACAGCCGCCGGAGAGGACCAGCCGTGAGCAGGCGCGGTGCCGAGCCTGACGACTACGACGACCAGCGCGCCGAACAAACCGGCCGCGGTCGCCGCCTGTTCGGACGCGGCCGCCCCGAACCGGTCGAGCCGCAGGAGATCTCCGGCGAGGAGACCGGCTGGCTCGACGACCTGCGTACGGCCAAGGAGCAGGGCGGCGCGATCGGCCCCGGCACGGCACCCGGCGAGGGCCGCACCAGCAAGAGCGGCCGCACCGCCCCCGGCCCGGACGACCCGGCCGCCAACGACCCGTTCCCGGCCCTGCCGACCTCGGCACCGCCCGCCTCCCGGCCGTCCTCCGGCGTACCCATGCCGGCACCCCGCTCACCCGCCGGGCCCCCGTCGCCGCGAGGCACCCGGGGCGCGGCCGCGCCAGGTTCGCCTGCCGGTCCCCGAGGCGGCGCCGCGCCTGGGCCCGCCGCCGGTCCTCGAGGTGGGGCTGCGCCGGGGCCTGCCGCCGGCCCTCGAGGCGGCGCCGCGCCGGGCCCTGCCGCCGGTCCTCGAGGTGACGCCGCGCCGGGGCCGGCTGGCGGTCCGCGGAGCGCGGCGGGCGCTGCCATGCCCGGTTCGCCGGCTGAGCCACCGTTCGCGGCCGGCCCGCGGGGCGCCGCTGTGCCGGGGTCGGCCGGCCGGCCCGGCATGCCCCCGCCGCAGGGCCCGCGCGGAGCCGCCCCGCCTCCCGCGCAGGGCGGCCCTCGAGGCGCCGCCACGCCACCCGGGCAGGACCCCCGAGGCACCGCACCGCGCCCCGGCCGCCGTGCCGCGCCCGACACCGATGGACCGGCACCCGGCCAGGGCCGCCGGCAGATCGACCCGCAACGAGCCGGCGGCGTGCCGCCCGGTTCCTTCCCGCCACCCGGCTCCCCGGCGACCCCCGGCTATTCCACCGGCGGGTTCCCGGCTGCCCGGCCGGCCTCCGGCGTCCCGGCCTCGGGCAACGCCCCGGAGGTCCCGGTCGCCCGGCCGACCTCACCGGCACCACCCGCCGGCCGCCACGAGACACCGCCCGCCGGCCGCCGCGGCATGCCGCCGCAGGGCCCGCTACCGGGCCGCCCGGTCTCACCCACCGGGCGCGGCTCCCGCCACCTCGACGACGCCCCCCGCCAGCCCGGACACGCCGCCCCGCCGCCCACCGGCACCGGCACCGGCCCGATCCCGTCCGGCCGCACCGGTCAGGTGCCGCCCGGTGGAACGGGCCCGATCCCGTCGGGTCGTGCCGGTCAGGTGCCGCCCGGTGGAACGGGCCCGATCCCGTCGGGTCGTGCCGGTCGGTCCGGTCCTGTGCCGCGCGGTGGCCATGCCGCGCCGGACCAGGTGGGTGGCCACGCGGCTCCCGACCAGGTCGGCGGCTTCACGACCGGCGGACGCCGCGGCCCCGGCCCGGCGCCGTCCGGTCCCGCGGGCCGGCACGAGAGCCCGGCCGCGCCCGCGGGCCGGCACGAGAGTCCCGGCGCCCCGGCGGGCCGGCACGACGGCCCGGGCAGCCCCGCAGGGCGGCACGAGGGCCCCGGTGGCCCCGGACCGGTGGGCCGGCATGAGACCGGCGGCGGTGCCGCGCGCCCGGTGAGCGGCGCCAGCCGTCCCGTCTCCGCCATCCCCGGTGCGGACGGGCCGTCGTTCGGTTCGCGCAACACCGGTGCCGCCGGCCGGGCCCGCCCCGACGGTCACCCCGGCGAGCAGAGCGGCCGGCACGGACGCCCGGACGCCCAGGAGGAGCCGGGTACGGGCTTCGGCCGCCACACCGGCCCGCTGCCGTCCGGCCGCACCGGCCCCACGCCGGACCGCCGCGGGCAGGGACCCGGCGGCACCGGCCCCATCACGCCACCGGCGCGCGCGTCGGCGGCGGTCGTCCCGCCCGTCGTCCCCGGCCGTGAGGGCGTACGCAGCCCCGCCGTCCCCGGCCGCGCCGGCGCCATGGCCGGCAGCACGTCCGGAGTGATCGGCACGACCGGCCAGATCGCGCAGGCCGGCGCCCGTACGCCCGGAGCACCCCCGCGAGGCACGGGACGGGTCGCCCGCCCCGGCCAGCCGCCCCAGAACCAGCCCGGCGCCCGCCCCACCCCTGACCAGCCCGGCCGTCCAGGGCCCGACCAGCCCGGCCGTCCCGGCGCGGCGCAGCCCGGCCACCCCGGTTCTGAGCAGCCCGGCCGTCCCGGCGCGGCGCAGCCCGGCCATCCCGGTTCTGAGCAGCCCGGCCGTCCCGGCGCGCCGCAAACCGGTCGTCCGGCGCCCGAGCAGCCCGGTCGTACCGGTGCGGTGCCGCCCGGCCGTGCCGTTCCCGGCCAGCCGCCCCAGAACCAGCCGGGTGGCCGCCCGGCTCCGGGTCGCGCCACCCCCGGCGGTCCCGTACCGGGTCAGCAGACCGGTCAGCGACCCGGCCCGCAGACCGGTCGAGCGGTGGCGGGCCGAGCCGTCCCCGGACAACCCGCCGGCCCCGGCATGCCCGGCGGCGTGGCCGGCCCTGGTATGCCCGCCGGAATGGCCGGTCCCGGCATGCCCACCGACGTGGCGGGACCGGGTGCTCCCGGCCGCGCCCCCGTGACGCCCACCGGCCCGGACGGCACCGGCCCGTTGCCGGGCACCGCCTCCCGACGCGGCGGCGCGGGCAGTGCCGGTCCGGTCTCGGGTGTTCCCGGCCGGCGCGGCGGCGCAGGTAGTGCCGGTCCGGTCTCGGGTGTTCCCGGCCGGCGCGGCGGCGCAGGTAGTGCCGGTCCGGTCTCGGGTGTTCCCGGCCGGCGCGGCGGCGCGGGCAGTGCCGGCCCGGTCTCCGGCGTTCCCGCCCGGCAAGGCGGCCCTGGCGCCCCCGGCCCGGTCTCCGGCGTTCCCGGCCGGGTCTCCGGCGCTTCCGGGCCCGTCTCCGGCGCCCCCGGCCGCCGCGGAATCGCGGGCAGCGCGGGCCCCGTGTCCGGTGCCCCCGCCGACGCCCCGCCCGGCCGCCCGGCCGCCGAACCCACCGGCCGCCGCGGCACCGCCGACGCGCCAGGCGGCCGGGGAACCGCCGAGGTGCCCGGTCGCGGGACGGCTGACGTGCCCGGTCGCGGGACGGCTGACGTGCCCGGTCGCGGAACCGCCGACGTGCCCGGTCGCCGTGGTGCCGCGGAGGTCCCCGGCCGCGGACCCGGTGAGGTCTCCGGCAGCCGGGCCGCCGCGAAGGTCCCCGGCGGCCGAGCCGTCGCCAAGGCCGTACCCGTCGGGCCGCCCGCCGCCCCCGGCGCGCCCGGAGCCGACGTCCCCGCGGGCCGGGCCGTCGCAGCGGTCAGCGCCGGACGGATGACAGACGACGCTCCCGCCGTACGGTCGGCCACGGCCGGCGATGAGCAGGAGAGCGGCGGGCCGCTCGGCGGTCTGCGCGGGGCGCGGACGGAGATCCGCCGGCAGATGCGGGCCAAGCGCCGCCTGCGGGTGCTCACCCTGGTCTCGCTGAGCGTGCTGGTCCTGGGCCTGCTGCCGGTGTTCTTCGGGGTCTGGTCGGCCACCCGTGACCCCGTGTTCACCTCGCTGGACGCCCTCGACGTGCCGGCCTGGGCCGACAAGCAGGCCGAGGACCGCAGCAGTGGCAGCCGGTGGTGCTTCCTGGACTGCACGTTCCGGGAGCGGGTCGCCCAGTCCGAGCGGCCGTTCGAGGAGACCAACCGGGCGTACGCGGCCGCGCTGACGTCCGCCGGCTGGAAGGCACGCGGCGGGGAGTGCACCGATCAGCCCACCACCGAGGGTAAATACAGCTGCTGGACGCGGGACGAGTTCACTCTGGACCTGTGGGTACGCCTGCCCGAGTGCGCGGTGGACGCCGTCGCGGCGCAGGATCCGGACACTGTGCCGTCCGTCGGGCCCGACGGGGTGGTGGAGACGCCCGACCCGAAGAAGTGCACCGGGTCGACCGTCAGCATCAAGGTGCAGAACGCGGTCACGGACGAGCGCGGCAAGCCCGAGCCCGCCGTGGATCCCTCGCTGGTCGGCGTGACGCCCGACCCCGTGCTGACCAACGACCCCCTGCTGGAGCCCAGCCCGTCCGCGAGCTGAGAGCGTCGTGACGCGGTCCGCGGTGACGGACGGTAGGGTCTGCACGTTGTCACGCAAAGCGGCCGTCGGTAGAGGAGACGCGTGTAATGAACGCCGGAGAAATCGCAGGCCTGATCGCGGCGGGCGCGTTCCTGATGCTCGTGCTGGTGCTCGCCGTGCCGATCCTGAAGTTGCGGCACACCGTGGACGCCGCGACCCGGGCGATCAACGACCTGACCGACCGCACCGGCCCGCTGCTGGGCAACGTCACCGAGACGGTGGACAGCGTGAACACGGCGCTCGGCCAGGTGCAGGTCTCTTTGGACGGTGTGAACGTCCAGCTCGCGAAGATCGACACGATGACCGAGCACGCCCAGAACGTCACCGCCAACGTGGCGAACCTGGTCACCGTGGTGTCGGCCGCCGCCGCCAACCCGCTGGTCAAGGTCGCGTCCTTCGGGTACGGCGTGCGCAAGGCCGCCGCCGCCCGCCGGCACGCCGAGGAGGAGCGTGAGGTCCGCTCCTCCCTGAAGCAGCGCCGCCGGGCCGCGCGCGCCTCCCGTTGACGTCCGGCCCGCCACAGAAACCGGAGAGAAGACCATGAAGCGGTTGCTCTGGCTGGGCGTGGGCCTGGCCGTCGGCGCCATCGTCGTCCGCAAGGTCACGAAGAAGGCGAACGAGTTCACCCCCTCGGGCATCGCCACGTCGCTGTCGGAATCGGCTGGCGGCCTGGTGGAGTCCCTGCGTAGCTTCGTGGATGACGTGCGCGAGGGCATGGCCGAGCGCGAGCAGGAGATCCACGCGGCGTTCGCCGCGGGTGAGCTGTACGAGGACAGGTTCGCCGACCTCCGTGACGACGAGGACGGCACACACGGGCGCCACGCCCAGGAGGGTCAGCGATGAAGACGGCGGAGATCAAGCGGCGCTATCTGGCGCATTTCGAGGCCAACGGGCACACGGTCGTGCCGAGTGCCCCGCTGCCCGCCATCGACGACCCGAACCTGCTGTTCATCAACGCCGGCATGGTCCAGTTCGTGCCGTTCTTCCTGGGCCAGCGCACCCCGCCGTACGAGCGGGCGGTCAGCGTGCAGAAGTGCATCCGTACGCCCGACATCGACGAGGTCGGCAAGACCTCGCGGCACGGCACGTTCTTCCAGATGAACGGCAACTTCTCGTTCGGCGACTACTTCAAGGCGGGCGCGATCCCCCTCGCCTGGGAGCTGTGCACCAAGCCGGTCGAGCAGGGCGGCTTCGGCCTCGACCCGGAGCGCATCTGGGCGACGGTCTACCTCGACGACGACGAGGCCATCGACATCTGGCGGCAGACCGGCATGCCCGCCGAGCGGATCGTGCGCCGCGGCAAGAAGGACAACTTCTGGTCGATGGGCATCCCCGGCCCCGCGGGCCCGTGCTCGGAGCTCTACTACGACCGCGGACCGGCGTACGGGCAGGAGGGCGGCCCGGAGGTCGACGAGGACCGCTACCTCGAGTTCTGGAACCTCGTCTTCATGCAGTACGAGATCGCCGACGTGAAGAACAAGGAGGAGTTCCGGATCGTCGGTGACCTGCCGAAGCAGAACATCGACACCGGCATGGGCCTGGAGCGCATCGCGTCGATCCTGCAGGGCGTCGACAACCTGTACGAGATCGATGAGGTCCGGCCGATCCTGGCGCGCGCGGCCGAGCTGACCGGCAAGACGTACGGCGCGCACTCCGGCCACGCGGCCAACCAGTCGCACCCGGACGACGTGCGGCTGCGTGTGATCGCCGACCACGTGCGCACCGCGCTGATGCTCATCGGCGACGGCGTGACGCCCAGCAACGAGGGCCGCGGCTACGTGCTGCGCCGCATCATGCGCCGGGCGATCCGGTCGATGCGGCTGCTGGGCTGGCAGGCGCCCGCGCTGCCCGAGCTGCTGCCGGTGGCGCGCGACTGCATGGCGCCGTCGTACCCGGAGCTCGAGAAGGAGTTCGAGCGGATCTCCACGTACGCGTACGCGGAGGAGGAGGCGTTCCTGTCCACGCTGCGCGCGGGCACGACGATCCTCGACACCGCGATCACCGAGACCAGGTCGAAGGGCGGCAAGGCGCTCTCCGGCGACCAGGCGTTCCAGCTGCACGACACGTACGGCTTCCCGATCGACCTGACCCTGGAGATCGCGCAGGAGCAGGGGCTCAGCGTCGACCAGGAGGGCTTCCGCCGGCTCATGGCGGACCAGCGGGCCCGCGCGAAGGCGGACGCCGCCGCGCGCAAGACGGGTCACGCGGACCTGTCGGCGTACCGCTCGGTGCTCGACGCGGGCGGCCCGGTGGAGTTCACCGGCTACGCCGAGGTCTCCCGGGAGTCGCGGGTCCGGGCGCTGCTCGGCGGCGGCGGCGCGAGCCTCCCGGCGGCCGGCGAGGGCGACTACGTCGAGCTGGTGCTGGACAGTACCCCGTTCTACGCCGAGGGCGGCGGCCAGCAGGCCGACACCGGCCTGATCAACGTGGGCGGCGGCCAGGTCGAGGTCGTCGACGTGCAGCAGCCGCTGCCGGGCCTGATCGTGCACAAGGCGCGGGTGGTGCGCGGCGAGGTGCGCGCGGGCGAGGCGGGCTTCGCCGAGATCGACGTGACCCGGCGCAAGGCGATCTCCCGGTCGCACACCGCGACCCACCTGATCCACCAGACGATGCGCTCGTTCCTGGGCGAGTCGGCGACGCAGGCGGGCTCGCTCAACGCGCCCGGCCGGCTGCGCTTCGACTTCAACACCCCGGGCGCCATGCCGCACAGCGTGTTGCACGACGTCGAGCAGCAGGTCAACGAGGTGCTGCTGCGGGACCTCGAAGTGCACGCGTTCATCACCTCGCAGGAGGAGGCGCGCCGGCTCGGCGCGATGGCCCTGTTCGGGGAGAAGTACGGCGACGAGGTCCGAGTGGTTGAAGTCGGCGACTACGCGCGTGAACTCTGCGGCGGTACGCACGTCGCCCGCTCCGGCCAGCTGGGGCTCGTGAAGATCCTCAACGAGTCGTCGATCGGCTCCGGCGTACGCCGGGTCGAGGCGCTCGTGGGCATCGACGCGTTCGGCTTCCTGGCCAAGGAGCACCTGCTCGTCAGCCGCCTCGCGGAGATGTTCCGGGTGCCGGCCGACCAGGTCGGCGACCGGGTCGAGCAGACCGTCACGGCGCTGCGCGACGCGGAGAAGGAGCTCGAGAAGATGCGCGCGCAGATGGTGCTCGGCGGTGCCGGTGCGCTCGCCGCGCAGGCTCGGGACCTGAGGGGCGTGGCGTTCGTCGGCACCGAGGCACCGGAGGGCGCGGCCACGAACGACGTGCGTACCCTTGCCCAGGAGATCCGCGGCAAGATCGACGCCGGGCGTCCGGCGGTGGTGGCGGTCGCGGCCCGCGCGAACGGCAAGGCGTCACTGATCGTAGCGGTCAACGCGACGGCGAAGGGTCGCGGCCTGTCCGCGGCGGACCTCGTCAAGGGCGCACTGTCCGGGCGGGGCGGCGGCAACGCCGACCTCGCGCAGGGCGGTGGCGTGCCCGCCGACCAGGTTCCCGCGCTGCTGGCCGCGGTGGAGAAGGCGGTCGGCGACGCCGCCTGAGAGGGAGGGTGGGCCGATGAGCGCACTGCCGCGGGGTAGGCGGCTGGGCGTTGATGTCGGTAAGGTGCGCGTCGGGGTCGCACTCAGTGACCCCGACGGGATCCTGGCCACCCCCCTGGTCACGGTGCCCCGTGACATGGCGGCGGCGCCCGACGCCGTCCCCGGCGACATTGCCGAGCTCGTCCGTCTCGTGGGGGAGCACGAGGCGGTGCAGATCGTGGTGGGCCTCCCGGTGCGTCTCAACGGCGCCGAGGGACCTGCCGCCATAGACATCCGTGGGTACGCTGAGCGGCTGGAACGGGCGGTCGGGCCGGTTCCGGTCGTCCTGACGGACGAGAGGATGTCGACCGTTGTCGCGACCCGTAGGCTCGCCGAGCGAGGAGTACGGGGCAAGCGGCAACGGGCGGTCGTCGACCAGGCGGCCGCGGTGGAGATCCTGCAGAGCTGGCTGGACGCACAGCGGAGGCAGACGAGATGATCGACGAGCTGGACCTGGCGTTCGACGAGCAGGCGGAGAAGGGTAAACCCCGGCACCGCCGGGGCCGAGGCGGCGGCAAAGGCGGCAAGGGCAAGTCCGCCGTCGCGTTCCTCATGGTCTTCATCCTGCTCGGCGTTCTCGGTGTCGGTGGTTACCTCGGCTACGAGAAGATCAAAGGCTTCTTCACCGCCGCGGACTACGACGGCTCCGGCACCGACCCGGTGCAGGTGTCGCTCGCCAAGGGCTCGCTGACCGAGATCGGCAACACGCTGGTGGACGCCGACGTGGTCAAGAGCACCGCCGCGTTCACCCAGGCGGCCGAGGACAACCCGCGCGGCAAGAACATCCAGCCGGGCACGTACAACCTGCGCAAGCAGATGTCCGCCAAGGACGCCGTGACGCTGCTGCTCGACCCGAAGGCCCGGGTGAGCAAGGGCGTGACGATCAAGGAGGGCCTGACCGCCCAGGAGATCTACGCGACGCTCTCCAAGGCGACCAAGGTGCCGGTGAAGGACTTCGAGACCGCCGCGAAGGATCCGCAGGCGCTCGGCGTCCCCGACTTCTGGTTCAACCGCCGCGACAACAAGAAGGCGTCCGGCACCATCGAGGGCTTCCTGTTCCCGGACACGTACGAGTTCGACCCGAAGGCCACGGCCGCGGACATGCTGCGGGTGATGGTCGGCAAGTTCATCGACACGACCACGGACATCGGCTTCGTGAAGACCGCCGAGGGCAAGCTGTCGGTGTCGCCGTACGAGGCGCTCATCGTCGCGTCGCTGTCGCAGGCCGAGTCCGGCACCGCCGAGGACCTGCCCAAGGTGGCCCGGGTCGCCTACAACCGGGCGTACAAGAAGAACATGCCGTTGCAGTTCGACGTGACGACCAACTACTGGCTGCAGCTGCAGGACAAGAGCCGCAAGCACTCGGGCAAGATGTCGGACGCCGAGCTGAAGGACCCGAAGAACCCGTACACCACGGAGTTGAAGGTGGGCCTGCCGCTCGGCCCGATCAACAACCCGGGCAAGGCCGCGCTGGAGGCCGCCGTGAAGCCGGCGGTCGGCGACTGGCTGTTCTTCGTCGCGATCGACCCGAAGACGAAGAAGTCGGCGTTCGCGGTGACCAACGCCGAGCACGACGCGAACATCCAGAAGGCGTGCCGGAACGGGGTCCCGCTCTGCTGACGCACGGTTCGGGCCCCCGGCGGGCCGCGGTGTGCGGCAAGCCCATCGGCCATTCGCTGTCGCCGGTCATCCACGCCGCGGGCTTCGCCGCGGCGGGGCTGTACGACTGGTCGTACACCGCCATCGAGTGCGCCGAGGCCGAGCTGCCCCAGCTCGTGGCCGGTCTGGGCGCCGAGTGGGCGGGTCTCTCGCTGACCATGCCGCTCAAGGAGGCGGCCCTGACGCTGGCCGCGGAGGCGTCGCCGGTCGCGCTCGCGACGGGCGCGGCCAACACTCTGGTACGGCGTCTCGACGGCACTTGGCACGCGGACAACACCGACGTACCGGGCATGGTCCGGGTCCTGAACGACGCGGGCCTGCCGACCGGCTCGGGTCCCGCCGTCGCGGTGCTGGGCGGTGGTGGCACGGCCCGCGCCGCCCTGGCAGCGGCCGCCCACCTGGGCGCGACCGAGGTGTCCGTCGTGACCCGCCGCCCCGAGGCCCGGGCGGAGCTCGCCCCGGCCGCCGCGGCGCTCGGCGTGACGATCCGCGGGGTGGACTGGGCGGACGCCGCCACGGTCTTCGCCGCCGACGCCGTCATCTCGACGGTCCCGAAGGGCGCCGCGGACCCTCTCGCCACCCAGGTCACCTGGCGCCCCGGCACGGTCCTCTTCGACGCCATCTACGACCCCTGGCCGACCCCGCTCGCCGAGGCGGCGCAGGCGCACGACGTCCGGGTCGTGTCCGGCCTCGACCTGCTGCTGGCCCAGGCGCTCGGCCAGTTCGAGCAGTTCACCGGCGTCCGGCCGGCCCCCGAGGCGGCGATGCGGGAGGCCCTCGTAGCCGCTGCCGGCGTCCGCTGAGAGGCGCACCCGGCGTCCACGCGCCGGCGTCCGCCGAGCGAGCGGCGGGCGTCCGCTGAGCGGGCAGCGGACGCCGGCAGAGCGGGCCGCCGGCCGGTGGGCGTCCGGCTGGCGGGACGGTGGTGGCCTGGCGGCGGAGCGGGACGCTCGCGTGCCAGACTGTGACCCGTGTTGCGTTGGCTGACCGCAGGTGAATCGCACGGCCCGGCGCTCGTCGCCATGATCGAGGGCGTGCCCGCCGGGGTGCGGGTGACGACCGAGGACATCGGCCGTGACCTGGCGCGCCGCCGGCTCGGCTACGGTCGCGGCGCCCGGATGAAGTTCGAGCAGGACGTCGTCGAGGTGATCGGCGGTATCCGGCACGGCCTCACGATCGGCAGCCCGGTGGCGATCCGTGTCGGCAACTCGGAGTGGCCGAAGTGGGAGACCGTGATGGCCGCCGACCCGGTCGACCCGGAGGAGCTGGCCGCCCAGGCGCGCAACGCCCCGCTGACCCGTCCGCGGCCTGGCCACGCCGACCTGGCCGGCATGCAGAAGTACGGGCACACCGACGCCCGGCCGATCCTCGAGCGCGCCAGCGCCCGGGAGACCGCCGCGCGCGTGGCCGTCGGCGTGGTGGCGAAGGCCCTGGTCAAGCAGGCGCTCGGCATCGACGTGGTGTCGCACGTCATCGAGCTCGGCTCGGTGGCCGCCAAGGCGGGGCTGGTGCCGACGCCGGACGACGCCGAGCGCATCGACGCGGACCCGCTGCGCTGCCTGGACCCGGAGGCGAGCGCGCGGATGGTGGCCGAGGTCGACGCGGCGAAGAAGGACGCGGACACCCTCGGTGGCATCGTCGAGGTGCTGGCCTACGGCGTACCCCCGGGTCTGGGGTCGCATGTGCAGTGGGACCGCAAGCTCGACGCCCGGCTGGCCACCGCCCTGATGTCGATCCAGTCGGTGAAGGGCGTGGAGATCGGCGACGGCTTCACCCAGGCCCGCTCGCGCGGCTCGGTCGCGCACGACGAGATCATCCCGACGCCGGAGGGCGTGCGGCGGGTCACCGACCGGGCCGGCGGCCTCGAGGGTGGCATCACCAACGGCGAACCGCTGCGGGTACGCGCCGCACTGAAGCCGATCTCCTCGCTGAACCGGGCCCTGCAGACCGTCGACGTCGTCACCGGTGAGCCCGCGACCGCCATCAACCAGCGCTCGGACGTGTGCGCGGTGCCGGCGGGCGCGGTGGTCGCCGAGGCGATGGTGGCGCTGGTGCTGGCCGAGGCCGCCACGGAGAAGTTCGGCGGCGACTCGGTGGCGGAGATCCGCCGCAACCTCGCCGGGTACCTCGACTCCCTGCTGATCCGCTGATGGCGCCCGCCGCGGTGTTCGTCGGCCCGCCGGGTGCCGGCAAGACGACGGTCGGGCAGGCCGTGGCCGCGCTGCTCGGCGTGGGGTTCGCCGACACCGACCACCTGGTGGAGGAGAAGGCGGGCAAGCCCATCCCGGAGATCTTCATCGACGACGGCGAGCCGGAGTTCCGCCGCCTCGAGCGGGAGGCGATCGCCGGGTCGCTGACCTCGTTCGGCGGGGTGCTGGCGCTCGGCGGCGGCGCGATCATGGACGAGGGCACCCGGGACGCCCTGCGCGGGCACACGGTCGTGTACCTGTCGGTCGAGCTGTCCGATGCGGTGAAGCGGGTCGGGCTGGGCGCGGGCCGGCCGCTGCTGAGCGTGAACCCGCGGGCGACGCTGAAGTACCTGATGGATCAACGCCGCCCGCTGTACGCCTCGGTCGCCACGCACACCGTGCCGACCGACGGGCGTGCGCCGGAGGAGATCGCCGCGGAGCTAGCCGGCCTGCTCGAGGTGGCCCGCTAGCGCCTCCGGCTCGCTGAGCATCGGCCAGTGCCCGGTCGGCAGGCCGACCACGTCCGCCTCGGTCAGCTCGGCGAAGAACGGGTGCCCGGCCGCTGCCATCTCGCGTACCTGCTCGAGCGGGAACGTGCAGGCGATCAGCGTCGTCGGCAGGTCCTTCGAGGTGGCGTGCTCGCCGAGGGGCTGGCGTACGGACGCGGCCGGGTGCGGGGTGCTGAGCCGCCGGAGCCGGTCGAGCGCCGCGTCGCCGAGTCCCGCGAGCAGCACGGGGTCCGCGCCGGCGTCCCAGTCGCGCGGTGGGACGGCGTTGCCCTCGGCGGTGCCTCCGGAGACGGACAGCTGGGAGGTGCCCTCGGGGAGCGGGCCGCTGTCCACGTACACGATGTGCCTGATCCGGTCGCGGACCCGCAGCGCGGCCGCGCTGACCGGCATGCCGCCGTAGCTGTGCCCGACGAGCACGACGTCGCGCAGATCCTCCGCCTCGATCAGCCGGACCACGTCCTCGGTGTGCAGGTCCAGGTCCGTGCCGGGCCCCAGCAGGTGGGCGCGGTCGGCCACGCCGGTCAGCGTCACCGGGTACACCTCGTGACCCCGGGCGCGCAGCGCGGCCGTCACGTCGCGCCAGGCCCAGGCGCCGATCCACATCCCCGGAACCAGTACGTATGTCGTCATGCGGCCGACGCTACGACCAATACCGGACCGTTCCCGCCCGCATTGGGCGGAGAATGGCCGGCATGCCGCATCCCGCCTCCCGAGTGCTCGCCATGCTGGAGCTCCTCCAGGCCCACCGCCGGATGACCGGCCGCGACCTGGCCGCCCGGCTGGGCGTCGACGAACGCACGGTGCGCCGGTACGCGGCCACGCTCGACGACCTGGGCATCCCGGTGACCGCGGACCGTGGCCGCTACGGCGGCTACCGCCTGTTGCCGGGGTTCAAGCTGCCGCCGCTGATGCTGACCGACGAGGAGGCCGTCGCCGTGGTGCTCGGCCTCGTCGCGGCCGGCCGGCTCGGGCTGACGACCGGCAGTCCCGCCGCGGCCACGGCCGAAGCGAAGATCACCCGGGTGCTGCCCCCGGCCCTGGCCGAGCGCCTCGCCGCTCTGCGCGCCAGCCTGGGCCTCACGCTGAGGGCGCCCCGCGACCCCGCCGCGGACCCGGGGACGGACCTGCTGCTGGCCCTCGGCGCCGCGACCCGTGCCCGGCAGGTGATCGCCCTGACGTACCGGTCCGGCCCCCGCCGCGTGGACCCGTACGGGCTGGTGTTCCACTCCGGACGGTGGTACCTCGTCGCGCATGATCACCACCACGGGGACGTGCGCTCGTTCCGCCTCGACCGGATCGCCGCCGTGGAGCCGGCCGGCGAGTCGTTCGAGGCGCCGCCGGACTTCGACGCCGTCGCGCACGTCACCCGCCAGTGGGCCGGCCTGCCGTGGCGGTGGGAGGTGGAGGTGCTGCTCGAGGCCGAGATCGCCGAGGTGCGGCGGCGGGTGCCGGCGGCGGTCGCCGAGATCACCGAGGACCCGCGCGGCGTGCTGCTGAGGTGCCGTGCGGAGAGCCTGCCCGGCATGGCCCACATGCTGGCGGGGCTGGGCCGGCCGTTCACCGTGCTGCGCCCCGCCGAGCTGAGGACGGCCGTCGCCGAGCACGCGGCCCGGCTCGCCGATTTCGCTAGGCGAGGCGACCTTCCAGGGCCTCGATCCGGCGTACGAGCGGAGCCAGTTCCGCCCGCACGGCCGTGAGCAGGCCCTCCGCCGGCGGTTGTGCCGCCTTGGTGGCGCGCAGGTGGGCGTAGCCGATGAGCGCGGCGGTGACCGCGCGCCGGGTGGAGCGGGCGTCCGCGCCGACGTCCCGCAGCGCGCGCCCGGCGAGGCCGTCGGGCTCGGTGGCGAGGCCGATCAGCAGATGTTCGCAGCCCACGTAGTTGTGCCCCATCCCGACCGCTTCGCTGACGGTGAGCTCGACGGCGTTCGCCGCCGCCGTGCTGAACCGCAACCCGTCCCCGCCGCCCGGCTCGGTGCCGTCGGGAACGGCGAGGGCGGCCGGGTCGATCTCCATCGCGGAGAGCACCTGCAGCCCCAGGTTGGCGCCTTCGGCGAGCATCCCGTGCAGCAGGTGCCCGGTGGTCACGGTCGGCGATCCGGTGGCCCGGGCCCGATCGACGGCCGAGGACACGACCGTGACCGCCCGAGCGGTGAACTGCGGCAGCCGTGCGGCCAACTGGTCCGCGTCCAGTTCGCCCAGCACCGTCTGCCGGACCGCGGTGACGCGGCGTACGGCCTGGTCCAGTGCTCGTTGACAGATGGCGGAGACGGGCAGCCCCGCCTCGCGGACCGCGTCGGCCAGGTCGTCGGGGAGGTACACGTTGATTTTCGGCATGAGCCATGTGTAACCCGCATGGGGTTATCTGTCTATAACCCCATATCCGCGCGACTAGCATCCCCTGCGATGGACGACGTGACCCGAATCCCCGTGGCCGGCGACCGGCCGTACGACGTGCTCGTCGGCCGTGGCCTGCTCGCGGCCCTGCCGGCGCTGACCGACGGCGCCGTGCGTGCCGCGATCCTGCACGCCCCGCCGCTCGAACAGCGCGCCGAGGCCGTGGCCGGCGCGCTGCAGGAGGCCGGCCTGCGCCCGCTGCCGATCGAGGTGCCCGACGCCGAGGCCGGCAAGACCGTCGAGGTCGCCGCGCGCTGCTGGGACGAGCTGGGCGCCGCCGGCTTCACCCGCACGGACGTCGTGGTCGGCGTCGGCGGGGGAGCGGTCACCGACCTGGCCGGCTTCGTGGCCGCCGGCTGGCTGCGCGGGGTGCGCTGGGTGCCGGTGTCGTCGTCGCTGCTCGGCATGGTCGACGCCGCGGTGGGCGGCAAGACCGGCGTCAACACCGCCGCCGGCAAGAACCTGGTCGGCGCCTTCCATCCGCCGGCCGGGGTGCTCTGCGACCTCGACCTGCTCACCTCGCTGCCCGCGGACGACCTGGTCGCCGGGCTCGCCGAGGTGGTCAAGTGCGGTTTCATCGCCGATCCGGTGATCCTCGACCTCGTGGAGGGCGACCCGGCCGCGGCCGTCGACCCCGCGAGCCCGGTGCTGCGCGAGCTGGTGGAGCGGGCGATCCGGGTCAAGGCCGAGGTGGTCGGGGCCGACCTGCGCGAGTCCGGGCTGCGCGAGATCCTCAACTACGGCCACACCCTCGCCCACGCGATCGAGAAGCATGAAAGGTACGCCTGGCGGCACGGTCACGCGGTCGCCGTCGGCCTGGTGTACGCGGCCGAGCTCGCCCGGCTGACCGGTGCGCTGGACGACGCCACGGCCGCCCGGCACCGCGCCGTGACGTCGCTGCTCGGCCTGCCGGCGTCGTACCGGGCGGACGCCTGGCCCGACCTGCTCGCCGCCATGCGCGTCGACAAGAAGGCCCGCGCGGACACCCTGCGGTTCGTGCTGCTCGACGGCCTCGCGAAACCACGGACTGTGGCGATCTCCGACGAGTCCGTGCTCGAGCGCGCGTACGCGGCGGTGGCCTCATGACCCGGGTGTACGTGCTGAACGGGCCCAACCTCGGCCGGCTCGGCACCCGTCAGGTCGACATCTACGGCGTCATCGCGTACGCCGACCTCGTGACGCTGTGCCAGGAGACCGGCAGCGAGCTGGGGCTGGACGTGGTGGTCCGGCAGACCGACGCCGAGCACGAGATGCTCGGCTGGCTGCACGCCGCCGCCGACGAGGAGGCGCCCGTGGTGCTCAACCCGGGCGCGTGGTCGCACTACTCGTACGCGGTCCGCGACGCGTGCGCGATGCTGCGCGCACCGCTGGTCGAGGTGCACATCTCCAACATCCACGCCCGCGAGCAGTTCCGGCACCACTCGGTGGTCTCCGCGGTGGCCACCGGAGTCGTCGCCGGGCTCGGCGTGGACGGCTACCGGCTCGCCCTGCGGCACATCGCGGGACGCCGCTGACCCGATTCGCCGGACCGCGTGTCACGCCGGTAAACTCCACCGGTCACCTCCACGCATCGAAACACTCATCGCATCGAACAACAAGGCAGGACATGGCTTCCACCAACGACCTGAAGAACGGCCTGGTGCTCAACCTCGACGGCGAGCTGTGGGCCGTGGTCGAGTTCCAGCACGTCAAGCCGGGTAAGGGTGGGGCGTTCGTGCGCACCACGCTCAAGAACGTGCTCTCCGGCAAGGTCGTGGACAAGACCTTCAACGCCGGCACCAAGGTCGACACGGCGACGGTCGACAAGCGCACGATGCAGTACCTGTACCAGGACGGCGAGGACTTCGTCTTCATGGACCTGGACACGTTCGACCAGATCACCGTCCCTGGCGGCACGGTCGGCGAGGCGGCCAACTATCTGCTGCCCGAGGCCGAGGCCACAGTCGCGACCCACGAGGGCGTGCCGCTCTACATCGAGCTGCCCACCAGCGTCTTCCTCGAGGTGACCTACACCGAGCCGGGCCTGCAGGGCGACCGCTCGACCGGCGGCACGAAGCCCGCCACCGTCGAGACCGGCGCGACCGTGCAGGTGCCGCTGTTCATCACCACCGGCGAGAAGATCAAGGTCGACACCCGCGACGGCCGTTACCTCGGCCGCAGCTGATGGCGGAAGGCCCCAAGACGCAGATGCCTGCGCGCCGCAAGGCGCGCAAGCGTGCGCTCGACGTCCTCTACGAGGCCGACCTGCGCGACCTGCCGCCGAACCAGGTGATGGCCACCTACCTGGAGCGGATCGCCAAGCCCCACCCCGAACACCTGGACTACACGACCGGCCTGGTGGAGGGCGTCGCCAAGCACCTCGACCGGATCGACGAGCTGATCGCCAGCTACGCCGAGGGCTGGACCATCGACCGCATGCCGGTGGTGGACCGCAACCTCGCCCGCATCGCGGTGTACGAGCTGCTCTACGAGCCGGACATCGACGACCCGGTGGCGATCACCGAGGCGGTCGAGCTGGCGAAGCAGATGTCCACGGACGACAGCCCGCGCTTCCTGAACGGCATCCTCGGCCGCATCGCCGAGTTCGCCACCCGCTGAGCCGGGCGCGGCGACGCTCGTCACGCTGTGCGCGGCGGCCTCCTGCGCGCTGCTGATGGCGGCCGGTTCCCGGTCACGGTCACTGACCGCTAGGTCGGCCGTCGTGACCGGCCGCGGGCGCCAGCGGCCGCTGCGCAGGGTCCGCGAGACCTCATCGACCAGCGCATATGTCATCGCAGCCCGGTCACGAACCGCCACCGCCGTGCCCGCAACGCTGCGGCCCGTGACCGTCGCCCACACCCGGAAAAGACAAAGAGGGACCCGCGAATGCGGGTCCCTCTCGCGCGTGCGGTGCGGATCAGCTGGCGAAGAAGGCGCGCGGGTCGGCGACGAGCACGCCGGCCTCCGTCAGACGCTCGATCAGGCCCGACGGCGAGATGTCGTACACGATGGCGAGCGCGCGCAGGTCGTCCGCGCGGATCGAGAGCACGCGACCGTTGTAGTCACCGCGCTGCTGCTGGATGGCCCGGGCGTAGCGCGCGACGTAGGCCAGGTCCTCGCCGGCCGCGTCGTACAGCTTCTCCAGGTCCAGCACGATCTTGTTGGTGGCCTCGAGCCGGACGCCGCTGCCGTCGGGCAACAGCTCCGAGACGGGAACCCGGTAGAAGTCGGCCAGTTCGGCGAGGCGCGAGACGGTGACAGCTCGGTCGCCACGCTCGTACGAGCCCACCACGACGGCCTTCCACCGGCCGTTCGACTTCTCTTCCACGCCCTGCAGGGACAGGCCCTGCTGCTGGCGGATGGAACGCAGGCGGGCGCCCAGCGACTTGGCGTACTCAGACGGCATTCGGACACTCCAGTACTGTGCTGGCCCGGAGGGTTCTTCCTCCGGATCGCTACGCTGCGTGACGGTACGGAGTTTGCCAGCCCTGGTCAAGTGTCGGTTACCGATGAGTCGCCGAGCCGGGGACTGAGTTGCCCGCATTCGTCCGTCTGGTCCGTGGGTAGGCCACGTCACCATGGTCATCGCCTCGCTCACTGGTAACGTAGCGTCAGCCATCGGGCCGCCCCTGGCCGGGGTGCCCGCTGAGCACCGAAAAGACGTCCTTTAACGACCCGTCCCGTGAGGCGGGGAAGGAGGTCCGCCGTGGCATACCCACGCGCCGACACAGGCAGCGCCACCAAGATCATTCTTTCCGGGTCCGACCTGCAACGGGTCGTCGACCGGATCGCGCACCAGATCCTCGAGAAGACGTCCGGCGCCACCGGCACCGTCCTGCTCGGCATCCCGACCCGCGGCGTCCCGCTGGCGCGCCGCCTCGCCTCCCGGATCCACGCCTTCGAGGGCATCGACATCCCGGTCGGCGCGCTGGACATCACGCTCTACCGCGACGACCTGCGGCTGCACGCGACGCGCGCGCTGGGCAAGACCGACATCCCCGGCGACGGGCTCGACGGGCGCCGCGTCATCCTCGTCGACGACGTGCTCTTCTCCGGGCGCACGGTGCGGGCCGCACTCGACGCGCTCAGCGACGTCGGCCGGCCCAGTTCGGTGCAGCTCGCCGTACTGGTCGACCGTGGCCACCGCGAGCTGCCCATCCGCGCCGACTACGTGGGCAAGAACATCCCGACCGCGCTCGCCGAGAAGGTGAAGGTGTCGCTGGCCGAGACCGACAACGGCGTCGACGAGGTCAAGCTGTACGGAGGAGCCGCATGATCAAGCACCTGAGGTCCGCCGCGGACGTGGACGCGGACACCGCCACGCTGATCCTCGACACCGCCGCGGAGATGGCCGCCCTGGCCGGTCGCGAGGTCAAGAAGCTGCCCACCCTGCGCGGGCGTACGGTCGTCAACCTCTTCTACGAGGACTCCACCCGGACCCGGATCTCGTTCGAGGCCGCGGCCAAGCGGCTCTCCGCCGACGTCATCAACTTCTCGGCGAAGGGCTCCAGCGTCTCGAAGGGCGAGAGCCTCAAGGACACGGCGCTGACCCTGCAGGCGATGGGCGCCGACGCGGTCGTGATCCGGCACCCCGCCTCGGGCGCGCCGCACCGGCTCGCGTCCTGGGTGGACGGTTCGGTGATCAACGCCGGCGACGGCACCCACGAGCACCCCACGCAGGCGCTGCTGGACGCGTACACGATGCGGTCGCGGCTCGGACGCATCGACGGCCTGAAGGTCGCGATCGTGGGTGACGTCCTGCACAGCCGGGTCGCCCGCTCGAACGTCCTGCTGCTCACGACGCTGGGCGCCCGGGTCACGCTGGTGGGCCCGCCGACGCTGATCCCGGTCGACATCGCGGCCGCCCTCTCGCCCGGCACTGAGCTTGCCCGCAGCGGAAAACCGACAGTAACCCGGACAGGAGTGTCGTACGACCTCGATAGCGTCCTGCCCGCAACGGACGTCGTCATGATGCTGCGGGTGCAGACCGAGCGGATGCAGGACTCGTATTTCCCCTCCGCCCGTGAATACAGCCGCCGCTACGGGCTCGACGCCCCGCGCATGAGGAAGCTGCCGGAGCACGCGATCGTCATGCACCCCGGTCCGATGAACCGGGGCATGGAGATCGCGCCCGAGGTGGCCGACTCGTCCCGCTCCACGATCGTCGAACAGGTCGCCAACGGCGTCAGCGCCCGGATGGCCGTTCTCTACCTCTTGCTGGGAGGCAAGGCATGACCGCCTGCACCGAGCGTCGCCCGGCGTGCGCCGGCGACCGCCGTGACCGTGAGGGCCAGAAGGCCATGCGAAAGGTGAGTGCAGCATGACCTCGTACCTCATCAAGGGTGTCTCCGTGGTCGGCGGGAAGCCGGCCGACCTGCTGATCCGCGACGGTGTCGTCGCCGAGGGCGGCGGCAGGGCGGACGAGACGATCGACGGCGAGGGCCTGGTCGCGCTGCCCGGCCTGGTCGACCTGCACACCCACCTGCGCGAGCCGGGCCGCGAGGACGCCGAGACGGTCGAGACCGGCTCGCGCGCGGCGGCCCTCGGCGGCTACACCGCGGTCTTCGCGATGGCCAACACCTCCCCGGTCGCCGACACCGCCGGGGTGGTCGAGCAGGTCTGGCGGCTGGGCCGCGAGGCCGGGCTGGTCGACGTGCAGCCGATCGGCGCGGTCACCGTCGGGCTGGCCGGCAAGCAGCTCGCCGAGCTGGGCGCGATGGCCACCTCCGCGGCGAACGTCCGGATCTTCTCCGACGACGGCCACTGTGTCGCCGACCCGCGGCTGATGCGCCGCGCGCTGGAGTACGTGAAGGCTTTCGACGGGATCATCGCCCAGCACGCCGAGGAGCCGCGGCTCACCGAGGGCGCACAGATGCACGAGGGCGAGATCTCCACCCGGCTGGGCCTGACCGGCTGGCCCGCGGTCGCCGAGGAGGCGATCATCGCCCGCGACGTGCTGCTCGCCGAGCACGTCGGCAGCCGCCTGCACGTCTGCCATGTCTCGACCGCCGGGTCCGTCGAGGTGCTGCGCCAGGCCAAGGCCCGGGGGGTACGGGTGACCGCCGAGGTCACGCCGCACCACCTGCTGCTCACCGACGAGCTCGCCGCCAGCTACGACCCCGTCTACAAGGTGAACCCGCCGCTGCGCACCACCGCCGACGTGCAGGCGTTGCGGCAGGCGCTGATCGACGGGGTCATCGACATCGTCGCCACCGACCACGCCCCGCACGCCGTCGAGGACAAGGAGTGCGAATGGGCGTACGCCCGGCCGGGCATGGTGGGTCTGGAGACCGCCCTGCCGGTGGTCCTCAGCATCCTCGGTGAGAAGTGGGAGCTGATCGCCGAGCGCATGTCCCGCACCCCCGCCCGCATCGCGGGCCTGACCGGGCACGGCACCGACCTGGCGGTCGGCTCGCCGGCCAACCTCACGCTGGTGGACCCGTCCGCCCGCCGGGTCGTCGACCCGGCCGAGCTGGCGAGCCGCAGCCGCAACACACCGTACGCGGGCACCACCCTGCCGGGTCGCATCGTCGCGACCTTCCTCCGGGGAGAGCCGACAGTCCTGGACGGGAAGGCCGTCAAGTAATGAAACCAGCGATTCTCGTGCTCGAAGACGGGCGCACATTCAAGGGAACGTCCTACGGCGCCGAGGGGGAGACCTTCGGCGAGGCCGTGTTCACCACCGGCATGACCGGCTATCAGGAGACGCTGACCGATCCGTCGTACCACCGGCAGGTCGTGATCCAGACGGCTCCGCAGATCGGCAACACCGGCGTCAACGACGAGGACGACGAGTCCGGCCGGATCTGGGTCGCCGGCTACGTCGTGCGCGACCCGGCCCGCCGCCCGTCCAACTGGCGCGCCACCGGCGACCTGGGCGAGCGCCTCGCCGCCGAGGGCGTGGTCGGCATCAGCGGTGTCGACACCCGCGCGCTGACCCGCCACCTGCGCTCGCGCGGCGCGATGCGGGTGGGCATCTCCACCGTCGACCTCGACCCGGCGTCGCTGCTGGAGCGGGTGAAGGCGTCGCCGCAGATGGTCGGCGCCGACCTCTCCGCCGAGGTCACCACGCCGCAGCGGTACACGGTCGAGGCCGTCGGCGAGCACCGGTACACCGTGGCGGCGCTCGACCTGGGCATCAAGCGCAACGTGTCGCGCCGGCTGGCCGAGCGCGGCGTCACCACGCACGTCTTCCCGGCCACCTCGTCCATCGAGGACCTGCTCGCGGTGAGCCCGGACGCGGTGTTCCTCTCGCCCGGCCCGGGCGACCCCGCCACCGCCGACGGGCCGGTCTCGCTGGCCCGCGCGGTGCTGAGCCGCCGGGTGCCGCTGTTCGGCATCTGCTTCGGCAGCCAGATCCTCGGCCGCGCGCTCGGCTTCGGCACCTACAAGCTCGGGTACGGCCACCGCGGCATCAACCAGCCGGTGTTCGACAGGACCACCGGCAAGGTCGAGGTGACCAGCCACAACCACGGGTTCGCGGTCGACGCGCCGCTGAACACCGTGATCGACACCGACTTCGGCGGGGTCGAGGTCTCACACGTCTGCCTCAACGACAACGTGGTCGAGGGCTTGCGGGCGCTCGAGGTGCCCGCCTTCACCGTCCAGTACCACCCCGAGGCGGCGGCGGGCCCGCACGACGCGGATTACCTGTTCGACCGGTTCGTCGAGCTCGTCGAGAAGGTTGATGCCTGATGGCCAAGCGCACTGATCTGCGGCACGTGCTCGTGATCGGCTCCGGCCCGATCGTGATCGGGCAGGCCTGCGAGTTCGACTACTCCGGCACCCAGGCCTGCCGGGTGCTGCGCGCCGAGGGGCTGCGCGTCTCCCTGGTCAACTCCAACCCCGCGACGATCATGACGGACCCGGAGTTCGCCGACGCCACGTACGTCGAGCCGATCACGCCCG
The DNA here is from genome assembly GCF_023499255.1 of Couchioplanes caeruleus. Classification (GTDB taxonomy): domain Bacteria; phylum Actinomycetota; class Actinomycetes; order Mycobacteriales; family Micromonosporaceae; genus Actinoplanes; species Actinoplanes caeruleus_A. The sequence goes on from NZ_CP092183.1 coordinate 2,863,390, forward strand.
AGTTCGTCGAGATGGTCATCGCCAAGGAGCGCCCCGACGCGCTGCTCGCCACGCTGGGCGGCCAGACCGCGCTGAACACCGCGGTCGCCCTGCACGAGAACGGCGTGCTCGACAAGTACGGCGTCGAGCTGATCGGCGCGAACATCGACGCCATCCGCCGCGGCGAGGACCGCCAGCTGTTCAAGGACATCGTCGCCAAGGCCGGCGGCGACACCCCGCGCAGCCGGGTCTGCCACTCGATGGACGAGGTCCGCTCGACCGTCGCCGAGCTGGGCCTGCCCGTGGTGATCCGGCCGTCGTTCACGATGGGCGGCCTCGGCTCCGGCATGGCGCACACCGACGAGGACCTCGAGCGCATCGCCGGCTCCGGTCTGGCCGCCTCCCCGGTGCACGAGGTGCTGATCGAGGAGAGCGTGCTCGGCTGGAAGGAGTACGAGCTCGAGCTGATGCGCGACCGCAACGACAACGTCGTGATCGTCTGCTCGATCGAGAACCTCGACCCGATGGGCGTGCACACCGGCGACAGCGTCACCGTCGCACCGGCGATGACCCTGACCGACCGTGAGTACCAGCGCATGCGCGACCTCGGCATCGCGGTGCTGCGCGAGGTCGGCGTCGACACCGGCGGCTGCAACATCCAGTTCGCGATCAACCCGGCCGACGGGCGCCTGGTCGTCATCGAGATGAACCCGCGGGTGTCGCGCTCGTCCGCGCTGGCGTCCAAGGCCACCGGCTTCCCGATCGCGAAGATCGCCGCGAAGCTGGCCATCGGTTACACGCTGGACGAGATCCCGAACGACATCACGCTCAAGACCCCGGCGGCCTTCGAGCCGGCGCTGGACTACGTGGTCGTCAAGATCCCGCGGTTCGCGTTCGAGAAGTTCCCCGGCGCCGACGGCGAGCTGACCACCACGATGAAGTCGGTCGGCGAGGCGATGAGCCTGGGCCGCAACTTCAGCGAGGCGCTCAACAAGGCGATGCGCTCGATGGAGACCAAGGCGACCGGCTTCTGGACGGCGCCGACCTTCGAGGACGCCGACGCCGCGCTCGAGGCGCTGCGCACCCCGCACGACGGCCGGCTCTACACAGTGGAGGCGGCGCTGCGGCTCGGCGCGAGCGTCGAGCAGGTGCACGAGGCCAGCGGTGGTATCGACCCCTGGTTCCTCGACGAGATCCAGGCCCTGGTCGACCTGCGTGCCGAGATCCTCGCCGCGCCGGTGCTCGACGAGGTGCTGCTGCGCCGCGCCAAGCGCGCCGGGCTCTCGGACCGCCAGCTCGCCGCGCTGCGCCCCGAGCTCGCGGGCGAGGACGGGGTGCGCACGCTGCGGCACCGCCTGGGCATCCGGCCGGTCTACAAGACGGTCGACACGTGCGCCGCCGAGTTCGAGGCCAACACGCCGTACCACTACTCCTCGTACGACGAGGAGACCGAGGTGGCACCGTCGGACCGGCCCAAGGTGCTGATCCTGGGCTCGGGGCCGAACCGCATCGGGCAGGGCATCGAGTTCGACTACTCGTGCGTGCACGCGGTCATGGCGCTCAAGGGCGAGTACGAGACCGTCATGGTCAACTGCAACCCGGAGACCGTCTCCACCGACTACGACACCGCGGACCGGCTGTACTTCGAGCCGCTCACCTTCGAGGACGTGCTCGAGGTCTTCCACTCCGAGGACTCCTCCGGCAAGGCGGCCGGCGGCCCCGGCGTCGTCGGCGTCATCGTCCAGCTCGGCGGGCAGACCCCGCTCGGCCTGGCCCAGCGACTCAAGGACGCCGGCGTGCCGATCGTGGGCACCTCGCCGGAGTCCATCGACCTGGCCGAGGACCGGGGCGCGTTCGGCTCGGTGCTGGCCAAGGCCGGGCTGCGCTCGCCCGAGCACGGCACCGCCACCTCCTTCGAGGAGGCCAAGGCGATCGCCGACGAGATCGGCTACCCGGTGCTGGTGCGGCCCTCGTACGTGCTCGGCGGCCGCGGCATGGAGATCGTCTACGACGAGCCGACGCTGGCCGACTACATCGCCCGGGCCACGGAGATCTCGCCGGACCACCCGGTGCTGGTCGACCGGTTCCTGGACGACGCGATCGAGATCGACGTGGACGCGCTCTGCGACGCGACCGGGGAGGTCTACCTCGGCGGCGTGATGGAGCACATCGAGGAGGCCGGCATCCACTCCGGCGACTCCTCCTGCTCGCTGCCCCCGGTCACGCTGGCCGGTTCGCACCTGGCCGAGGTACGCCGCTACACCGAGGCGATCGCCCGCGGCGTGGGGGTGCGCGGCCTGCTCAACGTCCAGTACGCGCTCAAGGACGACACCCTGTACGTCCTCGAGGCCAACCCGCGCGCCTCGCGGACCGTCCCGTTCGTCTCCAAGGCGACGGCGGTCCCGCTGGCGAAGGCGGCGGCCCGGATCATGCTCGGTGCCACCGTGCAGGAGCTGCGCGACGAGGGCATGCTGCTGCGCAGCCGCGACGGCGGCGAGACCCCGGAGCACGCGCCGATCGCGATCAAGGAAGCGGTGCTGCCGTTCAAGCGGTTCCGCACGCCCGCCGGCAAGGGGGTGGACAGCCTGCTCGGCCCCGAGATGAAGTCCACCGGCGAGGTCATGGGCATCGACCCCGGCTTCGGCCCGGCGTTCGCCAAGTCGCAGGCCGCCGCGTACGGCTCCCTGCCGACCAGCGGCAAGGTCTTCGTCTCGGTGGCCAACCGGGACAAGCGCTCGATGATCTTCCCGATCAAGCGCCTCGCCGACCTGGGCTTCACGATCGTCACCACCGCCGGCACCGGTGAGGTGCTGCGCCGGCACGGCATCGAGTGCGAGATCGTCCCCAAGCACTTCGAGAGCCCGGGACGCAACGCGGTGGCGCTGATCGGCGCGGGGGAGATCGCGCTGATCATCAACACCCCGCAGGGCTCCGGGGCGAGCGCCCGCTCGGACGGCTACGAGATCCGCAGCGCGGCGGTCACCCACGACATCCCGAGCATCACGACGGTGCCGGGCGCGGCCGCCGCGGTGATGGGCATCGAGGCGCTCATGCGCGGCGAGATGTCCGTACGCCCGCTGCAGGAGTTGCACGCCGCCCTGCGGGAGAGCGAGTGACGATCTTCGAGACCGCCGTCCGCCCGGTGCTGTTCCGGGTGGGCGGCGGCGACGCCGAGAAGGCGCACGAGTTCACCCTCGGGCGCCTGGCCGGCCTCGGCTCCGGCACCCGTGCGCTGCTGCGCCGCCGGTACGCGGTCAGCGACCCGGTCGAGGTCTTCGGCGTCCGGTTCCCCAACCGGGTGGGCCTGGCGGCCGGCATGGACAAGAACGGCGTGGCGCTGCCGGCGTGGCCCGCGCTCGGCTTCGGCTTCGTCGAGGTCGGCACGGTCACCGCGAAGGCGCAGCCCGGCAACGACAAGCCCCGGCTGTTCCGGCTGCGCGAGAGCGAGGCCGTGATCAACCGGATGGGCTTCAACAACGCGGGCGCGGCGGCCCTCGCCGAGCGGCTGCGCGCGCTGGGACCGATCGGGGTCCCGCTCGGGATCTCGCTCGGCAAGTCCAAGGTGACGCCGCTGGAGGAGGCGGTCCAGGACTACCTGGCCTCCTACGAGTTGCTGCACCCGTACGCGGACTACATCGCGGTCAACGTCTCCTCGCCGAACACGCCGGGCCTGCGCACGCTGCAGGACAAGAGTGCCCTGGCGGCGCTTCTCGGTGCTCTCGTGGGCAAGGTTCCGGTGCTCGTCAAGATCGCGCCGGATCTCACCGAGCCGGCGATCGCCGAGCTGCTCGAGGTCTGCCTCGCGTCCGGCGCCGCCGGCGTGATCGCGACGAACACCACGCTCGGCCGCGAGGGTCTCGCCGGCCCGGACCAGGCTCGCGCCGCGGAGGCGGGCGGCCTCTCCGGGCGGCCGCTGACCGAGCGGGCCCGCAAGATCGTCCACTTCGTCCACGAGGAGACCGGCGGCCGGCTGCCGATCATCGGCGTGGGCGGGATCGTGGAGGCCGACGACGCGGCCCGGATGTTCGACGCCGGCGCCTCGCTGATCCAGCTCTACACCGGCTTCATCTACCGAGGCCCGGCGCTGGTCAGAGCGGCGGCCAGGGCACGCCCATGAACCTGCTCGCTCTCGACCGGGCACACGTCTGGCATCCGTACGGGCCCATGCCCGGCCGCGCCGAGCCGTACCTGGTCGAGAGCGCGCAGGGCGTACGCCTGCGGCTCGCCGACGGCCGCGAGCTGGTCGACGGCATGTCGTCGTGGTGGGCGGCGATCCACGGCTACCGCCACCCGGTGCTCGACGCGGCGCTCGCCGAGCAGGCGGGCCGGATGAGCCACGTCATGTTCGGCGGGCTCACCCACGCGCCCGCCGTCGAGCTCTGCCGCACCCTCGTCGAGCTGACCCCGGACGGGCTGGAGCACGTGTTCCTCGCCGACTCCGGGTCGGTCGGCGTCGAGGTCGCGATCAAGATGGCGCTGCAGGCCCAGCTCGCCGGCGGCCACCCCGGCCGGCGCCGGCTCGCCACCTGGCGGGGCGGCTACCACGGCGACACGTTCCACCCGATGAGCGTCTGCGACCCGGTCGGGGGCATGCACTCGCTGTGGACGGGCGTGCTGCCGGCCCAGGTCTTCGCCGGGCCGCCCCCGGCGGACTACGACGAGGCGTACGCGGCCGAGCTCACCGAGATGGTCGAGCGGCACGCGCCCGAGCTGGCCGCGGTCATCGTCGAGCCCGTCGTGCAGGGCGCGGGCGGAATGCGGTTCCACGACCCGCGGTACCTGCGGGTCCTCCGCGAGGCCACCGCGGCGCACGGGGTCCTGCTCATCTTCGACGAGATCGCGACGGGCTTCGGGCGCACCGGGGAGCTCTTCGCCGCGGGTCACGCCGGGGTGACACCCGACATCATGTGCGTCGGCAAGGCGCTGACCGGGGGATACCTGACGCTCGCCGCGACGCTGTGCACGCCGCGGGTCGCGCAGGCGGTGAGCGCCGGCAGCGCGGGCGGCCTCGCGCACGGTCCCACGTTCATGGGCAACCCGCTCGCCTGTGCCGTCGCAAACGCCTCCATCGGGCTGCTGACGGGCGGGGACTGGCGGGCCGGGGTGACGGGCGTGGAGCGGGGTCTGCGCGCCGGTCTGGAGCCGCTGAGGAGCGCGCCCGGTGTCATCGACGTCCGCGTCCTGGGCGCCATCGGCGTGGTCCAGCTGGACCGGCCCGTCGACATGGCGAAGGCGACCGCGGCCGCCGTGGACGCGGGGGTGTGGCTGCGCCCGTTCCGCGACCTGATCTACACGATGCCGCCGTACGTCACCGGCGACGCCGACGTCGCCCTCATCACCCGCGGGATCGCCGCGGCCGTGTCGGCCGCCTGAGCGGCTCCGCGACCCACTACCCGGGCCATCGTGGCGGCGCTGTCCGCCAGCTGACAGGAGAGGAAATCAGCCCCATGGAGACCTTTGGAAACCGGCTGCGCGCCGCCATGGACAAGCGGGGGCCACTGTGTGTCGGCATCGATCCCCACGCCGCTCTGCTGGCGCGGTGGGGGCTCTCCGACGACGTCGCCGGCCTGGAACGCTTCAGCTTTACGGTTGTCGAAGCACTGGCCGATCGGGTCGCCGTCCTGAAGCCGCAGTCGGCGTTCTTCGAGAGATTTGGGTCACGTGGCATCGCCGTTCTTGAGTCAACTATCCGACAGTCACGCGAGGCCGGTGCGCTCGTGCTTCTCGACGTGAAACGGGGCGACATCGGCTCGACGATGGCGGCGTACGCGGCCGCCTACCTGGATCCGGACAGTCCTCTGCGTGCTGACGCGATTACTGTCAGTCCCTATCTTGGGGTGGGCTCGTTGCGGCCGGCGTTCGACATGGCGACCGCTCACGGCGGCGGCGTCTTCGTGCTCGCGCTGACGTCCAATCCGGAAGGACCGGAGGTTCAGCACGCCCGAGCGGCCGGCGGACGGACCGTCGCGCAGACCGTCATCGACGAGATTTCCCAGCTCAACGGGGGTGCGACGGGTCTCGGAAGTTTCGGACTCGTGGTCGGAGCGACCATTGGGGACACCGGGCACGACCTCTCACGCGTCAACGGGCCGCTGCTCGCTCCGGGCCTCGGCGCCCAGGGCGGCGACCCCGCGGGGCTCGCGTCGATCTTCGGCGAGAGCCTGCGGAACGTGCTGCCGTCGTACTCACGCGAGGTTCTCTCCGCGGGCCCGGAAACGGTCGCGTTGCAGGCCGCGGCGGACCGCGCGGTGGCCGCCTGCCGGGCCGTGATCGGGTGAAACGGCCTGCTTACCAGGCTCGGCCGCAGCCGGGTGGGGGGTACCCCCACGTTGCCGAAACGGCCATTGACCGCTAGTTTTCCCGGCGCCGGGAACCACATGCCCCTTTGGTTCCCTGGCACACCACGTTTCACAGATGCGCCGGTATTGGACTACAGGCGCGATAGGGACCTGAGGAGAACTGGTGCCGCTCCCGTCACTGAGCCCCGAGCAGCGTGCAGCCGCGCTGGAGAAGGCTGCGGAGATTCGCAAGGCCCGGGCCGAGCTGAAGGATCAGCTCAAGTCCGGCAAGACCACCCTCGCCGCCGTGCTCGACCGGGCCGAGGGCGACGACGTCGTCGGCAAGCTGAAGGTTTCGGCCGTGCTCCAGGCGCTGCCGGGCATCGGCAAGATCCGGGCCACCCAGATCATGGAGAAGCTCAAGATCGCCGACAGCCGTCGCCTTCGTGGCCTCGGCGAGCAGCAGCGTAAGGCCCTCCTGGGGGAGTTCGCTGCGAACTGACTCACGGGCTCGTGTAGGAATGAGCCGTGAGCATGGATGACGACGCGCGCCCGGCGGCCCGACTCACCGTCCTCTCCGGCCCCTCGGGGGTGGGCAAGGACAGCGTGATCGAGCTGATCCGGGCGCGCTCGCCATGGATCAAGCTGTCGGTGTCGGTGACCACCCGCAAGAAGCGCGACTACGAGACGGACGGCGAGCACTACCACTTCGTCACCCGTTCGGAGTTCCAGCGCCTCGTCGACGGCGATCAGCTCCTCGAATGGGCGGAGTTCGCGGGCAACCTCTACGGCACGCCCCGCGCCCAGGTCGAGGGCTGGCTGTCGCAGGGCCGGCCGGTGCTGCTGAAGATCGATCTGCAGGGCGCGCGCCAGGTGCGAGCCACGATGCCCGACGCCCAGCTGGTGTTCCTCGCCCCGCCGAGCGTCGAGGAGCTGCGCCGCCGGCTGATCGGGCGCGGCACCGATGACGAGGAGACCATCCGCCGCCGCCTCGCCCACGCGGACGAGGAGCTCGCCGCGGAGAAGGAATTCGACCGTACGGTGGTCAACGACTTCGTCGAGCGCGCCGCGGACGAGCTGGTAGGATTGCTCGGTTCGTCATTTCTGACCCCCGCGCAGGTGCCGGAGTCCTAGAACCTCCCGCACTTCTGGACATCGCACCGGGTCGCCCGGGTCCTCAGTCGTCGTCGTTAGGACATGAATTCCGTGGGAACCATCGCCAACCCCGAGGGCATCACCAACCCGCCGATCGACGAGCTGCTCGACAAGACCTCGTCGAAGTACTCGCTGGTGATCTTCGCGGCCAAGCGCGCCCGCCAGGTCAACGCCTACTACAGCCAGCTCGGTGAGGGCCTCCTGGAGTACGTCGGCCCCCTGGTGGAGACCACGCCGCAGGAGAAGCCGCTCTCGATCGCGATGCGTGAGATCAACGCGGGTCTGCTCACCGCCGAGGCCACCGACAACCCCTGACGGCCCGACCCTGGCGGCCCCGAGATCACCGGTGGCCGGCGCCGCCGGGTTCGTCGCAGCCCGTAGGCCCGTTCGTCGGCGGGCTCCCGTCGCCAGACCCCATCGGCGACCCGTTCGTCGCCGCGGTCCCGGCTTCCGTGCCGCCTCATTGCTTCGCGCCCGCGTCCGCTTCTTGCGGGCGCGGGTTTTCCGTTCCGTGAGCGATTCTCCGTATGGGGGAATCGCACATCGAGGCCCGCGTCCTTCCCGTGCTCGCCGGTCTTACCCGCGGATTCAGCCCCCGGCGCTCCGCCGCCGTGCAGAGTCCGGTGGTCGCCGGTCCGTTGGCCGCCGGTCTGTCGGCCGGCGGTCCGTCACGCCGAAATTGTGTGGGCCGGGGATCCGGTGCCCGGGAGATCCGTCACACGGCAGGGTCTTCGCCGTCCGGCCGTTTGTCGCCGTCGGGCAGAATTGGCATCCGGCAGAGGAGGGTGGTCATGACCGAGGTCGTGCTCGGCGTCTGTGGCGGGATCGCCGCCTACAAGGCTTGTGAGCTCCTCCGGCTGTTCACCGAGTCCGGGCATGCTGTCCGGGTGGTGCCCACCGCCTCGGCCCTGCAGTTCGTCGGCGCCCCCACCTGGGCGGCGCTCTCCGGGCGGCCCGTCGCCACCGAGGTGTGGGACGACGTGCACGAGGTGCCGCACGTACGGATCGGCCGGCACGCCGACCTCGTCGTGGTCGCGCCCGCCACAGCGGACATGCTGGCCAAGGCCGCTCACGGCATCGCCGACGACCTGCTGACGAACACGCTGCTCACGGCGACCTGTCCGGTGGTGTTCGCGCCGGCGATGCACACCGAGATGTGGGAGAACGCCGCCACCCAGGCCAACGTCGCGACGCTGCGCAGCCGCGGGATCGTCGTCATCGAGCCCGCCGTCGGCCGGCTCACCGGCGCCGACACCGGCAAGGGCCGGCTGCCGGACCCCGAGGCGATCTTCGCGACCGCGCTGCGGGTGCTGCGCCGGGGCGCCGCCGAGCGCGGCGACCTGGCGGGGCGGCGGGTCGTGGTGACCGCGGGGGGCACGAGGGAGCCGCTGGACCCCGTACGGTTCCTGGGAAACCGGTCGTCCGGCAAGCAGGGCTTCGCCCTCGCCCGCTCGGCCGTCGCCCGTGGGGCGCAGGTCACGCTCATTGCGGCGAACGTCACTCTGGCCGTACCCGCAGGGGTGGATCTTGTCCGGGTCGGCACGACCGAGGAGTTGCGCAAGGCGGCCGTCGAGGCCGCCGCAGCGGCCGACGTCGTCGTCATGGCGGCCGCGCCCGCCGACTTCCGGCCCGCCGCCGTCGCCGGGCGGAAGATCAAGAAATCCGACGACGGTACGGCGCCCACGATCGAACTCGTCACCAACCCGGACATCGCCGCGGAGCTCGGCGCGGCCAAGCGCCCTGGTCAGGTGCTCGTCGCGTTCGCCGCGGAGACGCACGACGCGCTGGAGAACGCCCGCGGCAAACTCGCCCGGAAACGTGCCGACCTCATCGTCGTTAACGAGGTGGGTACCGACCTGGTCTTCGGCGCCGACCACAACACGGTGACCATCCTCGGCGCCGACGGAGCCACCGTGCAGCTCGGGGAACTCCCCAAAGACGATGTGGCGGATGCGATATGGGACCAGGTCGCCTCGCGTCTTGATCCGCAGGCCAGCGAGGATGGGACGGCGTGAGGCCGGGCCTGCGCCCCCCGCGCGGCGGTGACTACACTGCCGCGGAACGAACCTTCGACGAAATCTGAGGAGCACCGTGGCACGCCGCCTGTTCACTTCCGAGTCGGTCACGGAAGGCCACCCGGACAAGATCGCTGACCAGATCAGCGACGGTATTCTCGATGCCCTGCTGACGCAGGACCCGCGCAGCCGCGTCGCGGTGGAGACGCTGATCACGACCGGTCAGGTGCACGTGGCCGGTGAGGTCACGACGCAGGCGTACGCGGATATCCCGAGCATCGTGCGCGAGACGATCCTGGGTATCGGTTACGACTCGTCGAAGAAGGGCTTCGACGGCGCGTCGTGCGGCGTGAGCGTGTCCATCGGCTCGCAGTCGCCGGACATCGCCCAGGGTGTGGACAGCGCGCTCGAGTTGCGTGAGGGTGACTCGGAGCACGTTCTGGACGCGCAGGGTGCGGGTGACCAGGGCATGATGTTCGGGTTCGCGTGCTCGGAGACCCCGGAGCTGATGCCGCTGCCGATCGCCCTGGCGCACCGCCTCGCCCGCCGGCTGTCGGCGGCCCGCAAGGACGGCACGATTCCGTACCTGCGCCCGGACGGCAAGACGCAGGTCACGATCGAGTACGACGGCCTGCGCCCGGTACGCCTCGACACGGTGGTGGTGTCCTCGCAGCACGCCGCGGACATCTCCCTCGAGTCGCTGCTGACCCCGGATGTGCGTGAGCACGTCATCGCTCCCGAGCTCGAGGGTCTCGGTCTCGACACCGAGGGTTACCGGCTGCTGGTGAACCCGACCGGCCGGTTCGAGATCGGTGGTCCGATGGGCGACGCGGGTCTGACCGGCCGTAAGATCATTGTGGACACGTACGGTGGGTACGCCCGGCACGGTGGTGGCGCGTTCTCGGGTAAGGACCCGTCGAAGGTGGACCGGTCGGCGGCGTACGCGATGCGCTGGGTGGCCAAGAACGTGGTCGCGGCGGGCCTGGCGGAGCGGTGTGAGACGCAGGTCGCGTATGCGATCGGCAAGGCGCACCCGGTGAGCCTGTTCGTGGAGACCTTCGGTACGGAGAACGTGCCGGTGGAGCGTATCGAGAAGGCGATCCACGAGGTGTTCGACCTGCGTCCGGCGGCGATCATCCGTGACCTGGACCTGCTGCGCCCGATCTACCAGCAGACCGCCGCGTACGGCCACTTCGGCCGCGAGCTGCCGGAACTGCTGTGGGAGAGCACGGACCGCGCCCAGGACCTGAAGAACGCGGCAGCCTGACGGCTGCCGTACGGCCGGGCGATCCGTCGCCGCGGGCCACAGCGCATTGACGACGAAGCCAGATGCCCCGGCCATTGCCGGGGCATCTGCTCTTTGCCGGTCACCGGCCGCCGTCCCGTCGGCGGCCTTGTCTTCGTCTCTGGCACCGTCCTTGTCCGGGGCCCTGTCCTCGTCCGTGTCACCGTCCTCGTCGTCCGGGGGCGTGTCCGCGTCGTCGTCCTCAGGGGGCGTGTCCGCGTCGTCGTCCTCCGGGGGCTTGTCATCGGGTTCCTCCGGGGGCTCGTCGTCGTCCCTGCCCGGGAGGTCCTCGCCGGGCTCGTCCGGCGGCCCGGCGGCGGCTGCGCTGTTCGGCGAAAACGTCGTACCCCGGCGCGAGAATGTCCGGGTGACGGCGAAGAGCAAGGAACGCGAACCGGCGGCGGCGCTGCCGGTCGCCCGCGTCTGCGTCGACGTGCCGTTGCCGCACCTCGACCGCCCGTTCGACTACCTGATCGCCGCCGCCGACGACGCGGCCGCGCAGCCGGGGGTGCGGGTCAAGGTCCGGTTCGCGGGCCAGATGGTCAGCGGCTTCCTGCTCGAGCGGGTGGAGTCGAGCACGCACGCCAAGCTGGCCTTCCTCGACAAAGTCGTGTCGCCCGAGCGGGTTCTCGACCCGGAGGTCGCCCGGCTCGCCCGGGCCGTGGCGGACCGCTATGCGGGAAACCTCTCCGACGTCCTGCGGCTGGCCGTGCCGCCCCGGCACGCCCGCGTCGAAGGGCAGGCCACGACCGGCGCGGGGGCCGGGGGAGAGCAACCGGCCGGCGCTGAACCCGTCGGCGCAGAGCGAAACGCCGAGCCGGGTGGGGACGACCCGGTCGGCGATGAGCGAGTCGGGTCCGGAGCGGCTTCGGCGGTTGCGCCTTCCGGCGAGGGCGGGGTGGTTACGTCCGCCGATCCGAGCGGGGTGCCGGTGTCCGCCGATCCTGGCGGGGTGCCGGCGTCCCCCGATCCTGGCGGGGTGCCGGTGTCCGCCGAATCCGGCGGGGTGCCTGCGTCGGCCGGTCCCAGCGGTCCGGTTGCGCTCGCCGGGACCGATGACCTGGGCTCGGTCGGTGCCGGGCGCGGCGGTGAGTTCCTCTCGGGCTGGGCGGACTACCCGGCCGGGCCCGCGTTCCTGCACGCGCTCTCGGAGGGGCGGCCCGCGCGCGCCGTGTGGTCCGCGTTGCCGGGGGAGGACTGGCCCGCTCGGATCGCCGAGGCCGCCGCTGCCACCGTACGGGCCGGTAAGGGCGTTGTTGCCGTCGTTGCCGACGCGCGGGACCTGGAGCGGCTCGACCGGGCGCTGAGCAAAGCGCTCGGGGACGGGCGGCACGTCGCACTCAATGCCGCCGCCGGGCCCTCCGAGCGGTACCGGCGCTTTCTCGCCGCGAGCCGGCATCGGGTTCCGGTGGTCGTCGGGACGCGGGCGGCCATGTTCGCGCCCGTCGCCGACGTGGGGCTCGTCGTGATCTGGGACGACGGCGACGACCTGCACGCCGAGCCGCGCGCGCCCTATCCGCACGCGCGGGATGTGCTGCTCACCCGGGCTCAGCTCGCCGGGTGCGCTGCGCTTGTCGGGGGCTTCGCCCGTACGGGTGAAGGGCAGTTGCTCCTGGAGACCGGCTGGGCGAAGGAGATCGTGGCGACGCGCGACACGTTGCGGGCGCGCAGCCCGGCGATCGCGCCGACCGGGGACGATCCGCAGCTCGCGCGGGACCCGGGGGCGGCGACCGCGCGGCTGCCCAGCCTGGCCTGGCAGGCTGCGCGGCAAGCCCTGCAGGGCGGGGCGCCGGTCCTGGTCCAGGTGCCGCGCCGTGGCTATCTGCCGTCCGTCGCCTGCGCCGAATGCCGCACTCCCGCCCGCTGCCCGCACTGTGCCGGGCCGCTCGGGCTGGCCGGGGCACGTTCCGTTCCGACCTGCCATTGGTGCGGGCGCGCCGCCGCGGCGTACGCGTGTCCCGCCTGTGGCGGCCGTCGCCTGCGCGCCTCGGTCACCGGGGCGCGGCGCACAGCCGAGGAGCTCGGGCGGGCCTTTCCCGGCGTGCCGGTACGCACCTCCGGCCGCGACGAGATCCTCGACACCGTCCCCGGCGACCCGGCGCTGGTCGTGGCCACGCCCGGCGCCGAGCCGGTCGCCGAGGGCGGGTACGGCGCCGTCCTCCTGCTGGACACGTGGGCCCTGCTGACCCGCGCCGACCTGCGCGCGGCGGAGGAGACGATGCGCCGCTGGCTGTCCGCGGCCGCACTGGCCCGCCCGGCGCCCGCGGGCGGCCGCGTCGTCGTCGTGGCCGACGGTTCGCTCGCGCCGGTGCAGGCCCTGCTGCGGTGGGATCCCGGCTGGTTCGCCGCCCGCGAGCTCGCCGAGCGGCGGGAGCTGGGCTTCCCGCCGGCCGCCCGGATGGCGAGCCTCACCGGCAAGGCGGAGGCGGTGGCCGAGCTCCTCGACGCCACCCGCCTGCCACCGGGTGCCGAGGTGCTGGGACCGGTGCCGGCCTCGGACGACCAGGAACGGATGCTCGTCCGGGTGACTCGGGGCAAGGCGGCGGAGCTGGCCCGGGCGCTGCACGAGGCGGCGGCGGTGCGGAGCGCGAAGAAGGCGGCGCTGCCGGTCCGCATCCAGGTCGATCCGGCCGAGCTGCTCTGACACTCGAGCGCTCGCCGGAAGCTGACAGTGGTAGTTGATCGACAGGGGGTGGGCGGGTCAGCACAATGGAGCGATGGATGCCGCCGCCGCCATCTCGACCCTTCTCTCCGCCGGTGCCGGGCGGAACCCGTACCCGGCGTACGAGGCGCTGCGGTCGTACGGGCCCGTTGTCGCTCACGGCGGGGCGTTCTTCGTCTGCGGGTACGCCGCCGCCGATGCGATCCTGCGTGACCCGGCGATGGTCGCGTACGACTCGACGCTGCTGGACGCGCAGTGGTCGGACTGGCGGGCGAACCGGGGTGTCGCGCTCTTCGCCGACTCGATGCTGCGGCAGAACCCGCCGAACCACACGCGGATGCGCCGGCTCGCGTCCGGGGTGTTCACCGCCCGCCGGGTCGCGCGGCTGCGGGACGTGATCGTCGCCCAGGTCGACGAGGCGCTCGACGAGCTGGCCGGGCGGGCCGACGGCGGGGTCGTGGACTACATGACGCATCTGGCGTACCCGTTGCCCATCGGGGTGATCTGCGCCCTGCTGGGCGTGCCGACCAGCGATCGCGGGCAGTTCCGGCGCCTCGCCGAGGCGCTGACCGCGGTGCTCGAGGTGCGGTTCACCGAGGAGCAGGCGGTCGCGGCGCACAGCGCTGCCAAGGAGCTGGAGGACTACTTCACCTCGCTGATCGAGCTGCGCCGGCGGGAGCCGCGGGACGACCTGGTGACCGCGCTGGCGGCTGCGCACGACGCCGGCGGCGACAAGCTGACCGCCGACGAGCTGATGGGCAACCTGGCGTTGCTGCTGGTCGCGGGCTTCGAGACCACCACCAACCTGCTCGGCAACGGGCTGCACCTGCTGCTGCAACGGCCGCAGCACGCGGCGCGGCTGCGCGAGGATCCGGAGCTGGCCCCGGCCGTCGTGGAGGAGATCCTGCGGTACGACTCGCCCGTGCAGCTCACCGAGCGGTTCGCGGGGGCGGACGCCGAGGTCGCCGGGGTGCCGGTGCCCGCGGGCAGCGAGCTCATCCTGTTCCTCGGTGCCGCGAACCGGGATCCGCAGCGCTTCGCCGACCCGGACCGGTTCGACCCGGACCGCCCGGACAACGCTCCGCTGTCGTTCGGCGCGGGCGCGCACTACTGTCTCGGCGCGCCACTGGCCCGGCTCGAGGCGCGGGTGGCGCTGCCCGCGCTGCTGCGCCGCTTCCCGCGGATCGCCCCGGCGGGCGAGCCGACCCGCCGCGACCGGCTCACGCTGCGGGGATGGGCGACGCTCCCGGTCGCGCTCGGCTGAACCCGCCGGCCCGCCCAGCGGGGCCCGGCCCCACCAGCAGAGCCCGCGCGGTGAGGCGTGCCCGGCAAGGCCGCGCCTGCCTGGCAAGGCCGCGCCCACCCAGCGGGCCCGGCCCACCCAGCGGACCGGCTCGGCCAGCGGGCCCGGCCCGGCGAGCAGGGCCCGGCCCGGTGATGAGATCGGCCGGCGATGAGGCCGGCCGGCGGCTGCGGCCGCGCCCCGCGACGGGGATCGGCCCCGCGGACGCGTCCCGGCCCGGGGGGAGGGCCGGTCCGGCCGCCGGTGAGGCTCGCTGCAGCCGGTCCTGCCAGCTCCGTAGACTGCAAGGGTGTCCCACCGTACGGCGATCAGGAGTGGCATCGCGTGACCGTTCAGCCCATCCGTCTGTTCGGCGACCCGGTGCTGCGTACGCAGGCCGACCCGGTCACCGACTTCGACAAGGAACTGCGCGCCCTCGTGCGGGACCTCACCGACACCATGCTCGACGAGTCCGGGGCCGGGCTGGCCGCCCCGCAGCTGGGTGTGGGCCTGCGGGTGTTCACGTTCAACGTCGACGACGTGGTGGGGCACATCGTCAACCCGGTGCTGAGTTTCCCCGACGCGGAGGAGCAGGACGGGCCGGAGGGCTGCCTGTCGATCCCCGGCGTCTACGTGGACACGAAGCGACGGCAGAACGTCGTCGCGGAGGGCCTCAACGAGTACGGCGACCCGATCAAGCTCGTCGGCACCGGCCTGATGGCGCGCTGTGTGCAGCACGAGACCGACCACCTGGACGGCGTGCTGTTCCTGGACCGGCTCGACGCCGCCGCCCGCAAGGACGCGATGAAGCAGATCCGCGCCGCCGAGTGGTACGACGCCGGGAAGCCGCCGGTGGTCAAGACCAGCCCGCACGGCAGCGGCCTCTTCGGCCTGGGGCGGTGACCGGGTGCGCCTGATCTTCGCCGGTACGCCGGAAGTCACCCTCCCGTCCCTCGACGCGATCGCGGCGTCCTCCCATGAGCTCGTCGCCGTGGTGACCCGCCCGGACGCCCCGGCCGGCCGTGGCCGCCGGCTGGTCCGGTCGCCCGCCGGTGCCTGGGCCGACGAGCGTGGCATCGAGGTGCTCGCCCCGCAGCGCCCGCGGGAGCCGGAGTTCCAGGAGCGGCTGCGCCAGCTCGCGCCGGACTGCGTGCCCGTGGTCGCGTACGGTGCGCTCGTGCCGCCGTCGGCGCTGGAAATTCCCGAGCACGGCTGGGTGAACCTGCACTTCTCGCTGCTGCCCGCCTGGCGGGGCGCGGCGCCCGTGCAGCACGCCGTCCTGCACGGTGACGAGGTGACCGGCGCCAGCGTGTTCGAGCTGGAGGCCGGCATGGACACCGGCCCGGTGTACGGCACGCTCACCGAACGCATCCGTCCCGACGACACGGCGGGTGACCTGCTGGGCCGGCTCGCCACCGAGGGTGCCGGGCTGCTCGTGGCGGTCCTCGACGCGATCGAGGCGGGCACCGCGCGGGCCCACCCGCAGCCGGCCGACGGCGTCTCGACAGCGCCCAAGATCACGGTGGAGGACGCCCGCATCCGCTGGTCCGATCCGGCGTTCGCGGTGGACCGGCGCATCCGCGCCTGCACGCCCGCCCCCGGCGCCTGGACCACTCTGCGCGACGAGCGGGTCAAGCTGGGCCCGGTCCGGCCGGTGGCCAACGCCGAGCCGCTCAAGCCCGGCGAGCTGCTGGTCGAACGCACCCGCGTGCTGGCCGGCACCGCGACGACCCCGGTGATCCTCGGCGAGGTCCGGGCCGCCGGCAAGAAGCCCATGTCCGCGAGCGACTGGGCCCGTGGCCTGCGCATCAACCCGGGAGAGCAACTCCAGTGAGTGCCGAGGACCGTCCGGACAACAACGAGCGGCCGCCGGGCAGCGCGGATCGCACCGACCGTCCGGACAACAGCGCGCAGCGCCCGGCGAGCAGCGAGCACCGCGCCGGCCGTCCGGACAGCGAGCGGCCCCCAGCGGGCGGTGAGCACCGCGCAGACAGGGGGACGGACACCAGGGCGCACCGCGCGGATCGTCCGCACAACTCCGGTCGGCCGCGGCGCCCCGGCGGGCCCGGCTACGACCGGACGCAGAGCCGCGATGCCCGTTCCGGTCGCGCGCCGCGGGGCGGTCGGCCGCCGTCCGACCCGGCGCGGCAGGCGGCGTACGAGGCGATCGCGGCGGTGCATCGCGATGACGCGTACGCGAATCTCGTGTTGCCCGACATCCTGCGCGGCATGGGGCTGCACGGGCGGGACGCGGCGTTCGCCACCGAGCTCACGTACGGAACCCTGCGCGCGGTCGGCGCCCTCGACCGGATCATCGCCGAGGCGGCCGGGCGTGAGGTGTCGCGCATCGACCCGCCGGCCCGGGACGCGCTGCGGCTGGGGGCGTACCAGCTGCTCTTCACCAGGGTGCCCGCCCACGCCGCGGTGAACCAGACCGTGGACCTGGTCCGGTCGGTCGCGCCCGGCGCGGCCGGCTTCGCGAACGCGGTCATGCGCGGCATCTCCGAGACCAGCCTCGACGACTGGCTGGCCCGGGTGGCGCCGGACTACGAGCAGGACCCGATCGGCAACCTCGCCGTCGTGCACAACCATCCCGAGTGGATCATCCGGTCGTTCGCGGAGTCGCTCGGCGGCGACCTGGAGGACACCGCGCGCCTGCTCATCGAGGACAACCAGCCGCCGGTCGTGCACCTGTGCGCCCGCCCCGGCCGCGCCGACGCCGTGGACCTGGCGGACGAGGTGGGCGGGGTGCCGGGCGCGTTCTCGCCGTACGCGGTCTATCTCAACGGCGGCGCCCCCGGCGACCTCGCGGCCATCCGCGACGGCCGCGCCCACGTCCAGGACGAGGGTTCGCAGCTGGTGGCGGCGGCCCTGGTGGCGGCGCCGCTCGAGGGCCGCGACACCCGCTGGCTGGACCTGTGCGCGGGCCCCGGCGGCAAGACCGGCTTGCTGGGCTCGATCGCCGCGCAGCGCGGCGCCGACGTCACCGCGGTGGAGGTCGCCGACCACCGGGCCCGGCTGGTCGAACAGGCCACGGTCGGGCTGCCGGTCACCGTCCTGCCGACGGACGGGCGTACGGTGGGCCGCGATCCCGACCTGCCCGAGGAGTCGTTCGACCGGGTCCTGGTCGACGCGCCGTGCACGGGCCTCGGTGCGCTGCGCCGGCGCCCGGAGGCCCGCTGGCGCCGCCAACCGGCCGACCTGCCGCCGCTGACCCGCCTGCAGCGCGAGCTGCTCGTCGCGGCCCTGCGCGCGGTACGCCCCGGCGGCGTGGTCGCGTACGTGACGTGCTCCCCGCACATGGTGGAGACCCAGGTGACGGTGTCGGAGGGCTCCCGCCGCAGCGGCGTCGAGGTGGACTTCGTGGACGCCCGGCCGCTGCTGCCGCCCGGCATGCCGAAGATCGGGCCGGGGCCGACGGTGCAGCTGTGGCCGCACCGGCACGGCACGGACGCGATGTTCCTGGCGGTCCTGCGCCGCACCAGCTGAGCGGGTCGGGACGGTCCGCCCCGCTCAAGCCACTGCGCGGCTTGAGCCCGCAGGCCCGGGGCGGCCTGCGCGGCTTGGGCCAGGAGGCTCATGGCCGGTCCGTGCCGCACCGGCTGAGCGGGTCCCGGCGTACGGCAGCTTGTGCCGAATGCGGCGTACCCGGCATATCGCGTCCATGCCAGGTCGGCGGGTCGTCGCGACGCAGCGACCGGCCCGCCTGTCGATATCACGCTTAAATGTTCACGTTTTGGGTCGACAAACCCTGGTATTGATGACGGATGGATGTCATCGGAGCGGGATTCGGTCGGACCGGCACTCTCAGCCTCAAGAACGCCGTCGAGCGGCTCGGCTTCGGGCCGTGCATGCACATGACGTCGATGTTCGAAGCGCCGGAGCGCGCCGGGCTGTTCATGCGGGCCGTCGAGGGGGATCCCGCCGCGCTGGCCGCCGCGATGGCCGGCTTCCGGTCCACCGTGGACTGGCCGGGCGCGTATTTCTGGCGGCAGCTGACGGCCGACCACCCGGACGCCAAGGTGATCCTGACCGTGCGAGAGCCGGGCGCGTGGTACGAGAGCGCCCGGAAGACGATCTTCCAGGCGGCGACCGTCGCCCGGCAGGGTGGCGCCACGCCCGCCGGCGCGGTGGTCGACATGATCGACGCGCTGGTCTGGCAGGGCACGTTCGGCGGCGGCTTCGCCGACCGCGAGCGGGCGATCCGGATCTTCGAGGAGCACAACGCCGCCGTACGCCGCGAGGTGCCCGCGCACCGGCTCCTCGAGTTCCAGGTGAGTCAGGGCTGGGAGCCGCTCTGCGCCTTCCTCGGCGTGCCGGTCCCGGAGGAGCCGTTCCCGCGCACCAACGACAGCGCGGAGTTCCAGGCCCGGATCGAGGCCGCACGCGGCTGACCCACGACGTCCGGCAGCCGGAACAGCGGCCGGCCCGCCGAGGGAGAGCGCCGGCCTGCTCCGGGGGAGAGCGCCGTCCTGCGCCGGGGGAGAGCGCCGTCCTGCGCCGGGGGAGAGCGCCGTCCTGCGCCGGGGGAGAGCGCCGTCCTGCGCCGGGGGAGAGCGCCGGCCTGCGCCGGGGGAAAGCGCGGGTCCGCCCCGCAGGAAAGGGGCTGGACCGCCCGAGGAAGAGCGGCGGCCCGCGGAGCAAAGGGGCCGGCCGGCCCGCAGGGAAGCGGTCGGCCGGCGGGCGCAGAAGGCCGGCGGCCGGGCGGACAGGAGAAAGGGCGGTCAGTCGACGGGCAGGACGTCCGGTCCGGCGTTCTTCAACGACCGCGTCAGCGTGCGCTCCGCGAAGTAGATGAAGCAGCGCACCCGCCGCTCACCCGCCAGCCACTCCGTGCGCGTCGGGTTGTAGGAGATCCAGCCGCTGCGATACTGCATGTCCGGATCGTCCGGCAGATCGGCGAAGCGGGCGATCACGCTGCGGCAGCCCGCCGCGCTGCGGGCCGTGCCGGCTTCGAGCTCCGCGTACGACGTGTCCGGCGCCTGCCAGAGGCCGGCGAACTCGGCGCGGTGCCTGCTGGTGCAGCGTACGGGCTTCATCTCGGTGACCGTCTCGCCCTTGACCGACGGGGCGAAGCAGCCCAGCCGCAGCGGGGACGGGCCGGTGAGTTCCCCCTTGAGGGTTTCCGCGCGGCCGCTCTGGCCGTACCCGTCGAGATCCGACTGGGTGACGTCGCAGCGGAACCAGCGCGCGCCGCCGGACCAGGCGTGGCGGGTCGGCCACACCACGTGGACCGCGAGGCGGGCGGCTCGCCACTGGCCGCCCAGGAAGGCCACCGCCTCGTCCGCGCATTCGCGGTAGGCCGCCTTCGCCCCGGCCGTGCCCGCGGCCGGTGGCACGTCGGCGTCGGCGGCGGTGCCGACCGCGTACGTCTCGCTGACGTGCACCTGGTCGCAGGAGAGCGGGCGGTAGTCGGCGGCCGTCTCGGTCTGGGTGAGGCTCGCGTGGCAGAAGCCCGGCTGCGGGCGGAACGGCGCGGGCGCCGACGGCAGCGCCCAGCCGTCGGTCAGGTCGCCGTCGGTGCCGTCCGGGGGCGCGGCCGTGCAGCCGGCGGCGAGAAACACCACCAGCAGGTACGCGAACCGCCGCATGCCAGCCTCCCCGGGAGAACTCCATGAGTATCCCGGCCCCCGTACGTGAGGCCATACACTTCACCGGTGGAGTCATCGCCGATCACCGCCCCCAGCAGCGCCGCCCCCAGCATCATCGCCCCCAGCATCCTCGCCGCGGACTTCGCGCACCTCGCCGACGCGGTGCGTGCCATCGAGGGGGCGGCCGACTGGGTGCACGTGGACGTCATGGACAACCATTTCGTGCCGAACCTGACCATCGGCCTGCCCGTGGTGCAGAGCCTGCGCAAGGCGACGGCCATCCCGTTCGACGTGCACCTGATGATCACCGACCCGGAGCGCTGGGCGCCCGGGTATGCGGAGGCCGGCGCGTACAACGTGACGTTCCACGCCGAGGCCTGCGAGAACCCGGTGGCGCTGGCGAAGACGCTGCGGGCGGCCGGGGCGAAGGCGGGGCTGGCGATCGACCGGGACACGCCCGTGGAGCCGTACCTGGAGCTCCTGCCCTACGTGGACACCCTGCTGATCATGACGATCAAGGCCGGTTTCGGCGGTCAGAAGTTCCTGCCGGAGATGCTGGACAAGGTCCGCGACGTGCGGCGCCGGATCTCCGCGAAGGACCTGCAGGTGCGCCTGGAGGTGGACGGCGGCATCGCGGCCGACACGATCGAGCAGGCCGCGGCGGCCGGCGCCGACGCCTTCGTGGCCGGCACCGCGGTGTACGGCGCCGAGGACCCCGCGGAGGCGGTCCGCAAGCTGCGGGCCCTCGCCGAGCGATCCCTGGCCCACTCATGAGCACCGGGGTCGTCCGCCGCGCCGGTGAGGGGCCGGGCAGCGAGCCCGAGGAGAAGCGCGACCTGATCATGGTCGTGGACGACGACGCCGACATCGCCGGGTTCGTCGCCTTCAACCTCGAGGTGCACGGCTTCGACGTGGTCCGCGCCCGCAACGGCCAGGAGGCGCTGGAGCTGATGGAGACCCGCCGCCCCGACCTGGCGGTGGTGGACTGGATGATGCCGCAGATGGACGGCGTCGAGCTGACCCGCCGGCTGCGCGCGGAGCCGCTCACCTCGGCGCTCCCGGTGATCATGCTGACCGCCAAGGGCATGACCGTGGACAAGGTCGTCGGCCTCACCGCCGGCGTCGACGACTACCTGGTGAAGCCGTTCGACACCGCGGAGCTCATCGCCCGGGTCTCCTCGACGCTGCGGCGCAACAAGGAGTTCCGCGAGGTGTCGCCGCTGACCGGCCTGCCCGGCAACGCCCGCGTCACCCGCGAGATCGTGGACCGGATGAAGGCGAGCGGCGACTTCTCCGTCGGCTACGTCGACATCGACCGGTTCAAGCCGGTCAACGACGTGTACGGGTTCGACCGCGGCGACGAGTTCATCACCGTGCTGGCGCGCAGCCTGCACCGGGCCGCGGCCGCCGCCGGGCGCCCGCCGGTGTTCCTGGGCCACATCGGCGGCGACGACTTCGTGTTCATCTGCCACCCCGACCAGGTGCTGCCGCTGACCAAGCACATGGTCACCGACTTCGAGGCCTCAGCCGACCAGTTGTACGACCCGGAGGACGCCCAGCGCGGCTACATCGAGGTGCCGGACCGCCGCGGCGGCAAGCAGCGGGCCGCCCTGGTCACCCTGTCGATCGGCGTCGCGCAGTCGATCTCGGGCGGCCGCCTGTACGACGATCACCGTGCGGTCGTCGCGGTCGCGTCGGAGATGAAGAAGGTGGCCAAGAGCCAGCCCGGCTCGTACGTGGCGATCGACCGCCGGCGCAGCGACTCCGACCTGGACGACGAGCCCACCCTCTGACGCCGCGTGTCGGTGTTGTGACGTGGGTCGCCCGGCAGGTGGCAGATCGCGCGAGACGTGGAAGACTGGCCGGTGACCCACCACGCGCTGGCGGGACTCGGTGAAATTCCGAACCGGCGGTGATCCTTCCCTGACGGGAGGGTAAGCCCGCGACCCGGACGTCGACCTTCGGCGGCCGGTGGACCTGGTGAGACTCCGGGGCCGACGGTTGATCGACCGGCACACGCCGATCGGTCAGACAGTCCGGATGGGAGACAGCGCGCGGGAACAGGACCGAGGTGTCCCGGGGTCGGCCCGCCCGGGCTCAGCGCCGTGGGCATGCCGACGCCGCCGCCTTGCCCGGGGCGCGCGAAGCGTACCCTGATGTCCGGTTTCCGGCTTGTTTCCCTCACCTTCCGGCGCGTGACCGTACCGCGTCAGGGAAGGGCAGAGAGATGGTCACCGAGGACGAGGCGATGCGCCGCGCGATCGCGCTTGCCGCCCGGGGCCTCGGCACCACCAGCCCCAACCCGGTCGTCGGCTGCCTGCTGCTCAGCGCCGGCGGCGAGGTGGTCGGCGAGGGCTTCCACGCGTACGCGGGCGGCCCGCACGCCGAGATCGTGGCGCTGGCCCAGGCCGGCGACCGCGCCCGCGGCGGGACGGCGGTGGTCACGCTCGAGCCCTGCAACCACACCGGGCGTACCGGGCCGTGCGCCCAGGCCCTGATCGCCGCCGGCATCACCCGGGTGGTCATCGCCGTCGACGACCCGACGCCCGTCGCGGCCGGGGGCGCCGCGACGCTGCGGGCCGCCGGGGTGGAGATCGAGACGGGGGTACGCCGGCAGGAGGCCGAGGCGGGCAACGTCGCCTGGCTGACCGCCGTACGCCGGAGCCGCCCGTACGTGACGTGGAAGTACGCGGCCACCCTCGACGGGCGCTCGGCGGCGGCCGACGGCACCAGCATGTGGATCACCTCGGAGCCGGCCCGCGCCGACGTGCACCGGCTGCGCAGCACCGTCGACGCCATCGTCGCGGGGGTCGGCACGGTGCTCGCCGACGACCCCCAGCTCACCGTCCGGGACCTGCGCGACGGCAGCCTCGCGATCAAGCAGCCGCTGCGGGTGGTGGTCGACTCCTCCGGCCGTACCCCCGCGAAAGCGCGCGTGCGCGACGCCGCCGCGGAGAGCTGGATCGCGACGGCGGCCGCGGTCGGCGCCGGACCCGACGGCCACGTCGACCTGTCCGCCCTGCTGCGCGAGCTGTACGCCCGCGGCGTGCGCGCGGCCCTGCTGGAGGGCGGCCCGACGCTGGCGGGCGCGTTCCTCGCGGCCGGCCTGGTCGACCGGGTGGTCGGCTACGTGGCGCCCAAGCTGCTCGGTGCGGGCCGCACGGCGCTTGTCGACGCCGGCGTCACCACGATCGCCGAGGCGATCGACCTGGACCTGATCGAAGTCACGCAGATCGGCCCCGACCTGCGTTTTGTTGCATCGCTGCGGCCCAAGCCATCCGACCACCCCACCCACCACCCACAAGCGGAACGAGGCAGAGTCTGATGTTCACGGGGATTGTTGAAGAACTGGGTGAGATCGTCCGCCTGACCGACGCGGGAGGCGACTCGGCGCTCATCGCCGTCCGCGGACCGCTCGTCACGTCGGACGCGCGGCACGGTGACTCCATCGCCGTCAACGGGGTCTGCCTGACGGTGATCGACGCCGGGGACGGCGTCTTCACCGCCGACGTCATGGGGGAGACCCTCAAGCGGTCCTCGCTCGGCGCGCTGCGCGAGGGCAGCCCGGTCAACCTCGAGCGGGCCGCGACGGTCGGTTCGCGCCTCGGCGGGCATCTCGTGCAGGGCCACGTCGACGGGGTCGCCACGATCCTGTCCCGCGAGCCCGCCGAGCAGTGGGAGGTGCTGCGCTTCTCGCTGCCGGCCGAGCTGTCGCGCTACGTGGTGGAGAAGGGCTCGATCACCGTCGACGGCGTCTCGCTGACCGTCATGGCGGTCTCCGCCGACTCGTTCGCGGTCGGGCTGATCCCCACCACGCTGAAACTCACCGTCCTCGGCGCCAAGGGCCCCGGCGATCCGGTGAACCTCGAGGTCGACGTCATCGCCAAGTACGTCGAGAAGATGCTGGGAGACCGCAATGCTCGCTGATGTGCGCCGGGCCGTGGCCGACATCGCCGCCGGCCGTCCCGTGATCGTGGTCGACGACGAGGACCGCGAGAACGAGGGCGATCTGATCTTCGCCGCCGAGCACGCCACACCCGAACTGGTCGCGTTCATGGTGCGGTACACCTCCGGCTACATCTGCGTGCCGCTGACCGAACAGGAGGCGGACCGGCTGGACCTGCCACCGATGTTCCACACCAACCAGGACCGGCGCGGGACGGCGTACGCGGTGACCGTGGACGCCGCCGCGGGCATCTCCACCGGCATCTCGGCCGCCGACCGGGCGCACACGATCCGGCTGCTGGCGGGCGCGGACACCAAGCCGACCGACCTGTCCCGGCCGGGGCACGTGGTGCCGCTGCGCGCCAAGCCCGGTGGCGTGCTGCGCCGGCCCGGGCACACCGAGGCCGCGATCGACCTGGCCGTGCTGGCGGGGCTGCGGCCGGCCGGGGCGATCTGCGAGATGGTCAACGACGACGGCACGATGATGCGCCTGCCCGATCTGGAGAAGTTCGGCGCCGAACACGACCTGGCGGTGATCAGCATCGAGCAGCTGATCGCGTATCGGCGGCGGCACGAGCAGCAGGTCGAGCGGGTCGTCGAGACCCGGCTGCCCACCGAGCACGGCGACTTCACGGCGGTCGGCTACCGCGCGGCCGTCGACGGCGCCGAGCACGTCGCCCTGGTGTACGGCGACCTCGGCGACGGCGAGGACGTGCTGGTCCGCGTCCATTCGGAGTGCCTCACCGGCGACGTCTTCGCGTCCGTACGCTGCGACTGCGGCCCCCAGCTCGACGCCGCCCTGGAACGGGTGGCGCTGGCCGGGCGGGGAGTGGTGCTGTACATGCGCGGGCACGAGGGGCGCGGGATCGGGCTGCTGCACAAGCTGCAGGCGTACCAGTTGCAGGACCGCGGCCTGGACACCGTCGACGCCAACCTTGAGCTGGGCCTGCCCGCCGACGCCCGCGACTACGGCACCGGCGCGCAGATCCTGTACGACCTCGGCGTGCGCTCGATGCGCCTGCTCACCAACAACCCGGCCAAGCGCGCCGGGCTGGAGGGGTACGGGCTGACGATCACCGGGCGGGAGGCGCTGCCCGTGCGGCTGCACCCGGAGAACGTGCGCTACCTGCGGACCAAGCGCGACCGCATGGGTCATCTGTTCGAGGCGTTGGGCTGATCCGGCCTCGCCCGGCATGGGAACATCGTGAAAAAGGGGGCATCATGGCCGGTTTCGGGGATCCGCACCTGAACACCGTCGACGCCGCCGGGCTCAAGCTCGGCATCGTCGGCTCGCGCTGGCACGCCGACCTGGTCGACCACATGGTCGACCGGGCGCAGGCGGCCGCGAAGGCGTGTGGCGTGGACGAGGTCATCGTGACCCGGGTAGCGGGCTCGGTCGAGCTGCCGATCGTGGCGCAGGCGCTGGCGAAGAAGTGCGACGCCGTGGTGGCCCTCGGCGTGGTCATCCGCGGCGAGACCGCGCACTTCGACTACGTCTGCGACTCGGTCACCGCGGGCCTGACCCGGGTGGCGCTGGACGCCGGGACGCCGGTGGCGCACGGGGTGCTCACGGTGGAGAGCCTGGGTCAGGCCAAGGACCGCGCCGGCCTGGAGGACTCGATCGAGGACAAGGGCTGGCAGAGCACGGTCGCCGTGCTGGACGCCGTGCTCGCCATCCGCCACGTGGAGAAGAGTTGAAGAGCTAAAGCCGTCCCGCTTCGATGATGCGGGCCAGGAACTGGCGGGTCCGCGGCTCCACCGGGTCGCCCAGCACCTGCGACGGCGGCCCGGACTCGAGCACGCGGCCGCCGTCGAGGAAGACGACCCGGTCCGCGACCTGACGGGCGAAGCCCATCTCGTGGGTGGCCAGGACCATCGTCATGCCCTCCTCCTTGAGGCCGCGGATCATCGTCAGCACCTCGCCGACCAGTTCCGGGTCGAGCGCCGAGGTGACCTCGTCGAGCAGCAGCAGGCGCGGACTGTTCACCAGCGCCCGGACGATCGCGACGCGCTGCTGCTGGCCACCGGAGAGCCGGTCGGGGTAGCTGTCCGCCTTGTCGGCGAGGCCGAGCCGGGTCAGCCATTCCATCGCCTGGTCACGTACGTCGGCCGCCGCGCGCTTGTGCACCTTGGCGGGCGCCAGCGTGATGTTGCGCAGCACGGTCATGTGCGGGAACAGGTTGTACGCCTGGAACACCATGCCGATGCGGCGGCGGACCAGGTCCGGGTTCACCCGCGGGTCGGTGATGTCCTCGCCGTCGAGCCGGATGGTGCCGTCGTCCACGCCGGTGAGCAGGCTGACGCAGCGCAGCAACGTGGACTTGCCCGAGCCGGACGCGCCGATCAGCGCCACCACCTCGTGCTCGCCCACGTCGAGGGACAGGTCGTCGAGGACGACCTGCGACCCGAACACCTTGCGCACGTTCTCGCACGACAGCAGCATCATGACCCCGCGGACTGGCGGCGGGCTGCGCGCAGCGTCACCCAGTCGGTGACGCCGATGAGCGGCAGGGCGAGCAGGACGAACAGCACCCCGGCCACGATGTACGGCGTGAAGTTGGCGTCCTGGGCGGTGGCGATCTGAGCCGCGCGTACGGCGTCGATCGGGCCCGCGAGCGACACCAGCCCCACGTCCTTCTGCAGCGCGACGGTGTCGTTGAGCAGGGGCGGGGCGACGCGGCGCACAGCCTGCGGCAGGACCACGTGCCGCATCGTCTGCCGGTACGTGAGCCCGAGCGAGCGCGCGGCGGCCAGCTGGCTGGGGTGCACCGACTCGATGCCGGCCCGGAACACCTCGGCCAGGTACGCCCCGTACGTGATCACCAGCGCCGCCCCGCCGAGCACCAGCACCGACGGCATCCCCTGCAGCCGCAGGCCGGGCACGCCGAGGGTGCACACGTACAGCACGATGATCAGCGGGAGGCCGCGGAACGCGTACGTGTATCCCGTCGCCAGCGCGCGCACCGGGAAGAAGACCGGTCCGCGCAGCGTGCGCAGCACCGCGACCAGCAGGCCGAGCGCGAGCGCGGCGGCGGCGCAGACGACCAGCAGCCGGATGTTCAGCCAGAGACCCTCGAGGATGTCGGGCAGGTACTTGCGGGCGATGCCGGCGTCGAAGAAGGACGACTTCACGCGGTCCCAGCCCGGCGCCCCGGTGACCGCGAACGCCAGGGCGGCGCCGACGGCCGCGGTGGACAACGCCGCCAGCAGCACCGAGCGGATCGTCTGCCGTCGCCGGTAGGCGATCCGCCCGAGCTGGACGTCGCTGGGCCGATGGAGCTCGGGCCGGTGGAGCTCGGCGGTCACGAAAGCTCGGGGGCCCCGCCGCTGCCGGCGAGCCAGGTCTTCTCCAGTACCGCGAGGGTGCCGTCCTGACGCAGCTGGTCGACGGCCGCGCTCACGCACGGGGTCAGCTTGGAGCCGAGGTCGAGCACCATGCCGAACTGTTCGGGTACGCCCACCTGCGGCAGCTGACCGACGATGACGCCGTCGTCCAGCTCCGCCGCGGTCATGTAGAACGCGGTCGGCAGGTCCACCACGATGCCGTCGACCTGCTTGTTCTCGAGCGCCTTCTTGGCGTCGTCGTTGTTGTTGAAGACCTGCGGCTGCGCGTCCGGCTTGATCAGCTCGGTGATCGCCTGGTAGCTGGTCGTGCCGACCTGGGCGCCGAGCTTGGCGCCCTTGAGCTCGGCCAGCGTCTTCGCGCCGGCGATCTTCGAGCCCTTGGTCGTGATCACGGTCTGCCGCACGAGGTAGTACGGCGACGAGAAATCGACCGCCTTGCGCCGCTCGGGCGTGATGGAGAACTGGTTGATGTCGACGTCGAACGTCTTCGGGCCCGGGGCGATCGCGTTGTTGAACGTCACCTGGGTCCAGACCACATTCGGCGCCGGGTAGCCGAGGCGCTCGGCCACCTGGTACGCCACCGCGGACTCGAAGCCCTTGCCGTTGGCGGGCTTGTTGTCGCTGAACCACGGCTCGTACGCCGGGTTGTCGGTGCCGATCGTGAGCTTGCCCGGCGTCATCGTGTCGAGGGCGCCCGGGGCGCAGGCCGCGCTGGAGGCGGACGCGGAGCCGCTCGCGGCGGGGGTGCCCTGCTCGTCCGCGGGCGCGCAGGCGGCGAGCGTGACGGCGAGCACAGCGGCGCCGCCGAGCGCGGCGAAGGTGTTTCTGCTGACCATGACGCGCAGGCTAACCCACGTCCCAAGAGATGGGGCCGTCCGTCGTCATCGGTTAATGAGCTGCAACAATTCCCTCCCGTGAAGACGTTCGAAGAGTTGTTCGCCGAGCTTCAGGCGAAGGCGGTGCAGCGGCCCGAGGGCTCGGGCACCGTCGCGGCGCTGGACAAGGGCGTGCACTTCATCGGGAAGAAGGTCGTCGAGGAAGCAGCCGAGTCGTGGATGGCGGCCGAGCACGAGGGCCCCGACCGCGCCGCCGAGGAGATCTCGCAGCTGCTCTACCAGGCACAAGTCCTGATGATCGCCACCGGTCTCGAGCTGAAGGACGTCTACCGACATCTCTGACGTGCCCTCTCGCCCCCATCGAGCCTCGTCGAAGGAGCACGTCCATGCTGCGCATCGCCGTACCCAACAAGGGAACCCTGTCCGCACCGTCCGCCCAGATGCTGCGCGACGCTGGTTACCGCCAGCGCACCGACCCGAAGGACCTCGTCTGCCGTGACGAGGACAACAATGTCGAGTTCTTCTACCTGCGTCCCCGGGACATCGCCACGTACGTCGCCTCCGGTGATCTGGATCTCGGTATCACCGGGCGGGATCTGCTGGTGGACTCGGCCGTACCCGCTCAGGAGCTGCTCGACCTGAGCTTCGGCGGGGCCACGTTCCGCTGGGCCGCGCCGGCCGGGACGCTGGAGTCTGCCGCCGAGATCGGCGGCCGGCGCATCGCCACCGCGTACCCGGGGGTGGTGGAGCGGTATCTCGCCGAGCACGACCTGAAGGCCGACGTGGTCCGCCTCGACGGGGCGGTGGAGAACGCCGTACGCCTCGGGGTCGCGGACCTGATCGCCGACGTCGTCGAGACCGGCACCACGCTGCGCCAGGCGGGGCTGGTCACGGTCGGGGAGCCGCTGCTGCGCTCGTCGGCCATCCTGATCGGCCGGCACAACGACACCGCCGAGGCCAAGACGTCGCAGCTCATCCGGCGGCTGCAGGGCGTCCTGGTGGCCCGCAGCTACGTGATGCTGGCGTACGACGTCCGCGCCGACCTGCTGGAG
Organism: Couchioplanes caeruleus; assembly: GCF_023499255.1. Taxonomy (GTDB): domain Bacteria; phylum Actinomycetota; class Actinomycetes; order Mycobacteriales; family Micromonosporaceae; genus Actinoplanes; species Actinoplanes caeruleus_A. Next base: position 2,892,815 of record NZ_CP092183.1, read on the forward strand.
AACGCGACCGCGCTGACCCCGGGCATCGAGTCGCCGACCGTCTCGCCGCTGCACCGCGAGGGCTGGGTGGCGGTGCAGGCGATGGTCCGGCGCGCGGAGGTGCACCGGATCATGGACGAGCTGTACGAGCTCGGCGCCCGCGCCATCCTGGTCACCGACATCTCCAACTGCCGGCTGTAGTGGCAGAGTTATGAGCGTGACTACTCCGACCCGTGACGCCGTCGAGTTCCGCCCGCGGCGCATCCGCTGGGTGGCCGGCATCTCGGCCGCCGCCGTGGTGATCCTCTTCACCGCGCTCAGCTTCGGCCTGCACGGCGCGACGGGCGACGGCATGGGCCAGTTCGAGCGGGGCGACCAGACGGCCATGATCGGCCTGGGCCTCCTCGCCGCCGCGGGCATCCTCGCCTTCACCCGGCCCCGGGTCCGCGCGGACGCGGAGCACGTACGGATCCGCAACGTCATCGGTAACTTCGATCTGCCCTGGTCGGCGGTGCGGGCGGTGCGCTTCGACCGCAACGCCGCCTGGGCGATGCTGGAGCTGCACGACGACGAGACCGTCCCGGTGCACGCCCTCCAGGCGGCCGACAAGGAATACGCCGTCGAGGGTGTCCGTGCACTGCGGGCCCTTCATTCGGCAGCGTCTTCCTGAGCTGGTAGACTTCGCCGCAGTCGACCACGCCTGCCCTCCTGACCCTCGGGTCCGGTGGCCGCGGGCGCGAAAGAGGAGCCCGCTGGTTCCCACCCGAGTCGCCTCCCGCGTTCGCGCGGGACGGTGTCCGGGTCCGGTCAACCGGCCCGGGGAATACCCCGGTGCCGGTGTGCGTCCTCATGGACGCCGATGACCGGTCGAGCGGGCCCTGGCATGCGCCGGGGCCTTCTGCTTTCCCGTCGCCTCGTGACACGAGGGCGGCGCGAGGCCGACCGACATTGGCAGACAGCGCCCGGCACGTGCCGGACGCGAGCAGATCGTTCTGAGGAGGCCACATCAGCGTCGAACCACGCGTGAACGAGCAGATCCGGGCACGGGAAGTCCGGCTGGTCGGACCTGAGGGTGAGCAGGTGGGCATCGTCCCGCTCGAGCGCGCCCTGCAGCTGGCCGCGGACGTCGACCTGGACCTGGTCGAGGTGGCGCCGATGGCGCGCCCGCCGGTGTGCAAGCTCATGGACTTCGGCAAGTTCAAGTACGAGAGTGCACTCAAGGCGCGCGAAGCCCGGCGCAACCAGCAACAGACCGTCATCAAGGAAATGAAGCTGCGGCCGAAGATCGACCCGCACGACTACGAGACCAAGAAGGGTCACGTGGTGCGGTTCCTCAAGGCGGGCGACAAGGTCAAGGTGACGATCATGTTCCGCGGCCGTGAGCAGAGCCGTCCGGAGCTGGGCTTCCGGCTCCTGCGCCGGCTCAGCGAGGAAATCTCGGAGCTCGGCTTCGTCGAGGCCAGTCCCAAGCAGGACGGCCGCAACATGATCATGGTGCTGGCGCCTCACCGGGCCACCAAGGCGGCCGCCGCGGCCACGATCGCGGCCAACGCCCGCCCGCCGCGGGAACCGCGCGAGGAAGACGGTGCCGAGGCACCGCCGGCCGAAGCCCCCGCCGACACCACCGCAGAGTGATGGAATCCCCGGGGTCCTCCGGCCTCGGGGAGCAGAGAGAGTAGGCGTTCAAGTGCCGAAGATGAAGAGCCACACCGGCATGGGTAAGCGGGTGAAGCTCACCGGCAAGGGCAAGATCGTCCGCGAGCAGGCCGGCAAGCGGCACCTGCTGGAGGGCAAGTCCTCCCACGTCACGCGCCGGATGACCGGCACCGTCGTGGTCGCCAAGGCCGACGTGAAGCGCGTGAAGAAGTTGCTCGGCCGCTGACGCGAGCCACACCCGTTCCCCTGTTAGGAGTACCGAAATGGCACGCGTCAAGCGGGCAGTGAACGCCCAGAAGAAGCGTCGCACGTTGCTGGAGACTGCCAGCGGCTATCGCGGACAGCGCTCGCGCCTGTACCGCAAGGCCAAGGAGCAGGTGCTGCACTCGATGCAGTACGCGTACCGCGACCGCCGTGACCGCAAGGGCGACTTCCGCCAGCTGTGGATCACGCGCATCAACGCGGGCGCCCGGGCCAACGGCCTGACCTACAACCGCCTCATCCAGGGCCTCAAGCTGGCCGGCGTCGAGGTGGACCGCAAGATCCTGGCCGACATGGCCGTCAACGACGCCGCCTCGTTCGCGGCGATCGTCGAGATCGCTCGCGCCGCCGTGGCGGCCGAGGGCACGGGCGGCGCCGCCGCCCAGGCTGCCTGAGCAAGTCCTCGTCGGGGCGTCTTCCGGTTCGTCCGGGAGGCGCCCCGATGCTGTGCCCACCGGAGGAAGCGTGACGTTCACCCCCCGTACCCCGAGGGTTGTCGCGGCCCGGCGCCTTCAGCGCCGCCGCGACCGCGACCAGACCGGCCGCTTCCTCGCCGAGGGACCGCAGGCCGTGCGCTCGGCCCTGGCCGCGGGGGTCGTCCTCGAGCTGTTCGGTACGGACGCAGCCCTCACCCGCCACGGCGATCTCGCGATGCAGGCGCCCGTCGTGTCCCCGGTGACCGAGGAAGGACTCGCCGCGCTCGCCGAGACCGTCCAGCCGCAGGGCCTCGTCGCGGTGTGCGAGCAGGTCGACGTGCCGCTGTCCGGCGCCCTGGCCAAGAAACCCCGGCTGGTGGCGGTCGCGGCGGAGATCCGCGACCCGGGCAACGCGGGTACGGTCCTGCGCACCGCCGACGCCGCCGGGGCCGGAGCCCTGGTGTTCGCCGGCGACGCGGTGGACCCGTACAACGGGAAGTGTGTGCGTTCCTCGGCCGGAAGTCTGTTCAACGTGGACGTGGTCCGGTCGCCGCTGACCGTCGCCGGCGACCTGCGCGCCGCCGGGCTGCAGGTGCTGGCCACCACCGGGTACGGCGACAGCGACCTCGACGACCTCCTCGACGACGGCACCCTCGCCGCCCCCACGGCCTGGCTCTTCGGTTCCGAGGCGCACGGGCTCCCCGACGACCTGTTGAAGGCGGCGGACCGGCGGGTGCGCGTACCCATCTACGGCGGCGCCGAGAGCCTTAACCTGGCTGCCGCGGCGGCCGTCTGCTTGTATGCTTCGGCCAGAGCGCAACGCTCCCCGAGGAGACCGTCATGAGTCGGATGTTTACCCAGCCCGCTGGTCGCGGGCGCGTGGGCTGACTGGTCTCACCCTCAACTCCCCGACCGGCGGGCGGCGGCGAAGCCGCACGTCCGTAGACTGATCTACCCGAGTCGCCCACTCGCGGCCCTCGCTGCGCTCGGTGCACTCGGTCCCGACGAGCCGATGGCTCATCCGGTGTGAGGGAGTTCGCCCGACCATGTCCTACCGCAACGATCCGTACGATCCGAAGCAGGCAGCCCTGCTCGCCCCCGAGGCCCTCGAGGCCGCGGTCGCCGAGGCCGAGAAGGCGTTCGCCGCGGCGGCCGACCTCGACGCGCTCGGCGCGCTCAAGCCCGCCCACCTGGGCGATCGCTCGCCGGTGTCGCTGGCCCGGCGCGAGATCGGCTCGCTGCCGCCGGCCGCCAAGTCCGACGCCGGCAAGCGCGTCAACGTGGCGCGGCAGTCCATCCAGGGCGCGTACGACGCCCGCCTCGCCGAGCTGGAGCTCGAGCGGGCCGCCCGGGTGCTGGTCGAGGAGCGCGTCGACGTCACCCTGCCGTGGGACCGCCGCCCGCGCGGCGCCCGGCACCCGCTGACCACGCTCATGGAGCACATGGCCGACCTGTTCATCGGCATGGGCTACGACGTCGTCGAGGGGCCCGAGCTCGAGCTCGAATGGGCGAACTTCGACGCGCTCAACATCGGCCCGGACCACCCCGCGCGCGGGCTCATGGACACGTTCTACGTGGACCTGCCCGGCCTGGTGATGCGGACGCACACGTCCCCCGGCCAGGTGCGCACTATGCTGACCCGGCAACCGCCGATCTACGTGGTCAGCCCGGGGCGGGCGTACCGGACGGACGACCTGGACGCCACGCACAGCCCGGTGTTCCACCAGATCGAGGGCCTCGTCGTCGACGAGGGCATCACCATGGCCCACCTCAAGGGCACGCTCGACCACTTCGCCCGTGCGATGTTCGGTCCGGACGCGCGCACCCGCTGGCGCCCGCACTACTTCCCGTTCACCGAGCCGTCCGCGGAGTTCGACGTCTGGTTCGCCCAGCACCGCGACGGCCCGCGCTGGGTCGAGTGGGGCGGCTGCGGCATGGTCAACCCGCGGGTGCTCACCGCCTGCGGCATCGACCCGGAGCGCTACTCCGGCTTCGCGTTCGGCATGGGCGTCGAGCGCACGCTGATGTTCCGCAACGGCGTGAGCGACATGCACGACATGGTGGAGGGTGACGTCCGGTTCACCCGCAACTTCGGTATGGCGGTCTGATCATGAAGCTGTCCCTGTCCTGGCTGCGCGAGTACGTCGAGCTGCCGGCGCCCGTCGACGCCGCCGAGCTCGAGCGCAAGCTGGTCGACCTCGGCATCGAGGTGGAGTCCGTCGTCGACCAGGCCGCCACGATCAAGGGCGACCTGGTCGTCGGCCGGGTGCTCGAGATCGAGGAGCTGACCGGCTTCAAGAAGCCCATCCGCTTCTGCCGCGTCGACGTCGGCAACGCGGCGGCGCAGGAGATCGTCTGCGGCGCCCGCAACTTCGCGGTGGGCGACCTGGTGGTCGTCATCCTGCCCGGCGGCGAGCTGCCCGGCGGTTTCACGATCGGCGCGCGCAAGACGTACGGGCGCAACTCCAACGGCATGATCTGCTCCGCCGCCGAGCTGGGCCTCAGCGGCGACCACTCGGGCATCATCGTGCTCCCGCCGGAGACCGCTGCGCCCGGCACCGACGCGCGTCCCGTGGTCGGGCTCGACGACGTCATCGTCGACGTGGAGATCACCCCGGACCGCGGCTACCAGATGAGCGTCCGGGGCATCGCCCGCGAGCTGTCGTACGCGTACGCCGCCGCGTACACCGACCCGGGTTCCGCCGCGGCGCCGGCCGGCACCGCGGAGGTGCCGTACGAGATCCGCATCGAGGACACGGTCGGCTGCGACCGCTTCGCGGCGCGGGTGGTCCGCGGCATCGACCCGTCGGCGCCGTCGCCGGAGTGGATGCAGCGCCGGCTCATCGCGGCGGGCATCCGGTCGATCTCGCTCGCCGTCGACATCACCAACTACCTGATGCTCGAGCTCGGGCAGCCCATGCACGTGTTCGACCTCAACCTGCTGCGCGGCGGGCTGGTCGTGCGCCGGGCCCGCCCGGGGGAGAAGCTGACCACCCTGGACGGTGTCGCGCGGGTGCTCGACGCCGAGGACATGGTGATCTGCGACGACTCCGGCCCGATCTCGCTCGCCGCGGTCATGGGCGGCGAGACCAGCGAGGTGCAGCCGGACACCGTGGACGTGCTGCTCGAGGCGGCCCACTGGGACCCGGTGATGGTCGGGCGCACGGCCCGGCGGCACAAGCTGTTCAGCGAGGCCGCCAAGCGGTGGGAGCGCGGTGTCGACCCGCAGCTGCCGCTGGTCGCGCTGCAGCGGGCCGTCGAGCTGCTCACCACGCACGCGGGCGGCACGGTCGACGAGCGGATCCTCGACATCGACCACGTCGTCCCGCCCGCCCCGGTGCCGCTGCCCGGCAACCTCGCGAGCCGGCGCATCGGCGTGGCGTACCCGGTGGAGCAGGTCACCGAGCTGCTCGGCCAGGTCGGCTGCGCTGTCAAGGGCGTCGAGCCGCTCGAGGTCACCCCGCCGTCGTGGCGGCCCGACCTGCTCGCCCCCATCGACCTGGTCGAGGAGGTGGCGCGGCTCGGCGGCTACGACGCGATCCCCAGCGTGCTGCCCCCGGCCCGCGGCGGTCGCGGCCTGACGCCGGAACAGGTCCGGCGGCGTGCGATCGGGGTCGCCCTGGCCGAGAACGGGTACGTCGAGGTGCTCTCGTACCCGTTCATGACGCCGGCCGCGGCCGACACGCTCGGCCTGCCCGCCGACGACCCGCGCCGCAGCGCGGTCCGCCTGGCGAACCCGCTGTCCGAACAGGAGCCGCTGCTGCGTACCACGCTGCTGCCGCCGCTGCTCGCGACGCTGAAGCGCAACCTCGGCCGCGGCGAGCGCGACCTGGCGATCTACGAGACGGGTACGGTGTTCCTGCCGCACCTGGCCACCACGGCCCCGCCCGTGCTGGGCGTCGACCACGGCCCGTCCGAGGAGGACTGGACCGCGGCCAACGCGATCGTGCCGGAGCAGCCGTGGCACCTCGCGGCGGCGCTGACCGGCGACGTCACCCCGGCCGGCTGGTGGGGCGAGGGACGGCCGGCCACCTGGGCCGACGCGGTCGAGGCGGCCCGCGTCGCGCTCGCGGCGGCGGGCATGACCCCGGACCGCGTCACCGTCCGGGCGGCGGACCACGCCCCCTGGCACCCGGGCCGCTGCGCGGCGATCTCGGTCGACGGCATCCTGGTCGGCCACGCCGGCGAGCTCCACCCCTCGGTGCTCTCGGCGCTCGACCTGCCGAAGCGCACCTGCGCGATGGAGATCGACCTCGACGCGATCCCCGCCCGCCCGGTCACCATGGCCGCGGCCATCTCCACGTTCCCGCCGGCCCTGATCGACGTCGCCCTCGTCGTCGGCGCGGCGGTCCCGGCGGCGGACGTCGAGGCGGCGCTGGTCGCGGGCGCGGGAGAGCTGCTCGAGTCGGTGCGGCTCTTCGACGTGTACGCGTCGGAGCAGTTGGGCGAGGGGCTGAAGAGCCTCGCGTACAAGCTGATCTTCCGCGCGCCGGACCGCACGCTCACCGTCGAGGAAGCGGTGGCCGCCCGGGACGCGGCGGTGGCTTCGGCGGCGGCCCGTACGGGCGCGGTGCTGCGCGGGGCGTGAGAGCGCGAACGGCCGGGTCTCGCTCGACGAGGCCCGGCCAGTGCGTCAGCCGACCTCGACCGGGGTTCCGGAGGTCGGGAAGCCGAACAGCTCGGCCGCGTTGCCGCCGCGGGCGAACAGCTCGTAACAGGCCCGTCCGCCCCAGCCGGAGCTGCCCGGCGCGAAGGACACCGTCCCGGCCGGGACCGTGAAGACGCCGTCGCTGACCATCGCCTCCACCTCGGCGCCGGCGATGCGGACGCGGACCGTCGTGCCGGTGTCGGCGGGGGCGTCGTACCAGCTGGTCTTGAGGTTGCCGTAGCCGTCGGTGTAGACCACCGCGCGCTCCGGGACGCTCGCCACGGTCACCGGGTCGCCGAGCAACCCGTCGTCGCCCCTGACCAGGCCCGCCACCGCGCCGGGGAACACGTCCCGGGACCGGAACTGCGACCCGGCGTCCGCCACGTTCACCGCGTGCAGCGGCACCCCCTCGGCGGCCAGGAACGACAGGCTCGCGCCCGCGGCCACCCCGACCACGAGCACGCCGGAGTCGAGCCGGGCGGCCACGAGCCGCTCACCGGCGTTGTCCTCGCGCGGCTCGCCCTCGTCCTGCCGGGGTGCCACGTTCGCGTAGATCACCCGGTCGGCCGGCCCGTCGCCGAAGGCCAGCTGCGCCACGCAGAACCCGGCGCTGACCGTGTCGAACGGCGGCACCGGGATGGCGGCGACGTCCGCCTCGGGCAGAAGCTGGGCGAACCTCTGCCGCACCTCGGCGAACGCGAGATCCCCGATGCCGTAGTCGGCCACCACCGTCAGAAGCATGCCTCCAACCTACGGACTCCGGCCGCACCCCGCTCGCGGAAGCTAGTCGATCGTGTGACCGCCGTTCACCGTGATCCGCTCGCCGGTGACGAAGCGGGCGGCGTCGCTGACCACGAAGGCGACCACGTCGGCGATGTCCTCCGGGGTGCCCATGCGGCCGAGCGGCACGTCGCGGACGTACCCGGCGCTGTCCTCGGCCGTGACCACGCCGTGCCGCTCGACCGGGATCCAGCCGGGCGCCACCACGTTCACCGTGACGCCGTGCCGGCCCAGCTCGCGGGCCCACGTGCGGGCGAGGCCGATCTGGGCGCCCTTCGCCGCGTTGTACGCCGAGGCGCCCGGCAGCGCCCGCTCGAACGAGTCGGAGCCGATGTGCACGATGCGGCCGGTGCCGAGCCGGCGCATGCCGGGCAGGGTCGCCTGCAGCAGTAGCGTGGGGCTCTTGACGAAGAAGACGAGCTGATCGAGGTGGTCCTGCCAGCTCACCTCCTCGGCCGCGACGAGCGGCTGCGGGCCGGTCGCGTTGGCGACCACGGCCTGCACCGGGCCGAGCCGCGACTCGATCTCCGCCACCATGGCCGGGACGGCGCGCTCGTCGGTCACGTCGGCGCGGAAGGCGGCCGCCCGCCCGCCGGCCGCCTCGATGGCGGCGACCACGCGGCCCGCCCCGGCCTCGTCGGAGTGGTAGTTCACCGCGACCGGCCAGCCGTCGGCGGCCAGGCGGCGGGCGATCTGCGCGCCCAGACCCCGCGACGCCCCGGTGACCAGGGCACTCCCGGCGATCGTCATGTCATTCTCCCGTCGTACCGTCGAGCAGCTCGCGGACCGCGTCGGCGTGGCCGGCATGGCGGGCCGTCTCGTTGATCAAGTGCAGGAGCACGAAGCGTAGATCGGTGCCGTCGCCCCACCGGCACGGCGTCGCGAGATCGGCCAGGGAACGGACCGCGGCGTCGGTCGCCCCGGCCCGCCGGCGGTACGCGGCGAGCGCATCCTCGATCCCCAGGCCGGCCGGGGCGTACTCGGACTCGTCCTTGCCGGTGTCGGCGCCGAGCATCTGCCCGTCGATCCAGCGCCACTCCACGTGGGTGAGGTGGTTGACGATGCCGACGAGCGGCAGCAGCCGGCCGTCGGGGCGCCAGCGGGCCTGCTCGTCGGTGATCCCGGACGCCTTGCGCAGCACCGCGCCGCGAAGGAACGCCAGCCAGCGCAGGTGCAGCTCGAGCTCGTCGGGCGTGCCGGACGGGAAGGGGGCGGTCATGCCACGCCGAGCCCGCCCACGACGGTGACCTCCCGGCCGGTGAACTCGCCGGTGAGCAGGGGCATCGCCTTGGCGATCGCCGCCTTCGTCTCCGGGAGGCGCAGCGAGTCGTCGTGGTGCTGCTTGCTCTGCCACGCCTCGGTGACGTGGATCAGGTCGGCGTCGGCGTCGTCGACGCTCACCACGTACAGCAGGCAGCCTGCGTCGCGCAGGCCGTCGGTCCCGCCGAGCAGGATCTGCACGACCTCGTCGCGGTTGCCGGGGGTCGCGCGCATCGCCGCCAGATAGCCGTATGCCACCAGTGCCTCCTGTGCATCGATCGTCGGGCAGTGGACATTACCGGCTCCCAGGGACCGTTCAGGTGGGTCACATAGGGTGCGTGGCGAGGGGAGTACCTCGACAGATCGTCCCGGTCAGTACGGGTCCTGCAGGCCAGGAGCCCCGGGCGGTCGCCCGTCGCACGCGGCGGGTGAGGGAGACCTCAGACGATCATTCGTGTCTGAGGAGACCCCATGCTGGATTCGATCGGCTCGCCCCTGCTCTGGACCGTCACGGTGGCGATCCTGGTGGTGCTGCTGGCGGTCGACTTCGCGGTGACCCGCCGGCCGCACGACGTGCCGATGCGCGAGGCGGTCGGCTGGACGGTCTTCTACCTGGCGTTGCCCGTCGTGTTCGGGCTGGTGATGTGGCCGCTGTACGGCGGCGACGTGTCGGTCGAGTTCTTCACCGGCTGGGTGGTGGAGAAGTCGCTGTCCGTGGACAACCTGTTCGTGTTCATGCTTCTGCTCACCGCGTTCGCCGTACCGTCCGCTCTCGCCCAGCGGGTGTTGCTCTACGGCATCGTCGGCGCGCTGGTCCTGCGGGCCGTGTTCATCGCGCTGGGCGCCGCGGTGATCAGCGCGGGCAGCTGGGCGTTCCTGCTGTTCGGCGCGATCCTGCTGGTGACCGCCGCCAAGGTGATGCGGGACGCGGTGTCCGGGCACGCGCAGCAGGTCGACATCGGCAGCATGCGCAGCGTCAAGCTGCTGAGCCGGCTGATGCCGGTGACCCGGGAGTACCACGGCGCCAAGCTGACCGTGCGCTCGGCGGGCCGGCGGGCGCTGACCCCGATGGCGCTGGTCGTGGTCGCCGTGTTCATGACCGACATCGTGTTCGCGGTGGACTCCGTCCCGGCCGTGTACGGCGTGACCGACGACCCGTACATCGTGTTCGCGACCAACGCGTTCGCCCTGCTCGGCCTGCGCGCGCTGTACTTCGTGCTGCCCAACGCGCTGAGCAAGCTGCGCCACCTCAACCACGGCCTGGCCGTGATCCTCGGCTTCATCGGCGTGAAGCTCGTGCTGCACTGGGCGCACACGGTGTGGTCGTGGGCCCCGGAGGTGCCGACGCCGCTGTCGCTGGTGGTGATCCTGGGCGTGCTGCTCACCGTGACCGCCACGAGCGTGGCGGCGAACCGGCGCGAGGCCGCCACGCCCGCCGCCCCGGACAAGGTCGGCGCGGGGAGCTAACCCGGGGTCGGTGCGGCCACGGGGCTGCGGTGGCCGGCGCGGTCCACTGCCCGTACGCCGAAGAAGACGTTGTCCTTCGACAGGTCGATCGTCACCGTGGTCACGTTGCCCACCGGCAGGACGTGCTGCCAGTCCGGGGCCGTCGTCTCGCGCCACACCACCTCGTACTCCGCGAGGTCCGCCGCCGTCGACGGCTGCCAGCGCAGCGTCGTGTCGTTGGTCAGGCGGGTGGTGTCGATGACCACGCCCTTGGGGGTGCCCGGCGCCTGGGCGAGCGACCACAGCGCCGCCGCATTGACCCGGGCCACGCGGGCGATGTACCAGAAGTCGCAGAACGTGACGAGGTCGCCGTACTGGATGCCGTTCTCGACCCGCACGTCCTGGTGCTCGTGGGCGAAGTTCTCCCGCGGCTCGGTGAAGCGCGCCGCCGGGTAGCCGCGCAGCAGGAACGAGATGTGGTCGCTGCCGCGCAGGTACCGGTCGCGGCGCCAGACGACGCGGACCTTCATACCGGTCTGCGGGTTCTCCGCGACGTCGCGGACGAAGCGGCCCAGCTGCCGCGACGGGCCGTCGTTCTCGCCGCCGACCGACTGCCGGGTCGAGGCCTGCGCGGGGGTCTCGGACGTGGGCACGCCCTCGACGAAGAGCCGGACCGTACGCGGGTCCGCGGCCGTCCCGTCGTGCGCGTCGCCGGTGCCCACGATGTCGTTGCTGAACATGGCCTGGACGTCGGCGCCGGCGTCCTTGAACTGCTCCGCGAGACGGTCGGAGCCGTACAGGCCCTGTTCCTCGCCGGCGACCGCGGCGAACACGATCGTGGCCTCGGTGCGCCGGGCGGCCATCACCCGCGCGACCTCCATGATCGCGGCGACCCCGGACGCGTCGTCGTCGGCGCCGGGCGCGTCGCTGGTGGCGTCCATGACGTCGGACGCCCGCGAGTCGTAGTGGCCGGTCACCACGTACACCCGGCCGGGGTCGCCGTCCCCGCGCAGGGTGGCGACGACGTTGGTGATCCGGGTCGGCTCCGGGATCCGCGACGCCGGCGGCTGGATGAACGACTGCAGCTCGACGGTCATCCGCCCGCCGGACTCGGCCGCGTACCGGCGGAACTGCTCGTGGATCCAGTCCCGGGCCGCGCCGATCCCGCGCTCGGGGTCGTCCTGGCTGGACAGTGTGTGCCGGGTGCCGAACGCGGCGAGGCGGGCCACGGTCGCCCCGATGCGGTGCGGATCGATCTCGCGCAGCAGCGACCTGAGCTCATGGTCGGGGTGCTGTCCGTGCAGCCCGGCGGCGTGCGCGGCGCGCCCCAGCACAGGGGTGGCGGCGACGGCGGCGGAGGCCGACAGGAACGCGCGTCGCGAGGACAGAGCCGGCACCTGCGGGGGCCGTTCGCGCTGATCCGTCATACCTGTGCATGGTTGTCCACTAAAGACCAGATGTCCATGCTCATCGATGTCAGATCTTTTGCCGTCGCTCGGATGGGTTCAGGAGCGCAGGTAGCGCAGGACGGCGAGGACGCGCCGGTGATCCGTACGGGCCTGTGGCAGGTCCAGTTTGGTGAAGATCGCGGTGACGTGTTTCTCCACGCTGCGCTCGGCGAGGTGCAGCGTCTCCGCGATGGCCACGTTGGACCGGCCCTCGGCGAGCAGGCCCAGGATCTCGCGTTCGCGCGCCGACAGCCGGGACAGCCCCGGGTCGACGGCGGGCGCGGCCAGCAGCTGCCGGACGACCTCGGGGTCGAGGGCCGTGCCGCCCTCGGCGACGCGCTGCAGGGCGCCCACGAACTCGTCCGTGCTGACGATCCGGTCCTTGAGGAGGTAGCCGACCCGGCCGGTGTTCTCCGACAGCAGCCGCCGCGCGTAGCTGGTCTCGACCCACTGGGAGAACACCAGGACCGCGATCTCCGGGTACGCCGACCGGATCGTGAGCGCGGCGCGCAGACCCTCGTCGGTGTGCGTGGGCGGCATGCGTACGTCCACCACGGCCGCGTCGGGCTGCTCGGCCGCGACCACCCGCAGCAGCTCGCCGGCGTCGGCGACGGCCCCGACCACCTCGATGCCGTGCTCGCCGAGCAGCAGCGCGACGCCGCGGCGCAGCAGCGCGTTGTCCTCGGCGATCACGACCCGCAGTGCGCTCATCCGGCCTCCCCGGGCAGCTTCATCGTGACCGTGGTCGGCCCGCCGGCCGGTGACTCGACGTGCAGGCTGCCGTCGAGCGCGGCGGCCCGGCGCGCGAGGCCGCTCAGCCCGGTGCCCGAGGCCTGCCCGGGCCCGGCGCCGCCGCACCCGTCGTCGCTGACCGTCAGCGTGAGCCACGGCCCCTGCTCGCGGACGGTGATCGACGCCCGCGTCGCCGAGGCGTGCCGGGCGATGTTGGTGAGCAGCTCGGCCACCGCGAAGTACAGCGCCGACGCCGTGGCGTCCGGCGGCCGGCGCGGGAGGTCGACGGTGAGCGTCGCCGGGACGGCGCTGCGGGCGGCGAGGGTGGACAGTGCCACCTCGAGGCCGTCGTCCAGGGCGGGCGGGTGCAGGCCGCGGACGATGTCGCGCAGCTCGGTGAGCGCCTCGGTCACCGTGCCGCGGGCGTCGCCGGCGAGCGCGCGGACCTGCTCCTCGGTGCTGCGGCGTTCGATCCGGGCCAGCGCCACGCCGAGCGAGACCAGGCGGGCCTGGGTGCCGTCGTGCAGGTCGCGTTCGACCCGCCGGAGCAGCGCCGCCGCGTCCTCCTGCAGGGCGGCGCGGCCGGCCTCGAGCTGGGCGATGCGCCGGGCCGCGGGCGTCGGCCGCAGCAGCGCGCGGACCAGCAGGCCGTCGAGGAGCACGACGAGGCGCAGCACCCACGGCAGCACGAGCAGGACGGCGGCGCCCTGCAGCGCCCTCCACCAGGTGCCCGGCCAGGTCGCGGCCCCGTACCAGAACTCGTCGGGTGCGACGAACCACCAGAGCGGGTACGTGACCGCGACCAGGCCGGTGAACAGCCCGGCGACCGCGCTGTACGCGCCCGTGTAGACCAGCGGGAACCGCAGGAAGCAGTACGCCAGCGCCCGCCAGGCCGTCGAGTCGCCGAGCAGCCCCACGACCCGCCGGACCCGGGTGGCTCCCGCGGGCGGGGGCGGCGACGGCCAGGTCCAGCCGAGGAGGCGCCGCGCCGGCGCCCGGAAGTAGCGCGGGGTGAGCCGGGCCAGGGCCAGCACGCCGATCAGCAGGGCCAGGCCGAAGATGACGACCGACAGTGCCGAGGCGACCAGGCCCAGCACGGCCAGCGCGAACGTGGGCAGGCTGAGCACGGCCCCGGTGAGCACGAAGGCCAGCTCCCGCCACGTGCGGGAGCTGAGCCAGGCGCGCAGCACGATCACCCGGCCACCTCGACGGGCGGGCGGCGCAACGCGACGGCCGCCGGCAGCACGGTGCCCGCGAGGACCAGGACGGCCGTACCGGCGATGCCCGCCGCGAGCCAGCTCCCGGGCAGCCACGGCCGCCAGGTGCCCAGGGCCGTGTGCAGCAGCGGCAGCAGGGTCACCGCCGCCACCACCGTGGCGACCACGAGCGCTGTGCCGGTCACCAGGAGAGCCTCGCAGACGACGACGGCGAGCGTACGCCCGCGGGTCCCGCCGGCGAGCCGGGTGACCGCCAGGTCCCGCCGCCGCGCGAGGATCGTGGTGATGAGCGTGTTGAGCGCGGCGATCGCGGCGAAGGCGGTGTACGCGCCGGTGCCCGAGAACTCGAGCCAGCGATCCGCGGCGGGAGCGACGACCCCGGTGACGTGGGTGGTCGTCGCGGTACGGGTCAGGTTGACCCCGGCGAACGCGATGGCGAGGGTGAGCGGCACCAGCGCGCCCGACAGGCCCCGGGCGTGCACCGCGAGCGTGTCCGCCGCCAGCCGGCCGGTGTCACCGAGGAGGCGCGCCACGGGCGCGGCGACCCGCAGCAGTGCCGGGCCGAGCAGGCCGGCGCCCGTACACATCGCCAGCATGACGAACAGGCCGGCCTGGTCGGCGGTCCCGGCGTCGAGGCCGGCGACGAACACGGAGAGCACCGTGCCGCCGGTGACGAGGAGCAGGCCGGCGGCGGTGCGGGTCACGCCGATGCGCAGCCGGGGAGCCGCGCTGTCGGCGAGCGCCACGGCGGGGCGTACCCGCGACGGCCGGATCGCGGCGATCATCGCGCTGAGCAGGGACGTGCCCATGGTGACCGCCAGCGCGACGGGCAGAGCTCCGCCGTGCATCCGGAAGGTCACCTCGGCGGGGACCAGGCCGTGGCCGACGAAGCCGCCGACCCACGCCCGGCCGCAGAGCACGCCCACGGGCACGCCCACGAGCGTGGCCGGTACGGCGACCAGCGCGGCCTGGGCGGCCACGGCCCGGCGGACCCGCGCGGGGGTGGCGCCGACGGCCCGGACCAGCGCGATGTCACGGGCCTGGTGCCGGATCGCCGAGCTCATGGTGACGCCGACGATGAGCATCGACAGGTAGATGGAGCTCATCAGGAACAGCAGCCCGATGTCCGCGACGCCGCTGTCGGTCAGGGCCTGCCGCTGCTCGGGCCGCAGCGGCGCGGCGTCCAGCGAGGCCATCAGGCAGAGCCCGGCGGTGACCAGGGCGGCCGCGAGGCACTGGGTGGCCGCGGGGCCGAGGAAGGACCAGGGGTTGCGCCGCAGCGCCTGGCGGATCACGCGGGCACCCGGGAGACGCCGCGCAGGTGCTCGGCGATGGCCTCGGCCTGCGGCGTGGGACCGTCGGCGACGACGACGCCGTCGCGCAGCAGCACCAGCCGGTCGCTCCAGGCGGCGGCGACCGGATCGTGCGTGACCATGAGCACGCTCACCCGGTCCAGGTCCGCGGCCGTCCGCAGCAGCCCGAGGATCTGCGCGCCGGTGGTCGGGTCGAGCGCCCCCGTCGGCTCGTCCGCGAAGATCACCGCCGGCCCGGTGACGAGCGCGCGGGCCACCGCTACGCGCTGCCGCTGGCCGCCGGAGAGCTCACCCACCGGCCGCCGCCCCAGCCCGCCGAGCCCCACCGCCTCGAGCACCTCGTCGACGGGACGCGCCCGCGGGCCGCCGAGGCGGGCGGGCAGCGCGACGTTCTGGCGTACGGTCAGCTCGGAGAGCAGGTTGTACGACTGGAAGACGAAGCCGACCCGGTCCCGGCGCAGCCGGGTGAGCGCCGCCTCCCGCAGCCGGGTGACGTCGCGGCCGGCCAGGCGCACCCGTCCGGAGGTGGGGCGGTCGAGGCCGGCGGCGCAGTGCAGCAGCGTGCTCTTGCCGGAGCCGGTCGCGCCCATCACGGCGACGAACTGGCCGGCCGGCACGTCGAGGGACACGTCGCGCAGGGCGAGCACGCCGCGCGGATAACGCCGGGACACGGCGGTCAGGGACACCACGGATTCCATGCGTCCACCCTCGCGTCCCCGCGCGGCCCGCGCAGCCGGGCCAGCCCGCCGGCGGGGGGTACGGCTAACCGCACCAGGGCTCAGGAGCTGACCGCGACCTCGACGCCGCCCTCGTGCGGGCCGAGGAACACCGGGTCGCGCCCCGACACCACGTCGAGCAGCGCCTTGACCACCGCGCCGCGCTCGCGGACCACGCTGTTGCGCCATGGCTCCTCGTACACGCGGACGCTGTCGTCGGCCACGCCGGAGGCGTCCACGCCGAGCCTGCGGCACAGGGCCACCGCGCGGTCGATGTGGTACGTCTGCGTCACCACGATCGCCTTGTCCACGCCGAAGACCCGCTTGGCCCGGGCACACGAGTCGTACGTGTCGAAGCCGGCGTGGTCCAGCACGACGCGGGCGCTGGGCACGCCGTGGCCGACGAGCCACTCGAACATCGCGCCGGGCTCGTTGTAGCCCCACTCCCGATGGTCGCCGGAGACGAGGATCGCCTTCACCTTGCCCGCGGCGAGCAGTTCCCGGGCGAGCTCGAGGCGGGCGGCGAGGAACGGCGAGGGGCTGCCGTCGGCGTACACCTCCGCGCCGAGCACGAGGGCGACGGGCGCGTCCGGCGCGTCGTCCACCGAGGTGACGTGGCCGTGGGCGGCCGCGCGCACCCACAGGTCGCCGGCGGCCATGGCCAGCACCGACGCCGCCACGGCCAGCGCTCCGGCAACGACGATCTTCCTGAGGTAGGCGAGCACGGGGCGAGAATGCCAGGCCCGCGCAACCGGGGCATCATGGGGGTGATGATCTCCCTTTACCGCATCGCCGCCGGCGACGACCCGCTGCTGCTGTGGGCCTCGCAGGACATGCGGGCCGGCGTACGCGCCTGGGCGCTGGGCGAGGCGGCCGCGGTGGCCTGCCCGGACGTGTCCCGCCGCGACCGCCTGGCGCTGCGTGGCGCGCCGGCCGACGTCGCCGCGCTCGTGGACCGCATCCGCCCCGAGGTCGCCGGCTACCACGCGGTCGGGGACCAGGACCTCATCGAGGCGATCCCGGGCCTGGTCGTGGAGGGCCGGTTCGGCTGGATGGACACCACCGCGCCGACGGGCCCGCCGCCCCGGTACGAGCCGCGCTGGCTGGACGACGACGCCGAGGTCGCCGCGTTCCTCGACGAGCACCATCCCGGCTCGTACGCGTACCCGGGCGGCACCGGCGTGACGAGGTGGGCCGGCATCCGCGCGGGGACCGGGGAGCTGCTGGCCGTGGGCGCCGACGCGTGGTCCGTGGCGGAGATCGGTTTCATCGCCGGGGTGGCCACCCGTACCGACGCGCGGGGGAGGGGCTTCGGGCGCGACCTCTGCGCGTTCCTCACCGACGAGCTGATCGCCGGACGGGGACGGGTGGCGCTGTTCGTGGACCACTGGAACGCCGCGGCGGTCCGCACGTACGAGAAGCTCGGCTACACGATGCGCCGGATCGCCGCGGCGACGTTTCAGGACCGCCAGGAGTGCTCCGGCTCGTAGCCCAGCACGCGCCGGGCCTTGTCGATCGACAGCAGCGTCTCGTGCTCGCCGAGCTCCCTGGTCACCGGTACGCCCGGGAACACCTCGGCCGCCAGCGACGCGCTGGTACGGCTCATCACCGTGTCGGCGTTGGCGATGATGAACACCTCTGTGCCCGTACCCTCGAACTCCAGGGCCTTGCGGACCGCCTGCGCGCCGTCGCGGGCGTCGATGTAGCCCCACAGGTTCCAGCTGCGGCTGCGCGGGTCGGCGTCGAACGACGGGAACTGCGCGTAGTCCTCCGGGTCCATGACGTTGGAGAACCGCAGGCCGATCATCTTCAGCTCGGGGTTCCACCGGCAGAACTGCGCGGCCATCTGCTCTTCCAGGTGCTTGACCAGCGAGTACGTCGACTCGGGTCGCGCCGGGTACTCCTCGTCGACCGGGATGTACGGCGGCGGCGTGGTGAACGGCAGCCCGAGCACCGTCTCGCTGGACGCCCACACGACGTTCGTGATGCCCGCCAGCTTCGCCGCCTGGAACACGTTGAAGGTGGCGAGCATGTTGTTGTGGAACGTCGCGGCGTTGGGGAGCAGGCCGGGCGCGGGGATCGCCGCGAGGTGCACGACCGCGTCGACGGACCCGTACCGGTCGTCGATGCCGGTGAGCGCCTCCGCCGTCTGGCCGTAGTCGGTCAGGTCGATGCGGGTCTGCGGCGGACGCCCGGTGAGGTCCAGGTTCACCACCTCGTAGCCGTGCTCGCCCAGATGGGCGACCACCGCCCGGCCCAGCTTGCCGTTACCCCCGGTGACCGCGACCCGCGTCATGTCAGCCCTCTCTCCACGTTCGCCCGCAACAGCTGCCAGCATTCCTCGTCCTCCGGGTTCCCGCTGTGCGGGCGGCGGAACCGGTGCAGGTCGACGCAGAGGTCGTTGATCAGCCAGCGGCGCCGGTACAGCTCGAGCATCCCCGGCTCGGCGCGGACGCCGGTGGCGGCGGTGTACCCGGTGAGGTCGCCGCCGAGCAGCCACAGGTCGCGCTCGGGCGGGGCGAGCAGCGCGGTCTCCCAGTCGATCAGCTTCCAGCCGTCGGCCGCGCGCATCGTGTTGCCCGGGTGCGGCTCGCCGTGGGTCAGCACCGACCGTGACCGGTCGGCCGATGCCGCGAGCTCGTCGTAACGGTCCAGCTCAGCCCGGATCCGCGCCGCGTGCGCCCCGATCAACCGGGCGGCGGGCGCGGCGAACGGGCCGGTGCCCGCCACGTTGCCGCCGGTCAGGGTCGCTTCCAGCCCGTCACGGTGGGGGATCGTGAAGTCGTCGGCGGCCGCGGCGCGGCCGGCCGCCGACGGCGCGGTGTGCACCGCGACGAGCATGTCGAGGACGGCGGCCCGGTGACTCTCCGCCGGCCAGTCGCCCCAGGAAAAGCTTTCACCCCATATGTACGGGTACAGCGCCCCCGCATATTTCTCGCCGACACGCTGCACGGGTCGCACCGGCGCCACCACGAACGGCAGGCGCAACGCCGACGCGGCGTCGAACGCCCGCCGCAGCCGTTCGAACGAGGCGCCGGGCCGGCCGGCGTCGAGCTCGTCCACGGTCAGGAACCAGCGCGTGCCGTCGACGCCCGTGGCCGTCCAGTGGTGGCTGCCCCAGCCCACCGGCGCGTACTCCAGCTCGGCCAGCGCGAACGCCTCCCGCAGCAGGCCCTCGGGCAGATCGGCGGGAGGCGTCAACACGGCCGTCGGGCCCTACGAGATCCGGAACCGCGCGCGCAGCAGGTTCTTCGTGCGCGAGTTCGGCCCCACGAGCAGGTCGAAGTCGCCGGGCTCGACGACGCGCCGGCCGTCCGCGGTCACCAGCGTGCAGTCGGCGGCGGCGACAGCGATGTCAACGGTGACGCTCTCGCCGGGCGCCACGGACACCTGCCGGTACGCCTTGAGCTCCTTCGCCGCCCACGTGACGCTGGTGACGAGGTCGCTGATGTACGCCTGCACGGTCTCCAGCGCCGGGCGGCTGCCGGTGTTCGTCAGCCGTACGCTCGCCCGTACCGTGCCGTCCGGGGCCACGTCCGGCTCGGCGATTGCCAGGTCGGCGTACTCGACCGTGGTGTAGCTCAGGCCCTCGCCGAACGCGAACAGCGGGTCCTGGGTGAGGTCGGCGTACCGGTTGCCGTGCTGCCCGCGGATCTGGTTGTAGTAGATCGGCTGCTGGCCGACGTGCCGCGCGGCGGACAGCGGCATGCGCCCGGTGGGCTCGATGTGGCCGAGCAGGAGCTCCGCCACCGCCCGGCCGCCGCGCATGCCGGGGTTGAACGCCTGCACGATGGCGGACGCGCGCAGCGCCGACGGCGGCAGCGCGGCGGGCTTCGAGTTGATGAGCACGACGACGGTGGGCGTACCCGTCTCGGCGAGGGCGTCGAGCAGCGCGATCTGACCGCCCTGCAGTTCCAGCGTCGCGGTGGACTTGCTCTCGCCGGTGAGCGCGACCGTGTCGCCGACCACCACGACGGCGTAGTCGGCGGCCCGTGCCACCGCGACCGCCTCGGCGATCATCGCCGGGTCGGCCTCCGCGGGGCGCGAGATCGGCGGCCGCGGCTGCCCGTCGCGGTAGAACTCGCCCTGCGGGTCGGGGACCAGCTTCTCGATGTCCGCGCCGCGGGCGGTGGTGACCGTCCAGTCCGCGGGGGCGACGGCCCGGAAGCCGTCGAGCACGGTCTCGATCAGCTCGCGCGGCTGGCCGTCGGGCATCCAGTCGACCTGGCCGGAGGCGCCGGCCCAGTCGCCGAGCTGCGACTGCGGGGCGTCGGCGTTGGGGCCGATGATCGCGACGGTCCGCGGCTCGCCGGCGGGCAGCGGCAGGGTGCCGTCGTTGGCGAGCAGCACCAGCGACCGGCGGGCCACCTCGAGGTTGAGCGCGGCGTGGTCCGGGTGCCCGATGACCGCCGCCTGCCGCTGTGCGTCCGGGGCCCGCGGGTTCTCGAACAGGCCGAGCCGGAACTTCAGCCGCAGGATCCGGCGTACGGCGGCATCGATCTCCTCCTCGGCCAGCAGGCCGCGCTCGACCGCGGTCTGCGCACCCTCGAAGAACGCGGGGGTGGTCATGACCAGGTCGTTGCCGGCGCGGACGGCGACGGCCGCGGCCTCCACCGCGTCCGCGCACACCTTCTGCTCCCAGACCATGCGCCCGACGTTGTCCCAGTCGGTGACGAGCGTGCCGGTGAAGCCCCACTCCTCCTTGAGCACGTCGTTGAGCAGCCACTTGTTCGCGGTGATCGGCACGCCGTCGATGGACTGGTAGCCCAGCATGAAGATGCTGCAGCCCTCCTTGGCCACCCGCTCGAACGGCGGCAGGAACCAGGCGCGCAGCTTGCGCGGGCTCAGGTCGGCCTCGCTGGCGTCGCGGCCGCCCTGGGTCTCCGAGTAGCCGGCGAAGTGCTTGGCCGTCGCGAGCACCGCGGTCGGGTCGCTCAAGCCGTTGCCCTGATAGCCACGGACCATCGCGGAGCCGAGCTCGCCGATCAGGAACGGGTCCTCGCCGAACGTCTCGTCGACCCGGCCCCAGCGCAGGTCCCGGGTGATGCAGAGCACGGGGGAGAAGGTCCAGTGGATGCCCGTCGCGGAGACCTCGACCGCGGTGACCCGGGCGACCCGCTCGGCCAGCCCCGCGTCCCAGGTGGCGGCCATGGCGAGCTGGGTGGGGAAGACGGTGGCGCCGGGCCAGAAGCCGTGCCCGTGGATGCAGTCCTCGGCGGTGATCAGCGGGATGCCGAGCCGGGTGCCCGCCGCCAGGTCGATCGCCTCGAGCATGCGCTGCGGCGAGGCGTGCAGGATCGATCCGGCCAGGCGCGTGCTGACGGCGTCCTTGAGGTCCCGCCGCGCGTCGAGCTGGAGCATCTGCCCGACCTTCTCGGCCAGCGTCATCCGGCCCAGCAGGTCCTCGACCCGCTGGTCGACACTGAGCGAGGGATCACGGTACGGGTCGTCAGGGGCCACGACACTCCTTCGGTCCGACCGCGCGACACACGGTCTCCGAGCTGCAACACATCGGTAAGCGTCGGAAGTGTCGCACAGCCCGGAACCGGTACCGGCGTCCGCGGGGGTCGGATCTTTGGTCAATGAGTACCGGAACCGGCGGGAACCGGAGTTTTCGGGACGGCTCAGACGCCGACCGGCCTCAGGCTCACGCGCCGGGATTGCGCCGGCTCAGCCCACGGCATCGCTGTCGTCGATGCTCGGCACCTCGACGCCCACCGCGGTCAGCGCGTCGAGGCGGTCCCCGGCGGCGCGCTTCTCGGCCTCGGCGAGCGTCGCGTACTCGACCTGTACGGAAGGGTCCTCGAGGTCCTCGACACGGTCGAAGAAGCGCTGGGTCGCCCGGACGGCCTCGGCGTACGCGGCGGCGGTCTCCCGGATGCGCAGCAGATCCTGATCAGCCATGCCGACAGTTCTACCCCCGATCGGCCCGCCAACTCCGCAACGGCTCGGGCATGTCGAGCCCGGCGAACGACGGCGGCCAATCGGCGGCGGTGTATCCGGCGTCCAGGTCGACGTGGTGCAGCTCCAGCTCGGTCAGCCGCCGCAGCAGCACCTGACTCCTGGGGAACGGATCGACGCCCGGAACGGACACCACGTCGTCCCATCGCTCCGGCGGCACGCCCAGCACGGTCGCCCGGAAGGCCTCCGCGGTCGCCGCGACGTCGCCGACGAGCTCGGCGGCCGTGCGATCCGAGCCGGCCTCGATGTCGGCGTTGCGCGCCTGCCGGCTCGCGTACGGCGGCTCGTCGACGAGGATGTTGCGCAACGCCTCCCCGCCCCGGGCCAGGTGCGCGAGCACGTAGGCGCGGCTCCAGCCGGGCAGCAGCGACGGCTGCCGGAGGTCCGCGTCGGTGAACCGGCCGGCCGTCTCCAGCAGCCGGGCGGTCGCCTGCTCGATGTCGTTCAGCATGGGACCGACCCTAAGGGCCCGTCCCGGCCGTCGGCTCCACGACCGGGTCCCGGGCGGGCCGGGCGACGAGGGCCGCGGTTCCCAGAGCGACGGCGAACAGCAGCACGCCGAGGAAACTGCACCCGAAGCCGTACGTGACGGACAGCGCCCAGAACGGTTTGCCGGGCGCGTCGCGGGTGATCGTCTGCATGACGAGCGCCGCGTACCCGAGGATGGTCTGCGGCAGCAGCAGGACCAGCGCGAATCCGGCGGTGCCCACGGTCAGCGCCCGGACGGTGCCGCCCGCGTCCTCGGTGCGGCGGCTCGCCCAGCCGGTGAGCAACCAGCCGATGAGACCGCCCGCGAGCAGTCCCAGCCCGGCGGCCGCGGGGACGCGGGCGGGCGTGACCCGTGCCGCAGCACGTCGGCGGTCTCGCGTACGGTCGGCCGCCGCCGATCGGCGGGTGCCGCCTCCAGCAGCGTGCCGAGGAGCTCCGTGCGGCGCCGGCCCGGCGGGTACGCCCGCACCAGGAGCCGGTATCGCGCCTCCAGCCGGCTCATGCGGTGGCCGGGTCCAGGTGCGGCCGGGCGGCGAGCTGGCGCGTCGCCGTCCGTGCGTTGCGGCTCAGCCGTTCGGCCTCGGCGGTCACGGCGGAGATCCCGCCACTGGTGAGGCGGTAGTAGCGGCGGTCGCGACCGTCCACCTTCTCCTCGTGGTCCACCTCGACCAGCCCTTCGGCCTCGAGGCGGTCGAGTGCCGCGTACAGCGTGCCGGCCTGGAGGGTGACCTGCCCCTCGGACAGGACGGCGGCCTCCCGGATGATCCCGTAACCGTGCAGGGGGCGGCTGACCAGAGCGGTCAGGATCCAGAAGGTGGGCTCGCGCATCGCGTGGGGCATGCCGGGAACACAAAGACTATCTGACTATGGGTCAAGCCGCGGCCGTCCCGCTGAGCGGGAGCCGGGTGACACGAGCTTGCTCACGGATGGCACCCGTTATACGGTTCTCTGCATAGTCATGCGGAGGTGGGTATGGGAATCCGGGTCGCTGTGGCCGGGGCCAGTGGATATGCCGGGGGTGAGCTGCTGCGCCTGATCGCCGGCCACCCCGAGCTCGACCTCGTGGCCGCCACGGCGCACACGCAGGCGGGTACGCCCGTCGCGGCCGTGCACCCGCAGCTCGCGGGGTTGGACCTGACGCTCGGGGCCACCGATGCCGTCACCTTGAGCGACGCCGACCTCGTCTTCCTCGCGCTCCCGCACGGGCAGTCGGCGGCCCTCGCCGCGCAGCTGCCCGGCGGGGTGAAGATCGTCGACCTGGGCGCGGACTTCCGGTTGCGCGACGCCGCGGCCTGGGAGCGCTACTACGGCGGCGCGCACGCCGGCACGTGGACGTACGGCCTCCCCGAGCTGCCCGGGCAGCGCGAGGCGGCCGCCGCCAGCGACCGGGTCGCCAACACCGGCTGCTACGCGGCCACGATCACGCTCGCCCTCGCCCCGCTGATCGCCGCCGGGGTCGCCGATCCCGCCGACGTCGTGGTGGTCGCCGCCTCCGGCACGTCCGGGGCCGGCCGGGCGGCGAAGGTGAACCTGCTCGGCAGCGAGGTGATGGGTGACCTGTCGCCGTACAAGGTGGGTGCCCACCAGCACGTGCCGGAGATCAAGCAGGCCACCGGCGCCGACTCGCTGTCCCTGACGCCGGTGCTGGCCCCGATGCCGCGCGGGATCCTCGCGACCGTCACGGCGAAGCCGATCGGGCGTACGCACCCGCGCGACGTGCTGGCCGCGGCGTACGCGGACGAGCCGTTCGTGCACCTGCTGCCGGAGGGCGCCTGGCCGCACACCGCGGCGACGCTCGGATCCAACTCGTGCCACCTGCAGGCGACGCTGGACGTCGACTCCGGGCGCATCGTCGTGGTCAGCGCGCTGGACAACCTCGGCAAGGGCGCCGCCGCGCAGGCCGTACAGTGCGCCAACCTGATGCTCGGCCTGCCCGAGACGGCCGGCCTGTCGGTGTTCGGGGTGGCGCCGTGACCGTCACCGCCCCCAAGGGTTTCCGCGCCTCCGGCGTCGCCGCCGGGCTCAAGGCCAGCGGCGGGCCGGACGTGGCGCTCGTCGTCAACGACGGGCCCGACGCGACCGTCGCCGGCGTGTTCACCGGCAACCGGGTCAAGGCCGCGCCGGTGCTGTGGAGCCAGCAGGTGCTCAAGGGCGGCGTGATCCGCGCCGTCGTGCTGAACTCCGGCGGCGCCAACGCGTGCACCGGCACGCAGGGCTTCCGCGACACCCACGCCACCGCCGAGCACGTCGCCTCGGTGCTGCGT
Source organism: Couchioplanes caeruleus (assembly GCF_023499255.1). Taxonomy (GTDB): domain Bacteria; phylum Actinomycetota; class Actinomycetes; order Mycobacteriales; family Micromonosporaceae; genus Actinoplanes; species Actinoplanes caeruleus_A. Next base: position 2,917,401 of record NZ_CP092183.1, read on the forward strand.
GGCGGGCCGAAGCCGCTGCTCATCGGGGCCGGCGACGTCGCGGTCTGCTCCACCGGCCTGATCGGTGAGCTGCTGCCGATGGACAAGCTGCTGCCCGGCGTCACCGCGGCGGTCAAGCAGCTCGGCCCGGACGGCGGCGAGGCCGCGGCGACGGCGATCATGACCACCGACACGGTCGCCAAGAACGTGCACGTGGTCCAGGAGGGCTGGTCGGTCGGCGGGATCGCCAAGGGCGCCGGGATGCTCGCCCCCGCCCTGGCCACCATGCTCGTCGTGCTGACCACGGACGCGGTCGCCGGCTCGGAGGCGCTCGACACCGCGCTGCGCGAGGCCACCCGGGTGACGTTCGACCGCATCGACGCCGACGGCTGCATGTCCACCAACGACACCGTCCTGCTGCTGGCCAGCGGCGCCTCGGACGTGCAGCCCAGCCAGGAGGAGCTGACCGCCGCGGTCACCGCCGCCTGCCACGACCTCGCGCAGCAGCTCATCGCCGACGCGGAGGGCGCGACCAAGCACGTCGCGATCCAGGTGCTGGGCGCCGCCAGCGAGGCCGACGCGGTCGAGGTCGGCCGGTCGGTGGCGGGGAACAACCTGGTCAAGACCGCGCTGTTCGGCAACGACCCCAACTGGGGCCGCATCCTCGCCGCCGTGGGTACGACCGGCGCGGCGTTCACCCCGGACCGCATCGACGTGGGCGTGAACGGCGTGTGGGTGTGCAAGGGCGGCGCCGCCGCGGAGGACCGGTCCAAGGTGGATCTGCGTGGCCGGGACGTCACGATCCAGGTGCACCTGCACGAGGGGGAGATGGACGCGACGATCTGGACCACGGATCTGAGCCACGCGTACGTGCACGAGAACTCGGCGTACAGCACATGACCCCGCAGGAGAAGGCGGCCGTCCTCATCGAGTCGCTGCCGTGGCTGGAACGCTTCCACGGCTCGACCGTCGTCATCAAGTACGGCGGCAACGCGATGATCAAGCCGGAGCTGCAGCGCGCGTTCGCGGCCGACATGGTCTTCCTGCGGTACGCCGGCATCAAACCCGTCGTGGTGCACGGCGGCGGCCCGCAGATCTCGGCCATGCTCGGCAGGCTCGGCATCGAGAGCGAGTTCCGCGGCGGCCTGCGCGTCACCACGCCCGAGGCGATGGACGTCGTGCGCATGGTGCTCGTCGGCCAGGTCGGGCGCGAGCTCGTCGGGCTGATCAACGAGCACGGCCCGTTCGCCGTGGGCCTGTCCGGCGAGGACGCGCGGCTTTTCACCGCCGTACGCCGGCACGCGGTCGTCGACGGTGAGCCGGTCGACATCGGCCAGGTCGGCGACGTGGCGTCCGTGGACACCTCGGCCGTCGACGACCTCATCGCCGCCGGGCGCATCCCGGTCGTCGCCACCGTCGCGCCCGACGCCGACGGGGTGGTGCACAACGTCAACGCCGACACCGCCGCGGCCGCGCTGGCCGTCGCGCTCGGCGCCCGCAAGCTGGTCGTGCTCACCGACGTGCCCGGCCTTTACACCAACTGGCCGGACACGTCGTCGCTCACCTCGCAGATCGACGCCGACGCGCTGGCGAAGCTGCTGCCGGGCCTCGAGTCCGGGATGGCGCCCAAGATGGAGGCCTGCCTGCGCGCCGTGCAGGGCGGGGTGCCCGCCGCGCACGTCGTCGACGGCCGGGTCCCGCACTCGACGCTGCTCGAAGTCTTCACCTCGGAAGGATTCGGAACGATGGTGGTCCCCTCATGAGCGGTCTCGTCGAACGCTGGCAGCAGAGCCTGATGAACAACTACGGCACCCCGTCGCTGGCGCTGGTCAGCGGGTCGGGCGCGGTGCTGACCGCCGAGGACGGCACGCAGTACGTCGACCTGCTCGGCGGCATCGCGGTCAACGCGCTCGGGCACGCCCACCCCGCCGTGGTGCAGGCCGTCACCCAGCAGATCTCCACGCTCGGGCACGTCTCCAACTTCTACGTCGCCGAGCCGCCGGTCGCCCTCGCCGAGCTGCTGCTGGCGCTCGCGGGCCGGCCCGGCCGGGTCGTGTTCGGCAACTCCGGCGCGGAGGCCAACGAGGCCGCGTTCAAGCTGTCCCGCCTCACCGGACGCACCCACGTCGTCTCGACCCACGGCGGCTTCCACGGCCGCACGATGGGTGCGCTCGCGCTGACCGGCCAGCCCGCGAAGGCGGACCCGTTCCGGCCGCTGCCGGGAGACGTCACCCATGTCCCGTACGGCGACAGCGAAGCGCTGCGGTCCGCGGTGACGGACGCGACCGCCATGGTGATCCTCGAGCCGATCCAGGGCGAGATGGGTGTCGTCGTCCCGCCGCCCGGCTACCTCGCCGCCGCCCGGGAGATCTGTACGCGTACCGGCGCGCTGCTGGTCCTCGACGAGGTGCAGACCGGCATCGGGCGTACCGGGCACTGGTTCCACCACCAGAGCGAGGGCGTCGAGCCGGACGTGGTGACGCTCGCCAAGGGCCTCGGTGGCGGCCTGCCGATCGGCGCCTGCATGGCGTTCGGCGCGGCGGCCGACCTGTTCGGCCCCGGCTCGCACGGCACCACCTTCGGCGGCAACCCGATCAGCTGCGCCGCGGGCCTCGCGGTGATCCGGACGATCGCGGGCGAGGGGCTGCTCGACCACGTCAAGCGGGTCGGCGAGCTGATCCGCCGCGGCATCGAGGGGCTGAACCACCCGCTGGTCTCCGGCGTCCGCGGCGCCGGGCTGCTGCTGGGCATCGTGCTGACCGAGAACGCGTCCGCGGAGCTCGCGGGCAGGCTGCGCGACAAGGGCTTCCTCGTCAACGCCGTACAGCCGGACGCGATCCGGCTCGCGCCACCCCTCATCCTGACCAGCGAGCAGGCTGAGTCCTTCGTCGCCGCCTTCCGGGAGGTTCTCCCATGACCCGCCATTTCCTGCGTGACGACGACCTGAGCCCCGCCGAGCAGGCGGAGGTGCTGGAGCTGGCGGCCGCGATGAAGGCCGACCGCTTCGGCCACCGGCCACTGGACGGGCCGAAGACGGTCGCGGTGTTCTTCGACAAGGTGAGCCTGCGGACCCGGCTGTCGTTCGAGGCCGGCATCTGCGAGCTGGGCGGCAACGCGATCATCGTGGACACCCAGGCGACGCACTTCGGCCGGGGCGAGTCGCTCGCCGACGCCGGGCGGGTCGTCTCCCGGTACGCCGCGGCCATGGTCTTCCGCACCTCCGGCGACGAGCGCCTCGCCGAGCTGGCCTCCGACGTGCACGTGCCCGTGGTCAACGCGCTCACCGACGGCTTCCACCCCTGCCAGCTGCTCGCCGACCTGCAGACGATCCGGGAGCGGCTGGGTGGCACGGCCGGCCGGACCCTCACGTACGTCGGGGACGCGGCGAACAACATGGCGCACTCCTATCTGCTGGCCGGGGCGACCGCGGACATGCACGTACGGGTCGCCGGGCCGGCCGGGTTCGACCCCGATCCCGTGGTGGTGGCCCGGGCCCAGGAGATCGCCGCCGGCACCGGGGGCTCGGTGAGCGTGCTGCGGGACCCGTACGAGGCCGCGAAGGGCGCCGACGTGCTGGCCACCGACGCGTGGACCTCCATGGGCCAGGAGGACGACGGGATCGACCGGCGTACGCCGTTCTGGCCGTACCAGATCAACCAGGACCTGCTCGCCGCGGCCGCGCCCGGCGCGATCGTGCTGCACTGCCTGCCCGCGCACCGCGGTGAGGAGATCACCGACGAGGTGATGGACGGCCCGCAGAGCGCGGTCTTCGACCAGGCCGAGAACCGCCTGCACGCGCAGAAGGCGCTGCTGGCCTGGCTGCTGGCGGCCTCCTCCTCATGACCGGGCCGGGCACCCGCGCGGCGCGGCACGCGCGCATCGTCGACCTCGTCCGCGACAAGGCCGTACGGTCCCAGACCGAGCTGGCCGAGCTGCTGGCGCTCGACGGCGTGCAGGTCACCCAGGCCACCCTGTCGCGGGACCTCGAGGAGTTGCGGGCCGTCAAAGCCGGCGGCGTCTACGTCATCCCCGAGGACGGCCTGCCGCCGCTGCGCCCGGTCGAGCAGGCCCCGGCCCGGCTGGTCCGGCTGCTGCGCGAGCTGCTGAACTCGGTGGACGTCAGCGGCAACCTGGTGGTGCTGCGAGTGCCGCCGGGCGCCGCGCAGTTCCTGGCCAGCGCGCTGGACCGCTCGGGGCTGCCCGACGTCGTGGGCACCATCGCCGGGGACGACACGATCCTGGTGGTGGCCCGCGAGCCGTCCACCGACACCGGGTCGGGGGCCCGGCTCGCCGAGAAGCTGACGGCCTGGAGCCGTACGGACAACGAAGGGACCCTGCCGTGATCGCGCAGCAGCCCGCCGTCGAGGCCTTCTTCCCGGGCTTCGCCGACAACATGCAGAAGCTCCAGGCCCGCGGGCTCGAGTTCTACCTGGCCTCCAACGACACGCTGCGCCCGTTCCTCAACGAGGCGCCGTACGGCCACAAGCTCACCTGGCTGGACTTCACCGAGACCACCGGCGACAAGGGCTGGGACACCGGCGAGTTCCTCAACCTGTTCAACGTGATCAACGGCATCGCGTTCGGCGACCGCGGCATCCCCATGCCGCAGTGGGTGATGGTCGACCTCATCCTCATGCCGTCGGCCGCGGTGATCGCCGCGCTGCCCCAGGCGCAGTTCACCGAGACGCTGGAGACCAGCGCGTTCGACGAGGACGCCAAGCGGCACCTGCGCGCGGTCTTCGACAAGGTGAAGCAGAGCGACTACAACGGCCCGATCCCGATCGGCGGCTACTGCGCGGCGCCCAGCGCGGCCCCCGGCACCTGGGTCGGCTGGTCGCTGTGGTCGGTGATGACCAACGCCGGGCTGGGCCGCGCGCTCAAGGCCCTGGCGCTCTCGGTCTACCAGGCCCGCAAGCTCGACGGCGTCACCCAGTACGACAACACCGCGCTGCGCGTGCACACCCGCTTCGGCCGGCTGCACATCCTGGTCGCGACCGTGCCGTTCCACACCTCGCCCGGCTCGTTCGTCTACGAGAACGACTTCACGGTGCCCGTGGCCGAGCGCGAGCCGGAGCCCACGTTCCTGCTCGACCCGTTCGACTACGAGCGCCAGCGCGCCATGCAGAAGGCCATCGAGGCCCGGCAGTCCACCTACTACGTGCTCGCCCCCGGCCACCTCACGAAGGATGGGACGTCGTACGTGCCGATCCTCGAACTCCCGTACTCGCCCGAAGGAAACTGATGTCCAAGCGCAAGATCGTCCTCGCGTTCTCCGGCGGCCTCGACACCTCGTACGCCCTGGTGTCCCTGCGTGAGCAGGGCTGGGAGGTGCTGACCGCCAACATCGACACCGGTGGCCTGCACAGCGGCGAGGCCGACGTGGTCCGCAAGCGCGCCGAGGAGCTGGGCGCGGCGCAGCACTTCGTCATCGACGCCCGCGAGGAGCTCTACGCCCGCGTCATCACGTACGCGATCAAGGCCAACTACCTGCGCAACGGCGGCTACCCGTCGTGCGTGGGCGCCGAGCGGCTGGTGCAGGCCGAGAAGGTCGTGCAGGCGGCGATCGACAACGGCGCGGACGCGGTGGCCCACGGCTCCACCGGCGCCGGCGCCGACCACGTGCGCTACGACTCGGTGATCCGCGCGCTCGCCCCGCAGATGGAGATCATCACGCCGATCCGCGACGAGCGGCTGACCCGCGAGTACGAGCGCGACTACCTGCGCGAGCGCGGCTTCGAGACGCCCGAGAAGGTCACCACCTACTCGATCAACGAGGGCCTGATCGGCACGTCGATCGGCGGCAAGGAGACGTACGGCTCCTGGGACTACCTGCCCGAGGACGCGTGGACGTACACGAAGTCGATCGCGGACGCACCCGCCGACGGCGTCGAGCTGATCCTCGGCTTCGACAAGGGCGAGGTCGTCTCCGCGACCACGGCCGACGGCACGCCGATCGAGGGCACCGGCCCGGACGCGCCCAACTACGCGATCCTGCGCGCGCTCAACGTGCTCGCGGCCGAGCACGGCGTGGGCCGCGGCATCCACATGGGCTCGACGATGGTCGGCAACCTCGCCCGCGTCGGCTTCGAGGCCCCCGGCATGCTCACGCTGATCGCCGCGCACCGCGAGCTCGAGCGCCTCGTGCTCAGCAACCGGCAGCAGGCCACCAAGGCCCAGCTCGGCAACACCTACGGCGACCTGCTGCACGAGGCCGTCTACTACGACCCGATCCTCGACGACTTCCGCGCGTTCCTGGACAGCAGCCAGCAGCGCGTCACCGGCGAGGTCCGAATCAAGCTGATCAAGGGCAACGTGATCCCGCTGGGCAGCCGCAGCCCGCACAGCCTGCTGGACGCGGCCACCCGCCAGGGCGTCGTCTACGGCTACGGCTCGTCGCTGTGGACGGGCGAGCAGGCCCGAGCCTTCGCCCACATGTACGCCATCCCCGGCGCCATTCAGAAGAACGCTGTGTAGATGGCTGTTACATGGCCTCGCTGCGCTCGGCGGGCACTGCGCCCCGGCAACGACGGGCGCAGTGCGACGCTGGTTGCGGTCGGTGACCGGGGCGCGGAACTACTTGAGCCAGGTGGCGAGCACGCGTTCGCACTCGCGGATCTCGGCGACCGGGACGTGCTCGTCGTCGGTGTGGGCGAGCAGCGGGTCGCCCGGCGCGTAGTTGACCGCCGGGATGCCGAGCTCGGCGAAGCGGGACACGTCGGTCCAGCCGAACTTCGCCGCGGGTTCCTTGCCCACCACGGCCAGGAATTCCGCGGCGGCCGGCTGGTCCAGGCCCGGGCGCGCGCCCGGCGCCTTGTCCCGGATCTCCAGGTCGTACCCGGCGAAGAGCTCCTGGAGGTAGGCGTACGCCTCGTCGATCGTGCGGTCGGGCGCGAACCGGTGGTTGATGTCGATGACGCATTCGTCGGGGACCACGTTGCCGGCCAGCCCGCCCTGGATGTTCACGGCGTTGAGGCCCTCGTGGTACTGCAGGCCGTCGACGACCGGGCGGCGCGCCTCGTACGCGGTGAGGATGGCGAGGATCGGCGCGGCGGCGTGGATCGCGTTGACCCCGCGCCACGAGCGGGCGGTGTGCGCGGCCCTGCCCTCGAGGGTGATCCGGACGCGCATCGTGCCCTGGCAGCCGCCCTCGACCGCGGCGTTCGAGGGCTCGCCGAGGATGGCGAAGTCGCCGGCCAGCCACTCGGGGTGGTTGCGCACGAGGCGGCCGAGCCCGTTCTTCACCGAGGCGACCTCCTCGTTGTCGTAGCAGACGAACGTGAGGTCGTGCTTCGGCTCGGTGACGGTGGCGGCGATGCGGAGCTGGGTGGCCAGGCCGGCCTTCATGTCGCAGGTGCCGCGGCCGTACAGCAGCTCGGCGTCACCCTCCCCGGTGGTCCAGGTGGGCAGGTTGTCCTTGATCGGCACGGTGTCGAGGTGCCCGGCGAGCACGATGCGGCGGTCCCGGCCGAGGTTCGTGCGCGCCACCACGGCGTCGCCGTCGCGCAGCACCTCGAGGTGGCCCAGCTTGCGCAGCGCGGCCTCGACCGCGTCGGCGATCGCGGCCTCCGCGCCGGAGACCGAGGGGATGTCGCAGAGCGCGCGGGTCAATGAGACAACATCATCGTGCAGGTCGAGCGTCATGGGGACGACCCTATCGTCGGGGTCCCCGCTGAATGTGAGGAGTGAGGCAGTGCCGGAGACCGAAGGTCCGACCAGGCTGTGGGGTGGCCGGTTCGCCGGTGGACCGGCCGACGCGCTCGCGCGGCTGAGCGTCAGCGTGCACTTCGACTGGCGGCTGGCGCCGTACGACATCGCCGCGTCCCGGGCGCACGCGCGGGTGCTGGCCGGCGCGGGGCTGCTCGACGCCGACGAGCTCGGGCAGATGCTGGCGGCCCTCGACGACCTCGAGTCGGCGTGCGCGGCGGGGGAGTTCCGTCCGACGATCGAGGACGAGGACGTGCACACCGCCCTGGAGCGCGGGCTGCTGGAACGCCTCGGCGCGCTCGGCGGCAAGCTGCGCGCGGGCCGTTCCCGCAACGACCAGGTCGCCACGGACCTGCGGCTCTATCTGCGGGACCACGCCCGTGGGGTGGCCGCGGCGGTGGTCGAGCTGGCCGACGCGCTGATGGAGCAGGCCGGCCGGCACGTCGACACGCCCGCGCCGGGCCTGACCCACGTGCAGCACGCCCAGCCGGTCAGCTTCGGACACTGGCTGCTGGCCCACGTCCAGCCGCTGCTGCGCGACCTCGAGCGGCTGCGCGACTGGGACGAGCGCACGGCGATCTCCCCGCTCGGTTCCGGCGCGCTGGCCGGCTCGTCGCTGCCGCTGGACCCGGCCGCGGTCGCCAAGGAGCTCGGCTTCAAGGCGCCGGTGCAGAATTCCATGGACGGCGTCGCCGACCGTGACTTCGTGGCCGAGTTCCTCTTCATCACCAGCCTGATCGGCGTGCACCTGTCCCGCCTCGGCGAGGAGGTCGTGCTCTGGACCTCCACCGAGTTCGGCTGGGTGATCCTCGACGACGCGTTCGCCACCGGGTCGTCGATCATGCCGCAGAAGAAGAACGCCGACATCGCGGAACTGGCCCGCGGCAAGGCCGGTCGGCTGATCGGCGGCCTGGTCGCGGTGCTGACCATGCTCAAGGGGCTGCCGCTGACGTACGACCGCGACATGCAGGAGGACAAGGAGCCGGTCTTCGACGCGGTGGACACGCTGCAGCTGCTGCTGCCCGCGCTGGCCGGGATGATCTCCACGATGACCGTACGCGTGGACCGGCTGGCGGCGGCGGCGCCGGTCGGCTTCTCGCTGGCCACCGAGGTCGCCGACTGGCTGGTCCGCAAGGGGGTCCCGTTCCGTGACGCCCACGAGATCACCGGCCGGCTCGTCGCGCTGTGCGCGGCCCGCGAGTGCGAGCTCGAGGACGTCAGCGACGACGACCTGAAGACGGTCAGCGAGCACCTCGACCCGTCCGTACGCCAGGTCCTGTCGGTCCGCAGCGCGCTCGCCGGCCGCACGACGCCCGGCTCGACCGGCCCGGGCCCGGTCGCCGACCAGCTCCAGACGGCGTCGGACAAGCTCGACGGCTGGCGCGAGTGGGCGATCGAACGGGTCGTCCCGCGCTGAGGTCCGGCCGCGGCCGGGGGTGCGCGCGCATTCGCCCCCGGCCGCGACGCTGGTTCAGCGCTGCAGGGTGAGCACGCCGGGCCGGTAGGGCAGCTTGCCGTAGTCGCCCCCGCTGCTGGGTGAGCGGCCCTGGTAGAGCAGTTGCAGGTTGCACGGGTCGATGGTCATGGTCTGGTCGGCGGTCGCGCGGACGAGGTCGCCGTGGCTGATGTCGTTGGTCCAGGTGGCGCCGCTGTTGGCCTTGCCCGCGAACGGGTTGCTCTCGGTCGCGGCCTGCGGTGTCCACGTACCGCCCAGGCTGGTGGCGGTGAACGAGCGGAAGTAACGCCCGTTCGCGCCGATCGCCTCGACGATCATCAGGTACTGGTTCTGGCCCTGCACCTTGTACACCTGCGGCGCCTCGAACAGGTTGTTCGTGGAATCGCTCATGACCGTGGTGTACGAGGACCCGAAGCTGCCCGGGAAGTTCCCGATCGGCATGCCGGCCCGGTAGATCTTGCCGTTGTCCCCGGCGAAGAACAGGTACATGTTGGTGCCGTCACCGATCAGCGTCTGGTCGATCGGACCGGTGCCGGAGCCGGAGATGCTGCCGGTGAACAGCGTCTGCGCCGAGGACCAGCCGTTGGCGTTGGTCGGATCCGACGACGTCTTGTAGCTGAACGCGGTCGGACCCCACTGATAGGCCAGCACCCAGATGTTCTTGGGCGCGAAGTAGAACAGCGTCGGCGCGACCGTGCCCTGACCCATCGCGTTCTGGCTGGCCGAGGCCATGTCCGACCAGTTGGTGAACAGGCCGAAGTTCATCGACCCCCAGCTCGAACCGGTGTCGTGCGTGGTGGCGTACACCAGGTGCCGGCCGTTGTAGGGCACCGTCGTGAAGTCCTTCAACGACGCCCACCCCGAACGCGGCGTGGCCAGCGCACCCGTGGAACTCCACCGGTACGACGACGGCAACGTGCACGAACCACTCGGCGGCGGCGTCGTGGGCGGGGTGGTCGGCGGGGTGGTGGGTGTCGTGCCGCCCGTGCAGGTCACCCCGTTCAGCGAGAACGTGGTGGGTGCGGGGTTGCTGCCCGTCCAGGACCCCGTGAAGCCGAACGACGCCGTCCCGTTGGTCGCGATGGAGCCGTTGTAGCTCACGTTCTGCGCGGTCACCGCCGAGCCGCTCTGCGCCAGCGAGGTGTTCCACGCCTGGTTCACCGTCTGCCCGCCGGCGAACGACCACCGCAGCGCCCAGCTCGTCACGGGGTCGCCGAGGTTCGTGATCGACACGTCGGCGTTGAACCCGCCCTGCCACTGCGAGGACACGGCGTAGGTGACCGAGCACCCCGCTGCCGCGGCTTCCGCCGGCGTCGCGACGGTGACGGCGGTGGACGCCAGCAGCGTCACGCCGGCCGTCACCAGAGCGGCGCCGGTCGCTTTCCGTTTGCTCATCGAATTCTCCTGACAGGATGACGGCGTGCGCATTCGGGATGCTACGGGAGCGCTCCCAGAGACTCAATGAATGCTATTTCTCCAAGCCCGGTGAAAAACCGTTATGCCGGCGACTGGCAATGGGTCGTCTTATCCACGAGCTTGAATGCCAAGAAATCTGCTGGCAACGTGGAAGCGCTCCCACCGAGTCCGACCGAAGGAGATCAGGATGCCCCGCGCGCATCCGCGGCTGTGGATCGCCGCGAGCCTCGCCCTGGCGCTCAGCGTCGCCGGAATCTCCGTCGGCTCCAGCGCCCGGGCCGCAGCCGCCTGCCGGGTCACGTACACGGTGACCAACCAGTGGCAGGGCGGTTTCGGCGCCTCCGTGACCATCGACAACCTCGGTGACCCGCTGACCGGCTGGCGGCTCGGCTGGGCGTTCACCGCCGGGCAGACCGTCACCCAGCTGTGGAACGGCTCGGTCACCCAGTCCGGCTCGCAGGTGACAGTGACCAACGCCGAGTACAACGCGAACCTGCCCACCGGGGGGAGCGCTTCGTTCGGGTTCAACGGCGCGGCTACGTCCGGCAACCCGGCGCCGGCCGGCTTCACTCTGAACGGCGTGCCGTGCACCGGTGAGCCCGTCCCGTCGACCCCGCCGCCGACCACCCCGCCGCCGACGAACCCGTCCGCGCCGAGCACCTTCACCAATCCCGTGGTCTGGCAGGACTTCGCCGACGGCGACATCATCCGGGTCGGCGACGTCTACTACTACTCGGCGTCCACCATGCACTACTCGCCGGGCGCGCCGATCCTGCGCTCGTACGACCTGGTCAACTGGGAGTACGCCGGCCACTCGGTCCCGCGGCTGGACTTCGACTCGTCCGCGTACGACCTGAGCGGCGGGCGGGCGTACGTGAAGGGCATCTGGGCCTCGGCCTTCAACTACCGGCCCAGCAACAGCACGTACTACTGGCTCGGGTGCACGGAGTTCAACCGCACGTACGTCTACAGCTCGTCGTCGGTCAGCGGTGGCTGGACGAAGAAGGCCCGCATCAACAACTGCTACTACGACGCCGGCCTGCTGTTCGACAACGACACCCCGTACGTCGCCTACGGCAACACCACGATCAGCGTGGCCCAGCTGTCGTCCGACCTGACCTCCCAGGTCCGCGCCCAGACGGTGTACCAGACCCCGTCGAGCATCGGCACCCTCGAGGGCTCCCGCATGTACAAGCGCGGCAACTACTACTACATCTGGGTGACCCGCCCGGCCAACGGGCAGTACGTGCTGCGCTCGACCAGCCCGTGGGGCCCGTACGAGCAGCGCCAGGTCCTGCTGAACCTGCCCGGCCCGATCAGCGGCGGCGGGGTGCCGCACCAGGGCGGGCTCGTGCAGACCCAGAACGGCGACTGGTGGTACATGGCCTTCACCGACGCGTACCCCGGCGGCCGGATGCCGACCCTCGCGCCGATCACGTGGAGCGGCGACGGCTGGCCCGTCCTGCAGACCGTCGACGGCCGATGGGGCGCCAGCTACCCGCGCCCGAACCTGCCCTGGCACCCGCTGACGCCGATGACCGGCTCGGACTCCTTCGCCGGCACCACTCTCGGCCCGCAGTACGAGTGGAACCACAACCCGGACACCACCAAGGTCACGGTGAACAACGGGCTGCGGCTGTCGACCGCCACCGTCACCAACGACCTGTACAACGCCCGGAACACGCTGACCCGCCGGATCCAGGGCCCGTCGTCCACGGCGACCGTGCAGCTGGACTACTCGGCGATGGCCGACGGGGACCGTACCGGCCTGGCCATGCTGCGCGACTCCTCGGCCTGGATCGGCATCCGCAAGGACGGATCCACCACCCGGGTCTCGATGACCAACGGCCTCACCATGTCGACCAGCGGCTGGACCACCACCGGCACGGGCACCGAACAGGCCGGCGCCACCGTGAGCGGGGGCCGGATCTGGTTGCGGATCAACGCCGACATCCGGCCCGGATCCGGGCGCACCGCGCGGTTCTCGTACAGCACCGACGGCACGACGTTCACCACCCTGGGACCGGCGTTCACGCTCAACAACGATTGGCAGTTCTTCATGGGCTACCGCTTCGGCATCTTCAACTACGCCACCCGCAGCCTCGGCGGCGCGGTCACCGTCAACCAGTTCTCGGTCGTGACGCCGTGATGCCGGGACGGGGAGGTCGCGTGAAATCGCTGCTCGCCGTGGTCGGCGCGGCCCTGCTGCTGATCCTGGGGGCGCCGGTGCCGGCCCGCGCCGACAACCCCATCGTCCAGACCATCTACACCGCCGATCCGGCCCCGCTGGTGCACAACGACCGCGTCTACCTCTACACCGGACACGACGAGGACAACTCGACGTACTTCACGATGAAGGAGTGGCGGGTCTGGTCGTCCGCCGACATGGTGAACTGGACCGACCACGGCTCGCCCCTGGACCTGTCCGACTTCAGCTGGGCCGCGAGCAACGCCTGGGCGGGTCAGGCCGTCGAACGCAACGGCAGGTTCTACTGGTACGTCCCCATGACCACGAAGGCCACCGGCCGGATGGCCATCGGGGTGGCGGTCGCCGACAGCCCCACGGGACCCTTCCACGACGCGCTCGGGCATCCGCTCGTCGAGACCAACGAGATCGACCCGACCGTGTTCATCGACGACGACGGGCAGGCGTACCTCTACTGGGGCAACCCCAACCTCTGGTACGTCCGGCTCAACGCCGACATGATCTCGTATTCCGGCAGCCCGGCGAAGATCCCGCTGACCACCGCCGGCTTCGGCACCCGGACCGGGGACGCCAACCGGCCCACCCTCTTCGAGGAAGGCCCCTGGGTCTACAAGCGCAACAACCTCTACTACCTGGTGTACGCCGCGAAGTGCTGCTCGGAGTTCATCGCCTACTCGACGGCGCCCGGACCGCTCGGACCGTGGACCTACCGCGGCACCGTGATGCCCACCCAGGGCAGCAGCTTCACCAACCACCCGGGCGTCATCGACTTCGCCGGGAACTCGTACTTCTTCTACCACAACGGGGCGCTGCCGGGCGGTGGCGGATACACCCGCTCGGTCGCCGTCGAGAAGTTCAGCTACCGCTCGGACGGGACGATCCCGACCATCACCATGACGACGACCGGCGCGCCGCAGGTCGGCACGCTCGACCCGTACGTCCGGCAGGAAGCCGAGACGATCGCTTTCGAGTCCGGTGTGGAGACCGAGGCCGCCGGCGCGAGCGGCCGCGCGGTCAGCTTCATCGACAACGGCGACTGGATCAAGGTCAAGGGCGTCGCGTTCGGCGCGGGTGCGTCGGCGTTCACCGCCCAGGCCGCGTCCGCCACCTCCGGCGGCCGCATCGAGGTGCGGCTCGACGGCGCGACCGGCACTCTCGCGGGGACCTGCACCGTGCCCGGCACCGGAGGCTGGCAGACCTGGACCGGCGTGAGCTGCCCGGTGACGGCCACCGGCACGCACGACCTGTACCTGCGCTTCACCGGGGGCAGCGGCAGCCTGTTCAACCTCGACCGGTGGCAGTTCACCCGCGCCGGTACGCCCCCGCCGACCGACCCGCCGCCCACTGATCCGCCGCCGACCGATCCGCCCGCGAGCGCCGGTTGCACCGCCGCCTACCGCACCACCAACACCTGGTCCGGCGGCTTCCAGGCCGAGGTCACCGTGACGGCCGGAACCGCGCCGGTCAACGGATGGCGTGTCACCTGGACGGCCGCCGCCGGGCAGAGCATCTCCCAGGTCTGGAACGGCACGCTCAGCACCAGCGGTACGACCGTGACCGTCGGCAACGCGTCGTACAACGGCGCTCTGGCGGCAAGCGCGTCCACCACGTTCGGGCTGCTCGCCGGGGGCAGCCCGGGCACACCCTCGCTCACCTGCACAACCACCTGACAGCGATCCCCAGGAGTCACCGTGCTCAGACAACGGACGTCATCCCCATCCTCCGACCGAGTCCGCCGCCTCGCCGCCTCGGCGGGCGCCGCCGTCGCCGCGCTGGCACTGGGGGCGGCGATGGTGACCGGTGTGCTCGGTGGCACGGCCGCTGCGGCGCCGGCCGCCGCGGCGGTCACGGCCGGCTGCGGCAAGGCGCCGACGCTGACCAGTGGCACCCGGACGATCTCGAGCGGCGGGCAGAACCGGACGTACATCCTGCGCGTCCCGGACGGCTACGACCGGAACCGGCCGTACAAGCTGATCTTCGCCTTCCACTGGCTGAACGGGACCGCCCAGGACGTGGCGAGCGGCGGCTCCGCCGGCGCGGTGTGGGCGTACTACGGGCAACAGCAGTTGTCGGACAACAGCGCGATCCTCGTCGCGCCGCAGGGCATCGACAACGGATGGGCGAACACCGGCGGCCGGGACCTCGCTCTCGTCGACGCGCTCACCTCGCTGATCGAGGGTGACCTGTGTGTCGACACCTCGCAGCTGTTCGCCACCGGCTGGAGCTACGGCGGGGCGATGAGCTACGCCGTCGCGTGCGCCCGCCCGACCGTGTTCCGCGCGGTCGCCGTCATGTCCGGCGCCAACCTGAGCGGATGCTCCGGGGGCACCCAGCCGGTCGCCTATCTCGGCATCCACGGCACGCACGACAGCGTGCTCGACATCTCGCTCGGCCGCCAGCTGCGTGACACCTTCGTGCGCAACAACGGGTGCACGCCGCAGAACCCGCCCGAGCCGGCCCGGGGCAGCCTGAGCCACATCGTGACCGCGTACTCCGGGTGCCGCGCCGGCTATCCGGTGACCTGGGCCGCGTTCGACGGCGACCACACCCCCGAGCCGGTGGACGGGACCACGAGCACGAACGGCGCCCGTACCTGGACCGGCGGCGAGATCTGGCGGTTCTTCTCGCAGCTGCCCAGCACCACCACGCCGCCCTCGTCCCCGTCCACGCCGCCGTCCTCGCCGTCCACGCCCCCGTCCTCGCCGTCCACACCCCCGTCCGGGCAGCCCCGCGCCTGTACCGCCACCCTCAAGGTGGTCAACACCTGGCAGGGCGGCTTCCAGGCGGACGCCACGGTGACCAGCACCGGCACGGCGGCCACGACCGGATGGCGGGTGAGCTGGACGCTGCCGGCCGGCCAGACGATCAGCCAGGTCTGGAACGGTTCGCTGAGCACCGCGGGCGGTACGGCCACCGTGACCAACGCGTCGTACAACGGGGCGCTGGCACCCGGTGCCGGAACCACCTTCGGCATGCTCGTCAACGGAACCCCGGGAACCACGCCGGCCCTGGCCTGCGCCGCGCAGTAACACCGAGCACCCCCCGGCCGGCCACCTTCGCGGTGGCCGGCCGGTCAGTGCGTGGACGTGATGGCGTCCCGGATCGCTTGCGCGTCGCTGTCGAGGAACGCCCTTTCGCGTTGCGGCGGTACGGCCTTGAGGGTCCAGCCGTCCCCCGCGTAGCGCGGGATGACGTGCAGATGGAAGTGGAACACCGTCTGGAAGGCGACCTCGCCGTCGCAGAGCAGGACGTTGATTCCCTCGCAATCCAGGCTCGAGCGTCGCAGTGCCCGTGCCAGGTCATGACCGACCGACCACACGTGGGTGCTCGTGGCCTTGCCGAGGTCCTCGAGGCCCACCGCATGCCGGCGTGGCACGACGAGCAGATGGCCGGGCGTGACCGGGTTCAGATCCATGAAGGCGACGACGGTGTCGTCCTCGTACACCATGCTGGCCTCGGCCCGACGCGCCGCGACGGCGCAGAAGATGCACTTCTGCGCCGCCGCGGCCGAACCGGTCGTCAGGTCCGCGACCACCTCTGGTTCGCGGCGGCCGTGCAGGTCCAGAGCAGCACGACCGTGCCGTTCGCGGTCAGGTTGTGGTCCACGTCGAGGCACAGCCCGGAGGCTACGCCGCGGATCGTGCCGTCGCTGCCGAACGTCCACTGCTGGTTGGTGCCGCCGTTGCAGTCCCACAGCTGCACCTTCGTGCCCGCGGTGGCGTTCGCCGGGGTGTCCAGGCACTTGCCGAGCGCCTGGAGGGTCTGACCGGTCTGGGTCCAGCGCTGGTTGGCGCCGCCGTTGCAGTCCCAGATGACGGGCTGGGTGCCGTTGGCGGTCGCGCTGTTCGGGACGTCCAGGCACCGTCCCGACGCGGCGCCCACGAGCGTCGTCGTGCCGGCGGGCGGTGTGCCGGTGCCGCCGCCGCTGACCCGGTACACCACCGTGCCGTGCCCCGGTACGGAGGCGCTGATGGTCCCCGTGCTCGTGCCGGTCGCACCGCTCCAGGCGTCGGTCAGGACGAACGAGCTGCCCGACTTGCCGACCGCCGCCGCCGTGGTGGAGACGGTCGTGGTGCCGCTGCCCTGGTTGAACAGGGCGACCGCGACGTCGCCGTTCGCGAGCCTCTTCGCCAGCACGCGGCGGGTGCCGTCGTTGCTGACCTGGGTCGCCTGCAGCCCGAGCGAGTCCTGGTTGATCGCGATCAGGTTCTCGTTCTCGAGGATCGTGCGGGTGGCGGAGCTCATCGACCGGATGTCGTTGCCGGCGATCAGCGGCGAGGCCATCATGGCCCACAGCGCGAAGTGGCTGCGCTGCTCGGTGTCGCTCATGCCGCCGCGGCCGACCTCCATCATGTCGGGGTCGTTGAACTGGCCGGGCCGTGCGTACCCGGCCAGCGGCACGGTGACGTTGACGATGTTCTGGATACCCATCGGGTACCCGTTGGTCTGCCCGGTGTCCCAGGCGTTCGTGATGTCCTCGGTCGTACGCCACATGTTCGCGACGTCGCTCCAGTTGCGCTGCGGGCCGGTCTTGGCGTGAATGCTGTTGGGGTTGATGCTGTAGACGATCGGCCGGCCCGTCGCGGCCAGCGCGTCGCGCATCTTCGCGAACGTCGTGACCTGGTCGTTGATGGACCCGTTGGGGGAGCACCAGTCGTACTTCAGGTAGTCGACGCCCCAGGCGGAGAACTGCCGCGCGTCCTGGGCCTCGTGGCCCTGGCTGCCGGTCGCGCCGGGATAGCTGCCGAAGTACTGGGCGCATGTCTTGTCGACGGGCACCTGGTAGAGGCCGAACTTCAGCCCCTTGCCGTGCAGGTAGTCGCCGAGCGCCTTCATCCCGCTCGGGAACCGGCTCGGATCGCCCTGCAGGTTCCCGGAGCCGTCGCGGTTCGGGTTGAACCAGCAGTCGTCGACCACGACGTACTGGTAGCCG
Organism: Couchioplanes caeruleus; assembly: GCF_023499255.1. Lineage (GTDB taxonomy): Bacteria > Actinomycetota > Actinomycetes > Mycobacteriales > Micromonosporaceae > Actinoplanes > Actinoplanes caeruleus_A. The sequence goes on from NZ_CP092183.1 coordinate 2,935,095, forward strand.
CGATCGCGCATGCCGGTGCTGACGATCGCGTCCGCCATCTGCCGGATCAGCGTCTCGTTGATGCTGCAGCCGAAGGTGTTCCAGCTGTTCCAGCCCATCGGCGGGGTACGCGCCACGCCGTTGTCCAGCGCCTGCGCGGCGGACGGGGCGAGCACGGCGGTCCCGGCGCCGGACAGCAGGAGCAGGCCCGCGGCGAGCATGGTCTTCAGGCGTTTCATGGTCATCTCCTCGTCCAGCGCTGGTTCGCGGCGGCGGTGCAGGTCCACAGCACGACGGTGGTCCCGTTGGCCGTGCCGCCGCCGTTGACGTCGAGGCACAGTCCGGACTGCTGGTTGCGGATGGTGCCGTCGGCGTTGACGGTCCACTGCTGGTTGGTCCCGCCGTGGCAGTCCCACATCTGGGCCTTGGCGCCGGCGGTTGCGCCGGTGGGCGCGTCGAGACACTTGCCGAGCGACCGCAGGGTCTGCCCGTCGGCCGTCCAGCGCTGGTTCGCCGCGCCGCTGCAGTCCCAGATGATCGGCTGGACACCGTTGGCGGTGCTGCTGCCGGGCACGTCGAGGCAGCGCCCGGAGGCCGCACCGACCAGCGCGGATCCGGTGGTGGTGGCCGGGTCGCCGATCGTGCCCGGTACGGAGCGCAGGGCCGCGTACCAGGTGGCGGCCATCTTGTCGTAGCCGCCGGCGGTGGGGTGGATGCCGTCGATGAGGTCGGCGGCGGTGAGGGCGGCGTGCATGTCGACGAGGTGGACGTGCCGGCCGGCGTTCACCTTGCTCTGCACGATGCCGGGGACGGCGGCGTTGAACGTACGGGCCGCCGACTCCTGGCCCGCGTTGCCGAGCGGGATGATCGTCGCGACGAACACGTCGGCCGAGGGCGCGGCGGTGGTGATGTGGTCGATCAGCGTGGAGAGCCGGCCCGGGGCACCCGGGACGTTGTAGTTCTGCAGGATGTCGTTCGTGCCGATGTGCAGCAGCACCGTGCGCGGGTTCGTGGCGCCCAGCCAGCCGGCGATGTTCGCGTCGATCTGGTCGATCCGCCACCCGGGATGGCCCTCGTGGTCGTGGTCGCCGAGGGCGGCGGGCCCGTTGTACTGCGACCCGACGAAGTCGACCCGGTAACCGGCGCCGGCGAGGCGCTGCCAGAGGCCGATGCGGTAGCCGCCGGGAACCTGCGTCCCCTCGGTGATCGAGTCGCCCAGCGGCATCACCCGGACGCCTCCGTTGGACTCCGCGGCGGCGGCGCCGGGGTGGGCCGCCAGGCCGGCCGCGGTGACCATGGCGGCCAGCACGGCTCCGGCGAGCCATCGTTTCCTTCGGTGCATGTCAGCTTCTCCTTCGGGGGGCGGGAAAAGGCGGATGTGGCTACGGCGCGCTCGGAATGAGAACGGTAACAACACGCATTGTGGAGGTTGCCAGAATGTTTCAATGCATTCAAGGGCATCAACGCGTACGGAAAGGATCCGGGATTATCGCCGTTTTCTGTTATGTCGCGGCCGGCTCGACGGTCGTCCGCGAACGGCGGCCTCACCGCTTGACGCCGCATCCCGCGTCGAGCACATTGGACCGGCGCGACTGCCCGGCCCGGTGCGACGACGGTGATGTGGGATGAGAGCTGGCGGCACGATCGACACGGGCACGGTGGGCGCGGCCCGCTCCGGTGACCGGCGCGCCATCGAGGAGCTGGTGGCGATCGGCCTGCCGCTGGTGTACTCGGTCGTCCGGCGGGCGCTGGACACCGATGACATCGATGACGTGGTCCAGGACGTCATGGTGCGGGCCCTGCGCGGGCTTCCCGACCTCCGCCGGCCGGAGAGCTTCCGGAGCTGGCTGACCGCGATCGCCGTCCACGAGATCGGCACCCACCTGCAGCGCCGCGACACCGCCGCCCGGCGGAGCGCGCCCCTGGACGTCATGGCCGGTACGCCCGACCAGGGCGCGGAGTTCGAGAACCTGACCGCGCTGCACCTCGGCTTGTCCTCGCAGCGGCAGCAGGTCCGGCATGCGGGTTACTGGCTCGACCCCGAGGACCGGGTGGTGCTGTCGCTGTGGCTGCTGGAAACCGCCGGCGAGCTGACCCGCGCCGACCTGGCGGCTGCGCTCGGCATCAGCGTCGCCCACGCCGGGGTCCGGGTGCAGCGGATGCGCCAGCAACTGGACGCCGGCCGGGAGATCGTGGCCGTGCTCGAGAACGGACCGGCCTGCGCCGCGCTCGACGCGGTGATCGGCCAGTGGGACGGCGTCCCCGGCCCGCTGTGGCGCAAACGGCTCGCCCGGCACATCCGGTCCTGCGGGATCTGCCGTCCGTCCGCTGACGCGATGATCCCGGTGGAGCGGCTGCTGCCCGGGCTGGCGCTGCTGCCCGTACCCGCCGGCCTGGCGGCCGCCGTCATCGGCAAGAGCGGGGTGGCGGCCACCTCGGCGGCGGCGCTGGCCACGAGCTCGGCCACCTCGGGCGGCCTCGGCGTCAAGGCCGGCCTCATCGGCCAGCTCGTCCAGGCCGTGACGGCACACCCCATCGCCGCGTCGATCGCGGCCGGGGTCGTCGCCGCGGTCGCCGCCGTGACGGTGACGAGCCTGCCCGAACCCGCCCCGCGCGCCCCCCAGGTGATCGCGGCGCCCACTTCGTCCTCCGCCGCGCCCGCGGTGCCCGGTCCGCGGCCCTCATCGCACAGGCCGGCCACGGCCAGGCCGTCCGCCACCGCTCCCGGCGTGCCGATTGCCGGGCGGCCGCTGTCACTCGAGTCCGGCGACCGTCCCGGCCTGTTCGTCACGACCGCCGGCGACCTCGGCATCCTCGCGCCGGTCCGGGCGGCCGGCAGCCGAACAGCGCGGCGCCAGGCCACCTTCACGGCGGTCGAAGGCCTGGCGGACCGCACGTGCTTCTCGTTCCGTGCCCGGGACGGCCGCTACCTGCGGCACGCGTCGTGGCGCCTGCGGCTCGACGGTGACCAGAAGACCCCGCTGTTCCGCGGCGATGCGACATTCTGCGTGCGCAGCCGCCTGCAGGGCGCGATCGCCCTGGAATCGGCCAACTATCCGGGCTGGTTCCTGCACCGGCGCGGCGACGAGCTCTGGGTGGACCAGCAGAACGGCAGCGCCGCCTTCCGGGCCGAGACGTCGTTCCGTACGAGGGCGGCGCTGGCTGACTGACCGCGAATGGCTACGTCAGGGGTGCTATCGCGGCCGATGCCCCCTGACGTACTTTCACCGGCTGGTCAGCGGCGCCGGGGTTTCGAGCTCGGCGTGGCGCTGGTCGGGGAGTGCGGCGGCCTCGCCCTGCGGGCTGCGAAAGCGGCGGACGAGCGGCAGCGCGACCGCCACCAGGACCGCCAGCCCGGTCACGATGCCGACCGTCGCCGTCGGCACGTCGAGCAGCTTGAGCGAGCTCGCCAGCAGCACGATCACCAGCGCCGTGCGGATGATGCCGCCCGGGGCCCGGGACGAGATGCGGGCGCCGATCAGCACGCCGGGGATCGAGCCGACCAGGACCGCCGCGGCCAGGTCGAGCTTCAGGTCGCCGAAGAAGGCGTGCCCCAGGGCCGCCGACATCACCAGCGGGATCGCCTGCACCAGGTCGGTGCCGACCAGGTCGTTGGCGCGCAGCTTCGGGTACAGGGCGAGCAGTGCGACGATGATGAGCGAGCCGGAGCCGACGCTGGTCAGCCCCACGATCAGCCCGCCGCCCGCGCCCAGCAGGAGCGTCGGGATCGGCCGTACGGTGATCGGCGCGGGCGGCCCGTCGCCGCGGTGGCGCCGGCTCACCCAGGCCTTGAGCAGGAGACCGCCGGCGGCGAGCAGGAGCGCCACGCCGAGCGAGACCTTGATCGTGTGCTGCACGGCCTCGTCGTCGCCGAGCAGGCGCAGCAGGAGCACCCCGAGGAAGGCGCTGGGCACGCTGCCGGCGCAGAGCCAGGCGACGAGCCGCCAGTTCACCGTGCCGCGCCGGGCGTGCACGAAGCCACCGAACGGCTTCATCACCGCGCTGGCCGCGAGGTCGCTGGAGACCGCGGCCACCGGCGGGACGCCGAAGACGAGAACGAGGATGGGGGTCATCAGCGCGCCCCCGCCCATGCCGGTCAGTCCGACCACGATGCCGACGCCGAGTCCGGCGAGCGCCAGGGTGAGATCCATCGGTCGAGTCTCGGCGAGAATCCCTTCCTTGTCTACTAACTGGGTCGAGTTTATGGAGTTTTAACGGTGCCGTCCCAGCGTGTGAAACGCCCGGTCGGCGCGTCGGGGTGAAACTGAGCGAATCGCCCAGCCGGTCGGTCGACCCCGGGGCCGGGCCGGCGGCACGGGCTGCCGCGGCGGCCGATGCGCGCCGCGCCGCGCCGCGCCGCGCCGGGTCGTGCTGGGTCGCGTCGCGCCGGGCCGGGCCGCGCCGATCGGGACCGGCCGCGCCGATCGGGACCGGCCGCGCGTCGCGCCGGCCGTGCGCCTCCGCAACCCATGTGACCGCTAACAGCGAACCCACAGACTCCGCGTTGCCGGGATGTTACGCCTTGACGATCGAAATGTTAGCGATAACACTGCAGGGACGCATCGATCGACGATGATCCTCCGGAGGGTGCCATGGTGGTCCGGCCCGTGCCCGATCCCGCCCACCGGGGCCGCATCGAGCTGCGCCAGCTCCGCTATCTCGTGACCCTCGCCGAGGAGCTGCACTTCGGCCGGGCCGCCGCGCGCGAGCACATCGCGCCCTCGGCGCTCAGTGCGCAGGTGCAGCGGCTCGAGCGGGCGGTGGGGGTGCTGCTGGTGGACCGTACGAGCCGGGCTGTGGCGCTCACCGAGGCGGGCGTCCGGCTGGTCGTCGAGGCGCGGCAGATCCTCGAGCACGTCGACCGGGCGGCGGTCCTCGCCCAGGGCATGGTGCCCGCCGCGCCCACGCTGCGGGTCGGGGTGCTCGACGAGGGGTACGACGCCGTCCGGCCGGTGCTGCGTGCGGTGCAGGCGCGCCATCCCGACCTGGAGATCCATCAGGTGCAGGCGGGCGTACCGGAGCAGTGCCGGTTGCTGGCCGACGGGCGGCTGGACATCGGCGTGGGGCGGCTGCCCGGCGGCTCGCCCGGGATCGCCGCCGAGATGTTCCGGCTGGAGCCGCTCGGGGTGCTGGTCGCGGCGCAGCACCCGTACGCCGGTCTGCCGCGCGTCCCGGTCGCCCGGCTCAACGGCGAGACGCTGCTGATGGCCGACGAGGAGCTGGCGCCGGAGTTCAACGCGTTCGTGGCGGAGGTGTGCCGGTCGGCCGGCTTCTTCCCGTCGCTGTTCCCGGGCAGCGTGCAGACGCTGCGCGCGGCGGTGGACCTGGTCGCGCAGGGCCGGTGTGTGCTCTGCACCCCGGCGTCGACGGCGACCTGGTCACCGGAGGTGGTGTGGCGGCCGCTGGGACCGTCGGTGCCCCGCTACCCGTGGTCGATCCTGTGGCGCGCTCACGAGCCGTCGCGTCCCGTTCTCGACGTGATCGCGACGGCCCGCCGCCTGGCCGCGGAACACGGCTGGCGACGGCAGACCGCCACGGAGATGGCCAGCTAGCTGAGCCGGAGCATGTTCCAGGACAGCGGCGGGAGCACGGCCTGCAGACGGCCCCCGTCGAGCTTCGGGTCGTCCAGGGCCCGCGGCTTCACCCGGTCGGGCTCGGCGGCGGTGTTCACCGCGTCCGGGTCGTCGTCGAACAGCGCCGTGTGGGTGGCCGCCGACAGCGCAGGCAGCGACCGTACGTCCACGTCCACGCTCATCGGCGTCGTCTGCGACCGGTTCACCGCGAAGATCACGACCTGGTCGCCGGAGCGTACGGCCGCGGCGTCGAGCAGCGGCACCTCGCCGTGCCGGGCGGTCTCGTGCACCGGCGACTCGAGGGCGAGCTGCAGCACCGTGCCCTTGCCGTGCGCCGCGGTCAGCGCGAACGGGTGGAACGACGCCTGTCGCCACGCCGCCCCGCCCGGCTCGGTCATGATCGGGGCGATCACGTTGACGAGCTGCGCGAGGCAGCCGATGCGGACCCGGTCGGCGTGCCGCAGCAGGCTGATCAGCAGGTTGCCGACCACGACCGCGTCGGTGACCGAGTAGACGTCCTCGATCAGCCGGGGCCGCTCGCGCACCTCCAGGTTGGTCTCGCCCTCGAAGCGGCTCAGGTACCAGACGTTCCACTCGTCGAACGAGACGTTGATCCGCTTCTTGTGCCGGCCCACGGCGCGTACGTGGTCGGCGGTCGCCACGAGCTCCTCGATGAAGGCGTCCATGTCGGTGGCCGAGGCGAGGAAGCTGTCCCGGTCGTCGCCGTGCTGCTCGTAGTACGCGTGCGCCGACACGTAGTCGACCGCGTCGTACGCCTCGGCGAGCACCGTCGCTTCCCAGCTGCCGAACGTGGGCATCTGCCGGCCGGAGCTGCCGCACGCGACCAGCTCGATCGAGGGGTCGACCTGGCGCATCGCCTTGGCCGTCTCCAGCGCGAGGCGGGCGTACTCGTGGGCGGTCTTGTGCCCGATCTGCCAGGGGCCGTCCATCTCGTTGCCCAGGCACCAGGTCCTGATCCCGTACGGCTCCCCGCCGCGCAGGTCCGACCAGTACGTGCCACCGGGCAGGTTGCAGTACTCGACGAGGGAACGGGCCGCGTCGATGCCCCGCGTGCCCAGGTTGACGGCCATCAGCGGTTCGACGCCGGCCGTCCGCGCCCACGCCACGAACTCGTCCACGCCGACCTGGTTCGTCTCCAGCGAGCGCCACGCCAGGTCCAGCCGGGTGGGCCGCTCGGAGACCGGCCCGATGCCGTCCTCCCAGCGGTAGCCGGAGACGAAGTTGCCGCCCGGGTACCGGACGATCGGCACCCCGAGCTCGCGGACGAGCGCGGTGGTGTCGGTCCGGAACCCTCGCTCGTCGGCGTGCGGGTGGCCCGGCTCGTAGATGCCGGTGTAGACGCAGCGGCCCATGTGCTCGACGAACGAGCCGTAGAGCCGCGGGTCCACCTCGCCGATCCGGTAGGCGGGGTCCACGGTCAGGGAGGCGGAGTGCATGGTCACCCTTTCAGGCCGGTGCCGGCGATGCCTTCGACGATGTTGCGCTGGAACAGCAGGAACACGGCGACGAGGGGGATCGCGCCGAGGATCGCGGACGCCATCGTGTCCGCGTACCGGATGCCGAACGAGCCCTGCACCGTGGCGAGGCCGACCGGAACCGTCATGATGTCAGGGTTGCTGAGCACGAGCAGCGGCCACAGCAGGTCGTTCCACGACCCCACGAACGTGAAGATCGCGACCGCGGCGACCGCCGGGCGGGCCAGCGGCATGATGATCCGCCGGTAGATCCGCAGGAAGCCGGCGCCGTCCATCCGGGCCACCTCCTCCAGTTCCCGCGGCAGGCCGTCGAAGAACTGCTTGAAGATGAACACGGCGATCGCGGTGGGTATCTGCGGGAGGCTGACCGCCCAGAACGTGTTGAGCAGCCCGAACGAGTCCATCTCCCGGAACTGCGGCACGATCAGCACCTGGCTGGGGATCATGATGCCGGCCAGCACGAACCAGAACACCAGGTTGCGGTGCCGGAACCGCAGCCGGGACAGGGCGTACGCGGCCAGGCTGCCGGTGAGCACCGCGCCCACGGCGGTGAGCGTGGAGATGAACAGGCTCGAGCCGAACCAGCGGAGGATGTCGGTGTCCCGCAGCGTGCGGCTGAACGCGCCGAGGGTCGGGTTGTCGATCAGCCACGTCGTCTTCGTGGTCTCGGCGTTTGGCTTGAGCGCCGTGTCCAGCGCCCACAGCAGCGGTACGAGCCACAGCAGGGCGAAGGCGATCAGCACGCCGGCGCAGATGCGGTTGAAGAGCTTGAGGCGGGTCTCGATGCTCACGGCTCAGACCTCCTTCTCCTGACGGCGGACCAGCGCGAACCACACGGCGGAGACCGCGAGCACCACCAGGAAGAAGAGCATCGAGACGGCCGAGGCGTAGCCGATGCGGAAGTTGGTGAAGCCCTGGTCGTAGACGTACTGCAGAATCGAGCGGGTCGCGAAGTTCGGGCCGCCCGAGGTCATGATGTACATCTGGTCGAAGACCTTGAGCGAGGCGATCACCTGCAGCACGGCCACCAGCGTGGTGGTGCGTCCGAGCATCGGGATGGTGATCGAGCGGATCTGCTGCCACGGGCTCGCGCCGTCCATCGAAGACGCCTCGTACAGGTCGCGGGGGATCTCCTGCAGGCCGGCGAGGTAGAGCACGAAGTTGAAGCCGAGCGTCCACCACAGCGTGGTCAGCGCGAGCGACGGCATCGCCCAGTTCGGGTCACCCAGCCAGTTCGGCGCGGTGACGCCGATCTTGCCGAGCGCGGTCTCGATGAGCCCGAGCCCGGGGGTGTAGAGCCAGATCCAGATCAGCGCCACGACCGCCGACGGCAGGATGTACGGCGCGAAGAACGCCAGCCGGAAGAACCAGCGGCCGTGCTTGACCCGGTCGGCGAGCAGTGCCAGGAGGAACGCGACGATGATCAGTGGCGGCGTGGTGAGGATCGTGAACCACAGGGTGTGCCACAGCGACGACCAGAAATCACCGCTCTGCAGGGCCTCGGCGTAGTTCCCGAACCCCGCGAATCCCGACAGCCCCGGCTTCACCGCGCTGGTGTCGAAGAAGCTCATGATGAGCCCGTACAGCCCGGGCCCGATGATGAACAGCAGGTACAGCAGCAGGAACGGGGCCAGGAAACCGGCCGCGGGCAGGCCGCTGCCGCGGCCGCGTTCGGGCGGGACGTCCTCCCGCGCCGAGCGGTCGGTGCGGACGGCAGGCTCGGCAGTCTCTGCGGTCACCAGGGCACCCCCTTTCTCAGACCGGCGGCGCGGTCGTGGCGAGGTTCGTGAGCTTGTCGCGCATCTGCGCGATCGCGGACGCCGGGGACTGCTGCCCGGCCATGACCGACGCGATGATCGAGCCGGTGATGATCTCGAAGTTGGAGCCGGAGCCGGAGTACCAGCCGGCCGGGTCGTAGACGGCGGCGTCGGCGGCCGCCGCGTAGTTCGACTGCGGCGTCATCGCCTTGTACTCGGCGCTGTCGCGGAAGGGCAGCCAGGCCGGCACGTGGCCGCCCTCGGCCCAGGTCTTGCTCTGGTCCAGCATCGAGCGGATGAACAGCAGCGCGCGGTCGGTGCGTTCCGGGTCGCGGTCGGGCTGGCGTGGGATGAGCAGCGTGTGCGAGTCGGCCTGCACGGCGTACTTGCCGCCGCCGAAAACGTTGGGGAAAAGCGTCATCGAGAACGGCGTCTTGGCCGTCTGGAACGTCGAGATCTCCCATTCGCCCTGGAAGAAGAAGCCGGCCTGGCCGTTGGCGAAGCTGGCGATCGAGCCCTGGTAGTCGATGCTCGCCGGTGCGACGCCGGAGCGGGTGAGTCCCTGCAGGAACGAGAGCACCCGGTTGGCCCGGCCGTCGTCGATGACCACCTTGCGCCCCTGGTCGGCCAGCATCTCGCCGCCCAGCTGGCTGTAGAGCGACTGGAAGATGCGCCACGGGGTGGCGGTCTCGTTCGTGATCGCGACGACGCCGCCGTAGGCCTTGGTGACCTCCTTGGCCTTGCGTAGCGCGTCGGTGAACTTCTCCGGCGTGTCCAGCGGGCTCAATGCCCCGGACGAGTCGAGCAGCCCGGCCTTCTCGCAGACGTCGGTGTTGTAGAACATGACGAACGGGTGGGTGTCGAGCGGGATCGCGTACGTGCGCCCCTCCACCAGCCCTGCCTGCCACGGCCGCGAGGCGAACTTGTCGGCCGTCAGGCCGTGCCGGGCGAGATCGTCCGCGTGCAGCTCCTCGACCAGCCCGGCCTCCACCATCGTCGTCATCCGGGTGAGGTGCGCGACCGCCACGTCCGGCGGTTTGTCGCCGAGCGTGGCCAGCGACAGCTTGGTGTAGTACGGGTTGCCCCAGGCCAGCGTGACGGCGTCCAGCGTGATGCCCGGGTTCGCGGCGCGGAACGTGTCGAGCATCTGGGCCATCCGGACGCCGTCGCCGCCGCCGAAGAGGTTCCAGTAGTCCAGCGAGCCGCCGCTGCGGCGCCCCGGGGTGAGCCCGGCGCACCCGGTCAGCCCGAGAGCCGCGGCGGCAGCGGCGCCGCCGAGCAGGGAGCGTCGGGTCACGGTCATGCACGGAGCCTGCCGCCGTGGCGCGGGCCCGGTCCAGGGATCGGCCTTCGCAAGACGAGAAGGCCCGGACGCGAACCGAGAACGATCAGCCCGGTACGGCGGGACGCAGCAGCCGGCCGACGTCCTCGCCGGTCATCGGGCGCGCGAAGTGGAAGCCCTGCGCGTACCGGTACCCCACCTGGTGCAGGCGCCGGGCCTGGTCGGCGGTCTCCACCCCCTCGGCGACGGCCTGGATGCGCAGTCCGGAGGTGATGCCGATGAGGTTGTCCACGATGACCGCCTGCGGGCTGCTGGTGGTGACCCCGTCGACGAACGACTTGTCGACCTTGAGGACGTGCACCGGGCAGTCGACGAGCAGGCTCAGCGACGACTGGCCGGTGCCGAAGTCGTCGAGCGCGACGCGGATACCCAGCGTGCTGAGGTCCCGGATGGCCTCGAGCGCGGCGCCGGTGCCGAGCACGGCGGTCTCGGTGACCTCGGCGACGAGCACGCCCGGGTCCACGCCGGCGGTGCGGACCGCCGCGGCGATCTCCTCGACGAAGCCGGGTTCCCGCAGCTGCCGGGCGGAGACGTTGACGCTGACCCGCCCGGGTGCGGCGGTGCCGTACTGCCGCTGCCAGGCGGCCGTCTGCGCGACGACCTGCTCGAACACCCAGCGGCCGAGCTCGATGATCGTGCCGTTGCGTTCGGCGAGCGGGATGAACACGGCGGGGGAGACGTCGCCGTGCCGGGCGTGCCGCCAGCGCAGCAGAGCCTCGACGCCGACGATGCCGCCGTGCGGCAGCTCCACGATGGGCTGGTAGAGCACCCGCAGCTCGTCGCGGGCGAGGGCCTGGCGCAGGTCCGCGCCGAGCCGCGCGTCCTGGTCGGCGAGCCGGTCCATCGCCGGGTCGAACCAGGCCCAGCGGGCGCCGCCGGCGTTCTTGGCCGCGTACATGGCGACGTCGGCGCGGCGCAGCAGCTCTCCGGGGGTGTCGCCGGGCATGCTGGCGGTGACGCCGATGCTGATCCGCGGGACCATCTCGTGCCCCTCGATCAGCAGCGGCTCCTGCACGGCGCGGACCAGCCGCTGCAGCAGCGTGGCGGCCTCGTCGCCGGTCAGCCCGGGCAGCAGCAGCGTGAACTCGTCGCCGCCGAGGCGCGCGACCGTGTCGACGTCGCGCAGCCGGTCGTGCAGCCGCCGGCTCACCGCCTTGAGCAGCGCGTCGCCGGTGCCGTGCCCGAGCCGGTCGTTGACGACCTTGAAGTCGTCGAGGTCGAGCAGGGCGACGAGGAACTCCTCGCCGGCGGCGAGCTGCCGGGTGACCTGCTCCTCGAAGCTGGCCCGGTTGGCGATCTCGGTGAGCGTGTCGTGCCGGACCTGGTGGGCGAGCTGGACCTGGTAGTCGCGCAGCTGGCGCAGGTTGGCGTCGACCGTCTCGAGCAGGCGGGTGTTCTCCCGCAGCGTGGTGATCTGCCGGACGACGACCAGCGCCGTGATCGCGACCGTGGCGGCGGCGATGGTCCGGCCCTCGGTGGAGCGGGTGATGTCGGTGCCCAGCAGCATCGCGTCCATCCCCGCCACGGCCAGGTACGGCACCATGCTGAAGCGCCGCGGCACCGGGCGGGCGGCCCGCGCGTCGCCCGCGCTCTGCGTCTGCCGCAGCGCGGACAGCTGGGCGCAGAACGTGGCGATCGGTACGGCGAGGAAGCCGGTGTTGAGCTGCGGCCGCGACTCCAGGAACGGCATGAGCGACGCCGAGGCGGCCGCCGCGCCGGTGCCGAACGACAGCAGGTGCATGGCGCGCCGGTCCAGCTCGCCCGCGCCGGCGAACGCGACCTTGGTGAAGGCGATCATCGACACCGAGGCGACCATGGCGATGGCCAGCACGGGCAGCGCCGTACCGGTCTGCGAGGCCCAGGCCGCCGTCCGGGTCAGCGAGAAGTGCCAGATCAGCACGCCGGTGGTGATCAGGATGATGCCGGTGTCGAGCCCGAAGCGCACCCACTCCGACCGGGACCGCTCCCAGGCGGGCAGCCGCAGCAGCGCCCAGACCGCGAAGCCGAGGATGACCATGTAAAGGCACGCGGCGAGGGTGCTGATGCGCTGGAAACCACCCTCGGATCCGAGGGCGTCGCGCGCGTTGATCGAGACGGTCACGGCGAGCAGGACGCAGCAGCACATCGCCTGCCGCCAGAACCGGCGCGTCGCCACGTCGAGGTCGGTGCGGCGCCAGGCCCGGAAGCAGGCGTACGCGGCCAGCAACGACATCACCGGCAGCGGCAGCCACCCCATCACGGGCAGCCGGAACTCGACGAAGAAACCCACCACGAACCGTACGAGGCTGAACGCGAGCAGCACGGCCCCCGTGATCACGGGCAGGCGGTCGCGTACGGGCATGGCCGGACCATCGGTGGGGTGCGTACGGACCTGAAGACATTCGCCGTGGAGATCCGGCGCACAGACAGGCCGCGTACGCGCGCGTCCGCGGGGTAATGAGCCACCTCATGGAGCAACTGCAGTGGCTGGGTGTGGTCCGGCACGGCCAGAGCACCGGCAACGTCATCGCCCAGGACGCGGAGACCGGCGGGCTCGAGGCCATCGACATCCCCGAGCGCGACGCCGACGTACCCCTGTCGGAGCTGGGCCGCGAGCAGGCCCGCGCGGTCGGCAAGTGGCTCGCGGGCCTCGGCGAGGACGAACGGCCGGAGCTGGCCGTCGTGTCGCCGTACCTGCGGACGCGGCAGACCGCGGAGCTGGCGCTGGAGGGCAGCGGCGTGCCGATGGTCGTCGACGAGCGGCTGCGCGACCGTGAGCTCGGCGTCCTGGACCTGCTGACCGGCCGCGGCGTGCAGGCCCGGCTGCCCGGCGAGTACGCCCGCCGCGCCCGCCTCGGCAAGTTCTACTACCGCCCGCCCGGCGGCGAGTCGTGGGCCGACGTGCTGCTGCGCCTGCGGGCCCTGCTGCGGGAGCTGCGCGAGGACCATCCCGGCGGCCGGGTGCTGTGCTTCGGCCACGAGGCCACGGTGTTCCTCGTCCGCTACCTGGCCGAGGAGCTCAGCGAGGCCCGGCTGATGGAGATCGCCCACGCCACCGCCATCGCGAACACCTCGATCAGCACGTGGCGCCGCCACGGCGGCGAGCTGCGACCGGAGCTGTTCAACGACGTCTCCCACCTGCACGACGTCGGGACGCCGCCCACCAAGCAGGAGGACGTCGATGCCGAGCCGGTCTGAGGAACGGGTCATCACCCCGCAACTGCTGCGGGAGTGGCCGCTGCCCAACCCGCAGGGGAGCAAGGAGGCGCGCGGCACGGTGCTGGTGATCGGCGGCTCCCGGTACACCCCGGGTGCGGTGCTGCTCGCCGGGGTCGCCGCCCTGCGCGCCGGGGCGGGGCGGTTGCAGCTGGCGGTGACCGGCTCGACCGCGGCGGCGCTGAGCATCGCCGTACCCGAGGCGAAGGTCGTGGGCCTGCCCGAGAACGACGGCGGATCGGTCCGCGGCGACGTGCCCGACCACCTGCTGGAGATGGCGGCCACGGCGGACGTGCTGGCGATCGGTTGCGGGCTCGACGACATCGAGGAGACCCAGCGGCTGCTGCACAAGGTGCTGGACGCCGCCGGCAAGGACGCGTCCGTGGTGCTGGACGCGTACGCCCTGGGCGCCCTCAGCAAGGAGCCCGATCTGCTCGCCCAGCGCCCGCAGGCCGCGGTGCTCACCCCGAACGTCACGGAGGCCGAGCACCTGCTGGGCCGCAAGACCAAGGACGACCTCGCCGCCGAGGCGATGGAGCTGGCCCACCGCTACGACGCCACCGTCTCGCTGTACGGCCACATCGCCGCCCCGGACGGCGGGGCCTGGCGGGAGGAGAGCGGCGACGCCGGCCTGGGCACCTCGGGCAGCGGCGACGTGCGCGCCGGCATCGTCGCCGGGCTGCTGGGCCGCGGCGCCGAACCGGCGCAGGCGGCGTGCTGGGGCGCGTTCGCCCACGCCGTCAGCGGCCAGCGGCTGGCCCCCCGGTTCGGGCGTACGGGGTTCCTCGCCCGCGAACTCGTGGACGAGGTGGCCTACACGATTGCCACGGTCTGAGCCGGGTACATCGATGGTGACGAACACACCGAGTGAAGGGAGCGACACATGCCCACCGCCCGCGAGATCATGACGCCCGACGTCACCTGCGTCGGCGAGAAGGAGACGGTCGCCCAGGCCGCGCACAAGATGGCCGAGCTCGGTGTCGGCTCGCTGCCGATCTGCGGCGAGGACAACCGGCTCAAGGGCATGGTCACCGACCGCGACATCGTCGTGAAGGTGCTCGCCCGCGACCGCAACCCCGCCGACTGCACGGCCGGCGAGCTCGGCGAGGGCAAGCCGGTCACGGTCGGCGCCGACGACGACGCGCAGGAGATCCTGCGCACCATGTCGCAGCACAAGGTCCGCCGCGTTCCGGTGATCGACGGCCACCAGCTGGTCGGCATCGTCGCGGTGGCCGACGTGGCCCGGGCGCTGCCCGACCGCCCGGTCGGTGAGCTGCTCGACGCGATCTCCGAGTAAGCACGGGTGAACCGTCGTCGAACATCCGTCAGAACCGGGCCTTGACGGCGTGCGGCTCTGATACAGAGAGCTTCATGACTGTCGATTCCCACCAGAAGGGTGCGGTCGATCGCCGCACCCTTCTGCGTCTCGCCGGCCTCTCCGCCGGCGCCGGCCTCGTCGCCGCGGCGACCCTGCCCGGCGAGGCCCACGCCGCGGCCGGTCCCTTCCAGCACGGCGTCGCCTCCGGAGATCCGCTGCCCGGCGGCATCCTGCTGTGGACCCGCGTCACCCCCACCCCGGAGTCGGTTCCCGGATCCGGCGCCGGGCCCGAGGTCACGGTCGCCTGGCAGATCGCCGCCGACGCGGACTTCGCCACGGTCGTGCAGGCCGGCGAGGTGCGGACCGGCCCGGCCCGCGACCACACCGTCAAGGTCGACGTGTCGGGGCTGACCCCGGCCACCACGTACTGGTTCCGCTTCGGGCTGGACGGCGGCTGGTCGCCGGCCGGGCGGACGATGACCGCCCCCGCCGCGGACGCCGCGATCGCCCGGCTGCGGATGGGCGTGGTGTCCTGCGCCAACTGGGAGGCGGGCTACTTCGCCGCGTACCGGCACCTCGCCGAGCGCGGCGATCTGAACCTCGTGGTGCACCTCGGCGACTACATCTACGAGTACGGCACCGGCGACTTCGCGGCCGGCGACGTGGTGGTCCGCCCCACGAAGCCCGAGCACGAGACCCTCACCCTGCAGGACTACCGGGTCCGCCACGCGCTGCACAAGACCGACCCCGACCTGCAGGCGCTGCACGCCTCGGTGCCGTGGATCATCACCTGGGACGACCACGAGGTCGCCAACGACATGTGGAGCGGCGGCGCGGAGAACCACACCCCGGGCACCGAGGGCGACTTCGGGGCGCGGGTGGCGGCCTCGCGGCAGGCGTACGCGGAGTGGATGCCCGTACGCCTCGGCGCCGACGGCCACATCTACCGCCGGCTGCGCTACGGCACGCTGTTCGAGCTGTCCATGCTCGACCTGCGCTCGTACCGCTCGGAGCAGGCGGACCGTACGGGTGACGACGTCGACGACCCGGACCGCACGATCGCCGGCGGCGACCAGCTGCGGTGGCTGACCGACGGGCTGATCGGCAGCACGGCCCGGTGGAAGCTGGTCGGCAACCCGGTGATGATCTCGCGGCTCGACCTGGCCACCCTGCCGGCCTGGCTGCTCGGGCCGCTCGGCGACCTGCTGGGCCTGCCGGACAACGGGATCGTGGTCAACCCCGACCAGTGGGACGGCTACAACGCCGACCGGGAACGGCTGGTCGACGCGCTGCGCGCCGCCCGTACCCGGGACGTGGTGTTCCTGACCGGCGACATCCACACCTCCTGGGCCAGCGAGCTGACCACCCGGGACACCGGGCCGCGCAACCCGGCCGCCGCCGAGTTCGTCGTGCCGTCGGTGACCAGCGACAACCTCGACGACTTCCTGCACACCCCGCCCGGCGGCCCGGTCAGCCGGCTCACGGCCGACCTGATCCGGGCGACGAACCCGCACGTGAAGTGGGTCGAGACGGACGGGCACGGCTACGGCGTGCTGGACGTGACCACCGACCGCTGCCGGATGGACTGGTATCACCTCGCCGACCGGACGAAGCGCGACACCGCCACGCGGTGGGTGGCCGGATGGTCGGTCGGCACCGGCTCCTCGCGGATCCGCCAGGAGCCGGCGCCGGCCGGCTGAGAACGGCCCGGGGTGGGAGTCGCGGGACCCGACCCCCACCCCGGGGACCATGGCCCCCCTAGTTCACGAGCACCTCGTAGATGCGCGCCGCGGTGTTGCCGTCAGAAGCGGGCGTCACCACGGCTATACGAACATAGCGGGCATCGACGTTCACCGTGGTGGACGTCGAGTCCGCAGTGTTCCCGCGAACCTGTGCCCGGGTGGTCCACGACGACCCGTCGTCCGAGGTCTGGACGTCGAAGTCCCGCGTGTTCCACGCCGGATATTCGCCGCCCGCTCCGGCGTGTCGGATCACCACAGTGGACACCCGCTGCTTGCTTCCCAGGTCTGTCTGCAGCCACTTGGTCGCGCCCTGGGAGCACCACTTGTCGGTCCAGCCGGCGAGCCAGCTGCCGTTGAACGCCTTGTCCGGGCCTTCGGCCGCCCCGCACGACGAGTCGGCCGAGGACGGCCGGCGCAGCGCGAGGTCGGTGGGGGCGCTGCTGCTGCCGTACACCTCGAGTTCGTAGATCCGGGCCGCGGTGTTGCCGTCGTTGGCCGGCTGGGTGATGTCGAGGCGGACGTAGCGGGCGCTGCGTGCCACGACCGGGGTGTACGTCCGGCTCGCCCGGGAGCCGGTCACGGTGACCGCGTTGCTCCAGCTCGTGCCGTCGGTGCTGGTCGAGATCGTGTACGCGCCGGTGTTCCAGCCGGTCTGCTCCCCGCCCAGCCCGGCGTGCTTGACGATGAACGAGCTCACCGTGCGGGCCGAGCCCAGGTCCACCTGGACCTGCTGCGGGGCCGTACCGGCGCAGAACTTGCTGTTGCCGGCGATCACGCCGTCCACCGCCTTGGCCGTGGACTCGGCGCTGTTGCAGGTGGCCGAGCCGGTGGTCGGGCGGCCCAGGGCCAGGTTCGCCCCGAGGTCCGGCTCCGCCGCCGGCTGCGAACGCCCGTCACCGAAGCTCGGCGGTACGTCGCCCGCCCCGGTGCCCCACGACGACGGGCTCGACCCCATCGTGAACGCCACCGTGCCGCCGTTCGCGATGTCGCCGTACCGGAAGTAGTTGTGGCTGGTGGCCGAGCCGCCGACCGACAGCGACTGCACGTAGCGGTTCGTCGCGCTGCCCCCGGTGATCGTGATGTTGCCCGGCGCCCGCTGGATCAGCGCGCTGGAGAACGTGCCGCCGTGCACCGCGAGGGTGTCCGCGCCCGGGGTGACCGGGTAGAAGCCGAGCGCCGACCAGACGTACCAGGCGGAGGTGGCGCCGAGGTCGTCGTTGCCGGGCAGGCCGCCGGCGCCGGTGGTGAACGACTCCGCCATGACCCGGCGGACCGCGTCGCTCGCCCCCGACGGCTTGCGCGCCGCGTTGTACGTCCACGGCACGTTGTGCTCCGGCTCGTTGCCGATGTAGAAGTACGGCCGCACGAGCCCGCCGTTGAGCTCGGTGAAGTGGTGGTCGAGGCGCTGCACCGCGGTCTGCGGGCCGCCCATGAGCGTGATCAGCCCGCCGAGGTTGTGCGGGACCATCCACGTGTACTGGGCCGCGTTGCCCTCGACGTACGGGCTCTCCTGAGCCGGGTTCAGCGGCCAGGTGAACGCTCCGCCGCTGTCCCGGGTGTGGATGTACGACGACTCGCCGTTGAACAGGCTGCGCCAGTACTGCGACCGCGCGCTGTACGTGTCGTACCCGGCGCTGTCCCCGACGGCCTTGGCGAACTGGGCGATGGCGAAGTCGGAGGACACGTACTCGAGGGTCTCCGACGGGTTGCCGGGGATGAACTGGTTGGTGCCGTACACGCCCTGGTTGCCGCGCAGCACGACGCCCTGGGTGCTGCCGCCGGTCGCGCTCTTCTTCATCAGCGCCAGCGCGGCCGCGGTGTCGAAGCCGCGCACGCCGAACGCGTACGCGCTGCCCACGATGATCGGTCCGGGGTCGCCGGGCATCACGAAGTCCTCGACGCTCTGGTGCGACCACTTCGGCAGCAGACCGCCCTGCTGGCCGTCGAGCACCATGGACTTCACGATGTCGCTCATGACGTCCGGCGCGATCAGCGCCACCAGCGACGCCCAGGACCGGTAGATGTCCCAGCCTGAGTAGTTCTGGTAGACGGGGTGCGAGGCGCTGTGCACGGCGCCGTCGAAGCCGCGGTACTCGCCGTTGGTGTCGCTGGCGATGTTCGGGTTCTGCAGCACGTGGTACAGCGCCGTGTAGAACTTCTGCAGGTCGGTCGCGCTGCCGCCGCTGACCTGGATCCGGTTGAGCGCGGTGTTCCAGGCGTTGGCCGCGTTCGTCCGTACGGTCGAGAAGGCGGCGGCCTCGGCGGTCGCGTTGTTCTGCGCGTTCGCCACGCTGACGAACGAGATGCCGACGGTGGCGTTCACGACGGCGTTGGACGTGGTGTCGAAGGTGACGTACGCGCCGGTCTGCGTCCCGCTCGTCGAGGTCGAGCCAGCGCTGACCGTGCCGCCCTTGAACGTGCCGACGCCGGTGGGCGTGCGGTCGAACAGGATCGAGTAGTACATCTTGAACGTCTTGCCGCCGCAGAAGCCGCCGGCGGTGTGCTCGCCCCAGACACGGTTGCCGCTGATCGTGACGTTGCCGTCGCGGTCACCGGTGGCCGAGCGGCTGGCGTTGATGAGCACCCGGGCCGTCGTCGACGCCGGGTACGTCAGCCGCAGCGCGCCGGTCCGCGTGGTGGCGCTCAGCTCGGCGTCCACGCCGTACTTGTCGAGCCGGTTCTTGTAGTAGCCGGGGGAGGCGGTCTCGTTCGTCTTGGTGTACGCCGACGCGTAGCTGGTCCAGGCCGAGCCGGGGGAGGAGCCGAGCGCACCGGTGACCGGCAGGATCGGGATGTCCTCGTTGTTCGGGCAGCCGGCGCCGTTGAAGTGGGTGAGGCTGAACGACTCGACGGTGCGGTCGCGGTCGCGGTAGCCCGACGGTGACGCGGTGGGGGTGTCGGGGCTGAACTGCACCATGCCGAACGGCACGGTGGCGCCGGGGAAGGTGCTGCCGCCGGCGCCGCCGCCGACCGGGTTCGGGGAGTTGCTGTCGTCGGTGCCGATGAACGGGTTGACGTACTGGGTGAGGTTCAGGTCCGCGGCGGCGGCCGCCGCCTGGGGAACGGACAGGGCTGCGGCGGCGAGGACCACCGTCGCGGCGAGGGTACGGAGCATGGGGGTGCCGTCCCTTCCATTGAGGACAACGTGACAACGTTGTCAAGATGGAAGTAATAGAAGCACGGCAATATTGCTGTCTGTCAATACTGTGAACGGTTCCGGTACCGGATCAGTGTCGCCGCGGCCATGGCGGTGCCGCCCGTGCCGACGCCGCCCAGCACGCCCAGCGCGAACCGCTGCTCGTGGCGAACCTGCCGGTCGTGCGTGACCTGGTCGCCCGGGTGCAGGTTCTGGCTGACGCCGGTGAGCGCGCTGATCCCCGCCACCCAGAACGCCAGGAACACCACGCCCGCCACGACCAGCCCCCACCGCGGCAGGTCGACCGGGGGCGCCCACACGTCCCGGATGAACCAGCTCTGCGGCCGGCGCCCGCGCAGCGCCCGCCGGTTCGTGACGATCCCCGCGGTGAACCCCGGCAGCACCAGCGCGGCGGCCACGAGCGCGGCCGGGCCGGTCGGCACGAGCGTCTGCCCGCGCAGCAGCCCGGCGATGAGCACGCCGCACCACAGGACGCCGGCCAGGCACAGCACGTCCAGCAGCAGCAACACCCGTCGTGAGATCACCGGTGACCGACGTTATCGGCCGGTACGCCCCCGCACGGGCTGTTCCGCCTTTTTCCTCGGCACGTGCCGCCGGTACGCGCTCACGGTCGGGTCCCCGGCGATCCAGAACCGCCACGGCACGTCGTGGGCCGCCGTCACCCCGACCCGGGGACCCGCCTCGATCGGCCCGACCGGCCCGTCCGGCCCGCTCAGCGTCGCGGGGCCCGTACCGTCGATCACCGAGGTGCCGTTGGCGGCCCGGTCGATCGCCAGGACCTGCATCAGCTTGGCGGGCCCGGCGGCGAGATCGCGGTCGGCCTTCGCGGCGCGGCGGCGCTCCCGGGCGAGCGGGATCCCGTCGACCACCTCGCCGGCGCGCAGCAGCACCGCCGAGGCCACGCCCGCCTCGCCGCACACGACGTTGGCGCAGAAGTGCATGCCGTAGATCTGGTACACGTACAGCTTCCCGGCCGGCCCGAACATCACCTCGTTGCGGCCGGTCATGCCCCGGTGCGCGTGGCTCGCCGGGTCCCTGCCCAGGCCGCTGTACGCCTCCACCTCGGTGAGCCGCACGGTCACGCCGTGCGCGGTGAGCCGCCACCCCAGCAGCTGTCGCGCGGCTTCGTCGACGCGGTCGGCGGGCAGGTCGAGCCAGGATTCCGTCACGGCACCAAGACAAGCACAGGGGATCAGCTGGTGGGCCGCGTGGGGCCGCTCGGCCGCCGGCGCTTCACCGGCCCGCAGCAGCCGCCGGGCCGGTTGGGCCCGAACGGGCGCGTCGGCCCGAACTCCGGCCGCTTGCGGCGGCGCCGCCGGGCGGGCCCGCTCGGCCCGGTCACCGGCCGGCCTCGCTGTCGGCGGTCATCCCACGAAGTCCTGGGTCATCCAGACGATGCCCTTGCCGTCGCGCACCACGCTCAGGCCGATGCGCTGGAAGCCGCTGCTGAGCAGGTTCTTGCGGTGCCCGTCGTTCGGCGGCACCTCGGCGAGCATGCTGTCGGTAAGGCCGTTCGCGGCCTTGATGATGTCCGAATCCCCGCCGCCGGCGGAGCCGTAGCCGATGTTCTCCCCGGCCGAGCTCCACCGCACGCCCTGGGCGCTGAACCGGTCGCCGATGCCGCCCTCGCCCGAGCACTGGTGCGACAGCCCGCAGCCGTCGATCATCAGCTGGTTGTGCAGCGCCGACGCCTTCGACAGCGAGGAGTCGAGCGTGTACGCCCCCAGCCCCTTGTCCGCGCGGGCGGCGTTGATGTGACCCAGCACCTGGTCGATGATCGAGCCGCTGGTGGCGGGCGGGTTCTTCGGCCGCGTCGGGATGGCCGGCGCGGTGGTCCGCCGCTTCGTGGGCCTCGGCTTCGGCCTCGAGGTCGTCCTGCTCGGCGACGGGCTGGCCGCCGGCGAGGGGCTCGTGGCCGACGGCGTGGCCGACGGCGGCGCGGAGGCGCTCGCGGCGTCGTCCAGCAGCAGGTCCGGCCCGGTGCCCGCGTCACCGAGGTCGGCGGGCGGCTGGGTGACGAGCGGCGCGTCGGAGGCGGCCCGGTTCGCGGCGGCGTCGGAGGAGTGCCGGTTGAGCCCGACGACCGTGAACCCGATGCCGATCACGACGGCGGTGGCCCCCGCCGCCAGCGTGTACCGGACCTGGTGGGCAGCGGACTTGGACACGGACTCGGTCACCTCTACAACACTCACCGGACGGCCGCGGCACAGGGCACGGCACGGCGGCCGCGGGCGCGGCGCCCACCGACTATGGCCGCCGGGCGGGCGGAGCGGGCGCCACCTCAGGAGCGCTTAAGGATCGACACACGAAGACCTAAGATCCGTTGCCCGTTCAGCCGTCGGCGCCGAGCAGGCGGAGCACGAGCAGGCCGGCCACCACGGCCCCGGCCCCGAGCAGCGCCCGGCGGCCCGGTCGCGGCCCGTCGCGCAGCATCGTCACCCCCAGCGGTACGAGCGCCACGCACAGTGCCCCGGCCGCGATCAGCGACTGCGGCACCTCGGTGCCCTTGAGCGTGCCCAGCGGCAGGGCCGCCATCAGTGCCAGCGCGACCGCCCGCGGCAGCCGCAGCACCCCGGCCCGGTACGCGCCCACCGCCAGCACGACCCACCCGGCGAGGATGGCCAGCGCGGGGGAGCGGAACAGGTGCCACGCGGTGTAGCTGTCCGCCACCGCCGTGGTGGCCGGTTCGAGGCCCTGCACGCGGACGAGCTGGAACGCCAGATGATCGATCCCGCCGTGGAACGTCCGCGTGAACAGCCCCAGCAGCGTGAGCGTGGCACCCCACGCCGCCCACATCGGACGGCTGCGGCCGATGAGCCCGGCGAGGGCCAGCACCGCGGCGGCCAGCACCACAGTCCCGGCCTCGAACAGGCTGTACGCGGCCGTCATCAGCCGGGGATGGTCCGCGTACGCCGCCAGCTGCTGAGGGAAGAAGAAGTGGTATCGCACGCGCAGCAGCGCACCGGCCAGCACCAGCAGCGGACCGGCCACCAGGGCCGTGCCGCCCATCCACCGTCCGGGGAACGTGTATCCGTCTCTCATACCGATGACCGTCGCGCAGCCGGCCCGGCGGCGCGTCGGCCCGTGGTCCGCATCGCGTCGCACCGCGTACGACCCTGGTCCGACGACGCCCGCCCGGGTACGCCGTTAGCGTGCAGGAGTGATCCTCGACTCGGTGTGGGCGGCGGCGCTGCTGCTGTTCGTGGCGTACGCGACGAGCGACCCGCCCGGTCCGCCCTTCCCCGGCCCGGCGTGGGCGGTGTGGCTGGCCGCGGTGCTGGTCGCCGTGCCCCTGATCGCCCGTCGCCGGTGGCCGCTCGCCGTGCTGGCCTGGGTCGCGGCCGCCGGAGCGGGCGCGGTGGCCCTCGGGGTGGCCGGCGCCGGGGTGCTGGCGGCCACCTTCGCCCCCGCAGCGCTCGCCCTCCACACGGTCGGCTCGCGCGAACGGCCCACCCGGTCGGTCCCCGCCGTCGCAGCCACCCTGCTCGTCGTGGCGGGCGCGGTCGCGCTCTTCTACGCCGTACGCCTCCCGCAGCTGCCGGCGGTCGCCACGGCGGAGGTCCCGCTGTGGTTCCCCGGCGAGCTCGCCGCCGCCCTCATCGTGCTCGTGGCGTGCTGGACGGCCGGCGTGCTGGTGCGGTGGCGCCGGGGCATCGCCGCCGAGCTCGCCCACGCGGCCGTTCTCGACGAGCGGCTGCGCATCGCGCGCGAGCTGCACGACATCATCGGCCACAGCATGAGCCTCATCTCGGTCAAGGCCACGGTCGCCAACCACCTCGCCGGCTCACGGCCGGAGGAGGTACGGGAGGCGCTCACGGTCATCGAACGGACCAGCCGCACGGCCATGGCCGACATCCGGCGCTCCATCGGCGCGTTGCGGACGCCCGCCGACGCACCCACGGAGCTCACGCCGGCGCCCGGACTGGCCGATGTGCCGCGCCTCGTCGCGGCTGCCAGGTCCACCGGCCTCGAACTGGGCCTGCGCGTCCACGGGGTGGGCGAGCTGCCGCCGGCGCTGGGCCTGACGGTGCACCGCGTCGTGCAGGAGGCGCTGACGAACGTGCTCCGGCACTCCGGCGCCACGCACGGCGAGGTCGTGGTCGAGGCGGGGGACGGTGAGCTGCGCGTGGCCGTCACCGACGACGGGCGCGGCGGCACGCCCTCCGGCGGCGGGCTCGGCCTGGCGGGCATCCGCGAGCGGGTCCAGCTGTACGGCGGCAGCACGGTCGCCGGTACCCGCCCCGGCGGCGGCTTCGCGGTCGAGGCGAGAATCCCGTACCCGTGAGCGTGATCCGCGTCGCCCTGGCCGACGACCACGCCCTGCTGCGCGACAGCTTCCGGCTGCTGATCGAGAACAGTCCCGGCTTCGCCGTCGCGGGCGAGGCGGCGACCGGCGCCGGCGCCGTCGACCTGTGCCGTCGCGAGCGCCCCGACGTGGTGCTCATGGATGTCCGCATGCCGAAGACCGACGGCATCGAGGCGACCCGCCGCATCTGCCGCGACCCGGCCACCACGGGCGTCCGCGTGCTCATGCTGACGACGTTCGACCTCGACGAGTACGTGTACGCCGCGCTGCGCGCCGGGGCGAGCGGCTTCCTGGTGAAGGACACCAGCGCCGCCGACCTGCTCAGCGCGATCCGGACCGTGGCGTCGGGGGAGGCGCTGCTGTCACCGGGCATCACCCGCCGCCTCATCGCCGAGTTCGTCGCACGCCCACCCTCCGCGGCCCTCGGCGCGCTGCCGGCTTGCCTCACCGAACGTGAGCGGGAGGTGCTCGCCCTCATCGCCCGTGGCCGCTCCAACGCCGAGCTCGCGGCCGAGCTGCACATCAGCCCCGGCACCGTGAAGACCCACATCGGGCGGCTGCTGAGCAAACTGCGGGCGCGCGATCGGGCGCAACTCGTCATACTCGCGTACGAGACAGGGCTGATCTCACCGAGGAGCTGACGTGGCGGACCTGCCGCAGGGTTACCGGCTGCTGGACGGGCCGCCGCCCGTCGACGAGTACCTGGCACTGCGCCGCGCGGCGGGCCTCACGCCACCGTCCCGCGCCCAGGCGGTCGCCGCCCTGCCCGGCAGCTGGTCCGCCTGCCACGTCCTGCACGAGCCGACCGGCCTCGCCGCCGGCATGGGCCGGGTCCTCGGCGACGGCGGCTGGTACTTCCACATCGTCGACATGGCGGTGCTCCCGGCCCACCAGCGCCGCGGCCTCGGCGACGCGATCCTGACGGTGCTGCTGGACCGGATCCGGCGCCAGGCCCCGCCCGGCGCGTTCGTGAACCTGCTCGCGGACCCGCCCGGCCGCGGCCTGTACGCCCGCCACGGCTTCACCGAGACCGCGCCGCACTCGCTGGGCATGGCGATGACGCTGCGCTGACCGTCGCTCATCCCACCCATTCCAGGAATCGTTCGTAGAGGTCGGCCGGGGCGGATTCGCCCAGCGCGGTGAGGTCGTGCACCGCGTCGTACATCGTCGAGGCCATGTAGATGGCCAGGCCGGACGGGAAATGGCGGTACTGCGCCGCGAGGTCCTCCTTGGCGTTCGCGCACGGCCACGAGCGCTCACACACCAGGCAGTCCCAGGACGGGCGGGCCGGCAGATGGTCGGTCCGCGGAACGAGCATCAGCGGCCGCCCCGCGCGGCCGGCGCCCGGGCCGCCACTCGTGCGGGGACGGCGTCGCCGTCGGGGATCGGCCGCTCGTCCCACTCCCGGTCGGGGCAGGGCCAGCTCAACCCGCACGAGCATCGGGTACGCCAGAAGCTGCGCCGTACCCGCAGATGCGCCGGTGCCATCGGCGTCCGATCGTCCGCAAGCGGGGTCTCCGCCATCACGCGTCCTCTCCAGCCCCGCTTCCCATCACTTTCGGCGATGAAGGGGCTACACAGAGGAGCGTGCTTGACCTAATCTCAGGCATCAATGGCTGGGAGCGAGAATCTCGGATTCACGCATCTCACTGTCTCGTTCGGCACAACTGCAATGTTCCCGACAGCTGGAGGCGCTGGTCGTGACCACCGAGACGGGCTCCACCGTCCCGCGCAGGCAGGTGGGGCGGCTCGTGCGCCAGCTGCGCGAGCGGGCCGGCATCTCGCTCATGGCGGCCGCCGAGGAGCTCGAGTTCTCCCGCGCGCGGATGTACCGCATCGAGAACGGCGAAGTGTCGCTGCGCAAACACGACGTCCTCGCGATGTGCTCGGTGTACGGCGCCGACGCCCAGATCACCGAGGTGCTGGTGGGGCTGGCCCGCGAGTCCAAGTCCAAGGGCTGGTGGCACGCGTACGGCGACGTCGTCCCCGCCTGGTTCGAGCTGTACGTCGGCATGGAGACCGCGGCGCAGCGGCTGCGGCACTACGCGCCCAGCGTGGTCCCGGGCCTGCTGCAGAACCGCGAGTACGCCGAATGGGTCTTCCGCAAACGCACCGACCTCGACGAGGCGGGCGTCCAAAACGCGGTGACCGTACGCCTGGAACGCCAGGAACTGCTGCGCCGGCACAGCCCGCGGCCCCCGGTTCTCGATGTGATCATCGACGAGGGCGTCCTGCGCCGGACGATCGCCGACACGCTCGGCATGCAGAAGCAACTGGCGCACCTGGTCAACATCTCCCAGCGCCCCGGCGTGAGCGTGCGTGTCCTGCCGTTCTCGGCCGGCCCGCACAGCGCGTCCAGTGCCGGTTCGTTCACCATCCTCGACTTCCCGACGGTCGGTACGGCAGCCCCCGAACCGACGACCATCTACAGCGAGAATCTGACCGGTGCCCTCTACCTCGACAAGCCCGGCGAAGTGGAGACTTACAGCGGCATCTGGCAGGAGCTCGACCGGGCGGCACTCGACCAGCGGGATTCCGACGACCTCATCGGCATGATCATCAAGGAGAGCGATGGCTGACCTGACCGGTGCCCGGTGGCACAAGAGCACCCGCAGCGGCAGCAACGGCGGCGACTGCGTGGAGGTCGCGGACAACCTGCCCGGCATCGTGGCGGTCCGCGACAGCAAGGACCCGGCCGGCCCGGTCCTGATCTTCCCCCGCGACACGTGGCAGGCGTTCATCGCCGAGCTCAAGGACCAATAACCTGCTCGGGTGACCGTCACCGCAGACCTGCCCGCCCCCGGCCCGATGTGGCACCGCTGGGCCACGCTGGCCGCCGCGCTCACCGCCATCGGCTTCGACGACACGTGGACGGTGGACGAAACGGGAGCCCACCACGACGACGGCGGCGGCAACTGGTCCCACCTCACCCTGATCGAGGCGGGCCGCGCGGTCCTCTACGGCTACGACCACGAATACAGCGACACCATCCACGAGGAACCCCCGATCGACCTGCTCGCGGACGCGCCCGCCTGGCTCCCCTGGGCGGAGCTGGTCCGGCACGCCGGTCAGGACCAGCTCGGCTACGCCCTCTGGTACGACGACGGCCACTGGAGCCGGGCCGCGTACCCGGAAGGCGTCAACGACGGCCTCACCGCGACCGCGGCCCCGGTCCTGACCGACGAGGCGGCCCGCACCGAACTCATCGGCATCGTCTTCGACTGGGGCAACCACCCGGCCGACACCCCCGCCGAACGCGCCCGAGCAGCCACGGCGGCGGACCGCCTGCTCCACAGCTTCGACGCCGAGTCCCTGCAGGCCCTGCTCGACGACCTACCCACCTTCGACGCGTACGCCGGCCACACAGTCGCCCGGCGAGCAGGAATCCTCCCCGGCACCACACCCCCGGTCAGCGCGGAAGGAACCCGCCCACCCCGCCGCACCGTCCGCAAGCTCAGCGAAACGGAACACGACCGCCTCATCTGGTCGGCCATGCACACCGAACCCGAACGCCACCGCCCGGCACCGGTCCCCACGGGCGAACTCGGCGCGCTGGCGACCTGGCTGAGAACCCACGCCCCGGCCGGCGACGGCCGCTGCTCCCTCCTCGCGTACGCCGACAGCACCACGGTGTCGGCCCGCCACGGCACCCACCCACCGGCCGACAACCCCGGCCAGGGCAGCCTGGGAACCTTCCGAGACCTCAGCACCCTCATCCGCGGCCTCCGACAGGCAGAAGCCGATGACGCGTACGGAAGCTGGCTCTTCCTCCGGGTCGAAACAACGGCGAACGAGGTGACGGTGGAACGCATCTACGACTCCTGGCCGTCATGGTGGGACGACAACGGACGCTCAGGCCCGTGGCGAAGTCACCTGAAGGCGGAGATCGACGGCCGAGCGGAGGAGTGGAAGCCGTCATGGGCAGGCCTGCTGCTGCCAGAGATCGCCTACCGCCCCGTGAACTGACATCGCGACGCCCTGCTGACGCCGCCGCCCGTACTGGTCACGACCGTGCATGCCCGTCGTTGTCCCGCCGGCTTCTCGTCTCGCGTGCTTCTCGTAGTCCCCGCCCTGTCTCCTCTGGCGTTCTCCTCTTCGTCCCGTGCGTCTCTTCGTCCCGTGCGTCTCTTTTCGTCTTGCGCCTCTTGTCCTGGGCCTCTCTTCGTCCTGCGCCTGTCGCCGTTCCGCGTCTCCCTTCGTCTTGCGCCTGTCCTTGTCCTGCGCCTGTCCTCGTCCCGCGTCCGTCTCCTGTCCGCGAGCTGTTCCTCCGTCGCCCGCCCCGGGCATCGCGGCGCGGCCCTGCGCGCCCGTCTCATCGCGGCCCGCGCCCCGCGCGGGGATACAGTGCCGGTCGTGAGCAGACTCCTCAACGGCATCACCGACGCGCTCCGTCGTATCGCCGGCGGCCGCACCCGCACGCGGCAAGGCACCGCCTCCACCGGCACCGCCTCCACCGGCACCGCCTCCCGCGGCACCTCGACCGGCGGAACCGCCCAGCGCAGCACCTCTAGCGGCCGCACCTCCGCCGGCGGAACCACCCAGCGCAGCACCGGCCGTGAAGGCGTCGGGTCCCAGGGCACAACCCACTCCTCTTCACGCCACGTCCCCACCGCCAAACGAGGCCGCCACCTCGAGTACACCCCCAACCTCGACGGCGACGCCGACCCGGGCGAAGTCGTCTGGACCTGGGTCAAGTACGAGGACGACCCGAACCAGGGCAAGGACCGCCCCGTCCTCGTCGTGGGCCGCGACGGCCGTACCCTCCTCGGCCTGATGCTCTCCAGCCAGAGCGAACGCGACGGCCAACGCAACTGGCTGGCCCTCGGCCCCGGCGCCTGGGACCGCGAGTCCCGCCCCAGCTGGATCCGCCTCGACCGCATCCTGGAGGTCGACGAGGACGGCATCCGCCGCGAAGGGGCAGTCCTCGACCGCGGCCGCTTCGACCAGGTGGCGGACGCCCTCCGCCGCGACTACGGCTGGGCATAACCCCGCGCTCTCGCGGCGCCGCGCTCTCGCGGCCGCGCGCTCTCGCGGCCGCGCGCTCTCGCGGCCGCGCGCTCTCGCGCCCGCTCGCTGCCTCACGGTCACGGCTGCACATCCGCCCGTGCGCCCGTGCGCCCGCGCTCCCGCCGCCTCCTGCTCACGGCTCCACATCCGCCTCGCGTTCCGCGCGACGTCTCGCGCGGAGCACGGGACAGTTCACGCGACCCCCGGCGGCAACTCGATCAAGGCATACCCGCACCTCCTCCCGCACAGATCCGTCAGTCACTCACCCCCGACCCAACGGGGCATAACCCGCACCGCGGAAAGGTTGGCCACTACCGTGGTGGATATGGACAAGGACGTCATGGTGGGTTTCGGCGGCAAGCAGGCCTGGCTGGCCGTACGTGACGGTGACCCGGCCGAGGTCCTCGCCGCACTCGGCCTGCGCGACCTGGGCGACGTCCCCTGGCGAGACGGCATAGACCTCGCGCACCTGACAGACGACCGGGTGGCCGTGACCCCGCCCCTCCCCGGTGCTGACGGGTCCACATGGGTCCTCGTCGTAGGCCGCTTCCTCCTGCGCCCGGACACAGCCCTCGACCTGACCGACCTGTCGAAGCACCTCCAGACCGAGGTCCAGCTGTTCGCGACCCACCGGGTGACCGAAACCCACCGCTGGCAACGGGCCACCGACGGCACCCTGATCCGCGCCTTCGGGTACGTGGGCCAGACAGGCGACGTCACCTCCTGGTACGGCGATCCGGACGAAATCGAGCTGGCCACCGGTCTGCCGGCGACGTACCGGATCGACGATGGCGACGACGGCGACCCGGAGCAGCCCCTGGACGAGTCGATGCTCGCCTCGCTCGACGATGAGTTGACGCAGCTCCTCGACGAGGGCGACGGGGCCAGCACCAGCGGCGGCGATGCCTCGACGGTGCTCGTCTCCGAACACGACGTGCTGCGCGTTGCCGAAGGGTGGAGCATCGACCCCACAGGGCTCGACGGACGCAAGGCGCCGGGTCCGCTGCGCCTCGGCGCGGCGACCTGAGAGAGGACGACACCATGCGCAAGTACGTGATCATGGGCGTGCAGGGCAGCGGCAAGGGTACGCAGAGCCAGCTGCTCGCCGGCGACCTCGACCTCGTCCACATCAGCGTCGGCGACATCTTCCGCTGGCACGTGCAGCACCACACCAAGCTGGGCGCTCAGGTCCGCCGCGCCATGAACGCCGGTGAACTGATCAGCGACGACCTGGTCGAATCCGTCGTCCGCAACCGCCTCGACGACCACGACTGGAACTTCGGCTTCATCATCGACGGCTTCCCCCGCAACGGCCGCCAGGCGGAGTTCTTCATGGAGAGCTTCGACATCGACGGCGTCATCCACCTCGAGCTCCCCGACGACGAGGTTCGCCGGCGTGTGCTCGCGCGTCGGCTCTGCCCCAATTGCGGCATGGACTACAACCTGATCGCGGATCGTCCGGAGGTCGAGGGCCGCTGCGAGATCTGCGGCACCGAGCTTGTCGTCCGCGCTGACGACACCCCGGAGGCGCTGACGGCACGGCTGCGCGACTATCACGAGAAGACCCGTCCTGTGCTCGAACTCTTCGGCCGCAAGGAGGTCGTGCACGGCATCGACGCCCGCCCCGGCCCGGATGAGGTCCAGCAGCAGATCCGCAAAGCCCTCAACCTCCCGCCGTACGTCCCGAGCGCCGACTCGAACTCACGCTGACCCCGCAGCGACCTACTTGTTGGCGGTCTGCATGCCGGAATCCGTCTCGGTCGGCGCGTCCAGATCCCAGCCCTGCCGCTTCAGCTCCGACTCGATCGATTCGCACACCGTCTCCACCACGGCGAGCCGCGCATAGTGCTTGCTGTCGCCGGGGACCACATGCCACGGCGCCCACTCATGGCTCGTCCGCTTGAGCATCTCCTCGACCGCTGCCTCGTACGCCGGCCGCTTCTCGCGGTTGCGCCAGTCCTCCTCGGTCAGCTTCCAGGTCCGCAGCGGGTCGTTGGCGCGGCTCTCGAAACGCCGTAGCTGCTCCTCCGCCGACACGTGCATCCAGAACTTGACCATGACCATTCCCTCGGCCGTGAGGGTGCGTTCGAATTCCACGATCTCGTCGTACGCCCGGCGCCACTGTTCCTTGGTCGCGAACTCCTCCACCCGCTCGACCAGCACCCGGCCGTACCAGGACCGGTCGAAGACCGCCATGCCGCCCCAGCCCGGCAGCTTGGGCCAGAAGCGCCACAGGAAGTGATGCCTCTTCTCGTCATACGTGGGCGCGGCGAACTGGGAGACCCGCACGTGGCGGGGGTCGAGCGGGCTGACCAGCCGCTTGATCGCGCCGCCCTTGCCCGATGCGTCCCAGCCCTCGAAGACCACGCACAGCGGCGGACCGATCTTCTTCTCGCCGATCTGACCGCCCAGGAGCAGACGTAGCCTGAGCAGCCGCTGCTGGGCTTCTTCCAGCTTGGCGGCGGCCTTCTTCTTGGACAGCTCGACGGGCGGCTCGGCGGATCCCAGGCGACTCATGAGGCAAGCCTGGCACCTGCGTACGACGAAAGCACCCCGAAGCGGGCCCGGGAGACGGACCGTAAGCAGATCGTCGGAATCCCGGTGTGTCCCGCCCCCCGGTATGCAGGACAATCGGTGCGTGACTCTCGTTGACGACATGCAGTGGCGCGGACTGATCCAGGACTCGACCGACCCCGATGAGCTGCGAAAGCATCTCGACGGCGGCTCGATCACGTTCTACGTGGGCTTCGACCCGACCGCGCCGTCCTTGCACGTCGGCAACCTCATGCAGGTCGTCACCGCCCGCCGCCTCCAGCTCGCCGGCCACAAGCCGTTGCTGCTCGTCGGCGGCGCCACCGGTCAGATCGGCGATCCGGGCGGCAGGTCGTCCGAGCGGCAGCTCAACCCCCGCGAGGTGACGGCGGGCTGGGTCCTGCGCATCCGCGACCAGCTCGCGCCGTTCGTCGACTACGAGGGCACCAATGCCGCGACGCTCGTGAACAACCTCGACTGGACAGGCGAGCTGTCGGTGATCGACTTTCTCCGGGACGTCGGCAAGCACTTCCCGGTCAACAAGATGCTCGCCCGCGACGTCGTGCGCAACCGTCTCGAGAGCGGCATCAGCTTCACCGAGTTCAGCTACCAGTTGCTGCAGGCCAACGACTTCTACGAGCTGCACCAGCGCCACGCCTGCACACTGCAGTTCGGCGGCTCCGACCAGTGGGGCAACATCACGGCCGGTGTCGACTTCGTGCGTCGGCGCGGCGGTGGTCCCGTGCACGCCTTCACGACACCGCTTGTCCTCAAGGCCGACGGCACGAAGTTCGGCAAGACCGCCGGCGGTGCCACGTGGCTCGATCCCACCATGACTTCGCCGTACGCGTTCTACCAGTTCTGGGTCAACGCCGACGACCGCGACGTCTCCACCTACCTGCGCTACTTCAGCTTCAAGTCCCGCGAGGAGATCGAGGAGCTGGAGAAGGCCACCGCCGAGCGCCCCCAGGCCCGCCTGGGCCAGCGGGAGCTGGCCTACGA